>CAWFBP010000002.1:0-1011797 GCA_963814085.1 uncultured Solirubrobacterales bacterium | reverse complement strand
AAGCGTTCAGTCCCTCGAGGTGTTTAGCCGAGTAGCGGTGCCGGATCCCCACGCGCGCTGGCGCTGAGCAGCTCGACGAGGTAGACGTGCAGGCTGCGGCGTTGCAGGCGACAAGTGATCGATGCCGAGAGCAGCCGAGCGATGCGTCGCTCGCCTTCTTCGGATTGGCTGCCGAGGGAGAGCTTGCGGTAGATGACGGCTCCGCGCAGGGAGCGCTCGGCGTGGTTGTTGGTCGGCGCTACGCCCGGGATGGCGGCGAACGTCCATAGTGACGGCCAGAGCTTCAGCAGGTTGCGCGCCATGCCGCGGCAATACTTGTTGCGCGGTGACTTGCCTGAGAAGCGCCGCAGGGCGGGCTTCAGCTCGCGCCTGAGAATGGTGGCCTGACGTTTGAGCTCGCGTCGCTCGCCAGTGTGCTGAAAGACCTCCCATGCCCAGAACAGCCGCTCACAGACGTGCAGGCCCAGCTCACCGAACTCTTTCTCCAGGGCGAGACCTTCGGCGTGCGCGGTGAAGTCCCGTCGCAGGTGTGCCCAGCAGATCTGCCGTCGCGAGAGGGGCAGATGGCTATAGGCCCACCAGCGGTCTGAGGTGACGATCGCCTTGGTGTCGGCGAGCAGGGCCTTGGCGTGATCCTCGTGGCGATCGGGCGCGATCTGGAAATAGGCGTGCTCGCCGGTGAACGCGCCCCAGAGGGCACGCTGGGATCCGCGCAGGCGCCAGCCGGTCTCATCCATGTTCAGATGTCTGCTTGAGCGCACGGCCTCCAGCAGATCCTGGTGGGGCTGGGCGAGCGCGTCCCCGACACGGGAGAGCACCTTCTCGACGGTGCCCGTTGAGAGGCGAGCTTGAAAGAGCTCTTCGCCGAGCTCGACGGCGTCCCGGCGCGAGAGACGGTTGCGAACCGAGAGCGTCGCGATCGCCGCTTGCAGCCGGGGCCCGAGATGACTGCCGGCGAGCTCGGGTGGAAGCTCGCCGCTGACGCGCGCACCGCAGCCGGGGCAGCGCACGCGCCGGCAGCGATGCTCGCTGACTTTGACTGCGATCACGGGCAGCTCTTCGACCTGGTGGCGCGCGGGCTCACCCATAGGGATCAGCTCGGCCTGCCCAAACACGTGACCGCAGTCGCAGCTCGCTGGCCAGTGGTCGATCAGCTCGTCAATCGCCCATGCCGGCAGCAGCGGTCGCCCGTGACCCTCATGACCTGGTTGGGCGCCAGCCCTGCGCCCTGAGCGATCCTTGCCGCGCCCGGGCTCACGCCGCGACAGGTCTGAGCTCGGTGGCCGCGAAGAGTTCCCGGAGTTCTTGGCCAACTGGCGCTCGAGCTTCTCCACCCGCGCCTCGAGCTGCACGATCCGGCGATCCATCGCCAGCAGCACCTCAACTACAGCCTCACGCCCCGCGTCATAAACCGCCTGCGCCTCGGTGCGCTCCACGTCCAGTGATTCGACACCGCGGGGTTATATCCCCCAACCAACTGAACGCTTACCTCGATTACCAGCTTCAACACGGACTGCACAACACGATCTGCGGCAGTCGGGATGCCCAACCGACGGACGTTGCCGTCTGCCTTCGGGATTGTCTTCTCCCGCACCCGCGTGGGGAGGAACCGCCGGGTCTTCAGATCGTCTCTGATCCCGGCGAGGAACTCCCCCTCGGCCGTGATGGACCGCGGAGCGATGCCATCAATACCAGCCGATCGTGCGCCCTTGTTGGTCTTGACCCTGTTCCACGCCACAACCAGGAACGCCGGGTCATAGACGAGGTTGTAAAGGTCATCGAACTGGCGGGCAGGATCACTGCTCGCCCATTGGTGCAGCTTGCTCTGCATCTCGTGTACCCGCCGCTCGGCCTCATCGAGGTCGGGCCACGGAACACCGGTATTCACCAGCGACCTCCACGATCCGCGTTGCTTCTGCGAACCCGCTGGACCCCTTCGCCATGCGGCCGGCTTTCCCGGCCTCGGACTACTACGGGTCCTCCGCCCCATCCCGGCGGCATCAGCCGACGACAGGCCTTCCCGCCAGCCAGCATCCTGCTGGCTGGTGAGGGGGCCACCCGGACGGTTCCCACGTTCACCTTGAACCGATCGACAGGGTTAGGTGCCCAGCTATGCCCCTGCAACATCGCCACGACTACGCCGCAGTCCTTCACCGTGGCCTCCCGGCCAGCGACATCGACCAGCCCAGGAGTTATCCACACCGAAGCATGGATACGCGTTGCTACCCAGCCCAAATCTGCCAGATTAGAGCTGGTGGTTTGCTCTTGAGGAGCTTTCAGACGCTGGTTTCTCACGTACACCTTCCCATCTCGCTTGCCGGACCCAGACCGTCTGGCAGTACCGGCCCGTCCCGTCGTTGTCGGGGCTGCTGTCCACCCTCACCCGTGTCCCCAGGATCAGGCTGCCCCCAGCTTCACGCGGCCCGCTGCGACGAGCCACAGGCGGTGTCCTTTCATCACCGCACGGTCCAAAGCGCCTCGTGGCGCTCGAAATCGGCGACCCACAGATGGTTCGGGGCGCTCGCCGTGAAGTTGCGATCCACCAGGTCCGGTGCGCGCTGAGCCTGCCCATCAGGGATCGTGGTGCGCCAGCGCCTGCCGCGTATCGCGCCTTTCAGGCCGTGCTTGGCCATCAGACGTTCCACCGTGCAGCGCGCGACTTTGATGCCCTCTCGTTCCAGCTGCCACCACACCTTGCGGGCGCCGTAGAGGCCTTTGCTGGCCTCATGCACCCTGCGGATCTCCACGAGCATCCGCTCGTCTCTCAGCGCCCGCTCAGACGGGTCACGCTCACGTGCCTTCACCGCGTAGTAGGTAGACGGAGCGACCCCCAGTGTCCTGCAGATCGGCTCGACCCCGAACTCTCCCTTGTGCGCATCGACCACGGCGCTCATCTTCTCGGCTGCGCGTCGAGCTCCCGCGCGAAGAAAGCCGAAGCCGCCTTCAGAATGTCATTCGCCCGGCGCAACTCACGATTCTCGCGCTCAAGCTCTTTGATCCGCTCAGCGTCACTAGTGCTCGTTCCCGGCCGCACACCACCATCGATCTCAGCCCGGCGCACCCAACCCTGCAACGTCTGCGCCGTACACCCGAACTTCTGCGCGATTGAGGTCACCGCTACCCACCCACTGGGGTACTCCTCACGATGCTCGAGCACCAGCCGCACAGCCCGCTCGCGCACCTCCACCGGATATCTGTTGTTGGTCTTTCCCATCAGCCCATCCTCTCATGAAGTAGGGCCTCCAAGATTCCCGGGGCGGTTCATTGCGCTTACCACGGCAAGTTTTATTCCAGCGGACAAGTGGCTAACTCTAGCCTCTCGCATAGGTGGGGTCGTCACTTTGGCGGTATGTTAGATGAACGTGGTGGTATGGATAGTTACTTCCCGCGGAAAAAGTCTCTGAGATGACGAACGGCCGCGCTTGTTGAGGGCGCGGCCGTTCGTGAATGAGTGGTGCTCTGGTCAGGAGCGTGTGGAGTGTTTCACCGGGCTCGGACGGCGAGTGTGTCGGCGTTATAGGCGAGGATTCCCCACTCGGTCCAGATCTGCTGGCCTTCTTCGCCCTTCAGGCGGCTACGGCCCATCCCGTAGCGGCGCTTGAGGTGGCTGATCCGGCCCTCTTTCCCGGTGCGGTAGCGCTGTAGCCGGCGGTTGGTGCGTTTGGAGCCGTGTTCTTGGCGACCGGAGATGAAGACTCGCTCTGGTGTGAGATCTTCGAGCGCCTCGTTCGTCGGGCCGGGCATGAACCCGCCGTCGAGTGCGAGTTCGCGCGGGGAGATCTGAAGCCGTTTGAGCTCGGCGACTGTGTCCGGGAGTAGCGTGTTCTCGGTCGGGTTGCCTGGCGCGGTCGATGCCGGCAGGATCAGCCCGCGTGCGCCGCGTTTGGTGTTCTCGGTCACCTCCGCGAGCTGGGTCACATAGCCGAACTCGGTTGGCTTGCCCAGCTTGCCCTTGATGATCGGGCGGGCATCCGGGTCTGACAGCGACACGATCCGCTCGCGGATTGGTTCGCCCTTCACCCGCTTCGTGATCTGCGAGGCGACCTTCTCGCAACGATCCGCGAGCTGCTCGAGTTTGGCCGCCGCTTTCAGCTTGCCCTTCGCGCCCCGGCCACGCGCCTTGGAGCGCGCGAGCTTCGCCAGCCGTCTGGCCTCGCGCACCGAGCGCCGCAACAGCTCGCCGGTCTGTGCTGTGAGCTTGAGCACCTCGGCCTTCGCCTCCCCTGAGCGCCGACGGATCGTGCGCGTGATCCCCCGCAGCCGGCGGCCCATCGCTCGCGAGCGATCCCGCACCCGCCGCTTGTTCTCGCCGATCCGCTGCGCCAGCTTGCGACCCTCCCGCGCCAGCGCCCTGGCCCCATGCGCGGCCAACCCCGCATCGGTTGGATACTTCACGTCCGCCTCGATCACGGTCGAGTCGACCCTCACCGCACGAGCACGAAAGCGCTTCTCCCGCGTCGCGCTCGCGATCAACGTGCGCGTCAACTCCGACACCGTCTCTGAGCCCAGTCGCCTGGTCAGCTTGCGGACCGTCGACTCGTCCGGCACCCGCTCGCTCAACGAAATCCGGCAGAACCGCCGCAAATGAATCGAGTCCGAGACCTCCGCCACAAGCGTCCGATACCCCCACCGGTAGCGCGTCTTGAGCACCATCAAGCGAATGAACGTCTCCATCGCGATCGTCGGGCGACCATCCGTCAACACCGCCCGAGACGATTCCGACACCTCCAGCCGGAAACGCTCCGCGATCGGGCCAAGCAACCCAGGGTCTGAGAGCAGCAGATCCAGCGCCGCCAGATCCCGCGGCAACTCCCTGACCTCGACCGGCAACGCCTCGTCCCACAAACACTCCGCCTGCCCCGCAGACAACCTCAACATACCGACCCCTTTCGACCAGAAACCCGCTCATTTACAGGACATTCTGGCGATCAGACCGGACGGAACCAGCCCCCCAAACACCCTACTTTTTCCGCGGGAAGTAGTTACTCATCGGCTGGAAGTCTGGTCTACGAGGGTCGGTGCCTTGCTTGCTGGAGTAGGAACCATAGAAGATATTGAGTGGGCGAGATATACGGGCCTTGGCCTTATCGCGCTATCTCTTGGGTTCGACGTAGGGCGAAAAGGTATCTCACGATGGTCGGGCGGTAGACATTCGCAGACGGGTGTCGATGAGGAGAAGGAAGCGAAGCCGAGCTAGCTCATTGTGGAGCATCCCGGCCACGGCCATTCTGATTTGACGCGGACTAGAACGAGAAGGCGCCCATGAAGGCTGGGTCTTACGTCGGGATAGGTTGTGCTCGTCAAGCAGATGGGCTATAGTATCCGCATGTCGCGGAGGCTTCTCGTCCTTCTCGTCCTTGTCGGCGCTGTCCTGTTGGCGCTGGCTGCTCCTGCTGTCGCCGGGGCCTATGTTGAATGCTCTAGCTGCGAAGCCTCCAATCAACACGAAAATGAAGAAGCGGTACGAAGGAACGAAGAAAAGGAAAAGGCCGCGAAGGAACAGAAGGCGGCTGAAGAACGTTCACAGCGCGAAAAGGCTGAACGGCAGCACCACGAAGAAGCCGAACAATCCGAAAAAGCGCGGTTAGAAAAAGAAGAAGGGGAACGGAAGCAGGCCAAGAAAGCGGCGGCGGTATGCGTCGTTCCATCGTTGAGGGGTGATTCGCTCAACGGAGCAAGCAGGGCACTGCGCAAGGCGCACTGTGAGCTGGGCGGCGTGACCGTGGCCGTTCCTCGCGGATATCACGGTCACGGTGCGGTTGTTGTCCGGGGCCAGAGCCTCAGACGCGGGACGAGGCATCCCGATCGAACAGCGGTGGCAATCACGCTTGGGCCGGGCAAGGCCAAGGCGACCTGATCGGCTGGCCCGAGGGCGTCTTGTCGGGCTTGGGTATGCCGCGCTGCTTCTCGCCGGTGATCCCTGACCCCGAGGCTGGAATGCGGCCCGCCCAGGCATGTTTGGTCGTCAATCGTCGGGCAGCTTATCGTGGCCACCGCAGCTCGACGTGGGCTCTTATCGGGCCTACAGACCAGGGCTGCGATAGGGCGAGGCTCGCTGCTCAAGCGACGCCCGAGCGCTCCAAGAGAGAGCTCGTCGGCAAATTCGTTGGATGCTTCTATGTTGTCAAGGGTGTTTTTGCGAGCTGCCTGTAGAGGTGGCGGGAGAGGTGTCGCTTGAGGGATCGCATGGCCTCTCGCTTGGTCTTTCCTTCGTCGGTTCTGCGGGTGATGTAGGCGCGGCTCGGGGCGTGGTGAACGGAGCGTGAGAGCGCGATCGTGTAGATCGCGGCGTTGATTTGTCGGTCGCCTCCGCGGCTGAGGCGGTGGCGGATGGTTTTGCCGGATGAGGCTGGTTGTGGTGCGGTGCCGTTGGCGCGTGCGAATGCTGCCTCGCTGGTGAAGCGCGCGGGGTTGAACACCAGGAGCTTGCCGGCGCAGATCGGCCCGACACCGGGCTCCTCCATGAGTTTTGGGGCGAGGGAGCGGACGAGCTCCTCGATTTCGCGGGTGTAGCTCTCGGCCTGGGCGTCGAGTGTCCTGGTGCGGTTGGCGATGTCGCGGAGGACTTGCAGGGTGGTGTTCTCTGGCAGGCTCGCGGTGGGGCGTGTGCGCATGCCGGTGAGACGCTCCGCGAGTTTCGTGCCGTTTCGCGCTGGGCCGATTCGCTCTCGCAGGGCGACGGGTGCTCCGACGTGGAGGGCTTGCAGCTGGTTGTAGAGCCTTGAGCGCTCGCCGACGACCGAGCGGTACGCGACGAGCAGCATCTGTAGCGCCAGACGTGTCCCTGAGCCCCTGGGGGTCGACAAGCCCTCCCGTGCGAGGACCTTCTTCGAGGCGATCAGCGCGTCGAGGCGATCGGACTTCCCGGTGCGCCGCTCACGGCGGCGTGGGCGCTCGACCTCGAACACCTCGACACCCTCGGCCTGCAGGTACTCGCAGAGCCCCGCGCCGAAGCTGCCGGCGCCCTCGATACCGACCAGCACCTCCCCCTCGAGCTCACCAAGCCAATCCGCCATGCCGCGGTAGCCGGCGAGGTTGGCCGTGATGGTGATCTCTGCGAGTAGCTGCCCGAGGTCGTCCACGGCGACGGCGAGATGCTTTTCCTTGTGGGTGTCCACACCTACTGCGATCATGAACCTTGGTCTCCTTATCTACTGGTTGGCGCTGGTGATTGGAGGCCGCCAGACAAAGCCATGTCGAGCGATAAGCACGCTTCTATGAAGTCATGGCGGCGTCCGTGACAGGCGGCGGGAGACAGATCCAACGCAAGGCACCCAACCTCGCTCACCGCGAGTAGATGCGCCCACGGGCGTCCAGATCGTCCATTCTGCGCGGTTTCCTGGACGTGCTGGACGCATCGGACGGGATGACTTGTGCCAGAGATGTGCCACGCGCCGCCGGGCTTTCTTCCGTCCGTTGCGTACGTTGCATTTCATGCGTCGATAGGGTAGAGTGTGCCTCGAGGCCCCGCCATGAACCCGACGCTCGACATCTCGCTGCTCGCCTATCCGACGCTGACCGAGGCGGCTCGTCTGCTCGGCGTGAGCGCGTCGACGCTCTCGCGGCGGGACGACCTCGTGTGTGAGCGCATGGGCGAGCGCGACAAGCGGATTCCCGCTGGGGAGGTCATGCGCCTGGCCGGCGTCTACCGCAAGCGCTCGCTGGGCGAGGTGGCCGCCGACCTGGTCAGTTGTGCCCGGGAGCGCTCTCCTCGGGACGCGGAGCATGTGCAGGAGGAGATCGAGCGTTTCTTCGAGCAGAGCGAGTCTCCGGCGGTTTCGGAGGAGGTGTTCCTGGCTGAGGCCAAGCGAGCGTTGCCCGCCGAGTTGTACGAGCAGGTGCAATGCGTATACGGCACATCCGAGGGCAGGTCGCCAGCGTTGGTCAGCGCCCGTCAGCAGCGTCCTGGCGCAGGTGTCGCCCCGAGGGACTGAACCCGGTGACACGGGGAGCGTCGCGGAAGCCGAGCTGGCGAAGGACTGCGATCACCTCGGGGCGGTTTGCTGCGTCCATGTCCACGTAGCCACCGCGTTTGGTGCGATTGCTGATCGCGTGCGCATATTGCTTGAGCAGCCAGACGAGGGCCAGGCTCCTCGCGTGGAGGTCGGGCGGGGCGTTGACGTCGGCTCGTGTTCCGAGCGCCGTGATCAGCAGTGGCCGGGCCGGGCTGTCATGCAGGTGATAGCTGAGCACGGCCATGATCTCCTGGCTACGCAGCTCGATGGCGTAGATGCGCCGGCCGCGCTCGATGGCGGCTCGGTTGACGATCTCCCGTATCGAGCGGTCGAAGTGCGCGCGGGGCAGGAACTGCTCGCGGGTCGTGACGCGGAAGGCCGCATGACTTCCCTTGCCCGGCTCGGGGAGGCGATGGTCGATACGTACAATGGTCCGCTCGCCATAGGCCGTATCGGTCTTACTGATCCGCACGGCGGCTCGAATGCCTGTTGGCGTTGACGAGCGTAGCCGCTCCAGGATTGGATCGCGTGGCACATGCCGATCCTATGGAGGCCATCGGCCGCATCCGTCGGGGGTCGACCTCGGTTTAGCCCGGATCCACCGATGGGGTTGATCGGGGTAGGGGAATCCGGGCGGCGGCGCGTTGATGGCGTTGTTCGGTGGTGAAGAGCCCGTGAGTTGGCGCTGTGCCCCGGTTTTGGTGGTTTTGCGGGCTGGTTGGGCGGGCTGGTGGGCAGCCGTGAGCGCGGCCGGTCGGTGAGTTGTTCGCTGGTCTGTGGTGTGGCCGGCGCTGGCGGCGGTCAGTCGGCGGGGAGCGCGCGGATGCGGGCCAGTGCCGCGATGTAGTCGCCCTGCCAGGGCCAGCGGGCTGGCAGGTGAAGGGTCCAGGATCGACCGTGGCGGGTCAGGCGACCAGCGATCGTGAGCAGCCGGCGGCGCAGGGTTCGCCCGGCGCGGATGGTGGTGTTGGGCAGGCCGATCAGTTGTGTCCATCTGAGCAGGTTGTGCGCGAGCGCGCCGAGCACGGTCCAGGCGCCGTTGGCGTTGAACTCGCCGGATGGGAAGTGCACGAGCGCTTGGTCTTTGAGGTCGGCGATGACCTGCTCGACTACGGCGTGATCGCGATGCTCAGCCTCGACCAGGGCGATGTCCTCGGTGCGGTTGGTGATGAAGCAGAAGTGCCGCCAGTCGGGCCATAGCTTGGCTTGCGGGCCGCGGAGCCGGGTGCGCCGGACGATCAGCCTGCGCTCGCCGTAGGTGGTCTCGGCGATCTGCGCTTCGCCTTGCTCGGGGTATTCGATCGTCTGCCACGCCTCCTCGTTGATCGCCTCAACGGCCTCGCGAATCCCTTTCTGCATACGCACCCCGATCGAGTACTGCCACCCGGCGTTCTCGAGCCGCTTGAACACCTTGGTATTCCAGAACCCCGAGTCGGCCCGCAGTAGCTTTACGCCGGTAGCATCAGCGCGCTTGACGCGGGCGACCAGCTCGTCTGTGAAGCGCAGCATCCCCTTCTGCGTGTTCGCCGACCCTTTACGCAAGCGGATGTGCAACACCTCCCTGGTGTCCGCCCGGGTCGCCAGGAGTGGGTGGTAGCCGAGCACCTTGGTGTACCCATAGGCGGCTCCCTGCTTCAAGCGCCCGCACACCTCGCCAACGAAACTGTCCACATCGATCACCAGCCGCTCCTCGCCGGGACCAGCACCCGCCCGCCACGCGCGCACCAGTGTCTCGCCGAGCAGCGCATCGAGCTGGCGCACATGCCCGAATGTGAACGCGCGCAGGAACGTCCCCAGCGTCGAAGGTGCCGGTATCCAGCCGCCAAGCAGCCGCCGCGTGCGGCCCGCCCGCAATACCTCGCAATCATCGATGCTGTCCGCGCCGAGCACCATCGCGAACAAAAGCGCCATCACCTTCCTGCCCGCGTTCGCGGCGCCCGCCCGGTCGCGCCGCAACCGCACCAGCCGCCCAGCCAACACTTCGATCCCCAGCCGCCCGGCGAGCGTCCCAACGAGCATCACCCCGGCGTCCGAGATAGCACGCTCGTCATCGAACTCGACCCGCAGACCGTCCAATCCGACCGGCTCGTCATCATGCACCATGAAGGTGACCTCCTGAACTCGGGCCGCGGCTGGCCCAACAGCCGCTAATCAAGCCCTTTCAGGAGGTCATTCTTCGTTCAGCGCCGGACAGAATCGGTGGATCCAGGTTTAGGAGACAAGACACTGCTGCTCGTGTCGAGAGCGGTCGCAAGCTCTGCTCGGCTCGGGGTGCTGTTTGTCGTCCGGAAGATGCGTCTCGTCTCGAGCCGACGACATGCCTGCTTTTGACGATAAAGCGTGCCCGGCAGGCACTCCACACATGGATGCGACCTCGTATGACACTTGCTGTTTGACGACGCCGGGGATCACGCTATCTTTAGCGGTGCGCTGCCGAAAGCGTCCCGTTAGCGACTCGTGGTCCATGCCCGCGTCGCATCAGCCGGGGAAGCGGCCCAGCAGTCGGACTGACGCTATGACCCTTTCAAGGGCGGGCATGGGACGCCACCACGAAAGGAGCCGTACGTGTCAGCCCAGCCAAACCGTAAGCAGCAACGCCTCGCCCGCGAACTGTCAAAGAGCGAGGGCATCTCCGACCAGGCGGCGCTCGCAGAGATCAGAGCGCCAGCTCAAGAGCCTGACGGCGTTGTCCCTCCGCAGCGTCGCATGCTCGACCTGCTCTATGAGACGTTCGCCATGACGGGGCAGTGGCCGCTCTTCCAATATGTCAGCACCCGCTGGGACGAGGTTAACGTTGAAGCGCAGGACGTCTACCTCGACTTGGCGGAGCAAGGTCTCGTGCGCCCGGCAATGACTCGTAGCCATGAGTTTCAGCTTCGGCAGGAGACGGTTGTCGGAGTAAGCCTCCAAGGCTTGATGGCTATGGGGTCAGCTGCCGAGGATCTTGACCGCTTCGTAGCTGCCGTCCGTTATGTCGCCAACAGCGCAAGAGAATTCCGGCCATCGTCCCCTACAGAACTCGGGCGCCTCGAGCTCACGAGCGAGGACGTTCGCCAGAACCTCGGACTCGAGCTGGGCGACCCTTCATTGGCTCGTCTGGGCGCTCTCCTGAGCGATGAAGCGTGGCAGCTTTGGACCTCCTTCGGGAGAACCGAGTCCGATGACTGGTCCTTCGAGGTCAATCTTGAGAGAGCCCGTCGCTACCGCGATATCCACACTGTCATCGAGTTCCTCGACATCAGCTACCGCAAACAACAACAGCAGGACACATCTCCGCTTTCTTCTGCACCGGAGCAAAGAGATGTTCCACTACCCCGCACAAACGGTGCCACGGACGCCATCGACCTGTTCATCTCCCACGCCAGCGAGGACAAGGACGCGGTCGCGCGCCCCTTAGAGGAAGCACTCACCGCGCGCGGATGGTCCGTCTGGCTGGACGAGCTAGAGCTGACGGTCGGAGACAGCATCAGCGGCCACATCGAACGAGCCCTCGCGCGTAGCCGGTTCGGGGTGGCCGTGCTCAGCCCGGCGTTCTTCATCAAACAGTGGCCTCAGCGAGAGCTCGCTGGGCTTGCGGCGCGCGAGGTCGCCGCTGGATCGAAGGTCATCCTGCCCGTCTGGCATCGAGTCGACAGCCACTACATCGTGCAGCGCGCACCGATCCTGGCTGACCGTGTTGGCGCATTGACAAGCGCCGGAATCGAGGATGTTGCGGACAAGATCTCACTCGCGCTGGAGTGCGCGGGAATTCGTGCTGCGGCCGGGCAGTCCCCAGAGCCTGTCCTGCAGGCCGTCGAGCCAGAGGACGGCGTATCACCGCTGACGATCCCAACCACGACCGAGGAACTGGCACGACTCGTTGATGAGCGCAGGGACTGGTGGGAGTACCTCCTCTATGCGGGGATCCTCGTGAAGGGAAAGCGCGAGCTCGACACCAAGTGGGACGACCACGAGCTGCAACTGCCGCGCGGACCACGCCGCGAATTCGATCTGGCATCTGCCAACGACTTCCTCCGCCGAGAGATCGGATGGATCCAGAAACACATCGTTCTCGATCGCATCATCTCTCCATCTATCTATGAGCAGGCGTTCGGGGCTCCAGGTCAATCGGGCGACCCCACCAAGATCGAAGGCATGGCTCGCCGCCTCATCACTATGTACGAGGCCTGGCTGGACTGGGCTGCCGGACTGCGCAACACGAGCGTGCCGCCCGTGTACGAGGAGGTCCTCGAGACCACGGCCTGCCTCATTGATGGGCCCAGCTTGTCGGTCCGGGAGTTCATCGACCACGTGGCCCATCAGACGGCGCGCCTTCCCGAGCTGGCGGACGACGGAACAGACGAGCACCCGATAACGCTCACATTCGAACTCAAACTCGACATCGAAGACGAGGTCGTTGAACGCAACAGACGGGCGTGGGAGAAACTTCGGAACGAGCTGGCCTAGCCTTAGTACGGCACATTTGCTCCGGCGAGTTGACAGCAATTAGTCGCCTTGCCACGGCCAAGCAGGCGCGTCGCGGCCAGGGTACGACTCCCTGAAGCCGTTGTCGCACCGTAAGTCTGGGCCGTCCTGCTCCTCATCGTCCCAAGGGGGCACGCGGAGCATTGGGGTCGTGGCGCTTGCTCCCGCGCGAAAGTACAACTCCGTGTGGCAGTTACCAGATTGGTCAGCTCACCGCCGGTTCAACGATGATGGTTACAGAGCCGAGCGATCCCGCGATCCCGCGGTCACTCGTGGCTGCTCTTTCGACGCGATTCGCGTCGTTGCCCCCAGGCTCGCAGGAGCGGACCTGTTGGCACGGCCATCCCCATCAGCCCAAGGAGGAGAAGCGCGATCCCGAGGGCGTGCGGCCCTCCGTGTAGGAGCAGTAGGACGCCCGCAAGCACTGAGAGCGGCGGACCGACGGAGGTTGCCCAGAACGCCGTCCAGACAAACACCCGCTCCCGCCACGTCAGCCGTTCGCGGCGCAGCCGACGCAACCGCCGTCGACGATCATTGAATACCGCGAGTCGTCTCATGCTCTGAGAGTATGCAGCAACGGCCATACCCCGAGCTGCCGGTCTGCGCCGGGCCGTGATCCCTACTTTTGGACCACGCGAATCCGGGCGTCCCGTCGGGTCTCCGCGACACTCGCTCTGGACGAGCTCCGACTGCGGACCGCTGTCGACATGGGGAGCGCCGACTGTGCTCCTGCATTGGGGCGACTCGCTGGCGTTCTACTTGGCCGAGCGGGATTCGGTGGCTTCTTGCTGCCGTTCTTCCTTGCACTGCTGACGATGGAGGCAGTGGCCCGTAACGCTGACTTCGACCTCCGTGCCGGGGATTACCACGAAGCGCTGGTACGTCCGGCTGTTGCCCGGCGTGCGTCGCTTCGGGTTCCTGACTTCGGGCTGGTCCACCGACACGGTCACGTATTCCCTCCTGATGACCCCTTCGACCCGACAGAAGCGGCGCACAAGCAAGCCGCATTCGACGGGCGAACCTTTCACGAATGACGATGCGATCGTGACACCGAAGTCTTCGGCGGTGTGACGCACCATAGCGACTTCGAGCGGCAGCGACTGCCGCGAGATGAAGCACTCGCCAAGTACGCACGGATGGAACGGACGGAATCCTGCAGGCATGTGCAGTGACTTGAAGATCGCCGTTTCCGCCGATGACGATGATCCGTACACCGGATACTGCGGCGCTGGTGGCGAGCTACGTGCGGCGTGGGCGATCCTTAGCCCGGCGACTGCTAGGGATGTCAGCACCGCGACGGCGAGCAACCCGATCTGAAGCTGACGAAGCACCCTTGAGGTATCGACTCAACGCTGGCCCGACTCAAGCCTACGAGGCAGCCAGTTGACAGCCCACCCCTCATTTCAGGCGGTGTCCAGCGGTCGGAAAGCAGTCGTCCATGGTCAAGCCCGACGCGGCTGTCGCTCTGGACGAACAGGGGAGCCAGAATCGTTTCTTCTTCGGTCGCTTTTTCAGTTTGGTGCAGAAACGATGATCGATTCACGCTTCCTTCGTTTGGGTGGCGGTTAGGTACGCGGCGAATCGCTTGCCGGCCCGTTCGACCTCGCCTGGTAGTAGATGCGTGTAGCGGTCGTCGGTGATCGAGCCGCGCCCTTTGTCAGTGGTGGCGGTGCTCGCGTGTCCCATGAGCACGCTGCGGGTCTTGAGGTCGATGCCGGCTGCCCGCAGCCAGCTTGAAGCCGTGTGTCGAGACTCATGCAGCCGGATGTGTGCGAGCTTCTTGGCATCCCATGCCCTATCGGCGCGGGTGTAGAGCGCGCTCGTGCTGAGCCTGCCGCCAGCGGGTCCGCTTCGTGGCTTGCGGGCGGGACAGACCAACTGCCTTGTGGTCGGTCGTCCCTGGCGCTTCCACTCGGGTCGCAAGATTCGCCTCAGCTGCGAGATGAGCGGGAAGGGCCGCTTGGCCGAATCGCTCTTGGCGTACTCCTCCTCGTCTGCGAGGTAGACCATGTTTGCCTCCCAGTCGATCTCGGCCCATGTGAGGTTGAGGATCTCCTGGCTTCGTGCCGTTGCGTACCCGGCGAGCGCGAACGGCACGGCGTCGGAGAGCGATGGGTCGCAGGGCGCCGAGGACGGCGAGTCCGCCGAGCAGGACCCCGAGGCGCAGCGTCAGGCCGAACGGGAGAAGCGCGAGGAGGCGATCCGCTTCAACCTCGACCTCGGGTTGTTCGCGTTCAAGTACCTCCCGAAGATCAAGGCCGACGAGCGGGTGCTGCGCATCCTCTCCTCCGTCGATTTGGTGCGCTCGCTGCGGGAGATCGCCTCGCGCGGAGCGCGCCTGTGCCTCCCCGGTTGGGTGACTCAGACCCCGCAGCGCAACGAGAAGGTGAAGACGACGTACTTGGAGACCTTCGACGCGGAGGCCCGCGCCGCTGGCTTTCTGGAGGGCGCCGCGAGCGCCGGTGACATCGCCGGCAGGACGCTCACGCTGATCGCGCTCGCGTCCCTCGCCAACGAGCAGGACACGGTTGCCCTCTCGCGCCAGAGCCACTACGAGCTGACTTTCGGTGGACCGTGGGCGGCGCAGGCCGAGCGGGACCTGAACGCGATCGTCCGCGAGCGCATCAAGGAGGGCCAGTTCCCGGCACTCGACGCGATCCTCTCCGAGCGGATCGCCAAGGACGAGCAGGCAGTCGCTCGCGAGCAGGAGATCGCCAGCGCGAGCGCTCGGCTGCAGGACGTGAATGGTCGTCTCTCCGAGCTGGATGAGAAGGAGCTCGACCAGGCGCTCAGCGACGCCGTACTCGCGTGGGGCGAGTACAACCCCAAGACGCGGGAGCTGCGCACGCAGATCGACACCGTGCGCGAACAGCGCGCCGCCGCGCAGGCCGGCGAGCACGCAGGCGAGCAGGCCGAGGTCGCCGCCTGACGGGTCACACGAGGGGCTGCGGCGCGGGATCGCCTCCGGCGCCGCAGTCACCCTCGCAGCACAGGGCGCTTGGAGTTTCACACCAGCCGGAAGGGTGAATAGCCCCCGGTTCGAGCGCCTTGCTTGTCGTCTCCGCGGCCGGGTTCAAGCCCACCCCTTAAGGCCAGCAGACCGGCGCCGGCGGCACGTAAAGCGCCGCGCTTCGCGTCGCCTGGCGGCGATCCCTGACGGGACAGCGCTTGACGTGCCTTGCCGGCCCGCTTTGGCCGGGGCGTGCTCAACCCCGACCGACAGGAGAAAACAGTGAACAACTACGCAACGCGATCGAACGGTCTACTCGTCCCGGCGCATGTGAATCTCGGAGCGCCGCGCGTTGTGCATTGCAACCGCGCGCGCCACCACGTTTACATCGGGCGCAACCCGAAGTGGATGGCGCCCTCGAAGTGGGGCAACCCGTTCGTGGTTGGCAAGCACGGCGCTCGGGGAGAGTGCATCGCGCTCTATGAGGACTGGCTGCGCCAGAACGAGGCGCTGATCGCGGCGCTCGATGAGCTGCGCGGGCTCGTGCTCGGGTGCTGGTGCGCGCCGCGCGCGTGCCACGGCGACCTGCTGTTGGTGCTCGCGAATGCGACTCTCGCGCAGCGCGAGCGCTGGCTTGCGCTCGCGGCGTGAGTGCAGATTGAGCCCGTGCGGCGCTCGCGTGCTCTCCCGATGGTGGCACGCCCCTAGGGGGCGTGCTCGGGAGGTCGCACAGCGCCCGCCGCCGGGGCCGGGCCGCCGACCATAGGAGGACAGAACGATGGGCTGGACCGGAGGAGAACTGCGTAAGCCGTTCACAGCACTCGCCGCGATCGAGTTCGATCTCGGCGAGGACTTCGCGCGACGAGTGATCGACAGCGCGCGCTACGGCCGCGTCGTGTACGCCGCCGTCCGCTCACGCGACGGGCAAGCAGTGTTCGGGCTCGTGTTGTTGACCGAGCGCCGAGAAGGGCTGCTCTACACCAAGTCCATCGGTGAGGACGAGGGGCCGGTCGAGGACCGCTGCCCCGCTCGTATCCTCGACCGGCTCACGCCGCCGAGTAACGAGCACGCGCGCCAGTGGCGCGAGCGCTGCCGCGCGCGCCTGGCGAAGCCCAGGCCGCGCCCAGGGCAGACGGTGATCTTCAAGAAGCGCGTGAAGTTCACCAACGGTGACGAGCTGCGCACCCTGACCTTCCAGGGCGGCTCACGCTTTCGCTCGCCCGCTGGCCGCGTCTACCACATCCGCTCATGGCGAGAGCGCGCCTACACGCTGCGCGGCGCAGCGAATGTGTCAACTCGGGCGCGGGCCGTGAAAAGGTGACACCACTGCCCGCGCCAGCGCCCGAGGAATGGACGTTCTTTCTCGGTACACACGAAGTTGGCTGGCTGGAGCGCGGTGTCGGGCCGCTGTTCGTCTCGCACAGGCGCCTGAAGCGACGCGCGCGGCTCCCGCGCGCAACGGCACCGTGGGCGCTTGACTCCGGCGGGTTTACAGAGCTGCGCCTGCACGGAGGCTGGCAGACGAGCGTCGATGAGTACCTTGAAGCAACGCGACGCTACGCACAGGAGGTAGGCGGGTTGCAGTTCGCGTTTTCGATGGACTGGATGTGTGAGCCCGCGATCCTCAAACGCACAGGACTCACCATCCACGAGCATCAACGCAGAACCGTCGCAAACTTCGCCGAGCTGCGCGGTCGCGCACCCGATCTACCGTTCGCGCCGGTCCTGCAGGGCTGGCGTATCTCAGACTATGTGCGCTGCGCCGAGTTGTACCGCGCCTGGGGTTTTGACCTCACCCGAGAGCCAAGGGTCGGCGTCGGCTCGATCTGCACCCGCCAAGGCACCCCCGAAGTCGAGAAGATCCTATACGCACTCGCCGCCGGCGGCCTCGCACTCCACGCCTTCGGCGTCAAGCATCGCGGTCTACCCGGCTGCGCCGGCGCGCTGGTCTCCGCAGACTCGACCGCCTGGTCACTACAGGCACGCTATAACGCACCGCTACCCGCCTGCCGGCACCAGCGATGCTCGAACTGCATCAGGTACGCGGTACGCTGGCGAGACCGACTGCTCTCCCAGCTCGACACGGACCCGCCGGGTGCGCGAGCCTCGCCGAGGCTGGCACCCACATTCAAGCAGGCCACGGGCCTGCTGATGAGGGGCGCCTACTCACCCCGACGAGAAGGAGCGCCGCCATGAACAACGCAGGCCGCACATTGCAGATCACTTACACCGGCGAGCCGGTAAGAGTGAACCCGAAACGGATCACCGAGAAGATGTCCGTGCCGGACCTTGGCTGGACTGACACCCGGCCAGGCAACCAAGCCGTTACCCTTTTCACAGAAGCCGAAGCAACGGGAGCGCTAGTAGTTCCCAAGGGTATCACCATTGACTGTTATTCCCGCGACACCGATGAAGCGCACGACTTCATGCTCGTGGCCTACCCCGCCGGTGGGAGGGGCGCCGGTATCACCGACGGTTGGTTTGACGTCGAACTGCTCACCAAACGTGACGGCACTCGTTCGCAGAACGATCGGGCCGTGGTGCGGGAGGCGTTGGAAGTCATGGCCGCAAAGATCAACGCGACGCTGAACGGCGAGGAACAGAGGATCGGGGCTCTGGCGAGTTCACCACAGGTTCTCTCCAGTCGGGCTTGAGCCCACCCCTTAAGGCCAGCAGACCGGCTCTGGCGGCGCGTAAAGCCCTGCGCTTCGCGTCGCCTGCGGCGATCCCTGGCGGGACAGGGCTTGACCCGCCTTGCCGGCCTGCTTTGGCCGGGGCGTGCTCAACCCCGACCAACAGGAGAGAACAATGAGCTCAGCCACACGCAGTAACGACCCGACCTCACGGCAGCTTCAATTCGTCCGCTCGCTTGCCGAACAGACCGGCACGAGTTTCACCCCTCCCAAGACGCGCGCGCAAGCGAGTAGTGAAATCAAGCGGCTGCTGGCGCTGAAGGAGGCCGGTCACGTAGAACTGGCGATCAGGCCGAGCGACATCGAGGCGGAGCCCAGCGAGAGCGAGTTCGTGTACGCAACGGGCGTTCAGCCAGGCGAGGTCGTCGGCTTCGGCTCGGCTGCGAGCTGGCGCAAGGCGGCACCCGAGCAGGCAGTCCCGGCGGCGGCTGAGCCGCAGGTGGGGCAGCTCACGGAGCTTGGGCGCTACAGCGTCAGTGGCGGGGAGCGCGTCCTGTATGGGCAGCGCATCAAAGGGAGCGTGAGGATCACCGACCGACCCGCGGCGGGCGCAGGGCGCGCGCATCTCGTTGAGCGCGAACTGGAGCAGGACGGCTACTCGGCGTTGAAGGCGCTCGTTGCTGACTACACCGAGCAGGCGCGGGAGCTGGACGCGATCCCGATGGCGAGCAGCATCGTTCGCCGCGAGCTCCAGCAGGCCGCGGCGTAATGCCAGGGCCGGGCGGGCCGCCGCAGCGCGCGGCGGCCCGCCGACGTAGAGGGGTCTGGCGGGCGGGCCGCCGCCCTCTACAGGTTGGCACGCCTACGGGCGTGCCGCAGGTCGGGCTCAACGGCCCACCACCAAGAGCCGTTCCTGTAACTCATTCAGAGAAAGGCAGGTCCCTCATGGGTATCACAGAGTCGAGCACGCTTACAGCACCCGAGCAGAACAGTGAAACCGGCGGGCACATCGTCATTGCTCACACCAACGAGGAGGGAACGCTTGTCAGCGGGACCTCACGCGGTGACGGCTCCCGTGACGCGCTGCGTGCCTCGGGCTTTCGCTGGTCGCGCAACCTCGGCGTTTGGTACATGCGCCAAAGCCGCGGATTCGCCCCGCGTCACGAGCGGATCGACACGCTCGCCGCCGCCCTACGGACGGCCGGTTTTACCGTCACAGTGGACGTCGAGCAGTACGACCCGGCCAGCACCTTCCAGGCGCGACAGAACGCCAGCGACCAACACGCTGACGCGCACGCCGAGCGCGCGACGAAAGAGCGCGAGCGCTACGCCACGCGCCGCGACGCCGCAAACGCGATCGTGGCGATGATCCCGATGGGACAGCCGATCCTCGTCGGCCACCACTCCGAGCGCCGCCACCGCCGCGACCTTGCCCGCCATGACCGCAACATGCGCAAGGCGATCGAGCACGGCGAGAACGCCCGTGAAGCTACCCGGCGCTCTGACTCGGTACGCGCGCAGGCAGAGGCCCGCGAGAGCCCGGTCGTGATGGGCCGCAAGGTCGCCCGCCTTCAAGCCGAGCAGCGCCAGCTCGAAAGGCGCCTCGCGGGCGCCACCGGCGAATACGCCGAGCGGCTGCGCGCTCGCCAGCACGTCATCGAAGAAGACGTTGCGTTTCTGCAGGAGGCGATCGAGTGCAGCGGCGCGCGCGTCTACACCAGCGCCGACATCCAGAAAGGCGACCTCGTGCAGCTCCGCGGCCGGGCATGGCAGCTCGTCGTCAGAGCCAACCCGAAGACGGTCGCGGTCAAGACGCCCTACTCGTGGACGGACAAGTATCCCTACCACGAGATCACCGGCCATCGCCGCCCGGCCAACGAGCCGCAGGCGAGCGCCGACGCCTAGATCGTGCATCGGGCGAGTCTCGCCGGCGGGCCTTGCCCTGCCGAGTTTCGCACGCTGCGCGTGCGCGGCACGGGGCAAAGGCCCGCACTCGGCGGGCTCACAACAACGTGATTAAGGAGTGCCATGAACATCTCCAGCGACGGACACAAAAGAGAGAATGACCCGCCGGCGGCGCCCAGGAGCGTCGCCGCTGGGATACATGAACATCTGTGCGAGGAGGCAGCCCAAGCGCCGAGTCCCGCGGTGCAGCGTGGCCGCCCAGGCCCACACCGCGACCGTCGCGAGGCCCTGGCGTCCGCGCGTCATCACGCCTTCGAGATGCTGCTCGCACTCGTAAACGCAGGCGAGGCGACTGAGGCGTGCGACGTCGGCCGTCCGTGGGCGCTCGCGCGAGAGTGGGCCGCGACGAGCGGCGCCAGCAACCTGCGCGATTGGGAGCGCATCACCTCCGCCATCTCGCCCGCGGCAGGCCGCGAGGACCCGCCGACCGTCGAGGACGAAACTGGCCGGGTCGTAGTGGCGGATCTGCAGACGCCTGGCACGATCGACGTTGGACTGTTGCGCGAGCAGCGCGATTGGCTGTTGAGTCTCGCTGGCGCCGCCTCGCCTGCCGAGGTCGCGCCGCTCATCAAGGTGGACTCGGGGCATCTCGACGGGCTCGTGAACTTGCTCGACGCGATGCTCGACAGCGCCGAGGGATACCCGATACAGCGGCGCAGGTCTCGCGCGACTCGCGGCCGGCTGCGCTGCGGACTGCGCTGTTCGCGCTCGCTGACGCTCGCGCGCGGCGCCGCGGGCGAGAGGGCCGGGCGGGCCGTGCCCCTCCCGATGTTCGCACGCTGCGCGTGCGCGGGAGGCGGGGCAACGGCCCGCACCCGGCGGGCCAGAACCCGTGAAAGGAAGGTCGGCGATGAGTGCCACCGCTACACCCGATTCACCCGTCTGCGACGCCCCGGCGTGCGAGCGCGCACCGTGCTTCGGACGGTACGTTGAGCACGAAACACAGGATGTTCGTGAACTCGTTGGCCTCGCGCGCCCGGACGGGAGCACGTTCGTCGTTGACCGTCTCGCGCGTACCGCGGGCGACGGTCGCGTGGTCGCGCGTATCGCAGCGAGCGAGCCGCCCGAGAACGCCGCCATGATCGCCGAGATGTACCTCGCGGACGAGCCGCGGCGGGGCCGCTGCCGTCTGCTCGGCGCAGACGACCTCGCCAGGACGCGGCCCGCGTCCTCGCCGACGAGCATCGAGAGCACAGTCCTCGAACACGCGCCGCTGCTCGACGGCGAGGGCTACTGCTTTCGCATTCGCGAGCTCACGACCGGCCGTTCCGTGCCCGAGCTGCGCTGGGCACGCTCGCGCCTCCACGACGAGCAAGAGCCGCCCGAGCCCGTGACGCTGCGCGATGTCGTCGCGCGCTTGGAAGACTACGAGCCGGCGCGGGCGCTCACGATCGAGGCCCTTGCGGCCTACCGCGAGGACCCAAGCTGCTCCACCTGCACCCTCGACGGGGAGCTGCAGCGCCTACAGGCGAGCACCATTGTTCTCAATCGTGGGTTGCGCGAAGCTGTCCGTAGCGCTGTCAAGTTTCGCGGCCTGAGCATGAGCGAGATCGCGCTGCGCTGCGGGCGCACCAAGCGCGACCGTGCAGGCCGCGTCAGCGGCGAGACGAGCTGGCTCGCCCGCCGCATCGGCCAGGTCCCCGAGAGCGGCGAGCAGCACCCCTCGCCCTGGGTGCAGAACGATGTCCTCGCGCTCATCGCGCGCGACGGGCTGCGCGTTTGCCCGTGCGAGGTGGAACTGTAAGCCGCGCCGGCTATTGGATCAGGTTGACCGGCATCCCGCGGCTCGCGGCGTTGCGCGCGAGCGGGCCGTCCAATGTCCATAACCCGGCGTTTAGCTCGCGCGCGAGCGCGACGTAAGCCGCGTCGTAGGCGCTACGCCGCTGCAGCTCGATCGCCACGCCGATCACCGCAGCGCCGTCACCGAGGGGGTGATAGGCGATCGGCATGGCCTCAAGCTCGGCCCACAGCGCCGGAAGGTCACTCTGCTCGATTTCGCCGATACTCGTCTTGCGCGTCAGGACGTTCGCGGCCTCATACCGCGCGAGCGCTGGCGCGTGCAGCTCGACACCCTCGCGCGCCCAGCGCTCGATGCACTGCTCGACCGCATCGCTCTCAGGCTCACGCGCTACGAGCGCGACAACCGCGTTCGCGTCGATGACGACTCGCAACGCAGCCGTGGCGCTCAGGACGTTCGCCGCTCAAGCTCTGCACGGCTTTCGCGGACATCCTCGACCGCTCCGCGGCCGGGCTTCATCCGCGCCCGCAATGCGCGCAGGCGAGCGAGCGTCGCAAGTGTGCTCTCCGCGTCTGGACCTGCGGGCAGGTGCTCGCGCAGGATGCGCTCGGCGGCGCTGCTCACGTCCTCGTGATGGCGTGCCGCGTCCTCGCTCAACCGCTCGAACGTCTCAGGGCCAAGGTCTACCTGTCGGGGCATCGTCGCCATCGCACAACAGAGTTTACCGCGGCCTCCCCGCCACTACCAGGGGAGCGTGGTGGTGCGGACGGCGACAACGGGGCGCGCATCTAAACGGCCTCGAAGGCCAAGCCGCGCGGCAGACCAAGCCCCTGACGCCTGCACTTCGGGTAAGTCAGCCGCCCGCACCACCGCAGAGTCTTCCACAGGCACGTCGGGGCTGCTGGCTTCGCCGCAGCCAGCACGGCCACCGCTTCGCGGTCGGCCCTGGCAGACCCTTTGAATCATCCCGCGTGGGGCCGTCGCCCTCTCCAGCGTCGCACGCCCTCCGGACGTGCGGAGGTTCGGGCACGGCGACCCCGCGCGGGGCGGGGCGCACCCGACCAAGGAAGGAGCCGTGCCGTATGAGCGCGAACGCGATCGACACCACGACACCCGAGGCAGTCACGAACTGTCTCGGCGAGTCCCGGCCCGTCAAGTCCTCATGGCCTGACGGAAGCTACGCCTGCCCGTTCTGCCAGGCGGCGGTCACGCCGTCGCATCGAGAGCGGCCGTGCCCGAACCCGATGTGCGAGGCCAACCCGTACACGAAGCCGGCGGAGATCCTGCGCCGGCGCGAGCAGCAAGCCGAGCACGAGCGTGAAGCCGCGCGACGCAAAGCACAGGCGGAGCACATGAGCGCCTACGCCCGCGACTGGCGCGAGCGGCAGGCCGCCGAGGTCGCCGCTGCGCGCGACGCCGGCTACTGCACCACCTGTGGGCACCGCCGGCGCGTCCGACACTGCACGCCCGACTACCACGAGCAGCGGGGTCGCTGAGCCCCGCCATCCGCTCGCGCGCTCGCTGACGCTCGCCCAGCTCCCCCTCCCGATGAGGGGTCGCCCTCGCGTGGGCTCGCGCCCGGCCGACGACGGCCTGCGGCCGGCGAACACGCGGGCGCCGCGTGCTGCCGTTGGAGCCACGGCCCCGGCTCTACGGCAACAGCCGGGATACCGATGCGCGGGCTTCGCCCGCTGTGACCGAGCCTCCCTGCGGTCGGCTCTCTGATCGAACCCGGTGCTGCACGCCTACGGCCTACGGGTCTGCTCGCTGGACTGCTGGCTCCGCCGCAGCCAGCACGGCCAGCCGCTTCGCGGCGGCCTTCACAGACCCTCCGGCCTGCGCGTCTTCGCCTTCGGCTTCGCCGCACCCGGCGCACAGCACCACGTCCGAACAGACTAGATGCACGGCTGTGCCCTGGCTGTGCGATGACTTTGCAATTCGTTGTCCGTTTTGGGCCGCTCACGGTCAATAACCCATGTGATGACCGCAGCCAGCATCGCCGCCGGGAAAGGCGGGGGGTACGCCCGGTATCTGGAGGGCAAGACGATCGAGCCCGAGCGCGGCGACTACTACCTCAGCCCCGAGGGCGAGCCGACGCAGGCGCCGGGCCAGTGGCTCGCGACGCCAGACACCCTCGCCCGGCTCGGGATCGAGGGCGCGAGGGTGGACGGCCCTGAGTTCATCGCGCTCATGGAGGGGCGCCACCCACGCACCGGCGAATGGCTCAGACGCGAGGGCTCCAATGGCCGACGTGGCGGCGGGATCGACCTGACCTTCTCAGCCCCCAAGTCGGTGTCCGTGGTGTGGGCGCTCGGCGACGAGCACGAGCGCCGGGAGATTGAGGCCGCGCACGCCGCCGCCGTGACCGACGCGATGGCTCATCTAACCGAGACGGTGCCGACCGTGCGCCGACGCTACGACGGCCAAGTGGTCGAGGAGCACGCCGTCGACCTGGTTGCCGCGGAGTACCGGCACACCACCGCGAGGGGGGTCATGGAGGGCGACGCGCCCGACCCGCAACTCCACAGCCATGTCGTCATCACGAGCGCGATCCGCGAGGACGGCAGGCTCGTCGCCGTCGCCTCCAGACCGATCTTCCGCTCCGCACGCGAGGTCGGCGCGTACTACCGCTCCGCGCTCGCTCACCAGCTCACCGAGCGCGGCTACAAGATCGAACGCGGCACCGGCAAGGAAGGCCGCTACTTCGAGATCGAGGGCGTGCCGCGCGGCATGTTGGATGCCTTCTCCCAGCGCAGCCGTGAGGTCGCCAGGGCCGCCGAGCGGTTCCGCGCGAAGTGGGGCCGAGCACCGGAGCGCGGGGAGCTGCGCCAGCTCAAGTTGGAGAACCGCAAGGCGAAGGTGCTCGTCACGAAGGCCGACCTGCAGCTCGTGTGGAACGAGACCGCCGCGCGCTTCGAGGCCCCGGCCGAGCGCAGCCCGAGTGAGGCTGAGCGCGTTCTCGAGAATCGCCGGCCACTCGCCGATCGCGTGGAGGAGCGACTGACCGAGCGCGCCGCGACGTTCGAGCCCCGCGAGCTGCGCGCCGTCCTCTTGGAGCAGTCCGTCGGCGACCTCTCCCCACACGAAGCGCTCGCGTTCTCAAAGACGATGATCGCCGAGCGGCGTGTCCTGCCATTGGAGGGCGGACTGATGACGACGTTGACGGTTCGCGCTCGTGAGGAGGCGATCGAGCGACGGTTCACCGTGCTCGCGCAGGGCGCCGGCCGGGACGTCGGAGAGAGCGCTCGCACGATCGCAAGCGACGAACTCGCCGAGCGAATCGGCGGCCGGCTCACAGACGAGCAGGCCAACGCGCTGCAGGTCATCACCGGCGCCGAGCGCGGCGCGATCCTTGTCGGCCCCGCCGGGACCGGCAAGGGCGTGGTGATCGACGCCGCCGCAAGGGCCGAGCAGCACACCGGACATCGCACGCTGGGGATCGCGGTGTCAGGGTCCACCGCACAACGCCTCGGCCAGGACAGTCCAGCACTGGCCGGACAGACCCTCACGCTGGACGCACTCGTGTCCCGCGTCGAGCGGGGCCAGCTCGACATCGACCACGCTACGACGGTCTACTTCGATGAGGCCGGAATGGCCGACACCGACCGCCTGAACCGGCTCACGGATGTCGTGGAGCGCACCGGGTCAAAGCTCGTCGCGATCGGCGACGCGGCGCAGCTCCCCTCGATCGGCGCCGGCGGCATGTTCGAGCGGCTGACCCGACTCGCGCCGAGCGCGGAGCTATCGAACATTCGCCGCACGCTCGACCCGGCCGAACAGCGCGCATGGGCAGACCTCCGCGCTGGGCGCTCGGACAGGGCGATGGCGCACTACCACTCCCGCGGGCAACTCCACATGGCAGACACTCGCGACGAGGCAGTCGAGCAGGCCGCTCGCGCGTGGGCGAAGCTCACCGAACGACACGACCTCAGCGAGGTCGCGCTGATATCGGACTCCTCAAACCAGGAGATCCATCGCCTCAACGCACGCGCGCAGCACTTCCGCGCACAGCGCGGCGAACTCGGCGAGAGCGAGGTCCAAGTGCCAGGCGTCCACTACGGCGTCCGCCAGGGCGACCGGGTAGCGCTCATCGACCAGCACCACGAGCCCGGCCAAGAACGCATCGAGAACGGCAGTCGCGGCCAGGTGCTCGACATCACCCCCGATGGCGGCGTCCTTGTCGAGTTCGATGTGACCGCGCGCAAGCGTACGCTCGCCGGGGACGACCTCGCCCGCTTGCGGTTGGGCTACGCGCAGCACATCCACCGCGCGCAGGGCGCGACCGTCACCCGCACCTTGGTTGTAACCGGCGGATGGCAGACAAGCAAGGAGCCCGCTTACGTCGAGGCGTCCCGCGCCCGCCAGGGCACCAACTGGTTCGTCTCCCGGCAAGACCTCGGCATTGAAGGACAGGACACCGACCGCATCAGCCGCCTTGCCGAGCAGATGCGTCGCAGCCACGCACAGACACCTTCGCTCGCGCACCCCGAGCTGCCCGACCTGGAATACGGCACGGGCTACCGGCCGACGCTCGCACCGAGCCGCCAGCGGCCGATCCCAGGGCTCGCGCGCGCCATCCACCGCATCGTCCAAGCACCCGACCGCACCCAGGAGCGAACACGATGAGCCGCAAGATCCAGATAGTCCTATCCGACCCGCAAGCCGACCAGCTCGCAGAGCTCGCCGCCAATACCGGCGAACGACAGTCCACGCTCGCAGGGCTCTTTGTCCGCACCGGCATCGCACAAGCCGCCAAGGATGGCAAGGTCCGCCAGCTCCGACAAGTACCCATCGTCGTCGGCGGCGGCGGAAATCGCGCGCGCTGGCTTGAGCCCTACGGCGGCGACCCGACATGGCGCCAAGAAATGTGGGGCCAGATCGTCGCGCTACACGGCCGCTACCCCCGCGCCCTGGCGAACCTCAAAGAAGACTGGTGGACCGACGAGCAGCACACCGAGATGCTTTGCGCGCTAGCGACCTGGCGCTCAGAGCTCGACGACGCCGGCGTGGACCCACGCGACGAGCTCGCCTTCCAAACCCAGCTCAACGACTACTCCCACACCCTCCGCCAAGAAGGCGGCGGCGTCACGAAGACCTGGACACCCGGAGCGCCGCCCGACGAGTGGGCGCCGGAGTGACCGGCTCCCTCCGAGGTGGTCTGCAAGACGGAACCTGGGACGCCCGGCACGGGCATCTACGAGAGCTGGACGAGTACGACGCCGGTCTGCGGCTACTGGTATCCAGCACCCCCAACTCCACAGGCGAGGCCATCAAGAAGCCAGCTACGGCGAGTGTTTAGACCAAAACGGGCACACAGCCAAAACGATCACCGCGCGGTGCTGGATATGCGGTATAGCCTTACGTCGTGATCGGAGGGGCGCATGGCTGAGTGTGTGTTGCGGCTGGTTGGGGTTGGGCAGGGATATCGGCGGGAGCGGGAGTGGTGGCAGGTGTTCTCGGACGTGTCGCTGACGGTGGGCGCTGGCGAGTTCGTGGGAGTGCTTGGCGCCGCGCACGAGGGCAAGACGACGCTGCTCGAAGTCGCTGCCGGCTTGGCGGTGCCCGAGGCTGGCGAGGTTTGGTTTGAGGGCCGCGATCTGGCGAAGTGCTCCGAGGATGATCGGACCGAACTGTTGGGGGATCGCATCGCTTGGATGCCGCGGGAGGACTTTGCGGACTTCGGGGTGTTGGATTACGTGGCGCTGCCGCTTGCGATGGGCGGGCCGATGGACGGTGTTGAGGATCGGGCTCGCGCAGCGCTGGATCGTGTCGGTGCGAAGGATTGCGCGGGGCGCTCGTATGGTGCGTTGTCGGATTGGGAGCGGCTGTTGGTGACGGTAGCCAGGGGCTATGCCGCGTGCCCGCGGTTCATGGTGGTTGACGATCTACTCGACGGCCTGGGAGCCGGCGGGATGCGCGAGGCGGGCGAGCTGCTGCTTGGGATCGCGGGTGAGCTGAGCTGCGGCGTGTTGGCCGGGGCCTCCGACATGGCCGCTCTCGTGGCGGCGAACCGCGTCTACACCTTCGACGGCGAAGGCCGCATAGACGAGAACCACCCTACGCATGACAACCTATTCCCGCTGTATGGCCCTCGACGCGCCACCGGCTGAGAGAGGGGTTCGTTGCGTGCTCGAAATCCGTGATCTAGTCAAGCACTACCAGCTCGGCAAAGCCAAGCCGGTACGAGCGATCGACGGCGTGACCATCACCATCGAACCGGGTGAGTTCGTTGCACTGTACGGGCCTAGTGGATCGGGCAAGTCTACCCTGATCGACCTCGTAGCCGGTGCGATGCCACCGGACGCCGGCACGGTCACATTCGACGGCCAAGACCTAGCGAAGATGACCGATGACGAACTCGACGACTACCGTCTCACCAAGCTAGGAGTTGTGGGCCAGCCCAACGACTTGACCGAAGGCGCGCTCGCGATCGAGGAGGCGTCACTTCGCCTCGCGCTGACCAATACCCGCAACGCAAACAGCGGCATCCTTGCGCTGATGGACCGGCTCGGCTTGCGTGATCGGCTCCGTCATCGCACCGAGGAGCTGTCGATGGGCGAGCGTCAGCGAGTGATGATCGCAATGGCGCTCTCGACCAAGCCGAGTCTCGTTCTCGCCGACGAGCCGACGGGGAATCTCGACACCGACAACTCCGAAAGGGTACTGCGTCTCCTGCGCGAGACTTGCGACGAGCGGGGCGCTGCGCTACTGCTCACCACGCATGATCCCCAGGCCGCTGCGTTCGCCGGCCGCGTCTACGAACTACGCGACGGACACCTTCGCGACTACCAGCCGGCGCATATCCTCGTCCCTGCCGAGTCAGTGGAGCAGCACACATGAGCGCGTCAATACCAGCGCCCCCGCCGGAGTCGTCGCCGCCTCGCGCAGCCGAGCCGAGCCCCCCGGCGCGTGCTCCGCAGGTCAGACGAAAGCGACGACGCCTGAGCTTTGCGAACCTGCTCTATATCTACCGCTCGCGGCTGCGAAGCCGCAATGTGCTCGTGCAGGACGCCTTTGCGATCCTCGGGATAGCAGTCGGGGTGGGTTTGCTGTTTGCCTCACAGGTCGCGTCCACCAGTCTCACTCACTCGGTACAAAAGCTGAGCGCCCAACTCGTCGGGAATACGCAGTACCAGCTTGACGCGCGAGGGCCTGCGGGTGTCAGCGAACATCTGCTGAGCGAAGTCCGCCGGATTCCCGGGGTCAAGCTCGCGCTACCCGTGCTCGACCAGCCGGCACAGGTGATCGGGCCGAACGGGCAAACGCAGTCGGTAGACCTGATCGGCACCGACCCCCGGTTTGCGGATTTCGGTGGCTCACTCCTACGTCGATTCAGCGCCAAGCAGCTCGCAGCACAGCGAGCAATCGCGCTTCCGCTGCCAATAGCAAATGCGCTCGGCGTGGGAGCACTCCAGACCATGACCTTGCAGGTCGGCGCGAAAGTTGTACCCACCCTGCTCGGCACGACCCTCGGAGCCGAAGATATAGGTAGCTTGGTGAATAGCCCGGTGGCACTCGCCCCGGTTGGCTATGCGCAGCAGCTAACCGGCATGACGGGCCGGATAACGCGCATCTTTGTTCAGGTCGCTCATGGACGGAACAACGAAGTGCGGGACGGCCTGAATCGCCTCGCCTCAGTAGCGCATGTAAATGTCGAGCCCGCAGATTGGGACGCCAAGTTGTTCAGTGTGGCCTCATTGCCAGAGAACCAGGGCGAGACGTTGTTTTCGATAATCAGCGCAACCGTTGGGTTCCTGCTCGCCGCGAACGCGATGCTGATTACGGTCCCGCGCCGTCGTCGGCTCCTCAACCACCTTCGCCATCAGGGAGCTACCCACCGAATATCATTGCAGCTCCTCTTGTTCGATGCTGCGATACTCGGAGTCATCGCGTGCGCGCTCGGACTCGCGCTCGGCGATCTGCTCTCGATCAGCGTTTTTCACCGGGCCCCCGGCTACTTGTCATTTGCGTTCCCGGTTGGGTCGGCGCGGATCGTGTCGTGGCAGTGCGTCGCGGAGGCAATCGCCGCAGGCATGGCTGCGGCGTGCGCTGGAGTGCTCCTGCCGTTGCGCGACACATTCCTGCCCGCCGCGTGGAAGGGTGCGCTAAGCCATCGATGGCTTGTGATCGGCCGTGCCGTGCTTGGCGTCGCAGCTTTCACTTGCACAACGGTGATTCTGCTCGTCCACCCGGCCTGGTCAAACCTGGGCAACATCACGCTAGTGATCGCGCTCTTGTGTGTCCTGCCGTTTCTATTCGACGCCGTAATCATGGGCTTCGAGCGTTTGCAGCCGACTTTCAACCGCCCTTCGCCCCGCGTGGCGCTCATTCAGTTGCGGGCGCCCAAGACTCGTATTCGGTCGCTCGCGATCATCGCGACCGCTGCGGTAGCTTGCTTTGGCGTCGTCTCCATTCAGGGAGCGCAGCGCAATCTACAACGCGGCCTAGATGCCTCGGCAAGCGGCCGCGACTCGGGCGCAGACATATGGGTGACGCCACGCGGCGAATCAAATGTTCTAGCGACGACACCCTTTTCTGACCCTGGGGGTCGCGCGGCGCTGGCCCGTGTACCGGGGGTCAAGAGCATTAGCGAATACCGAGGGAGCTTCCTTACTTGGGGCGATAGGCGGCTTTGGGTCCTTGGCCCGCCGCCGAGCAGCGGGCAGCTTATCCCACCGAGCGAGATTGCGTCAGGTAACGCCATGCTCGCTGATGCGCGACTCCGCGAAGGCGGGTGGGCGGTCCTCTCAAGCGAGCTGGCCGCCGAACATCATCTCCACATCGGAGAGGCGTTCACATTGCCCTCGGCCGTACCCACACGGCTGCGCGTCGCCGCGCTCTCCACGAATCTCGGATGGCCTCCGGGCTCTGTGACCGTGAACGCAACCGACTACGCTGCGGCTTGGGGCAGCAGCGAACCGAGCGGTTATCAGATTGACACCACTGCCGGGGCGCAGCCGGCCGCAGTCCGCAGGGCCGTCCAGAGGGCGCTAGGACCCAATAGTGGCCTACTTGTCGAAACACGCGCCGAACGAGACCAGCGGCAGTTTGCGGTCGCGCGTCAGGGCTTGTTGAGGCTAGAGCAGATTCGTGTGCTCGTGCTGATAGCCGCGATGTTCGCGATTGCTGGCGCTCTCGGGTCGCTGATATGGCAGCGAAGGGCGTATGTCGCACGTCTTCGATGCCTTGGCTTCAAGCGGCCCGTCCTGCGTCATTGGTTGCTTTGGGAGGGCGCAATCCTTCTCGGTGTAGGCTGCTCCACAGGTGCGCTATTCGGTGTGTACGGACAGCTTCTCATGAGTCATGCGCTGGCAAGCGTCACAGGGTTTCCCATGTCTTTCAACGTTGAAGCGCTCGTGGCGCTTTGGACATTCGCACTCGTCAGTGCGGGCGCCGTTGTCGTGGTGTCACTGGCGGGATATCTCATGGTGCGGGTTCAACCCCGAGCGGCCCGTTCGGCTACTTAACCACGCCGCCGGGCCACCAGCGCCGGCCCCGGCGCCGCTCTCCCCGCGCCAGCTATGCGTAACGGGCCATGCTGTAGCGCGGGAGCTGACGTGGACGCTACCTTTGGCCGCGCGCGAGATTCGCCGGTGGAGGAAGCTAGCCGGCCGTATCCCTGATCCCGCCATCCGCGGCGACGCCCTAGCCTCGTTCGCTCACAAGCGTGTGAACATCGACGGCGCGGCGATCTTTTGCATCCTCTCTAGCTCGCGCAATCCCCGACTCCTACGGCTGCTGGTGGCCTACCAGATTTTGTGGGACTTCCTCGACAGCATGAACGAGCGCGGCGCGGACCGTGGGACGATCAACGGCCGACACCTTCACCTGGCTCTTGTCGATGCGCTAGACCCCGCACCGCCAATCTCGGACTACTACCGATATCACCCGTGGCGCGAGGACGGCGGCTACCTGCGCTCACTTGTTTCACTCTGCCGTCGCGAATGTGCGTCGTTGCCGTCATACCAAGCGGTGCGTCCATTGGTGCTGCGGGAGGCAAACCGCGCCCAAGTGCTCGCTATCAACCACGACCCCGACCCCTCGCAACGCGACATTGAGCTTAGGCGCTGGGCGAGGCGCGAGTTCCCTAAAGAACGCTGCGCTAGCTGGTTTGAGCTAACTGCTGCGGCTAGTGCTGGGTTGACTATCTTCGCGCTACTCGCTGCCGCCACAAAGCCGCATATCAATGTAGCTGAGCTGGAGCGAGTTTGTGGAGCCTACAGTCCGTGGATATCGGCGACGGCGACGATGCTCGATAGTTACGTCGATCGAAGCGAGGATGAGACAAATGGTGAACATAGTTATGTGGGGCACTACCCCCCCGCGGTGACTGCACTTCGCGTTGGCGAGCTTGTACGTCGCGCAACTTTAGAAGCCGCTGCTCTCGCCGATGGCGAGCGGCATGTCTTGATCGTGACGAGCATGGCTGCAATGTATCTGTCGAACGACAGGGCGCGCACAGCCGCGATGCGCGACGAGGCACGCTCTCTTATCCGAGCCGGCGAACCACTGGTCGGCCTACTGCTTCCGGTCTTGAGGCTATGGCGGGTTGTCTACGCCCAACGCTCAAGCTGACTCGACACTAAAGGAGCAATCAATGCGACGTATACATTCCTCCCCGTCCGATACAGCAGGATCTCAGGGGTTGCCCCCAACGGCACCCTTCCCGTCAATAGTCCAGACCGCCGTGTGCATGTGGCGACCCTTGGAGTATCTGGAATGGTGCCGCCATTGGATCGGCCCCCGGTTCACCATGAAGCCTGTTGGTAAACCGCCGCTGGTGTTCTTGGCCGACCCGAGCGAGATTCACGCGGTTGTCACGGCGCCCCTCGCGATCCTTCACGCGGGCGTCGGCGCCGCCGTCACGGCCCCATTGTTTGGCGACACGTCGTTCATGCTGGGAGAGGAGGACGAGCGAATCAACGGCCGGGATGCAATCATGCCGGCGTTTCACCGGCGGGCGGTACTCGGCTACGCAGACATGGTTAGCGACCTGGCTAGTCGCTCGGTGGGTTCCTGGCCGCGCGATGCACCTACTGCAATATATCCGCGTGTGTGTTCGCTGACTCTGACTGTGATGCTAAGAGTTGTATTCGGTGCCGACGATGACAAAACCATAGAGCGGCTGCGCGACCTGATGCTCTCGATGTTGTCGGTCACGGCGAGCCTCCTGCTACACCAGCCACCCCTTCGCCATGTGCCGGGATGGCGTCGCACATGGTCGCGATTCGAGCGGGACCGTGAGGGAGTAGACGAATTGCTCGCCTCTATCGTCGCGCGGCGCCGACGTGCCGGCGGGACCAGCAGCGACATGCTCGACATGCTGCTAAGCGCCGTCCGCCTCGACGGCCTCCCGATGACAGCCAAGGAACTGCGGGACAATCTCGTGTCGGTCATCATCGCTGGCCACGAGACTACGGCCTCCGCCGTCGCGTGGGCGATGCAGCTACTCGCCCACAACCCGCATGTGCAGGACCGGCTCGCGGCTGAGATCGACGACGGCCAAAGCGACGTGTACTTGCAGGCGACGGTGAATGAGGTGCTGCGCCACCGGCCGGTGTTCTTGTTCGCGGCGCCCAGGGCAGTCACTCAGCCGATCGAGATAGGCGGCTGGACCTACCGCCCACCAGCTCAGCTACTCGGCTGCATCTATCTCATGCACCACGACCCGGCCCTGTTCCCCGACCCACACAACTTTCAGCCCGAGCGATTCCTAGACTCACCGTCGCGCGCCACGCGCGTGTGGTTGCCGTGGGGCGGCGGGCGGCAGCGATGCCCCGGCCGGCATCTAGCACTGCTAGAGCTTCGCACGATCCTCCGAACCGTCCTATGTGGGCTCCGAATCATGCCGGCTGGCCCGGCGATCGAGAGGGCGCGATGGCGCAGCGTGATCGTCACGCCGCACGCCGGCGGCCGCGTCGTGCTGCGCGAACGCGCCACGAGCCGGCAGGTGCCCGGCAGGAACACGCCAAATCACGGGGTTTTTGGCGCCAAATGTTTAGATCAGAACGTAGTTTTTAAGACCGGAACGCAATAGCTGGAGTTCCAGAGAGTGATACGTCAGGATCAACGTGCATGGCGCGATGGGATCACAACTGGCAGGGTGCCGTCCAAGGGCACCGCGGGCGCCGTTTGCATCGGAACCCGCGGATAGATGGTCCGATACAGAGCGGAAGGGCCGCACTCTCAGGCGGCAAGTCCGCTCCGCTCAACCGGACCGTCTGTCGTGATCCCCTGACGAGCCGGCCGGCTGGCATTGGTTGCCTGGCGACCCGTGGCAGGGGAGCCAGCACCGGCCGGCTCGTCAACGCGCCAGCAAGCGACGACAGCGCGAGTAACGATCGAAGCTGCGACGGTGGCTCCCAACTTAGGGACCCGGAGATTCTTGTTGCCGTGTCGCTTGCGCAGGCCGCGGCCGGGTCGGACACGGCAGGTTGGACATATACTCCACGGTCGGGCTCGCCTCGAAGTCTTCAGCCTCCGCTTGTGCGAATCGCACGCCGAGGACGCACGATGATGAGCGGTGGCAGGTGGGTGGGTCGTTCTCCTTCCTGGCCCAACCCGCTCTCTTCGGGGAGCAGGCAGGGGGAAACGGGCACCGCCCTGGTGCGCGCCGGGAGAAGGCGTGGGTGCCGCTGATGGGAGAGGGCAGCAGCACACCCACACCTACCGTGGTTCATGGATGGCGGCTTCCAACAGCACACATCGGAGCATGAGCCCGCAACTCACACGAACGCCAGAGCACAGACACCTCGACCCCGATCATCCTGGGCGGTATTCGTCCTCACTCGTCGCGGGTCTGGCGATGCTCAGGTGTTTCACTGCCGAGCATCCGGTGCGCGGCATCGCCGAGATGTCCGATGAAACTGGTCTTGGTCGCTCGACCACCTGTCGCTACGCGGTGACGTTGGTGGCGCTCGGCTACCTTGAGCAGAACGCGTCGCGTAAGTACCGGCTTTCTGCGCGTGGCGCAAACGTGGGGCTGTGCCTGCTGAACTCGATGACGGTCCGCGACGCCGCCCGCGAGCACCTACGGCACCTACGCAACCGAGTTGGTCATACCGTGAGCCTGGGATTGCTCGCTGGATCGGAGGTCTTCTATTTGGATCAGTTGCGCGGGGCTCGCCGGGGACAGTACGCGATAGACGTGGTGTTGGGGCCTGGCACTCGCCAACCCGTGTACTGCACCGCCGCGGGTAAGGCGCTCCTCGCGCTGCTGCCCGCGGCAGAACAGCGTGAGGTCATTGTGAATCTTACGCTGAGGCAAGTCGCGCCAAGCACGTTTACCAGTACGAAAGCCTTGCGCGCCGATCTGGCCCGAATCGCTGCGGCTGGCGGTGTGGCAGTCGAGGATGAAGAGTTGCTTGCCGGCCGGCGTGCGCTTGCTACCACCGTGTTTGATGGCGACCGTCGGCCCGTCGCGGCGGTCGAGGTCGCCGTCCCGGCGACGGCGTACATCGTCGGCGAACTCGTGGAGCGCGTTGGCCCCGTTGTCAGCGAAATGGCTGGGCAAATAAGCACGGCCTTAGGTCACTAATCGATGCCCGCGAAGCGCAAACCTAAACCAGCCGAACCTGCTATACGCATCAATCTCTCGCCAACCCAAGTCGAGGAGGTCGTGCGCACCGTCACGCCGAGTCGGGCGCCCGGCTTCGCCGAGATGATTGCCACGGTGCTCAGCCGCGCGGAATTACCCGCTTACGATGATCGTCGCACGTCGCAGTCGCTCTTGCGGGGACTGGCGGTTCTCGCCTGCTTCGGCCTTGACGATGACGAGGTGGGTCTCATGGAAATTGCCGACCGCCTCGGGATCAGCCCGAGCACGGTCCACCGCTACGTGCTCACGCTCGCGCAAGTCGGGCTGCTGGAGCAATCGCAGGAGACACGCAAGTATTCGCTGGCGAAAACGCGGAAACGCAGGCGTTGACGCGGAGCTGACCGAGGTGTCCGCGATGGCAGTAACGGCCGATCCTCGCCGAACGTGACACCCGACTCCCCCTTACTATGGCTAACCTGCCACACAAAATAGCTACCGGCGCCGGTCCCTATTTGCTAACGGTTGATTACGGTACCCCACTCGCCGGGCTGGTGGAAGCCGGGCACTACGATTACGTCAGTCCCGACATTACTGAGGAGCATTTCCGCGTGGGCTTGGGGGAGCGGGATATCGAATCCTTCGTTGTGCATCTTCACCGCCCCACCCCCACTAATAATGTCGTCAATGAGTTGGAGCGCCACGACCTCCGACCGGCAACCATGCCCGAGCTGCTAGCGTTTGGGGCGCAGCACCCCGACCCGCAACGTGAGTTTCCCGTACTCGCCCTTGGGTCCATTTGGGACGACCCGCAAAGCGGCTATCGTCGAGCGGCGCGCATCCTTGAGCACCCCGATGATCGCCGCCTTGACCTAACGTGGGACCACGGAGCCGCGTGGAACCAAATATACCATTTTCTTGCCGTTCAAAAGCGGGTATGTGAAACATTCCCGCTAACCATCGATAAGGGTAAGTCGTTGGCTGAAATGGTGGGGGCCGGCAATTACTCGGAGGTTGCCCGCGGCATTCCCGAGGGAGCCACAGACGTGACGGGCGTGGGGGTGACGGAGGCTATCCTTGTCCATCTTGGGCGCGTGATGGATAACACCGATGTCCTGAGCGACCTCGGTCGACGGGGCTTGCGCCCCGGCAGGATACGCGAGCTGGCGGCCCTCGGCGAACGGTACCCCGATCCACAGTTCTATTTCCCAATCCTCGCCCTCGGCTCCGCACTACACGGGCGCCGCTTTGGTTGCCTTTGGCTGAATAACGATTGTCGTGAGTTCCAACTCCACATGTACAGGGGTCTTTGGGCTGCGAACTACCGTTTTCTGGCCTTCGCCACGGACCGTCTGCGTAACGACGATAGCTCCCCAGAGCGCGAGGACCGGCTTTTTAGACGTTCCGACGCCACCCTAGAATGGATCGAAGGTTAGATTGAGCAATTACATCGTGTTCGCCGAATCGATGCGCGATCAGAAAGATCGTGCCCGTTGCCACCAGACGCATTAGCGAGCGCTTGGACGATCTTGAAATATACCGACAACATCAACCCGTACACGCAGTGGCATATGCAGCGGGCGTTCCGCCTGGGCTGGGAAGCTGCCGAGGATGGTCTTGACGATCGCTTGGCGCAAGACCGGGTTGAACGCTCAATGCTCAACCGGATGACGACGCGCGCTTGGTGGCGAGGCTTCCGTACGCAACGGGGTGAAAACTGAGCACATGGACAAGTTGGAAGCAGTCATGCTCAATCAACGTGGCGAATCGGCCAGGGCGGCGCTCCGCAAGGGGCCGATCTTGGTTGTCGCCATACGCCTCGCCGCTGACGCATGGGAGCCGTTGTACGCCATCGTCGGCCCCTTGCGCGTGGAGCTGTCGCCGGAGTTCTGCTGGCCCCTGGAGGCAATTGCGGTGCTCGAAGCGGCGGCACTGATGCGGTAGCGCAGACACTTGGTCCGGCCGATGACCGGCCATGAGTCGTATTGAAGGAGGCTCGAATCGTGACAACAGCTTCACACAGTGCCTACGCGACCACAGGAAAGTCAGCGCTGCGAGATAGACGCATTGGCGGGCTTTCGCTGGAGGAGGTTCGTGTCGGTGTGGTTGCCGGGTTGCGCTTACGGCAGCTGGAGATCGAGGAGACGATCTTCGCCCATGTATTTGAGGGTGTATCCGACTCGGTCGGGGCCGGGGACGCGGAGTACATGGCGGGTTTGCGTGCCACGATCACCGCGGTCGTGGAGTACGGACTCGCGGGCATCGACATGGGGGAAGAGCGCTCAGAGCCGGTCCCGTTGGCTGCGATCATGCAGGCGCAGCACGCGGTGCGTCTTGGTGTGAGCTTGGAGACGGTCTTGTGCCGGTACATCGCGGGGTACAAGCTGCTGGTGAAGCTCGTCACGCACGAGGCTGAAGACATTTCCAGCGAAAGGGGAGTGCTGGCAGCCGTGCTCGGCCTACAGGCGTCGTTGCTTGAACGTCTAGTGTCGTCGATCACTTGTGTGTATCTGAGTGAGGTCGAGTGCGTCGGGCCGTCACCCGAGCTGCGCCGTGCCGAGCTAGTGCAGAGGCTGCTCGATGGTGCGACCGTGGACGCTTCATATCTCGGCTACGACTTCGACGCATGGCACATGGGCATGATCGCGACCGGCGCGGGTGCCCAGAGGGCTCTGCAGGTTCTAGCGGCGGACCGCGGACAGCGGCTACTGGCGGTGGAGCACGGCGATGATGTCGTGTGGGCATGGCTCGGTGGGCGGCGCAGGCCCGACGTCTGTGACATCGAGTGTGTCCTGTCCTCGGCCGATTGGCCAGTGGAGGTGTCGTTGGCGGTCGGCGAGCCGGCGAGGGAGATCGATGGGTGGCGCCAGACGCACTGGCAAGCCCAGGAGGCGCTACGGGCGTTGCGCAGGCCCCAGAGGCTCTCGCGATACGCCAATGTCGCGATCTTGGCGCTGGTGTTGCAGAACGACTTGGCGGCTCGTTCGCTCAGAGAGATCTATCTTGCGCCCTTGGGTGCGCGCCGTGGCCAAGGCGGGGTGGCACGCCAGACGCTGCGTGCCTACTTCAAGGCAGGAGGCAACGCAGCTTCTGCCGCCAAAGAGCTCGGGGTGGCTCCGAAGACTGTCCGACGCCGCGTGCAAGAAATCGAGCAGCGGCTCGGTCGTCTGCTGCCCTCATGCCATGCCGAGGTGGATGTCGCGCTGCGTTTGGAGGATCTGGACGACAACACATGAGGACCGGCGTCCACTGGGGGCTGATCCGGGCACCCCAGGACTATTTCGGCCCCTGAATGTCCCTTTTGGGACATTTCTTTAGGTTCAATGGCCCTAAAGTGCCCTATACACGGTCTCTGGAAGATGATAGGAATTAGATTCAGACCGCGCCAATAAGACCGACACGTGGACGCGGACGATTCCAAAAGGCTCCAGGGGGCGATGATGAAAGCTGCCATAAAGTCGCTGGCGATCTGCATAGGGCTCTGTCTGATGGGAGTGGCGGTCGCCGCGCCCGTCGCGTTCGCGGAAGGCACAGCGGTGTTGGGCGGTACTGGTGGCTCGCCGCTTGAAAGCCCGTTGGTGGTGCCCGAAACGCTGCCGTTGCTCGGTGGTGAAGCGGTGAGCAACGCTGAAGAGGCGCGGCGTGAGAGTCCTGAAGCGGCTGTCGCGCGTCAGAAATCGCAGACGGCGTACCAGGCCCTGAATGCCGCAGAAGGGGCGCAGCTCGCGGCTACGGTGTTCCCGGCGGTGGTAGACGATCCTGCCGGTGGTCTGCCACCGTTGCCTGAAGGGCAGCGTATAACGAACATCATCGGTGCGAATGCGGCTCAGGTGAGTTTGCCCCAGGGCCAGAGCGGTCACGCGGTGCTGGAATCGATGGAACCGATCGCGACGGAGTCATCGCCCGGGAAATGGTCGCCGGTCGATCTGAGCGTGAGCGAAGTGGGCGGTGTGTTCCACGTCGCCAACCCGACTGTGGGCGTGAGGATCCCAATGCAACTGCAGGACGGGGTGAGCCTCGCGGACTCGGGTGTGTCGCTGACGCCTACGGATGCGTCGGGTGCGGCTGTGGGCGGCAGCGAAGGACGTGTAGATGGGTCGGTCGTGTTTTATGGGGGGGTAGGTGTCGGGAGCGATGTGGATGAGGTTGTGAAGCCCGAGAGGGATGGTTTCAGTGAGGATGCGGTCTTGCGTTCGGCGGCAAGTCCTGGGCGGCTCTTTTATCGGGTGGGATTGCCCGAAGGCTCAAGTCTGGTAGAGGCCAACGATGGGACCGGAGCAGCAAATGTTGTGGATCACGGACGCGTAATCGCGCGTGTACCTGTTCCTCTCGCGCAGGATGCGACTGGTGCGGCAGTACCCGTGGCGATGACCGTCGAAGGCGACTTGCTGGTACTGAACGTCGATAAGGAAGTAGGCACTTTTCCGATCTTGGTGGACCCAAACATCATCGACGAATGGCTGACCCGCAGAAAAGGACATACCACAAACTGGCATTTCGAGACTTCACCTGGGGCAGCAGAGTTCTTTGCCATTGAAAGCGAAAGTGAACTCCGCATGATTGCAAAAGCGACTCATACCGCTTCTGAATGGGGGGCGTTCGAGTATACAACCCAGGGCGAATCTGAAATTACAGAATTGAATACCAAAAATATTATTACTCAACACACAACCGAAAGTAAAGTCGAAGTCATAGAGATGATTGTCGCGCCTAAAGGAGAAGTAGAGGCCAAAGAAGTAATCGCCGAAGGTGGCGGGGGCGACCATAAGATCACGAATTTTCACAGTGTCACCCCAGGCAATTTAGCTGAGTACCTCATGACCTCTACTCACGCGGGCGAAGGGGAAGCTAAACTGGGCGTGTCGGAAGCTTATGTGCTGATAACTCAGGCGAAAGGGCCTGAAATAAGCGTTAACACCGCAAGTGAATCTGTTGATGGGGGCAAGCGCAATGTCTTCTATGGCTCTGGTAGCTGGCTTGGCCCCAACTCGGATAGCGGGTTTGAAATCCATGCCAAGGACCCCGGCGTGGGGATCAGCTACTTCAACCTTAAGGCGGGCCTCGGCGAAAAATTCTTCACGGAAACCGATAACTACATTGAAAACTATGAATGCACCGGAGGTGTGCAATGCTTCCCCGAAATCAACAAGGGTTACGGCTATGAGAGCGGAATGCCCGACGGAGAAGATAATCTCGAAGCGTACGTAAAGGACGCCGCTAGTCTGGAAGCACATCTAGCCACCCAAAAAATCAAAGTGGATAATGAAGCTCCCTATAACATCACTTTGAGTGGCCTGCCGAGCAACCATGAAATCGACGAAGGTCAACACGTCGCGCTGAAAGCTAGCGCGACTGATGGAACTAGCCCTACGCCGAGCTCGGGGATAGCCTCGATTGTGCTGGACGTTGATGGACAGCCGGTCAGCGGACCGCAGGGGGGCTGCTCGAAAGGGCCGTGCACCGGCACCGCAGAATGGACACTGAGCGCTGAAAACTACGCTGCCGGCGAACACACACTGACCGTGGTGGCCACAGACAACGCCGGTAACGTGGCCAGTGAAACATACCACTTGACTGTTCACCACCCTGAAAATGTGGCCGTAGGTCCTGGCGCAGTGAATCCCGTAACGGGAGAGCTCAATTTGACGGCTGCGGATGTGTCGATTAATGCGCCTGGTGGTGCGTTGACAGTGAGTCGCAGCTACCGCTCGCGTCGTCTTGCGCAGGGCACAGAAGGTCCTCTTGGCCCGCAGTGGAACCTGACTTTGGGTGCCCAGCAGAGCCTTACGCGGGTGTCGGGTGGGATGATCGTGACCGGGGGAAGCGGCGAACAGGTCGTGTTTGAGAGCAAGGGCAAAGGCGAATTCACCTCGCCGACAGGCGACGCCGACTTGACGCTGCTCGAAAAGACCGTGGAAAGCAAAACAGTGTTTACGCTGAGTAACAATGGGTCGGTGACTACGTTCGAACTTCCCGCTGGAAGTAGTGGCAGTGTGTGGATGCCGTCGAGCACTGAAGGACCGAACGGCACCAGCACGACGCTCTATAAATTCAAGCTGGAAAACGGAGTGATCGAGCCGACCGAGGAGCTCGCACCCGTCCCAGCAGGTGTCTCGTGCGGAAAAGCAATCAGCGAACTCAAAGAAGGCTGCCGCGCGCTTAAGTTTGAATACGCCACGGAAACCAAAGCCAAAGGCGAAAAGGCCAGCGAATGGAATTCCTTCAAAGGACACCTCTCGGAAGTCAAATACATCGCTTGGAACGCGAGCAAAACAAAAACCGAAACGACCGTCGCCGAATACACCTACGACACAAAAGGCCGGCTGCGCGCAGAGTGGAACCCACAAATCACGCCCTCGCCGCTGAAGACGACCTACGGGTACGACACCGAAGGGCACGTCACGGCGCTCAGTACAGCAGGCCACGAGCCAGAGCTACTGGAGCAGGGAACCATCCCAAGCGACGCTAGCCCCGGCCGACTGCTGGCCGTAGCCGTACCGTCAGCCGGGACGGCGCTCGGCAGCGGCGAAGCACCGGTCAACAAAGAAGTACCCACACTGTCAAGCACCAAACCCGTCGTCGGCACGAAGATCAGCGTCAACCTGACCAGCGAAAAAACACCAGGGACATGGACCGCAAGCCCGCTGGCCTTCATCTACCAGTGGTATGACTGCAACAGCTCGGGCAAAGAATGCTCCCCGATCCCCGGCGCAGTCAACCAAGCCTACTATCCGGTCGCGGGAGACGAAGGCCACACGCTGGTCGCCAAGGCAACCGCGCTGAACGCGACAGGCGCAGTGACCGCCGAAACACTAGCGACATCGACCGTTGCGTCGGGCACGCCCAATACGCCGCTGCCCGAACCGCCAACGGTCGGCTCGGACGCTGTCACGACGCTTGAGTACCAGGTGCCAGTGTCCGGCAGTGGCGCACCCTATGAAATGAGCTCGACAGAACTGGCGAAATGGGGCCAGACCGATGATCCCGGTGAAGCGATGGCGATCTTCCCGCCGGACAAGGTGATGGGCTGGCCCGCCAAGGAATACAAGCGCGAGACCGTCCACTACCTCGACGGCAAGGATCGTGCCGTGAACACGGCGCTGCCGACAGGCGGGACCTTGGTGACCACGGGCGGGATCGCGGTGACCGAATACAACCTCTACAACGACGTTATGCGTACCCTGAGCCCGGACAACCGCCTGAAGGCCATCGCTGAAGGGTGCAAAACCAACGAAGAATGCAAGTACGCGACAGAAAACACCTACGAAGAAAAAGGCACAGAACCAGGCACCGAGATACTGAGTACCCGCGGCCCGCAGCACACAGTCAAGCTCGCGGTAGGCAAAGAAGGCAAAATCAACGAAGAAGCGCAGGCGCGGGAGCGCACAAACTACTACTACAACGAAGGCGCCCCCACCGAAGGTGGCCCCTACCATCTCGTGACAAAGACGATCGATTCCGCGGAAGCCGCCAGCAAAGAAGAATTCGATAAGCGTACCGTCGAAACGTCCTATAGCGGGCAGAGTGGCCTTGGGTGGAAACTACGCAAGCCGACATCCGTGATAACCGACCCGAGCGGACTCGATCTCGTGCACACCACTGAATACAATTCTAGTACGGGGGATGTCACAGAGACCGCTACTCCCGCGGCGTCAGGGAAGGACGCCAAGGTGCCACCCGCGTACCTCTCTGAGTTCGGCAAAGCGGGCTCGGAACCCGGCGAACTGAAAGAACCCAGAGCAACTGCGCTAGCCCCCAATGGCAATATCTACGTTCTCGACGAGGGCAACTCTCGCATCGAAGAATTCACGCCCTCGGGCAGTTATGTTGGCACCTTCGGTGCCGCGGGGAAAGGCAACGGACAGCTCTCTGGACCCTTCGGCTTCGCGGTCGACTCCAAAGGGAACGTTTGGGTTGCCGACACCGGCAATGACAGGATCGAGGAGTTCAACAGCAAACACGAATACGTGTCGCAGTTCGGCACCGAAGGCACGGCCGGCCGCCAGTTCAAAGAACCGAAGGCGATAGCCGTAACCGCCAGCGGCACCATCTTTGTCGTCGATTCGGCCAACAACAGGATTCAGAAGTTCAACGAAAAAGGTGAATTCATCTCTACTTTCGGATTCGGAGTGAGCAACGGCGAAGCCAAATTTCAGTCCTGCACAAAAGCGAGCGAATGTCACGCAGGTATCGCTGGCTCGGGAAACGGGCAGTTCTCGGAACCGCGCGGCGTCGCGGTGTCCACAACGGGACACGTCTGGGTAGCGGATTCATTCAACAGTAGAATCCAAGAGTTTAGCGAAAGTGGCGAATTCCTGGCGAACGTCGGCAGCTACGGTACCGGTAATGGCCAGTTCGAGGAACCGAAGGGGATCGCGGTCGATAGTTCCGGCAATATCTGGGTGACAGATGCCAAGGTAGGTCGGCTCCAGAAGTTCACCTCAACGGGGACGTTCTTGGCCGCCGCGGGCTCGAAAGGTACGGGAGGCGGTCAATTCGAAGGCCCGTGGGGTCTCGCAGTCACAGCGGGAGGCGAAATCTACATCGCCGACGTCAGCATCGATCGCGTCGACCATTGGGTTCCTACTGTTACCGGCAACGAAGCCGCCCACGACACCAAGACGATCTACTACACCACCGCCGCGAACTCAGAATACGCCGCGTGCGGAGAACACCCGGCAATGGCGAACCTCCCATGCGAGACTACGCCGGCAGTACAACCCGGAACCAGCGGCCTACCAGAACTGCCGGTAACGAAATACGTGTACAACATTTGGGACGAGCCGGAAACAGCGACAGAAACCGTGGGTTCCACGACCCGCACCAAGACCGATACCTACGACGCCGCTGGACGCCTGAAAACCAGTGCTACAAGCTCCACCGTCGGCACAGCGCTACCGACAGTCACCAACGAATACAACAGTGCAACAGGCGCACTTGAAAAGCAGAGCACCACCACCGAAGGCAAAACCAAAACCATCACCAGCGTCGCCAACAAGCTCGGCCAACTCGAAAACTACACCGACGCAGCCGAAGATAAAACGACATACGAATACGACATCGACGGGCGCATCAAGAAAGTCAACGACGAAAAAGGCGCCGAAACCTACACATGCAGCGAAACAACGGGTCTCCCGACAGAACTCCTCAACGAATACAGCGGTACCAAACTAACGTTCACGGCCACCTACGACGCCGAAGGGAACATGCTCACCGAAAGCTACCCTAACGGTATGACCGCCACCTACGCTTACAACCAAGTCGGCAAGCCGACAAACCTCGAATACACAAAGACGACACACTGCACAGAAGAAAAAGAAAAATGTAAGTGGTTCAAAGATGCAGTCAGTCCCTCGATCCACGGCCAGTGGCTCGAACAAACCAGCAGCCTCTCCCACCAAGCCTATACCTACGACAACACCGGCCGCTTGACCCAGGTCCAAAACACCCCCGCCGGCAAAGACTGCACGACACGCATCTATGCCTACGACGAAGACACCAACCGCACAAGCCTTACGACCCGCGAATCCAGCACCGAAAAATGCGCGACGGAAGGCGGCAAAGTCCAAGAACACACCTACGACACGGCCGACCGCCTCACCGACCCCGGCATCGCCTACAACACCTTCGGCGACATCACCACCCTACCTGCCGCCGACGCCGAAGCAAGCGCAGAACACGCACTCACCAACACCTACTACACCGACAACCAAGTAGCCAGTCAGAAACAAAACGAACAGACCGTCGGCTACAACCTCGATCCCGCCGGCCGCAGCCTCGAAACCATCTCCACCGGCAAACCGAACAACTCCACTATCGTCTCGCACTACGCGGGCCCCGGCAACGCCCCCGCATGGACCATCAACCCGGTGTCAAGCGAATGGACGCGCAACATCACCGGCATCAGTGGTAGCCTTGTCGCCATCCAGAACAACGGCGAAACCCCAGAACTCCAGCTCACCAACCTCCACGGCGACATCATCGCCAAAGCTTACCTGTCCGAAACCGCCACCGAACTAGCCGCAAAGGCCGATACCAGCGAGTTCGGCGTACCCACCGTCACCGCCCCAGCCAAATACGCCTGGCTCGGCTCCAGCGAGCTCCCCACCGAACTCCCCTCCGGCGTGATCACGATGGGCGTCCGCTCCTACGTACCCGAGATCGGACGCTTCCTCCAACCCGATCCCGTCCCCGGCGGCTCAGCTGACGCCTACAGCTACGCCTTCGGCGACCCCGTTAACAGCACCGACCCCACCGGCGCCTACGTCGAATGTAGCTACTGCACAGCCTACAACGACAAACAAAACGAGGAAGCCGTCGAACGCGAAGAGGCCCGCGAAGCCGCCGCCAGGGCAGCAGCTGAACAAGCCGCTCGCGAAGCAGCCGAAGCAGCAGCAGCCGCAGCCGGCCCTCAATACGCCGAAGGCGAAGAATGGGAAGAATGGGAAGAAGAAGGCGAATACGAATACGCCTCATACGAGCACGGCGCCAACCCCGAAAGTGGAGAAGGACATGTGGAATCGGCCACGCTCTACCAGCCACTAGGCGAAGAAGAACGCGGGAGCGAAGAGGGTAGTGGCTCCGTTGGAGACGGGTTCCGTATCCCGGTAAAGGGCGGCTGCAATAGGCGCGAACAAAGCGGATGTAAAGGAAACGGGGAACATAATGGAACCAAACCAAGCTCGAAGTGCGCGCAGTACGGTGGACATTGGCAAGGTAAGAAATGTGTCGGCGTTAGGCCTGCCGCTGGAACTTCTGGAAATGCGTGCCGAGCGATTGGTGGCGCTACCGCCCCTCTTGCTGCGGCCTCGGGACCTGGCGGCATTGTGCTGTGGATAATCGGGTTCGGTGCCTGCTGGATCCCTAACTAGCTAGTAAATCGCATCAGTCCGATAGTCACTACCATGCACGGTCATCGAAGTCAGATGCTCTTTGATCTCCAGGAGGATTGAGAATGACGCCGCATTTGAACAGTCATTGGTTGAGCAAGACGTTGGGCACAGGCGGGCAACATAACGGTAGAGCTAAACAGTCAATAGCGGCCCTCGTCGGGATGCTGCTTGTCGCAGCAGTAGGCGCGATTCTCAACTGGTCGTGGTGGCTTGAGTATGCGCTGATCGCACCGTTGGCTGTTTGGTTGATTGTTAGTGGCCGACTTGTTGTTTACCGTCAGCTAGGCTCGGGATCGGGTTCACCGGATCGGAGAGTGCCAGCCGTGCTGGTAGTGCCGGTCTTGCTCGCCGCAGCGATACAACCGACACGATTTTCGGGTCTTGTAGTAACGGCAGCGTTTACGGTGCTTCTAATATTTGGGAGGGACCGCAGGGGACGTAGTAATGTCAGCGACCACGCTCAAGCTCGCCAGGCTGGGTGATGGACGAGCCCACCGTCGTTAGGCACGGACGGTTGACGAGGATTACGAAGTGCCGACTCTATGGATATGGAGGATACCTCGTCGCGTGCGCCCGTGTAGGCCAGACGTTCCGGGTAGGCCAAGTGTTGATACCGACCCGTTCTCAGACTATCCAAGAGTCCATACAATGATTCTCGGCAGCTTGCTAGCATGCCTATATGCCACCAGTTAGGAGCCAAATGCCTAGATCACTACTTGCCGTAGTCATAGCAGTTCTGGCCGTACCGATTGCCGGATGCGGCTCGTCGGGGTCCAGCACCAGTGCTGCGGCTCAAGCCAGTGCTGGGGCGCAGACCGCGTGCGGTGCGATCGCGGAAGGCAGCTCGTCGTCGATTGCTGCGTGCGCTCAAGGCTATGACGCGGCGAAGGCTGGCAAGTCGGAGGAAAAGACCTGCGACAGTGTCGGCTCGGGCGCGATAGTGACCCCCGAGAACGTCCAAGACTGCAATGACGGGTGGTCGGCTGCCGACGTTGCCGGTAAAGCTGCTGCCGCCCCACCTAGTGCTGCGGCGCAGACCGCGTGCGGTGCGGTCGCGGAAGGCAGCTCGTCGTCGATTGCTGCGTGCGCTCAAGGCTATGACGCGGCGAAGGCTGGCAAGTCGGAGGAAAAGACCTGCGACAGTGTCGGCTCGGGCGCGATAGTGACCCCCGAGAACGTCCAAGACTGCAATGACGGGTGGTCGGCTGCCGACGTTGCCGGTAAAGCTGCTGCCGCCCCACCTAGTGCTGCGGCGCAGACCGCGTGCGGTGCGGTCGCGGAAGGCAGCTCGTCGTCGATTGCTGCGTGCGCTCAAGGCTATGACGCGGCGAAGGCTGGCAAGTCGGAGGAAAAGACCTGCGACAGTGTCGGCTCGGGCGCGATAGTGACCCCCGAGAACGTCCAAGATTGCCGGGCTGGCTGGTCAGCGGGCTGAAATAGCGCAAGGAATCAGATCAACCTTCGCCGGGGGCGCGACGTGTGTTGTCAGATCGCGTAGAGTTTTAGCGATCTTCTCGGTCATCGGAACGATGCAGGGACTTGCGTGACTTAGGCTTGCGTGGGCTTTGGCGCGGTAGCCTTCGAAGACGCGGATCGACGATTGTGGGCCCGGTATTGCCGAACGTCGGGCGGGGGCTGGGAATTTCGATGCGGGCCGTTGGGCGACGGCGGTGGACGAGCTTCGGGACTTCCCCCGCTGGGCACCCGTCGCGCCGGGACCAGCGCAAGCCGTCGCGCCCACCGATCTACCCGCTCGACCGGGCAGCGCAAGACCATCGGCGAGACCCCTGGCAACCCAGGGGATAGTCGCTTCGCGACGTCGCGGTAGACCCGCTGGCGCCGCCGCCGGCAAAATTCGTTGGCCGTTTTGGGCCGCTCACGGTCAATAACCCATGTGAGCAGCCAACAGATCAGCACGCCAGACCTCCTCAAGCCAGCCGAGGTAGCCGCCCGACTCGGCGTCTCGCGAACCTGGCTGTACGAGGCAGCCAGAGCAGGTCGCATCCCCTCGATCCGCATTGGCGGACGTGAGGGTCCGCTTCGGTTCGTCCCGGAAGACCTCCAGCGCTGGATTGACGAAGCCCGCGCCGAATGGCTGCCCGGTGCTCCCGCCCGTCCAACGCGCTCCCCCACAGCGCCTCGTGCAGATACCTTTCAGGCGGGCACGCACACTCGCCTGAGCCCCCGTAGGCCCTAGCTGTCCACCCTAAGCGGCCAGGCGAACCGCGCGAGCAATCGCTTCTTCAGTGGCGGCGGGTCCTGCCAGGCGCACGCTGCGCTCCAGGTGTCCGTAGTAGCGCTCGGTCGTGGTGATGTCCGAGTGCCCAAGCTGGTCCTTCACGTACTTGAGCGAGTTGCCCGCCGCCAGCCACGCTGCCGCTGCGGTGTGGCGGAGCGCGTGCAGAGGCATGTCGCGCAGCGCGGCGTCCTGTAGAGCGGCCTTGTGCCAGTCGCGCGAGACCGTCGTGCGACTCATCGCGCCGCCGTCACCGTTGCCTTCCCACCTTCCCATATCCCGCTTTCGTATCCGTACTGGCATGACGAACACGAGTGCGTCGGGAGCATCGCCGCCAGGCATTTCGGCACGGCGATCGAGCTGGCCGCTCAACACCGTCGCCAGAGCCCGCCCGATCTCAACCGCCCGGAACTTCTTGGACTTAGTTGAATGGACGACGAGCACGCCGCCCTCCTCGCTGAGCTCCAGATCCATCTTTCTCAGAGCAAGAGTTTCGGAGATTCGCGGGCCGGCGCCGATCAACGTCTCGGCCAGCGGTCGGTACAGCTCCGAGCAGGAGTCCAGGTAGACCGGGATCTCGTGCAGTCGTAGATACTCCCGCTCGATGTCGGAAGGAGGCAACCGCTGGACCTGCAGCGCGGGGTTGAAGGGCATCAGGTGGTCTTCCTTCACCGCCCCGTTGAGGGCTACAACCAGAGTGCCGAGAGTGTTGTTGATTGTCTTCGGAGCGATCTCGCCAGCTTCCATTGACTCGGCCAGCTCATCGACTAGATCCCGAACATGATCGACGCCAAGGCGCGTGAGAGGAAGCGACTCAAGCGCTGGCATGAGGCGCAACCGGCCGTCGCGCTCGTATGCCTTCCAAGTCCCCTCGCTGAGATACGGCTTGCGGCGAGCCAGCCAGCGCGGCCAGAATCCTCCGAAGGTCTCCTTCGTATGGATGACCTCGCGTCGCTCCACCTTCTCGGCTTGCCGCCGCCGCCAGCCCGCGGCAGCCGACTGGCTCGTAAAGCCACGCTTGTACGTCCAAGTTCCGTCCGAGCGCTTGACCTTGCAACGCCATCTCTTTCCCTGCGCGGTCTCGTAGGAGTAGACGCCGCCGCCATCGCCATAGCTCGTCTCCTTACGCTCCAGTGCCTTTTGATCGTGGATCGCCTCATCGAACGCCTTTGCGGGCGCCTCGTCATCGAAGCGACGCGAGCGCTGCCGACCATCGCCGTCCCGCCAGCGCACCTCCCACACGCCCCTTGTAAAGCTGCAGCTCACTTGGCCCCGCTTGCCCGCTTGCCTCGTGGCCGTTCAAGGAGCACTCGCGCCGACTCCTCGTGCGTGAGCCGGCGTGTCTGCCGGCCGCCGTCAGTATCTCGCCAGCGGCACACGTAGGTGATCTTGGCTGGCTGGAGAGGGGTCTTGGCGACGTAGATCATGGGGCTCGTCCTGCCGAACATCTGGCACGCAGAATGTTCGGCAAATTGTTCGGCTGGGCCACTGGCCCAAAACCGAACAGTAGCGCACATGGGCGACGGATGAACCCTTAACGAGAAAAAGCCCCAATTTCCAGGGCTTTCTCAATGCGCCCGAGTGGACTCGAACCACCACGGAGAACAATCTCCACAAGGCCCTCAACCTTGCGCGTCTACCAATTCCGCCACGGGCGCGGGGAGCGGCGAGTATAGCCCCGCCAACTCCCGCGGGTGGTCGGCGCCCGAGGCTTCCGGGGTGGCCTGACTGACACGTCTCTCACGGGGGCGGTCGGATTTGGAACCTGGCCTGGCCTGGCCGGGTTCCCAGCTCGGCGGCGGTGCCCGAGCGCGTGGATGGCGAGCGGCAGCGAGGCCGTTGGAAGTGGTCCAGCTTGCATCCGTCCGCGGACGGCGCTACTGTGCGAACACATGTTCGTTCCACCCTTCCGTCCAGCCAACCAAGGGACCAAGAGATCATGGATCTGACCAAGCGCCAGCAAGAGATCTTCGACTTCATAGGCAAGTACTCCGCCAAGTACGGCTATCCCCCGACTGTGCGTGACATTGGCAAGGCGGTGGGCCTCGCCTCCTCCTCGACTGTGCACGCCCATCTCGCCAACCTGGAGAAGATCGGCCTGTTGCGCCGCGATCCCTCCAAGCCGCGCGCGATCGAGCTGCTCGACCGGGCGGTGGGCAACGCCGTGGACAGCGTTCGCTCGATCGTACGCTCCGAAGGCCTGCCTCTGGTCGGTTCGGTCGCAGCCGGCCAGCCGGTGCTGGCCGAGGAGAACATCGAGGAGTACATCTCCGTCCCGGAGGTCGCGGGGGGTGGAGATGGCGAGTATCTCCTGCGCATACGCGGGGACTCGATGAAGAACGCCGGCATCATCGAAGGCGACATCGTGGTGGTGCGACCACAGGAGACGGCTCGCGAAGGCGAGATCGTCGTGGCGCTGCTGGGCGAGGAGGCGACGGTAAAGCGGTTCTTCCGGGAACCAGATCACATCCGCCTGCAGCCCGAGAACGAGACGATGGAGCCGATCCGCAGTAAGGAGGTCAAGGTGCTGGGGCGTGTGGTCGGGCTGCTCAGGAGTCTCTGATGGGCGGCATTCTCCTGCGGCGCCGCGCTCATCGGCGGCACCCGTACGGCTTCCCCGGACGCGAGCGCGTCAGGCCGGTGGGCTTCAAGCCTGCGGACCACGTGGCGCGTCTGCGCGCGGCAGCGTCGAAAGTAGCCGGTGCGGAAGCTCTCACGCTGGACGATGTGATCGCCGACGCATGGCAGGCGCTGAGCGAGTCCGAGACGGCGCAATGTCCCCTCTGCGGCGGCGAGATGCAGCGCGGCGGGAGGGAGGTCGCTTATATGGACGCCGAGGAGGACTTCCAAGGGGAGTGCGTGGACTGCGGAACGTTGCTCTCGTGAGGCTTCACAGCGGGCGCCCAGCGCGCTAAGTTGAACACGCAGGTCAAGCAGCCGCGGAGGTCACCTCCGAGGAAAGTCCGGACATCACAGGGCAAGGTGGTCGAGCTATCGACCCGGGGAAACCCGCGGGAAAGTGCCACAGAAACAAACCGCCGACGCTGGCCGTCCCACGTGAACGGCCGGCGGGCAAGGGTGAAATGGTGCGGTAAGAGCGCACCAGCGTCGCGGTGACGCGGCGGCTGGGCAAACCCCACCCGATGCAAGGCCAAACCGGACCGTTTGCAGGCTGCCCGCCGAGGTCCAGGTAGGCCGCTCAGATGGATGGCTGCTCACGACAGAATCCGGCTTACCGACTTGCTAAGGAAAAGCCCCGCTCCGGCGGGGTTTTTCTATGGGGCCGTTCGTAGCGGAGGTCTCCTCGTGGGATCCCTCCCTCTCGATCGATCGCCTCCCACGCTACCCTGCCCAGGCGATGCGCTTCGCGGTGAAGTTCCTAGGCTGCAAGGTGTCACACGCCGACGCGATGCTGGCGCGCCGACGCCTGCTGGACGCAGGGCACGAGGAGGTGCCCGAGGCGGAGGCGGAGCTGCACGTGATCAACACGTGCTGCATCACCGGCGAGGCGGAGGCGAAGTCGCGCCAGTCGGTGCGCCGCTCGTTGAAAACGGCGCAAACGGTGTATGTAGGCGGCTGCGCGGTCAACCTTCGCGCTGAGCAGTTCGCGCAGATCGATGAGGCGGTGCGCCCGTTCACGGGCACGGCGGAGGATGTGGCTAAGGCGATGGCTGGCGCGCTGGGAGGATGCGTAGATCTGGAGCACCAGCCGCTCGTGGGCCGCGCGCAGCTGGGTTCGCGCGTGGATCGCCCGCGGCGAGACTCGCCCATAGGCCGCGCGCAGCGGCAGCTGCGGAGCCCCACGCAGCACCACCCGCTGGGGGACGTCGCGCAGTACCCGCTGGGGAGCCTGACGCAGCAGCACGCGACGGATCACCCCACGCAGCTCCCTCGGCTGGAGGGCCGCTCCGCGGCGGCGCGCACCCGCGGCTTCGTCAAGGTGCAGGACGGGTGCGACTGCCACTGCGCCTACTGCATCATCCCGACCGTGCGCGGAGCCGCCCGTTCGCGCCCGGCCGCAGCGGTGCTGGACGAGGTGAGGGCGCGCGTGGCGCAGGGCCAGCCGGAGGTCGTGATGACCGGGATCAGCGTGGGCGACTACCGCGACCCGGGGGAGGGCCTGGAGCTGGGCGAGCTGATGGTGAGGGCCGCCCAAGTCGAGGGTGTGGAGCGGGTGAGGCTCTCATCGGTGGAGGTGATCCACGTGCGCGACTCGCTGATCGAGGCGCTGAAGGAGGAGCCGAAGGTGTGCCCGCACCTGCACGTGCCGATGCAATCGGGCGACGACGGCGTGCTGCGGGCGATGGGGCGCCACTACACCGCCCGGGAGTACATGCAGGCGATCGAGTCGCTGCGGGAGGCGGTGACGGAGGTCAACGTGACCACGGACATCATCGTCGGCTTCCCCAACGAGGACGAGGCGGCATTCGAGCGGACGCTTGGGCTGGTGCGGGAGGCGGGAATCAGCAGGGTGCACGCGTTCTCCTACTCGCCGCGCCCCGGCACTGTGGCGGAGGCACTCGGGGACAGGGTGGCACCGGAGGAGAAGAAGCGCCGCTCGCGGGAGCTGAGGGGCCTCTCGGAGGTGCGCTCGCGCCACCATCGCGCGGGCAAGCTGGGCACAACCGAGCGGGTGCTGGTGGACAAGGTGGCGCAGACGCAGTGCTCGGGGTACACCGCCGACTACACGCGCTGCTACCTGCCGGCGGACACAGCGAGTGCAGGCGAGCTGGTGCAGGTGAGCGTCGAGGAGTTGCAGGCTGATGGCCTGCGTGTGACGCCGGTGTGAACTACGCGGATTCCAAGACCCGTCCGCGCGGCTATCCTTGGCCCCACAGGTGAGTATCGAAGAGCAGCTCAAGAGCGATCTGGCCACCGCCATGAAGGCGGGGGAGAAAGGGCGCGTGGGCGCGCTGAGGATGGTGCTCTCGGAGCTGCAGAAGGATGCGAAGCTTGGAGGAGGCGACGAGCTGGCGGTGCTGCGCCGGGAGCGCAAGCGACGCCTGGAGGCCGCGGAGGCCTACCGCGAGGCCGGACGCGAGGAGTTGGCGGCGAGTGAGCAGGGTGAGGCGGAGCTGATCGCCGGGTACCTGCCGGCGGAGCTGCCCGAAGCCGAGCTGCGGGAGATCGTCGAGCGGGCGGTGCGCGACAGCGGAGCCGAGTCGGTCAGAGACATGGGACGCGCGATGGGGGTGGCGATGGCGGCGGTGGACGGCCGCGCCGACGGCAAGCGCGTGTCGGGACTGGTGCGGGCCGCGCTCGACGGATGAGGACGCAGATCGAGCTGCCGGGCGAAGTGGCCGCGGAGCTGGCGGGCAGCCAGGATGTCGTGCTCAGGGCGCTCGAGGGGCACCTGGAGTGCAGGGTGTTCCTGCGCGGCAACCTGTTGACGCTGGACGGATCGGAGGGGGAGATGCGCGCTGGTGAGCGGGTCGTGAAGGAGCTCTCGGATCTGATCGCGCGCGGGCATCAGATCAGCCCGGGGACGATCGCGGCGGTGACCGGGGCGTTGGATGCGCACGAGTCCCCGGCGAAGGTGCTGGAGGACGTGGTGTGGCGCCACCGCTCGCTGCGGGTCGCGCCGAAGACCGTCAACCAGAAGCGCTACGTGGACTGCATCCGCGAGCGCACGATCACCTTCGGGGTCGGGCCGGCGGGCACGGGCAAGACCTTTCTGGCTGTGGCGATGGCGGCGGCGGCGCTGTCGCGCAACGAGGTCAACCGAATCATCCTGACCCGCCCGGCGGTGGAGGCGGGCGAGCGGCTGGGCTTCCTGCCAGGAGACGTGATGGCGAAGGTGGACCCCTACCTGCGCCCGCTGTTCGACGCGCTGCACGACATGCTCGACCCGGAGAAGGTGACCCAGCACCTGGAGCGGGGGGTGATCGAGATCGCGCCACTGGCGTTCATGCGCGGGAGAACGCTCAACGACTCCTTTGTGATCCTCGACGAGGCGCAGAACACCACGCCCGAGCAGATGAAGATGTTCCTCACGCGCCTGGGCTTCGGCTCGCGGATGGTCGTCACCGGCGATGTCACGCAGGTGGATCTCCCACCCGAGCAGCAGTCGGGTTTGATCGCGGTGGGGGAGGTGCTGGGCACGGTGGAGGGGATCGAGTTCGTGCGCTTCGGGGGAGAGGACGTCGTGCGTCACAAGCTGGTGCAGCGGATCGTGGAGGCATACGACGAGCACTCCCGCAGCGACGCCCGGGAGCTCCGTCCGGCGGATCGTCGCAGGGCGTAGGTCGTGATCGAAGTCGAGGTGTTTGGCGAGCAGGGGCGCACCGGTGATGCGCTGCCCGAGGCACAGGTGCGGCGTCTGTGTGTGCTGGCCTCGGCGACGGCGGGGGTCGAGGAGGGGCATGTGGCGATCGAGTTCGTCGACGCGGCGCGCATTGCTCAGCTGAATGCGGAGCACCGCGGCAAGCATGGCCCGACGGATGTGCTGTCGTTCCCTGTGGACGAAGCCACGCCGATGGATGGAGTGCCGAGGGAGCTGGGCGATGTGGTGATCTGCCCGGACCACACCGAGGATCTGTGTGAGGCGATCGTGCACGGGGTGCTGCATCTGGTGGGGATGGACCACGAGCGAGATCATGGGGAGATGTTGGCGGTGCAGGCGGAGCTGCTGCGATGGGAGTCTCTGCCGGCGAGCAGAGCCGCCCAGCGGGCGGGCTCATGACTGTGGGCCGTGGGGTCCGACGATGACCCGGGCCGGCTTCGTGGCGCTGTTGGGGCGCCCCAATGTGGGCAAGTCCACGCTCGTCAACGCGGTGGTGGGCGGCAAGGTGGCAATCGTCTCCGACCGCGCGCAGACGACGCGCCGCGCGATCCGGGGCGTGCACACCGAGGGCGAGAGCCAGATCGTGCTGGTCGACCTCCCCGGGGTGCAGCGTCCGCGCGATGCCCTGACGGCACGCATGTCGCAGCGGGTGCGTGAGGAGCTGCAGGGCGCCGACGCGGCGCTGTTGGTGCTCAACGGCGAGCAGGGGGTGGGCCCCGGCGATCGCTTCATCGCGCGCACACTCCAGGGCTCTGCCCCTGCGGCAATCGCGGTCAACAAGATCGATCGCCTGAGCCGCGCCGGCACGCTCGCGGCGTTGCAGGGCGCCGCCGCCCTGAGCCTCGACGGCGATGTGTTCCCGGTGTCGGCTCGTACGGGAGAGGGCGTGGCGCAGCTGGTGGGGCACCTGCAACAGATGTTGCCGGAGGGCCCCTTCCTGTTCGAAGCCGGCGCGCGCTCGGATCAGGCGCCGGGGCTGCTGGTGGCCGAGTTGATCCGCGAGGCGGCGATCAGGCGCACCTTCCACGAGCTGCCCCACGCGGTGGAGGTGGTGGTCGAGGAGATCGAGCTCGTGCGCGAGGGAATGACGCGGGTGCGGGCGCTGATCTGGGTGGAGAGCGACTCCCAACGGGCGATCGTGGTGGGCGCGAGGGGGCGCATGATCAAGGCAATCGGCAGCGCCGCGCGCGGAGAGCTGGAACGGGAGCTCGGAGGTGGGGTGCATCTCGACCTGTCGGCGAGAGTGCGCCGGGATTGGCGCCGCGACGAGGGCCTGCTCGATCGCTTGGGAATCGGATAGCTCCGATTCCGCGAGCTGCACCAGTCGGGTTGCAGGTGTTGGCGAGCCGCTTGCGAGGGGCTCATGGGGCGCCCACTGGGCCTCAGTGACGGCTGCTCGGGTGCTCCCGATCGCCTTGACGGTACGGTCCAGATATGGAGACTTATTCTCAAGATATCGGAACCATTCGTCCAAAAGCTGCATCGCAGCGCGGTTTGGTGTACGGTTTATGTAATGTGTTGTTCAGGTGGGAGGAAACGTTATCCTACGGCAGCAAGGGACCCACAGAGCTAGTCGTCAAAAAGGGGGCCGGCGGGGAGATGTCAGCGAAGATCGCAGTCTTGGGGTTGGTGATCGAGGAGCCCGGCCCCGCTCATCGTCTAACGGCGAAGCTACGCCAACGACTCTCATCGGCGGGCTTTGTCGACTCCAACGTCTACTCGGCGCTCACCCGCTTGGAGCGCGACGGGCTGGTGCGAGCGATCGGCGAGGATCAGGTGCCGGAGCAGACACACGGGGTTTCTCAGGCCGGGATGCAATTTTCCTCTGCAAGAAGAGTTGCAAGCCCACAGCTCGCCGCGGTGGGTGCACGCGGGGCGGCTGCGGTGGCGGCCGGGCCGGGGGGCGTGAGGCACCAGCAGGCGGGTGCGGGACGGCAGCAATCCGCCTCGCGCCGGGCGCCGGGTTCGCGCGCGGATTCGCGCTCCTTTGAAGCGACACCCGCAGGCGTGCGGCACTTCGAGGAGTGGCTACTCCGATCCTCCACGGCGCCTCCGCTGCGCGACGAGCTGCACATGAAGGTCGCCCTCTGCCAACCCCGCAACCTGCCGCGGCTGGTGGAGCTGGTGTACGGGCAGGAGCTGATCTGCCTGGGGCGCGTGCAGGAGCTCAAGCACACCTTCGAGCGAATGCGTCGCCCGCCGCCAACCAGGTGGTCGGGGCTGGTGCTGGTGCACATCCGCGATGCGGAGCTCTCCTTCTGGGAGGCACGGCTGGCGTGGTTGCAGGGCGTGCGGGAGTCATTGGAAGGAATGCGCGTCGAATACGAGCGCGCGACCAGAACGATCGGGCTGCCGGCGCAGCGCAGCGCGGCGCTCGCGCCATCCTCCGTGCTGGCTCGGAAGGCTGGATGAACGCAGATGGGCGGCTCAGGGAGTCGCGCTGCACAATTTCCACCGGTTTGAGTATGTTGTACACGACGTGCCTGCAAAGCACAGCCCACCGGTTCGCGAGCGAGCGCCGTTAGAAGGGGTGAGGGTGGGCGCTCTACTGTCGCTCAAGGGCGTCGGCAAGAGCTACTGGCGGGGCGACACAGAGGTGAGGGTGCTCCGCGACGTGACACTCGACGTGCGGGCCGGTGAGCTCACGGCGGTCTGGGGTACTCGTGGATCGGGCAAGTCGACCCTGCTGAAGCTCGCTGCTCGCCTGGAGGCCCCGGATAGCGGCAGCGTGTTCTTCAACGGCGTCGACCTCGCCGGCGTCTCCGAGCGCCAGCACGCGCGGCTGATGCTGAAGTGGATTGGCTGGGTGCGGCGAGCGGGTCCGCGGAGCGACCTGCGGATGCTCGACTACGTGGCACTGCCACTGTTGGCCGAGCATGGTCGCCGCGACGCGTACACGCGCGCCGAGGCGGCGCTCGAGCGCGTCGGGCTCTCGGCGCAGGCGCGCCAGCGATGGGGCGACATGTGCGACGGGGAGCGGGCGTCGATCACGATCGCCCATGGGATCGCGCGAGCGCCGCGGCTGTTGCTGGTGGACGATCCGACCGCCAATCTCGACGTGATCGAGCGCGAGCGGGTGACGGGGCTCTTGTACTCGCTGGCGGACGAGGAAGCAATGGCAGTGCTGATGACGGTCCCCGACATGCCCGCGGCGATGCGCGCCGATCGGATCTTCTCGCTCGGCGGTGGCCGTCTGAGCAGTGCGTCGCTGGCTCCGCCCCCGGTGCGGCCGGAGCAGGGCAAGGTGATTCAGCTGCGCAGTCGGCAGCAGGTGGTGTGATGTTGGAGCTGCGCGACCTCGTCAAGCACTACCGGATGGGCGAAGATGAGCCCGTGCGCGCCGTGGACGGAGTGTCGATGTCGGTGGCGGCGGGCGAGTTGGTCGCGCTGTACGGGCCGAGCGGATCGGGCAAGACGACGCTACTGATGCTGATCGCCGCGTTGTTGCACCCCGACAGCGGGACGGTGTACGTCGGTGGGCGTCAGGTATCGACGCTCTCGGAGCATGAGGGCGCCACATACAGGCTGCGGGAGCTCGGGTTCGTGCGACAGACTCTCAACCTGATTCCAGGCGTGGGGGCGCTTGACAATGCCGCGCTGAAGCTATTGGGGACGGACCTCACCCCGCGCGAGGCTCACCGCCGCGTGAGGCCGCTGCTGGAGCAGCTCGGGTTGGGAGATCGCCTGCGCCACCGTCCTGACCAGCTCTCGATGGGGGAGCGTCAGCGGGTGATGATCGCGCGGGCACTCTCGACCGAGCCCAAGCTGGTGATCGCCGACGAGCCGACCGGCAGCTTGGACTCGCGACGCAGCCGCGAGGTGCTCGCACTGCTGGCCGGTCTCTGCCGTGAGCGCGAGGTGGCAACGGTGCTTGTCACGCACGATCCGCAGGCGGCCGCGTACGCCGATCGGGTGCACTCCCTGCGCGATGGCCACCTGAGCGACTACGCGCCCGAGCCGGTTCTCGCATCGCTCGATACCGCCAGCCCCTGACGGTAGCCCCGATGCGGCTGCGCAACATAATCCTTCTCTACCGCGTTCGCCTGCGGGCGAGACTTGCGCACGAGCTGTTCGCAATTCTCGGGATCGCGGTCGGGGTGGCGCTGCTGTTTGCCTCCCAGATCGTTGGCGCGAGCCCCGACCGCTCGATGCGCCAGCTCGTCAGCGGGGTCATCGGGACGATGCGCCTCCAGCTCACCGCGCGCGGCCCCGAGGGATTCGCACAGGGTGTGCTCGGCGACGTGCAGCGCCTCCCCGGGGTGCAGGCTGCGATCCCCGTGCTCCAGCAGCGCGCCAATCTGATCGGACCGGCGGGGCAGCAGCCGGTGGAACTCCTCAGCACCGACGCGCGCTTCGCGCATCTCGGCGGGCCACTGTTGCGCCGCTTCAGCGCCGCCCAGCTCAACCGCCAGCGGGCGTTGGCGATGCCGCTCGAACTTGCCGGCTCGGTCGGCCTCTCCTCGCTGGAATCGGCCGAGCTTCAGATCGGTGGCCGCGACGTGCAGGTGTTCGTCGGCGCTGTCCTGTTCGAAGGCGGCCTCGGCGTCCTCGCGCACAGCCGCTTCGTGTTTGCGCCGCTGGCCTACGCCCAGCGGCTCGCACAGCTTCCCCGCCGTATCACCAGCGTCTTCGTGCGCCCCCGCGCCGGGCACGAACCCCAGGTCCGTGCGGAGCTTGAGCGCCTCGCCGACGGGCGCCTGAACGTCCAGCCTGCCGACTACGGCACCACACTCTTCAATCAGGCGGCCGCTCCGAGCAACCAGTCGGCGGAGCTGTTCTCGGTGATCGGCGTGCTCGTGGGGTTTCTGTTCGCCCTCAACGCGCTGATGCTCACGGCGTCTCAGCGCCGCAACCTTGTCGCGGATCTGCGCCTCGATGGCTACTCCCGGCGGATGATCGTCGAGGTGCTGCTGTTCGACGCGCTCGTGCTCGGCGTGCTCGCTTCCCTGCTGGGCCTGGCGCTGGGCGATCTTCTCTCCGCGGTGCTGTTCAGCTCGAACCCCGGCTACCTCTCGTTTGCCTTCCCGATCGATGCGCAGCGCATCGTCACCTGGCAGAGCGTTGTGTTCGCCACGTGTGGCGGGCTGCTGGCCGCGTTTGCCGGCGTGTTGATCTCGTTGCGCAGGGAGATTCTTTCCCGTCGGCTACCCGGGGCGACGCCCCAACGCGTGAGATCGAGCTTGGGTCTGAGAGTCGTGTTGGGAGAGCTGGTGTGCGCGACGATCACCGTCGTCACCCTGCTGGCTGCGCCGGGCGCCGCGATCGTGGGGATCGTCAGCCTCGTGATCGCACTGCTGCTGGCGCTGCCGTGGCTGCTTGGCGCCTGCATACGGGTGGTTGACTGGCTGCAGCGCTCGCTCAGCAGCACCGCGACTCACCTCGCGGTGATCGAGCTGAGATCAACCGCCAACTGGTCGCGCACGCTAGCGATCGCCGCGACCGGTGCCACTGCGGTCTTTGGCAGCGTGGCGGTCGAGGGTGCGCAACGCAACCTCCAGCGCGGGCTCGACCGCACCGCCCACGATCTCGCTGCGCCCGCCGAGGTGTGGGTGACCGCGGCGGGCGCCCAGAACGTGCTGGCCACCACCGCGTTTCGACCGCAGACGGCCGTGCTCGAGCGCCTGGCGGACGTGCGAAGCATCGGCCTCCTCCATGCCGGCTTTCTGGACGATGGCGTGCGCCGGGTGTGGGTGATGGCGCCTGCGTCTTCGGCCGAACATCCGATCCCGCCCGGCCAGCTCGTGAGCGGAGATATGACGACGGTGACGGCCCGGCTGCGTCGCGGGGGCTGGGCGGTTCTCTCGCAGGGGCTTGCGAGCGAACAGCACCTGCGCATCGGCCAATCCTTCACGCTTCCCACGCCACGGCCGATCGTTCTGCGCGTGGCGGGGCTGAGCACCAACTTCGGCTGGCCGCCCGGTGTGATCGTGATGAGCCCGAGCGACTACACCCGCGCCTGGCCCGGTGGGGAAGTGAGCGCGTATGCAATCTCGTTGCGCCCGGGGGTGTCACCGCGGGAAGGCCGCCGCAAGATCCAACACGCGCTCGCCACGAGCGGGGCAGGCCTCACGGTGGAAACCCGCTCCGAACGCGAACGGCGTCTGCGCGCGACCAGCCGTCAGGGGCTCTCGCGCGTAACTCAGATCACGAGTCTTGTGCTGATCGCCGCAATCCTCGCGATGGCGACCGCGATGGGCGCGATGATCTGGCAGCGGCGCCCGCTGCTGGCGGACATGAAGGTGGATGGCTTCGACAAAGGGGTGTTGTGGCGCTCGCTGCTCGTGGAGAGCGCGCTGCTGCTGGGCGTGGGGTGTTCGATCGGTGCCCTGTTCGGGCTTGGCGGACAGCTGCTGTTGAGCCACGCGCTCGCCGTCGTGACGGGCTTCCCGGTTGCGGTCTCGATCGGGGCGCTGGTGGCGATCGGAAGCCTGCTTGCTGTGACAAGCGTCGCGGTGGCGATCGTGGCTGTGCCCGGCTACCTGGCGGCGCGCGTGCGCGCGGCGATCGTTCTACAGGAGTGAACCAGGTTCTTCGCTGCGTCTCGGGTCGCCGGACGGCGCACCGGCTTGCATGGCTACGCATGGAATGTACAGTGCCGCCAAACCCCATCACAATCCTGTACACTGATATACATAGTGCCCAATCGTGTACAAGCCACAACGGCTCTCCGGGTTCCGGGAGGGATGGTCGATTTGAAGATTTTCACCTGTGCATTGAGAGGGTCGCAACGGTCGGCGATGATCCCCCACGTAATGGGGGACGGAAACGTCAGCCTACGGGTCATGGCTCCTCGGCTGGCAGTCATGCGGCGTCCTACACGACGCCCGGCCGTGGGCGCCAAGGGTGGCGCACTTCGTTCTCGAGGGGCCCGCACCATCCCGGTGAGGGCTCGAATCGCTCGACCGCGAGCCGGGCGCTGGATGTGGCGCCCGGCTCGCAGCTTCCTCGCCAGACGCCCGGTTTGTGGCGGCGGCTCCTGTGCCCACCGAGGAGGAGGCGCATGAGCAGGCGAGCGACATCGGCTGAGGGTGACGCGAGCGCCAACGCGGGCCTTGAGTTGCTCGAGGAGGAGCGTCGTGGTCGGTTCTCCTCCTCGCTGCAGGCGGGTCTCGCGATCCTCAACTGCTTCAGCGCGCAAAAGCCCGTCCTGGGCATCGCCAAGCTCGCCGACGAGCTCAACATGAGCCGCTCGACCACGCATCGCTACGCCTCGACGCTGGTGGCGCTCGGCTACCTCGAGCAGGACCATGCGCGCCGCTATCGGTTGGCGCCCCGGGTCGCCGACATGGGGATGTCCGTGCTGGACTCGATGGCGCTGCGCGGCAAGGCCCGCGAGCCCCTGCGCGAACTGCGCGAGCAGACCGGCCGTACCGCCTCGCTGGCGGTGCTCGACGGCACCCAGATCCGCTATGTCGACCGTCGCCGTGGCTGGCGCCGCGGGCAACACGCCGTCGACCTCGACCTCGGCGCTGGCGCGCACCTGCCGGCGCAGTGCACCGCAATGGGCAAGGTGCTGCTGGCCAACCTGCCCGATCGCGAGCGCGAACAGCTGATCGGCGAACTCGAGCTGACCAAGCGCGGGCCGAAGAGCATCACCAGCAAGAAGGCGCTGCGCGCGGAGCTTCAGCAGGTGCGTGAGGATGGTGTCGCGTTGGGCGACGAAGAGCTGGCCGCCGGCGTGCGCACGATCGCAGTCCCGGTGCACGGCCCGGATGGCGATGTCTTAGCCGCAGTCGGCGTTCCGGTGCCGGCCGACGACTACACGCTCGACGACCTGCGCAAGTCTCTCGGTCCCGCGGTGCTCGGCGCCGCCAAGCGCATCTCCGCCGCCCTGCTGGGCTGAGCCGGCGCCTGACGCACCCTCGTCAGAGGCCGCGCTCCAACCGATCGGTGATGCGCTGAATCGCCGCGAGGTCGAGCTCGGAGCGAAACATGAACGGCACCCTCACGACCGGCGGGGCGTCGTGCAGACCATCACTGCTACGCAGGCGTGCGATCTGGCGCTGCTGTGCGAAGCGTGCGCTCGTGAACGGCGTGTGCGGCACGTATTGCCGAACCCCGCACAGCGGCTGCTGGGCCGCTCGCAGTGGCCTCGCCTGGCCGGCGGCGCTCTGCGGTGTGCGTGGTGTGCCCGCTCCCCGCCATCGAGCTCGCGGCCTCCCCGGTGCCATCGCCCATCGTGGTCGCCTGTCCGCCGGCTGGCCCACCGCCCAACGCCGCGATGCGCCGCAACTCCTCGCCCTCGAAACGCCGTGGCAGAGTGCCGTTGACGATCATCGCATCGAGCTCTCGACCAAGCCCGCCGCGCAGGCCCTCGCGTAGCTCGAGTGTCTCTGTGACGCCCATCTCCGTGGCCTGTGTCACCGCCACGTAGGCGGTGCGGGCGGGATCCTCCAGCAGCTCGCGCACCTGGCCGGCCTGGCGCGCGACCGGCCCGACGCGTGCGATCGTCCCGAAGGTGTGCGGGGAGCGCAGCATCGCCAGCGCATGGCCTGTGGCGGGAGCGTCGAAGACGATCAGGTCGTAGTCGCGCCTGCCTCCTGCGCCCACGGGTGCGCTCCCGCTCCGCTCGCCGGCGGTGCTCCCGTCGCGGGCTCCCCGGTCACCGGGCCGCCGGCCCTGGGCAAGCTCCCAGAGCTTCACCATCGTGATCATCTCGCGCGCGCCGGGGGCCGCCGCGATCAGGTACTGGAAGCTCGAGCTGGAATTGAGCACGCGCGCCGGCACCCGCCCACCGATCGCCCGCAGCCATTCGGCCAGTACGCGGTCGCGGTCGATTGCAAGCCCCCACAGCCCCTCGCGCAGCTGCGTCTCGACGCCGTGGGGGGGCGGCTGCGGATGGCCGAGCATCGCCGACAGCCGGCCCATCCCCGCCGTCTCGCCGACCGTCTCGCCACCGGTCACCTCGACCACGATCGTGCGCAGCCCGCGCCGTGCGCCGAGCAGGCCGAGCGCGGCCGACACGGTCGTCTTGCCAACGCCCCCCTTGCCGCTCACCACGATCAGCCTGCGCTCCAGCACCGATGCCACGCCCCCACCATATGACGCCGGGGTGGGCGACGGGCGACTGAACCAACCCATGCGACGCCTACAATCCCGTGGGTGAGCACCCCTACCGCGGAGCCGATCGACCCCCAGCTGCACTTCGACGAGCGCGGTTTGCTGCCATGCGTGGTGCAGGATTGGGACAGCGGCGAGGTGCTGATGCTCGCCTACATGAACGACGAGGCGCTGCAACGGACGCGCGCCACGGGGGAGCTTCACCTGTGGAGTCGCTCGCGCGGGGAGCTGTGGCACAAGGGGGCCACCAGCGGCAACACCCAGGCGGTGCGCGCGCTGCGTGCCGACTGCGACGGCGACACGCTGCTCGCGCTGGTGGAGCCAGCCGGCCCGGCGTGCCACACGGGCGAGCGCACCTGCTTTCACCGGGGGGCGCTTGCGCCGCCGGCGCCGCACGAGACGCTGCCTTCCCTGGAGCGCACGCTCCTTTCGCGCGCGAGCGAGCGCCCCGCCGGCTCCTACACCGTCGCCCTGCTGGACGATCCACCGCGGATCGGCGCGAAGGTGATGGAGGAGGCCGAGGAGGTGGCACGCGCGGCGCGCGAGGAGTCCGACGAGCGCGTCGAGGAAGAGGCCGCCGACGTCCTCTACCACCTGCTCGTGCTGCTGCACTCCCGCGGCCGTGCCCTCGCCGACGCCGAGCGGGTGCTCGATGCCCGCCGCCGCTGAGCCGCTGAGCAGGACCACCGGCCTTCCCTGCCCGGCGGGGGAGCTGGCGATCGAGCCGACGCTGGAGCAGCTGCGCGCGCTCCCTGCGCCCCCCGCCGGCGACGGCGCGGCGTGCGAGTTGATCCCGCTGCGTCACAGCTTCATCGCCGATTGCGAGACGCCGGTGTCGGCGTTCCTGAAGCTGCGCGCGCTCGCGCCTGCCGAGCCGGCCTTCCTGCTGGAGTCCGCCGATCAGGGCCAGCGCGTGGGGCGCTGGTCGTTCATCGGCGTCCACCCGCGCTCGGTGCTGCGCTGGTCGCTGGGTGATCCCGGCGACCCTTACGCGCTGGCGGCCGAGCTCGTTGCCGGATTCCGCCAGATGCCGCGCGCTGGTGGCGACTTCCGCCGCGTGGGCGCGAAAGGCGTGGGAATGGGTGGGGCGCAGGCGGACGAGGCGGGGCTGGGTGGGATTCCATTTCTAGGCGGCGCCGTGGGCTTCTTCGGCTACGACCTGGTGCGCACGGTCGAGCCGCTCGGCGCGCCTCCGGGGGGGCCGGGCGAGTCCGAATCCGATCCCATGGGTCTGCCGGACATGGCGCTGATGCTCTCCAACGTGTTGGTGGTGTTCGACCATCTCAAGCACACCGTCACGATCCTCTCGAACGTTGAGGTGGACGCGGGGATGGAGCACACGGACGCCGCGATCGAGGGTCGGTATGCGGACGCCGCTGCGAGCATCGCCGAGATCCGTCGTACGCTCGACGGCCCAGTCCCTCACGGCGAGCGGGTGGGTGGGTTCCAATCCCCCCGCGAGACGCCGCGCTTTGAGTCGAACATGCCGCGCGCGCAGTTCGAGGGCATGGTCGAGCGGATCGTGCGCTACATCCATGCCGGCGACGCCTTCCAGGTCGTGCCATCCCAGCGCTGGTCGGCGCCGGTGCCGGTCGAGGCCTTCTCGATCTACCGGGGCCTGCGCGCGGTCAACCCCTCGCCGTACATGTACTACCTGGACTTCGGCGACTTTCAGGTCGCGGGCGCCAGCCCCGAGCCGCTGCTCACGGTCAACGCTCGCCATGTCTCGACGCGGCCGATCGCCGGCACCCGTCCGCGGGGCGCCTCCCCGGAGGAGGATCGTCGCATCGCCGCGGAGCTGCTGGCGGACGAGAAGGAGCGCTCGGAGCATGTGATGCTGGTCGATCTGGGGCGCAACGACCTTGGGCGGGTGTGCGAGTACGGCAGCGTCACCGTCGACGAGCTGATGGAGATCGAGTACTACAGCCACGTGATGCACATCGTCTCCTCCGTCTCGGGCACGCTGCGCCCCGACGTCGGCGCGATGGATGCGCTGCGCTCGGTGCTCCCCGCAGGCACCCTCTCGGGGGCGCCGAAGGTGCGCGCGATGCAGATCATCGACGAGCTCGAGCCGGTCAAGCGGGGCGGGTATGGCGGCGCGATCGGCTATCTCAGCTATGGCGGGGACCTCGACACCGCGATCCACATCCGCACCGTGGTCGTCAAGGACGGCGTCGCCCATATCCAGGCCGGCGGGGGCACCGTCGCCGACGCCAAGCCGGCGTATGAGTACGAGGAGTCGGTGGCAAAGTCCACGGCGGCGATGCGTGCGATCGCGCTGGCATGCGAACAGGCCGATTGGGCTTAGCAGGAGGCCCGATGAAGGTACTGGTCATCGACAACTACGACTCGTTCACCTACAACCTCGTGCAGTATCTCGGCGAGCTGGGCGCCGAGGTGCACACGGTGCGCAACGACCGTGCCACGGTCGATGAGCTGCTCGCCGGCGGCTACGAGCGCTGCGTCGTGTCGCCCGGGCCGTGCACGCCCGACGAGGCGGGGATCACGCTGGAGGCGGTGCGTCGGCTCCCCGAAGCGGGCATCCCCACGCTGGGCGTGTGCCTCGGGCACCAGGCGCTCGCGCAGGCATTCGGGGGCCGCGTGGTGCTGCACCCGCCGGTGCACGGCAAAGCGACCACGATCGCGCACGATGGCCGCACGATCTTCGCCGGCCTCTCCTCCCCGCTGATAGTGGGGCGCTATCACTCTCTGATCGTTGCCCGCGAGCTGCCCGCCTGCCTGGAGGCCTCGGCCGAGGGCGACGGTGTGCTGATGGCGTTGCGCCACCGCGAGCTGCCCGCCGAGGGCGTGCAGTTTCATCCCGAGTCGGTGCTCACCGAAGAGGGCAAGCAGTTGTTGAGCAATTTCCTGAGCTGATGCCCAACCCGATCCTCACGAGTGCGATCGACGCGCTCGCATCGCGCAGGGACCTGAGCGAAGCGCAGGCCGCCGAGGTGCTGGCGCAGATCATGCACGGGGAGGTCTCCGAGACCCAGATCGCGGCCTTTCTGATCGCGCTGCGCACCAAGGGGGAGACCGTGCAGGAGCTCGCGGGCATGGCGCGCACGATGCGCGAGCTCGCCGCGCACGTGCCGAGCACGCAGGAGAACCTGCTCGACACCGCGGGCACCGGCGGGGGGCGGCGCACGTTCAACGTCTCCACCACGGCCGCGCTGATCGCCGCGGGCGCGGGCTGCGCTGTGGCCAAGCACGGCAACCGCTCGGCCACCGGTCCCTCCGGGTCGGCCGACGTGCTGGAGGCGCTCGGCGCGCGTATCGACCTCGATCCCGCGGGGGTGGCGCGCTGCATCGAGGAGGCGGGCTTCGGGTTCATGTTTGCCCCCGCCCACCACCGGGCGACCCGCTTCGTCGTGCCGGTACGCCACGAGCTGGGGGTGCGCACGATCTTCAACATGCTCGGCCCCCTCACCAACCCCGCGGGCGCCTCGCGTCAGCTGATCGGAGTCTCCGACCCGGCCTTCCTGGAGACGATCGCCGGCGCGCTCGCGCTGCTGGGCTCCCGCCGCGCGCTGGTCGTGCACGGCGAGGATGGGCTGGACGAGATCTCGAGCTCGGCCCCCACCACCGTGGTGGAGCTCGACGGCGCCGATATCCGTCGTTACACGATCACGGCGCAGGAGTTCGGAATCAAGCCAAACAGCACAGACCACCAGGAGCTGGCGGGCGGCGCTCCCGAGGAGAATGCGGCGGTCACACGCGCGATCTTCGAAGGGGAAGTCAGCTCGCGTGCCGATTTGGCGCTGATCAACGCCGGCGCAGCGATCTACGCTGCCGGCGCGGTAGCTTCGATCGCCGAGGGCATCGAGGCGGCTCGCGCGGCGCTCGCTGATGGCAGCGCCGCTCACGCGCTGCAGAGCTATGTGGAGGCCACCCTCAGGTACTCGCCCGCCGAGGCGGCCACATGAGCGCCACCGTACTGGAGCGCATCCTGCGTAACACCTACGAGGAGGTGGCGCGGCGCAAGCGCGAGCTGCCGATCGACCAGCTCGAGGGTGGTGGCGAGGCCGCGACCGCGCGCCGGTCACTCCATGCGGCCATAGCCGGGCCGGGCATCTCGGTGATCGCCGAGTTCAAGCGCCGCTCCCCCTCAGCCGGGACGCTGCGCGAGCGCCCCGACGTCGCCGAGCTGGTGGGCGCGTATGAGCGCGGCGGCGCCGCCGCCGTTTCGATCCTCACCGAGGGGCCGCACTTCGACGGCTCGCTCGAGGATCTACGCGAGGCTCGCACCGCCTGCGCGCTGCCGGTGCTGCGCAAGGACTTCATCGTCGACCCCTATCAGCTGCACGAGGCTCGCGCAGCCGGCGCTGACGCGGTGCTGCTGATCGTGGCGGCGCTCGAGCAGCCGACTTTGCGGGATCTGCACGAGGAGGCGAGCGATCTGGGTCTCGACGCGCTCGTGGAGGTGCACGACCGCGCCGAGCTCGCGCGCGCCAACGAGGTGGGCGCACGGTTGATCGGGATCAACAACCGCGACCTGCGCGACTTCAGCGTCGACGTCGAGCGCACCTTCGCCCTGCTGGAGGAGGTCCCCGATGGCGTTGCCGTGGTTTCGGAGTCGGGAATCGCCACCGCCGAGCAGTTGCGTCGCCTGGCGGAGCGAGGGGTGCGGGCGGTGTTGGTGGGGGAGACGCTGATGCGCTCACCCGACCCGCAGGCAGCGTTGCGGGAGCTGCTGTCCGGCGGGGGAGAGCCGCTGTCGGGGGAGTCCTCGACGGGAGATCCACCTTCGCGCGCCCGCGTTGCCAGCGCCCACCGGAAGCCGGAGCGGTCGGGAAAGTTTTAGAGACATCGCGGCCCACCTTTAGACCGCCTTCATCGCAACCGATCATCCTGTTCGACATGACCTACACGACCCTGCTTTCCATGCTCGCCATCGATCGGCCCCCCGCGGCCATCCAGCCGCGATGAAGCGTCTCTTTGCGATCCCCTTCATCTCCGCTCTCGTCGGGGGCGGCGTCGTGGTGGCGGTGCTTGCCGCCAGCGGCAGCCTCAGCTCCTCCAGCAAGACCGTCACCGAGGTGCAGGCTGCGGCCCCGGTGAGCACCTCCGGCCCCGCCGCATCCTCGGCGACGATTCCGACCAGGAGCGGCGGGGGAGGCGGGCTGAGCGCCCACGAAATCTACGAACGCACCGCGCCCAGCGTGGTCAAGGTGACTTCGACGATCGTGCGCCAGAGCGAATCGCCGTTCGGCTTCGGCGAAAGCACGCAGCAGGGCACCGCCACCGGCTCCGGGTTCGTGATCGATTCCAACGGCACGCTGCTCACGAACTGGCACGTGGTGGAGAACGCCAGCAAGGTAACTGTCAGCTTCGAACACTCGAAGACCGTCGAAGCGCACGTGGTCGGCAAGAACCCCTCGCAGGATCTCGCCGTGCTGAAGATCCCCACCGAAGGGCTCACCCTGCATCCGCTGGCGCTTGGCGACTCCAGTGCGGTCGAGGTTGGCGAACCGGTGGTGGCGATCGGCAACCCCTTCGGCCTCAGCCGCACCCTGACGACCGGTGTGATCTCCGCATTGCAGCGAGAAATCACTGCTCCCAATGGCTTCGCGATCGACAACGTCCTGCAGACCGACGCGCCGATCAACCCCGGCAACTCGGGCGGCCCGCTGCTCAACGCCAAAGGGCAGGTGATCGGCATCACCTCGCAGATCGAGACCGGTGGCGGCGGCAGCGACGGCAACGTCGGGATCGGCTTCGCGGTGCCGATCAACACCGCCAAGGCGGAGCTCCCCGAACTGGAGAAGAACGGCTCCGTCCAGACTGCCTACCTCGGCGTGGTGATGGTTGCGATCGACGGCTCGCTCTCCAGCCTCAACCTGCCCGTCAAGAGTGGCGCGCTGATCGAGAAAGTCGAAGCCGGAAGTCCCGCCGCCAAGGCCGGCATCCGCGCCGGCAACATCGAAGCGAAGGTCGGCGGCACCGAAATCGCAGTCGGCGGCGACATCATCGTCGGGATGGACGGCAAAAAGGTGACAAGCTCCGAAAGCCTCGCCTCCTACGTCGGAGCAAAGAAGCCCGGCGACACCATCACGCTCGAACTGTATCGGGAGTCGGGCAGCGGCGGCTACACCAAGAAGAGCGTCACCGTCACACTCGGCGAGCGGCCCAACTCGATTCCCAACCCCAACACCCCTGAATAATTTGCAGGCCCTATCGTGGGGGGCATGTCCCCCCACGTGAAGGTCTGCGGCATAACCAGCCTGCCCGACGCCGAGCTCGCGGTCGAGCTGGGGGCGTGGGCGGTGGGGATGGTCTTCTACAAGCCCTCGCCGCGCGCATGCTCCACCGAAGAGGCGCTGCGGATCGTCTCGGCGCTGCGACGCAAGGTGGAGCTGTGCGGGGTGTTCGTCAACGCGCCGCTCGACGACGTGGTGCAGGCCTGCGACGAGCTGGGGCTGACGATGTTGCAGCTGCACGGCGACGAGGGGCCTGCCTACTGCGCGGAAGTGGGGCACCGCACGGGGGCGAAGGTGATCAAGGCGGTGCAGGTGGCCTCGATCGGGGAGGTGCGCGACGTGGAGCGCTTCCACACCGACTTCCACCTGCTCGACGCGCGCTCCACGGCGCCGGGCAAGGAGAAGCTGCGGGGGGGCACAGGGGAGGCGTTCGACTGGGGGCTGCTCGCCGCGCGGCGCTCCAAGGTGCCGCTGATCCTCAGCGGCGGTTTGGGGCCGGATAACGCTGCTGAGGCGATCCTTGCGGCCTCCTCTCATGGTCACCGCACGCGACCATTCGCGCTGGACACCGCCTCCGGCACCGAGCTGGCCCCCGGGCGCAAGGACTCCGAGCGGCTGCGCGCGTTTTTTGCCTCGGTGAGCGACTCCGCGCCGGTGAGCGACTCCGCGCCGGTGAGCGACCCCGCCCCGGTGAGTGCCCCGGCGTGAGCGGGATTGGTGCCCCGCGCGGGAATCTCAGCGCGCAACCCCGCCCGCCGCAGCGCTTCAGCGCGGAGGCCCATCCCAACCTCACCACACCGATAACCTCGCCCGTGTGAGCACGATCGAGCACCGCTTCGGACGCTACGGTGGGCAGTACGTCCCCGAGACGCTGATGCCCGCGCTGGCGGAGCTCGAGCAGGCATGGCGGGCGGCACGCGAGGACGCCGGCTACCGCGCCGAGCTGGACGGGCTGCTGCGCGACTTCGGCGGGCGGCCCACGCCGCTGTACCTCGCCCGGCGGTTCTCGGAGCACTGCGGGCGGCCGGTGTATCTCAAGCGCGAGGACCTCAACCACACCGGCTCGCACAAGCTCAACAACGCGCTCGGCCAGGCGCTGCTGGCACGGCGGATGGGCAAGCGGCGGATCATCGCCGAGACCGGGGCGGGGCAGCACGGCGTGGCGACGGCGACCGTGTGCGCGCTGCTGGACATGCGGTGTGAGATCTACATGGGCGCCGAGGACACCCGCCGCCAGCGGCCCAACGTGCAGCGCATGGAGCTGCTGGGGGCCACGGTGCACCGGGTGGACGCAGGTGCGCGCACGCTCAAGGAGGCCACCTCGGCGGCGATCCGCGACTGGGTGAGGAACGTCGCCGACACCCACTACGTGATCGGCTCGGTCGTCGGTCCGGCGCCCTACCCGGCGCTGGTGCGCGACCTGCAGCGGGTGATCGGCGACGAGGCGCGCGCGCAGCTGCAGGAGCGCGAGGGGCGCCTGCCGGCGCGCGTGATCGCCTGCGTCGGTGGGGGGTCCAACGCACTGGGGATCTTCACCGCGTTTCTCGAGGACCCCGGCGTCGAGCTGGTCGGCGTGGAGGCCGGGGGGGAGGGGATCGACACGCCGCGCCACGGCGCCCCGCTGACGGTGGGCGGCCGCGCGGGCGTGCTGCACGGCGCACTCTCGGCGGTGATGCAGGACGAGGAGGGCCAGGTCATCGAAGCGCACTCGGTCTCCGCCGGCCTCGACTACCCCGGTACCGGCCCCCAACACGCCCACCTGCGCGACACCGGCCGCGCTCGCTACGTCGCCGTCCCCGACCGCGCGGCGCTCACCGCCTTCCGCGAGCTGGCGCGCCTGGAGGGCATCATCCCGGCCCTGGAGACCGCGCACGCACTTGCTTGGGTGCTTGCCCAGCCCGACGGCGAGCTCGACCTCGTGTGCCTCTCCGGCCGTGGCGACAAGGATCTCGCCGAGGTGTTGGCGCTGTCATGAGCGCGGGAGGCGTCGGCGGAGCTGGGGATGGGGATGGTGCCTCCGCGCTAAAGCGCTCCGGCGGGTGGGTTGCGCAGCGAGATGCCGACGCGCAAGGCGTTGGCCACATCGACGCCGCGTTCGCCCGCGCGGTGAGCGAGGGCCGCGCCGCGTTGATGCCCTACCTGATGGGCGGCTTTCCCACGCTTGCCGACTCGATCCGGATCGGCGAGGCGTGCGTTCAGGGGGGCGCTGACATCCTCGAGTTGGGCGTGCCCTACTCCGACCCGCTCGCCGACGGGCCGGTGATCCACGAGGCCGCCACGCGCGCCTTGGCTGCCGGCGCCAGTCTCACCGGGGTGCTGGAGGTCGCGCGGGCGCTCTCCCCGAGCGTGCCGGTGGTGTTGATGTGCTACGCCAACATGGTGCTCGCACCCGGGGCCGAGGCGTTCGTGGAGCGGCTGGCGCGCACCGGCGCCAGCGGGCTGATCGTGCCCGACCTGCCGTTCGAGGAGGCCGTCGATGTGCTCGCGGCCTGCGACGCGCACGGGCTGGCGCTCGTGCCGCTGGTGGCGCCAACCACGCCGCCGGAGCGCCTCGCGGAGATCGGCGCCCGCGCGCGGGGGTTTCTGTACACCGTCTCGGTGGTGGGGACGACCGGGGAGCGAGCGGCGCTCGCCGAGAGCTTCGCCGAGGTGGTCGCCCGCGCCAAGGCTGCCACCGCGGCGCCGGTGGCGCTGGGCTTCGGGATCTCCACTCCCGCGCAGGCCCGCGAGGCCGCCGACGCCGGCGCCGACGGGGTGATCGTCGGTTCGCGGCTGGTGCGCGCCGCCGGGGAGGCCGAGGACCCTGCCGGCGCCGTGGGCGCGCTCGTCGCCGAGCTCGCCGCGGGGTTGCGGGGTTAGGCGGCTCTGATCGGCCCCGTCGTGGTTGATGGCGTGTCTGAGCGAGGAGGGGAGGTTGCGAGTGCCGCGATCCGCGCCGTCGTCCGTGGTGACCGATCGAAGATCGGCCAGCAGGGCGTCGGCTTCCGCGACGCGACCGTCAGACGTGCGCGCGTGCTCGGCGTGTGGGGGTGGGTGCGCAACGGCGAGGAGGGCACCGTGGAGGTGCACGCCGAGGGGTCCGCACGCGCGGTCGATGAGCTGGTGGCCTTCCTCGGCGAGGGTCCTCCGTTCGCGCGGGTCGCCGGGGTCGAGGTTGAGAAGGTGGCGGTCGAGGGTCACGAGCAGTTCGCGGTGCGCGGCGTCAGCGCCGGGGTGTTCGTCGTGCAGGAGCATCTGGCGCGGGCTCACCACTTCGACCTGCGGCTGGAGGTCGGCGGGGTGATGCGCTCGTGGGCGGTCCCGAAGGGGCCCTCGCTCGACCCGGCAGTGAAGCGCCTCGCGGTGCAGGTGCCCGATCACGCGATCGCGCACAACTCGTTCGAAGGGGTGCTCGACGGGGGTCGGGTGATCGTTTGGGATCGCGGCGTCTATGAGCAGGGCGGACGGGTCGCGTGGCCGTCGGCGCTCGAGCGCGGCCACGCCGTGTTCGTGCTGCACGGTGAGAAGCTGCGCGGCGGCTTTGCGCTACAGCGCACCGGGGGAGGGGCCAGGGCGCAGTGGCTTTTGATCAAGCGCCGCGACGATTACGCACGCCCCCGGTCGGACGTCGTCGCCGAACAGCCCCGCTCAGTGGTCAGTGGGCGCACGCTCGACGAGGTCGGCGACTGAGAGTGTGGCCGGCCAAGCGGTGGGCGTCGTCAGTCATCGCCGGCCCAGCGTACGCGACGCGGCAGGCGGCAGCCCGCGGCGCCTACTGCTCGTCCGCGCGCCAGCGCCGGTAGAGCGCCGCGAACTCCGCGCTCATCTCGGGCGTCAGGTCCTCGGCGCGCAAACCGCCCGTCAGCCGGATCGTGGCGCGCATCTGCTCCAGGTACTCCGTGCAGTGCTCGCACTTGGCGATGTGTGCCTCGAAGCGCCGGCGCTGTGCCCGCGACAGCCCCCCCTCCAGGTAGTCGGTGATCAGCTCGACCATCTCTTGACACACGAGCTCTTTGCGACGCAACAGCATCCTCATACCGTCCCCAACTCTGCTTCGAGTGCCTGGCGTAGGTGGCTGCGGCCCCGGTGCAGCAGCACGCGCTGGTTGGCCTCGCTGATCTCCAGTGCCTCGCACACCTCGCGCGCGCTCAGCTCCGACACGTCACGCAGCATCACAACCTCGCGCTGGCGCTCCGGCAGCTCCCGCATCGTGGCTTGGATGCGATCTGCGAGGCCCTCGGCGAGCAGCCTGCTCTCGCTCTCCTCCACCCAGTGACGGGGCGGGGACATCCAGGCGCCCGACTCGTCGAACCTGGCGCCGTCCACCGCCGGCCCCGCATCGCCGATCGCCACGCTGCGATGCTCGCGCACACCCGTGCTCCTGGCTCGGTTGACGAGGATCGCCAGCAGCCACGTCTGAAACGACGAGCGCCCCTCGAAGCCGTCGAGGCCGCGCAGCACCGCCAGCCAGGTGTCCTGCACGACCTCCTCGGCCACCGCGGCGCTCGCCACATATGTGCGGGCGATTCGCTGCATCGTCGAGTGGTGGCGCGCCGCCAGCGTCACGAACGCCTGCTCCTCGCCCGCGCGCACGCGCGCCACCAACTCAGCGTCCGGGTTCACTAGCCGGCCACAATACCCTCGCCACCGATGGCACCGGGGACCGTCACCGCTCCGATTTTGCTCAGTGTGCCGCCCGCGCCGATCGCGAACTCGTCCACGATCCCCGCCGCGCCGGTCTGCACGTAGAGGAAGCGGCCATCGCCGCTCACGGTGGCGTCGACGGTGCCGCCGTCGGTGGTCGTGTTACCCAGCGACGTCAGCAGCGCTCCGCCGTCGCCTGACTGAAAGCCAGTCAACGATGCGCTGGCGGCATTCGACGCGTAGAAGAGTCCGTTCGTCGCGACCACCCAGCAGGTTGCTTCCTGGCCGGTCCCAACCGCGTCGAGCGGGGTGAGCGTTCCGTTGCCGTTCAGCGCGAAGTCCGCCAGTGCGTTGGTGCCGGCATCGGCCACGATCAGATGCCCCTCCTGGTCGAAGGTCACCGCGAATGGGACGGCGCCCGGCTCGGAGTTCACGACGGGTGTCGCCGACAGACGTCCAAACGGCGCCACACCGAACACGTCGATGTCGCTGCCGTTGCCCTTGGTCGTGACGATCAGCTGCCTGCCGTCCGGCGAGAAGGCGACCTGCCCGGGCGTGTGGGTGAACTGGGGTTCTTCAGTTGGGTTCAGCCCCAGCGCACGTCCCGACCCGGGGAGTGGCAGCAGGCGCCCGAAGAACGAAACGAACCCCTGCACCTCGCCGCCGTTCTCGGCGTTCAACACGTACACGAGCCCTCCGTGGACGGCAATGCTCACGGGGAACGTGCCCCCCGAGCCGACCACCTGGCGCAGCGCCAGGTGGTCGCCGAACACGGCGAACACGGAGATCGTGTTGCTGCCCGCGTTCACCGCGTACAGCTGCCCGGCGGCCGGGTCGTAGGCGAGCGAGCCCTGCGAGGCGAGGTGGTCGACGACCGATCCCGCCAGCACCCCGCCGTTCCCGCCCGTGTTGTACACGCCGGCCTGGGCGAGCACGCCGTCGGCGGCGCTGTCGTACACGACCACCTGGTTGCCGGCGGTGTTGTCGGTCTGCACGAACACGGGCGCCGAGCGCTGACCGAATCCGCCGCCGAAGGGCGGGCCGCCGGGGCCGCCGAACGCGCTCGCGGCGCCGGCGGCGCTGCTCATCACTGCCAGGGCGGTGGCTGCCGCCACGCCGAATCGGGTCATCGCTCTCATCGAAGTCTCCTTGGTGGGGGATGGCTTGCGAGATTCAGTCCGCCGAGCACCCGATGCGTTACACACTCGCGAGTCGACGTGGCCCTGCCTTACATTGATATGCGTGAAGCTCTCGACCGCCCAGGTCAAGCAGGTCACGCTCGCGGCGTGCATCATCGGGTCGGGGATCGCGGTGCTCGACGGCACCGTCGTCAACGTGGCGCTGCCCACGATCCAGCGTGACCTGGGGGGTGGGCTGGCCGGCCAGCAGTGGGTCTCCAACGCCTACCTGCTGACGCTCTCATCGCTGATCCTGGTAGGCGGCTCGCTCGGGGATCTGTTTGGCGAGCGACGGATCTTCGCGCTCGGCGTCGGCGGCTTCGGGGCGGCTTCGCTGCTGTGCGCACTGGCGCCCACGATCGGTCTGCTGATTGCGTTCCGCGCGCTGGAGGGCGTCGCCGGCGCGCTCTTGATCCCGAGCTCGCTGGCGGTGATCGTCGCCACCTTCCCGGAGTCAGAGCGCGGCGCGGCGATCGGCACCTGGACCGCGTTCGGTGCGATCGCCGCGGCGATCGGCCCGCTCGGCGGGGGCCTGCTGCTCGGGATCGGCTCGTGGCGGTGGATCTTCCTGATCAACCTCCCGTTCGTGGCGCTCTGCCTGGTGTTGATCCTCGCGGTGATCCCCCGTGCCGCGCCGCGCGCCGTCGGCGCCGCCGCCCCGGCGGTCGATTACGTCGGTGCGCTGCTGTGCGCGCTGGGTCTCGGCGGGCCGGTGTTCGCGCTGATCGAGCAGCCGCGCCTGGGCTGGTCGAGCCCCGCGGTGATGGCGGGGCTGATCGGCGGCGCGTTGCTGTTTGCCGCGTTTCTGCTCTACGAGTCCCGCTACGCCTCGCACCCGATGCTCGCGCTGGGGCTGTTCAAGCGGCGCAACTTCGCGGTCGGCAACGTCGAGACGTTCGCGATGTATGCGGGCCTGTCGGTGCTGTTCTTCTTCCTCACGCTCTTCCTGCAGCAGGTCGCCGGCTACTCGCCGCTGCGCTCCGGGCTCGCCACGCTGCCCGTCACGGTTGTGATGCTGTTGCTCTCGCGCCGTTTCGGTGGGCTCGCCGACCGCCACGGGCCACGGCTGTTCATGGGGGGCGGGCCGCTGCTGGCGGGCGTCGGCCTGCTGCTGCTACTGCGCGTCGGCGTCAACGTCGACTACTACAGCGAGGTGCTGCCGGGGCTGCTGGTGTTCTCGCTGGGCCTTTCGATGACGGTCGCCCCGCTCACCGCGGCGGTGCTCGCGGGCGTCGAGGAGCGCCAGGCGGGGATCGCCTCGGGCGTCAACAACGCCGTGGCGCGGGTCGCCGGCCTGCTCGGGATCGCGGCGCTCGGCGCCGTCGTGGCGGTGCAGTTCTCCGCCTCGCTCGACTCGCACCTGGCGGGTGTGCGGCTCGACCCGCGCGCCGAAGCGGCGGTGGCGCAGGCCAAGCGCCTGACGCTCGGGCGCCCCTCGGTGGCGGGTCTCCCGCCGCGCCAGGCCCGCGCGGTCACCGCCGCCGCCGACGCGGCGTCGCTGGAGAGCTTCCGCGCCGGCATCGCGATCGCGGGTGGCCTCGTGCTGCTCGGGGGCGTGATCGGTGCGGTGGGCATCCAGAACCCGCGCCGCGCGGTGTGTGCGGAGGAGTGCGCCGGCGGCCCGCTCATCGGCGCCTCCCCCGACGCGGCCGGCCTGCACGAGGAGCCGCGGCCGGCGCACGAGGGCGCGCTGGCCTGAGCTAAAGAGGCCCGCTGCCGCCGCCGATGCACGGATGTGGGTTGCATTGCCTCGCCCTCCCGCGTCTCCCCGGTGCGCCGGCTCGCGCTGGTCTGCGCGGTTGCCTCCATGGGAGTCGCGGTGGCCGCCGGGCCGCTCGCCGGACCTGCCGCCGCCAAGAAGCTCACCGCCGCCAACTGGGATAGCGCAGAACAGCGCCTCGTGGTGCACGAAGCGGTGATGAGCGAACAAGGCAGCGGCTTCGCGGGCGCCAGCCAGCTGAGCGCCGCCGCCGAGAGCTCCGCGCTGGCGGCGATCGCCACGCGCGAGGACACGGCCCCGATCGCCTTCGACACCGGCCAGCCCCTCACCGTCACCCGCTTCGATGCGCTGCTCGTCGATCAGCTCGGGCTCGGCGCGGTCGCCGAACACGTCCAGCAGGTCGCCACGGACGCGGGCCTTGCCCCGCCCAGCTACTTCGGCAGCGAGGTGGTGGCCCGCTACCTCGGCCTGCGCTATACCCACCCCCCCGGCGAACAGAAGCTCGCGCTGTACCCGTGGAACCCGATCACGCGCGCCGAAGCCGCCCACTCCTTCGCCGTCATGCTGGGCATGGTGGGCGCCGCGAGCGGCACGCAGCCGGCGAGTCGGGAGGAAGGGGGCGCCGAAGGCGAACCAACCCCGGCTCCCGCGCCGGCCACCCCGACTCTCGCGTCGGCGGCTCCGGCACCCGCGCCGGCCGCCCCGCCGACCAGCTGGGCAATCACCGCCGCGCGCGACGCGCTGATGAGCTTCGCGCTGCCGACCTACACCGCCGCGCAGCGCGAGGTGCTGCACATCGCCGTCGCAAAGATCGGCATGCCCTACGTGTGGGGTGGCACCACCGACAACACCGCCGACGGCCTGGAACACGGCGGCTACGACTGCTCGGGCTTCGCGTGGCGCGTGTACAAGCTCTCCGGCTTGCCGTGGGGCAGGCAGATCCGCGGCCGCACGGCAGCCGAACAGGCCGGCGAGATCCCCAAGCGCGAGCGCATCCACCTGCAGGACGTGGCGGGCGGCGACCTGCTGTTCTTCGGCTCGGCGCACTTCGACTCGACCGCCACCGAGTCCAACGTGATCCACGAGGCGATCGCGATGAGCAGTGAATGGGCGATCAACTCCTCCGGCCAGGGCGTCTACGTGCTGCCGCTCACCTCCGGCTGGCTGGCCGAAAGCTTCACCTGGGCCCGCCGGGTGCTGTAGGGCGGAAGTCTTCATTGGGGATCATCCGCGCGGCTGCCGGCTGGCGAGGAGCACAGGTGGGCGGGGCCTCCGTGCCCCGCCCCCGGGCTCGGTGCTGCGCCCGCGGGCCTCGGCCCCTTGAGTCACCAGCGCGGCGCTGTCATGCTGCGCGCATGAGCCTCTCGCCGGCGCCGCGCCCCGATCTCGCAGCCCCGCGCCGCGTCTCCTCAGAGGACATACCGGCGCTGGCGCAGATGCTCGCACGGGCGTTCCTCGACGACCCGGTGGCGATGTGGTCGTGCCCCCCCGATCGCCTGCGCCCGAAAGTGCTCGAACGCTTCAACGCCGCGCGCATGCGACAGCTGCTGGCCGATCGCGAGGTGTGGGCCACGCCCGGGCTTGCAAGCGCCGCGCTGTGGGCACCGCCGAAGCGCTGGCGCACGACGCCACGCCAGGACCTCGCGCTCGCGCGGATCATGCTCCACCCGCGGCTGATCGCCCGCGGGCCGCTGATCGGCCGCGGGCTGCTGGGGCTCGAGCGCAAGCACCCCCACGTTCCGCCGCACTGGTACCTGGCGGTGCTCGGCACCGATCCCGCCGCGCAGGGGCAGGGCCTCGGCTCGGCGGTCCTGGCCCCCGTGCTCGAGCAGTGCGACGCCGACGGCGTCGGCGCCTACCTGGAGTCCTCCAAGGAGCGCAACATCGACTTCTACGCGCGCCACGGCTTCCGCGTCACCGCCGAGCTGCGCCTGCCGCGCGGGCCGCGGATGTGGGCGATGTGGCGCGAGCCACGCGTTTAGTCCCCTCCCGGATGGCTGGACGTGGACGGGACCGGCTGATTCCGTAGAGTCTGGGGTATGCGCGTCACCGCCAAGGCCGATTACGCCGTACGGGCGACCGTGGAGCTGGTGGGCAGCAGCGCCGACGCTCCCCGCAAGGTCGATGAGATCGCCCAGGCGCAGGGGATCCCCCTGTCGTTCCTGGAGAACATCCTCACGCAGTTGCGCTCGGCCGGGATCGTGCGCAGCCAGCGCGGGCCCGAGGGGGGCTACTGGCTGGCCCATCCCGCCGCCGAGGTGACGCTCGCCGATGTGATCCGCGCGGTCGAAGGCCCGCTCGTGGGGGTGCGCGGCCAGCGCCCCGAGGAGGTCGCCTACGGCGGCTCCGCGGAGTCTCTCCAACAGGTGTGGGTAGCGCTGCGCGCCAACCTGCGCAAGGTGCTCGAGCGCGTCTCGGTTGCCGACGTTGCCGCCGGGAAGCTGCCTAAAGAGGTGATCGCCCTGACACGCGGAGAGGACGCCTGGCAGACGCGCTGAGAGCCTTCGCCACAATCGATGGCTCGCCGTGGTTCTTGGGTCGAATCGGCCCAAAAACGCAGTCCTTCCGGTAGACTCCGTACCTAGTGCGCGGTGGCTTGGGTCGCTGCACGCGTGCTCAGAGCAGCGCCCGGGATCGCCGCTCGCCGCCCCACCTATCTTTCAAAAAGCAAAAAGGAGCCCTTCTCGATGTCAGCCACCTCCGTCGCCGACAACACCGAGGCAGCCGAGGCGGCTGTCGAGGCGATCGCCAGCGCGGCTGGCAAGGAGGCGACCTTCTCGCTGGCGCTCTCCCAGGACCAGAAGGATCTGCGCGACTGGGTGCACGGGTTCGCCGCTGACGTGATCCGCCCCGCGGCGCACGAGTGGGACGAGAAGGAGGCCACGCCGTGGCCGATCATCCAGGAGGCCGCCAAGATCGGTCTCTACGGCTTCGAAGGGCTCGCCCAGTTCTTCGCCGACCCGACCGGCCTGACGCTGCCGATCGTCAACGAAGAGCTGTTCTGGGGCGACGCGGGCATCGGCATGTCGATCATGGGCACCGCGCTCGCGGTCGCCGCGATCTTCGGCCAGGGCTCCGGCGAGCAGATCGGAGAGTGGATCCCCCGCTGCTTCGGCACCGAGGACGACATCAAGGTCGCCGCGTTCTGCGCCTCGGAGCCCAACGCGGGCTCCGACGTCTCCGGTGTGCGCACCCGCGCGAAGTTCGACGAGGCCACCAATGAATGGGTGATCAACGGCCAGAAGGCGTGGGCGACCAACGGCGGCATCTCCGACGTGCACGTCGTGATCGCCACCGTCGACCCCGAGCTCGGCTCCAAAGGCCACGCCGCGTTCGTCGTGCCGATGAGCGAAGCCTCGGGGATCTCCCAGGGCACCAAGGTCTCCAAGCACGGCCTGCGCGCGTCGCACACCGCGGACGTCTTCCTCGACGACTGCCGCGTCCCCGCCGGCTACGTGCTCGGCGGCAAGGAGAAGCTCGACGAACGGATCGCCCGCGTGCGCGAGGGCAAGAAAGGCAAGTCGCAGGCCGCGATGCAGACCTTCGAGGCATCCCGCCCCACGGTCGGCTCGCAGGCGCTCGGCATCGCCCGTGCTGCCTACGAGTATGCGCTGGAGTACGCCAAGGAGCGCGAGCAGTTCGGCCGCAAGATCATCGAGAACCAGTCGATCGCCTTCACGCTCGCCCGCATGAAGATGGAGATCGACGCCGCCCGCCTGCTCGTGTGGCGCGCCTCGTGGATGGGCCGCAACCAGGTTCCGTTCGAGAACGCCGAGGGCTCGATGTCCAAGTGGAAGGCCGGCGAGGTGGCCGTGTGGGTGACCGAGCGCGCGATCCAGATCCTCGGCGGCAACGGCTACACGCGCGAGTTCCCCGTCGAGCGCTGGCACCGCGACGCCAAGATCTACGACATCTTCGAGGGCACCGCCGAGATCCAGCAGCTGGTGATCTCGCGCGCGATCTCGGGGATGCACATCAAGTAGCTCTGGGACTGGGTTTTCGGGGTGGTGCTGGTCGTGCCTGGGGGTCGCTGAGGCCCAGAGCGGCGGCGCTCGAAAAGGTTGCTCGCGCCAGTTCTCGCGCCAGTCATGCAAGATCTGGGTCGTGTCCGGCGTCGCGTAGCGCGTCGAGCAGTTCGCCGGTCGTGAAGACCTTGATGAGGGCAGAGAGGACGACGTTCGCGTCAGTTACGACTGCGGGAGGCAGCGAAATCGCCGAGAACCTCTTGCTCGTCCACGTCCTTGGCCTTCAGCGTCGCGCCGACCTGCTCGGACAGGCGCAGGAACACCTCGCGGCGAACCTCGACCGGCAGCTCGGGCGTATCCCACGGGAGGAAGAACCCGGCAGGGGTCCCTTCGCGTGTCACGAGGACTACGTCATCGGAGCGGAACATTTCCGATGCGTGATCGCGGAAGTCGCGGACCGTCACGACCTTCATGTGGGCACCTTGGTGGTCACATGTCGATTGTAGCGACTTGCCGGGCCAGGTAGACCAAATCGACGAGCAAGCCGTTGCGGCCTTGGCTGAGGATGCGGCTGCGCGTGGCATCATCGAACCTACGGCTGGCAGCACGGTCACCCGTCGCTGGAACATCACGGACGCGGGCAGGAGGCTCATCGGCAATAACCCCGGGCGTTGACGGCCGAGGCGTGAGGAGGGAGTCAGGCGGTCACGATTTCCCCAAGCTTTCCCTACTCGTCGGAGTTAACCTGTGAGTAGTCCATATTCCTCAGGCGAAGACCGGTTAACTGGAGCCAACTTGAGGTGGCAGCAGTGACTCATAATCGACTGGGCGGTGGTTCGAGGCCAGCCGGGCCTAGAGCGAAAAGCCCTGCAAACCCAACGAAACAGGTAAGCGTTCAGTTGGTTGGGGTGTTCAGGTGAGTAGTGGGGTGGGGTCGCCGCGGGCGTGGGCGGTGAGCGTTTCGGTGAGGTAGACGAAGAGTGATCGGTTTTGGAGGCGGCAGGTGGTGTGCGCGGAGAGGAGCCGCTCGATGCGGCGTTCGCCGCCTTCGGATTGGGTGCCGAGGGAGAGCTTGCGGTAGATGACTGCTGAGCGGAGTGCGCGCTCGGCGTGGTTGTTGGTCGGCTGCACGCCGTCGTGGTGGGCGAATGTCCATAGTGCGGGCCATGCCTTGATGAGGTTGCGTGCCATGCCGCGGCAGTACTTGTTGCGCGCCCGTTTCGAGGCGTAGCCCGCGATGATCGGCTTGAACTCGCTTTGCAACCGACGGATCGTGCGCTTCAGCTTCGGGCGATCGGCAGTGTTCTGAAAGATCTCCCAGGCCCAGAACACTCGCTCTGAGAGCTTCAGGCCGTGTTCGCCGAACTCTTTCTCCGCGGCGAGGCCCTCGGCGTGCGCGGCGAAATCTCGCTTCAGATGCGCCCAGCAGAGCTGGCGGCGGGCTAACGGGAGGTGCGTGTAGGCCCACCAGCGATCGGACGTCACGATCGCCTTCGTGTCGGCGAGCAGGGTCTTGGCGTGGTCCTCGTGACGGCCAGGCGCGATCTGCAGATAGGCATGGCGCCGGTCGAAGATGCCCCACAGCGCGCGGCGCTGCCCCGCTGTCCGCCAGCCCGTCTCGTCCATATTCACCGCGCCGCAGCCGCGAAGCGCGCCGAGCAGGTCAGCGTGCGGGTCAGCGAGCGCGTCGCTGGCACGGGCGAGGATCGCGTCCACCGTTCCCGTGCTGATCCTCGAGCCGAAGAGCTGCTCGCACAGCTCCACCACATCTCGGCGGGAGACACGGTTGCGCACCGAGAGCGTCACGACGGCCGCCTGAAAACGCGGCCCGAACGCACTCTGCGTGACTTCCCCAGGCAGCTCCCCGCGGGTGTGCTCCCCACAGCCCGGGCAGCGCACCCGCGCAGCGCGATGCTCGGTGATCTGGACCTGCGTAACGGGCAGCTCCTCGACCTGCCAGCGCACCGCCTCGCCCACCGCGACCCGCTCGGTTTCGACGAAGGCATGCCCGCAGCGACAGTGCTCGGGCCAATACTCGACGATCTCGTCCACCGCCCACGCCGGCAGGAGTGGGCGACCCTTGCCCTCGTGACCGGGCTGAGCGCCCTGTTTACGACCCGATGGATCCTTGCCACGCTTAGGTGTGCTGGCGGGCGGATCGGCGCTCGGGGGAATCGAAGAGTTACGCGAGCTGCGATTCAGCCGGCGCTCGAGCTGAGCGATCCGCTCATCCTGACGAGCGACACGCTCAGTGAGCATCTGGATCTGACGATCCATCCGCAGAAGCACCTCCACCACGACCTCCCGGCCCTGGTCATAGATCGCCTCCGCCTCAACCCGCTCCACACCAAAAGGTTCGACAGCACCCCGCTATGTCCCCCAACCAACTGAACGCTTACCGAAACAGGTAAGCGTTCAGTGGGTTGGGCTGCTTAGGTGAGCAGCGGCGTGGGATCTCCGCGGGCGTGGGCGGTGAGCGCGTCGGTGAGGTAGATGAACAGTGAGCGTCCTTGTAGGCGGCAGGTCGTGTGTGCCGAGAGGAGCCGTGCGGTGCGCTGCTCGCCGCTCTGGGATTGGCTTCCGAGGGAGAGCTTGCGGTAGATGACCGCGCTGCGTAGAGCGCGCTCGGCGTGGTTGTTGGTTGGCTGCACACCGTCGTGGGCGGCGAAGGTCCACAGCGCTGGCCACGCCTTCAGCAGGTTGCGTGCCATGCCGCAGCAGCGCTTGTTACGCGCCCTCTTTGAGGCGTAGCCGCAGATGATCGGCTTGTATTTGCGTTGCAGGCGGCGGATGGTGCGCTTCAACTCGCGGCGCTCGCTGGTGCTCTGGAAGACCTCCCAGGCCCAGAAGACGCGCTCACAGAGCTCGAGGCCGTGGTCGCCGAACTCTTTCTCGGCTGCCAAGCCTTCGGCGTGCGCGGTGAAATCCCGGCGCAGGTGCGCCCAGCAGAGCTGGCGGCGCGCCAACGGCAAGTGCGCGTAAGCCCACCAGCGATCGGAAGTCACGATCGTCTTGGTATCAGCGAGCAGACCCTTTGCGTGATCCTCGTGCCGGTCGGACGCGATATGAAGGTACGCGTAGCGCCGGTCGAAGATGCCCCAAAGCGCGCGGCGCTTACCCGCGGTGCGCCACCCCGTCTCGTCCATGTTTACCGCTGGGGCACCGCGAAGCTGCCCCAGCAGGTCGGCGTGCGGCTCGGTGAGCGCCTCGCTCGCGCGAGCAAGGATCGCGTCCACCGCGCCCACGCTGATCCTCGCGCAGAACAACTCTTCCGTGAGCTCCACCACATCGCGCCTGGAGATACGGTTGCGCACCGACAGGGTCGTGATCGCGGCCTGCAGGCGCGGGCCGAACGCGCTACGGGCGACCGCCGCAGGCAGCGTCGCCCGCGTGTGAGCGCCACAGGCCGGGCAGCACACACGCTGAGCACGGTGCTCTATCACGCGCACCGTCATCACCGGCAGCTCTTCCACCTGCCAGCGCGCCGGCTCGCCGACCGCGACAAGCTCCCCCTCCGCGAAGGCGTGACTACAGCCGCAGCACTCGGGCCAGTGCTCGATCACCTCATCCACCGCACACGCAGGCAGCAAATCCCTGCCGCGCCCCTCATGGCCACGCTGAGCGCCACGCTCACGCCCGGAGGAATCCTTCCCGCGCCTCGCTAGCGTGCTCGGCGAATCAGAACTCGGCGGCCGCGAGCTATTCCGCGAGCTACGACCCAAACGCCGCTCCAGCTGCGCGATCCGCTCATCCTGCCTCGCCACCCGCTCAGTCAACGCCTGGATCTGCGCGTCCATACGCAAAAGCACCTCGACAACCGCCTCGCGGCCAGCATCATAGATCGCTTCCGCCTCAACCCGGTCCACATCCCCATATTCGACGAGACAGAGCCATGCCCCCCCCAACCCACTGAACGCTTACCGAAACAGGTAAGCGTTCAGTTGGTTGGGGGATATAACCCCGCGGTGTCGAATCACTGGACGTGGAGCGCACCGAGGCGCAGGCGGTTTATGACGCGGGGCGTGAGGCTGTAGTTGAGGTGCTGCTGGCGATGGATCGCCGGATCGTGCAGCTCGAGGCGCGGGTGGAGAAGCTCGAGCGCCAGTTGGCCAAGAACTCCGGGAACTCTTCGCGGCCACCGAGCTCAGACCTGTCGCGGCGTGAGCCCGGGCGCGGCAAGGATCGCTCAGGGCGCAGGGCTGGCGCCCAACCAGGTCATGAGGGTCACGGGCGACCGCTGCTGCCGGCATGGGCGATTGACGAGCTGATCGACCACTGGCCAGCGAGCTGCGACTGCGGTCACGTGTTTGGGCAGGCCGAGCTGATCCCTATGGGTGAGCCCGCGCGCCACCAGGTCGAAGAGCTGCCCGTGATCGCAGTCAAAGTCAGCGAGCATCGCTGCCAGCGCGTGCGCTGCCCCGGCTGCGGTGCGCGCGTCAGCGGCGAGCTTCCACCCGAGCTCGCCGGCAGTCATCTCGGGCCCCGGCTGCAAGCGGCGATCGCGACGCTCTCGGTTCGCAACCGTCTCTCGCGCCGGGACGCCGTCGAGCTCGGCGAAGAGCTCTTTCAAGCTCGCCTCTCAACGGGCACCGTCGAGAAGGTGCTCTCCCGTGTCGGGGACGCGCTCGCCCAGCCCCACCAGGATCTGCTGGAGGCCGTGCGCTCAAGCAGACATCTGAACATGGATGAGACCGGCTGGCGCCTGCGCGGATCCCAGCGTGCCCTCTGGGGCGCGTTCACCGGCGAGCACGCCTATTTCCAGATCGCGCCCGATCGCCACGAGGATCACGCCAAGGCCCTGCTCGCCGACACCAAGGCGATCGTCACCTCAGACCGCTGGTGGGCCTATAGCCATCTGCCCCTCTCGCGACGGCAGATCTGCTGGGCACACCTGCGACGGGACTTCACCGCGCACGCCGAAGGTCTCGCCCTGGAGAAAGAGTTCGGTGAGCTGGGCCTGCACGTCTGTGAGCGGCTGTTCTGGGCATGGGAGGTCTTTCAGCACACTGGCGAGCGACGCGAGCTCAAACGTCAGGCCACCATTCTCAGGCGCGAGCTGAAGCCCGCCCTGCGGCGCTTCTCAGGCAAGTCACCGCGCAACAAGTATTGCCGCGGCATGGCGCGCAACCTGCTGAAGCTCTGGCCGTCACTATGGACGTTCGCCGCCATCCCGGGCGTAGCGCCGACCAACAACCACGCCGAGCGCTCCCTGCGCGGAGCCGTCATCTACCGCAAGCTCTCCCTCGGCAGCCAATCCGAAGAAGGCGAGCGACGCATCGCTCGGCTGCTCTCGGCATCGATCACTTGTCGCCTGCAACGCCGCAGCCTGCACGCCTACCTCGTCGAGCTGCTCAGCGCCAGCGCGCGTGGGGATCCGGCACCGCTACTCGGCTAAACACCTCGAGGGACTGAACGCTTACCGAAACAAAGCATAGCAGGGGGTGTGGACGAAGCCGCGGATTTCCCTACAGATTTCCCCAGAGGGCCGCTCCGGGGGCGCGGAGGGTTTCTGCGGGTGGTTCGGGCGGCCTTGGGAGCGAGCGGACAGCCCTGAGCGGGCAACGACGAGCTGACGCCAAATCCGTTGGCCGCTCCGTGCCCTTGGCGGTCTGTAACGGGCATGGAAGGATCGTCAGCGGCAAGCTCGTCGACCATGCTGGTGGAGGATCGACTCCTTCGCCCGGAGCAGGCCGCTTGGTATCTCAACGTCAAGACAAGCTGGGTCTATGAGGCCGTGCGGACCGGTCGCCTGCCTTGCCATCGAGTAGGACGGCACATCCGGTTCACGCGCCACATGCTCGACGACTGGCTCGCCGAGCAGGCTCAGCTCTGAGGGCAGCTTGCCGTGCCTGGGCTACGGGTCGGGATCGACGTGCCCGATGCGACGCCTTCAGGGAGCTGGCGCTGGGGCGCGTCGAGCGCCGAGCACTGGCGAACGCGCCTGTAGTCGCCTCGTCCGCGAGCCGGTTATTATGTCGGCTATCGAATCTGGGAGGATCGTGGTGCTCTCAAAGATAGGTAGCCGGCTGACCTACGCGAACATTACGGCGACGCTTGCGCTCGTGTTCGCCATGAGCGGTGGGGCGCTGGCCGCAACGCACTACCTGCTCAACTCGACGAGGCAGATCAATCCAAAGGTGCTCAAGGTGCTCAAGGGCCAGACGGGCGTAGCCGGCCCGAAGGGCTCACAGGGAGCTGCAGGCACGCCGGGTGCCCAAGGTCCCGAAGGCAGAGCCGGCGCGAACGGCGCCAATGGTACGGGCGTAACGAGCAGGCAGTTCGAAGGAGCCGCCGGCGCCTGCACGGTAGGGGGCTCGGAATTCACGGCTGCAAACGGCACGACGTTTGCGTGCAACGGCATCAACGGCAGAGAACCGAAAGAACCGAAAGAACGCCCTCCCTGGCCCAGCGCCCTCCCCTCCGAAACGACCGAGACCGGTACGTGGGGGTTCGTCTCGACCGCCGAAGGTCTGACACGCGTGCCGCTCTCCTTCTCAGTCCCCACCAACGAACCTCTGGAACCGACGCTCGGCAAAGGGCCGGTCGAACTCCTCGAACCCCTTGCTACAGACCCCAACTGCCCGGGCACTGTCGCCAAGCCAAAGGCCGATCCGGGCTTCATCTGCGTCTACTCGGAAAAGCTCGAAGATCCGCTCTCTGGCCAAGGGCCGGTGCGGACGAGCGGCGTCGTGCTGATCTTCAAATCGAACAGCACCGCCCCCAAGATGGACGAAGGCACCTGGGCGATGACCGCTCCGTAGTTCGCCCGCAAGCAAAAGTCGAACAGATCTAGATCTTGATACGCTCGCGAACTCACAGCTGGTGATGCAGGCGACATAGGAGGCTGGGGATGCGACTGGGGATGCAGCGGATGACGATTGGCAGTGGGCGCGGGGTAGGTCGTTTGGTGCGCTTGTTGGTGCTTGTAGTAGGTCTGTTGGGTTCGGTGCTACTCTTGCCAGCCGCTTCGGTGCTTGCGGCCGAACCGCCGCCCGTCGAACCTGCCGAACCGCCGCGTGTGGCACCGGGAGAACCGCCGTTTGTCGAACCGGCCCAACCGCCGGGTCTCGAAACGAGCGCACGTAACGCTCTACTAGCTGTGCCAAACAGCCGCCACGGTTTGCCGCGAGGTCTGGCAGTGCCTCGCTGGGCACTTCAGTCTGGTCAGCATCCATACTTCACCCCCGAACCGAGCGTCCTCGAAAAGAGCTCCAGGAAACCCGAGGTCGAAGCTAGTAATGAAAAAGGGGGCGCCGAACCCGCGGTATCAGGTGGTGGGCTTGAAGAACCTCTCAGGGAACAGGGGCCCAACAATCACCTTGAAGCCCGAGAAGGAGAAACGCCGCCCCTCACATACCTCGGTGGCGTAGTTGAGCATGAACCCAAAATCGATGTCGTCTTTTGGGGAAGCCACTGGAATGAAGAACCAGGCTCCGCATTGCGGACGAAACTCTTGAAATATTATGAAGGGCTCACGTCCTCGGCCGAGCAGGGTATCTTGACACAGTATTTCGATCCGACGGGGCGCATCTCGTCAACCGTGTCGGTTCACTCGATGATCGACACGCGCGTCGGGGCACCATCTAACATCAATACACCAGTAATCGAAGGCGAGGTCAAATACGCTGAAGGAGTGTTGGGTGCTCACAATATAGAAACACAGTACGAGATCATCCCTGCGCCTGGCAGCACCTATGAATCTGAATACACCAAACACTGGTGTGCATTTCACAGTTATACTCCCGAAGAAGCCGTCTATTCGTTCGTTCCCTATCAGGGCGATGAACCATTCAAGGAAAAAAAGTCATGCGCGTCATATTACGGTAACGGGAATGCTGACGACGCAACGAATGTGATGGCTTCGCACGAGTACGCCGAGAGCGCTACCGACCCAATATGGGAAGCCAAACCGGGCTGGCAGGATCTCGAAGGCGAAGAGGTCGCTGATCTTTGCGCTACACCAGGCGATGAACTCAAAAACGGCTCCTGGGTTCAGGGATGGTATGACGACCACCAAAACGCATGCTCTGAGTCGGACGAAAGCCCTCCAGACATCCTCGCCCTTACCGGCACTGCGACACACGTCACCCCACGGGAAGCGACGCTTCATGCGACCATAAATCCCGAGAGCCTGGCGACGACCTACTATTTCGAATACGGCTTGACTGAATCGTACGGCACTAAACTCCCGACCGGCGAACTGAGTGCGGGTCGAGCAAACGTACAGGTAAGTAGCGAACAGCTATCGGGCCTGGAACTGGAAAAGACTTACCACTATCGCGTGGTTGCGAAAAACAGCAGCGGAACAACAGATGGCGAAGATCGCACCTTTATTCCCTCACGATCGACCATACAGGTCCCTCCGAGGGAATCGAGCTGGGGTGAGGACTGGCTCAATGGAATCACGTGCGTCTCCGAAAGCTCCTGCATGACTGTGGGCTACTACTACAACTCGATAACGTCTCCAAACAATCGCGCGCTGTCTTATCAACTCGTCGGTGGACAATGGCTCCAACGGGAAATTCCCCTCAACGAACATGAACGATCACCGTACCTTACAGGGGTTTCCTGCACGACGTCGAATGCATGTACCGCCGTCGGCCGAATTGAACTGAATAGCTCTGACCGCGACTCCGCACTGGTGGAGCGCTGGAATGGTTCGACTTGGTCACGGCAGGAAGTGCCTTTGCCGGAAGGCTCGCTCCAAGCCGAACTATATGGCGTGGCGTGTGTAACCGAAGCAGAATGTTTCGCGGTAGGTACAGTCGAGAGTTCCGCAAAAGTTTGGAGCAATTTCTCGACGCTCTGGCACAATGGTAGTTGGGGTACTCTTACGACGCCTACGTCTACAGAATCCACCGAGAGTGAGATACGTGGTGTCTCCTGTGGGTCCGCCACGACCTGTATGGCAGTCGGGTGGTACAACAGTGGAAGCGGCGCCAAGCCCTTTAGCTTGCTCTGGGAACACGGGAAATGGTCGCTACAGACGCGAACCACTTATGGTGCGCGCAACGGAGTTAAGTGTATCTCATCAGAATTTTGTATGGCTGTTGGCGAAGAATATGGCCCGCCCGTGGTGGAAACGTGGAACGGGTCGAAATGGACCGTCGCGACCACAGCCAAACTGTCAGACGTCAGCGGCGGCTACTTCGAAGGTGTTTCCTGTACATCCTCAAGTAACTGCACCGTTGTCGGCGGAGGTTTCAGCAAGGTCCACGAAGCTCACGAAAGCGCTGTCACGCTAGCGGAGTCGTGGAACGGCAGTGCGTGGACGGAGCAGACGACGCCGCGTGAAAGCGAACGGGCGCGCAACGAACTCACAGGGGTGTCTTGCGTCGGCGTCGCCGGCTGTATCTCCGTTGGTGAGTCCCTCGCCAGTGGCCACTGGGGTAGCATCATCGAGACCCATCAGGAAGCAACAAGTCCGTCCCATGAACTTACATTTGGCTCCGAAGGCTCGGGTGCCGGTAAGCTCAAAGGCCCGCTCGGCATCGCTACCGATACCAGTGGCAACGTGTGGTTGGCTGATCAAGTAAACAACCGTGTGTAGGAGTTCAATTCTAAAGGGAGCTTTGTCCTTGTTTTCGGTAAGGAAGTAAATAAAACTAAGGTCGAAGCCAAAGGTACCGAAGCCGAACAGAACCTGTGTACTGCCGCGTCGGGCAATGTCTGCCAAGCCGGAAAAGCTGGCAGCGCCAATGGCCAGCTCAGCGAACCGCAGGACCTCGCGTTTACCTCGGGCGGTAACCTATGGGTGACAGAACGAGGAAATAACCGTGTACAGGAGTTCAACACAAAAGGTGAATATCTCGCCAAGTTCGGTTCGGAAGGAACCGGAAACGGCCAGTTCAGTGAACCATACGGGATAGCCATTGCGGCGAGCGGTGACATCTGGGTATCTGACGCACGCTATTACCGTGTTGAGGAGTTCACCTCAGCAGGCGAATTCATTAGGAAGGTGGGCAATAATGGCGGTAGCGGCAACGGGGAATTTTACCATCCAACGGGTCTGGCAATTGATTCAAACGGTGATGTGTGGGTTGCCGACTGTCGAAATCACCGCGTGCAGGAGCTTTCATCAAATGGGGAATACATAAGCAAGTTTGGTCTAGAAGGTTCCGCAGAAGGTCGTTTCGGAGAACCTGTCGGCATTGCTATCAGGCCATCAGGCAATCTCCTGATTGTCCAGGCCAACCCTAATCGAGCACAGATATTTGCTCCCAGTGGCGAATATTTCACAAGCCTCAGTATTGAAGGTGAACCGGGCGGAGTGGTCCTTGGCCCGGGCGGCACCGAGTACATTACGAGCTACAACTATGACGATGTAGCAAAGTTCGAGCAGCCGGTCACCCCTGAACCTGTAACGCAACCGGCGTCGTCGGTCAAAAGTACCGAAGCAACGCTAAAAGGCACCATAAACTCAGGTGGCGCAGCAACGACATACCACTTCGAATATGGTACGACCACGGCCTACGGCAGCAGTAGCTCAAGCGAAAGTGCCGGATCGGGCAATGAACCTGTGTCCAAGAGCCTACTCATCAGCAATCTACAGCCGGAAACAACCTATCACTTTCGTATAGTCGGTTCTAACACCTATGGTACGAACTACGGTCAAGACAGTCACTTCACGACGCCCCCGTCCTTTGAGTTCTCCTTTGGCTCCAGTGGTTCGGGTGCTGGTAAGCTTGATTATCCGGCTGGTGTTGCTACTGAATCGGCTGGCAATGTATGGGTGGCTGACGAAGAAAACAACCGCGTTGCGGAGTTCAACTCGCAAGGTGAATTCGTCCTTGTGTTCGGTAAGGAAGTGAACAAAACCAAGGTTGAAAGCAGTGGCACTGAAGCAGAAAAGAACCTATGCACAGCGGCGTCCGGCAATACCTGTCAGGCCGGGAAAGCCGGAAGCGCTAACGGGCAGATCAGCCTGCCGCTTGGCATTGCGTTTACCTCAAGCGGCAATCTGTGGGTGACCGAAGCCGGTAACGATCGTGTGCAGGAGTTCAACACGAAAGGCGAATATCTCGCGAAGTTTGGCTCAGAAGGAAGTGGGAATGGGCAATTTAGTGAACCGCACGGAATTGCTATCGCGGCAAGCGGCGACATCTGGGTATCCGACGCACGCGACTACCGTGTTGAGGAGTTCAGCTCAGCAGGCGAATTCATTAGGAAGATAGGCAGCAACGGCGGTAGCGGCAACGGGGAATTTTACCATCCAACTGGTCTGGCAATAGACGCGAGCGGAAATGTCTGGGTGGCTGATACTCGTAACCATCGTGTGCAGGAGCTTTCCTCGACCGGCGAATACGAGTACAAGTTTGGCGTAGCTGGCAGTGGAGAAGGTCAGTTCGGAGAACCTGTCGGTATCGCGATCAAGCCGTCGGGCAACCTTCTCATCGTCGAAGAAGAACCCAACCGGGGTCAGATATTTACCCCGAGCGGCGAATACCTTACGCATTTCACTACCGAAGGCTATCCGGGAGACATAGCTCTTGGTCCGGGTGGCGTCGAGTACGTGACAGGCCCCGGCTATAGCGACGTCGAGAAGCTGGGAGCGCCAACGGCACCTGAAGCGATCACCGTGGAAGCGTCGGCCGTCAAACCCACTGAAGCGACGCTGAAGGGCATCGTAAACCCTGGCGGTGCCTCCACGACCTACTACTTCGAATACGGACCGACGACGGGCTACGGCAGTAAGGTGGAAGGTAGTGCGGGCTCGGGCTGGAAGAACGTCACAGAGACTAAGACGATCACGGGCCTGACCACCGGGGTTCTCTACCACTTCCGCCTCGTAGCGACCAATCGTCTCGGAACAGCGGACGGCAAAGATGCCACTTTTGCGACGACCCCTGCCTACTCGAGCTCGTTTGGCTCGGAAGGAACCGGCAACGGCCAGTTCAAACATCCTGGTGATGTAGTCCTCGACTCGAAAGGAAACCTGTGGGTGGTCGACCACGGTAACGATCGTGTCGAGGAGTTCAACGAAAAAGGCGAATACCAAAAAGCCTTCGGCTCGGTAGGCTCCGGCAACGGGCAGTTGAAAGAACCGGACGCGCTCGCCGTCGACTCCAAAGGCAACGTATGGGTGGTCGATACCGGCAACAGTCGTGTCGAGGAGTTCAACGAAAAAGGCGAATACGTCAAAGCCTTCGGGGCAATCGGCGCCAAAGAAGGGCAGTTCAGCACCCCGGAAGGCATCGCGATCGACTCGCACGGCAACGTGTGGGTCTCTGACACCGGAAACGGACGTCTCCAGGAGTTCAACGAAAAAGGCGAATACCTGAAAACTGTGGGGTCGAAAGGCACCGGAGCAGGGCAGATCGGCGAATCGGAGGGTATCGCTTTTGGCCCCGGCGGCAACGTCTACGTCGCCGATTGGTCCAACGATCGAGTCGATGAGTTCAACGAAAAAGGGGAATACGTAAGGGAGTTCGGCTCGGTCGGATCGGGTAACGGCCAGCTCAAAAGCCCCTATGGAATGGCCGTTGAATCCGATGGCAACGTCTGGGTAGGTGACACCGGCAACGATCGTGTCGAGGAGTTCAACGAAAAAGGCGAATACATTACTCAGTTCGGGTCTGCGGGGTCGGGTGCCGGGCAGTTCAGCTTCAGCTACCCCATTGGCCTCACCACGGACTCCAAAGGCGACATCTGGGTCACCGATCCCGGCAACGAGCGAATCCAGAAGTGGGTATGACACGACGCCTCGGCCTAAGCTCGCAACCAGCCGGAGGAGCGATGACTGCGACTCGATGCACATTGCTTGTAGTCGCGCTTTGTGGAGCACTCCTCGCAGGGTGCGGTGGTGGCTCCACGAGCGGATCTACGACCACTAGCACACAAGCGACGAATTCTGCCGTCCGCACGACCAGCGGCGCAGGAGTGGCGAAGTACGTGGCGAGTTGTAAGTCGATCAGTCGAAGAGAACTGAGATCTTCGGCGGGGAGGAAAGCCAAGGTCGAAGGCATCTGCAACAAAACCTCCGGCGGTGCGGCGCTTGCGCAGTACGTTGCGATCTGCAAGTCGTTCATCCAAAGAGAGCCGACACTCTCGGAGCATGTAAAGACCAAGGCCGAAGGTACCTGCAACAAAGCATCCAGCGGCGTGGCGGCGCGTGCAGCCGCAAAAGAAGTGTGCGTGGAAGTCACCGAGGCTTCGGCGAGCCCCAGCGCGTTCAGGAGAAAAGAGCTCGCGGCGTGCAAGAACAGCTAGGCCCAGGTGCTGCACGCCTTCGCTCCGGTCCGGGATTTGGGTCTGCCCCAAGACGCCAGAACTTGCGGTTGGATAGCGGCCCCGCTATCATCGGGTGGTCCGAACTTCGTGGTAAACTAGGAGGGTCATCGTGGTTGACGGTTCGCTGAACAGATCACTGTCTTCGGTCACTGCACGGCTGGCTCGGAACGCCCTGCTTGCCACGTTCGGTGTAGCCCTATCTGTTGCTGCCTTGCCTGCCTTGGCACTGGCGACAACATCATCGAATCAGACCACGCCCGAAACGCGCCCCGCCATCGAAATCACGAGCGTCTCCGCGACCCTCGAAGGGTGGCTGGGCTCCGCCGAACAACCTGAACGCAAAGAACCGCGTGAACCCGAAGGTCGCGGGGAACCCAAAGAACGTCCACCTCGTGTCGATCCCGAAAGACTGCCTGCAAGCTGGTATTTTGAGTACGCGCCTGGCGCGAGCTGCACAGGCACGGGATATGTGACGACACCCGAACACGTGGCGATGCTGAATGGTTTTGATGAAGCGAGAGTGGCCGTCACGGGCTTGCAACCGAGCACTGAGTACACGGCGTGCCTCGTCAATTGGCACACCGTCTTGCCAGGAGTGTCGTTCACGACGCTTACCGAAGTCAGCGCACCGCCCGGGACCGAACCGCCCAGGACGATGGGCAGTAGCGATAACCCCTTGGTATCTCCCCTGCCGGTCTCAACGACCGGTGGCACCTTCAGGCCGAACCTCACGAATAAGGCTCTGCTTGGCAAGGCATTGAAGCTGTGCGACAAGAAGCCAAAGAAGCAACGCCCAAGTTGCAAGCGCCAATCCGAGAGGAAGTACGCCGCGGCCGCGAGGAACAAGCCGGAGAAGTAGAGAGGCCCGCGGTGCGATGTGGTGGGGGGTGAGATGCCATTAAGTGCGCGCACGGATCGAGTCGAATTGGAGCGAGTTGGCGTCACCGTCGATGTTGCGGACTTTAGCGCCGAACGCACAGGACGCATTGCATTTCGGTCTAGGTCAGAGGGGCTTGACGGCCGTCTCGCAATTGAGGTACGAACGTTTGCAGAGACCCGCAGCGGCCGACGTATCGCACCGGCATACTGAGGTTGTCCCGTTCGCCGTGGAAGTTCGTGGTGGCGGTTGGGGGTGTGATGGTTACACGCTGGCGGGCGTGAGTGCCTCCTCGTGGGTCGTGGTGTGAATGGGTGCGCGCTGCGCAGCGAGGTCGCGTTCGACGGCGAGGGCGAGCTTCGCGAGATCTGAGTAGCCGACGACCTTCCGGAATTGGGTCTCGGCCTCGAGCATCCCCGCGGCGGTCCAGCGGAGGCACATGTCCCCGTTTTGCCAGCGCTTGACGTTGCGGGAGGTGCGTCGGATGATCTCGATCATCGACTCGATCGGGTTCGTCGAGGCCAAGGTCTTCTTCAGCCGTCCGCGGATTCCCAGGCGGGTGAGGGTCAGGGTCTCCTCCAAGCCCTCGTTGAGTGAACTCGCCGCCCCGGGATGAGAATGTTCGAGCTCTGAGGCGAGGGCCCGCAGGCCATCCAGCGCGAGCGCGTGATTATCGCTGGCCCAGGCGCGTCGCAGACGCGCCTTCACCGCGGGCCGGTCGCGCTCGGGGAGATGCTCCAACACATTTCTTTCCTTGTGCCGGACGCATCGCTGCACTGGCACCGGGCCGAAGACCTCATCGACAGCCGCTCTGAGCGCCTTTGAGCCGTCCAGGACGACGAGGACGCCCTGCTCGACGTCAAGGCCCCTGCCGATGAGGTCGGCGAGGAGGTGAGCGGTGACGGTCTTGTTCTCCGTGGACCCGTCCCATAATCCCAGCGGGAGCTTCACCCCGTCGGTGCTGACACCGAGCGCGACAATGCAGCAGCGGCCCTTCAGCTCGACCCCGTCGACCATCAACGCCGCCAACCGCACATCAGCGAGGTCGCGGCTCATCAACGCGTCGAGGTGCTCCCGGGTGCGGCCGACGAACTCGCGGCTGACCGCTGACTTCGACGCTGAGCGCTCACTGGTACTCACCTGTTCACCGACCGGCTCACGGGTCCGTGAGAAACGGCGGGTGCTGACACCGGCGAGCATCTGCTCCAGCACCACCCGCGTCAACGGGTCACGGTCAGCGAAATACTCATACGTCGCCAACGGAACCTCCTGCTCCCCATCGGCGGTCCTGGCACGCGGGCGCTTCACCGCGATCCGCCGGCCACCAAGGGTCACTTCGCCATCGGTGTGGCCATGACGCACCGCAGTGCGCTGCGCGTTATTGGCGTGCTTGGCGCCGACGACCTCATCCAGCTCGGCCTCCATCATCTCGCTCAGCACCCCAAGGCCGACACCAACGCTGAGCGCCAGCAGCCCATCCTTCGCCGCGCCCGCTAGCTCCCCCAGCGCGTCCTGCACCCCCGGCGGCAAAACCCTCCCAGGGCGTGCGTCCTGCTCCTGCATTACGGTATTCATGGCGGTTCCTCTCGTCTCTATGGACTGATTTCGCACTCGCCACGGTCCCAGCGGGACCAGACGAGGCGGGAGAACCGCCACCTACGAACTTCTACACGCAACGGGACAACCTCGGCATACTGGCACATGTCGACAGGCCTCTGGCGCAGCGGCGCAAACGCTATCTGGAAGGGCTGGAGAGGACCACCGTTGCCGACGGATCCAGAGGAGGAAATGCGCGCTCTTGAGGAATATCGCCTTCAGTTGCACGACATCGAAGACGCAATCAATCAGATGCTTGGCAGAGACCCGGAGCAGACATCCCCTCCTCGGCTGAGCTGGGGGCCGCTGGTAAGCGCGTTGCACGACGAGGGTATACGCATCTCGGAGGCCGAGCTCATCGACTTGCCCTTCGTCTTCGAGTTCTCCGAGGAGCTACTTGCGGAGATCAGAACCAACGATGACAACAGAGCGTGACGTCCACGACGATGCAGCGCTAGCGGCTACGGGGTGCGCCATCGGAATCTCCTCTCTGTTGGCGTTCGAGGGAACGTGGGCGTTGGTACCCGTCCGCGCCATGCTGGCAGGGTGCCGCGGTTTCCGATCCGGCCGCGGCGCCCACTGTTTCGGGGCCGATCTCCGATCAGTAAACGGTGGGTCGTGTAGCGGTCGTGGGTGTGGCGTCATTCTCTCGCCCACTCCTCGGGTGGTGCGCCGGGCTTCCATTCCTTTGTGACGCCGCCGCCTTGACGTTGCAGGGCTTGGGCGTAGTCGGCTAGCTGATTCTGGAAGGCGAGCTCTTCGCGGGGGTCTTGGCCTGTGTCATCGATTTCTGCTCGCCACATGGCGAGCGCGCTTAGTGTCTCGGTGTGTGAGTCGTCGGTCCACCACTTGTCCATGAGCGCGGCGAGGTGGCGAGGGTAGCGGCCGTGTAGCGCAACGACCTGACCCCACATCTCTGTGCGCCAGTCTGCGTCGCCGCCGTAGGGATCGAGCCAAGGCGCACGGTCGCTGCCCTTTCGGCCGACGAGCACGGGTGCGGGTCTGAGCGGGCGGACCTTGCCGTCCTTGGCGGCGAGCGCGACGCCGTCGCGCACCAGCTGCCCGGCGAGCGTGGAGGGTGGTGTATCTGCCCCGGCGGCGAGCTCGTGTAGCTGGAGGGCTACGGGGTCGGGTAGGACGATCTGTAGTCGTTGACTCATCGTGTTCGCTCCTGTGTTCGTGATGGTTGGACGATGCGGTTGATGGCACGGGCGATCCCCGGTAGACGGCTGGTGCGGCTGGGCGCGATCGTGTGGTGGAAGCGCGGCCCGTAGTCGCGGTCTGGCAGCTCGGGGTGCGCAAGCGACGGTGTTTGCGCGTGGCTGCGTCCCATGTGCTCCGCGAGTCGCTGGATGCGATCGATGTCGTGTCCTTCGGTTCCGAGGTCTTCGCGGGAGACGTACCAGTGGGTGCCTTGGCGAGCACGGGACGCCTCGACGTAGGCGGGCTCCTTGCTGGTCTGCCAGCCGCCGGTGACGACGAGGGTGCGGGTGACGGTCGCGCCCTGCGCGCGGTGGATGTGCTGCGCGTACCCGAGCCGTACGCGCTCGAGGTCGTCGCCGGTGAGTGTTCGCCTGCGGCCGGTGATGTCGAACTCGATCAGCACGCCCCCGTCGGGGGTGATGTCTAGGACTTCGCCGCGGCTGCCGTTCTCGATCCGCTCCTGACCGTGCTCGCGATGCTGCTGGATCATCACCACCCGGTCGCCCTGGCGGACGCCGTAGTGCACACCGGGCACCTGTACCTCCAGCTCACCGAGCTCCTCGCGCTGGGCACGGAGGTGTTGCGCGCGAGCGTTCAGCCGGTGAATCTCCTGGTTTGATGCATCGGAGATCAGCGCGACCTCCTCGATCGGATGCGTCTCGGTCAGCTTCGCCCAGTCCTGCACAGCGTGCTCAACCGCGTCATCCCTTGTGTTGGCCATGTGGAGCTGGCCGCGGGCGTGGTAGTGCGCCATTGCCTTGTCGGAGCGGCCGGCGCGCAGGTCAGCCCACGCGCGCTGTTCAGCGGGGTCCAAGGTCCGGCGAATGTTCGAGAGCTGCGCGCTCGGTGCGATCTCGGCGAGCCGGTCGAACATCCCGCCGGCGCCGATCGAGGGTAGCTGCGCACTGTCACCGATCGCGACGAGCTTGCATCCGGTTCGCTCGATGATCTCGGTGAGACGGTCAAGGCGCGCTGTGTCCGCCATCCCAGCCTCGTCGAGATAGATCGTCGTGTCCTGATCGACAGTCAGCTGCCCGTGCTGCACCCGGGCGATCAGCGCGTCGATGCTGAACGTGCTCTCTGCGAGCGCCGGGCTGTCGCGGCCGAGGCGCTCGGCCGTCGACCACGACACGGCGACACCGAACGTCTGATGCCCAGTGAGCTGCTCGGCCCTGGCGGCGGTGTCGATCACGACGCCCTTCCCGGTCCCGGCGGGTCCGACGAGGATCGCGCCCCGCTCAGGACCGGTGATGACCTGCAGCGCGTGGGCCTGCTCCTCGCTGAGCCGGCCGCTGATCCTCTCGGCGACCTGATCGCTCGCTATCGCACGAGCAGCCTCCCCGACCTCACGATCGGCCGGGATGGCGAGCTGGGTGAACCTGCGCTCGATAGCCTGCTCCTGGGCGCGAACCTTGAGCGTCGTCATCAGCCCGCCCTCCAACGGCAACACCCTGCGCTCGGCCATCATCGTCTTGGAGAACGCAAGCGCCTCTTGGGGAGAGAGCTCACCGGCGGATTGCTCGAGCAGCACCGCGCGGAGCTCGCCGGACTCGAAGGTGGCGGCGCGCTCGGTCAAGCGCTCTTCGACACGATCCCCTAACGGACGCTCCGAGCGCGACCCTTGGGCGCCGGCGAGCGACTCCGCGACGTTGTCTTTGGTGAAGTGGAAGCGTCCGGCGATGCCGTCCCAGGTTCGCTGCAGGTCGCCTCGGGTGACGAGCACCTTCGCTTTGCGGTTCTCCAGCTTCAGCGCGCGGAGCTCGCCGCGCTCGGGTGCCCGGCCGTACTTCGCGCGGAAGCGCTCCGCGGCCCTGGCGACCTCGCGGCTGCGCGCGGAGAACGCGTCCAGCAAGCCGCGTGGTACCCCGGCGATCTCGAAGTAGCGCTCCTTCTTCCCGGTGCCCGCTTCGACCTGATAGCCGCGCTCGGAGAGCTGGTGCGCGAGCGCCGAGCGGTAGTACGCGCCGACCTCTCGCGCCGAGCGGAAGACCGGGCGGGAACCGACGGCGACGATTCGTCCGTCCTCCCGCACGGCGCTGGTGATCACGACGTGACTGTGCAACTGCGGGTCCGGCGGGTCGCCGTCCATCACACCGCGTGTGATGGTGTGCCGGTATTCCGCGGCGATCAGATCGCGGGCGGGTTCCTCCACGGGCTGCCCGTCGATGCTGCGCCGCACGACCGGCACCACCTCGGTGAGATGAGCCAGGGCTTCGCTGACGGCCTGTGCGTGCGCGGCCTCCATGTCCGCGCGCTGCGCCCGGTCCCCAAGCGCCCACACCGCTGACACGGACTTCGGGGGGCTGAACGTGACGTCGATCCCTCCCGCGCGCGCCCCGTCGGCTCCTGCACGGCGAAGCCACTCACCGCTGCGGGGATGACGGCCTTCCATCAGCCGCACGAAGTCGCGGCCCTCGATCCGCTCCCCCTCGATCCCCAACCGGGCGAGCGTGTCCGCGCTGGAAAGCCACCGGCCCGGTGACTGCGTGGGCTCACCATCCGGGTTCAGGTAGTAGTCCCCGAGCTCCGGAGCGATCGTCTTGCTCTCGAGATACCTGGCGTATTCGACGGCGTCGCCGGCACCGATGCTTTGCGCGGTCATCACACCGGGTACTGACCACGAGCACCCCGAAGCGGCCAACGAGTTGCACAGTCCTCGCACAGTGCCCGGAGGGCTGTGCATCTAGTCTGTCCGGGCTTGGTGCTGTGCGCCGGGCGCGCGAGCCGTGAGCGCCAGCGAACGGTGAGCGCGCAGGCCGGAGGGCTGTGACGGGTCGTCGCGAAGCGGCGATCCGCGTCTGGCTGCGGGCGTAAGCCGGCAGCCAGCGGAGCAGACCGTAGGCCGTAGGCGTGCAGCACCGGGGCCGGCAGAAGAGCCGACCCGTGGGAGGCTCGGTCACAAAGCGGCCGTCAGGCCGCCTGCTACCCAGGTCGTTGCGCCGTCCGTCCGTGCGTGGCGTTGTACACACCCCGGCCGCGCGAGCGCGAGCGGTAGCGAGCGGCGAGCGAACAGCCCGACAGGGCTGCACAGACCAGCCCTGCACAGCGCCGGGGACGGCAGAAGAGCCGACGCAGGAGGCTCGGTCACCGTGGGCGAGAGCCCACGTGCAGACCAGCCACGGTTGTGGGAGAGTTCCTCCTGGTGCGGGCGACTGACTGATGCGAAGCGCAGGCGTCAGGGGCTTGGCCTGCCGCGCGGCTATGCCCTTCGAGGGCCTTCCCAATGCGCGCCCCAGTGTCGCGCCCGCACCCTTCGTTTGTCACAGCGGGCGAAGCCCGCGTGCCAGCAAGCCATTCAAGCGACGGCCGAAGGCGGTCGGTTTCCACGCTCGTCGTGCGAAGGTGTCCGTATCCGGCGCGATGCGATGGCCGGTTCGGGCAGGTCGGGGTCTGTAACCGCGATGGCCTCAATCTCGTCACGTACGGCAGCCACCCTTACTGTCCAGAATCGGAGTGCGCCCGCCCTGGCGCTCAGCGTCGAGCAAGCGTGTGAAGCGCTGGGCGTGTCCTGGGACACCTGGCGTGCGCATATCGAACCTGACGTGCCGCTTGTGCGCCTTGGGCGCCGCAAGCTGATCCCGGTCAGTGAGCTACAGGCTTGGCTCGACCGGCACGCCGAAAGCGTCGGAGCGGGGGAGTAGGATGCCGAGCATCTACAAAGCGCCCCCGCACCGTTGTCGCGGCCGGGGGCATGGCACAGGAGAGTTAGCTCCCATGCAATCAGCACGGTATACCGTCGTAGCACCCGGACGAGGTTTCTGATGGCCACCGGAGTGCGTCAACGCCACGGGCGTGAGTGCAACCGTAACGGCCGCTGCAAGTGCCCATACGAGGCGTTCGTGTACAGCAAGCGCGACCGCAAGAAGATCCGCAAGATGTTCCCGACGCACGCCGCGGCGCAGGCGTGGCGCGATGACGCCAAGACGGCGGTCCGTAAGCGGATGCTGCGCGCGCCGGCGTCGACCACGGTGGATCAGGCCGCCAAGGCGTGGCTGGACGGCGCCTGCAAGGGTCTGATTCGCAACCGTAAGGGCGACCCCTACAAGCCGGCGACGATCAGGGCGTACGAGATCGGGTTGCGGCTGCGCGTGCTGCCCGAGATCGGTTCGATGCGGCTCTCGGAGGTTACACGGACCGATCTGCAGGACCTCGTCGATGGGCTGCTCGCGTCGGGCCTGAGCGAGAGCGCGATCGGCGTTACGCTGCTCCCGCTCCGAGCGATCTACAAGCGGGCGCTGGCACGGCCGGAGACGGGGATCGCGGTGAACCCGACGAGCGACCTGGAGATGCCGGCGGTGACCGGCGGCCGTGATCGGATCGCCTCGCCTGATGAGTGCGCCGATCTGCTCGCGGCACTCCGACCGGCGGACCGGGCGCTGTGGGCAACCGCTATGTACGCAGGGCTGCGCCGTGGTGAGCTGATGGCGCTGCGCCGTGAGGACGTGGACCTGGCAGCCGGCGTGATCCACGTGCGGCGCGGCTGGGATGCGGTCGAGGGCGAGATCGCCACGAAGTCCGGCAAAGACCGGCGCGTCCCGATCCCCGCGATCCTCCGGGGCTACCTGGACGATCAGCTACAGGCCCTCGCTTGGACGGACGGGCTCGTGTTCGGTGTCACAGCCGACAGACCATTCAACGACACCACGATGCGGGAACACACCCGCAAAGCGTGGGGCTGGCAACTGGACGACCAGGGCGAGTTGGTCCCGTCGGGGTCGTGCGAACCGCCGCTTGAGCCGATCACGCTACACGAGTGCCGGCACACCTTCGCGTCACTGATGATCGCCGCCGGGGTCAACGCGAAGGCCCTCTCGACATACATGGGCCACGCGGGCATCCAGATCACGCTCGACCTCTACGGCCACCTGATGCCCGGCAACGAGAGCGAGGCGGCCGCCCAGCTCGACACTTACCTGGACCGCGCGGGCAGTCGGGCGCCGACTACCCAGCTCACGCGATGAGCGTGTACCAGGCGTCCATCTCAGGACGAGGCGGCGTAACTCAGTGGCTTACCAAAATCCGGGGGGTAAACGGCATATGTCCTTACCAAAATAGGGGGGTGGCAGCCATTGCATAGAGGGCCGCTCCTCGGTGCTGGGCCGCAGAAGGCGCGGAGAGTCAATGCGTTGCCGAGCGCTACGGATTCACGGGTTCTGCGCCGATAATGTCGAAGCGAGCGTCGGTCGGCCGATTGACGGGGAAGATCACGAGGTTCGTGCTGGGGCTGCGTGCGGACGGCAGCAGCAGCCCGTCGCACTCGAGCCAGTGGACGGCGCCGCCGAGCTGACGACACGCGATCATGTCGTCGGCTGTGAGCTCTGCTGGGCCGATGCCGAGATCGAGTAGACGCTCGGCGTCGGTGAGGTCGAGGACGCTGGTCAGCGAGGACTCAAGCGTGTAGATGGTGCGGCGGGCGCGAGGTGGGATCGGCTGCACAGCGATCTGGTGCTCGGCCTCGGCGAGTGCGCCGTCTCTGGTGAGGCTTGTGTAGATGGCGGCGACGCCCTGTGGGTTCCAGCGCGCGCCGCGGGTGTTCTCGGCGTCGGGCGGATAGTCGCCGAACATGTGCCGAAACGCTTGGCCACTCCACGGGGTCGGTGTGATCGCCTGCAGGCGGTCGAGCAGCTCTGGGGGGTAGACCACGTTCGCGGGTACCGGCGATGGCTATCAGACGTAGGCGCCGTCGCGCAACTGGGCGATCAGGGCGAGCACGTCGTCGAGCTTGCCCTGCTGGATGCGGTCTGCGGGACGTTCGCCGCCGAGCAGGCGGTGCGGAGCGAACAGCCACAGATGCGCCTCGTCGGGCTCGTAGAACTCGGCGAGCTCTGCGAGCAACCACTCGAGTGAGAGCAGGCGCTGCAGGCGGTCGGGCTGTGGTTCGACCTTGCCGGTGCGCCAACGCGAAACGGTCTGCGGGGTGGTGTCGAGCAACTGGGCGACCTCGCGGGACTTGATTCCGCCGCTGTCGCGGATCGAGTCAAGACGGCTGGCTACGGCACTGGCCACAAGTTGCTCCTCGCGTAGGCAGATACATGAACATTCACATGAACACTAGCATGAACCTCGCCGCTTGGACGTCCATAAAGTGCGCGCCAGTCTCGCGCCAGTCGTGTTCCGATTGGGCCGGATTCCACCGGATTCCACCGGAGCGGTTTTGGCTCAACCAAGCCAAAACCGCGTCAGCGCGTGGCCGAAACGTGATCTACGACATCTTCGAGGGCACTGCCGAGATCCAGCAGCTGGTGATCTCGCGTGCGATCTCGGGGATGCACATTCGGTAGGCTGGATCGGCGTTGAGCCGGTTCTACCCGGCGCGCCTTCAGCAGTCCAGCGTGGCGTCCGCCGTGCCGCAGATCTCGTGCACCCGCGATCCCAGGCCCCCGAGCCGGCGTACGAGCATTGCCTTCGGGAACGGCCTCAGATTGTCAAACGAGGCGACCGACTCGACGGGGAGTCCCTCTTGTGTCCCGAGCCTCAGCTCGCTCGGAATGCCACGGATGCGCGTGCTCACCGGCGCCACAAGCACGCGTCGTACCAGCAGTATACCCAGTCGTAATGCGTAGCGGTCGCCGGCAAGCCAAATCCTTGCGCCGGCGTCTTGAGACTTGACATCTGCGACGCCAGGCGTTACCCTCTGTTGACAGGTCGGTCCTTCCACGGTTGGGAGGCCGGGTACATAGGGTTCGGTTGGGGTCATACGCCTTGTGGTTGACGTCAAGCGCTCGCAGGGTTTTTTGCAGTTATGGGAGAGGGTCTGGATCAGAGCGATGAGGGAGTTGTTTGAGCGTGGTTTCTAGAGGGAGATTCATGATGGGGATGTGCGCCTTGGCCCGTGGGGCTGATGCTAGATGCGCCAGCTTGGCGCTGTCGCATCTCTCTCTCTCTCTCTCTCTCTTCGTCTAGCGGTTTAGTCGAAGAGGCTCCTCGTCGGGCGCATTTGCGCCGCTTTTGCTTTGTTCCCGCGGGGGTTGGGCTCTCGTCGCCTCTGGTCGGAGCCTCGGCTTCGCACGCGTGTTCGTGGGGGGTGTGGTGATGGCGGCCTCGGTGCGTGGCGGCACGGCGCCGGCGGCGCGTGTGCGCGTGGGCGAGCGTGGGTCGCCGCTCGAGCGGCGCCAGCGGTGGGCGCGGCGACTGGCGTTGCCGAGGGACACGCCGCGGGTGCGGGTCGAGGAGATCCAGCGTTCGCGGCTGTTGGCGGCCGCGGCGGTGGTGATCGACGAGGTTGGTTATGAGCAGGCTTCGGTGCAGCGGATCACCGACCGCGCGCGGGTGTCGCGGCGCACGTTCTATGAGCTGTTCGGCAATCGCGAGGAGTGTCTGGTCGCGCTGCTGGATGAGGCGGCGGAACGGGTTGAACGGGAGTTGGAGGCGGCCGACCTGGGGGGTCTTGTGTGGCGTGAGCGAGTCCGCGGCGGCCTGTGGGCGATCCTTTCGTTTCTTGACAGCGAGCCGGTGCTGGCGCGGATCTGCGTGGTGCAGGCGCTGCATGGGGGTCCTGAGGCGCTGGAGCGCCGTGAGCAGCTTCTCGCGCGCTTGGCGGCGGTGCTGGATGAGGGGCGCCGGGAGGGCTCGCGGGGGGAGGAGTGCACGCTGGTGACGGCTGAAGGTCTGGTCGGTGGGGCGTTCGGTGTCGTCTATGCACGGCTGCGTAGCGGTGATCGCCGGCCGTTGACAGGGCTCTTGGATGAGTTGATGGGGATGATCGCGCTGCAGTATCTGGGGGCCAGGGCGGCGCGCCGCGAACAGCGGCGTGCTGCGCCCGCGCCACACGCGGCGCGCCACGGCGAGCTGGTTTCTGTGGGCGCGGAGAAAGACCCGTTGGATGAGGTGCAGATGCGTCTGACCTATCGCACCGCGCGGGTGCTGGTATCCATCGCTGAGCGTCCGCTCGCGAGCAACCGCGGGGTCGCGGAGTGCGCGGGGGTCAGCGACCCGGGGCAGATCTCAAAGCTTTTGCGGCGTCTGGAGCGACTCGGCCTAACGGTCAATACCGGCGGGGGTCACCAGAGCGGCGAGCCCAACGCATGGAAGCTGACCGCGCTGGGTGGCCAGCTCGCGCGGCGCCTCAGCGTCCTCGCCGGCGATCGGACTGAGGCGGCCTGAGTGTGCACCCATACCGATCCGATGGTGCAGCGCAGTGGCGCAGGGACAGGCGGCGAGCGATGAGCGGCCGCAGACAACGAACAGGAGATACTCAGATGAGAACCCCAGCTAAGTCCCTGCGCGCTCGCGCGCTGCTGTCCCTGTTCGCGCTGCTCGCGCTGGGGGGCGTGCTGTTGCTCACGAGCGCCCCGGCGTTCGCCGCTGAAACCTGTCCCAACGAAGCGTTTCGTCAGGGTCCCTCCGCGTATCTCCCGAGCTGTCGTGTTTATGAGCAGGTGAGCCCCGAATACAAGGGTGGCTACGGCGTGCTGGGGCCTGCTGTGATGGTGTCGCCCGACGGTGAAAAGGTGGCGTTTGCATCTTTGGGCGTGTTTGCGGGGGATCCGCTGCCCGATATCGAAAGCTTGTATTCCGCGCAGCGGATCGAAGGCGTTGGTTGGCGGACGTCGCCGCTGTCGCCCCCGCTTGGCGGTGTGTTGACCGACTTCTCCTCGAGGTTTGAATCTGTGTTGGCGGGCCAACTTACAGGGAAAACGAACGTTACGACGGGAGCTCCTCCTGTGGGCGCGTCCGGCAACGCGGACTACCTGGTACACAATATAGACTTGCCGGACGCCCCGGTTGACTGGGAAGTGTTTGGTGGTATGACGCTGAGCACTAATGACGGCGAACCGTTCGGCGGTGCCGAGCAAGGGGCTGATGAGGATCTATGTCATATCGTTCTTCAAGGGAACGAAGATGAAACCCCTTTGCTTCCCGAAGCCGAAGGCACGGATAGTCCAATTTATGAATTTTCGCGGGGTTGCGGCGGGGAGGAACCGGATGTGCGGCTTGTGGGGGTCGACAACGAAGGGGCTCCGATAAATCCGGGATGTCCAGTGAGACTGGGCCTGGACCAGACGTATGTCAACGGTTCTGAACAAACTGGTCTTTTCCATGCGGTGAATGCGGATGGAAGCACGATCTTCTTTACCACGGATGCCGATGCCGAAAGAGGTGTGCGTGACGGGTCTTGTGGGGACCAGCCTGCTCGTCACCAGCTGTTCGTTCGTTTGGGTGGCGAGCGGACGGTGGAAGTTTCTAAACCGGTCGCTGAAGCGGGGTCGTGTTTGGAAGTGATTCCGTGTCCTGGGTCTGTGGGGCGTGCGAGCGCGAATTTCATGGGTGCTTCTGAAGATGGTTCGCATGTGTTCTTCACGACCACGGCTCCACTCACGGGAGACGTTGGCGATACAAGTGACAATCTGTATATGGCCACCATCGGTTGTCCGGCCGGTAATCAGGCGTGCGGTGCCTCTGAAAGGGAAGTCACGTCGTTGGCGCAGGTTTCGCATGATCCGAATGTGGGGCAGGCGGCGGATGTGCTTGGGGTGGTGAGGATCGCGCCTGACGGTTCGCATGTGTATTTCGTGGCGCAGGGCGTGTTGAGCGAAGGGTCGAACGCGGAAGGACGTGCTCCTGTCGATGGCGCCGACAACCTCTATGTTGATGATGTCGAAACGGGCAGCGTCGCGTTTATCGCCGGTTTGTGTTCGGGGCCGTCGCAGTCGGGTGAGGTCGACGATTCGGAGTGCCCTGCCGATCTGAGTTCCGAACCCGGTCTTGAGCGGCGTAACGACGATGAACTTTGGGGTAATGATCAGGAAGCGGACTCGACGCCTGACGGGAATGTGTTGGTTTTTTCCAGTTATGGGCAGTTGAGTGAAAACGATGCCAATACGGACCGTGATATATACCGATATGACGCGAGGACGGGACTGCTAACGCGCATATCGACCGGTGAAGATGGGTATGATGCTAATGGTAATACCAATGGGTTTGACGCGTCAGTCCCAGACAACGGGAGCAACCCGGGTAACGCTGCGAGTGATGCGTTGGAATTGCGTTCGCGTTCGGTTAGTGATAATGGTTTGCGGATTGTGTTCAGTACGGAGCGGCCGTTGTCGGCTCGTGCGGTGAACGGCAGGACCGACATTTATGAATGGTATGGGGGGGAAGGTGGGGAAGGGCGTGTGTCGATGATTTCGAGCGGGACATCGCCTCAGCCCGATGAAGGCGCGACGATCTCGCCGTCGGGCAGAGATATCTTTTTCAGGACGGCCGAAGGTTTGGTTCCGGCTGATACGGACGGATTGTCAGATATTTATGATGCGCGTATCGATGGTGGGTTTCCGCCGGCCCCCGCGCCGCGCCAGGCGTGTTCGGGGGATGCGTGTCAGGGGCCGTTGAGTAATCCCGCGCCTTTGTTGGTGCCGGGTAGCGTGTCGCAGGCCGCGGGTGAGAACTTCGCGGCGCCCGTGGTCGTGGCGCCCAGGCCGAAGGTCAAGCCGAGGACGAAGTCCGTGAAGTGCAAGCGGGGCTACGTGAAGAAGGGAAGCAGATGCGTCAGGTCAAAGCCGAGGAAGGCATCCAAGTCCACCCGCGGGGGCAAGTCATGAATCCTTTTAGAAAAATTGTTTTAGCTCTCCTAGCCGCCTTTGCCTTCAGTGCTCTCCTCGCCGGCGCCGCGGCCGCGGCGCCGTTTGCGATCACGCATTTTTCCAACGAATTGACGAAGTCGACACGGATCAGCGAAGTGCCCGTAGGTAGCAACAACATGGAAATCGTGAACGAACCTTATGTGCCGGCGTTTACGCAGGCGGGGGGCCATCCGTGGGCGGTGACGACGACCGTCGAATTCGCCAATGAAGAATACGATATAGCTGGTGGCGCCAGCCTTGTGCCTGTAGCGGTGCCGACGCGCGATCCCAAGGATATTGTGGTCGATCTGCCGCCGGGGTTGTTGGGCGATCCGTTGGCTTTGCCATCGTGTCCGCTGGCGGTCGCTGTGAATGAAGGGACGTGTCCGTCCTCGACGCAGGTTGGTGATTATCGTTTGCATTGGTTGGGCGGCAAGGAAGAGCTCGCGCCGATCGTGAACGTGACGCCGGAACCGGGGCAGTCGGCGGAGTTTGTGCTCGAGAACACGGGTAAAATCTCGGTCGTGTTGACGGGGCATTTGGTGCATACGGCGCAGGGGTACGGGCTCGATGTCGTCAGCAGTGGGATCCCGACGGTCGAATTATATAAGGTGGAAACGACGTTCTGGGGTGTGCCGGCGGACCCCAGCCACACCCCGGTGCGTGGCTTGTTCTGCGCCAGTGTGAATTTGCACGCGAAGGTTGAATGTGGTGATGATGGGGGTCAGCCCAGTGGTGTGGCGCCGGTCCCGTTTCTGACGTTGCCGACCGATTGCGCGGCGGGGCCGGAGGTTACGAGTGTGCGCGCGGATTCGTGGGAGGAACCCGGTCGTGTCGGGTTAAACCAGGAATATGAAGGGTTCGCGGAAGCGTCGTCGCGGATGCCGGCGGTCACGGGGTGCGGTGTGTTGCGTTTCGATCCTGCTGTCGCTGTGGAACCGGATACGACGCTCGCGGATGAGCCGGTGGGGCTCGGTGTGGATCTGAAAGTGCCGTTGGTTGAAACCCCCGAAACGGATGCGACGCCGCAGGTCGATAATTCCGTTTTGACGTTCCCGGAGGGCGTGTCGATTTCGCCGGGTATCGTCGATGGGATTCAGGCGTGTAATGAATTCGGCCCCGAAGGGATCGATATCACGGGTCCTGAATCTGAAGATGTGGGTTTGGATGGGGAACTGCAGCTGGCGCCGGGTCATTGCCCGGATGCCTCGACGGTGGGTACCGCGGAAGCGGTCATTCCGCTGCTTGGGGAGCCGGTGAAGGGTCACGTGTATTTGGCGAGACCTGGCTGTGGGGGGCAGGGTCAGGCGCCCTGTACCGAAGCGGACGCGCTGGATGGCAACCTTTACAAGCTGTATTTGGAACTTGGTGGTACGGGAGAACTCGCGAAGACCGGTGTTCATTACAAGGTTGCGTTCGAGACGCAGGCGAACCCCGCGACGGGTCAGTTGACGGCGAAGGTGCTGGGTACTCCGCAGACGCCGTTCAGCGATCTGAAGGTCGATTTGAATGGTGGTCCGCGTGCCGCGCTGGATAATCCCGTGGTGTGCGGTCCCGCGACAACGACGACCGATTTCACGCCGTGGAGCGCACCGGGGGTCACGCCTGAAGGTCTCTTGACGGCGGGCACGCCCGACGCGACACCGGCATCGTATTACAACGTGGAAGGATGCTCGAACCCGCCGACGTTCAGTCCGGGGTTCGTCGCGGGGACGGTGACGCCGCAGGCGGGCGCATACAGCGATTTCACGATGAACCTGTCGCGTCGGGATCGTGAACAGTTCATCAAGGGTATCCAGGTGCATACCCCCCCGGGCCTCTCGGGGATGCTCTCGAATGTCCCTCTGTGTGAAGAACCGTTGGCGGATTCGGGGCATTGCCCGGAATCCTCGAAGATCGGTACGACGCGGGTTGCGTCGGGCGCCGGCTCACACCCGTTCGAAATCGAAGGGAACGTGTATCTGACGAAGGGGTATGGGGGCGCGCCGTTCGGGCTCAGCATCGTCACCAACGCCGTCGCGGGACCGTTCAACCTCGGCCTGGTCGTGGTCCGTGCACGGATCGACGTGAACCCAGAAAACTCGACGTTGACGATCACGACCGATGAAACCGGACGGTACGCGATCCCGCAGATCCTCGACGGTGTCCCGCTGCGCCTGCAGCGCGTCACGGTCGACATCGACCGCCCCGATTTCATGTTCAACCCCACGAACTGTGGCGCGCCGGGGGCGTCCGGTACCCAGCAGGTCACGGCCGTGGTCTCCGGCAGCCAGAACGCGACAGCGGACGTAGCCAGCGCGTTCGCCGTCGGGGGCTGCAAGAGCCTCGAATTCAAGCCAAGATTCGTGGTCTCCACGTCGGGGAAGACCAGCAGAGCGGACGGCGCGAGCCTCGACGCGAAGGTCACCTACCCCGTGACGGCGCCCGGGACGGAGGCGAACATCAAGAGCGTCAAAGTCGAACTCCCCCAGCAGCTGCCGTCCCGGTTGACGACGTTGCGCAAAGCGTGCACCGCTGCGACGTTCGAAGCCAACCCAGCGGCCTGTCCGGCGCCGTCGGTGATCGGGACTGTCAGGGTCGCCACACCGTTGTTGCCGGTCCAGCTCACTGGCCCGGTGTACTTCGTCTCTCACGGTGGCGAAGCGTTCCCCTCGCTCGTGGTCGTATTGCAGGGCGACGGTGTCAGGGTCGACGTAACAGCCGCGACGTTCATCAGCAAAGCGGGGATCACGAGCTCGACGTTCAAGAGTGTTCCCGACGTCCCGTTCTCCAGCTTCGAGCTGTACCTCCCGGAGGGCCCCTACTCCGCACTGGCAGCCAACGGGAATCTATGCGACCTCACCGCAACGATCGCGACTAAACGTAATGTCACCACGAAAGCTCACGGGCGGACCGTGCATAAGACGATCACGACACATACCACCAAGCCCGCGAGCCTCGTGATGCCCACCGAATTCGTGGCGCAGAACGAAACCGTCATCAAACAGAACACCAAGATCGAAGTGACCGGCTGCGCCACAACCAAGAACACCAAAGCGAAAACCAACGCGAGTATGCAGGCACGCACCTCGCGAGCCCATCGCCACACGGCACGCGCCAACCGGAGGACCGCACGATGACCCGCACACCACACGACACGCTCACGCTCCTCGCGCTGCTCCTCACCAGCATGCTGCTCCTAGTCTTCCCCGCGACCGGTCTCGCCGGCGAAGCCCCGGTCAAGGAGATCATCGAAAGCCACATCGGCTGGGAAGCCGACAAGACAACCAAAGCCCCGACCTGCACCGTCGCATCCAAACACGAATGCCAACCCGCGCTGGTGAGCGGTCAACCAGGCGGGTTTGATGGGGTGATCAGCGTAGCGGGCGGGGACGCCCCGACAGGCAACGTCTACGTGCTGGACAACCAGAATCGCCGTGTGCAGGAGTTGAGCGCCGAAGGCGAGTTCATCGCGATGTTCGGATGGGACGTCAACAAGACCAAGGAGAACGAAAGCGCTCCACAAGCAGAACGCAATATATGTACCCAGGAATCCCGCGACACGTGTCAGGCGGGCGTCGAAGGGACCGCACCGGGACAGTTCTCAGAGCCAGTGAGCATCGCGGTCGATCCAACAAATGACGATTTCTATGTCGCCGAAATAGTATTATATGGCAAAAGTGGAGGATACACGTTTGGTGAGCGGGTGCAGAAGTTCAGCGCCGGGGGGCAGTTCATTCTGGAGATCGGTAAGGATGTGAATGAAACGACGGGCGGGAATCTCTGCTCACGTGAAGAAGAAATCGCGGGCACGAAATGCAAGGGACCATTGGGAGAGACGACACCAGAAGGTGGAGACACCGAACCAGGCGCGTTCGGCTTTGATGAGTCCGGTGGCGGCATGCTAACTGTGGGTGGTCCGGAAGACCTGCTCTACGTAGGCGATGAACACGCCGTGCAAGAGTTCAGGCCCAACGGCACATCGGCCGGTGAACCGGCGACGCAAAGCGCGGCGATCTCGACACGGCTCGAGGAAATCTCCTCGAGCCCCAGGAGCTATGTTCTTAATATCGCCGTCGACAACAATGGCGACACATACCTTGGCTATTTGCCCGGATCAGAGGTAGGAAACGGTATTATACGAGAGTTTGATAAGAGCGGTAAGGAAGTCAAAGAATTCACCGTGCCGGGCGAACTCACCGCGCTGGCTATCGACCCCGCGGGCAGGCTAGGGGTCGTCTTTAGCTACAATTTTGAAAACGAGCTTCGGTACCGGGGATTGCTTTATGAAGTCGGCGCCACCAGGCTTCATCGCTTGACCGAATTCGACGCCGAAGAAATTGACGGCATATCGTTCAACGGTAACGGCGACTTGTATGCGTTCACGCGGAGTAAGAATAATGAAGTGGTCGCGTATCATCCTGTGCCTGTCGCCGAACTCGGGACATCCACGACGCGGTGCGTTGAAGGGCCCGAACACGAAACGTCGGTGACGTTGGACTGTGCCGTGAATGGGACCGTGAACCCGGAGGGAGTGTCTGAAACAGAGCTGTGGTTGGAGTGGGGCAAGACCCCGATTGTTGAAGAAGGAACATCAATGCAGCCTGTCGTGACGGGTACCGCGCCGGTTTCGGTGGAACCCGAGATAACGGGTGCGTATCCACACGAGAAGTTGTATTACCAGCTGGCTGCCACCGACAAGAATGTGCCGGCTCCCGAATTGTTGACCAGTGAACAGGAATCACTTCAAACGCCGGCTATCCCGCCGCGGATCGTTGGTCAGCCGGGTGTGTCGTTTGTCCGTTCGGAGTCGGCGGTGATGTCGGGTGTGCTGAACCCTGAGAACACGGCGACGCGTTACGAGTTCCAGTACGGTCCCTGCGAACACGGTGAAGAACAGCGATGCGCGACGTCGCCGTATACGAACGAAACACTCACGGGTGAATCTTCGACATACGCAAAGACGAAAGCGGTCCTCGAAGCAGTCGCACTGCAACCGGGCACTATGTATCACTACCGGTTGAGCGCTGTCAACGAAGCGGACCAGGCGGCGGTCAATCAGGCGGGTGGATCGGTGCTCCCCGAAGGCGTCTTTACGACGGCGCCGGCGCCGGTCCCGCGGGCCGTGACGGGCGCCGCGAGTATGATTGGGGCAACTTCGGCGCTGGTTGCAGGTATGGCTGGTCCCGAAGGTCAGCCCGCGACGTACGCGTTTGAACTGGGTGTGTATGCGGGCGCCGGCACACAGTACGGGACGGCATTCAGGGGGTCTGTCAGCGCGAGCGGGACGCTCGTCGAAGAGTCCCTTGGCTTGTCCGGGTTGCAGCCGGGCACAACGTACGCCTACAGGATCACGGTATCCAGCGGTTACGGTCAGGCGACCGGTGCGACGCAGACATTTACGACCGAAGGACTGCCGTCGGTCCTGAGCGTCCCGGGCGCGCTGGCGATGCTATCGGTGCCAAATGTTGCGTTCCCGGCCGAACCAGCGACCGTTGAACGGGTCGCTAAGCACAAGACGAAGAAAAGGAAGCGGGAGCAGAAAAGGATCGTCGGGAAGCGTGGCGCGAAGAAGGGCAGCGAGCATAAGGGTGAGTCTCACAAGCGAAAGAAATGAGAGGAATGATCATAATGTTCTCCAGGATACGTAGACGCTTTACTTACGCGAACGTCGCGGTGACGCTCGCGCTTGTGTTCGCGATGACCGGTGGGGCGTATGCCGCCAAGCGCTACGTGATCACCTCCACCAAGCAGATCAGCCCAACCGTGCTGAAAAGGCTTGCCGGTAAAGGGGGACCCGCGGGTGCCAACGGAGCGCAAGGCCCGGCTGGCGCGGCGGGCGCGAAAGGCGAAAACGGGGCAGCCGGCCCCGAAGGCAAAGCGGGAGCGCCGGGCAACAACGGCACGGGCGGCGAAAGCGTCGTGATGAAAGCCGAGCCGAAGGGAACCCACTGCAAAGAAGGCGGAGCGAACTTCACGGTCGGCGGGAAAACCGAATACGCGTGCAACGGCTCCCCATGGACAGCCGGAGGAACGCTCCCGAAAGGCGCCACCGAGAAGGGAGCATGGACAGCCTCGGGCGACGCCAGCGAAGAGGCAGGCATAATCTCTACGGGTGTGAGCTTCAACATTCCCCTCGCGACGGCACCAACGGCCCACTACATCGTCGAAGGAGAAGAACTGACGACCACGGGCAAGCAGCCGTCCACGATCTGCACAGGATCGCCCGCGAACCCAACCGCGCCCGAAGGAGCACTCTGCGTTTACGCCAGCCTCAACACCGGCGGATCCTCCGAAGCCGAACTCAACGAACACCTGCTCAAATGGAAATGGGGCACATCGGTAACCGACTACACCAGTACCGAACCGTCGCCCAATACCGCCGCGCCATTCGGATTCTCCGTCGTGGTCCTATCAGGCGGCCAAGAATTCATCAACTACGCAGGATCATGGGCCGTGACGGGCTGAAAGGCGTGAAGGTCGAACCACGACGATGAAGCAAAGTAGGTGTGCCACGCCATCCGTGTGGCACACCTACTATCCCAAAGGACTGGGCAATTTCTTGGCTGTGGGCTCGTGCCGCGCGTTGCGGCGTGGGGACGTCCGGCGGGCGGCGGAGGAGGATCCCGGGTTCCTACCAAACCTGTGGTGTGCCGCAGTGCGGGCACTCCACGGTGGTGCTGACCGGGGCCGCGAACACGTAGCCACACTCGCAGGCGTAGCAGGCCAGGTCGGTCGGGCCGCCGGACTCGCGCACGCGCTGGGCGGCGACGTCAGGCGGAGGCGGGGCAACATTGGATGGCGGTGGGGCGAGGGGCTCCAGCGCGTGGGCGGGGGGGTGCTCACCGCGAATACGCTGGGCTCGGCGCCGCGCGCCGATCGGATGAAGGAGGCTTCCTCTCATTGCTCTCCACCCAATAAGACCCGCCGCATGCCCGAATGTTTCGCCCTCAATGGCCGAATCCCTGGGGCGAGCGCGGGACGCCCGCCGGCGTGGTGGGGGCTGAGCCTTCGAGCCGGCGGCGAATCCCGGGCGTACGTTTGAGATACTGGGCGCGATGAACCCCGCCCGCAAGCGCACCGTGCGGCTGGTGGTGGCGCTCAGCGCCGCCGTGCTGCTGGCGAGTGCGCTGATCTACACGAGCTTCAACGCCGCCAGTCCGGCGCTCACGCCCAGCCAGCTGCTGCGTGAGGCCCAGCCCGGGCGCAGCTACCAGCTCACCGGCACCGTCGTCACGGGCTCGGTGCGCCACGTTGGCGGTGTGCTCCACTTCAGTGTCGCCGACCGTGCGGGCGGCGCCGACGCGGTGCCGGTCGCGTATACCGGCGTCGTCCCCGACCCCTTCAAAGAAGGGCGCGAGATCATCGTCACCGTGCAGAAGCAGGGCGCCGGCTACACCGGCGAACAGAACTCGCTGATCACCAAGTGCCCCTCCAAGTACACGGTCGCGCCGCCCTCCGAGAAGCAGAACGCCTGAGTGTTCCTCCCGGGCGCCACACTTCCGGTCGTAGAGCGCTTCGGCGTTGACGGCCTCCGTCGGCCTGCGGTTCTCGTCCGGGGGACGGTGACGATCGCCGGGGCGGATGAGGTGGCTGTCCGTGGACGGCGTGTCGTCGGTGGGGGCGAGGCCTGATGGCGCTGCTCGGACACGTCTGCCTGGTGCTCGCGCTGATCGTGTGCGCGTACGGCATCGTCGTCTCCGTCCACGGGGCGCGTAGCGGCCGGGCCGAGTTCTCGCTGGCCGGCCGCCGTTCGGTGTATGCGCTCGCCGGCCTGCTCACCGTCGGGATGGTGCTGCTCGAGATCGCGTTTGTGGGCGACGACTTCGCCTTCAACGCGGTCGCCGACACCTCCTCGCGCACCACGCCGCTGCTCTACCGCCTCGCGGCGCTGTGGTCATCTCAGGAAGGCTCGCTGCTGTTGTGGGCGTGGCTGCTGTCGATGTGGTCGAGCCTCGTGCTGTTCCTCACCCGCCGGCGCCTGCGCGAGGTCGCCTCCTACGCGACCGCGATCCTGCTCGGCTTCGGCGGGTTCTTCGTGGGGCTGATGGTGTTCTACGCCAACCCGTTCACGACGACCAGCCCGGTGCCCGCCGAAGGGGTCGGCCTCGACCCGCTGCTGCGCTTCCCGACGATGATGATCCACCCCCCGATGCTCTATTCGGGGTACACGCTCTGCACGATCCCCCTCGCGTTCGCGATGGGCGCCCTGATCGCGCGGCGCGTGGATGGGGAGTGGATCGCGGTGGTACGCCGCTTCGCGATGGCCGCCTGGCTGTTCCTCGGCATCGGCATCCTGCTCGGCGCCTCCTGGTCGTTCTCGGAGCTCGGCTGGGGGGGCTACTGGGGCTGGGACGCGGTCGAGAACGCCTCGCTGCTGCCATGGTTGACGGGCACGGCGTTCCTGCACTCGCTGATGATCCAGGAGCGCCGCGGGATGCTGAAGGTGTGGAATGTCTCGCTTCCTTTGGCCACTGGGATCCTGGCGATCATGGGCACCTTCATGGTGCGCAGCGGGATCCTCGACTCGATCCACGCCTTCGGCGGAGCGACCCTCGGGGTTCCCTTCCTGCTGTTGATCGCCGCGCTGCTCGCCGGCTCGATCTACCTGGTCGTCTCCCGCCGCGCGATCCTCGCGAGCACCCACCACCTGGACTCGCTGCTCTCGCGCGAGGCGATCTTCCTGTTCAACAACCTCGTGCTGGTCGGCCTCGCCTTCGTGATCTTCTGGGGCACCTGGTTCCCGAAGATCTCCGAAGCGATCACCGGCCAGGCCGCCTCCGTGGGGCCGCCGTGGTTTGACCGTTACACCGTCCCGCTGGCGCTGATCCTCGTGCTGCTCTCCGGCATCGGGCCGGTGATCGCCTGGCGGCGCGCCACTCCGAGCGGGGTGGCGCGCAACCTCCTCGTGCCGATCGCCGCGGCGCTGCTCACGCTCGTGGCGCTGATCGCCGCCGGCATTACCCAGAAGCCCGCGGCGATCGCGATGTTCTGCTGCGCCGCCTTCGCGCTCGGCAGCGTCGCGCAGGAGCTGTGGCGCGGGGCTCGCGTGCGCCGCGGCGCCTCCGGCGAGGCGCCCCCGGTGGCGCTGCTGGCGCTGATCCGCCGCAACCGCCGGCGCTACGGCGGCTACATCGTGCACGTCGGGATGGCGGTGCTGTTCGTCGGCGTCGCCGCCTCCTCCTCCTTCCAGCACGTCTCCCAGCTCTCGCTCTCGCCCGGGCAGTCCACGCGCGTGGGCGCCTACACCGTCCACTACCTGAGGCCGACCGCGGCCCTCACGCCCCACGACGACCCCACCCACACGGGCTCCACGCTCAACGTCGGCGCCGTGCTGCGGGTGACCAAGGATGGGCGCTACGTCACCACGCTGCGCCCCAGCGAGGATTTCTACGAATCCCAGGAAGAATCACAGGGCTCGGTCGGGCATCTGATCGGGGGGCAGCCGGTCAGCAGCGTTGGCATCGACGCCTCCCTCACGCGCGACATCTGGAGCGCGATCCAGCCCGAAATCGAAACCCGCAAGCTGAAGCACATCATCGAAGTCGGCAACCGCACGATTCCCTTCTCGCGCCCCGACGAGGGCCTGTTCGTGATCGACTTCCTCGCCCACGAATACCTCCAGCACCCGCCGCCGGCGCAGTTCCGCCTGGAGGTCTCGCCGCTGATCATGTGGATCTGGTTGGGGGGCCTGATCGTCTTCGGCGGGGGCCTGCTCGCGCTCTCGCCCTCGCCGGGGGTCCTGCGCCGCCGCGTCGCCGCGGGCCTTCCTCGCGTCGCCCGCCCCGCGCTCGCCGGCAGTCCCGCGCCGCGGGACGTTCTGGCGCTGGAGCTCGCCCGCGAAGTCAAGTACCGCGAGCTGCGCGATGTGGAGCTCGATCTCGCCACGGGCAAGCTCTCGCGTGAGGACTATGAGGCCACCAACGCCACCCTGCGGGCCGAGGCGCTGGAGATCCTCAACCAGCTCGAGCCCGAGCCGGCGGCCGATGCATCCGCTCCCGCCGACGCCGCCTCCGGCCGGCCGAACGGGCGCTCGGAGCCGCTACCAGGGCTTCTTCAGCAGGATGATGGTGTTTCCGACGAACAGGATCGCGAAGAAGACAGTCCAGCGGTTGAGGTTGCGCTCCACGAGTGAGCCGCCCCCCAGCGGGCCCTGGCCGGTGCCGACCCCAAACGCGCCGGAGAGCCCGGCATCCTTCCCGGAGTGCATCAGCACCAGGAAGATCAGCACCACCGCGATGATCACCTGCAGGATCGAGAGGATCGCTTCCATGGCCTAAGCGTACAGAACCACCGGCAGATGCTGTCGCGCAGCCCTACGGGCAGGGAACCGTCGCGGTGCTGGTGCTGGTGGAGCCATCTTCGTAGGTGAATTCGGCGGCGAACGGGAAGCCGCCGGCCGGACAGCGGGAGGGAAGCAGGGCCGCGTTGGGGTTGTGGTGCTTTTTGGCGGCCTTCCCGCCGATCGTCACCGAGAAGGAGACCGTCGAGGCGTTGGGCTCGAGCGGGATCGTCGTGATCGCCGGCACCGACATCACGAGCTTTTCGCCGTACGGCGGGTTGTCTGGCAGCGTCGTGGCGGTGATCACCACGCGCTCTTCCAGCGGCGAGTAGCCCTGGCCGAGGATCTCGATCGTCGGGTTGAGGCCCTGCGGTGGCCCCACGAAGACCGCTATCGCGGCTTCCTCGCTTTCCACCGAGGAGCCCACGTGCACGTCGGCCAGAGCGCGCCCGGTACCGATCTGCGATTGCGCCGGGCAGCCGCGCGCGCCGTGCGCCTGCAACCGCGCCTTCGTGCAGCTTCGTAGCTTTGGCACATCGAGCGTCAGTCCTGCAGGGAAGTGCACTACCGCCCGGCGCACCGGCGAAGGCACGCCGAGTTCGCCGCCGGCGAAGTGGGCGGCGAACGTGAAAGCCGCTTTCGCGCCCAGCTTGTCGGGTGAAAACGACGGCCTGATCGTCGCCGTCGTCGCTTCCGGCGGAGGCGGAGCCGGTCTGAATTCGGGGGTGGACGACGCATCGACGACCGCCGGCCGGGCGCCCCCGAGCGCGAGCAATATGCCCACGGCAACGATCACCGGAAGTCCGCTCGCGATCGGAGAGGGAAGTCCGCTTGCGATCGGAGAGCTACCTACATGAGCGGCTGGCGCCCGTTGGGAGCGCATCCCCATGCCGCCCGCCGCCTCACGCCCGCCGCGGTGGGCCGGACGCTGCCCAGCTCGGCATCGTGGGGCAAAGGCTCATGCCATCACTTGTGCGGACACGGGATCGTGCCTTTGACCGCGTTGGTGGTGCCGTCCTCGAAGGTGAATTGCGTCTCGTAGGGGAAGCCACCCTTGGGGCACGTCTTGGGGACGATGATCCCCTTTACGTGCACCAGCTTGCGCTTGCCGCCCACCTGCTCGTAATAGGCGGCGTTGGGCGCGCCCAATGTGATGAAGATGCTCTTCGCCGTAGCGTTCGAGGCACCGGGGAGGGATTCGATCGGCGGCACCTTGAACGTGAAGCCCAACCCGTAGGGCTTGGGCTCCTTGACGACCTGTGCTTTGAGCACGAGCTGCACCGACACGGGCGACACCGCGTTGAGGTAGGCGAGGATCACGATATGGCCGTCTTCGTTGGGGCCGCGGTAGAAGTTGAGCGTGAACGGCTCTTCGTTCACTTCGTGCGCCAGTTCGTAGGCCCCCACGCCGCCGCCGAAGCCGGCTTTGGAGTCCTTGGGGCAGACGTTCGGTTCCAGCGTCTGTTCGAGCTTGACGGCGTTGCAGATGCCCACGCCCTTGGTGTCCACCGTAAGGCCGGGCGGCCCCATGACCGTCGCTTCGGCGATCGGCGAGGGCAGCGGCCCGCTGGTCGAGCCGATCGTGGCGGTGCCGTGGACATTGGTGGGCGCTCCCAGCTTGTCGGGGGAGAAGCTCGCGGTCACTTCCAGCGTCTGCGCCGCCCACGCCGCCGTGGCGACGATCAGGCATGCGCACAGGACCCCGATCGCGGTGAGCGCTCTGACTTTGGACAGGATCAGATTGCGGAGCATTTCATAAGCCTCTCGATCTCTTCAACCCGGGCACCAATCAAACGGAGCGCATCTTGCAATGGATCCTGCGTTGTTGCGCGCGCACCCGCACACTACCGGGGCGCCGCCTCGCGGGTCTGTACAGTGCAGCGGCCTTGGTCGCCACCATGGGGAATCTGCGCGCGCTGCCTTGCCACTCCCGTAGCCTTGCGTGCGAGGGAGATTACAAATCCTTTACCGCGGGGTGGTTGTCTGCCGATATGAACCTGAGCCAGGGTGGTCGGTCCAGCGAGCCGGCCCCGCCTGGCCTGCATATGCGAGATGACAACCAGCCCACCCGAATGACGACGGTCCTTGCGCGAACCCGCGGAGGCCGTGGCATGATCGCCCGCAGAGGCCGCCGATGAGCTCGCCGCGCCGCTGGGCGCGCCGCGCCGTACTCTCGATGCTGGCCGGCGGCGGCCTCAGCGCTGCCGGCTTCGGCGGACCCCTTGCGGGCGGAGCGCTGGGCGCCGAAGTCCAGACGGGAACCACCACCGAAGACCAGACTCCCGCGGTCACCGAAACGACCCCCCAGGCGCCGGCCTCGGGGCAGGAAGGGAGCGCTGGGGCGAGCGGGGCGAGCGGCTCCGACGGCTCGAACGGCACCAGCGGGACGGGTTCCAACACGACCTCGACCGTCCCTGCCACCCCGCCCTCGAGCACCGCGACGGCGCCCACCGCGACGGCGCCCACCCCGGCCGCGCCCGCGACTGGTGAAGGGACGGCCCCGACGGTGGTGGTACAGCGCAGCCAGCCTGCCACCCCCGGCCGGCGGCACGGCGCCAGCGTCACCGGCTCCGGCAGTGGCACCGCCGGTGGCAGCGGCTCCAACGAAGGGGGCGGCACGGGCCAGGGCGAAGGCGCTGCCAAGAGCGGGCCCACCACGGCGCCCGCCGGTGCACCCAACGGTGTCGCGCCCGCCCCCCAGACGGCGGGCGAAGAAGCCGGTGTGTTGGCGACGCTGCTCACGGGCTCGACGGTGTCGGCGCAGGCGCTCGACTTCTATCGCATCCCTCTCTTCCTGCTCCCCGTTTACCAGGCGGCTGCCTTCCAGTACGACGTGCCCTGGCAGATCCTCGCGGGAATCAACGAAATCGAGACCGACTACGGTACGGACCTCTCCGTCTCGAGCGCCGGCGCGCTCGGATGGATGCAGTTCATGCCCGGCACCTGGCTGCAGTATGGAGTGGACGCCACCAACGCCGGCTATGCCGATCCCTACAACCCCGTGGATGCGATCTTCGCCGCCGCGCGCTATCTGCACGCGGCCGGCGCCTCCCACCACCTGCGCGCCGCGATCCTCTCCTACAACCACTCCCAGGAATACGTCGAATCGGTGCTGTTGCGCGCCCGCCTGATCGCCAGCTACCCGAGCTCGGCGATCGCCACGCTCACCGGCCTCGTCGACGGGCGCGCGCCGACCGCCGGCGCCCATCTGGCCCCGGGGGCGAGGGCCGTGCTCGAAGCCCAGGCCGCGGGGATGGTCGCAAGCGGTGGCGCCGCCGGTGAAGGCTCCGCCGGCGCGGGCGCCGGAGCCCCCGGCGGCTCCTCCAATGCGACCGCGGGAGCAGTACCCGCCGGCCTGCCGCCCACCCCGGCAGCGGCCGGGGCGCAGGCGGGCAACAGCACTCAGCAGGACACCGCTGGTGCCGTCGGCACTGCGGGCACCGCGGCTGGGGCGCAGGCGGGCGACAGCACTCAGCAGGGCACCGCTGGTGTGGCGGGACAGACGACTCACACCGACTCCGCCGTGCATCCCGCCGCCACGCCCGGCTCGACGCCCGCACCCTCGCCACGGGTCGCCGCGGCCCGTGCGCAGGCCGCCGCCAACGCGCCCGCCAAACCCTCACAGCTGGTTGAGCTGCTGGGCGACCCCGGCGCGCCGGTGGTGGCGGCGGAGGACGGTCGCATCGAGCACCTCGGGCACTCTCACGCGCTGGGGCGCTACCTGGTGCTGCGCGACATCTACGGCGACGTCTTCACCTACGCCGGACTCGGCAGCATTGCCCCTCGTTACCGTCCCTCGGCCCCGTCGGTCAAGCCCCGTGTCGCGGCCTCGCAGGAACCCAAGCCCACGCAGGCCGCGACCGCCGGACACCAGGTGCCGCTGACCCTGAAGGTGAAGGCGCACGCTACACAGGCGCTCGCGCCGGCGAGCGCGCCGGTCGAATCCGAAGGCGAAACGGCGCCCGCGGGGATGGGCAGGGTGCGCCTGTTCGCGCATCCCGGCAACCCGGTTGCGCGGGCGGCGGCGCACGTCGCGAGCCCGGCGAGCGCAGGCGGCGGCTGGGCGGTGCTGAAAACCGGCTCGATCGTGTCCAAGGGCACGGTGCTGGGCCACCTCGATACGCCCCCCGGGGCGAGCGCCGGACAGCTGCGCTTCGCGGTGCGGCCTGCGGGGGACAGCACGACGATCGACCCCCAGCCGCTGCTGCAGAACTGGCGCCAGCTCGGCGCGGCACTGCACCCGAAGGGCTCCAAGGGAACCGACACACTGCTCGGGGCGACCGCCGCGGATGCGCTGTCGATGTCCAGGGGCGAGCTCGAGCGCGCGGTCCTCGCCGATCCCGGAATCCAGCTCGACACGTGCGGTCGCCGGGACGTCGCGGGGGGCGTGGTGGACGGGCGCGTGCTGGTGTCACTCCTGTTCCTCTCACGCAGCGGCCTGCAGCCGACGGTCGCCGGGCTGCGCTGCCCTCGCGTCGGGGACACGCCCTCCGGATTGAGCGTCGTAACCGGCGCGGGCGCGAGTGACACCGCCGCGAGTGCCGGCGCCGCGCTGCGCTCGGTCGCTCGGCAGGCGGCGGTCCACGGCGGCGGCATGGCGGTGGACATCACCGCCATCAACGACATCCCGATCGCCGGCCATCAGGGCCCGGGCTCGGTCACCGACGCCGCGATCCGTACGCTGCTGACGCTCCATGGCCGGTTCGCTCCGCACCGGATCGTGAGCCTGATGCAGTACCCGGAAGGGCCTTCGACACAGGCGCTGTCCAGCGCCTGGAACCACATCCACATCGAGTTCCTGCCCGGGCGCGCCACGGCAGGCGCGCACGCTGCCACGGCCGGTCCTGCCGCGGCCTCGCCGCTGGCGGCGAGCGGCGAGCTGAACGAAGCTCAGTGGAGCCAGCTGATCGGGCGTATCGCCGCGCTACCGAAGCCCACGGTCTCGGTCACGCCCAGCTCCGCGGCGATCCGCGACCCGCAGGCGGCTCCCACCAACCGCGGGCTCGGCGCCGGCAGCCAGACCGCGGGCGGCTGAGCGGCGCGGAAGGCACTTGTCTGTGTCCGCCGGTGGCGGACACAGACACAGGTCGGTTGCTCAGCCGGCAGGTGAGGTTGCTCAGCCGGCGCCGGCCCCGGGGTGGGCCCTGTTCGATTTCAGCGCGCCCAGCAGCGTGCCCCGGCACTTCGCCGCAGCCGCTTTGAACTGCGGGCTGCCGGTGTTGATCCCTTTGGTGGCGAACACCGGGCCCTTGCCCGTGGTGTTGGGTTCGCCGAGGTCGACCCCGTTCTGGCGCAGGCAGGCGGCGAAGCGCAGCAGCACGGCGTGGAAACGGGAGTTGTTGAATGGGTTGTGAAAGCCCCGGGCGCCTTTGCCGAAGTGGCCGCCGTTGAAGCCACTACCGCAGCTCCTGAGGGCTTCGGCGAACTGCGCCTGTGACATCCCCTTTGGCAACTGCGCGCCGCTGCCGTTGGCGCCGCCGGCGAAGCCTCCGGCTCCACGCTGGGGCAGCGTGATGCCTTTCTTTGAGAGGCATGTGCGCACAGCGGCGAAGCGCGCCGAGCGGGCGGCGGGCGTGGCGCCGGTGGTGGACGCGCCGGGGGTGGTGCCGGTAGACGACGTTCTGGTGGGTGAGGTTCCGGTGGATGAGGTCCCGGTGGATGTGACGCCCGAGGTGCTGGTGCCGGTGGTAGTCGTGCCGGTCGCCGCCGCATTGGCGGTGGTCTCGGTGGTCGTGGTCGTGCTCGATGAGCCGCCGCATGCCGCCAGGCCGAGCGAGGCGGCCACGAGCGTGGCGGTCAGCGCAATCAGCGACGTGAAGGTCGCTGGCCTGCGGCGTGGGCTGTGGTGAGACATGAGGCTCCTTTGTCGGTCACGCGGATTCTGCGCGCTGCGGGTCATGTGAATCCCAACACTTTGATCGATCCACCTAAAGGGTCCGTCAAGGACGTGGCGCAGGATGTGGTCGATCATCCGCCGAAGAGACCCCCGCCGCCCGCGCCTCCGCCACCGGCGCCGCGACCTGTGCCACCGCCCCCGAACAGCGCGCCGAGGCCGCCGCCCCCGCCGAGGCCGACGCCCGCCGCGCTGACGCTGATCGATTCGGCGCTGACGGCGCCGCCCGAGCCCTTGGCGCCGCGAACGACCACGGTTTCGCCGGGGTGGATGCCGTGCACGTCGGATTTGACGGTCTTGGTGATCGCCGAGGCGGGGGAGGTGGTGACCTTGATCGTGTTGCCTTCGGCGTTGGTCACGTACAGGGTGCTGCCGGAGATGTAGGAGACTTCGCCGATCGTGGCGCCGCCCGAGCTGCCGAAGCGCCCCGCGAAGCCGCCGGCGCCCGCGGCGCCGCTGCCGGCCGCGCCATTGCCGGCCGCGCTGCTGCCCGCGGCACCGCTCGTGCTGGCGCCGCCGCTGCTCGTGCTGGACCCGGCGCCGGCGGCGCCACGCAGGGCCGCGATGCGGGAGGCCAGCCCGGACGCGCTCGAGGTCGAGGTCGAGGAGGTCTGGCCCTTCTCGACGAGCACCCCGCCGATGAAGCCGCAGGCGAGCAGCAGCACGCCCAACAACGCGACCGGGATCGGCGTGAATAGACGCCGACGCGGACGTGGTGGCAACTCCTCGTAGTCATCTGGCATGTCGGGCTCCTCGGGGGGAATATGCGGGGGTTGGCTACTCAAAGCGCAGTGCCTCGATCGGTCGCAGGCGGGCGGCGCGCCCTGCCGGGTAGGTGCCGAAGAAGAGGCCGGTGAGCACGGCGGCGCCGAAGGCGAGGAAGATCGAGTAGCCGGCGATCGCGGGGTGCACGCCGGCGATTTCGAACTGGCTGCCGAGCACCCCGAGCGCCACCCCGGTGAGGCCGCCGATCAGCGACACCAGCACGGCCTCGGTGAGGAACTGCGTGAGGATGTCGCTGCGGCGCGCGCCGACGGCCTTGCGGATGCCGATCTCGCGGGTGCGCTCGGTGACAGAGACGAGCATGATGTTCATCACGCCGATGCCGCCGACGAGCAGCGAGATCGCCGCGACCTCGCCGAGCAGCGTGGTGAAGACGGAGGTGGTCGAGGAGGTGGTTTCGAGCAGCGAGCCCTGGTTGATCACCTGGAAGCCCGGTTCAGCGGTGTCCTTTACTTTGTGGCGCTGCTCGAGGATCTGCGTCACCTCGGCTTCGGCGGAGCTGAGCGCGGACTCGGAGGTGGCCTCGACGGTGATCGAGTCGATCGGGCCGTAGCCCGAGAGGGAGTCCTGGACGGTGGTGATCGGGGCGGCGACGATTTCATCGAGGTTGGACACGCCGTTTGAGCCCTTGGCGGCGAGCACGCCGATCACCTCGAAGTTGACGCCGTTGGCGCGCATCGTCTGCCCGATCGGGTCCTGTCCGGGGAACAGCTCTTCGACGACGGTCTGCCCGATCACCGCCACACGCGCGTGGTGGGCGACGTCGGCTTCGGTGAAGGCGCTGCCTTCCTGGAGGTGGTAGCCGTGGGCGGCGAGGTAGGAGGGGGTGGTGCCGACGAACGTGCCGGGCTCGTAGGAAGTGCCGTCGAAGACGAGCGTCACGCCGGTGGCGTTGACGACGGGCGAGGCGCTTTTGACGTCGGGGGCTTCGGAGTGGTTCTGCAGCGCCTCGGCGTCCTGCCTGGTCAGCGAGATGGGATCCCCCCCCACCCCGCCGGCGAGCGCGGCGAAGCGGGCGCCGCCGCGGGCGGCGCCGGACTCGACCAGCAGCACGTTGGTGCCGAGGCTCTCGATCCGTTCCTCCACGGCTTTGGAGGAGCCGTTGCCGACCGCGATCAGGATGATCACGGCGGCCACGCCGATCGTCATGCCGAGGATCGTCAGCCCCGACCGCAACTTGTTGGCGAGGATCCCGCCCCACGCGATGCGCAGCGTCTCGGCCCCGATCATGGCTGCGCCTCGACCGGGGCTGACAGGTGCGCGGACTTCAGCTGGTGGGAGGCGGGCGGGGGGTCGTGGACGCCGAGCGAGCGGCTGTCTTCGACTACACGCCCGTCGCTGAGGCGCACCACGCGCTTGGTCTGGGCGGCGACGTCGGGCTCGTGGGTGATCAGCACGACGGTGCGCCCTTCGGCGTTGAGGCCGGCGAAGATCTCCAACACGTCCTCGGTCGAATAGGAGTCGAGGTTGCCGGTCGGCTCATCGGCGAGGATCAGCGAGGGGTTGGTGACGATCGCGCGGGCGACCGCCACGCGCTGCTGCTGGCCGCCGGAGAGCTCGGAGGGGAGATGGTGCATGCGATTGGCCATACCCACCGATGCCAGCGCCCGTTCGGCGCGGCTGCGGCGCTGGGTGCGGGGCAGGCCGGCGTAGGCGAGCGGCAGCTCGACATTGGCAAGCGCGGGGGTACGCGCGACGAGGTTGAAGGACTGGAAGACAAACCCGAGCTTGCGGTTGCGCAGGTCGGAGAGCTCGTCCTTGTCGAGGTCGTGCGCGTCGGTGCCGTCGATCAGGTAGCGCCCGCTGGTGGGGATGTCGAGGCAGCCGAGAATGTTCATCAGCGTGCTCTTGCCGCTGCCCGAGCTGCCCATGATCGCCACGAAGTCGCCGCGCTCGATGCTCAGCGACACACCGCGCAGCGCCGGCACGCGGATCGTGCCGATCGCGTAGGTCTTGGTGACATCGCGGACGTCGATCACTGGATGCGGGGACCCGGCCTGTGCGGCGCGGGGAGTACGTTCCACGAGCGGCTGGCTGCGCGCGGCACGTGCGCGGAGGGGTGAGCGTGGGGGCCGCATCAGCCGCCTCGGAAGCCGCCTCCGCCTCCGCCCGCGCCGCCGAATAGCGCCGCGGCGCCGCCGGCGCCGATACCACCGGTGGCGCCGCCGAGGGCTCCTTTGCCGCTACCCAGCCGCGACAGGAGACTGGACGTGGTGGATGAGCCGCGGGCGACCGGCAGGACGATCTGTTCGCCGGCGGAGAGGCCGGAGAGGACGATCGTGGAGCTGTTGCCGGCCAGCCCGGTCACGACCTGCCGGTGGGTTTGGGTGCCGTCGTGGACGACCGTGACGGTGTCGGCGGTGATCGCGGAGGTGGGGACGTTTACCCCTTCGGCCTGCTTGACGACGACTTCGGCGGTGGCGCTCATCCCCGGTTTCAACCCGCTTGCGAGCTGGTCGAGCTGGAAGGTGACGTCGTAGCTGACCACGCCGCTGGAGGATGTCGGGAGCGTGGCGACGCTCACCACGTGCGCCGCGAGCTTCAGCCCTTCGAGCGCTTCGATCGTGACCGTGGCCGGCTGGCCGTCGCGCACGTCGACGACTTCGGACTCGCTGAGGGGCACCACGAGCTGCATCGAGGAGAGGTCGCTGAGCACGGCGAACGCGCTCGAAGAGCTGGAGCCCGAGCCCGACGACCCCGACCCCGAGGCGTCCGTTGCCGCGGAGGAGGCGCCGAAGGCCGATGCGGCGGAGGCGCTCGACCCGGAGCCGGAGGAGCCCGACCCCGACGAGCTGGAGGAGGCCTTGGTGGTGCCGCTGGCGGAGACGGCTTCGCCCACCTCACCCGCGAGCGAGACGATCGTGCCGGTGGTGGGGGCAAACAGCTTCGTGTCGGACAGCGCCTCTTCAGCGCTCTGCACGGTGAGGCGGTCGCTCTTCACGGCGGCGCGGGCGGAGGCGATGTTGGCTTCGCGCGCGGCCGCGCTGAGCGTGGCTTTGGGTGTGGTGGCGGTGCTTTCTTTGGACGTGGTGGTGGCACTCGATTCGTCGGTGGTGGCGGGGCGTTTGGGTTTGTGAGTGGTGGCGGGCGCGGTATGGGTGGGTTCGGTGGGGGCTTCGGTTGGTGCAACGGGCTCTGCCGTCGAGCTGGTCTCGGTGGGCGTGGTCGTGGTGGCGGGGGGCGTGGCCGCCGGATTGGTTGGCGGGCTGTAAGAGACGTCTTGCACCGACGCCGCCGAGGCAGTCGCGTGGCTGGAGCCCGTACCCGACGAGCCCGAGCCGGAGGAGCCTTCGCCGTCGGTTTCTTCCTCCTGCACGAGGCTCGCTTCGGCGGCCTGCAGCGAGGCCCGGGCCTGCTCGAGCGTGACTTCGGCGCTGTCGGGGTTTAGTTCGGCGAGCAGCTGCCCCTCGGTGACGTGCTGGTCCTGGTGTACGTAGATCTGGGTGACCACGCCGGAGGTCTTGAAGCCGAGGTCGAGCTGCGTCGCGGCCTGGATGTTGCCGCTGCCGGAGACGGTCGACTGGACAACCCCCTCGCCGACGGTGATCGTGCGCCCGGTGGCGCTCGCGGTGCCGGAGGAGGGCCCGACGATGAGGACGGCGGCGACGATCGCCCCCACGCAGAGCGCGGCCAGTAGGTAGGTCGGCCAGGGCCGTTGCGTGCGTGGACGCATGGTCTGATCTTGTGTCGAGGCCATAAGAGGGGGCGAAGAAAGCCTGCAAGCGCAGGTAAATCCGCCGGATGCCCTAACGTATCGGAAGCGTTGCCCGAGCAAGTGATGCACCTATCGACGCTGCTGCACAGTCCGCTGCTGGACCGCACGGGAGAGCGGTTGGGCAGGGTGGAGGACGTGATCGTGCGCCTCGCCGACGGCGGCTACCCCCCGGTGACGGGGCTGAAGGCACGGATCGGCGGCCGCGAGCTGTTCGTGCCGGTCGACAAGATCGCCAGCCTGGAGGCAGGCGCCGCGCGGCTGTCGGGTCAGAAACTCAACCTCGGGAAATTCGAGCGCCGCGAAGGCGAGGTGCTGCTGCGCCAGGACGTGTTGGGGCGCAAGCTGGTCAACGTCGAGGCCGATCCGCCCCGCTTGGTGAGCGCACATGAGATCGAGCTGGCGTGCATCGAGGGTTGGTGGCGGGTCGTCGGCGTGGACCCCTCCTCCCGCGCGCAGCTGCGCCGTGCGTTGCCGCGCTCGCTGCGGCGGCTGGTCGCCGACCGGCCGTTCCTCGACTGGACCGACATGGAGCCGTTCGTCGGGCACGTGCCCACCGCGCGCCTACGCTTCTCCCACCGCAAGCTCGCCAACCTGCACCCGGCGGAGATCGCCGATCTGGTCGAGGCCGCCTCGCACGAGGAGGGCGAGGAGCTGATCGAGGCGGTCGGCCAGGACCGCGAGCTCGAGGCCGACGTGTTCGAGGAGCTCGACGAGCACCACCAGCTCGAGTTCATCGCCGAGCGCCCCGACGCGCAGGTGGCGGCCGTGATCGCGCGGATGGCGCCCGACGACGCGGCCGACCTGATCGGCGAGATCGACCAGGAGCGCCGCGGGCGGATCCTCGAGCTGCTGCCGCTGGCCGGGCGCCGACGGATCGAAACGCTGCTCGGCTACAACCCTTCGACGGCGGGCGGCATGATGAGCCCCGACTTCATCGCGCTCGCCGAGCACGCCACGGTTGGGGACGCGCTCGACGCGGTACGCCGCTCCACGATCGCGCCGGGGATGCTCACGACGGTCTACCTGCACGACGACGCGGGCGCGCTGAGCGGCTCGGCGGCGATCGTGGCGCTGCTGCGCGCCGAGCCCGATGCGCCACTCGCGCAGGGCGCCGAGCACGAGCCCGAGTCGGTGCCGACCGACGCCGACCTGCCGGAGGTCGCGAGGACGATGACCGACTACAACCTCGCGTCGCTCCCAGTCGTCGACGACCACCAGCGCGTGGTTGGCGTCGTCACAGTGGATGATGTGCTGGAGCAGACGCTGCCCGTGGGTTGGCGGCGGCGCTTCGGGCTCGTCAGCGACTGAGCTGACAGAGATAACGGGTGCTTGCACTGCGTGCAGGTAGGGGCCGCGCAATGCTACTCTGAGCCCCGGAACGAGCCCTCACCCTATGCGCTGAAAGGAGGCTGGGATGGATCGAGAACAGCCGCGAAGTACCCAGCCGCAGGCGCGCATGTCGGGCTCCTCCGGGTTGGCGTAGCTGAGTAAGGCCTCCCCCGGACTCTTTTTGCACCGCTTGCGCGGATCGCGGGCGGACGCCGTAGTCCTTCGGCGTCCGTGGGTCCCCACGCGCGTGGCGACTGACGCGTGTGCAGGGCAGTGCCGAGCAGAACAAAGGAGGTGACCGAGACGATGGCCGAGAACCCGACGACGCTGGACGAGACGCAGCTGCCCGCGCAGCCGCAGCCGCCCGTGCTCGAGGGCGTGCCTCCGGTTCTCGACGAGGCCCACATCGGCGACATCCGCGGGGCGCTCGGCACGATCCGGATGGACGACACCGGCGCGCGCCACGGCTGGCGCTCGCGCGCGATGACGCTGCTGGCGATCATGGGCCCGGGGCTGATCGTGATGGTGGGCGACAACGACGCCGGCGGCGTCTCCACCTACGCGCAGGCCGGCCAGAACTACGGCACCTCGCTGCTGTGGGTGCTGATCCTGCTGATCCCGGTGCTGATCGTCAACCAGGAGATGGTGATCCGCCTCGGCGCCGTCACCGGCGTTGGCCACGCGCGGCTGATCAACGAGCGCTTCGGGCGCTTCTGGGGCTGGTTCTCCGTGGGAGACCTGTTCATCCTCAACTTTCTCACGATCGTCACCGAGTTCATCGGCGTCAGCCTCGCGCTGGGGTACTTCGGCGTGAGCAAGTTCGTCGCCGTGCCGGCCGCGGCCGTGGCGCTGGTGGCGATCACCGCGACGGGCAGCTTCCGCAGCTGGGAGCGCTTCATGTACGTGTTCGTGGTGGCCAACTTCCTCGTGATCCCGCTACTGGTGCTGGTGCATCCCGACTTCGCCACGATCGCGCACGACACAGTGACGCCCTCGATCGCCGGCGGCGCGAGCTCGACGGCGGTGCTGCTGATCATCGCGATCGTCGGCACCACGGTGGCGCCGTGGCAGCTGTTCTTTCAGCAGTCCAACATCATCGACAAGCGGATCACGCCGCGCTGGATCAACTACGAGCGCGCCGACACGGTGATCGGGGCGTTCGTGGTGGTGATCGGCGCCGGCGCGATCATCTCCATCGCGGCGTTTGCGTTCGCGGGCACGCCCGCGGCCGGGCACTTCGGCAACGCGGGCACGGTCGCCACCGCCCTGCGCACCTACGTCGGCCCGGCGGCGGGGGCGTGCTTTGCGATCGTGCTGCTCAACGCCTCGCTGATCGGCGCCGCGGCGGTGACGCTCGCGACCTCCTACGCCTTCGGCGACGTGTTCGGCGCCTCCCACTCGCTGCACCGCGGCATCCGCGACGCGAAGATGTTCTACGCCACGTTCGCGCTGATGGTGTGCGCCGCGGCGGGGATCGTGCTGCTGCCGGGCGCGCCGCTGGGGCTGATCACGACCTCGGTGCAGGCGCTCGCGGGGGTGCTGCTGCCGAGCGCCACGGTGTTCCTGCTGCTGCTCTGCAACGACCGCGCGGTGCTGGGCCCGTGGGTCAACGCCCCGTGGCTGAACGCTTTGGCGGCGGTGATCATCGGCGTGCTGGTCGAGCTCTCGCTGGTGCTGGTTGCCTCTACCGCCTTCCCGCACGTAAACGTGACGGATCTCTTCATCGACCTGTCGATCGCGCTGGCGGTGGCACTGGCGGCGATCGGGGGGTACGTGCTGTTGCGCCGGGCGCGTGTGGGGACCTCGGCGGCCGCTGCCGTGGGGGCGACGGGCGGCGCGGGGGAGGTGGCGGGCGCGGAGGAGGCAGGGAGCCTGTCCAAGGAGCGCCGCCACGCCTGGACGATGCCGCCGCTGGCGCTGCTGGAGCGGCCCGTGTGGTCGCCCGGCCGGCGCGCGGCGATGCTGCTGCTGCGCGGCTACCTGGTGGTCGCGGTGGCGTTGCTGGTCGTGAAGACGGTTCAGCTAGGAGGCTGAGCAACCTCCCACGAGGCCCTATGTTGAGTCGGTGCTGCCCTTCTGGCTGTCGATCGGTGTGCTCTCCGCCACCCAGGGCGCCCTGGTGGCGTTCCCGGGCACGATCTCGATCCCATGGGTGGAGCGCCGGCGCAGCCGCCTGTGGGCCGCGATCCCGCCGCTGTCGGTGATTCTGTTCGTGTTCGTCGCGCGTGCGGCGGAGCAGACCAGCGCGCAGAGCCTCACCTACCTCGCGCTGGTGGCGGTGCCGATCCTGGCGGCGCTCGCGCTCGGCTGGTGGGGCTATGCAGCGCGACCGGCGCTCGCGCTGCTGGCGCCCGTGCTGTTTGCGGTGGCGTGGGCCGACCGCGGCGGGCTGGCGGGACAGGGGGCTGCGCTCGCGCTCTCGGCGCTCAGCTGCGTGGCGCTCGGGGTGCTGCTGGCCGCGGTCACGCCGCCGCGGTGGCTGGCGGCAGGGATCGTGCTGATGGCGTGCGCCGACGCGGCGCTGGTCGTCTCCGAACTGCTGCAGCACCCCAACGAAGTGCTCAACTCCGCGCACCCTCCGGCGGGCCTGCCGAAACTGCAGGCTGAGGTGTTCGGCTCGGCGGCAATGGGTTATGGCGACCTGTTCGTGGCGGGCCTGTTCGGCGGACTGCTCGCCCGCGGCTGGCCGTCCCCGCGCGCGGGCCGGTCGGCGCGGGCGCGGCAGGTGCGAGCGGCGGCGTTGGTCGTGGCGCTCGCGCTGGCTTTCGACCTGCTGTTCTTCACCGTCGACGAGCTGCCCGCCACGGTGCCGGTGGCGGTCGGCTTAATCCTCCTGCTGTTCGCGTGCCGCCGCGCCGAGCGCTCCCGCCGCGGCGTAACCGCACGCAGGGTACCCGCGTAGGGCAGTTGAGCCCCACTTACTTCACCTCCGCCTCGACGTTCCTCGCGGCGCGTCCCACCCGCAGGCTCGGCAGGCGGTAGTCGGGGTGCAGCCGGCGGAGCACCAGCAGACCGATCGCGGCCGCCACCAGGCACGTGATCGCGCCGAGGCCGAGGCCGGCGCGGGCGCCGAGCTGCGCCATCACGAAGCCGACGATCGGCCCCCCGATCGGCGTGGAGCCCTGGAAGGCGACAAACCACAGCGACATCACCCGCCCGCGCATCGTCGGCTCGGAGTTCAACTGCAACGTCGAGTTGCCGGTGGCCATGAACGAGATGCTGGCCCACCCCACCAGCGCGAGCGCGATCAGCTCCAGCGGCAGCGTGGGGGCGAGCGCCGCGAGCGTCAACACCAGCGCGAAGCCCGCCGCCGCGGCGAGCAGCGTGGGCAGCCCGGTGCGCCCGCGCGCTGCCACCACGAGGCCACCGGCGACCGCCCCGACGCCCATCGCGGCCGTCATGAAGCCGTACCCTTCGGCGCCCACGTGCAGCCCCTCGCGGGCCATGAACGGCAGCGAGACCTGGAACTCGTAGGCGAGGCAGCCGACCAGGGCCATCATCGCCAGCGGCGTGGCGAGCGCCGGCGTGCGGCGGATGTAGCGCAGCCCTTCGCGCAGCTGTCCCGGGGCACGGGGCGTGGGCGGGCTGGGGTGCAGCGCCGCGCGGTCGAGCGTCATCAGCGAGAACACCACGGGAACGAAGCTGACCGCGTTGAACAGGAAGCACACGCCTGTGCCCACGGTGGCGATCAGGATGCCGCCGACCGCCGGGCCGATCGTGCGCGCGACGTTGACCAGCACAGAGTTGAGGCTGACCGCGTTGCGCAGGTGCTCCTCGCCCACCATCTCCAGCATGAACGATTGCCGTGCGGGGTTCTCGAAGGCGTTGTTGAGCCCCAACAGCAGCGCCAGCACGCCGATCTGCCATACCGCGACGACGCCCGTGACCGTCAGCAGCCCGAGCACCAGTGCCTGCACTCCCATCAGGCACTGCAGCGCCACCATCAGGCGGCGCTTGTCGACGCGGTCAGCGATCACCCCGCCGTAGGGGCCCAGCAGTAGCACCGGCAGCGTCTGCAGCGCCACGATCGCCCCCAGCGCGGTGGCCGAGCCGGTGAGCGTGAGCACCAGCCACGCCTGCGCGGCCATCTGCATCCAGGTGCCGATCAGCGAGATCGCCTGGCCTGAGATGTAGCGGCGGTAGTTGGGCACCGCCAGTGCGGCGAAGGTGGTGTGCGCCGCGCCTTGCACGCGCTCTGCTCTGAATGCCATCAGTGCGGGCGGAGGGACTCGAACCCCCAAGGGCTTGCGCCCACCGGCTCCTAAGGCCGGCGTGTCTACCAGTTCCACCACGCCCGCATGACGCTCCCACGCCGGCTTACGCTTTACGGGGACCGCTGAAGATTGTATGGTCATCGTTGACGATGTCCACTCCAGCCGCCCGTCGCGCCGCAGCCGGCGTTCGCATTACCCATCCCAACCGCGACAAGCCGGTCGTGCAGGCCACGCGCGCCACGGTGATCGTGCTGCTACTCGCCACCGCCGCGCTCGTGCTGCTGATCACAATCGGCGGTTTCGAAGCGCTGGAGGGCATCGGGCCGGTGATCGTGCAGTGCCTGTTCGTGATTTGCTACCTCTTGCTGGCGTTCTACGCGGGGCGCTGGAATCGTGGCGTGCTGCCCGTCGCGTCGGTGCTGGCGGTGCTGCTGGGTACCTTTTCGCTGATCGCCGCCCCCAGCTGGTTCGAGCGCGACTCCTCCGTCTTTGCCCAGCCGGCGCTCGAATCCAACCTGCTCGGCGTGCTGACGCTGCTGGTGATCCCCGTGCAGATCCTGCTCGTGGTCTTCGCGATGCGTGGCTTCTCGCAGGGCTGGAACGTGGAGCTCGAGCAGCGTGACCCCGGCGCCCAGGTAGGTGGCTACGGGGACGCCGCTCCGCACCCTGCCTGAGCCTGAGGCGGGGCTATGTGGGTGTGGTCCCCCGCGGCAAACCCTGCGCGAGTGTTCGGTGTGGCCCGCGTGAGTCGTGAGCGCCTATATTGAGACCCGGTGTGCGGCGGTGGCGGAACGGTAGACGCGGGGCCCTCAAAAGGCCCTGTCCGCAAGGGCGTGTGGGTTCGAATCCCACCCGCCGCACCTGACTGGGACCCACCGATCCCGGGGTTGTTTCCTGCTGCCTCCCCTGGCCTGCCGGCGCGTTGCCCCCACTGACCGTCGGCGCGCTTGGCGTTTCTCGTGTTTGCGCTGTGGTCTTTGTGTGCGCGACTCAAGAGTATGGGCGCATGCGAAGTACCGGAGACCGCGATCTTGACGAACAATTAGAGAGATTTGGCCAGAACATGCGAGAGGCCCGCAAGCAGGCGGGCCTCTCGCAGATCGATCTGAGCCTCAGAGCCAACCTCGACCGCGCCGCCGTCAGCTTCCTCGAGCGCGCCGAGCGCGCACCCGACCTCTCGACGATCGTGCGCGTCGCCGCTGCCGTCGGTGTTAAGCCCGCCGTGCTGCTGCAGGGCGTCGGACCTGACTCGGCCGTGCGCGGTCCCCGCTGCGGGGAGGAGGAGCTCACGCCCGCCGCCCGCTTCGGCGTCAACCTGCGCTGGGCGCGCGAACGCGTGGACATCTCCCAGGAAGCGCTTGCCAACAACGCGCACGTGGATCGCGCGGCGATCAGCGTATTCGAGCGCGGCAAGCGCAACCCCAACCTGCGCACGCTGCTGCGCCTCGCCAGGGCTCTGGACATCCCGCCCGGGGTGCTGCTGCGGGGGGTTGGAGCGACGGTCGCCGTCAGGGTCCGTTAACCGGCCCGCGGCACGGCGCCGCGAGCTTGTCGGAGTCCTCCCTCTCCTCCGGTGTGTGTGTAGGTGTGCGCGCGAGCGTGTGTGCGCGCTTCGGGTTGGCGCGCCTGCCTTCGAGGCCCGGCTGGCCCGTACTACCCTGGGCTCGGCGCCGTCTCGCGCGCAACCTTCCAGCCGGCGTTGATCGGGTTGAGGAAGTACGGAGGCTCGTCCACCGCGAGTCGCTCGTCGTATTTGTAGTTCTTGACGTAGCCGCTTTCGCCGACCAGACCCACGATCCCGCGGAAGCGCTGGGCGATCGCCCCGTAGACGTTGAGGTTGCCGAGCTGTTTGCCGCATTCGAAGTTGTCCACGGCGAACGAGTGGTTGGTCGAAAGGATCGCCGCGTAGATCCAGGGGCCTTTCAGCGATTCGATGCCGTTTTCGGCTTTTTCGCAGTTGGTGTTGGTGACGGGGTGGTAGACGCGCACATAGTGGCCGGCGATCAGGCCGAGCGTGTCGGTGCCGGTCGGTTCTTCACCCAAGGTTTTGACGCTGGTCGGGTAGATGTTGCCATTGATGATCAGGTCTTCTTCGGCCGCGATCGTGATCGGCTTGCTGTAGGTGCCGCTGACGTACACGTTGCCGCAGTACGCTTCCTTGGAGACCTCGGTGGCGTTGTCGGTTTCTTCGGTATGGTCGTTGAACGCGTATGTGCAGGGTGTTTTTTCGTTTTCGCTCGCGCGGACGTACACGAGGCCGTTGGTCGGCCATTCGTATGGTTTGGTTTCGCCTTTGTTATTGGTCACTTCCATCGTCGTGCCCTTGAGCACGATGTGCGTGGAACCGGTGAATTCGTCGCCGCCTTCTTTGACGTAGGTCCCGAGCGTCGTGTCGCCTTCGGGGGTGAGCAGTTCTTCGCCTTTTTCATATTTCCCGGTGGCCGTGTAGAACGTCCCATTTGGGTTGCCGCAGGTGGAGTAGACCCCGTTGTTGATCTGGACGGTGTCAAGCGGGTTGTGGCCTTTGCGCCCGAAATAGGCGGGAGCGCAGATATCAGTCGCATCGTCGGTGTGCATCGGGCCTTCGACAGTGTCTCCGTCTGCGAACTCGATCGTCGTGCATTTGCCGTTGATGCCCAGCGATACGCGCTTGGGATAGTAGTTTTCGCATTCTTTGGGACCGCCATAAAGGGCGGGATCCCCGTCTTCGTACTGAGTGAAGTAGATGAAATTGAGAAAGCCCACCACGTGAAAAGTGGCGACGATCGCGCGGCTCGCGTAGGCCGATGAGACGGCTTTGTTTCCAGCCGTTCCGATCGACTCGATGCGGAACGTGTTCGCCTCCACGCCCGAGGACTGGATCATCGATGCAAACGGGCTGGTCGTGCTGCATTCTGTGAATTCTTTAGCGGTACTCGCGACGAGCAACTTGATTTCGTAATGCTCAGTCAATTCTTCCTGCTTGGGGACGGTATTGGAGGGCGCGGCGCAGGTCTCCCAGTAGTCGGGATTGGCCTGGAGGTGATACTCATACTCCTGAATGCCGGCGAGCGCTGCGTAGTAGGCCTCCTTCTGCACAGTGTTACGGTGGGAGAGCTGGATATCGCCTCGGGCGGCCTCGAAGGCGGCGCCCAGCAGCAGCGAGGTCACGAGCAACACGCCAAGCGCGACCATCAACGTGAAGCCGTTATCGGCGGCGAGCCGGGCACGGATCGCACGCAGCCAATGCTTGTTTGAACGCTTTATTCGCATGGCTTGTCTACGCTTTCTGCTTCGGTCACAGGGACGGAGAACGAGAGCGTTACTTGACTCTGCTGGCCGTCGCCCACGTCTTTGGAGAGAGTTTTGCCGAGCGTGTTGGTAAGGCTGGACGAGGTTGCGCTGGAGCCGGTGTTGAAGCTGATCAGCACGGAGGCCGCGGTTGGTGCGGTTTCGTTATTAAGTGGTGTCGCGATTGGCGTCGTATTGAGCGAATTAAGCCCTGAGCTCGCGCTTTCGTTGGATTCGAGGTTGTAGCTGTAGTACTGAAAGATCGGCAGCTTTTTTCCTTCGGATTCCATCTGCGTGACGTGGCTGGCGATCAGTACTCCGTTGGCGGGAGTCCGAATTTCGGAATATTTGAACTGTGGCCAGGTTTCTTCTTTGGTCGCAGGATACGTATAATCGGTAAGGGTTTCAGCTTTTTCATTCCACACGATCCTGCGTTCGTTGATTTCAGTTTTAGAGATCACGGCTTCTTTGCCGTAGGAGTTGACGAATCTCAATTCGCTCGGACCGCTGCCTTCCTGGATTGGGGCAAAGCCAGGGGCGAGGCAGGCCGAGTGCAGTTCGTCGACGACCTTGGTCATCGCGATCCGTCCCAGCTGCGTGGCCTGCGCCAGGTTGGTCAGATGCGTCTCCTGGCGAGTGGAGAAGAGAAGGACGGCGACCAGCGCCAGCATTACCACAGTGCCGGAGATCATCGCGACGAGCAGTTCGATCAGCGTGAAGCCACTCTCGTCGGAGAGGGGCCGCTGTCGCTCGCGGGCGGCGGAACCACCGAGATGGGGGCGTTTACTCAACATGTGTTGCTGAACTGGTTTTTCTTGACTTCCACGTTGTGGCCGTTGCCGTCGGCGTAGGTTCCTTCGGGTTCTGCCAGATAAAGGGCAATTTTTGGCCCTAGAATTTTTTCATTCGCGTAGGTGGTGGTGTAGGTCTTGTGTTCTTTTTCATCCCACAGACACAGCTTGAATGATTTGCCAAATGGCTGGTAAGGAGCTTCCAGAGAGCCCGTCGATGTCGTGTTCTGTGTGTGAACCACGCTGTATTTCGAAGCGTTGTTTGGGAGGTATGTCGTTTTATTTTTTCCTTCTTCTTCTTCTTTTATTTTGAGGCATTCGGTGTTTGTGATCTTGACGGGACGAGCCGTGGTTTCGGTTTCGGGTTTGGCAGCTTTCGTGTTTTTGTAGGCAGTGAGGTTCACTTCCGAGGTCGGAACATTGATCGGTGGGTCTTCGCCTGGTTCGAAGGCGACCGAGATCGAGCTTTCGCTGATTTCCCCTTTGGTGACGACGGCGGGGTTATTAGCGGGACAGTCTCCTGCATACACCTCCCACGGGCCTTTTTCGAAGGGGAAGAGATCGCCGGTGGGATAGGATTCCGAGCTGATCGGGGTCTTCGCAGTTTCTTCGTATGTCCCAGTCCGCGCTTCGTATTCGCCCGTTTCTTTGGCGAAGGCACCGAATTGTGTGCTCCCAACCTCAAAGTCGGGTAGCAGGTTGATTTTGGGGTTGTACGCGACGATCGTGTCACCCGTCGCTTTTTTGCCTTCGTGGGTGAACTTGGCGGTGATGAACGAGCCGGTGTTGAGCACCACTTCCTTGTGCGTGGTGACGTTCGGGGCGATCGCCAATTCGGGCGAGATGTTCTTGACGGCGCCCGCTTCGGTGACGTCGCCGAGCTTGAAGGCTTCCACAGTGATCTTGGTCGCCGGGATTCCGCCGAGGATCACGCAGCCGGCTTCGCTGGTCGTCGCTTCGGCTTCGCCGGCGATGACGGTCACGCCGGCGACCGGCTGCTCGGGGGTGCGGCCGTTGATGACGTCAACTTCGAGGTCCGAGCCATCGGGTGGGGTGATGATGCTGTACTGCCTCAGCGGCGGCCGTTTCTGGATTTCGAGCTGGTGCCAGTCGACAGAGGTGGCGATGCGCAAATAGTTGCCGGACTGGCTGGAGTGTTCTTTGCTGGAGGCGCTGCAGCTCCCGCTCGGGTTGTTGTCGGCCACCCATTCGTCGCTCTGGCTGACCTTGTACGTTTGGCCGCCAATCGTCTGCATGTAGACGTGTTCGGGTCCGATCCCTTTGACCTTCTCGATCGTGTCGAGCGTGGCCGCGGAGTCGCTGCGCAGCTCCTCCAGGGACTGCGCGGCCACCTGGGCCGCCTGGTCGTGGGTGCGCTCGTCGGCGGTCGTGTGGTTGACGGCGTTGAAGCCGGTGAAGGTCGCGATCACGATGAACCCGACCATCAGCGCGCTCACCATCACTTCGATCAACGAGACGCCGGTCTCCGCCGCGAGCCCCGTGCGACGCCCACGGCGCCCGATCGCTCTGGCGCAAGCCCACCGGCGTGTCCCGCCGATGGTGGCGCCCACGCTCGTGGCCGACCCTCCGTCCTCGGCATGGTTGCGCCCGAGCTGCCCTCTGGGCGCTCGCCGGCGGCGGAATAAGTTTGTGTTTATCATCACAATAGCCGTGCGCTCGTCTTGGTATCTCCCCTCGACAGGGACTCCTTCGAGCTTTAGCCATTGCCGGCCCTCTCATCGTCGCTCGTACCAACCCCGACGCCTGTCCGGGCGTACGCACCCCCCCGCGGGATCGGGCGTGGAGCGAGCGTCGTATGGGCGTACCACGCGGGGTCAGGGAGTCTTGCGGTCGACGCGAGGCGTGCGCGGGTGCCAGAGCCGCGGCCCAGCGCCTACAATCCCGGTGCCCCGGGGGACTGGTGTAACGGTAACACGGGGGTCTCCAAAACCCTTGCTCGAGGTTCGATTCCTCGGTTCCCCGCTTCAGCAAAAAGACATGTACAGGCCAAACACCTGCTCAGGGGCCGTGCCCTAGGGGCAACTGGCCACCCCACCGAGCCCCACCGGAGCGCGCTGAGAGTGGCTCGACTGCAACTGGACTGCAACCGGCGCCAGCCCGTGAGGCCGAGCGGTCGCCTCGCTTTCCTCAGAGCGGTGGTATCCACCGTCCGCCGATTCGCATCCCCTCCTCGCCGGTTGGATGATCGGCGAGGGGGCGTTCATGCGCACCGTAGACGTGCAGCTCGACGAAGCCGTCTGGTCCATCACGCAACACGAATGCTCGCGGACGCCTTATTCTCACCCGATCCTTTAGTTCGTAGGTCGCTTCGACCTCGGCGATCCAGACATCGTCTTGGTGCCACTGCGCGCTGATTTGGTGCGTAGTCCGAAGAATCGTCGCAAGAAAGTCCGAAAGCAGCTCGCGCACCGCAGCCGTCCCCTCGACGCGGCGGCCGTCTACCGCCAGCATTTGGCAATTAGGCGCCATCAGTGCGATCGCCGCCTCCACGTCGAGCATGTCGATGGCTCCGAGCAGCTGGTCGATGGGCGACTTGGTCAACAGACGAGATCTTAGCTTCTCGGTCCCGAAACGCAGAGCCGGGCGTGGTTCTTCATGACGGCGCTCCTTGCCGCTCCGGTGTGCGCCCGGGCGGCTGTCCAGGGGTCTCACGCGAGGGTGCGGCGGGAGGGATGGGGCAGGTCTGCGGCCGTCGCGGGTCAACCGTGGCCTTCTTGCCGTGATGGACGATCTCCAGGGAGGCGCCCTGAAGGAGCGAGTACGCCGCCTGCTCGGGACCGACCTCCACCAGCAGCCTGCGCCCACGGAAGCAGAGGCGGAACGTGAGCCGGGTGAGCGCCTGCGGTAGGCGGGGCGCGAAGCTCAGGATCCCGTTGTGGTCTCGCATCCCTCCAAACCCCGCGACGGCGCCGATCCATGTCCCCGCGAGCGACGCGATGTGCAGACCGTCGCGCGTGTTGTGCTGGAGGTCGTCGAGATCGATGAGGGCGGCCTCGCTGAGGTAGTCGTAGGCGAGCTCGAGGTATCCGACCTCCGCGGCGATGACTGCCTGGGTGCAGGCCGACAGCGAGGAGTCGCGAACCGTCAGTCGCTCGTAGTAGGCGAAGTCGCGCGCCTTCTCCTCGTCGGCAAAGACGTCACCGCGCAGATGCAGCGCGAGCACCAGGTCGGCCTGCTTGACGACCTGCTTGCGATATAGGTCGAAGTAGGGGAAGTGCAGCAACAGCGGATACTGCTCCGGGGCGGTCGCGTCGAAGTCCCAGATCTCGTGCTCCGTGAACGCCTCCGCTTGGGGGTGGACTCCCAGCTCCTTGTCGTAGGGGACGAGCATCGCCTGAGCGGCGTCACGCCAGGCGGCCGCCTCCTCGTCGTCGACTCCGAGCTCGGCGGCGCGTTGGGGATAGCGCTTCGCGCGCTCGAAGGCCTCGCGCAGGTTGCGCTCGGCCATCAGATTCGTGTAGACGTTGTTGTCGGCGATTGCGCTGTACTCATCGGGACCGGTCACGCCGTCGATCCGGAAGTGGCCGGCGGCATCGTGGTGCCCCAACGAGCGCCACAGCCGGGCCGTCTCGACGAGCAGCTCCAGGCCGACGCCGCGCGCGAACTCCTCGTCGTGATCGCTGGCCGCCTCATAGCGGACGACGGCATCGGCGATGTCGGCGTTGATATGGAACGCCGCCGTCCCCGCTGGCCAGTACCCCGAGCACTCCTGCCCCCGGATCGTCCGCCAGGGAAACGCGGCGCCCTCCAGCCCCAGCGAGGTCGCTCGCTCCCGTGCGAGATCGAGCGTGAGATGGCGCCAACGCAGGGCATCGCGCGCGGCGTGCGGAGCCGTATACGTCAGGACCGGCAGGACGAAGGTCTCCGTATCCCAGAACGCATGTCCGTCGTAGCCCGGCCCGGTCAGCCCCTTGGCCGCGATCGCCCGCCGCTCGGCCCTGGCGCCGGCCTGAAGCGTGTGGAAGAGTCCGAAACGAACCGCCAGCTGTAGCTCGGCGTCACCCTCGATCTCGACGTCGGCGCGATCCCAGAAGTCGTCCAGGTAAGCGCGTTGGTCGGCGAGGAGACCGTCCCAGCCACGGTGTCGCGCCTCCGCCAGCGCGGCTGCAACCTGGTCGACGATCGCCGGCGCCGAGCGCCTGCGCGACCATCCGTAGCTGATGAGCTTGACGATTCGAAGAGGCTTTTTGGGCACGAGGTCGGCCGTCACGAGCTCGCGACCGAGGTCCTCGAAGCTTTCCGAGGTGGCCGTCGTGTCCGCCGGCCCGTCGATGACGTGATCCATCGCCGCGGCCATCGTCAGGCCGCTCGCGCGCGTGGAATGCTCCAGGATCACACGGGTATCACGCGCGGCAAAGAGCTCGGATTGCAATGGTGAGGCGAGCGCCGACGCGGCGCGGGGATCGCGCTCGGCGACCGGCAGCTTCTCATTGGCGACGAGCTCAGACTGCACGACCACCGATGTCTGACCGTCGAGCGCCTCGACTTCGTAGAGGACGGCCGCGACCGCCCGCTGCGTGAACGACACGAGGCGCGTGGAGGCCACCCGCACGGAGCGTCCCGTCGGAGACACCCACTCGACCGTGCGGCGCAGCACTCCGGCGCGTAGGTCGAGCACCCGTTCGTGGCGGCGTAGCTCGCCGTAGCGGATGTCAAACGGCTCGTCCTCCACCAGCAGGCGGATGATCTTGCCGTTGGTGACGTTGATGATGGTCTGGCCGGCCTCCGGATCGCCATAGCCGGCCTCGGCGTAGGGAAGGGGCCGTACCTCATAGACACCGGCCAGATAGGTACCCGGCAAGCCGTAAGGCTCTCCCTCGTCGAGGTTCCCGCGCAGGCCGATGTGACCGTTGGCAAGGGCGAACACCGACTCCGTCTGCGCAAGCCTGTCGAGGTCCAGGGCGGTCTCGTGCACGGCCCAGGGCTCGACCGCGAAGCCCGGATGCTGGATCATGGCGTTCCCAACAGCTCGGCCAGATCGTCTACGACGAGGTCGGCACCGTGGACCCTCAACGCCTCGGCCTGGCCGACTCGGTCGACGCCGACCACGAAGCCGAATCGGCCGGCCCGGCCCGCCTCGACACCCGCCAGCGCGTCCTCGAACACGACCGCCTCAGCGGGCTCGACGCCCAAGGTCCGCGCCCCTGCGAGGAATGTGTCCGGCGCAGGCTTGCCCTGGAGGTGCTCGCGCTCGGCCACGACCCCGTCGATGATCGCTTCGAACAGGTCCTGAATTCCAGCGGCAGCGAGCACGTCGCGGCAGTTGGTGCTGGAGGAGACAACGGCGCGTCGCAACCCGGCCGCTTGGACCGCTTCGACGTAGCGGACCGAGCCCTCATATGGCTGCACACCCTGCTCGCGGATTAGCCTGAGCACGATCTCGTTCTTGCGGTTGCCGAGACCGTCGATCGTCTCCGTATCCGGCGTGTCGCTCGGGTCGCCCTCCGGTAGCTCCACCCCGCGCGAGGCAAGAAACGCTCGTACACCGTCATAGCGAGGCTTGCCGTCGACGTATTGATCGTACTCGCGGATCGGATCGAAGGGGACGAAGGCTTCGTCGGTCCGTCGGGCGCGCTCGCGCAAGTAGTTGTCGAACATCTGCTTCCAGGCGGCGGAATGCACCTTGGCCGTCTGCGTCAGCACCCCGTCGAGGTCGAATAGGCACGCGGTCACACCGGTGGGTATGCCAAGCACGCCTCAGAGCTAATCAGCTTAGGCTCTGTCAGGCCGGCCCGAGACCTCGAGGAGGCCTGCAATCGGCCAGCTGCTGAAATAGATCCGGAGTTCGTCGATCCGCAGGTCGGACCGGCGGTTCAGTCATCGTTGAGCTCTTCTACGAGTGAGTTGACTCGCCGCTCGATCTCGTTGCGCGTAGCGCGGACCTCGGAGATTGGGCGGCCGTTGGGGTCGGGTAGGTCCCAGTCGAGGTATCGCTTGCCGGGGATGTGAGGGCAGGCATCGCCGCAGCCCATTGTCACGATCAGATCGGCTTGCTCGGCCAGCTTGTGGGTGAGGAGTTGCGGACGCCGGCCGGACAGATCGATCCCGAGATCGCGCATGACCTCTACGACCTCGGGATGGACGCGCTCGGCCGGGGTGGTGCCGGCGGAGAGGGCGGTATGGCGCCCATCCGCGGCACGCGCGAGGAGCGCTTGGCTCATCTGCGAGCGGCCTGCGTTATGAAGACACACGAACAGAACGCACGCCATCGTGCGCAGCCTCCCCGCTGTGCGGCAGCAGAACCTCCGCCGCCTCGGCCGGTGTGACGCCGGGATAGAGCACCCTGAGGAGCAGGAGCGCGCAGGCGCCGCCGAGGAGCTGGGCGGCGACGTACCCTGGCATGGACCCGGGCGCGATACCGGCAAAGGTATTGGAGAGACTGCGCCCGACGGTGATCGCGGGGTTGGCGAAGCTGGCGGAGCTCGTGAAGAAGTAGGCGGCGCCGATGTAGGCGCCGACGGCGGCGGGGATGGTGTGTGCGCGTTTGGTGCGCGCGAGCGAGAAGATCACGAGCAATAGGCCGGCGGTGGCGATCACCTCGGAGAAGAGGTGCGCGGGCGAGGCGCGGTGATGGGTCGAGATGCTGATCGCCGCGAGCGAAAACATGACGTTTGCGGTGATGGCGCCGAGGATACAGCCGGCAACCTGGACTGGGATGTAGGCAAGCGCGTCACGCCAGCTGATACCGCTGAAGCTGGCGTCGGCGAGCGAGACGACGGGGTTGAAATGTCCGCCGGAGACGGGGCCGAACATGAGGATGATCGTGAACAGGCCAGCGGCGGTGGCGGCCGCGTTCTCGAAGAGCTGCAGGCCGACGTCGTTGGGGGAGAGCGTCTGTGCTGCGATACCTGAGCCGATGACGAGCGCGGCGAGGAGCGCCGAGCCCAGTAGCTCGGCGAGCAGACGGCGGGCAAGTGGTGGTGCGGTATCCATCCCCCGGATCGTATTGCATTGACAGGCATCGCTTCAATAGGTATATGTAGATTGATGCCCGTCGATCTCGAGCTGTCCCCGAAGAGGAAGCGCGCAGCCGGCGAACGCTGTTGCGAGCCCGTCGTATACCCCGACGTTCAACGTGAGCAGGCGCTACGCATGGCCGAAGTCGCCAAGGCCCTCGGCGACCCGATCCGTCTGCAGCTCGTGGACGTGCTGCGCAAGCACGCCGGGAAGGTCTGCGTCTGCGAGCTCGTGCCGTTGTTCGATATCTCCCAGCCGACGCTCTCCCACCACCTCAAGAAGCTCCGCGACGCCGGGATCGTCGACTCCGAGCGACGGGGCTTGTGGGCCTACTACTACGTGATCCCGAACGCCGTGGAGGAGCTATCCGCATGGCTGAAATAACTCCCCTCCCCAACCTCCGAGTGCTGCACGAGCGAGCGGCAAGCTACCTGCTGTGAACTGAGCGAGAAGGACAGGTGCTCTAGCGTCCGCTGTTACGGTGGAGGAGTCCATCGCGCCCTAGTGGGTCGGCGATTGTGCGTTCGCTCGGTCCTTCTTGACCTCTCTGCCTCGCGACCGCAGCCCCTGAGAGGCTTCGTGAGGAGCGCCCGTGAGTGCTGTGGCTGCAGTGCCTGAGAGCAGGTCGCCTCGCGGGTCGGTGGGGCGCCTGCCGACCCGCCCCGTCGCCGAGAGGCTTTCCCGGCCCGCCGGGGCGCCGCTGCGTGTCGCAATGCTCGCCCCACCCTGGATTTCCGTCCCCCCGCCGGGATACGGGGGCGTTGAGTCGGTCGTCGGCGTGCTGACGGACGCGCTCGTCCGGCGCGGGCACGCGGTGACGCTCTTCTGTGCCCCAGGCTCTCGGTCGAGCGCGCAGGTGGTGCCCCTGCTCGAGGAGTCCCACCCCGAGGAGATCGAGCGTTCGCTGTACGAGGTCGACCACGTCGCGCGGGCGTTCGAGGAGATCGAGCTCGCCGCCCACGACGAGCCCTTTGACGTGGTTCATGACCACTGCGGCTTCACCGCGCTCGCGATGGCCGACCGCCTCGACACGCCGTTCGTGCACACGCTGCACGGGCAGTTCACCGCTGCCACCGCGGCCTTCTACGCCCACCATGGACACAAGGCGGCGCTCGTAGGCATCAGCCGGGCGCAGCTCGCATCGGCGCCGGAGGGTCTGGAACCGGTGGGCGCGATCCCGAACCCCATTGACGCAGGGGCTTGGCCGCTGCGCGAGCGCAAGGATGACTACCTGCTGTGGATCGGGAGGATGACAGCCGAGAAGGGTCCCCACCGCGCGATCGCTGCGGCCCGTGCCGCAGACGTGCCGCTCGTCCTGGCCGGGGTCATTCAGCCCGGCCAGCGGGCGTTCTTCGACCGCGAGATCGCGCCGCACATCGACGGCGAGCGCGTCCGCTTCGTGGGCGAGGTCGGTGGCTCGGTCAAGTGCTCGCTCTTCGCGGGCGCCCGCGCGCTGCTGATGCCGATCCGCTGGGAGGAGCCCTTCGGGATGGTCATGGTCGAGGCGCTGGCGTGCGGGACCCCGGTGATCGCGTTTCCCGAAGGCGCCGCCCGCGAGCTCGTCTGCGATGGGCAGACCGGCTTCCTGGTCGAGGACGAGCAGGCGATGGGCGTGGCGGTCGGTCGGCTGCCCCGCATCTCCCCGCGGGATTGCCGCGCCTGGGTCGCCGAGCACTGCGACGTCGACGTGGTCGCCGCTGCCTACGAGTGGACCTACCGGTCGGTGGCACATGCGCGCGTCGCGGAGGCCGTCGCGCTTGTCTGAGCGCACTCTGAGCGTCCTGGACGGCAGCACCTTCGTCGTCGGGGACCGCCGGGGCGACGTGCGGGTCGACGCGGGTCGCGAGCACGGCTTCTTCTGCGACGACACCCGTTTCATCTCACGCTGGGTCCTGCACGTCGGCGAGTCGCCGCTGGAGCTGCTGGGCCTTGACCAGAGCGCGCACTACGCCGCGCAGTTCTTCCTGACCCCCCGCGTGGGGCCCGACGAGGAGGCGCCGTGCTCGATCATGCGCCGCCGGCTGATCGACCACGTGTGGATGGAGGAGGTCACAGTGACCAATCATCGCCACGAGCACAGCGAGGTACGGGTGGTGCTGGAGGTGGACACCGACTTCGCCGACCTGTTCGAGGTCAAGGACGGGGTAGTGGCGAAGCGGGAGGTGAGCTGCCGCCACGACGACGGGGCCCTTACGTTGGCCTACGAGCGCACAGGCTTCCAGCGCTCGGTCACAATCGCCGCCAGCCGCACGGCGGCGGTCACCCGGCGGGGCTTCGCCTACTTGCTACGGCTCGCGCCCGGCGAGCAGTGGTCGACCACCTTCACCCTCACGCCGCACGCGGCACAGCCGGGGATCGCCTTCGCGCAGCGCGAGCCGCGCGGCAGCCTGGCGCAGCTGAGCGCCTCGAAGGCGGCCGAGCTCGAGCAGTGGCTGGCCGGGGCGCCGGTGTTGCAGACCGCGGACACCGCGCTGGCGCGCACCTACCGCGCGAGCCTTAGCGATCTCGGCGCGCTGCGGCTGCACCCCGACCTCGGCGAGGGCGCGACCCTCCCCGCGGCAGGGCTGCCCTGGTTCATGGCGCTCTTCGGCCGCGACAGCCTGATCACCAGCTTTCAGGCGCTGCCCTACCTACCTGGGTTGGCAGCCACCACTCTGCGCGTGCTGGCTGCCCGCCAGGCTGAGGAGCGCGATGACTTCCACGAACAGGAGCCGGGCAAGATCCTGCACGAGCTGCGCTTCGGCGAGCTAACCGCGCGCGGGGAGCGCCCGCACTCCCCGTACTTCGGGACTGCCGACGCCACGCCTCTGTTCCTCGTCCTCCTGGACGAGTACCACCGCTGGTCGGGCGACACGGAGCTCGTCCACACCTTGGAGCCCAACGCTCGTGCCGCGCTGGCGTGGATTGAGGACAGCGGGGACGCCGACGGCGACGGGTACGTCGAGTACGCCTGCCGCAACCACGCCACCGGGCTGGTCAACCAGTGCTGGAAGGACAGCTGGGACGCGATCCAGCGTGCCGACGGCACCTTGGCCAGCGGGCCGATTGCGACCTGCGAGATCCAGGGCTACGTGTACGACGCACGGCGCCGTTGCGCCCGTCTGGCTCGTGAGGTGTGGGGTGATCCGGCGCTAGCCGAGCGCCTGGAGCGCCAGGCGGCCGTCCTGCGCGAGCGCTTCCGCCGCGACTTCTGGATGCCCGAGCGTGGCTGCCACGCCCTCGCGCTGGACGGCGAGAAGCGCCAGGTCGACAGTCTGACCTCCAACATCGGTCATCTGCTGTGGTCGGGCATGCTGGACGAGAGCGAGGCCGCCGCAACCGCCGAGCGGCTGCTCGATGAGCAGCTCTACTCCGGCTGGGGCGTGCGCACCCTCGGCACCCACGAGGCCGGCTACAACCCGCTCGGCTACCACACCGGGACCGTGTGGCCCCACGAGAACTCGCTGCTCGCCGCCGGCCTGGCGCGCTACGGCCACCGCGCGGCGGCGAGCACCATCGCCTCCACGATCCTCCAGGCGGCGCCGTACTTCGAGCACCGCCTGCCTGAGGTCTTTGCCGGCTACCCCGCCTCGGTGACGTCGGTCCCCGTCGCGTTCCCGACGGCCTCCCGTCCCCAGGCGTGGGCCGCCGGAACCCCGCTGCTGCTGTTGAGCACGCTGCTCGACCTCCATCCGGGGAGCACCGACGCGGACGTCGAGGTTCCATACGGCCTCGGTCACCTCGCGCTGCGCTCGCAGAGAGACTAGTGTGGGCACAGTGGACGACGACGCGATTCGTGCTTTGGTGACGCGGTTGGCGCGTCCCCACTCCTCTGGGGGTGAGGTCATCGAGCGTGCTGCGATCCTCGCCGAGGGCGCCGACTTCGCGGCGGTCATGGCGTGGATCACCGCCCACGACGGGATACCCGAGACACAGGTTGCCAAAGCCCCCAGCCACGGCTTGCACGGCTCGCGGCTGAGCTACAGCGGTGGAGCGGCACCCCGGCCACCGCTTCGCTTTGTGCTGCCCGCTGGCGCGCTGGCCTGAGCCTTTTCGACCGGCCTCGACAAAGAGCCAATCAAGTGGTTCTTCTCGAGAGCGGCAAGCCGGAACGGCAGATCGACGGTGTCGAGGCATGTGCCGTCCCTCCTGGGACTCAATGGTCCTGCTCAGCGAGGTACGGTGCGAGGTACTTCGCGGCGATCTTGCTCGGCGGCGGGGAGGTCGGCGTGTCGGTGATCTCGGAGCTGAACCCGTGTCCTCCCGTGATATGAGCGGTGAGGTATTGAGGCTTTCCGTTGGTCAGCAGCATGCCGTGGATCGTGGGGTCAAAACGCTCGGGTGTCACGGGTGCCCCGGCCAGGGCCGCGATCGACCGCGCGGCAGCGTCGGCTTGCTGGGAGCCGATGCCGCCCTGCTTGATGGGGAAGTCGGTCGCGTCGCCGGCTGCGTAGATGCGCTCGACGTCGGGTACTCGGCAGTACGGATCCACGCGGATGAAGCCGTTCTCGCCGAGCGGAATGCCGCGCACGGCAGGGCCGTAGAGCTCGGGCAATGCGATCACCCGATCCACCTGGAGGCGCTGGTCGCCGGGGTTGATCACCACTTCGCGGGAGCTCGGGACCTCGGCGTAGGCGGAGTTGATCGTCTCGACGTTCGCGCGGGCGAGCAGCTCGGCCACGGTGCTGCTCGCCGACGATCCAAAGATCGCGAGGGGGCTGTCCTCGGGGGTGACGATCGTCGTCCGCAGCTCGATGCCCATCTCGTAGGCGCGCCCTGCTGTCATCAGCGCAAGCTCGTACAGCGGCAGCGGCCACGCCATGCGACCGGGCGCAACGAACGCGAGCTTGTGGATGTAGCCACCCTCGACGTCCTGGATCAGCCCGCGCATGGTCTGCGCCAGATCACGGTCGTCGATCGTAAGCGCGTGCGGGTAGCGTTTTGTGACGGTCGCCCCGAGCGCGAGCACCAGCGCGTCGTACTCGATCGCCTCATCGGCCTTGGTGTGGATCGTCCGCGTGGCTGGGTCGATCCAGCCGAGCTCGCCACAGAGCAGCGTGGCGCCGGCATCGTGGACGATCGACTCGAGTGGATAGCGGTGCGCGGCGCCGTAGGCGAACGGCTCGCGGACGACCATCGGGCGGTAGACGAACTCGCTGTTGGGAGCGATGACGGTCACCTCAGTGCCGTCGGGCGCGAGATCGGCCAGGGCCAGCGCCGTCTCCAGGCCGGCTACTCCTCCGCCCGCGATGACCACATTGAGCTTGTCCGGACGTGAGCTGGCTGTTGGCGTGGGGCTGGGATTGCGGGGCATGACTACCGGCGGGCCTTCCCGTTCGGTGCCGCCGGTGGTGCCGGCGCATCTGGAAACTCGTCGCTGGTGCCGATCAGGATCGTGAGCAGGTCGCTGATCCGCTGCACGCGGCCGAGGCGATCGGGAAGCGGAAGAGCGGCTTGGATCGTGTACTGGTTGCGGCGCCCGTTGCGCTCCCGCTTGATATAGCCGCCGTCCGCGAGCTCCGTGACGATCCGGTGCGCGGCGCGTTCGGTGATCCCGACTCGCTCGCTGATCTCTCGCAGGAGCACGCCCGGGTCGTGGGCGATGCAGGCGAGGACCTGAGCATGGTTGGTAAGGAACTTCCAGCGGTGCGTTGTGGTCTCGGGCATGTATCAAGACTAGCGTATCTGGAGATCTATATCTGGACATCTAATTCATAGATCTTCTTTTCATGCTATGTTGTTCATGTCCGCGGTGCTTCTCAGATCGCTGGCGCTGATGCGCACATCCAACGAAACGAGGAACACCATGCCCAGCTCAGTCGTGCCGCACCCATCCGCTCCGACCACCGGCAACGGCGTAGCACCCACCGCTATCGCCGATCCCATCTCCAACGGACGCCACCAGGACCCACAGCCCGATCACGCGCCGCGCAGCCCGCTGCTCGCGAAACTGACCAGTCTGACCTCGATCGCCACCGTCGCTGCGGCGGGCATGATCGTCGTCGGCGCGCTCGCGCTCGTCGGCGGTCACTACGACAAGCAGGTCGTTCACGACCAGCTCGCTCCGCAGAAGATCTTCTTCCCAAAGCCCGCGACGAACCCAGGCCTCGCGGCCTACGCCGGCCAGCAGGTGCTCACCGGCAAGCAGGCAAAGCTGTACGCCGAAAAGCAGATCGGCGTGGACGTGGCCAAGGTCGCGGGCGGCAAGACCTATTCCCAGGTCAGCGCCGAATCGATCGCCGGCGGCATGAAGAACACGAAGCTCGCGGGCGAGCGCACCACCCTGTTCATGGGGGAGACGCTGAACGGCCTGCTGCTCAATGCCTGGGGCTGGTCGGTCATCGGGATGATCGCCACCCTTGCCGGGTGGATCCTGATCCTGCTCGGCGCGGCGCTGTTCCTACTCCCACTCGCCAACTGGCAGGTCAACCTCAGAGGCCGCCGCCCGGCGGTCGCCGGGGTCTGAGATGAACACCACTACGCGCTGGGAGACACGATGACCGCCTACGACACGTTCGCCGACGCAGCAAACACCAACGCACTGAAGGTCGTGCTCGATGGAAGCGAGAGTAACCACAACTCAGATGTCCTCGCTCTGACGGCGGCGAGGTCATGAGCGCTGGTTTCACCTCTGGATCAACATGGTCGCACCCAACTCTGGCTTTTTTGCTTATTCGACGGCGGTGATTGAGACGCTGATGTACGCCAACAACATGGGTGGCGGTGGCTGGGCCGTCTCGATTCATCGGGACGGTGATCATCGTTGCGCTGATCGTCGCCGTGGTCATCTGGATCGCCTCTGACCGTGGGGTTCGCCGTGAGTGAGGATCACAATACGACGGGCGCAAGCGGACCTTCGGGGCCTGCAACCAGGCCGTCGGCGCCCGAGCTCGTGATGCTGCGGGACGGCTCGTCGGTGACGGTCCGCCCGGTGGCCCAAGACGATGAGGCATCCCTGCAAACGTTCCTGACAGACCTGTGCGAGAACTCGCTTCGCCTGCGGTTCTTCACCGGCGCCGCCAACGTAGCCGATGCCGCGCATTGGGCTGCGTGCACGCCCGCGGATCGTTACGGCCTGCTCGCGCACGATCGAGCGGGGGCGCTCGTCGCTCATGCTGTCTACGTACAGCTCGATCAGACGCGCGCGGAAGTCGCGGTCGAGGTCGCCGATCACCTGCACGGCCGCGGCCTGGTGGCGCGCTCAAAGACTGTCGCAATACCACTACGCAGCGTGCGGAAATGCCACAAGCACGAATGCGTGCAACTACGCGATCGCGGCTGGCGCTGCCTGTCGATGCATGCCCGCTGTCGCGTTCGTGCGAGCCGCGGTGGTCAGAAGGAGCGTTCAGGGCGCGGATGGGTCCGTGAGTAGCGGCCGCACGCGTGCCGCAAACTGTTCCGGGTCGACGAGGTGAAGCATGTGGCCGGTCCCGTCCCAGATCTCGACGCGCGCGCTGTGCGTGAGGCCCGTAAGCCAGGCCGCGTAGTCCTGTGGTGGCGGCGAGCCGTGCAGCGATAGGAGTGGTGCTGCGATTCGAGGCAGGATCGCCTCGGCGATCGCGGTCAGTTGCTCTGGAGGGGTTCTCAGCAGCGCGTCCCAAATTCCAAGGACGACCTCGCGAGGAAACGCAAGCACCCTGCGCTCGATGTTCTCGACCTCCGTGTAGGGCTTGAGCGCGAGAGCGTGGTCGATCGACAGCACGGCCTCCATCGTGCGCTGGCTGCGCAGGTCCTCGGCGTGCGCCTGCACGAGCTCGGCGAACTCGCCGAACCGCAGCGACCCCTCGACGCAGACGACGGCACGCGCACCGTGCGCCGCGGCGTATACGGCGGCGATGCTCGCACCCAGGGAGTGGCCGACGATCGCGGGCTCCCCAAGTGCCATCTCCTCGACGACCGCCCGCACGTCACCGACCAGCGACACCATCGAGTACTCCGCGGCGCGGGAGGAAGCCCCGTGACCACGTAGATCCAACCGCACGCACGTGAACTCATCGGCAAGCAGCGCGGTGACCGGATCCCAGGCCTGCCGGAAGGAAGTGAGGCCATGCACAAACACGACCAGAGGGCCGTAGCCCGCGACGTCGTAGGCAATCGTGGGCCCGTCGTCCCGCTGCAGGGTCCCCGCGCGCGTCACCCCGTCACGCCCGATGCACTGTCGTGTCAGGGCGCGCTGGACCATCGCGCACTAGAGCGCAGCGAAGAGCGAACATGGTCGGTGGCGGCCGCATCATTCCGCCGGAGACTAACCACACAACCCGGGGCCAACCCCACGGGCCGGGTTGATCTTCGCCTGAATGGGCTAGAGCGCACGCACCAGCATTTGAGCGTTGCGCGGAGGGCGCGACGCGCAACAATCCCGTTCGCCAGACTCGACGCCCGGGGTCTAACCGAGGGACTGCGAGCGATACTCGATAGCAAGGTCGCCGCTCGCGCCCGTGCTCTCGCCCAGCGCATGGGCGAGGAAGACGGCATCGGGGCTGCGGTCACCCACCTCGAACAGCTGTTCTCGTAGGGGTGCTGAGACTGGTCATCCGCTGAGAGGTCCCGGAATACGCCGCGAGGTGTTCTCAAGCAGGGATGGCTTCTGCTCGATGCTGAGGTGTGGAGGATGATCATGAGACGCCGCCGCTGGTGTGGTGGGCGAGTCAGAGGGTCCGTCTTGGAGTGCTGCTGGTGTGCCTGGGCGCAGCGATCGTCCTGTTGTTGGGCACGCGGACGAGTCTCCTGGGTGCGGTCGGTGTCGGCGGGGGTGGAAACGCAGAGGGACGGGTTGGGAACGCGGTGAGAGCTTCGATGTGGTGCGTTGCGCATCGGTTGCCGGCGCTCGCCGGCGCTGACCTCGAGGAGCTGGTCGAACTGCGCCGGGGCCCGCTGGCGGTGTTCGAGTCCTCCGGTGGCCGCCGGTATGCCGGGGGTATTGTTACGCCCGAAGACATGTGGTCAGACGACTCGCCGCTGCGAGTGCGCTCGTCGCGTTTAGCCGATGGGCTATGGCCGGCAGGTTATGAGATGCGGTGGTGGACACGTGACTACGATATGGGAGCAGACGCATTGCTGTTCGGTGAAGCGCACGAGGCGCGCGAGTTCTTCGAGGAGGCGGCGAGCACCTACTGCCATCGCGCCGGCGTCGTGTGGCCGGCGCTCTCACCTCCACGTGCCCGTAACCTAACTTGGGTCAATCCCGACGATGCAGGGCAGACCGACGTGTTCCTGCTGAGTGGACGGCGCGTCTACCGTGTCGCTGCGGTGCGTTTACAAGGTGCTCCTGCGGAGACCGCGCAAGCCGAGCGGCGGACGGGTGCAAGGCTCACCGACACCCTGGCGTGCGCGCTGCCCGGCGCGGGGTGCACAGCGTCGGGGCGATGACGTCGTTCATTCCCCGTAGTGGGGCGTGGCGGGGAGCCGCGCACTGACCAGCGCGTGGAAGAGGTGGGGCGAGATGTACACCTCTACAAGCGCCGCCGCAATCAGCACGGGTATCGCGACGGCAACCGTCACGAGCGTCGCGGCGAGCAGCTGGTCCCACTCGCCGCGGCGGCTGGCCATGATCCATGCGGCGAGTGGGAGGAACAGCGCCATCAACTCGGGCACGGCGTGGGGCAGAACGGCGAGCAGCAGCAGCGCGGCGGGCACGTCGAGCTCGTGCGAGAAGGCCGCGAGCCGGTCGCCGAGCAGGTAGGCCTGGGCGGACAGGGAGAATGTGGTCGCACACACGACGAACGCGATCGCGATTCGCCCTCCGTGTTCGTGCACCCAGCGCGAGATGCCGTGGTGGGATTCCGCTTGGAGCGGCAGCGAGCTGCCGGCGATGAAGCCGGCCACGCACGCCATCGCGTGCAGGGCCAGCACGAGCAGGTTGTGGCCGAGGATGCCTGGGACGTCCGCGAGGTTCCCGACCGCGAACGGTGGTTCGGGCGGAATCGCTTCGGCGCCGGCGCTGGAGAGCGCGGAGACGATCAGCACCGCGGCCAGCAGCCCAAGTGCAGCGACCGCGGAGCCGGCGGCCCAGCGGCGCAAGATCCTCCACCGTCCCTGCCGCCAGGCGCGCAGCGTGCTGCGCGTACGGCGCACGCCGTACGTGAAGGCGTAGGCAGAAGCGTCCATCCTTCCCTGATCGGCATACGCCTTGGCCCAGCTGAGCCGGGCTGCCCGATTCGGGCAGCCAGTTCGACACTCTGGGACGACATGCATGTATGGCCTTTGGGGGAATCTCTAATTCGTTCGTCCAAGACCCGTGCAAATCCCTGCTGCAGCGAGCATGCTTGCTCTCCTTCGAGTGCGCCGGCTGCGCCTCGAGTGGGTCTTCACGCACGAGCTGTGAATGGCCACACGCGCCAACGAGTAACGATTGAGTCAGGAGACCGTTATGCGACCGCTTCAAGCTCTCAGACACTCACTACGACACGTTTCATCCACTGCCGACGGCACGTCCCCGCCGAGCATCCCGGCACCCGCACAGGATGCCCCGAGCCTCACGGCAAGCCGCCATGACGCGCAGGTGTTCACCAGGCGCATCGTGCCGGCCGATCCATACGCGGAATGGCTCCAGCAGCGCGAAGCGGAGCGCGAACGAGAGGAGCGCCGACTGAACCCTCGCGATGCGTGGGAGGATCTGCGGAGCCAGAGCTTCTGCGCGGTCGGGCGCGGCTGATAACGCTGTCGGGCCGGTGCCGGGAGGCACCGGAGCCGATCGGGGGCAACGCGCTCGTGGCTGTCGACGGCTGTCGGGCCAGTGGGGGAGGGCGGAGCCGATCGCGGACAGCGCCCCTCCCCGTTTGACAAGAAGCGACATGCGAGCTACGTTGAGTTGACATAACGGGCGGGGCGGCGGTTGGCCGCAGCGGATGGACCGATCGCCCGATGCCGCTCGTGGTGGACCAAACCCACGCACGAGGAGGCACGCGATGGCTGTCAGGTTCCATTCCCACCTTCGGCTCGGCCGGCGCCGGTTGGCGCTGCTGGGCGTCATCTCCGTAGTACTCGCCGCCGCCACGCTCGTTGCCGGCCCCGCGGGGGCGCGGGGGCTACAGGGCCCGTCGCGGCCGGGCTTCAGGCCGCCGGTGGCGAGCTCCTATCTGGCGCTCGGAGACTCGCTGGCGTTTGGCTACTCCGAGGCGAAGTTCGACAGCCTCTATCCCGACGAGAACCCCGCCGACTACGAAACCGGCTACGTCAACGACTTCGCCGACGTGCTCAAACTCTTCAATCCCGGCCTGCAGATCGTCAACGACGGCTGCCCGGGGGAGACCACGGAATCGTTCATCCACGGCCCGTGCGCCTACGTCGACCCCGACGGCTTCACGCTGCACCACCCTTACGCCGGCGGGCCCTCCTCCTCGCAGCTCTCCGACGCGCTCGCCTACCTGGAGGCGCACCCGGGGAGCGTCAACCCGATCACGATCGACATCGGCGCCAACGACGCGCTGGGGCTGATCGAGACCACCTGCAAACTGGAAGCGGCCTGCATCGCCGCGGGGGCGCCCGCGGCGTTCGCGAAGATCGGCGCCAACCTCGGCCTGATCCTCGGCGAGCTGCGCGCCGCGGCGCCGCGCGCGCAGATCATCGTGCTTGGTCTCTACAACCCCTTCGGGGAAACGATCGCCGGCGGTAACGCGCTCACCGCCGATCTCAACGAAGTGGAGGCCAAAGTCGCGGCCGGGGTGGGAGCCCGTTTCGCCGATCCGCTGCCCTTCTTCAACCCGCCGGGGGCACTCGAAGCGCCGACGATCTGCCTGCTCACCAACATGTGCACGCCGCTCGTGGACATCCACCCGACCGACCTCGGCTACAAGGTGCTCGGGGGTCTGGTGCTGCAGCAGTATGCGTTGGGGCTGCCACCCTTCGCGCGGGGGCCGCTCAACCGCTTCCATATCGGTCCCCGCCGCCTGCCGTGAACCGTATTGGCTCAATCCAGGAGAAGGTGTAGGGCGGGTCTTCGAGGCTCTCCTCACGCCGCCGCGCGCATGGTCAGTAGCGGCCGCTCGCGCGCGGCGGCGGCCTCTTCGAGGATCCGCAACATCGCCGAGGCGGCGGGGATCATGCGGGTGCGGGAGCCGACCGTCCCCGGCAGCGCGGCGATCACGCTGCGAAGGGGAGGGTGAGGGGAGAGCGCGCGCACGACGATGTCCTCGCGGTCGGGATCGAACAGCGCGAGCTCGGGGATCAGCGCCACGCCGACGCCTGCCGCCACCAGCCCCTGCACCGTCTGGTAGTCGTCGCTCTCAAACGCCACGTTCGGCTCAAACCCGGCGGCGTGGCAGCAGCGCACCACGTGGCGAGCGCAGGGACTCGCCTGCGAGGTCTGCACCCACGCCTCGCCACGCAGCTCATCCAGGCGCAACGCACGCTTGCCCGCCAGCCGGTGGCCGCGGGGGAGCGCGAGGTATAGCGGGTCCTCCAGCAGCTCCACCCGCTTGAGGTTCTCCTCCTGTGCCTGCTCGAACTCGAACAGCAGCGCGAGATCGAACTCGCCCGCGCGCAGCCGCGGGGCGATCTCCTGCGGCTCCCCCTCGGCGAGCGTCAGCTCCACCTCGGGGTAGGCGGCGCGGAAGGCGGCGATCGCCACCGGCATCAGCGTCGCGCCTGCGGTCGGGAACGACGCCATCCGCAACTGCCCCCCGCGCAGGCCCGCAAGCGCCGCGAGCTCCTCCTCGGCGGCCTCCAGGCGGGCGAGGATCCCGTCGGTGTGTTCGACCAGCGTGCGCCCGGCGCCGGTCAGGCGCACCCCGCGGGGCAGACGCTCCAGCAGCGTCAGCCCTGTCTCCGCCTCGAGCGCCGCGATCTGCTGAGAGACGGCCGACTGGGTGTAGGAGAGCGACTCCGCCGCGGCCGAGAACGAGCCGCGCTGGGCGACCTCCCTGAGGACTCGAAGGCGACCGACGTTAAGCATAAGCACAGCTTATCGCACCTATAAAAAGAATCACTTGTGATGATGGCAGGAAGGTGTCACGCTGAGGGAGAAATGAGCCGAGAGATCGAAAGAGCTAGTAGGGCCGGGATGCCCGCCCCGGCTTGTCGAAGCTGACCATTCCTCTTCCCAACTTCCACCACCACACCAGAACCAGGAGCAACAGCCATGCCTGCCACCAAGATCATCGTTTCCTACGACGGCACCAACAACGAGGACGACGCGATCGCCCTCGGGCGCGTCTTCGCTCGCGCCGGCGCGGAGGTCGCGCTCGCGTACGTGCGTCACACCCAGGAGCCCGAGCCCGAGCGCGAGGTGCTCGCCGAGCGGGAGGCCGAGGCGCTGCTTCAGCGTGGCGTCGAGCTGCTCGGGGTGCCCGCCGCCGTCCACGTCGTCGCCGACCGCTCGACCCCCGAAGGGCTGCGGGCGCTCGCCGAGCGCGAGGGTGCCGATGCGATCGTGTTCTGCTCGGATTCCCACACAGCCCCGCGACACGTAACCGTCGGCAATTCCGCCCAGCGCCTGCTCGACGGCGGCCGCTTTGCGATTGCGATCGCCTCGGCCGGCCTCGCGGACAGCGAGGGTGAGCCGATCCAGCGGATCGCCGTCACCGAGGATCCCACCGATCCCAGCGCCCGGGACACGGCCGATGCGCTCGCGCAGGCGCTCGGAGCGAGTGTGGCCCCCGCCGCCAGAGGCCACGACGCGGACCTGCTCGTGCTCGGTTCGCGGCCCGAGGCCGGTCAGGGCCAGGTCGCGCTCAGCGCCGCCGTGCTCAGCCTCGTCGAGGAAGACGCCGGCGCCGTGCTGGTAGTGCCGCGCGGTGTGGCGCTCTCCTTCGTGGTGGCCGCGTCGGTCGGTGCGTAATCGCGCTATTCAGCGCGTCTGGTAGTGCCACTGGTGGCCCTTCTCGCAGCCCACGCCGGGCTCTCGACGTGAGCCGTAAGCAAGGCGGGTTGCATGAGAAGGGTCACCGGCCTGCTGTGGCGAATTGTGGAGACCCCATGGCGGCATCGCCACCTCACACCGACGGCGCTCTGGGTTGGGTGCAGCGGATCCGCAGCGCGCTGGAGCACGAGCGCTTCGTGCTCTACGAGCAGCCGTTGCTAGAGCTATGCAGCGGCGCCGTCGTACGCCACGAGATCCTGCTGCGGATGGTGGCCGAGGATGGCGAGCACATCGCCCCGATGGCGTTCCTCCCCACGGCCGAGCAGTCCGGCCTCGTGCAGGCGATCGACGCCTGGGTGATCCGCCACGCGATCGACCTGATCGCCCGCCAGGCGCGGCGCGGCGAGCGCCTGCACCTGGACGTCAACATCTCCGGCGTCTCCGTTACCGACCCAGAGCTGCTCGCGATGGTCGAGCGCGAGCTGGCGCTCGCCGAGATCGACCCCGCCTGCCTGATCTTCGAGATCACCGAGACCGCCGCGATCGAGGACATCGAGCTCGCGCAGCGGTTCGCCCAGCGCCTAGGCGAGCTCGGCTGCGGCTTTGCGCTGGACGACTTCGGCGCTGGGTTTGGCTCGTTCGTCTACCTCAAACACATCCCCTTCGACACGCTTAAGATCGACGGCGAGTTCATCCGCGGTTTGGTGCACTGCGAGCGCGACCAGACCATGGTCAAGGCGATCGCGCGCGTTGCGCGCGACCTCGGCACCGAAACCGTCGCCGAGTTTGTGACCGACGACGCCACCCGCGAACTGGTGCACAGCTACGGCGTCCACTACGCGCAGGGCTATGGAATCGGCCGTCCTCGCCCGATCACCGCCACCTGGCCCGGCGCGTTCGCCGAGCCTCCTGCCACCGACCGATCGGAGATCGGCCAGCCCAGCGCGCACGTGTATACCGTGCCAGCGCCTGCGTGAAGTCTGCGCCGACGCCGACCAGGTGGCCGATCGGCCCGGTCCACAGCCATCGCTCCGTCTGCCGCAGCGCTCGCATCGAGCAGCACGGTATCGTGCCGGGCACGTTCGCCCGCGAGCACCCGGAGGCGAACGCCGCCGCCATGCCCAGCGCCCTCACGACGACCATCACCGAGCTGCCCGAATCGCGCGTGCGCGTGCAGGTCAAGGTACCGCCCGAGGAGCTCGAGCGGCGCGTCGAAGGCAAGGCGCGCGAGCTCGGAGGCAAGCTGAAGCTGCCCGGCTTTCGCCGCGGCAAGGTGCCTGCGCCGCTGGTGATCCAGCGCGTCGGGCGCGAGGCTGTGCTCGAGGAAGCGGTGCGCGACACGCTCTCCAGCTGGTATTTGGACGCGCTGGATGCCACCGGGATCGTGCCCGTCGGCGACCCCGACGTGGATCTCGGCGAGCTGCCTGCGCGCGGGGAGAGCCTCGAGTTCTCCTTCGAGATCGGCGTGCTCCCACGCGCCACGCTCGGGGAGTACCGGGGCCTGGAGGTCGGCCGCGCCGAGCCGGCTGTGCAGGAGGAGCAGATCCGGCGCGAACTCGACGGGCTGCGCGAGCGCCTCGGGCGCCTGGAGGCGGTGCAGCGGCCCGCCGCCGAGAGCGACTTCGTCGTGATCGACTACATCGGCGCGCTCGTGGGGGAGTCGGAGTCGGGCAACCACGAGCCCTTCGCCGGTGGCGAGGGGCGTGACCAGCTTGTAGAGCTGGGGTCGGGCAACCTGATCGAGGGCTTCGAACGGGAGCTGATCGGTGCGTCGGCCGGCGAGAGCCGCACGCTTGCGCTCACCTTCCCCGCCGACTATGAGCGCGAGGATCTCGCCGGCCGCGACGTTTCCTTCGAGGTGACGGTCAAGGAGGTCAAGCGCCGGCAGCTCCCCGAGGTCGACGACGACCTGGCGATCGACAGCGGCTTCGACACGCTCGAGGATCTGCGCGAGGACATCAGCGGGCGCCTGCTGGAGGCCGAGGAGCGGCGGATCGAGGAGGAGTTCCGCACCGCCGCGCTCGATGCCGCGGTTGAGCACGCGCAGGTGCAGGTGCCCGGAGCGCTGATCGAGGCCCGTGCCCGGGAGATGTGGGAGCGCGTTCTGCACACGCTCTCCCACCGCGGGATCACGCGCGAGGCCTACCTGCAGCTCACCGGTCGCGACGAGCAGGAGATCCTCGCCGAGAATGCCCCCGCCGCCGAGCGCGCGCTGCGTCGCGAGGCGGTGCTCACCGCGGTCGTGGAGGCGGAGGGGATCGAGCCCGGCGAGGAGGAGCTGTGGGAGGCGCTGCGCCCCGCCGCCGAGCGCGAGCAGCTGCCGGTCGAGGAGGTCGTGCAGCGGCTGCGCGCCGCCGGGCGCCTGGAGGAGATCCGCGAGGACCTCGCCGCGCGCAACGCGATCGAGCTGATCGCCTCCAGCGCCGTGGCGATCCCGCTCGAGCAGGCGAGTGCGCGCGAGCAGCTGTGGACGCCCGAGAAGGAGCGCACCGAGCGTGCCCGCGAGGAGCAGGTGCACGAGGCGCAGGAGCACACACGCGAGCAAGGGCAGGAGGTCGGTGGACTGTGGACGCCGGATCGGTAGCCTTCCCCGCCACTCGCCGGCGCCGGCCCGCTAGCCTCTATGGCAGCGTTGCGGATCAGCGTGGACGGCGCGGTGTGGAATATCGACGTTGCCGGTGGAGGAATCCCGCAGGCGAAGCGAAACTGAAGCGAGGACGATGAGCCCACAAGTTTTCAATGGATGGGAGCCCACCCACCCAACCCCCCTCCCGACCACCACCCGAAGCGATCGCAGGCGAGCGCGATGAGCCCACTGGTTCCAATGGTCGTCGAGCAGACCTCCCGGGGGGAGCGCGCGTTCGACATCTACTCCCGCCTGCTCAACGAGCGGATCATCTTCCTCGGCACCCCCGTGGACGACCAGATCGCCAACCTCGTGGTCGCCCAGCTGCTGCACCTGGAGTCAGAGGACCCCGAGAAGGACGTCTCGGTGTACATCAACACGCCCGGGGGCTCCGTGTACGCGGGACTGGCGATCTACGACACGATGCAGTTCATCAAGCCCGACGTGCAGACGATCTGTGTGGGGATCGCGATGTCGATGGGCGCGCTGCTGCTGGCGGGGGGCGCGCACGGCAAGCGCATGGCGCTGCCCAACGCGAAGATCCTGATCCACCAGGTGTCCTCCAGCTTCCAGGGGCAGGCGACCGACATCGAGATCCACGCCAAGGAGATCATCGACGTGCGCCACCGCCTCGATGAGATCATCGCCAAGCACACCGGCAAAGCGCTCGAGCAGGTCAGCAACGACACCGAGCGCGACTACTTCATGAGCTCCGAGGAGGCCCGCGAGTACGGGATAATCGACCGCGTTATCTCCGAGCACTAGGAGAGCCCACCACCGCAAGCGGCGGTGCCGGCGGCGCTGGCCGATCTTCGATCGGTCTTTGTCCTCGGTCGATCGGCCGGCACGCCATGCGAGCGGGCCTCGATCATTGCCTTGCTCAGCGACCATCCTAGAAGCGAATTTTCGTAGCGAGAGGAGTGATCTCAGACCATGGCCCGCCCCACCGATTCCAACGAGCAGCTCCTCTGCAGCTTCTGCGGCAAGTCTCAGCGCCAGGTCAAGAAGCTGATCGCCGGGCCGGGCGTGTACATCTGCGACGAGTGCATCGACCTCTGCAACGAGATCATCGACGAGGAGCTCGCGCCCACGCCGATGTTCGACCTCGAGAAACTCCCCACCCCGCGGGAGATCTACAGCGTGCTCGACGAGTACGTGATCGGCCAGGAGACCTCCAAGCGCACGCTCTCCGTCGCGGTTTACAACCACTACAAGCGCGTGCAGATGATGCAGAGCGGCGACTCCGACGTCGAGCTGCAGAAGTCCAACATCCTGCTGCTCGGCCCGACCGGCTGCGGCAAGACGCTGCTCGCTCAGACGCTCGCGCGGATCCTCAACGTGCCGTTCGCGATCGCCGACGCCACGGCGCTCACCGAGGCCGGGTATGTCGGGGAGGACGTCGAGAACATCCTGCTGAAGCTGATCCAAGCCGCCGACTACGACGTCAAGAAGGCCGAGACCGGGATCATCTACATCGACGAGGTCGACAAGATCGCGCGCAAGGCCGACAACCCCTCGATCACGCGCGACGTCTCCGGGGAGGGGGTCCAGCAGGCGCTGTTGAAGATCCTCGAGGGCACGCAGGCCTCGGTGCCCCCTCAGGGTGGGCGCAAGCACCCCCACCAGGAGTTCCTCACGATCGACACGACCAACGTGCTGTTCGTCTGCGGCGGCGCGTTCGCCAACCTCGACAAGGTGATCGAGAAGCGCATCGGCCACAAGGGCGTCGGCTTCGGCTCGGTGATCGACGCCCCCGCCGATCACGACACCGGCGAGGTGTTCGAGAAGTGCCTGCCCGAGGACCTGATCGAGTACGGGCTGATACCAGAGTTCATCGGCCGCCTGCCGGTGATGAGCGCCGTGCACCAGCTCTCGCGCGAGGATCTCGTCTCGATCCTCGTCGAGCCGCGCAACGCGCTGGTGAAGCAGTTCCAGCGCTTCTTCTCCTTCGACGGCATCGAGCTGGTGTTCGCCGAGGACTCGCTGAAGGCGGTCGCCGAGCGGGCGCTGGAGCGCAACACCGGCGCGCGCGGGCTGCGCTCGATCATCGAGGAGATCCTGCTGGAGGTCCAGTTCGAGCTGCCCTCCCGGCGCGACGTCAAGAAGTGCGTGGTCACGCGCGAGACCGTCGAGCAGGGCCGCCCTCCGACGCTGGTCACCGAGGCCGCCCCCGAGGAGGCCCCCGCCGTGACCGAGGCCAAACCGCGCACGCGGCGCCTGCGCGAAGAGTCGGCCTGACCCCTGTGTTGCGATAGTATGTACCGGCACGTGGGGTTTGTTATAAAAAATAAAAAGCCCGATAGCAATTGTTATACGGGCTTTAAAAAGTTCAACACACACCCCAAGCCCCCCGGTGGCTCTGGGCGCCGCGGGCGCAAGAGCTGACGCCAATGCACGACGAGTTTCGCGTACAGGTGCACACGAAGTCGCCCGCGGCGGTGGTCGGTGCGGTGAAGGATCTGGGAGAGCGAGAGGCGCACCGGTCTGCCCCGCGGCTGGTCATCACGCATAAGGGCGAGCACGTGTTCATGTACGCCGACTCCCTGGAGGCGGGCGAACACGCGCGCGAGATCGCCCAACAGGCGCTCGGGGAGCGCGGCATCGTAGGGGAGGTCGAGCTGATGCACTGGCACCCGGTGGAGGAGCGCTGGGAGGACGCCGCCAAGCCGCTGCCCGCCACCGACCCCGGGCGGGCCGCCGAGCACGCCCGCCTGGAGCAGACCGAAACCGAAGAGTCCGCCCAGGCCGGCGCACCGGAATGGGAGGTCTACATCACCCTCCCCTCCCACCACGACGCGCGCACCTTCGCTGCCCGCCTGCGCGGCGATGGCATCCCTGTCAAGCAGCTGTGGCACCACCTGCTGGTCGGTGCCAACGACGAGGACGACGCCGACGCGCTCGTCGTCCGCCTGCGCGCCGAGGCGCCGCCGGGCAGCGAACTCCACGCCCAGCTCAACGGCCTCACGGTGTGGCGCACGATGCACCCCTACGCCTACCTTGGCGGAATCGCAAACTGAGCCGGCCTCGCTCGCGGCCTCTCGGGGAAGGCAGCGCCACATGTGGCGCTGCCCCAGCCCGCACATGTGCGGGCTGGCCGGTGGGCGCATGCGCCCACCGGGGACGCGCCGCATGCGGCGCGTCCGGAGGGGCCGCATGCGGCCCCTCCCATAAAGCAGACGCCACTCAGATGCGCCGCACCGGAACCGACGTGGGAAGCCGGCGCGCGAGACGTTGCAGATCGCCAGGATCGGACGTCAGGACGGTTGCGGCACGCCGCGCGGCGGTGAGGACCACATGGGCGTCCACCACATCGGCTGTGTCGGTCCTGCCAAGCAGGGCGCCGACGGCGTGCGCCTGCTCAGGGGCGAACGCCTCCACGTCGCAGCCGCGCAGAAAGCGCCGCAGCTGCGCCTGTCGAGGTGAGCGGCTCACCTGCGCGAGCACCGGCGCGGTGGTGCACAGCGCGACCCCCAGCTCCAGGCGACTCCGGTGATCGGCCCATGTCTGTCGGTCTCCTCGCTCCGCCGCGACGAGCACGCCCGCGTCGTAGATAACGCTCACGGTCACCCGAGTGCGGGCTGGGGGGTTATGGCGAGCTCGGCGGCCACCCTCCGGCGCGAGGCTTCGAGCTCCGCCTCGGTGAAGCTGCCGTGCTCGCCTTCCCATTCGGCGACGGCGCGCAGCCCATCCGCGACCAGCAGCGCCTGCCGAGCCGCGGCGGTCATCCACGCCGAGACGCTCACTCCACCCTCCGCGGCGGCCGCGAGGATCTCGCCGTGGACATCGGGGTCCACCGTGATCGCGAGCTTTGGGGATGGCCTGCCGCGCGGCATCCGTCAAACTATACTACTTGAGTAGTAGCCCGCCGGGCGAACCCTATCAGGGTGTGGTCGCGAGCCGCCATTTACACTCAACGCTCCGATGAGCGAGCGCCCCGACGATCTGGAGAGCAGGACCCGCTTCGAGCCCGACGAGGTCGAGCCGCGGATCGCTGCGCGCTGGCTGCAGAGCGGGCTGTTTCACCCCGAGCCCGAGGGCGAGGCGGGCGAGAACTACTCGATTGCGATCCCCCCGCCGAACGTCACCGGCTCGCTGCACATGGGTCACGCGCTCAACGGGTCGATCCAGGACGTGTTGATCCGCTACCACCGCATGGCCGGCCGGCGTACGAAGTGGATCCTCGGCACCGACCACGCCGGCATCGCCACGCAGGCGCAGGTCGAGAAGGCACTGCGCGCTGAGGGTCTCAACCGCCAGCAGCTCGGGCGCGAGGAGTTCGTGCGCCGCGTGTGGGAGTGGCGCGAGCACTACGGCCACACGATCGTCGAGCAGTTCAAGCGCCTCGGCGCCTCCTGCGACTACTCCGAAGAGCGCTTCACGCTCGACGATGGCTACCACCGCGCGGTGGTGGATGTGTTCGTCGCGCTGTACGAGCAGGGCCTGATCTACCGCGACCGCTACATCGTCAATTGGGACCCCGGCTCCCACTCGGCGATCTCCGACCTGGAGGTCGAGGAGCGCCGCGAGCGCGACACGCTGTACTCGATCCGCTACGACCTCGACGAGGGTGGCGCAGCCGGGTGGGCGGGACCCGATCACCCGGCTGGCCGAAGCGGGGATGCGAGCGGAACGCGAGTGTCGCCCGGCTTCGGTCGGGCCCCTCGTTCTTCAGATGTCGGCGGCAGCGTGACGATCGCCACCGTGCGCCCGGAGACGATGCTGGGCGACACCGCGGTGGCGGTGCACCCCGAGGACGAGCGCTACCGCGAGCTCGTGGGTCGCACCGCGATCCTGCCGCTCGTCGGGCGCCACCTGCCGGTGATCGCCGACGAGTACGTGAAGATGGAGTTCGGCACCGGCCAGCTGAAGGTCACCCCCGCGCACGACCCCGCCGACTTCGAGATCGGCCGCCGCCACGAGCTCGACCAGGTGTCGGTGATCGGCGAGGACGGGCGCATGTCCGCCGAGGCCGGCGAGCGCTTCGCCGGGCTCACGGTGATGGAGGCGCGCGCGGCGGTGGTGGCGGCGCTGCGCGAGGAAGGCCGGATCGTGGGGGAGGAGGAGTACGAGCACGAAGTCCCCTACTCCCACCGCTCCGGCGAGCGGATCGAGCCGCTGATCTCGCTGCAGTGGTTCATGCGCATGGACGAGCTCGCCGCGCCCGCGATCGACGCCGTGCGCGAGGGCCGCGTGCGGATCGTTCCCGACAACCACCGCCGCGTGTACCTCGACTGGATGGAGGCCATCCGCCCGTGGTGCATCTCGCGGCAGCTGTGGTGGGGGCACCGGCTGCCGGTGTACTACTGCACCACCTGCAGCCACCTCCACGTCGCGGCGAGCGCCCCGGAGCGCTGCGAAGCGTGCGGCGGGGAGCTCCGCCAGGAGGAGGACGTGCTCGACACGTGGTTCTCCTCGGCGCTGTGGCCGTTCGCCACGCTGGGGTGGCCCGAGGAGACCCCGCAGCTGCGCGCCTTCTACCCCACCGCGGTGCTCTCCACCGCGCGCGACATCCTCTTTCTGTGGGTGGCGCGGATGATCATGATGGGCTTGCGCTTCACCGGGGAGGTGCCGTTCGCGGACGTCTACATCCACTCGGTGATCCAGGCGCCCGACGGGCGGCGCATGTCGAAGTCGCTCGGCACCGGTATCGACCCGCTCGATGAGATCGACCGCCACGGGGCCGACGCGGTGCGCTTCGGCCTGCTCGCGATGTCCTCCTCCCAGGACGTGCGCTACTCCGCCGAGAAGGTGCGCCAGGGGCAGGCGCTCGCCAACAAGCTGTTCAACGCCACCCGCTTCGCGCTGCTGCGGATCGCCGGGTTGCCCGGGGTGGAGCTGGATGAGCTCGCCTTGGCGGCGGATCGGGACCCCAACCGGGCGGGTGGGGCGCCAATCCAGCGGGTGCCGGGGTCCGGGGGGCTCACGCCTCAGCCACGCACGATCGAGGATCGCTGGATCCTCTCGCGTCTGCAGGAGATCCTCGCCGACACCGCCGCGCGGATCGAGGACTACGACTTCTCCCACGCCGCGCTCGGGCTCTACGACTTCGTCTACGCAGAGCTGTGCGACTGGTACCTGGAGATCGTCAAGCCCCGGTTGGCGATCGATCGAGGATCGGCCGACGCGGCGGCGCAGGGCGGTGACGAGGATCGCCAAGCGCTCGCCGCGACGCTGCTGTACGTGTTGCGCTGCACGGTGGCGCTGGCGCACCCGGTGATCCCGTTCGTCACCGAGGAGCTGTGGTCCTATCTGGACGGCACCGGAGAGCTGCTCGCGGGCGCCCCCTACCCGCGGGCGGACGTGTCGCTGATCGACCGCGACGCCGAGATCGAGCTGGAGCGCGTCATCGAGGCGGTCACGCTCGTGCGCGGCTGGCGTGACTCCGTGAACGCGCCTCCGGGGGCGCTCGTGCGTGCTCGCATCGATGCGAGCGGGTATGAGTCCACCGCGGCGATCCTCGCCAACCTCGCGCGGCTCGATCTCCGTGACGGTGACGGCGCCGCCGGTGTGTCGCCGGTGGCTTCGATCGTGGTGCCGTGCGGCACGGTCGAGGTGCTCTCCGCGGAGGGCCTGGACCTTGCGGCGACCGAGCGTCGGCGTGCGGCCGCACGAGCGAAGCTCGAAGGCGAGATCGCCCGCGTCGAGGGCAAGCTCGCCAACGCCGGCTTCGTGCAGCGCGCGCCGGCGGAGGTGGTCGAGGGCGAGCGCGCCAAGCTGGCTCGTCTGCGTGGCGAACTGGAGGCGTTGTGAGCGAGCGCCACGGCGAGGCGCTCGGCGGTGATCCGCACGGCGATGGCCGGGGCGGTGGCGGGCGCGCGAATGTGGATCTCCCCACCGGCAACCCATCCGGCGGGCAATCTTGGAGCGGCGAGCGCGCGGAGCGTCACCTGCGCTCGCTGGAGCTGTTCGGGATGCGCTTCGGCCTCGACCGGATGCGGCGCATGATGACCGTCCTGGGTTCCCCGCAGCGGCGCTTTCGCTCGGTGCATGTGGTCGGCACCAACGGCAAGACCTCCACCACGCGCATGATCGCGGCGATCCTCGAGCGCCACGGGCTGCGCACCGGTGCCTATTTATCCCCGCACCTGATCTCCTACGCCGAACGGGTGCAGGTTGCCGAGCGTGACCTTTCGAGCTCCGCCTTCGCGGCTGCCATAACACGTGCGGCGTGGGCGGCGGAACGGGTGAACCGCACGCTCGCCGAGGACGACCACGTCACCCAGTTCGAGCTGCTCACCGCCGCCGCCTTCTGGGCGCTCGCCGAGCGCGAGGTCGAGGTTGCCGTGGTCGAGGCCGGCCTCGGCGGCCGCTACGACGCGACGGCGGTGGTGGAGGCGCCGGTGACGGTGCTGACCAATGTCGGTCTCGAGCACACCCGCTGGTTGGGCCCGACGGTGCGCGACATCGCGACGGAGAAGCTCGCGGTGGTGCGCTCGGGGACGACGCTCGCACTCGGCGCCGACCTGCACCCCGAGGCGCTCGCCGTCGCCCGTGCGGTCGCGGAGGAGGCGCGCGCGGGCATCGTGCAAGTGTCATCCGAGGCACTCGCCGCCTGGCCCGTCACTTCTGTCCTGGTCGCCACGTCCCCCACTGCTCCCACCGCTCCCGCTTCTCCCACCTCGTCTTCCATGCCCGCCTTCCAGCGACGCAACTTCGCGCTCGCGCGCGTTGCGGCCGAGGCATATCTCGCGGACGCGGGGATCGCCTTGCGCGAGGAGGCCGTACGCGAGGCGGCGCTGGCGGCGGACGTGCCGGGACGCATGCAGGTGGTCGCCGATGACCCGCTGACGGTGCTCGACGGGGCGCACAACCCCGACGCCGCGCGAGCGCTGGTCGAGTCGCTGCCGGCGCTGCTCGAAGGCCGGCGACTGGTGCTCGTCATGGGCGTGCTCGAGGACAAGGACGCGGCGAGCATGCTCGCCGCGCTGCTGCCGTTGTGCGCACGGGCGTGGTTCACTGCCCCGCCCAGCAGCCGCGCGCTCTCGCCGGCGGCGCTGCTGTCGCTTGCTCGCCAGCTTGGCTTCGAGCAGACCGCCTGCGAGCCCCACCCGCGGCGGGCGCTGGCGCAGGCGCGGGAGTGGGCGCGTGCGCAGCCCGGCGAGACGGCGGTACTAGCTACAGGCTCGGTCTACCTGGTCGGCGACCTCTTGGCCCAGCTTGCCGACGGCGTGGCAGCCCCTGGCGATGCGGCCGCCACCGGTGTCGCGGAGAGGCGAGCATGAACGACGACGGCCCATCGGTGCTCGCGATGGTGGGTGCGGTGGCGCTGATCGTGGCGCTCGTGATCCTGCTGTTCTTCGCCGCCGGCTACCTTGTGGGCCGGGTGCTGCTCGGATGACATTTTGCGGGCAATTGCAGGCTTCTTCCGTCAGAATGTCTAAACTCGGCACCCCCATGACCCGGCCCGGAACTCCTGAGCACTGAGGGATCGATGCTGCCGCTCGCATACTTCGGAATCGAAAGCAACGCCTTCACGACGGCGGTCGACCTCCTGATCGTGGTCGGGGCGGTCATCTATCTGTCGCTGATCTACTGGACCTACGCCGACGCGCGGCGGCGGATCGCCGACCCGATGCTGATCGGCTGCGCCACGGCCGCCTCGCTGTTCCCCTTCGTGGGCACGCTCGTGTACATCATCCTGCGTCCGCCGGAGTACCTGGAGGACGTGCAGGAGCGCGAACTGGAGATTCAGGCTGCCGAAGCGAGGCTGAACGGGCTCGAGCGCACGCTCTGCCCGCACTGCGACTACCCGGTGGAGCGCGACTTCATCCGCTGCCCGAGCTGCCTGCGCAAGCTCAAGGAGCGCTGCGTGAGCTGCTCCAGGCCGCTTGACCGCGCGTGGACGATCTGTCCCTACTGCGAGACGGAGGTTCCGCCGGAGGCCGCGCCTCGGCGTCGCACGCGCCGGCGTGCGGTCGCGGCCGATGTGCCCACGGAGGCTGAGGAGCTGACCATGGCCTCTCCCGATGAGCGGCCTTCCGTCGCTGCACCGGAGCCCGCGTCCCGCCGGCCGGTTGGCGATCGGCCGGCTCGTGCTCCCGTTGCTCGCGCTCGTCCCAGTGCCGGGCCCAGCGAAGACCTCGTTTAGTACGCCTCACCTCTGAGATCGACCTCGACTTCTCTTGTCGACTCCTACCGAAAAGGAAGCCATGGACCGTACGCTGATCCTTGTCAAGCCGGATGCCTTTGCTCGCTCTCTCACTGGCGAGATCATTGCTCGCTTTGAGCGCAAGGGGCTGCGCCTCGTTGCTTTGCGTCATATGACGCTCGAGCGGGAGCTTGCCGAGCGGCATTACGCTGAGCATGCGGAGCGGCCGTTCTTTGGGGAGCTTGTGGAGTTCATCACGTCGGGGCCATTGGTCGCCATGGTGCTCGAGGGGTTCGAGGCGGTGCGGGCTGCTCGGCAGGTGATTGGGGCCACCAATCCTCTCGAGGCTGCGCCTGGGTCCATTCGGGGGGATTTTGCTGTTGAGACTGGGCGCAACATGGTTCACGGGTCGGACGCTCCGGAGTCGGCTGCTCGCGAGGCCGCCCTGTTCTTTCCGGAGTTGAGTTGAGCTGAGCCGGCGTTTGGTGCTCGCCTCGCGCTCGCCGCAGCGGCGGGCGATCCTCGAGCGGCTGGGGGTCTCCTTCACGGTGCGACCGGCCGATGTCGAGGAGCTGAGGAGGGGGATCCTGGGGAGGTGGCCGTGGAGAACGCGCTGCGCAAGGCGCGTGCCGTGGTGGCGGCCGATGCCCCGCCGGCGGCCGATGCCCCGCCGGCGGCCGATGCCCCGCCGGCGGCCGATGCCCGCCGGCGCTGGTGCTGGGCGTGGACACGGTCGTTGCTTTGGCGGGTCGGGTCTATGGCAAGCCCTCGGATGAGAGTCACGCCCGGGAGACGCTGCGCGCGCTGAGCGGCTCGACGCACACGGTTCTCAGCGGCGTAGCCCTGATCGCGGATGGGCAGGAGCGCACGGCGCTGGCCGCCACGGAGGTCGTCTTTCGGAGGCTCGACGACGGGTTGATCGATTGGTACGTTGCTTTGGGAGAGTGGCGCGACCGGGCCGGCGGCTATGGGATCCAGGGGGCGGGTGCGGCGCTCGTGCGCGAAGTGCGGGGCGACTACGAGAATGTGGTGGGGCTCCCGCTGGCGATGTTGCTGGATCTGTGCCCGGAGCTGCTGCAGACGTGATGATCTCCGTCCCGGCCGCTGAAGGCGAGAATCTCTACCGCGCAGCCGTGGTTACGTGATTTTCCCCTGCAAATAAGCTGGCAAGGGGCCCGGAGGTGTGGGGGCTTCCGCTAGACTGCCCGCGGACGCACGCTTGTCGTCAGGCGGCGGAGGACGGCGGTGCATTCTGGCCGCGTCGGGCCGCGCACCACCGGCGAGGCGTCCTCTCCTCGATTCGATACATGGGCATCTTCAGCTACCTCACCGGGTTCGGGGGCCGCGACATGGCGGTCGATCTGGGTACGGCCAACACCCTCGTGTATGTGCGCGGGCGCGGGATAGTGCTCTCCGAGCCCTCCGTGGTGGCGATCGACTCGCGCACGGGCGAGGTGCACGCCGTGGGGATCGAGGCCAAGCGAATGCTCGGCCGCACACCGGGCACGATCCAGGCGATCCGGCCGCTGAAGGATGGGGTGATCGCGGACTTCGACGTGACCGAGGAGATGCTGCGGCACTTCATCCAGAAGGTCCATCAGAACCGCTTCGCGCATCCGCGCGTGGTCGTGTGCGTGCCCTCCGGGGTCACCGGCGTGGAGAAGCGCGCGGTCGAGGAGGCCTGCCTGTCGGCGGGCGCGCGCACTGCCTACCTGATCGAGGAGCCGATGGCGGCGGCGATCGGCGCCGGCTTGCCGGTCGGGGAGCCGACCGGCTCGATGGTGGTGGACATCGGCGGGGGCACCTCGGAGGTCGCGGTGATCTCGCTGGGGGGGATCGTCGTCTCGCAGTCGATCCGCGTCGGCGGCGATGAGATGGACGAGGCGATCATCTCCTACGCCAAGAAGGAGTACAAGCTGCTGATCGGCCAGCAGACCGCCGAGGAGCTGAAGCTGGAGATCGGCTCGGCGTGCGCGATGCCCGAGGAGCTGCAGGCCGAGATCCGCGGCCGCGACATGGTGTCGGGGCTGCCGAAGACGGTCGTGCTCACCAGCGAGGAGATCCGCCAGGCCCTGGAGGAACCGGTCGTGCAGATCGTGGATGCGGTCAAGGAGACGCTCGACCGTACCCCGCCGGAGCTGGCGTCGGACATCATGGACCGGGGGATCATGCTCGCCGGTGGGGGTTCGCTGCTGCAGGGCCTCGACGAGCGCCTGCGCGAGGAGACGCAGATGCCCGCGCACCTGGCGGAGTCGCCGCTGACGTGCGTGGCGGTCGGCTCGGGGCGTTCGCTGGAGGAGTTCGAGACGATCCACCGCGCCAACCGCAACAACTCCCACCGTCGGCGGCGGCGGTGACCTCGGGGCGACGGGCACGGCGAGCGATGGCCGGGCTCGACGAGGTGGCGAGCGGTATCGGATTGGAGGAGTGGCCGGTGATTGACGAACCCGCGGGGGGCGTGCGGGGAGGCCGGGCGGGGATGAGGACCCGGCGGTACGCGAGGCGGGCGGTGTGCGTACGCTTTGTTAAAGCTCAGGAAGGTTTCCGCTCGTGCACGACAAGACTGCCCGGCGGCGGCGAGCGGTGCTCGTCGCCCTCGTGGCGCTTTCCCTGATACTGCTCACCGCCTACTTCGGCGAGTCCCCCAACGGGCGTTTGCACGATGTGCAGCGCGGCTTTCTGACGGTTGTCTCGCCGATCCAGGAGGGCGCCAACGCGGCGCTCAAACCGGTGCGCAACCTGTTCGGCTGGTTTGGCAACGCGCTGCACGCCAAACACCAGCTCGCCGAAGTGCGCGGGCAGAACAACCAGCTGCGCGCGGAGCTGCTGTCGCGCATCGATGACGAACGTGGCTATAAGCAGCTTTTGCGGCTCTACAAGCTCGACGGTGGCCTGCACCTCTCCGACTACCGTCCGGTCACGGCTGAAGTGATCGCGCAGCCGGCCAACCTGTGGTACGCGACGGTCAACATCGACAAAGGCAGCTCCGCCGGGGTGCAGGTCAACGACCCGGTGATCGACGGCGAAGGTGTTGTCGGGAAGGTCACCGCCACGGCTCCCGACGGCGCGCAGGTGAGCCTGATAACCGACAGCGCGGTGGCGGTCCAGGCGATGATCAACGAAACGGGCGCCCCGGGGATGGTGTATCCGAAGGTCGGCGAACCCAACACGCTGGTGATCCGCTACCTGCCGGCCAATACCCCGGTGGCCGTCGGTAACTACGTGGTCACGTCGGGCACGATCGCCAGCAATGGCCCCTCGCTGTTCCCGCGCGGGATCCCGATCGGACAGGTGAGCTATGTTGGTGAAGAAGCGCCATACAAGACCGTTGAAATCCACCCGCTCGCCAACCTGCGCGGGCTGGAAACGGTGCAGGTGCTCACCGCCGTGCCGGGCTCGGCGCCGGCGCGGGCCAACAGCGTCTCGGCCGCGCTGCCCCCCGAACAGTCATCCGAAGCGGCCGGCGGAACGGGTGGGGGACAGCTGGCCTCGACGGGGAGCGGCGGCTGAATGGCAGGGCACGCTTGCAGAGGGCTGCTGCCGATGGAAGCCGCATTCGCGGGGAGCGGCGGCTGATGGCGGGCCAGCCCAACGGCGCTGTGGCTGTGCGCGTGGCGGCGTTGGCGGTGGTGGTCGTTTTCCTGCAGACGGGCGTCATCTCCGAGGTGCCGGTGTTCGGGGTCGCGATCGACCTGACGCCGCTGGTGGTCGCCTTCGTGGGCTTGCAGTGCGGCTCGCTGACGGGTGCTGTCGCGGGCTTCGGAATCGGGCTGCTGGTCGATCTCACGCTGGTGCAGACGCTCGGTCTGACGTCGCTGATCTTCACGGTGATCGGCTACGGAGCGGGGCGCCTACGCGAGCTGCGCGATCCCCGCGCGGCGCTCACCCCGCTGCTGGTCGGCGCCGCCGCTGCCGCCACCTCGATGATCGGCTACTCGGTGATGGAGATCGCGCTCGGAGTCGACGCCCCCGTCAGCCTCGAGCTGCTGCGTCAGATCGTCGTCGGGGTCGCGCTCGGCACAGTCGTCGCGCTGCCAGTGTGGGCGCTGGTGCACCGCTGGCTGGCGCCCAGTCTCCCCGACGATCCGCGCCAACGCCGCCGCAGCCGTCGTGCATACACCACCGGTGGTCTGAGCCCCTTGTCCAAAGCATGACCCCGCTCGAGCGTGTCCGCACGCCAGAGCCCCGTACGCCGCCGCCGATCTCCTCGCAGCTGGGACTGCGCGTGGCGGTGCTGGGCGGCGTCGCGCTGGTGATGTTTGGGATCATCTTCTTTCGTCTCTGGTACCTGCAGATCCTGACCGGCGAACAGTATGTCGAGAAGGCTGCCAAGAACACGCTGCGCGAACTGCCGATCGCCGCGCCGCGCGGGCAGATCGTCGACCGCGAAGGCAATGTGCTGGTTACGAGCAAACCCACCAACGCCGTGCAGATCATCCCCTGGGAGCTGCCTCCGAAGGGGCCGCATCGCCGGGCGCTCTATCGGAAGCTGGGCAAGCTGCTCGAGATGAGCCCGCGGACGATTGTGGAAATCCAGAAGAAGGGCGAAAAAGAAGTGTCCTACGCGCCGGTGACGATCAAGACCAACGCCGGCCCCGGCGCGCTAACGGTGCTGGGGGAGCGCCAGAACGATTACCCCGGCGTCACCCAGGAACAGGTCTCGGTGCGCGAATACCCTTATCACGACATGGCCGCGCAGGTGTTCGGCTATGTCAGTCAGATCACCGAAAAGGAGGAGCAGCCGCACAGTCCCCAGCATCCCAACTTCAAGGGCGTCAAGCCGGGAACGATCGTCGGTCAGCAGGGCCTCGAGTACGAGTACGACCGCTACCTGCGCGGCAAGCCCGGGGCCAAGCAGGTCGAGATCGACTCCGAAAACCAGGTGCAGCAGACCAACCTGCCCGAGATCAAGCCGCACGCCGGCTACACGCTGCGGCTGACGCTCGACCTGGCGCTGCAGAAGGAGGGCGAAGTCGCGCTGCGCAAGGGCATCGAACTGGCTCACGCGCTCGGCAACCCCGGCAACGGCGGCGCGTTCCTGGCGATGGAACCGCGCAGCGGGGGGATCCTCGCGATGGGCTCCTTCCCGAGCTTCGACCCCAACCGCTTCACCAAAGCTCTCTCCGAACACGAACTGGACGAAATCGAGCAGGTCGGGCAGGGCGCCAAGAGCGGCGAGCCAGAACCGGCCCCGCTGGTCGACCGCGCGAGCGAAGGCGCCTACCCGACCGGCTCGACGTTCAAGCCGATCACTGCGATCGGGAGCCTCGAAGCGGGCGTCCTCGACCCCTATGCCGGCCTCGGCGCGGGGACGTGCATCTACGTCTCGACCGTGAAATTCTGCAACGCGGGCGGCGCCGACTACGGCGCGGCCAACCTCGTCGACGCGCTCAAGGTCTCCTCCGACACCTACTTCTTCACGGTTGGCGAGATGGACAACGTTCATGGCCCGGTGATTCAGAACATGGCACACGAGCTGGGGATCGGGCGCCCGACGGGGATCGACCTGCCCTCTGAACGAGAAGGCACGCTTCCGAGCCCGAAGTGGTTGGAAGAACAGAACGCGCTCGAAGCCAAATGCACGCGCGAACGCCACGGCCACCCCTGCGGAATCGTCGCCGAACCCGGAGCGCCGTGGAGCGTCGGGCACAACATGGACTTGGCGGTCGGCCAGGGCGACCTGCAGACCGACCCGCTGCAGATGGCGGTGGCCTACTCGACGCTCGCCAACGCCTACATGAACAACGGCGAAGGGTGGGTCCCGACTCCGCACCTGGGCGAGGCGATCGAAAGCCCCAGCGGCGGGATCGTGCAGACACTGAGCTTCCCACCGCGGCGCAAGATCAAACTGAACCCCACCAACCTCGGCCTCGTGATGGAAGGGATCCACGACGCGACCTCCGAGTCGGGCGGCACCTCGCAGGACGTGTGGTCGGGCTGGGACCAGGCCAAGTACCCGGTCTACGGCAAGACCGGCACCGCCGAACGCCTGCCGTACGTCGAACAGGCTTGGTACATGTGCATCCTGCCCGACGCCGGCCGCCCGATCGTGATCGCGGTGACCGTCGAACAGGGCGGCTTCGGCGACCAGGCGGCCGCGCCGGTGGCGCGGCTGATCGCCTCGAAGTGGTTCAACCAACCGCTGAAGCTGGTCAACGGCTCGAGCGTGGACAAATGATCCGATGAGCCCGCTCAGCCCGATTACCGCCCCCGAAGCTGAGCGCCGCGCGCAGGGTGGCGCCCAGGAGCCGCGCCGGGGTCCGCGCCTGATGCTTGACCCGGTGCTGACGCTGACGGTGCTCGGCCTGGGGATCTGCTCGGTCGTCGTGCTGGGGTGGGTCACCGCGAAGGCGGTGCCCGGCCAGCCGCACTACTACTCCGAGCGTCAGATCATCTACCTCCTCGTTGGTCTGGGGGCGATGGTGGCGCTGGCGCGGATCGACTACGCGCGTCTGCGCCACCACAAAGTCGCGATCTACGCGGCGCTGGTCCTGAGCATCCTGGCGGTGCTGGGCGCCGGGCACTCCGCCCAAGGCTCGGTCCGCGCGATCAGCTTCCCGCTGTTCTCCTTCCAGGGGTCTGAGCTCGGCAAGGTGCTGCTGATCCTCGCGCTCTCGGCGCTTGTCGTCGATCGCTCGCGCCAGCTGCACGAGCGGGAGACCACCGCGCTGGTGATGCTGGCGGCGCTGCTGCCGGCGATGCTCGTGATCGCCCAGCCCGACCTCGGCTCGGGCCTCGTGTACCTCACGATCGCGGTGACGCTGCTGTTCGTCGCCGGCGTCCCCTGGAGCCACCTGGCGGGTCTGCTGGCGCTGGGTGCCGCGGCGATCGCGCTCGTGCTGGTGGTCGCCCCGGCGGCAGGGGTGCAGGTGCTGAAGCCCTATGAGGTCGAACGCCTGACGAGCTTCCTGAACCCCTCCACACAGTACTCCGCGCAGCACGAAGGCTACCAGCAGCTTGAGTCGAAGATCGCGATCGGCGCGGGGCAGCGCGCCGGCAGCGGCGCCAACAGCACCCAGATCCAGGGCGAATTCGTGCCCGAGGACAGCACCGACTTCGTGTTCGCGGCGGTGGGTGAGCGCTACGGCTTCGTTGGCGCGGCGCTCGTGCTCTCGCTGTATGCGCTGCTGATCTGGCGCACGCTGCGGATCCTGACGCTGGCGAAGGATCTGTTCGGGGCGCTGGTTGCCGGGGGTGTGGTGGCTATGCTTATGTTTCAGGTGTTCGTCAACGTGGGCGTGGCTGTAGACATCATGCCCGTCACCGGCGTGACGCTGCCGCTCATGAGCTATGGCGGCTCGTCGGTGATCGCGACGCTGCTGGCCGTCGGCCTGCTGCAGTCGATCTACGTCCAGGCGCGCGCCACCGAGGCTTTGAAGGGTCGCGTGTTGCGGCCCTAGCCGAGCAGGACAGATAATGCTCACCGAGAACCCCAGAACACACGCTTACGGACCGCCCGCACCGGGCGGCCTCCTCTGGGGCTCGGCCACAATCGATACCGAAAGACCGATCTACATTGAAAAAGCAAGTGCTTGTCAGCGTCGATCGCGCGGAGACGCGCGTGGCGCTCATGGAGGCGACCGGTGCGCCGGTCGCCGCAGGGACATCCTCTGGCCATCGGCGCAGGCGCGGGAGCGCCCCGCCGGGCGCCGACTACCGGATCGCTGAGCTCTACATCGAGCGCCGCGGGGCGCGGTCGATCGTCGGCAACATCTACAAGGGCAAGGTCGACAACGTGCTGCCCGGCCTGGAGGCGGCGTTCGTCGACATAGGTCTCGAGAAGAACGGCTTCCTGCACGTCGATGAGATCGTGCTCCCCGGCGTCGAGGCGCCGCGGCGCGGGCGCGGCGGCGGGCGCAAGATCACCGAGCTTTTGAAACCCGGCCAAGAGGTCGTGGTGCAGGTGATCAAGGACCCGCTGAAGACAAAGGGCGCGCGCCTCTCGATGGAGCTGGCGATCGCCGGGCGCTACATGGTCTACCAGCCCACGGGCGAGGGCGTCGGCGTCTCGCGGCGCCTTGAGGACAAGGAGCGCGAGCGCCTGCGCAAGCAGACCGCCAAACTCAACCTCGGCGGCGGCGGCGCGATCGTGCGCACCGCCGCGCACGGCGCCAAGCGAGAGGATTTCGAGCGGGAGCTGCTCTACCTGCACAAGCTGCACGAGGTGCTGGTCAAGCGCGTGCAGGAGACGGTCGCCCCGGAGATGGTCTTCCAGGAGGCCGACCTTTCCGTGCGGGTGGTGCGCGACATCTTCTCCGAACACTTCGAGCGCGCGATCGTCGACGACGAGCAGCAGTACCACCGGCTGGTGTCGTTCTTCACGCGCACCGCCCCCGAGTTGGTGCAGCGCGTCGAGCTGTGGCAGGAGCCCCAGCCGCTGTTCGAGGCATACGGGGTGGAGCGGGCGATCGAGGGGGTGCTCTCGCGTCGCGTGGACCTGCCCAGCGGCGGCTACCTGATGATCGACTACGCCGAGGCGCTCACGGTGATCGACGTCAACTCCGGCAGCTTCACCGGCCGCGGGCGCAGCGCCGGCCTGGAGGAGACGATCACGCGCACCAACCTGGAGGCTGCGGAGGCCGTCGTCGACCAGCTGCGCCTGCGCGACATCGGCGGGATCATCGTGATCGACTTCATCGACATGGCGCGCGCGAAGAACCGCGACGCGGTGATGAAGACGCTGCGCAAGTCGCTCGACGAGGACCGCACGAAGACGTTCACGGCGGAGATCTCGAAGCTCGGCCTGGTGGAGATGACCCGTCAGAACGTCACCGAGGGGGTGCGCGAGATCATCAGCCGCCCCTGCCCGGCCTGCGACGGGGACGGGGTGATCCGCTCGGAGGAGACGATCGGGATCGACTTCGAGCGTCGTCTGCGCGACATCGCCACGGAGAACCCGGACGCGGAGGCGTTCCTGGTGCAGATCAACCCGCGTGTGACCGCGCAGTTCACCGGCCAGCACTCGCGCGTGTTGCACGCATTGGAGGAGCAGACAGGCCGCTCCTTCCACTTCGAGGGCTCCGAAGGGCTGGTGCTCGACCACTTCGCGATCACCTTCCAAGGCAGCCGCGAAGAGGTCGAGGAGCGCGCGCTACCCTTCCACGCCGGCGACGAGGTGCTGGTGGAGATCGTGGAGCCGCATATGTACGACGTCGACGACGCCGTGGCGAAGATCGACGGCTACATAATCTCGATCGCCGGCGCCTCTCTGCACGTGGGGGAGAAGCGGATGGTGCGCATCGAGCAGGTCGGCCGCACTGCCGCGAGCGCGCTGCTGCTGGATGAGAACGGCGAGGTGGTACGCCCGGCCCCACGACCGACTGCGCCCCCCCGGCGCCGCAGCCCCCGCAAACCGCGCACCGCGCCAAAACCCAAACCGGTTCCGGACCCGGTTGAGCTGATCGTGGAGGAGCCCTCCGCGAATGGGGCGTCCGAGCACGTCGAGTCGCCAGGCAAGCAAGCCGAACCGTCGGCCGATCGCTCCGAGTCGTCCGCTGGGCCCTCCGAGCCGCCGGCCGATGTCGCAGAGGAGGATGCCGTACAATCCAAACCTCGGCGCCGCGGCCGCAGGGGCGGACGGCGTCGTTCGGCTGCCAAGGCCGAGGCGGGAACCGAGTAGCTGGCGGCGCTCGCGCCGAGAACAAGGACCACAAGGGCAAACATGTACGCAATCGTGAAGACAGGCGGCAAGCAGTACCGCGTCGAGCGCGGTCAGTACCTGCTGGTCGAGCGCCTCCCCGACGAGGTGGGCGCGAGCGTGGCGCTCAAGCCGCTGATGTACCGTTCTGAGGAGGCTGTCTTCGACAGCAAGGGGCTCGAACAGGTGCAGGTCACCGCCAAGGTGCTCGCCCACGAGCGGGGCGAGAAGCTGCGCGTCGTCAAGTTCAAGCCCAAGCGCGGCTACAAACGGCGCACCGGCCACCGCCAGGAGCTGACGCGCATCGAGATCACGGAGATCGCGATGGGCGCAGGGAAAACGGCCGCGCACAAAGCGGCCAAACCGGCGGCCGCCGTTGCGCCGGCGTCTGAGCCGGCGGAGACTTCGAAGGAAGCGAGCGGGAATGGCGCATAAGAAGGGCCTCGGCTCCAGCCGTAACGGCCGCGACTCCAACGCCAAACGGCTTGGCGTGAAGACCTTTGCCGGCCAGGCTGTCACCGGCGGCGAGATCATCGTGCGCCAGCGCGGCACCCGCTTCAAGCCGGGCGAGGGCGTCGGGATCGGCAAGGACGACACGCTGTACGCTCGCGCGGCGGGCACCGTGCAGTTCGCCGCCGGCCGCCGCGGCCGCGTGGTGAGCGTCGTGGCCGACGAGGCGTAGCACTCATTGCATCGCGGTAGCCGGCCTTCCCACGAGGGATCTCGCCGCGGGCATGCCAGGATGCGTTGATGCTCCACGACCGCGCGCGCATCCACGTTCAGGCGGGCACGGGGGGGGATGGCTGCGCGGGCTTCCGTCGCGAAGCGCACGTACCACGCGGGGGGCCCGACGGCGGTGACGGCGGGCGCGGTGGGGACGTTGTGCTGGTGTGCGACGACTCGCTGCGCGACCTGCAGAGCTTCACGCGCCGGGCCCACCACCGCGCCGCGCGGGGAGGGCGCGGGGGAGGCTCGCTGCGCCATGGAGCCGACGGCGAGGCGCTGGTGGTGCGCGTGCCGCCGGGCACCGAGGCGATCGGCGAGGAGGGCGACCTGCAGGGCCGTCGCTGGGAACTGCTGCACCACGGACAGCGCGCGCCGCTCGCGCGCGGGGGCTCGGGGGGCAAGGGCAACAAGCGCTTCGCCACCCCCACGCGGCAGGCGCCGCGCTTCGCCGAGCGCGGCCTGCCGGGAGAGGAGGGGTGGCTGGCGCTGCGGCTGCGGTTGCTCGCCGACGTCGGCCTCGTGGGCCTGCCGAACGCGGGCAAGTCCTCGCTGCTGGCGCGCCTCACGCGCGCGGCGCCAAAGGTCGCCTCCTACCCGTTCACGACCCTGGAGCCGGTGCTGGGGGTGCTCGAGTCCGATGAGCGCCAGCTGGTGGTGGCCGACATCCCCGGCCTGATCGAGGGCGCCAGCGAGGGCGCCGGGCTCGGCCATGAGTTTCTCGCGCACGTGGAGCGCACCCGCCTGTTGGTGCACGTGCTCGACCTCGCCCCGGAGCTCTCCGCCGAGCACGACGCGGACGCGGTGGCCAACTACACGACGATCGAGCAGGAGCTGGCCGCGCACGACCCGCGCCTGGCGGCCCTCCCGCGAGTGCTGGCGCTCTCCAAGGCCGACCTCGTCCCGCCGGAGCGCGCACGCGCGGCGGTCGCGGAGTGGTCTGGGCGCCTCGGGAAGTGGTCAGAGAGCCTCGGCGACGTCCCGGTGATCGCGACCTCCGCCGCCACCGGCGCCGGCCTCGCCGAACTGGCGGCCACACTGCTGCGGCTGGTGCCGGTCGGCGAGCGGGCCACGACCGGGCAGGTCGCCGAGGAGACAGCGAGCTCTGGGAGCCTCGCCGAGCCCGAGCAGCTCGCCGAGCACATGGTGTTTCGCCCCGCCGAGCGCACCGGTTTCAAGGTGGAGCGCGTCGGCGAGGGTGCCTTCGCCGTGCGGGGTCCCTCGGTCGAGCGCCTGCTTCAGCGCTTCGACGTCGAGAACGACGATGCGATGGCCTACGTCGAGGGCCGCCTGCGCCGCCTCGGCGTGCTCCGTGCCCTGCAGGACGAGGGCTTCCAGCCGGGCGATGAGCTGCAGATCGCTGGGGTCGTGCTGGAGCTTGACGCCGCGGGATAAAGAGCTACCTCAGCCGTACAGGCGCGTACGTGTGCCCATGTGACGGAGGACGGGTTCGGTGGAAGGCCTGGTCTCGCTGCTCATCGTTCTCCATCTACGCTACATGACCTCATGCGAACCATCGTGATCAAGCTGGGCTCCTCGATCGTTGCCCGCGAGGACGGCGAGCTGCGTGAGGAGGTGCTGGGGCAGATCTGCGACGCCGTCGCCGCGCTGCACAGCGCCGGGGAGCGGTGCGTGGTGGTCTCCTCGGGGGCGATCGCGCGTGGGGTTCGCGTGATGGGGTTGCCCGCTCGCCCAACCTTGATCCCCGAGCTGCAGGCCGCCTCGGCAGTGGGGCAGGGCAAGCTCTACCGCTCCTACGACGAGCTGCTGCGCGCGCGGGGGCTGACATCGGGGCAGGTGCTGCTCACCGCCGAGGACCTCGGTGGGCGCGCGCAGTACCTCAACGCGCGGCGCACGCTACGCACGCTACTGGACTGGCGGGTGGTGCCGGTGATCAACGAGAACGACACCACTGCCACCGACGAGATCTCTTTCGGCGACAACGACTTCCTCGCCGCGCAGGTCGCCGTGCTGGTGGCCGCCGAGCTGCTGGTGCTGCTCACCGACATCGACGGGCTGCACAGCGCCGACCCGCGCAGGGAACCCGGCGCGCGGCTGATCGGCGAGGTACACGATCTGCGCGAGCTCGAAGGTCTCGAGATCGGGGACTCCACGTCACCGCTCGGCTCGGGGGGGATGCGCTCGAAGGTGCTCGCCGCGGAGATCGCGGGCGCCGCGGGGATCCCCGCTGTGATCTGCAATGGCGTGCGCGCCGGCGCGCTGGAGGCGGCCCTCGCGGGCAAGCCCGAGGGCACGCGCTTTCACCCCGGCCCCACCCGCCACAACTCCTTCAAGCTGTGGCTGCGCTACGCCAAGCCCGCGCATGGCACGCTGGTGATCGACGCGGGCGCCACGCGCGCGCTGCGCGAGCAGGGCACCTCGCTGTTGCCGGTCGGCGTCGTCGAGGTGCGAGGCGAGTTCGACGCCGGCGACGCCGTCGAGATCGCCGAGCTCGGCGGCGTCGTGATCGCCAAGGGTCTCTGCAACTACTCCGCGCTGGAGCTGCGCCGCGCGAGGGGCCTGCAGTCCGAGGCCGTGCGCGAGATCCTGCCGCACGCCACCGATGAGGCCGTGCATCGGGATCAGTTGGTTTTGGCTTGAGCAGGTTGTGAGGGTTGGGATGAGAATGGGTGGGTGGGCAATCAGAAAAAGGGTCGGGGATGGGTCGGTCTGTTCAATGCCGGACGCAGTGTCACGAGACCGTGCGCACCGCAGATCACTGTCGTACCCTGTGTGAGACATGGCGACGGCCACGACCACGGCATCGATCTCCGACCTCTGCGCCGCCGCGCGCCGCGCTGCCCGGCGGCTGGCCGCAGTGGACACGGCCATCAAGGACGCCGCGCTGCTGGCGATCGCCGATGCTCTGATCGCGCGCACGCCGGAGATCCTCGCCGCCAACGAGCTGGACATGGCCGCCGGGCGGGAGGGGGAGATCGGGGTGGCGCTGCTCGATCGTCTCGCACTCGACCCCGCGCGGATTGCCGCGATCGCGGCCGGGGTGCGCACGATCGCCGCGCTGCCCGACCCCGTCGGCGAGCTGATCGAGGGGCGGCGGCTGCCCAATGGCCTCGATGTGAGCAAGGTGCGGGTGCCGCTCGGCGTGGTCGCCGTTATCTACGAGGCGCGGCCCAACGTCACGATCGACGCCGCCGCGCTGTGCTTGAAGGCGGGCAACGCGATCGTGCTGCGCGGCTCCTCGATTGCCGCTCACTCCAACGCGGTGCTTGCCGCGATCGCCTCCGAAGCGGCCGTCGGCGCGGGGTTGCCGGAGGGGTGTGTCAGCCTCGTCGCGGGCGGCGGGCGCGAGGAGCTGGCGGAGCTGGCGAGGCAGAACGACACACTCGACCTGATCATCCCGCGCGGTGGGGAGGGGTTGAAGGCGGCGCTCAAAGAGGTGGCCACGGTGCCGGTGATCTACGCCGCCTCTGGCAACTGCCACGTGTATGTGGATGCTTCCGCCAACGCCGAGGAGGCGATGGAGATTGTGCTCAATGCGAAGACGCAGCGCCCGGGAGTGTGCAACGCCGCGGAGACGCTGCTCGTGCATGAGGCTGCGGCTGCCCGCTTCCTGCCGGCGATGCTAGCCGCGCTGGGCGATGCCGGCGTGCTGGTGCGCGGTGACGAGCGCACGCTCGAGCTGGCCGGTGGCGAGGGCGGCGCACCGGGAGTGGCTTGGACGGCAGATGGTGCGCCCGAGCCGGGAGGAGGACCGGGGGGCAACGCCCTCGCCGCATCCGGTCTCGAGCGAGCGACCGCTGTCACCGTCGAGCCCGCCACCGAGGAGGACTGGGCCACCGAGTACCTGGCGCTGGCGCTCGCCGTCCGCGTGGTCGACTCGCTGGAGCAGGCGATCGAGCACATCGGCCGCTACGGGTCCGGCCACTCCGAGGCGATCCTCACCCGCGACACCGCCGCCGCGCGCGCCTTCCAGCGTGGCGTAGACGCCGCCTGTGTGTATGTCAACGCCTCCACGCGCTTCACCGACGGGGGGGAGTTCGGGATGGGGGCCGAGATCGGAAACTCCACGCAGAAGCTCCACGCGCGCGGGCCGATTGGGCTGCGCGAGCTGTGCACCTTCAAGTACCTCGTCGAGGGCGACGGGCACGTCCGGGCCTGAGACGACGCGCTCGTGGCGATCCCTCACGATGCGTTCGGTCCCGGCGCTGGTGCGGCCGCTGGCGACCCTCACCCCGCGGCTCCTGTCGGTGCCGGCGATCGGTCGCGAGGGGGCCTCGGCATCCTCGGCGGCAGCTTCAACCCGCCCCACCGCGGGCATGTCGCGCTCGCACGCCACGCCATGCGCGAGCTCGGCCTGGAGCGTGTACTGCTGATGCCGGCCCGCATCTCGCCCGGCAAGCCGGTCGAGGAAGGACGGAATCCCGTCCACCCGGAGTATCGCCTGGAGATGTGCCGCCTGGTGGCCGCAGACGTCGAAGGCGTCGAGGCCTGCGCGCTGGAGATCGAACGGGACGGGCCGTCTTACACGGTGGATACTCTGAGGGCACTACATGACGAGCATCCCGATACTGAGCTCACATTCATCCTTGGCGCTGACGTCGCTTCGACCCTGCCCACCTGGCAGGAGGCCGCGGCACTGCCCGCGCTCGCCAGCTTTGCGGTCGCGCTGCGGATGGGAGGGCGTCCAATCATCGAGCCCGACCACGTTGGCTTTCCGATCATTCGCCTGCACATGCCGATGATCGACGCCTCCTCCTCCCTGGTGCGCGAGCGGGTGCGCCGCGGCCTGCCCGTCGAGGAGATGGTGGGGCGGCCGGTGGCCTCGTACATCGCCGAGCACGGCCTCTACCATGGCCCGAACCGCGCGGGGAATGGCGGGGCTGTCGGCGGCGATGCGGCGGCGGGCGCGGGAGGGGCAGGCACGTGAGCCCAACGGCGCAAGTGCTCCCCTCCGCCGAGCTGGCGCGCGAGCTGGCAGGGTTCGCTCTGGAGAAGAAGGCGCACGACATGCTCGAGCTCGACATGCGCGGGTTGGTCGGCTACACCGACTTCTTCCTGATCTGCTCCGGCAACACCGACCGCCAGGTGAAGGCGATCCACGACGCTGTCCATGAGGGCTCCAAGCGTGAACTCGGCATCCTGCCACGGCGGGTGGAAGGGGCCGGGCGCGCGCAGTGGGTGCTGATGGACTACCTCGACGTGGTCGTCCACATCTTTACGCCCGTCACGCGCGAGTTCTACCGCCTCGAACGGCTGTGGGGCGAGGCGCCGGCGCGCGCGATTGATTAGGCCGCGATCGACTCGGCCGCCGGCGGGTCAGCCACGCGGCGCCTGGCCGTCCGCTCGCGCAGGATCACCTCGCACCCCCTCGCAGGGCTGACGGTGATGTTGCGCCTGCGCGCCTGCTCGCCGTGCGCACCCACCGGCTGCAGCTCGCAGCGCTCGAGCACCGCGCGCAGGGCCAGCTTCATCTCCAGCAGCGCGAAGCTCGCGCCAAGGCAGCGCCGCCGGCCGCCGCCGAACGGGATCCAGGTGTAGGTGCCCGGCGCCTTGCCGCCCTCGCGCTCGATGAAGCGCTCGGGCCGGAACGCGTGGGGCTCGGGGTAGATCGCGGGGTCGTGGTGCACGAGGTGGGCGAATGCCGCCAGCATCACACCGGGTTGGTAGGTGAAGCCGCCGATCTCGATGGGCTGCTTCACCAGACGCGGCTCGGCGTGGGGCAGCACCGGCCGGTGGCGCAGGATCTCCTGCACGGTTGCCGTCAGGTAGGTCTCGTCGGAGTCTCCGTCCAGCTCCTCGTACAGACGCTCCAGCACCGCCGGCTCGCGGGAGAGCCGCTCGAAGCCCCACGCCAGCTCCGAGGCGGTGGTCTCATGGCCGGCGACCAGCGCGGTCACCAGCTCGTCGCGCAGCTCTTCGGAGCTCATTGGCGAGCCGTCCTCGTGCTCGGCGGCGAGCAGCATCGCGAGCACGTCGTCTCCGTCGGCTCCCGCCTGCCGGCGCTCGGCGATCAATTCGGCGATCAGCTCGTCGGCGCGCGCGTGCAGGCGATCCTGGCGGGCGATCGGGCCGCGCAGCGTGAGCAGGCGAGGTGGGCGTGGCAGCATCGAGAGTGGGTTCTCCGCGAACGCGAGGATCTCGCTGAGCAGCTCGCGCAACTCGTCCAGCTGCGCCCCCCGTTCCAGGCCGAACACCGCGCGCAGGATGATCTCGAGCGTCAGCCGCTGCAGCCGCCCGTGCAGCGCGATTCGCTCCCCGCGCGGCCACGAGGCGACCTCGCGCTCGGCCAGTTCGGCCATCAGACCCGCGAGGCGCTGCATCCGCTCGCCGTGGAAGGCCGGCAGCAGCAGCTTGCGCTGCTCCATGTGGGGCGCCTCGTCGAGCAGGATCACTGAGTGGCGGCCCACGACCGGTTCGAGGATCCGTGCCCCCTCGCCGGGGTGCAGGACGTCCGGGGGCGCCTGGAACACTTCCTTGATCTCGTCGGGGTCCCACAGCACCACGAACGGCGGTTGCGAGACGATGCGCAGCGTGAAGCGGCGGCCGTAGCGCGCGGCGCAGCGCTCCATGAAGGCGTTGGGGCGACTCCAGAAGGCGAGCGTCTGCAACGCTGTGGGCATGCTGGGACCGGGGGGCAGCTGGGTCATCGTCATGGCACCGCTCCTTGAGGCTAGAATCGGGGGGTACCAATGAGTATATCTACTTACGAGTATATGTCAAGGGAAATGTCCTGGAAAAAGTCGCCGGGGCGCAGGCGCTGATGCCGCGGGGTAAGTTCGACCGCAGCGCGCGCAAGGCCCACACGCGCTCGTGTCTGCTGGAGGCCGCCGCGCGGGTCTACGCGCGCTTCGGCTTCGCCGGCGCCACGCTCGAAGAGGTCGCCTCCGACGCGGGCTTCACCAAGGGCGCCGTCTACGCGCACTTCGGCAGCAAGGAGAACCTGCTGCTCGCCCTGGTGGAGGAGCACCTCGCGGGGCAGGTCGCCGAGCAGCTGGAGCTGTTCGACCGCGAGCGGGTCACCTGGGAGCGCCCGCTCGCCGGCAGCGAGCGCTGGATGGAGAGCCTGCGGCGGGAGCCCGAGCGCTTTCGCCTGTTCGTCGAGTTGTGGGCGCAAGCCCAGCGCGACGAGCAGTTGCGGCTGCGCCTCGCCGCGGCGATGCAACAGATGCGCTCGACGTTTGCGGGCTTCGCTGCCACCAGCTCCGCCGACGCCGGCCTGGAGCTGCCCGCGCGGGCCTACGAGCAGTTCGCCAATGTGATGCTCGCGCTCGGCATCGGCCTCGGGACGCTGGAGCTCACCGACCCGGGCGCGGTGTCGCCCACGCTGCTCGGCGCCACGATCTCGATCTTGATTCGCGCGATGGAGATCAGCCCTGAGGCCCGCGAGCTGGTTGGCGGCCTGGCCGTCGATCGAGGATCGGCGAGCGAGGGCGCCGACGAGTAGTCAGCTGCCGCTGGTGGCCGCAACCGTCGAATGCTCGGCCGGGGCGTCCTCGCCGAGCACCAGCGGCGCCAGCACGCGGTTGGCGAGCAGCCCGAGGCAGCCGAGGTTGGCGAAGCCCGGCCCCTGGCTGAGCGCCGCCAGCCCCGGGATGTAGAGCCGCGGGCGCATCCCCTCAAGCTCCAGCGCCCGCCCGATCGCGACCCCGGCTTCGGGCGGGCGCTCCCACACCGGGCCCGCCTGACGCTCGATCTCCGCGCGCAGCGCGGGGGAGAAGAGGCCGCGCAGCTGCTCCAACAGGTCAAACCCGGTGCAGTTGATCAGGTAGTCGTGGCGCGCGCTCGTGAGACCCTCCGCCGCCGCGTAGTCGACGTACACCCCGCCGCCCTCCTCGCCGTCGCGCTTGGTGTGCGATCCCACGTGCATCACGCGACCGGTGACGAAGCGGCAGCGCTCGTCGTAGGCGATACTCGCCAGCGTCCCCGGGTCGAACACGCCGCGGTCGCAGTGCTTGACGAAGTCGCGGCGCGTCTGTGGGTCCAGCGCGCTCCAGGCGACCTCGTCGGGGTTGGAGAAGACGCGGTTCTCCAGGAAGCTCTCGCCACGGCTCAGCGGCAGCATCGGCGTGTACACAGTCATCCGCGCCGCCGGGCGGAAATCGCGCAGGAAGGCCACGGCGCTGAGTGCGCTCTCGCCGCCGCCGACGATCGCGATGTCCGCGCTGTGCTCGACGGGGATGCGCGCCAGCTCGCCGCGCCGGCTGTCGCAGTGGAAGATTCGCGCTGCCGCATCGGGGTCGTGGGGGAGGGCGCGGTGGATGCCCGGGCCGGTGAGCACCAACGCGTCGCACTCGTACTGGCTGCGGTCCACCGGCTCGGAGCCCCGGCGACCCGCCTGCCCTGACGCCGCCGATCCGGAGTCGGCTGACTCCCGCCCGCGCCCGTCGGTCTCCGCATGGGCGGAGGGCTCCATCACCTCCACCGTCCAGCGTTCGCCCCGCCCGGGGAGCGACACCTGCGCGACGCGCCCGCGCACGATCGTCACCCCTACGGTGGCCTGTGAGAGGACCCAGGTGAGGTAGCGGCCGTAGTCCCGGTGCTGCACCGCCGGCGAGCCCGCGTTCACCCAGCGCGCATACTCGCCTTTGCCGATCATGTACTGCTGCCAGGTGAACGGCATCATCGCGCGGTCCACCTCTGCGCCGAGCTCGCCGAATGTCTTGCTGCTCTGGTAGGGGAAGCCGATGTCCTTGATCGGCGGAATCGCCAGCGGCTCCTCGCCCGATGTCATTCCGTTGCGCCCCAGCCACGATGCGGCCAATTCGGTCGCCTCGACGATTGTCAGTGCCAGCGGCCCCGCCCCGAGCGTGTTGAGCACGTGGACCTTAGCGGCTAGCGCCGTGGCCTTGGCGCCGGCGCCGACGACCAGCAGGTCGATTTTGCCGTCCGCGCCTTCGTGCGCGCCCGCGCCGAGATCGACCATCGCATCCACGCTTTCGTGCCCGCTCGTCCCCGGGTCCATCGTCGCATCCAGCCGGCGGCCTGCCATGCTCACGCCGCGGCGAGCGTCGACGTGTGGGCGTTGCCCGTCCGGCGGCGCGTGACGATCACCGGCGCCTGGTCGCCCGGGGCGAACGCAACCGAGCTGCGCGTCGCCCGCTGCGAGCCGCCTGCGGGGGCCGGCGCCAACTCCACCTCTTCGAGCACCGTCTGGATCACCCGCTTCATCTCCAGCTGCGCAAACGCTGCCGCCACGCAGCGGCGCACGCCGCTGCCGAATGGGATCCACGTGTAGTTATCCGGCGCTTTGCCGAGGAAGCGCTCGGGGGCGAAGCTGAAGGGGCGGGGATAGATGTCCTCGCGATGGTGTACGAGATAAATGCACGGTGCCACCGTCGTGCCGGCGGGGATCTCATAGCCGCCGAGGCGCATCGGCTCGACCAGGCCGCGCATCACCAGGGGTACCGCCGGGGCGAGGCGCAGCGTCTCTTTCACCACGGCGTCGGTGTAGGACTCCTCGCCGCCACCGAGCACCTCTGCGCGTAGGCGCGCGAGCTTCTCGGGGTGGCGCAGCAGGCGCTCGAAGGCCCACGACAGCGAGGTCGCGGTGGGCCCATCGGAGAGCAGCGTGATCAGTTCGTCGCGCAGCTCCTGCTCGGTCATCGGCTCGCCGCTCTCGTCGTATGCCTGCTCGAGCATTGAGAGGATCCCCTCATCGCGCGGGTCGCCTGGCACGGCGCGGCGGCGGCGCACCTCCGCCATGAGCGCCGCTTCCACCGGCGCGATCGCCTCGCGGAAACCCGTGTTCCGCGACAGCCAGCGCGAGCCGAACGTGGCAAGCAGCGTCAGACGCGAGGAGTCGTTGAGGAAATCGGTGAGGCGCTGGAGCAACACGTGCAGGCGCTGTATCTGCTGACCCTCGGTGCTGCCGAAGGTCGCGCGCATCACCACCTCGTTGCTGATCGCCTGCATCCGTGGCCACAGCGCGAACGGCTCGCCCACCGGCCAGCGGGCGATCTCCGCGCGTGCGATCTCCACCATCATCTCCCCGTAGGCACGCATCCGCTCGCCATGGAAGGAGGGCAGCATGAAGCGTCGGTGGGTCATGTGGTCGGGCTCGTCCAGCAGCATTACCGAGCGCGGTCCCAACAGCGGGCCGAGGAGTGGGTTTGCCTCCCCGGCGCCGGCCCGCACCAGCTCGGGGGCGATCGTCAGCACCCTGCCGACGTCTTCGGGGTCACTCAGAAACACCCACGGCCGTCCGCGGCGCACGTGCAGGGTGAAGATATCTCCGTAGCGCCTACGGCAGCTGGCCATGAACGGCAGCGGGCGCAGCGCCCAGCCGAGCGCTTGCAGCTCGCTCGGCAGGCGCGGTCCGGCGGGCAGTTTCCCGTGTTTACCACTGTTTTTATGCATGCTTCGCGTTGCACTCATGAGGTCCTCACCGCAGTTATCTGTGGATGTCTCTTACTTGCAGTTGCTCGCCGATGTCTCTCACTTCACTGTTTTTGCTTTGCGCTGTTCGGTCCGGGGGCTCCAGGCGATCGTCACACTCTTTGCTCTGCTGAGCGATTGGCGATCGCGTCGAAGTTATGGTATCCAGTAAGCTCAACATAGCGAACTCGATCGAGAACGCGATCGACGGGAATTTCTGGGCAAACCCGTCGGGCAAACCGCCCGGCCAGGGCACCAGTACCTTAATCGGTTAAAGGGGCGGCCTTAAACGCCGCTGATCCGGGTTCGAGCCCCGGCTGGTGCATGCAATGACGATCCAGCTTCTCACCCGCGTATGACCATGCATGCAATGACGATCCATCGGCAAACCCGCGTATGACCATGCATGCAATGACGATCCATCGGCAAACCCGCGTATGACCGTGCATGCAATGACGATCCACCCGCAAACCCGCGTATGACCAGCAATCTCTTTGATTACTTCGAGAGGCTCCCCGCCAACGGCACGCCCGCGCGGTGGGCCGCCCGCGCGCCACGGCGTCCGCACGAGAACTTCGACATCAAGCTCACCCCGCGCCTGCCTGACTGGCGTGAGGATCGCGAGTCACTCGCGGTGCTCGAGCAGATCGAGCGCGAGCCGTGGGTCAAGCAGGTGCGCCGCGAGGGCGAGTGTGTGCAGCTGCGTCTCGACGACGGTTGGATAGAAACAATCGGGGCCGCTCTGGAGGCTGGTGCCTCCACTGGGGCGGCGCTCGCCGACCTCGCGCATGGGGAGCGCTTCTCGGTGCAATTCTGGGACGCCAACGCCACCAAGGCGCTGCACATCGGACACCTGCGCAACCTCGCGATCGGCAATGCGCTCGCCGCCGCGCTCACCCAGGCCGGCGCGCAGGTCGAGCGGCGCTCCCTGATCTCCGACGCCGGCCGCTCGATGGGCGAGGCGATGGCGGGTGTGATGAACAGCGGCCGCCACGGGCACTCCTGGCCCGACGGCGACGAGAAGAGCGATCACTTCGTCGGCGTCTGCTACGCCGACTACGTCGCCGCCAACGGCTCCTTCAGCGGCGCGGAGATCGAGTACCCCGAAGACTCGCTCACGCGCGAGCTGGCGCTGCGCGACGACGCCGCCGACGAGCTCCTGCGGCGCGTGATGAGCGGTGAACTGGAGGCGCTGCAGCTCTGGTACAAGACCCGCGCCTGGGTGATCGCCGGTCAGCGCAAGACGCTCGCGCGGCTGGGGGTCGCCTTCGACCGGGTGTTCTTCGAGTCGGACTTCCTCGCCGACGCCGCCCGGCTCACCGCCGCCGGCCTGCGCGACGGGCGCCTGCGCCGGCGCGAGGACGGCGTCGTGATCTACGCCACCGGGCTGAAGGACTTCGAGGAGTTCCCGCTGGTGCGCGCCGACGGCGTGCCGACGCAGCACATGCGCTCGCTCGCCTACTGGATGGCAGCGCCCGAACTGGATGGCACGACCTCGATGCAGGTGTGCGGCACCGAGTGGGTCTCGCACGTCACCTGCCGGCGCAAGCTGATGAGCGAGCTGCTGCCGGGGGGAAACGGACACGCGCGCGAGGTCACCGGGCCGAACGGTGGAAGTGGGCCGAGCGTGCGTGGGTCAAACGGCGCAGACGCTCGGAGCGGGCAGGCACCGATGCACCCGACGCTCGACATCTTCAACGGGATGGTGTCCCGCCAGAAGCGCGCGCTCGCCTCCAGCGAGGGAGCGCTGCTGATCGACGATCTGATCGAAGCGCTCGACAAGCAGATCGACGCCTCGCCCGCCGGTCGCGCCGTGCGCCACGGGCATCCCTTCCCGGAACGCCTCGCTTCGGAGATCGCGCTCGGGTACTTCGTCTCCTACCCGGTCGCGCCGCCGATCGACTTCGAGCCCGCGCAACTGCTGGACGACGGCGAGAGCCTCGGATGGGACATCGTGCGCGCGCGTGCCCACCACGGCGGCGCTCCCGCCAATGGCGGCCGACCGAAGCCGGGTGACGCGTCCCTTCGGCGCTGGCCGATGCGGGGAGGCGAGCGGAGCGAGTGTCCCCCTAATCGGTCCCCGGTTCGGCCAGCGGAGGATCCCGACTACCGCTTCGCGGTCGTGCAGGCCGAGCTCTACCGGCGCTACCTGCGCCTCGCGGTGCGTCGCTACGACGTCGGCCCGCTGGCGCTTTACCTCAAGCACCTCGCGCGCTGGTACATGGAGCGCCCGCGCGGCGAACACGTCGAGCGGGTGGTGCAGACGCTGCTCGACCGCGGCGCGCGGGGGTTGGGGATGGAGGCGGTGAGGTAGTCGTGCTTGGGCTCGGTGGCCATGGCCTGTTCGTCGGAAGCTGTACCGCGGGGGCTGGGGATGGAGGCGGTGCGATGAGAGTTCCCGCCTCGTCGCCGGGCACGAGGCCCGGCGCCCACGCGCCTGTTCTGTCACCCACTCACGCGGACGATCTCCCATGAGCACCCTGCTGGTCGACAACTACGACTCTTACACCTACAACGTCTTTCACCTGCTCGCCTCTGTCTCCGGCGAGGAGCCGATCGTGATTCACAACGACGTGGTCTCCTGGCGGGCGCTCTCGCGCTGGGACTTCGACGCGATCGTGCTCTCGCCCGGCCCCGGTCACCCTGGGCGCTGGCATGACTTCGGGGTGTGTGCCGACATCTTGCGCTCCAGTGAGATCCCGGTGCTCGGCATCTGTCTCGGCCACCAGGGCCTCGGGCGCGCACTCAGTGGGCTGGTCGGGAGCGCGCCGTGCGCGATGCATGGGCGTCTCAGCCAGGTTCACCACCTCGGCAGCGGCCTGTTCGAGGGCCTCCCTCAGGACTTCTCGGTCGTGCGCTACCACTCGCTCGCGGTGTCGGGCCCGATCGGCCCGGAGGGCCGTGTCACCGCGTGGACCGACGACGGGGTGGTGATGGGGATCGAGCACCGCAACCGGCCGCTGTGGGGGGTGCAGTTTCACCCCGAGTCGGTTGCCACCGAGTATGGGCGGGCGGTCGTCGAGAACTTCTATTCGCTCGCCCGCGCCCACCGTCCGGCGCGTGCCTTTTCTACGATGCACACTCCCACCGTGCCCCGCACTCGCACGCGGCGCGCGCGCGTGACTCCTGTGGATGGCGTCGGGGCGCCGCGGCTGAGCGTGCGCACACTCGCGGGCGCCGCCCCCACCGAGCCGCTGTTCGAACGGCTCTTCGGCGCTTGTGACCATGCCTTCTGGCTGGATTCCGCCGACGCGCCCTCGCACCTGGCGCAATGCTCCTTTCTCGGCACCTCCGCCGGTCCCGAGCGGTGCGTGCTCGAATACGACGTGCACGAGGGGCGGGTCACCCGCCACGACGCCGCCGGGGTCTCGGTCGAGGAGGCCTCGATCTTCGACGTGCTCGACCGCGAGCTTTCGGCGCGCGCATTGCCCTCGCCCGAGGGCGCCGCCCGCGGCCTGCTCTGTGGCTTCGTCGGCTACCTCGGCTATGAGTGCAAGGCCGACTGCGGTGGGTCCAATGTCCACCGCTCCGACATGCCCGACGCGGTGCAGATGCTCGCCACGCGCGTCGTCGCCGTCGACCACGTGCAGGGCTTGACGCATCTCCTCGCGCTCGGGCGCGAAGGGGAGGACGAGGTGCAGTGGTGGCTCGACGAGGCCTCTGCTGCCGTGCGCGAGCTGCTTGCGGCATCCTCCCGTGCGGGCGAGGGCGCGGACGCACGGGGCGGCTCCAGGGTCGGCGTCGACGCGGCGTCTGTCGGGGTGGGCACGGCGGCCGAGCCGCGTGCCGGCGCGGACATCGTATTGCTCGACACCGACACCGACACCGACACCGGCACCGATACCGATACCGGCATGGCGTCCCCTGACACCCCCGCGGGTCCGGTGAGCTTCCGCTGTGGGCGCGGGCGCCGCCAGTATCTGGCAGACATCCTGCGCTGCCAGGCCGAGCTCGCCGCGGGGGAGTCCTATGAGGTTTGCCTCACCGACCAGCTCTCCACCGCCGCGTCCCCGCCGCCGTTTGAGCTCTACCGCACGCTGCGCCGCTCCAACCCCGCGCCGTTCGCGGCCTACCTGAAGCTCGGTGCGTTGGCGGTGCTGAGCTCCTCGCCCGAGCGCTTCCTGTCCGTTGACCGTGACCGGGTCGTGCAGGCGCGCCCGATCAAGGGCACCGCGCCGCGCGACGTCGATCCCGTCCGCGACGAGGCGCTGCGCGCCGAGCTGCAGTGCGACGAGAAGACCTTCGCCGAGCACCTGATGATCGTCGACCTCCTGCGCAACGACCTCGGCCGCGTGTGTGCGCTCGACTCCGTCGCCGTCCCGGAGCTGATGATCATCGAGTCCTACCCGACGGTCCACCAGATGATCTCGACGGTGACCGGCACGCTCGAACCGGCGCGCACCTCGGTCGAATGCGTGCGCGCGTGCTTCCCCGGTGGCTCGATGACCGGTGCGCCGAAGCTGCGCACGATGGGCATCATCGACGACATCGAGCGCGTCGCCCGAGGCGTCTACTCGGGCGCGATCGGTTACTTCGGGCTCGACGGCGTCGTCGACCTCTCGATCGTGATCCGCACCGTCGTGATGCGGGCGGGTGGGGGCCCCAACAGCACCACGATCGGCGCGGGCGGGGCGATCGTAATGCAGTCCGACCCCGCCGAGGAGTTCGACGAGATTCTGCTGAAGGCGCGCGCGCCGATGGCCGCCGTCGCGCGGGCCGTCTGCGGCCGCGAGGGGCCCGACGCTTTCACCGTCGAGCTCGAGCCCTCCGCCGGCCTGGCCGAGGCCGCATGAGCGGGTCGGCCCCGATCGAGGCCGGCGTCGAGGCCGGCGGGGCCGGATCGGGGTCGCCGAGTTGGCATGTACGTCTCGCCGGCGACCACGATGTCTCGACGGTGGCCGCCGCGATTGGCGAGCTGTTGGTCGAGCTCGGTGGGACTCCGCCTGCCGCGCCCGCAATGGAGGCGGCCGCACGAGAGCTCGTTGACGATCGGTCCGGCGGCGCACTGCTCGTGGCAGAGGCCGGCGGTGCGGGGAGCGACGCGGCGAGCGAGGCGGGGGCCGTCGCGAGCGGAGGGGCGATCGTCGGCGTACTCGGCGCCAGCTGGCAGAGCGCGATTCACATCCCCGGCCGCTACGCGCTGATCCAGGACCTCTGGGTACACCCCTCCTGGCGCGGTGCCGGCGTCGGCGGCGGGCTGCTCGCGGCGCTGTTCGAGCTCGCGGACGAGCGGGAAGTCGCGTGCATCGAGGTCGGCCTGCCCCGCGCGCGCTTTGCGGGTCTCGCCGCCACCGAGGCGTTCTACCTCGCCAACGGCTTCGCGCCGCTCGGCGCACGGCTGCGGCGGAGCCTCCTGTGAACGGCACGCGGATGCGGTGGGGCATCGGGTGAACAAGCCTTCGACATGGCGGGGTCTCGGGTGAGCGAGCTGTTGATGGTCGAGCAGCGCCTCGGCCGGCGCGACGCGGCGCCGTGGGTGTTGGAAGGTGGGCGGCGGCTGCCCGGCCACGACGACAACCGCCGCCTGGCGGCGCTGCGACGCGGGCTGCTGCGCCACCCCGGCGTGCGCGCGATCGGCGCCGACGCCTGCGGCGAGCAGGTCGAGTTGACGCTGAGTGCGCTGCACGAGCCGGCCTACCTGCGGGCGCTGCGGCAGGTGTGCTCCGACGAGCCGGTCGTGCTCTCCGAGCTGGCGCCACCCGGTCTGCCGCCCGACATCCCGGTGTGCGCCGGCCTGGTCGCCGCCGCCCACGAGGCGGTGCGCACAGGGATCACTGCGGCCACCCGCCTCACGGAGGGCTCGCGCTTCACCTACGCGCTCTGCCGCCCGCCTGGCCACCACGCCGGTCCTGGGTGGCTGGCCGGCTACTGCTACCTCAACACCGCGGCGGCCGCGGTGTGGACGCTGCGCGAGCGCGGGATTTCGCCGGTCGGGCTGCTCGACCTCGATCTGCACTACCCCAACGGCACCGCCGCGATGCTCGCGCCGATGGCCGACGTCCACCTGCACTCGCTGCACGCCTTCCCCGTCACCAACGTGCCGGCGCGGACTGTGAGCCCGTGCAGCGAACGCGAACACGTCGTCGAGCTTGCGGGCAGCCCCTCGGTCGAGGTGTACCTGGACGCGGTGGCGGCCTCGATCGATGCGCTTGCACACTCCTGCCGTGCGCTGGTCGTGTCGCTCGGCTACGACACGGTCGCGGGCGACCCTCACGGATCGTGGAGCCTACCCCCGGCGATCTTTGCGCCGATCGGTCGCCTGCTGGCCGCTTGCGGGTTGCCGGTGTGCGTGATTCAGGAGGGCGGCTACGCGCTGCACACGCTGGCGGCGTGCAGCGACGCGTTCGCCACCGGCCTGCTCGAGGATGACGGCGCCGGCGCGCATGAGCGCGCTTGGGCTCGGCACCGCCACCCAACTGCTACCCGCCGAATGGTGAGTTCGCGCTTGGAAGGTTCGCCGAGGTGAACGGCCTCGATCCCTTCCGCCGGCGGTTGGACGGGTTGGACGAAGAGATCGCATGCCTGCTGGGCGAGCGCTTCGCGGTGTGCCGGGAGATCGCGCACTACAAGCGCGCCCACGACATTCCGATGATGCAGCCCGACCGCGTCGCGGAGGTGCGGGCTCGTTACCTGGCGCGCGGTGCCGAGGTCCATCTGCCGCCGGACTTCACCGCCGCGCTGTTCGAGCTGCTGATCGGCGCCACCTGCAAGATGGAGGACGAGTTGATCGCGGCCGCGTCGGTCGACGCCGCAGGTGTGTTGTCGTTCGCAAGCGAGTCGTCCACGGGTGAGTCGCCCGCCGGCGCATCGTCGGCTGGTGACCCCGACTCCAGAGCGGCCGCGCTCGAGCGCCAGGAGGCGTGATGATACGCCCGACGTTCATCACGCTTGGGCCGTCGGGCACCTGTCACGAGAACGCGCTGCTTCACTACCTCGAGTTCCAGGGCCTCGCCGAGTTCGACGTCGTCCTCGTGGAAGACCTCCTGGGGGCGATCGGCCGGGTGCGGGAGCAGCCCAACACGTTTCTCCTGCAGTGCTCCGCGCACGTGCAGGTGCACCTCGTCACCGAGCGCTTTCACGAGGAGGTGTTCGTGGTGGACACCTTCATCTACCCCACCAAGGCGCTCTCGCTGTTGGTCCGCGCCGACGTCGGCGAGCCTCGCAGTCTCGGGATCGTGTCAGCCACCCGCGGCTACCTCGACCTCTCGCGCTTTCCCACAGTGGTGGACGAGCCCTCCAAGCCGGTGGTCGCCCGCCACCTGCTGGAAGGCCGCTACGACGCCGGCCTGACGCACGTCCACCACGCCGAAGAACACCCCGACCTGCTGCGCGTGGAGGAGTACTACGGCCCGGTGGACACCACCTGGGTGGTGTACGGGCCGTGCAAGCGCTTCCGCGGAGCCGTCATCGGGCAGCGCGTCCCGTGGCTTTTCACATCAAACGACAAAACCCAACCGCGATTGGATGGATCGACATGGAACTCGTCCCTGATAGACACCACCGCGGCTCTCGGCGCCGCCCCCGTTCCCGATGCGGCGCGCTCGCGTCGTATCTGAGTGGGGCGGGGCGTCCCCGTAGCCGCGTTATCCCCTCGAAGCTGTCGCCGACTCCCGGTGGCCGCGTAATCACCCGGAGGCTGTCGCCGCGTGCTGCCCTGCCCGTCGCGCTGTTGGCGCTCGCGGGCGTCGCCCTCTCCTCATGCGGGGAATCCTCGGCGCCGGCGTACACGCTCAACGGCTCGGGCTACCCCAACGGCAACCTCGCCAACACCCGCTTTGCGGGTGGGCCGATCGACAGCTCGACGGTGAAGAAGCTCGGCGTCGCGTGGCACATGCCGCTCACCGCCAAAAGCCTGTACGGCGCCTACTCCTCCACGCCGATCATCAGCAACGGGGTGATCTACTCACAGGACCTGGAATCCAACGTACAGGCGATCTCACTGCAAACGGGGAAGGTGTTGTGGACGAAAAACTATGAATCCGCCGACCAGGGTCCCAACGGCCTCTCGGTGGGGGGAGGGCGCGTGTATGGGGCCACCGCCACCTCGGCATTTGCGCTGAACGAGAAAACCGGCGCGCAGCTGTGGTCGGTGGAACTGGTGCGCAACTCCGCCGAGGGCATCGACATGGCGCCCGGCTACCACAACGGCATCACGTACATCGCAACGGTGCCAGGTAACAACGCGAAGTTCTATGCCCCCGGCGGTGTGGGCATCCTGTGGGCGCTGGAAGCATCCACCGGCAGGAAGCTGTGGCACTTCGACACGGCACCGGAAAGCCTCTGGGGGCACCCCGAAGTCAACTCCGGCGGGGGCGTGTGGTACGCGCCCGCGTTCGACGAACAGGGCTCGATCTACTTCGGCACCGGCAATCCAGCGCCGTTCCCGGGCACCGCAAGGTACCCCTGGGGATCGAGCCGGCGCGGCCCCGACCTCTACACCGACTCGCTGGTGAAGCTCAACGCCGCGACTGGCAAGCTGCAGTGGTACTACCAACTGGCGCCACACGACCTCTACGACCACGACCTGCAGGACCCGCCGATCCTGATGAGCGTCGGTGGCAAGCCGGTGGTGATCACGGCGGGCAAGGGCGGCACCGTGGTCTCGCTGGAACAGGGCACCGGCAAGCTGCTGTGGAAGCGCAATGTGGGGTCCCACAACGGCCACGAAAACGACGGCCTGTATGCGATGCGCCACGAATACTCAAAGCTCCGCATGCCCGAGACGGTCGAACCGGGCCTGCTGGGGGGCGTGATCGCGCCGATGGCCACGAACGGGTCGACGGTGTTCGTGCCCGTTGTCAACCTCCCGGTGCACTACACCTCGCAGACCGAAGACACCGAAGGTCCTGCCTCCTCCGGGGAATTGGTCGCGCTCGATGCGGCCACGGGAGCGGTGCGCTGGGTGCAGAAGCTCGCCTCGCCGACCTTCGGCGCGGCCACAGCCGTCAACGACGTGGTGTTCCTGCCGATCGCCAGCGGCGCGCTGTACGCATTCAACGATTCCACCGGCAACGTCGCCTGGCAAGCGCAGCTGCCGGCCGGGTCCAACACGGGGGTGGCGGTCTCGGGCGATACGGTGATCGCCCCCGCGGGCTTGGCCTCGGCCGCCGGTCAAACCCCGGAATTGGTCGCCTACCGGCTGGGCGCCAGCGGTGGGGGGGAAGCGTCGGGGTAGCCGTTTGCGCTGGAGGGGTCCCGCGGGGCGGCGCGGGGGGATTCGTGCTCGCCCCGCTAAGCCTGAATCAACCGATAACGGGTTGAGCATCCGGTGCCGGTGCGACCCCGGGATCGGTGGATTCAGGCTAAGGTGCTGGACATGGAGCAGCGAACGCTCGGACACACCGGCATCCACGTGAGTTCGCTCTGTCTTGGCGCGATGATGTTCGGCGCCTGGGGGGAGCCCGACCATGACGCGGCGATCCGGATAATCCACCGGGCGCTGGACGGGGGGATCAATTTCATCGACACCGCCGATGTCTATTCGCGGGGGGAGTCCGAGGAGATCGTCGGCAAGGCGCTGGGAGAAGGGCGGCGCGAGAACGTTGTGCTCGCCACCAAGTTCCACGGCACGATGGGCGAGGACCCCAACCAGGGTGGCAACTCGCGGCGCTGGATCTTCCAGGAGGTTGAGGCTTCGCTGCGGCGCCTGAAGACGGACTGGATCGATCTTTACCAGGTGCATCGCTGGGATCCGTGGACCGATCACGACGAGACGCTCGGAGCGCTCACAGATCTGGTGGCTCAGGGCAAGGTGCGCTATATCGGCTCCTCCACGTATCCGGCTGCGCAGATCGTCAAGGCGCAGTGGGTCGCACGCGACCGCGGGCACCAGCGCTTCGTCTGCGAGCAGCCGCCGTACTCGATCCTCGCGCGCGGCATCGAGGCCGACGTGCTGCCCGTCTGCCACGAATTCGGGATGGGAGTCATCCCGTGGAGTCCGCTCGCGGGCGGCTGGCTGTCAGGGCGGTGGCGCAAGGGCGCCGAGAATCTGACGTCCCGGCGCTCGGCGATGATCCCGCAGCGCTACGACCTCTCGATTCCAGCCAACCAGGCCAAGCTCGAGGCCGCCGACGCACTCGCGCAGGTGGCCGAGGAGGCCGGCATCTCGCTGATCCACATGGCGCTCGCGTTCGTCATCCACCACCCGGCTGTGACGGCGGCGATCATCGGTCCACGCACGATCGAGCAGCTCGAGTCTCAGCTCGGCGCGACAGAGGTGCAACTCGACACCGCACTGCTCGACCGCATCGACGAGATCGTGGCACCGGGCACGACCTTGAATCCCACGGATGCCGGCTGGACCAACCCCGCGCTGGCGGCCGTGGCCCGGCGTAGGTAGAGCGGCTCACCGCTCGCGAAGTAGGCAGCGCTCAGCGCACCGGAACGAAACGCTCGTGCGCCAGCGCTCGCAGCCGTTCGATGTCCTCGCGTCGCGAGACCGAGAGCGGAACCGTGGCCGCGAGCTCGTCGAGCAGGAGCTGGGTGTCGAGCGGCCGGTGCTCCTGGAGCGCTCGCAGTAGCGCGACGATCACAACCTGCTCGAGCTCCGCGCCGCTGAAGCCCTCGGCGGCCGCCACGATCTGGGTGAGGTCCACACGCTCTGGATCCTGCTTGCGCAGCGACAGGTGGATGCGCAGGATCGCCTCCCGCTCCGCCGCGTCAGGCAGGTCGACGAAGAAGATCTCGTCGAAGCGACCCTTGCGCAGCAGCTCTGGCGGTAGCGCCGAGAGATCGTTGGCCGTCGCCACCACGAACACGTCCGCGCGCTTCTCCTGCAGCCACGTGAGAAAGGAGCCGAACAGGCGCCGGCTGAGCCCACCGTCGGCATCGCCATCACCGCTCGGCGCCATGCCCTTCTCGATCTCGTCGATCCACAGAACCACCGGAGCCATCGATTCCGCGGTCGCCAGCGCGTCACGTAGATGCTTCTCGGACTCGCCGACGTACTTGTCGTAGAGGCCGCCCGCGTCCAGCTTCAACAGCGGCAGTTGCCATTCGCGTGCGACCACCTTCGCCGCGAGCGACTTGCCGCAGCCCTGAACTCCCACCAGCATCACGCCCTTCGGAGCCGGCAGGTTGAGCGCCGCCGCCTCCGCGCCGAAGGCCACGCGGGCGCGCCGCAGCCAGCGCCTCAGGTTGGCGAAGCCGCCGAGCTCGAACTTGTTCTCGAGCGCCGGGAAGTATTCGAGCGGACCCGCGTCGCGAATTGCCCGCGCCTTGAGGTCGATCACGCGCCCGACGTCGTCCGCCGTCAGCTTGCCATCGTCGATCGCCACCTGCGCTACGGCTTGTCGCGCCTGCTCGAGCGTCAAGCCGCTCAACGCGGCCGCGAACACGTCGTAATCCGTCGCCGTGATCGAGACCTCCGCGCTGCCGTTCAGGCGCAGCGATTCGACCGCCGCTTCGGTTGCCGCGCGGTACTCCGCGTGGCCGGGAAGCCTCAGCTCATAGCGCACCACCTGCGCCTCCACCTCCGCCGGAAGATCCACCTTCGCGGATACCAGCGCGATCGTCGAGCGCTGCGCCGGCGCCGCAAAGCGCTCGAGCAGTTCGCGCAGCGCGCGCGAGACTGCGGGGTCCGCGAGGTGTGCGTCGAAGTCCTTGAGCACATACAACCCAGCGACCGCGAGCTCGCCGATCGCGGTCAGCATCCGCCGCGGGTCGGTGGTGCCATATACCGCCTGCATATCCGGCTGGCGTACCAGACCCTGGGTGATCGTCCAATCGAAGATCGTCAGTTGCGTCTCGGCCGCCACCGCCGCGAGCAGCGCATCAAGACGCTCCTCCTCGGTCGTCTCGATCGCAATCGCCGGGTGGCGCGAGAGGATCAGCGTTTTCAGCTCATGCGCGCTGCCCGGCTCGGCCGAACCCGCGACGGCCGGCGCCGATGGTGCTCCGAAGGCGGGCGTACTCATCTGCGCAAAACTTCGGCACCGCGGGGGTGGGGCTTGAATTTGTGAGGAGTGTCAGGACGCGCCCGCGGGTGCGGGCGAGGTCGCCTCTCGCCGGGCGGCCTCGGAGTGCTCGCGGCTGTCTCGCGAGGAGATCAGCACCGCGGCGAGGATCGCCCCGGCGATCGCGAAGCCCGCGCCGACAAGGAACGCGCGGTCGAAACCCTTCGTCAGAGCAATCGCGCTGCTGTGTACCCCCGAGTGAGACAGGCTCTGGGTGCGACTGTTGGCGACAGTGGCGAGGATCGCGAGGCCGAGCGCGCCCCCGACTTGCTGGGCGGTGTTGATCAGCCCCGAGGCGAGACCGGCCTCGTGCGGCTTGGTTCCCGTCACCGCCGCGATCGTTACCGACACGAATGCCAGACCGAGCCCGATCGCGGCGAGCAGCGAGGGTCCGAGGACGTCCGCCGCGAAGGAGCCTCCCAGCGCGGGGACGCGCGAGAACCACAGCAGCGCACACGCGATGAAGAGCAGTCCCGCGATCAGCGTCGGCTTGAACCCGACCCGCGTGGTGAGTTGCGAGGCGGCGCCCGCGGCGAGGACGATCCCGCCCGCGAGCGGGAGGTAGGAGACGCCGGTCTTGATCGGCGAGAAGCCGAGCACGTCTTGCAGGTAGAGGGAGATGAAGAAGAACATCGAGAACAGCGACATGCCGATCAGCAGGCCGACGATGTTTGCTCCCCTGAGCGTCCGCAGGCGGAAGATCGAGAATGGCATCAGCGGGTGGCGCTGACGGCTCTCGATGACGACGAACGCGACGAGCAGCGCGGCGGACCCCGCGAGGCGCAGCAGCGTCCCGGTCGAGCCCCAGCCCACGTTCACGGCGTCGACGACCGTGTACACGAGCAGCGCAAGGCCGGCCGTGACCGTCACCGCCCCGGGGACGTCGAAGCCTTCGGTGCCATTCTCGGCGCGGCTCTCCAGCAGCAGCCGCGGGGCGAGCGTGGCGGCGATCAGGCCGATCGGGACGTTGACGAACAGCACCCAGCGCCAGCTCAGCCCGCTCGTCAGGATGCCACCGAGCAGCACGCCCGCGGCGCCGCCGAGGCCCGCGACGGCGCCCCAGATGCCGAGCGCGCGGTTGCGCTCGGCCCCTTCGGCAAACGTGGTCGTGATGATCGACAGCGCCGCCGGGGAGACGATCGCCGCGCCCAAGCCCTGGATCGCGCGGGCGATGATCAGCCACGCCTCCGACTGCGCCAAGCCGCCGGCGAGCGACGCCAACGAGAACACGACAAGGCCGAGCATGAACATGCGCCTGCGCCCGAGCAGATCGGCGAGACGCCCGCCGAGCAGCAGGAACCCGCCGAAGGTGAGGGTGTAGGCGTTCACGACCCACGAGAGGTTGTCGCGGGAGAAGTGCAGGGCCGCGCCGATCGAGGGCAGCGCGACGTTGACGATCGACGCGTCGATCACGACCACGAACTGCGTCATCGCCAAAAGCATCAGGGCGAGGTTCTTGGCACGGGGCGTGTCGAGCGACGGCGCGTGGGCCTTGGCTTGGGCGAGCGAGCTCATCGGGAAGCTGACCTCCGGTTCCGGTTGCGTCGGCGACTATAGTGAACTATGATTCCGCTTTCAAGGGGAGGGCGAGAAAATACCGACCAAGACCTCTACAGATACCGAGCTGGAGAACGGGCGCCCGTTGCGCGCGGACGCGCGCCGCAACCGCGAACGCATCATCGAGGCGGCGCGCGAGCTGTTCGCGGGCGAGCGGCCAAACGTCCAGATGGACGAGGTCGCGCACCGCGCCGGTGTCGGCGTTGGCACCGTCTACCGGCACTTCTCCGACAAGGAGGCGCTGATGGGCGAGCTCGTCCGCCAACGCTTCGATCTTTTCAACGAGAACCTGCGCCAAGCGCTCGCAGACGAGCACTCCGGCGCGTTCGCCGCGCTCGCCGCGGCGCTGCGCGCGAACGTGGTATCGGTCGCTGAGGACGCCGCGACACGCTTCGCGTTGATGAGCGGTGGCGAGCGCGTCTTCGCCCATGCCGCCTCGGAGATGGAGGAGTTCATGCTCCTCGCCAACGAGCTCGTCCGGCGCGCCCATCTCGCCGGCGAGCTACGCGACGACTTCCAGGCGAGCGACATCCCGATGGTCATGTGCGGCATCTGTGCCACGATCGACGTGAGCAAGCCCGGCTGGGACTGGCAACGCTACCTCACCCTGATTCTGCACGGCATGCGCGCGTAGGTACAAAGCCCGGATGGCGACGACCCGCTGGTTGCGTGCGTTGTGACGATCTGGCGGCGACGCTAGCCTATGACCATGAGAATCGACGGGCACTACGACGCTGAGGCGGACATCGCCTGGGTCCGCTTCGAGGGCTACGATCCAAGCACGGCTGTGGCCGAGGAGACCGATTCGGGCCTACGGGAACTCGATCTGAGCACAGGAGAGATCGTGGGGTTGGAGTTCTGGGAAGCGAGCAGCAGGCTGCCAGCCGACTTCCTGCATATGCTCCCGCCGCCCCAGGTCGAGATCGCTGCCTGATCGCCCCAGGATCACGCAGGCCACCCTCTGGTTCAAGCGGATTGCAAACAGTGCGGCCTTCGGGTGGAGCCGTATCTGAACAGTTGCCCTATACGATCTCTTCTACATGACCGGACAGGTAATGGCAGGTCAGCCCGGCTGGCATCGGGATCCGGCGGGTCGCTTCGACTCTCGGTACTGGGACGGCAGCCGGTGGACCTCGGCGGTCATGCGCAACGGGCAGGTCGACACCGATCCGCGCGAGCTCAACTCCGCTATGGACGGGATCGGATCTGCGTCCACCGCAGGGACCGGTGAGAGCGGAAGCTCGACCGGCGCCGCGCCGGCTGCGTCGATGGGCGCGCAGCCCGCGATCTTCGCGGCGGGGTGGACGGCGGCGGACCGGTTCACCTCGCTGGCGCCAGCCGAGGCGCACGCGCGAATCGTGCAGCTGCTGCCGATTGGTGGCATCATACTCACCGACAACTCGCCGGGGCGCCTGTCCGCACAGGTCAGCGCTGCCGGGGAGCCCAACTGGATCGTGGTTGTGGCGCTCTGCTTCCTTTGGCTGCTGCCCGGGCTCGTCTACTGGTACGTCAAGTCGCGTCCGGTCGCGCACCTGCTTGTGGTGCAGCTCCTGCCGGCCGAGCTCGGGACACGGATCGCGCTGCAAGGAGACGCGGTCGCACTGGAGCGGATCGCACCGGTGCTGGCCCAACTGCCGTGGTAGCTGGATTGTCGCCTGGGGAGGAGTCGCCTGGGGAGGACGAGGTCGCCGCACTACTCTCGCCGCCCGCGCGCTGGGGCTACGAGTATGTGGAGCCGCCTTCGTTCACGCCGTCGCCGGAGCGTGAGCATCCGCCGCGACGCGAGCAGGCGCGCTTGATCCCGCGCGCGCAGGCCGCTGGTCTGTGGGAGGCGACTGGACTCGTCGCTGGCGGCGCAGTGTTCGCGATCGTGCTCGATGCGAGCCTCGGCTATTTCTCAGGTAGCGTTCACGGTGGCTGGGCGACGACCGCGGTCCTCGTCGTTCACACGATTGCGGCCGCGATCGCATTCTTCGCGGCGCGTGCGTGGGGACGGGCTGCTCAGGAGGGCTCAGGGGCCGCCGCCGGCGAGGCGGCGAGGCGCTGGGGCATACCGGCGCTGAACGCGGCCGCGACCTTCCTGGCCCCGTACCTGGTGCTTCCGGTCGAGGCGATCCGGGGACTGCGACGGATCGGGCGCGAGCGCGGCAATCTCGTACCGCATCCCGGCGACACGCGCCGCGCAGAGGAGGCATACGCCGAGGCGACGGCAGCCTGGCAGCAGCGTATAGCCCAGTTCGAGCAAGCGGAGCGCCGGCGGCTGGCGACGCTCTCGATCTGGCGTCCGGTCCCGTTCGCGCGCGACGCGCGTGTGACGTGCGTTTTCGGGGGGCCGCCGCTGGCGTGGACAGCGGCGCTCACCACGCTCGGCGGCTCGCTGCTCGGCTCGAATGCCCGCGTCCTGATCGGTGACCTCTCGCGGCGCCTCACTGTAGACGTGCTCGCAGGCCTCGCGCGCGCCGCCGGCATCCCCGTCGCGGCGTCAGTGCTTCCCTCGCGTGCGGCGGGAGGCGAGCTGCTCGCTGAGATCGACTGGCCGGAGCTGAGCAGCGTTCTGGTCGAGGTTCTCCATTCAGCGCAGCGGGATCTCGACGTTTCGCGGCGCGAGCGCCAGGACGACCGCTCGGTGATCCGGGAGGTGTCGGCGTGTCTGGACCCACAGGCTCCCGTATCGATCGCGCGCCTGCGCGCGGCCTTGCTGACGGTGCAAGAGGTGCCGCTCGACGGGACCGCGCCGATCGCTGCGGCTGAGCACGATCGGCTTCGGGGCGTGTTCAACGAGGTGCAGCGTACCCACGGCGGCGTGCTCGAGCGGGTCATCCGGATCGAGCGTGCCTTGCGCGACTTTGAGCTGCTCGACGACGGTGCGAGCGCCCCCGGAGATGACGGTTCCGTCGGCGACGGAGAGACTCGCCTGCGAGTGATCGGGATCGACAAGCGCATCGACGAGCTCGAGAACGACCGCTTGGTCGACCTGCTCTTTCAGCTGCTCCTGAGGCGCGTGCGCGCAGGCTCGGTACAGGCAGATGTCCTGGTTGTGCTCGGGGCGGACCGTATCCGCCGGGAGGCCCTGGAGGCCCTCATCGACCACGCCGCTCACAGCAGCTTCGCGGTCGTGCTGATGTTCGAGCACTTGCGCCAGGACGCGATCGAGCTAATCGGCGCCGGCGGCGCCGCGGCCGCGTTCATGGCGCTCGGCAACCACCGCGAAGCCCGGGAGGCCAGCGAATTCATCGGCTCTGAGTACAAGTGGGTCGAATCTGCACACACAGCTTCGGCGAGTCGCTCGCTCACGCAGACAAGCGGTGCGGCAAGGGGGGCGTCGCTGACCGGCACCATCGGTTTCCCGGCGGGCGTATCGGTGAGTGGCGGCGCGACGAGGGAGCGCAGCTACAGCGAGGCGTTTGGACGGGCAGTCGAGTATGCGGCGACCGAGGAACGTGTGCGCGAGGCCGTGATCGAGCCTGAGCTGCTGATGGCGCTGCCGATCACGGGCATGATCCGCGTAGAGGTGCTTGCAGGGGGTAGTCGTCAGGTTACGAACATTGACTGTCACCCCAGCATCGCAATGTCCTCGCGCGTTGTGCGTGAGCCGTAACCCTCATCCGCTGAGCGTGTCTCCGCCTGCGTGGCGCGGAGCTCGTGGAGCAGCGCGTCGCGACGGCCGCGCCTGCGCTCTGCCTTCTTCGGTGACGGCAGCTTCTGCGGCTTGCAGAGCAGACAGCCCGCGCGGCGCTGCTTGGGGCGCCTTCGCTTGTGGTGGGCCATGACCTCAAGCTATCAGCAGACGCCGCTCCGCAAGCACGGCCGCGCGTGGTTCGAATAGCGACGTTCAACCCTGCCGAAATGCAGGCGACGCCAGTACTTTCGAACCAAGATTCTGGTGCGATCGACAAGATTGTGTCGGAGCTTCTGGCCGCGCTGGCGGCGCACGAGACCCGGTCGGGGTTGGGCCGCCTGGTCAAGAAGCTGGCTGGTCTCAGAGCCAGCGATGCCCGGCCACGGGTCATTACGAGTCGAAGGTTGCGGCCTCGTCGCCCGGGCTGGGTGCTGGATGCCGTGTGCGACGTGATGGCGGACCAGACGGGGCCGATACGGGTCGCGAACGTTCACGCGGCGGTCGAAGGCGTTGTGGCTGGCCCCCGTTTGTCGGTCCATTAATAAGGGTCCAGACCACAGACTTGACCAACCCCGCTAACGCCTGACCAGCACGTTGTACAAGCGGCATTCAGCGACACCTTGGCGCTAGCGATCGACGGCTATCCTTACTCCAATGATTCCGCTGATTATCATCCTTGGCGCCGGCGCATCGCGGGGTGCCGGGCATTTTCAGGATAACTACGAATTTCCGTCTGCACCCGAAGTACCACCACTCACAGTCGATCTATTTAGCGAGCAAAAATATGGACCGATCCTGCGTGAATATGACCTTGCCCATCAGGCGGTGAGGTTGATTGAACGGGAGAGAGCGCAGGATGATGCCCTAGGCTTGGAGACGGTACTCCATCGCCTTTCTCGCTCTGAACACCCGCATCACAGGCATATGGCCCTCGCCGTGCCGCCCTACCTACAGCATTTGCTGTTCGCGATCAGCCAGGGCCTGTATTCTGGCGCGCTGCATTACGATCGTCTTATAGAGCGGCTCCTGTGCCTACCATATGAACCGCCCCGAGTTCGTTGGAGGCTGGTCGTTTGAGTAACTGTGTCAGTTATACCATAAATATGAGTGTCGGGAGTGGCTGGGCCTGTGGTCATGTGGGCAACCCGGGAGGGGTTGTCCAAGGGCTGTGGTCAGCTTGCTGTCCACAGCCCGGCATGTCCACAGGCCTACGTTTGAGCTGCCAGGTGGTTAGCCTCGAACTCGGCCGGGGGGAGCCGTTCGCACGCTCCATGCAGCCGAGCGTTGTTGTACCAGTCGACCCACTCCAGCGTCGCGAACTCGACCTCATCAAGCGCCTCCCACGGCCGCTGAGGGTTGATCAGCTCGGTCTTGTAGAGTCCGATAGTTGTCTCGGCCAGCGCGTTGTCCGTACCCATCTCCGACAGACCCGATCGAGGGGTCCACGCCAGCGTCGACGAGTCTCTGGGTGAACGCAAAACTGGTATACTGCTTGGGCTCGGAGTGATGAATTATTCCCTCACCGACAGGGAGGCCAGCGTGGTCACGCGCCCAGAGCGCCATCTCCAGCGTGTCGAGCACAAGACTCGTCTGCATCGTCGCGTCAGCCTTCCAGCCAACAATCCGCCGGGAGAAAGCGTCGATCACGAACGCGACATAGCACACACCCGACCAGGTGCTGACATAGGTGTAGGGGTCGGGCCGAGGCGCGGTGCCGGGGTTTCGCCCGGTCCGTTTCCTCGGCCCGCCCTCCGAACCGGACTTGCACGTCTCCGCGCATCCGGCTCTCCACGGGTTCATGCCGTTGGTGGGAGTGTTTCTCCCTCCTTGCTCGTCCAGGGGGTGGGGATTCGGGTGCCCCGGTAGCGGTAGCGGCTGACCGCGACCCTTTGTGGCCGGAACATCTCGATACCGCCGTCGCGTATCTCCCATCCGGGGAGGTAGCGGCGGCTGAGCGTCCCCCAGTTCAGCCCGTGGTGGCGCTTGCGCAGCCAGCCAACGACTCTCCACCACGCAAAGTGGTCGAGGTAGTTGAACGTGCGCGAGGACACCCCGTGTCTGAAGTAGCTGCACCATCCCCGCAGAATGCGGTTGAGCTGGCGCAGCAGCTCGGCGAGCGTTCGATGACGCTTGCGGCGAGTGGCCCTGCGAACCCTTTCCATCACGGAGGCCAAGGCCTTCTTGGATGGGTAGGTGTAGACCGCTCGCTTGCCGGCCCGGCCTCTCCAGGCTCTCCGCTGGATGCGGAACCCGAGGAAGTCGAACCCCTCGTCGATGTGGCAGACCCTCGTCTTCTCTTCCGACAGGCGCAAGCCGATCGGAGCGAGCACCGTGCTCACCTCATCCCAGAGCGCTTCAGCGTTCGTGCGGGTACCGCCGACCATGACCACGAAGTCGTCCGCGTAGCGAACGAGGCGGTAGGCCGGCACACCAGCGCGGCGGCGCTTGGCGCGTGTCCAGCTTGGCCCGAGTTCTTCCCACTTGCGCGTGAAGTGCTCGTCCAAGACAGACAGGGCGATGTTGGCAAGCAATGGTGAGAGCAGCCCGCCTTGTGGGGTGCCGGTGATCGTGTCCCGGCTCAACCCAGCCTCCGTGAGGATGCCGGCCCGCAGGAACGCCTTCACCAGTCCGAGGATGCGCTTATCCTCGATTCGTGCCCGCACGCGGCCCAATAGCGCCGAGTGGGAGATCTCATCGAAGCACGCCGTGATGTCTGCCTCGAACACCCACTCGTAGTTCCGTGTGGGCGAAGCGAGGTAGTGAATCTCAGCGATCGCGTCCTTGGCGCGGCGCTTCGGACGGAAACCGTAGCTGCACGGCTTAAAATCCGCCTCGAAGATCGGCTCGATTACCAGCTTCAACACGGACTGCACAACACGATCTGCGGCAGTCGGGATGCCCAACCGACGGACGTTGCCGTCTGCCTTCGGGATTGTCTTCTCCCGCACCCGCGTGGGGAGGAACCGCCGGGTCTTCAGATCGTCTCTGATCCCGGCGAGGAACTCCCCCTCGGCCGTGATGGACCGCGGAGCGATGCCATCAATACCAGCCGATCGTGCGCCCTTGTTGGTCTTGACCCTGTTCCACGCCACAACCAGGAACGCCGGGTCATAGACGAGGTTGTAAAGGTCATCGAACTGGCGGGCAGGATCACTGCTCGCCCATTGGTGCAGCTTGCTCTGCATCTCGTGTACCCGCCGCTCGGCCTCATCGAGGTCGGGCCACGGAACACCGGTATTCACCAGCGACCTCCACGATCCGCGTTGCTTCTGCGAACCCGCTGGACCCCTTCGCCATGCGGCCGGCTTTCCCGGCCTCGGACTACTACGGGTCCTCCGCCCCATCCCGGCGGCATCAGCCGACGACAGGCCTTCCCGCCAGCCAGCATCCTGCTGGCTGGTGAGGGGGCCACCCGGACGGTTCCCACGTTCACCTTGAACCGATCGACAGGGTTAGGTGCCCAGCTATGCCCCTGCAACATCGCCACGACTACGCCGCAGTCCTTCACCGTGGCCTCCCGGCCAGCGACATCGACCAGCCCAGGAGTTATCCACACCGAAGCATGGATACGCGTTGCTACCCAGCCCAAATCTGCCAGATTAGAGCTGGTGGTTTGCTCTTGAGGAGCTTTCAGACGCTGGTTTCTCACGTACACCTTCCCATCTCGCTTGCCGGACCCAGACCGTCTGGCAGTACCGGCCCGTCCCGTCGTTGTCGGGGCTGCTGTCCACCCTCACCCGTGTCCCCAGGATCAGGCTGCCCCCAGCTTCACGCGGCCCGCTGCGACGAGCCACAGGCGGTGTCCTTTCATCACCGCACGGTCCAAAGCGCCTCGTGGCGCTCGAAATCGGCGACCCACAGATGGTTCGGGGCGCTCGCCGTGAAGTTGCGATCCACCAGGTCCGGTGCGCGCTGAGCCTGCCCATCAGGGATCGTGGTGCGCCAGCGCCTGCCGCGTATCGCGCCTTTCAGGCCGTGCTTGGCCATCAGACGTTCCACCGTGCAGCGCGCGACTTTGATGCCCTCTCGTTCCAGCTGCCACCACACCTTGCGGGCGCCGTAGAGGCCTTTGCTGGCCTCATGCACCCTGCGGATCTCCACGAGCATCCGCTCGTCTCTCAGCGCCCGCTCAGACGGGTCACGCTCACGTGCCTTCACCGCGTAGTAGGTAGACGGAGCGACCCCCAGTGTCCTGCAGATCAGCTCGACCCCGAACTCTCCCTTGTGCGCATCGACCACGGCGCTCATCTTCTCGGCTGCGCGTCGAGCTCCCGCGCGAAGAAAGCCGAAGCCGCCTTCAAAATGTCATTCGCCCGGCGCAACTCACGATTCTCGCGCTCAAGCTCTTTGATCCGCTCAGCGTCACTAGTCGGAAGTTTTTGAGGGCTTGAGGCCCGATCGCCCGTGGTTATGGGGATTGGGCCTTTTTTGGGTGGTTTGGTGTAGACACTAACGATGTGTTTTTCCGTCCGGTGGGTGTGGCATCATGCGTTTATGCCAAAGAGAACTGGTGCGGTGCATGTCGCGACTACTCGTCGCCACTACAAGGGCAAGGTGTACGAGAGCACGCTGTTGCGGCGCTCCTACCGCGTGGACGGCAAGGTCCGTAACGAAACGGTCGGCAATCTCTCGCATCTGCCGCCAGAGGTGATCGACGGGATCCGCGCGATGCTCGCCGGGAAGACGCTCGTGGATCTCGACCGGGAGTTCGAGATCGAGCGTTCGCTGCCTCATGGTCACGTCGCCGGGGTGCTCGGTATGCTGCGCGCGCTTGACGTGGAGCGACTGATAGGCCGTGAGCGTTGCCGCGAGCGTGACCTGGTGGTAGCGATGATCGTCCAGCGTGTGATCGGCCCGGGCTCAAAGCTCTCGGCGACACGGTGTTTTGGTGTGAGCACGCTCTCTGAGGAAATGGATCTCGGTGAGGTGAAGGAGGCCGAGCTGCTGGCGGCGATGGACTGGCTTTTGGTGCGCCAGGAGCGGATCGAGAAGGCATTCGCCGACCGGCACCTGGCCGGGGAGGGGTTCGTGCTCTATGACCTGTCATCGAGCTACGTGGAGGGGCGCTGCTGTCCGCTGGCGAAGCTCGGCCACAGCCGTGACGGGCGTAAAGGCAAGCTGCAGGTCAACTACGGTCTGATCTGCTCCCCGGAGGGCCGGCCTGTCGCCGTGCACTGCTTCGACGGTTCAACGACCGACTCAAAGACGCTGCCCGACGCGGTAGCGACAGTCACCGAGCGCTTTGGGGTGAAGGATGCTGTGCTTGTCGGTGACCGTGGGATGATCACCCAGGCGCACGCGCAGACGCTCAAGGAGAACGGTGTCGGTTTCATCAGCGCGCTGAAGGCGGTACAGATCCGCTCGCTCGTGAATGCCGGTGACATCCAACTCTCTTTGTTCGATGAAACAAGCCTCGCGGAGATCTCATCAGAGAAGTTCCCAGGAGAGCGCCTCGTCGTCTGCCGCAACCCTGCGGTCGCCACAGAGCGAGCCAGAAAGCGTTTGGAGCTGCTCGACGCGACCGAATCAGAGCTCCAGAAGGTCAAACGGATGGTCGAGGGGCCACGCGGCTCTCTACGCAAAGCCCACGCCGGGGAGATCGGGACCCGCGCCGGCAAGATCATCAACAAGTACAAGGTTTCAAAGCACTTCGAGCTCAACGCCCAGGACGGCGCGTTCTCCTTCGAGCGCAAGCAGGCACAGATCGAGGCGGAGGCTGCGCTGGACGGGCTCTACGTGATCCGTACCACTTGCTCGGCCGAGCAGCTCTCAAGCCAGGCCGCGGTCCGTGCCTACAAGCAGCTGAAGATGGCCGAGCGCGCGTTCCGAACGATGAAGGACACCCTTGAGATCCGTCCCATCCACCACCACCTCGAGACCAGGGTCCGCGCGCACATCTTCCTCTGCATGCTCGCCTACTACGTCACCTTCGAGCTCGCCCAACGCCTGACCCCCCTCCTCTTCACCGACCAGACACCGCTCGCTCCCGCCGACCCCGTCGCGCCCGCGACCCGCTCAAAAGCCGCCAAGGCCAAGGCCGCCAGCGCCGCGACCGAGGACGGGTACCCCGCCTCCAGCCTGCCCGACCTCCTCGCCGAACTCGCCACCATCACCCGCAACACGATCCGTATCGGCCAAGCCAAGCACACCTACACGCGCCTGACCAAACCCACGCCGCTACAGGCCAGAGCACTCGACCTGCTCGACATCAAGCTCACGGCGTAGACAGAACCCGCCGCCCCCAGCACACCCCAAACCCGGCCAGCTCACGGGATTCGGCACCCCAGCCGCAAAAACTTCCGACTAGTGCTCGTTCCCGGCCGCACACCACCATCGATCTCAGCCCGGCGCACCCAACCCTGCAACGTCTGCGCCGTACACCCGAACTTCTGCGCGATTGAGGTCACCGCTACCCACCCACTGGGGTACTCCTCACGATGCTCGAGCACCAGCCGCACAGCCCGCTCGCGCACCTCCACCGGATATCTGTTGTTGGTCTTTCCCATCAGCCCATCCTCTCATGAAGTAGGGCCTCCAAGATTCCCGGGGCGAGGGCGTCAGATTAACTGTGTAGGCTGGGTTCTTGGTTAATTGTAACAGTGACTCCGTGCGTGTCAACTAGTGATGGTTAGTTTGCAGTGTCGGGGACGCGGTCGCCGAAGTGGATCTTGAATGCGAGCAGTGCGGCTGTCCAGTTGCGGGTTTTTGTCCATTGTGGGACGGCGTTTTGCAGAGCGAGGTAGACGAGCTTGCGCGCGGCGTCCTCGGTCGGGAAGCTGCCCTTGGTCTTGATCGCCTTGCGCAGCTGGCGGTTGAGCGCCTCGATCGCGTTCGTCGTGTAGATCACGCGGCGGACCTCGTCGGGGAACGCGAGGAACGGTGTCACGTGCTCCCAGGCGTTCAGCCAGGTTTGGGTGATCACCGGGAACCGTTTGCCCCACTTCTCGTCGAAGGCCTCGAGCTCGGCTTGCGCCTGGTCGGCGTCCTTGGCGGTGTAGATCGGCTTCAGGGCGCGGGCGACCTGCTCGCGATCGCGGCGTGGCACGTAGCGCAGGCTCGCCCTGATGAGGTGAACGATGCATGTTTGGACGGTCGTCTTGGGGAAGATCGCCTCGATCGCCTCTGGGAACCCCTTGAGCCCGTCGACACACGCGATCAGGATGTCCTGCACGCCGCGGGTCTTCAGATCGTTGAGGACCTGCATCCAGAACTTCGCGCCCTCGGTCTCCTGGAACCACATGCCCAGCACGTCACGGTCCCCGTCGAGCGTGACGCCCAAGGCGAGGTAGAGCGCGCGGCGCTGCACCGTGCCGCCCTCGCGGATCTTCAGCACCATGCAGTCCAGGAACACGATCGGGTAGATGTCCTCCAGCGGCCGCTTGGCCCAGTCACGCACGTCGTCCATAACCGCGTCGGTCACGCGGCTGATCAGGTCACGGCCAACCCTCACGCCGTAGATCTCGGCCAGGTGCGCCTCAATGTCGCGCACCGACATCCCGCGGCTGTAGAGCGCGAGGATCTTCTCGTCGAACCCGACGAACCGGCGCTGACGCTTGCGCACGATCTTCGGCTCAAAGCTCCCGTCCCGATCGCGGGGAGCGTCGAGCTCGACCTTCCCATGCTCGGTGATCAGCGTCTTCGGAGTCGTGCCGTTGCGCTGGTTCTCCGCGCCGCCGGGCGGCTCGCAGTGCGGCTCGTAGCCCACATGGTCGGTCAGCTCGACCTCCATCGCCCGCTCCACCAGCCGCTTGGTCAGCTGCGCCAGCAGCCCGCCGGGCCCAGCGATCTCCTCCTCGGTACTCGCGCCAGCGAGCAGCTCATCGACCAGCTCATCGCTGATCCGCTCCGACGGCATCCCCAGAGCTTGCCGCAGACGGCGGCGGCCACCGGCACGCTCGACGGCCTCATCGACCAGCTCCAGAGAGAGTTCCCGCCCCCGGCCCGCGGCCGGGGCCCCCGCGGCGGACGCGCCGCGGTCGGTACCGGTCCGCTGCGCTCGCCCTCCGGGCTCCCTGCACTCCACGGTACCGACCGCGGGAAACACCAGCTCCTGCGACTCCATGTGATCCTGCGTAGTAGTAGGCATAGCGATCTCTTTCGCTCGTGCCTACACAGATCCTCGGACACTCCCCCCGGGGCGGTTCAAGTTGCTGACCATCGGCTTTGTGGGATGTCAAAGTCACACTGAGAGAGTGCTCGCGCTGTAGGGTAAGCATGATCGGGCCAGCCTCATCTGCCAAAGTGATCCGTTTAGCCGCGAGTAGCTTTCTGAAACGCATCTTGCCAGTGTAAGGATGCGTTCAGCTGCCTGCTCAGCTCCCTCGGGAGGCGTGGGGTAGTATGTGGGATGAGTTCGCAGGATTTCAGGAAGACGGCGGTCGAGGTCGACGTGCTCTTCGACGAGGACCGGCAGGTCCGCATCTGGGTCCCCGTCCTGATCGCCGACCGCGGCCGTGCTTTCGCACTCGTTAGGCCAGCGGTCGCGTCAGCTTGGATTAGATAGCTACTTCCCGCGGAAAAAGTCTCTGAGATGACGAACGGCCGCGCTTGTTGAGGGCGCGGCCGTTCGTGAATGAGTGGTGCTCTGGTCAGGAGCGTGTGGAGTGTTTCACCGGGCTCGGACGGCGAGTGTGTCGGCGTTATAGGCGAGGATTCCCCACTCGGTCCAGATCTGCTGGCCTTCTTCGCCCTTCAGGCGGCTACGGCCCATCCCGTAGCGGCGCTTGAGGTGGCTGATCCGGCCCTCTTTCCCGGTGCGGTAGCGCTGTAGCCGGCGGTTGGTGCGTTTGGAGCCGTGTTCTTGGCGACCGGAGATGAAGACTCGCTCTGGTGTGAGATCTTCGAGCGCCTCGTTCGTCGGGCCGGGCATGAACCCGCCGTCGAGTGCGAGTTCGCGCGGGGAGATCTGAAGCCGTTTGAGCTCGGCGACTGTGTCCGGGAGTAGCGTGTTCTCGGTCGGGTTGCCTGGCGCGGTCGATGCCGGCAGGATCAGCCCGCGTGCGCCGCGTTTGGTGTTCTCGGTCACCTCCGCGAGCTGGGTCACATAGCCGAACTCGGTTGGCTTGCCCAGCTTGCCCTTGATGATCGGGCGGGCATCCGGGTCTGACAGCGACACGATCCGCTCGCGGATTGGTTCGCCCTTCACCCGCTTCGTGATCTGCGAGGCGACCTTCTCGCAACGATCCGCGAGCTGCTCGAGTTTGGCCGCCGCTTTCAGCTTGCCCTTCGCGCCCCGGCCACGCGCCTTGGAGCGCGCGAGCTTCGCCAGCCGTCTGGCCTCGCGCACCGAGCGCCGCAACAGCTCGCCGGTCTGTGCTGTGAGCTTGAGCACCTCGGCCTTCGCCTCCCCTGAGCGCCGACGGATCGTGCGCGTGATCCCCCGCAGCCGGCGGCCCATCGCTCGCGAGCGATCCCGCACCCGCCGCTTGTTCTCGCCGATCCGCTGCGCCAGCTTGCGACCCTCCCGCGCCAGCGCCCTGGCCCCATGCGCGGCCAACCCCGCATCGGTTGGATACTTCACGTCCGCCTCGATCACGGTCGAGTCGACCCTCACCGCACGAGCACGAAAGCGCTTCTCCCGCGTCGCGCTCGCGATCAACGTGCGCGTCAACTCCGACACCGTCTCTGAGCCCAGTCGCCTGGTCAGCTTGCGGACCGTCGACTCGTCCGGCACCCGCTCGCTCAACGAAATCCGGCAGAACCGCCGCAAATGAATCGAGTCCGAGACCTCCGCCACAAGCGTCCGATACCCCCACCGGTAGCGCGTCTTGAGCACCATCAAGCGAATGAACGTCTCCATCGCGATCGTCGGGCGACCATCCGTCAACACCGCCCGAGACGATTCCGACACCTCCAGCCGGAAACGCTCCGCGATCGGGCCAAGCAACCCAGGGTCTGAGAGCAGCAGATCCAGCGCCGCCAGATCCCGCGGCAACTCCCTGACCTCGACCGGCAACGCCTCGTCCCACAAACACTCCGCCTGCCCCGCAGACAACCTCAACATACCGACCCCTTTCGACCAGAAACCCGCTCATTTACAGGACATTCTGGCGATCAGACCGGACGGAACCAGCCCCCCAAACACCCTACTTTTTCCGCGGGAAGTAGATAGTGGGTCACGACCGGCTGGAAGGAAGCAGCATCATCAGGGTGAGCGGGTCGATCGGCGACTCGATGAAGCCGTGATGCTGGTAGAAGTCCTTTGTCTGCTCGTCCTTGGCGTGGACGAGGACGAGCATTACCCCGACTTTCTCCGAGACTTCGATTGTCTTCGTCATGAAGTGCTTGAGCATGGCTCCGCCGAGGCCTTTGCCCTGGTGGCGGCTGTCGACGGCCATGCGTCCAAGCAGGACCGCTGGCAGATCGGCGGGCTGGTCGCGGGCGATGCGCCGCGGCGCCGCGGCGCGCATCACCGACGCGGTAGAGGATGCGTAATACGCCACGACGATCCTGGTTGGCTCGTAGATCACGACCCATGTGCGGCTGGTGCCGGTCGCCTGGTTGCCGAGCGCTCGGCGCACGAGCCAGTCATTGAGTGCGGGCTCGCCACAGTCAAACCCCTCCAGCCAGTGCCCGCTGGTCAGCAGAGTTGGGCCGCTGTAGGTCAATGTGCCGGTCGCTCGAGCGCCGATGGCCGGGAGAGCAGCCTGGCCATCGCTGGCGGGAGCTGCGATGGCGTTGCGGAGAGCAGACTCTGCAGCTCGTTCCACGCCGCGTCGTCGAGGGCGAACACGCGACGGTCGGCGAGGTCGAGCTCGGCGGCTTCCACGGCGTGGCGCAGCACGTAGTCGCTCGTGGACTCGCCGCGGGCCTCTGCGGCGCGGCGCAGCACCGTGTCCTGCGTGGGGGTCAGGCGAAGGCTCAGTCGCTCGGTCTTGGATGCCATGCCCGCATTGTACGTCGTCAGACGTACGGAAGGAGAGCTGCCGCACACGGCTCTGTGACGGGCCACCAACGCGTGGTTCGAATAGCGACGTTCAACCCTGCCAAAATGCAGAGGAGCGGAGGGTATTGGAACCAAGATTCTGGCGCGATCGACAAGATTGTGTCGGAGCTTCTGGTGGCGCTGGCAGCGCAAGAGGCGCGGTCGGGGTTGAGCCACCTGGCCAAGAAGCTGGCTGGTCTCAGGGCCAGCGATGCCCAGCCACGGGCCATCCTGAGTCGACGTCAGCGGCCTCGCCGTCCTGGCTGGGTGCTGGATGCCGTGCGTGAGGTGATGGCCGACCAGGCTAGGCCGATGCGGGTCGCGCAGGTTCACGCGGCGGTCGAGGCGTTGCTCGGCGAGGCGGTCTCCAAGGACTCGGTGAGTTGGTGCCTGTCCGCCGGTGCCCACAAGAAGGAGCGGCTGTTCGTGCGAATCGCGCGAGGGCGGTACGTGCTGGCGCGTGATGCGTGGCACGCGGAAGGCACAGGCGCAAAGAACACAGTCGTCCGCGGTGCGGCGTACGGTGCTCGGTTGTGTCCTTCGAGCATCCCCGGACGAGCGACCCCGATGGACGGGCGGTGGTGTTCGACGTAGGCTCCAGGCTGCACCTGGGAGAGCGGCGTCCCTGGCTGCTCGACCACATCGACGTCATCCTGGACACCGTCGCTCGCCCTGACCACCGGGTCTTGGACCCCATCCCGAACCGCGAGCGGTTCTATCGCCAGCACATCGAGCCCGGTCGCTGGTTGCGGGTCGTCGTAGACTATGGTCAAGATCCCGCGTGGGTCGTGACTGCCGTTGAGCAGGTCAACGATCCACGGATGACGTCATGATGATCACGATCGCCGGCATAGACTTCGATTACCTGGACTACGACGAGCGGGGCGATGTGCTGTTCCTGCACGTCGGGAAGCCCACGGAGCCGCCTGCCAAGGCGTTCGAGACGTCCGAGGGGCATACCGTCGAATACGACGAGCATGGCGCCGTGGTGGGCTTGGAGCTGATGGGTGTTCGGCGAGCCGTCGAGAGCGGCGGTGAGCTACAGCTCACCTGGCCGCCGGCTCACGTTGCAGCCAGCGCCCTGTTGGACGCCATCGCGGCGTAGGCACAACTCGGTCGGAGTCTCGGACTGTGCAGGATCGACGGGCGCTATTGCCTCGCGGAGGCTGTCTGTCGATGCTCGTCAGCCGAACATGGACTGCTGCGGTGGGCTGACGAACCGCAGTTGCTCGTCGTCCTTGATGCCCTTGGGGGTCGGCCGATCGATCCGCTCCTCGGCGACCAGGGTGCGGACAGCTTTGTTGTACTCGGTGATCGTGAACTGACCGAACCGATCGGCAACCAACTGATGGCGCAGCTTTTGAGGGGTCGCCGCCCCGAGTTGTAGCCCGAGACGGTGGATGTCGTCGCGCAGCGAACTGACGCGATGGTCGCGCCGGTTCTCCTCCCATAGCAGGTCGAAGGTGCCCTCGTGGGCGTCGTCTTCCAGTTCACGTTGGTACCGGCAGGCGATGTCGCTCATCATGTCGATGCCGTGGGCGCTGTTGGTGGCGAACACGAGCGTGTAGCGAGCCCGCTTGCCGTGGATGTCGCGCATCGGGATCCGGTTTGCGTAGCGGAAGCCTCGCTCGCGCAACTGCGAGCAGTACAGATCCTGGATCGCACCGATGCGCTCGTCGGTCGTACGCCCCTTGTCTAGCCAGATGCGCTGCCAGAGCTTGGAGCCGATCACCGCGTCGAGCCGGGCAACCTTGGCGTCGGCGACCGCCCGGCCGACCTGGCTGCGGCGCTCGTTATCGTCGAGGTGACCGGCCATCCGCTTGAAAGACTTGTCGCTGAAGTGGATCAGCAGCTCGGTGGTGTGCGATGGCCGGGCGAGGATACGCTCGAGCAAGTGCATCTCAATGCCGTTGACCCCGAACGGGTCGAGGAAGAAGAACGCCGGTGCGGCGCCAATGGTCTCCAGGATGCCATCAAGGCGGGCGGCGAACTCTCCGGGCCGGAAGTCGATGAGATCCTTCCACGGTGCGAGGTTTGCCCGGAGCGTCTCGTAAACCTTCGGGTGGGACTCGACGTTGATGCAGCGCAGCACCTGCTGGCCCCGGGTCCGTTCCAGATCCTTGGCCCACACCGCTGTGATCCGCGGCGACCCTGGCTGGGCGACGCCGTCGGCGTCAGGCTTGTATTCGCCTGCCCCCGCGAACCCGTCGACGATCCAGAGTTGTGGCCAGCCAGAGCCGATCTTGTAGGCCAGCGGTTTGAGGTACTTGCTGAGGATCGCCAGCTTGTGACGGGAGGCATCGTTGGCCTCCTCGAAGAACTCCAGCGGATCACCCGTGACGGACATGGAGCTGCGCAGGATTTCACACGGCCCGGACACTGGAACGCATGGGCCACGACAGTGGTGCTCGTGCGCTCAGGCAACGACAGCCGGCGTCCGACGACTCGGTATAAGGGCCGGCATATCGTCCCAGGTCCGCCCGTCGAGTGTCCGGCCACCTGCCTTCGGGGTGCGGCCTCCCCACTGCTTGAAGAAGTACGCCACTCCCTCGGCCTGGCAGCGGTCTCGCAGCTCACGCAACCACACCGGGTCGACGCGGCGGTGACGGTGACCGCTCTCCCCTCCCGAGATCAGCCAGTCGATCCCCGTCAAGTCCAGTCCATCGAGCGGCCCCAACAGCGGCTCCGCGCTGATGAACCGCACGGCTGCCGGCACCTCGCGCAGCCGATCGGCACGGGCAACGAACCGTCGGTTCTCGATGGTCACGCCCATCCACACGTTCTCCGGCCACGGCAGTCGCGGCGCGAGGGTGGCTAGGCGCTCCTCGCGCTTGGTGAGCACCTGAAATGTGTGCTGCGATGCCCGCGCCATTACGTCGAAGACCTCCGCGATGTACTCCTCGGGAATCCCCTCGTGGAACAAGTCGCTCATCGAGTTGACGAAGATCACCCGTGGACGCCTCCAGCGCAGCGGCTGTTCTAACCGCGCTGGCCACAGCCGCAGATCGAAGCCCTGCTCGTAGTGATGCCCAGGAATGCCGCGCCAGCGCTCGGCGAACGTCTTGGCGTAGCAGTGAGCGCACCCAGGGCTAATCTGATGGCAGCCGGTGACCGGGTTCCATGTCGCCTCCGTCCACTCGATCCGAGTCGTTTGCGCCATGCCGCGCCCTTCGACGCAAGGTGCGCAGATCCTCCCCGCCCGGGGGCACCTGACGGCGCCAGTGCCCCTCGTGCCGACGATGTGAAGTCGGGATCGACGGCTGCTCTGAACGGATGGACGGGCGCGAGCGTGGTTCCAATAGCGACGTTCAACCCTGCCGAAATGCACTTGGTAGGACAGCTCTCAAACCCCTCCGGCCCGTTGGAAGCGGTGTTTGAGGCACTGTCGGGCGAGCCTATCGGCCCTACTGGTCGCTCGGAGTCCCTGCCAGCCCCGGGCCGGCTCGGAAATGGCGTGATCCAGCGAGCCGTCGTCAAGGTGCTGGCAGCAGCCGATCGGCCGATGCGCGGTGCCGACATCCATCGGGCGGTCGAGCATGCGCTCGGGCATTTAGTCTCCAAGAATTCCGTGAGCTGGTGCCTGGCCGCCTGCGTGCGAGGTCGGCAACCCCGGTTCGAGCGCGTCGGCTACGGCGTTTACCGACTCAAGCGGGGATAGCTGCTGCGGGTCGCGGGTGGGAGTGGCTTGTGAGTCAGGCACGGGAGCACGGGGCGCCGTTCGTGAGACTCGGACGTGGCCGGTATCCGATTGGCGTTTCAGGCTCCGTACTGGCTGAGTGCTTCGCGCCGGCGTGTCGGGGCACATGCGCACGGATCACAAGATAGTCTCGGTATCTGATGACTGAGATCCTTGTCCCATGCCACACTGCGGAACAGCTTCTTCAAGAGGCAGATCGAGAAGGCAGTGGCACTCGCCCAGAACGGCAGGCAGAGCCAGAGCGAGAACGACTACGACCACTGGATTCAAAACTTCGAACGCTGGCGACGGATGGGTTCGGCGGTGGTCGCAAAGATCTACGGCGAGGGATCGAACCAGCAGAAGGACTTCGAAAAAACGGGGAGGACCCTCGTCGCAGTTGTGGGTACGCCATGGAATGTCGAACAGATTCGGGCGATCGAGCGGCTTGAGAGCCGCAGCAACGTTCTACGATCCTTGGTCGAGCAATTGGAGCTGGTCGACGAGCCGTCCGGCGTTGCTCTATCTGGGCAGACGGCTCAAGAGCCCTCCACACCAACGCCCATGGGAATCTTCATCGTCCACGGTCAGAACGAGGCCATCCGTGAAGCCGTTGCTCGAACACTCGAGAAGGCCGGACGGGAGGTCGTGATCCTCCACGAGCAGGCGAACAAAGGACGCACCCTCATTGAGAAGTTCGAGCAACACGCGGCGACAGCGGGGAACGCTGTCATTCTGCTCACTGCCGACGACGTAGGTGGGCCGCAAGGAAAGGACCTTCGTCCCCGTGCCCGTCAGAACGTTGTCTTCGAGATGGGCTTCTTCTACGGTCGTCTCGGTCGTGAGCGCGTTGCCGTTCTGTACGAGCCGACAGTGGAGAAGCCTTCGGACATCGATGGCATCGTCTACATCCCACTGGACCAGGCAGGCGCCTGGAAGGCGGCTTTGATCGCTGAGTTTCCTCCCGAATAGCGTTCGCTACTCGGTACGCCGGAGCGACTTCTAGGCTCCTGGCGATGGTCTCGCTCAGACGTACGTCCGCCTCCTCGGGTAGCAATGCGGCGTCGCCGCGCGGGCGGACGCAGGCGGTGTTCTACCGAGACACCAGCGGTCGCGAGCCGGTGGACGTCTTCTTGGAGGAGTTGTTGAAGACCCAGCCGCTCACGGCGGCGAAGATCGACGATGCGATCGAGGAGCACCTGAACGGGAGGCAGCCAGAGGCGCCGCCGCCCGAGTTTCCGATCACCTCGCAGATCGAGGGAGAGCTTCGCGAGCTGCGAGTTCGTTTCGCGCGAACTCGCTACCGGCTGCTCTATCAGCGATCCAGCAACCTGGTCGTCCTTCTCCACGCTTTCGAGAAGAACACCGGCGCTGTGCCGGCGCGTGACCGTGAGACGGCCAAGAGGCGCATGGCCGATTTTCGGGCGAGGATGGACGCGGAGCGCCGTCGTCCTCCGCGGGCGGCTGGCCGGGATGCTCCGCCGAAGTCGCGGCGAGGCTGATCGACTTATCATTCGTGATAAGGTATGGCTCGTGAGCAACGCCGTCCAAAGCCCTGTCGGCCGTCCCGCTGTCGACGCGGCGGGTAGTCGCGCCGATCGCAGCGAGGCGTATCGTGACGCCCGTGCTGAGTACGCGCGCATTCGTGCTTTGCGCGAGGTCAGCCCGATTGCTGCGCATCTGCGTGAACGGCGGTTCGAGCTGGGGCTGACTCAGGAGGAGGTCGCCAAGGCTGCGGGGACCTCGCACAGCGCGGTGTCGCGGCTCGAGAAGGGCACGCATATCCCGCAGCTGCCCACCTTGCAGCGAATCGCCGCAGTGCTGGACGAGGAGTTGCTCGTCTGCTTTCAGCGCACTGTGGATGGCGAGGTCGAGCGGGAGTTCGCCGCCGTAGCCTGAGCCGAATCTGGGGTGGCGAACGGTGCCAATGCACTTGGTAGGACAGCTCTCAAACCCCTCGGCGACCCTGGTGGCGGTGTTCGAGGCGGCCGCCGTCGTCCGACCGGGACCGAGGGAGCTGCGGGGGTCGGTCGTGGTGGAGCCGCCGTTGCGGCGGCTGGGCAACGGCGTGGTGCAGCGAGCGATCGTCCAGGTCTTGACGGCGGCTGGTAGGCCGATGCGCGGTACAGACATCCATCTGGCGGTTGAGCGTCTGCTCGGGCATCCTGTCTCCAAGCACTCGGTGAGCTGGTGTCTGGGGGCCGGGGCGCGTGCGACGGTACCGCGATTCGAGCGGGTCGCCTATGGCTCCTACCGACTGGTGTCGCAGACATAAGTCTACGTCAGATGTGGCCTGCTGGTTAGCGGCCTCGTAGCGTTCTCCTGTGGGTGCTGGCTCAGGAGTCGCTGGAGACAACTGCGAAAAGTCGTCCGGCGACCATGCCAGGCTCAGTTCCTATGGCCTCATCGCCACAACAAGAGGTGGGCACTCCTCGAACCACGATTGCCCTTGGTGTCGTCGGCTTCGTCATCATGCTCGTCGCTGGAGCGGCGCTCGTGTATGGGGTGGTCGAGGACCCTGCTGTGAGCGGACCTATAGCAGGTGCAATCGGCGTGCTTGTCGCAGCTATCCTCCAGCGTCGATGGGAAAAGAAGCAAGAATTGGAGCGATTGCGCCGAGAGCAGATGTCGCCCATCTATGAGCAGTTGGTCAGTATCTTGAAGGACAATCCAGAGGAAGCCGAGACGGCGGAGTTTTTCAAGGACCTCACAACGAAGCTACTGCTGTATGGACCAGCACCAATCATCAAGGAATGGATTGAGTTCCGCCTTCGTGGCGTGTCTGCTGATGACCCAACCAACCCGACAAGCCTCCTGAACTATGAAAAGCTGCTGCTGCTTGTACGCAAGGATCTTGGGCACGATGATTCAGAGCTAAGGCTGGGTGATTTGCTGCGTGTCTACGTCAATGACTTTGACGAGATGTATCTGCGCTGGGCTGCTAAGCAGGCACTCCAAGCCGAGGGTCAATCGTCCGAATAAGCGGTTAAGCATCAGTAGCGTGTCCGGCAAGATCAGGATGGATGAGCAAATCAAACCTCGACCCTCGCCCCAGCTCCAGCGTCTTTTGGAGGCCATTCGCCAACTAACCTTGATTTGGGCTTCACTCCTCTATGCGTCTGCGCCTTTTGCGCTCGCTTGGCTTGTAAGCCTCGCTACTACCTTTGGACGGCATATACACCCTGAACTATACACCGTAATCGCTGGGATCCTGCCGATCGTCCTAATAGCTTGCCTAGTTGAGAACAGGCTCGCATTCGATCGTATGCCGTCAGACAAGATACGGTCGAATCGAGTCATCAGTGCGTATCTGGCTCAACTCCTTATATTCATCGGTGGCGAGACCTGTGCGCTTTACGCCATCGCAACACAGGCAGCAACGACATTTCTGACGGTGGCTGCGTGTGGTGCTGCTCTTTTCTTGACCATTGGCATAGTGGAAAGCGCTCTTACGTACTTCGCCATAGTGCGTCTTCCAGACCCCGATGCCGCTACTCAAAAGTTGTTCGAGAGGGCCGTTGAACGCACCTTGGCCAAGCAGGGGGCTAAGGCAATAAAGCCTGGCAGTGCCGAACCGCCGCCGACGGAGAAGCATCGTTCGCAGTGAAATGCGGATTAATGTCTTGTTGAAGCGGTCGATCGGCTCGGAGCATCGTCGGGCAGGCTGGGTCGTTGAGGCGATCGTGCGCGTGTTGGCTGAGGCGAGCCGATGCAGGCCAAGGCGGTCCATGCAACCGTCGAGACGTTGCTCGGTGAGCAGGTGCGTTGGTCATCGGTCAAGGCCGCTCTGGCTGCCAACATCGCGGGTCCGTCGTCTCGGTTTGTGCGGGTGGCGAGGGGGCGCTACAGGTTGCGTTGAGCCCTGATGTAGCTGTTCCCATGCACGGCACATATCGCGGCGGATCAGTTCGGGGTTAGACTCGGCTTCGACCGTAACGGGCACATCGCTGAAGTTGAACGTGATCGGACGGCCTTCGTGCTTGGATCGCTCGATGGCTTCGGCAATGGTAGGCATTATCCCCGCACCTGGCACTATGTCGAAGACACCCTTGCGTTCTTGGGTGAGGTTGTTGGGCTTGTCGGCCATGCATCTACCATACGATGAAACGGTGTAGTGAATCAAGGGTGAGACCACGTCGCACAAGCGGCACTTGGCGACATGCTGCTCATCCGTCGTTCGTCTTGTGCGACAACCGACCAGAGCGCTGTAGCTCCTTTGGTAAAATGCTGTTCAATGACACAGCAATTGCAGAGCGCATATGTATTCCTTGATGTCGCTGATCCGCTTGTTGCTTGGATGGTATACCGTGCCGAACTTGTGTCGGCACCGCAAGTTCACGAGCAAGCACTGAGCGTGTTTACTGCCCGGCGGCTGCACAGTAAGGCAGCCTACGAACGCGAGTGCGCGATCGATCTGGTGCGCAGGGAACGCTTTCCTGGCGCAGTGTCTCGTCTCACCGGCTTCTACGCATTTCCCGATAAGGATTCAGCCTGCGCCGCGATGAGCTGGAATGTGCCGTCGTTCAGAGACGAGTTGCTCGCAGAGGTTGCCATCGACCCAGGCAGCTCGGTGGCTCGTTACGACGCCGAATGGATCACCAAACACTTTTGGTCATCTGATCCGCGATGGATCACGAATTACTTCGAGGGCGAGCCAACAGGCGATCCCATTTGGGAGCTACTCGTGGACGGGCGGGCGATTATCTACGGAACTGACATCCGCGAACGTGCCTACGAGACGATCAAGATTACCTGGCCTGCATCACTCGCGCTGCTAGAGCTTGCCCGTGTCGGTGTCGAGTTGCGCTCCGACCTGGGTCTCCTAACCGCAATGCTCGTAGTTGACGACACCGGGCTCGCAGTCCGCCACGCCATGAACTTCGCAGACGCCACAAACACCGAGTTCCTAGAGCGTTTCGCAGCGTTTGATGGGCCAAAGAATACCAACGACCTTACGCCCACATCTGACTTGATCCAGCCCGATCTCAGGGATCGCGATTTCGTGCTGTGTTGAGTCTGGCCCGTCGTCAGCGCACTCTCCCGCCCAGGGCGTCGCACAATCAGCCTGTCAGACGGCTTCTAGCTGACGGCCACCGTGCTTGACGAGATCACGGTAAGGGATGCTTACGCGCTGCGCGCGGTCGAGCGCCAGTTCGTGCAGGATCGTCTCATTGCGTGCTGTCGCCCCCTCAGCATCGTGCGCCTTTGTCTCGACCTCGACAAACCAGCCGAGGCCACCGATTGCGTCGAAGCATACAAGTGAACACCCATCAACTGCAAAGGCGTGCCGAGTCTTATTGACAACCGCATACTCTTCAAACTCTAGACGCGCCAAGAGGGTCCGCATAATCTCGACCTGGCCGGTGATGTCAAGATCAATCTCTTCCTTCCAGTATTGGTTTGCGGCGCGCATCTCCGGGGATGTGGGCGGCTTCCACGTAAGCTCGGCTCGGTCTCCCCACGCCCGAATGCGCAGACACTCCTCCGATGCTATGAAGTCCTTGTGAGTTGACGTGTAATAAATATCTTGCTGCTCGATTGCAGGCTTCGCCTTCCAGCCTAGAGCGTGCGCTCGCGCGAGCCCGGTGGGCTCGCCTTGCCCGCAGAAAACCTTCAGCTCGACCTCAAGTGTCATTTCTAGCCTCTTGTCTGAAGACCGCAAACTGATATACGCCACGTATCGTTTTCATCTCGTATAGCTTCTCACGCTCCGGACGGTCGGTCAACTCCGAGAACTCACGTCGACTTAAGAAATGCCGCCCCGCGTCCTTGAGAAAGTCGATGTAATACCGATGGCGGAGACGTCCCCACGGACTCTCCACAGCGGGGTCCATCACTTCCACCACGATCGCGACGCGGCAAACACGAATCAACTCATCCAGCAGAGCTCGTACTGACGGTAGGTCGTCCATGTGGTGGAGCACGTTCTTGCAAAGCCCGACCCCGAACCGTCTATCGGCAAACGGTAGGCGGCGCGCGTCGTGATTAGTGAACAATGTGAGCACCGGATGGTCTCTGAGGCGGGCATTGCGGCCAGGAGACGCTAGTAGCTGGATCTGGCTCCACGAGACGTCGTTGCCGACGGCTAGATCAAAGTGGTCGCTTGTGGCTACGTCAAAGATCAGGTCGTTCTCACCGCACGCAATGTCCAGAAACGGTCCTTGTTGTGCCTCCGCGAAGATCCTTTCAAGCACCTCGCGGTCGAGGTCGTCCAGCGAGTGCTCAAAAAAGACATTGCTCGCTGCGCGTAGGATCGGCTTGACCAGCGCTCGGTGAATGCGGTAGCGGCCTTGATACCGAAGATTCTCCGCGACCTCTGCCTCAGGTGTGCTGTCGAAAGTGAGATTGGCCACACGATCAGATGCGAGATCCGCCATCGCCTTGTTGTGGTTCAGGCTGAACTGCGGCAATGGCGACCGGGTGTCAAGCAGATAGGCACGTGAACCGACGGCCTGCCCGAGCTTGAAGGCAAGTCCCTGGTTGCGAATCCGTGCCACGAAGCCGACTCCGAAGTGCGTGTGCGTGTCCTCGCCATAGTGAAACTTGTTCTCGAAGAAGGCGATAGGCTCGATCTCGCCCAGCTCGACACCGGCCAAAGCGCGCTGTGCGTGGCGGCTGGCGGCATCGGCGAAAGTCTCGGCCAAGTCCCGTCGCACTGAGCCTCCTGGAAGAGTCCAGGAGAGCTCGGCATCCGTGAAAGACCTTTCAACCAGAAGCTGGCGACTGTCGGTGTAAGGGCAAATCAACGTGTAGTATCGCCGCTGCCTGCAGTACTCGAAAGCATCAGTATGATCCAGGGTGATCGACGAGCAATATGTCGGTGCGTGGCCGTAGAGATATAGGTAGACGGCATAGAGATCGTCGAGATGGGAGCCGACTTCCTCAAACGCCCTATACAGCAGACGGCCGGCCGAATCTGGCGGCTCATCACTGAGCGGACGCTGCTCGGTGATGAACTTGGTCAGTCCGACGGCTCTGACCTGATCGAAATCCGGACTCTCGGTTGCCATGAGCCGGATCGTACACGGCGCGGCGCTAGAGCAGTCGCTGACGACGCCTCGGCGCGCGGCGTCGCCCAAGCGCCATTGAGCGCTCATGGGCTCCCGCCTCAAATCAGCCTATACCCCACGCCGCGCACGTTGATGACCCATCGCCCGCCGATGGCGTTGAGCTTGCTGCGCAAGCGGCTGGCGTGGCTATCGAGGGTGCGGGTACGGTTAGGCTCCGGGTAGCCCCAGATTGTTCGCAGGATCTCTGCCTTGCGGAAGACGCGAGTGGGCTCGCTGGCGAGGTGGACGAGCAGGTCGTACTCCATCTGACGCAGAGCGAGGCAGGTGCCGTGGAGGGTGGCAGTGTGGGCGCGCTCGTCAATCGTCAGCGGGCCGACTTGGAGCACTTGGTTGTTCGTGGGGCCTGCTGCCCGCCGTAGGACAGCTCGCAACCGGGCTCGTAGCTCCAGGTAGCTTGGTGGGGAGTCCAGGAAGTCGTCGGCGCCGGCATCAAAGGCCCGCAGCATGTCGGTCTGTTCGCACTCTTCGCTGACCATGATGATCGGCACGTCGGGATGCCAGGGAGAGCCTGGGCCGCTGGTGCGGATCGAGCGCAACAGCGCGAGGGCGCCGGTGGTCGTGTCGAGTTCGCCGAGGATGACGAGCGCCGGGGGCTCATGCCTGGCCAGGACGGTGGCGTGGTTGGCGCTCTTGGCGAGCTTGGCGGGGTACTCGTCGGCGAGGAGCTGGTCGACGATCGCGGGGCCAAGGCAGTCGTCGGCCTGGATAACGAGGATCGGTTGGTGCCTCATAGCACGGTGCATGGGTCCAGCTTGGCGCGATAGGTTGAGGGTGAAACCCCGTAGCGGCGTCGGAACGCGCGAGCGAAGTGGGGCGACTGGTGAAAGCCGACTTGCTGTGCCACATCACGTACCGTGATAGAGGGCGTGGACAGCAGCCGGGCAGCGGCTTCCAGGCGCCTACCAACGAGTTCATCGTGGAAGGTGGTGTCGCCGAACTGTGCGTAGATGCGCTGTAGCTGGCGGGGGGAAATGGCGAGAGTCTTGGCAACGCGCTCCACAGTCAGGTCGCTGTGGTAGTAACGCTGAACCATCGCGCGCGCGAGCAGGTACAGTCGGCGACGCTCACCAAAAGTAGATGGCCGCTGAGGCATGTGCGCTACACCCAAATCCGATGAAAGTGGATGGCGGCCCGCGTCGGGAAGACGAAGAATCCCCTGCGACAGACCAGCCCGGCCCGGCGCAGAGTCGTCAGGGCCTCGGTTGTCAGGTTCCAGTTCCCGATGTCCCGGATCAGTGCCTCGACTGTCCACGGCCGTGCTGTCGGCGTCAGCAGTTTTATGAGTATGTCCTCCCTGGATGTGGCGTTCGGCTATCTCAAGCGCCTCGTTGATTTCGTCGTCTGACAGCGGGCAGTGCTCGTCGCTCACTTGACCTCCCTGCCTCGGTGCTGGCGGCGGCGGGCTTTGATGACCGGCGGTTCGCCCCGCAGACCGAAGTAGCCCGAGAGGATCTGCCGGACGCGCTCGACGCCGATGGCGTTCCGTTCAGCGACCTCTCGGAGTTTGTGGCCCTCGACGACGCGCAGGCGGAAGACCTCGAGGTTGCGCTCGTTCACCGGCCGCTCGATCCCGTTGGTGGCCGGTTTTAGCGTCATGCCATGCCGACGGAGGGCACGGAGGATGTCGTAGACCGCCTCGGAGGTGATCTCGGAGTGCCAGATCAGCTCGCGGTAGGTGTGTTCGAGTAGCCGGTAGGTGGTGTTGATGCCGCCGCTGCGCAGGCAGGCGAGAGTGGTGGGCTCAAGGCCCATTTCGGAGAGACGCATGGCGGCGTCTCAGATGCCGATGAGTTCGAGGGAATCCAGGTACTGCGCGCAGCGTGAGGCGCCGATGAACTCATCTAGGCAGCAGATGACACCGCCCGCCTCCAGGCGGACGATGGCCTTTTGGACGGCCTCGGGCTTGAAGTCGGGGATGGCCCGTTCGATCTGCTTGTCCGACCAGCGCTCGCGGTGGTCATCGCGGAGGAGCTGGAGGACAATGGCGCGCTCTACGAGTTTGTTGGCGGGAGTGGGCAGTGCACTATGATGGGCCGGCATGGGAGAGACACCTCCTGTGTTCGGCCCCCGGCTGGCTACCATCCGGCCGGGGGTCATTTTTTCACCGAATTGTCCGGGGGGTCTACCAGCCGCCCAGGACGGAAAAGCGCCCCGATTCCGGGGCGTGTATTTTGGTGAGTTTTACCGGATTTTGCGATCGTCGGCGAGGGTAGTTTTCACCTCGCGCAGATCACGGCCAAGGGCATCCAGGCGGGCGAGGACGGTCTCCTCGAAGGTCTGGCCGCTGGTGTAGCGGCCGGCGGCACGCAGCAGGTCGGCGTGATCGACCTCCAAAGCAGCAGCGATGCGCTCGATGGTCTCGTCCGGCGGTGGGCCCTGGGCACCGAGCTCGATGCGGCTGAGGTTGGAGGCCGACATCGGCACCCGGTCGGCGAGGTCGCGCAGCGTCAGGCGGCGGTCGCGGCGCAGGCGACGGATAAGAGCCCCAAGGGCCAGGGCTCGGCTGGCTTCCGTGCTTCCGCGTGGGGTGGGCATCCATCGAGGCTACGGCCCGGACGGCCGGGCTCCTTGCCGTGTCCCGTGATATAGGATATGGCCCGTCAGGACGGGACGCCGGGCCGGAATCGGCGTCTCCGACAAGCACGAGACGAAAGGCAGGAGCTACGTGAGCATCAACCCCATAGAACGACTGCGACCCGCGTGGGCACCGATGGCATCCCCGCACGGCGCGAATCTGAGACGACGCAGGCTGATGATGATGAGGCTGGTCGCTGTGCTCGGCCTTGGTGCCGGGGCTCAGGTTGTTGGCTGGGTGTCGATCGCCTCGGCTTCAACCCCAACGCCTACCGTTGTGGTTACGCCGTACTCGCGTGTGGTAAATGGCAACATCGGGACGGCGACAGCAGGCGTGGAAGTACAGGTGTCCTTGGAACGGGATGGTAGCGTGGTCGATACTGCGCCAGCCGTTACAACAAATAGCGGTGGAGCTTGGACGGCCTCCCTGCCGACTCATGCGCCGATGGCGCCAGAGAATAGCCTGGATGATGAGGTCATTGTTACCTACTCTGGCGTGGGAGCACCAACGCCGAGCAATAGTCGGTATGACGTAAGTTCTTCTTGGGGAGCGTTGGGTGCAGTCATCAGTTCGGATGGCAGCACGATCACTATTTACTGTGGTGTGTCGAATTGCGGCTCGTCTATTCCGGTTTCGGTTCACTACAGTCATGGAAGTACAGGTAGCTTCAGTGCAACGCCTGTCAGTGGGACCGGCCTTGGTGCGCTCTACACGGCTGCGCTTTCCCCGGCCGTTACCGCCCATGACACAGTGCAATACACGCCGACTGAGACATATGAAGATGGCACCAACCTGTCGTTCGCGTTTATTGCCGGGTTGCCAGGAGTCGGCAACAGCAATAGTACTAATTTTTCCGGTGTTCGCCTGCCGTTCTGTTTTGCCGATTTGGCCAATGGTTATCTGTCATGTGAAGGCCTGATGATTGGCGCAACCTATGAAGTACAGCAAGATCGGAACGGTGCAGTGGTAGCTAGTCAGACTTTGACTGCAACTGAGTCCTATGAAGCATTCGGCGAAATAGTCGGTACGTTAGCTGGTCTGGAAGCTGGCGACACTATCAATGTGATTGTTCCGGCTGAAAATGGTGAACCGGCGCGCATCGTCTCAGTGATACATATTCTACCGCTGCGAGTGGACGCAACCAGCACAGTTGGGGGAACAGCACTCAGTAGTATCAGCGGCAGTTGCCAGCCTGGAGAACTGGAAGAAGAAACATTGACGCTGTGCCCGTCTGACGGCTTGTTCGAAGACCAGCAACCAATAGCAAGACCCTTCTCCGAGTTTCAGGATGATCTCAGCGGTAATTACGTTGGTGTTTCGGTATCGCAGTTCGCCCAGGAGTCGCCAGCAAATGAAGCGACCGTGCCGCCGTCGTTCACTGCCACGGCCACGCTGACAAATCAAAATAAGCCCGACACGACTTCAACAGTCTCGTTGACCATCACTCTAGCAGCGGGTGGGACTCCGCAAACACTCACCGGCAATGCCAACTCGCCGGGTGGTGTCTCGGTAGTCAATTTGGCGCCAGGTCATTACAGCGCCTTGTGGAAAATGGTGGACACTCATGGCGACACTGACAGCTTGACTACGGATTTTACGGTGCAGGCAGAAGAAAATAAACAGCCCACAGGCAACAATGGCGGCAGCATGTCATCCGGCAGCACATCAACTCCACCGTCAAGCGCCGGCGCACCAGGGCCGACAAGCACCACCCCAACCACTTCCCAACCGAGCAGCATGACGCACGTAATCAAGCCCCTGACCAAGGCGCAGCAACTGGCCCGTGCCTTGAAGGTATGCGAGCGCGTGAAGCCACGCCATCGACGGAAAGCCTGCGAAGTCAAGGCACGGAAGCGGTACAAGGTGGGGACGCGACGAGCGAAGGGCCGGAGGCGAAGCTGATAGACCTCAAGGGACCTGGCTTACCCCTTGTGGCGGGAGCAGCCCGGATAGCAAGGCAGGCCACGATTCAGGGTCTTCATCGTGGCTGCGTCGACCACCGTAGATTGGAATGAACTCATTTGCAAGCGTGCCGGCGACGTACCCAAAGGCGTCGATCATGTTTAGCACCAGCATGAATAGCTCTTTCATGTTGCTTTCGTTGAAGAAATCAGACGGATAACGAGTTCGCCATCCGTAGGCGACGGTGCCGTCTCGGCCGATGCGCGCCCAAGGGCCACCGTGATCGAATCGCCAAGTGCCGGTGGCGAGCGCCTGAAACAGCGAACCGTGTGGTTCAGCGCCATATCCACCACCGGCATGAATGTCAAGGAGTGTCTGGTTTGCAGAGTCTGCAACCGACGCCTGTACTATCACGTAAAGCTGATCGTTGGCCCATGTCGCCAACCAGTTGTCATCCTCATCAATCACTTTGGCTATGCGGTAGCCGTGTCGGGTGGCTCCATCGGCGAGCGGATTCAGTATTTCTCTGAACCGTGGGTATGGTAGGCCTCCCATTACATAGCACCTATGGTGGCGGTTGGTGCAAATAGTTGTTCAGTCATAGTGGCCTCGTGTGGTTGTCGGGTTGACAAGTGAAGGTTACTGCTCGTCTGGCCGCTGCCCCGTTACCCTGACCAGCACGTCTAGCCCGAGTTGGTAGCTGTCGGGGAAGCACAGTCGCCCCTCTGCATCGACCATCTTGAAGTAGGCGACAGAAGTGCAGTCGTAGGTCGGTGCCTTCAAGGGCGTGGTGATCTCGGCCAGCTCGCCCGGCTCGGTGCTTGGGATCTCGGCGTAGCGCAGGGATGTTATGAGCCCCGGCCCGGTCAGCGGCCCTTGCCGTTCAAGGCGGCGCCCCTGCCACGGCGCGGTGCCGCTGTTCTTGATGCGCCAGACCTTCTCGAAGCCCTGGCCGGGTGCCATCAGCGTGCCGTGCGGGATGGTGTCGCCCATAAAGGTTGAGGCGTCGCCGGGGATGGACCGGTGGAGCTTGGGGCGTTTGCCGCCTGCGCGGCGGCGGTCTTGCTCGGGGGCGTGATCGGCGACCTCGAAGATGCTCAGCAGCAGGCCCTCGGCCTCGAACGTGTCGTCGTAGAACTGGACAAGCTCGCGGCTGGGCATAGCGCCACCCTCGACTCGGGAGATATGGCTGGGACTACAGCCGAAGGCCTCGGCGACCTGCTTGCCGGTCCAGTCGTTGACCAGGCGGAGCTTCTGCATCGACCAGCCGAGCACCGTCTTGGGCTGGCGGGGCACGAGATGGGGCGGTAGATGGGGGCGCGGCATGGCCCGAAGAATTGCAGGTTGCTCAATAACTCGGTCGCCCATCAGGCTGCTTCCAGCCCGCAACCGAGGCGGGACCATCCAACCAAAAGGAGCGCAACCTTGACCTCTCCGTCTCGCTGGTCTGACCGACTGCTTAGCCTGACGCTGACCGTCCTGGCTGTCGCCGTGATGCTGCATATCGCGGCGCGGCTGATCGTGGCAGTCCTGCCGGTCTTGGTCGGCATGGGCGTGGTCGTCCTGCTCGGCTTTGCCGGCTGGTCTTTTTATCGATTTCACAAGTCGCGGTGGTGAACAATTCTCCAGATAACAGGGGTGTCGCGTCGGTGTTGTGAAATAGACAAAAGGTATTGACATTTTTGCTGGTTCATTGTGTACTAGTCAAACTCCCGTTATTGCCATAAGCAGTATACGGGTCGGTTGAGGTAAGGATTTCATCCCGTAGTTGACACGGAAGCCCCTGAGCGGGGTGCGGTGCTCTGCGTGCCAAAAACCGGCCCAGTAGCGGAGAGAAAAGGAGGTTTCACTATGAGTAGAACCTATCATCATTACAAGAATCGTGATATCCGAGTGCGGGGTGTCAGGCGCCCGACTGATCTGCGGCGTTTGTCTCATGCGCTGATCGATTTGGCGCAGGCCCAGGCGGAAGCCGAGGCCGAAGCTGAACACGACCGGCAGGAGGATCAATCAAAAACGAAAAAGGGTAGCTCCGGCAAAGACCGTCCGGCGAAGCGGGCGGCGGCATGAAGGCTACGGACTTAGTTTGGTATCGGCTGACCTGGCCGCGTGAGGTGAAGTCTGAGCAAATATCACAGATTTTTCGGCTGCTGGCGGTAACGGCGGGAACACCGGTAGTGGTCGAGACTGTCGGTAAGGCGGGCGTGGTAACACACCGCCTCGCCGTGCTGGAGGGACGCGCCGGTAGTGTGGTCAATCAGATGCGCTCGGCCCTGCCGGGACTGGCTGCCGAGGCCACGCACGAGCGGCCCGTAACGGGCATGAACCGGGCGGTCGAGCTTGGCCTTTCAACGTGCCGGCGGCCACTGCGCACCGATGACCTAGAGGGAGTCAGCCGGGCCGTCATAACGGCTCTGGCGCACGTCGGCCGTGATGAGGCGATCGGGTTGCAGTGGGTCCTTGTCCGCCCGGTGGTCGCGCTGGCAGTGCCCAGCCGCCCTGGCGCTCTGGCGCATGAGTCATGGATCAAGGGATTGTTGACGGCTCCAGTGGGCCTTGCCCAGCCTCCAGACGCCGAGCTAAGCGGCGCCATCAGGAGCAAGCAAGGCGATCCCGGCTGGCGGATGACCGGACGCCTGGCGGTACAGGCAGAATCGAGGACTCGCCAGCGTCAGTTGATCCGAGCTGTACTCGGGGCGCTGCGTAGTGCCGAGGCGCCCGGCGTTGGCTTTCGGGTCCGCTCGTCAAACCCGCGGCGCTTTACCCGCCCGGTCATACCCTGGCGAGCACCGCTCAGGTTGAACGTCGGCGAGCTGGCCGTGCTCGCCGCCTGGCCGGCCGGCAAAACGGAGGAGTTGCCGGTAGATGCGATCAGCAGCAGCCAGGTAGCACCGGCGGCGGCGATTCGCCGTTCGGGACGGATCGTGGGAGAGAGCACCTTTCCAGGACGAAAGAGACCGCTGGCGCTAACGGCCACCGACTCGCTGCGCCACCTGCACGTCGTCGGCCCCACCGGTTCGGGCAAGTCGACGCTGCTGCTGAACCTGATCGCCCAGGACATCGGTGCCGGCCGCGCCGTGGTCGTCGTCGAGCCCAAGGGCGATCTGATCGCCGATGTCCTCGAGCGCATCCCGTCCGACCGTATTCAGGATGTGGTGCTGATCGACGCGACCGACGCCACGCGGCCGGTCGGCCTGAATCCGCTCCAGCGTGGTGGCCGCTCGCCGGAGCTGGTAGCCGACCAGTTGCTCGGTCTTTTCCATGCCCTGTATGCGGCCCATTGGGGGCCAAGGACAGCCGACATTCTGGGGGCGTCGCTGCTGAGCTTGGCGCGGCTGCCGGACATGTCGCTGCCCGCGTTGGTGCCGCTATTGACCGACGCGAGTTTTCGCCGTCGGGTCGTTCCGAAGGTGGCCGATCCGATCGGGCTGGCGCCGTTCTGGAGCGCGTTCGAGGCCTGGAGCGAACCGGAGCGCACCACGGCCATCGCGCCCACCATGAACAAGTTGCGGCCACTGCTGATGCGGCCGGAACTGCGGGCGATCCTCGGCCAGACCAAACCCCGTTTCGACCTGCGCCAGATCTTCACCGAGCGCAAGATCGTGCTGGTCAACCTCGCCCGCGGGCAACTCGGGCCGGAGACGGCGGCGCTGCTCGGCAGCCTCATCGTGTCGCAGCTTTGGCAGGCCATCCTCGGCCGCTCCACTATCTCGCCGGAACGCCGCCATCCCGTCTTCGTTTACGTCGATGAGTTCCAGGACTATCTGCGGTTGCCGCTCGACTTCGCCGACGCCTTGGCCCAGGCGCGCGGCTTGGGCGCCGGGTTCGTGCTCGCCCACCAGTACATGAACCAGCTCGACGCCGCGACACGCTCCGCCGTGCAGGTGAACGCCCAGTCGCGGGTTGCCTTCCGACTTCCCAGCGAGGACGCCCGCGTGGTCGCTGCCGGTAGCGCCCTTGACCCGGAGGACTTCCAAGGTCTCGGTGCGTTTGAGTGCTACGTCCAGCTGGTCTCGGGCTCGGCGGTGCAGCCGTGGTGCAGCGGACGTACCCTGCCGGCTCCTGCGCCGAGCAGTGATCCGTCCGTGGTGCGGGCAGCCTCCCGTGCTGCCTACGGCACCCCGCGCGCTGAGGTCGAAGCGGATATTGAGGCGCTGGTCATGCCGAAGCGACAGACGGCGACTGATGACCTTGGCCCCCGGCGGCGGGATCACGGAGGCGACCTATGAGCCGGTGTCGTGTCGCTAGTCGTGTCGGGTCGATCGCGCCTGCCCATATCGCCTGTATTCAAGGGGAAAGCGCCCCAACATTTGCGGCGAAAGTCTCTCGCTGTTCACTCCTTCTTTTCCTACCCGGCGGCGGACGCCCCGATCGCCCAGCTCGCCCAGTTGGTCGCTGTCCAGTAGCGGACGCCCGGTCGCTGCCTGCCGGGTGGTTGTCTGCGGCGGGGTGGCTGCCGGCTGCGTCGGTGGGTGGCCGTCGGGTCGCGTCGAAGCTGACGCCTGCGCCAACACCTTCACTCCACCCTGCTACTGCGGCGAATGAGCGCAGGAATGGGGGTGAGTTGTGAGCGCCTGCGGGCTGCGGCCCTACGTTTCGGCCAAAGGGCTTGTGCAGCTGCGGGAGCGGCTGTCGGGGAGGGACTTGGCGATCGTCGGGCAGGTCGCAGATCTGCGGCTGATGAGCGCCCGGCAGATCGAGGCCATCCACTTCCCGGCCTCCGAGCACGACAGTCAATCGGCGGCAGCGCGGGCTCGCCAGCGGGTGCTCGGGCGGTTGGTGCGTGATCGCCTGCTGATCCGCTTGGAGCGAAGGATCGGCGGTGTGCGGGCTGGCTCTGCCGGTTTCGTGTTCGCCATCGGGCCGGTCGGACATCGGCTGCTGGCGGCCGGTGGTCAAGGGCGGCGGTTTCAGGAGCCGACCAGTCGTTTTCTCGATCACACGCTCGCTACAGCGCAGCTCATCGTGGATGTGACGATCGCTTCGCGCCGTGGCCTGCTGGACATCCTCGTCTGCCAGTCCGAGCCGCGTTGTCATCGGGAGTTCTCGGGGCTCGGCGGGCGGCGGGTGCTGCGCCCTGATGCTTTTCTCGCCCTCGGGGTTGGAGCCTTTGAGTGGCGCTGGTTCTGCGAGATCGACCGGGGCAGCGAGTCCGTGCCGGTAATCCTGCGCAAGTGCCACCTCTATGCCGACTACTACCAGAGCGGCCAGGAGCAGGCCAAGCACGGAGAAGGAGTCTTCCCGACGGTCTGCTGGATCGTGCCCGACATAAAGCGCGCCGAGCGACTGCGGCAGGCCATCGAACACGACCGCCACCTGCCGGATCGGCTGTTCGTGGTGGCTACCAGTGAGCAGGCCTTGACGGTCCTGACGGGAGGGCAACCGTGAGCCTGCCGCGAAACGTGGTGCTCGTTGGTGATGTGCGCCAGCGGTTGGCCGAGCTGCCGGCCGGGTCGGTGGACTGCGTGATGACCTCCCCGCCGTACTTTCAGCTTCGCAACTATGGCCGCCCGGAGCAGATCGGCTTGGAGGCCAACATCGAGGCCTGGGCGGACGAGCTGCGTCTGGTGATGCGCGATGTCGCCCGCGTGCTGAAACCGGGCGGGTCGGTGTGGCTGAACGTCGGCGACAGCTACAGCCGCCACACCCGCTACGGGACACCGCCCAAGAGCCTGCTGCTTGGACCCGAACGCCTCGTGCTGGCGCTCTGCCGCGACGGCTGGATTGTGCGTAACCGCGTTGCCTGGGTGAAACGTAACACCATGCCGACGAGTGTCGGTGATCGTCTGGCCTGCACCTGGGAGACGGTCTATCTGCTGGTTCGCGCTCGGAGCTACTTCTTCGACCTGGACGCCATCCGCGTGCCGCATCGTTCCATCCCAAGGGCGCCCTACCGGACGGCCGCAGACGGCTACCCGCCGAAAGGAGTTACGCCGGAGGGCTGGGGCGGCCCGCTGGCCGGCAGCCATACTGGCCTATCAAGCCTGAAGGCGCGCGGACTGGTGGGGCATCCCCGGGGCAAGAATCCCGGCGACGTATGGACAACGGCGGTGTCCAACTTCCGTGGGGCTCACTTCGCCACCTTCCCCGCGTCGCTCGTTACCCGGCCGCTGCTGGCAACCTGCCCCGAACGGGTCTGCTGCACCTGCGGGCAACCGTGGCAACGCCCACCAAGCCGCACCACGCGCCGTGCCCTGCAACCGACATGCACCTGTAAACAGGCTTGGCGAGCCGGGCTTGTGCTCGATCCGTTCTTTGGCGCCGGCACCGTCGGGCTGGTAGCCGAACAGTACGGGCGGGACTGGCTCGGCATCGAACTAAACCCCGCCTTCGCGGCTATCGCCAGACAGCGGATCAGGGCGGCGCGCACAGCACCGAGGCTCACCGCATGAGGTCGGCTCGTCGGTGTGCTGCGGCTTCAATAGGAGATTCCATCCGGGAATCGCCGGTCGCAAAAACACCGAGGAGGTATCCCACCAATGGGTTACACACTCACCATCCCCCAACCGGAGGTCGGCTCGTGCCCAAGACACTAGCGATCAAGTTGGAGGATGACACACACGCCCAGCTCACCATACTGGCACAGCTGGAGGAAATGCCCGTCTCCGACGCCCTCAAACAGGCCGTCGATGGGTACATCACCTCCAAGCGCAGCCAGCCCGAGCTAAAGGCAAGGTTGGAGTCCGTGCTCGCAGACATCGAGCGCGACGCCGCCACCCGACGCGACGCCATCACCTCGCTATTCAGCGAGGAAGAGGCCGCATCGGACGCAGGCACCACCGCAGACGCCAAAGCGTCCCAGCGGAAAGCCCGCGACAAGGGAGGTGAGTCAGCCACAAGCTGAGCAAGTAACCACTTCCCACCCTGGCAGGGGCTCCATTTGACCTGATTCGCCTAACCGCGAACCTAGTCTTATGGATGCCCCTGCCACTTACACCACCAGTAGTAAACGAAAGGAGATAACGCCATGAATATACCAGTACAAAGACAACGGAACCAATGTGAGGATTGTGTTAACTTTTTTGCCACGGAAAGCGAGTGTAGTACACTTAACAACATTCCATTTATTATCAAAGGCGCCACAAGCAGACGGGAGGTAAACCATGAAAAGGATAAGTGAACCGGAAAACCCCAAGGGGGCGATAGCAGTTAGTTATCTGCGGGTCGCGTCGAAAGACAAGGGCGATCAAGCAAGCGGTGTCTCTATGCAGCACGACGCCTGCGAGCAGGAGGCCGAAAGAGTCGGCGTCAGGATAGCGGCGGAGTTCATGGACATGGGTGTGTCCGGCAATATCACAAGCCGCCCCGGACTCGATCACCTGCTCGCCTTCATCCGTAGGCGACCTGTCGCATATCTCATAGTGAGCGACCGTAGCCGCCTGGCGCGCAACTCGGCCGACGACGCGGCCATCAGGCAGGCCATAACCCAGGCGGGCGTGGCACTACTGTCGGCTAGCGGCGAGACGGCCGACCCGCTGCTACTGCAAGGCGTGATATGCGCATCTGCCCAACTGGCAGCGAACGCCCGGGCTGTCTCATCAACCATCGAAAGGAGCGGCGTATGAAAACATTGGAAAATCACGTCGAGCATGATGAGGGAGCGGCGGCGGTTATCTATCTGCGCGTGTCCAGCAAGGAGCAGGCCGAGAAGGGCGGCGAAGCTGAGGGCTTCTCCATCCCGGCTCAGCGGGAGGGCTGCAAGCGCAAGGCCGCCGGTCTGCGCGCGATGGTGGCTGAAGAGTTCGTGGAGCGCGGCGAGTCCGCCAAGACCGCCGACCGGCCCGAACTGCAACGGATGCTCGCTTACATCGCCGAGCACCCCGTCAAATACGTCATCGTCCACAAGGTCGATCGCCTCGCGCGCAACCGGGCTGATGACGTGACGATCAACCTGGCGATCCAGCAGGCCGGTGCGGAACTGGTGTCCGTCAGCGAGAACATCGACCAGACCCCATCCGGTCTGCTGCTGCACGGCATCATGTCCTCGATCGCCGAGTTCTACTCGCGCAACCTCGCCACCGAGGTCATCAAGGGCTGCGTGCAGAAGGCCAAGAACGGCGGCACCCCAGGGCGCGCGCCGACCGGCTACCTGAATGTCCGGCGCTTCGAGAACGGCCGCGAAAGCCGCACGGTCGAAGTCGATCCCGAGCGCGGGCCACTCATCGCATGGGCGTTCAAGGCCTATGCGACCGGCGACTGGACGATCCGCCGCCTGCTGGCCGAGCTGACCCGCCGCGGGCTGACGACCGCGCCCGGCCCCCGGAGCCTCGGTAGGCCGCTGACCGTCTCGCACCTGCACAAGCTCCTGCGCCACCCCTACTACATCGGCATGGTGCGCTACCAGGGGGCGATCTACCAGGGCAAGCACGATCCGCTCGTCACGCCCGAGGTCTGGCGGCAGGTCCAGAATCTGCTCTCCGCCAAGAACTTCGCCGGCGAAAAGCAGCGCGAGCATCCCCACTACCTCAAGGGCAGCATCTTCTGTGGGCAGTGCGGCAGTCGCCTGATCGTCAACCACGCCAAAGGACGCGGCGGCACCTATCCCTACTTCGTCTGCATCGGCCGCCAGCAGGGGCGTACCAACTGCACCCAGCGGGCCGTCCGCATCGAGAAGACCGAGGCCGCCGTCGCGGCGTACTACGCGAGCGTGCAGCTGCCAGAGAAGGAGGTCGCCACCCTGCGGGCCTTCCTCGGCGAAGAACTGTCCACGCTCCGGGCCGACGCTCAGCGCGAACGTACCGCCCAGGGGCGGCGCAAGCGCAAGCTGGAAGTCGAGCGGAAAGCGCTGCTCGATGCCCACCTCGCCGGGGCCGTTCCGCTGGACCTGCTCAAGAGCGAGCAGGACCGGATCGCCGTGGAGATTGCCAACACTGAAGGCAGGCTGGCCGAGATCGAAGGCGACTTCCAGAAGGCCGCGACCAACCTGGAGCGCGCCCTGTCGCTGGTCGGCGACTGCGAGAGGGCCTACCGGGAAGCCCCAGCCAAGGTCCGCCGGCAGTTCAACTTGGCCTTCTTCAAGGCCCTGCTCATCGACGACGAGTACGGCGTCCGGGGCGAGTTGGCCGAGCCCTTCGACGCCATCCTGAGCAACGAACTGCGCCTGGCAGCCGCCATCAAGGCCGAGGAAGACCTACGCGAGGTCATCGAGCAAGCCCGCCGTAACGGGGCCGGGCAGGACGAAGCAGACAACGCACAGCGCCCACGGGAGCCCGAACAGCTCCTCGTGGGCGCAGGGGGACCTCCGGCCCCTTCGTTTCGTGGAGGTTGTGATGCGATCAATTTGGTGCGGATGAGAGGACTCGAACCTCCACGGACTTACGTCCACACGGACCTGAACCGTGCGCGTCTACCAATTCCGCCACATCCGCATGTGGTGGAGCGACGATATCGCAAGAACTGTCCCTCGGGCTGGCGTCTCCCCAAGGCTGCGCAGCGTCTCACTTTGCTAGCCTCGGATCTCCTCTTGTGCTGGCCGCCATCGTCTAGGGGACTAGGACGCCGCCCTCTCACGGCGGTAACACGGGTTCGAATCCCGTTGGCGGTACTGACGAAGACCCTGCAAATCGCGGGGTTTTCGCTTTCTTGGTGGCGCTGCGCGCCAGTATGCGCGCCAGTGAGTCAGGATCGCTGCATCCCAGCGCGCCAGAGCCGCTCGCCCCACGGCGCCGGGTAGCCGTTGACGAGCCTGCTCAACGTCTTACGCGTTCCCATTCTTTCTCTTTGGCGGGATTCTCGCCGAGCCCGTGGCGAACCTCAGGCGAGGAAACGGATGACGAGGTGCTTGACGGGGTCCACGCCGAGCACCTGCAGCGCGGCGAGCTCCTCATAATCGCTAGGTCGCAGGTTCGAGTCCTGCCGGGCCCATTGGCAAGATTTGGCTCGTTTGTATGTGATTCGTGGGGTAGGGGGAGTCGAGTGAGTTCCGGGAAAGTGGCCTTGGGGCAACCCCTGGGGCAACGCCCCCCGATCCGAGGCGTGAGAGGGTGGCTGTCGGCAGAGTCTGGCCAGGTGTCCGGAACAAAAATTGCCGGGCATGCAGGATCGACTGCTTATCAGCTACCGACAGCCATCGAGGCTGGCGGTGCGCGCGAAAGAGCGATCTTCCAGCCATCGGCGGGAGGGGGCGCGTGCCACGCTTGTCTGGGCGGTGCCGCCAGCCGTTGGCGGCGGTCGCCGGCGTGACGTTGAGGGCGGCAGCTACCGCCCTCAACGTTCTCCCAAAGCAAGCCGCCCCGCTGGTCAGAGGGCAGCGTTAGCGGTCTCCAGGCGCGATCACGTCGAAACGCCAGCACCGTGTTTGCGGTGTCGTCGCCGGGCGGCGCGATCGGCGACGCTCGCCCGGTTGCGGATGACTTCCGTGACGCTGGCCGTTGTCAATCTGAGCCTGTCGGCGATGTCTCGCGGATCATCCCCATGCTTCCAGGCAGCGATGACCTGGTGGGCTTTGGTATTCGCTTGCGCGTACATCTCTGCGCGTCTTCGGGCACCGTTGGCTTTACGTCGTACGGCGATGTGGGCCTTGGCGGCGGGTGGCGTGCCACTCATACCGAGGTACTTGTGCAGGATCTGCCGGACTCGCTCGCGTGTAACGTTGAACCGGTTGGCGATCTCCTCCAGACTCCAGCCGTCGACGGTGCGCAGCCGGTGCATCTCCTGCTCGCGCTCGATGTCGCGCTTCGTCTGTCGGCTCGAGGTCGGGGTTGACATATGACAGCTAACCCCGCCTGCGTCGTACAGGGCAGGGCACCACGGTGTGTGCACTGGCGTGGGCGCCGTCTTCGAAAGCGAAGGAGGCGGCGAAGTGGAAGCCGCCGTGGGGGCAGATGGTCGGCAGGACGATCCCGCGGGGGTGGTAGGGACGGTCTTTGCCGCGGGTGTGTTCGTAGTAGATGAGGTGTAGTGGCCCGATGGTGGAGCGCAGTTGCACGAGGGATGCGTTGGGTGCTTCGGGGAGGGTGGGGACAAGTGGGATCGTGGTCGCGAGGTCTCCGCCGAAGGGGTTGCTGGCGGGGAGCACGATGCCGTGGAAGATGATCTGGGCGGCGACTGGGGAGTGGCCGTTGGCGTAGAAGAGCAGCCCGAGGTGCCCGTTATGGAGGTGTGCCATGAAGATCGTGGTCTGGGTGGTCTCGGTGAGGATTTCGGGGCCGAAAGGGATCTCGACGAGCCCTTTGCCGTAGCCCATCTGCGACTGTGAGGGGCAGGCTTCGGAGCCGTGGGCTTCCAGCGTGGCGGCGCTGCATGTTTCGAGGCCGAGGCCGCTGGTCCCGATCCCGAGGTAGTCGGGGTAGTAGAGGTCCAGGCCGGTCAGGGGGGAGGGGACCTGCCCAGTGGTGGTGGCGACCGTGAAGCCGAAGATGATCGTGGTGCCCTGCCCGAGATGCTCGGGGGAGAGCGCGGCGTTTAGCTTCACCTCCGGTTCGACCGTGGCAGTGTCTGCTCTTGCCGTGGATGCAAGCCACACGCACGTAAACGCGACCAGCAAGGCGAGCGCGCGGTGTGCGATGGTCCTGATTGGATTGGGTCGCACAATGCCGGCGTGGGCTATACGCTGTGGGCTGGTGCGAATCGGAGGTTGGTGATGGTTGAGGGTGTGTTGTTGGTGTTGGAGGGTGTTGGGAAGGGGTATCGGCGTGGGCGGCGTCGGTGGGAGGTGTTTTGGGGTGTCGTTGACGGTTGCGCGGGGGGAGTTGATGGGTGTGGTCGGGCAGCGGGGGAGGGCAAGACGACGTTGATGAGGATGTGGGCTGGTCTCGACATCCCGGCGGGTGTGGGCCTAGTATGAGAGCCGGCCGGAGGTTTGGATGGTCACGGCGAAGGTCTTTCGGTTGATCTGGCCGGAGAACCCCCCGGTGCCGTGGGCGTGCTTGTAGCGTCCGCTGCCGCCCGTGACCTTTAGTGAGCCGCCGAAGCTGGAGGTGGTCCCGGTGGAGTGCAGGGCTCCGCTCCCCCGACCGGTGATCGATCCGCCGCTCCTAGCGTAGATCGTGAAGGTCGAGGTCACGTTGGCTGCGACCGTGAAGTTGGCCTTGACTGTGCCGGGGATCACTCCGGTGACTGGTCCTTCCTCGATCAGGAGGGAGCCGTTGGTGCTGGTGAGGTGCAGATGGGCTTCGTCTTTGGCGTCTATGACGTGCGCCGCGTTGGCGAAGGGTGGGCTGCTCGTGCCGGAGGCATGGGCCACATGGAGCGTGGCTGCCACGAGCATAAGCCCGGTCGCTATGGTCACGATCCATCTTGGCGGGAACAACTGCTCGCTCGTCACCGGCCCCCCTAGACTGTTGCTCTCGCTGGTAGTCATCTAACCTGTGGAACAACCCTACAGGATTGGGGTTCCGCTCGGCAGGCGCGTCTCTGTTTGCCCATGTGCGCCAGAGACGGCTCTGGCCAGAGCTCGGATCGCCTTCCCGCTCGTGGTCTAGCTACTTCCCGCGGAAAAAGTCTCTGAGATGACGAACGGCCGCGCTTGTTGAGGGCGCGGCCGTTCGTGAATGAGTGGTGCTCTGGTCAGGAGCGTGTGGAGTGTTTCACCGGGCTCGGACGGCGAGTGTGTCGGCGTTATAGGCGAGGATTCCCCACTCGGTCCAGATCTGCTGGCCTTCTTCGCCCTTCAGGCGGCTACGGCCCATCCCGTAGCGGCGCTTGAGGTGGCTGATCCGGCCCTCTTTCCCGGTGCGGTAGCGCTGTAGCCGGCGGTTGGTGCGTTTGGAGCCGTGTTCTTGGCGACCGGAGATGAAGACTCGCTCTGGTGTGAGATCTTCGAGCGCCTCGTTCGTCGGGCCGGGCATGAACCCGCCGTCGAGTGCGAGTTCGCGCGGGGAGATCTGAAGCCGTTTGAGCTCGGCGACTGTGTCCGGGAGTAGCGTGTTCTCGGTCGGGTTGCCTGGCGCGGTCGATGCCGGCAGGATCAGCCCGCGTGCGCCGCGTTTGGTGTTCTCGGTCACCTCCGCGAGCTGGGTCACATAGCCGAACTCGGTTGGCTTGCCCAGCTTGCCCTTGATGATCGGGCGGGCATCCGGGTCTGACAGCGACACGATCCGCTCGCGGATTGGTTCGCCCTTCACCCGCTTCGTGATCTGCGAGGCGACCTTCTCGCAACGATCCGCGAGCTGCTCGAGTTTGGCCGCCGCTTTCAGCTTGCCCTTCGCGCCCCGGCCACGCGCCTTGGAGCGCGCGAGCTTCGCCAGCCGTCTGGCCTCGCGCACCGAGCGCCGCAACAGCTCGCCGGTCTGTGCTGTGAGCTTGAGCACCTCGGCCTTCGCCTCCCCTGAGCGCCGACGGATCGTGCGCGTGATCCCCCGCAGCCGGCGGCCCATCGCTCGCGAGCGATCCCGCACCCGCCGCTTGTTCTCGCCGATCCGCTGCGCCAGCTTGCGACCCTCCCGCGCCAGCGCCCTGGCCCCATGCGCGGCCAACCCCGCATCGGTTGGATACTTCACGTCCGCCTCGATCACGGTCGAGTCGACCCTCACCGCACGAGCACGAAAGCGCTTCTCCCGCGTCGCGCTCGCGATCAACGTGCGCGTCAACTCCGACACCGTCTCTGAGCCCAGTCGCCTGGTCAGCTTGCGGACCGTCGACTCGTCCGGCACCCGCTCGCTCAACGAAATCCGGCAGAACCGCCGCAAATGAATCGAGTCCGAGACCTCCGCCACAAGCGTCCGATACCCCCACCGGTAGCGCGTCTTGAGCACCATCAAGCGAATGAACGTCTCCATCGCGATCGTCGGGCGACCATCCGTCAACACCGCCCGAGACGATTCCGACACCTCCAGCCGGAAACGCTCCGCGATCGGGCCAAGCAACCCAGGGTCTGAGAGCAGCAGATCCAGCGCCGCCAGATCCCGCGGCAACTCCCTGACCTCGACCGGCAACGCCTCGTCCCACAAACACTCCGCCTGCCCCGCAGACAACCTCAACATACCGACCCCTTTCGACCAGAAACCCGCTCATTTACAGGACATTCTGGCGATCAGACCGGACGGAACCAGCCCCCCAAACACCCTACTTTTTCCGCGGGAAGTAGCTAAATGGATGGGTCCGTACTAAGAAACAAATCTCGACCGGTCCGGCGGGGATGTTATAGGCTTCGCCGGGTCTGATCGGTTCAGGCAGGCTGACTTATGATGACGCAACGAGACCAGGCGACTCAGCCTAAGAAACGTGAACGGACGGCCTTGCGCACGGCGGTGCTGGCTGCGCTGCTGCATGGCGAGGAGGGTTACGGTTGGGAGATCACCGATCGCTTCCGTACTCGGATGGGTGCAGCCTGGGATATCGACCCTAAACGTGTCTACCAGGTGCTGGACGAGTTTGAGGAGGATGGCTGGGCGTGGTCGGAATATAAGCGGGGGCCGGGCAAGCGTGGCCATTTGAGGCGCGTGTATCGCCCGACCGCGCAAGCCGAGCTCGTTCGCGTCGAGTGGTTGGGGGCGCGTCAGCCGTTGCCGCTCATGCGGGCGGATATGCGGACGTGGGTCGCCTTTGCGCGCCCACGGGACGCACCGGATGTGCTGCGCAAGCTCGAGGAGTACGAGATGGACTGCATGGAGATGCTGGAGGATTCGGTTGAGATGGAGGAGCCAGCCTCGTGGCACGACCGGGCGATCAACCTGCTGCGGGTCGCCACGGCTGAGGAGCTGCGAGCTGAGTTGCGCTGGATCAATCGCGCCCGTTGGGAAATCAAGGAGTACCTCGCCCAGTGACGCTGCTGGCGCTCACGGACGTCATCAAGCGCCTCCATGACGGGGCGAAGGAGACCGTTGTTCTCGATGGGGTGTCGATAGAGGTCGAGCAAGGCGATGTCGTCGGCATCTACGGCGAGCGACGGGCCGGCAAGAGCACACTGCTGAAGGTCATGGCGGGTATCGAATCCCCCGACGAGGGAAGCGTCAGCTTCGAGGGCAAAGACGTAGGGAAACTCTCGGTGGACGCGCGGGCTCGGATGTGGCGCCATCGAGGAATCGCGTTGGTTCGTGGCGACTGGCGTCCGATGCTTAGTGATCAGCAGGTGCTTGAATACGTGGCGCTCCCGCTGACGGCCGGTGGGATCACGCTCGCTGAGGCCGAAGTGATAGCCCACCCGGCTTTGGCCCGGGTTGGTGCGTTGGCCTGGGAGCATCTGACTACCGACCGGCTGTCAGTGAATGAACGCGTCCGTGTCGAGCTTGCGCAGGCGATGGTCCGCGAGCCGCGTCTGCTGCTGGTGGACGAGCCAGCGGTGCTGATCGATCCCAGCGCCGCCCGCGAGTTGTATGCGCTGTTGCGCTCTCTGGCGAAGGAGTCGCGGATGGCGCTCGTGATCGCTTCCGAAGACACGACGCCGCTCATCGGGGTGCACCGGGCGATGACGATCAGCGATGGCCGGGTCCGCACGACGGATTCCCGCAAACGGGTCGTGGAGTTCCGGCAGCGGCGTAGCCGGGGTAGCAGCTCGCAGGCCTCATGAGCGCCCTAGAGTTGGTCGGGGTGGTCAAGCACTACGCGTGCGGGGATGGCGAGATCGTGCGGGCTGTGGATGGTGTGTCGCTGACGATCTCCCCGGGGGAGTTCGTGGCGCTATATGGGCCGAGTGGCTCGGGCAAGACTACGCTGTTGTTGATGGCCGCCGGCCTGATGGCTCCCGACGGCGGCGGCATCCTGTTTGACGGGCAGGATGTCGTGGAACGTACGCCGCAGGAGGGTGTGCTCTACCGGCGGCGGGAGGTCGGCTTCGTGTTCCAGTCCTTCCATCTGATGCCTGGCGCGAGTGCTCTGGAGAATGCTGCGCTGAAGCTCCTCTCCGACGGCTTTACGCTGGAGGAGGCGTGCGAGGCTGCGCGCCCCTGGCTTGAACGAGTTGGCCTGGGGGAGCGTGCGGCGCACACCGCAGATCAGCTTTCGATGGGGGAGCGTCAGCGGGTCGCGATTGCGCGTGCGCTCGTCAACGAGCCGCGACTACTGTTGACCGACGAGCCGACCGGCAACCTCGATTCCAAGCGCAGCCGCGAGATTCTCGGTCTGCTGCGCGATATTTCTCACGAGCGCCAGATACCGGCGCTGCTTGTCACGCACGATCCACAGGCCACGGCATTTGTCGATCGTGTGCATACCCTCCGCGATGGCCAACTGAGCGACGGGTTGGACGTCGAGCTGGCCGCGGTCATCGGGGCATGAGCGAGATCCGCTCCCGCAAGCTGCCGCGCCACCCGTTGAACCCCCGGATCATGGGGGTCCGCATGAGTGTGCTGCGGAACCTTTACCAGGCGCGTCTGCGGCGGCAGGTGGTGGCCGAGTTGCTGGCCGGCGCCGGCATCGCTATCGGTGTAGCGCTCGTTTTCGGGGTGCTGGTCGCCAACATGAGCCTCACCGGCTCCACAGCCAGCCTGATACGCGCGGTCAATGGGAGAGCCCGGCTGCAGCTTGAGGCACGCTCGCAGGAAGGCTTCAGCGAACGGATTGCCCGCGAAGCCGGAGCATTGCCCGGCGTACAGGATGCGGCATATCTGTTGCGCGAGCCAGCTGTGATCGTCGGCCCGTCCGGTCGCCGCTCGATTCAGTTCGTCGGTGTGACCGGGGGCATCGTTGGGCTTCGCGGACTGGCGACAAGAGACCTCGGCGAAGGCGCCCTCCTGCTCTCGGGCGGGATCGGCCTTCCCTCTGATGTCGCCGGCTCGATCGGCGTGCAGCAGGGCGAACGGGTGACGCTGCTCTCCAAAGGGGACGCTCACCCCGAGTCGGTGCGAGCGGTGCTCAACGCTGGCGCGATCGGCCCGGTCGCCGAAAGTCCGGTGGTGGTCTCGCTGCTGCCGGTCGTTCAGCGGCTTGCCGAGGAGCCGGGGCGCGTCACACAGGTCCTGATCGAGCCAGTCCCCGGCCGTGAACGCCAAGTCGCTGGTGAGCTGCGCCGGCTGGCGGGAGCCACCGTGAATGTTGAGCCGGCGGATAACGAACTGCGGGTCCTCGAACAGACAGCTAAGCCGCTGAGTCAGTCCACGGCGCTGTTTGCCGCGATCAGCGTCATGGTGGGCCTGCTGCTGGCGCTGAATGCGATGCTGCTGACGGTCCCGGAGCGACGACGGTTCCTCGCCGAGATGTATACGCAGGGGTTCGACTCCAAACAGATCGTCGTGATTCTCGGCTTCCAGGCGGTTGTGCTCGGGGTGCTCGCCTCGCTTGCCGGTCTCGTCCTGGGAGACGTTCTGGCGCACTCGCTGTTCCATCAGACCCCGGTGTATTTGGCGGTCGCGTTCCCGATCAGCGTCCACGAGACGATCCAGCCCTTGACGGCGCTGGTGGCGTTTGGCGGCGGAGTCCTCGCTGCGCTGATCGCCTCCCTGCCGCCGCTCCTTGATCTGTGGTCGGGGCGGCCGATCGACGCCGCGCTGCACGCATCGAGTGACGCCGGTCAGCGCATCGGCACGCGCTCGGTGCGACGGCTTGGCTTGCTGGGAGTCTCCATCGTGATTGGCGTGACGGTGCTCGTCTTCGCGGTCCCGGGCCTGACGGTCGTCGGCGGAATCATGCTGGCGCTGGCGGCGGTGCTGTTGATTCCGGCGGTCTTCGTCGGGGTCACGCGCTACCTCAAGCGGCTCGGGCGGCGCACGCGCGGCAGCATGCTCCCGGTCGCCGTCATCGAACTGAACTCGATGGCCGCCCGCCAGGTCGCGCTGATCGGCGTGACTGCCCTGGCGGTGTATGGCAGTGTTGCCATCCAGGGCGCCCGCCATGACCTCACCACCGGCCTCAACAACGCGGTGGTCGAATACCTCAATACCGCGCAGATTTGGGTCTCGACCGGCGATAACTTCCTCACGATCGAAAGCTTCAGGGATGGTGGCGCGAGCACACGCATCGCTCACGCGCCGGGCGTTGCGTCGGTCCGCACCTATCAAGGCGGGGTACTGGACATTGGAGCGCGCCGCGTGTGGATTCGCGCCCGCTCACCCAACGACCCACAAATGATCCAGGCCAGCCAGTTGCTGCACGGCAACCTTGAGCGCGCCACGGCGCTGATCCGCCGTGGCGGGTGGGCGGCAATCTCGAGCGGCATCGCCGAAGAACACCACGTCCACGTCGGAGACTCCTTCGCGCTACCGACGCCCTCCGGCACCGCACGCTTTCGGGTGGCGGCGATCACGACGAACGTCGGATGGTCGCCTGGTGCCATCACGATCAACACAAGCGACTACCGCCGCTACTGGCAGGCCAGCAACCCCACGGCGCTGGAGGTGAACCTCATGCCCGGCGTAACGCCAGCACAGGGCAAGCGCTCTGTTGAACAGGCCCTCGGGTCCAGACCCGGACTGCACGTAGAGACATCGCGAGAACGAGAGGACCGCTTCGAGGCCAGCGCCCACGAAGGACTACGCCCCCTGGGTGAGATATCCACCCTGCTGCTGGTTACGGCCGCGCTTGCGGTCGCCGCCGTCCTCGGCGCCACGATCTGGCAGCGCCGCGCCCGGTTGGCAGCACAGAAGATCACCGGCTTCGACAGCAAACAGCTCTGGCGCGCACTTCAGCTGGAGAGCGCGATCTCGGTGGCGATCGGATGCGCCGACGGAGCGCTCCTCGGCCTCTACGGCCACGCGCTCGCCAGCCGCTGGTTGAAGCTCTCGACCGGGTTCCCGGCGCCCTTCTCGCTTGGGATCCCACAGGTGCTGTTGGCCCTGGGGGTGGTGACCGGCATTACGCTGCTCGTGATCGCACTACCCGGCTTGTCGGCCGCGCGGGTATCGCCAACGGTCGGGCTTCAGGAGTGAGGATGACGACAACCACCCAGGCGCGAAGCTATGCGTATGGGTGGAGTAGCAAGGAGCCGAGTAGCTCTCGGAGTCACGTTCACGGCCGCGGCGTGGGACTACTGGCTCAGTGTGTTCCCCCAAGTCCGCCGGGAGCTACGCCACTGGCAACGCCGGGCCGGCGCGATCCCCGATGGCACGCTTCGCCGGGTGGCGCTCACCGTCCAGCACACAAAGCGCGGCAACATCGAGGGCTCTGCCGCCTTCGCCGCGTTCGCGCCGCGCGCTCACCGTCCGGCGGTCATCCGCGCACAGCTGGCCTTCCAGGCTATCTACGACTACGTCGACACGCTCGCCGAGCAGCCACACACACGCCCCATCCGTAACGCGCGCCAACTCCACCAAACGCTGCTGGCCGCGCTCGACCCAGAAACATCGGAGACCGACTACTACAAGCACCACCCCCACCAGGACGACGGCAGCTACCTTCGGGCGATCACCGACGCCTGTGGAGCGGCGCTCGGCACGCTCCCCTGCTACTCCGCCGTCGCAGGATCGAACCGTCGGCTTGCCGAGCGGATCGTCACCTACCAGAGCCTCAACCTCACCAAGGCACAGGGCAGCCATTACACGCTTGCCGAATGGGCACGCCAACAGACCCCACCAGAGCTCGGGATGCAATGGTGGGAGACCGCCGCCTCGGCCGGTTCCTCGCTGGGCATCTTCGCGCTCATAGCCACGGCAGCACGGCCAGTCGTTGACGCGGGTGAGGCGGTCGCCATTGAGCGTGCCTACTTCCCGTGGATCGGCGCTCTGCACTCCCTGCTCGACAGCCTCATCGACCTGCCCGAAGACACCGCGACCGAGCAGCACAACCTCACCCGGCACTACCACTCTCCCGAAGAGGCCGCGACGCGTTTGCGGGCGCTTGCCGTCGAGTCCGTGCGCCAGGCGCGAGCACTGCCACGCGGACTCCAGCACACCGTGATCTTGGCCGGCATGGCAAGCCACTACCTTTCCGCCCACGAGGCGCAGCTCCCTCACGCCCGGCTGGCCACGGCTGCTGTTCTCGAAGCCACCGGCGGCCTTCGGGGGCCAACGATGCTCATTCTCCGTCTCCGGAGGGCCGCAAGCCATCCCAGCGCGTACGCAATCTGAGGACGCTTGGGCTGGCATACCCACCCTTCGAGCAATATTCCTATATAGGAGTATTCCCCTCAGGGACTTTTTGTCTGGGCCGAGATCGGTCAGTATCCCAACGCATGGAATACAGGATCGTAAGCCGAGCCGACCACAGTCATGCGAATCCACCCATGTCCGCTGGCCGGTCGGCATGGTAAGCGTCCTGGTCCATATTCCAAGGGCATGTGGGCCGGGCCGTCATTTCCTTCCTTCGGCCCGGCCCACCATAGAGAAACGGCCTCGGGGGGCTGGACAGTGACCAACCGTGCCGCCCTGGCGCGCGAGGAAAGGGGAGCGTGGGTGCCCGCTGAAGGAGGAGTCAGCGGGCACCCGACGCGATCCGCAGCGGGATTGGCACTACGACGCGCGTTGCCCGCGGTATCTACGGGCCCGTGGCGTAATGAGTGAGCGGTCTGTGTATTTGCGGCTGACTGCCGAGCAGGTGCAGTCGATCGTGGACCCGGCGCAAGGCGACACAATGGCCAGCCTGGCGGCATTGCTGTCTGGGCGGATCGCTCGTGTGGGGATCCCTTCGGTTGAGGTGTGGGAAGAGCGCGCTCAGGGGGAGACGGCCGAGCCGCGGGTCTCGTTTGCGTTGGTGAGGGGCCTGCTGCTGTTGGCTCACCTCGCGGATGGTCAGCCAGCGCGCCTGATAGATCTTGCGGCGAACCTCAATCTTTCGGAGGGCGCAGCTGGCAGGTATGTGCGGACGCTGCTGATGGCTGGGTTGGTGGAGCAGGATCCGGAGGCCGGTCTGTACCGGCTGGTGGGGTAGGCGGGGGTCGATGCCGAGACTGCCGGAGTTGGCCGCGCCACGCTATTCGCAGTCGCTGGAGCGCGGCTTGGCGATCCTCGAATGCTTCACCCCGGAGCAGCCGGTGTGGGGGATCGCCGAGCTCGCTGACCAACTGGGGATGAGTCGCCCAACGACTCACCGCTACGTGATTACGTTGGTCGCGTTGGGGCATTTGAAGCAGGACGTGAGACGGAAGTACAGCCTGGGGATAAATGTGGTCGATCTCGGGCTGTCGGCGACGAGCAGAATGAGGCTTGAAGATCATGCCCAACCGTTCATGGCGGATCTGCGCCGGCGTAGCAGGCTCACGGTGGTGTTGGCGGTGCTCGATGGACCCAGGGTGCGGGTCGTGGATAGTTTGCGTGGGAGTCGTCGTGGGCAGCGTCTGATTGATCTCGATCAGATCTCTTATGCGTGGCTGCCTGTTCATTGCACAGCGCTCGGCAAGCTGCTGCTCGCGAATCTGCCCGACAGCGAGCAGCGAAGCGTGATCTCTGAATTGACTCTCACGAGGCACATGCCGCAGACGATCACTGGCAAGAGAGCGCTGCGAGCCGAGCTGCAGGGCCTCTGTGGGCAAAGCCTCGCTGCCGCCGATGAAGAGCTCTTGCCGGGCATGTACTCGATCGCCGCGCCGATCCGTGCGGAGTCCCACGAGGTTGTCGCGGCTGTTGGCATTGACGCGCATGCCTCGATGATTGCGCTGGCGGACCTCGTCGATGCGCTTGGCCCGCATCTGATCGCCACGGCTGACCGGGTCTCCGCGCGGCTGGGGTACCGGCGTGACGACGAGCGGCACAGGGTGGCCTGAGCGATGTCCAAGCCTCTTGATCCAGAGAATCCCGGCAAGTTCTCCTCCTCGCTGGTCGCCGGGCTTCCGATGCTGAGGTGCTTCACCCCCGAGCACCCGGTACGCGGCATCGCTGAAATGGCCGACGCGCTCGAGCAGAACCGCTCCACCACCCACCGGTACGCCTCAACATTGGTAGCGCTTGGTTATCTCGAACAGGGACCTTCGCGTAAGTACCGGCTCTCCTCCCGCGTGTGGGACATCGGAGTCGCAATGCTCGACTCGATGCCGATTCGCCAGGTCGCCCACAAGCCTCTGAGGGAGCTTAGGGCGCGGACCGGGCATACCGCCAGCCTGGCAGTACTAGCGGATACCGAGGTTGCCTATATCGATCGATGGCAGGGGGTCCGCCAAGGGCAGTACAAAGTCGATGAGGGTATTGGGTTGAGCACTCGCCTGCCCGTCCACTGCACCGCCGCAGGTAAGGCGCTGCTGGCACGCCTGCCCGCAGCAGAGCAGCAAGCTCTGCTTACGGAACTACGCCTCACGCGGCGTATGCCCAAGGCGATCGTGACCAAGACCTCGCTGGGCGCAGAGCTTGAGCGGATCGTTGCCGAGAACGGGGTAGCGGTCGAGGATGAAGAGCTCTCAGCCGGCAGGCGCGCAATCGCAGCTGCCGTGATGAACGTGGAGGGTGGGCCGGTTGCGGCGGTCGAGCTGGTGGTTCCGGCGGGAGCTTACTCCTGCAAGGAGCTGTTGGAGGGATTTGGCCCCAAGGTCCTCGCTGCGGCTCGGGAGATCGGTTTGGATCAGGTGGATTGGACATGAAGTGTGGTCTGCGCCCGGTTAGTCGCGCTGCCGCCGACTTTTCAAGAGGGTTTTGGGTAGTGAGAAGCACCTGTTGTATCCTAGGATCGCTGGTGGTTAGGCTGCCTCGGATATGTGCAGCGCGGTGTTTCTCGACCGTGCGGCGGGTGTCGCGACGGGTGAGCTGGCAACCAACGGAGGAGACGGGATGAGTGGCGTGCGGGGGTTGGGTTTAAGATGTCTGGTGTGTACTTTGGTGGGGTTAGCGGGCTCGCCGGTGGCCGGATTGGCTGCAGGGTCTTTGCGGCATGGTCGAGATTTGCCGGGGTATGGGGCGTCGTTGCGGAGCGGTGTTTCTGGGCATGGAGGTTCGAGCATGCTTGCCGCTGCTGGGTTTGTTCATCGCGCGCGCTTGCGGGGAGCTCATCGGGGCGTTCGCCGGGGCCAAGGTCGCGGATTCCGGAGTGCTCACAAGGCGCCGAGGGTTCCCAAGGCGCGTTTCTCCAAGGTGCTGGGGTCTGTTTCGTTGCGTAGGAGTCCGCTCGTTATCCCTGGCGCTCCGGGGGAAGCTGAACAGTTGAAGGCTGAACAGGAAGCCAAGCTGATGAATCCGGAAGCGATCGCGGTTCGCGAAGAATCACTCATTAAATTCTCCGGTTTGGACACGGAAGAGGCTTCGAAGGTTGATGGTGAAGCCTTCTCGGCGGTGATCGAGGAACCCGATGGTGGGCCTCCGCGGCTGCCCGAAGGACAGAGCATCACGGGCTACGTCAGCGCAAATGCTGCGCAGGTCAATCTGGGGGATGGGGAACGCGGGCTCGTCCAGACGCTGGCGCCGATGGCAATACAGACCTCGTCTGGGGGTTGGTCTCCGGTTGATCTTGGCTTGAGCGAAGTGGGTGGTGCGTTTGTGCCGGCGAACGCGTTGGTGGCGGCGCGGATACCGAAGCGGCTCAGCGAAGGGGTGCAGGCCCCGGCGATTGGCTTCTCCGTTTCGCCGGTGGCCTCAAGTGGTGCATCGCTGGCTGGTTCGGAGGGCGCAGTCGACGGTGCGACGGTATTCTTTGCCAACACGTCGACGGATACCGATACCGTCGTGAAGCCGAGCACATGGGGTTTTGCCGTCGACACGATCTTGCGTTCGGTCGAGAGTCCGCAGCAGCTCGCCTTTCGAGTTGGGATGCCGGAAGGGGCGAGTTTGGTTGAGGCGACGGATGGCTCCGGGGGTGTTGAGGTCGTCAAGGAAGGCGCGATGATGGCGAGGATTCCAGCTCCGCAGGCGCGAGATGCCGCGGGTACGCCTGTGCCTGTGTCGATGGGTGTTTCGGGGGATACTCTTACGTTAAGTGTCGATGACAGTTCTAGGACGTTCCCGATCGCAGTGGATCCTGAATTCGATCTCTTGACTGAAAGTACAGTCTCGGATCGGTCTTGGTTCTATCACGAAACCCCAGGTGCCGAATTTACGCATTATGCCAGTGAATCTGGTCGCGACTTCATGTGGAAGGGAGGTACTGACTCGCCTGGGCAACAAGCAGAATTTTACTATAAAACTAACGGTGATTCTAAAATCTATAAGATCGAAACTGATATGGGGTTCTCGCCAAATGAAAACTTTCATTTCGGTGCTGAGGCTCGTGTTTATTTGGAATTCGAAGGCTCCGGGGGTTATGAAAACAGCTCGACGATAGCTTCTTACGAAAATCTGGATAAATCTGAAAACCAGTTATGTTCGAGCGCTGGGTGCTCGTCGGCGAATGGCGCGGAACACAATTTGGTGCGTATTGCGGACGAGGTCACTGGGTCGGAAAACGGTGGGAATAAAGTCGAAATTTTTGCGGCGACGCTCTCGCTTTCGCAGCCAAAGGAAACGCATTCAACAGTGAGCTATGGTACTTCACCGGAGATTACGTACACTTCCGATGGCAAAGAATACAAAACGCCTAATGCCTTTTACAACGGTGGGTGGATTAGCCCGAGCTCGGGCGCGATCGAAGTTATATCGAAGGATCTGGGGGTTGGGGTCTCTAAGACGGCTCTTCAGTTCTATGATAAAGGTGAGGGCTGGTTCTCTCCTTTTTACACAGAGCCTGACTATTCCTGTGTTGGTGTTCAGTGTCCTAAAGAAGTGCGTGAAGTTTTTACTTATTCTACGTTGCAAACTGTGTTTGAAGGCGAACAGCTGTTTCGGGCGTCGGCGAGTGATGCTTTTGAACATACTTCGTCGTCTGAATACGGAGAAGGTGAACGTGAGATAAAGATCGACGCGACGCCGCCGCACGGGATCACGCTGACTGGCTTGCCCGGTAACGGCGAAGAACTCGAACTCGGCGAAATCGAGGCGCATATCAAGGTGGAAGCAACCGATGGCGAAGGCTCTGTTGCGAGCTCCGGCGTCAAGTCGATTGCGTTGGGCGTCGACGGTAAAGAAATCGGTAGCCCCGCTGGTTCGTGTCCCCGTGGGCCTTGCACGGCGAGCGGGGAATGGTCGATCAACGGCGCTGAACTTGGTGTCGGGACGTATACACTCACGGTTGTTGCGACTGACAATGCTGGCAATGTCGCACGCAAGAACTACGTGTTGAACGTCTACCACGCGAGCCCTGTGGCGATGGGGCCGGGCTCTGTGAATCCTGAGTCCGGTGATTTCGCGCTCGGCGCGACTGATGTCGACCTGAGTGGTGGGGCGGGGTCACTGGCAGTCACGCGCCACTATGATTCGCGCAATCCGAGGGAGGGCGAAGAAAGTCCGCTCGGTCCGCAGTGGACCTTGAGCCTTGGCAGCTTGGCGAGTCTGGAAGTGCTACCGGACGGCAGCGTGATGGTTGTCGGCCCAGAAGGCTTGACCCATTTCAGCGTGAAGAAAGGCGGTGGGTTCGAAGCCCCCGCGGGGGACACGAACCTGACCCTCGAATACGAATCTACAAACAAAGAATACCTGCTGAAGGATGCCGCCAAGGGCACTACTACCGGGTTCACGCTTCCAAGCGGCGCACGCTCCTGGATGCCGACTATCTCCAAAGGCCCGGTCGCAACCGACACTGTCACCGACACATACGAATCCGTTGAAGCGACTGCCGAATATTCGCTGCCTGAAAAAAGTGAGCCTTTCGGTATCACTAGTGGGCCTGAAGGTGACATTTGGTACGCCGATTACGAGTCCAGTAAGATCGGGAAGAGCACGCCGTCGGGCACTGTCACCGAATACTCGATGCCAGCAGGCAGCGAGCCATCCAATATAGTGCAGGGTCCTGACGGAAACCTCTGGTACACCGACTACGAGACAAGTAAGATCGGGAGGATCACAAAATCGGGTACGATCACCGAATATTCGCTACCCTCAGGCAGCGATCCGTACGGCATTGCGGCAGGCCCTGACGGAAACCTCTGGTACACCGACCACGGCTCTGGTAAGATCGGGAAGATCACAACGTCGGGTACGATCACCGAATATTCGCTGGCTTCGGGGAGCGAGCCCGGTAGCATCGCGGAGGGTCCTGAAGAAGATCTCTGGTATATCAATTTTGGATTCTCCGCCAGTAAGATCGGGAAGATCACAACGTCGGGTGCGACCACCGAATACCCGCTGCCAGAAACGAGCAACCCTGAAGACATCATTGAGGGTCCCGAAGGCGACCTCTGGTTCACCGACTCCACCGGGCTCTACGGAGTGGACAACTCTATTACGAAGATGACGCCGTCGGGCGTCCTCACCGAATACTATGTACCAGGAGAATATGACAGGCTCCGGGATATCGCTGAGGGTCCCGAAGGAGATCTCTGGTTCACCGAGGAAAACTTTGACAAAATCGCAAAGATGTCACCCGCGGGTATCGTCACTGAATATTCGTTACCAGCGGGAACTAGTTCCCCTTGGGGCATAGCACCGGGCCCGGAAGGGAACCTCTGGTACACCGAGGCTGGTTCAAGCAAGATTGGGATGACCACTACGTCGGGCTCGATCGTCGAGCCGAAGTTGGAGCTCGCTCCCCATACGTCTGCGTCTTGCCCGGCGGGTGAATGGGAAAAATGGGAAAAGGCATGCCGCGGGCTGGAATTCGTTTACGCCCACAAAACAAAGGAAACTATCGGCGAAAGCGAAAGCGAATGGGGTGAATACAGGGGACGACTCGAGGAAGTCGAGTTCATCGCGTACAACCCATCCAGCAAAGCTATGGCCAAAACCGCTGTAGCCAAGTACGAATACGACAGGCTCGGTCGCTTACGCGCGGAGTTCAATCCGGAAACCACGCCTGCGTTGAAGACTATCTATGGGTATGACGCGGAAGGTCATGTGACGGCGCTGACGTCCCCTGGGCAAGAGTCGTGGGCATTTACGTATGGAACGATCCCGGGTGATTCCAGTACGGGTAGGCTAATGAAGGTGGCGCGGGCTCCCGCATCGGCGAAATTGTGGAAAGGCGAAGCGCCGAAGAACACGGAAACGCCAAAACTGTCAGGTGCCGCAATCGTTGGGATAACGGTAGATGTGTCAAGTGGTGTATGGGGTAACGAACCCGTTGCGTACTCCTACCAGTGGGAGGACTGCAACGCCTATGGCGAGGAGTGCACCCCTATCCCCGAGGCAGATAACGCGAGCTACACGCCGGCGGAAGGTGACGTCGGGCGTAAGTTGGTCGCGCTCGTGACGGCGACGAATGGAGGAGGTTCGGTGGTTGCGACGAGCGTGGCAAGCAGCGAAGTGCAGTCTCACGTCACGGAATACTCCGTCGGAGAAGCATACTTTGGTATTGCGGCGGGCGCTGACGGGAATCTTTGGCTCACGCAGGAGTATGAGGATGCTATCAGCAAGGTGACGCCATCCGGGGCAGTAACAAAATACAAACTACCAAGCCCATTTTGCGGCCCCAATTACATTACGCCTGGGCCGACAAGCGAAAACGCGCTTTGGTTCACCGATGTTTGCGGCGAAGCGATAGGAAAGATTACCACATCTGGAAGCACAACCGCGTATAGGGTTCCGTCGGGTGCCACTCTGCGCGAGATCACAGCGGGACAAGACGGCAACCTATGGTTCACGATGGAAACCGCCGGCAAGATCGGGAAGATCACGACCTCGGGTACCATCAGCGAATATTCACTGCCGACAGGAAGCCACCCGTACGGGATAACTCCCGGTCCCTCCAAAGAAGGAGCGCTATGGTTTACAGACCGCGCTACCAGCAAGGTGGGGAAGATAACCACCTCGGGGACGATCACCGAATACGAACTCCCCAAAGGCAGCGAACCGGCAGGGATCATCGCAGGCCCGGACGGCAACCTATGGTTCGCTGAGGAAGACGGTAAGATTGGGAAGATCACAACAACGGGCACGATCAGCGAATACTCCGTGACCGGCAGCAGCCCCTTGAATATCACCACAGGCCCGGAAGGCGACCTATGGTTTACAGCCGGCACGAGTAAAATCGGGAGGATCACCACATCCGGCACATCCAGCGAGTATCCTCTTCCGGCGGGCAGTGACCCAGCAGGTATCACGGCCGGACCGGACAGCGCGGTATGGCTTGCCGAGATGGGGACTGGCAAGATCGGGGAGATCACTACCCCAGGCGAAACACAAACCCCGCAGCCGGGCACGACGATCGAGTACAACGTGCCGCGCTCAGGGTCGGGGCTGCCGACGATGACCGAAGGCGAAGTCGCGAAGTGGGGGCAGAAAGACAACCCGGAATACGCGACAGCGATCTTTCCCCCCGACGAACCGCAGAGCTGGCCGGCAACCGGCTACAAACGCGCGAGCATCGAGTACCTGGACAGCCGAGCCCGTACCATCAACGTCGCCTCACCGTCCGGTGGGATCTCAACCGAGGAATACAACGAAGAAAACGCCGTTGCGCGTAGCCTAAGCGCCGACAACCGCGCTAGGGCTATGAACGAAGGATGCATATCCGTATCCAAAAAAGAATGCAAGTCGGCTGAAGTCTCGGAACTACTTGACACGAAAAGCGCGTATAACAGCGAAGGGCAGCTCACCGATACGTGGGGTCCGCAGCACACGGTCAGGCTCGCCGTCGGCAAGGAAAAACCCGACGAAGAAGTCCTGGCGCGCAACCACGTCAAATACTTCTACGACGAAGGCGCGAAAGAAGTCGAAGAAAAAACAAAAGAAACGTATGATCTCGTCACCAAGACGATCGACGGTGCGGAAACCGCGAGCAAAGAAGAATTCGACCAGCGTACCGCCATGACCTCATACAGTGGCCAGTCGGACTTCGGGTGGAAACTCCGCGAGCCGACGTCGGTGACGACCGACCCGGGCGGGTTGAACCTGACAAGCACGACGAAGTACGAAGAAAGCACTGGCAACGTGATCGAAACGCAAGGACCAGCGGCAGCCGGAGGAGACGCCTCGGTGCCGCCCGCGTACCTCTCGGAGTTCGGCAAAGCAGGGTCAGAACCCGGCCAATTGAAAGAACCCAGAGCAACGGCTTTAGCCCCAAACGGCAACATCTACGTTCTCGATACGGGCAACTCACGCATCGAGGAATTCACACCATCGGGCAGCTATGCTGCTACCTTCGCCGCCGCCGGGAAAGGCAACGGACAGCTCTCTTCACCCTACGGCCTCGCCGTCGACTCCAAAGGAAACATATGGGTCGCCGATAGCGGCAACGACAGGATCGAGGAGTTCAACAGCAAACATGAATACGTATCACAGTTCGGCTCCGAAGGCACAGCCGGCGACCAGTTCAAAGAACCAAAGGCTATAGCCGTGACAGCTAGCGGCACTATCTTCGTCGTCGACGCAGGCAACAACAGGATCGAGAAGTTCAATGAAAAAGGCGAATTCAGCTCGACGTTCGGGTTCGGAGTGAGTAACGGCGAAGCCAAACTCCAAACCTGCATCAAAGCAACCGAATGTCGCGCGGGCCTCGCCGGCTCGGGCAACGGGCAGCTCTCCGAACCACGCGGCATCGCGGTATCCACGACTGGACACGTCTGGGTAGCAGACCCGGGCAACAGTCGAATTCAAGAGTTCGGCGAAAGCGGCGAATTCCTAGCCAAGGTAGGCAGCAACGGCCCCGGCAACGGCCAATTCGAGGAACCAAAGGGGATCGCGATCGACAGCGCTGGAAATATCTGGGTGACAGATGCCAAAGTAGGCCGACTCCAAAAGTTCACGTCAACAGGGACATTCGTGTCCGCCGCAGGCTCGAAGGGCACAGGAGCCGGCCAGTTCGAATCCGCGTGGGGACTCGCCGTCACGTCGAGTGGAGAAGTCTACATCGCCGACGTATACAACGACCGGATCGACCACTGGGGTCCGGCTATAACGGGCAACGCGGGCGCCCACGACACCAAGACGATCTACTACACCGCAAAAGGCGAAGCGGAAACCACGACCTGTCGAGAACACCCAGAATGGGCGGGTCTACCATGCGAGACCGAGCCAGCGGCACAGCCGGGTGTCAAAGGCCTACCCGAACTCCCGGTCACGACGATCAGATACAACATGTGGGACCAGCCAGAAAAGACCGAAGAAACATTTGGGTCGGGGACAGAAGCCAAGATACGCACGAAAAAGACAACCTATGATACCATCGGGCGCCCATTGACCAGCGAAGAGACATCAAGCATCGACAAGGAAATACCGAAGGTGACCGACAAATACAACAAAACGAGCGGCGCGCTTGAAGAACAGAGCACCACGGTCGTCGGAGAACCGACCAAGACGATCACTAACAAGTACAACACCCTTGGACAGCTCGAAACCTACACCGACGCCGACGGGAACACAGCGACGTTCGAATACGAAAAAGAAAAGGACGCGCGCCTGGTCAAGATGAGCGATAGCAAGGGCAGCCAGACCTACCACTACAACGAAACAACCGGCGCCCTAAGCGAACTGGTCGACTCAGCCGCAGGAACGTTCACCGCGAACTACGATGTAGCGGGCAAGATGACCACCGAGACCTACCCCAACGGAATGACCGCCTCCTACACCCACAACCAGACCGGCGAAACGACAGGAATCGAATACAAGAAGACGGTGCACTGCGCCAAAACCTGCCCTGAAGTCTGGTACACCGACACCATAGTCCCCTCAATCCACGGCGAAACGCTGAAGCAAACAAGCACACTCTCCGAAGAGCCCAGCTACACCTATGACGCCGCCGGACGACTCACGCAAACACAGGAAATCCCCACTGGCGAAGGCTGCAAAACCCGCATCTACAACTACGACGAAGACAGCAACCGCACGACCGAGACGACCCGCGAACCCGGCACAGAAGGCAAATGCGCAAGCGAAGGCGGCAACACCGAATGGCACACCTACGACACCGCCAACACCCTTGCCGACCCAGAAGTCACCTACGAAACGTTTGGGAACACGACCAAACTACCTGCGGCCGATGCCGGCGGCTCGGCGCTGACGAGTGAATACTACCTCGACGGCCAGGTCTACAAACAGGAACAGGGCGAACAGAAAATCGAATACAAGCTCGACCCGGAAGAGCGCACGCTCGAAACGATCTCCACCGGCAAACCGGTGGACTCGACCGTGATCTCCCACTACGACGGATCCAGCGGCGCCCTCGCATGGGCAGGCGAAGGCACAGGGGAAAAAGAAAAATGGACGCGCAACATTCCCGGCCTCGGCGGAGCCCTCACCGCAACGCAGAAGGGAGAAGGGAAAACCGGCGGCGCGGTCGTGCTCCTGTTGCATGACCTCAAGGGCGACGTCATCGGGGAAGCCGCTCTCAGCGAAACCGAAACTAAACTCCTGAAAACCTACAACAGCACTGAATTTGGGGTTCCCAACGGGAAAGAAGCACCCCCCAAGTACGCCTGGCTCGGTAGTGCCGGCGTCGCCGGCGAACTCCCATCCGGCGTGATCACCCAAGACGGCGTCACCTACGTCCCGCAGACTGGGCGCCCGCTACAGACCGAGGGCGTCTCACTCCCCGCACCCGAAAACGAGGACACACCCTTCACCAGGACAATCGAAGCATGGGTCGGGTCAAAGGTTGGAGAAGGAGTCGCCCGCGAACTCGCGGCCGCAGAACAAGAAAGGCGAAACCGAGAAATCGCAGAACAGCCACCGGGAGCGATACCGGTGCCGGAAAGCGGAGAAGAAAGCGGTGGAGGCGTAGAAGAAGGTGGTGGTGGTGGCGGCGGCGGCGGCGGATGCTCCGGTACAGGAGCGTGTGCTGCGATAAATCATGACCTATGCAAGATGATCGTGAGGTTTGGGGAACCATTTGGAAATGAACTCTGGGCCGTTGCTAATTATAAATGTACAAAAAAGGTCGCTGGCTTTGAAGTCCAAGTGTGCATTTTTGAGGAATATAACGGAACGAGCGAAGTCGCATGTAACCACTCTAATGGCAAGAGGGGCCGAGGCCAAGCATGGGCCGATACCAAGGAAAATGCGGCCTACCTATACCGGGTGTTTTGCTCTACGGGCGTCAACTATCGTGCGTGGTCGTGGGGGAGAGTCTATGGGATGGGCGCGCTCAACGAAGTAATATATCCCGGATTCACGCCGCAATGGCACTGTACCGGTAATGGATCGGCGGACACCTGGGAAAATTTCTTTACATACAGCACAGATGGCTCGTGGGAGCTAAGTGGGGAGTGAAGCATGGCCCATATAGGTCAAGAGCAACTACGCGGCGATGAGCAACTAGAGCGACGCTATGTGAAACATCTATTTCGGTTCATTGGTACCGTTGGGATGACGATGTGCATAGCGGTGATGCTGGCGTGTTCGGGTTCGTCTGATCCTATACAAAGGGTGCGACATGAAAGTGTTTTATTCGTGCCCCCCGTTATCGTGGGTGAAGGTGGCTGGTGTTTGAAGACTGAAGAAGGTAAGGCGTGTAAAGAGGGAAAGGCACTGAAAGGCCCGATTATCGGGGAAACCTGGAGCGGGTATGGCGGTCCTCCTGATATTAGGGTAGGGGTTGTGGTAACTACCAGCGAAGTGTCGGCTGTCTCGGTTGAAGGCGGCGAGCCCATTGCTACACGTACTGAGGGTGTATTGCCCGATGGTTTGCGTACTGCGGTTGTTGAAATCCAGGGCGGGCGGCATTTTCAGTACGTGCCCAGTTTCCACATATCTGTTCCTGGGCCGGTATCGTTTGTCCCCCTAGGCCGAAGCGACCAACCGATCCACCAGAGTCGTGGTCCGCGCGTACTGCTTCTTTTCACTGAGCCGACGCGGAATTGGACGTGGCCTACTGGCGTGTCGAGCGGTATATGTGAAATCCGCACGGGAAATCTCGAGGGGCTTAGGATAGAGAGGGGTGGGGTGGTAACGCGTCTCGAATCTCATTTGGGCCTCGTCGGGCAGCCTTTGCTGTCTTGCACAATGACGGAATATGAGTTGAACGGATCGCCGATTTTGGCGAGCGTCCTAGTTGATGCCGGTCGTCCGGGATCAAGTCCTACACCGTTGCCGGGGATGAGACCGTTGCAAGGGCATCCCGGTATCGTTGAAGCGCCTGTTGCAGAGGGAGATAGTGTTGCGAGGCGTATTCGTGGCGGTTGGCTCGTCGTGTCGCGGGGTGCAAATGGTAGGCAACGTCTGACCTTGCTTGAACATCTAGGCGCAACGGTCCGCCCATGAACGGCCGCGGGTGTGCGCTTGTCTGCGTGGTCTGGGCGTCCCTGTGTTCAGTGGGTATAGCTGATGGGCCGGTATATCACGCGTCGTGTGCCGAACAGCCACGCGTCGCTTGTACCCGAACTCCGGGGTGGCACGGCCGGGTGGTGTCTGGCGACGAGTTATCAAACTAGGACAGATGGCAGTGATGGCTACAGGGAATTGACGAGGACTTCGACCGGACCGATCTTCGCTGATGAAGGTTGCAGCGAGAGTGAAACGGGGATCCATCTCTATGCGCTGACCATAGTGAAGTCGCCGCGGTGTCGGTGTATGGCTGGACGCCAATCCCGACCATGACCAACGCCACGCTGCCCGACGGGCTGCGCGCGGCGGCCGTCGAAGTGCTCCGTCACAACGGGCAACCCGATCAGTGGCTACGATTCAGTGTGTTGGTAGCTGGTGGGTTGTGGCCTAGTTGTGCACTTACCCAAATCGTGGCATGAGTCGCAGCACGCGAGCGTAGTGTAAATGTCACCGTTAGTTTGCCGTGTCGCAGATTGGTTGTCTTGGAATGGCTGGCGATCACTCTGCGGCGGTATATGGCTGCGTAATTTACCTTGACGGTCCCGCTAGGCGGCCCGGTAACGCTCACTGTGAGCTTATTGCGGCGCCAGGTCGCGACGATATGGAGTTTGCTCGTTGGGAGAGTTGAGCTGTGTCCGCCAGAGTTGCTGCTTCCTAAGCTTTTCCCGGTTGAGCTGCTGCAGCCACCCGACCCCCCATGAACTTCTTCTGGGTTGACGGTTAGGGTGACGTGCGCGGCGTTTGCGGGACTGCTGTTGCCAGCAGCGTCATGAAGCCAAACCGCGAGCGTCCAGACGCCGGGTCCTGGTACTGTGACACTGGCCGGGCCGCCCGCTGGGGCGGGGAGGGGTTCTGTGCAGGTACCTGATCCGCTGGTGGGGCAGACTTGGTAAGTTGCTTCAGTAATTGGTGTGATGTCGGCTGGGTTTGTCCAGGTGACGTTGAAGGTCGAGCTGCCGGTCTGTGTTGAGGTTGCGGTTAAGTTGGTTGGTGGTGGTGGTGGATTGTTGGCTACGGTGATCTGCTTGGTGGCGATCTGCGATCGGTTGCCTGCGGCGTCTGTTGCGGTGAGTGTCAGGGTGTGTGTGCCGTCGGAGAGCGCGGTTGTGGGTAGTGTGAGTGTTTGCTGTCCGGTTGAGAGCGGACAGGGTTGGACGGAGGTAAAGTTGCACGGGGCGCTGTAGGTCTCGACTGGGTGGCTGTCGGCGGCTAGGACGATGCTCTGGACGCCTCCGCCGATATCCTGGGCGGAGACGGTGACGGTTTCGGTGCCCTTGTGGAAGCTGCCGTGGGTGCCTGGTTCCCATAGGGGTCCGGTTGGTGGTTGGAGGGTGGGTGGGGTGTTGTCTTCGATGGTGACGTCTGCTGCGTACATCGTTGCGACTGCGGCGTGGAAGTCGTCGGCGCCGGTGATGCATTCTTGGCCGGTGGGTGCGGTGCATTCCAGGCCGAGGGTGAGGGTTTCTGCTGAGAGCCCGGTGAGGGTCGCGTGGTTTGGGCCTCCTGGTCCTGACCCGGTAAGGCAGCTCCCGGCGACTGGCGGGATACAGGTTTGCCCGGGGAGGATCGTGCCGTTGGCGCGGAGGGCGGGTATCCAGTATTGGTCTTGGGTGGAGAACATTCGGTCGTAGGAGATGCCGGTTATCTTCTCGGTTTCTGGGTCGGGTACTTTGAACTTCCATCCTGCTTGTGCGCCTGTCTGCGCGCCGTTGGGGAGTTCGAGGATGTCGGTGGTGGCGATTCCGTTTTCTTGGCTGGCGAGCTGTCCTTCGTTGATGGTGTAGGGGCAGGAGAGGCGTGTTTGGAGGTGGATGGTGTCGGTGTTGAACGGCACCCAGGAGTTGTTCGCTGCCCCGGGTGCGTCGTTGCATGCGGTTACGGTGTAGGTGCCCGCTTGCGCGGCGGCGGGGAGAACGGTAAGGAAGAGGGCCGTGGCTGCGAGGCTCGCGGCGAGGGCTGTTCGGCTCACACGGTGGATGATGGCATCGGTATGCGTGTCCATGCGCTCGCTCGTCCAGTGTCGTAGGGGTCGATGTAGCGTACCTGGACGGCGAGGGCGCCCTGGGCGGGCAGCTGGATCGTCGTGCTGCGGCTCGTAATCTCCCGGAGACGCTCTAGCTGGTGGTGTCCGTGGCGGCGGCCGAGGAGCAGTAGCTGTGTTTCGGCGTCCGCGGGGCGGCTTGCGAGGCTGAGCAGGAGGTGTTTGCCGCGGTGTCGCAGGCGAACGTGCGGCTGGGGCAACCGGGTGGTGACTGAGGGCCAGATCGCGGCGGGTGGGGTCGTGGGAGCGCTGGTAGGGGTGGTGTCTTGGGTTGCTTGGGGGTCGCTGGGTGTGGCTGGTGGTTCGGCTTGAGTGCCTGCTTGGATGATGCTTGTGAGCCCTGCGGCTCGGAAGGTTGCGGTGACGTTCAGCGTCGCGCCGTCCGGGCTGGTGAGTAGCTGCTCGGCTTCTTCGGGGGTGAGTTCGGGGCGGTAGGCACGCAGCGCGCCGAGTACGGCAGCGACGATTACGTCAGCCTGGCATGTCCCCTGGCTGTAGTTGCTGTTCGGCCAGCCCGTAGTGGGGTCGGCGGCGTCCAGTTCGCAACCTGGGGCGAGTAGACGCGCGCCGATGCCTGAGAACCCGCAGAGCTGGTGGGCGGAGCCGACTGCGCCGACAGAGAGCACCGTGGGATCAGCCGCGGGGTACTCCAAGGAGCCGGCGTCGTTGCCGGCCGCCGCGACGACATTGATGCCATAGTTGTGAGCGATCGTGACCAGCTCATCGACGGTTTGCTCGGGGGAGGTTTCCGGGAAGGCGCTGCCGAGGGAGAGGCTGATGACCTTGATATTGTAGGTCTGGCGGTAGTGCAGGCATTCCCTGATCCCTGTGGGGTAGTAGTCGAGGCCTTCTCCGATTTCACCGGGTTGCGCGACACGAACGGAGACGACCCGTACGGCGGTGGGTGCGGCGCCGATCATTCCCCACCCGTTCGCTGGGGCGGCGGCGAACATCGCCATCAGCGTGCCGTGCTCGTCCACTGAGACATCGCCTGGGTTTCCTTCTCCGAGCGCCGTGCGAAAGACGACGGTTCTTTCGGTGTCGGGGTTGAGGTTCACCCCGCTGTCGACGATGCATATCCCGACGGGTGTTGGCGGGGGTGGCGCGAACGCGAGGAATTGTCCGTTGTCGCTTATTGCCTGCTGTGTCGGCCACGGCGTCTCCATCGCATCCGCCGTAGGGGCAACAGCGAGCGTTAACCCGGAACGTGCACTAGGCGCGTGAGGGGGACTGCGAGTGGCTGTTTTGGTGGGTCGGTCACTTGTTGATCGGTGATCTGGTTGGGTGGCGTTGTTTGTGGTGCGTTCCCGCGGGAGCGGGGCGTGTGCTTGGCTTGTTTCGGGGCAGCGGTGATTACGGCCGGGTGACCGGGTGGTCTTCTGGGTGGTGGCGGGGTCGCTGGTGGCTGGTCTCAGCTGCTCGCGGCGTGAAGCGTTTTGAGTTTCTGGAACGCGGCGAGGAGCTCGGCCGTCCACGGCCATGTGTCTTGGAGGTGGAGCTTGCAGCGGCGGCCGGAGAACGCGAGGCGCCCAGCGACGTGTAGTAGCCGGTAGCGCAGCCGCTTGGGCTCGGCCTTGGCGAGCTCTCCGTCGAGCAGGAGTGCTTGGGTCCAGACGATCAGGTCGTGCGCGAGCATCACGATCTCCAGCCATACCTCGTTGAGCTGAAACTCTTTGAACGGGAACTTGGAAAGGCCGGTGTCCTTGTCGTCACGGATGCGGTCCTCGACGTGCGCGTGCTGGCGGTGGCGGCACTCCAGGACGGCGATGTCGGGGTCGGCCTGGTCGGTGAGGATCGCTTGGAAGCGGTACCCGTCGTGGTCGATGAACGACATTTGTGCTCCGGGGTGTGGACGCTCCCTGCGCACGATCAGCCTGGAGTCCTCGGGCCAGCCGGACAGATCGACCATGCCGGTGATCTCGCAGACCTCGCCGTTCTTGCGGGCCGACCCGTCCTGGTCGAGCGCTCCTATCCACGCGTCCGTGGGGATTGTGAGGATCGCGCCGCGAACCTTCTCGGTCAGCTCGTAGCCAATCGAGTAGCGCATCCGTGCCTCGCGGCAATAGTCAACGAGGCCATGCGTAGCGCCGGCTGTGTCCGCGCGCACCAAGATCTCCAGAGACGCCACGTACCGGGCGGGGATCTGCGTCAGCGCCAAGTCCAGCGCCGCCACATGATCCGCGGCGGTGTTCGAGCCGGCGTTCCCGGGGCGCAAGAGGCCACCGAGTGCCTCCCTGGTCTCGTCCAGGTAGACCTGCAGCGGGTGAAACCCGTAGCCGCCCTTGTAGGTTCCGGCCGCCTTCTCCTTCTCCGAATGCGTGGTGATCAGTGTCGCGTCGACATCGAGCGTCAGCCGCTCAGGCGCACCATGCAGCTCCCAGAACCGCTCCCGGGCGCGGGCGTGCGCGACACGCAGGGCATCCAGCAACCCCGGCTCAGACGCGACCCGGTCGATCATCCGAAACGCTGTCGAGTCAGACGCCACCGCCCCGAACAACGCGTCCTGCTCGCGGACCACGCCGAGATCCGACACGCACTCGCCACCGTCGACGAGCATCACCGCGAGATCGCGGAATACCCTGCCCGGATCATGACCACGACGCCGCTGCTTGATTCCGGCCAGCCCCCGCGAGAGCGCCCTCGTAAGACCGACCTTATCGGCCACCTGGGCGACCAGCGCGCTGCCCGCATGCGAAACCAAACCGGCTCCGTCCGACGTGACTTCTACGGTTACCGGGCGTCCATCACGCATCACCTTCAAGGTGACCTCCAAAACTCGGGATTCAGGATCTGAACAACCCAAGAATCCCTGCTCCACCGGACGTAATCCGCGCCCCCGCTCAACCCGGGGGCGCGGCCATTACTGCACGCCCTGGGCTAAGAAGAGCGCTGCGCATAGTGCAGCGAGGATGGTTCCCAGCCCGTTGCGGGGCCGGGGACCATCCTCGGGTCGCGGGTTGGGTGTGTTATCCGGCGCGGATGGCATAGGGAGTGGAGTAGCCGAGGGTGTAGGGGCGTCCGGTGCTTGCGCGTACCCGGGCGCGGAACGGGAAGAGCCCGGTCGCCCCGAATTTGTAGTGGGCTTTGAACGCTCCGTTATTTTTGCAGCGGACGGTATGGAACACGCGCCATTCGCCGAGATATCGCACTTCTAGTTCCACAACCGGATGCAGCGGCCCGAGGTACCCTCCGAGTACCCTGCCGGTGAGCGTTATACGCCCATGCGGCGGGGTCCGGGTGGGAGTGATTCGCAGCGTGACGCTGGTGCTGACGTGCTGGACGATGTCTCGGGTGTAGGCGTAGGTGTCTTCGTTTGAGAAGGCGCGGTACGCGAGGCGGATCAGCCTTGATGGGCCCTTTGGGATACGCGCGGTGAATGACCCGTCGCTGGCGGTATGCGCGAGGCCGATTTTGAGCATCGGTGCTCCCGCCATTGCGACCTGCTGGAGTACTTCGATGGTTGCGCCTGCGATCGGCTCGCCCGCAGGGTCGAGCAGCCGGCCTTTGATGGTCATGTTGCTTTTGTTGTAGGCGTTGCTGATTGTGGAGGTGACGCCGAGGGTGATGTAGGCGGCCTCGCTTGCGTTACTGCCGTTCGCCGCGCCGAGCGTCTGAGTGATGATCTGGTTGGCACCGGGTCCCTCCTGGGATGGGAGTCCTGGGCCTGGGAGCGGCCCGCCGGGGCCGGGTGGCGCACTGTTCTGCTGTGTGTTCGGCACGATCGCGCTTGCGGGAGAGACCGCGACCGCGGACCCGGCATTGTTCTTCGCCGTGACCTGGTAGCGCAGAGTGCTGCCAACGTCGGCGCTCGCGACGGTGTAGTTGGTGGTGTTGGCGCCGCTCACGGGCTGGCAGTTGATGCCGGAGGTATCGCAGCGCAGCCACTGGCCGGTGTAGCCGATCGTGCCCGCACCGGAGGGGGTTTCCCATGCGCCGTTGCCTGCTGAGAGCTGCGTACCGATGGTCGTTTGTGGGTCGCTCGCTTCGACGCCTGGCAGCGAGCTGTTCACTGGCGCGTTGTGGGTGCTGATCGTACCGTCGTAGACGACGCTCGAGTTCTGTGCGGCGTCCTGCACGGTGACCTTCAGGGTGTGCTGGGCGTCGGTGAGGGTGCTCGTTTCGATGGGGAGGTCGATCGACTCGCTCTCGCGGCATGGCTGGCTGTAATCGAACATCAGTGCGCCACCGCTGTTGCCGGCGGGCACGCACTCCCCGTTGTTGTTGTTGGGTGTGCCTGAGTAGAGCGTTTTGTCTTCGGCTTGGACGGTCACTGTGTACACGCCGGGGCCGCCGGGGTCTGAGGCTGTGAAGGTGAGTTCTTGGCTGCCGCGGGCATTGGGGCTTAGCAGTGGCCCCGCGATGTTGCTCGCTTCGGGTGTGGAGTTGTTGGAGAGCAGGAAGTTCGCCCACCATAGTCGTGCCAGTGCCCAGGCGCCTTCACTTGCGCCCTCGTTGCAGCTCTGGACCGACTCGCCTCCGCAGCTGGCGCTGAGATAGAAGTTCCCGCCTCGGTTGGCTGGCAGGTTGAGTACCCCCGCGTATACATAGGGGGTGGCACCTGAGGAGCAGGCGGGTTGCCCTGAGCTGCATTGGATGAACACGTTCGCGCCGTTGTATGCGAATTCGGGACTGTAGGCGATCGCGACACCGGAAGCCCCGGTGCCGTACCCCTCACCGTTGAGGTAGACATCGGCCGAGCCGCCCGCGAGCGTCGACCCGTCGGGTGGTATGTACTCAAGGTTCTCCCCTGCCCCGACCGGGTCAGAGGCATCCGCGCTCAGCTCTGCGATCATCGGGTCATCCGGGCCGCAGACTGTGTCACTGTTGGACCCAGAGCCGATGCTGCCGCTGGTGAAGCTCGACCATCCCTGGCTTGGTGCCGCTGATGCGTTGGGGTTCTCGCAGGACACCTCGATCCAAGTGCCCGCGTAGGCGGGGGTGGCACTCAACGCCAGGGTCGTAGTGGTCGTCGCCGCGAGGGTCGCGCACGCGAGAAGCCTTATCGCGAGCTGCGAGAGCCCCGACGCGCGGCGGATGCTGGTTGTTCGTTTGGGGGCAACCTTGATATTCATGGTCTTGTTCGAGTCCTTTCTCGGGCCCGTGGCCCTGGTTGTCTGGTCTTCCTGACCACAAGTCCGCAAAACCGGCCAACGACTTTTGGGCTCACGGGCTGAACGCCCCTCCGGCATGCTGGGAGGAAGTTTGTGCCCGCGCTGGGATGGCCGGCCGGGCGGCATTTGCTGTGGGTGCGCCGAGGTAGGCGAACCCGCCCGGTTCGTGCTGGGTGTGGCTCCTGGGCGCTGGCGTGCGGCGTGTCGGGGGTGTCGCTTGGCCTGGGCCGAACGGGAGATGTGTCCTGGTGGGCGGGGAGCGGCGGGCGGGGCTGCCAGCCGAACGCGAGTGGGATGTCAGGGGGAGCAGGGTTGCGGGCAGCCGCGTGCCAGTGGTGAGGCGCGTCGCTGGCCGTGACGCGGTGATGTGGTGGACGTGGTGTGGGGTGGGTGAGTCGAGGGCATGTGTGGCGCCGAGAGTTCCCCCGGCGAGCGCGGCGATACCAGCGACGCCGAGCGCGACCTTCGTCGTGACGCCTGCCCCGGCGCCAGCCTCTGCGAGGCGCTCGCGGATCCCCGTCTCTGACCCTGCGCCGGTGAGCCGTTCGGCGAGACGAGCCGGGTACTCCAGCAAACCGTGGACACGGTCGAGTAGCCGAGCAGGGGTGTGTAGCAGGACGGGCATCGGAAGGACCGCGAGCGCGCGGCCTTCGAAAGTGGCGCGTAGCTGCCCGTCGGTAGTCCGGTGCTGGGCTCGGCAGGTGCGGCAGTGCCGCAGGTGCGCGAGAGCCTGTTCCAACGCGAGCTCGCCGGCCTGATCGCCTGAGAGCAGGGCGGTGATCGTGCGCGAGCGGTAGCCGCAAAGCCGCCCTGTTTCATACAGCTTGAGGAATAGATCGAGCTTGCGGGCACACGACCGGGTAGCGTTGCGTGCCTCGTTCTCAGCGACTCCGAGCGCGGTCCCGATCGCGCGCCACGAGCGTTCGTCTGCCATCAGCACGAACACTTCGCGCTCCTCAGAAGTCAGTTCGGAGAGGAACTCTCCGATGATCATGTCGTCCTCTTGGGCGATCAGCGCTCGCTCGGGCTCCTGCCAAAACGCGCGTGCCTGCGCGGTCGCGTGGATTACCGGTGCGGCGTGCGCGAGTGCCTGGTCGTGCGCGGCACGGTCGCGGTGCAGGCGTAACGCGCGCATCTTGATCCCCTTGTGCAGAGCGCGGCGTAGCTTTTCCTCGGACTCATAGTGGCGTGGGAGCAGCGCAAAGACCGTGCGGTCGTAGAGTTCCTCAATCTCCGCTGTGGCGGCCCCGGCGCACTCACGAAAGGTGTGCGCGAGGCTCAGCTCGCGGGTACGCCAGCACGCCAGCAACACAGGAACATCGACCGCATCGTGCTCCAATGCTGTGCGGTGTCTGGTCGTAATCGCCATCAGCGTGCCGTCCTTGGGTTCACCCGCTCGCTGATGCGCTCCATCGCCTCAGCCAGGTAGTGGTGTATTGCGGCCATCGGGATCCGAGCGTGCCCGGGACGGCTACGCTCGGCGTTTATGCGCGACCGTGTGAGCGAGTAGCCGTTCGCGCTCAAGCGGACCCTCCGCGAGCAGTCCAATGACCTGCGGGTTGCCAAAAGCGAGCATCCGCGCCCTACAGTCCAGGTCACGTTTGCGGTGCATCGCGCGCTCATAGACCCGCTGGCAGCCTGCGCAGAACCCAACTGGGGATGGCGCTCGCCCCGGGCAGCCCCCACGACGGCAGGGCGGGCAACGGGCACTCCGCGCGTTTGGTCATTCCGTTGACTTGTGTTCTTCCGGTGGTCATCCATTACCACTGACCCAAAAACGAGACACCACCCATCGAAATTCCGCCGGACATAAACATTTGGGGCTCTATCGTCATGGCGAGAACAGCCCTCCCTGCGTCTGCCCTTCGCCAGGGTCACCCTCGGGCGGGCTGCCCGCCGGTTCGGATGGGGCAGCGTTTACGGCATGGACAGGGGCGCGAGGTAGCGCTAGCGCCGGACCCACAACTCGCCCGACGGGCCTCTCCCGGCTGCGCGTGTCAGCAGCTCGCCCGTATGACGACGGGGGTCTGCGGCGGCGTGGCAGCATGACGCGGCGTAGCCCGCGAGGCGGCGAGGTGTCCGGGGTCACCTTGGCTCGCATAGCCGGCGGAGTGTGCGGGTGGCGCCTGGGGTGGGGGATTCCCCGGATGACTACCGCCAGCGCGCCCATCGCGCACAGCGCTAAGAGTCCGGCCGTAAGTGTTGCGGCCACGCGATTTCTCGCGAGACGGCCAAGCAACGCGCGAGCAACGGGCAGGCGCCCTCGTCTTGACGGTAGGGCGGTGAAGCGGTGCTCGCTGCCGGTAGTGGGTGATTGCTGGGGGTACTCCTCGTACTGGCCCTGGACCGGGCTGGCTGCGCTCGCCGGGTGCCCGGCACCGGGGGCTCTGGCTGCGAGTCCCGGCTTGCGCCGACGGCGCGCAGGAGGTGGCTTTGCGGTGTTTGGGATTTCGCTCATACCCCTCTCTGACCACGAGAAGCCCAAACCGGCCAAGCAGTTTGTTTGCGAATTCGTTGGCCGGTTCGGCCTGCTTCTGGTCAGTGGTGCAGAGAGCCTGTGAACAGCCCGACACCCATGCCCTCAGAGGATCTGCTGGCGCTGATCGCGCGACGGATGCGGATCATCGCCGAGCCGACCAGGATACGGCTGCTCTCGGCGCTCGAGCGCCGAGAGGCAACCGTCCAAGAACTCTCCGATGAGCTGCTGGTCGCTCACCAAAACGTCTCAAAGCACCTGAACGTGCTCCATACGGCCGGCGTCCTCTCACGGTCGCGGGACGGCAGCTGCGTGCGCTACGCGCTCTCCGACTACACCGTCCTTCAGATCATCGCGCAGGCGACGGCCAGCATGACTGGCTACATCGAAGAGCTCGCCGACCTCGCCTGCCCCGACGAGTAGATCGCCTCAGCGCACCGCCGCTCGGGCGCGTGCTACCGGATGTTGCCCTTGCTGGCGTACCGGAGCTTGCCGCATCAGGCAGGTCACGGCGATTTCCATATATCAAAACGTACTACTGTTGGATCGTGCAGTCGGACGGTCGGGGTATCGGATGGTTGTAGCTATTGGAGGACAGGCGCCGTAGAACTGGCGCAATGACTTCTCTAAAGCACATATCACTCACTTCTCGTGCTTCACACAAACACACCCAGGTCGCCTGTGATAAGGCGCCCGATTCACCCCTGCAGTGGCTGACCCTCGGCCTCTTCGTTTGGAGGCTGCTGGGGGTCTTGATACTCGCGCTGGGTGTGGGCGGGCTCTTTGCGCCGGATGCGCTGGCTGCCGGTAACGATATCGGCAAGAACGTCGGGGATCTGCTGAAGCATTACGCGGGGGAGGTGTACGGCGGGATCGTCGCGGCGTTCAGCCTCGTGTTTCTCTGGAACCGCCGTTATGTCGAGCTCGCGACGTTTCTGTTTGCCGCAATCGTTGTCGCGTGGATGGTGTTCGCGCCTGAAGAGATTGGTAGTGCCGCGCAAGCTATCGGCAAAGAAATCTTCGGGTGAGTGGGAGGTTACTGTGAGTGATTCTCCTGCTGCGATCCGCAGCTATCAGCGGATCTTCAAGCCCGACCGGCGGATTTACCAGATCGACGGGCGGCGGTTGCCTGTCCCCGGCGGGGTGCCCCTGAACTGGCTCGTCTGGGTGTTTGGGACGCTTCTGGTGATCCTGGTTCTTAGCTCCCGCTCGCTGCTGTTCACATTGGTAGCCGCGGTGGCGGGTGCGTTGTTGGGCGCGGGGTCTCGTGGCTGGCGGGGTGCTGTGGCGGCTGGCGCGGTGGTCGCTTGCGGGGTGCAGGTTTGTGGGTTGTTGTTGGGGTGGGTTGACTGGCCGTTGCGGCTGCTTGTGCTGCCGGGTCTGGTTGCGACTGCGGCTGGGCAGCTCACACCTGATGGCCGCTCCGCTCACCGTTACCTGCTCTCCCGCGCGGTGGTTCGTTTTCGTGTCGCGCGGCGTTCGCTTGAGCGTCCGGTGATGGTCGATGGGCAGGTGGTCGATTGGGCGCCGCGGGTGTGGGTTGCCCCCGACCATTACTCTCCGGTGCTCCACTATGGGTGCATCCACGGCCCCGCACGGGTCGTGTTCGGCCGTCGGGTTGTGTTGACGGCGCGCCGTGGTCGTCATGTGGCGCGTCCGGCGGCGGGGCACCGCATGCGCGAGCGGGAGGTGCTGGCTGAGGTTGTGCAGCTCGAGGCGGGGCAGGTTTTGGAGATCCGCCGATGATGCGTTTTCCGGTGCGCTATGCGCATACCAATGTGCTGCTCGGCCCGGGCGGTCAGGCCGCTGCGTTGTACCGGCTGGGGATGAGCTCCTACCCGTTCCTGGCGACGGCGGGGAAGTGGGCGCTTCTGCGTCGCGTGGAGCGCCTCGCTCACACGATCGGCGCGGACTTCAGCTTGTGGCGTGTGAACCGCGCGTACCCCGCCGGACACTATGTGGAGCACACGCTTGGGCTGCTCGATGAGCGCCACCAGGACCGCGGGGTGTGGCGGGTGTTCCTTGAGGGTCACAGCGAGCGCCTGCACGCGCTCGGCTCCCATGTGCCGGAGTGCTATCTCGCGGTCTCGCTGCAGCGGCGGGCACCGGCGGGGTTCGGTGCCGGCCTTTTGCGTGCCAGTGACCGTGTTCGTAGCCGCGTCGAGGATCTCGCGCGGATCGGGTCAAAGGCACCCGTCCCCGTCGCGCGGCTGAGGGAGCTCACTATCAGCGAGCAGCGGGTTTATGAGCGCTTGTCTGGTGTGGTCGCGTTGCGTCGCGCGCGGACGATCGAGCTTCAATGGCTGTTGCGTCGTGCCGCTGCGCGCGGTATCGGCGAGCCTGACCTTGACGAGCAGTGGCAGCCACAGGCGCTTGAGGTTCATGCCGGCGGCGGGGAGGTGGCGTATGAGCCGCTCGGGGAGGTCGTGTGGCGGTGCGCGAATTGCGCGATCTCCGAGCACGAGCGGACACTGACGGTCGATGGTGAGGAGGGCCGCTGCCACCAGGCGATGCTCGCGCTCGGCGCGCTTGGTGATGCCCCGCAGTTCCCTGGTGCGGGCGCCGAGTTGCTGTTCGCTCCCCTGGAGAGCGTCGGGTTTCCCGTCGATGCGGTGCTGCACTGCCGCTGGCTTGGTAACCGTGATGCGCTTACGCAGGTTCGCAAACGGATCGCGGATGTCGAGCATGCCTACCGCGAGCAGATCGAGGGCGCGGCGTTTGGGCCCAGCCTGCAGGCCGAGGAAGACCGAGCGCTGGCACGCGAGTACGAGGCGAAGCTGCAGGCCGGGGCGCACCCTTCGATGCTTACCGGCTGGGTCGGTCTCGCGCTTGGCGCCCCGACCGCCGAGGAGCTACAGCGCCGTATCGGGGTGCTGCGCGAGCACTACGGCGACGTTCAGCTTTATCAGCCTGCCGGGCTTCAGCACCAGATCTTCTTCGATCATCTCCCTCGCCCGGATGGCGGTCTCACGCGAGATTACATACAGCAGCTCACTGTTGAGCAGTTCGGTGCGATGGTCCCGACGGCGACCCGTGTGGTCGGCTCGGGGCGTGGCCCATATCTCGGTTACACGCCGACTGGTGCGCCGCGGCCGGTGCGCTATGACCCTACCCGGGCGCCACGGGAGGACCGTGCGTCCGGGGTCCTTTTGATCGGGACCCTCGGGTCGGGGAAGACCGTGACGGCGCAGGCGATCGCTTACACGGCTCAGCGTCGCGGGTCGCTCGTCGTTGATTTTGATCCCAAGCCCGATCACGGGTGGGAGAACCTCCCCGAGCTTGCCGGCGACTTGCAGGTCCTCGAGCTGTCCGGGAACCCCGCGCAGCAGGGCAAGCTTGACCCGCTTGCGGTCGGCCTCGATGACTTGCGCGAGGAGCTTGCATGCTCCTATCTACTGGAGCTGCTGCGCGACCCGCCGTCAGCGTGGGAGAACGCGATCAGCCGCGCCGTCAAGGACGCCGTCGGTGAGGGCTCGCGCAGCCTGCTGCGCGTCGTGCGGCTGCTGTGCGAGAGCGGCCACGATGCGGCGCGTGATGCCGGGCAGGCGCTTGAGGTAATCAGCGATTTCGGTCTCGCGCGCCTGGGGTTCGGCTCCGGTCAAGACACCCCTGTTCTGGCAGCGCGGTCGCTGGTCACGATCCGGATGCCCGGTCTCTCGCTGCCGGACCCGCGAGCCTCCAGGGATACCTACACCCGCTCTGAGCGCGTCTCGGTCGCCACGCTCACGCTGGTCGCGGCGTATGCGCTGCGGCTGATCTCCATTGACCGCTCGCGGCACAAGATCGTGCTGCTGGATGAGATCTGGTTCCTGCTCGAATCCCCGCAGGGCCGCGCGATCATCGACCGGCTCGTGCGCCTCGGCCGCGCGTACAACGCGACCGTCCTACTCGGCACACAGCGCACCGCGGACCTCGGGGAGCTCGCGGACCTCATCGGTGACGTGTTCGTCTTCGGCCAAGACTCAGACCCCGAGGCACGCCGCGCACTCGAACTCATCAGCCTCGACCCCCACAACGACGAGCTCGTGCGGCTCCTGCGCGAACAGCGCAAAGGCCGCTGCCTGATGCGCGACCTCGACGGCCGAGTCGGCGAGGTACAGGTCGACCTCGCCTTCTCTCATCTGCTTGCCGCGCTCGGAACGACTCCCGGGCGCCAGGGCAGCCCCCAGCCCGAGAGGAGCCCCGCATGAGAACCATCCCCGGTGTCCTCTCACGGGTCGCCCGCCGCCGACCAGTGATCCTTCTCACGGTCGCGCTCGGGGTGCTGCTTGTGTTGCTCGCGGGGCCGCCGGCTTTCGCGGTGGATGTGTACAGCAACATCGGCCCCGCGCCACAACTACCACCCGGCGGCTGGGTCGGTCGTTACCCGGTCGAACGCTACTCCCTGGATCAGTACTTCCCGGCGATCAGTGTCGGGTTCGCGAGCGGTGTTGACGTGTCGGGTGTCGCGCCGATGATCGCGTACTTCGGCGCGCAGGTGCTGTGGTTGATCACCTGCTTTCTCGCGAACGGGGTGATCCTCCTATTCGCTTTCGCGTTCAACCTGAACCTTCTGACGGGCAACGGGACGTCGGGGTCGGGGGCTCTCACGCCTGTCTCCGCGGCGATCCATAACCTCTACACCAACACGTTCGGGACACCCTGGCTGGTCGCGATGGTGACTCTCGTCGGGTGCTGGGCGATGTGGAAGACGCTCGTGCAAAGGCGTTACACCGAGACCGCTGGGGCGCTCGCCGTCTCGCTGCTGTACTGCGTACTCGCGATCGGGATTGTCACCCAGCCCGAACGCACGATCGCCCCGGCGAGCCGGCTCTCAAACCAGATCTCCACTGCGCTGCTCTCACTCGGCACACAGGGCAGCATCGGTAACGAACAGCAGGCCAAGAGCGCCGCGAGCAACCAGCTCTTCGAACTGCTCGTCCTGAACCCGTGGACGGTCCTTGAGTTCGGCGGCCTGGAGAGCTGCACCAGCACCGGGGGCGGGAATACCCATTCGGTTGCGGTCCGTCCCCTGAGCGCCAACCCAACCCAGGACGCGCAGCTCGCCGCACAACTGGAAAGCGCCACCGAAGTGCACGCCGAAGGCAAGACGTGCATCAACGACCGTAACAAGTACGCCCCGCATTTCCTCGCCTACCCATTCCAGTCGCCGGGTCGTAACTCTGAGCACGAAGCGCTCGAACACGGGACCGACGAAGACCTCCCCGAATCAGACCCCGCCAAGAGCAACGGCACCTACCCGCTCGGCGCGGCGGACGAGCCAGCCGCTGAAGCGATGGGCAAGGGCGGCCAGTACCAGCGGCTGCTGCTCGCGGTCCTGATCCTCGGCGGAGAGCTCGGCGCGTTCTGTTTGCTCGGCGCGCTGGCGCTCGGGGTGATCCTCGCGCAGATCCTGCTGCTAATGGTCCTCGCGTTCGCGCCCGTCGCGCTCGTGATCGCCGTGTTCCCCGGCCGCGGCCATGCCTTCTTCAGGGCGTGGATCGCGAAGCTCGCCGGGTACCTCGCGCGGAAGGTCGTCTACTCCCTGATCCTCACGGTGATCCTCGCCGTCTGCCAGGCGTTGGACGACGCCACGAGCAATCTCGGGTGGCTTTTGGCGTTCGCGTTGCAGGCCGCATTCTTGTGGGCCGTCTTTCTGCAGCGCGACAAGCTCGCGGGGGACCTCCTCGCTGTCGCCGCCGGCCCGCAGGCGGGCCGCGAAGGCGCCAGCCGCCTGCAGGCCCTCTACTACACCACCCGCCTCGCGCGGATGGCCGGGCTGCACAGGCACCACACACCAGCAGCGCCATCCACAGGGGGGCACGGCCCTGACACGGCCGTGCCCCCTTCCAATCCGACCGAGGAGACCGCCGTGAACACGCCACCACCGCCACGCGGGGTCAACGTCCCCGAACCCGGCGACGACTACGACGAGCCGATCGCCTCAAGCGAGGGCGGAGACATCCCCAGATCCGCACTCGAACCTGACAATGACACGGACGAGCCGATCGCCTCAAGCGAAGCGCCGCCGCCGCGCAGCGACCCGGCGCCGGACCCCGACGAGGAGCCGGCATGAGCTGGCGCATCGAAGAAGCAGACTCGCTCACCCTCATGCGGGAACTGCCCGACGCCTGGGCGCAGACCTGTCTCACCAGGCCACCGTCCACCCAGGCGCCCGAGGTCACGCTCGCGGTTCTCAGCGAGGTGCATCGCGTCCTGCGCGAGGACGGCACGCTCTGGCTTCTCCTTCACCCCAGCGAGGCACTGCTTGACGCTTTGCCCGGGCAGGGCTGGATACGCCAGCGCCCTCCAGGGTGGGCGACGCCGCTCATGCTCGGCTGCAACACGCCCCTGCGGCTCTCGCTGCTGACCAAGGACGCCAGGTACTTCTACGAGGACCACACGCCCAGCGGGCATACCCGGCCGCAGTGGCTTTCCTGCTTGAGCACGGGCCATCTGGTGCGCCGCGCCCAGGGCTGCAACTACGGGCCTGAGCAGCTGCGCCGGCTGGTCAAGCGATGCGTTCTGGCGGGCTCCTCGTTCTTGGCGTGCGGGGCGTGCGGGGCGCCCTACAGGCGCACCCTGCCGGGTGAGCGCGCCCCGGGGATGCGGCGTCCGACGTGCCCGCACAACAACCTCGACGGGCGCTGCCTGGTACTGGACCCCTTCTACCACCCGGCCACCGGCATCGCCGAGGCAGCGCACTGCAACGGCCGCAGCTTTCTCGGGATCACCAGCCACACCGAGACGGGCGAGGGCCGATGACCCGGTGGCTGACCCGGCTGCGTGAGCGGCCGATCGCCGAAGGCGAGCGCCGCACAGCGATGGGCGCCGTCGTCGTGCTGCTGGCCGCGAGCGCCCTGCTGCTCGCGCTCACCCGCCCCGGCAGCCAAGCGCCGCGACACGTCGAGCATGCAGCGTCAAGTCTCCACACGCGCGTGGCGGCTGTCCATGCGCCACCGTCCGAGGCCGGCGCGGCGCCCCTCACGCCCCCGGTCGCGCGGGCCGCGCGGCTGTTCCTCTCCGGCTACCTGGGCTACCTCTACGGGCACACCCCGGCGAGCCAGATCAAGGGCGCCACCGCCGCACTCCTTCACTCACTCGAGAACCACCCGCCGCGCGTCTCCCCCGCCGCGCAGGCGCACGAAGCGAGGCTGCTCTCGCTTCACAGCACGCCCGCGCCCTCGGGGCTGGCCGGGGTCAGCGCCGTGGTCAACGACGGCGGCCCAGTCAACTACCCGATCGGGCTGCTCCTCGCACCCCATGCCGGCCGGCTGCTCGTCACAGAACTGGGCGGCGCGTGATGCCCCCTCAGCGAAGCAAGGCGCTGTGGATATGGCTCCTGGCCGGGACCGGAGGCACGGGGATCGCGTTTCTCGCGATCTTCGGTGTGGCCGTGGCCGTCCTCGGAGCGAGCTTCACGGGCTGTGAGCCAAGCAGCGAACCAGCGCTCGCATCGACCGGGCCCACCCCGTCCGCCTACGCGCTGCAAAGCATCCCACCCGCCCGGCTGCGGCTCTACCAGCAAGCCGGCACACGGTTCGATCTCGACTGGTCCTTCCTCGCATCGATTGGGGCGCAGGAGTGCGGCAACGGCGAGTGCGCCGGCACCAACCCTGCGGGGTGCGCCGGGCCGATGCAGATCGCCTACGTCCGCAGCAGCGAATGTAGCCGCGGGGGCGGCCCAACGCTATGGGAACGCTACGCCGTCAACGCCGACCCCAGCCAGCCGCTATCGATCAACAATCCGGCGGACGCGATCTACACCGCCGCGCGGATCCTCCGCCAGGCCATGGGCGCCCCGCCGACCGGCGGCTCCTACAACGAATACCGCCAGGCCGCCTGCCGCTACTACGGCGCGTGCGCCTACGCCTCGGTCAGCTACGCAGAAGAGGTCATGGCCCGCGCCGTGCAGTATGGGTTCACGGGCGCCGGCTCCCCGGCTGCGAGCAGCCCGTCGCTGGCGCAGCCCGTCAGCGGCGGTTGCAACGCGAGCCCGCCCGCGCCCACACCCGCCAGCAGCTCGCAGATGGTCAGGGTCGCCGAAAGCCAGATCGGGCAGGGTGAACACCCCGAAGGCTCCAACTGCACGATCTACGGCCCCTGCGAGGAATGGTGCAGCCTGTTCGCCTCCTGGGTATGGCAGCACGCGGGCGTCCCGCTCCCAGGCACAACCGCGGTATACGGGCACTCCGGTTCGCTCTACACCTGGGCCAGGGACCACGGCGGGCGGATACTCCCACCGTCCGCGACGCCGGCACCCGGCGACACCGTCTTCTACGGCCACGGTCCTGAAGCAAGCGCCCACGTCGGCATCGTGCAGCGCGTCTACCCCGACGGGCGAATCACAACGATCGAGGGCAACTACGCAGGCCACGTCACCCTCGTCGGCCCGTTCAACCCAGCCGAAGCGACCAACGCCGGTGAGCGCGCCCCCGTCTACGGGTACGCCGAACCGCCGTCGCCAGGTCGGGTGAAGCGTTAATGCCGATGTCGAGCCAGCGTAAGCCCTCAAGCGATGAAGACGGCGGTGAATCGTGACTTCGTTTTCCGGTTCGAACTTCCCTTCGGTTCTCGCTTCGATCTTCGCTTCGCCTACCGCGCTGGGTCAAACCGGGGAATGTCCGCCCGGGTACTGCGATTCCCCGAGACGCGGATTTGCTGACATCTTCATGTCCGCAGGGGTGACATCGTGAGGAGCACGACGCCGGGTGAGCGAGCGACGGTGGCGGCACTTGCGGGGGTAGCGTCGATTGGGTTCGCGGTTCACATGGTGACCAGGGTTGGCCCTGGACCCGGTGTGTTAAGCCCGACCGTGATTCGGGCCGATCTTCTACCGCTGCTCGGTTGTGTCCTGCTCGCGGCTTTGGTCGTGGGTTTGCTGCGCCTGGTGCTCTCCCGTCGGGCTCTGCGCTCCCGTGTGCAGTTCGAGCTGCTGCCCGCCGACACGTTCGACCCGTCGCTCGACGCGATCCGTCGCTTCGCTGGGCAGCTCGTGCGCACGCGTCGAGGGTTCATTCTCGGCTGGCTTGAGCGTCCGGGGAGCGCCGTGCGGATCCTTCTCGCACCCGATCGGCATGGTGTTCTTCATTACCGGCTGGAAGTGCCTGGGCGCGCCCGCACCGCGCTGGAAGCTGCGCTGAGCGCCTACAGCCACCTCGAAGCAAACGAGTGCAAGCCGGTCCCTCTCCCGAGCGAGGGTCACACCGTGCGGGTAGAGCTACGTCTCGCTCACCCGCCGGGGCAACCGCTCGGCGACCCGGGGCTTGACCCCGACCCGCTGCAGGGAATCGCCGGGGTTCTCGGCCGGCTGCACGGCCCGGCCGAGGGTGCGCGCGTGGCGATCGACCTGCTGCCCAAGACTCCCGCGCAGAGCCGCCGTCTGCGCAGGCGACTACTCAAGGACGCAGCCCGCGAGGCCGGGATGCAGAGCGCCGGCACCCTCGCGGGGATTCTCGGCGAGCGCCAGCGGCCCGGCAGGCTTCCTGCCGCAGACGCCGTTGAGCGGCTCTTTCAGACGCGGGCGCTGCAACGCAAGCTCGACGCCTCCGACCCGCTGCTCGCCACCCAAATCCTGCTCTGCGTAGGAGCCCGCGAGCGCGCTCCCGCGCGGGCGCTGACGCACGCGCTGCTCTCTTGCTTTGACGTGTTCGCTGGGGAGAACCATCTCCGTGCTGTCGGCTTGAGGTTCGGCGGCCTCGGGTTCCTGGGGGCTGACGCGCCGTGGCGCAGGGGCTCCTTCGACCGGCGGTTGCGTAGCGGCCGGTTCGCTGCGGCCAGGGCGAGTGTGCTGGGTGCCTCGGAGATAGCCGGGTTACTCAAGCCGCCGACTGCCCGCTGCTATGTGGAGAACGTCGCGCGCTCAGGTGGCGCGATCCCACCCCCGCCACCGGGGCTGGCGACGTATTCGGGGCAGAAGGGGCTGATCCCGCTCGGGAAGGTCTCAGACCGCGCCGGGGAGCGAATCGTCGGGGTACCCGTCGAGGGGACCTTCTTCGCCTACATGGCCGGGCGCTCCCGCTACGGGAAGACCGAGACCGCGATCGGACAATTCATCGCACTCGCGAGGTCGGGTCACGGTGGGCTGTTCCTCGACCCGCACGCCGACGCGATCAAGGACATCAAGCCCTATCTCACTGACCTGGGGATACGCGAGCGAGTCGTTGAGATCAACCTTGCGGATCTAGAGCAAGACGGCCAGGCGCCCTCCTGGAATCTCTTCGCTTTGGAGTACAGCACTCCGGCGGAGGCAGCGGGAAAGGTCGAGGCATTCGTGGACGCGCTCGCCGCCGCGATGCGCTGGGACGAGCGCAACACCCGCGCGCTGAACCTCGCTACCCAATCCGCCCAAGCGCTCATCGAGCTCGCGCTCGCTCTCCCACCCGAGCTCGCACCCACGATCTTCCAAATCCCAACGCTGCTCTCCGACGATGAGTGGCGGGCGGCGATCATGCCCGCGCTTTCCGTCGGCACCCGTGGGTTCTTCGAGGACCGTTTCCCGAGGCTACCGGCTGAGGCGGTCACGGCGGTCACGAACCTGATCGATCGTCTCCGGGCCGCCCGGCCCGTCGCAGCGTTCCTCGGCTGCCCCGTCTCGACCTACGACGCTAGGCGGGCAATGCGCGACAGGCTGATCGTGCTCGCGTGCCCCGGCTCTGGGTCCCGCCGCGACCGGCTCGTCGCGAACCTCTTGGTCTACGACGTACTGCATGCCGCGAAGGCCAGGCGAAGCATCCCACCCACCGAGCGCCATACGTTCTGGCTGGACTTGGACGAGCTACAAACCTACGACGGGCCGAACCTCCCCTTACTGCTCGAGGAGTCCGGGAAGTACGGCGGCCGCGCGCTCCTGTTCAACCAGAACCCCGAGCGCCTCACCGAAGCGACCTGGAACGCGATCACCACCAACCGCTCCCACCTGCTCAGCTCGACCGTGAACGCGAAGGCCGCCAGCATGATCGCCCGGGAGTGGGCCGGACAGGTCGACTCCAAGACCATCACCAGCCTCGCGCGTTACACCTACCTCGCTTCCATCACGCACGGCGAGCGGACGACCAAGCCGTTCCTCGTGCGTGGCGTCACTGCCCGCGAGCTGCACGCCGAGCACTACCACCCCGAGCAGCTACCCGCACTCGAAGCCGCGATCCGCCAGGCAACCCGCCGCGAGTCAATCGCTCAGGCGCTCGCCACACACGAGCAGCACGACCAGAACATCCGCCAAGCAGTTGAAGCGCTCCTCACGAACAGCCAGCCGACCGACGGAGCCGAGAACACCACGATCTCCAGCGGGAGAACTATCTACGCGGCCATAGCGACCCTCGAGGATTAGCCGATGGGACTACTAAAGCCCGCCGCAGCGGCACTCCCGGCAGTCGCCACCGAGCTACTGACAAGCATCTACCAGCACCGCCTCCTCACCACCACCCAAGTCCACGCAATGCACACGCCCAACAGCACCCGCCGTTGGACCGAGCAAGTTCTCGCACAGCTCACCCGGCGCGGGCTAACCACATTCGTTCGCCCCGGTCGCGGAGGCCCCCGCCTCCACTACCTCACACTCACCGGAGCGCAAACCGTCGAGCTGATCCACACCCGTGTCGAGACACGACGCAAGCTCATCACACCCGAGCAGGCCGCCGGCCCGCTCTGGAAGCACACCCTCGCCGTCAACGACACCGGCATCGCGTTCCTCCGCACCGCACGGGAGCGCGGCGATGACTTCGGCCCGCTCGGCTGGCGACACGAGATCGCCCACCAGGCCCCGGCTACCGGACACACTCACCGCGAACTGCTGATCTCAGACGCCCTGCTCACCTACCTCGCCCACGGACCAAACGGGCAGCTCACATTCCACTATCGACTCTTGGAGCTCGACCGCGCGACCGTCCCGACCGACACCCTCGCAGCAAAGCTCGCCCGCTACGCCAACCTCTACCACCACACCCCCACCAACCGAGGGCAGCCATCAGGCAAACCCGCCTGGCAAGCGCGATACCCGATCTTCCCCGACATCATCTGCGTCCTCACCGGCCAACCTCGCGCGGCCCTTCAACGACGTATCCAAACCGTACTTGCGCTCTGCCGCGAGGACCACCAGCTCCAGAGCACCCCCGCAGTTCGGGTGTCCCTCGCACTGCTCGAAGACCTCCAAGCCTACGGACCACACGCGCCAATCTGGTACCAACCAAAAAACCCAACCCAAGTCCTCGACTGGCTCGGCCACTCCACAAAAGGAGACGAAGATGTCCGGTAAGTCACCAAAAGCCGGCGTGCCCAACACCACCAACTCGCGAGCCTGCGGCGCGCGAACTGGTCATACGCATCGCACGCGGCCGTCCCACTCGTCCCGGAGACACCGCAATCCTCCCCGTTGGCAGATAAAGCGCGCAGACTGCGTACAGGCGCTCCCCAAGCTGGCGGCCGACAGCATCGACGCGATCGTGACCGACCCGCCGTACGGGTTGGAGTTCATGGGCAAGAAGTGGGACCGTCTCGGCGATGTGGGCCAGGCATCGCATGCGGGTTTCCCGGACGCGCTCGGGAAAAGGTTTCGGTTTGCCTCCTATTCGGCGTCAGCCAACTTGAAGTGCCAGCGCTGCGGGCGCTGGAAGTGGGCAAAGTCCGAGCACCGATGCAACTGCGGCACAGACGCGATCTGGCCGAACGTACGCGCAGTCGAGGGACGACGCATGCAGGAATGGCACCACACATGGGCACGCGAGGCGCTGCGCGTCCTGAAGCCCGGAGGCCACCTGCTCGCCTTCGGCGGGACACGTACCTTTCACCGCCTCACCTGCGCATTGGAGGACGCCGGCTTTGAAATCCGCGACTGCCTATGTTGGCTATACGGAACGGGCTTCCCCAAGTCCCTTAACGTCGCTGCCGCCATAGATAAGACGAGCACCAAAGCTGCGGCGGCGTGGCAGGGCTGGGGCACCGCACTCAAGCCCGCGTGGGAGCCGATCGTCGTAGCCCGCAAGCCGCTGGGCGGTACGGTCGCCCAAAACGTCTGCAGGTACGGCACCGGAGCATTGAACATCGACGACTGCCGGATCGCTTTCCAATCCGACGCGGACGAAGGCGAGAGCAAGACCAAGAACCGGCACGCCGATTTCAACTCTGGGACACGCAAGAACCGGATCTACGGATGTGACGAGCGCGCCCGCGGCAACTACGACGCTCCAGGTCGCTGGCCCGCCAACGTGATCCTCTCGCACACCGAGGACTGCCAGAAGGCAGGGCGCACCCGCATACGGACAAGCCGCTACCACCCCGCGACCCGCGGCAACGGCGGTCTCTCCACAACTGGCCACAGCGGCCAACAAGGCCTCACCGAGCGCTCAAGCAACCGAGAGCTCGTCGGCTGCTGGGAGTGCCCCCCAGACTGCGCCGTAAGGATGCTCGATGAACAAAGCTGCCGGGTCTCGCGCTTCTTCTACTGCGCCAAGGCAAGCCGCTCCGAGCGCGACGCCGGCACGGAGGGCCTGCCGACCTCCCTAATCGGGACGTGGGGTGGGGAAGAGGATGACCTGTCGGAGGGAAAGAAACCAACACTACCGCGTGCGAACACGCATCCCACAGTCAAGCCACTCGCCCTGATGTGCCACCTCGTACGCCTCGTCACACCACCCGGCGGCACCGTCCTCGACCCATTCACCGGCAGCGGAAGCACAGGCGCCGCAGCGGTCATGGAGGGCGCACGCTTCATCGGCATCGAGCGCGAAGCCGACTACATCACAATCGCCAGGGCACGCATCCGGCACTGGGCAGGACAAGCCAGCGAGCCAGAGAGCTAAAGCCGGATGCCCGTCGAGCGACGCCAAAGACCTCCGCATCGTCGGCGGACGAAGCACGCCGATTGCCCGAACGCGCGAGCTGAGCATCGATCCCAAACTGCACCGAACGCGGCGAACTCGAGCGTGCCACGGCTGGCGCTCAGCATTTCCGAGGCGTGCGAGGCGATCGGGGTGGGCTGGGACTTCTGGCGGCAAAACATCGAAGCCGACGTGCGGCTCGTGCGGATCGGCCGACGCAAGCTGGTCCCGGTGCGCGAGCTGGAGCTTTGGCTGGCCGAACATGCCGAGAAGGTACTCCAGTGCAGATAGGGATTACCTACGCGGGCGGCTCCAGCTCAAAGCCAACGCGCGAGTCATAATGACCCTGTGGCATGCCTTCCAGCATGTAGTCTAGTATGCTTTGCAGCATGACAAGCGGCGCCGCGTTAGGGAGGACAGCATGGATCAAGACGAGAAGGTGCGCGAGAACCTGTTGCGCAGGATCGCTGACCGACAGGGCCTCTCGCTCCGCAAGTCGCGCACCCGCGACCCGCGCGCCCTGGACTACAACCGCTGGATGATTCTGGACCCGACCGTGAAGGGTGGCGTAGTTGGGAAGGGGCGAACCGGCAAACCGAGCATGACCCTCGATGAAGTCAAAGCCAACCTGATGGGAGACGATGCATGATGGGACGACCAGCTACTGGACTCACGCAGAGGCGTCACGGCAATCGCTGCACCGGCAAACGGGATTGTGGCTACCCGTGGCGTGTGTTCGTCTACTCCGAGACGGACGGCAAGAAGATCCGCAAGACATTCCCCATATGCGCTGCAGCGAAGGTATGGAGGGATGACATGCTGGGCGCTGCCACACGCGCCGCGCTGCGAGCACCAAACCACACCCACCACGCGCGGCTGATCGGCAGCAGGGAAGGATGATTGACGATGGCTCAGGCTCAGGGAATCCGTACCCGTCACTCCCGCACCTGCCGCAGCCGCGACGGAGCACGCTGCAACTGCCAGCCCTCATACGAGGCGTGGGTGTACCTCCGGCGCGAGGAGCGCAAGGTGCGCAAAACGTTCGACTCGCTCGCCGCGGCGAAGAGTTGGCGCGCGGATGCGCTGCGCGCTGCTGGCCGCGGCCAGCTCAAGGCCCCGACTACCATCACGGTCCGCGACGCTGGGGATGAGCTGATCGTCGGTATGCGTGATGGCTCGATCCCGACGCGCTCGGGCACGCGATACAAGCCCGCGGCGACCCGCTCCTACGATGAGGCGCTGCGCCGGCGCATCCTGCCCGCGCTCGGCGGCATGCGCTTATCGGACGTGCGGCGTGCCGACGTGCAGGACATCGCGGACCGGCTCACCGCGGAAGGTCTCAGCGCCAGCACGGTACAGAACCAGCTCGATCCCCTGCGGGTCATCTTTAGGCGCGCGATCCGTCGGGATGTCGTGAGCGTCGATCCAACCAAGGGCCTCGAGCTGCGCAAGCCCGATGGCCGGCGCGACCGGATCGCCAGCCCCGATGAGGCGCGCGAACTGCTCGATGCGCTCCCCACCGAGGACCGTGCGTTGTGGGCAACCGCCCTGTATGCGGGCCTGCGTCACGGCGAGTTGCGCGCGCTCCGCTGGGGGGACATCGACATCGAGGGCCGTGTGATCCGCGTGGCGCGTGGCTGGGACGCGAAGGAGGGCGAGCAGGAAGGCAAGAGCGCCGCTGCCCGCCGGACCGTGCCACTCATCGGGCGCTTGGTGCCGTTCCTTGCGGCGCACAAGCTCGCCACGGGCCGAGACGACGACGCGCTCGTGTTCGGTGCGACCGCCGACGTCCCGTTCGAGCCGTCCACGGTCCGCCGCCGCGCGCTCGCCGCGTGGGGATGGAAGAGTGCACGCAACCCGGAGCCGACCGGGCCAAAGCGGATCACCCTCAAGGCGCGCCCGGACGCAATGGAGCGGATCGGCTTGCATGAGGCGCGGCACACCTTCGCCTCAGTGATGATCGCCGCCGGGGTGAACGCCAAGGCACTCAGCACGATCATGGGGCACGCGACCATCGCGATGACCTTCGACGTGTACGGCCACCTGATGCCCGGTGGCGAGGAGGAGGCGCGTGAACGGATCGACGGCTACCTCGACCGGCTCGACGGGGACAGGCACTCACGCGCGGTGGGCGGGTCGCGTCTCATGAGCCGGGGGATTTGATGTTGCGGGCGTAGCGTTCGGACCCGCGACCGCAGTTCGGGATCTCGGCCGCGACGGGCGACTTGAACCTTTCTCGGAGAGAGAACTGCCCGACCGACCGTAGGCCGGACTCCTCCCTTCGCGCCGTTGCGAGCGTCCGCGAGTCGCGCCGCGGCGCTGTCGGTTGGGACGAGTTCCGGCTGCGAACTGGCGTCGAACCGGTGCTCCTGCTTCTCGGTGCGGAAGCAGATGTTTGCGAGAGTCGGGCGATACGAGCCGAGTTCGTCCACTGCGCAAGCATGGCGCCGGGCTGGTTCGCTCTCGCAATGCCAGGCGAGCATGTCAGCGGGCTCGGCCGGCCGTTAGTCTGACCCCTCCAGGTTATGCTCGTAGGACCCCACAGAGTTGATATTGGGCGGCGCGGTCGTGTCTGGGGTCACGCGGCTGCCGCAGACCTCGCGGTGGGCGCCGCTGCGAGAGCGCGTTTCGGTCGGGGGCAGCCTCGGCGTGTGAGAGCGCGCGCCAGTTGTGCGCCAGCATGACACGGATTCGACCGGATCCGACCGGACTCGGCCGGATTGATGGTCCAGGCGTTTCCCCTGCAACCAAGCCAGATTTGGCTCTGCCGCTAGAGATCGAGTGATGCGCGACTAGGCTTCGAATCCCGTTGGCGGTACTCCCGAAAGCCCCTGTCCAGTGCAGGGTTTTCGCTTGCTCAGAGGCCCCGCGTGCCAGGATTTGTGCCAGTCGTGCTACGCCGACCGTGAGCAGGGGCCGGACGCTGGGCGCCGGGGGGCGCAGCGCTGTGGCCCTTCGGGTGCCGCGGGCCGGGGCGCTACTTTGTAGGGCATGCGCGCCGGGAAAGCTGCGAGCGCGGCGACTCGTCCGGCACACGGGAATCCTCGAACAGGCGCCGGTACTGATCGTGGATCGACCCGAGCCGGCGTTGCTGGCCGGTCGTGTTCTCGCATGGGACGAGTCCGATGTAACTCATTAGCTGCTCGGCGCGGGCGAACCGCTCGAAGTCGCCGATCTCGGCGCACAAGCCGACGGCGGTGAGCGTGTCGACTCCCGCAAGCACCGCAAGCGGCCGACCTGTACCGACCGTGGCGAGTCGGGGATCATCGCGGTGATCTCGCGCTCGAGCTGCTCGCGGCGGTGCGTGAGCGCGTCGATCCCCGCGCGCGTCGAGCAACGTCGCTTGCGCTGCCGGCCAGTCGAGCGTGCCAGTCGCGGTGGCGCTGGGTCCACGCGGCCCCGTCGTCGAACCGGATCCATATTGTCTAGAGAACGAAGGGAACGAGCATCTTCGTGCTGCTTCGGTACGCCGGATACGCTGTGGGAAACGTTGCGATGAGGTTCTTTTCCTCCACCGACGCGCTGTAGTAGAAGTACCCGCCCAGTACCGCGACGATGATCAGGCCGATCGGGTTGGTAGCGAATGCCGTGCCGAGCAGCGCCGCCAGGAGTCCCGAGTAGATCGGGTGGCGAACCAACCGGTAGGGGCCGGAGGTGACGAGCTCCGGCTCGGCCTTCTGGGTCATCGGCATCCCCCAGTTGCGCCCGAGTTGGATCCGAGCCCAGATCGCCAGCGCGATCCCGGACGCGAATACGACGGCCCCGATCCCCCCGAGGACCGGGCTGTGGACGGCCAGGCTCCCACCGCGGAAGACGCGGAGGAGAAGGATCACCGACAGCGCGCTCAGGCCATTCAGCGGGATCCGACGCCCACCATCCCTGCCCTCCTTCACGCCGAACGCAGACACCAGCCAGTAGACCCAGAAGACGATCCAGGCAACGGCGATAGCGATCTTCAGCGCGTGCATACCGTTTCGAGGAGCGTAGGCTGGGGAGTCCTGCTTATCACACGGCGGGCCCAGTCCGGCCACTCCGCAGCGGCCATCCCGGGCGCCGAGATCACGACCCACCACGGCATCCGCGTAACCACCCCTTTGCGGGCGATCATCGACGCGACGGATAGCGTGAGCACACGCAACTCAGAATGGCTCATCCAGGAGTTCGATCTTTCCCCCCGGCCAGTTTGCCCCGCGGGTTAGCGGCCTCCACATGGCGCACATGGGGATTTTGACCAAGCCTCCGGGCTGTTGAGCCCAGACGGGCTCCTCGATGAGCTGGAATCCGAACTTGGTGTACAGCCCGATGTTTGCCGGCAAACAGAAGAGCATTGCCCGCTCGGGGCCGAGCTTAGGGGCCATCTGGAGCAGGCGCTCGATCAGCACACGTGCAAAGCCGCGTCCGCGGGCGGTGCGAGTGACGATCACGCCGCCGATCCCAACTACCTGAAGCCGCGCATCGGCCACCCGGACCTCCGCGCGGACGAGTCCGGCGAGCGCCACGAGGTTTTCCGCGTCATCGCACAGCCCGAGGTTGTGGCTCTTCTCCCGCCACTGCAGCTCTTCGCCGACGGCACCGAATGGTTGGGGCTCGCCGGCGATGACCCGCTGCCAGTCGCTGTCGGTGACCTTGTCCAGCTCGACCAAGCGCACCTGCACACAGTAGTGGCGGTTGTGGCACGACCTCGAAGGTACATCCCGGGACGCGCAGCTCAGTCTCGCTCTGCCCCCCGGGGCAGGGGCGGCTCCGTCACCCGCCGCCCTCGCCCACAGAGTGGGTCTTGGCGAATGCGGTGCGCGGCGCCTCGACGCTCGCACGGTAGGGCTTGAGACTGCGGTAGGTGTCCTGCGCCGAGATCGGCTTGCGCTCGATGAACCCCGCGCGCGCCAAGAGCTCGAGCGCTTTGTCGCCGTTCACGCGCTTGACGCCCGCCCGCACACGGAGCGTCCGCGCATCCGCTCCCGGGTTGGCCTCGACCGTGCGCGACATCAGTTCGAGGAGTTCCCGGGCATGGGGGTCGGCGGCCATCACGGGTACTCCAGCAGATCCGCCGCCAAAAAGCTCCGCACCCGCCGCTCCGCACGCGCCGTGGCTCCGCATGCGCCGTGGCTCGACACGGGCCGTGGTTCCGCATGCGCTCCGCACGCGTTGTGGCTCGATATGCAGCGTGGCTCCGCACGCGCTGCGCGAAGCCGGGCGGGGCGTTAGCGCGGCAGCGGGTGGCGCCGCGGGGGCAACCGTGGGGGCGGATCGGCGGCGAGATCGGACCACCGGCGCGAGACCGCGGCCGTAGACGAACATCCCCGATCGTCCGGGCTGGTGGCACCCGCAGAGCGTCTGTCGGGCGCTCCCGTTACGATCGTTCCATCACTGTCAATGACACTTGCTTGACAACTCGTTGTTCACATGGCCCCATTCTCCAGTCAATTTCCCCCTACAAATCTGATTTATCGGAACTTTGTTCGTCGCGCGAAAGCGCGCGGCGGCGAGTGGGAGACGCGACTCGACTTCTTGGCGTCAACCCATGAACCTTTGTCTGGAGCACCCAGGGGGCCTGGCGTCGCCCGAAGCGGGGCGGCGGATCCTCGCCGAGGGCTGTGACGCGAATGCGCCACAGCGCCCACCGTATCGTCCACAGCGAACAAGATTGACCGATTAGGCGGAATAAAATGGCTTCGAAAGATAAGACACGCTCGTCGAGACCGCGGCTGCGTTCCGGTCCCAACGGTCTGCCGCGGGGACAGGTATCGGAGATTCAGCGCAGCCGCATGCTGACCGCTGCGGCGGAGGCGGTCGAGGAGGTCGGCTACGCGCGCCTGACCGTCGCCCAGGTGATCGCCCGGGCGCGGGTGTCGCGCAAGACGTTCTACGACCTCTTCGAGGATCGGGAGGATTGCTTTCTGGCGGTGTTCGACCAGGCCGTCGAGCAGATCAGCGCGCTCGTCAGCGATGCATATGCGCGAGAGGATGGGTGGCGCGATGGCCTGCGCGCCGGTGTGCTGGCGATGCTGCGGTTCATGGACGACGAGCCCGGCCTCGCACGGATCTGCGTGGTGGAGGCGTTGGGGGCGGGCCCCCGAGTGCTGAAACGACGCACGCAGGTGCTGACTCAGCTCAGGGAGGTCGTCGACCGCGGACGTTCGAGCACCGGCGCCCGCGTGGCGCGCGCCACCGAGGAATCGCCTGACGTCACCGCCGAAGGCGTCATCGGGGCCGTGTTCGCCGTCCTGCACTCGCGCTTGCTGGCTCGTAGCAGAGAGCCGTTCACGGCGCTACTGGGACCGCTGATGAGCATGATCGTGCTCCCCTACCTCGGGGCGCGTGCCGCCAGCAACGAGCTCACCCGCAAGCCGCCCCCACTGCCCAAGCGCAGAAAACCACCGCGGCGCATCGTCAAGGATCCGCTGGAGGGCCTCGACATGCGCCTCACCTACCGCACGGTGCGCGTGCTCACCTTCATCGGCGAGCACCCCGGCGCCAGCAACCGTGAGATCGCCGAAGGCGCGGGCATCGCCGACCAGGGACAGATTTCGAAGCTGCTGACCCGCCTGGAGCGACTGCAGCTGGTGCACAACATCGGGGAAGGCCAGATCATGGGATCCTCCAACGAGTGGTACCTCACCGACCGCGGCGGTCAGGTGGAGCGAGCCACACGCCCGCGGTAGCCCTGCCGAGGCAGCGCGCCGCCCGCCTGCGGTAAGGCGCGCCGCCCGCCTGCGGTAAAGCCAGCCGCCCGCGTGCGGTAGGGCTAGCCGCCCGCCTGCGAAGGGTCAGCCGCGCCAACCGTGCTCGCCGCGGGAGGCCCCCAGGTTCACGTGCAGTCCCGCTCGGGGCTGGCAGTCGAAGCAGAGGATGAGATGCTCGCGCGACTGCTGCTCTGGCGCCTGCTTGGACTGGCTGCCCTACTCTTGGGGGTGGCCGCCCTGGAGTGGCTGCTGCACGGCGGCATCGGGGCGGCGCTGCGCGGCGCGTCAGCCGCGCGCGCGGCGCTTCCACGGCGAGCGCTACACGCACCGGACGGTATCCCAGCGGCGCGAGATGGCGAGGTGCTCGCTGCGCTCGCGCTCACCTGTACGGCAGTGGTGCTCGGCGCCCGCGCCCGCGCCCGGGCGGGAAGGCGCTATGTGCGCCTGTGCGTGGAGCCCTACCGCACCGACCGCACAAGCGTGGAGGGGGTGGTGGCGATGTACGAGGCGTTGCACAAGCGACTGCAGCGTCGCTGGTGGCGGCGCCTGCTGTGCGGCCAGCCCTCGGTGGCGCTCGAGGTCCATCACGTCCGCGCTGGGGACGGGGTTGGAAGAGCGCTGCTGGCAGTCGCGTGTCCGGAGGGGACGGAGAGGATGGTGGAGGCGGCGCTGCGCAGCGCCTACCCCAACTGCCGCGTGGCGCCCATCGGGGAGACGCTCCCATACCGCCCGGCGTACACGCTGTTGCGCTTGAAGAAGCACGCGGGGTTCATCAGGCGCGTGAAGCAGTTGGACCCCTACGAGCTCGTGCGCGAGCCGCCGATGGACAGGTTGATGACCGTGATGGGGGCGTGTGGGGTGCAGGCCGCGGTGCAACTCGCACTGACCCCGGCTCCGGCGCTGCTGGAACGGTGGGCCAAGTGGCGGTACAAGCGCCACGAGGACCACCTTTCGCGCGAGCGGCGCGAGCACCTGTGGGTGCGCGACCGTTCGCTGGTCGAGGATGCCGAGCTGCGCGGCGGCCTGGAGGTACAGCACCGCCCGCTGTACTTCGCCGACCTGCGCGTGCTCGCGCCAACACGGCGTGCGTGCGAGCAGATCGCATCGGAGCTGCGCGCCGAGGGGGCAGAGAACCGCCTGGTGGAGCGCGGGACGACCGTGCGTCACGGCCTGATGGGGTTGTACCGCAGGCGCGTGCAGCGCGGCGAGGGCAACCCCTGCCCCGGGCTGCATAAGGGGGTGATGGCGTCGACTGAGCTGGCGGCTCTGTGGCATGTGCCCTCGATCGACTACGCCACCGTGCCGTTCGCGCGCGGCGCCCTGCCGCTGGCACCGGCGCCGCCCGCGATCATGCGCCCTCGCCAAGGGGAGGGGCTGCTGCGCGACGCGCACGGGCCGGTCGCGATCCACCCGCAGATGCGTCGCCAGAACACCGCCGTGCCCGGCGCGGTGGAGCAGGGCAAGTCAAGCTACCTGGCAGCGACCGTGGCGGAGGATCTGCGCAGGGAGCGGTGCGCGGTGATCGTGCTCGACCCCAAGGGCGACGCCGCCGAGGCCGCCGTGAGCGCAGTACCGGCGCAGCGCACGTGCACGCTACTGGACTTCTCCCACCCGACGTGCGGCTTCAACCCGCTCGCCGTGGACGCCCCGGCGGACACGATCGCCGACTACGTGGTGGGGGCGCTCAAAAATCTTTTTACTGACGCCGACATTCGCGCATCCTCGGACCGGTACCTACGCAACGCGATCATCGCGGTGCTGGCCCACGACCGGCGCGCGAGCCTGTGGGACGCCGCGCGCCTGCTCACGGTGGGCGAGGAGGGATATGCATACCGCTCGCGGGTCGGCGCCCATGTGCGCACGCTGCCCGCGTACAAGGAGATCGCCGAGTTTTTCACCGCCGAGTTGGCCGCGCAGCTGGCGGACTCGCGCAGCACGACCACCGCGAAGCTGGACGCGCCGGTGAACAAGCTGGCGCGGCTGCTCAACTCGCCGTCGATCAAGCGGGTGCTGCTCAACGACTCCCTCACGGTGGACCTCGACCGCGTGATCGCGGACGGGGAGGTGCTCGTCGTCAAGGGCGCGCTCGGGGCGATGGGCGCCGGCAACACCTCCGTGCTGATGCAGCTGTTGATGGGGATGCTCGACGCCGCGCTGGCCCGCCAGCAGGACACCGTCCCCGCCGAGCGGCGCGTGGCGGTGGCGCTCAAGGTGGACGAGGCCCCGCTCGTGCTCAACCGCGGTTTCGCCGAGACGCTTGCACTGAAGCGCTCCGCGGGACTGGAGACGGTGGCGTGCTGGCAGGCCGACTCGCAGTGGACCGACCGCGAGGTGCGGGCGCAACTCGACGCGCTGTTTGCCCATCGCGTGTACTTCGCCACCGCCTCCGTGCAGGACGCGCGCGACGCCGCGAGTCTGATGATGGCGGAGTACTCCGACACCGTGCGCCCCAACATTACGGGCCTCTCGGCCCTCGGCCGGCCCGACGCGCGACTGCACCTACCCAAGCACCACGCGATCGTCAGCTGGGTCGCACCGGAGGGCCGTCAGGCCCCATTCATCGCAAGCACGATCTCGCTGCGCATCGACCGTGAGCGCCTCGCGTGGCACGCTGCCCGCCAGGCCGAGCGCGGAGGGCGCCACCTCGCCGACCTCAGCCAGCCCCATTGGGAGCGCCGGGAGGCAGTGCCGGAGGGCGCGGAGGACAGGAGGGGGACAGGTGGGATCGTCCGCGCGGGTGGATGGGGAAGCGAGTCGGCTGGGGGTGGGGCCTCCATGCCCCACCACGATCGTTGGACGGAGGCGGAGGAGGGGAGCCGTCGCCGAGAAGTCGCCGAGCAGACACCACCGCGCGACACCCTCGCGGAGAGCGATGCTGCCACCCGAGCGTCTCTACCGGAGGCCGCCACGGAGAGCGTCGCCGAGCGGGGAGCGGATTCCGGGGTGCAACTTCCCGAAACAGTCGCGGAGAGCTATGCCGAGCTGGTGGAGCTCGACGCCGCCCACCGTGTGCGCTGGGCACGGGCGCCCGCCGCCCCGCGGCCCCTCGACCCCGACCCCCTCGACGTGGAGGTCATTGCGCTCATTGCCTCGATGCGCCACGTTCTGACCAGTCAGCTTCACCGCCGCTTCAACTCCGAGCGGGCGCTCACCACCACCCAGCGGCGCCTGAAGCGCCTCTCCGATGCCGGCCTGGTGAGGCGCTTCCAGTTTCATCGCCGCGATGGGGGAGGGGCGCCCATGTGTTACGTGATCGCCCCCCTCGGAACTGAGCTGCTGGGCGCGCAAGGGCGTCTGGATGACGTCGCCCAGCGCGAGGTCGACGAAGCACCCAACCCCTCACCCAAATCCAAAGCCTCATCCCAGCCCGTCTCGCTCACTGCATCGCCACCGTCCTCGCTGCCCGTCGGGGGCGATCGGCGGTTGCACCAAGCCCGCCACGAGGTGCACGTCACCGGGTGGGTGCTCGCGCTGGAGCGTGCCCTCGGCGCCGGCCCGCTGCGGCTGCGGGGCTCGGGGGAGTCGGTGCTCTCGCCGCCGCTGCGCTCCACGCCCGCCGGACGCGTCGCGATCGGCCCCGGCGAATTGCGCCTGCCGGGAGGACGCGCACCGCACGACTTCCTACGCACCGACGCCGCTGGCGCCCGCGCGGAGGTCGAGCGCTTCGAGACCGTGCGCCCCGACGCGAGCGTCGACGTTCCCGCCAGGGCAATCGGGCGCGCTTGTGCCGGTGAGCGTGGGCCCGCCAGAATGCGGGTAGGTGGTCGCGCCGGTGCCGGTGAGGGTGTGGAAGGCGGCGGGGCCATCGGAGTGTGCCTGCTGATCGAGCGCGACGATCGCCTGCCCGTTGGCGGCGCGGCCGCCAAACTCCAGCGCTACGACCACCTGCTCGCCGGCTGGTCGGTGTGTCTCCCCCGCTTCTCCGGCCGTGGTGCTGGGCGGGTGGGGCCCAATCTTTTAGTTGTGTTCCTCTGCCGCGACCGCCCCCGCGCGCGTGAGTGCGCCCGGCTGGCCGACCACGTGCTGTGCGCTTGCCGCGCTTACGCGGGCGAACATCCCCGCGAGTGGGAATATCCAGGTCGCGCCAGCATCGTGTTCGTCTCCGAGCGCGACGTCCACGAGGGGCTGCTGCACGCCTACGGCGTTCCCCGCCTGCCCCCCAACGTACGCGGTGCGCCCCTGCAGAGCGACCCTCGGGCGAGCCAAGCGGCGATCGTGGCGCGCGAGCTGCTGTTTGGAAGGGGTCTCAATCCTCAGGATGTGTAGCTTTGGCTATACACCGCTCCGCGAAGGTAGCGGGCCGATTGGTAGTGGAGCGAGGGCCGGGGAGTAGAGCGAGGGCCGTATGGCTATCGCAATCGTGCTGGGCTTGAACAAAAATTTCAACGCGTGTGCAATTGCTATCGGCTTCTGGGTTTTTTATAACAACCCCTGCCCCTACATGGACATACTATAGCTATACTCAAAAGCAAGGGTATCCACAGAGAACGCCAGACATACACCCCACCCCCTACTCGCTGGACACCACGTGGCTGGGTGCCCCGTCATGAACCAACCTGGCGCGATACGACGCGCGCAGTCGCCCGCCCGGATGTGCCTTTACCACTCCCGGATCTGCAGTCACCCTGGCCGGTGCGCGCTCGCGGGTGCAGTTGACCGGCCCCTCCGCACACGCCCTACTGCACGCCTCAAGTGCCGGGAGCGGCTCTGTTGAGCCAAACTGTGCCCGATCGGCGCGGGTGACTGCGCCGTCTCTCCCTCGGTGAGGGCATGCGCGTCGCCGCTTGTCCTCTACGGCGCTAGCATCGCGGCCCTTCGATTCCCCTTCACCCCGGTCGCACAGCACGCCAAACCGCGTACCAGCCGCTCTCGCCGCTCAACCCCGATCGTGGATTCTGCTCGCCGGCGAATGGCCCAACGCGGTCTGAGCCTGGATCCCACCGATCCAGCGTCGCACCGGTTTCCGACTGAGGTCTCGCTCCTCGCTCGCACATCGACACGTTCGGCTGGGGGCCCTTGGGCGGAGACTCGATGGACCCGATCGCGCCAACTTCGTATTAGTGCGGCACGCCCGAGCCGTACCCCGAGATCCCCATAGGGGATCTCGACCACGTGCCGCTCTCCGATCGTCGCCCGCGCGCCGCTTGACGGCCATCTGCCGGAGCCCTACAAGCCGCTCCACTCGACCACTGCCCGACCGCCCCGCTGGGCCAGGAGACGCGTTATGCCCCTCACCACGCTCCCCGCGAAACCACCGCACCCCTCACGATCCCACCGCGCCCCGACCGTTCGCCCGCCTACCCGGGCGGCCCGTCTCACGACTCCCGGCGTGCTTGCCAGCTACACCGACTCTGCCGGCCGGCTGCGTGAGGTCCTCGCACTTCCCGGGCATGGTGGCAGCGTGCTGGTGCTCGATCGCGACGCCGCCACCTGGGGCGATCGGCGGCTGGTGGCGCACCTTGCTGCCGACGAGCCTCTGGAGAACGCACAGCTCGTGTGCTGTGACTACCTGCGGGATCCCCGGCCGCGTCGCTGCCGACGGCTCGCCCCCGAGGACCTCCTCGCGGCTCCCTTCGCGGAGGAGTGCGAGCCGCGGGAGGAGGGCGGAGGATTCGATCCGCTCGTGTCGCCGGAGAGTGTGGAGCTGCGCGACCGTCACGGTGCCTGCCACCGGCTGGAGGCGTTTGCCGACGCTGGCCGTTCGGTCCAGGAGCTGCGCTGGTGCCGGCGGGAGAGCCCCGCCGAGCTCGAACGCGGCTCGGCTCAGCGGGCGAGCGGCCCCCGGCCCGAGAGCGTGCGCGACGTGGTCGCGTGCATGGATGGCTACGAACCCGTACGTGCGCTCACCGTTAGGGCGTTGGCGCGTTACCGCGACGACGCCACGGTGTCGGTGACGGTGCTGCGCAACGAGCTGCAGCGCATCGACGCCAGCCGGATCGTGCTCAACCTGGGGCTACGCCGAGCGGTGCTGCACGCGCAACGCACCCAGCGGCTCAGCCTCAGTGAGATCGCCTTTCGCTGTGGGCGGGTCAAGTGCGACGGCAAAGGCAACCGCAGCGGCGAGACCAGCTGGCTCTCCCGCCGCGTTGGCATCGCGCCCGAGAGCGGCGGCGACGGCCAGCCCACGCCGTGGATTCACAGTGAGGTGCTCGCGCTGATTGCGCGCGAGGGCCTCGGCATCTCTCCCCGCGAGGTCGAGCTGTGAACGCCGATCGCGATTGCGCGGAGGGCTCGCATCCTCTCCTGGTGGCGGAGCACGACGAACGCATCGGCCGCCCGCTGGTCGATCAGCTCGTGGCCGACGGCTACCGAGGGCGGCTGGCGCTGACGACCGAACACGCGCGGGTGCTGGCGCGGGCCGATCCGCCACACCTCGTGCTGCTCGGCGAGCTGGAGACCCCGCGAGCAGCACTCGAGCTGCTGGCGGAGATCCGCGGCGGCGGCCCGCTCGCGCGGCGCGGTGCGGAGGGCACCTGGCCCGACGGGCTACCCGTGATCGTGATGAGTCCCCAGGTCGGGGAGCCCGACCTGCTGCGCGCCTTCGAAGCCGGCGCCGATGACTTCCTCGCCCGGCCCCCCGGCTACCTGGAGCTGCGTGCCCGCCTGCGCACGCTGCTCGCGCGCGCCGGCGCCCACCCCGCGCGACTTATCGAGGTGGGAGCCCTGGCGATCGACCTCCACGCTCATGCGGTGACTCTGCACGGCCGTCCGCTGCGCCTGCGCCGCCTGGAGTACGAGCTGCTCGTACACCTCGCCCGCGAGCCCCATCGTGTGTTCGCCCAGGGAGAGCTGTTGTGCGCCGTGTGGGGCTACCGGACGCCGGTGTGTACCCGCACGCTCGACTCCCACTCCAGCCGCCTGCGCCGGAAGCTTTGCGCGGAGAGCGACGAGCGGTGGGTCATCAACGTGCGCAGCGTTGGCTACCGCCTGATTTGAGCCTCCAAGGCAGCTCACACCGAGTGATCGGTGGAGCCGTGCCCCTCACATCGTGACCGAAGGGATCTGAGCTTCTCAGCCACGCGGATCCATCGGCGCCGGAGTCCCGACGGATCCGCAGGGATCCATCCACCACCGCCGCGGGTCCTCGAACCCGCGCGCATCACATGCAGCACCCACAACGGCGAGCCCCCAGGGCTCGCCGTTTGCACGTTCGCAGTCCCACGTCCAATGAAAGGAAGGCACCATGAACGACGATCCCACAGGAGAGCCGTCCGAGCCGGGCATCGAGGATGACGAGGTGCTCAGGAGCAGGCTGGGCATATCGAGGGCGAGTCTCCGCGCGGTGGAGATATGTCCGTTTATCGATGAGCTGACACGGCTCAACCACGCGCCGGTGACGGTGCTCGAAGCCGAATACATCGCCGCACTGGCCCGGCGCAACCACGATCCGGCAACGGCGCTCGAAGCTGACCGCCTGGTCGAGTTGGCCTGGCTTGAGCACGGCCAGGCGTGAACTAAACCCGGCGTTCGGCTCTGGCTGGGCGCTCGTACCTCTAGATGAAAGGAGGGGACTCCTCATGTCTCCACCGAACGAAACGACTCTCAATCGGGAACCCGACCCGCTGGCTCCCTTGGAGCACCTGTACCAATGGGTGGTGGGCACAACCTTGCACGTCGTCATCGGCGTGCTCCTCGGTCTGCTCGCGGCGCGCCTGATGCGCCGTTGGCATCTGCACTGGAGCTGGGCGGCAGGGGCGTTCGCGCTCGTCGTGCTTACCCGCACCGCACTGGCGGGCGACGGGGCGACCCTGGGCGTGGCTGCGCTCGGCGCTGCCGTCCGCGGGAGGCGCTGGCACGGGGAAGACCTGCAGGCCGGCGCCGATCTCGCGGAGATCGCCGCGGAGCGCCACACCCCGCTGGACGGGCTACACGCCGGGGTCCAGGGTGTGCGCGTGTGGTTCGCTGGCAGCCGGGAGCGAGACGAGCGCCTGTGGCGCGGCAGCCAGCTGAGCGTCGGCGTGGATCGCCGAGGACGCTCAGTGGCGATCGAGCTCGGCGGTGAGGGCGCCGGCACACATACCCTTGTGGCGGGGGCCACCGGCTCCGGCAAGACGTTCACCCTGGCCTGGATCACCACGTTGGCGATTTCGTACGGGATGTCGGCGATCGTGGTGGACCCAAAGGGGGACGCGGGGCTGCGTGAGCGGCTGCACCGTGCGGCGCGTGCTACGGGCAAGGCGTTTTACATGTGGACGCCAGAGGGGCCGGCGGTGTACAACCCGTTCGCCCGCGGCGGCGAGACGGAGATCGCCGACAAGGCGCTCGCCGGAGAGCGCTTCACCGAGCCCCACTACCAGCGCCAAGCACAGCGCTACCTCGGACACGCCGTCCGCGCGCTGCGCGCCGCTGGGCGGGAGGTGAGCCTCGCCGGTCTCGTCGAGGCGCTCGATCCCGTGGGGCTGGAGTTGCTCGCGCGGGAGCTCCCACGGGAGGACGCGTGGGCGGTGCACGCCTACCTGGACTCGCTCACCTCCCGTCAGCGCGGCGAGCTGGGTGGCGTGCGCGACCGCCTCGCGATCATGGCCGAGTCCGACGTGGGTCCATGGCTCGATCCCGACACGCCGGGCACGGCCGTCGAGCTACTGGACGCGGTGGGCAGTGGAGCGGTGGTGTACTTCAGCCTCCGCGCCGACTCCCGGCCACTACTCGCGCAGATGCTCGCAGCGGCGATCGTGCAGGATCTGCAGACCGTCGTCTCGGCGCTGCAGGAGCGCCCGGTGCGATGCGTGGTGGCGATCGACGAGTTCTCCGCGATTGCCGCTGAGCATGTCGCCGGCCTGTTCGCTCGGTCCCGCTCTGCGGGGATCAGCCTGCTGTTGGGAACCCAGGAGCTCTCCGACCTGCGCCTGCCTGGCCGCGAGATGTTGCAGGAGCAGGTGCTGGGCAACCTCACCGGCCTGATCGCCCACCGTCAGGCCGTCCCGGCGTCGGCCGAGCTGGTCGCCCGCCTGGCCGGCAGCAAGGGCGCATGGCGCACCTCGGTGAGCAGCGACGGCCGCAGCACTCGTACGCGGATCAGCGAGCCCCTGATCGGCCCGGAAGAGGCGATGAGTCTCCCCACGGGTCACGCGGCGGTGATCCGTCTCAGCAGTCCACGCAGTGCCGCGATCGCGCAGATGCACTCGCCCGATCGCGGCCTCTGACCAACACCTACACAAGGAGGACCACGATGGTATCTGCATGCACCAACACCATCATCGACGACGCCCACCACGGCAACGATGACGGTGACCACAGCCACGACGACGGCTGCGATCGCAGCCGCAACAGCCGCGGCCACAACTCCTCCCAGCCCTCCAACCGCATCGCGCTCGTGTGCTGGGTAGCCGGTATGGGCGCCGTCACGGCGGAGGCGGTGGCCGTGCATCTGGGCGTCAGCCTCGCCTCGGCACGGGGGCGGCTGGGGGCGGCCGAAGGTGAGCGGTTGCTGAAGCGCTGCCGCCCACTGACCAACCACCCGGCGCTGTATGCGGTCACACGCGCCGGCCTGTGTAAGGCCGATGTGCGCGGCCTCGACCCGTGCAGGGTGAACGCCTCCAACGCGCTGCACCTGATCGAGTGCGCTCGTGTGGCCGCGGCCCTTGAGCGTTGCTACCCCGACCACCGGGTGCAGGGCGAGCGGGAGTTGCGCGGCGAGGAGCGCGAGCATCGCCGCGCGCTCGCGAGCGCCGAGCTCGGTGCGAGTCAGCGCGCCGGAGGGTCGCGCCACCACCCCGACCTGGTGCTGTGGCCGGTCGATCCAGCGGACGGACCGCCGGTGGCGGTCGAGGTGGAGCTGACCATCAAGGCGCCGGAGCGCCTGGCGGCGATCTGCCGGGCGTGGGCGCGGGCGCGCTGCGTGGCGGGCGCGCTCTACCTCGCCCCGCCCGAAGTCGAGCGCGCCGTGCAGCGCGCAATCGACCGCGCGCAGGCTCACGAGCGGGTCGTCGTCGTGCCGCTCGACGCGCTTTCGGAGCAATTCACCCGCCCGGTGGAGCGTACCGTCTCAAGCAGCGCGTAACTTCTCTGGCGGGGCAGTGGCTTACAGCGAAGGAGCGAAGTTATGGCGTATTCGAGCATCAACCACGTAGTGCTGATCGGCCGTCTCACGCGGGACCCGGAGCTGCGCGAGCTGCCCTCCGGCCACAGCGTCTGCAACATCAGGATCGCGTGCAATGGCTCCCGACGCACCGCCGAGGGTGAATACCAGGATCGCCCTCATTTCTTTGATGTTGCCACCTTCGGCGGGCTGGCGGAGAACGTGGGCCGCTACATGCACAAGGGCAGCCTCGTAGCGGTCGACGGACGTCTGGAGTGGAGCGAGTGGGAAACCGCCGAGCAACAAAAGCGCCAGGCGGTGAGCGTGGTGGCCGAGACCGTCCAGTTCCTGGAGCGGCCCGCCACGCGCGGTGAGGGCGACCGAAGCGGGGAGACACTCGCCTCCGGCTCCCATGCCTCGTTCGACCAACAGGGCGAGGGCGTGGAGGACGACGAGCGCGAGCTCGTGGGCGCCGGCGCCGGCAGCGAAATCGACCTCGTCTTCTAGCCGCCGTCGATCCGTGAAGCATGCCGTGGGGCGCCGGGCTGCCGGTGCCCCACGGTTTTTTGAAGGTCCACGGCGGTGTGGCTTAAGGCGCATAGCCCTGCGGGCGGCTTCGGGCCGCTTTTCGCATTTAAAGATCGGTATGCCATAGACTGCCGCGCCGAACCCTCCCCGCGCAAGGAGATCCGAACAGGTGCCAGTCAACGACAAAGCGGTCGGCAAGACGTACGAGCCCACGCTGTATGCGGTGGGCCGCGAAAAGATCAGGGAGTACGCCCGGGCGGTGGGCGAGACCAACCCCACTCATCTCGACGTGAATGCGGCTCGCGGCGCGGGCTATGCCGACGTGGTGGCCCCGCCGATGTTCGTGGTGGTGTATTCCGCCCCCTCGGTGGGACCCCCGATCTTCGATCCCGAGATCGAAATCAACTTCCCGATGATGGTGCACGGAGGGCAGGAGTTCGAATGGGGCCCGCTGGTGGTGGCCGGTGATGAGATCACCACGACAGCGAGCGTGAAGGAAATCTACGAGCACCAGGGCAAGGGCTTCTACGTATTCGAGTCGATCTCCACCAACCAGCGCGGCGAGCAGGTGTGCCTTGGCACGTGGACCAATATCGTTCGAGGGGTGTGAGCAATGGTCGACATTCGAGGAGCGAGCAATGGCTGAGCTGACCACGGGAGCACAGATACCAGAGCTGAAGATCACGCCCGACAAGTACCTCACCGTCCGCTACGCGGGAGCCTCGGGTGACTTCAACCCGATCCACGTCGACGACGAGTTCGCCCGCGCGGTGGGCCTGCCCGGGCGCATCCTGCACGGGCTGTGGTCGATGGCACAGGTCGCGCGCGCTCAGACGGAGGCGGCCGGCGGCCCCGAGCACCTGCGCCGCCTCGCGGTGCAGTTCCGCGTCATGGGCGTCCCCGAGCAGGAGGTGGTCGTCACCGGTACCGTGCGCGAGGCGCAGGACGGGAAGGTGCTGATCGACACGGTGGCGGTGCAGGGCGAGAAGGAGATCATCCGCAACGCCGAGGCCGAGCTGTCGATTTAACCTGGATCCACCGATAACGGGCTGAGCATCCGGCGTCGGAGACTAGATTAAGGCCCACCCACCCCAATTGACCGAGCATCCGTAGGGTGACCCCTCGGAGCGAGGGCGATTGACTCTGGCGAAGCGTCATCCGGCGGCGGTGCGACCCCGGGATCGGTGGATCCAGGTTTAAGTCCCTGTCAGGCCTGTTGGCGAGGGCCGTCTTCCTCAACGGCTCGTACAATCAAACTCATGCTCAGAACGTGCTTGGAAACGATCGGCACGGCCGGATGCGCCCATGGATGCGGCGCTGGATCGCCACGTGCCGGCTTGCCCGTGCTGGCCGATCTTCGATCGGTAGCACTGGCTTCACCGACCCACGTCGCCCAGCTTGATTCATGAACGCCCCGGACGCACCGCCTATTTCCAAGCACCTTCTTACCGCCAGACAGGAGTTGATCCTGTGCAAGGTGGTGGAGGGTTACCTGCTGGAGGGCCAGCCGGTGGCATCGAGGGCGATTGCCGCCGACCCGGAGCTCGATTGCGGAGCCTCCACTGTACGCAATGAGCTCGCGCTGCTCGAGGAGCACGGATTGCTCGCCCATCCGCACACCTCGGCTGGGCGTGTCCCAACCGATGCGGGTCAGCGCTACGTCGTGGACCGGATGCTGGCCTCCGGCAAGGGCCTGGTGGAGGCGCCACGCATGGAGCTCTCGCTGACGCGCCAGGAGGTGGAGGAGGCGGTGCGGGCGACCACCGAGACGCTCTCGCAGGTGACCGACCTGCTCGCGGTCGTCTCCGCGCCCTCGGCGAGCACCGCCACGATCCGTCGCGTCGAGGTGCTCGCGGTGCAGCCGCGGGTGGTCGTGGCGGTCGTGATCACCTCCACCGGCGAGGTATCCAGGGTGTTCGCCACGTTCGATGAGCCGGTCGACGCGGGACTGGTGGCGTGGGCGGGGGAGTACCTCAACGATCGCCTGGTCGGGTTGGGCCTGGGCGCGCGGATGCTCCATCAGCGCCTCGCCGATCCAACGTTGCCGACGCAGGAGCGCGCCTTCCTGGATCGCCTGATCCCCGCGTTCGGCGGGCTGGCGGCGGAGTCCGAGCACGTGCTCTACCTCGAGGGCACGGCGCGGCTGTTCTCGGAGGCGCATCTGCGCGATGTCGGCGAGATCAACGAGCTGATGGAGCTATTGGAGCGGCGGGTGGCGCTGCTGGACGTGTTGCGCACGGCGTTGAGCGAGCCGGGGGTGTACGTGCGGATCGGCCATGAGAACGAGATCCCGGCGATGCGCTCGCTGGCGATGGTGGCGACGGGGTACGGCGTGGCGCAGCGTCGCATGGGGATCGTCTCAGTGATCGGCCCGGTGCGGATGAACTACGCATACGCGATCCCCGCGGTTCGGGAGGTTGCGCACGAGCTTTCGCGTTTCGTCGAAGAGACCTACGCCGAGAGCTGATCGGCCGGCCTGGCTCTGCGAGGTGCCGGGGTTCTGCGCCGGCTGAGATCCGCCGAACCCCTACTGTGTCCGTCAACACCGAACTCCCCATGTCCATCACCGCCCACCGACAGAACCCGTGAGCCGCGCCTCCACTCCCCGCGACCCCTACGAGGTGCTGGGCGTCGCCCGTGACGCCTCCGAGCAGGACGTCAAGAAATCCTTCCGGCGTCTGGCGAGGGAGCTGCATCCAGACGTCAACGCGCACGATCCGCAGGCCGAGGAGAAGTTCAAGGAGGCCGCTGAGGCGTACGAGATCCTCTCCGACCCGCAGCGGCGCGCGACCTACGACCGTTACGGCCACGAGGGGTTGCGCTCCGGCGGGTATGCCCCGAACTTCGACGCGTTCGGCTCGATCGGCGACCTGTTCGACGCATTCTTCGGCGGCGCCAGCCCCTTCGGAGGAGGGCGCGGGTCGGGGTCGGCTCAGGGGCAGGACGTGGCGGCGGCTTTGGAAATCGATCTGCGCGAGGCGGCGAGCGGCAAGCACGCGGAGGTCGCCTTCGAGGTGGTCGAGCGCTGCGAGCACTGCCGCGGCAACGGCGCCGAGCCGGGCACCCCGATCGAGACCTGCGAGCGCTGCGGCGGGGCCGGGCAGCTGCAGGCCGTGACGCGCACGCCCTTTGGCCAGATGATGCGCACTGTGGTGTGCGATCGTTGCCACGGCAACGGTCGCACGGCCAAGCAGCCCTGCGGCGAGTGCCGCGGCCGGGGTCGCCGCGCCGTTAGGCGCACACTGGCGGTGGACGTGCCGGCAGGGATCGCCGACGGCCAGCGCATCCGCCTCGGCGGCAAAGGCCACGCGGGCGAGGCGGGCGCCCCCGCGGGCGACCTGTACGTGCTGGTGCGGGTGCGCCCCGACGAGCGCTTCGTGCGAGAAGCGGACGATCTGATCACCGTTCTGGACGTCTCCGCCCCGCTGGCCGCAGTGGGAGCGGTACTCGAGGTGCCGACCCTCGACGGTGCCACGCCGATGAAGATCGCCCCCGGCACCCAGCCGGGCGAGGTGCTGACCGTGCGTGGCAAGGGGATGCCCAGCCTGCGCAGCGGCCGGCGCGGCGACCTGCGGGTGGTCGTCAACGTGGTGGTGCCCCGGCGCCTGAACGCCGAGCAGCGCGAGCTGCTGGAGCGCGTGCAGGAGACGCTCACCGAGGAGAACCTGCGCGGCGATGAGTCGATGCTCGGCAAGCTGCGTCGCGCGTTGCACCACCGAGCCGCGTGATGCGAAGTGCTTATGCGCAACCCGGCTGCGTGACGAGTCGCCGTCGGGTGTCGTTCGGCAGTGTGGTGCCCCATATCCCGAGCAGCCTGGCTGCGTGATCCGTCTCGCGGTGCGTGTCCGCCGCGAGGACGCGGAGCTGGTGTTGGCGCAGCTGTTGGAGCTGGCGCCCTCCGGCGTGGAGGAGGCGGAGGTGGGGAATGGTGTGGTCGAGTACGCGGTGTACGGCAGCCCCGGCGAGCTCCCGCAACTACCCGATCTGCGCGCCGCGGCGGGGGAGGCGCTGGTGGAGGTCGCGACCAGCGAGCTGCCCGACGATTGGGGGGAGCGCTGGAAGCGCTTTCACCGTCCCGTATTGATCGAGTCGCCGGGGATCGTGTCGGGCATGCACGTGCGTCCGCCGTGGGAGCCGCCGGCTGACCGCAAGGACGTCGAGGAGATCGTGATCGACCCTGGTCAGGCGTTCGGTACCGGGGCGCACGCCACCACGCGCATGTGTCTGGAGCTGCTGCTGGAGCTGGCCGCAGAAAAGAGCGACGCGGGGCGGCCGGTTGACGGTGGCAGGGGAGCTGCAACGCAAGCGGTGGAGAAGGGGCGGAGAGGGGAAGTGCCTGGGCACGAAAGAGGGGCTCTTTTGGACGTTGGCACCGGCTCGGGGGTGCTGGCGATCGCGGCCGTCCGCCTCGGGTTTGGGCCGGTGGTGGGCCTCGACAATGAGTTGGAGAGCGTGGAGGCGGCTCGGGAGAACGCGCGGGTCAACGGAGTGGAGTTGGAGACCCGCAGCTTTGACCTGCGCCGCGAGCGTCTGCCGGTCATAGCGGGCGCTGCCGCGCCGACGGTGCTCGCCAACCTGTTGAAGCCGCTGCTGCTGGACCTCGCACGATCGATCGAATGCGCCCCTGAAGACCTGATCGCCGGGGGGCTGCTCACTGAGCAGGTCGACGAGGTGGTAGCGGCGTTCAAAGAAAGTCTGAACATGCACGAGCACCAACGCTGCGCCAGTGGCGAATGGGCCGCGGTGTGGCTGCGCAGCGGTGAACGGGTGGCGTAGTGGGCGGGGGTGAGTGGCCGGCGGTGTGGCTGCCGGGGTGAGTGGCCGTGTGGATGCCCGGGGGGTGAGTGGGAGGTGTAGTGGGCGGGGGTGAGTGGCCGGCGGTGTGGCGAGTGGCCATGTGGATGCCCGGGGGGTGAGTGGGAGGTGTAGTGGGCGGGGGTGAGTGGCCGGCGGTGTGGCGAGTGGCCGTGTGGATGCCCGGGGGGTGAGTGGGAGGTGTAGTGGGCGGGGGTGAGTGGCCGGCGGTGTGGCGAGTGGCCGTGTGGATGCCCGGGGGGTGAGTGGGAGGTGTAGTGGGCGGGGGTGATTGGCCGGCGGTGTGGCGAGTGGCCATGTGGATGCCCGGGGGGTGAGTGGGAGGTGTAGTGCGCGGGGGTGAGTGGCCTGCGGTGTGGCTGTCGGGGGCAGAGTGAGTCCCGATCAAACCGGGTCCGGCACCTCGGTGACGGCGCGGGCCATCGCGCGGTAGATCAGGTCGATCGCGGGCCGTACGCCATCCTCGCTCTGCAGCAGTGTTGCGGCGGCGGCAAGCGCCGAGCCGATTACCTCGAGCGCCTCGCCGACATCCCCGGGCGAGGGGTCGCGGCAGGCGGCGAGTGCCATCTCAAGCATCGCCAGCGCCTGCTCGGGGACCCCGGCGAAGAGTGCGGGCCCCGTGAGGCTGCCGTAGCCGTAGACGCGGGCGAGGCGACCGGAGAGCGTGATCGATGGGCCGCGGCGTGGCGGCGTGACGGGCGGTAGCCCGCGCCCATCGAACAGGCCCGCGACCGTCTGGCCGAGCACCAGCCTGGTTGTCGCCTCGTCGAGGCCGACGTGGGCGGCTATGCGCAGCACCATGTAGAGACCGCTCTGTGGGCGCCCGTAGGGAGGATCGGTGGCGAACACGATCCGCTCGGCGGGGACGCGCGCGAACAGCTCCACGACATCGAGCCCGAAGAAGCAGGAGGTGTCGTACAGCACGCCGGGGTGCTCGGCGAGCATCGAGGTGAGGATCCCCTGGTCGCAGATCGCGCCGTGGGCAAGGATCAGCACGACCTCGGGGTGGCGCAGCGCGAGCTCGGCGAGCCCCTTGGCGATCGGCGGCAGGCCGCGACCGGCGTGGATCAAGATCGGCACGCGCGCCTCTTCGGCTACCTCGAAGATCCCCTCCAGCTCGTTGCCGTCGAAGGCAAACTCCTGGGCGCGGGGGTGTAGCTTGATCCCACGTGCGCCGGCGGCGAGGCAGCGCTCTGCCTCGGGAAGCGGATCGTCGAAGGGGTCGAGGCGGCAGAAGGGAATCAGACGGCCCTCGCTTTCGCCCGCCCACGCGAGCACACGATCGTTGGGCACGCGGTAGGCGGGGCTGCGCTCGGGGTCGTGCAGCGGGAATACACAGGCGTGTCGTGCGCCAGCCTCGTCGAGTTGCGCGAGCAACTGCGGGAGCGTCAGCGAGCGCCCATCCTCGTCGAGGCCGAGGTGGGTGTGCGCGTCGAGCACCTCTGCGCCGGCGGGCAGCAACCGTTGTGCTTCGGCGGCGAACGGCGCAAGTGCGTCGGCGTAGAGCGAAACATCCATGGTCGGCACCCTATTGGGTTGGGCGATCGGGGACCGTCTACGTTGCGGGGTTTATGCCACCAGATACGAGCTCGAGCACGGGGATGCGCTGGTGGCGGATGAGGCCGATGCACGAGGCCGTGGCTGCTCGGTGCGGAAGGCACCGGTAGGGGGGTGCGTGCAGTTGTAACTTTTTTGAAAGCCGTGCGCAATTGCTATCGGCCTTTAAATTTTAATCACACTACCCGCGCTCACTTCAATCGTATATACACAGCACATGCAAGCAGGCGGCGCCCGACCTTACGCGGGTGCAGGGAGTTTCATCCCGAGGTGGCGCAGCGCCCGTTCGATCTCGCCGTTGACGGTTTCGAGCACGTTCACCCGCGCGTAGTGCTTGGACTCGGCGGCGACCGTGTGCCAGCGGGCGTGCTTGGCGTCGGTGCGCTCGAACATCTCCTCCAGCGCCTGCACGTAGAGCTCGCGCTGGCCGCGGTTGCGCCAGTCGTCGGGGGCGAGCTTCCAGCTCTTGAGCGGATCGTTGGCGCGCGCTTCGAAGCGCCGCAGCTGCTCGTCGGTTGAAATGTGCAACCAGAACTTGATCAACACCGCGCCCTCCGAGGTCAGCGCGCGCTCGAACTCGACGATCTCCCCGTACGCGCGCTTCCATTCCTCCTCGGTGGCGAGCTTATCCACGCGCTCGACCAGCACGCGCCCATACCAGGAGCGGTCGAGCACGGTGAAGCCGCCCCACCCCGGCAGCGCCGGCCAGAAGCGCCACAGGAAGTGGTGGCGCTTGGCGGTAGCGTCCGGCGCTGCGAACTCCGCGACGCGCACGTGGCGGGGGTCGAGCGGGGCCACGAGGCGCTTGATCGCACCGCCCTTGCCGGAGGCGTCCCAGCCCTCGAAGAGGACGCATATGGGCGGGCCGAGGTGTCCACCGTCGCGCAGCCCGGCGAGCACAAGTCGCAGCGCAAGCAGGCGCTCCTGCAGTGCGGATAGTCGCTTTTCGGACTCCTCGCGCGAGAGCGAGTGACTCAGGTCGACTTCGTCGAGGCGTCCCACGCCTTGATGGTTGCAGTTCCCCGTCGCGGGGGTCTCGACGGGCCGTGTGGCCAATGAGGAGTGGGAGGTTGCACTGCTCCTTGCGTGCTGCCACTCGCCGGCGGGTGCCGACTGGTTGGCTTCGCGGGGACCTACGCGTGCAACCGCTCGCTGGCGGGCACGAGACCGGCCTCGCGCTGGAAGCCCTCCAGCACGGAGCGCATCGTCTCGGTGCTGCACTCGACCTTCGACGGCCACGGCTTGGCGGGGTGGTCATATAGGGTCTTCAGGCCGTTGCCGGTGACGATTGCGACCACCGTCTCATCGGGGTCGAGACGGCCTTCGGCGGCCAGCTTCTTCACGACCGCCACGGTGGTGCCGCCGGCCGGCTCGGTGAGCAGGCCCTCGGTCGATGCCAGCAGGTCGATGCCGGCAAAGATCTCTTTGTCGCTCACCGACGCCGCGGTGCCGCCGCGACCGCGGACGGCCTCGATCACGAACACCCCATCGCCCGGCGAGCCGATCCCCAGCGAATGGGCTTGCGTGGTCGGCTTCACGGGGACGATCTCGGAGGCGCCATTGAGGATTGCCTCGGCGATCGGGTTGCAGCCATCGGGCTGGGCGATGTCGATCTTGGTATGCGCCGTCTGTGCCAGGCCCACCATTTCGAGCTCCTGCAGGCCCTTGTGGATGCGCGAGGAGAGCGTGCCCCCGGCGGCCGGGGAGACGATCCGGTCGGGCGAGCGCCAGCCGAGCTGTTGCACGATCTCATACGCCTCGGTCTTGGCGCCCTCGGCGTAGAAGGGGCGCAGCGTGATGTTGGCGAACTCCAAGCCCGTCGCTTCCGCCAGGGCGCGGCAGGCTTTGTTGGCTTCGTCGTAGTTGCCCTCGACCTGGCACACCTTCGCGCCGAGCGCGCGGCAGGCGTGAGCCTTGGTGCTCTCCAGGCGGTTGGGGTAGAAGACGTACGCGGCGACGCCCGCCTTCGCCGCCAGCGCCGCCACGGCGGTACCGACGTTGCCGGTCGAGACGCACCCGATCTCCTTGCGGCCCAGCTCCAACAGGCGCGCCACCGCCATGCCCACCACGCGATCCTTGTACGAGAGGCTCGGGCGGGAGGTGCTGTCGTCCTTGAGGTAGAGGTTGCGCAACCCCACCGCTGCGCCCAGCCGGTCGGCGCGGATCAGTGGCGTGAAGCCCGCGAACTCGCCCACGCGCGCGGGGCCGACCGCGTCGTGGATCGGCAGCAGCTCCTCCAGAAACCAGATGTTGAGCGGGCGCTCGTGCATCGGCGTTTCGCGTATGCGCCGCGCGGCGAGCTCGTAGTCGTAGTCGACGTCGAGGCTCTTGCCACAGCGTGGGCAGTACGCCCCGCCGTCGGCGAGGGGTGAGCGCAGCTCACATTTGCGGCACACCAGCTCGGTCGCGCAGGAGCGCGTGTGCTGAAGATCCCCGGCTTGGTTCGGTGCGGTGCTCATCCGCTTCTCATCACATCATCGCAGAGGACGCGGTCGGCGAAATGGTCATGTTCGGTGAATGTCCACAGAGTTGGGATCGGTATCGCCGTGTGGGCAGCATTGCATGCGCCGCCGCGGCAGGTGGTCGCTGTTTCTCTCTGCCGCGGGCGGGGACCCATTGGCGGCGCTCCCACTGTCACGCCCCCTCGGCTTCGCATCTGCCGCGCTTCAGTACGTGGCGCCCCATCCCTGCGACCACCGTCACTGGCACCGGCTCGGCGGGCGGGGCTCTCATCGCTACTCCTCGGCCCCCGCCACCGGCACCGGCTTGGCACGCGGGGCTCCTGGGGCCGTGGTGGCAGGAGGCTGGCGCGACCACTCGCCAGCCCGCGGCCACGTCGGATCGACCCCCGGCTCGCCGAGGCCCGAGGACTCCCACAGCTCCTCGCCGGCGTGCGGCGCGAACGGCATGATCACCCGCGCCAACAGCCCCAGCGCGTCGCGCAGCGCCTCGTGGTCCTCGCGGCACAGCGCGCCGCTGTGCTTGAGCACGCGCTTCTCATAATCCTTGATGCGATCGAGCAGGCGGATCGCGTTGCGCACCGCGCTGTGCATCTCGAGCTCCATCAGCTCCTCGGTGATCTTCTCCACCGCGATGTCGCACCATTTCTCCAGGCGCCTGCGCAGGTGCTCGGTGCGGCGTGGGTCGAGCTCCCCGGAGTCCTCTACCTGCTGAGCGAAGCGCGTCTGAGAGTACTGCCACAGGTTGTGCAGGAAGCGCTGGCAGAACTGCACTGCGCTGTCGCTCCAGTTCAGGGACTTCTGCGGCCGCGCTGCCCACAGCACCGCCATCCTCACCGTGTCGGCGCCGAAGGACTCGACCAGTTCGTCGGGGTCGACCACGTTGCCGAGGTGCTTGCTCATCTTGCGCCCGTCGCGGATCACCATCTCGTGCATCAGCGCCCCCGCGAATGGCTCGCCGTCGGCGAGGAACGCCAACGGGCCAAGGTCGCGCAGCGCCTTGGTGGTGATGCGCTGGTCGAACATGAAGTTGCCGCTGTCCGATCCCGCCACGAGACGCTCGGACGGCAGCCACGCGCGCAGGTCCTCCAGCGCGAGGATCTCCTCCAGCGAGCGCTCGCGCTCGAGGGCGGGCACGCACGCGGGGATCCACAGCCACAACGCGTCGAAGTGGCAGTCCAGCGTGTCCGTCTCGCGCTTGGCCGGCTCGCCGCAGCGGGGGCAGACGGTGTTGACGAAATCCTCCCTTTCCGCCAGCGGGTTGCCGGCGCCGGTCGGTTTCAGGTCACGCGGCAGCTCCACCGGCAGCTGCTCCTTGGGGATCGGCACCGTCCCGCAGCCATCGCAGTAGACGATCGGGATCGGCGTTCCCCACGAGCGCTGGCGGGAGATCGAGAAGTCGTTGGCCTTGTAGCGCACCGCCGTGCGCGTGCCACCCGGCTCTTCCGCTGCGGCCCTTGCTGGGCGTGCGCCACCCGACTCTCCCACTGCGGTCTTCGCCGGGTGCATGGGGGAGCCGCTCTCGCTCGGGTCTGCCTCCACCTCGACTCCCACCCCCTCCTCCTCCTCCTCCTGTCCCTTTCCCAAGGGGATGTGCAGGCGCTGGGCGATCAACTCGTCGGTGCGATCCAGCTCGGGGATGCCGAGCACCGCGGTCGCGCCGAACCGCTCGTCCACCGCCGGGGAGATCAGCAGCGGCAGCGGCTCGCCGCCGGGTAGCGACACAGTGCAGCCGGTGTCCACCAGCGCCACCGTCTCCGCGCCGCGCGAGCTGCGCTCCCAGCCGCCGAGGCGCATCTCCTGGAGTTGCTCCCCCACCGCGGCGCCGGCGCTCCAGCGCTCGACCTCGGGGTGCTTGGGGGAGATCAGCACGAAGCGGGCCCGCGCCACGCCCTCGGCATGGGGGGTGAACACGGTCAGCTCGCGCCCGTCCTCGGCGTGCGCCTGCAGCTCGACTCCGTCCGCGCGGCCCAGCACGAAGCGCTGGCTGGCGAGCGAGGTCTCGTCCCATTTCTCGAGCTCCCCGATGCGGCGGTCGTTCTCCTCCAGATAGGCGCTGATGCGCAGATACCACTGCGCCCGCTGGATCAGCCTGACCGGGTTGTGGCAGCGCCAGCAGGTGCCGTCCTCCACCTGAATCGTCGCCAGCGTGGTCTGGCAGGTTTCGCACCAGTCCACGCTGCCGCTACCGTGGTAGATCAGCCCGGCGTCCAGCAGCGTCAGGAACAGCCACTGCGACCAGCGGTACATGATTGCGTCGGAGCTCATGAACGTGCGCTCCCAGTCGAAGGAGAACCCGAGCCTCTTGAGCTGGCCGGTCATGTGCTCGGCGCAGCGCTCGACCCACTCGGCGGGGGACTCCCCGTTGGCGATCGCCCCCAACTCGGCCGGCAGCCCGAAGGCGTCGAAGCCGAACGCGAACAGCACCGGCTCCCCTCGTGCACGCTGGAAGCGGGCGTAGGCGTCGCCGATCGCGTAGCTGCGCACGTGCCCGATGTGCACGTTGCCGGAGGTGAACGGCGCCGAGGCCTTGATGTATATGCCGCTTTGCTTGGCCGTCAGCAGGGGCGTGCGGAAGGCCTCCCGCGCCTCCCACGCGCGCTGACGCCGGCGCTCGATCACGCGTGGGTCGTAGCCCCGGTCGCGCTCGGGCACGTGGGCGGACGGGCCTCCATTCCCGGTCGGATTCGCGTCGCTCATACGGCGAGGATATCCGAGCGTCTTGTGCGCGATCTCACCTCGGCGCCTGTCCGGGCGAGCTGTAATGATGCTGAGATGGAGATAGAGATCGGCCGCGGCAAGAAAGCCCGCCGCGCATACGGATTCGACGACATCGCGATCGTACCCTCGCGGCGCACGCGCGACCCCGACGACGTCGACATCTCCTGGAAGCTGGGGCCCTACCAGTTCGAGCTGCCGATGATGGCCTCCGCGATGGACGGCGTGGTCTCGCCTGAGACCGCCGGGATCGTTGGCCGCCTCGGCGGCTTGGCGGTGCTCAACCTGGAGGGCATCTTTACCCGCTATGAGGATGCCGGCGAGCAGCTGGAGCGGATCGCGGCGCTGCCCAAGGAGCTCGCCACGCGCGAGATGCAGGAGATCTACCGCGAGCCCGTCAAGCCCGAGCTGATCGCCCAGCGCGTCCAGGAGATCAAGGCGCAGAAGGTGGTCGTTGCCGCCTCGCTCACACCCCAGCGGGTGCTGCGCTATTACGAGATCGCGATGGAGGCCGGCCTCGACGTGCTGGTGATCCAGGGCACGGTCGTCTCCGGAGAACACGTCTCCACCGTCTCCGAGCCGCTGAACCTGAAGGAGTTCATTCCCTCCCTCGACGTGCCCGTGGTCGTCGGCGGCTGTGCCTCCTACCACACCGGCCTGCACCTGATGCGCACCGGCGCCGCCGGCGTGCTCGTCGGAGTTGGTCCCGGCGCGGCGTGCACCACACGCGGGGTGCTCGGCATCGGCGTGCCGCAGGCCACCGCGATCGCCGACGTCGCGCACGCGCGCTCCACGCACATGCTGGAGACCGGCGACTATTCGATGGTGATCGCCGACGGCGGCATGAGCAACGGCGGCGACGTCGCCAAGGCGATCGCGCTCGGCGCCGACGCAGTGATGATTGGTTCGCCGCTCGCCCGCGCCTACGAAGCACCCGGGCACGGCTTCCACTGGGGGATGGCCACGTTCCATCCCACGCTTCCCCGCGGGGCGCGCGTCGCCACCGCCCAGAACGGGACGCTCGAGGAGATCCTCGTCGGACCCGCACGCGAGAACGACGGCACCTTCAACCTGTTCGGCGGCCTGCGCACCTCGATGGCCACCTGTGGCCACAAGGATCTCGCCGAGTTCAACCGCGCCGAGGTTGTGGTCGCGCCGGCGCTGCAAACGGAGGGCAAGGCTTTGCAACGCGACCAGGGAGTCGGCATGGGCGCGGTGAACGGCAAGGCGGCCGCACTCGTCAATGAGTGAGGTAGCCGTGGTATCGGCCCCCGTGGTCGACGAGCGGCTGACAAAGCCCGCTGCAATGGATGCGGTGGTCGTCATCGACTACGGCGGTCAGTACTCGCAGCTGATCGCGCGCCGCGTGCGCGAGTGCGGGGTGTTCTCGGAATTGGTGCCCCACCATGTGCCGCTGCAGGAGATCGCGGCGCGCCGTCCGCGCGGGATCATCCTCTCCGGCGGCCCCGCGTCGGTATACGCGCCAGACGCGCCCCGCCTGGAGCGTGGCCTGCTGGAACTCGGGGTCCCGGTGCTCGGCATCTGCTACGGGATGCAGCTGCTCGTGCACGAGCTTGGCGGGCGGGTCGAGCAGGCGGAGGTGGGGGAATTCGGCCGCTCCGACCTCATGGTGGACGAGCACGGGGTGCTGCTGAGGGAGACCCCACGCGAGCAGACCTGTTGGATGTCCCACCGCGACACCGTCTACGAGGCGCCGCCCGGGTTCACGGCGCTCGCACACACCTCCACCTCCCCGGTGGCCGCGGTCGAGAACGTCGAGCGGGGCATCTACGGCATCCAGTTCCACCCCGAGGTCGTTCACACCCCCTACGGCCAGGCGATCCTCGAGCGCTTCCTCACCGAGGTGTGCGACTGTCCCTCGACGTGGTCGGCGGCGTCGATCGTGGAGGAGCAGATCGCGCGCATCCGTGCGCAGGTGGGGGAGGGGAGGGTGATCTGCGGTCTCTCCGGCGGCGTCGACTCATCGGTGGCGGCGCTTTTGGTGCACCGCGCCGTGGGCGACCAGCTGACGTGCGTGTTCGTCGACCACGGCCTGATGCGCAAGGAAGAGGGCGAGCAGGTGATCGCCACCTTCCGCGACACCTTCCACGTGCCGCTGGTGGCGGTCGATGCCGAGCGGCGCTTCCTGGAGCGGCTACGGGGGGTCACCGAGCCCGAGGCCAAGCGCAAGGCGATCGGCGCCGAGTTCATCCGCGTCTTCGAGGAGGAGGCCGCGAAGCTCGCAGGAGGCGGCGCCGCGGACGGCGCCGCGGAGGTCCCGGGTGCGGTCGGGGTGACCGGGGACGGTGACGAAGGTGCGCGCTTCCTCGTGCAGGGCACGCTCTACTCCGACGTGATCGAGTCCGGCGGGGGCACCGGCGCGGCGACGATCAAGTCTCACCACAACGTCGGCGGTCTCCCCGATGACATGCGCTTCGAGCTGGTCGAGCCGCTGCGCGCGCTGTTCAAGGACGAGGTGCGCGCCGTGGGCGCCGAGCTGGGCCTGCCCGAGCGCCTGGTGTGGCGCCAGCCCTTTCCAGGTCCCGGCCTCGCGATCCGGATCGTCGGAGGCGAAGCGACGCGGGAGCGCCTCGACGTGCTGCGGGAGGCCGACCACATCCTCCAGGAGGAGATCCGCAAGGCCGGCCTCTACCGCGAGCTGTGGCAATCCTTCTGCGTGCTCCCCGACATCCGCACCGTCGGCGTCCAGGGCGACGAGCGGACCTACGGGCACGTGGTCGTGATCCGCGCGGTCACCTCCGACGACGCGATGACTGCGGATTGGGCACGGCTGCCCTACGACCTGCTGGAGACGATCGCCTCGCGCATGATCGGCGAACTGCGCGAGGTCAACCGAGTGGTCTTGGACATCACGTCGAAGCCCCCGGGCACGATCGAGTGGGAGTAGCCCTGGCGGCGTCTCGACGCGCCTGGCGGCGTCCTCGATCGTTCGTGTACCGAAGCCGGGAGACACTCGCCTTCGGCTTCGCATCCCCGTTTCGGCCAGCACACTTCGCTCACTGCGTCCTTGCCAGTCACGACGAGCCATCCGCCAGGGACGCTTTTGGCCTATCATGTCGCTCTCGCCGCGCGCGAATGGATGCGTGCGGCCTTTTTCACGTCATGAAAACCTACGTCGCCAAGCCCACCGACCGCGAGCGCAACTGGCTGCTCGTCGACGCCAACGGCAAGACCCTTGGCCGTCTGGCGACGCAGCTCGCCGACGTGCTGCGCGGGAAGCGCAAGCCCGAGTACACGCCGCACATCGACACCGGCGACTTCGTCGTGGTCATCAACGCGGAGAAGGTCGCGGTCACCGGCAAGAAGCGCACCGACAAGCGCTACTACCGCCACTCCGGCTACCCGGGCGGTCTGCGCTCGCGCACTTTTGAGGAGATGCTGGCGCGCAGGCCGGAGGAGATCATCCGGATCGCCGTCAAGGGCATGATGCCCCGCAACCGCCTCGCGCGCAAACAGCTGACGAAGCTCAAGATCTACGCCGGACCCGAGCACCCGCACGTTGCGCAGAAGCCCGAGCCACTGGAGATCGAGGCCTGATGGCCGACGAGCCCGCCACGCCGGACGAGCCGCTCGAGGAGCCGGCTGCCGTGGAGGAGCCTGCCGAGGAGCCCACAGTCGCTGAGCCTGTCGCCGAGGAGGCAGCGGCTGAGGAGTCGCCCGTCGCTGAGGAGCCGGCTGTCGAGCCGGTCGCGGAGCAGGAGCCCGCCGCCGAGGAGCCCGCCGCCGAGGAGCCCGCCGCCGAGGAGCCCGCCGCCGAGGAGCCGGTCGCTGAGGAGGAGGGGGCCGCTGCCGAGAGCGCCACGGAGGAGGCGGTAGTCGAGGAGCTGGTCGCGGAGGAGCTTGCCGTCGAGGCGATCGTCGAGGAGCTTGTCGAGGAGCTGGTTGTAGAGGAGGCCGTGGCGGAGCTCGTGGCTGAGGCGGCCTCCGCCGAGTCGCCCTCCGAGGCGCAGCCGCCGACGGAGCCCGCTGCCCAGGAGCCCGCCGCGGAGGCCGAGGCCGAGGAGGAGGACTTCGACGAGGAGGAGGAAGAGGAGCCCGCTCCCCGCGTCAAGCCCGCGGTGCCGGGGGCGCACCTGGAAGTCGACATCGTTCCCGAAGGTGTGGACCCGCTGGCGCGCGAGGCCCCGGCCGACCCCTACGCGACCGAGGAGTACGCCGAGGACGTCACCGAGGCCGAGGAGCAGGCGGCGGAGGAGCCGCTGCCGCAGCCGATCTCGACCGCGGCGATCGATCTCGCCGCCGGAGCCCGCTACCACGCGACCGGCAAGCGCAAGACCGCGATCGCGCGTGTGATCCTCCGTCCTGGCAGCGGCGTCTACTTGATCAATGGGCGTACGCTGGAGGAGCACTTCCCGCGCACCACGCTGCAGCGCAACATCCGCCAACCCCTGGAGACCGTAGGCTACGAGGAGCGCATGGACGTGGTCGCGCGGCTGCACGGCGGCGGCATCTCCGCGCAGGCCGGCGCGCTGCGGCACGGTGTCTCCCGCGCGCTGCTGGAGGCCGACCCCAACCTGCGCGGCGAGCTCAAGCGCCGCGGCTTCCTCACGCGCGACTCGCGCGCCAAGGAGCGCAAGAAGGCCGGTTTGAAGAAGGCGCGCAAGCGGCCGCAGTTCTCCAAGCGCTAGAGGATCCGCCCACTCTCATGGCCCGCAAGCTGTTTGGCACCGATGGTGTAAGAGGTGTTGCCGGGGAGTTGCTGAGTGCCGAGCTCGCGCTCGGTCTCGGTCGCGCTGCGACCGCGCTCGCCGCGGTGGAGCGCCCCCAGGTGCTCATAATCCGCGACACCCGCGAGTCCGGGGAGATGCTCCAAGCGGCGCTCGCCGCCGGGGTCAGCGCCGCCGGGGGGGATGCCCTGCTCGGCGGGGTGCTGCCGACTCCCGCCGCGCCGCTGCTGATCGCCCGCTACGGCTTCGACCTCGCGGCCGTCATCTCCGCGTCGCACAACCCCTACCAGGACAACGGGATCAAGTTCTTCGGCCCCGACGGCTTCAAGCTCTCCGACGAAACGGAGCTCGAGATCGAGCAGGGGCTCCAGGACGGGACGGGCAACGGCGGTACGGCGATCGGACGTATCCGCGAGCTGCGTGGCACCAGCGAGGATTATCTGCGCGAGCTGCACACCCGCTTCGCCGAGCTCGACCTGCACGGGCTCGACGTGCTGTTGGACTGTGCCAACGGCGCCACCCACCACGTAGCCCCTGAGATCTTCAGACGTCTCGGCGCGAGCGTGAGCGTGATCGCCGATCACCCCGACGGGCGCAACATCAACGCCGGCTGCGGCTCCACCCACGTGCAGGAGCTCGCCGCCCGGGTGCTCGCCGGCGGACACGTCGTCGGCTTCGCCTTCGACGGCGACGGCGACCGCGTGCTTGCCGTGGACGGCGCCGGGGAGATCGTCGACGGCGACGAGCTGATGGCGCTCGCCGCGCTGCACCTCAAGCGCGGCGGTCGTCTCGTCGGCGGTGGGGTGGCGGTGACGGTGATGACCAATTACGGCTTCCATGCCGCAATGCGCGACGCGGACATCGCGGTCGCATCGACGAAGGTCGGCGACCGCTATGTGCTCGAGGAGCTGCGCGCGCGCGGCTGGGTGCTCGGCGGCGAGCAGTCCGGGCACATCATCGACATCAGCTTCAACCGCTCCGGCGACGGCATCGCCAGCGCCCTGCTCGCACTCGAGGCACTCGACGGCGCGCCGCTGAGCGAGCGCCACGCAATGCACAAGCTTCCTCAGCGGCTGGTCAACGTGCGCGTCCGCGACCGCGATGCGCTCGAGGGTGCCGACACCGTTACCGACGCGGTGCGTGCTGCCGACGAGGCCCTCTCCGGCCGCGGGCGGGTACTCGTGCGCCCCTCGGGCACCGAGCCGCTGGTGCGGGTAATGGTGGAGGCGCCCACCGACGAGGAGGCCGAGCAGGTCTGCTCCAGCCTCGTGGCGCTCGTCGAGCGCGAGCTTGCCTGACGGACGTCTGTTCTACGCCTCCGCACACCGGTGGTATCTTCGGAAGCGACCTCCATTCGGAGAGTGGAGCCGGCGTGCTGCCAGGAGCCCCGGCCGCTCGCCGTTCGCGAAAGGACTCGATCGCCCGTGTGCGGAATCGTTGGCTACGTCGGCAGGCGGGAGGGTGGGCCTCCCATTCAGGAGTTGTTGCTCGCCGGCCTGAAGAAGCTCGAGTACCGCGGCTACGACAGCGCCGGGATCTCGGTGATCGCCGACGACCGCATCGAGGCGGTGCGCGCCGTGGGCAACCTGCGTGCGCTGGAGGCCAAGCTGGATGGCGCGCGTGGTCGCACCGGCGCCGTGGAGGGTGGCGGGGTGGCGACACTCGCGCGACCTCTCACCACCGGCATCGCCCACACCCGTTGGGCCACGCACGGTCGTGTCAGCGAGGCAAACGCCCACCCGCACTTCGACAGTGCCGATCGCGTTCACGTGGTGGTCAACGGGATCGTCGAGAACTACATGCCGCTGCGCGAGCGCCTGCTCGCGGAGGGCTGCATCTTCACCTCGGAGACCGACGCGGAGGTGATCGCTCACCTGATCGCCGACCACTACGCCGGCGACCTCGCCAACGCGGTGCGCGCCGCCTACGCCGAGCTGCACGGCCACTTCGCGTTCGTGGCGATGAGCCTCGACGAGCCCGAGACGCTGGTGGGGGCGCGCCGCGAGTGCCCGCTCGTGGTCGGTCGCGGCGAGGAGGAGCAGTTCCTCGCCTCTGCCGTGCCCGCCTTCCTTGCGCGCACCCGCACCGTGCAGTACCTCGACAACGGGGAGATCGCGGTGCTCACGCCCGACGGCGTCACGATCACCACGCCCGACGGGGTGCCCGTGGAGCGCGCCGTCGAGACCGTCGAGTGGGACGAGGAGGCCGCCGAGAAGGGCGGCTTCGAGACGTTCATGCTCAAGGAGATCCACGAACAGGCCGACGCCGTCGCCGAGACGATCGCCGATCGCATTGCCCGCGGGGACGGCGTCAGCCTCGACGAGCAGGGGGCGCTCGACGAGGCCTTACTCGCCGGCGTGGGTCGCATCGTGATCGTCGCCTGCGGCACCTCCTACCACGCCGGCCTGATCGGGCGCTACGCGATCGAGGAGTGGGCGCGCATTCCCGTGGAAATGGACGTCGCCTCGGAGTACCGCTACCGCAACCCCGTGGTCGGTCCCGGTGACCTCGTGATTGGCATCTCCCAGTCCGGCGAGACCGCGGATACGCTCGCCGCGATGCGCCTCGCGCGCGAGCGCGGCGCCACCGTGCTCGCGATCACCAACGTGATGGGCTCGCAGGCTACGCGCGACGCCGACGGGGTGCTGTTCACCCGCGCTGGTTTAGAGATCGGGGTGGCCGCCACCAAGACGTTCACCTGCCAGGTGGCCGTGCTCTACCTCCTCGGCCTGCGCCTCGCCGAGCTGCGCGGCACTTTGGAGGCGGCGCGGATCGCCGAGCTGGTGGGCGAGGTCAAGCGCCTGCCTCACTGCATCGCCCAGATCACCGGCTCCGACGGCGGATTGGGAGGCTCGTCCGCTCCCGGCTCGCCCACGCAGGTGGTCGCGCAGGTCAGGCGCATCGCCGACCTGCACTGGCAGGGCGAGTTCTTCCTCTACATCGGCCGCCACGTCGGCCTTCCGGTCGCGCTGGAGGGCGCGCTCAAGCTCAAGGAGATCTCCTACATCGCCACCGACGCCTACGCCGCCGGGGAGATGAAGCATGGCCCGATCGCGCTGCTCGACGAGTCCACGCCCGTGGTGTGCATCGCCACGGACTCACCCGTGCTCGAGAAGGTTGCCTCCAACATCCAGGAGGTTCGCGCCCGCGGCGCCCACGTGATCGCCGTTGTCAGCGAGGGCAACGCGCAGATCGTCAAGCACGCCGACGCCGCGATCCCAATTCCCGCGATCGACTGGATGCTGCAGCCAATCCTCGCCGTCATCCCGCTGCAGTTGCTCGCCTACGAGATCGCGCGCCGCCGCGGCCTGGACGTCGACCAGCCGCGCAACCTCGCGAAGACCGTCACCGTCGAGTAGCGCTCGGCGAGTCGCACCCGCCGGCGCATTAGGATCGCAAGCATGGGAGCTCTCCCCGACTGGTGCCTACCCCTGCCTGACGCCGAGGCGATGCGGGCGATTGACCGCTGGGCGATCGACGAGCAGGGGGTGCCTTCGCTCGACTTGATGGAGCTGGCCGGGATCGGCGTGGCCCGCGCCGTCGAGCAGCTCGTGCCCGACGGCCCCGTGACGGTGCTATGCGGCAAGGGCAACAACGGTGGCGACGGTCTCGTGGCCGCGCGCCTGCTGCGCGATGCCGGCCGCGAAGTCGACGTGCTCACCGCCGGGCCTCCGGAGGAGCTTAGGGGAGACGCGCGCGAGAGCCTCCTGCGTCTGCCCGGCGCTCCGCCGGTGCAGATGGACTTCGCGGGCGCCGGCTACACGGCGAGCGCCAGCTCCTCCGCGAGCTTGGGCGGTGCCGGAGCGGGGGCGTCTTCCGCGATCGATGAGCCGTCGACACCCCTGCGCAGGCCGGCCGCGGTCATCGACGCACTGCTCGGCACCGGCTTCACCGGCGAGCCTCGGGGAGCGATCGCGGAGGCGATCGACGCCGCCAACGCCTGCGGCGCGCCCATCGTCAGCGTGGATGTGCCCTCCGGGGTGGATGCTTCCACGGGCGTGGTCTGCGCCCGCGCGGTGCGTGCCACGGTCACCGTCACCTTCCACGCCGCCAAGCCCGGCCTCTGGATTCACCCCGGCAAGGCACACGCCGGCGAGGTGCGCACGCTCGACATCGGCATTCCCCGCGGCGCTCCCGGGGGCGCCGACGTCGGCTTGATCGAGCGCTCGGTGCTGGGCCTGCTTCCTCCCCGTGGGGCCGCATCGACAAAGTTCTCGAGTGGCCACGTGCTCGTCGTCGGTGGCTCACGCGGCCTGACCGGCGCGCCGCGTATGGCCGCCCACGCCGCGATGCGCACGGGCGCCGGTTACGTCACCGCCTGCGTGCCCGCCTCGGTGCAGACGATCCTCGCCACCGGCGGGCTCCCCGAGCTAATGACACGCGGTCTGCCCGACGAGGACGGCTCGCTCACGGGCGCCGGCGTCGATGGTGCGCTCGAGGCCGCACGGCGCGGCGGGGCGCTCGCGCTCGGACCGGGCCTCGGGCGGGCTCCCCATGCGTTCGCGTTTGCCCGCGAGCTTGCCCGCCGTGCGGCGCTTCCCATTGTGATCGACGCCGATGGCCTCAATGCCCACGCCGGACGCCTCGGCGATCTGGCTGCGCGTGGCGCCCCGACGGTGCTCACCCCGCATGCCGGCGAGCTCGGTCGGCTGCTGGAGCTCTCCAGTGAGGAGGTCGAGCGCGAGCGCCTGCGCCATGTGCGCGCCGCCGCCGAGCTTTCGCGGGCGGTCGTGGTGCTGAAGGGGGACGACACCCTAGTTGCCGATCCCGGCGGCTCGGGCGTGGTTGCCATCAGTGCGGGCGACAGCCCCGCGCTAGCGACCGCCGGCACCGGGGACGTGCTCACGGGCGTGATCGCCGCGCTCCTCGCCCAGGGCCTACCGGCGTTCGCGGCGGCCGCCGTCGGAGTCCAGCTGCATGCCGCCGCCGGGCGCGCCTCGGCTCGGACGGTCGGCAGTGCCGACTGCGTGATCGCTTCGGATGTGATCGCGGCGCTGCCCCTCGCCCGCCTTGGGGAGGGTGAAGGATGATCGTCGGACGTATTGTCACCCGGCGGGTGGCCCCCGCGGACGCGATCACCCTGCGTTGGCTCGCCCGCGCCGAGGTGGGACAGCCGTGAGCGTTGATCGTGCGGTCGCGCGCGTCAACTTGGACGCGATAGCTCGCAACTGCGCGCGGCTGCGCGCGGAGCTGCGCGAGGGCGTGCAGCTGTGTGCCGTCGTCAAGGCCGACGGCTACGGCCATGGTCTGCTCGAAAGCGCGGGCGCGGCGCTCGTGGGGGGTGCCACGTGGCTGGCGGTGGCGAGCGTCCCAGAGGCGCGCGAACTGACCGAAACGGGGATGTTCGCCGACGGCGAGTGTCACCCGGCTTCGGCCGGCGACCGATCGGAGATCGACCGAAGCCGGGAGACACCGGCCTGCGGCCGGAATCCCCGTTTCGGCCAGCAGGCCCGTCTGCTGGTGCTCGGTCCACTGCGGGAGATGGAGGTCGAGGAGGCGGTGTATCAGGATATGGAGCTCGCCGTCTGGGGTGAGGAGTTCCTCGCCGATGCTGCCCGGGCGGCCGTGGACATCGGCAGGGTCGCGCGCGTCCACGTGAAGCTCGACACGGGTATGGGCCGCTTCGGCGTGCGCGACACCGAGCGCGCCTCCAGCCTGGTGGCCGCCGTGGCGGCTCACCCCCATGTGGAGCTGGTCGGCGTGATGACCCACTTCGCCACCGCCGACGAACTAGGGGACGTCTTCTTCGGTGAGCAGCTGCGGCGTTTCACCGGGTGGGCGCAGGAGATCAAGCGGGCATACCCCGGGGTGCTGGTGCACGCCGCCAACAGTGCCGCGGTGCTGCGCGACCCCGCCGCGCACTTCGACATGGTGCGCTGCGGCATCGCGATCTACGGGATGGACCCCTTTGGTGAGAACCCGTTCGCACGCGGACTGGAGCCGGCGCTGCAGTTGAGCTCCTACGTCGCGGCCGTGAAGCGCTGCCGCGTCGGCGAGAGCACCGGCTACGGCCGGCGCTTCCTCGCCGCACAAGAGACGCATCTCGGTCTGCTGCCGATCGGCTACGGCGACGGCTGGCGGCGCGGGCTCTCGGGCAACGCTGACGTGCTGGTCGCGGGACGCCGCCACCCGCTGGTGGGCACCGTAAGCATGGACAGCGTCGCCGTCGACCTCGGACCCGACCCGGCCGCGCCCGCGCTGCTCGGCCAGCCCGCCGTCCTGATCGGCAGCCAGGGCGCCGAGCGGATCACAGCGGAGGAGCTGGCCCGGCGGCTGGACACGATCAACTACGAGATCACCTGTGGGCTCACCGCACGGGTCGCGCGCGTGCACCATCGTGACCACGGGATGGCGCGACTTGCCGCCGACTGACGATCCGCTCGAGCTGACCCGCGCGGCGCTCGCCGGACGGCGAGCGTGGCTGGTGGGGGGCGCGGTGCGGGACCGCCTGCTCGGCAGGCGCACCGCCGACCTCGACGTGGTACTCGACGGCGAGCCGCGCGAGGCCGCACGTGCGGTTGCCAGCGACGCTCGCGCCGCGGCATTTGCGCTCTCGGAGGAGTACGGGGGCTGGCGCGTGGTCGCTCGCGACGGCGCCTGGCAGGTCGACTTCGAGCGCCTGCGAGGGGCCTCGTTGGAGGAGGATCTGGCGCTACGAGACTTCACCGTCAACGCGATCGCCGAGCCGCTGGGAGAGCCCGGCGCGGTGGCCGGAGCCGGGGGACACGCGTCTTCGGCGCTGGCCGATTCGGCCAGCGAGTTGATCGATCCGCTCGGCGGCCTGGAGGACCTCGCGCGGCGGCGGCTGCGCGAGGCCGGGCCACGTGCGTTCGCCGAGGATCCGCTGCGCGTGCTGCGCCTCGTACGGCTTGCCGTGGAGCTCGATCTCGAAGCGGACCACGACACGCGTGCCCGCGCGCAAACCCATGCGGCGGCGCTTGGCAAAGTCGCGCCGGAGCGAATCTTCATGGAGCTGTGCCGCATCATCGATGCCCCCGGCGCGGTTGCGGGCCTGGAGCTGATGGGAGAGGTAGGCGCGACCGCGGTTGTACTGCCCGAGTTGGAGGCGCTGCGCGGTGTGACCCAGAGCCGCTACCACCACCTCGACGTGTACGGCCACACTCTGGAGGTGCTCGAGCAGGTGGTCGCATTGCGGGAAGATCCCGTCGCGGTCCTTGGGAGTACCGAGGGGAGTTACCGCGATGGGCTCACTGCGCTGCTGGCCGAGCCGCTCGCCGACGGACTGACCCGCGGGGGAGCGCTGCGCTGGGGGGCGCTGCTGCACGACGCCGCCAAGCCGCTCACCCGCGGGGTGCGTCCCTCCGACGGGCGCGTCACGTTCATCGGACACGACGCGCGGGGTGCCCAACTGGCCGGTGAGGTGCTCACCAGGTTGCGAGCTAGCGGTCGGTTGCAGGCCCATGTGGCGGCGCTCGTGCGCAACCACCTGCGGCTGGGTTTCCTCGTGCACGAGCCCCAGCCGCTGGCACGTCGCTGCGTGTTCGCCTATCTGCGCAGCTGTGAGCCTGTGGAGGTGGACGTCACGCTGCTCTCTATCGCCGACCGCCTCGCCACCCGCGGCGAGCGCGCACAGGAGGCGATCGACGCTCACCTGCGCCTCGCGCGGGAGATGCTTGTCGATGCTCTCGATTGGCGCGCCGCAGGCCCCCCGCAGCCGCTGCTGCGCGGGGACGAGCTGGCGAGCGAGCTCGGCATTCCCGCCGGCCCGCGTCTCGGTGAGCTGCTGGAGGACCTGTTGCGGGCGCAATACGCGGGAGAAATTGCAACGCGCGAGGACGCCCTCGCCTACGTCCGCGCACGCTGAGTAGGATGGCGGGTCAATGACCGACCCCGAGTGCATCTTCTGCAAAATCGTTGCCGGCGAGTTGCCCGCCACGATCGTTGACGAGGACGAGCGGACGGTTGCCTTCATGGACATCAACCCCGCCACCCGCGGCCACGCGCTGGTGGTTCCACGCTTTCACGCGCAGGATCTGCTGAGCATCGATCCCGAGGACCTGTGCGCGACCGCGGCAGCGGCGCAGCGCCTGGCGGGGCGGATGAGCGAGCGGTTGGGGGCCGCCGGGGTCAATGTGCTCAACTCCTGCGGCGCCGCCGCATGGCAGACTGTGTTCCACTTCCATCTTCATGTGATCCCCCGCTACAGCGGCGATCCGCTGCGGTTGCCGTGGCTGCCCGCCGCGGGCGACGCGGAGGAGATCGCAGCCGCCGCGCAGGAACTCGGCCGCTGATAGCGAACCGCTACATACCCGTTGTTGGTGTGTTCTACCCCCAATGCTCCGCTTTAGGCCAAAGATGCTCCGCACCTCGCTCATCGCGCTCCTGGCAGGGGCGGCATTGACGCTGGCGCTGCCCATTGGCGCGCTGGCGACCCTCTCGGAAGTGGGTGTGATCCCCGCGACCACGCCCCCCACCACGCCGAGCTGCCCTACATCTTGCCTGGCCGTCACGCGCACCACCGGCTTCCAGGTCAAGGTGGGCAACAACCGCAGCCTGGTCACGGCCCCCCGCAATGGCACCGTCGTGGCGTGGACGATCTCGCTCGGCAAGCCCAACGCCACCCAGGTCAAGTACTTCGACACCAACGAGGGCGGCACGGCCTCGGCCGCGATCGCGGTCCTAAGGCAGCAGCGCAAGCCCAACCTTACCTACAAGCTGGTGGCACAGAGCCCGCTGGTGCAGTTGGAATCCTACTTCGGCAAGACCGCCCAATTCCCGCTGGTCAACACCCTCCAGGTCAAAAAGGGCGATGTGATCGCGCTCGCGGTTCCCACATGGGCGCCCGCGCTCGCGCTCGGCTTCACCAACGAAACCTCATGGCGCGCCAGCCGCCTGCGCACCCAGTGCACCAACACCAGCGTCCAGTCGATGCAGCAGCTGGGAACCAGCGTCCAGTACTACTGCCTCTACCGCGAAGCGCGCCTCACATACAGCGCCACATTGGTCTCGACTCCCTGAGCTCGTCGAGGTTCGTGAGCCCGTCGAAGTCGCCGCGGTAGGCGCCCACTCAAGGCGCCTGGGCGCCGCCGGTGGGGCTGCTGGAGGAGCCACCGCCGCCCGTGGCTTCGGAGCCGCCTTTGGCCCCGCTTTCCCCGGTGCCGCCGCTCGCGCCCGAGCTTGCTTCCGGGGTGCTCGGTTTTTCTTGTTCGGCTGAGCTGCCGCCGGAGCTGGTCGTGCTTTCGCTGCCGGTGCCTCCCGCGCTGGAGCTGGATGGTTCTTCGCCCGAGGTTGCGGCGGAGTTGCTCGAGGAGCCCGAGCCGCTCTTGGAGGTCGTGGCGACGGTCGACGTCGATGTGGTGGGTGTCGCTTCGCTTTCTGCCTGCGTGTTGGTGGGCGGCGTGATTTCCGGGGTGCTGTGCGGCGGTACGTCAGCGGAGTTGCTGCCGCCTCCGCACGCCGCCAGCGTGAGGCCCACCAGGAGTGCCGCGGCGCCCGCGAGGATGGGGGCGAGCGACCGAAGCCGGGAGACACCCCCCTTCGGGGGGAATCCCCGTTTCGACCAGCGCGCGCTCACGGGTGAAGCGGCCCCATCCGGCGTCCGCAGGTGGGACAGTCGTTGAGGTCCTTCTGGACGAGCTGCTCGCACCAGGGGCAGAAGCGCAGGTTCTCCACCGAGAAGGGAAGCTTGGAGGTCGACGGCGCCAGCGGCAGCACCTTGCCCACGACCTCCAGCGGCTCGCTGGTCTCCCGGTCGAGGTAGATCTCGTCAGGCTGCGCCTCGAGGATGATTTCCCGCCCGCTCGCCGGATTGCGCAGACGGTATCGCTGCTGCACGCTCATCGCCGAGACTCTAGCGAAGCCGGCGGAGGGAGCGCCGCGTGAGGATCACGCCGGATGCTTGCCACCGGGTGCGCGTCCCGGCGGCCGACATCCCAGCAGATCGCCCTGGACAGCTGCCGATCCTGCCAGCCCTCGCCTCGGGCAAAGGGTAGTGTGAGCCGCGGGTGCGCATCCTGATCTTCCATGGCTACCTGCTCTCGGGCACGGGCTCCAACATCTACAATGCGCGCCTCGCGCGGGCGCTGGTGGGCCTTGGCCACGAGGTGCACCTGCTCTGCCAGGACCGCCACCCCGAGCGCCAGCCCTTCGTCGACGCTGTGGGGGAGTGGGAGCAGGGGCGGCTGCGCGTGCGCGCGCTGCGCGAGCCGGTGCGCTGCACCGCCTACCGGCCCGAGATCGGCGGGTTGCTGCCTGTGTATGTCGAGGATCCCTACGAGGGGATCGAAGCGCGCGCCTTCGCGCGCTGCAGCGAGGAGGAGATCGAGCGCTACATCGACGCCAACGTTGCCGCCGTGCGCGAGCTGGCGGGGCGCGTACGACCCGACATCGCGCTCGCCAACCACCTGGTGATGGGCCCCGCGATCCTCGCCCGAGCGCTTGCCCACGACGTGCCGTACGCCGTCAAGGTGCACGGGAGCGCCCTCGAGTACACGGTCAAGCCCGACGCCGAGCGCTTCCTGCCCTATGCCCGCGAGGGCCTGGAGCCCGCCGAGGCGGTGCTCGTCGGCTCGCTGCACACCGCGCGCAGCCTGTGGGACGCGCTGGAAGACCCCGCGATCGAGGCCCGCACCCGCCTCGGTCCTCCCGGGGTGGACGTGGAGCTCTTCAAACCGCTCCCACAACGCGCCCCGCACAGGCCGTCGGAGCCCGTCGTGGCGTTCGTGGGCAAGCTGATCGTCAACAAGGGCGTGGATCTGCTGATCGCCGCGTGGCCGCTGGTGCTCGTGCAGGTGCCGGAGGCGCGCCTGGAGATCGTCGGCTTCGGCGGCGACGCCGAGTGGCTGGAGCTCCTGCTGGAGACCCTGGCGGCCGGCGACCTCGAGCGGGCGATCGACATGGCGCGTGCCGGCCGCGCTCGCGGCATGGCGGAAGCGCATGCAGATCGTGCCCAGGGAGCGGCGAACGCGCAGGCAGGTGCTCATGCTCGACCCACGCCACTGCGCCACCTCGCGGCGTTCCTCGGAGATTTGCGCGGCCAGCGGTGCGAGCGCTACCTGGCGGCCGCGCGCACGCTGCCACAGCGTGCCCGTTTCGCGGGGCGTTTGGAGCACGCAGAACTGGCAGAGCTGCTGCCCACCTGCGAGGCGCTGGTCGTGCCCAGCACATTCCCCGAGGCGTTCGGCATGGTGGCGGCCGAGGGGGCGGCGTGCGGTGTGCTGCCGGTGAGTGCCGCCCACTCGGGTCTCGCCGAGGTGAGCGGGGTGCTTGCCAACGCTGTGCCGGCGCAGGCCGCGAGCTGGCTGTCATTTCCCGTCGACGACGATGCCGTGCCCGCCCTCGCACAGTGCCTGGTCGGCTGGTTGCGGGCCGATCCCGAGCTGCGCGAACGGACCCGCATGGGCCTGGTGGAGACAGTGCGCGAGCACTGGTCCTGGGAGGGTGTCGCGCGGGGCGTGATCGAGGCCGCGAGCGGCGAACTGGATGTGCTGCCCTCGCCGTGAGGGGTCTCTCACCGTATCCAGCGTGCGTGCCAACCCCTGGCCCCCCCAGGGTTCATGTAGGCCCGGAGGCGCTCGCCGAGCACGCGGCAAGACGTCGCCCGCCAGTTCGGATAGAGTTCCGGTCGCTGTGAGGGAGTTGGGTAAGTCTGGGACGTTGCTGATAGCCAGTGGCCTGGTGCTGCTCGCCGTGGCTGGCTGCGGCACGGCCAAGCACGGTGAAGAAGCCAACCTGGTTGCCGGCAAGCAGCAGTTCGTCGCCAAGTGCGGGGCCTGCCACACGCTCGCGCGCGCCAACACCAAGGGCACGGTGGGGCCCAACCTCGACGAAGCGTTCCGGCACGGGGTCGACGAAGGGCTGGGGCGCAACACGATTCGCAGCATCGTGCAGTACCAGGTTGAATTCCCCAACCCCGAAAACGTGATGCCCAAAGGTCTCGCCGACGGGTCCACGCTGAAGAACATATCCGCCTACGTCGCCTACGCGGCGGCTCGCCCCGGCGGCGACACCGGCCTGCTCGCCAGCGCCGTCGCCGCGCCGGGCTCGGGCCAACCGGCGGTCGAGAAGGGCGGCAAGCTCGAACTGGAAGCCAACCCCCAGGGGCAGCTCGCCTACACGACCAACAAAGCCACCGCCACGGCCGGCCCGCTGACGATCTCGATGAAAAACATCTCCGGGGTCACCCACAACCTCGCGATTCAGTCCGGCACCAGCGGCCCGGTCCTTGGGGCGACTCCGCTGGAGCCCAAGGGCACCGCCTCCTTCGCGGTCAAACTGAAGCCCGGCACCTACACCTACTTCTGCCAGGCCCCCGGCCACCGCGCGGCGGGGATGGTCGGCACGCTGACGGTCAAGTAGCAGTGCCAGCGGCGCATGCGCCGCTGGAGACGAGCCGCATGCGGCTCGTCTACCGGCAGGCGCATGCGCCTGCCGGCGGGTTGGCACATGTGCCAACCCGTCCCAAATCGATAGAGATCAGGAGACCGCGCGCACGATCAGAATCGTGGCGATGAGTACCGCGAACACGACGATCACGTACAGCAAGAGGCGAAACATCTCGCCCTCGGAGCGCAGCGGATTCAACACTCACCGATCTGATGGTCGTGGACCAAGCAGATCAAGGACGCAAGGAGCGTGGCGTGCTGAGCACGCGAGCGACTGAGGACGCAGACCGAAGCCGGGTGACACGCGCCTTTGGCGCGAGTCCCCGTTTCGGCCAGCGCAGCGTCCACGGCCATCAGACGATGTAGACCGTGAAGTAGACCACGATCCACATGATGTCCACGAAGTGCCAGTAGATGCCCGGCACCTCGACGCCGCGGTGCTCCTCGGGGGTGTAGTGCCCGCGCCATGACCTGATGGTGACGATCGCCAGCAGGATCAATCCGATCGTCACGTGCGCCCCGTGCAGGCCGGTGAGCGAGTAGAAGATCGTCTGCTGGGCGGCGTCCTGGGGGGCGAAGCCGATGTTGGCGTACTCGTTGATCTGCAGCACCAGGAACGTCACGCCGAGCAGGAACGTGGTCAGGATGCCCGCCTTCAGCCCGAAGCGGTTGCCTTTCTTGATCGAGGTCTGCGCCCAGTGCATCGTGAAGGAGGAGGAGATCAGGATGCAGGTGTTGACGAGCGTGGGATACACCGGCAGTTGGGTGCCGGGCGCCGGCCACTGGTCGCCCTGGGCCACGCGGATGAAGAAGTAGGCCGTGAAGAAGGCCCCGAAGATCATGATCTCCGAGATGATGAAAAGCAGCATTCCCAGCAGCTGCGGATCGACCCGCGAGCTGCGGTGCGCCGGTGGCGGGCCGTGGTGCTCGTGCTCGGCGACGGGTGGGTGGGCGGGCGGGCGGGCTCCCGATCCCGCGTGGGCGATGCTGGCGGCCTCCATTGTGCGGCTCCGCTCCTCTTTAGCTTCCCGCGCCGGCCGCCGCCGCGGCCCGCGTCGCCTGCAGATCGACCACGATGTGCTCCACCGGCACCGTGGTGGCGCCGCGCACGCGCTCGATCAGGTTGGAGCGCATCCAGCCCGAGCGCTCGTCGGGAAGCGTGGAGATGACGACGTCGTCGACGCGGAACAGCTCCAGCGCGTTCATCGCCGCGGTGTAGGGGTCGGGGTCGCCGATCATGCCCGAGCAGAGCAGCCCGGCGGCGCGGAGCTTCGCGAGCATCGCCGTCAGGCGTGCGCGCGCCTCGCGCGGCGCGGCCCCGTGGCCGCCCTGCTGAGGGACGACCGCGATGAAGAGATGGCGCTCTCCGTGGGCGGCCTTCTCCTGGAGGCGCTCCACGAGCTCCTCGCCGCTTGAGGTTTTGTTGGCGATCACGAGCGTCACGCGGAACGGCAGACCCTCGGCCTCGAGGTCGGTGACGATGTGCTCCACCGGTAGTCCCGAGGCGATTTGGACGCGCTCGATCAGGTCGCGCCGCAGCCAGCCGGAGTGCGTGGTGGGGTGCGTGGAGACGATCACCTCGCTCGGTCGGTACTCGCCGATCGCATCCATCGTCGCCAGGAACGGGTCGGCGTCGCCCACGGCGCCGCTGGCCTCGATGCCCTCGTCGGCGAGCAGCGACACCGCGAGGTCGATGCGCACCTGGCTGGCGTCGCGCACTGCCTCGTCGTAGATCACCAGGCCCGAGGAGGGCTTGCTCGTGGGCACCACGAGGCGAAAGCGCACGTCTCCGGGCGCCGCCAGCTCGCGCACTCTGTCGAGCAGCTTCTTGCCGCCGAGCGTGCGGTTTGCGACTACCAGTATCTCCTTCATCGCGACCCACCTCCCCTGATCGTTCTTAGCCTGCCGATTACCCGTTGGCCCACCATTTCTCGCGGCCCCGGGATGCCGCCAGGGTCTATGCCCAAGTCGTGCCTGATCGATTCCACGTCCTCACTCGCCCCCGCTCGGCACCGGCACATTGCCGGCGGTCTGTGTTCGGACTTCCGAGGGCAGCGGCGCCGGCGTGAAGATGCCGTGCACCGCGCCGGGGACGCCGTACTCATACGGCCCACCCACCACCGTGGGCACGCGGTCGAAGTTGAAGACGGGGGGCGGCGAGGAGACCTGCCACTCGAGCGTCAGCGCGCGCCAGGGGTTGGCTTCGGCGCGCGGCCCCCCGCGCCAGGAGTTGACCATGTTGTAGAGGAAGATCAGCGTCGCAGCGCCGAGGATCCAGCTGCAGATCGAGATGAACAGGTTGAGGTTCGCGAACTGCGCGGCGTAGGTGGACACGCGGCGGGGCATCCCCTCCAGGCCGAGGATGTGCATCGGCCCGAACGTCAGGTTGAAGAAGATGAAGGTGCTCCAGAAGTGCCACTTGCCCAGGCGCTCGTCGTACATGCGCCCGGTCATCTTCGGGAACCAGTAATACACGCCCGCGAAGATCGTGAACAGCGAGCCGCCGAACAGCACGTAGTGGAGGTGGGCGACGATGAAGTAGGAGGCGCTCACGTGGATGTCGAGCGGCAGCATCGCGAGCATGATCCCGCTGATCCCGCCCGCCGAGAAGGTGATCATGAAGCCGAGCGCGAACAGCATCGGCGTGTCCAGGTGCAGCACCCCGCGGTACAGCGTCGCCAGCCACGAGAAGATCTTGATGCCGGTCGGCACCGCGATGATCACGGTGGTGATCGCCATCGGGATGCGCAGCCAGGCGGGCATCCCCGAGGTGAACATGTGGTGCGCCCACACGGTGAACCCGAGCAGCACGATCGCCAACAGCGAGAACGCCATCATGCGGTAGCCGAAGATCGGCTTGCGCGACTTTACGGCAAGGATCTCGCTGATGATCCCGAAGCCGGGCAGGATCATGATGTACACCGCCGGGTGGGAGTAGAACCAGAAGATGTGCTGGTACATCAGCACGTTGCCGCCCTTGTCGGCGTCGAAGAAGTTGAAGCCGAGCGCCCGATCGAGCAGCACCATGAACTGCGAGGCTGCCACGAACGGGGTGGCGATCACGACCAGCAGCGAGGTCGAGAAGTTGGCCCACACCAGCAGCGGCATGCGGAAGAAGCTCATCCCCGGCGCGCGCATAGTGATGATCGTCACAAGGAAATTGAGCGCGGTGGCGACCGAGGAGGCGCCCGCGAACTGCACCCCGATCGAGAAGAAGTTCTGGCCGATCGGGGAGACGGTCGAGAGCGGCGCGTAGGCGGTCCAGCCGTCTGAGAACGAGCCGCCGGGTGCGAAGAAGCTCAGCAGCATGATCGCCCCGCCCAGCGGCAGCATCCAGAAGGAGAGCGCATTCAGGCGCGGGAACGCCATGTCGGGCGCGCCGATCATCAGCGGCAGCACGAAGTTGGCGAGGCCCGCGAACACGGGGATCACGAAGAAGAAGATCAGGATCGTGGCGTGCACCGAGAAGAGGCCGTTGTAGGTGTTGGCGTCGACGAACTTCGACCCCGGTTGCGCCAGCTGGATGCGCATCACCATCGCGATCAGCCCGCCAACGAACAGGAAGAAGAAGGAGGTGACCACGTACTGGACGCCGATCACCTTGTGGTCGGTGTTGACCTTGAAGTAGTCCCTCCAGCTGTAAGCCCCGTGGTTGGCGTGGCTCTCCGGACGCGTAGGTCGGCCGGAGACCCAGTAAAACCAGTAGTCGAAGGCCCCCAGCCCGATCAGGAAGAAGATCGGGCAGCCGATCAGCGATACCGTCAGGATTGCATCGGGGCTGAGGTAATGCGTGTAGGTCGCGTGGCCCGTGGCGGTCCGCACCACCCACGTCAGCGCGGCGGCGAAGGCGATCCCGAACGCCACGCCGAGGAAGGCGCGGTAGAAGCCGGGTGCGCGAAGTTTGGCGCTCCAGCCGGCGCTCCTCGGAGATTTCTCGCGCATACCAGGCGGCACGGCGCTTGCGGTCGCTGCCATCAGCCGGCCCTCCTTCGAACGATCTCAGGGTTCACGTCACAATGGATGCCGGATCTGGGGTGGTCGATCCGTGGATGGGATGCGACGCACGCGAGCGCAGGCGTGCTGGTGGCACGCCGAGCATCGCGGGTGGCGCAGACCGCCGCGGAGATGCCGCATCCAGGCCGGCAGATATTGGGACGTGGGCCCTTAGTGGTTCGCATACACCTTACCTGCTACCCGGTCGCCACGGTCGAAGGTTTGCCTACCTGGCTTTTGATCCATGCCTGGAACTTGGCGGGTGTGACCACGTGGATCGCCGAGCGCATGAACGAGTGGCCGACGCCGCACAGCAGGTTGCACACGACCGGGTAGGTGCCCAGTCGGATCGGCGTCGCGCGGTAGCGGGTGGTGATGCCCGGCACCGCGTCCTCCTGCAAGCGGAAGGCTGGGATCCAGAAGGCGTGGATGACGTCCTTGGAGTGGATGTTGAAGTTCACCGACTCTCCCTTCGGAACATAGAGCGAGTAGCTCTTCAGCGGCGCGCCGCCGGTCACCGAGGAGGGGTATTCGTAATCCCAGAAGAACTGCTGGCCGGTCACGCCCACCTGGATTTCCCTGCCGGGCGCCTTCTTTTCGTTTTCGTGGAGCACCACGAACGAGTAGGAGACGAGGCTCAGCACCAGCGCGGCGGGGAGCGCCGTCCAGAAGACCTCCAGGCGCGTGTTTCCGTGGATCGGCGGTCCGTCCATCAGCTCCTGCCCCGGTCGCATGCGGAACTTCCAGACGCAGTAGAGGATTACGGTAGCGACCAGCACGAAGATCGGGATCGACGCGATCACCAGCACGTGGTAGAGCCGGTCGGTGTTCTTCGCCTGCTCAGACGCCTGCGGCGGGAACCAGTGGATCACGAAGCTGAGCGCGATCCCGATTGCCGTAGCGAGTACGCCTGCGATCGCTGTGAGGATCATCGAGCGTCGGGATTCAGGCGTCTCAGGCACCCGCGCTCAGTGCTCCCAGGAGCCCCGCAAAGGGGCCGATCCAAGATAGGACAATCCTATGATTTACAGCAGACCCAACCATCCCATACGGGATCCTATTGCCTTCGGCGGAGGAATGGCAACCCGATCTTGCGGTGTCGATTGCAACCGGCCTTGACAGCGTGGCCGAAGACCACTACATTGAGGCAATCGTTGCAAGCATCTCCATACCGAGCAGGTGGCGCGGCAGGCCGGACCAGTCCTTCGGGCTGGGTGCTCCCGGTGGGGCGGGCCACTCTTTTTCGGTCAAGACGGCGGAGATCGACTCCAGAAGGGAGCACGCCGATGCGAGTGCATGAAGGGATGAGTCCGATGATCGTGACGGCCGGCCCCCGTCACACACTGCGGGACGCGGCGCGTCTGATGTCGCAGCGAAGCGTGGGTGCGGCGATCGTGATGGACCCCGAGGGCAACGGCCCCGGGATCCTCACCGAGCGCGACATTCTGCACTCGATCGGTGCGGGGCAGGATCCCGACCAAGAGCTTGTCGGCAAGCACCTGACCAGCGAGGCTGTGTACGCCGCGCCCGACTGGTCGCTTGAGGAGGCCGCCGCCGCGATGACGCGGGGGGGCTTCCGACACCTGATCGTCGTCGAGGGAGGGGAGACCGTGGGCGTCCTCTCCGTTCGCGACATCGTGCGCTGCTGGACCGAAGATGGGGCTGCCTGTCCCGTTCCGGCGAGCGCCGCGGTGGGGTAGGAGAGGTATGGCGGCCCGCCCGCCCGCCGCCGGGGGACGGCGGGCGACGGTGCCACCAGCGATGGGGCCGCGCATGGATGAGGGGCCATGCGCGGCACTCCACCGACATGTTTTTTTGTCTTGCGCCTCGCGAACCGAGCCGGCCGGCTCAGTGGTGGTGCTCGAGCGGAAGCTCGTCGATTTCGCGGCGCGTGTCTTTGATCCAGCGGGCCACCGACCACACCGTGAGGATTACGCCGACGACTGTCAGCTCGATCATCGTCGTGATGCCGACCAGCGCGAGCGTGACTCCGACCGCGGTCAGCAGCGGCAGGAGGCTCGGGCCAGGGAGGTGGACCTCCTCGCCGACGGGCGGGATCTCGGGATCGAGTGGGCTCATGCGGCGCTCCGCCGCGAACTTTTCCGGGCACGCCGATCCAGTGCCACCATGTGAGCCCGGCGATTCACGAGACGTACAGGGCGGCCACCACAAACGTGATGCCGAACATGAACAGGCAGATCCCGCTCACGATCAGAGCCAGACGGATGTTCTTGCGGGCGAGGCGGCGATCCATGGGCTGGCAGTTTACAGATGGAGGCGGGCGTCTAGCACCATCGCGCTGAACAGCAGTGCCAGGTAGGCCAGCGAGAAGAGGTAGAGCTGAAGGGCGCTGCGCCGATCGGCCCGGCGATAGAGGCGCACGGCGCCGGCGATGAAGCCGAGGCCCAGCACCAGCGAGGCCGCCAGGTAAATCCCTCCGAAGCCCCCGGCGCAGAACGGCAGCTGCGCGACCGCGTACAGCAGAACCGCGTACAGCAGGATCTGCCGGCGCGTCTCCGCCTCGCCGCGCACGACCGGCAGCATCGGCACGCCGACCTTCTCGTACTCCTCCTTCATCAGCAGCGACAGCGCCCAGAAGTGCGGCGGGGTCCAGAAGAACACGATGAAGAACAGCAGCACCGCGGTGGCGCTGATCGAGCCAGTCACGGCGGCCCATCCGACCAGCGGCGGCACGGCGCCGGCGGCGCCCCCGATCACGATGTTCTGTGGGGTGCGGCGCTTCAGCCACACGGTGTAGACCAGCACGTAGCCGAGGAAGCCGGCGAACGCGAGGCTGGCCGCCAGCACGTTGACCGTCAGCGAGAGCTCCAGGAATGAGAGCGCCGCCAGGCAGCAGCCGAACGTCAGCGCGGCGGTGGGCGCGATCCGCCCGGCGGGTATGGGGCGCGTGGCGGTGCGCGCCATGCGTGCGTCGATGTCGCGGTCAAACCAGTGGTTGACGGCCCCCGCACCGCCCGCGGAGAGATAGCCGCCGAGGCAGGTGAGCGCGACCAGCAGCAGGGAGGGGTCCCCCGCCACGTACATCGTGGTGATCGTCGTCAACAGCAGCAGCGACTGGACCTTCGGCTTGGTCAGCTCCAGGTAGTCGCTCGCCAATTGCCGTGCGTGTGAGGTCGGCCGGCGTTCCCGCGCGGCGACCGGACTGTCCCGGCCGGGCGGGCCAGGAAGCGGCACGGCGCCGGGCAGCGATGCCTCAAGCGCCGGAGACGTGAGGGGTGCAGATGAGCCCTCCATCGCAGGAAGTCTAAGCCTAAGCGGGTGGAGCGGTCGAGGCGCCGATCGATCGGCCGATTGGACCCACTCGCCGATCGACCGATCGTCGATCAGATGCGATCGACTGATCGGCCAGCAACGCTACACGCCCACCTGCGTGGCGCCGACTGGCACCGTCGCATGGCCGGGCGCCGGCTCGGCGGAGGTGCGGCGCTCGATCTCCAGGCGGATGTCCTTCATCGGTTCGGCCGAGCGCACGCGCGGGACCGCGTCGAAGTTGTTGACGGCCGGGGGCGAGGTGGTGAACCACTCGAGCGTGTTCGCTTTCCACGGGTCGGGCCCGGCGATCGCGCCGCGCTTGAGGCTGCGCAGGACGTTGAGGACCGTGACCAGCACGCCGCTGGCGAGGATGAAGGAGCCGATCGTCGAGATCAGGTTGTAGAGCGCCAGGTGGCCGACGTTTTCGTACTCGTACACCCGCCGCGGCATCCCTTCGAGGCCGATCGCGTGCTGGATCATGAAGGTCACGAGGATGCCCCAGAACATCAACCAGAAGCTGAGCTTGCCGAGGCCTTCGCCGAGCATCCGCCCGGTGATCTTGGGAAACCAGTAGTAGATCGCCGCGAAGATCGGCATTACCGCTCCGCCCACCAGCACGAAGTGGATGTGGGCGACCACGAAGTAGGTTTCGTTGAGCTGCCAGTCCACCGGGAAGATCGCCAGGAAGACGCCGGAGATGCCGCCGATGATGAACAGCGCGATGAAGCCCACGCAGAACATCAGCGGCGTCGTGTATTCGATCGTCCCTCGCCACAGCGTGCCGATCCAGTTGAAGATCTTCACGCCGGTCGGGATCGCGATCAGCATCGAGCTGAGCATCGCGAAGACGATGATCGCCTCGGGGAGCGGGGTGGCGAACATGTGGTGGGCCCACACGAGGAAGCCGAGGAAGCCGATCGAGACGGTGGAGGCGGCGATCGCCTTGTAGCCGAAGATCGGCTTGCGCGCGAACACCGGCAGGATCTCCGAGACGACCCCGAACGCGGGCAGCACCATGATGTACACCTCGGGGTGCCCGAAGAACCAGAAGAGGTCCTGCCACAACAGCGGCGAGCCGCCCTGCGCGGCGTCGAAGAAGTGGGTGCCGAAGTGCCGGTCGGTGAGCAGCATCGTGACCGCGGCCGCGATCACCGGCAGTGCGAAGATCAGCAGCACCGAGTAGGTGAGGATCGTCCAGATGAACAGCGGCAGCCGCCCCCAGCTCATCCCCGGCGCGCGCATGTTGGCGACCGTCACGTAGAAGTTGATCGCCCCCACGAGCGAGGAGAGCCCGGTGAGGTGGATCAGGTAGATCCACGCGTCCTGGCCGCCGCCGGGGGAGAAGAAGGCGTTGGAGAGCGGTGGATAGCTGGTCCAGCCGGCTTCCGGCGGGTTCCAGAAGATCGAGGCGTAGAAGACGATCCCGCCGGCGAGCAGCAGCCAGAAGGAGAGCGCGTTCAGGCGCGGGAAGGCCATGTCGCGCGCGCCGATCATCAGCGGCAGGAAGTAGTTGGCCAGGCCCGCCATCATCGGCACGACGAACAGGAAGATCATCGTGGTGCCGTGCATCGTGAACAGTTGGTTGTAGGTCTGGGGGGCGACCAGCGTGTTCTCGGGAGCTCCCAGCTGCAGGCGGATCATCAGTGCCTCGACGCCGCCGAGGATGAAGAACACGAACGTGAGGACCATGTACATGATCCCGATCCGCTTGTGGTCGGTGGTCGTGAGCCAGCTCATGAAGCCGCGCTCCTCGCGCTCGACGCGGTGGGCGACTACCTGGGGTGCGGGGGCGACGTAGGTGGCCATCGGTGCTTGCTTCGCTTTCTCTCTCTGGGTGGGGCGGTCGGGGATCTGTCCGGTGGTATTTGGTGGGCTTGTGCTCGTGTGGGCAGGGGTGTTGGTGACGTTCGCCGGGCCGTGGTCAGGGGTTCTCGACCTGTTCCGGTCCGGTACGGGAGTTGAGCGCCGTACGTTCTCTGGCCGCGTCGCCCTCGGCTTCTTCGAGCATCCGCTTCTGGTTGGCCAGCCAGATGTCGAATTCGGCCGGTTCCTCAGCCCGCACGATGGCGATCATGCGCGCGTGGCCGCGACCGCAGAGGTTGGCGCACTGCCCGCGGTAGACGCCGGGCTTTTCGATCTTGAACCAACCGTAGTTGTGGTAGCCGGGGACGGCCTGGTACTTGCCCCCCAGCGCGGGGATCCACCACGAGTGCACGACGTCCGAGGAGACGATATTGAGCGTCACCGTGGTTTTTGTGGGGACGACCATTTCCGTGTAGGAGTAGGGCGCTCCCAGACCGTCGGGGTTGTTGGCGCCGGGATACACGTATTGCCAGATGAACTGGCGGCCGATGACCTGGATTTCCAGCGATTTGCCGTTGGGCGGCAGGTGCTTGTCGGCGGTGGCATACAGCTCGCCGCTTTCCGCTCCCAGCACGTCGCCGCCGGGGTCCGAGTTGGGTGGATCCTGGATCGAGGAGAGCTTGACGAACGTGACCACCGAGAGCACAACCAGGATCAGCGCTGCCCCCAGGGTCCAGCCGATCTCCAGGCGGGTGTTGCCGTGGATCTGGGCGGCCACGGCGCCCTTGCGCTTGCGGAACTTCCACAGCGCATATCCGAGCGCCCCCTCGACGGCCACGAAGATCACGAGCGCGATGTACAGCGTGATCTTGTAGAGGCTGTCGATCTCGTTGGCGTTCGACGAGCCGCCCGACTTCGGGACAAAGAGGGACGAGAAGGACGCGAGGGTTGTGGGCAGGAGATGGTGCAAGGCGGCGGGGATTCTATTCAGCCTGGGGCGGAATGCGCTTGATGACGTTTGCCACGAGGAATTTGGGGCGCTGGGTCAGTTTGAGCGCGCACTGCGCTGCCGCTCTCTAGAGATTCGGCTTGGGTATAGCGATAGTATGTATGCACAAGGGGTTTGGGGTTGTTGTAAAAAATTCAGAACCCGATAGCAATCGCGCACGGCTTGAATTTTTTGTTCAACACCCCACCCTATTGCGATGGCTATACGGCCTCGCCTCACTCCAACCTGACCCACTACCGAATTTGGCCTGGCTACTTGCCTGAGAACCGTGCGGGGCGCTTCTCCACGAACGCCGTCGCGCCCTCGACGAAATCGTCGCTGCCGGCCTTCTCCTGCTGGAGCTGGGCCTCGAGCTCGAGCTGCTCGTCCATACGCGTGTACAGCCAGTTGTTGAGCAGGCGCTTGGTGCCGGCATAGGAGCCCGTCGGCCCGGCGGCGAGTCCTCGCGCGAGCTCGCCCGCCTGCTCGGCGAGCTGCTCATCCGGGACGACGCGGTTGATCAGCCCCCACTCGAGCGCTTGCGCGGCGGGGATGCGTTCGCCGAGCATCGCCATCTCGGCGGCGCGTGCCATGCCCACGCGGGTGGGCACGAACAGCGAGGAGCCCCCGTCGGGCACCAGGCCGATGTTGACGAAGGCGAGCAGGAAGTAGGCGCTCTGCGCGGCGATCACGAGATCGCAGCAGAGCGCCAGCGAGCAGCCGATGCCGGCGGCTGGCCCATTGACGCAAGCCACCACAGGCAGAGGCAGCTCGCGGATCGCGTGCATGATCGGGTGGTAGCGCTCGGTCAGCATCTTGTAGACGTTGGGCCGGCCCTCGGGGGTCTGTTCGACACCGAAGTCCTTCAGGTCGGCCCCGGAGGAGAAGGCGCGCCCGGCGCCGGTGATCATCACGGCGCGCGCCGCATCGTCTTCGCCTGCCTGCCGCAACGCGGCGAGCAGGTCGCGGCCGAACTGCCGGTTCCACGCGTTCAGCGCCTGCGGGCGGTTGAGCTCGATCGTGGCGACCCCGTCTGGGTCGACCGACAGGTTGACTGTCTCGAAAGTGGTTGCGCTCTCGGTCGGACTCTCGCTATCGCTCATGGCAGGCTCCTCTGGATGGTGTGCGTGACAGTTGGGGCTGGTGGGTTGGATCGCGGCGGTCGTGGTTGGGGTGGTGGCGGGAGGGTGTAGTTATGCCGCAAGTGTTGTTGAGTAGGCAGGGGGCGGGGTCGACCGCTCTTTGCGGCTTGCGGTGTGGCCTGGCATCCTATGATGCTGATGGCACGCCCCGTGATCGGAATATGCACCGCCCTGGAGCGCGCTCGCTGGAGCGTGTGGGACCAAGAGGCGGCGCTGCTGCCCCGCAACTACGTCGAAGCGGTGCAGAGCGCGGGTGGGCTGGCGGTGATGATTCCGCCCGATCCGGTGCTCGTGGAGGATCCGAGCGAGGTGCTGGACCTGCTCGACGGGGTTGTGCTGGCGGGAGGCGCCGACATCGACCCCGCCGCCTACGGCGAGTCGCGCCACGAGGAGACGATGAGCACCGTGCCCGAGCGCGACGCCTTTGAGATCGCGCTGGTGCGCGCGGCGATCGCGCGCGAGCTGCCGGTGCTGGGGATCTGCCGGGGCATGCAACTGATCAACGTGGCGTACGGAGGCACGCTGTTCCAGCACCTCCCCGAGCGCTTCGGCCACCACGAGCACTGCCGCGTGGCGGGCAGTTTCGACGACGCCGACCACGACGTACTGCTGAAGGACGGCTCGCTGGTGGCGCGGGTGGTGGGCGATACGCGCCACGCAACCAAGTCCCACCACCATCAGGGGGTGGACCGCCTGGGGGAGGGTCTGGCCGTGAGCGGCACCTCCACACTGGATGGCCTGCCCGAGGCGATCGAGCTGGACGGCGGCGGCTCACCCGTCGACCCCGCCCGGCATTTCGTGCTCGGCGTGCAGTGGCACCCCGAGGCCGATGAGACGAGCCCGATCGTCGGCGCGCTGGTGGCGGCCGCGCGGGGAGAGGCGCCTGAAGTGGTGCACGCAACTCTGAGCAGCAGCTGAGCTCCTCCTATACTCCCGCCCCTGTGCGGAGGAGGAGGGCGATCAGAGCAACCGCATGGGGAGTGGTGGCAGCGGGGGTGCTGGCGCCGGTTCTGCGCAGAAACGTGAAGGCGCCGCCACTGGCGATGCAGACGATTGCCTTCTGCGCGCCGGTCGGTCTATGTGTCGCGATGCCCCGCTCGCGCACACGAGACGTGGCAACGTGCTGCCTGCAGATGTGGGCGTACGTGGCGGCGTACAAGTCGCCCAACGACAATCCGACCGAGCAGGCGCGGCGTGTGCACATCGACTATCCGATCGCGATCGACCGCACGCTCGGTCTCGGCGAGCTCCCCACCACGCGCCTGCAGCACCGACTCGCACGGGTTGGCCCGACGGGCCCCGAGTGGCGGAGGCTCGACAAGGTGCTGGTGTGGGCTCACTGGTCGTGGTTCTTGGTGCCCCACGGCGCGCTGGTGTACATCATGCTGCGCCACCCGACGCGCTTTGACCGGGCGGCGACGCTGACCTACGCGGTGTTCGACATCGGCGCGATGATCTACTGGGTGCTGCCGACTGCTCCGCCGTGGTATGCGGCATCTGCTCCGGAGGACGGCAGCGAGCCGGCCGCCGGCGGATCCGCCGGCACGGCCTGGGGGAGAGTTGACAGCGTAGGGGGGAAGGATAGTTTGGGTGTAGGCGGGCATCCGGCGCCGCACCGCATGATCGAGGTGCGGCGGATGATGGTCGAGTACGGGGAGATGTTCTGGCGTGACGGCTGGGGGCCCCTCTACAGTGTGCTTGGAGGCAACCCCCTAGCTGCGATGCCCTCGCTGCATTTCGCTACATCCGTGATGGCTGCGCTGCTGCTCAGTGAGAGCAGCCCGGTAGCCGGCGCTGCGGGGTGGGCATACGCCTCGACGCTGGGATTCGCGCTGGTGTATCTCGGGGAGCATTACGTCGCGGACCTGCTCGGAGGGGCGGCGCTGACGATGGCGGTGCACCGCCTGGCGCCTCGGGCGGTCCCGGCCGTCAGCCGCTGCGCTCGCGCGGTGGCGGCGCTCGAGGCGAGGGCGCACGGTGACGGATATGCCCGGTAGAAAGGCGAGCGTGGGAGTGTGCCCGGGCGACGGCACGCAGGGGCGAGGGGGTGGGATGTCGAAGGAGAGTGGGATGGCCATGCTGCAGGCTGAGCCGGTGGGCGCCGACAGCTGCCGGATGAGAGCACCTGCCTCCCCGGACGGGGGGCTCGCGGGCGTTCGCTCCGGGAGGCTCACGGACGTCCGGCCCGGGCGGATCACGCCGCTGCGGCGCGCCAGCCAACGAGCCCAGGGGCCGAGCCACGAAGAAATGTTGCGCGTGCGCCTCACGGGCCGGCGGATGCTGTTGTTCGGGACCTTCGTCATGGCGGCACTGGCGTTTCTGTACTTCGTACTACCGCAGCTGGGCGGCGTGAAGCACACCTGGGACCGCCTCAACGAAGGGGACGCGTGGTGGATCGCGGTGGCGGTGCTCGTGGAGGTCGTGTCGATGGCCAGCTACATAGCGATCTTCCAGGGTGTGCACGTGCCAAAGGGCTCGCCGATCCGCTGGCGCCACAGCTACCAGATAACGATGGCAGGGCTGGCGGCGACGCGCCTGTTCGCGGCCGGCGGTGCGGGCGGGGTGGCGGTGACCGCATGGTCGCTGCGGGGCTCGGGGATGGAGAGTCGCGAGGTGGCGCAGCGGATGATTGCCTTCCTCGTGCTGCTGTATGGGGTGTACATGGCGGCATTGGTTGTGTGCGGGGTGGGCCTGTACACCGGCGTGTTCCCCGGTCCCCACCCGTTCGCGATCACGATCGTCCCGGCGATTGTGGGCGCGGTGGGCCTGGCGGCGATCTTCGCACTGGCTTTCGTACCACGCGACTTGGAGCAGCGTCTGAGCGGTATGGAGCGCCGGCGCAAGTCGCGGATCGGCCGGCGGGTGGTGCACCTGCTGGGGAGGTTTGCGACGGCCACGGCAGCGACGTCGGATGGGGCGCGCTTCGCCATGCGGAAGCTGCGCCACCCGGAATGGGCGCTGTTCGGGGTGCTCACGTGGTGGGGCTTCAACGTGGCGGTGTTGTACGCCTGCTTCCGCGCCTTCGGCGAGGCGCCGCCGGTGGCGGTGCTGGTGCAGGCTTACTTTGTGGGGATGCTCGCCAACCTGCTGCCGCTGCCAGGCGGCATCGGGGGGGTGGACGGCGGGATGATCGGGGCCTTGGTCGCCTTTGGTGTGGGCGGCGGGCTGGCGTTGATCGCGGTGCTGGTGTATCGCCTGCTGGCGTTCTGGCTGCCGAGCATCCCGGGCGTGATCGCCTACTTCCAGCTGCGCCGCACGGTGGGCCACTGGGAGCAGCACGGAGAGGGCCGATCGCAGATCGGCGAGCGGGCGGCGGTCCCCGCCGCGTGATGCTCAGCGCGGCAGCCAGTCGGCGTTGATGCCGCGCAGCAGCTGGATCGGCGTGATGCCGAGCCCGTGGGCGAGTTTTACGATCGTAGAAAGTTTGGGGTCGCGCTTGGCTTTCTCGAGCAGCGAGATGTGGGTGCGGTGCTGGCCGATCTCTGATCGGTCAGCGGCATCGGCGAGCGCTTCCTGGGTCATTCCGCGTGCAAGACGCTCGGTTCGGAGGTTGTCTGCAAAACGCTCTACGATCTCCATGGAGAGAGCATCGCGAGCCTCGGACAGATAGTCTACAGACAGAACACAGCAAGAGTCCTGGGGGGACTCGAGAGGAGATTTGGAACCCGCCCGTCCCGCGGCCACCGGGGCGGCCGACTCCACCAAGTGCCGGCGCTGACTTCCTCCAAGGGCATGTCATGCGCTGGCTGGCCGGCGCCGGGGTCCTTCCTTCCTTCCCCGGCGCCGGCCGCCCTACCCGCCCCGGTGCCGTCGGATAGGGTGGGGGACTTGGCAGAGCGTGTGCTGATCCTCTCCTGGGAGTACCCGCCCGTGATCGAGGGCGGGCTGGCGCGGCACGTGCGCAAGCTGGCGGAGGAGCTGGTGCGCCAGGGCGTGGCAGTAGATGTGCTGACGCGCGGGACGGGCGAGTCCCTGGAGGTGGAGGAGCGTGCTGGTGTGAGCGTGCACCGCGTGCGCGAGCCGAACTGGCCGCGCGATCTGGAGCGCTTCGTGGGGTGGGTGGAGCGGATGAACCAGGATATGGTGCGGGCGGGGGAAACGCTCGCGGGAGAGCTGGGGTCGGGGCAGCGCGGGTATGCGCTGGTGCATGGCCACGACTGGCTGGTTGCACACGCGGGCGCGGCGCTGGCGGAGCGCCTCGGGGTGCCGTACCTGACGACGATCCACGCGACCGAGCACGGGCGTCACCAGGGGTGGGTGCAGGACGAGCCGCAGGCTCATATCCACGCGGTGGAGAAGTGGATGGCGGGGCGCGCGGACTCGGTGATCACCTGCTCGCACTACATGCGCGGCCACGTGGCCGACATCTTCGACATCGACGAGAACCGCGTCACGGTGATCCCCAACGGGATCGACCCGCGCGACCTGCGCCCGGTGGGCGATCTGAAGGCGCTGCGCCGGAAGTTCGCAAAGCCAGAGGAGCGTCTGGTTGTGCTGGTCGGGCGCCTCGTGTACGAGAAGGGATTTCAGCTCGCGCTGGACGCACTCCCGGGCGTGATCGATCGCGTCGGCAACGTGCGCTTCCTGGTGGCCGGCAGCGGCACCCACGAAGCGGAGCTGAAGGCACAGGCGGAGCGCCTCGGGCTGCTGGAGCACGGCGCCTTCCTGGGCTGGATCGGCGACGACGCGCTGCACTCGCTGTACCGGATCGCCGACCTGTGCGTAGTGCCCTCGATCTACGAGCCGTTCGGGCTGGTCGCGCTCGAGGCGATGGCATCGGGCTGCCCCTGCATCGTCGCCGACACGGGTGGCCTGCGCGAGGTGGTGCCGGCCGGCGAGCGGGTGGGGCTGCGCTTCAACGGTGGCGACGCGGCGCACCTCGGCACGATGATCGAGCGCCTGCTGACCGACGATGAGTTGCGCGAGCGCCTTGTGGCGGAGGCGTCGGAGCACGTGCTGAGCTTCGACTGGAGCGATGTGGCACGTCGCACGCGCGGCGTGTATCGCGATCTGACCGCGGGTAGGCGGACGGACCGAAGCCAGGAGACACTCGCCTCCGACCGAAGCGGGGAGACACCCGCCTCCGGCGAGCATCCCCCGTTCGACCAGCATCCCCCGTTCGACCAGCATCCCCGTTTCGGTCAGCGCGTGTAGGTGTCCGCGAGAGCGTTGCGCGTAGCAGCGATGCGCCGCATGTACCGGGTGGCGTGGCGCGGCGTGCAGCTGCGCGCGCTGGTGTGGCGGCGCAGCAGCAGTGGCGTGAAGTGCGTGCTGACCCATGGCGGGCAGGTGCTGCTGGTGCACCACACCTATGGTCGGCGCCACGTCTGGTATCTGCCTGGCGGCGGCGTGCACCGCGGCGAGCCGCCCCTGCGGGCGGCCGCGCGGGAGATGGAGGAGGAGCTGGGTCTGCGTGGGTTGCAATTCCGGAAGCTGGCCACGTTCGAGACGCACTTGGAGCGGATCTCGGTGTGCCTTACGTGCGCGCACGCCGAGATTGTGGACCCAGCGCAGGTGCGCGTCAACCCCGTGGAGATCGCCGAGGTCGGATGGTTTGCCCGCGATCGGCTGCCAACTCCGCTCGGCTCGGAGGAGCGGGCGCTCATAGGTATGCTGCCGTGATGGGGATGCTGGAGGGATTGATGCAGGATGACTTTCCGCTGAGCTTGCAGCACGCGCGGCGGCGAATGCGCGACTGCCATCCTGCGGCGCGCGTGTTGACGCTGACGCCGGAGGGGAGCGAGAGCGCGAGCTTCGGGGAGGTGTGCGTGCGTGTCGATCGCCTCGCGCGAGCGCTGAAGCGGCTGGGGATCGAGCAGGGCGAGCGCGTGGGTACATTCGCGTGGAACAACCAGCGCCACTTCGAGCTGTACATGGCGGTGCCGTGCATCGGGGCGGTGCTGCACACGCTCAACATCCGCCTGTTCGCGGAGCAGTTGACCTACATCGTCAACCACGCCGAGGACAAGGTGATCTTCGTCGACGATTCGCTCGTGCCGCTGCTGGAGCCGCTCGCGCCGACCTTCAAAGGGGTGCGCCACTTCATAATCATGGGCGACGGCGACGCCGGCAACCTGCCGAACGTGCTGCGCTACGAGGAGTTGCTGGAGGAGGCGGATTCGGATCCCGCCCACTCCGCATTCGACTACCCCGAGCTCGACGAGCGCCAGGCGGCGTCGCTGTGCTACACGAGCGGCACAACCGGCAACCCCAAGGGCGTGCTGTACTCCCACCGCTCGGTGTGTCTGCACGCGACCGCGTCGCTAATGGCCGACAACCTCGGCCTCTCCCGCCGCGACCGCGTGCTGGTTGTCGTGCCGATGTTCCACGTCAACGCTTGGGGCCTGCCGTTCGCGGCGGCGCTGTGCGGCGCGGACCTCGTGATGCCCGACCGCTTCATGCAGGCCGAGCCGCTGGCGCGCGCGATCGAGCGCGAGCGCCCCACGGTGATGGGCTGTGTGCCGACGATCTTCGCCGACATGCTGCGCTACGCCGACGCCAACGAGGTGGACCTCTCTTCGCTGGGCAACGCGGTGTGCGGCGGCTCTGCGGTGCCGCGGCAGCTGATGAAGGATTTCCAGGAGCGCCACGGAGTGGTGATCCACCAGGGGTGGGGAATGACCGAGACGAGCCCGGTGGTGACCTTCTCGGACCCTGCCGAGGATCGCGGCCATGACGAGCGCTACTGGGATGAACGGGCGCTGCAGGGCAAGCCGCTGCCGTGGACGGAGCTGCGCCTGATCGGCGACGACGGCGAGGAGGTTCCCTGGGATGGTGAGTCCACCGGCGAGATCGAGGTGCGTGGCCCGTGGATCGCCCGCCGCTACTACGAGGATCCCTCGGGCGATGAGAAGTTCGACGCGGGGTGGCTGCGCACGGGCGACATCGCGGCGATCGACGAGCAGGCGTTCGTGCGCATCACCGACCGCTCAAAGGATGTGATCAAGTCCGGGGGCGAGTGGATCTCCTCGGTGGAGCTCGAGAACGAGCTGATGGCCCACCCCGATGTGCTTGAAGCCGCGGTGATCGCCAAGCCGGACGAGCGCTGGGCGGAGCGGCCGCTGTGCTGCGTGGTGCTGTGCGAGGGCTCCGGCGCGAGCGCGGAGGAGCTGATCGAGCACCTGCGCCCGCGCGTGGCGAAGTGGTGGCTGCCGGACGAGTTCGCTTTCGTCGCCGAGGTGCCCAAAACGAGCGTTGGCAAGTTCGACAAGAAGGTGCTGCGTGCGCAGCTCGCCGAGGGGTCGCTTGCCGGTCGTGTGTCTTTGGGGGGAGGTCGGGAGGGGGGCCTGACCCCTTCCCGTTGACTGATGGTGCTGCGTGCGCAGCTCGCCGAGGGGTCGCTTGCCGGTCGTGTGTCTTTGGGGGGAGGTCGGGATGGGAGCCCACCCGCCCTGACCCCCTCCCGTTGACTGATGGTGCTGCGTAAGCAGCTGCAGGAGGACGCCCTCGAGGGCCGCGTGAGTGTCGGCAGTCCTGTGAGCCCGGCCAGCTCGGCGAGAGTCCCGGGTCGTGAGGTCCGCCGGCGCCCGCGATCAAGCACGACTGCGACCTTTTGGCACCACTACCAGCGGCTGTGGCTGCGGGGCAGGCAGGAAAACCGGGTAGGAGGTGGAACGGGAAAGAAGCGATCCACCGATCGCAATAGACTCCGCGGGACCCTTGACCACGACCCCGCCGGGGCCGCAATCGAACACAAGAGAACACGGGAGGTGCGTAGCATGACTCGTACCCAAGGAATGGCGTCGAGCCGGCCCCAAACAGCAGCTGCAGCGACGATCAGCCAGACACCCAGCCGCCGCACGGGCCTGCGCGGCCGCCGCCGCTTCGCGCGCCGCGAGCTGCTGGCGCTGCCGGCTGTGTTGGCGTTGCTCGTGCCCGCCGCGCCGGCCTTTGCCGCGACGAGCACCGGCACGTCGAGCACGGGGACCTCTGGCTACAACACGAAACCGCCCACCCCGACGACCAAAACAGAACCGAAAAAAGAAGTCGAACCCTCCAAAGAAGTCTCGAAAACCACGCCAAAAACCACAGTGGAACCTGCCAAAGAACCGACCACGACTCCAACGACGACCACGCCGAAAGCCTCGACGCTGCCCTTCACGGGGCTGAACCTGACTTGGGTGGTGGGGGCAGGCGTGCTGCTGCTTGGCGCCGGCCTCTCGATTCGCCTCGCGTTGCGCACTCGCTCCGGTCGCTGAGTCTCCTGAAGTGCCACAGCCCCGCGTCGGCGGAAACGGCGCGGGGCTCGCCCTGCCTGGTGCATCTCGGGCAAGCGAGGGAAGCCGAAGGTTGAGGACTATGTGGGACTATGTGGCCAAGGGAGCCGCAATGAAGCAGCCATATTGGCCAAGTACGAGCCTGGCCCCGGGTGGTTGAATCCCCCGTTATCGATATTACGATTGATATGGCTATTTTATGTCAAATGGGTGCCGGGGGCGGCTGGGCGGGACGGCGGCTGCCAACAACGAAAGCGAGGGGTCGATGCGCAGTGCAATAGCTGAACGGGGCCGCGGGCTGCTCGTCGCAATGACGGTCACCGCCGCGGCGTGCGGCGTGCTCATGGTTGCTGGTGCGGCGCCGGCCGCGGCTCGGGACGGAGGGCACCAGGGATTGGGGGGATGGGCGGCATTTGGGCAAGGACGCACGATCTCGGGTCCCTGGGGCGGTGGCTGGCGGAGCGGGCCGCCGTTCGCCCCTCCCACGCTGAATGGTAATTGGGCGCCGTTCAACCGCTGTCCGGTGGACAACCCGACGATGCTGGGGGCGGACGGCGTAGAGGGCAGCGCCCTATGCGTTGCGGTCAACTCGCCGAGTGGCGCGATCAAGCTCGGCGGTCTTGCGCTGCCGACCGGTGAGGTCAACACGCAGTTTGGCTTGATCGACGAAAATCACGAAGAATCCGAAACGACATACAAGTTGGTCTCGCCTCTAGGCGGCGCGGTCTCCGCGGCGCCGATCCAGATCCCGAATGGGTTGCCGGCTCTGATCTGCCCCGGCGCTCCCCGCGAGCTGCGGTGGATCTGCGGTGAACATCATGGTGGCTTCGATGGAGACGACGGGCCCACCGGTATCACCGACATCACTGCGATCCTACGGCCGGCCGGGGAACTGGCGAACTTCAGCCTCGGGGCTGCACTCACTACGGGAGTCCCGATCGTCGCGATGCCAGTCAAGATCCAGCTCGAGAACGAGCTGCTCGGCCCGGCATGCTACATCGGCTCCGACAGTGAACCGATCGTGCTGCAACTCGAGAACCTGACCCCGTTCACCTCAAGCGCCTTTGAAGGGTTCGAATCTGACGGAACCCCGGCTACTGAAGGCGGCGTCATGACCCGCATCGGGCTGCTCGGCGCGACCGACGGCGACGAATCGTTCACAGTCCCGGGCGTGGGCGGCTGCGGCTTCAATGGCAATCTGGATGGTGTCATCGACCACAACGCCAGCCTGCCGTTGCCGGCCGGCGCGAGCATGTTGATAATGAATGAAAGCTCAACCTACCTCGCCGGCGTGTCGAACCCGGGAGAAGTGGCGCCGAACGACGGCAAGGATCTGTCGCAGTTCTGGCACTCCTCCGTCCAGAACGGGCCGCACGGGCATGGCCATCCCTGACGTACGCTCCACGTAACAGCCAGGGCGGCAGGTCGTGGCGACTCGTGCGCCACGGTCTGCCGCCCGGCCTGAGCCCGAATCCGTCACTCTCGGGCGTTTCGTCGCGTAGGGCGACGCGCTACTGCCTCACCGGCGGCATCAGGCCGCCGATCACCCAGAACAGCGGAATCGGAATCCCGATCAGGAACATGATCCAGTGGCCGTGTTTGATCGACCGCAGGCCCAGGATCAGGAAGACAAGGAGGTACAGCAGCCCGAGGGCGCCGATGCCCGCGCTCGATACGGCCAATATGGACATGTCCTCCTCCTTCGCGACGGTCGGCGGTCCGGCGACGCTGACAGTGCGACCATATCAGCCCTATGTGCAGGTGAGGAGATGTGCCTCAGGCGGTGGGCACAGCCTCTTGGATCGGCACGGTCGGCACTGGGCCGAGTGAGGTACCCGGCGACCGTCCTCACCGGGCTGCGTTGGTCGAGCTTCGGGGGCGCCAGCGCCCTGGCCACCGGCACGCTCCAGACCAACACCTGCACCCCCAACTGCGCCAGTGGCAAATTCGTCCGCTACACGGTCGCCGTGAGGGCGAACAGCCCGCGCACCTGTAAAGGCGGCCTGCGCGTGTACGGCAAGTCACGCTGCGCTTCGCCGGCCGCGCTCCATCGTCGGCCGGCAGCCTGAAGCACTGGACGCTGGGCTGCCCGTACTGAGGCGGCTGTCTACTGCGTACTGAGGCCGCCGTACTGGGAACCAGATGAAGCCGCCGTCTACTGGAAACCAGAGCTGAGATCCACACCCTGAGGGCAGAGGTCTACTGCGCCCGCAGTCGCACCGGCAGCGTCTTCAGCTGGTTGAGGAAGGGCGACTGCACGAACGCGGGCTGCCCGACCATCTCCATCGCTGGGAAGCGCTTCAGCGTCTCCTCGAGCAGGATCTGCAGCTCCATCCGCGCGAGTGCCGTACCCAGGCAGAAGTGCCGCCCGCCCGCGCCGAAGGCCTGATGCTCGGGGTTACGCGTGACGTCGAAGAAGTCGGGGTTCTCGTACCGGGTCTCGTCGCGGTTGGAGGAGGCGTACCACATGATCACCTTCTCGCCCTCCTTGATCGGCTGCCCGCCGACCTCGGTGTCGCAGGTGGCGGTGCGGCGGAAGTGCGCGAAGGCGGGGAACATCCGCAGCGCCTCCTCCACGGCGCTCGGGATCAGCGAGGGGTCCTCCAGCAGCTGGCGGCGCTGGGAGGGGTCTTCCATCAGCGCGCGCATGCCGCTGCAGTAGGTCGCCTTGGTGGAGTCGTTGCCGGCTGCGACGAGCAGGAAGAAGCCCATCACGATCTCGTGTTCCTCCAGGCGCTCGCCGTCGATCTCGGCGTGCACCAGCACACTCGTCAGATCCTCCGTGGGGTGCTCGCGCCTCTCAGCGATCATCTTCCCGCAGCGCGCGAAGATCTCGGGCACCTCTTTGGCGATCGCGCCCTCGATGCCGTCGGGGTTGAGGTCCGGGTCGTTGGCGCCCAGCGTGGCGTTCATCAGCCGCGCCCACGCGACGTCGTCCTCCTCGGAGATTCCCATGAAGCTGCCGATCACGCGCGCCACCACCGGCTGGGCGACGTCGTTCACCAGATCGCACGTCTCTTGATCGGCGACGCCGTCAAGCACGCGCGTGACGATTTCCCTGATCGTCGGCTCGTGCGCCGCGATCCGCTTCGGCGTGAAGCCGGCCTGGAAGAGCGCCTTGATGCGGTCGTGCTTGGGGGGGTCCATGCCGATGAACATCGCCCGCACGAGCTCCAGCGGGAACACCGCTTCGACGCCGGTGACGCCTCCCTTTTCGGAGGAGAACGTCTTCCAATCGCGGCTGACCGCGAGCACGTCGTCGGCGGTCGTGATCGACCAGAACCCGGCCTCCTCGGGGAATTCGGTGATTCGCTTGGTCCAGTGCACGGGGCACTCGCCGCGCAGCCGCGCGAACAGCTCGTGCGGCGGGCCCTCCTCCCACAGCGAATTCTCGGTCACCAGCACCTCGTCCAGGTCGAGGCTGCTCACGTCGATGCTCTGCACGCCGCTCTCCGCCTGTATTGCCATGGGGAACCTCCGTTTTTTCGCCGAGGGGGTTCGCAAAGCATACTGGCTGGGCGGCCAGTAGGGAGGTCGTATTTGGGGATCATCCGCGCGGACTGGCGGGGGCGCGACGGTGATGGGGGCTGGCATCCGTGCCAGCCCCCGCGCGTGGTGGGGCAGCCCCGTCGTCGCTGGGCATGGATGCCCAGGGCAGGTGCGTACGGGGAGCAGGTGCGCCGCGCGGATGATCTCCAGTTTTACCCCGCCGCGGCCGCCTGCACCTCGGGCGAATACTCCGTCATCTCGTACACCTGGCGGACCTCGATGATGTCGCCGTCAGCCGCCGGGCAGCGCGTGGCCCACGCGACCGCCTCCTCCTTGGAGGACGCCTCGATCATCCAGTAGCCGCCGATCACCTCCTTGGCCTCCGGGAACGGCCCGTCGGTGACCCGAGGCTTGCCGCCGGCGAAGCCCACGCGGGCGCCCTTGCCGGTCTCGTGCAGCCCGTCGAGCGTCAGCAGCACACCGGCCTCTTCGAGCTGCTTGTTGTACTTGCTCATCGCCGCGACGTCCTCGGGCTTTGGGCCCCAGTCCTTCTCCTCCCGCGGGCTCGGGATCATGATCATCATGAATCGCATCGCGCTGCTCCTTGTCGTCGTGGTTGCCGCCGTCCTGCGCTCGGTATCGCAGAGGTTCTACTTGGCTCTGACCATACGTCGAACGGGCGCCCGCCGAATCGACATTTTTGGCGACCGCTCCGCGATGGTCGCCGGCGATGCGGTAGTGGCGGTCTCTGCCAGAGCACCCGGCTGCGTGCAAGCGCCGATTTGTTGCGCAGCGCCGATTTCGTGAAGATTCCGTGACCTCGGGCCGGATCCCGTGAACATCCCGTGACTTGTGGGTTGAGCGCCGCGGGGCCTGTGGTAGAAGCCCCGACGTCAACTTCCCAATGGAGGATTCCGTGCGCCGCTTCAACGCTCTTCGACGTGCCCTGTTCGTGCTCTGCGGGGGCGGCATCCTCGCCCTGATGCTTGTGGCCGCTCCGCTGGCCCTCGCCGGCGGGACCGCCTATACGGCAGAAACACCGGTCGTGGACACGATCGAAGGCGGGCCCTGGAACACCTCTCAGGGCGATCCCTCGCTGGGGGGTGAATACCCGAGCTCCGACCTGCTGCCCAGCTTCTCCTTCGGCGGCCCGGAAACGACGCTCGGCGGTGTCAGCGAGCCCAACCTCGCGGTCTACCCCGGCGAACAGAAAGTGCTCGAAAACGGCAAAGAAGTGACGAAGCTGATCCCCTACCCGAGCGGCGTGGCGGGCACGCCGGGGCCGCTCTCCGGCTACTGCAACACCGAAGCGGGCGAAAACGAGCAGGGCTCGCCCGTCTCGCAGCCGGCGGGCAGCAAGCTGCCGTTCTCGCCCTACTACTTCCCGGACGTGGTGCGCAACCCCGATGGCTCGCTCACCGGCTACTTCGACTACCGGCCGAAGGACGCCGACGAGGCGATCACCGTCGCGCGCTCGACCGACAACGGCAAGACCTGGGTCGCCGAGGGCAAAGCGCTCGAGCAAAACCCCGGCTACTGCCCGACGGCCGACACCAACGACGACGGCCAGGGCCACCCCTACGTGGCCTCGATCGGCGCCAGCACGAAGCTCTACACGCTGCAGCGTGCCGCGGGCGACTACGAAGGTGTCGGCATGCTCGTGCACAACGTCGAACCCTCCGTCGCGGACCCGCTCGCCGCGGTGCCCGCAAGCGAATCGGTCGGCATCGACCCCAACGCGTACGCCGAAGCGGAAATCGAAGTCCCGACCAGCGGCGGCGTGAGCATCCCCGTCTCGACGCTCGGCGAAGCCAACTCGCCTGAGCACATCGTGCCGGGACCCTACGAGGACTACAACGCCCTCTCGCCGTCGAAATCGATCATCACGTGCAAAGGCACGACCGCGGTGCCGGCGCCGGCTGAACTCACGGAATGCACCGTCGCCGGATCCAGCCCGCTGACCGTCAAGGCCAAAGACGACATCGTCCAGGTGATCGCCACGGCGAACCCCGGTGAAGGCAAAACCTACACCGTTCCAGCCGGCCCGAACCTGTCCAGTGGGGAAGGCGGCTTGAAGGAAATCAAGTTCGTGAACGGCAACGCCACCGTCTCGCCGCTGACGACCTTCATCTTCAACGAAAACGCGCCCAACCGCGTCTACATCGACGGTGCGACCGTCTACTGCGTGCAGTCCAACGCCAACCCGACCACCAAGATCGAGAACTGCACCACCGACAGCGGCTCGCCGCTGACCGTCAATCAGGGCGACGCGATCACCGCCGACCCGATCCTGCCGCCCGATGCGACCGTGACAACCGGCCTGAAGGCTCCCGACGGCATCGTCGGCACGCTGCCGAGCTATCCGGGCGCTCCCGCCGGATCGACGGTCGTGCTCTACACCGAGAAGCTGCTGGCGTATTTCGTCGTCGGCACGACCGACGGCTTCGTCGAAGGCAGCAAATTCGAAAAGAAAACGATCAAATTGCCGAAGTCGACGATCACCTACACACCCTCGGTGCATCCGAGCGAGCCGCTGCCGAGCAACGGCACGTTCAAGATCTACCTCGGCACCACCAAAGAAGGGATTCAGCAGGTGACCTGCACCGGCGTCGCCACGGCAAACCAGACGGGCGCGCCGGCGGGCAGCGAGAACCTCACGGGCTGCAGCGGCGGCACCGGAGAAGTCGAAGAAGGCTTCTGGATCGGCGGGCCGAACGCCGCCACGGCTCCGGCTTCGGCCCTGGAAAAGATCGGCGAGGGCAAGAGCACCGGCAAGGGGCCCGAGAAGCTGTTCGCCAACAACGAGGACTACACGGTCGTGCGCGCGGCCTACACCGAAAACGGGGTCAACTTCACCGATCTCGGGCCGATCAGCGGCTCGACCTCCGGCACGGGCAACGATTCGGGTTCCTACAACGACATCTCGAACCCCTTCCAGACCACGAGCCCGTCCAACACCGAACCGACGAACCTTGCGCCCGGTGAACTCGACACGACCGAGCTGCGCTTCGTCGGCTCGCGCGGCACGATCATCACCAATCCCAACGGCAGCTTCGGCATGTTCCTGTCGGGCTCGTGGGCGACCGACGGGGACAGCGACGCGTTCAACCAGATCTTCTACACCGAATCGACCAACGGCAAGGAATGGTCGGTGCCGAAGGTGGTGTTGAGCACCGAATACAAGTTCGCGGCCTCGGCCGCGCAGGACAAGGCGCTGGCGGAAGGGCACGACGAACCGCTTGGTATCAGCGCCTACTACTCGGGGCGTGCATATGGTCCCGCCGTCGTGCAGAACCCCGACGGGTCGCTGACGATGGTGTTCTCCGGCTACCGGCTTCCGAAACCGGTCGAAAAAGCCGGTAAGGAATTCGGCACCAACCCCGCGGAGCGGTACACGATCGGAGCGAAAGACCCGGCCCTGTACCGCAACATCCTCACGGTCAAGCTGACCTCGGCCACCACGCCGGGGGTGCCGACGACCACCTCGGTGAGCTCCTCCAACGAAGGCGCTGGGCCGGTGGGTGCATCAGTCACCTACACCGCGACGGTGGCGCCCGTGGCCCCAGGCGTCGGCACTCCCACCGGCATCGTCTCGTTCTCCGACAGCCACGGGTCGATCGCCGGCTGCGAAGCCCAGTCGCTGAGCGAAGGCTCGCCCGACACCGCCACCTGTGCGACGCACCTCCTCGCGCAGCAGGGCAGTGACGAAATCACCGCCACCTACACAGCCGACGCCAACTACGATGGCTCGTCGGGGAGCACCGACGAGATCGTCGGCCTGCACATCACCACCACCTCGGCGCCCGAGGTCAAACCCGGCGTGGCCTACAGCGTTCAGCTGGAAGCGGCGGACGGCCTCGCTCCTTACAAATGGAGGAAAGTCTCCGGGAAGCTGCCGCTGGGCATCAAATTGAGCACCACCGGGCTGCTGTCGGGTGAGGTGGGCCCCAAAAAATACCCCGGCGGGGCCTCGTTCCCGATCACGGTCGAGGTGCTCGACTCCACGAAGAAGGTGCACGAGACGGCGACTGAGTCGTTCACGGTGAACGTCTCCTAGCTCCCGATCGCGCATCGCCTAGCGTGACGTGCGGGCCTCATCGGCCCCGCGCGTCCGAATGCGCGAGACTGTGTGGTGCGATGGGAACCCATGGTGCGATGAGCGAGTGGGCGGCCCGAGGGACGGGAACTCCCTCGCCCGCGCACCCGCCCCGCAAACCCCACGCGCGCGAGCTGTTCGCGCCACTGGGGCGCCAGTACGACCGCGTGGCGACGCTGCTGAGCTTCGGTCAGGACCCGCGCTGGCGGCGGGCGATGGTCGCCGCGATCGACGCGGCGCCGAGCGAGCGCGTGCTCGACGTGGCGACGGGCACGGGGATGGTCGCGCAGGAGCTGGTGCGCCGCTACGGCTGCACCGTCGTGGGGCTCGACCAGAGCCCGGGGATGCTCGCCGGCGCACGGGCACGCCTGGCGCGCGACCCGGCGCTCGCGGCGCGCGTGTCGCTGGTGGACGGCGAGGCCGAGCGGCTGCCGTTTGCCGACGCGGAGTTCGACCACCTCACGTTCACCTACCTGCTGCGTTACGTCGAGGACCCCGCGGCCACGCTCGTGGAGCTCGCCCGCGTTGTGTGTCCGGGAGGCCGGATCGCGATGTTGGAGTTCGCGGTGCCGCCCTCCCCGCTGTGGCGCGCGGCGTGGCGGCTGTACACGCACGTGGGGCTGCCCGTGCTGGGGCGGCTCTTCTCGCGCGAGTGGTCGGCGACGGGGAGCTTCCTCGCGCACAGCATCCCCGACTTCTACGAGCGCTTCCCGCTGGAGCGGGTCGTGCAGCTGTGGCGCGCAGCCGGGATCGAGGGGGTCCAGGCCAGGCGCATGAGCCTCGGCGGGGGCGTGGTGATGTGGGGCACGAGGGGCGCGGCGCGCACGCAGGCCAGCCCGCCCGGAGACGGCCACGGCGATGGCCGCTGAGGCGGTGAGCGATGCCGACTGAGACGGCTAGCACTCGGGGATCGGTCCCCAAGCCTCTGGACCGCCCCGCCTTCTACGCCCTGCGCCCGGGCGGCTGGCGCGACCTGGTGACGGTACTGCACCCGCCCTACACCGCCTGGAACCTCGCCAACGTCGCGATCGGGGCGGCGGTCGCGCCGCACCTGTACGGCGGGCGGCTGCTGGCGACGCTGGCCGCGTTCCTGCTCGGGGTGGGCGTGTGCGCGCACGTGCTCGACGAGCTCAACGGCCGGCCGCTCGGCACCCATCTTTCGAAAGGCACGTTGGTGGCGATGGCCGCGCTCTCGCTTGCCGGGGCCGTGGCGATCGGGGTCGTCGGGGCGCTCACGATCTCGCTGACGTTGATCCCATTCGTGTGCGCGGGGGCGTTCATCGTGCTCGCGTACAACCTCGAGTGGTTCGGCGGCCGTTTCCACACCGCCTTCTGGCTGGCAGCCTCATGGGGAGCGTTCCCGGCGCTGACCGGCTACTGGATCAACGCGCTGGAATTGCGCGTCGCGGTGGTGTTTGCTGCGGTGGGATGCTTCATGATGACGATCGCCCAGCGGCGCCTCAGCACCCCGGTGCGCGAGCTGCGCCGGCGCACCGTCTCGGTCGAAGGCGAGCAGCGCCTGGCGGACGGCACGGCGCTGGCGCTCGACGCGGCTCGTCTTGCAGCTCCGGCCGAGGGCGCGCTCAGCGCCTGCGCGCTGGCGATGGTGCTGCTCGCCACGGGCTTGGTGCTTGCGCGGCTGTGATGGTGCTGTTTGCCTCCGGGCTTGGTGCTGGCGCGGGCTGTGAGGTGAGGAGCGGCGGAGGGCGAGGGCTGTAAGAGTTCGACGCGATGAGCGCTCTGCCTCTGCTGGCTGTCCCCAACATCTCGGAGGGCCGCAACCCCGCGAACGTGAAGGCGATCGCCACGGCCTTCACGGCGGGCGGCACGGCGCGGCTGCTGGATGTGCACCGCGACCCCGACCATCACCGCGCGGTGTTCACGCTCACGGGGCGCCCCGGCTCGCTCGCGGAAGCGCTCGCGGCGGGCACCGCGGAGGCGATCAGGCGCGTTGACATCGGCGACGGCCGTGGCGAGCATCCCCACGTGGGCGCGGTGGACGTGGTGCCGGTCGTTCACCTCAACGATGAGCTGCGGGGGGCCGCGTGCGCCGAGGCGCTGGTCGTGGCCGAGGGGATCGGGGCGCTCGGGGTGCCGGTGTTCCTGTACGGGGAGCTCGGCGACGGGCGCACCCGCGCGGAGCTGCGCAGCGGCGGCGTGAAAGCGCTGGCCGAACGTATCCGCTCCGGAGAGCTGACCCCGGACTTCGGCCCCACCGCTCCGCACCCCACCGCAGGCGCCACGCTGGTGGGGGCGCGTCCACCGCTGGTGGCTTTCAACCTCGAGCTGGCGCCCCCCGCCACGGTGGCTGACGCCCGCCGGATCGCGGGCTTGATCCGCGAGCGCGGCGCCGAGGGGCTGCCGGGCGTGCGCGCGATCGGGGTGGCGCTTGATGGGGACCCACCCACCCCGCAGGTGTCGTTCAACATCGAGCGCCCCGCCGAGGTGCCGCTGCGCGCGGTGGTCGAAGCGGTGCGCGCGCACGCCGTGATCGCGTGTGCCGAGCTCGTCGGCCTCGCGCCCGCGGCGGCGCTGGAGGGCTTCCCCGCGGACGTGCCGATGCCCGGCTTCGACCCCGCGCGCCATGTGGTCGAGAAGGCACTAGGCTTGTAGCGGGATGGCACAGACTAAGCGCAAGACCAAGCATCGCGGGAACGCAGCGGGAATGGTGGAGTCGCGCGGGCGCACCGGGCGCCCCCCGACGGCCGCGGAGCGCAACGGGACCGCCGCGAAGGAGAAGGCGAAAGCGCGCGACCGATCGGAGATCGGCCAGCAGAAAATGAACCGACTCGACCGCCCGCCGACGTGGAGGGGCGCAATCACGCGGGCGATGCTGGCCGCGATCCTGATGCTGCTGATCGGCATCCTCCTGCTGAAAAACTCCAACGAGGCGATCGCGCTGTTCCCGATCGTGCTCCTCTTCTACATCCCGATCAGCTACTACACCGATGCGTGGATGTACAAACGCCGCCAGCGTCAGAAAGCGAACGCGACGGCGAAGGCAAAGGCGGAAGCCAAGGCGAAGGCGGACGCGCGGTGAGTGGGGCCCCCGACGTGCGGATGTTCACCGTGGGGCCGGTGCAGGAGAACGCGTACATCGCCACGCCCGACCGTGCGAGTGGGCGCGCGGTGATGATCGACCCGGGCGAGGAGCCTGAGCGGCTGCTCGCGGCGGCGCGGGCGCTGGGCGTGGAGATCGAGGCGATCCTGATCACGCACTGCCACTTCGACCACATCGGCGCCGTGGCCCCCGTCGCGCAAGCGACCGGGGCCCCGGTGTACTGCCCGGAGATCGAGCGCCCGTTGCTGAGCAACATCATGGCTTGGACGCCGCCCGGCTTCGGCCCATTCGAGAGCTGGGAGCCGGAGCACACGGTCGCGGGCGGCGAGCACCTGCAGCTCGCAGGCTTTGACATCGACGTGCTTTTCACGCCCGGCCACAGCCCTGGGCACGTGACGTACGCGCTGACACCCACCGGCGCGGCCGGCGGCGAGCAGACGGCGCAGGCTCCGGTGCTGCTCTCCGGCGACGTGCTCTTCCTGGGAGCGGTCGGGCGCGTCGATCTGCCAGGCGGCAACTGGAGCACGCTGGAGCAGTCGATTGGAAGGCTGATCGAGCGCTTCCCCGCGCAGAGCGTGGTGTACCCGGGCCACATGGGCGTCACGACTTTGGGCCGCGAGCTGCAGACGAATCCCTTCCTGGCCGAGCTCCGCGACGCTACTGCGAAGACCGCGGGCGAGGGGCAGCCGATCCGGCTCGCCACGCAGGCGCCGGCGGCCGCGGGCGAACCGTCCCGTCGGTGAGCGCCCCGAAGCTGAAGGCCCCTCGGGGCACCCACGACGTGCTGGGCGAGCAGGCGGGCGCGCGCGCCCGCATCGAGGCCCGCGCGCGCGCGCTCCTGGAGGGGGCGGGGTACGAGCGGATCGAGACGCCGACGTTCGAGGCGACCGAGCTGTTCGCACGCGGCGTCGGCGTCTCGACGGACATCGTGCAGAAGGAGATGTACACCTTCGCCGACGGCAGTAATCGCTCACTGACGCTGCGTCCCGAGGGCACGGCCCCCGTGTGCCGCGCGTATGTGGAGCACGGTATGCACAAGCTGCGCCAGCCGGTGAAGCTGTGGTACCTGTCGAGCTTCTTCCGCTACGAGCGCGCCCAGGCGGGCCGCCAGCGCCAGTTCTGGCAGGTCGGCGCGGAGGCGCTCGGCTCCGATGAACCGGCCGTCGATGCCGAGTCGATTGTGCTGCTGAGCACGCTACTCGACGAAATCGGCGTCAAGGAGGTGCGCCTGCGCCTCTGAGCCTCGGCGGGCCCGAGGCACGCGAGCAGTACCGCGAGCAGCTGCAGGCCCATCTGCGCGCTCATGCCGAGGACCTTGCCCCCGAGGTGCGCGAGCGGATCGACCTCAACCCCCTGCGAGCGTTCGACTCCGAGCACCCTGGCACCCGCGCAACGATGGCAACGGCACCCCGCCTACTGGACCACCTCAACTCCGAGGACGCGACCCACTTCGCCGAGGTGAGGGCTCTCCTCGACGAGGCGGGCGTGGCCTACGAGATCGACCCGACGCTGGTGCGCGGCCTCGACTACTACACCCGCACGGTGTTCGAGCTGACATCGGACGCGCTCGGAGCGCAGAGCGGAGTGGGCGGCGGCGGGCGCTACGACGGTTTGGTGGCAGAGCTTGGCGGACCCCCGACTCCGGGCATGGGCTGGGCCGCGGGGATCGAGCGGATGTTGCTGGCCGGCAACGCGTCGGCGGACGTGCCACCGGCGATCGACCTGTACATCGCCTTTGAGGAGGGAAGGGATAAGGCCTCGGGCGGGCGGGCCCCCATCATTGGGGGGCAGGGGGATGGGCCAGGATGGGAAGCTCACTCCTCCGCCGGCGGGGCCGCCAGGGCCGCCTTCAAGATCCTGCACGACGCCCGCAGCGCGGGCCTTGCCGCGCAGATGGAGCTGGCCGGCCGCTCGCTGAAGAACCAGCTGGGTCACGCCGAGCGCCTCGGCGCCCGCTTCGTGGCGGTCGTCGGCGGCGGCGAGCAGGGCGCGGGGACGGGGGAGACAACACTCGAGGACACGCAGGCCCGCACGCAGGAGCAGCTCCCCACGGAGACCGTGGTCCACGCGGTGCTGCGCGGCCTGCACGATCTATAGGAGCCCCTAACAAAATGCGGGCACGTCTGGATGCGGCCCTGTGCGCTGCGCGGGGCTTTGTCCTCGGATCGTGTCGTAGGACCACTACTGCCACGATCCTGCGTCCGCGCCCCGCTTGGCCCAGGACCACCCCAGCCGCACCCGCCTATTTTGTTAGGAACTCTCAGGAGCCGTCCAAGGCGCAATTTGGGGCTCAACTCGCACGGCGTGGATGCCGAAGTTGGTGTTGATGGCTCAGATCTCGCGCCCTTTCCAGATCGCTCTGGTGGCTCTGCTCGCGCTCGCGATGATGATTGTCGCGTGGTTCATGGTGCTGCACCGCTCGCCTGGGACGGAATCGAGCGGCACCTCCTCGCCGAGCGTCGCCTCCTCGGCCGGCAGCTCCGCGAGCCATGCCGCCACGCACCCCGCCGCCTCCGGCGCAGGCTCCGGCCGTGTCTACCATGGCCCCGCCCCGGGCCTGGAAGGTCTGACGCGGGACATCAAACGGGCCCACGAAGCGGCCGGCAAGGAGGAACGGGGCGTCGCATATGAGGAAAAGCATGCCGGGGAAACGCACGGCTCGACCACGCCCGCTTCCGCTGGGTCTAGCGCCACGACGCACGCCTCGACGACCACTTCCGCCGCGTCCACGCGCCACACGACCGCGGCCGTGCATACGCATCACACGACCGCGGCCGTGCATACGCATCACACGACCGCGGCCGTGCATACGCATCACACCACCGTGACCGTGCACACCCACCACGGCGCCTCCACCACCGCACGCCCTCACGCGCAGACGCACGGGTCGCACGCAGTGGCCGCCCCGGCAGCGACGGCCGCGCTCACGCTTCACAACCTCACCGAAGCGCTGCATCTGAAGGCCGTTGTCGACCTGGTCGAAGCGATCGATCCCACGCTCGGGCTGAAGTCGAAGCTTGCGCACGCGGAAGGCGTCATCGTCGCCAGGATGAAGTCCGACCTGCAGCCCACCTCACCGGCGACGATCGCCGTCGAGCTGCACCAGGGCAAGACCGTGCTGCTGCTCTTCCTCAACCCCAGCGGCTACGACGACGACGCCACGGCGATCGGTACCACCGAAGTCGCCTACAAGCTCCGCCACCACGTCGCGGCGCACCTCGCGCTCGCCGGCCAGGTCAACTCGTTCGGCTCGATCACGCGCGACATCCAGGTCTACCAGACCCCGACGCTGCTGATCATCAATCCCAAGCGCGAAGTCGCGACGGTCACTGGGCTCACCGACGAATTCGCGCTCGAACAGGCGATCGCCGAAGCCAAAGGGTAGGACGGCGGCCGGCTCGGTGGGCGAGCCGTCGCCGCCTTTGGTCGCGCAGTCAGGCGGGCCGATGCTGCGCGGACGGCCCCGGTGGAGTCATGGTCAGGCCGTAAACTCGACTTGGTGATCGCGCAGGAGCCCTTCGCAACGCATCTCGAGCGCCCGCGCGGGCGCGGGCACACGCCCGACCACGCACACACCGGCGCTGCCGGGGGGGCCGCGTGCGGCGATCTCGTGCGTATCTCGCTTGCGCTCGACGCCGCGAGCCCCGATGGCACGATCGCCGACGCCGGCTTTGATGCCTCCGGCTGTGGGGCGGCGCTCGCCGCCGGCTCGGCCACGGTTGCGCTCGTGCGCGGCGCGCCGCTGCTGGCTGCCGCGCGCGTCGGCGCGGAGGAGATCGCCGCCGAGCTGGGTGGGCTGCACCCCGCCAAGCGCCACGCCGCCGAGCTCGCCGCCGACGCGCTGCACCGCGCGCTCGGGGCCGCCGCGCGCGCCTGCGCCGCACTCGCACCGCCCGCCGCGGGCGCCCCCCGCGCCCTGGTCGCGATGAGCGGCGGCGTGGACTCGGCGGTCGCCGCGCTGCTCACCGCGCGCTCCGGCGAGGAGGTGGTGTGTGTGACGCTGGAGCTGTGGGCCGACGCCGAGAACGACGGCGAGCGCTCCTGCTGCTCCGCCCAGGCCGTCCGCGGTGCGCGCGCGCTCGCCCATGCCCGGGGCTTGCCCCATCTATCGGTCGACCTGCGCGAGGAGTTCCGCGCCGGGGTGGTCGCGGGCTGGCTGGAGGGCTACACGCGGGGCAGCACCCCCAACCCCTGCATTCGCTGCAACGGCTCGGTGCGCCTCGACGCGATGCTCGAGCTTGCCACGCGGCTCGGTGCCGCGCGCTTGGTCACCGGCCACTACGCGCGCGTGCATACGGAGGGACCCGCCGACTTCTCCGTCCCGCTACTGCGGGTCGCCGCCGACCGGCTCAAGGACCAGAGCTACGCGCTGGCCGGGCTCGACCCCGCCTCGCTCGCGCGGTTGTCCTTTCCGTTGGGGAGCCTAACCAAGCCCGAGGTGCGGGAGATCGCCGAGCGCGAGGGTCTTTCGGTGGCGCAGAAGCCCGACTCGCAAGACCTTTGCTTCCTTGCGGGCACCTCGCTGCCGCAGTTCCTCGCTCGCCATGGCACGAGCTCCGGAATGGATGAGGCCGCTGCCGACCGGAGTGGAAATGGGGTCGCGGGTGCGGCGAACGGTGGGAGCATCCTCGACCTCGATGGCCGCCGGCTGGGCTCCCATCGCGGCGCGCACGCCTTCACCGTCGGCCAGCGCCACGGCCTGGGCCTGCCCGGCGGTCACGAGCCGCTGTTCGTGCTGAGTACCGACCCGCTCGCCAACACCGTCACCGTTGGCCCGCGCGAGGCGCTGATGACCCGCACGGTCCCCGTCCGCGACGTAACGCTGCGCCGGCCCGGCGCGCGGGTCGACGGCGTACGGGTCCGCTCGCACGGGCCGCTGCACCCGTGCCGGCTTGCCTACGATCCGGGGCCCGGGCGCCACGAGGGCGTGGAGGTGGAGCTTCAGGAACCGATCACGCGTGCGGCCCCGGGGCAGATTGCCTGCCTGTACGACGGCGATGTGATCTTGGGCTACGGCACGATCTCTACATAGACGCTGGCCGCTTGCGCTACACCCCTCGCGGAAATGGCCCGCCGCGAAGCGACTGCACCGGACCGCCAGATATTGCTTGAGGGGCCCTAAGATCATCCGACGATGACCTCAGATCAGATCCGCGAGCGCTACCTGGCTTTCTTCGAGGAGCGCGGCCACCGGCGGCTGCCGTCCGCCTCGCTGGTGCCGCCGCCCGAGGATCGCTCAGTGCTGCTAACCACGGCCGGAATGCAGCCGCTGAAGCCTTACTTCCTGGGGCGCGAGGCACCACCCGCGCCGAGGCTCACCAGCTGCCAGAAGTGCTTTCGCACGCCCGACATCGAGAAGGTCGGCTCGACGCTGCGGCATCTGACGTGCTTCGAGATGCTGGGGAACTTCTCGATCGGCGCGTACTTCAAGCAGGGCGCGATCGAACTCGCGTGGGAGCTTTCGCGGGAGGTCTTCGGCTTCAGCGCGCAGGACATCTGGGTCACGGTGTTCGAGGGCGACGAGGCGCTCGGGCTGGGCGCCGACGAGGAGGCGATCGAACTGTGGGAGGCGGTAGGGGTGCCGCGCGAGCGGATCGTCGGCTGCCCGCGCTCGGAGAACTTCTGGGAAGCGGGGCCGGTCGGGCCGAGCGGGCCCTGCTCGGAGCTCTACCTCGACCGCGGCCTCGACTTCGGCAGGGAGGACGATCTTCCCGGTGGCGAGAACGAGCGCTTCCTGGAGTTTTGGAACCTCGTCTTCATGCAGTACAACCAGGACCCGCACGACCACCTGGTGGAGCTGCCGACGCGCAACATCGACACGGGCCTCGGACTCAACCGGATGGCCGCGATCCTGCAGGGGACGGAGTCGGTGTTCGAGACCGACCAGTTCCAGCCGCTGATCGCCCTCGGCCAGGAACTGTCGGGGAGGCGCTACGGCGAGGAGTTCCCCGTCGATCGCGCGCTGCGGATCCTTGCCGACCACGCGCGCGGGATGTCGTTCATGGTTGCCGACGGCGTCGTCCCCTCCAACGAGGAGCGCGGCTACGTGCTGCGCCGCGTGATGCGCCGCGCGATCCAGCAGGGCCGGGCGCTCGGCATGGAGGGCGGCTTCCTCGTGCGCTACGCCGAGGTCGTCCGCGAGCTGATGGGCGCCGCCTACCCCGAGCTGAGCACCCAGCGCGCGGCGATCGAGAAGTGGCTGGCCGCCGAGGAGGAGAGCTTCGGACGCACGCTGGAGCAGGGCACGCGGCTGCTGGAGGAGCTGATCGCGCGCGCCGAGGACGCTGGCGCGGAGGGAATCTCCGCGCAGGACGCCTTCATGCTCCACGACACCTACGGCTTCCCGTTTGATCTGACAAGAGAACTGGTCGCCGAATGCGGACTCGGCGTCGACCCCGAGGGCTTCGAGCAGTTAATGGATGCGCAGCGGGCTCGAAGCCGCGCAGGCGTACGCCTGCGCGCTGAGCTGAGCTTCGAAGCGAGCCTCGAGGCGAAACTTATAACCGGAGGCAAGGCCGACCCCGGAGCAGGTGAGGACCCCCGCGAGCGCGCGCGAAAGCTGGCGGCCGCCGCGGGCTTTCAGACGCGCTTCACAGGCTATGAAACCGAGACGCAGCGCACTGCGGTCGGCGCACTGGCCCGGATATCTGTCGATGGCTCTCCGGTGGGCGACGGCGTTGCGGTCGATGGCGGGGTGGTCGCGGCGCGCGGTGAGGCTGCATCTGCGGCGGGTGACACCGGCGGGGGCGTTGCCAATGGGCAGGTTGGTGCCCGCTATTTGGTCAAGCTCGCCGAGTCACCCTTCTACCCGGCCGGCGGCGGCCAGGTCTCCGACGTGGGCACGATCGAGTGCGAGCACGGCGACTGTCGGGCGCGCGTTGAGGGCGTCTTTCGCCTCGGCGACGATCAGGCGCTGGCGGTGGTCGTCGAGCAGGGAAAGCTGGATCCCGACGAGCCCGTGCTCGCCCGCGTCGACCATGCCGCCCGCCATGCGACCGAGTGCAACCACACCGCCACGCACCTGTTGCACGCCGCGCTGCGCGAGCGTCTCGGCGAGCACGTGCGTCAGGCCGGCTCCTACGTCGGCCCCGACAAGCTGCGCTTCGACTTCAGCCACTCCTCGGCGCTCACCGCCGAGGAGCTGCGGGACGTGGAGGATCGCGTGAACGAGTGGATCCTCGCCGACGACCCGGTGCGCCCGATCACGACGACGCTCGAGGAGGCCCGCCGCCTCGGCGCGATGGCCCTGTTCGGCGAGAAGTACGGCGAGGTCGTGCGGATGGTGCAGATCGGCGAGGGGGGAGGCGGGGGGGAAAATCAGTACTCGCGCGAGCTGTGCGGTGGCACGCATGTGCGCGCCACGGCCGAGATTGGGCTCTTTCACATCCAGAGCGAGACCTCCAGCGCCGCCAACGTGCGCCGCATCGAGGCGCTCACCGGCCCGGCCGCGGTCGAGCTGCTGCGCGCGCGCGATCGCTGGCTCGCGGAGATCGCCACCACGCTGCGCACCCGCCCCGAGGGCGCGCCCGAGGCAGTGCGCGAACGGGAGCTCGAGCGCCGGCGGTTGGAGAAGGAGCTGAAGGAGCTTCGCAGCGGCGGGGGCGGCGCGGGTGCAGGCGATGGACCCACCGGGGCGGGTGGGCTCCTGTATCACGGCGTCGATATCGAGGCCCTTGCCGCGCAGGCGATTGAGGTCGCCGGTGCGCGGGTGCTGAGCGCAACCGTCGATGTCGCCGACCCCAAGGCGCTGCCGGAGCTGGTAGATCGTCTCAAGGGCAAGCTCCCCGACGCCGCGATCGTGCTCGGCGGCGCGCTCGACGGCCGCGTGCACCTGATCGTCGGAGTCACCACCTCCCTGGTCGAGCGCGGCGTGAAGGCCGGCGCGATCGTCAAGGCGGCGGCCGCCGTGGTGGGCGGAGGCGGCGGCGGACGCGACACGCTTGCACAGGCGGGTGGCCGCGACGTCGAGAAGCTGGAGGAGGCGCTTGTGGCCGGCCGCGCTGCGATCGAGGCCGCGCTCGCCAGCGGTTGATGCGAACCCTTGGCCTCGACTACGGCAGCGCCCGCTGCGGCTGCGCGGTTGCGGACCCGACGGGGACGATCGTCACCCCGATCGACATAATCCCGCAACCGGCGACCCGCCGCGGGCTCGACGCGCTTGCCACGCTCGTCGCCGAGCGCGAGGTCGAGCGGATCGTCGTCGGCCTGCCGCTCACGCTCTCGGGTGAAGAGAGCGCGCAGACGCGCGAGACACGGGAGTTCGCCACGCGCTTGGCGCGGCGGCTGGGGGAGGGGGTCCCGATCGAGCTGCACGATGAGCGCCTCACCACGCGCATGGCGCAGCGGATCGGAGCCCACCCACCAGCCTCGGCGCCGGAGGATTCGCGCGCGGCGGCGTTGATGCTGGAATCGTGGCTGTCGGCCTCATCCTCCCCCGACGAGGGAGCTTCGGCGCAAGGGCGGCCGTGGCAATCAGCGTGAGCAGGCGCGTGCGGCGCCGGCGGCTGCGGGCGCTGGCCTTCGTGGTCGTCGTCGCCGTGGGGGTGCTGGTGCTGGCTCTGGCCTTGCACAAATCCAAAGCCCCGCCACCGCCGCCACCGCTCAAGATCGTGCGGATCACGATTCCCGAGGGTGAGACGCGCGGACAGATCGCGCGAATTGCCTCTAGCGAGGGACTGAGCGGCAGCTACGTGGCGGCAGCGCGGCGCTCCTCGCTGCTCGACCCACTCCACTACGGGGCGCCGGCGGGGACGCCCAACCTCGAAGGCTTCCTGTTCCCCGCGACCTACGAACTGTACGCCGGGTCGCCTGCCCGACGACTGGTGGCCGAGCAGCTGCAGGCGTTCGAAGAAAACTTCGGCCGCAATGAGATCCGCCGTGCGCGCGAACTTCACATAACGCCCTACCAGCTGTTGATCGTCGCCTCGATGGTCGAACGCGAGGCGCTGCTGCGGAGCGACCGCCCGAAGGTCGCCGCGGTGATCTACAACCGCCTGCGCCTGAGGATGGCGCTCGGGATCGACGCGACGATCCGCTACGCGCTCAACGACTTCTCGGCGCCGCTCACCGAGGTGCAGCTGCAGACCAACTCCCCCTACAACACGCGTACCCACGTCGGCCTGCCGCCGACCCCGATCAGCAACCCCGGAGTGGCCGCGATCGAGGCGGCCGCGCACCCGGCGAACGTGCCCTACCTGTACTACGTCAACGGGGCAGACGGCTGCGGGGACCTGGTGTTCTCCACGAGCAGCGCTGAATTTGAACACAACGCGGCCGCCTACCAGGAAGCGGTGAATCGCAACGGCGGGCGCGAACCGACGTGCAAGAAGCGAGGGCGGTGAGCCCGGTGACCCGTCCCGGCGTGCAGGGTCCCGCGGACGCCGAGGTGCCCACGCCTGGGATCGCTCGCCACGGCGCGCAGGGCGTTGTGGACGCCGAGGTGCGCACGCCTGGGACTCGCCTGGGCGTGCTCGGTTGGCCGGTGGCCCACAGCCGCTCGCCGGCGATGCACAACGCCGCGCTGCGAGAGCTGGGCCTCGCGCCCGCGTGGAGCTACCAACGGCTGCCGGTGCCGGACCAGCCGCCGGGGCTGTTCGAGGAGACGACTCGAGCGCTCGGGGGCGCGGGCTTCCACGGCGCGAACGTGACGATTCCCCACAAGCAGCGGGCGCTCGCGCTCGCCGACGAGGCGAGCGCGGCGGCGCGTGCGATCGGCGCCGCCAATACGTTGACGTTCGCTCCCGACGGGACGATCGCCGCGGAGAACACCGACGCGCCCGGGCTGATCGCGGCGATGGAGCGCGCCGGCCACTCACCGCGGGGACTCACCGCGATGGTGCTCGGGGCCGGCGGCGTCGCGCGCGCGGCGGTGTGGGCGCTGCGCGAGGCGGGGGCGCGGGAGGTGTCGGTGTGGAACCGAACGTCGGGCCGCGTGGAGGAGCTCGCGCGCGCTTTCGGGATTCGGGCAGTGCGGTTGCCCGAAAGTACCGACATCTTGATCAACTGCACCTCGGTCGGGCTAGTACGACCGGCTACCGCCACCGAGAGCTGCCTCAACCTGCTGAGCCTTGAGCACGATCTGGTCGGTAGGTACTCGTATGTGGTTGATTTCGTCTACGCCCACCGAGAGGGTGGCGCAGCCGGCCGAAGGCCGGCTGGCCGAAACGGGGACTCGCGCCGCGGGCGCGTGTCACCCGGCTTCGGTCGAGCCCCTCTTCAATCAGGCTCCACCGAGCTGCTCGCCTGCGCACAAGAGCAGGGAGTGCCGACGCTCGACGGTCTGGAGCTGCTCGTCGCCCAGGGTGCGCTCAGCCTCGAGCGGTGGACTGGGCGGCCGGCCCCGCTCGAGGTTATGCGTCGCGCGGCCAGGGAGGCGCCAGTGGGTTACTGAGTCGAGCCCGGGGAGGAGGGAGTCATGAGCGCTCACCCCTCCGATCAGAGCCCCGACCTGCACGAGATCTTCGGCATGGATTTCGAACAGGAGCAGGAGCGCCCGGTCGTGGTCGCGCTGCCCGAGCGCGAGCCCGCGCGCGTGGAAGCGGAGGTCGTCACCGACAGCGCGGGCGTACCGGGCGGCGACCACGCCGCGTCCGCGGAGCTCGCGGGCCCCCCGAAACAGGAGCCGGAGGGCCGCCCGGGCATTACCTCGCCCTCACGGCGAGGAAGCTCCTCGCGCTTCCTCACTGACGTGATCGTCGACATGGGACTGGTGGCGCGCGAGCGCGTGGACGACGCGATCGCCACCTCGCGCAGCTCCGGGACAACCCCCGAGCGAGTGTTGCTCGAAGGCGGGATCCTCAGCCACGACGGTCTGGCGCGCGCGCTGGCCGAGCGTTATGGCCTCGACCACCTCGACCTCGGCGTCTTCCAGGTGGACATGAGCGCGGCCAACCTCGTGACGACCGCAGCGGCCAAGCGCTACCAGGCGGTGCCGGTGGCGTTCGTGGACAAGCGCACGCTGCTGGTGGTGATGACCGACCCCTCCAACGTGCTGGCGGTCGACGACATCGCGATCATGACCGGCTTCGAGGTGCGGGTCGCGGTCGCCGCGCCCGAGGACATCGCCGCGTTGATCTCGCGCCTGGACCGCCTCGACGACGTGGTAGCGGCCAGCGGCGAGCTCGCCGAGAGCGAGGACGCCCAGGCGGAGGTCGTCGAGCTGCACGAGACCGACGACGACGCGCCGGTGATCAAGCTGGTCAACCAGATCGTCGCGCAGGCGGTCGAGCAGGGCGCCTCCGACGTGCACCTCTCCCCCGACGGCAAGGAGACGCGCGTGCGCTTCCGCGTCGACGGGGTGCTGCAGGACATCACCACGGTTCCGCGCAAAATGGGCCCGGGGGTCGTCTCGCGCGTGAAGATCATGGCGGAGCTGGACATCTCCGAGCGCCGGCTGCCGCAGGACGGGCGCGTCGGGTTGACCGTCGACGGCCGCCACGTCGACCTGCGCGTGGTGACGCTGCCAAGCGTGCACGGCGAGTCGATCGTGATGCGCATCCTCGACAAGGACTCCGTCGTGATGAAGCTCGAGAAGCTCGGCTTGGGCGGTGAGGAGCGCGAGCGTTTCGAGCACGCCTTCCATCAGACCCACGGCGCGGTGCTCGTCACCGGCCCGACCGGCTCGGGCAAGTCGACCACGCTGTATGCGGCGCTGCAGGAACTGAATACGCCGGAGAAGAACATCATCACCGTCGAGGACCCGGTGGAGTACCAGGTCGAGGGGATCACGCAGGTGCAGGTGTCGCCGAAGGCCGGCCTCACGTTCGCGACTGGCCTGCGCGCGATGGTGCGCGCCGACCCCGACGTGATCATGGTGGGTGAGATTCGCGACCGCGAGACGGCGCAGATCGCGATCGAGTCGGCGCTCACCGGGCACCTCGTGCTCTCGACGCTGCACACCAACGACGCCCCCTCGGCGATCACGCGCCTGATCGAGATGGGGATCGAGCCGTTCCTCGTCGCCTCGGCTCTGGATTGCGTGCTCGCGCAGCGCCTCGTGCGCACGCTGTGCTCGCACTGCAAGAAGCGCACGATCATCCCCGCGGAGGTGCTGCGCCAGAACGGCTACAAGGCGATCGTCGACCTCGAGGCGTACGAGTCCGTCGGCTGCCGGCGCTGCGGCGGCTCGGGCTACCGCGGACGCGCCGGGATCTACGAGGTGATGAACGTCACGTCCGAGATCCGCGCGCTGGCGCTCGAACGCCGCGCCGCCGAGCAGCTCGGCGAGGTCGCTATGCAGCAGGGGATGCGCCGCCTGCGCGACGACGGCCTCGACAAGGTCCGCCAGGGCCGCACCTCGATCGCCGAGCTTGCGCGCGTGTTGGGTGGGTGTTGAGGGATCGTCCGCGCGGGTGGGTGTCGTGACGACGCGCGTGGGCGCGTGGCATCCCTGCCCCGCGGCCGGGCTGGAGGGCCGACCATGCAAGATCTCATGCGGCAGCGGCGCCCACTCGAATTTTCGTCCACTCGCCCCGCGCGCCGCCGCGCAACCGGGTCGCAGTGACCGATGGACACGGCGATGGGTATCGATTTCGCAGACCTCGTGATGGAGGTCGTCTCCCGCCGCGCTTCGGACCTGCACATGGCAGCCGGGGCGCATCCGACCGTGCGCGTGCGTGGACGCCTGACGCCGCTGGAGGACTACCCGGTGCTGCAGCCCACCGACACGCGCGAGATCGTCTACTCGATCCTCACCGGCGACCAGCGCCAGCGCTTGGAGACCGACTGGCAGCTCGACTTCGCCTACTCGATTCCCGGCCACGCCCGCTTCCGCGTAAACGCCTACTACCAGCGGGGGGCGATCGGTGCCGCGTTCCGCCTGATCCCGGTGGGCCTCACCTCGATCGATGAGCTCGGTCTGCCGGCCACCGTGCACGAGTTCACGCGCAAGCCGCGAGGCTTCGTGCTGGTGACCGGTCCCACCGGCTCGGGCAAGTCCACCTCGCTGGCGGGGATGATCGACGCCATCAACCAGACCCGCGACGAGCACATCATGACGATCGAGGACCCGATCGAGTTCCTGCACCCGCACAAGCGCTGCATCGTCAACCAGCGCGAGCTGGGCTCCGACGCGAAGAGCTTCGGCGAGGCGCTGAAGGCGGCCCTGCGCCAGGACCCCGACGTGATCCTCGTAGGCGAGATGCGCGACCTGGAGACGATCTCCACCGCGCTGACCGCCGCTGAGACAGGCCACCTCGTGTTCGCCACGCTGCACACCCAGGACACCGCGCAGACGATCGACCGCATCATCGACGTCTTCCCCTCCCACCAGCAGGGGCAGGTGCGCGTGCAGCTGTCGGTCGCGCTGCAGGGGATCATGACCCAGCAGCTGATCCCCACCGCGGACGGCTCCGGGCGCGTGGTCGCGTGCGAGGTACTGGTGCCGACACCGGCCGTGCGCAACCTGATCCGCGAGGGCAAGACCCACCAGATCTACTCGACGCTGCAGACAGGCACCGCGCACGGGATGCAGACGATGGACGCCTCGCTGGCGTCGCTGGTGCGCGCCGGCAAGATCTCCCAGAAGATGGCCGAATCGCGCTCGTCCACCCCCGAAGAGCTGCGGCGCCTGTTGGGCGCCGGCTCGCTGGCAGCATGACCCGGCGGCGTCTCGTCGCCTTCGGTCGTCGGCCAAGCCGACGACCCCTTGTCCTCGATCGCTCGTGTGCAGGCCGAAACGGGGATGCGAGCGAAGCGAGTGTCCCCCGGCTTCGGCACACTTCGCTCACTGCGTCCTTGCCAGGAACGACGATCCATCCGCCGGGTGGTGTGGTGGCCCAGATATGAGCACTTACGTCTTCAAGGCGATGGACCTCGCCGGCGCGAAGGCGAAGGGCGAGGTCGACGCCGAATCCAAGCAGGCGGTCTCCGACCAGCTGAAGGCGCGTGGGCTGATCGTTCTCGACATCGCCGACAAGCACGCCTCGCGTGAGATCAATCTCACGTTCATGGAAAGGGTGACCGCGTCCGACCTGGCGGTCTTCTCACGTCAGCTCGCGACGATGATCACCTCGGGGATGAGCATCCTGCGCGCGCTGTACGTGCTGGAGGAGCAGACCGAGAACAAGCTGCTGAAGGGCACGATCGTGGCAGTGCGCAAGGACGTCGAGGCCGGCCTGCCGCTGAGCGACGCGATGGAGCGTCACCCGAAGGTGTTCAACCCGTTGTTCATCGCGATGACGCGCGCGGGGGAGACCGGTGGCCTGCTGGAGGGCTCGCTGCTGCGCGTCGCCGACCAGCTCGAGAAGGACGCCTCGCTGCGCCGCCAGATCAAATCGGCGATGATCTACCCGACCCTGGTGATCGTCTTCGCGGTCGGCGTGATGATGGCGCTGGTCGCCTTTCTCGTGCCGGTGTTCCAGAACGTGTTCAAGGAATTCGGCGGCGAACTGCCGGCGATCACGAAGGTCTCGGTGGCCATGTCCCATCTGGTCATCAACGACTGGTGGCTTCTGATCGGCGGCACCGTCGCGGTGATCGTCGCCTTCCTGAAGTGGAAGTCGAGCTCCTGGGGGCGCCCCCAGTGGGACCGCTTCCGCCTGCGCATCCCGATGAAGATCGGCACGATCGTGCAGGAGGTGGCGATCGCGCGCTGGTCGCGCACGCTCGCGGCGCTCACCGGCGCCGGCGTGCCGCTGCTGCACGCCCTCGAGATCACTGGCAAAACCGCCGGCAACGTCGTCGTCGAAGACGCGATGGACGCCATAATCTCCTCGGTCAAGCGCGGCGGCACGATCTCCGCACCGCTCGCGGATATCCCGATCTTCCCGATGATGGTGACCAACATGGTTGGCGTCGGCGAGGAGACCGGTGCGCTCGACGCGATGCTCGGCAAGATCGCCGACTTCTACGACGACCGGGTGGATGCCTCGGTCAAGGGCCTCACCTCGATCATGGAGCCGATCATGATCATCGTGATCGGTGGGATTGTCGGCTTCATCGTGATCTCGATGTACATGCCGCTGTTCACGGTTTACAACAATATTCAGTAGCCCTCCCGGCCGATCTCCAGGCTGCCCCCGCGCACCGACAGCGACAGGCGCCCGTCCAGCAGCTCCAGCAGCTCGGTGCCGACCAGCTCTCGCCGCCAGCCCCGCAGCGTGCGTACGTTTGATTCGATCCCGCCCACCCCGCCCGTGCGGACCGCGGTGACGATCGCCTGCAGGTCGGCGCGGGCGGCGATCAGCTCGTACGCCAAGTCGGCCTCGCGCGCGCGGGCGCGCACCAGCGCTTCGCAGAGCGCCACCAGCGGGGCGTCGGCGGGGTCGGGGAAGCCGCCGCGCGCGAGACGCTCCAGTGGGATCTGCGGTCCGTCGGCTCGCTCGGCGCCGCTGCGCACCGCCTCCAGCAGCTCCGGGCCGCTGCGGCGCAGGCCGCCCTGGCCGAGGCCGCGGATCTGCTCCAGCTCGCGTGTCGAGGCCGGTCGGCGCTTGGCAAGCTCGACCAGCGCCGCGTCGGCGAGCACGCTCTGCACGGTGCGGTCCTTTGTGGCCGCGGTCCGCTCGCGCCAGGCGACCAGCTCCCGTGCGACCGCCTGCGAGACCGCGCTCAGGTTGCGGACGCGGGGCAGGCGCGCGAGGATCGCCTGCTCGTCGCGCTCGTCGCTGGCCTCTTCGACCGCGCGGCACTCCTCGCGGGCCCACTGCAGACGGCCGGAGGCGCTCAGCCGTCGTTGCAGCTCCCCGGCGAGCTCCAGCAGGTGCACGACGTCCTCGCGCGCGTACGCGAGCTGCTCGCGCGAGAGCGGGCGCGCGTCCCAACGCGTAAAGCTCGCGCTCTTGGCGAGGCGCACGCCGAGCAGCTCCGCGAGCAGCGTCTCGTAGGAGGTCTGTGCCGCCATCCCGGCGAAGCCGGCGGCGACTTGCGTGTCGAACACGTTGCGCACGGGTGTCTCGAAGCGCCGGCGCAGCAGCGCGATGTCCTGGCGACCGGCGTGCACCACGACTTCGACCGCGGGGTCGGCGAGCACGCGCGCCAGCGGCGCCCCGTCGAGGTGCTCCTGCAGGGGGTCGATCAGCTCGATGCGCAGACCGGCGGTGTGGTCGGGCACCGCGAGCTGCACCAGGCAAAGCAGCGTGCGGTAGCGCCCCTCGCCCATGAACTCGGTGTCGAGCGCGAGCTGGCCGCTGCGCTGTGCCTGCGCGGCGATCTCGGCGATCTCGGTGTCGCTTGGCATCTCGGGCTGGTCGGGGGTGTCGGGCTGGGTGGGCATCTCGGGGCGAGTGGGCATCTAATCCTCCCGTGCGCCCGGCAGCCGCAGGGCGAAGCACGTACCAGCACGGGTGGGCTCGAATCCATTGTCCTCGAGCTCGAGCGTCCCGCCCATCCGCGCTGCGAGCTCGCGCCCGATCGCCAGACCCAGGCCGAAGCCGCCGTGTCCGCCGGTAGTCGAGCCGCGCTGAAAGCGCTCGAAGATTACCTCGCGCTCGGCCACCGGGATGCCGGGGCCATGGTCGCGCACGCTCAGCTGCGCCCAGCCCTCGGCGATCGCGGCATCGACCTCGACGATCGATGCCGCGGGGGCGATGCGCAGGGCGTTGTCGAGCAGGATGCGCACGATCTGCGCCACTGCCCCCGGGTCGGCCTGCGCCCAGCACGGCCGCGCGGGCAGATGAACCTCCACCAGCACCTTGCTGGCCGCGGCGAGCTCGAACTCGGCGGCGACCGCGCGGGCGAGCTCGCCGAGCTCGAGCGGCTCGCTGCGCAGCGCGACCTCGGCGTCGAGGCGGCTCAGGTCGAGCAGGTCGGAGGCCAGTCGCGAGAGCCGCCGCGACTGCGCTCGTGCTCGCGTCGCGCGCTCGCGCGCGTCCTCGATGTCGAGCTGCTCTGCGCGTAGATCGTCCTCGAGCAGCTCGAGCATCCCGTCGAGCGAGGCCAGCGGGGTGCGCAACTCGTGCGACGCCGTCGCCACGAACGCGCGGCGCGCGGCCTCCTGGCGACGCAACCGCGCCTGCATTCCGGCGAACGCGCGGGTCAGCTCACCGACCTCGTCGCGGCCGCGGTCTTCGGGCAGCTCCTCGGCATCCGGCCCGCGGCGCTCGAGCTCGCGGGTGGCGTCGCGCAGCCGCTCCAGGCGGCGCAGCAGCGTGGTCGCCAGGCCTACCCCGAGCAGCAGCGCGACGAGCAGGCCGGCGCCGGCGGCCTCCAGGAAGGCGGTGCGTACGACGCGTACCGCGGAGGCGACATAGTCCAGGCGCTTGGTCAGCACCACGACGTAATGTTGGCCGGAGATCCTGATCCGCTGGGCGAGGATCAGCTCGTCGTCGCGCACTTCGCTGACAGGTGCCCGCCCGGTGCGCAGCGCGCGGCGCGCCTGGCCGTAGTAGTCGGGCACGTCCTGGGTGGGGCTGGAGCTTGCGTAGACGACGTCGAGCTGGTCGTCGAGGATCGTCAGCGTCGCCTGCGAGCGGCGGCGCAGCACCAGCGCGACCTTGCGCGTTTCGGTTTCGTTCAGTCGTCCCGCTTCGATCGGGATCTCCGCCAGCTCCGGGCGCACTGTGCCGAGCGCGGTCAGCACGGTCGATTCACCGTCGGTGCGCAGCCGCTGCTCGAGCGGAGAGAGCAGTGCGAGTGCGGCGACCGCGAGGGTCACCGCGCTCGTCAACAGCAGTGCGGCGAGCAGCCGCGGGCGCAGGCCGAGCAGCCATCCGCGCATCACGGCTCCTGGAAGCGGTAGCCGGCTCCGCGCACGGTCAGGATCAACTTTGGCTCCTCGGGGCGCTCCTCGAGCTTCTCGCGCAGATGCCGGATGTGGACGTCGATCGCGCGCGGGTCGCGGTAGGCCGAGTCGCCCCAGATCGCGCGCAGCAGCTCCTGACGATTGAGCAGGCGGCCGGGCTCGGACATCAACCGCGCGAGCAGCTCGAACTCGGAGAAGGTCAGGCGCACCGGCTCCCCGCCCACGGTCACCTCGCGGCGGCCGCGGTCGAGTGCCACCGGCCCCACGACGATCGCCTCGCGCCCGAGCGCCCGCGGCCCGGAGCGGCGCAGTACCGCGCGCACGCGGCTGCGCAGCTCGGCGAGGCCGAACGGCTTGGTCACGTAGTCGTCGGCGCCGGCCTCCAGCCCCTGCACGGCGTCGGCCTCGGTGTCCAGGGCGGTGAGCATGATGATCGGCACCACGTTGCGCTGCTCGCGCAGCGTGCGGCACACCTCGTACCCGTTGGGCCCGGCGCCGAGCGCCACGTCGAGCAGCACCACGTCGAAGTGCTCGGAGCCGGCGCGCGCGATCGCCTCCCGGCCCGAGGCGACAGCCTCGACCGTATGGCCCTCGCGGGAGAAGGAGCGCGTCAGCGTCTCGCGCAGCGTCTCCTCGTCGTCGACGACGAGGATCTTCAGCGATGCCAGTGTCTCGGGGGTTGCGTTCATTCCCGCGGAGGGTACCCGTCATCGTGCGGGAGGCAGCCGCCACAGCATCCCCGGGCGCGGCATCCCCGCCTGCCTTGAGACGTCGGTGCCGTGTTCGCTCACCCAGCGGGCCGGCGGCGAGCAGTCTGGGTCGGTGGGGGGCGATTGTGGCCCGCACCCTTCGTCGAGGAAGGCGTAGCGCACCTTGCCGGCGGCGACGAGCGCGCGCAGACGCTGGACTGAGGTGAAGACATGGCCTTCGAGCGTGGTCAGCACGAGGATTGGCCGGGCGTCGCGCTCGACCAGCTCGCCCATCTTCGTGCCGGAGTCGAACGCGGCCTGGTAGTAAGCGCTGCCCTGGTGGGCGCGCAGGTAGGCGCTGAGCGGTGCGAGCTCGCCGTGGTGCAGGATGCCCAGAGGGTTGGTGTCCGAGACGTTTTCCCTGACGGCGTTCAGCGACGCCCACAGCGGGATCGCCAGCAGGCAGACGAGCGCCAGCGCGGTTACGCCGGCGCGCACCGTGTCCCCGCGCGGGAAGCCGCTCCAGGCGAGCGCCAGCGCGCCGACCGCCCCGGCGGCCGTGATCCACCACACGGTGCTCGTCCCGAACAGCAGCCGCTCGGCGTACAGCGCCACCACCAGCAGCGTCGCGCTCAGCGTGAGCAGGCGGTCGCGGCCACGGCGCTCGCTCGCCCATGCGAGGCCGATCCCGAGCGTTCCCGCGACCGCGGGTGTGAAGGCCTCGGTGTAACGGGGGTGCAGGCGGCTCATGTCGTTGAACAGCGCGATGCCCGTTAGCAGCCACAGCATCAGGCTCGCCAACAGCGCTATGCGAAGGCGCCGCTGGGTGTCCTGTGGGCGATCGGGTGGCGCATTGGCGAGGGCGTCAGTTATGGTCGGGGCGCCCCCGGCTTGCGCGGACACGTCCGCTGGCTCTGGGTGCACGGAGTCGGCGGCGATGTCGCCATTCATGTCGGGCCTGCCTGTACGCCGTTCCCACAGCAGCGCCCCCAGCGCCGCGCCGCCCAGCAACAGGCCGGCGAGTACCCCCAGGCCGAGCCGCTCCCCCGAGAGCGGGCCGACGCGGCCGAGTAGGCGCGTCGGCGAGGGCGGCAGGATCGGGATCGCGTCGCGCTCGGCCTGCGTCGCTTCCGGATAATGGCGGCTCGCCTGGTAGGAGGCCTGCGTGCCTTCCAGCGACTTCCCCTCGAGGCGGTCGAGGCCGTTGAAGACGAACGCGGAGTTCCAGGCGCTGCCATTGGTGGAGCCGTACGCCCACGGCCGGTCGTGTGCTCCGAACAGCAGGGTCCCCGTCAACCATGCGAGCGCGACCGCCACGTACACGACTGCCGCGAGCGACAGCTGTAAAACGCGGCGGCGGCGGGCACCGGGCAGCCCCAGCCAGGCGAGCAGCGCGAGCCCCGGCAGCGCCACGACCGACTCCAGCAGCTTCACGTCGAAGGCGATCCCCAGTGCGGCGGCGGCGCCCAGCAGCCAGATGGTGCGCCCGCTGCGCGCGGCCCGCACCAGCAGCGCCAGCGCGAGCACGGTCAGCGCCATCATCACCGCGTCCATCGTGTCGCTGCGCGCGGTGATCACCTCGATCGGCGCCAGCGCGAGCGCGAGCGCCGAGACCAGCCCGGCACGCACGCCGAACACCGGCCTGACCGCGGCGTACAGCAGCGGCACGGCGAGCGTGCCGGCGAGCGCCTCGGGCGTCTTCAGCGCGGCCGAACCGAAGCCGAGCAGCTTGACGCTCGCCACCTGCAGCCACAGGTCCACGGGCGGCTTGTCGATCGCGATCGCCCCCGAGGGCTCGACCGCGCCGAAGAAGAAGTTGTGCCACGAGAGCCCCATGCTGCGCACGGCACCGTCGTAGAACGGGTCGCCGATGACCTGCCCGAGATGGGCGAAGCGAAGCGCTGCGGCCCCCGCCGTGATCGCGGCGAGCGCGACCCATCCGGCCCGTCTCGCAAGGGTACGAGTGCGCCCCGCGGGTAGCGGGCGCACGGACGTCTCGATTCGCTCTGGGGGCGTCTCTGTCGCCGTGCTCATCTCCACAGGGTTCGTCAAGGAATAGATGGCGGGATCGGGGTGGTCGATTCGTGGATGGGATGCGACGCACGCGAGCGCAGCCGTGCTTGTAGCACGGCGAGCATCGCGGGTGGCGCAGACCGCCGCGAAGCGGCCGCACCGGCCCGTCAGATATTGCTTGATGGGCCTCTAACGCTATTCTCGCGGTCCGATGGCCAAACACGAGCCAGAGTGCATGCCCTGCCGGGGCACCGGACAGGTGGTCTCAACCCTCGGCGGCGAAACCCGCAAACTCCCCTGCCCATGGTGCCAGGGCACCGGCGTGCGCACCTCCGGTATCGATGCTCAGGAGGCTTGGGTTGAGGGTGGGGGCTCGGGCGCGGAGGGCGAGGGAGTGTCGGTCGAGGGGGCCGGGTAGGACTCAGCGCGGCTGAGCGACCTCGATTCCCAGAGCCTGCGCTGCGCCCGCGAGGCGCTCGTCATAGCAGTAGAGACGCTCGAGGTCCTCGCCCAGGCTGAGGACGGTTGCCAGGTGCAGGGCGTCGAGTGATCGCAACTCGACAGGGTTCAGCTCGGAGGCGGCATCAAGGATCGGCTCGTCCAGCGGGAGAAGTGTGATCGCCGTCAGGGCGGCGCGGGCGCGCGTGCCGGCAAGCTCGCCGTAGCGTCGGGCAGCGCGGCGTCCCTCGACGACGAGCAGGGCGCTGCTGAGGAGGTCCCTACCGGCCAGGTCGCGACGCAGAGCAGAGCTCTCGGCCTCGGAGCGCACCAGCTTGATGAACGCCGATGTGTCGAGATAGTCGGGCAAGTGACCTACAGGCGCTCGGAGCGCAGCTCATCCAGCAGCTCGTCGCTGGGAGGGCCGGGAATCGGCGCGGACAGCTCTGGCAGAACGTCGAGCAGGTTGCCTTGGCCGCGCCTGGCGCCCTGTTCTGCGACGAGCCGGTCGATGACCGTGGCGCGTCCGGGCGCGGGCGTGAGCTGCGCAATCTGCTGCCCACGGTCGGTGATCAGAAACGACTCGCCCTGCTTGACGCGCTGGGCGTAGCGGCTGAGGTTCTGGCGCATCTCGCGGATACCGACGAGCTCCATGTGCGTCATTGTAGCGCGGTCGCCCCGCTCCGATCTCACGGCAACAGCTCGAACGCCGGGCGATGACGGGGTGCGATCGTCGCGAAGTGGCGACGATCGAGCGTCAGGATGATTGGGGCGTCGAGTCGCTCCGCGAGAGCGACGACCGAGGCGTCGGTGCCTCCGAGCGGGAAGTCGGCGTACTGCTCGACGAGCTCCGTCATGCGTGTGAAGTCCTCGCGGCTCGGGCCTTCCACATCAAGCTCCCCGATACCCTGCAGGAACCGGCCCTCGGCGGCGGCGCCCAATCTCCGACCTACGAAGTAGGTGGCCTCGGCGATCACCAAGGTTGGCACGACCAGGCGGAGATCGGCTCGCGCGAGCGCCGCACGGGAGGCAAGATGGTCCTGGTCGTCGGCGTCGGCCGCCGCGTAGAGTGGACCGGCGTCAACGATGGCCAGGGACGTCATTCCACTCCTGCTCCAGAAGCTCCTCCATGTCTCGGGCGGTGGTGCGATGACCGCTGCGGCCGAGGTCCGCGAAGGCAAGCTCGCGTAGCCCGCTCTGGACCAGGCCAAGATGCTGCGCCAGCGCCGTTCGCGTCACCTCTGAAGCCGATGAGTGCTGCCTTCGAGCCTCTCGGTCGAGTGCCCGAGCGAGGTCGTCTGGAAGGGAAACGGTGGTGCGCTTCATACGTGCATACTAGCATCAGGTACTGCAACGGATCACCCCAGCGGGCCACCGGAAGTCCGGTCCCATCTACGCCTCAGGGCGGCGATCGAGTCCGACGAGCTCGCGGCGCCGGTTATCGCACGCGTGCTCGGCGCCCCTGCGAGTCGGGTAGGACGGCGGTGGCGATACCCTCGCGCGCGGCGACGCTCAGCAGGGGGCCGTCAGAGCTTGCGATGCGCCCACCCACTGGAACGCTCGCCACGAGAACGGCGTCGGCGAGCGATATTGGGCAGCGGGAGCGGTGGTAGTGAGCGGCACGAATTTCACCCGCGCGCCAAGCTTGAGCGGGACCGAGCGGGAGCAGTATCAGGTTCTTTGCCAGAAGACCCTCGATCACCGGGCGTGTTCGCTCGATCTCGAGGTCATAGCGCCGCTTGAGCCGGTCGATCGCCTCGGCGAGATTGAGGGTGGTCATCGCCGCGCCGCGGCTCAGCATCTCCTGTACCTCGCCGGCCGCGGGCTCGGCTCCCAGCAGTGCGATGAGTGCCGAGGCGTCGATCAGCGTGCTGGCCGGGGGCTCAGCCGCATCAGTGGCGGTCGCGCTCTTGGGCATCCAGTTCCTCGTCGCGATCCAAGCGCCTGGCCTGCTCGGAGCCGAGCTCGCCGATCTGCGTCGCGAATGCTCCAACGGCTGCGGCCACTGGATCGTCTGGAACGGGGCGCAGCACTACATGGTCGCCGCGATCTTCGGCGAGGACAGTTCGGGTACGCCATCGCTTGCGCACCTCCGCGGGGACGGACACCTGGCCTCCGCTTGATATCACAAGTCGCTTTGCCATGGCCATGACAGTATGCCATGAGATCCGATCGACGTGCTACGCGGCCGTCCCGCCGCCGCTCGCGCGGGAGCTATCCCCGCGTCTTTAGAGCCTCGACCTGGTTGGTGTATACTCTACACATGAGCCGCACAAACGTCGATCTGGATGACGCATTGGTGGAGCGCGTCATGCGCCGCTACCGCGTTGCGACCAAGCGTGCGGCGATCGATCTTGCGCTCCGCCGGCTCGACCTGGAGCCAATGAGCCGTAAGGAAGCGCTGGAGATGCAGGGCACCGGATGGGAGGGCGACCTCGACGAGCTGCGCGGCAGCTGGTTGCACGAGACCCCGCAGGCGTCGTGATCCTCGTTGACAGCTCGGTTTGGATCGAGTTTCAGCGGGCCACCGGAAGTCCAGCCCATCTGCGCCTCCGGGCGGCGGTCGAGTCCGACGAGCAGCTCGCGACCACAGGGGTCGTGATCTTGGAGATCCTGGCCGGCGCTCGCGACGAGCGCCACGCCAGCGATCTGCGCCGCCTGCTCGATCGCTGCACGTTCCTAGCGCTCGAGGAGCCATCGGATCACGAGACAGCCGCCTCGCTGTATCGCGCGTGCCGGCGAGGGGGTGAGACGATTCGCCGGCTCCCGGATTGCCTGATTGCGGCCGTCGCGATCAGAGCCGGCGCAGAACTGCTCCATCAGGACAGCGACTTCAATGCAATCGCCCTCCACTCCTCGCTGGCAATTGCTTCGACCGAGCCCTCCGGCTGACGCACTTGGCTTCCCTCGAAGCGCTTTGCAGTCGTATGTCTCGACGTGCAGACACGGGCTGCCTGAGCGACTTGCCCGGCCAGCCGCTCGATCTGGAGGCCGCTGTTCGAGTGCGAGCCCTGCGCTGTCGCATGATTGCCCGCCTGGTTTGCTCGCTAGAATCCGGAGGATGACCGCGAAGGAGCTGGTACTGCAGGAGGCTCCCACATGGAGTGAGGAGCAGGCGGCGCGTGCACTGCGGGCAGCCCACATTGAGCCAGGGGACGTCATTGACGACTGGGGGAACCTGTCGGCTATGGCTCGTGCGTCCACATCTCGGGCGATGCGCCGAATGGCCGAGGAAGAGGCTGCCGCCGGGTTTTCTTGGGACGACCACCTCCCGTCGTGACACGTGGCGAGGTTTGGCGATATGAGCCGCCCTCGAACAAGCCCCGACCGGTGCTGATCCTCACCCGGGACGAGCACATCGAGCGTCAGTTCGACGTGATCGCCGTGCCTGCCACCGGTACCGCTCGCGGCTGGGACACCGAGATCGAACTAGGATCACAGGATGGAATGCCCGTCGCTTGTGTCCTTGCGGTCCACAACACGCTGCTGGCCCAGAAGGCCTTCCTGACCGAATACATCACAGCCCTTGACTCGGTGCGGGTATCGGAAGTCTGCCGGATGCTCGCTTACGCGACCAACTGCTGAGACTCACATCTACCGGCCGGCCAAGGCATTGCCGCGGCTCAGGTGGACCACGGATCGATCACATCCAACCCGAGTCCTTCGAAGTGGCGAACATTGCGTGTCGCGACGCTTGCTCTGCGGGCAGTGGCGATGCCTGCGATCTGCAGGTCGCGGATCTCCAAGGTGCGGCCGGCGCGCTGCTGGTTTGCGGCGATCGTGCCGGCTGCCATCGCGGCTGTCTGATCGAAAGTCTGGATGCGGCCTTCCAGATGCTCTGCGAGGAGTTGGTCGAAGGCCTGCTCCAGCCCCCGTCGGCGCCGGCCCGGCGCCAGCAGCTCCAGGCCCATGCGGACCTCGAAGACCGTGATCGCGGTCGTCCAGATCGACTCCACAGGCTGATCGTCGAGCCACTCGACCAGCTGCTGGTCGGGGACGTGCTGCATCAGCCCGGATAGGACGTTCGTGTCGAGCAGGATCACTGCTCGAACAGAGCAGGACGAGCCGGCTCGCCGCGGAGCTCGCCGATCTCCCCCTCGAGGCCGATGCCCGCGAAGCTGGCCGCGATGCGGGACCCCAGCTTTGTTGGAGACCGCTGCTCGTCGCGTACGGCGTTGATCAGGATCTCGCGGACCTCCTGCTCGGTGCTGTGACCGTGGCGACGCGCACGCCGGCGCAGCCTGGCCTTCACGTCATCGTCTAGTTGTCGGATCAGAATCTGTGCCATGCAGGGAATGATAGCACGCTATCAGACCTGTGCGAGACCAGTCGTTGCGAGTCAAAAGGCAGCTTCGGTCGCGAGCACGAGTGGGGATGCAGATCCAGCCGCCTGGGTACGAGCCCTGCGACTCGATGACCTCAATCGCGTCCTTGGGCTTGCGCCTGCTGCATGACACGACCGTGTTGATTGACGTGCTGCGGCCGACCCGTCCCTGCTCGAGTACGAGCTTTGCGTGATGTCGCGATGCCACCGTGGACCCGCACGATCAACGTCGAGGAGAGCCGCTGACTCGCGGACGTACTGCCCTACCCCGAGCCCGATGAGTAAAATGATTGGCTAAAGCCGTTCGGCATCTTCGTCTGCATCTGATAGAACCCCCGGCCATCGGTTCCTCGCGCGAGATGGGAGGCCCTCATGGGCGGGATGCGGTTGGGCAGAACATGGTCGATGGTTCACACCAAAACGCGAGGTCCGGTCGCGTGGACCCGGGCGACGAGGAGCATCGGCCTGTTGGCCATGCTACTCACGGCGGGTTTAGTTCTGGGGGCGACTGGCGCCTCGGCTGAACCGCTTTGCACGGACACGTGGACAGGCGCCAGCGAAGGGACCTGGCAGACCGCCTCGAATTGGTCGGCGGGACATGTGCCCACTTCTTCGGACGTGGCGTGCCTTGGTGCGGGGACGTCAGTTACTGTCAGCGAAGGCCCGAATCAGGCTAGTGTTGTTGTGGATAAAGGAGCGCTGACGATTTCTAGTGGCTCCTCGCTGGAAGTTGCGAGTGCTTTGGAAGCGTCGAGCGTGAGCACACTGACGCTTACCAGCGGCACCTTGACGGGCGCCGGGACGGTGGATGTGTCTAGCTTCTTGTCTTGGACGAACGGCAAGATGACGGGATCGGGGTCAACCGTCGTTCAGTCGGGCGCATCTGCCTCGTTGACTTCTACAGGGATGCAAGGCTAGAATCCTTGAAGGAAGGATGGGTCATAATCAGGCGGTGATCTGTTCGCGCTTGGCGCGCTCGGATTCGGGTGTTGCTGATGATCTCAGGTGGGCAGTGCGGAAGCGGCGCGCTCGAGGTCCCTGCGGTCTATGATGCGCTCGACGAGAAAGCCAGCTCGCTCCGTGGCATCCAGGGCTTGCAACTCGTCGTTCGTGAGCGGACGGTATAAGACACGGTGTTCGCCGCGACGGACGCGCAACCAGGGTGCGCGTCCGGTCAGCGGCTTGACGTCGAGGTTTGCCGGGCGAGACTCGGCGGCGAGATCATCTTCGAGGAGATCGAGAAGCCGTCGGCGGCTTTGGTGGTCGATGCGGCGCAGGTCGCGTAACGCACGCTTGGACAACTCGACACGATACATGCCCCGAATCCTGTCCAGATGGCTCGTCTACCGAGCGCTCGGAGGCTGGTGCGCTTCGAGGTCCCTGCGTATGGCCGCAAGCGACACCGTCTCGCCCGCTGCCAGTTCGGCATTCGCGGTGGCCATGCCCTCGACGAACTCTGGCGCGTGCGCCAGAACGAAGTCCTCAAACTCCTCGGAGTCGACGGCGAGCATGTAGGCGACGGGACGCCCTCGGCGTGTGATCAGCGCTGGCTTCCCGGTCTGCTCGATGTCGTTGATGATCGAGCTTGCGTTTTTGGCAAGCTCACGAACGCCGATAGTGCTCATTGAGCTGCTCCTGTCGATGTGCGTATCAATGTGCGTACTAGCGTAGCAGCCTCGGTCGCGAGCGCGAGTGGAATGGCTCACCCCTCGTGGACACGCAGGCGTTCGCGCCGCTGCGCGACCCGGGTGTCGCCGCTTGACGACTCACCGCCAGCGGAGGGTCAGGTCTCGAATGGGGCTGTGCCATGGAGGATGATCGGCACGCTATCGGCCATTGTGCAAGACCAATCGCTGCGAGGCGAAGGCCTCCCGCCCAAATGTCCAACCCAGCTTGCGCCGCTCAAGCGCTCATGAAACAGGCCGATGCTGAGGCCAACAAGAGCCAGCACGAGGTCTCAGGGCAGAGCGCAGATCGCGCGTGACAAAGCCGGTGACCTCCGCGAGCCGAAGGAGTCGACGCACGGGGGAAGCATCGCCATCTGAGGCGGTGGGAACCAAGGGCTGGCGCCATAACCGGATCCTAGGAGGATCACATGTTGGATCGACTGCGCCGGCGTACAGGCGATGAGGGTGGTTTCACGCTCATCGAATTGCTGGTCGTTATTCTCATCATCGGCATTCTTGCCGCGATTGCCATTCCCGCGTTCCTGAGCCAGAAGAGCAAGGCTGTTGACTCTTCGGCGAAGGCGCTGGTGAACACCGCCGAGACGACGGTCGAAACGTACGCGACCGACCACAACGGCGAATATACGGAACTCACAAAACCAAGCCAGCTTCAGGAATATGAAAAAGGGCTCACGATCGCCGCAGGCAAAAACGAAGCCTACGTGAAGGAAGCGACGGAAATCGAAAAAGGCAAAGGTTACAAAGTTGCCGCGATTGCCACCAACGGCGCCGAATACACGATCACCAAGACCGGAGAAGGCGTTGTCACCCGCGGTTGCAACGCAGAAGCCGAAAAAACCAAAGGCGGCTGCATCGCCGGAACGTGGTCTTCGTAAGCGACCACAACTAGCCGGCCGATCGCTCCCAGCCCCGTGGCTCTGGGCGAGTTTGCCGCCGAAAGCAGATGTCTGACAGAGGGGGCGGCCGATCGGCCGCCCCCTCCTTTTGCTTGCCCTTCAGAGATAAGCGCAGTTTCGTGCGTCGATGGACGCATTGCCGATGCGGAAAATTGCCCCTTTAGGGATAAGCCGCAGACGCCGATCAGGTCCTTGCCAATGCCATCGCGCAGCCCTATAAAGCCGAATCGCAAACTCAACCTGTCCTTCGCTCGCCAACGCGCAGGCGGTGAGGGTGGTTTCACGCTCATCGAATTGCTGGTCGTTATTCTGATCATCGGCATTCTTGCCGCGATTGCGATTCCCGCGTTCCTGAGTCAGAAGAGCAAGGCTGTTGACTCCTCGGCGAAGGCGCTCGTGAACACCGCCGAGACGACGGTCGAAACGTACGCGACCGACCACAACGGCGAATACACGGGGCTGAAAGAAGCGAAACAGCTCCAGGAATATGAAAAAGGGCTCACGATTGCCGCCGGTAAAAACGAAGCGTACGTGAAGGAAGCCGTAGCGGCAGAAGAAAACAAGGGCTACAAAGTCGCCGCGATTGCAACAAACGGCGCCGAATACACCATCACCAAGACCAAAGAAGGCGTGGTCACCCGCGGCTGCAACAAAGTCGCCGAAGAAACCAAAGGTGGCTGCATCGGCAAAACGTGGTCCTCGTAAGCGAGAGCCGCTAGTAGTACACCGCGCTTGAGCCCTCGGGCTCGCCAGGGATCGCCAGCCGCTCAAGCCCTATCCCCTGCCCGCCGATCAACACTCCATGGAGGCAACCCTCGCCGGAGTGATGGGCGCCGTATTCGGCTCCTTCCTGAATGTCGTCACGTACCGCCTGCCCCGGCGCGAGTCGCTCGTCAAGCCACGCTCGCGCTGCACCTCCTGCGGGACGCCGGTGAGGCCGTACGACAACGTGCCGATCCTCTCGTGGCTGCTCCTTAGGGGCCACTGCCGCAACTGCGCGGCGCCGATCTCCCCCTGCTACCCGCTGGTCGAGGCCGGCACGGCGCTGCTGTGCGCCGGCGCGGTGCTCACGCACGACACCGCCGCCGGGATCGCCCTGTCGGTGACGCTGATCCTGCTGCTGGTGCCGGCCGCGTTGATCGACCTCGAGCACCGCATCATCCCCAACAAGCTGACCGGGGCGGGGGCGCTGCTGGCGCTCGGGCTGGGGACGGCGCTCGACCCCGCGGGTGAGCCGGCGCGGCTGATCGCGGGCGCCGCCGCGGGCAGCTTTCTGCTGGCCGCGGCGCTCGCCTACCCCGGGGGGATGGGGATGGGCGACGTCAAGCTGGCGGGCGTGATGGGGCTGTTCCTCGGCGCGGCCGTGGCACCGGCGATCCTGATCGCGTTGCTCTCGGGGGTGCTGCTCGGCGCCGTGATCGTGGCGCGCAAGGGCGCTCGCGCCGGACGCAAGACCGCGGTGCCGTTCGGCCCCTTCCTTGCGTTGGGAGGGATCGTCGCGGTGTTCGCCGGGCAGCCGCTCGTCAACTGGTACCTGCAGAGCTTCGTGCGCTGATGGTTGCGGCGGGCGCGACAGGACGATCGGCGCGGGCGGGCGGATCGGCGCGATCGGCGAGCGCGGGCGAGTCGGCACGAGCGGTGTGCCCGGTGGACGAAATGGCGCCGCGGAAAATTGCCCCTTCAGCGATCGGCCGGAAAAGTCGATGACGTCTCTGCCAATGCCGTCGCTCAGCGCACTGAAGCCGAACCTCAACCTCAATCTCTCCCTCGGTCGCGGGGGCGGGAGCGTCGTCGGGCTGGACATCCAGCCCGGCTACATCGCCGCCGTGCAGGCGCACGTCAACGGCGGGATCGTTGTCGAGCGCGCCGCCGGCGCCGCGCTCGCGCCGGACATCATGCGCGAGGGCGAGGTGATCGACGAGCGTGAGCTCGGCGCGGCGCTGCAGGAGCTGTTCCGCGACGCCGGCCTGGGCAAGCGCGTGCGGGTGGGGCTCGCCAACCAGCGCACGGTGCTGCGCACGCTCGAGCTGCCGCCGGTCGCCGACCGCAAGGATCTTGACACCGCGGTGCGCTTCCAGGCCGAGGATCAGGTGCCGATGCCGCTGGCCTCCGCGGTGCTCGACTACCACTCGCTCGGCGTGTTCGACACCCCCAACGGGCCGCGCCAGCGCGTGATCGTCGTCGCCGCCCAGCGTGAGATGGTGGAGCGCCTGCTGCGCGCCGTGCAGCACGCCGGGCTGCGCCCCGAGGGCATCGATCTCTCCGCGTTCGCGCTAATCCGCTCGCTCTACCGCCCCGGCGCCGCCAACGCCCAGCCGGCGCATGAGGGCGAGGGCGGCGAGGACGGCGCCGCCGCGGGCGAGCGCCAGGAGCGCGTCCTGTACCTGAACGTCGGCGGGCTGACCAACATGGCGATCGCCGAGGGCACGCTGTGCCGCTTCACCCGCGTGGTCGGCGGCGGTCTCGAGGCGATGGCGAGCGAGATCGCCGAGCGGAAGGGAATCCCACTCGTCGATGCCCGCGCGATGCTCGCCGAATTCGATCTGCCCCTCCCCGGCGCGGCCTCCCAGGCGATGTCTCCCGGGCCGAGCGCGCCCTCCGCGGTGCCCCCGCCGGCCGCGGCGGCCCCCGTGCTCCCCGACCCCGAGGCTGTCGATACGTGGGCGCTCGCGCAGGGCCCCACGGGGGTGCAGCCGCCGCTGGTGCCCGAGGGCGCCACCGATGGGGCGCCCTCGGTCCATCTCGATCTTCCCGAACTCCCGCCCGAGCCGCAACCCGCACCGGCCCCCGCGACCCTCGCACCGAGCGTCGATCCCGAGGTACGGATGGTGCTCGAGAACGGCATCCGCGAGATCGTCGGAGAGGTACGCAACTCACTGGACTTCCACCGCTCCCAGGAGGGCGGCGGCGAAGTCAAGAGCGTGGTGCTGAGCGGGCCGGCCTTGGAGATGGGTGGCTTCGCGGAGGTGCTCGAGGCTGACCTCGGCCTGCAGGTGCGCCGCGAGTCGGTGCACTACGCCCACGGGGCGGATGCGAGCGACGCGCAGCCGATCTCCCTCCATCGCCTGGCGATCGCCACGGGTCTCGCCACCGAGGAGGCGCCGCGATGAGGGCCGTAAACCTGATCCCCGCCGAACAGCGCAAGGGCGGTGCCGTCGGGCGGCGCTCGCAGGGCGTGGCGTTCGCGGTGCTGGGGCTGCTGGCGGGTGCGGCGCTCCTCACGTTCCTATACGGGTCGGCCAGCCACCAGCTCGAAAGCCGCAAGGCCGAAGCGGCGGCGCTCACCCAGCAGGCGCAGCAGGTGCAGGCGCAGGCCGCGCAGCTGTCGTCGTACACGAGCTTCATACAGATGCGCGAACAGCGCCTGCAGGCGATCTCCCAGCTGATCGGCTCCCGCTTCGACTGGTCGGCCACGATGTACGAACTGAGCCGCGTGCTGCCGCGCACGATCTCGCTCAGCTCGCTACAGGGCACGGTCGGCTCGGCGACTGGGAGCGCTTCGAAAAGCGCCGCCGCTCCCGCCGCGGGCTCCACCGCTTCCGCGGCGTCACCTGCTTCCACAGCCTCAACCGCCTCCGTCGCCTCCGCCACGCCGCCCGGCACGACCCCCACCTTCACGCTCGCCGGGTGCGCGACCACCCAGATCGCGGTCGCCCAGATGCTCGTGCGCCTGCGTTTGGTCAGCGGCGTCGGCAACGTCACCCTGCAGAGCTCCGCGAGGGCCGGCAACGGCGGCGGTGGCGGCTCGGGCGGCTCCGGTGGCACGTGCCCGGCGAACGACCCCTCTTTCACCGCCCAGGTGAGCTTCCAGCCGCTGCCTGCGCCGCCGAGCTCGAGCGTCGAAACGCTGGAGGCGAGCGACTCGAGCGAATCCCCCGCCGCCGGCTCGTCGAGCAAGAGCGGCCCCAAAGCAGTGTCCACCAGCTCCAAGGGAGCGGCCGGATGACCACGCGCGACCGTATGGTGCTGATCGCCGTCGTCGTGCTGGTGCTGCTGGCTGGCGGCTGGGTGCTGGTCGTCTCGCCCGAGCGCAGCAAGGCGGGGGCCGAGCGGGCGCAGGTGCAGAGCGCGCGCCAGCAGCTCGAAACCGCCAAGAGCCAGGCCAACAGCGCGCGTGCCGCCAAGCAGCGCTACAACGCCGCCTACAGCTCCGTCGTGAGCCTCGGCAAAGCGGTGCCCCCCTCCGAGGAAGTGCCCTCGTTGATCTACCAGCTCGAACTGGCGTCTGACCAGCGTGACATCGAATTCACCTCGATCACCTCGGGCAACTCCAGCGGCTCCAGCAGCTTGAGCAGCGCGTCCGCATCGGCCGCGGCGACCACCTCCACCCCCTCAGCCTTCACCCCGATGCCGTTCACGTTCGTCTTCAAAGGCAGCTTCGAGGGGCTGGCGCACCTGCTCGGGCAGATCGACGGCTTCGCGTCACGCGGCACCGCCGGCCACGTGACGGTGAACGGACGCCTGCTGACGATCCAGGGGGCCGAGATCACCGTCCAGAGCTCGAGCGGCTCGGGTTCCTCCTCCAGCGCGCTGACCGCGACGATCACGGCCACCGCGTACGTGCTGCCCGCCAGTCAGGGGCTGACCGGCGGCGCCACCGCGCTCGGCCCGAGCGCCACAACGATCTCCGCGGCGGGCTCGTCGGCCACGCCGAGCACCCCCGCGGTTGTGAAGGCGACACCATGAGTGAGATCCTGCAATCGCTGAAGTCCGACCTGCTCGACCGGCGGCTGCTACCGATCGTGGTCGCGCTGTGCCTCGCGCTCGCCGGTGCCGTCGCCTACGTGGTGCTGGACGGCGGCGGATCGAGCGCACCCGGCCCGCCGCCCTCGGCTGCGTCGGGCGGTCCCACTCCCTCTCCCGTCTCGCACGGCCCCAATCTGGCCGTCAGCGAAGCCAAGGCCAACCCCCACGTGGCCGTCTCCGAGACGACCGAAGGCGCACGCTACCGGCACAAGCCCGGCTCGCACGACCCCTTCACCCCGCTCCCTTCGCCGAAGACGGCGTCTGAAGCGACCGCCAAGAGCACTACCTCCTCGGTGTCGTCCCCCTCCACGAGCTCGAGCTCGACGAGCGTGGAAAAAAGCAGCCCCAGCTCGACCAACACGGGTGGCGCGACGACCACGCCCTCGACTCCCGTGAAGCCGGCGCCGAAGAAGCAGAAGCCCAAGATCGTGTACGCCGTGAGCGTGCAGTTCGGCGTGATGGCCACGACCCCCGGTGCGGTCTCGCAACTGACCCCCTACACCGATCTGAAGCGCCTGGAGGCTCTGCCCTCTGCGCAGGAAACGCGGCTGACCTTCTCCGGCGCGCGCGGCAACGGCAAGGGCGCGGTGTTCGCGCTCAGCCGCGAAGCGATCCTCAAAGGCCAGGGGACGTGCATCCCGAGCGCCGAACAGTGCGAAGCGATCGACCTCGAAGCGGGGCAGAGCGAGGAACTGACCTACCTCGAACCGGACGGCCAGAGCGTGCCGTACGAATTGAAGATCGTCAGCATCACCAAGGAATCGAGCACCGCGAGCGCCGCGAGCGTTCACCACCATCACCATCGTCATCACCACCACGGGTAGCGCAGCTCGGCAGGTGGTGAGTGGGGGAGATCGTCCGCGCGGGTAGCCGCGTGCACCACGCGCCCGGGGCTGGGCCTCCATGCCCAGCGACGAACGCCCCACTTCCGTCGTCGCGGTGCATGGAGGCACCGCGTCAACTCGCTCGGCGCCCAAGCCAACCCGCGCGGACGATCCCCAAAGACCACCCGTGGATGCACGGCGTCGCGCGGATGAGCGGAATATGCTGGCGGCAATGATCCTGCGCCTGACCACCGCCGGCGAGTCCCACGGGCCCGGCCTGACCGCGATCGTCGAGGGGCTGCCCGCGGGCCTGGAGCTGCGCGCCGAGGAGATCGACGCCGACATGGCCCGCCGCCAGCTCGGGCATGGCCGCGGCGGGCGGATGAAGATCGAGCGCGACGCGGCGACCGTGACCGCGGGGGTGCGGCACGGGCGCACGCTCGGCGGCCCGATCGCGCTGCAGGTCGCCAACCGCGACTACGCCAACTGGGAGGAGCGGATGAACCCCTGGCCATTATCGGACCCCGCCCACCCCATCCCCGAGGTGCACCTGCCGCGCCCCGGCCACGCCGACCTCGTGGGCACCTGGAAGTACAAGCAGAGCGATGTGCGCAACATCCTCGAGCGGGCCTCGGCGCGCGAGACGGCGGCGCGCGTCGCCGGCGGCGCGCTGGCGAAGGCGTTTCTGCGCGCGCTCGGCGTCGAAGTGCGCTCGCATGTCGTGCAGATCGCCTCGGTGCGCGCGCCCGAGCGGGAGGGCGCGCTAGCGCTCGATGATTTCGCCGCCGTGGATGCCTCCCCGGTGCGCTGCCTCGACGCCGAGGCCACACGCGCGATGGTCGCCGAGATCGACGCGCTGCGCAAGGCCAACGAGTCGCTCGGCGGCGTCTTCGAGGTGCTCGCCTTTGGGCTCACGCCCGGCCTCGGCTCGCACGTCTCCTGGGAGGAGCGCCTCGACGGGCGCCTGGCGATGGCGATCCTCTCGATCCAGGCGCTGAAGGGCGTCTCGATCGGTGCCGGCTTCGAGGTCGCCGGGGTGCCAGGTTCGCAGGCGCACGATGAGATCTTTTACTCGCGCGAGCGGGGCTACTACCGCGAAACAAACCGCGCGGGGGGCCTGGAGGGGGGGATGAGCACCGGCGAGCCGCTGATCGTGCGCGGCGCGATGAAGCCGCTGCCGACGCTCACCAAGCCGCTGCGCTCGGTCGACATCGCCACGCACCAGCCGGCCGAGGCGCTGCGCGAGCGCACCGACTCCTGCACCGTCCCCGCCGCGGGTGTGGTGGGCGAGGCGATGGTCGCACTCGTGCTGGCCGACGCCTACCGGCGCAAGTTCGGCGGCGACCACATCGACGACGTCCGCGAGGCGGTGCGCGCCTACGAGGAGAGGATCGATTGGCGTCGTTGAGGGGTTCGTCACGCGCGCGGCGCGGTGTCGCCGACGAGGGCGGTTTGACGTGGCGCGGTTGAGCTCCGCTCGTGCACCGGGCGGGCGGCAGGCGGCGAGGGTGTGATGACGTGGCGCTCGTCCTGATCGGCTTCATGGGCGCCGGCAAGTCGACCCTTGCCGGCCGGTTGGCGAAGCGGCGCGGGCGCACGCCGATCGACTGCGACACGTTGCTGGTGCAGCGCTTCGGGCACTCGGTGGCCCGCGAGTTCGAGCTTCATGGGGAACAGTCGTTCCGGGTGGCGGAGGAGGAGGTCGCGTGCGGGCTGCTGGAGCGCGCCGACGCCCGCGACGTGATCGCGCTCGGCGGTGGCAGCGTGCTCTCCGCGCGCGTGCGCGCGGCGCTCACAGGACACACGACCGCGCTGATCGAGGTCGCGCCAGAGGTCGCGTGGGAGCGCGTACACCACGACGACGGGTCCGAGCGCCCGCTGGCGCGCGACCGCGACGCCTTCGAGGCGTTGTACGCGCAGCGGCGTGGGCTATACGCAGAGGTCGCCGACGCACGGCTGCTGTGGGCCGAGTCCGCCTCCGGCGACTACCCCGTGTTCGTGGGTCATGGCCTGCTGGACGACGTGCACCTGCCAGCCGTCTGGCCGTTCGACCACGCGGCCTCGAGGCCCTTCTGCGTCACCGACGAGACTGTGGGTGAGCTGTATGGGAGGCAGTTGGGGACGCTGGCCAAGTCGATCGCGATCCCCCCGGGCGAGTCGGCCAAGACGCTGGCGACCGCCGAGCGCGTGTGGCGCGAGCTGGCGCATGCGGGCATGACGCGCGCCGACCACCTGGTGGCGCTCGGCGGTGGGGTGGTGGGCGACCTCGCCGGCTTCTGCGCGGCCACCTACCAGCGCGGCGTGCCGGTCGTGCAGATCCCGACCACGCTGGTCGCTCAGGTGGACTCCGCCTATGGCGGCAAGACCGGCGTCGATCTCCCCGAGGCGAAGAACTACGTCGGCGCCTACCACCAGCCGGCGGCGGTGCTGGTCGATCCCGACACGCTGCGCACGCTGCCGCCGGCGGAGCTGAGCGCCGGCTGGGTCGAGGTGCTGAAGACCGCGCTGATCGCCGGCGGGGCGCTGTGGGAGCGTGTCGGCGCCGAAGCGCCGGGGTCGCCGCCCGACGAGCGCACGATTCTCGCCTGCGCGCGCCTGAAGCTCGCGGTGGTCGCCGAGGACGAGCGCGATGGCGGCCGCCGCCAGGTGCTCAACCTCGGGCACACGGTCGGCCACGCGATCGAGACCGCGACCGCCTACGGGCGCTACCGCCACGGCGAGGCGGTCGGGCTCGGTCTGCTCGCCGCGCTGCGTCTCTCCGGCCAGGAGCACCTGCGCGCGCAGGTGCGCGAGCTGCTGCGCGCCCGCGGCCTTCCCGTGGTGCTGGAGGGCGCGGGCGTGGAGGAGGTCGTGGCGGCCGTCGCCCACGACAAGAAGCGGGTCGGAGCTGCCAGCACCCCGTTCGTGCTCGTACACGCCCCGGGCGACGTGCGGGTCGGGTGCGAGGTGGCCGAGCAGGACCTGCGCGCCGCGGTCGCCGAGCTGACGTCTCAGTCGGGCGCCGAAGGCCTTAGTTCACAATAGTATATATCGGAAAGGGCCGTAGGTTGTTATAAAAAATTAAAAGCCCGATAGCAATGGCGCACGGCTTTGAAAAAGTTACATACACCCCCGGCGTCGATCGAGCGTCCGAGGACGCTCGCGCGCAGCAGATAGGCTGCCCCCAGGATGACTGACGCCTCTTACCGCATCGAGGTCATGCACGGGGTCAACCTCGACATGTTGGGGCAGCGCGACCCGGCGCAATACGGCACGCTGACACTCTCCGAACTGGAGCAACACATCGACGCCTTCGCCGCCGAGCTGGGCCTGCGCGCTCGCTTCTTTCAGACCAACTCCGAGAGCGAGCTGATCGAGCGCCTGCATCTGCTGCGCGACGACGCCGACGGGATCGTGATCAACCCTGGCGCGTGGACGCACTACGCGTGGGCGATCCACGACGCGCTGGAGATCGCCGCGCTGCCGACCGTCGAGGTGCACCTCTCCGATGTGAAGGCGCGCGAGCCGTGGCGGCGGGTGTCGGTGATCGAGGATCTCTGCGTCGCCTCGATCAGCGGCCAGGGGCCCGATGGCTACCGCGTCGCCCTGCAGCGCCTGCGCGCCGCGCTCGACGGAGCCACCGCGTGAGGAGGGCGGACGTGGCGGAGAAAGTCAGGAGCCGGACGGGGGATCGATCGGCGTGGCGATGAGCAAGCGGGCGGTCGCCAACCCCGAGGTCGCGCGCACCCACGCGCTCGCCGCGCTGCTGCGCGAGCACGAGGCCGAGCCTGATCTGCTGGTGCTCTCGAGCCCGGTCAACCTGCGCTACATAACCGGCTTCACCGGCACCAACGGCCTCGCGCTGATCGCCGCCGCCGAGGGTGGGCCGAAGCTCTTCCTCACCGACTTCCGCTACGAAACGCAGTCCGCCGCCCAGGTGCCCGAGCTGTTCGAGCGCCAGATCTACAAGATCGACCTGGCGGAGGCGCTCGCCGGAGAGCTCTCCCCGCGCAAGGAGCCAACCGCGGAGGGCGCCGAGGAGGAGGTCGAGCCGCCTCACACGAACCTCGCCGAGCTGTTCGCCGGCGGCGGCCGGCTCGGCTTCGAGGAGGGCGCGATGACGGTCAAGCGACACACGCGCCTGCGCGAGTTGCTGAACGCGAGCTGGGAGCTCGTCCCTTGCGGGGGCCTCGTCGAGGAGCTGCGCGAAGTGAAGCGGCCAGCCGAGCTGGCACGCATCCGCGCGGCCTGCGAGCTCGCCGACGCAGCGCTGCGCGAAGTGCTCGCAGCGGGCCTCGCCGGCCGCAGTGAGCGCGAGGTGGCGATCGACCTGGAGCTGCGGATGCGCCGCCTCGGCGCTGAGTGCCCAAGCTTTCCCTCGATCGTCGCCGCCGGCCCCCACGCGGCGCTGCCCCACGCCGAGCCGCGCGAGGAGCCGATCCCCCGCCACACGCTGGTCACGATTGACTGGGGCGCGCTGCTCGACGGCTACTGCTCGGACTGCACCCGCACCTACGCCACCGGCGAGCGCCTCCCCGAGGGTGCCCGCGAGGTGTACGAGCTGGTGCTCGCCGCCCAGCTCGCCGGCCTCGCCGCCGTGCGTCCGGGCCCCAACGGCAAAGAGATCGATGCGGTCGCCCGCGGAGTGATCGAGGCGGCCGGCCACGGCGAGCACTTCGGCCACGGCCTCGGCCATGGCGTCGGCCTCGAGGTGCACGAGGCCCCTCGTCTCTCGCGCACCGCCGGCGAGGAGCCGCTGCGCACGGGCAGCGTGGTGACGGTCGAGCCCGGCATCTACATTCCCGGCCACTACGGCGTCCGAATCGAGGACCTCGTAGCGGTCACCGACAGCGGGCCGCTGGTGCTCACCGGGCTGGCGAAGGAGCTGACGGTCGTCGGTTAGGGTTAGGGCCGCCCAGCGACGCAGACGCCACGTTGGACTGAGTGCCGCGCCGCGAGCCCGGGCGCCGCGCTTCCTCGGCACTCCCGACCGTGTGCATGACCAGCCCTCCGGCGTCAAGCTCAATGTGGGCGGAAAGGCTCCGATGGCACTCGGGTTACCATTGGTCCACACCCCTGCCGCGGACCCGGGGGTCCGGACCCGTTGATCACCGGGCGCAAGTGGACGGGACGGCGGCCACCGTTCGCGTCACTCCTCAACCATGGACAGGAGCAGGTCATGCGCAGCGACATCACCCCTGGCGGCACCTTCCCCGACTACGAGTTGCCCGATCACGAGAACCTTACTCGAAAGCTCAGCGAGATCCAAGGCGACAACCCCCTGATCCTCACGCTCGCGCGCGGAAACTACTGCCCCAAGGAGCATCAGCAGCACCTCGAGCTCGCCGCCAATTACCCCAAGATCGCGGTGGCCTACACGAAGGTCGCCACCATCTCGACCGACACCCATCACGCGAGCCAGGAGCTCCGCGCGTCGATCGGTGCCCAGTGGCCCTTCCTCTCCGACCCGGAGCGGACAGTCCAGAAGGACCTCGAGATCCAGGAGTACACCGATCCCGAGCACGACCCGATGATTCCCCACACCCTCGTGCTCAAGCCCGGGCTGGCCATCCACAGCATCTACAACGGCTACTGGTTCTGGGGACGTCCCTCCTTCGTGGATCTCTGGCACGACCTACGGACCGTGACCCGCGAGCTCCGCCCCGACTGGGATCTGAGCAAGCCCGGGCTGCGCGAAGCGTGGGATGCGGGCGACTACTCGCCATTTCACGGATGGGACAGGCGCTCCCCTCAGTCGACGCCGTCGTCTTACAATTCTTGACACCGGTTCGCCGTCAAGCAGCGCTTGGGGCTAGATGACGATCCCGAGAGAAGGCGGGCCATAGGAAACCGTCAGATCGCAAGCGTGAGGCCGGGATCTGCCTATTCCTGAGCCAGTCTTCGAGTACGGCCTCGCACCTCGGAAGGGCTAAGCTAGCGGCGGCGCAAGAACGTCGACCAGATCAAAAACCGAGCTTTTGCAGGGAAATCCTTGGTCTCAACCAATCAATTCAAGAACGGAAATCACATCGAGGTGGAAGGCACGGTCTTCAAGATCGTGGAGTTCCAGCACGTCAAGCCGGGCAAGGGCGGGGCGTTCGTGCGCACGAAGCTGCGGCGGGCCTCCGACGGCGCGGCGATCGACCGCACGTTCAGGGCGGGCGAGAAGTTCCGCCCGGTGCGCACCGAGGCGCGCAAGATGCAGTTCCTCTACGCGGATGGCACCGATGCGCACTTCATGGACACGGAGTCCTACGAGCAGCTGGCCGTGCCCGAGAGCAGCTTCGAGGAGGCGCTGCGCTGGATCAAGCCTTCCAGCGAGGTCGACGTGTTGTTCATCGACGAGCAGCCCTCCGACGTGCAGCTCCCGAGCGCGGTCGACCTGGAGGTCGCCGAGACCGAGCCCGGCCTGCGCGGCGACACCGCCTCGGGCGGCGGCACCAAGCCGGCGACGCTCGAGACCGGTGCCACGATCAGTGTTCCCCTGTTCGTGAACGTGGGGGAGCGGGTGCGCGTGGACACACGCTCGGGCGAATATGTCTCGCGCGCCTGAATCAACCTGCGGGGGCAGCGCCGGGACGTGTGCGGGGTGCTCCTCGTGGCTCGCGAGAGAGGCCAACGTTTGCGGGCGGTCTCCACTTGGCACCGACTACGCGCGTCACCGCGCGGGCGGCTAGCGTGCGCCGCTCCGAGCAGCGCCAGGAGGCGGTGTTCGCGCTCTACCAGCACGATCTCACCCGACTGCCGCTCGCGGACACACTCCCCGCGGGGGCTTCTTTGATGACGCGGGCACTGGCGCACGCCGCGGCCGACCGGGCGCCGGAGTTGGACGAGGTGATCGACCGCCACGCGCACGGCTGGTCGGTGGAGCGCATCCAGCCGCTGGAGCGCAGCATTCTGCGGGTGGCGCTGATCGAGATCCTGCACCCCGACGCGACGCCGGGCGAGACCCCGATCCCCCCGGAGGGCGCGATTGAGGAGGCGGTGCGGAGCGCGAAGACGTTCTGCGGCGCGGGTGCCCCGGCGTTCGTCAACGGGGTGCTGGCGGCGGTGCTGCGCGAAGTACGGGAGAATGCCCCAATCTCATGAATGACGCGACCGACTCCCTCGATGAGCTGATCGGGCGCCTGGAACGGGCCGCGGAGCAGCTGCGCTCCGGCGAGCTTTCCACTGACGCGGCTGCGACGCTGGTGGACGAGTGCGCGGCGTTGGCCAACCGCGCGGGGGCGGAGCTCGAGCGCCGTGCGCGCGCCGAGGTGCTGGCGCCGCCCCCCGGCCAGGACTCGCTGCTGTAGTGCACGCCGGCTCGGTCTCCGCAGCCTCCTATCCCGAACACCTGCGGGCCGAAGTGGAGCGCTACCTGGAGAAGATGCGCTTCTCCGAGGAGGGTCTGACGGCGGGCCTGGACGAGGCGATGCGCTACTCGCTGCTGGGCGGCGGCAAGCGGATCCGTCCCGTGCTCGCGCTCGCCACCGCCCAGGCGGTGCGGCTGGAGCGTCGCGAGGTGCTGCCGCTGGCGGGGGCGATCGAGCTGATCCACACCTACTCGCTGATCCACGACGACCTCCCCGCGATGGACGACGACGGACTGCGCCGTGGCCAGCCCACCTGCCATGTGGCGTTCGGCGAGGATGTCGCGATCCTCGCGGGGGACGGGCTGTACGCGGAGGCGTTCCGACATCTGCTGACTCACCAGCGCGCCGCGCCCGAGCGGGTGCTGGCGGCGGCGGCGGAGCTCGCCGCGGCGACGGGCGCGGGGGGGATGGTGGGGGGCCAGTACGCCGACGTTCGCGCCACCGCGCCGCGGGGGCTCGGCGGTTTGCGGCGCCTGCACGAGCTGAAGACCGGTCGGCTGATCGGAGCGTCGGTGCTGTGCGTGCTGACGTTGGGCGGCGTCGACGGACCTGCGACAATGGCGTTCAGCCGCTTCGCGGCGGAGTTGGGCGTGCTGTTCCAGATCGTCGATGACATACTCGACGTGACCGGGACCGAGGATGCCCTCGGCAAGCCCCAAGGAAGCGATGAGCGTCACGGCAAGCGCACCTACGTGAGCGAGTTCGGAATCGACCAAGCGAAGAATCTGGCTGCGGAGTCCCACCGCACGGCGCGGGCGGCGTTGGCGGAGGCGGCGCACGCAGGCGTCGAAGCGCCGCGTGACACGGGCGAGCTCGAGCGGATCACGGACTTCATCTACACACGCACCTCATGAGCAACGACAAGCCCGACAGCGACAACGGCGCCAGATCGAAGCGATCCCTGCTGAATGCGGTCGAGGGCCCGCGGGATCTGCACGGCCTCTCCGAGGAGGAGCTGCAACACCTGGCGCAGGAGGTGCGCGAGTACATCATCGACACGGTGGGGGAGATCGGGGGGCACTTCGGGGCCAACCTCGGCACCTGCGAGCTGGCGGTGGCGCTGCACTCGCTGCTCGACTCTCCCCGCGACAAGATCCTGTGGGACGTCGGCCACCAGGCATACCCGCACAAGGTCCTGACGGGCCGGCGCGATCGGCTGGACACGATCCGCCAATACGGGGGCCTCGCGCCGTTCTGCTCGATCGGGGAGTCCCCGCACGACATCATGGGCGCCGGCCACGCCTCGACCTCGGTCGGGTACGCCGTCGGCATCAAGGAGGGGATGCGCCACCTTCGCGCCCGCGGTGGGGACGCCCACCCCGACGGCAACGTCGTGGCGGTGATTGGCGACGGCGCGATGACCGGTGGCGTGGCGTTCGAGGCGATCGGCCAGGCGGGGGGGATGGGCACCCCGATCGTGGTGGTATTGAACGACAACGGGATGTCGATCTCCCCCAACGTGGGCGCGCTGTCGCGCTACTTCAACCGAGTGCGCCTGAACCCGAAGCTGTGGCACGCGCGGGAGGGTGTGGAGGGGGGCCTCGCGCGCCTGCCGGGCGCGGTGGGCGCCGCCTTCGAGAAGTTGGGCCCCCAGCTGAAGGAGTCGCTGAAGGCGTTCTGGGCCCCGGGCCTGTGGTGGGAGGAGCTCGACTGGGCCTACATGGGCGTGATCGACGGCCATGACGTGCGCGCGCTGCGCGAGGCGCTGCGCGAGGCGCTGGCGGCGCAACGCCCGGTGGTCGTGCACATCGCCACGGTGAAGGGCAAGGGCTTCGCACCGGCGGAGGACGGGGGCCTGGAGGGCATGGAGAAGTGGCATGCGGCGAAGCCGAAGTCGATCCTCAACGGCTCCCCGACGCCCGCCGCGCCCGCGACGTCGCGTACGTCGAGCGCGAATCCCGCAGCGGCTGACGGGCAGGCCGGGAAGGCGCCGGCGGGGGTCGCGCGGCCGCAGTACACCCAGGTCTTCGGCGAGGCACTGGTGCGGGAGTGCGAACGCGACCGGCGTGTGGTGGGGATCACCGCGGCGATGAACTCGGGCACCGGCCTCAACATCCTGCAAAAGGCGCTGCCGGAGCGCTACTTTGATGTGGGAATCGCTGAGCAGCAGGCGATCCTGTTCGCTGCTGGTCTCGCGCTCGAGGGCGTCAAGCCGGTGGCGGCGATCTACTCCACCTTCCTGCAGCGCGCGTATGACCAGATCGTGCACGACGTGTGCCTGCAAAAGTTGAACGTGGTGTTCGCGATGGACCGCGCCGGCCTCGTCGGCGACGATGGCCCCACCCACCACGGCGTATTCGACATCGCCTACCTGCGCTGCCTGCCCAACATCGTGTTGATGGCTCCGCGCGATGAGGCGATGCTGGTGCACATGCTGCGCACGGCGCTGCTCTTCGACGGGCCGATCGCGCTGCGCTACCCCCGCGGAGAGGGCATGGGCGTGCCGCTGCCCGCGGAGCCGCGCGCGATCGCGATCGGCACGGGCGAGATTCTGCGCGAGGCAGGTGGCCGGCGCGCCTGCGCCACCGGCCCCGACGGCGAGCGGACGCTCTCCGAGCGTGAACCCTCGGAGAGGACGACCATCTCAACGACGCCGCTTGCGCGTGAGGGCCGCCGCGTGGCGCTGGTCGGCTACGGCAGCGGCGTCGGCAAGGCGCTGGAGGCGGCGACGCTGCTGGAGGGGCATGGCGGCCTCGGCGTGACGGTAGCGGACGCGCGCTTCGCCAAGCCGATCGACGCGGGCCTGATGGCGCAATTGGCGGCCGAGCATGACCTGCTTGTGACGATCGAGGAGGGCGTGCTCGCGGGGGGCTTCGGCAGCGCGGTGTGGGAGACCCTCAGCGAGATGGGGCTAACCCCGAGGATCCTCCGCGTGGGCCTGCCCGACCGCTACATAACGCACGGCAAGCCGGCGCTGCTGCACGAGGAGGTCGGCTTCACGGGCGCCAAGATCGCCGAGCGCGTGACGGCGGCGATCCTCGACCGCGACTCCGCGGCAGTGGAGGCGTAGGCCGGGAGGCTCGCCGGGCTCCAGCCGGGAGGTTGGCCGGGCTCCAGCCGGAGGCTCGCCGGGCTCCAGAGCCCTTGGCCGTGCGCCGCTCGCGAACATACGTGCGTTATGTCGCTTGCACAAAGGTCGAACATGTGTGCGCACTCTCACACACAAGGCGGCTCGCAATCGGCATCATGCTTTTAGACCCGAAGTACAGCAGCATCCCTCCTCCCTCGAAACGGCCCGCTTCCCAGGCGGGCCGTTTCATTAACCGCTCCTCGCGTGGTGTCGTCGCTGATGCGCGTCAGGTCGGACGGGTTCACGCGCGGGAGTGGCAATCGATGAGCCGAGCCGATCTGATCTGAGCTTTGCCTGGCCCACCGTGCGGCGGAGCGGATACCGTTCGGGCGATGAGCAAGCAGCGGCTGGACACCCTCCTGGCGGAGCGCGGGCTGTTTGAGTCGCGCAGCCGCGCCGCGGCCTCGGTGATGGCGGGGGAGGTGCAGGTGGGAGCTGCGGGCAGGCGCGCGGAGAAGCCGGGGGAGATGGTGGCGGCCGATGTGGTCGTGAGCGTCGCGGAGCGTCCGCGGTATGTCTCGCGCGGCGGGATCAAGCTCGAGAACGCGCTGGCGCGCACCGAGATCACGGTGGCGGGGCGCACCGTGCTCGACGTGGGGGCCTCGACGGGGGGCTTCACGGACTGTCTGCTGCAGCGCGGCGCCGCCGCAGTGGTCGCCGTAGACGTTGGTTATGGCGAGCTCCACCACCGCCTGCGCACCGATTCGCGAGTGCACGTGCTGGAGCGCACCAACGCGCGCGCGCTGGAGCCTGCGATGCTTCCCGTCGTGCCCAACCTCGCGGTGGTGGACGTCTCGTTCATCTCTCTCACCAAGGTGCTGCCCGCCGTGCTCGGCTGCCTCGCCGCGCCTTACGACGTGCTTGCGCTGATCAAGCCCCAGTTCGAGGCGCCACGCGAGCGAGTGGGCAAAGGCGGCGTGGTGCGCGACCCCGCGGCGCGCCGTGCCGCGCTCGTGGCGGTGGGGCTCGCCGTCGCGGGCATCGAGCGCGTGGGTGGGGATCCAATCCCTTCGCTCGTCGAGAACCCGGCCGGCCTGCCCGTCAAGGGCTCAGTTGGTCCGCCCGCCGAGCGCCCAGTCGGCCAGCCCATCGAGAGCCAAGCCGGCCCACCCGCCGTCCTCGGCTTCCGCTCCTCCGGCCTGCCCGGCCCCAAGGGCAACCGCGAGACCTTCATCTGGCTGGCTGAGCCGGGTCGCGTGGGCGCTGCGCAGAGCCCGGAGGAGATCGAGGCCATGGCCCGCGGGGAGGAGAGGTGAGCGTGGCTGACCAGTCACCGACCAGCCCGCACCCGGAGGGTGCTCATCAAAAAAATCCTGATCGCGCGGGAGTGGCAACACTCGACCCCCCCGCCACGCGCATCGCCGTGCTCACCCACCGGCGGGTCGAGGACACCCACGCGGCGTTGGGCGCGCTGATCGAACGGGCGCACGCGACCGGGGCGACGCTGCGCTTCGACCCGGAGGAGACCGTCAAGCACGGCCTGCGCGCGGGGCCCGGGGTCGAGGTGGACGCCGTGATCGGCGGGGGCGCCGAGCAGCTGTGCATCGTGCTCGGCGGCGACGGCACGATCCTGCGCGCGCTGCAGCTCTACGCGGGCAGCTCGGTGCCGGTGTTCGCGATCAACTTCGGCGAGATCGGCTTCCTCGCCACCGTCGAGCCCGAGGAGATCGAGGATGGCGTCGCGCGCGCTCTCTCCGGCCGCTTCGAGCTGCTGCGCCTCCCCGGGATCGTGCTCGAGACGCCCTGCGGGGAGGAGACGGCGATCAACGACGTCGCGATCCACCGCCGCGTGGGCGAGCGGGTGGCGGAGCTGGCGTACGCGCTCGACGGCGAGGAGGTCGGCTCGGTGCGCTGCGACGGGTTGGTGCTCGCCACGCCCGCGGGCTCCACCGGCTACAACCTCGCCAACGCCGGCCCGGTGATGGCGTGGGGGGTGAAGGGGGTCGTGGTCTCCTTCATCGCGCCCCACTCACTCACCGCCCGCGCGCTGGTCGTGGCGCCGACCGACCCGATCACGATCCACAACCGCTCGCGCGAGGCGTTGGACGTTTCGGTGGACGGGCGCCCCGTCTGCGAGCTGGGCCCCGAGGAGCACATCCGCGCGCGTTTCGTCGACGGCGTCGGCACGATCGCGCAGCTCCCCGGCTCCTCCTTCTATCGCCGTCTGCGCGAGAAGTTCGGCCGGCTCGCGCGTTGAGGCGCGGACGCCTCGCGCGTTGGGTGGGACGCCGATCGCGTTGAGCGTCAGGCTGCTCGGCTGACGGCGGACGCGCCCGGCTCGCCGGTGCGCTGCAGCGAACCCACGAAGCCGTCGAGCTGCTCGCGCGAGAAGCGCCGCTGCCCCCCGGGCGTGCGGTAGCAGTCGAGGTGCCCCGCGTCTGCCCAGCGGCGGATCGTGGCGAGCGAGACGCCCAGGTAGCGCGCCGCCTGCGAGCTCGTGAACACCAGCTGGCGGTCGCTGTGCAGGGAATTGGGGGGTGGGGCGAAGGGCATCGGTGCGTCCTCTCGATTCGAAGGGCGGAGGTTCATGTGGCCAAGGCACCCCGGATGTCGCTCCGCGCTCCGGTGGCCTCTATGGATCGAGCTTCGGCATCTCGGCTCAGGAAGTTGAGCGTCGCGCACCTTTGTAGACGTTTGCCCGACGCGCCTCCGATCGGGCCAATCACGGTGGTCGCTCGACGGCCTGGCGGAGGACTGGGCCGGCGGCGGCCACGAGGCCGCCCCGGAATCGACTGTCGCGACCGCCTCGCAGAGTCCTGCATACGCAAGAAATACTGCAGTTGGCAGTGAATGTCTCGTCAAAGCTGGACAATTCGTCCAACGCTGGTACTATCCTACGCAAACCTACTCAACAGTAGGTTGTGGTTGTCCTGGAGAGGTAGGGACCGGGGGCTGCATTGAGCCCCTGTCAGGCGCCCTGGGCCCCGAGCTAAGGAGGACGAGCATGGGTTTCAACAAGTAGGAGTTCCTTGGCCTATGCCAAGTAGTCAGCTTGCTTACGAGCGCCGCTCTTCAGCGGCGCTCGTTTGTTGCGGGAGACTCGATGTGGAGGCCCAACCAGGTTGAGGGTCCACGCGGGTCAATGCCCCGCAGCTCCACGTCGGGACCCGAGCTACCCCGCTGTGGGCTGCGCGATCGCGCGGGCACGGCGCTCGAACGCCAGCTCGGCCTCGAAGTCGGCCTCTTCGCCCGATGCGAGCTTCGCGTGCCCACTGCGCTCGAGCATCGCGACGAAGCTGTTCACCAGCTCCCCGTCGAACTGGCGCCCCCCCATCCGCCGCAGCTCGGCGATCGCGTCCTGTGGGGTTTTCGCCGAGCGGTAGGAGTCGCGCGAGGTCATCGTGTCGTAGGCGCTGCAGATCGCGAGGATCCGCGAGGGCAGCGGGATCTCGTTTCCGATCAGCCCGGCCGGGTAGCCGCTGCCGTCGACGTGCTCGTGGTGGTAGAGGATCGCGTCCGCGACTGGCCCGTAGCCGTCGAGGCGCCCCACCAGCGTCGCGCCGTCCTGCGGGTGGCGGCGGATCAGCGCCCAATCCTCGTCGGAGAGGATCTCCGCGTTGAGGATCCGGTCGGGCAGCGCGAACTTGCCGATGTCGTGCAGCAGCCCCGCCGTGTGCACGAGGTCCTGCTCGGACTCGCTGCAGCCGGCCTCCTGCGCGAGCGAGCGCGCATATCTTGCGACGGCGGCGGCGTGGCGCGCGGTCACGCGGTCACGCAGCGCGAGCGTCTCGACCAGCGTCGTCAGCACCCCGAGCTGCAGCGAGGCGAGGTGCATCGAACGGGCCTCCAGCTGATCGGCGCGATCCTCGGAGCGCAGCAGCGCCATCGCCAGGTATTGAAAGATTAGGATCACCAACACCGAGCTAAGCAGAACCGGAAAGCCCAGATTCGCATAGGCAACTGCCAGTAAAGCCGCAAGCGCTGCCGCCGCGATCTGTCCGGGAAGAATTGGTACCAGGATGTCCTGGACCTGGCCGAGCAGCCTACGGCCCTCGAGGATCCAGTTGTCGAGGGCGATCATCAGAAAGTTCATGCCGTCGGTCACGACGAATACGGCGACGACCGCGAGTGCGAAGAAGGTCATGCCCTGTGTGGTGTGCTGAATGCCGTGGTGGACGTTGCCGACCAACGCACGAGCCAGTAGACCGCCGACAACCGGGAAAACGGCAAACGTGGCAAGGTTGGTAAGCCAGGATGTCAGCGGCAGTCGCCTGGTCGCTGAGGTCAAGATCATTGCGGCAATGCCAAAGAGCGCTGCCGGCGCAGGGCCCAGCAGCGTCATCGCGAGCACCAATGCGATGAACGCCGCAGTGATCTCCTGTCCCCGAAGGTTGATGCTCAACCGCTGTCCACCAAGAGCAAGCGCCATCAAAAGCACCACCAGTTGGATCGGCTGCCAATCCTCCGCACGAGAAGTCAATACGGCAGCCGTGACCGCTCCCGCGAGCAGCAGCGCCTCGGCAACACAGAAGAGTTGTCTCGTTATCTTGGATGCGGGCATGTCGGTCCTCTGTCGTCCTTAACGGCCGATACCGGGTAGCACTTAACGACGGTCCGTCAGACCCCGCGAGATCCCGAGTAGGTGGTACGGACGGAAGCTCCCCGCGTCGGGTCGAGCACCTCGGTGGGAGGCGGGGAGGTGATCTGCGCCGACGGCGGGTCGAAGGTGGCTGGGGAGAGCCCGCCGCTCTGCGCGGCGCCGCCGCCGCTCCCGACGCCAGGCACCTCCAGCGCCCCACTCGTGGTGGGGCCGGCCACGCGAATCATGCCGGTGGCCCATAGCCGCGCGAATCCAACGGTTGTCGCAGCGATGATCGCTCCAAAGATCGCGAACGCGGCCCGCGGCGAGCTCAGCGCCATCACCAGTCCGCTCAACGGCAGCCCGATCAGGGGACAGAGGGCGCCGATCGATTCCACGCCGCCCATCAGCCGCCCGCGCAGCCGCGCGGGCGTGAGCAGCTGCACGGTGCCGAGCAGCGAGGCCCACTGCACGCCGTTGCCGATGCCGCCGAGCAGCGCCGCAAGCGCAGCCAGTGCCAGCGTGGGCGCCGCGGCGAACCCCAGGTAGGCGAGCCCCACGGCGAGCGTGCCGAGCGTCAGCATCGCCCCGAGCGAGCGCCGCGCGCCACGCGCGAACAGGAGGCTGCCGCCGAGCTGCCCCACGCCCCAGACGGCCAGCAGCACGCCGTAGCCGACGTCGCCGGCGCGCAGGGTGCCCTTCGTGTAGAACACCTCCACCGGCGTGGCGGTCTCGAAGAAGACGAGCGCCGCGGCCTGGGTGAGCAGCACCGCGCGCAGCGCGGGTGCCTGGTGCACATACTCCCAAGCCGACACCAGCCGGGCTCGCACCGAGGCCCCAGTGCGCTCCTCGATATACACGTAGAGATTCACCACCAGCGCCGCGCAGGCGAGGAACGAGCCGGCGTCGATCAGCAGCGCGACGGGGCCTCCGAAGGCCCGCACGGCGAGCGCGCCAAGCGCCGGCCCGATCACGACCGAGGCCGACATCGCGATGTTCAGCGCCGCGTTGGCGTCGTAGATGCCCTGCTCTGCCCCCTGCTCCGCGCCGGCGCGGGCCGCCTGGGCACGAAGCAGCGAGCTCGCGGTCAGTTCCACCGCCCCGTCGAGCGCCACCAGCACGAGGATCGCGGGCAGCAGGAAGTGCCATACCAGCGCTGCCAGCAGCACGGCGCAGAGCGCCTCGAACGCATACAACGCGCTGAGTGTGCGCCTGCGCGTGGAGGCCTCCACGCGGGCGACCAGCGCCGGTACGGCGAGCGCCGGCAGGTAGCGCGCGACGAACAGCGCCGTGACGGCCGCGGCGCTGTGGGTGTGGTCGTAGATCGCCAGCGACAGCGCGACCGTGCCGAACCACGTGCCCAGCTTGTTGACCGTGTACGCGGCCAGGATCCTCCGCAGCCGGGGAGAGGTGGGCAGCATCGACACGCCGCCACGCTAGCGGCTGGGTCGGAGGAGAGGGATCGGCCTGGACGAGATGATGGATTTCGTGCAGGCGGACTCCCCGCGCGGTGGCCGCGCGGAGCGCGGGCGCGGCGCGGCGGAGGTTGGCGAGCCTCGGCGAGAGGTGGTCGGCGAGCGCGGCGCGGGGGTGATCGGCGAGCACCTGGGCGGCGCTCCGGCACTCACCAGCCGAGCGTGGCCTGGCGGCTGGCGTGGGGCGCCGAGAGTCCGAGCGCCACGACGGGAAGGCTGGGGTGGCGGCTGCCCAGCATGTGCATCAGCGATTCGGCGGAGACGTCGTCGAGGTCGCCCGCCAGCATCACGACGCTGCTGGCGGGTGCCCGCTCCAGCACCTCCGAGACGGCGCCCGCCTCGCCGAGCTGGGCGCCTTCCGGCAGCGACTCGCTGAGGTCGTGCAACACCGCCGCGCGCTGCGCGGGGTCGGCGCCCGCGACGAGAATGCGCGAGTGCTTTTTGGCGCTGACGGTTGCGGGGCTCATGTAATCACGGGGCTCAGGTCGTCATGTAGCTCGTGTCGATCAGTTCGGCCTCGCCGACGATCCCCAACTCTGCGTCGTTTCTGTCGGCGGACAGGCGCGCGAGCGCCGACAGCGCCACGAACGCCACCGCGGCGATCGCCAGCCATACGAGTGCAACGCCCACCATGGTCATCGCCGCCCACCCCATTTTGCATTTCGTGTCGTGTCGCGCATGTCGTACCTTTCGCTTGCTCTGCGGCGCCCCGCCTGCTGCCGGTCCGGATCGGTAGGGCCGTTGAAGAAATCGCTGCACACGACATGATGCGGCCTGCGCGGGCATTTGTCTGCCGTCCGGATGGTGCCGATCGTGTCGTCCCAAAGGTGCCGATCGGTGTCGTCCCGGGGGTGCAGAGTGAGCGGCGTGGGCGGGGCGCAGAGCGCTCGGGCAGGGCCTTTGGGGGCTCGCAGAGCGCTCGCGCACAGACCTTGGCCGCCTCGGCGGACGCTACGGTGTGCGGATGCAAGCCGGCATGCCCGGGGTGGATCGCCCGATCGAGGTGATCATCGCCGACGACCACGCCGTCGTGCGCGACGGGATTCGCACTGTGCTGGAGCGCGAGGCGCGGGAGTTCGTCGTGGTCGCGGAGGCCGGCGACGTGCCGGCGACGATCCGCGAAGTGCGCGCCCACAAGCCGGACCTGCTGACGCTCGATCTGACGATGCCCGGCGGTTCGAGCCTCGCCGCGCTGCCGCAGTGCTTTGTCGCTCACCCGCCGCTGGCCGTCGCGATCCTGACGATGCGCGAGGACCCCGAGTACGCCCGCCAGGCGCTGCGGGCGGGGGCGCGCAGCTATGTGCTCAAGGAGGCCGAGCCCGCCGAGCTGCTGCAGGCGTTCCGTCTCGCGGTGGCCGGCGGCAACTACCTGCATCCGCGGCTCGGGGCGCTGATGGCGACCGGCGGGGAGAGCGCGCAGGAGGGGGCCGCGCTGTCAGAGCGCGAGCGCGAGGTGGTGCGGTTGATCGCGATGGGCCATACCAACCCGCAGATCGCCGAGCAGCTGCACGTGGCCGAGCGCACCGTCAAGACCTACCGCGCCCGCGCGATCGAGAAGCTGGGCTTCTCCTCGCGCGCGGAGCTCACCGCGTACGCGCGGCGGCTCGGCCTGGTCGACTAGACCGCCGCGGGACGTCCCGCGAGCGGCACCATGAGGCGCACCGTGGTGCCCTCGCCGGCGTCGCCGCAGCCGCCCGTTCCCAGTTCCAGCTCGCCCCCGACCAGCTCGGCGCGCTCGCGCATCCCCGACATGCCGAAGCCCCCCTCCAGGCCGTCGCCGCGCGGTCCGAGACCGGCGCCACCGGCGGCCAGGCCACGGCCGTCGTCGGCGACCGCCACGCGGACCGTGGAGCCGTCGCCGTTCAGCACCACGGAGACGACCGCCCGCGAGGCTTGCGCGTGGCGGGAGACGTTGGTCAGGGCCTCCTGCACGACGCGGTAGATCGTGCTCTCAAGCTCCGCGTCGAGCCGCTCGCCGTCGGGGACAAGCGCGATCTCCGTGCGCACCTCCAGGCCGTCGATCGCGTGCGCGCGGCGGGCGAGCGCTTCGAGCGCGGGCGCCAGGCCGAGGTCGTCCAGCGCCGCGGGGCGCAGCTCGGTGATCAGATGGCGCAGCCCGTCGATCTCCACGCCGAGACCCTCGAGCACCTCCGCGACCGCCGCGGAGAGCGCTGCCTCGTCGTGGCGGTCGCGCGCGTCGGCCAGTCGCAGGCGCAGCACGCCGAGCCCCTGAATGGTCTCGTCGTGGATCTCGCGCGCCCAGCGGGTGCGCTCGCGCTCGCGGGCCTCCATGCCGAAGCGCAGACGCTCGATCTCGACCGAGCGCTCGGCCGCCAAACGCTGTGCGACGCTCGCCGCGAACGCGGCCAGCGCCTGGCGGTCGGGGCCGCGGAAGCCGCCGCCGGCGCGCAGCGCGATCACGAGGCCGCCGCCGTGGCCCTCCATCAGCAGCGGCTCGACCAGGGCAGCGCGGGCCTCCAGGCCGAGTTCGTGCAGCCACGCCGCCTCCTGCCCGCGCGGGCGGTCGAGCGCCACGGGCTGCCCGGCTAGATAGAGGGCGCCCAGTGCGGAGCCCTCCACTGGCATCACCCGCAGCCGCGGCGTGCCGGCGCCGGAGGCGGCGGCGACGCGCAGCTCGGCGCGCTCCTCGATCACCATCAGCAGCGTCGTGGCGTCGAGCAGCGCGAGGCCGCGATCGGCCATCAGGCGCAGCAGCCACAGCTCGGAGCCGGAGAGCATCCGGGAAACCTATCCGCTCGGGGGGTCGCATCCGCTACCGCGGACCACGATCCCCACCCGCCCTCTACCCGTCGGCGATATGCGCGCGGCCGTTCTCGGAGCGCTCCAGGTGAGCCGCCACGCGCGCGTCGCCGAGCAGTGCGCCCGCGCTCATCCCGGCACGCCACGGCGCGAGCCCGACCGCGACCCCCAGCGGGCGGCGCCGGCCGGCGGATTCCAGCTTGATCGAGCGCAGACGCGCAAGGATCCGTCGCGCGACGAGCTCCCCCCGCGGCAGGTCGGCGCCGGGGAGCACCACGAGCAACTCGGCCTCGGAGGGGCGCCCGACCCGGTCGAAGCGGCGCAGCTCGCGGCGCAGCGCGAGCTCCACATACGCAAGCACCCGCTCGACCAGCAGCTCGCCGTGGGCCCGGCGCAACGCGGGCAGGTCCGCAATGTCGAGCAGCAGGCAGCTGAGCGCAGTCCCGTGGCGGGCGGCACGGTTGACCTCCTCCTCCAGGCGCTCGCGCAGCGCGCCCTCCGTGAGGAACTCGATCGAGCCCCGCAGGGGGCGCTCGGTGTCACTGATCTCGCGGGCGACCATGCCATACATGCGGGGGGGAGAGGGTAATCACGTACTACCGAATCAACGCAAGTCTATGGGCTGGCCTCACGCGGGGCGCCCGCCGCCGGCCCGCACCGGAGGGGGGAGGGGAGTGGTCATTTGGGATCATCCGCGCGGCGCGGCGTGGCCGCCAGGGCCGTGTGCGTGGGGCATCCATGCCCCACGACCGCGCGCCGCGCGGGCGATCCGTCGGTGCCTGCTGATACACCTGCACGCGTGCTGCAAAAGTTGCGTGTCGAGAATCTGCTGCTGATCGAGCAGGCCGAGCTGGAGCTGGCGCCGGGGCTGAACGTGCTCACGGGCGAGACCGGCGCCGGCAAGACGGTGCTCGCGCACGCGCTCGATCTGCTGCTCGGGGGGCGCGCGCGGACCGGCATCGTGCGGCCCGGCGCCGGCGAGGCGTATGTGGAGGGGGCGTTCGCGCCATCCCCAGCGCTGCTGGCGCGGCTGCGCGAGGGCGAGCACGGGGAGCTGCTGGCGGCCGACGCCGAGGAGGTCGTGCTGGCGCGGCGCGTGGGGGCCGATGGGCGCACCCGCGCGTACCTGAACGGCCGCACCGTCGCCGTCGCCGACCTGCGCACGATCGGAGAGGCGCTGCTCTCCTTCTACGGCCAGCACGAGCACCGCAAGCTCACGCTCGCCGCCGCGCAGTTGGAGATCCTCGACGGCTTCTGCGGCCCTGCGCAGGCTGCGCGGCGTGCCGCCTGCGCGGCCGCCCATCGCGAGGTGCGCGAGTTGAGCGAGCAGCTGGAGGGCCTGCGCGAGCTGGACGGCGCGCGCGAGCGGGAGCTCGACCTGCTCGAGCACGAGCTCGCCGAGATCGACGCGCTCGCTCCGCGAGAGGGGGAGGAGGAGCGGCTGCGCGCCGAGCGCGAGCGGCTGCGCTGCCTCGATGCGCTGCTCGTGGCCGCCGCCGGGGCGACCGAAGCGCTCGCCGGTGGGCAGGGCTACGACGGCGGCCCCGACGCGACCGGGGCGATGGCGCTGGCGGCCGGGGCGGCCGCGCGCCTCGATCCCCTGGCGGGCGTGGATCCCGCACTCGACGTGCTTGCCGAGCGCGCCAACGCGCTGGCGATCGAGGCGGGGGATCTCGCCGGCGAGCTGCGCGACTACGGCGAGCGGCTGGAGGGGGAGGCGGCGGGCGCGGGCGAGACCGGCGATCACGCGGCAGGTGGGCTGCAGGCGGTGGAAGAGCGTCTCGCCGCGTTGGAGCGCCTGCTGCGCAAGCACGGCCCCACCGTGGCGGCGGTGCTGGAGCACGCCGAGTGCGCGCGCGAGCGACGCGAGCAACTGGCGGGGGCGGCGGTGGCGATCGAGGAGGTCGGGGGGCGCCTGCAGGCCGCGCAAGCCACGCTGCAGGAGCGGGTGAGGGAGCTGCGCGCCGCGCGCGAGGCTGCCGCCCCGCGCCTGGCGGAGGCGGTGCGCGGGCAGCTCGCCGCGCTGGCGATGCCCGACGCCGCCTTCACGGTGGCGCTCTCCCCGCGCGAGCCCGGACCGGCCGGCGGCGACACGGTCGAGCTGACGATCGCCCCCAACCCCGGCGTCCCCGCCGCGCCGCTGCGCGAGATCGCCTCCGGTGGGGAGCTCTCGCGCGTGATGCTGGCGTTGATGACCGTCGCCAACAGCGGCTCGGAGGCGACGCTCGTGTTCGACGAGGTGGACGCCGGCATCGGCGGCCACACCGCGCGGGCGGTGGGGGAGCGCCTACGCGAGCTGGCGGGCACCCGCCAGGTGCTGTGCATCACCCACCTACCCCAAATCGCATCCCTCGCAGCACGCCACTTCACAGTCGTCAAGGATGCGACCGCGGACAGCACCCGCACGCGGGTGGAGCGGCTGGGCGAGCCCGAGGTGCTCAGCGAGCTGGTACGGATGCTGGGCGCCCCCGAGCGCGACCCCTCGGCGCGCCGCCACGCGCGCGAGCTGCGCAAGGCGGCTTGAAATGGCAGTCCCCGGAGTTCCGGGGGACCGGGGGCTAGACTCTGCTGGGAGTACATGAGCCGCCACGCGCCCGACCGCCACGCCGACCCTCCGGCCAAGACCCGGTTCATCTTCATCACCGGTGGCGTCGTGTCCTCGCTGGGGAAGGGTATCGCCGCTGCGTCGATCGGGCGGCTGCTGGTGGCGCGGGGGCTGACCGTCGGGCTGCAGAAGTTCGACCCCTACATCAACGTCGACCCGGGCACGATGTCCCCCTACCAGCACGGGGAGGTGTTCGTCACCGAGGACGGCGCCGAGACCGATCTCGACCTCGGCCACTACGAGCGCTTCACCGACGCCAACACCTCGCGTGCCTCGAACGTCACCGCGGGCGGGATCTACGACACCGTGATTCGTCGCGAGCGCCGCGGCGACTACCTCGGGGGCACCGTCCAGGTCGTGCCCCACATCACCGACGAGATCAAGCAGCGGATCGCGTTGATCGCGCAGTCCAGCGACGTCGACTTCGTGATCACCGAGGTCGGCGGCACCGTCGGGGACATCGAGTCGCTGCCGTTCCTGGAGGCGATCCGCCAGTTCCCCGTCGACGTGGGGCGCCGGCGCTGCATGTTCATCCACCTCACGCTCGTCCCCTACATCGGCCACGCCGGCGAGCTGAAGACCAAGCCAACCCAGCACTCCGTCAACGAGCTGCGTCGGATCGGGATCGCTCCCGACATGCTGATGTGCCGCTCGGAGGGCTCGCTCTCGCAGGAGATCCGCAAGAAGATTGCGCTGTTCGCCAGCCTGCCGCCCGAAGCGATCGTGTCTGCGTGCGACGTGGACAACATCTACAAGGTGCCGCTCACCTTCCGCGAGCAGGGGGTGGACGACTGCATCCTCGAGCACTTCGGCGTGGAGGCCCCCGAGCCCGACCTCTCCAGCTGGAAGGAGCCGATCGAACGTGCCGAGCGCGCCGGCGGGGGAGCGGGTGAACCGACAGGTGGGGGAACGGGCGAGCCGACCAGCGGGGGGATGGAGTCAATCGACGGGCGGATGGGTGAGCGGGCCATCAATACCGTGCGGATCGCGATCGTCGGCAAGTACGTGCAGCTCCAGGACGCCTACCTGTCGGTCTCCGAGGCGCTGCGTCACGCCGCCGCGCTGCAGGACACACGTGTGCGGATCGAATGGGTGGATTCCGAACTGCTGGAGGGCGCCGGTGGGGGAGGGAGGCACGACCGCGAGGATCGCGAGCGCACCCGCGAGCTGTTGAGCGTCGTCGACGGCATCCTGATCCCGGGCGGCTTCGGTGGGCGCGGGATCGAGGGCAAGATCGCCGCTGCCCAGATCGCGCGCGAGCGGCGCGTCCCATACCTGGGGATCTGCCTCGGGATGCAGGTCGCCGTCGCCGAGTTTGCGCGCCACGTCGCCGGCATGGAGGGCGCCAACTCGACCGAGTTCGACCTCGAGACACCATTTCCCGTGATCGACTTGCTGCCCGAGCAGAAGGAGATCGCCGACCTCGGCGGCACGATGCGCCTCGGAGCCGACCCGATCAAGCTGCACGAGGGCTCCCGCGCGCGGGCAATCTACGGCGAGGCGGTCGTGTACGAGCGCCACCGCCACCGTTACGAGGTCAACAACCTGCTGCGCCGCCAGCTGCAGAACGCCGGCCTCGGCATCTGCGGCACCTCGCCCGACGAGCGGCTCGTCGAGACGATCGAGCTACCCGAGCACCCGTTCTTCGTCGCCTCGCAGTTTCACCCCGAGTTCAAGTCTCGCCCCGAGCGCCCCGCGCCGCTGTTCCGCGAGTTCCTCGCCGCCGCGCTCCGGCACGCGGGCGCGGGCGGTGGGCAGGTTGGCGGTGAGCCCGCCGAGCCCGTCCGATCGCGGATGGTCGCTGAGAACCGGTGAGCTCTCCACCTCGCGCTGACGAGCTGGAGAGCCGTTACCTGCACGACATCTTCGCCGAGCTCTGCCGTGCCGAGAGTCCCTCCGGCCACGAGCGCGCCTGCGCGCGACTGATCGAACGGGAGCTGGGGGCGCTCGGGATCGACGTGCACGAGGACGACGCTGGGGCGGTGGCGGGCTCGGACTGCGGCAACCTGCTCGCGCGGATCGGCGCCCCACCCTTCCCGGGAGACTCCGCGGGCGAGCGGCAGTGCATCCTGCTGTGCGCGCACATGGACACCGTACCGCTGCTCGCCCCCGTGGAGCCGATCCTGCGGGATGGGTTCTGGGAAAACGCCAACGAGGGGATCCTCGGCGCCGACAACAAGGCCGCTGTTGCCGTGCTGCTGGTGCTCGCCCGCCGTCTGCATCGCGATCGCGCCGGCGTCCGTCGACCAGGCGTCCACGGACCCGGAGTCGACCTACCCGGAGGGGACCCACACGGAGTTCATCCCCCCGAGGCCCCCGGTGCGCCGGTGGACATCGAGCTGCTGTTCACCGTCGGGGAGGAGTGCATGCTCGCGGGCGCCAGCGCGTTCGACCGTACGCGCCTGCGCAGCCACTTCGGCTACGTCTTCGACCACGCCTCCCCGGTCGGCGAGGTGGTGCTCTCGGCGCCGACCCACCACCGCCTGCAGGCCACCTTCCGCGGCGCTGCCGCCCACGCCGGTGTGCGGCCCGAGGAGGGGCGCAGCGCGATCCTCGCCGCCGCGCGAGCCGTCGCCGACATGCGGCTCGGCCGGATCGACGCGCACACGACCGCCAACGTCGGCACGATCGCCGGCGGCTCGGCGATCAACGTCGTCCCCGAGCGCTGCTCGATCCTCGCCGAGGTGCGCGCCCAGCGCGAGGAGCGCGCCGAGGAGATCATCGCGGAGCTGCTGGACTGCGTACACGAGGCCGCCAACCTCCCCGAGTGCGAATGCGATGTGGACGTCACCGTGGAGCGCACCTTCACCGGCTACCGCACCCCGCCCTCCACGCCGGCGGTGCGCGCAGCCGAGCGCGCGCTGCGCGCCTGCGGGCATGAGCCGGTGCGGATCGCAAGCGGCGGCGCCTCTGACGCCAACGCGCTGATCGCCGCGGGCCTGACCGTCGTCAACCTTGCCAACGGCACCGAGCGCAACCACGAGCCCGGTGAGCGAGTCAGCGTCGCCGCGCTGGAGGCGATGTTGGAGATCGCGCTGGCTTTGCCGGCGGCGGTTGCCGCTATTACGCAGGAGTAGCTCCACAGAGGGCGAAATGCCCAGACCGTGAGCACCACCGCCGCCAGCGCGAGCATCGAGAGCCTCACGCTCGACTTTCTCGCCTATCTGGAGCTCGAGCGGGGGCTCTCCCGCAACACGCTGGAGGCCTATCGCATCGATCTGCTGCAGTTCGGCGAGTTTCTGCGCCGCCGCGACCTGAGTACGCTCGACGTTGAGCATCGCGATCTCGCGGCGTTTCTCTCCGAGCTCGCCGACGGCACCGACAGGCGTCCCGCGGTCGCGCCCGCCACGCTGCAGCGCAAGGCCGCCTGCCTGCGCTCCTTCTACCGCCACCTGCGCCGCGAGGGGCTGCTCGAGCATGATCCGACCGCTGAGCTGCGTGGACCGCCCCGCCTGCAGAAGCTGCCGCTGGTGCTCACGCGTGAGGAGGTCTCGCTGCTGCTGCGCCAGCCCGCGGGGATGGAGCCGCTCGCGCTGCGCGACCGTGGGCTGTTGGAGATCATGTACGCATGCGGACTGCGAGCATCGGAGACGATCGCGCTGGAGCTCGGCGACGTGGATCTCGAGGAGGGGATGCTCCGCGCGCGCGGTAAGGGCTCCAAGGAGCGGATCGTGCCCGTCGGGAGCGCCGCCGTAGGTGCGTTGCGCGCGTGGTGCGAGCGCGGGCGCCCCACGCTGGAGGGTGGGGCCGGCGCTCACGCGCTCTTTCTCAACCACCGCGGCCGGCCGCTCACGCGCCAGGGCCTCTACAAGATCGTGCAGGCCCACGCCCGCTCCGCCGGACTCGCCGAGCGCATGAGCCCGCACACGCTGCGCCACACCTTCGCCACGCATCTGCTTGCCGGCGGCTGCGATTTGCGTTCGGTGCAGGACATGCTCGGCCACGCCGACCTTGCCACCACCCAGATCTACACCCACCTCTCCTCGGAGCGGTTGAAGGGCGTCTACTTCAGCGCCCATCCGCGCGCGAAGGGGTGAGCCGCCTATGCTGGGGCGGCGTTGCCCGAGCTCCCCGAGGTCGAGACCATCCGCCGCCAGCTTGCCCCCCTTGTCGAGGGCCGGCGCCTGCTGCGCGTCGAGATCCTCGATCCGCGCTGGTCGCGCCCGCTCGCGCCGGAGGAGCTGGCGGACGCTCTCGTGGGGAGGCGCATCGAGCGCCTCGACCGGCGCGGCAAGTATCTCCTCTGGCATCTCCAGGACGAGGTCTTCCTCGCACAGCATCTGCGCATGACCGGTGCGGTCCTGTGCGAGCCCTCGCCGGAGCCGGCGCATGTGCGTGTGCGCATCGAGCTGGGTGCGCCGAGCAGAACGACCGAGTCAAGCCCACCGCCCAGAACACCGCGGCTGGGAGCTGGTCTGCCAACCGCATCCACGCGGGCGCGCGGCCCACGGCGCCGGCGCCTGGTGATTGTCGATCCTCGCCGCTTCGGCACCGGCGAGCTGCTGCTGGGAGAGGAGGCGATGGAGCTCTTCTTCGCCGCGCGGCTGGGGCTGGAGCCGCTGGACGAGCGCTTCACCGCCGAGCACCTGCGCGCGCTCGCGCGCGGGTGTGCCGCGCCGGTGAAGGCCTTTCTGCTTGACCAACGCCGCATCGCCGGTGTTGGCAACATCTACGCCGACGAGGCGCTCTTCCGTGCACGCATCCACCCGCTGCGGCCCGCCGGGCGGCTCTCGCTCGCCCAGTGCGCCCGCCTGCGTGAGGGCGTGATCGAGGCGCTGAGCGAAGGGATCGACGCGCGCGGGGCCACGATCGACGACTTCCGCCACGTCGACGGCGTACGCGGCTCTTTTCAGGATCGCTTCCTCGTGCACCGCCGCGAGGGCCTGCCCTGTCCGCGCTGCGGGCGCACGATCATGAAGATGGTCGTCGTCGGGCGGGGCACCTATGTCTGCGAGCGCTGCCAACCGCGCCCGCGGGGTGCGGGTCAGCGGCTCAGGCCACCAGCAGCTCGTCCAGCCGGCCGTTCTCGGCGGCGGCCCGCGTCTCGTTGAAGCCTCCGACCAACTGGTCGTCGACGACCACCTGGGGGAAGGTCATCATCCCCGTTTTCGCCGCCAGCTCGACGCGGCCGCCGGGATCCTTGGAGAGGTTGACCTCGGCAAACTCCAGCCCGCGGGACCTCAAGAGGCCCTTCACGCGGGCGCAGTAGGCGCACGGCTCGGTCGTGTACACGGTGATGCGGCTCATTACTTCATAAAGTATAGAAAGCCGCTGGGCAAAGAAACACCGAGGGCCCGCACTGGGCGGGCCCTCGGTAGTCGCTTGGCGCGAGTCCTACTTCTTCTTGTGCTTCTTGACCTTCTTCTTCCTCTTGGTGGCCACGTGCGCCTTGCCTTTGCCTTTGCTTTTGCCGGTGGTGCCGGTGCTGGTGAGCGATCCCGCGAGCGGGGCCACCAGCGGCTTGGCGAGTTTCGCCACTTCTTCTTCGTGGCGTTTCACTTCTGCTTCGCGCCTTGCCTTTTCTTCCGCCGCTTCTTTTTCGCGCCTTGCCGCTTCGGTTTTTTCTTCCGCGGCACGTGTTTCGTCATTTTTGGCGATTTCTTCGGCGGTCGCTTTTTCGCGTTCTTCTTTTGCCTTTTCTTTTTCGTTCTGTCGTTTTTCGGCCGCCGCTTCTTTTTCGATTCGGGTCTTTTCGGCGGCTTCTTCCCTCGCGATGCGTTCTTGTGTGGCCGTTAGTTCTTTTTCGGCTTTTTCCTTTGCTTCTGCTTTCGCTTTTTCTTCTGCGGCTTTCTTTTCCGCGGCTGCTTTTTCTTCTGCCGCTTTCTTTTCTTCAGCTGCTTTTTCTTCGGCTTTCACTTTTTCTTCAGCGGCTTTTTCTTCCGCTTTGCGCTGTTCTTCGGAGCCGATGTTGCCCGTGAAGCTGACGGTGTGATCACGGATGATCCCCTCGTCTTCATAGCGCACGGTCACATCGACCGACGGGGCGGTGCTGTTGTCCACGTCGATCCCGGCAAGACCTTCGGAGTTGGTGATCTCGCAAAGGTTGTTGGTGCCGATGTTCCACAGGAATGGCACGTAGGCGCCACCGAGGTACACGTTCGTGCCCTTGCCCAGCAGTTCGTCAGGATCTGACAAGTGATCTTCATTGGTGGGGTTGCTGAACGGGAACAGCTTGGCTTCCTGCTGTGCGCCGAAGCACACGAGCTCGCCGACGATTGGACTACCGTCGATGTCCTGCGCCTTGGCGACCACGATCCGCACGTTCTTTTCTTCTTTACCGTTGCCCTTCGGGAACGCGAAGAATTCCTTTTCCCACAGCGAGTGGACTTTCTTGACCACCGTGTTCGAGGTCTGCGAGTCGTAATCGACCGGCTGGTACGGATACAGGACCGTGGCAGAGATTGCCGATTCGCCGATGACTTCTTTGTACAGGCCTTTCAGGTCGCAGCCGCCGTCGGCGTTCTTGACGATCGTGCCTGCTTCGCTTTCGCCTTCGGCTCCACCGAATACCGGGATGTGGTTGAAGTAGAAGCCGTCGCCGGGTGAGTACGACACGAGCACTTCGCCGCGCTCGTCCGTGTAGAACGTTTCATTCAACGAACCACTCGGAGTCTGGTAGTAGACCGGACCTTCCTCGCCGCCAACGTTACGCCTGAGGCATCCCGTCGATTCCGCGACGCGTTCGCCGCTGTGGTGCACCGAGGTCCAGAACGTGTAAGGGCCTTCTTCGTTGAGGAATCCGGGGAAGTCGCCCCCGTGTTTGGGCCCGTCGACGCCTGACGCCTGCGGCACCGGACGTTCGGTGGCCGGGATGTATGCGCTGTAGTACGGGTTGTCCGAGTAGACCTGGGACTTGGTCGCGCCCGAGATCTGACCCACGCCGCCCAGGCTCGAGCCGCCTTCGTTCGGCGCGAGATGCACGTCGACGCGGATCGCCGGCATCGGGGCGTCGTCAGCGTTGAGACTTCCATTGCTGAGGAGCGTTTCGGGAACCTCTGAATCGAATGGTCCCACCGCGTCTGAGTTCGGGCCTTCTTCCGGGCTTCCGTGGATATCCCACAGATCCGGATTGGTGCCCGGCGGTTCCAGTTCTTCGGAGCTGCTCGCCAGTGCGTCGGCGAGGGTCGCCCAGTCGGTCGGCAGCGTATAGACGTCCTTGCCTGGTTCGCTGCCCGTTCCGCCCGGAAGGACGTTGTGCAGCAGCGAGCCTTCTTCGACTGGGAAGCTGCCCGTCTCCTTGACCTGAACGAGACCCTTGTCCGCGTTGGATTCGGGGTCAGAGAACGGCGACGGCGAGAATTCGCCGTTGCCCGAGGGGTCGCCCCCGTACCCGCCAGTCGCGGGGAGCTCGGTCAGTGTCGGCTTGTTGGCCGTCAGCCAGATCACGATGAACTGGTGCGAGTAGACGATCGTCCCCGACGAGTTGGTGACGACCGCCCTGATCCGCGATAGGCCGGGCGCCAGCGACTTGTAGTCGACCTTCACGCAGCCATCGCCGCTTTCGGCCTGCGGGCTTCCTTCGCTCGGCGCGAAAAACGCCTGCGTGCCCGATTCGAGTTCGGGGATCTCGGCCGTTTCCGGCTTGCCCGACCAGTCCTCGAGCTGGAAGTTGGCCGACTGGCCGCTGGTTGCGATCTTCGGGTCGCACGCCACGAGGCGCACGTGCTCGCCGACCCACGCCACGTACGGGATGTTGGCGCTCTGCGGGCCGTCGGATGTGGTCGTGAACGTCTGGCTGGGAGCGGCAGCGGCGCCAGCCGTGAGCGTGCCGAGGGCCAGCACCGCCGCTCCTACCGCGGAAACGAGTCCCGCGATCATTTTCCGTTTGACTTGTGGTCGCATTGTGTGCGGCCTCCTCCTTGAGTGAGTGAGCTGAAAGTGCCTTCCAACGGACACGAGGTGTGAAAACCACGACGGTCCCACTACGGGTATTTCATCGCCGGGATGCTATGGGCATTGCGCTCATTGCACAATCATCATGTGGGGTAGTTTTTTGCCCCACCAATTTGGGTAGGTGGAGTACTACCCCAAAGGCTGACAACGGTCGTCGTCAGCTTGTGTGGACTCGATCCGATTGAGCTATTAACTCGTCCAGCGGATGCGTGAGAGACGTATTGGGATCTTGGGCTTGCTGCCCGACGGCCTGCATCGCCTGCACGCGGTTGCGCACGCCCAGCTTGGAGTAGATCGTGCGCAGATGGAACTTGACCGTGTTCGATGAGATCGTGAGGTGGCTGGCGATCTGCTTGTTGCTCATCCCGGAGGCGAGCAGCGCGAGGATCTCGCGCTCGCGCGCGCTCAGTGTGGCGAGCGGGTTGTCCGCCTGCGCGGAGGCCGACTGCCAGCCCGCGGGCATCACGGCGCGGCCCTCGAGCACGTTGCGCAGCGCGAGGATCGTCTCCTCGACCGTGTCAGATGTCAGCACGACGCCCTCGGCGCGCTCCTCGATCGCGCAACGAACGACAGCTGGTGTGGCCAGCTCGCACAGCAGCAGGATCTTCAGGTCGGGGTGGGCGCCCTTGATCTCCGCAACCGCCTCGGGGCCGGCGGCGGGATCGTCGGTATAGACGATCGCGGCCTGGGGACGCAGCCTGCCGGTGCGCATTGCGGCGTCGAGCTCGCGCCAGCTCGGATAGACGCCGACCACTCTGCATCCGCCTTTCGTGAGCATCCAGGCGAGCGCCTCGGCGACCAGCGTTTCGGCTCCGCCGACGATCGCGATCCTGGGCTCAACCGTCGCCACTTGCGATCTGCGCGTACAGGTTGGCGGCCTCGACACGATTGCGCACTCCCAGCCGCGAGTACAGGGCACGGATGTGAAACTTGATCGTGTTCGGGCTGAGCTCGAGGTCGAGGGCTATCTCGTCGTTGCGTCGGCCCGCGGCTATCAGCGCCAGGATCTGGCGGTGGCGGGGGCTCAACCTCGCTTCGCACCCCGGTTGGGCGGGGAGCAGCTGCTGCCATCCGACTGGCAGCACGGTGCGCCCGGTGGTGGTGTAGGCAAGCGCAGCCAGTATGTCTTCGGTGGAGTAGCTCTTCAGCAAGACCCCGCTCGCCCGGTGCTCGATCGCACAGCGAACCACCTCCTCGCGGGCCGTGCGACAGAGCAGAACGAGCCGGCAGCGGCTGCACGTCGGGCTCAGTTCCCGCATGGCGGTGCCGCACTCGCCGAGCTCCCCGCCGTCGCAGTCGAGCAGGAGCACGGCTGGAGCACGCTTGAAGTCCGCGACTAGAAACTCGGCCACGGTGGCGAAGGCGCCCAGTACCTGCAGCCCGTCCTGGGCTGTGAGCAGGCTGGCGGTGGCGTCCCGCAGCAGGCGCTGCCCGCCGATCAGCGCGATTGTGATCGCGGGCCGAGGAAGGTCCAGGTGGGGACGACCTCGCCACTCGGTGGGTAGGCCGGTGGCATCCCCGGTGGGCAGCGGTGGTCCGGGCAGGACATCTAGACCTGGCATTGCATCCCGTCTCATTCCCATTTCTCTCGGCGGTGAAGGTAGCTTCCGTACTACCCAGTTGGTGTACGGAGCCCCCGTGCCACAACTGTCGCTGTCCGCCAGCCACCGAGCGGCTTGCCTGCCCGAGCGTACACAGGGCTGGGGGACACGATCCTTGCCGTTGGCGCGGATCTATACGATTACCTTAGTCGGAATGTATATCACGCATAGTGCGAAATTGCATGTTGGGTTTGGCGACCGGTTGATTTCGGCGGTAAACTACCCATCCAGCCTCCGAAATCGGTGGACTGGTGCGGCTGGCGAATCAGTGACTCGGAGCTTTGGCCGGCTCCTGTTGTTTCTAGGAATGGCGGGGCTTGCTTGCCGGCCGATCTCGTATGCCGGCCGAGGTGGCGCCTACACTCGTCCCCAATGCCCGGACCGCTGAAGACCGAGGCCGTGGTGCTGCGCTCGATCCGCTACGGGGAGGCGGATCGGATCCTGCACCTCTACACGCCCCACCGCGGGCGGGTGAGCGCGATCGCCAAGGGCGTGCGGCGCGCGCGCAGCCGCTTCGGGGGCCGTCTGGAGCCGTTCTTCCGCCTGCGCCTGGAGCTGCACGAGGGGCGTGGCGAGCTGCTGACCGTCACCGGAGCACACACCATCGACGGCCATCCACGCTTGCGCGAGGACGCCGGCGCGCTGGACGCCGCAGCGCGCGCCTGCGACGCGGTCGGGCGGCTGTTCGAGACCTCCGAGCCTCACCCCGGCGTGTTCAACCTGCTTTGCCGCCAGCTCACGCTGCTCGACGCGCGGGCCGGGGAGAAGGGCGTCGCGGCAGGGACGCCGGTGGCGGATCCCGATACGGTGGGGCCACAGCACGAGGGCAGAGCAGCAGCGCTCGCCATGCGCGCAGCGGCGCTGCAGTTCCGCCTGAAGCTGATGCTCGCCGCGGGCCTCGCCCCCCACCTGGGGACGTGTGCGCACTGCGGGGAGCGCGAGCACCTCGTCGGTTTTTCGGGCGCCGCGGGTGGGGTGGTGTGCGGCGCCTGCGAGGCCGGCTCGTTCCCGCTGGAGGAGGATGCACACGGCTTCATGACCGAGGCGCTCGGGCGGGCCCTCGCCGAGGCCCCCGCGGCACCCGAGCGCGCGCTGGGGCAGGTCGAGCGCGCGATCTCCGAGACGCTCGAGCACCACGCTCACCTGCGGCTGATGCCGGCCGGGGGGCGCGCGGGCTGAGTATCAGCGGCGGTGGGCCGACGGGCGCGAGCCTGGGAGCGGTGCGCTGGTAGTCCCCGCGTGTCCCGGGAGCGGTGCGCTGGTAGTCCCCGAGTGTCGGTGGTTCCGCGGCGCGATGGTAGTCCTCGTGCGATGGTCGCGACGCCAATTGCCTGTATCGTGCCGGCTGTGGACGAGGGATTGCCGATCGCCTACCAGCTGCTCGATGACGGCGTGCCCGTGCTCGCATCCGACGGCACCCCCTTGGGGACAGTGATGTGCGTGCTGGCCGCCCCTGAGAAGGACGTCTTCCACGGACTGCTGGTCGCAACCCCCAACCACGGCGTCCGCTTCGTCGAGGCGGGCCTGATCGCATCGATCCACGAACGCGGCTGCGACCTGCGCATCGATGCGGTCGCCGCCGGGGGTCTTCCCGAGCCGGAGCACAAGGCGCCCGTATACGGCGAGGATCCAGACAAGCAGCAGCGGTGGCGCCATTGGGTCCACCACATCACCGGGCGCAGCGACTGGAATCGGGAGCGCTGAAGGCGGCCTGCCCGCGGCTGGGATCGCCGTGGACGGTGCCACAATCGAGCGATGGGCACCGTATCGCACGAGCAGACGGTGGCGGCGGCTTTCGCGGCACGCCGCCAGGAGCTGGAGGAGCTGACGCTCTCGCCACTCGCGGCGCGCTCCTACCCACCGCGGCGCGTGCGCGAGGAGGCCGACTGCTCGCTGCGCGCCCCCTTCCAGCGTGACCGCGACCGGATCGTGCACTGCAAGGCGTTCCGCCGCCTGAAGCACAAGACGCAGGTGTTCGTGGCGCCGATGGGCGACCACTATCGCACGCGGCTCACGCACACGCTGGAGGTGACGGGGATTTCGCGTGCGGTGGCGCGCGCGCTGCGCCTCAACGAGGATCTTGTGGAGGCGATCGGGCTGGGCCACGACCTCGGGCACCCGCCGTTCGGACATATCGGCGAGGAGGTGCTCGACGCCTGCCTGCGCGAGCGCTTCGGCGGCGGCTTCCGCCATTACGAGCACTCGCTGCGGGTGGTTGAGTCCCTGGAGCGGGACGGCCAGGGACTCAACCTCACCGAGCAGGTGCGCGACGGCATTGCCCGCCACTCCAGCCGCGCCCCCGAGCCCGCAACGCTTGAGGGTCGGATCGTGCGCGTGATGGACCGCGTGGCATACATCAACCACGACATCGACGACGCGGTGCGCGCCGGCCTGCTGCGCGAGCGCGACCTCCCCGCGGAGCCGATCGCGGCGCTGGGGCGCTCGGGCTCGGCGCGGATCGACGCGCTGGTGCACGACATGGTCGAGTGCTCCGAGCGCGCCGGCCAGATCGTCCAGGGCAATGAGGCCGCGCGCGCGATGGGGCGGCTGCGCGAGTTCATGTTCGAACGCGTCTACCTTGGCCCTGAGGTGCGCGCCGAGCGCGAGCGTATCGCCGCGGTGGTGAGGACGCTGTTCGAGCACTATGTCGCGCATCCCGAGCTGCTGCCCGGGCGCCCGACCGGCGGCGGGGAGGCCGACCTAGCTGAGCGAGTCACCGACTACATCGCCGGGATGACCGATCGCTACTGCATCAGGGCTTACACCGACCGATGGGGCATCGGCCAGCAGGTGCCGCGGGCATTCGCGCGCTAGGGAGGGGGGATCGGGGGGAGGGGTTCGCCCTCCCCCCGCACTAGTAGCGTAGTCCCAATGGCCCGCTACACACAGGCGTCCAAGGACAGGGTGCGCGACGCGGTGGACTTCGTGGAGCTGGTGTCCACGCGCACCGACCTGCGCCGCGCGGGCCCCAGCGCCTACGAGGGATTGTGTCCCTTCCACGACGAGCGCAGCCCCTCTTTCGGGATCGACCCGACGCGCAAGGTGTACTACTGCTTTGGCTGTGGGGCGAAGGGGGATGTGTTCACGTTCGTGCAGGACAGCGAAGGGGTGGAGTTCAAAGAGGCGCTGGAGCTGCTCGCCGACCGCTGTGGGGTGGAGCTCGAGCGCGAGCAGGAGGACCCCCGCGAAGCCGAGCACCGTCGCGTCCGGGAGCGTCTGCTGGAGCTGCTGGCACGCACCAGCAGCTACTACCAGCGCTGCCTGTGGGAGTCCCCGGAGGCGGCGCTCGCGCGCGAATATCTCGAGCGCCGGGGTCTGCGCGAGGAGACACTGCGGGCGTTCCGCGTTGGATATGCCCCGAGCGCGTGGGATCGGGTGCTGAGCGCCTCGCTGCGGGCGGGTTTCTCCGAGCGGGAGCTGTATGCGACCGGCCTCGCGCAGCGTTCCTCCAGCGAACGCGGGCGCGTGTACGACCGCTTCCGCGCACGCATCATGTTCCCGTTGGCTGATACCCGCGGAAGGGTGCTGGGCTTCGGGGCGCGGGCGCTGCGGGAAGAGCAGAAACCGAAGTACCTGAACACCTCCGACAACGACGTCTACCACAAGGGCCGTCACCTCTACGGCGCCGACCTCGCCCGCGCCCACGCGGCGCGCGCGGGCAGCGTGATCCTGTGCGAGGGCTACACCGACGTGATCGCGATGCACCAGGCGGGGATGCCCAACACCGTGGGCCTGATGGGCACCGCGTTGACGCCTGAGCAGGTGGGGGAGCTGGCACGGATGGCGACCACCGTGCTGCTGGCACTCGACGCCGACACCGCCGGCCAGGAGGCGATGCTCCGCGCCTCGCAGCTGGCGGCGCGCCGGCGTTTGGAGCTGCGCGTGGTGAGCCTCCCCGGCGGGATGGATCCGGCGGAGTTCGTGCAGCGCGAGGGACCGGAGGGGATCGCGGCGGCGGTGGCGGAGTCGGTGCCGTTCGTGCGCTTCCGCGTGGAACGCGTGCTGGCGGCGGGCGACCACTCAAGCCCCGAGGGCCGCGACCGCATGGTCGACGAGCTGCGCCCGGTGTTCGCTACGTTGGCGCCCAGCGCGATGCGGATGGAGCTGACGCGACTGGTCGCTGGGCGCCTGGAGCTGCCGGAGAGCCTCGCCGAGACGTTGCTGTCGGCGCCGATGCAGCGCGGCGACGCTCGTTCTCCCGGAGCGGGTGGCGAGACGGCCCGGGGTGCGAGCGCGAGGTCCGAGTCGGCCCGGACGGCGGGCGCGAGATTCCAGGCGCGACCGCCGGGCAGACCCAACGTGCGCCAGTCTCGCGGCGGAGACGATGCGAGCGGGGCCTTCGCCGGGACGCCGGGGGGCGAGCGGGCGGCGGGCCGGTTCGCGGTGGGGGAGCTGTCGCGCAGGGCCGAGACCGAGCGAACGTTCCTGGCGCTGTGCATCGCCGCACCGGCCGAGGGCGAGCAGGCGCTGGCGGAGCTCGACCCCGAGGAGCACTTCACCGGCGAACGGCTGCGCCGTGCGGCCGCGCACCTGCGCGCGGGTCACCTCTCCGAACCGATGGCGGGCATTGAGTCGGAGGACCCGGAGCTGACGGGCGTGCTGGCAGAGCTGGTGGTCGCCGCCGGCCGCCTGCCGAGCGCCGCGGCGCCGGCGATGCTCGACGTGCAGCGGATGCAGCTCGACCTCGCCCGTATCGACCGCCGCATCCTCGCCGCGCGCGCGCAGGGCAGCGGCGAGGTCAGCGACCTGGCGCGCCGGCGCATCGAGGTCAAACGGGCGTTTGAGCAGGCTTACGAGCGGGCGCTCGCGGAGACCGGGGGGTAGGGGCACCAAAGGCGAACGTCAGTTCGTTTTTCCGTCCGATCCATCGCGGACAATGAGGTGCATGGATCGGACTTCGTTGGAGCAGATGCTGGGTCAGGGCCTCTCACTTGCGGAGATCGGACGGCGGGTCGGGAAACACGAATCGACGGTTGCCCACTGGGTCGCGCAGTTCGGCTTGGAAGCTGTCAATCGAGACAAGCATGTCGCGCGAGGGGCACTCTCACGCGAGGAGTTGGAGCGCTTCGTCGAGTCTGGCGCGTCAATCGCGGAGATTGCGGACGCGGTCGATCGGAGCAAGCCGACGGTACGGCATTGGCTGCGCGAGTATGGCTTGAAAACTCGGAGGGGGACGATGCGACAGGTACACGCCGACCAACGGGCAAGATTTGCGCAACCGACTCGGATGATGCTTGATTGTCCCCACCACGGCGCCACTGTGTTCCAGCTACGCGCCGAGGGTGGATACAGGTGTCTGAAGTGCCGCTCCGACGCTGTCAGTCGTCGTCGGCGCAAGGTCAAGCAGACGCTAGTCGAAGAGGCGGGTGGTGCCTGTCAGCTATGCGGCTACGCCAGGTGTATTGCCGCCCTGGAGTTCCACCATCGTGAACCTCGGGAGAAGAGCTTCGCGCTGAGTCATCGCGGTGTTGCCCGCTCGCTCGCTAGAGCACGCGCTGGGGCTGCGAAGTGCATTCTTCTGTGCGCGAACTGCCACGCTGAGGTTGAGGCGGGAATGTGCACACTCGCGTAGAATCTCTACGATTAGGTAACTATATTGCTTGGTAGCACGATCCGGGGTAGCTCAATGGTAGATTGCGCTCGCCTGTTAAGCGAGAGGTTGTGGGTTCGAGTCCCACCCCCGGAGTCTCAAGCCTCCACCCGCTGAGGTGCTTTGTGGGTAGCAGCGGCTAGCGACTCCACCAGCCCGGCTGCAGTGTCAGCAGGGTCATTCCCCTCCCACCACGCGGCCAGCTCGCGTGCCCGGGCACGGATCGCCGGATCATCAAGCGCCCGTTCCACGGCGAGACGCAAAGGTCGAGGCGAAATGAAACGGCGGGGGAGGCGTATGCCCGCGCCGGCCCAGTCCAGACGCGCGGCGTTCTCGCTCATGTCGCCGGCCACCGGGCAGGCGACCACCGCGCAGCCGCTGGCAAGCCCACGGGCGAGCGTGCCGTGGCCGGCGTGGCAGACGACCACATCGCAGTGAGGCATCGTGCGCGCGTAGGAGAGCCACTCCACCACGCGCGCGTTCCCGGGGACCGGTAGCGGCGCCGAGGGGAGACGGCGGTTCCAGGTGGCGAGCACGCGCACGGGGGCGTCGGCAAGGCCGCGCAGCGCGGCTCCCAGCAGGCGGTGCTCGGGGTCCTGGGCGGTTGAAGGGGCGATCAGCACGAGCGGGTCCTCGCCCGGCGGGAGCTCGACGTCTGCGGTGGGGGGCTCCCAGATCAGCGGGCCGACCACGTGGGTATTCGGACCCCAACCACCCGCGGAGCGCGGGTACTCGAGCTGAGGAAAGGTTCCCACCAGCGCCAGCTGCCGGCTGGTGCCGCCGTGGACGTAGCCGAGCGGTGGCAGGCCGAGGCGTTCGCGCACGGCGTTGAGATCCTGCCGGCCGCGCTCCAGCCCGTGCTCCACGGGCCGCGTGGCGCGCCGCCAGAACGCGCGGCCGAGCGCGGTGCGTGGTAGGCGGGCGCCGATCGAGTAGATCGGGGCGCCCGCCGGGGGGTGGGGGTGCACGTGGGGGATGAGCGTCGCGACCGGGACATCCGCCAGCTCGGCGGCGAGCGCGGGGGCGAGCGTGAGGATGTCGGCGACGACGGTATGCGGTTGGAGGTCGCGCACGAGTGGGAGCGTGTCGCGGGTGGCGTGCACCACGGCCTCGTAAAAGTCGAGCGGCTCCGGTCCGTTCGGGAAGACGTGGTACTCGGGCGCGGCGGCGAAACGCACACCCTCCGCCTCCACGTGTGTGCGCCAGCGCTCCCACGTCTGCAGCGTCACCTCGTGCCCGCGTGCTGCCAACGCGCCCCCCAGCGCGATCATCGGAAAGGCGTGGCCCGGATCCCCGAAGGCGCCGAGGAGGATCCGTCGGGGACCGACCCCGTCGGTGCTCTCCCCCGGTGGTGGGTGCTCTACCTCGTCCTCGGAGCAAGCGCCTCGGTCGCGGCACCCCTGCCCGGATGCCCCCGCGGCGGCCGCGGTGCGGGCATGACGCGACCCATCCTCCAAATCCAAATCAAAATCCCTCACGTGGGTGACCACATGCGAACCTGCCCTACGCGGCGGCCAGCTCCGCCACCAGGCGCAGCTGTGTGAGGCGCTCCTCGGCAGTGAACGCGAGCGGGGTGATCCCGAGCGTGCCGACGCCCGCGTCGCGGAAGATCGCGAGGCGCTCGCGCACCACGTCGGGGGGGCCGCAGAGCGAGACGGCGTCGATCAGCGCGTCGGGGATCGCCGCCATCGCCTCCTCGCGCTTGCCTTCGAGGTAGAGATCCTGGATCGTCTTCGCCTCCGCCTCGAAGCCGTAGCGCTGGACCAGGTTGTTGTAGAAGTTCTGCTTGCGCGAGCCCATCCCGCCGACGTACAGCGCGATGAACGGCCGCGTCGCGTTGCGCGCCGCCTCCAGGTCGTCGGTGACGAACGCGTTGACGGTGGGAGCGATGTCGAAGCCATCGAGCGTGCGCCCCGCGCGCGCAGCGCCCTCCTCCAGCAGCGGGCGCAGCTCGGAGACGTGCTCGGGGGAGAACAGCGTCGGGATCCAGCCATCGGCGATCTCGCCCGCGAGCGCCGTGTTCTTCGGGCCGATTGCCGCGAGGTAGATCGGGATGTGTTCCTGCACCGGGCTGATCGTTAGCTTCAGCGCCTTGCCCGGGCCGTCGGGGAGCGGCAGCTGGAGTGTCTCGCCGTGGAACTCCACGCGCTCGCGCGCCAGCGCCATCCTCACCACCGCCACGTAATCGCGCGTGCGCTGCAGCTGTTTGGCGAAGCGCTGCCCATGCCAGCCCTCCGCGACCTGCGGGCCGGAGGAGCCGATTCCGAGGATCATGCGCCCGCCGGAGAGCTGATCGATCGTGGCGGCGGTCATCGCGGTCATCGCCGGCGAGCGCCCCGGCATCTGGAAGATCCCCGCGCCGAGGCGGATGGTCGAGGTCTGCCCGGCCAGCCACGCCAGCACGGTGGCGGTGTCCGAGCCGTACGCCTCCGCCGCCCACACCGAGTCGTACCCGAGCCGCTCCGCCTCCTGCACGATGCGCAGCTGGTCCTCCGAGGTGAGGCCGAGGCCCCAGTAGCCGATGTGAACGCCGAGCTTCATGCGCAAGTTTCCTTTCAGGGGAAGGGGATTCGTTGCCGCGCGCGATCCCGTGCCCTACGCTGGACGCGCCCGCCGGCCACATTGTGGCCGCTGGCGCCTACAGCCTATGCCAATCGCCCGCTCTTCTCGCAACACCCGCACCATCCGCGAGCTGCGCCTCGCGATCGAATGCTTGCCCGTGGGCACCCGCGAAGCGATGCTGGAGGGGGTGCTCGGTAGTCCCCGCGTCATCGTCGGCGCCTACACCGACGGCGAGGGCGGAGTGTGTCCGATGCTCGCCGCCCACCGCCGCGGCGGGCGCACCAACTTCCTCTCCTTCGCGCGCTCCTGGGACCGCTTCACGCACGCGCGACGCCGGCGCCCCGCCACCCCGCACGAGCTCTGCACGCTCGTCGCGCTGCTGCGCGGCAGCCTGCTCGACGAGGAGCGAGTCGATCTCGCGCAGGCGATCGACGAGCACGCCGCGCTGCGCGTCCGCCATGAGCGCGCGGATCGGGAGCGCGCCGGTCGGGAGCGCACCCGCGCGGACGCGTTGCTCGCGCTGGAGCCAGGGAGCGAAATCGTCGTGCGGCGCCTGCGCGCCCCGCGCTGGTTGGGTCGTCGGCGCGAACGCGTGAGGGCGTAGCGCTACAGTGCGTCGCCCGGGCGCACGAACATCATCTCGGGTACCACGCACGCGGGGGAGACCCGCAGCAGGTAGCGCACCGCCTCGGCGATGTCCTCGGAACGGATCATCTCCTCGGGCTTGACCTGGCCCTTGATGAAGTCGGTCATCGGGGTGTCGACGAACGCGGGACACAGCGCGGTCGACTTGATCCCGTCGGCGCCCAGCTCCTTGTTCATCGCTTCCGTCCAACCGACCACGCCGTGCTTGGAGGCCGAGTACACCGACAGCCACGCCTCCGCGCGCTTGCCGGAGATCGAGGAGGTGTTGACGACGAGCGCGTTGCGATGCTCAGCGCCCGCCGCCCGCAGCAGCTCAACGCATTCGCGGTAGAAGAGCACGATCGAGCGCAGGTTGATGTCGAGCTGCATGTCGAGGCGCTTGGTTTGGATCTCCGCAAGCGGGGCGCCGATCCCCACCCCCGCGTTGTTGACGAGCACGTCGAGGCGCCCATAACGCTCCCGGTGGGCTGCCACCACCTTCTGGATCTCGTCCTCGTCGGAGACGTTCGCCGCCACCCCGTGTACGTCGAAGCCGGCCCCGGCCAGCTCTGCCACCGCGCCCTCGAGCTTCTCGGGGCGGCGCGCCGCCATCGTGACCCCGTACCCCTCCTCGCCCAGCATCCGCGCGATCGCCAGCCCGATCCCGCTCGAAGCCCCCGTGACGATCGCCGCTCGTTTCGCCATCTCTGCGCGCCTTCCCTCGTGGTTGTTGACATGCGTAATACAACCATTCGGGGACCGGCGCCGCGTTGTGGATGCCCCGTACACCGATCTGCCACCGTCGTTATCGCTGGTACCGTCTGCCCCACCGCGCGGGCGCCCGCGCGGGGCGGGCCCGTAGCTCAGCTGGTTAGAGCTGGCGACTCATAATCGCTAGGTCGCAGGTTCGAGTCCTGCCGGGCCCATTGGCCGTACCGCCCTATTCAAGCCAAAAAGCCTCCGGCTTGGGTGGGGCGGTGGCCGTTATGCAGGCTTTGGGGCAACCCTCGGGGCAACCTGCCCTGCGGAAGGCTTGAAAGAGGGCCACCGTTCCAAAAGTCGTCTTGGGGCAACACTCTCCGATGGGGCGAGCGCGCTTGACGCGGTCGTGCGCCTCGCCCGCCTCAGGAGCCGCGTCTGCGCTTCGACCGCGGTGGCGAGGTCGCGGAGGCTCACGCTGAGCGCTGCGGCGACGGCGCGGATCGTGCCCCAAGACAGATCGCTCTGGCCAAGCTCCAGGCGGGCAAGGGTGCCGGCCGTGATCCCCGCGTGGAAGGCGACGACTTCCTGGGACTCTCCGCGGTCTTCGCGTAGCTGACGGAAGACGACACTGCGCGTCGAGGAAATCGAGCGCGGGGGCGGGGTGTGATGATCGAGCCCGACGGCGACGCATATGCGGTCGGACACCGTGCTTACGCGCACCTGGGTGGGAGCAACACGTTGTTGATGTTGGCTGCCGGATGGGCAACGCGGTGCTGCTCGAACGAGTGCGACGCCTGGGGTAACGGGCGTCGCACCGGCTTAAGCGCCAACTTAAAATCGGCGCCTCGAAAGGGTTTGTGGGTTCGACTCCCACCCCGGGCATCGCTTGAAATCGCGTGCAAATAGGCTGGTTTCGGCAAGTAGGGCTGGGCCGGTGATGGCCGCCGTCGGGCCAGGTGGGCAACGAAATGGGCAACACGGGGGGCCGGGACTAGCGCTTGGTCCAGCTGCACACGCTCGCCGTCCCGGCACGCTTCGGGGCCCGGCCGACCGCGATGTCCGCTCGGAGCCGCGCAAGCCCCGCTTGCAGCTCCTCGGGATGGTCGCGCCACATCCGCTCGAAGTAGCTCGTCTCGCCCCTCTCCGCGGCCTCCAGCACACGATCGGGGTCGGCTGAGAGAGCGGCCAGCGATGCATCCTGCATGTCCTCGAACTCGAAAGCAAAGAGCCGCGCGCCGGGTAGCTCCTCGAGTATCGCCGCGCGCGGCGGGTGAGTCGCCTCTATCCAGCGCCGGCTGCTCGGGAAGTAGTCGAGGATCCAGAGGGTGGCGGCATCCTCACCGGTGTAGCCCACGAGCACCAGGAGTCCTCGTGGTCTGAGGACGCGTCGCGCCTCGGCGAGTGCGACGCTGCGGTCCTCGACGTGGTGCAGCATCGAGATCATCGTGGCGGCGTCGAACGTCCCGTCCTCGAACGGCAATCGCTGAGCGTCCGCCTCGACGGTCTCGAGCCCCTTGGCGGCAGCCCACGCAAGCATTGCGGCCGAGCGGTCCACCACAACAGGCTCCCATCCCTCCCGTCTGAGGGCGAGGGCGTAGTTACCCGTCCCGCCACCGATGTCGGCGAGCCGTCGGCCGGGAGCGCCTTTGAGAGCCTCGCGCAGCCCCCGCAGAACCGACGGGCTCGCGGAGCGCGTCTCGTCATAGCGCTCGGCTTGGCGGGAGTAGTCGGGCAGCACACCCACGCCACGGAGCTTGACAGCACTATGCGGCGCTTGACGGCCGGCGCTCTCACCCGTACCCGACATCTGCACCAGGCGATGGCGGCGGCAAACCGGCGACCCTGCTTGTCGGTTTCGCCCAGACCGGCACACGGGTACTCCTGGTGCAACTCGTCCTACACCCGCTGGGCGACTTCGAGCGCCCGTTCGAGCGCGCCGGGTGGCCATGCGGGTTTGGCCTGGCCCTCCCGGGCGCCTTGATGTCATGGCGCTGCCGGCGCTCGACATAGTGGGCCGCGACCAGCGCGGCGGCTTGTTCGTGGACGGCGCCTTTGCCGAGCACCTTTCATCCGCCGGCCGGCGGACACACATTGATGCTGTGCGCGGCGAGGGACCGTGGTGCCTCCCGGCATCCTCAAGGGCCGTCCGTCAAGCTGAGCAACGATGAGCGAGCCCTTTGAGGAGGACGGATATGTTTGGGAGCCCGGGTCGGATGAGCGCGCAGTGGCGCATCTGCGTTTCGATCCCGATCACGGTACTGACCTGACGCTGATCAACGCCCCGTGGGCCTTGGAGGTCGGCAAGCCGTGGGACGTGCTGTATGGCGAGTCGCTATGGGGCCAGCCGTGGTCGCTGTTCGACGTGAGATGTCGTAGTTCACAGCGCGCCGCCAACAGCCGGTCAGGGTGCGAGGTGGAGACGTTCGTCACCGGCGTCCACGCCGACAAGGAGGCCGACATCGCGTTCACCGACCTGGCATTTGGCTGCTACGGCATGCGCGAGTGGCTGACGCAAGGACGTAGAGACCGCGAAAGCGCGCTGACGCGTCCCGCTGATGCGCGTGATGACTTCTGGGGTATGTGCCAAGCGAGTGCCGAAGGCGTCGAGCTGCTTTTCCACGTCAACGCCATCAAGAATGGCGACTGGTACCGCCAGCACTTCGAGGCGACCGCGGTGCTTCAGCTCAAGTCACCGACGCCGCTGTCGCTCACCCAGTGGCTTGAGCGGTGGGTGACACAGATACAGGATCTCATGGTCTTCGGGATGCGCCAGCCGTCGAGTACGATCTCGCTGTCCGGGATTCACGCGGGCGCTGTCGGCCCTAACGGCCTGCCGTTCGACGTGAAGGTGCATGCGCTATGGCACCCTCGCGTGCCGGACCTATCGTGGGCCGTCTATCAGGGACGGGCGATCCTGCCTGCGAACGCCGTTGACGATATTGGCGAGCTGATCGCGCAATGGTTCGCGCTGCACCGCAAGCTCGGCAATGCTGCGCAGCTCTTCTTCGGGACTATCAACGATCGAGACCTTCCGGCGCTCAACCGGATGCTGAACCTGCTCGCGTTCGCCGAGACCTACCACCGCCGCAGGTTCGACGAGCCACCGCTCGCCGAGGCGGAGCACGACGCACTCTCCAAACAGATGCTCGCCGGGCTCCCCTCCCAGCGAGAGTGCGACGTGTATGCGGGCCGCTTGCTGCACGCCAATGCCCAGAGTCAACGCCAGCGCGTCCGCTGGCTCATCACAAGGGCGGCGAGCGCCGACTCACGCCTGGAAGAGGTAAAGCGTGCTCTGGTGGACTCACTGATCGAAACGCGCAACCACCTGACCCACTTCGACGCGCCCAACGAATGGGTAGCCAACACCTCCTACGGCTATGCCCTGCTCGCAGCAGCCCTCGAGTTCGTACTCGAGGCGAACATCCTGCTCGACCTGGGCCTCACCGAGGAGCAGGTGCAGCATGGCCTGGCGCAGGGACACGGGTGGGATGACCCGATCCCCCAGCTACCCGCAAACGGAGCCCCGGGAAGAGCGTGAAGCCGATCCACTCCCGTTCTACGGCGAATGCGGCGTGAGAACTCGGCCACCTCGGACACGCGGACATCGTCCTGAACAGGAGCGAGCTGGGCGCTCCTTGAGACGGGCGGATCACCCACAAAGCGGGAGGGCGCGCTCCGCCTGAGTGGCACCGCGCCGTAGTTCAACGGCGGGTCGATGCAGCCGCTATCGCCCGTGAGAAGTTGCGGGCCGCGGGATAGACCGTGCCGCTGGACGAGAGCAGCCCGGCGACTTGCGTCCGAGAGAGACCGAGGGGCACGCGGTGGCTGGCGTGTGGAGGCCGGCTGCGTTGCGTGGTTGCAGCCGGCGCTAGTCGGAGTGGGGTTGGAGCATGGGGAGTAGCGTGAGGTTGACTAGGCGCCGGACGGAGTGTGGGTCGTCGAGTGTGATGGTCCCGTCGCGGGTGAGTAGTAGTGAGATCGCGAGGCGCGCGATGATTTCGGCGACGCCGTCTATGTCTGGTGTCGCGGCGCGACCGGCGTTGACTTCGGCTTGGAGTCGATTGGCGATGAGTGATCGGTAGAGCTCGAGGACGGGTCCGCCATCGAGGGTGAGTGGTGGTAGCAGGACATCGGGTTCGCTGCGTAGGAGCCGGTCGAATAGTGGGTGGCCGCGCACGTAGCGCCCGGCGAACTCGAACCCGGCGACGAGTCGGTCCTCGAGTGTTTCTGCGACTTCCCATAGGAGGTCGAGCTCTTGCATTCCTCGGTGGACCTCGCGTGCGATGACGATCTCGACGAGGCGTTGCTTGCTCGCGAACCGGCGGAAGACGGTCATTCGTGAGACGCCAGCGCGGCGGGCGACGTCTTCCATCGAGGTGCGGCGGATGCCGTGCTCGGCGAACTCGTCGAGCGCCGCCGCGGCGACGCGGTCAAAGAGCGCGTCGCCGCCCACCACGGGAGCCACGTCGAGGAGTTCGGCTATTGGCACCATTGGGTACTATGTTACTCTATTTCGCACAGAGTAACTAGAGAGGATGGGGCTCATGGGCCAAACGCTTACCGACGTGCCTCGACTGCGACGCCCCGCGGTCGTCAATGCCGCTCAGTACTGGTTGGCGCCGGAGCAGTTCGCGCGCCACTGTGGGCAGCTCGGCGATCGTTTCCTGGTGCCGATGCCGGCAACGGGACCGTGGCTGTGCCTGACCGATCCCGGGGACATCAAGCGTGTCTTCACAGCCGACACCGGCGTGCTTCGTCTCGGAGCGGCGCTGGCGAAGGCTTCTGCGCACCATCTGTTCCTCGGCCCGACGGGGCTCACGAACATCGACGGCGCCGAGCACATGCGCAGGCGGCGCACGCAGCTCCCCCCGTTTCACGGGGACGCGTTGAGCGGCTACCACGAAACGATGCAGCACAAGACCGAAGAGGTCCTGGCACGCTGGCCTTACGGGCGCCCCACTCCCTCGCAGCCGCAGATGGAAGCGATCAGCCTCGAGGTGATCATGGCCACAGTGTTCGGGGTCACCGACCCCGCGCGCGTTGGACGGTTGCGCTCGGCGACGCTCGCGCTGCTTGCCGAGGGCCACTCGCGGCGGTTCTTCGTGCAGACGATGATCGCGACGAGCCGTGAGAACGGGTGGGACAGACCGTTCCCGCGAGTCCGCCGTGCAATCGACGCAGTTGACGCGATCGTGCTGGAAGAGGTCGCCCACCGCCGCAGCAGCGATCAACTCGACGGCCAGGACGTGCTCGGAATGTTCCTGCGAACACCCGATAGCCAAGGCCGCCTGATGAGCGACGAGGAGATCTGCGACGCGATGCGCACCCTGCTGCTTGGAGGACACGACACGACCGCTTCCACCCTGACGTGGGTGCTCGAGCGCGTCAGCCGCTACCCCGACGCACTAGCGCGCCTACAGACCGCCGCGCTCGACGGAGACGACGAGTACCTCGACGCTGTCATCAAGGAGGCGATGCGGTTGCGCCCAGCCTTCCCGCTCACCGCACGACTCGCAACCGAGCCGTTCGAGCTACCCGGGCTCACGATCCCGAGCGGCACGATGGTCGTCCCCTACATAACGCTCGTGCACCGCCGGCCCGAGCTCTACCCCGACCCGCTCGCCTTCCGCCCCGAGCGGTTCCTCGACACGCGCGCCGGCACCTACACCTGGATTCCTTTCGGCGGCGGACCCAGACGATGCATCGGCGCCGCGTTCTCCCTTACCGAGGCGCGAATCGTGCTCAGGACAATCCTGCGCCACGCCCGCCTCGAACCCTCCCACCAGCGAGCAGAGCGAGTCGCGCACCGCAACGTATTCATCGTACCCGCACGCGGCGGACGCATCACACTCCAACCCCGCACGCCTGACACCAGCCACCGCCACCACGCCACCCCGCGAGAGCACGCACAAGTCATCTAGCCACGAATCCCCTTACGCCCGCTTGCAGGTTGAGCGAGCGTCCGCACGAGGCCCGCGCAGACGACCGGATTGACGAGCTGCAAGCACGCCGCCGAAGATCGGCACCCGCCCGCTTGCGCCGGGCGAAGCGGAAGCACTCGCCCCGCCGCGCCTCCATCCCGGTCCTCGTCCAGACCAGCGGTCTCGCCGGCTTCCGTCGTCGTACTTGCTATGCAGTGCAATGCGGTAGCGACGGGGGCGTGACGATTGGAGTGGCACCCGTGCGCAGAGCGGTCAAGTCGCGGCGACCCTCGGTACAAACCGCTGGATCGCCTCGTATGCGTGGTCTTGGATGTCAGGGTCGCGGAAGTCGGGAAGGATCTCGGCCTGGTCGATGACCGGTCCGGTGATCGTCTTGGCGGCGCTTGCATAGAAGACGCCTCTCTGCAGCGACTCGTCGGTGACAGCTTTGACGAATCGCTCGGCCCCAACTTCCAGCTTGTGCCCGATGCCAAGGGCAGGCAGAACGTACGGGAGCACGATCCGGCTAGCGATGATCCGCACGGGCGCAGGCTGGTCGCGCAGCACGTCGGTCCCCGCGGTGTTTCCCGGCGACATCGTGATGAACCTGAGCTCGGGGTGCATGCGGGCCATCGCGCCCATCCACAGCGCGCCGAGGTACTTGATCTGGCTGTAGGAGAGCATCATGTCGAACTTGCCGCCTCGGAAGAACGAGCCGTCGATCACCGACGCGAACTCCTGTGAGCTGTGATCGGTGAACGTTGGTCGGGCGATCCGCAGCTTCGGGATTCCGCGCGCCCCCTCGCTGCCTGCGAGGACCGCGACGTCGGTGAGCAGCCCGGCTGCCAGCAGATTCTCGAGTAGAACCACATGACCGAGCAGGTTCTGGGCGAATAGCTCAGTCACTCCGTCCTGCGTCAACGATGCTGGCGTGGGGCCGCCGATGCCGCCGGCGATCATTGCGAGCGCGTTCAACGGAGCGGCGATCGCGGCCACCGCAGCACGTACCGACGCAAGGTCTTCCAGGTCGATGATCACTACCTCGAAGATCTTGCGCCCGCTGACCTTCTCCAGGTCCTCCTTTGCGCGCTCCGCCTTCTCCAGGTTGCGGCAGCCGAGGTAGATCCGCTCGAAATCATCGCGCAGCGCCAGCTGCCTCGCCGTCTCCTTACCGAGGCCGGTATTGGCGCCCGTGATGAGGATTGTCTTTCCTACGGTGGTTTGCATTTCAGTGTTCGGCTCCTTAGGTACAGACATGGTCATTGGTGATCGCGGCATCTCCTCCCCTCTCAGACGGCGAGGCGGCCGCCGTCGACGGGGATGATCGCCCCGTTGATGTAGCCGGCCGCGGGGGTCGCGAGGAACGTGATGACGTCGGACAGCTCGTGCACGTCAGCGACCCGGCCGAGCGGAATCGTCTTGGCGAACTCTTCGGCCATTGCCAATTTCGTCTCCAATGACGGGGTCAACGTCGGACCGGGAGCGACCGCGTTGACGCGGACGTTCTGCGGCCCGAATTCGGCAGCCCAAGCCTTGGTGAGCAGCTCGATCGCCGCACGCGAGGCGCCGTAGGCACCCAAGCCTGGCTGGCCGTAGCTCGCGACCATCGTGGAGACGTTGATGATCGATCCGCCGCCGCGGGCGGCGATCTTCGGGGCGAGCGCGGCGACGAGGAAGAACGGCGCCTTGACGTTGATCTGGAACAGCTCGTCGAACGCCGCCTCGTCGGTGTCAACCGTTGGCCCCATCGCCGCAACGCCTGCAAGGTTGACAAGGACATCGATCTCGTCTGCTGCTGCGTCGACAACGCGGGCTACCTCGGACATCTCCGAGAAATCAGCGGCGATGAACTGCGCATCGTGCCCTCCCGCCCGGATCTTCTCCACGGTGCTCGCGCCGCGGGTCTCATCGCGGCCGGTGATGATCACCGTCGCGCCCTTCTCGGCCATCGACAGTGCGGTGGCGATACCCATTCCGGATGTGCCGCCGGTGATCAGGGCGGTCTTGCCTTGAAGTGACATGTATCGCGTTCTCCCTTTTGAGTGGTTGTCGCGACCCTCGAAATGGATCGTGCGTTCCACTCTAACACAGAATGGATAGGGCGTTCCATTCCGCTGGTAGAATCTGCGGTATGACCACGGCTAGTCCCACCCCTCGGCAACTGACGCGCAAGGGCCAGGAGACCCGTCAGCGCATCGTCGACGCGGCGGCCAGCTTGATCTTCCGGCAGGGCGTCGCCCACACGACGATCGAGGACGTACGCGCGGCAGCGGACGTCTCAAGCTCGCAGCTCTACCACTACTTCGAGGACAAGACAGCTTTGGTCTGGGCCGTCGTTGACCACCAGTCCGACACAATGGCCGGCGGGCAGGAGAACTTCGATTTCAGCACGCTGGAGGGCCTCCGAGCCTGGCGCGACTTCCTGATCGCGGCCCAGCACGAGCACGAGTGCATCGGCGGCTGCCCAATCGGCTCTCTCGGAGGCCAGCTAGCCGAGAGCGATCCCGACGCAAGAGCCCACGTTGCCGAGGGCTTCAAACGATGGGAAGCCACAATCCAGAGCGGTCTACGAGAGATGCATGCACGAGGCGAGCTCCCGTCCGACACCGACCCCGACACCCTCGCCCTCGCGCTACTAGCCGCCCTGCAGGGCGGCCTCCTCCTCACGCAGATCAAACGCGACACCAAGCCGCTAGAGGCCGCGCTTGACGCAATGATCGAACTGGTCGCCCGACTCAGCGGCGAGACCTAGCACGAAGATAACGTCGGACCGCTGTGACGTCTGACCGATCGAGCCACGCGGTCGGCCTCGTCGTCCAGCAAGAGCGCGCATCTAGAGATTGCCCGCGCCCGCTTTGTTGACCAGACTCGTCGGCAGGCACCGAGGCCGTCGGCCCGCTTTGCGCGGAAGGCAGGCGTGCCGTGCGTGGTAAGCGAGACGCCTGAGTTGGACGATCCTCGACAGCGCCGACCGCAGCTCCGCACACGCCTACTCGCGCGGGACGAAGCGGAAGCGCTCGCTTGGCCGCCAGCTATCAGTCTCGAAGGGGATCGGCCCTGCGATGCCGTTGAATACGACGAACCAATGTAGGTTTGTGCTGAACGAGCGACTACTTGCTGACCAGCGCACGAAACGTGCGGTGAAGGGAGGGCCGGGTACCCGTGCAGCTCCTGCTCCGGCCTCGCGGCCAGCCCGTGTGACGTGAGCGCGTGGTTGACGCCGCGCGCGAATGGCAGGCGCGAGTCAACGAGAACGCCGTCGAGGTCGAACAGCACAGCGTCGTGATCGGTCATCCCGGCAGATCATGACCGCCGCCGGCGGGATGCGCACCCGGCCTCGCGGGGACGGCGAGCATCGATTCGATCATCTCTCTACGAGCATTTTGGGATCGTCCGCGCGCCGCGATGCCGGAACAGCCGCCCAGGCGCGTGCCCTCCGTGGCCCGCGACGAGCCGAAGCGTGCTTCCCGGCGAACTGCAGAAGTTACGGTCGATCGTCCGCCGCTCCCCAGCCAGGCTGGCGCCTGGCTGGGGGCCCCGAGCGCGGCGGATCGCAGTTCCCCGGCCCCCGCCGCGTGTAGCGTGTCACACCCTGTCAACCCGCAAGGGGTGTGACAGGGTGTGTAGCGGGTGCCGGGCCGGGGGCCGGCCGACTGCTCGATCGACGGATGGGGTAACGGGGTTGGGCACCCAACCGACGGGGTCCCCACGTCGGGCTCGTGGAGTCACGCGCCGACGACAATTGTCCGACCGATCCGAGTGGGAAACTGGACGTATGCCCCTCGACTCCGCCGCCCCACTCGCCGCTGCCGGCCCGCTCGCTGGTGTGATCTGCGTGCTCGGCCTGGTGGCCGTGGCGGGGTGGGTTGCGTGGCGCTTCGGGCCGACCTGGCGCGTGTCACGGGCTGGTGCTCGTGGTGGGTGGCGTGGGCGTGCGGCAGCCAGGGAGGCTACGGCTACTGCATCGCGTTCCTGGTGCTCGGCGCGGCGGCGTGGGGAGGGGGCACGCTTTGGTACGCCAGGCGCCGTGGCCGCTGGCCTTCGGTGCTCTCGGCGCGGCTTTTCACCCGTCTGCTCGGCGACCGCAGCCCGCTCACCCGGCTCGCGATCCCCGCCGTCGTGATCCTCCCGCGCCGCCACCACTGATCCGCGCCGCACCCGAGCGCTCGACCTACGCGCTCCGCCACACGACGTTCGCCCACTACCTCTAACAGCGCTCTACCTCGCTTCGCTTGGCTCTCGCCCGCACCTCCCACCGCGCACTCACCAGCGCCGCTACATCACTCTCCAGCCGCGCTCTCAGCACCACCGCAAGGCCACCCCGCCGCTCGGCTCCGCTGCGCTCCGCCTTACGGCACACAGTTGCACCTAAAGGTCCTTTCTTTTGCTATTTTGGCTTCAGATGCTCTCGATTGGCAAGATCGCGCTGGGTCAGCACCGCTACTACGAGCAGCAGGTAGCCCAGGGTCAGGATGACTACTACACCGGCCGTGGCGAGGCTCTCGGTGAATGGGTCGGCGCCGGCGCAAAGGCCCTCGGCCTCCAGGGCCGGGTGGGCAAGGGGCAGTTCGGTGCGCTGATCGCAGGCTACGACCCACGCGACCCAGCCGCCCGGCTGCGCTCCAGCGCACATGACCCGAAGGTCGCGGCGTATGACCTCACGTTCTCCGCGCCGAAGACGCTCAGCATCCTGTTCGCGATCGCGCCGGAGCAGGTCTCGGGCGAGCTGGTGGGGTGCCACGAGGAGGCGGTGAGGGCGACGCTCGGGTATCTACAGGACACGGCGGTGATGGTCCGCCGCGGGCACGCCGGCGAGCACGTGCAGCCCGGGGACGGGTTGATTGCTGCGGCCTACCGGCACCGGATGAGCCGCGCGCTTGACCCGCAGCTGCACACGCATGTCGTCGCGGCGAACCTCGCGCGCGGCCCCGATGGACGGTTCACGGCGCTGCATGGGACGGAGCTCTACCGGGCGGCGAAGACCGCGGGGTACCTCTACCAGGCACATCTCCGCGCACTTGTCACGGAGCGCCTTGGGCTGGAGTGGGGAGAGAGCCGCAACGGTGCGGCGGAGCTGGCGGATATCGAGCGTCCGGTGGTGGAGCATTTCTCGCAGCGCCGCCACGAGATGCAGCGTGAGGCAGCGCAGGGTGGGATCGGTCTAGGGTCGAAGAGCGCGGCCGAGCACGTGGCGCTCGCTACGAGGGAGCGCAAGCAGTACGGCTTGGAGACGCACACGTGGCGAGAGGAGGTCAGGGCCCGCGCAGGTGAGCAGGGCCTCGACGCGGGCCGGATCGTGGACATTCTGCAGGCGGGCCGGGAGCGGTTGGCGCACGGTCTCTCCCCGCGTGGCGGCGTAGACGAGCAGGCCCTTGGGGGTCGGTTGACGAGCGCCGGAGGTTTGACGGACCGCAGCAACACCTTCGACGAGCGCGTGGTGCTGCAGGAGTTCGCCGCCTCCGCGTGTGCAGGCGCGCTGGTCGACGAGGTACGCGGCCAGGCCGCGCGCTTCGCGGAGCGCCCGGACGTGATCCGGACGAGTCGTGGTGAGATGACGACCACGGAGCTCGTGGCGGTCGAGCGGCGGCTGATCGCGGCCGCGGTCGGCCGTGCCGGCGAGGGAGCGGGCATCGTCGATCCGTCACTGGCTGAGCGTGCGATCGCAGCGGCTGACCGTCCCCTGACCGCGGAGCAGGCGGCGGCGGTGCGGGCGGTGACTGGTTCGGGGCGCGGGGTGAGCGTGATCCAGGCGCTCGCGGGAACAGGGAAGACGTATACCGCCGGGGTGCTGCGCCAGGTGTATGAGAGCGCGGGCTACACCGTGCTCGGTGTCGCGCCGACCGGCCGCGCGGTACGCGAGCTGGCCGAGGAGGCCGGCATCCCCACCCGCACACTCGACCGGCTCCTGCTCGACATCGAGCAGCTCGGCGACGAGCTACCCGAAGGCAGCGTTCTGATCCTCGATGAGGCCGGGATGGCCGCGACGCGCCCAAGCGCGCGACTCCTGGAGGCGGCAGAGCATCGGGGTGTGAAGACGATCGCGATCGGCGACCCGGGGCAGCTCCCCTCCGTGCAGGCCGGCGGCTGGCTCGGCGCGGTCGGCCGCGCGCTCGGCGCGCAGCGGCTGACGGAGGTGATGCGCCAGCGCGACCCCGCGGAGCGCCGGGCGCTCGGTGCACTCCACGACGGGCACCCGCAGCGCTACCTCGACTGGGCCGAGCGCAACACGCGGATCGAGACGTTCAGCGACCCCGCCAGCGCGTGCGAGCAGGCCCTCGCCGAGTGGGCGCCCGCGGCCGCCACGGCTGGGCCGGCGCATACGGTGATGATCGCCAGGGACAACGAGACACGCGACCGTCTGAACCAGGGAGCGCGCGAGCTGCGCCGCGGTCTCGGCGCGCTCGGCGAGGAGCGCTCCTACGGCCCGGTTGAGGTCGCGGTAGGTGACCGCGTGATCTGCCGGCGCAACGACGGGCAGCTCGACGTGGACAACGGAATGAGAGGCACCGTGCGCCACCTCGACCCCGACAGGGTCATGATCGACACCGATGGCGGGCTCGTGCGCGAGCTGCCAGCCGCGTATGTCGCCGAGCACGTGGAGCACGCCTACTCACTGACGGGGCACGGGATGCAGGGAGGGACGATCGAGGGCGCGGTCGTTGTCGCCTCGCCCCGGGATCTCACCGCCGGCTGGTCATATACCGCGCTCTCCCGCGCAAGAGAAACCACACGACTCCTCGTCTATGACGACGATCTCGAGCGGGAGCGCAGCGAGTTCGCGCCCACAGACCAAACCCCGACAGCAACCTGGGACGAGCTGCTCGAGCGAGTGGGCCGGCGGATGCTCGAGCGCGACAACGAAGACCTCGCGATCGAGCAACTCCCAGGCCCAGGCCGCGCCGACGACCCCACGCTCGCCAGCGCCCGAACACACGCGACAGAGCTACCACAGGAGCAAGCTGCCGCCCGTGCCGAGCCCACCCCATTGGCCACGCCGACCCCAGCGCGGCTGCAGGAGCTGAGCGAGCGCATCGATCAGCTGCATGTGCAGCTCGCGGCGCTACCGACACGCGAGCTGCAGCGCATCGAGGACCTGGACGCGCGCGCCCTCACCCTCACCACCCAGCACGAGCAACTCACCCAACGCCTCGCCGGCCTACCCGAGCCACGCCCCCGCCTCGGCCGCGAAGACGACTCCCACGCGATCGAACGCGCCCACCTGGCCAGCGTTCTGCAAGCCAATGAGCGGGAGTTCGACGTTGTCCGCGCACAGCGCGGCAGTCTGGAGCGCAAACTCGGCAACCCCAGCGAGGCCCGCGCCGAATGCGAAGGCCTTCAACATGCAATCACCAAGGCGACCCGAGAGCACGCCGCACTGCGCAACGAGCTCGCCGAGCACGAACTGCAAACCCCCGGCCCGTGGGTAAAGGCCACTTTCGGAGAGCGGCCAGACCGGCCCGCCAAGCGCGAGGCATGGGAGAACGGCGTGCGCCACGCCGTGCGCCACCGCGCCCAGTACAACATCACCGATCCAGCCGACGCACTCGGACCCCGGCCCGAGCAGCGCGGGGTCCAGCAGCGCGACTGGGAGCGCGCCCGCGAAGCGGTCGAGCGCGCCGAGCGGCGCCTCGGACGCGAAGTCTCATCCCAGCGCGGCATCGATTTCGGGATCGGACTCTGAGCAGCGAGACGCTTTATAGGCGCGACAACGGGTGTCTCGGCTATGCGCCGGGCGCTGGCTGTACGTCATCTGCTTCCCTGCGTCCGCCGAAGCGCCGCTGCCGGGCGTTGTACTCGGTGAGGGCTTGTTCGAGCGCTTCGCGTGTGAAGTCTGGCCAGAGCTCGTCGCGGAAGACGAGCTCTGAGTAGGCGGCTTGCCAGAGCAGGTAGTTGGATAGGCGCTGCTCTCCTCCGGTGCGGATGATCACCTCGGGGTCGTGCATCTCCGGCGCGTAGAGGCAGCCGCGGAACTCCTCCTCGGTGTTGCCCCGGAAGCGCTTGGCGGAGTCGAGGATCTCGGCGCGGGCGCCGTAGTTGAAGGCGATGAAGAGCGTAAGGCGCTGGTTCTCGGCGGTCAGCTGCTCAGCCCAACGTATTTGCTCGAGGAGCTCTTTGGGTACTCCGTTGCGGCGGCCGATGAAGCGCATGCGTACTCCCTCGCGGTGGAGTTCTGGGGTCTCGCTGGCGATGCGCTGTGCGAGCATTGAGATCAGGCCCTGGACCTCCTCGACGGGTCGCGACCAGTTCTCGGTGGAGAATGAGTACACGGTCAGCTGCTGGATGCCGAACTCTGCGGCGTCGCGGAGGCGCGCCTTTAGGGTGTCGGCGCCCGCGTTGTGCCCGGCGCTCAGGGGTAGCCCGCGCGAGCGCGCCCAGCGGCCGTTGCCGTCGGCGATGATCGCGACATGGCGCGCCGCCCCGGGAAGCTGACCATTGTGCGCTGCTGCTCCAGGGCGCATCAGCGGCCCGCTCTGCTCGTGATCGCCGTTCGGGCTCGTTTGGAGATACGCCATGCGCGCATGACCGCGAGCGTTGGTGTGATGATTGGCCGGAGTTCTCGGCGGATTTGTTCGGTTACGGGTCGCGCGAATTCGCTGGAGGCGGTTGGGGCAGAGGCGTAGTAGGCGACGACCCCGACTAGCGTCATGAGGTGATAGGCGCCGTTTGGAGTGTCGCGCGAACGGGCCGCCGCGCGATGGATCACGTTTCGGAGCCCTTGGGCGAGGGCGTCGCGGTCCTCGTAGTAGCGGATGTACCCGGGTTGACCGATGCTGCGGTCCTGTTGGTAGTCGATGAGACTGTCGAGCAGGGTGGTAAGGGCGCAGACGGATAGGTAGACGTCATCGATGGCCAGGGCTTGGTCGCGGGTGGTGCGAGGGTCTGCGGCGGCGGCGATCAGTGCGTGCAGTGCGAGCCCGGATGAGACCGCGCCGGCCAGGAACTCCTGCCATTGGAGCCCGGTGGGGGTCGCGTCGTGTTGTGCCCATTGCGCGAGTTGGGTGCGGCCGAGGGTAGGAGCCGCGTGAGCGCGAACCTGGGCCTCGGCGCAGCGAGTGGCGGCGCGCTCGGAGGCCTCTGCGATGGCGGCTCGGCACGGCAGCTTCGTCAGCGCGCTGCGCACGACGCGCACCAGCTCCTGTAGATAGCCGCCGTCATCTGGCGGGGGGGTGTGGGCGTAGTAGTCGCCTGTCGGCTCGGTGTGCAGGACGACTGCGTCAACGAGTGCGCGGTAGAGCGATCGGCCTTCCCCCAGTGGGTCAGCTAGGGGTCGCTCCACCAGGCTGTCCAGATAGTCGTAGGTGACCTGAAGGCCGACGATCGCTTCCACAACGGATTTGCGGTGCTCGCGGGGGGCGAGTGTGGCGAGGGTCGCCGTCGCCTGTGCGTTGAATCCCTCCTCGCGCAGGTTGGTGAGTGCCACTTCCTGTAGAGCTGGATCGGGGATTCCTTCCGCGCGCGTGGCCCAGTAGTCGAGTTGTGTGTGTACGACCGGGGCGACTGTGCTCCAGTAGCGGGCGTTTGCGAGCACGAGCGCCAAGCCCATTCGTGCGATGGGCGGACGGTCGCCAAATGCGAACATTGCCGATGAGCGTAAGCCGTTTCAAGCTCCATGACGCGGGCGAAAGCATCGTTGGCGGCTACTCGCTCAGCCCGAGCGCGGGGCGGACTTGCGAAGCGCGCCAGCCGGGAAGCGACACCAGTAGAAGGACTGCGGCGATCACGAGCGCGAACGTCTCGATTGGGCGAGCGAGGGTGGCGATGCTCGCGACTGGGAAACCTGTGATGTGCTTGAGATAGCTGTCGATCACGAACTGGCCGTAGACGCCGGCTATCGCGCCTGTCAGGCACCCGGCGCAGAGCATGAGCATCGCTTCCGTCAGCAGGACGAGCCGCAGTAGACCGCGGGGTGCACCATCGAGCAGCAGTTCGGCCAGCGACGCCCGCCGCTGCCAGATGCTCGACCCGAGCGCGGCGGCCATCGCCAGGATGGCGGCGAGGACAAGTAGTATCGATATGTCTCCTAGCTGCGCCAGTCCTTCGCCGGCGAGGGTATCGAAGCGCTCACTCCATGTCGCCGCGGTGATCGCTTCCAGGCCACTGCCGGCACCCAACGACATTGCGATTGCGTGTCGCGCGTGCGCGATGTTGGTGCCCGGCGCGAAATCGACAGCGAACGCACTTGGAGCGTGTGTTGCCCAGCGACGACTGTAGTCGGCGGTGTTCATGAGGATGGCGCCTCCCGGCCACCCGAAGTTTGTGGTCAGTGCTGCAACCCGGAACGAGGATGCGCCTGTTGGGGTAGGCAGTTTCAGTGTTTGTCCGATGTGAACGTGTTGTTCGTCGGCGATCTGTTTGGAGACTGCGACCCACCCTTCTTCGCGCAACCGTTCCCGCGCGTTTGAGAAGTTGCCGGCGAGCATCTGGGTGCGTAGCACTTCTTGGCCGGTGCCGGGCGGGCGCGCAAGAATCACCACACGCCGGTTTGTCATATTCATGAACTCACTTTGAAGTACATGGATACCGGTAACTCCGGGTACCCGAGCGATCCGCGACTCGTATTTGTCCGCCTGGAAGCTCGTTGTCTCCGGGATATACCCCGGGTTAACTACCCAGACCTGCCCGTCGGTGGCGTAGGCTCGCGCGAAGTTGTGAAGTCCTCGCAGGAGGTCGTGTTGAGCGCCGCTCAGCGCGACGCTGCCGAACAGGGCGACCGCGCCGGTGGCGGTGAGCGCGAGCGATCGAAACGTTCGCGCACGCAGCGACCCGATCGCCAGTGGGAGGGTGGTGAGCCTGTCGTTGCTCATCGCCAGCATCTCGGCAATTCGTAGTACGGCTGAGAGGACCAGTGGGACCGCTAGGATGGTCGCCAGCGCGAGGAGCACGCACACACCGATTGCGGCTGAGGGCACGAGCACGAACAGCGCGCTTGCTATCGCGACCAAGCCCGCGGCGATTGTGAACAGCTGTCGTTGGGTGTTGTGTCCTGGCTCTTGGTCGCGTTCGCCGGTCTCGGCGTAGACGGCGTCCAAGCGGCGTCCGCGGCGCAAATCTCCCAGCGGTACGGCCGAGGCGAGGCATGTCGCGAGGATCCCCCCCGCCAGCGAGAGCACCACTGGTCGGAACCCGATTACTGTGTTCCCTCCGAGGGTGAATGCCTGGGAGAGATATCCAGGGCTCGTTTGGAAGACGCCGAGCGCCAACGCGTAGCCGGCGAGCACGCCGAGTAGAGATGCGGCAACTCCGAGGCAGAATGCTTGAAAGAGGACCATTTGGATGATCGCTGTGCGTCTGGTGCCGTCCAGGCGCAGGTCGGCGATCGCGGCGCGCCGCTCGGGTGTAGTGAGCAGGATCGCGTTGAACGCGAACAGGAAGCCGAGGAGCCCGGCGAGCCCGGCGAACAGTGCGCTTGCCTGGTTGCTCGGTCGCAGAGCCTGGCTCAGGAGTGAGACTTCGTGGTCGGCGGTGGCGACCGTAAGGCGTCCGCCCGCTACGGTTTCCAGCTCGGAGCGCACGGTAGCCTCGTGTCCGGGCTGGCTTTGGACAAGGATCCGGGTGACGCGGTGCGGCAGTCCGGCGAGTAGCTGCAGGGTGGGGAGGGGCATGACCGCGACCTGGGCGAGGGATAGCGCTCCTGCGGCTTCGCGGCCGAGGATCGCGGACACTTTGAGCTGGGTTGCTCGCCCGCGTAGATCCAGCCTCACCTTGGTGGGGGTCTGTGAGTTCAGAGCGGTGATCCCCAGCTCGTTGGCGCTCTTTTTGCTGAGGCTGATGCCTCCCGCTGAGAGCACGCCGCCTGGCAGAGTATGGGCGAGGCCGTCCATCAGCGCGAGGCCGCCACCGGCCCCCGCGATCGTGACCGTGACACGGTGGCCGGGTGAGCCGATCACGGTCGCGGTCTGTTCAAGGAGCTGCGCGGCCCGCTCGACGCCGGGGAGACGTTCGACCTGTGCGAGCAGGTGTTCGTCGAATCCTTCCTGGCCGCGCGCGTGGAGCTGGAGGTCCGCCGGCCCGGCGACCGTGTGAACTACGCCGGCGGCCGACCCGGTGAGGCTGCTCGCGGCGACGGTGACAGCAAAGACGAGGGCAACGGCCACGGCCACGCCGAGCCCGGCGAGCAACTCCTGTACGCCGTGAACCCGCAGGCGCCTACCGTAGAAGTACAGGAGGGCATAGGGTCGCATCAGACGAGCACCTCACTGCTGTGTGGTCGCGGCGCGCTGGTGTGTTGGGAGAGAGTCACGCGCGTGAGTGCCCGCGTGTTTGTCGGTGAGGCGCCCGTCTCGCAGTGCGCACGAGCGGTCCGCGATGGCTGCTGCCTCCTGGTCGTGGGTAACGAGCAGAACCGCGGCGCCGCGCTCGTGGGCGATCGAGCTCAGCAGCTCGACGATTTCTCGGCTGTGGCTGCTGTCGAGGTTCCCGGTTGGCTCATCGGCGAGGATCAGGCCCGGCTCGCACGCGAGCGCCCGCGCGATTGCTACTCGCTGGCGCTCGCCTCCAGAGAGCTTCTCTGGGGTGTGGCGCAGACGATCCCCGAGACCGACGCATTCGAGCCACGGAACGGCTCGCTCCCGCGCCGCGCGCATCCCAATGCCTTGGAGGAGCAGCTTACGGGCTGCGTTCTCGGTCGCGGAGACGCGAGGCATGAGATGAAAGTTCTGAAAGACGAACCCGACCTCTCTGAGTAGGTAGTCGCTTGCCCGGCTTTCGGAGATCGAGGTGATGTCGCGCCCCTGGTAGCGGATCGCGCCCGCCTCGGGGCGCAGCAGTGCCGCGATCAGCAACAGCAGGGTCGTCTTGCCGGAGCCGCTGGGGCCGAGCAGCGCGAGCATTTCCCCGGGCGCGATCGTGAGGCTCACGCCGTCGACCGCGCGGATCTCCTCCCCCTCCCCGTGGTAGTGCTTGACCACGCCCTCGAGTTCAAGCAACGCCTCCTCCTCCCGCTCCTCGCGCCAGCCGGTGGCGGGCGAGGTCACTCACGGGCGCGAGATCGGGGGTCAGCTCGCCACTCAGCCTGCCTTTGCCGAGCACGAGTGTACGGTCGGCGCCGAGCAGCCCGGTCCCCTCCCCGGTGCTCTCGAGGATCGCGATGCCTTCGTCGGCGAGCGAGCGCAGCAGTTTCAAGATGTCGTCGCGCCTCGTCGAGTCAACGCCGATCGTAGGCTCATCGATCACGAGCAGACGTGGCTCGGAGGTCAACGCGCGGGCGACCGCCACACGCACTGCTTCCTCGACCTTCAAGTCGGTTGCGACCAGCGGCGCGCACGGCGCGGCGTCCACCCGCTCCAACGCCCGCCACGCATGTGCCTGCGCCGTCGAGCGCGGGACCCGGTGCGCGAGCTGGCTCGCCACGAGCTGATCGAGGACGGTCAAACCCCAATCCAGCCGGAACGCCCTGCGGCAGTAGCCGATCCCGCCGCCAAGCGTCTCCCCGCACCGCTCGGCCAGGTTGCGTCCCTCGAAACGCACCACGCCAGCGTCCGGCGCCTCGATCCCAGCCGCAATTCGCATCAGCGTTGAGCGTCCCGACTGACGCTCACCCCACACCACGATCATTTCCCCCGGGTCGATCGCCAGCGACGCATCCGCGAGCACCACACGCGAGCCGCGACCGTAGCCCTTCGCTACATGCTCGAGCTCAAGCAGAGTCATCGCGAGTAGCGCTCTTGGCGCGAGCTTCGAACGTATCCTGAGCTTCGCGAAGCAGCTCGAGCATCCCCCCCGCAGCGATACGTTGCTGCTTGGTGAGGAGTTCGTCGATCAGCACGTCGCGCGAACCGGTTGCGCCCTCGGCAGGCTCGCGCCCGATCTGGCCCGCACCCTTGAGATACTGGTGCTGGAAGCGGCCGAGAACATCTAACGCCGCCCTGGGATTGTTCGCGAAAACCGCCAGCTGGCGAACCCACAGCTCCTGGCGTCTACGCTCGGCGTCAACCTGCTGCACAAGCCACTCCACATAACTCTCGATCCCTGACTGCGTGGCCTGGTAGTTCGGCTTGGGCTGGCGCGCAGGCGCGTCGACCCCAACGACCGGCGTGATCAGCCCACGCCCCTGAAGAACGTTGAGCCCCCCGTAGATATGTGACTGGCTGCTGATCGGAAGCACACCTCCATACACACGCTGGAAGCGCTGATAAAGCTCATTGCCGTAGCTCGGACGCGCGATCACGAGACCGAGGAGCGCCCAGTAAACCGGAGAGGTCATCTCCCTACCAGTCGCCGTATTCGCCGAGGCCGCAGCCATTGAATGGTGCAGCATACTGGAAGTTCGCTCACTTCGACAAGCCCCATTTCTGACTCTGCGGGGGTTCCCCCAGGTCGGCCAACGGTGCCGCGCTCCCCTGGGCCGGTGGCTGTGTCCCGCGGCTGGTCGAGCATCAACCGGGGGCTGCCCCGGTCCCGATGCTCGGCCCGCCAAGGCGCCATCGATACACCTCGTGAAAGGCGCACTCGACTCGCCGACACGTCATACGCCAAACACTCACTGCGAAGGAGGGAGGCATCGATGGCGAAGCGGATCGATCCCGAGATATGGGTCCCTATCTCACTTGCACAAGCCGAGCGCGTCGTGCAGCAGATCGTCGGTAGCAATAGCCCGGGTGTCTCGCTCGTGCGTGTGCTCCTCGCGCTCTGCGGACAGGACCGACTTGTGATGGCCGACCTGCTCAACGATCCATCGTTCGACCACAACATCAGTCAGAGTGTTGTCACGAGTCTCCTGCTGCTTTCGGCCTTCCAGGACAACGCGGAACCGGGCGTTGCTGGCCTTGCTGCTGAGCTTGGTATCAGTAAAACAACTGCCTTCCGCTACTTGAAGACATGGGTGGCAGTCGGCCTGCTTGAGCAGGGTCGAACCCGCAAATACCGTCTAGCCGCCCGGTGGCGAGACGACCTCGCGGCGGGCTCCCCGCCGCAATCCGCTCCCGTCACGGTCGATCGCTCCAAGTGATGTCCAAGCCACTCGATCCCAAGAACCCCGGCAAGTTCTCCTCGTCGCTGGTGGCCGGGCTTGCCATGCTCACCTGCTTCACCCCCGAGCACCCGGTACGTGGGATCGCCGACATGGCTGACGAACTGGACCTCGGGCGCTCCACGACCCACAGGTACGCCACGACGCTGGTGACGCTCGGCTACCTTGAGCAGGGGCCTTCGCGTAAGTATCGGCTTGCTTCGCGCGTCTCGGACGTCGGCCTCTCGATGCTCGACTCGATGGAGATCCGCCGAGTTGCTCGCGAGCCCCTGAAGGAGCTGAGGGCGCGGACCGGGCGCACCGCAACTCTGGCGGTGCTGTCGGGTACCGAGGTTGCCTACATCGACCGCTGGCAGGGGTCCCGCCAAGGGCAGTATGGGGTCGATATGGGCATCGGGGTGGGCATACGCCTACCCATCCACTGCACCGCTGCGGGTAAGGCGCTCCTGGCGCGCCTGCCCGCGGCGGCGCAGCAAGAGCTGGTCACGAAACTTCGCCTCACGCGGCGTACCGCCAAGACGATCGTGACCAAGACCAAGCTACGTGCCGAGCTTGAACTCCTTGTCGCGGGGGATGGCGTGGCAACCGAGGACGAAGAGTTCTCCGCCGGCAGGCGCGCTGTCGCCGCAGCCGTGACGGGCGCGGACGGTTGGCCGGTCGCAGCGGTCGAGTTGGGGGCCCCGGCGGGGGCGTATACCCGCGAGGAGTTGTTGGACCACCTTGGGCCGGGAGTGATCGCCGCGGCTGACCACATAGCTATGGCCCTGGGCGAGCCCTCGTTTGGGCCAAAGACCGATGGGTCCACTAATGGCGATTGCTGATGGCTCGATCTGCGTCCGGCTTGGGTTCTAAATACTAGACAGGAGTTGCTTATGGCTCTACTATCAGACCCGAAATTCCCGCACCTTGCGGCAATTTCGTCAATGAAAGCTTCAGTATCTCTTGACTTTTGGCCCGGCAGCGGAGAAGGTGTGCATCGATGAGGCGAAGGCGACCATCTATGGGCGGCTGGCGCGGTTTGCGCACGGGTTTGAAGGGCTCCCGTCTTGGCGCCGTGATGCTGGTGGTGTCGTTGTGTGCGCTGGTGTCGGCGGTGACGGCGGGTGGCACGCAGCCGTATGAAACGTATGAGAGCACGGTCGCGGGAGATGGTCCGGTGGCGCAGTTTCGTTTCAGCGATGCGGTGGGTTCGAGCACGATCGCTGACTCGGTGGGCTCGTATACAGCTACCAACAACGGCGTTGTCCTGGGTGGTGAAGGTCCGTTTGCAGGCAGTGGCTCGGGGTCGTTTGGGGGCGAAGCGTACGCGTCGTTGCCGTCGGACCCGCTTGGTGGTGCGAGTGCGTTTACGGTGGAGGGGTGGGTGGATTGGGCGGGTGGCAGCGCGTCGAAGCAGCCGGTGTTCGCGCTTGGATCGAGTTCTTCTAACTATATGTATTTGACGCCGGCGTCGGCTTTGACTAGCCACATGATGCTGTTCGAAATCCATACGAGCGGAGGGTCGGACGTGCAGGTGGTGGCACCGAAAATGGCGGCCAATGTGTGGCGGTACCTGGCGGTGACCGAGACCAGCGCGGGTACGTTGACGTTGTATGTGGACGGCGAACAGCTCAGGCAGCAGACGGGTGTGACCCTTTCCCCGTCCTCGTTGGGAAGCGCCCCGGACGCGTATTTGGGCCGTTCGGTTGGCGGGGAAGTGTTGTTCGGCGGGCTGCTCAGCAACGTGGCGTTCTACACCAAGGCGCTATCGGCGAGCCAGGTCGAGGCGCACTATGACGCGGGGGAGTACCCGGTGGACACGGTGCTGCCGGCGATCTCCGGGACCGCGAAGGACGGCAACACGTTGAGCTCGACGAAAGGGACGTGGACGGGTCTTACACCGATCACGTTCGCCTACCAGTGGACCCTGTGCAACAGCGCGGGGGAATCGTGCACGAGCGTCCCAGAAGCCAGCGAAGCGAAATATACGCTCGGCCATGAAGACGTCGGCGGCACGCTGCGGGTCGCGGTGACCGGGAGCAACAACGCCGGTTCGAGCACGGCGACCTCCCCACAGAGCACGCTCGTCGCACCGTTGGCGCCGTCGAATACGGTGCTGCCAGTGATCTCCGGTGCGGCGCAGCAGGGGCAGCTGTTGAGCGCCAGCGAAGGCAGCTGGAAAGGCACCCCCCCGCTGTCCTACACCTACCAGTGGGAGGCCTGCAACAGCACAGGTGGCAGCTGCAAAAAAATCACTGGAGCGACCACCTCGACCTACCGGGTGCTCGGCTCCCAGATCGGGGACACGCTACGCGCGGTCGTGACCGCAGAAAACGCGGCCGCAAGCAAAAGCGCGACCAGCGAAGCGACAGCGGTGATCACGACCGGCCCGCCGGCCAACACTGCTCTGCCAACCATCTCGGGCACCGCCGAAGACGGCCATACGCTGAGTGCGAGCACAGGCTCGTGGGCGGGCACCGAACCCTTCTCCTACACCTACCAGTGGGAGCTGTGCAACAGCAGCGGGGAAAGCTGCACGAACATCTCCGGGGCGACCGCTTCAACGTATGCGCTCGGCCCCGGCGATGTCGGAGACACGCTACGGGTGCTCGTGACGGCGAAAAACTCCGTCGGGTCGACCGGGGCGACCTCGGCGGCGAGCGGGGTCGTGGCCGCGATCCCACCGTCGAACACCGTGGCCCCCGCGATCTCCGGCACCCTGGTGGACGGGCAGACGCTCACCGCCAGCACCGGCTCTTGGGGCGGCTCGCCGCCACTCTCTTATGCCTACCAGTGGGAGCTGTGCAGCGGCAGCGGGGAAGGCTGCGCGAGCATCTCCGGTGCGACGAGCGCCACCTACACGCTTGGACACTCCGACGTCGGCGGCACGCTACGGGTCAAGGTCAACGCGAGCAACCCTGGAGGGTCGGCCTTGAGCACTTCGGCGGCGAGCGGGGTAGTGGCGGCGCTCGCCCCGTCGAATACCGCTCTGCCTGTGATCTCGGGCACCGTACGGGACGGACAGACCTTGAGCGCGAGCACAGGCGAATGGGCGGGCACGCCGTCATTGAGCTACGCCTACCAATGGGAATTGTGCAACAGCAGCGGGGAAAGCTGCGCGAGCATCTCCGGTGCGACGAGCGCCACCTACACGCTCGAACACGCCGACGTTGGCAGCACGCTCCGGGTGATGGTCGTGGCGAGCAACGCGGCCGGGTCGGCGCACGCGACCTCCCTCGCCAGCGGTGTGGTGGCGGCGCTCGCCCCGTGGAACACCACCCCGCCAACGATCTCAGGCACCGCGCAGGAAGGACAGACGTTGAGCGCGAGCATCGGCGAATGGGAAGGCACGCCGCCCTTCTCCTATGCCTACCAGTGGGAACGGTGTAACCCGTTCGGGGAAGCTTGCTTGGGGATTGGTGGTGCGACGAGTGCGAGCTACACGGTGGGCGCCGCAGATGTCGGGAGCACGCTGCGGGTCACGGTGACGGCGTCGAACGCGGCTGGGTCGGCGTCGGCGGCGTCTGCTGTGACGGGGGTGGCGACGAGTGCTGGTTCGGGGTTTTTGTTGGCTGGGCAATTCGGCTCGAAAGGATCGGGCAAAGGCCAGTTCGAGCATCCGGGGGATGTGGCGGTGGCGGCGAATGGGGATCTGTGGGTGCTCGACACGGGCAACGATCGTGTGGAGGAGTTCACTGCCGGCGGGGAATATGTCGGTGGGTTCGGCTCGGCGGGGTCGGGGGATGGTGAGCTGAATGGGCCGTCTGCGATTGCGCTCGCGCCTGGTGGTGAGGTGTGGGTGGCTGATACGGGTAACGATCGCATCGAGGAGTTCAGCGAAGGCGGGGGGTTCATGCGCGCGGTTGGCTCCAAAGGCACCCGTTCTGGGAGGTTCGAGTCCCCGGAAGGCATCGCCGTTGACGCCGATGGGGGGGTGTGGGTGGCGGACACCGGAAACAATCGTATTCAGGAGTTCAGTGAAGAAGGCGGGTTCTTGGAAGTGGTCGGCTCAAGGGGTTCGGAACCCGGGCGGTTCGATAAGCCGTCTGGGGTCGCGATCGGTGCCAATGGGGACGTGTGGGTTGCTGACAGGCTCAATGACAGGGTCCAGGAGTTCAGCGAAGCTGGTGCGTATGTCGGGGAGTTTGGGGTGGGTGGTGTTGAAGCGGGGGAGATGTTCGAACCGGATGGTGTTGTGGTCGCGGATGGGTATGTGTGGGTCGGGGAACTTGGCCGCGATCGGGTGCAGGTCTTCAGCGAAGGTGGTGTGTATGCGGTTGGGTTCGGCGTTGAAGGGTCCGAAGGCGAAGGGTTGAATTTGAGCGCGCCGATGGGGCTGGCGGTCGACGCGAGTGGTGATGTGTGGGTTGCGGACTCGGGGAATGATCGTGTTGTGGAGTGGAAGCCGCCGCGGGTGCCGTTGAATGTTGCGTTGCCGGAAGTGAACACGGTGCTGCCGGAAGCCTTGGGGTTCGCGCAGGAAGGCCAGGCGTTGAGCGCGACTGCGGGGGGATGGCTGGGGGTGCCACCGATCTCTTATGGCTACCAGTGGGAGCGGTGTGGTGTGCTTGGCGGGGAATGCGTGGCGATCTCGGGTGCGACCGGGTCGACGTATACGCCGGTCGCGGCGGATGTTGGGCATACGCTGGTTGTGCAGGTCACCGCGACGGGCGCAGACGGAGGCGAGTCGGGCTCTGCGACCTCGATGGCGACTGGTGAAGTTCTGCCTGCGGTGCCGGTGAACACGGTTGCGCCTTCTCTGTCGAGTTCGACGCCGGCGGAAGGGGTGCTCGAGTCTGCGTCCACCGGGTCGTGGGCGACGCCGCCGACCGGGTACGGCTACCAGTGGGAACGCTGCGAAGAAGGCGGCGTGGAATGCGTTGCGATCGAAGGCGCGACGGAAGCAACGTATGTGCCGGGCCTGGCGGATGTCGGCCATGCGCTGCGTGTGGCGGTGACGGCATCCAGCCCGGGCGGCGCCGCTACGGCGGACTCGCCGGCGAGTGCCGCGGTGAGCACTGTTGTGAGCGCACCGGTGGATTTCTCCTTCCCGGAAATCGTGGGGTTGGCGCGGCAGGGGCAGACGTTGAGCGTGCGGCCCGGGACGTGGATGGGGCCGCCTCCGCTCTCCTATGCCTACCAGTGGGAGCGCTGCGATGCGGCGGGTGAAGCGTGCACGGCGCTGTCGGGTGCGACCGGGTCTTCCTACACGCCCACTTCGGGTGATGTGGCTGGCACGCTGCGGGTGCTCGTGAGCGCGAGCGACACAGCTGGTCGGGCGTCGCAGATATCGCCGCCGAGTGTCCTTGTCGAAGCGTCCGTGGGAAATGATTGCACGGACACGTGGGTCGGGTCTTCGGAAGGGTCGTGGGAAGAAGGCTCGAACTGGTCGAGCGGCAGTCCGCCGGGTGCGGCCGCTATCGCGTGCGTCGGCCCGGGCATAAATGTCGAGTTCGATGAGGAAGCGGCACAGGTGGGTGTGCTACACGACGAAGGGGAGCTCGACATGTTGAGTGGCACACTCGAAGTCGTAGGCGGTGCTGAAGCGTCGAGTGTTGGCACGCTGCGTCTCGCTCAGGATGCCCCCACGCTGACGGGCGCCGGGAGCATCTACGTGACGGGCCGCCTTGAATGGCGGTATGGAACGATGAGGGGGGGTGGACGCACCGTGATTGCTCCGGGCGCGAGCGGCGTTATTGAAGAAGGGTTCACCCCGGCGCAAATCATACGGCGCGAACTGGTCAACGAAGGCACGCTCGCACTACCGACGGGGCTGCTGGAAATGTCCGACGGTGCCCTGCTGGAAAACAAGGGTACGCTCGAAGTCAACTCGGAAGCGTGTGCGGGGGCCTGCGCTGAAGGCATCTCCGGCGAAATCTTCGATCGCGAAACGTTGAGCCCGCCGGCGATGGTGCTGAATGCGGGGGTGCTGGAGAAGACGCAGGGGACCGGGAGGACCACAGTCGCGGTGCCGTTCACCAACGACGGCACGGTCAGGGCATTGAGTGGAACGCTGCGGTTCAGCGAAGGTGGTATCTCCCAGCAGGCGACGACCGGCATGTGGGGTCTGGAAGGCGGTGCCATCGCGCTTGCGGGCGGCGTCTTCTCGGTCGGTGAAAGCGTCAGCTTGGAAGGGGTTGACGTCGATGGGACCGCGAGCGTGGAACGGGTGCCAGCCCCGGCGTCGACGGTCGCGCCGTCGATCTCGGGCACCGCACAGGCCGGGCAGACGCTGAGCGCGCAGCCGGGGAGCTGGTCGGGCGCCCAGCCGATCAGCTACGGCTACCAGTGGCAGCGCTGCAACACCGGCGGGGAGGAATGCGAGCTGATTGCGGGCGCGCAGAGCGAAACGTACATGCTCGCCGCGAGCGACATCGGAGCGAGTGTCCGTGTCGTGGTGACCGCGAGCGACTCCTACGGGCGGGCGCTGGCGCCATCGAGCCCGACAGTGGTGGAACCCCCACCCGTCCCATCGAACATCGGGCCGCCAGGCGTGAGCGGTCTCGCGCAGGACGCGCAGACGCTCACCGCGAGCACCGGCGAATGGAGCACAATTGCGCCGGTCTCTTACTCGTACCAGTGGGAAAGCTGCAACGAACATGGCGCTGAATGCGCTCCCGTCGAAGCGGCCACCGGCAGCGAATATCAGCTCACCAACGGCGACATCGGCACTACGCTGCGTGTCGAGGTCACCGCGACCGACCCCGGCGGGTCCACACACGCAACCTCCGCGACGACTGCGACTGTGCGGGCCGAGTCACCCAGCGAGCTGCAACCCCCCGCGATTGTCGGGGTACCCGACGAGCACCAGGTGCTGCAAGCCGACCCCGGCGCGTGGGTGGGCACCGAAACGCAGTACGGCTACCAGTGGGAAACCTGCAACGAACACGGCGGCGAATGCGCCCCAGTGCCAGGCGCAACAAGCAGCGAATACGACCTCGCGGAAGGCGACGTGGGAACAACACTGCGTATCCGTGTCGGCGTGCACGGTGCTGCCGACTCCGTCAGCGCGCTTTCGCCAACGACACCCGTGATCGCCACCGCCGGCTCATTTGCAAGCGAACCGTCGACGAGAATCAGTGGCGCTCCGCAGGCAGGGCAGGTACTCACCGCCGGCACCGGCACGTTGTCGGGTGGCATCGGCGCGATCGGCTACACCTACCAATGGCAGAGCTGCAACCAGACCGGGACAGGCTGCCACGACATCGAAGACGCCACGCTCCTCGCGTACATCCCCGCGTCCACGGATGTCGGGCACCGGCTGCGCGTGACGATCACCGCCGGCGACGAACTGGGCCACCACACAACCATGACCTCCCAAGCGACCCAGCCGATTGCTGGTGCGCTGGCACCGGTGAGCGAGCTGGCGCCCTCGATCACCGGGCCCGCGCTCGTCGGTCAGACCCTCACAGCCCGCCAGGGCTCGTTCTCTGGCGAAGGCGCTCTCACCTACACCTATCAGTGGCAGCGCTGCCCCACAGAAACGGAATGCGAGCCGATCGAAGGCGCTACCCACAGCGAATACACCCCCACCGAAGCGGACGTCGGGGACGCCATACTTCTGAGCGTGAGCGCGCAGGACGAAGACGGGAACACCATGGCAGTATCCCCACCAACCCCCGCGGTCGCCCCCGAACCACTGCAGCAACTCGCCCCGCCCTCGATCGCCGGGACGGTGCAGGTGGAAGGCACGCTGAGCGCCGACCCCGGAATCTGGAGCGCCACGGGCCCAGTGAGCTACGTCTACCAGTGGCAGCGCTGCAACCTCGCCGGCGCCGAATGCACCACCATCGAAGGCGCAAGCGAACCCACCTACACCGTTCAGAGCGCCGACCTCGGCTCAACGCTACGCATCCAGATCACCGCCACCAGCCCGCAGGGCAGCAAAACCGCGCTCTCCCCCGCCACAAGCGCCCCGCCAACCGGAGAAGTGAGCAGCGAAGAAGCCCAGGAAATCCTCACCCGCACCGACCCCGCCGTGCTCGCACCCTCGAGCACCGCCACCCTCGAAGAACAGAGCCTCACGCCCGCGCTCGCCGAAGCCGAAGAAGAACTCGCCGCGCAAGGCACCCTCACCAACTCCACGATCTCGAAGGAAACCACCGGGGAATTCGCCGTGAACACCCCCGCCGGCGAAATCAGCTTCGCTCCAGTCGAAACCTCACCGCACGCGACCACGCTGCCGACGGTCGTCAACGGCGCCGCGGCACTGTTCGCGAACGTGTGGCCCGCGACCGACGCGATCGTACGCCCACAGCCGCTCGGCGTAAGCGCGCTCCTGCAGATCCGCTCCCCCGAAGCGGCACACTCCTTCTCCTGGCAGGCACGCCTCGGCCCCGAGCAGGAACTCCGCCAGCTCCCCGACGGCGCCGTCGCGATCACCGAAGCCTCCGAAGACAAACCCGCCTCCACACCACAGCCACCCACCAAACCCGTGCAGCTACGCGACACCAGCACCAGCGGCCAGACCGAAACAAGCGAAGAAAAAGCCGAAGCCCAGCAGGCCGAACCCGAATCGGAAAGCGAAGAAGAAGCACCGCTCCCGGAACTCCCCAACGCCCCCCAAACACACGCGACAAGTGGCGAACCCGCCCCCGGCCTACCCCAGCCGCAGAACACCGAAGCCGCTTACGAAACCGCCAAAAGCGCGATGAGCTACGCCGAAACGCAAACCACCGGCAACGCCCTAGCCGTGATCGCACCCCCCACCGCAGCCGACGCCAACGGCAACACCATGCCCGCAACGCTCACCGTCAAAGGCAGCACCATCACGCTGACCATCAAGCCCGCAGAGAACGCAACCTACCCGCTGCTCACAGACACGACGATCGCTGCGCCAACCAACAAACAGAGCACCGAACGAGACCCCGTCCACTACGGAATCGCCGACCCCACACCACAAGAACCCGGACACGTCGACGAACACTTCGAAGAAAACGGCACGCCTACCCCCGGGGCCGACCCCAACCTCTTCAACGGACCCGCACACACTCCACGTCACATACGTACTGCCCGCCTGATCGTCCCCTACGACATCCTCCTCAAGCTACACGGCGACACCCCAGAAGAAACAGCACACCTTGAAGGCTACCGCAACGCCGAAAAGCACCGCTTGGAAGTATGGCTTGAAAAGCTCAAGGGCGTAGCAGCAACCGCTCGCGAAGAAATCGAACCGTACATCACCATCGGGCAGGATTATGTGACAGATCCGTGCAAACTCAAATCCACCGAAGGTTCGGAAAAAAAATGCCCCCAGCCAACACGCAGCAACTACGAAGACGGTGTAACGCGACTCATGGAAGCGGTCATCCACGGGCACGCCACTAACGGCTGGCCCCTCGTCAAACTATGGGGCGCATGGAACGAGCCCGACTTCCCGGAAGACCCGTTGCTCAAAGACGCTCCCCGAGCAGCCCAGTTCTGGGAGATTGCCAACTCCGCCCTCGGCGGACTCGGAGCCATCCATGCTTTTCGGTGTCCAGGGTGTGAAATAGTTGCTGGCGAATTCTCTACATACGAGAGCGGCTACACACCGTGCTATCGTAACGTGATCCTGTATAGCTACTGCCGGAAAACGAGCGATACCCGCTACTACAAGCGCTACTGGTCCGGGCAACCCCGCGATCCAGTCGACTGGGGCTTCCACGACTACGGAGACCTTCTCAACCAGAGCAAAAGCACCGCGACCGATTTCGCTCAGTTCGCTCGTAAACGCCTCCACAAGCCGAGACTCTTTATGAGTGAGGCGGGAGTTGAGTTGCAGGATGGCAACGCCGAAACAGAACTTGGTGAACTCAAAACCAAAACCGAAGGGGCAAAGAACGAAAAGCGGGAACTTCAGCAGAAGGCCGCCGAAACATATCTGCACCTATCGGAAGGCCTGCCCTACCCAATCGATCGTATGTACTACTACCAGTACACGGCCCCAACATTGAAGGAACAGGAAAAACACGATTTTGACAGTGCACTGCTCGAAGTAGAAGGTGGGCACCGCCGGGAACGCCCTGCTTACTGTGTTCTCGCCTACGAAAAACACGTCTGTCCACCCACATCTGAAGTCGAACCCGAGAAATACCACGACGGCGCCGAAGAATGCAATGAACCGCCGAAATCGGTACAGCTACGCGGAACGGTTAATGCAGAGGGCGCCAAGACTGGCTCGTACTACTTCGAATATGGCGTGTCACCAAGCTATGGCCAGTCAACCGGTGCCCAGACTCTACACGAGGAGGCAGGCAGCTGGGTGGGCAACGAAGTGCGTGCCACCGTTTCCACAACAACAGGAGGAGGAGGCTGCCCAGCTCCAATATACTTCCGGATAGTCGCCACTAACTCGCAGGCAAGCACAAAAAGTGTTGGCCAAATAGTAGAATTCGATACTCTAAGGGGGAATTGATGGTGGGGGCAAGCATATTGGGCAACTCATATAAACGTCCAGCCACGCGTAACTTCCGTGCTTCCAGATGGTTCGATAGGCAATGTCACGCATAGTCCCAATCACGCTCGCCACGCTGGCTCTACTAGGTGTCACTGCGGCGAACGCCTCGAGCCATCATAGAAGTGCGCCTCTACGGTGCGCGCCCCGAGGTGCGCATGTACATGTGCTCAAAGCGGGGGCGCAGGCCGAGTTGTATAAGGCGCCCAAAAACCCCGAATACCCGGAATTTCTATATGTCTATGGCTGCACCTACAAGCACAAGCGCTCCTATCTCCTCGGATCGGTGCCGCCCAAGGTGGCAACTCCCAGTGGTACGGGCGGAGTAGAAAAGGCAACGATGGCTGGTTCATTCGTGGCGTACGAAGAAAGCTCGGGCGGGCCAACAGGGGCTTCCTGGGTAATCACGGTACGCAACCTTGAAAACGGCAAGGTGAAGCACAGTGTGCCTACTGGTACACCTGAGCATCCTGAAGCGCCGAGTGTAGAAAAAGGACTTGTCAAACATTATGTGGGAATCGGCCCGGCGACTGCCGTCGTCGTCACCAAGGATGGATCGGTAGCATGGATCGTAAACGCGGACAAAGAAGAAGGCAGTTATCAGGTGCACGTCTTTGATCAAGCGGGTAATCGGGTGCTTGCTTCCGGCTTGGGCATTGAACCACACTCACTGACACTTGCTGGTCGAATGCTCCACTGGACCGAATACGGTCAACTCAGATCGGCACGGATACATTGAAAATTATGTACTCTGCGCCAGTGAGTGTCGCATGCTGGGTCTCTCGTAACTTCAGTGATGCCTGACTGCCGTGATTCCAGAGAATTTGACTCATGTCACGAATAGCCCCAATACTGCTCGCCACGGTGGCTCTGCTCGGCGCAACCACAGCGAACGCCTCAAACCATCACAAAAAGACGCCTCCACGGTACTCTCCCCACCGGGCGCATGCACATGTGCTAAAAGCGAATCGACTGGCCGAGTTGTATACGGCTCCCAAAAGCTCTGAATATCCAGAATTTCTATATGTCTATGGCTGCACATATAAGAGCAAGCGCTCCTACGTCCTCGGGAATCTGCCGGAAGCGGGTGGGGGGAGCTCAGGAGGAACCAGTGCGGGTGTGAGCATCGAGGCACTAGCGGGTGTGGCAGTCGCGTACGCATGGCTGGGAGGCCCCGTTGACGTTCGCAACCTACTCACCGGTCATGTGCTGCACCGAATCTTTGCGCCCAACAATGAGAATTTTGGCCCCGTGTCAGCAATTGTTGTAAAGAAGGACGGTGCCGTGGCATGGATATCGGAACCTTTGGCTGGCGGCCCGATCCAGGTTCATGCCGTAGATAGAACCGGCAGCAGGCTTTTAGCGTCTAGCGAAATCGTAGAACCCAAATCGCTTGTGCTGGTGGGCAGCACCTTGTACTGGGCGGAAGCTGGGAAACGAAGGTCAACCGTGTTGCACTGACGCCAAATACGCTCCAGCACTGTGAGGGCGAGTGGGGGCAGCGGCGTGTCTCACAGCCCGGGTGGGTGGCGCGCGACGTAGCTGGTGCCATCGCCGAGGTTGGCGAGTGGTTCCGCCCTCCATCGTGGCCCCGTGCCGGCGGGGATGGGTGTTCCGCCGTAGTCGGCGGTGTCGAGTGCGATCCCGGCGACGACGATCCAAGCGTGGGCGCTGTTGGCGTAGACGGTGATCCAACGCCCGGCCCCGGGTTGCCCGTAGCTCTTGAGTTCGGTGGAGTCGAGGGCGGTGGGGCTGAGTAGCCCGGCAGCGTAGAGCACGAAGGAGGTGGCCCCTGAGCAGTCGTAGGCGGGCCAGAGTTGGGTGAGGGTGCCGTAGTGCTGGTCGGGTTCGGGGTAGGGGCGGGTGTGGATCAGGTTGCCGGCGGCGATTGCGAGCTTGACGGGGGTGGGTGCTTCGCGGGGTGCGGTGGCGTTGCCATCGGGTTGGATGCGCGCGGTTTGCCCGGCGGTGAGCGCGAGGGCGCTGGTGACTTGGCATCGCGCTTGTTCGCTCGGGGTTGGTGTGGGTGCAACGCCGTCGAGGAGGGAGCCGGTGCTTGGGTGGGGTGCGGGTGTGATGGTGACGGTGTGGGTGCCCCAGGCGTTTTGGCTTGCGCGTCCGTACCAGTCGTAGATGTCGATGTGGTGGCCGGTGATCGCGCTGCCGGTGTCGCCGGCGTAGAACGCGCTGCTAGTCCCGAACGGGTTGGGCGTGATGTGGACGTAGCTGCCGAGTGGAATGACGCTCGGGTCGACGGCGATCTCGTAGGCGGGTGGCCCGGTGGTGAGGTTGAGGCCGGTGGTGGTAATGCCGTCGCCTTGGATGCCGCCCCAGGGGGGCCCATAGGCGGTGGCGGTCCAGGCGCCGGCGGGGGCTGTTGCGGTGGGTGTTTCGCCGGGTGGCTGGCAGGCGCTGCCTTGGGCGCTGGTGCTGAGTAGCAGCGCGGTGATGGCGAGCGTGGGTAGTGCGGCGGCAAGTAGCGCGGTGACGGCGAGGAGCCCCTTCATGGGTGCTCCGGGGAGGTCAAGTGTCTATACGTAGATATCGACATCTCACGTTAGACTATACTTGTTTTGCGTATTTGGTCTATGATATCTGGGATCTCAACCCACGGCAGCGGAGGTGATTGGCAGATGAGGCTTCTGATCGCAGCGAGTGGCTTCACGTTCAAGGTGGCGCCCGACCCGGGTCAGGCTCCGGGCGCGACGGGGATTCAGAGCGCGATCAACGTGATCGCGGTGTACGCGCTGTTGGCGTGTCTGGCGGGCTTCTTGTTGGGCGGCGCGGTGTGGGCGGTCGGCGGGCGGATCGGCAACGAGCACACCGCAGTCGGCGGCAAGATCGGGATGGCGATAGCGGTCGGTGTGGCGTTCCTGATTGGGGCGGCGGCGGCGATCCTGCAGTTCGCGTACGGGCTGGGCTGATGATGCGCGAGCGAACCTGGCCACCCTCCGCGCGCGCCGCCGTCACGGCCTGCGTCCTCGCCGTAGCCGTGCTGCTCGGCGTGGTCCTGGCGAGTGGCGGCGGCACCGGCGGGCGGGGGCCGGCCGGTGTGGTTGAGCTCGTGGGCGGTGTGCCGGTCGGTGTGCGGGACACGCCGGGGGGCGCGCTCGCGGCGGCGGACAACTATCTGACGGTCGCGTCGCAGTCGGTCGAGCAAGCTCCGGCGGTGTTCGCCGGGCTGGTTGCGCAGGTGTACGCGCCGGGGATCCGCGCGAGCACGCTCGCCCAGGCGCAGCAGCTGCGCGCGAGCGACGCGCGGAACATGAGCACTTACAGGCAGGGTGGTCGTGGGGTCGCGGTGGTTGCGGCGCGGCGTCTTGACAGCTACTCCCGCCGGCGGGCGACGGTGACGAGCTGGCTCGGCGGGTTTGAGTGGGGGCCGCATCTCGCGCCGCGCCAGACGTGGAACCTCGTCGATACGACCCTCCAGTGGCAGACGGGCCGCTGGCTGGTCGAGGCCTCCAGCACAAGCCCGGCGCTCGCGCCGGTCCCCTCGGTCGTGTACGTGGACGGCGGGAATGATGGCGTGGGCGCGTTCGCGCGTCTGGCGGGCATGACGGGCCCGGTCTACGGCAGCGCGGAATGATGCTCGCGTCGCGTCAGATCGCTTGCGGGCTGCTCGTGCTGGTGGCGACGCTGCTGGGGTTTTGTGGGTGTGCGCGGGGGATGGTTCCGGCGGTTGGTGTGCAGCCGGGGCGCCCGGTGCAGGCGGCGCTCGGCCTGGGGCAGCTGGTGGGTGGGAAGGCGTGCGGTGGTGAAGGCTCGCTTGTCGGTGAAGCCATCAATGGGATTACGGGTGGTGTCTCGCACGCGGCGGGCTGTGCGGGTGAAGCTGTGGCGGGCAGCGCGGCGGGCGCGGTCGGGAACGGGATCCTGAACGTGGTCGCGGAATGGGTGATCGGCGCCGCGACGCAGGTCACGGGGTTCGTCGCGGCGGAGATGACGAAGACCACGACGCCGCAGTTGCAGTCGGCGTGGTTTGAGGCTCAATTTCAGCCGATGGCGGATCTCGGGGCGGCGCTGGGGCTGCTCGTCGCGTTGATCGCGCTCGCCTGCGCGGCGGTGCGTCGCAGCCCGGAGGCGCTCGCCGGTGCGCTCGCGGGGATCGCCCGGGCGGGCATCGGGACGGGTCTGGTGGTCGCGTTGACCGTGATCGGTCTCGGGATCGCCGATGAGGTCTCGAGCACGGTTCTGGCGAGCTCCCCGCACACGTTCTGGGCGACGGCGGCGCACGCGTGGGGCACGAGCGGGTTCGGTGGGTTTGGTTCCTCGGCGTTGGCGACGTTGATCGCGCTGGTCGAGGTGTTCGCGGCGCTCTTCGTGTGGCTGGAGCTGATCGTCCGTGACGCCGCGATCTACATCGCGGTCCTGTTCTTCCCGGTTGTGCTCGCGGCGTCGATCTGGCCCGCCCTGGCCTCGTGGCCGGGCCGTCTCGGCAGGCTGCTGTTGCTCACGGTGATCCTCAAGCCGGTCGCGGTGATCGTGCTCTCGCTCGCGGGGAGCGCCGCTGCGGCGGGCCTCTCGTTCGGTGGCGGGGTATCAGGGTCGGTCGGGACGATCCTGGCCGCGGTCGTGATTTTCGGGTTGGCGGCGTTCGCGCCGTGGGCGCTGATGTATCTGCTCGCGGCGGACGCGGAGAGCGCGTACATGGCGTCGGGTCTGCGTACAGCGGCGGGAGTCGCGGTCGCTGATGAGCACGGCCCGTCGGTGCGTAGCGCGGGTGGCCTGCGAAACCTCGGCGGCGAGGGAGGGAGCCCCGGCGGACTGGGAGGCGGCGCGCCAGGCGGCCCCGGGAGCACCGGCGGTGGCGGCGAGGATGACCCCGGCGGCGGGGGCAGCCCCTTGGGCGGCGGGCCTCCCACGGGCGGCGCAGCCAGCGAGAACGGGGCGGGCGGGCGCGGTGGACTGCAGGACGGCACGTTGCCGGTCGCCGCGGAGACGATCGGCGCCGGGAGCATCGGCGCGGCCGCAGGCGTCGGCGCCGTGTCCGCATCTGAGGGCGCAAGCGACGCACGCGAGCCGGGCGCGGGCTCGGGCTCGCAGCCGCAGGACGCCCCCACATTCATGGACGCTGAGAGCGCCAGCGCCGAAAATACTGGCGGGGAGCCTTCAAGTGGGGCTCCCGCGGGCGGGCAGCCGGGCGGCGCTCGCGCGATGTCACCAGCTGCCGGCGGAGCCCCGACGGACGCCCCTCCCCCAAGTCCGGCCGGGGGCTCCGCCGGCACCCCTGCTCCCAGTGAGGAGGAGTCCTCCACCCAGCCCACCGAACCCGCACAGCAACCCGAGGGCAGCGCGCCGCTCCCACACGGCGGGGATCCCGCGCCGGGTCTCGATCGCTCGCCGTCGCGGCGCGGCCGGTCACGCTCAACGGCGCTCACCCTTGTGCATTCGCGGCCAGACCCAGCACCCAGCCCAGGCGCTGGCGAGGAGCGGGAGGCGTAGCGGTGGGCGAGACGACCTACCGTTTCGCGCCGCACCCGACGGGGGGGTTTCTGCTCGGGTTGAGGATCCCGCAGCTTCTCGGGTTCGTGATCACGGGCGCGCTCGCGCTCGGCGTGCTGCGGCTCGGTGGGCTCTCTGGCGTCGCGCTCGCGCTGGGGCTCCTCGCGCTTGCCGCAAGCGTGCTGCTCATCCCGATTCGGGGTCACACGATCGAGCAGTGGGCGCCGGTGGCGGTGCGGTTTCTGCTGGGCCGTTACAGCGCCCGCGCACGCTTCCAAGCCCAGCGCGCGCAGCTGGGGCACGTCGTCACACTCCCGACGGGCGAGCTCGACCCGCAGCGCCCGCTGGAGCCGTGGTCGCTGCCGGCGGAGCTCGCGGACCTGGAGCTGCTCGAGGGCGAGCTCGTGCGCTACGAGCACGCGCGGTTCGGTGTCGCGGTGGATCGCCGTGCGCGGACGTTCACCGCGGCGCTGCGTGTGCGGGGTCGCGCGTTCGCCCTGCTTGGCTCGGAGGAGCGCGAGCAGCGCCTGCAGGACTACGGGGCGGTGCTCGCCGCGCTCGCACGCGACGACACCGCCGTGCGGCGCGTGGCATGGATCGAGCGGACGCTGCCCGGGGACGGCGACGCACTCGGCGACTACCTCCTTGAGGCCAAGCGCCCGGACGCGACACTCGCCGAGCCACCGCAGGAGCTGGTCTCCTACCTGAACCTGATCGGCCGCGCGGGCGATGTCGCGGAGGAGCACGAGCTGCTGTTCGCGCTGCAGGTTGACGCCGGGCGCCCGGCTGCCAGGCGCGCGATCAACCGGATGGGTGGGGGGGACCTGGGCGCGCTCGCGGTGTTGGGTGGGGAATTGGGGCAGTTGATCGAGTTGCTCGACCGCGCTGGGATCGCCCCGACGGGTGTTCTGACGCGCCGGGGTTTGGCGGGTCAGATCCGTGACGCGTATGACCCGTGGGGCAGGCGGGCGCGTCAGCGCCAGCTCGACCGCACGCTCCTCGGGGACACCGGTATCGCGCCGCATACGGCCGGCCCGATGGTCCGCGAGGAGCATTGGTCGCACATGGCGGCTGACGGCGCGTTGCATTGCACGTTGTGGGCGGCCGAGTGGCCACGGATCGATGTTCGTGCGCTGTTTCTGCAGCCGCTGCTGATGGACAGCCGGGCGACGCGGACGATCGCGATGTGCATGGAGCTGGTCGGGCCGAGCCGTGCGATCCGCCAGGCCGAGCGCGCCTCGACGGAGACCGCGACCGAGCGCAGTCTTCGCGCGCGGGTGGGGCAGCGCACCAGTCAGCGCCAGTCACAGCGCGATCGTGCGACCGGGGAGCGTGAGCGGGAGCTCGCCGAAGGTCATGCCGCTGTCCGCTACGCGGCGTATGTGACCGTCAGCGTGCCCTCGGGTGGCCCGGACGCGCTCGCGGAGTTGGAGAGCGATGTGTCGCGGGTGGAGCTTGAGGCCAAGCGCGCCCCGCTGCGGTTGGAGCGGATGTGGGGACAGCAGGCCGACGCGTTCACGTTCGGGTTGCCGTTGTGCCGGGGGCTGCGGTGAGCCGCCGGGGTGAGCGCCGCCGGCGCCGGGAGGCGCGCGGTGACGAGCGGGCCGCGCGGATGGAGCACCGTGCGCGACGAGGCAGCCTGCGGCGTGAACTATCCCAGCGCGCAACGGGCGGCCTGGGGCGGCTGGTGCGCGCGGGGGAGCGCGCCGGGCATCAGGTGTCAACGGCGCATTTTCAGGCGGCGTACCCCGCGGTCGCGGAGGCGGGTCTCGGCGCGCGGGGTGTGTATATCGGCTCGGATCTGCACGGCGGGTCGTTTGTGTATGACCCGTGGCTGCTCTACCAGCGCGGGGTGCTGTCGATCGCGAACACGATCGTGCTGGGGATGCCCGACAAGGGCAAGAGCTCGCTGACGAAGAGCTGGCTGTACCGCTCCCGCGTGTTCGGGCGTCGCTGCGAGATCATCGACCCGAAGGGCGAGTACGGCGAGCTCATACACGCCCTCGGCGGTGTCGTGCTGCGCCTGGAGCCCGGCGGCGAAACAAGGCTGAATCCGCTCACGCGGATCGGGACCCCGGAGATGCGGGAGGGTCTGCTGCTCGCGGTCGCGCACGCGATGCTCGCCCGCCCACTCGGACAGGCCGAGGCCGTCGGTGTCATCGAGGCCTTGGCGGCAGCCGACGAGCAAACCACCGGTGAGGTGTGCGTCGGGCACGTCGTCGAGCAACTGCGTGACCCCGCGACCCGCGTCACCCGGGCGCTCGACCTGACCCACCAGACTGCACGCGAGCACCTGCGTGAAGTCGCGCTGGCGTTGATGCGTCTCTGTCACGGGCCGCTGCGGGGCATGTTCGACGCGCCGACCAGCCACGGCGAGAACGTCTGGGACGCCCCCGCGCTCTCACTGGACATCTCCAAGGTGGCGGCGGGCAGCGCGACGTCGGATCTCGCGCTGGCGATCACGATGGTTTGCGCGACCGCGTTCCTCGACGCGAAGCGGATGCGCCGCACACAGGAAGCACAAGCCGCCGGCCGGGAAGCCGAGAAGACGATCAGGGTCAGCGACGAGGGGTGGCGCGCACTCCCGATCGCGGGACTCGGCGCCTACTACCAGGCCGCATTCAAGCTGGGGCGCGCGACCGGTGTGCAGCACTGGATGGTGCTCCACCGCCTCACCGACCTCGACGCCGCCGGTGACCACGGCACCCGCCAGCAGGCACTCGCCATGGGCCTGCTCGCGGAGACTGGGACGGTCGTCGTGTACCGCCAGCACCCCGAGGAGACCCAGCGGGCGAGAGCGTCGCTCGGGCTCTCCACCACGGAGGCGCAGCGCATCGGGCACTACCCGCAGGGTGTCGCGCTGTGGCGGATCGGCGGGCGCTCCTACGAGGTGCGCCACGTCCGCTCCCAGCGCGAGCGCGCACTCACCGCAACCGACACCGCGATGGCGCCACGCGAACCACTCCCCGCCCCGCAACACACCCCGCTGGGAGCACCGGCGTGAACAACACCCGCACACACCCCGCGACCATCACGGGGAGCGCCAGCGTGAGCGGCCCGCACGTACTGCACCCCGCTGGGCATGTGCTCGTCGGGCCGCCGCCGACGGCGCTCTACCTCCTGGGGTTGCTGGCGCTGCTCGCCGGCGCGGTGGTCCTTCTCACGCGCAGATCCCGTCATGGAAAGGGCGCACGCGCGGCGCGGTTCGCCACTCGCGGCGAGCTCGACGCGCTCCGCGTATGCGACCCCGAGCCCGGCCGGGTGACGCTCGGCGTCCACCACGGCAGGACGATCGCCGCCGAGCCGCGTGCGTCGGTGATGGTGCTCGGCCCCTCGCAGTCGGGCAAGACGACCGGGATCGTCGTGCCCGCTCTGTTGGAGTGGGCGGGCCCCGCGCTGTCCACATCGGTGAAGAGCGACGTCGTGCACGACACCCACACCGCCAGGGCCGCGCGGGGCGAGGTCCGGATCTTCGACCCGACCAGCGCCACCGGGCTGCCACACACCGCGTGGTCGCCGATCCTCGCATCCCGCACATGGGAAGGCGCACGTCGCACCGCCGCAAGGCTCCTCGGCGTCGGCGACCACGGCGCCGCGAGCAACGCGGACGAGACATTCTGGAGGCCCGCCGGCTCGCGGTTTCTCGCGCCGCTGCTACTCGCCGCCGCGCACGGCGACCTGACGATGCGCGAGATCCTCGCCTGGATCGCAACAACAGGCGAAGACGAACCAACCGAGCTGCTCGAGACCAGCCGCTCCCCCGGCGCGCAACCCGCGCTGCAGGCGCTCCGATCGGTATGGGAAGCCGACCCACGCTTTCGCTCAAGCCTGCTGCAAACGATCGCGACCGCGCTCGACCCGTGGCAGGAACCCACGATCGCCGCGGCAACGATGGGCGACAGCACGATCACCCCAAGCTGGCTGCTCGACGGGCCGAACACCCTCTACCTGATCGCGCCCGCCGACGACCAGCGCCGCCTACGCGGCCTCTTCACCGCACTCGTCGCCGACATCACCGCCGGCGCGTTCGAGCGCTCCACTCAAACCGGCAAACCGATCGACCCCGCGCTGCTGCTCGCGCTGGACGAGGCGGCGAACATCGCGCCGCTACCGAACCTCGACGAGATCGCCTCCACCGGCCCCGGACAGGGCGTGCAGCTGCTCACCGTCCTTCAGAACATCAGCCAGGCATCGGACCGCTGGGGCCGCGACCGCGCGGAAACGATCATCGCCAACCACCGCGCCAGGCTCTTCACCCCCGGGATCGGCGACCGCGCGACCCTCGAATACCTCAACCACACCCTCGGCGAGGAAGAGATCACCCGCGTCTCAACCCACCGCCCAGGCCCCCTGCGGCCAGGCTCACGGACGATCAGCAGCGACTTCCGCGCGCTCGCGACCCCCAACCGCGTCCGCCAATCCGACCCCGACACCGCGCTGCTGATCTACGGACGCCTCGCGCCCGCATGGCTACGGCTGCGCCCCTGGTACGCGCACCCCACCCTGCGCGCCCTCGCACAAGGCAAACCCGCACCGGTGGCGACACCCCGCCGCGCTCCCCGGCTCCTCCACGACTTCCCCCGCATACCGCGCTTCGGCGGCGCCGCCCGGCGGCGTGCCGGGGCACATCAATCACATCAACACAACGACCCTCAAGGAGAAATCACATGAACAGCATCAACCTCACCGGCCGCCTCACCGCGGACCCGACCCTGCGCTCGCTGCAGAACGGCACCGCCGCATGCAAGATCCGCCTCGCCGTCCGCGGCCTCGCACGCGGCGATGCCGAGGTCGGCTATATCGACGTGACCTCCTACGGCCCCGCCGGCGAGGCCGCCGCGAACGTCCTCGAAAAGGGCTGGCTGGTCGCCGTCACCGGCCGCCTGCAGTACCACGACTGGGAGACCCAGGACGGCACCAAGCGCCGCGACTGGGAGCTCATCGGCCAGATCCAGTTCCTCGCCGCCCCCCGCGAAAACAACACCCACACCACCACCACCGCGGCTATCGCCGCCGAGGCCGAGCGGCATCCCGCAGCGGCCTGACACCGCCCCCCGCGGGAGGGGCGCCCGGCTCTCCCTCCCCAGCCGCGCGCCCCTCCCGCTCACCCGCAATCGCAGACCGGTGGCGGGCCAGACTCGACGCAAACCACCAAGGGCACGGCCGACGGTGAAACCTCACAGCAGCAGGCCGACTGGTGAAAGACGCCGCCGAAGAGACCCGTTCGCACAACCACTCGATCACGCACTCGAACGGCTGCGAGCGCACGGCCTCCCCTACAAAGGAGACGAGCGCCACCCATCCACCTGGCACGCAGTCTGCCCGTCCTGCCGGGTACCCGACTGGACGCTCACGCTCCGCGAGCACCGCTACGGTGGGTCGATCGCGCTCCAGTGCGCCGCCGGCTGCACCAAGACCGAGATCCACGACGCGCTCGAGCGAGACCCAGCCGACACCCGAATCGAAGCCGCCGACATCGAAGTCGCACAGGCGCTCGAACTGGCCGAGCAGGCAAGCGACCTCGCCTCACGGGCACTCGCACTCGCCACCCGGGAGCATGACGACCCATCGCCCACCAGGCAACGAGACGGCAACGTGAGCGACCCGCCGATCCGCTCCCGTCACCCTCGACACAGAGACCGGCCCTCAGCATTCGAAGTCGAGGTCCCTGACGGCATCGGCCTGTGAACCTTCCTTGAACACAGACCGCCGACGACACCGCAGACGCTGAGCGCACGGGACGTTCCCACACCATGTACCTCCTCTTCGCCCGCTCCCGTCGCGCCCGCAGCAGACGCCATCTGCTCCTTACCTCGGGAGCGCGATCAGGACGACGACGCTCGCAGGCTCATGAACTCGCCGATTCGTGCCACACCTGCGCTCAACCCCCCGCCTCTACTATGATTCCGAAACTCAGGATCATGGGCAAACAAACCGAGCACACCCCGCGGCGCGCCCGGCGCCCCCTCGGCCTGCTCGTCGGCGCGATCCTCGCCGTGCTCGTGCTCGCACCAGCCACAGCGGCTGCCAACGGGCCGCCAGTAATCGAGAAGACGACACTCGTGTCCGTGAGCGAAACTGGCGCAACGGTCGAAGCGCAGATCAACCCCGAGGGTCTTGAAACCAGCTACGAAATCAAGCTCGTGTGGCAAGACGCCGATCCACCAGGACCCGGTGAAAATGTCAGCGACGGCCCACACGCCCAAACCGGGCAGATCGCCGCCAGCCCTGGCGAACAGACGGTGAGCGCCGTGCTCACCGGGATGCAGCGGGGATACACCTACTGGTACGAAGTCATCGCCACCAACGCGAACGGCAAGGCCAAGAGCGGCGCCCACCCCTTCGGCTACCTCAATGGCGGGGCGTACCCCGAAGGGGTCGGGTCGGGTCCTCCCGACGAAGCGGAAATCCCCCAGTGGCTCATCAACGAGTCCAATTCGGAATCAGCCGAAACCCTCAAAAAATACGAAGAACAACAGGCCCGGGAACAGCTGGAAAAGAAGGCCAAGGAAGCTGCCCGCCACGCCACCGAAGAGGCCGAACTCAAGCAGGCCGAGGAACACGAGGCACAGGAAGCCGCCGCCCGCGAACGCACCGAACACGAAGAAGAAGAAGCCGAACACCCAGCGTGCCGCGTCCCCGCCCTCAAAGGCGACACCCTCACAGCCGCCCGCCGCGCCCTGCGCCGCGCGCACTGCCGCCTCGGCGCCATCCACCAGCCCGCCCACCACCACGGCACGCTGTACGTCAGTGCCCAGGGCGCCCCGGTCGGCAAGCGCCTCGCCTACAACGCGCGCGTGGTGCTGTGGTGTCGTGCGAAGCAGGCTCCGCACAGTGGAGGCAGAGGCAGATGATGGGGAGAGCGATCGAGTACATCGCGCCCAGCACCCGGTGGCTGGTGCTTACGGCGACCACCGGCCTGCTGCTGCTCGCTGCCGGGACGCTCTCCACCGCGCCGGCCGCGGCCGCCAGCGAACCCCTCATCAGCGAAGGCACCGCCTCGGAGCTCGACAGCGAAATAACCATCGAGGCGCAGATAGACCCCGAGGGCCTCGCCACCAGCTACGAAATCCTCCTCGAATGCCCAAGCCACGAAACCTGCCAGCACACCAAAGGCACGCTTCCAGCCGTCGAGGAACCCCGCGCCGTGCAGCTCGCGCTCAGCGACCCCCAGCCGGACGCCACCTACATCTTCACCGTCACCGCCCGCAACGCCGACGGACAGACCTCCAGGAGCTGGCGCTTCAAAGCGCCCCAGCCCACCGAAACGCTGCCCGTCGAAGAGCCGATCCCGCCAGGCGCCGCCCCCGAAGGAGTCAAGGACAAAGAATCCTACACGCCCCCTCCACTGCCCTGGGCCAACGAAAGCGGCAACGAAGCCGCACAGCGCACCATCGCCGAACAACGCGCCAAAGAACACGAAGAACAACAGGCCAAGGAAGCCGCCGAACAGCACGCCGCCGTCCTCAAACACGCAGAAGAACAGGCACAGCAAGCCGCTGCCGAAGCCGCCGCGCGCCAGCGCGAAGAAGCCGAACACCCCGCCTGCCTCGTCCCCGCCCTCAAGGGCGACACCCGCACGGCCGCCCGGCGCGCCCTCGCCGACGCGCACTGCCGCCTCGGCAAGTTCCACCAGCCCGCCCACCGCCACGGCATGCTCTACGTCAGCGCCCAGGGCACCCCGGCGGGGACCAGGCTCGCGGGAGGGGCGCGCGTAGCGCTCACGCTCGGTGCGAAGCGGGCTTCGCACCGGTAGGAATTTCGATGTCCCATGCCGTGGCCACCGCTGCATCCGCGCAGGACGCGTCAGATCGAGAGCCGCCTCGACAGTCTCAGGGGTCGCCGACGCCGGCGCCGAGGCCGTCGCCTCGCTGGGCGTTTATCCTTGCGTCAACGGCTGGCATCACCGCGTATCTTGCGTTGTTGGGTGGTGTGCTGCTCGCGCTGCGGTTCTGGCATGCCGGGCTTCCTGTGACACAAGCCCTTGGCGAGGTGCCTGTGTCAACATTGGTCACTACGGCTTTGATCGAGATCGCGGTGCCCCTGCTTCCTCTCTTGGGCTTGCTGCTATATCAATCCTGCCGATCATGGTAGAGAACCGGGATAGCCCGAACGAATCTTGGCATCAGGGCACAAGATTCGACAGATATTACAAGCGATTTGTGAAGCCCTGCGCCGCGCTGTTTCTGGCTGGATTCATGCCACTCAACTTATGGGTGGCAACGTTTATGTTGGGTGCTCTAGTGATGCTTTTCCCGGAGTGGTGGGTGCGCGGCTTGGCATTTTTCGTATTAAAACTGTCGGACGTGCGTTCGCTCTCTTTTGCATGGTTCTCCTAGTACTGCTTTGTTAGTTTTGTAGTAGGGTTCCTCGCGTTCGCCTCGAATCCTTTTCGCGTTGATCGGCTCGATGCGAGGAGGATGATGATGGCGGTGGTTGAGGCGGCGAGAGTGGATTCTGCGGTGGTCGTCAAGGAGCGGCTTGAGCAGTTCGGCCGTGAGGTGCTCGCCGAGGCGATGAACCGGCCGGCGCAGATGGCTAATGGTGGCTTGTATCTGCGTGGGCTGGTGGGGGAGGGCAAACGCAAGTCGCTTGAGCCGATGGTGGCGCGGCTGGGCGGGGAGGCCGACTACCAGTCGATGCAGCAGTTCCTGACCGACAGTCGGTGGGATCCGGGGCTGGTGGTCAAGGCGGTGGCAGAGCGGGTGGCGAGCGAGATCGACGTGGAGGCGTGGGTGCTGGATGACACCGGTTTTCCCAAGCAGGGGAAGCGCTCGCCGGGGGTCAAGCGCCAGTACTCGGGCACGCTGGGCAAGGTCGGCAACTGCCAGATCGGTGTCTCCGTGCATGCGGTGGGCAAAAACGGGACGGTGCCCTTGGGCTGGGCGTTGTATCTGCCCGAGGAGTGGTGTCAGGATGAGCAGCGTCGGCGCACAGCAAAGATCCCTGAGGAGATCCTTTTCAAAACGAAGCCTGAGCTCGGGGTGCAGTTGCTCGAGCGCGCTGCGGGTTGGGAGGTACCCGTGGCGCCGGTGCTAGGCGACGCCGCCTACGGCGATAACACCGAGTTGCGCGAGCGCCTGCACGACACCGAACTGCAGTACGTGCTCTCGGTTTCAGCGCAGGGCACCGTGTTCGCCCCCGGAACCGCCTTCGTGGTCCCCGAGCGCAAGGGCGCGACCGGCCGCCCCCGCGGCCGGCTTCGCCCAGAGAACAAGCCAGTCGCGATCGGAGAGTTCATCGCTGGCCTTCACCCCGAGGAGTGGCAGACCGTCGCTTTCCGCGACGGACCCAACGGCGAGCCGATGACCTCCCGCTTCGCGTTCGTGCGGGTACGCGCCGCGCACCTCTGGCAGACGGGCTACACGCACGAGCCACGCGAAGAGTGGCTGATCTGCGAGTGGCCCGAGAGGCAAGAGAAGCCAACCGACTACTGGCTCTCGAATCTCCCCGCCGACACCGAACCCGAGCAGCTCGCCAGGCCTGCCCGGCTGCGCTGGAAGATCGAGCTGGACTACAAGCAGCTCAAGGGCGAGCTCGGGCTCGACCACTACGAGGGCCGCTCGTACCCCGGCTGGTACCACCACACCGCGCTCGTCACGGCCGCACACGGGTTCCTCACCCTGGAGCGACTTCACCCTTTTCGCCAGCGGCCGGCCTGACGCTACCCCAGGCGATGCTCACCCTACAGCCCGCCTTCAAGTGCTGGACCGGCCGCTGCCAAACCTGTCAACAGCCAGTCGACCTCGACCAGTTATCCCTTCACCCCCACCGACAAGACGAATGAAGCTAACAAAGCAGTACTAGGTGCGGCGTCTTTGCCGGTTCTGGCCAGGCAAGTCGTCGAACCGCTCTACATGGAGAGAGTACACATCTACCGTGCCAATCAGCCTACGCTTGTTGCTGATCTGGTGGCAATCCAGGACACGTCGATAGCGATTGCGCGCTGTCGCCATCTCGTTATCATGCCAACCCCGCTACGTTGCAGGTTGAAGGACTGCCCCCCAACTGGAGTTCCGGTGAATCTCTTGTCGAGTTACTGGGCCTTAAGGGTGGGAGTACGAATGTGTCACATCCCCTGCCGTGCTAGGCGAGATAGGTAGACAGGTATACTGCTGTGCGACGAGTCGGCGCGAGTATGGGATCTGCTGCGCGGGCGAAGCCAACTTCGCCCCGCCATAGCGTGGTGTTTAGTCGAACTGGTCAAGGATCTCCCGGAAGCCCGCGCGCATGCGCTTGCGGAACTCTCTCCAATCTATGAGCCATTGTTCCTCGTGCGGCGCATATTTGTCAGCCAAGCTCTGCCCCTCAGTCATTAGCGCCTCGACCGCGGGAGGCGCGATGAGCCGGAGATGGGCAGCTGCATCGGTCATTCGGTCAAGCAGCTGATGGTGACGATTTCCATACATGAGTCGCAGCAAAACACGAATCACAATGAAGGCGACGAACTCAATACTCGTCGCCCGTGCAAACTTGAGGAGCCATCGGTCAAAACTCGTAACTGGAGGCTTTTGGCGGTGGCTCCTCAGACATCGCGGCTGTCAGCGAATCAATCGCCGCTATGTAGTTGCTCATCGCTTGGCGAAGTTCGGCACGCTCGGCAACTCGACGCTCATCCCTTCTTATGCGATCATCCCGTTTCCCCGTCAGTCCGACACCGGCCAGCGCGGCACAAGCGCCTATGCCCGCGCTGGCTATCTAAGCCAGTTCCATGTCTGCATGTTTCCTGTAATGTTCGGCGCGATCCGCCCCAGTTGGCAGAGTTGACTACTTTTGATGGCCGTGTTGAGTCATGATCTCGGCAAACTCGGACCAGGTGAGCCAGTAGCCTGTCTTACTCTTCGGTGATGGAAGCCAATCGACGCTGCCGGTACTGACCTGCAAGCGTCCCAGCGCCTTGCCATCCATCGTCACTGGAAACTGCACATCTACCTTGCCGATGGGAATCTCGTGATCGATCCAGAGCTTGACTTCGTGTTTTGGCATTGACAAAATCTATAGATCCCATCGGACGGAACACCCCCGGCGCGAAGCCCCGCTTCGCGGGGCTCATGGACCCGATCGCGCCAGCTTTCGCGGATTTCCTTGACATCCCGCCCCCCGCGTGCAAGTGTCTGCGGAAGCCTGCTCTTCAAGCAAACAAGTGCCCCCGCGCTGCACTAACAGCCGGGGGCGTGGCACAGGAGGTGAAGCTCCCATGCAGGATCAGAGTATCCGCGAGCGCCCGCGCTCGCTCGAAGAGGCCGAACAGTGGCTTCTGTGGCTGCTGCTGCGCCCGTTGCGCTGCGGCCCCTGGCATGTACAGGAGCTCGCCCGCGAGCTCGGCGACGGCGAGCAGGCCGCGCTCGCGCTCTCAGGGCTTCACGCCGCCGGCCTCGCGCACGTAAACGGCAAGTTCGCGCACGCCACCCGCGCCGCTGTGCGCTTCTACGACCTGACCGTCCCCCTCGACGACAGCGATATCGCGATCGTCTAACCACCACAAGCGAGCTGGCCCCGGCACGGGTGACGCCGCGCCGGGGCCTGCACGGAAAGAAAGGACGTTTCTTCCCATGCTCGGACAGCCTATTGACCCCCTCCAGGAGGACGGGACCCAGCGCCTCCTCGTGCTGCAGCTGCTGCGCGAGGACCACGACCCCAAATGGACCCGCGTCGAGCTTGATCGAGAACTCGAGGACCTCGACCGCGACGCGATCACGATCGCCTTGCAGCGCCTGCAAGAACAGGGGGTCGTGCACGCCGAGGGCGAGCAGCTCGCCGCCAGCCCCTGCGCACAACACCTGAACGCCCTCGACTTCATCAACATATGAACAGGGAGCAGGAGACCGCAAAGCTGCTCGCCCTCGGGCGAGCCATCCGCGCACGACGCCTTGAGCGCGGTCTGAGCATCGCAGCCCTCGCGCGCGAGGCTGGGATCTCGGCAGGGCACCTCGCCACGATCGAGCAAGGAAAAAGCAACCCCAGGTTCGCGACGTTGGACGCGCTGGCGCGCGCCCTCGACACCCTCGGCTTCATCGGCCTATGAGCGTGCACGAGGACCGCACCCGCGCAACCTGAGCACTGTTCTCCCTCCCATGCTCAAGCTGTGCCGCCAGCCTCCTTAGTTGTTCCGCATGGTCGGATGGTCGGCAGGATCGGCGAAAGGGAGCGCGAACCTATGACGCACAGTGCTGGTACCGATCATCATGGCTGTCGTCTGCTTCGCAGCCGGCGTCGTGGCTGCGGCCCGCTGGCTCCCCGACCTGGAGGGGAGCACGCTCGGCGCGATCGCGTTCTTCGTCGTCTGCGGCCTATGTGGCGCAGTGGTCGCGATCGCCGGGGCCTACATCTACCTCATCGTGCGTGACATCGAACAAAGCGGAAGATTCGAAATCGTCAATCCTATGGCGGGTCTGTTCGCGGCGATGCTGCGCGACGGTGGCACCGTCGCCGGTATCGCGCTGATCGCTTACCTGCTCGCACCCATGCCGCCGCGCGAGGCCACCCCGCCGGCGGCCGAGGCCACCCTCCCCGAGAGCCCATAGCGCCGCCTCTCCGGGCGAGCGCCCGACGCGGCCGCCCCGACAAAGGAGGTTCCATGACTCGCGCTTTTCTTATCGCCGTTGGTGTCGTGCTTGGCGTCGCCGCCTCGGGCTTCGCCTACAACATGAGTGGTGCTTCGGCACCGATCGTCGCTTGCGTGCATCACAGCGGCGGTGGCCTGTACATTGCGTCCAGATGCGATCGGCACGACCGCCGCTTGGTGCTGAGCGCGGAGGCGCCGCACAGCACCGCGCCGGCCGGCGAGCTGCTGTTCGCGCAGGTAAGAGGCGATGGCGACCTCAACGCCTCCAGCCCGGGAGTCAGGGCGAGCAAATTCGCGGGTCACACCGGCGCCTACCGCATCGACTTCGGCCGGGTCATCTCACACTGCGCGGCGAACGTGACGTTGGGAGCCCTACCGTACTTCTACTCGCCCGGGGCGAGCACCCCCAGGGGAGTCGGCTTTGCCGTCGTGGACATGTTCTCGCCTGGCTTTACGCTGTCCAATGGCTATCCAAGCGGCGATACGGCGCAGGTCGAAACGCGAGCGAATGATGCACGTATAAACGCTCCGTTCTACATCGTCGTGTCGTGTTAACGCAAAGCTGCCCGAGCGTCCCTGAGCGCCAGCGTGAACCCTTCGGGGGTCGCACCGCTGTACACCCGCGTGTAGACGATCCGCGCGCGGCGCTCGGCGAGCACGCCGGTGGCGGGCATCTCGACCACGAGATCCTGCGTGCTGAGCACTGTAAGGCCGCTGCGCTGCGCGTAGGTGCAGGACTTGGGGGCTGCGCTCTGGCTTGAGCAAGCGGCTCGTCGTGGCTGGCGGCGGCCGCGTCGGAGAAGGCACTCAGTGGCAGGGGAGAAGTGTCCCCCCGGGGGATGGGTCGTGGCGAGGGCATAGACCCGCGAGCGCGCACAGGTCAGCGTTCGAAGCTGAACTCGCTGTAGCCGCCGCTTTCGGGGTGTGCCTTCGGCACCGCACCAGCCGCCGGCGCGGCGGGCGAGGACCCCGTGCTCTGCGGCGGCGTGCTGCTGCTCGCTGGCTCTTCCGCGGCCCTCCCGGAGGACGTCGGGGTAGGCGCCGAGACATCCTGAACGGTGGCAGCAGTGTCCACGCTGGTGCTCGCCGACGCGGACCCCCCAGGGGTGGGGGTGCTCTGCGCTGCGTGATGTGTTGTGGTGGCGTGGTGGGCGTGCCGAGCCTGCGTGCTGTGCGGGTGCCGCGCCGCACCGGTGGTACGCGCGCGGCGGGACGCCGTGGCGCGCGGCTTGGAGGTTTCGTGCGCGGCGCGGGCCGGCAGGCGCCCACGCGAAGCTGAGGCGCCCGCGTGCGGGCTGCCACGCCCGGACTGGGCGAGCAGGAGACCGCCGACGACAAGCGCCGGGGCCACGACCGCGACCGCCGCCACGGCCAACACCGCGGGCATCAGCCCCCACCGAGCCGCCCAACCCTGGTGTGCACGAGCGCTCGGGGCAGGGGCATCGGTGGACCACACGGAGTCTGGTATCGGGCGGCGACGAAGCTCGGGCATCGGCTGATCCCACACCGAGCGCTCAGCGGACGCTGGCGGCTCGCGCGGTGGGTCGAGGACCTCCCTTGGTCTGCGGTCGGGGCTCCGTGGTGGGGCGATCGGGCCGGCGCGCCGACGCAGCGGGATGATCTGCGCGACCATCTCCCCATCGCCGTCGCCGTCGCGTGGCGGGGTCATCGTTCCTCTCCGCATTCCTGCTATCGTTGCTCTATCATACGCCCTATCATGCGTAGATCGTTTGGCTTATTTGTCGATGGTTGAGCAGCAGATCCTGACCGTCCCCCAGGTCGCCGAGGAGCTCCAGGTGACCTCGCAGACGATTCGCAACTGGATCGACAGCGGGACGCTGCCCGCGGCGAAGATCGGCCGCTCCTTCCGGATCAAGCGCGAGCACGTCGATGCGCTGCTCGCACGCGCACAGGCCGACAGCAGCTCCCTGGCGACACGCCGCGACCTCTGGTCGCCAGAAACCCTCGGGCTGCCACACCGCCGCCGCACAGCGGAGAAGCCAGCGTCGGTGTGGGACGAGCCCGGCACCCCAGTCGTACCGTCCAAGCGCCCATAAGCGCCTGCTGGGCGCGCGACCCACCAAAGCGGCTGTCGAGCCGCGGCACGTCCGTGCGGCGGGGGTGTTCGACGCGAGTGGCGTTGGAAGGATCCCTTCGGGCTCCGAACCATCAGCGCGACGCTCCCCTCCCGGCCGGGCGAGGCACGCCTCGCTGCCCCCAGCACACCCGTTCTCGGGGCGTTTCAACATATCTGAGCAGGCGAGCGCGACGAGCCCGTCCGCATAGCAGGCCGGCCTGGGGGGTACGGGGTGGTGAGCGGGTGCCCGCTCAGGCGGAGCGACGCGAGCGGGCGTGCGGGCGCTGGCCGCTGGTCTTGTCTTCGCGCTCGATCGCCTCGGCCAGTTCAGTGGCAGCGTCGGCGAGCTCGTCGTAGGCGCGGGCGACCTCGAGCATGTTCTGGCCGGTCGCGGCGCTGTTCAGCTGCCGCACGGCTTCGTCGAAGCGCCGCCAGAGCCCCTCCGGTCCGCGGCGCCCGGTGCCGGGCTGCAGCTCATACGGCGGGTGGGGCTCAGCAGAGCGATGGGGCGGCCAGTCAAAGCCCGCGGTGTCCGCTGCGCGACAGGCCTGGGCCTCCGCCCGGGCAGCCTGCGCAAGGCCACCGAGGCGCGTGCTGAAGCCGAGATCCGGCGGCGCCAAACGGTGCGCCTTGAGCGCGTTACGCCATCCATCGAGCGCGTCCCGGAAGTCGCTCAGTACACGCTCATCATCGCTGATGTTGCTAGTTGTGTTCATTTGCTCATCGTAGGCGCTGCACGCGGGCGTGTCAAGGGCAAGATCGGCGCGGAGGGGATTGACGAGCGGGGCGATGATAGGTCAGCGTCGTTTGGCTTATTTGGTATACTCGGCGGCGTTTCGAGCATGGCGAGACCGCTCCCCGATACCAATCCGGTAAGGCCAGATGGCGTTGGGCTCGCGCTTGCGCTCGATGTGCCCGGCGAGCTGGTGGAGCAGATCGCTCAGCGCGCCGCGGCGATCATGGTCGAGCACGAGGCACCGGCTGCATCACCCTGGCTGACGGTCGGCGAAGCCGCGGAGTATCTACGCTGCCCCAAGTCGAGGGTCTACAGCCTCGTGAGCGCCGGCCGGATCCCATTCGTGAAGGACGGCTCCAGGACACTGTTCAGCCGTGGCGAGCTGGATGCGTGGCTTCACGACGGGGGCGGCAAGCGACCATGAAAGGACCGCCGGGCTGGCGTGTGGCGGCGACCGTGGGGCCACAACCGCCAGCCTCACAGCGTATCGTTTATGATACTATGCAGGTTGACAACGAGAAGCGCCCCCGCGACGCCTGCAAGCGCCACGGGGGCAGGACACAGGAGGATCTATCTCCCATGCCAGCAACGAAGGGTAGCCGCGCACCTGAGCGCGGGAACCGCGTAGCACAGGCCCGCAAGCGAACGGGACTGACTCAGCCGCAACTCGCCGAGAAGGTCGGCGTCGGACGGGCGACGGTCGCGCGCATAGAGGCAGGTAGGCAGTCGCCGTCAGTCGCGCTCGCGCTGAAGATCGCCCGCGAGGTCGGGGAGCCCGTCGAGACGCTGTTCGGGGGTGAGCGGTGATGCCCGCGACTGCAGACAAGCCGAAGAGAGACGGACGCAAGCTGGAGAAGACGACCGTCCCGGGCGTGTACCGCAGGCACGCGGAGAACTGCAGGCGCCCTCGCGTCTGCGGCTGCCCCTACGTCGTCGTCTGGAAGGTGGGGGGCAAACAGCACAAGCAGATGTTCGCCAAGATGGAGGAAGCGCGCGAGCACAAGCGTAAAATCGGCCCCGGGCAGGCAAGCCGCCGTCCATCGTCGAAGGAGACAGTCGCCGACTACTACGAGGGCTGGATCGCCGGCTACCGTGGCCGCACGACGCGCGGAGTTCAGGACAGCACCACCCGCGCGTACAGGATCAGCTTCGAGCACCACATCTTGCCGTTGCCGATCGCGCGCACCAAACTGCGAGACTTGACGCCTCGTGGGGTCCGGGACTGGTTTGAGGAGCTGGAGCGGCGCAACGCCTCCCCGGCCACGATCAAACGCGCGAGGATCGCTCTGCGCGTCATGCTCGCGTGCGCCCTCGAAGACGACGAGATCACGTCCAACTCGGCAGCGGACGCCCGCTACATACCGACGGAGGCGGCACGGGCCAAGCACGCCAAGCCGGCGCCGAGGCGGCTGACCGCAAAAGACCTCGTCGCAATCCTCCAGGCGATGCCGGTGGAGTGGCGGGCGTTCTTCTTCACGCTCGCGCAGACGGGCGTCAGGATCGGAGAGCTGCTTGGGCTGACTTGGGGCAACGTGCACGTGGGCGACGACCCGCATATCAAGGTTGTCGAGCAGGTCTACCGCGGGCAGCGCAAGAAACTCAAGACGGACGCGAGCGAGGGGAAGGTGCCGCTGTCGTCGTTCATCGCGTCGTGGCTGGCGGAGATGCATCCCGAGAACGTCGCCGCCGACGTGCCGGTGTTCCCGTCGGAGGCGGGCACGCCGCTGATCTACGCCAACGTCTACAACCGTGTGCTGCGACCGGCGCTGATCGACGCGGGCATTGCCGTGAAGGTTGGTGAAGACAAGAAGGGTCAGCCGGTGTGGGACTACCAGCGGGTCGCCTTCCACGCCTTCCGCCACGCCTGCGGCACCCTGCTGCACGGGATGGAAAAGCGGCCGGTGCAGGCGCAGGGATGGTTGCGGCACTCGCAGCTGATGACGACCATGAACATCTACACGCACGCCGACGATGAGGGCCTCGGCAGCGCGGATGCATTCGATGAGATCCTCGACGCCAAGGCGCTGCGAGCGGGGCAACCTCGGGGCAACCCTGGGGCAACCGAACACCCGGAGGCAGCGTAAAGACGACCCCGGCCGAGGCCCCGGAAACCGTGTCGTAGAAACAAAACCGAGAACAGGCACAAATGGCCACAAACGCCTGAGCGTACTCATAATCGCTAGGTCGCAGGTTCGAGTCCTGCCGGGCCCATTCTCGGAGACCTGAACCTCGCTAATCGAACCAGACGCGTGTCCGCTCCACTTCAAGCGCCCGGACAGTTGGACGGCCTGCACCTCGGCGAGGGACCGTAGACGCTCGGCACCCCTCCTGACGCAGAGTCGGCTGCTCCTCGGTGGGGCGCATCAAGGAGTTCATGTAATCTGCCGATACCGTGTTACGCTGTAACGACTAAGAATGATGATCTCGTTGGATAAGGCTTCCGACAGAGCCCAAAAGCCAGCTTCGCCATAGGGTCGAGCGCCCGACAGGAGGAACCGCTATGAGCGCGATTAGCAGCACGAAAGTCCTGCGTGTACCAGAGGCAACCCACAACGAGGCGACCCACATCGCTGCGCTTCGCGGGTCGAACCCCGGCGAGCTGATCGCGGAGGCGTGGCGCGAGTACATCGAGAAGCACCGCGAGGAGTTCGCCGCCGATCTGGAGAAGGTGGCGAAGCTGATGCGCGACGGCACGCTCGAGCAACTGGCGGAGTTCACGAGCCGCAATGCGAAGCAACGCGCGGCCGCAGCGGTCGAGAAGCGCCGCTCAAGGAAAACCGCAGCCGGCGAGAAGCCAGCGACGAACGCCGAGCCAGCTCAGGCGTAGGCGTTCCAACGTTCGGGAGGGTGGTCGGGGCGCTCAATAGGATGACTGCCCTATGGATCGTCCGGAGTCCCTTGTCGGCCACGCTGTCGGGGGCGCATACATTTGCAAGGACTGGGAGCTGCGCGTGACAGCTCGGTGCCTCGACGAGGACCTTCACGCCGACGCCGAGACAACGTTCGCCGCGGTTGAAGGCCTTGAGATCATCAAGGCATTCAAGAAAGATCGCGCGAGCGAGCCCGGCGGCCCCAAGACCATCAGCCCACTGTCGTCCGGTGAGACTGTGTATCGCCTTGCGTACGGGCATGATCACCGTGGCGGCACGTATTACGATGAGGAGGAGGCCGTCATTTGGCTCGTGGCATTCGGTCGCCACCGTTCGGGCAAGCCCGACGACTTCTATCCCCGTTGCAAGCAGCTCGACACTGAAGACCGTCTACTTCCCGTCGAGGTCGATCTTGAGCGAATGTACCGTGAGCGTGACAAACGCTTCATTGAGGCCGTCACCATTGAGGCCCCGCTCGTGCTGAAGGCGGCACGCAACACGGATGGGGAGTACAAATGCACGATCGGCGGCGAGCTCCGCACTGCCCTGGCGATCGAGGTGGTGGAGGCACTCGAAGCGACCGCCATCACCGTGGCGTTCAAACCTGTTGGCGAGGGCGGCTTTCGGCAGGTTACCCTGGAGCAGGGTCATGTGCTTCTGCAGGCCATTACCAGCGGGCCTTGGGAAATGATCACGCGGATGCCATCCCGGAACCTCGATCCAGACGAGGTTGCCTTCACGGTCACCCTTGTGCAAGGGAAGGTGGCGTAGCAGATGGATTTCCTGGCGAAGAACGTCCGCACGATCCAGGCTGGCGTTCAGCATCACAACAGGACTTGCGGCGTTCCTGCGAGCGCGATCCTGCTGCATCCAGCGGAGCACGCAAAGCTGGGCGTGGACGAGTTATGGGGGATCCCGGTCTGCGCCGACGAGCGGCAACGCCAGCGTTTCTTCCGCGTCGAATGCGAAGGATCCGCATGGCAGATCGAGAGCGAACTCAAGTTGTACACGCAACACCCCCACGCCGACCCGGTTACGCCTCCTCCTCATCCAGAGACAGTGCCTCATACGCCTCTCGAGCGCCCACTCGCGGCGCGGGTGAGCGAGTGATGCTCTCCAACAGGCGCCGCGCTCTCGGCAAGTGCATAGCGCCCCCGCGCCACCCGGACCAGTCGCCCCGAAGAGCCCGCGACATTCGTGGCGAGCACGCCCTTGACTGAGGACCGCGGCACCGATTCGCCCACCAGCACCTCCACGGCCGCGTGGATGTCCTTGGCCCGCATCGACTCGCCTCGCTCGGCCAGCACTTCGACCACGGCCGTCAGCACCCAGCCTGGCCGGCGAGGCCGCTGACGGCAGGCCACAGCCTGCCGGCGAGGCTCGCCGTGGCCGCACGACGGCCAGTTTCTTGACCAAACGGCCCAACGACCCCTGTAGATCGTGGTTCGATAGAACTCCGATTAGGTCCATAGGCGGCTGACACCGAGCCGCTCTCGCGTGGGGCGTGTTTCTACTCGCGCTGGCCTATCCATTGCGTTTTGCGCATACAGTCATGGGCGTGCGGATCGTCAGTCTCGTCCCCCACGCTACCGAGCTGCTGTTCGCGCTCGGACTTGGTCCTGAGGTGGTCGCGGTCACGCACGAGTGCGATTACCCGCCAGCTGCCCGAGTGGTCGAGCGGGTTACGCGGGATGTGCTGCCCGTTGGTCTTGGTGCCGCAGAGATCGACGCGGCGGTGCGTGAGCGCACACTGCGCGGTGAGGCTATCTATGAGCTCAACGGAGAGGCAGTCGCCGCGCTCAACCCCGACCTGATCGTTACGCAGGCGCTGTGCCCGGTGTGCGCGGTCTCCTACACCGAGGTGGCGGAGCTTGCTGAGAGGATGCCATCACGACCCCGAGTCATCTCGCTCGACCCGCACACTCTGGGCGAGACTCTGGGCGATTTCCACACGCTCGCGGAGGCCACCGGTCGCCACGAGCGAGCCGCCGAACTGGTGGGGGAGGCAACAGCCCGTATCGATCGTGTCAAGCTCGCTGTGCACGGGAAGCCGCGTCCGCGTGTGGCTGCGCTCGAGTGGCTCGACCCGGTCTACATCGCCGGTCACTGGACTCCCGAGCTCATCGAGTTGGCCGGCGGACAGAGCTTGTTGGGCTCGCCTGGCGCTCCCTCGGCCACGGTCTCTTGGGGGGCGGTGGCCGACGCGGAGCCGGAGGTCGTGGTGGTAATGCCCTGCGGCTATGACGCCCCGCGGGCGCACGCGGAGGCCCTGGCTTATACGAGCGAGCTGGCTGCCCTGGCCGCCCGGCGAGTAGTGGCCGTCAACGCTTCCGCCTACTTCTCTCGTCCCGGTCCGCGACTGATCGACGGTTTGGAGTTGCTTGCGCACATCCTGCATCCCGACAGCGTCCCCGATGCCCCCGATATCGCGCTCCACGTAGGACCGGCAACCCCGAGATCTGGGCTTCGGCGCATTCGGACGCGCACCGTCAAAGCTTGTGCGTCCTGACCGACCGCCCGGTGGAGCCCTGCGCCTGGATCTCGAGATAGATCTCCGTTCGGTGTACTGGGACGTTCGCGGGCGCCTGGATACCGATGCGCACCTTTGTACGATCGCTCGACAAGATCGTGACCTCGATGTCGTCGCCGATCATGATGCTCTGTTTGGCCTTCCGTGTTAGGACGAGCACGAGTCTCGATTCCCCGACGCGATCCAGCTCACTCGGACTCCGAATCCAAGGCGGACGCCCCGGCTAGGCCATCGACACGTGGACTCCACTTGCGATGTCATCATTCCTGTAGGAGCTTAGCGCCGGAATGACGATCAGGAGCCGCATACCCCCATTGGATCCGCAAACTCATGTGTAGCTCGTATGCGATCCGAAGCTCGTATGTTAAGGGGCGAGCATGATCGAGCTGGTCAAGAGTCCGTTGACGCGGGTGCTGTCCAAAGGGCGCCCGCCGCTTGGGCTGGCTGTCTTGCTCCTGTTCGCGGCGCTCCTCTTCGCCGCCGGCGCCCAAGCGAGCGAGACGAACGCACCCGACGGCGCCGCGGAGACACCGATAAGCGAAGCGTCAACGGAAAGCAGTTTGCCGACAGAACAAGCGGCTCCCGCCACCGAAGCGGTGCCGCCGGTGGTCGAAGAGGCGCCGTCTGCTGCGGAAGCGGTGCCGCCGGTGGCTGAAGAAGTGCCGCCTGCTGCTGAAGCGACACCGGTGGTCGGAGCGACGCCGCCGGTGGTCGATGAAGTGCCGCCGGTGGTCGATGAAGTGCCGCCGGTGGTCGATGAAGTGCCGCCGGTGGTCAATGGAGTGCCGCCGGTGGTCAATGAAGTGCCGCCGGTGGTCGATGAAGTGCCGCCCGTGGTCAATGAAGTGCCGCCGGTAGTCGACGAAGTGCCGCCCGTGGTCAAAGACGTGCCGCCCGTGGTCGACGAAACGCCACCCGCAGACGAAAAAGTGCCGTCTGTAGCTGAAGGAACCCCTACAGCGGTCGAAAAAAAGACCGCCGAACAGACTGCCGGCGAAGTGGTCGCCGAAGCGGGCTCCGGCGACGCCGCCCAGGGGGTGGGGGAAACCCCGCAGTCTGCCGATGTATCGGGGCTTACCCACAAAGACGCGGCGGGGGAAGTCGCGCCGGGAGTGTCGATTTCGATGGCGCCTTCTATCGCCTCCAACGCCCCGCCTGAAATCTCGACGGTGCAGAACCAGCTGTCTCTCACGTCGCGACTGCGAACGATCTCGGCACGCTGCTCGGGGCAGGTGAGCTGCGAGCTTGCCGCAATCAGAGCATCAATTACAGCGAGCTACGCCTGTGACCGGTTGGGCATCTCGGCCGTATCGTCGGTGCCGACCATCCTCGCCACTATCGACTCGTCGCCGACAGCGATCAGGGCGGGGGCACATTCGAGCAGTCAAGACGATGGTTCTGCGATCGAGAACCATCCCTCCGCCCCAATCCCCGGATCTGGGTCCGGTGGAGCAGGCGGTGGATCGGCTGCGGCGGGCGGCTCAGGCTCCGCTTCCTCTGCCTCCTCCACACTTGTTGGTGTTCTCTTCCAAGCAGTGCCGCGCGCGATGCGGCGGTTGCGCCTTGCGCAGCCGTCGTGGCGCACGTCGTTCTTCGTTCTGATCCCAGAGCGACCGGGCTAGCTCCTCCCGGTCTCTCTCTACCTCGGTCCTGGATCACCTGATCCAGGCCAGTTGGCCATCAGTTTCGAAGATCTGTTGAAAGGAGCTGTATAGATATGAAACCTCATCTGACATTGTCAACGACGAGCCAGTATGCACGCCATCAGGACGACACGGCGGAAGCAGTCGCGGATCGAACCCGCGCCGGCGACGATGAGACCAGCCTGTCAGAGGCTGCGCACGCTCGGCCGCGCCTGACGCTCACGAGTGCGCCCGTCTGGAGGCATAAGCTGATCCTGACAGGCAAGTTGGACTACTGCTCTGCTCCCGAGCTCGAGGAGGAGATCGAGTGCTTGTGTCAAGAAGGCGTCACGATCCTCACGCTCGACCTTCGTCAACTCGAGGCGATCGATTCAGCCGGGGCTAGGGCGATCGCATGTCGCGGTACCGCTTGCAAGGGGCGAGGACATGGCTTCGCGGTGATCCCCGGATCGCGCGTAATCCGTAGCGCATTGGCTGAGGCGGGCGCTGCGAATCTGCTGACGCCCGATCCAAACGAGAGCGTCGTTCGTTATTTTTGGAGCCGTTCTTCGGACGACTCTCGCTCAGACAGGTCGACCACAATGATCAAGAGCCTGTGACAGGAGCGGATACGCAAGAGCGCCGGTTTGAGCCCAACTAAAAAACGCCTCGAGACGGAGCGGTGCTTTCGTTTGGCAAGCCCCACCAGCGGGTAGTCACAATCCCGTGGTGAGCACTCTTGTGGAATCCCAGCGGGCGGAGGCGCGGTCGCGTACCGAGGTGGTTGTTTCCGCGTTCGCCCCCACCCAGAACCCGCCCGCAACGGACACGCGGCCGCCCGAGGCGCTGTCGAAGGAGGACGTCGTCAGGACCCTGTTCGACGCCTTCAGCCGCCGAGACCTGCAAGGCGCAACGGAGCTGATGCACCCCAACATCGTCTTCCAGCCGATGACTGCGGCGGTGGCGCGTGCCGGGGAGCCCTACCGCGGCCATGAGGGGATCCGCCGCTACACAGAAGACGTGGAGAGGCACTGGAAGCAGCTGACGATCCGCCTGAAGCAGATCCGCTCCGCCGGGCGAGCGGTGGTGGCACTCGGACTGGTGAGCGGGAGCGGCTCAGGAGGCTCCTTCGAGGACGCCCCCACCACATGGGTGGTGAAGTTCAAGGAAGGTAGGGTCGCGCACGTGCAGATCTTTTCCGACGAGCGCTACGTGACAAGTGCGCTGGTGGGCGAGGACGCCTGATTGGTGGCGCGGACTCCGCCGTCCGCGCTCCAGTTGATCCCCTCGCCGCCGGGCCGCTATGCGCCCCAGGCTCACGCAGACCCGTCCGAACCCTCCGGGGACGGGGCAGACCCGCCGGAGCCCTCCGGCGCGGGGAATACGCTCAGAGGATGAAGTCATGCGAGCGCCTCGCAGTGATCGACCTCGGCTCGAACTCCTTCAGGCTGGTGGTGTTCACCGCCACCGAGGGGTGGTGGCAGCGCAGCGACGAGATCTACCAGGTGGTGAGGATCGGCGAAGGGATGGCGGCCACCGGCCGGCTGGGGGAGGAGCCGATGCACCGTGCGCTGGCGACGCTCGACGTGTTCGCCCACTTCTGCGAAGCGGCGGGACTCTCGATGGCGCCGACCCGCGATGCGGGAGCGAAAAACGGAAGCGGTGTGGTAGGGGGCGAAAAAGAAAGGAATGTGCACGGAGGCGTCGTGGTTGGGGGCGCGGTGGACGCTGTCGCCACCAGCGCGATCCGCGACGCCGAGAACGCGCCGGCGTTCCTCGCCAAGGCGCGCGAGCGCACGAAGCTGCCGATTCGCGTGCTGAGCCGCGAGCAGGAGGCCCATTATGGATACCTGGCGGCGGTCAACTCGACGACGCTGCGCGACGGCTGCATGCTGGATCTGGGCGGCGGCTCGATGCAGCTGGTGGGGGTGAGGGATCGCGGGGCGTGCGAGTCGGGCTCGTGGCGGGTGGGGGCGGTGAGGATGACGGAGCGCTTCCTGCCAAACGGCGGCCCGGCGAAGCCGCGCCAGATCGAGGCGCTGCGCGAGCACGTGGCGCAAGAGCTCGAGAGCGCGACTTGGCTGGCGAAGACCGGCAGGCGCCTGGTCGGGATCGGTGGGACGGTGCGCGGTCTCGCCGCCGTGGCGCAGCGCGCGGAAGGGCTGCCGAGCAACGGCGTGCAGGGCATGACCGTGACGCGCGAGGCGCTCGGGGAGATCATCGAGCGGCTGGCGGCGCTGGCGCCCTCGCAGCGCGCGAGCGTGCCGGGGGTGAAGCCGGCGCGAGCGGACCTGATCCTGGCGGGAGCGGTCGTGGTGGAGGGCGCGTTGCGAGCGGGTGGCTTCGCTGCCCTGGAGGCGACCGAGGCGGGACTGCGCGAGGGGGTGTTCTTCGAGCGTCATCTATCTAAAAAAGAGAGGCCCGGCTCCCCGGCCTTCGGCCGGCTGCGCCACCCTCTTGGCGACCCAGCTCACCCCGACGTGCCCCCGCTGTTCGGGGACGTGCGCCGGGCGTCGGTGGAGAACCTCGCGGCGCGCTACCGCGTGGACCGCGCCCACACGCAACATGTGGCGGCGCTGGCGCTCGGCATGTTCGACCAACTGGCGCGCATGGGCCTGCACGAAGGCGACCCGGAGGAGCGGGAACTGCTGTGGGCGGCGTGCATGCTGCACGACATCGGGATGTCGGTGGACTACGACGACCACCACAAGCACTCCCGCTACCTGATCCTCAGCGCGGGCCTGCCGGGGTACTCGCCGAAGGAGGTGGCGATCGTGGCGCAGGCGGCGCGCTACCACCGCAAGGGCATGCCCGACCCGGGGCCGTTGGCGGCGCTGTTCGGCGAGGGCGACGCGGCGAGACTGGACCGCTGCGCGGTGTTGCTGCGCCTCGCGGAGGACCTCGAGCGCTCGCGCGACCAGCTCGTCAAAGACACGGTGCTCAGCGCCGAGAACGGCTCGGTGCAGCTGAAGCTGTTGGCGCAGGGCGGCGCGGCGGTGCCCCGCTGGGCGGCGGGCCGAGAGAGCGAGCTATTCGCGCGAGCGTTCGACAGGAAGCTGTCGGTGGTCGCATAGGTGGGGACTTTGAGAGCGTCCGCGCGGCGCGTCGTGCAAACCGGCCGTATGGGGGCGGGACATCCATGTCCCGCCGCGACGGTTGGCGCCTAGCCCCGCCCAGCCTACGCAGATCGCACGGGAGCTCGGCTCAGGCAGCCGCCAGCTGCCGCACGTCCCCGGCGCAGTCGTACAGCGCGAGGCTGTAGATCGAGTAGCGGGGGGCGCCGAGCCAGAACTGTGAGGGGATGTAGCGGCAGGCGTGGATCACCGCTTTGGTGGCCCTGTTGCCGCCGCGGGATGAGTAGGCACCGCCGAGCACCACGTAGCGCGCTTCGTGGTGGGCCACGAGGCGGGCCAGGCCGGGGCCGGTGAGCGCCGGGTCGGTGCCGCTGTAGCCACCCACTGCTCCGGCGCGCCAGCCGAGCAGGATGATGGAGGCGGAGGTGTTGGAGGAGACGGTCAGCACTTCCCACTTCCTGGTGGGGTGGCGGGCGTCGATGTAGCGCATCAGGGCGCGGTAGACCAGCACGTCGTGGTGGGTGATCCCATAGGGGCCAAGACTTCCGGCCACGCGTGGCCCGGCGGCGGGGAACGTGCCCTCGACGGGGACCGACCAGGTGGTGGTGGAGAAGGCGGTGGGAGCGATCAGCAGCACGCCCAGCACCAGCGCCATCGCGGCGGCGGCGAGGCTGCGCACGGCGAGCAGCGCCAGCACGCCCGCGGCGGCGCCGGCGATCAGCAGGGGGGGCAGCCAGTGGGCGTAGTGTTCGCGGTCAAGCAGCACGAGCTGGACGGCGATCGTGGCGGCGACGGCGAGCGGGAGCAGCAGCACGCGCGGGTCGCGGGCGCGGCCGAAGCGGGCGAAGGCGAGCGCGCCGCCGGCGATCATCGCGGCGGAGCCGGGGGCCAGGGCGGAGATGTAGTAGGGGTGGATGATGCCCTTGGAGAAATCCATGATGAGGGCCTCGACGAGGAACCAGCCGCCGAACACGAACAGCACCCCGGCGAGCGGATCGCGCCGGACTTGCCCCCACCAGCGGCTGGCCCGCGTACTCCTTCCCACCTCATCGGCGGGGTGCGGGCCGGCGGGAGCGCGGGCGGCACTTGCGCTGTTTGCGGCCGGCGCTCCGTCATCCGCTCGGCTCGCGGCGGCGGGCTCTCCCCGTGGGGGCCAGAGGACGCAGAGGGCGAGCGCGATCAGCCCGAACAGCGCGAACGGCAGCATCCAGCCGCCCTGGCCGCCGAGGCCGGTGTGGAAGACGCGCAGCGGTCCGGTGGGGCCGCCGAAGGGAGTGGGGCTGGTGTAGTGGCCGTCGGGAAGGATCGGGTTGGGGACGTGCTTGGGCGCGGCGGTCCGTTTGGCGCTCAGGATGGTGTGCGTGTTCTGCGGAAACGGCGCCACCGCGCCGAGGTGCACGAAGATCTGGTTGGGCCCCCCGACCTGCCCTTCGACACGGCCGAGGCCGTTGTAGCCGAGGGTGAGGTTGGTCTCGGTGTTGTCGGTCGAGCCTCCCACATAGGGGCGCTGGGAGGCGGGGGTGAGTTCGACGAGCGCGATCCACGAGAGCGACACCGCGGCAAGCACCATCCCTGCGGCGATCAGTTTGAGCAGGCGGCGGGGCAGGGGCGCGGGGGCGCAGAGCAGGTAGCCGAGCGCGATCCCGGGGACGACGAGGTAGGCGGCGAGGGTCTTGGCGTTGAACGCGAGCCCCACGAACGCGGCGGATGCGAGCAGGGAGGGCCAGCCACCCGTGCGGATCGCGCGCAGCGCACAGCCGCAGGCGAGGATCAACAGCAGGATCAGGAAGGGGTCGACGCCGTTGTCGCGGGAGACGGCCACGTAGGAGGGGAAGACGGCCAGGGCGAGCGCCCCACCGACCGCGGCGAGCAGCCCGAGGGGGCGGCGCAGGGCGCCGTAGAGCGCGGCCACCCCGAGCACCCCGATGACGGCCTCGGGGAGCAGCAGGCTGAGGTGGGAGAAGCCGAACAGCTTGGCGCTGATCACCTGCACCCACAGGGAGAGCGGGGGCTTGTCGACGGTGATCAGCCCGCCGGGGTCGAAGGAGGCGTACAGGAAGTCGTGGAAAGAGCCGAGCATCGACCGCACGCCGGCGGCGTAGAAGACGTTGGCGTAGCCGTTCTGGGAGAGCCGCTCGGTGCTCAGCACGGCGGAGAGCGCCAGTACCGGCGCCAGCGCCAGCCAACCAAGGGCCGAACGCCGGCTGGGCAGTGCGGGGGTCGGCCGTGCGCGCTTCGTGGCAGGGGCCGCCCGCCCCCTTCCGGCGCCATCGTCCGCGGGTGCTGCGTCGGCGTACGTGGGCGCCATCGGGTCCGCCACCGCTGGTGGCTCCCGCTGCGTGCTCTCCACGCCCGTAGGGGGTGCCTGCGCGGATGACACCCCCGGTCGGTCGTCGGCGGGCTCGGGCGGGGGCGGCTGCGAGGGCGGGGTTGTGGGGGGCGAGGAGCTCATGGCGGCGGGATGGTAGGTGCGCGCGGCGAGAGGTGCGCTGCTTCATGGAAGCAAAGCGGAAACGTTGCTAAGAGAGCATTAAGACCTAAGAGTGCATGAAGAGAGTCCCGGGCAGCGGCCCTAACCGTCAAGCCCATCGAGCATCCGCTCGAGGTCTCCCTCGTCATTCCAGGCGCCGACGGAGGCTCGCAGCCAGGGGTGGCCGGGGATGTCGCGCAGGAGTACCCCGTGCGCGGCGAGGCGCTCGCGCTCGGCGAGCGGATCGGGGCTGGCGAAGGAGACGAGCGTGCTGCGCGCGTGCCCGCCCACCACCTCCCGGCCATGTGCCGCGAGCTGCTCGGCGAACTGCGCGGCGAGCAGCCGGGCGCGCTCGTGCAGCGTGGACCACCCGAAGCGCTCGAGTACACCAAAGGCCGCCAGCGCGCAGGCGACGGTCTCGGCGTTCAGCGAGAGCGTGTCCAGGCGCCGGGCGTCCTCGTGCAACCCGGCGTCGAGACCGGCGCCCGGATCGGCGAGGTTGGCGTAGCCGCGTCGCGTCACCGCGAGCCGCTCGCGCAGCTCGGGCGTGGTGTAGAGCATGCCCGTGCCGTCAGGTCCGCACAGCCACTTCTGGCCGGGGCCGGCGTACGCGGCGCAGCCTAGCTCGCGTATGTCGGTGGGGATCGCGCCGACGCCCTGGGCGCCGTCGAACAGCACGGGGACGTCCGTCTCGGCGAGCCCAGGGGAGGCGATTGCCCCGGTCATCCAGCTGACGTGCGAGCAGGCGATCAGCCGTGTGCGGGTGCCGACGGCGCCGGGCAGCTCATGCCACGGGACCGCGCGGATCGCCACCCCGCGCAGCTCGCGCGTGGCGATCAGGGCTCCGAGCAGCCCGGGGTGCTCCTCCTCGCTGGTGAGGATCTCATCGCCGGAGCCCAGCCGCAACCCCTCGATCACCAGCGACAGCCCCTCGCTGGTACAGGTCGTGAGCGCGAGGTCCTCGGCCGCGCAGCCAAGCAGCGAGGCGTAGGCGACGCGCAGCGCCTGACCCAGCTCGCCGCGACGTTCGAAATGGGAGAGCGTGCGGCCCTCCGCGGCCTCGCGCGCCAGCTCCTGCGCGGCGGCCTTTGTGGCGGCGGCCGGCAGCGGGCCGTCGGTGCCGGCGTTCAGGTAGGCGGCACGCAGGAGCACCGGAAACTGCGCGCGCAGGGCGGGAGCATCCACGGCCGGCAGGATAACGACGTGCCGGGCACCAGCCTGGCATACTGGGATTTCGGCTTATCCGAATCGTTTGCCAGGAGTTGAAATAATGGGGGCGTGGAAGCGTGAGCTCCATGCTGAGGCCGGAGCGGTGACGGAACGCGGTGGGGCAAGTCGAAGGGGCACGGCGGGTGGAGGTGGGGCGGCGATGGAGTGGACCGAGAGCGGATTGAGAGAGGAGGCGCGATGACCGACCAACGGCCGGCCGACGAGGACGGGCAAGTGTGTCTGTGGGAGCCCACTACGGGGGAGCGGGAGCGCGCGTGGTTGACGGGCTTTATGCGTTGGGTGGGCGCGCGCGAGGGCAAGACGTTTACGGAGTATGAGCAGTTGCGCGAGTGGTCGGTGACCGAGCTGGAGCGCTTCTGGGAGGGCATTTGGGAGTATTTCGGGGTGCGCTGCTCGCGTCCGTACGAGCGGGTGCTGGACCGGAGCCGGGGGGTGCCGGGCGCGCGCTGGTTTGAGGGTGCGGAGCTCAACTACGCCGAGAACATGTTGTGCAACCGCCAAACTGGAGGCGCGCGTGGGGGTGGGCGGGATCCCGATCAAATCGCGGTGTTGCATGCCTCCGAGCTGCGTAATCAGAACCCACCCGCCCAGCTGACATGGGGCGAGCTCTCCGCGCAGGTGGCCGTGGTTGCGGGCGGGCTGCGCTCGCTGGGCGTGGAGCGGGGGGATCGCGTGGTCGCCTACATGCCGAACATCCCCGAGACGCTGATCGCGTTCCTGGCGAGCGCCAGCGTGGGCGCGATCTTCTCGAGCGCGGCACCGGAGTTTGGGGCGCGCAGCGTGATCGACCGCTTCGCGCAGATCGAGCCGAAGGTGGTGCTCGCGGTGGACGGGTACCGCCACGGCGGCAAGGACTTTGACCGCAGGGCGGTGGTGGGGGAGATCCTGGCGGAGCTGCCGACCGTGCGCCACACGGTGCTGGTGCCCTACCTGTCCGAGGGTGTCAGCCGGGCTCCCGCTCCGTCATCGTCGGCCTCCCACGGTACAAGCAACTCATCGGGCGCGAGGGGCGCTCCGCCGGATCCGATGGATGTCCCGCCGCCGTCCTGGCCGGGCGCGCTGACCTGGCGGGAGCTGCGCGAGCGCGGAGAGGGCAGCGAGCCGGCGTTCGAGCAGGTGCCCTTCGACCACCCGCTGTGGGTGCTGTACTCCTCGGGCACCACCGGTCTGCCGAAGGCGATCGTGCACAGTCACGGCGGGATCCTGCTGGAGCAGCTGAAGAAGAGCCATCTGCACCTCGACCTGCATCGAGGTGACCGCATGTTCTGGTTCACGACGACCGGCTGGATGATGTGGAACTTCCTGATCGGCTGCCTGTTCACGGATGCGGCGATCGTGTTGTACGACGGCAGCCCGGGACACCCCGACCTGGGCGCGATGTGGGCGCTGGCGGAGCGCACGAAGATGACCTGTATGGGCGTCAGCGCCGGCCTGCTCAGCGCGTGCGAGAAGGCCGGCGTGAGGCCGGCGCGGGAGTACGACCTGAGCGCGCTGCGCGCGATCGGCTCGACCGGCTCGCCGCTGGCGCCGGAGAGCTTCGCGTGGGTGTACCGCGAGGTCAAGTCGGACGTGTGGCTGTTCTCCACGAGCGGGGGCACCGACGTGTGCACCGCGTTCGTCGGCGGCTGCCCGCTGCTGCCGGTGTACGAAGGGGAGCTGCAGTGCCGTGTGCTGGGCTGCGCGGTGGAGGCGTGGGACGAGCAGGGGCGCAGCGTGACCGACGAGGTGGGGGAGCTGGTGCTGACCGAGCCGCTGCCCTCAATGCCGCTGTTTTTTTGGGGAGACCCGCCCGCCGACCCGCCCGCCCACGCCCCTGGCCTGCCGGCGGACGCGCCGGAGAATCGAGTGGGGCCGCGCTACCTCGAGAGCTACTTCTCGATGTTCCCCGGCATCTGGCGCCACGGCGACTGGATCAGGATCACACCGCGGGGAGGCGCCGTCATCTACGGCCGCTCGGATGCGACGATCAATCGCCAAGGAGTGAGGATGGGGACCAGCGAGATCTACCGCGCGGCGAGCGCGGTGCAGGAGGTGGTGGACGCGCTGGTGGTGGACATCCCGCATGGATCCGGTGCCCGCCCGCCCGAGCTGGAGATGTGGCTGTTCGTGGTGCTGCGCCCCGGGGTCGCGCTCGACGATGCGTTGAAGGGGAGGATCAGGCGGCGGATCCGCGAGGACTGCTCGCCGCGGCATGTCCCCGACGAGGTGATGCAGATCGCGGAGGTGCCGCGCACGCTCTCGGGCAAGGCGCTGGAGGTGCCGGTGAAGCGGATCCTGATGGGCGCCGCGCCTACGGAGGCGGCGAGCGTGGACTCGCTCGCCAACCCGCGGGCGCTCGACTACTTCGTGGAGCTCGCGCAAACGCTGGGCTGAGCCGATGCCCCGTCTTGGGGATGCGATGACACGCCGCCGGCCGAGCTCGGTGGCGGGTGGTGCGCAGACGCTGGGCTGAGAAACACAAGCCATCCGGGAGGAGTCCGAGCAGGGCGCGTCGAACAACGGGGCCGATGAGACGAACAGCATCGACCTCAACAGTGCAGGAGCCCCCGGTGGGCCTCACCGGCGAGCACCAAAGCCTCTCGAAGTACATCCAGACGCGCTTCGAGGAGTGCTCGCGCTCGCAGAAGGACGTGGCGCAGTACATCGTCGACCACCTCGACGAGGCGGCCTTTCAGACCGCCGAGGAGCTGGCGCGTCGCGCCAACACCTCAAGCTCCACGGTGGTGCGCTTCTCCCAAGCCCTCGGTTTCGAGGGCTTCCCCGAGCTGCAGGCCGCGGCGCGCGACGAGTACCGGCGCGTGCACGCCAACGGCGGGGGATCGAATCAGAGCCACCAATCCGCGAATGGCAGCTCGGTCCCGTTGTTCTCGCTCGATCAGAACGAGTTCGAGGCGGCGCTGGCGGCCGACCACCTGAACGTGGAGGAGACCGCGCGCAAGGTCTCGCGCGGCGACGTGGAGGAGTTGATCGACGCGATCGTGAGCGCCGAGAAGGTGCTGGTGGCGGGCACCGATCAGATGGCGTTCTTCGCCAGCTACCTGCGCCACCTGCTGATGCTGTTGGACCTGCGCGTGGAGGTCGTGGCGAGCCCCTCGCAGGAGGCGCTCAGCCGCCTCGGGCGCATCGACCAGAGCACGCTCGTGATCGGGCTCTCGGCCGGGCGCCCGCACCCGCTGGTGCTGCGCGCGATGAAGCTCGCACGCCACCGCAAGGCACGCACCGCGGCGATCACCGACGCGACCCTCTCGGAGGTCGCCAAGCTCGGGCAGATCAAGCTGTACTACTCCTCCAACAGCCCCGCCTACGTACGCTCGCACGCGGCGCTGCTCAGCCTGATCCAGGCGCTCGCCTACGGCGTGTACGCGCGCGACAGCGCCCAGTACGAAGACCGCATCAAGGCCTTCCGGCTGAAGTAGATCCTCCTTTTGGGACCACGCCGCATGCGGCGTGGTCGGGAGGGCCGCATGCGGCCCTCCCTGGAACGGCCACATGTGGCCGTTCCTCGGGGCAGCACATGTGCTGCCCCGCCGGCCGGCGCGCGCGCCGGCCGGAACAGAGAGAAAGACCCGGATAGACTGCAACCCATGCGCGACGAGGCGACATTCGCGGTCAAGGCCGGCCTGGCGGAGATGCTGAAGGGTGGGGTGATCATGGACGTGGTCACGCCCGACCAGGCGAAGGTGGCCGAGGACGCGGGCGCCGCCGCGGTGATGGCGCTGGAGCGGGTGCCCGCCGACATCCGCCGCGACGGCGGCGTGGCGCGGATGTCCGACCCGGAGATGATCGCCGGGATCCAGGAGGCGGTGAGCATCCCGGTGATGGCGAAGGCGCGTATCGGGCACTTCGTCGAGGCCCAGGTGCTGCAGGCGCTGGAGGTGGACTACGTCGACGAGTCGGAGGTGCTGACCCCCGCCGACGAGGCCAACCACATCGACAAGTGGGCGTTCAAGGTGCCGTTCGTGTGCGGGGCAACCAACCTCGGCGAGGCACTGCGGCGGATCGGCGAGGGCGCGGCGATGATCCGCTCCAAGGGCGAGGCCGGCACCGGGGACATCGGCGAGGCGGTGCGCCACATGCGCATGATCACTGGGGATATCCGCCGCCTGGGTGCCCTCCAGGAGAGCGAGCTGGCGAGCGCCGCCAAGCAGCACGGGGCGCCGCTGGATCTCGTGCGCCGCGTTGCCGCGGAGGGCAGCCTGCCGGTGGTGCTGTTCTGCGCGGGCGGGATCGCCACTCCGGCCGACGCCGCGCTGATGATGGCGCTCGGCGCCGAGGGCGTGTTCGTGGGCTCGGGGATCTTCAAGTCCGAGGACCCCCCGGCCAGGGCGCGCGCGATCGTGGAGGCCACCACCCACTGGCAGGACCCCGCGCGCGTGGCGGGCGCCTCGCGCGGCCTCGGCCCGGCGATGGCCAGCCTGGAGAGCTCCAAGCTGGGTGACGAGCAGCTCCTAGCACAGCGCGGTTGGTAGGACGGGAGATGGCCGGCGCTGGCCGTTGTCCTCGATCGCTCATGTGCAAAGCACATTTCGCTCACTGCGTCCTAGGCCAGCTTGGCCCTCTGCCGTCCTACGGCGTCATTTTCTAACGGACGTGACACGTACAGTAGGAGACGACGCCCCGCTGGTGGGCGTGCTCGCGCTGCAGGGCGGCTTCGAGGCGCATACGCGGATGCTGCGCGGTGTGGGCGCGGAGGTGCGCGAGGTGCGCACGCCCGCCGACCTGGAGGGCATCGAGGGGCTGGTGATCCCCGGGGGGGAGTCCACAACGATGACGCTCGGGATCGAGCGGGAGGGCCTGGCGGAGCCGCTGCGGGGGCTGTGCGGCCCGCCGCCGGACGGCCGGGGGATCCCCGTGCTCGGCTCGTGCGCGGGGCTGATCATGCTCGACCGCGACCACCTCGGGCTGATGGACATGCGCGCGCAGCGCAACGCGTTCGGCCGTCAGATCAAGAGCTTCGAGGCGCCGGTGGCGGTGCACGGAATCGACGGCCCGCCCCTGCACGGAATCTTCATCCGCGCCCCCTGGATCGCCGAGCACGGCCCCGGCGTGGAGATCCTCGCCGAGGTGGACGGCTACGCGGTGGCGGCCCGTGAGGGCAACCGGCTGGCGGTGGCCTTTCACGCCGAGCTCACACCCGATGCGCGGCTGCACCGACTCTTTCTGGAGGAGGTTCGTGCTGCTCTGGGGCTTCCGTCGGCAGCAGGATGAGCGGCTCTTCGAGCAGGTCGAGCACACGGTTGATCGCGTCGTGAATCTCCCCCGCGAGCAGACCCTCGTCGTCGAGTGCGACGGCCTGCTCGAATGGCCACGAGCGCGACACGTGGATGCTGGGGCGTAGATGGGCGGCGCGGCGGCCGAGCGTTCGCAGGAACGGTTCCAGGCGCGCTTTGTCGCGCGCGGAGGCGTAGCGGCGGCGCAGCAGCCACGGCCACAGCTCGGACAGGATCGTGTCCGGGTTGTGGGCTCCCACTTGCTTGAAGTCCTCGCTATGCCAGCGGCGGATGTAGGTGGCGGCGTCCAGGCGCGAGGTGAGGTAGACGCGGGTACGCGCGGGGGCGTTGCGGAAGCCCAGCTGGGGTTGGGGCTCCACGCGCCAGCCCCCGCCGCCATCCCCCTTGCTCTGCTGGAGCTCGACGAGGCGTTCGGCGTGACCGGCGCCGTAGAGGTGCTCGGCCTGGCGCTTGAGCTCACCCGGCCAGAAGTGCAGGATCAGCTCGTCCCCGTCGAGATCGAGCGCGGCGCGCTGCATCGAGATCACCCCGAGCGCGGTGTCCAGGCGCACGTGCGCCAGGCCGATGCGCTCCGGCTGTAAACCCGTCGCTTCGCGCAGCAGCGAGCGCAGCCGCCACTTGCGCCGCACGGGGTCGGCGCCGACGCGCCGCAGCGAGCCGAACGGCAACAGGTGGCCGAAGTCCTGATGGGCGTAGGTGAGCAGGTCCTGCACCAGCGCCCGCTCGGCGGGGGAGAGCACTGCCAGCTCGACCAGGCGCCACCACGACTCCAGCAGGTCGTGCCAGCGCAGCACGCAGGTGCGCCGCTGCGCGAAGCGCGCGCTGCCGAGGTTGAGCTCGCCGACGCGGTGCCCGTTGCGCCGCGCCCAGCGGGTGCACACCTTGCTCTCCAGCAGCACCACCAGCTCGGGGTCGAAGCGCAGCACGCCGTCGAAGCGCTGCCCGCGGCTGGTGTCTTTGACCTCGCCGTCGCCCTCCGCCGGTTCGGTGTCGGGCGTGAGGAACACGCTCACCAGGCGCCCCCGCTTGACCTCCCCGCCGGCGGCGCTCTCCTCGGAGGCGTCGACGATGTGCGTCGCCTGCATGTCCACCGCGCAGTCGGGCAGCTCGCTCTGCGAGGGCTCGCCGATCGAGCGCAGCAGCGTCTCGCGCGCCAGCGGCACCAGTCGCAGCACGATCATCGCCGCGCGCGTCAACTGGTCCTCGTGCGTGCGCCCGAGATCGCGGTAGGGGTCGAAGACGTTCAGGTGCGGGTTGGCGGTGGCGCTGTCCACAACCACCTCCCCGTTCGGTGCGACCACATCGATCCCCTCGCTCTGTGCCTGCCTGCCGACCACGCGCGTCCTGTACGTCCAATCAGCGAACTGTCAAAGACTTTAGCGCACGTTGTCGTTTCTGGATGCGGTTTGCCGCAGGCCGACCGGTCGGGACCGGCAACCGCTGCATGTCGGAGACCTGGAGGCGGATCGGTGCTCGGTCTGGCGGGCCGGTGCGTTCCGCATCGGCAGCGGTGGCTGTGATCAGCCGCAGCCGGCGCCGTGCGCTATTACGCTGCCTCGAACCGGGCGATCCCGTCGTGGACCCGTTCCACCGCGCGTCCGTCGCGCAGCAGCAGGTCGACGTGGCCGAGCACCTCGGAGATCGTCAGGTAGGCCTGCGTGACGGCGACGTTGCCCCACATCTCGTAGGCCAGCTCGTAGGCGGTGCGGGGGCCACGGGCGAGCAGGCCGTGGATCTTCGTGGCGCGCCGCTCGTGCATGCGCAGGCGCTCGTCGATCAGCGCGGCGTGGTCGGCGATCGGGGCGCCGTGGCCGCCGAGCACCAGCTCGAGCTCCATCGCGCGCGTCTGCCGCAGCGAGTCGAGGTAGGTGATCAGCGCCTGCGGGCGGGGCCCGGCGTAGTCGCCCTCGACCTCCAGCGGCCGCGCGATCAGCGGGTTGGATGAGATGTGTCCAAGCAGGTGGTCGCCGCCGATCAGCTGCGAGCGGCGCTCGTCGTGGAAGACCGTGTCCGAGGGGCTGTGGCCGGGGCGGTGCAGCACGCGCAACGTGCGGTCGCGCAGCTTCAGCTCCTCGCCCGCCGCCAGCGGGCGGTCGACCTCGACGGTGCAGCCCCACGCGCGGAAGCTGGCGGAGACCGCGCGCAGCGCGGTGACGACGTCGGTCGGCACCCCGTGGCGCAGCATGATGCGCGCGGCGAAGCGGTCGTCGAACTCGGACTCGCTGCGGAAGTCTCGCAACCGGCGGTCGAGGCCCTCCAGGGCCGCCACTTGCGCGCCGGAGCGCCGCGCGAGGATCGCGGCGAGGCCGATGTGGTCGATGTGCTGGTGGGTAAGCACCAGCAGCTGCAGATCCTCGATCGCGTGCCCGCGCGAGGCGAGCGCCTGTTCGAGCTCGTCGAGCGCCTTGGCGGAGTTGGGACCGGAGTCGACCAGCGTGAGCGGGTCGTCCTCGATCAGGTAGGCGTTGACGCGGCCGACCGCGAACGGGGTGGGGATCGCCAGGCGATGGATGCCCTCCGCCGCTGCGCCCTCCAGCGCGGCTACCTCATCGGCCTGCTCCTGCGCGGTCGCGGGCGTGGGGCTCATGAGCGGATCAGCGCCAGCACCTCGTCGCGGCGGCGCTCCATATCCTCGTGGGAGCGCAGCGACTCCAGGCAGAGGCGCAGCAACGGCTCGGTGTTGGAGGGGCGCACGTTGAAGTGCCAATCCTCGTAGTCGATCGAGATCCCGTCGAGGTGGGACTGCTCGGCGTCGGCGTAGCGCGCCGCGATCTCCTCCATCTTCGCCTGCTGGTGGATCTCCGATCCGCCGGCCACCTCGGAGTTGATCTCTCCGGAGATGAAGTAGCGCTCGCGGTAGGGCGCCAACAGCTCGGACATGCGCTGGCCGGTGCGTGAGAGCTGCTCGAGGATCAGCAGCGCCGGCAGCGTGCCGGAGTCGGCGCAGTAGAAGTCGCGGAAGTAGTAGTGCCCGGATACCTCACCCCCGAACAGCGAGCCCTCGGCGCGCATCCGTGTCTTGAAGAAGGCATGCCCCACGCGGTTGACATACGGCGTGCCGCCCGCGCGCCGCACTGTGTCGGGCACCGCGCGCGAGGCGCGCACGTCGTAGAGGATCGCCTCGGGGTGGGTGGGATCCGATCTCTTCGCGAGCAGCGACTCCGCCAGCAGCGCGGTGAGGAAGTCGCCGTCCACGAACTCTCCGGTGTCGTCGATGAAGAAGCAGCGGTCGGCGTCCCCGTCCCAGGCGATCCCTAGGTCGGCGCCGGTGGCGAGCACCTTGTCGATCGCGAACTGCCGGTTCTCGGGCAGCAGCGGGTTGGGCTCGTGGTCGGGGAAATTGCCGTCGGGGGTCCAGTAGGTCTCGACCAGCTCCAGCCCCAACCCCTCCAGCAGCGGGCCGACCATCGGGCCGGCCATCCCGTTGCCGCCATCCACCACGACCTTCAGGGGCTGCGCAGCCGAGCGGACCGTCTCGGGGTCGATGAAGCCCAGCGCGGCCTGCTGGAACTCGGCGTAGACGTCCACCTCCTCGACCGCACCGCGCGCTCCTTCCGGTGGGCCAAGGCCGGCCTCGATCAGCCGGCGGATGTCCTGGATGCCGCTATCGCCCGACAGCGCCAGCGCCCCCTCGCGCACCAGCTTGCAGCCGGTGTACGCCTTCGGGTTGTGCGAGGCGGTGCACATCAAGCCGCCGTCGAGCCCGCGCGAGCCGACTAGGTAGTAGAGCATCTCGGTGCCAACCTGCCCGGCGTCGAGCACGTGCACGCCCTCGGCCAGCAGGCCTTCCTTGTAGCGCGCCACGAGCTCCGGCGCGGTGAGGCGCATGTCGCGCCCCAGCCCCACGCGCAGCTCGCCCACCGTCTTGCCCTCCAGCTGCGCGAGCACCCTCGCGAACGCACGGCCGATCGACTCGGCGATCTCGCCGTCGATCTGCTCGCCGTATAGCCCGCGGATGTCGTAGGCCTTGAAAATCTCCGGTGGCGGGGTCGGCATTGCTCGCCATCCTATGCGCTCACTCGCCGCGCCGAGGGGGGCGCGGGGGCGAAAGGGGGCGGCGTGGCGTGCAGGAGGTGCGCATCACGGCCTTACGGAGAGGCCCGAAGTATCCTCCTTGCCATGTCAGGACACTCCAAGTGGTCGAGCATCAAGCACAAGAAGGCGATTGTCGACTCCCGCCGGGGGGCGGCGTTCACGAAGCTGGCGCGCGCCGTCACCGTCGCCGCGCGCGAGGGCGGGGGGGACCCCGACTCCAACGCGGCGCTGGAGAACGCGATCCGCAAGGCCAAAGCGGCATCGATGCCGAAGGACAACATCGAGCGCGCGATCGCCAAGGGCACGGGCGAGGGTGGCGACGGGGAGGCGCTGGAGACCGTGATCTACGAGGGGTACGGCCCCGCCGGGGTGGCGCTGCTCGTGGAGACCGTCACCGACAACCGCAACCGCACCGGCCCGGACGTGCGCAACCTCTTCACCAAATACGGCGGCTCGCTCGGCGAGCCCGGCTCGGTGGCCTACCTGTTCGAGAAGAAGGGCGTGATCGTGGTGGACGCCTCGCGCTACACCGAGGACGATCTGTTGGTCGCGGTGGAGGCCGGTGCCGAGGACATCTTCGAGGACGAGGACGTCTTCGAGGTGATCACCCCACTCGCCGACTTCACCGCAGTGCGCCGCGCGTTGGAGGAGGCGGGCGTGGAGCTGGAGGGCGCGGAGCTCACCTACCGGCCCTCAAGCCTCGTGCCGATCGAGCACGAGGGCCAGGTCGTCAAGCTGATGAAGCTGATCGACGGCCTCGAAGAGAACGACGACGTCTCCGCGGTGCACGGCAACTTCGACGTTCCCGCGGAGATGCTCGCGCGCGCCGCCGCCGGGTAGGAGGACCGAAGCCGGGTGACTCGCCTTCGGCGAGCATCTCCGTTTCGGCCAGCGCCCACACGCCTGTTCGGCCATCGACCCACGCGGACGATCCTCAATGACCACCCCCGCCATGCCACCCGTCGCGATCCTCTGCGGCGGGCGCGGCACGCGCTTGCGCGAGCGCACCAGCGAGATCCCCAAGCCGCTGATCGAGATCGGCGGGCGCCCCATCGTGCAGCACGTGATCGAGCTGTACGCCGCCCAGGGCTTTCGCCGCTTTCTGCTGGCCACGGGCTACCGCGGCGAGCTGATCGAGCGCTTCGTCGCCGCGCGGCGCTGGCCGGAGGGGGTGGAGGTGCAGTGTGTGGACACTGGCCTCGACACCCCCACGGGCGGGCGGGTCAAGCAGCTGGAGGGGCGTTTGGAGAATGAGCTCACGTTCTGTCTCACCTACGCCGACGGCCTCGCGGACATCGACCTCACGCGGCTGCTGGCCTTCCACGAGTCGCACGGCGCGCTCGCCACGATCACTGTCGTGCGCCCCGAGCTGCAGTTTGGGGTGGCCGAGCTTGATGGCGAGGACGGCCGCGTGCTCGGCTTCCGCGAGAAGCCCCGCTCCGAGCACTGGATCAACGGCGGCTTCCTCTGCCTGCGCCCCGCCGCGCTCGACTACCTCGCGCATGACTCGGTGCTCGAGCGCGAGCCCTTACAGCGGCTCGCCACCGCGGATCAGTTGCGCGCCTACCGCCACGAGGGCTTCTGGGAGTGCATGGACACATACAAGGACGCCGTCGCGCTCAACGACCTGTGGGCCTCGGGCTCGGCGCCCTGGCGGGTTCGGGCAGGCGTCCGACCCCGCGCGCAGAATCACTCCTCATGATCGCCCTCGGGATCGACCCCGTCCTTGAACAGAGCCCACCCACCCGGGCAGGCCTGGGCGGGTGGGACTTCAGACCCCCTCCCGCTCCGGCTCCCGCCATCCTCGGGCAGGTTGGATGTCGATGATCGTTCTCGGCATCGACCCCGGCCTCGCCAACGCCGGCTATGGCGTCGTCGCCCGTCGTGGCCGGCGCTTGGCGGCGCTCGATGGCGGCGTGATCGACACGCCCGCCGGGGCTGCCCTGGAGTCGCGCCTGGCGAGCATGCACGGTCGCGTGCTGGAGCTGATCGACGAGCACCACCCCACGGCGATGGCCCTGGAGCAGCTGTACTTCGGCCAGAACGTGCAAACCGCCTTCGCGGTCGGGCATGCGCGCGGGGTGACGATGCTCGCCGCCGGGGAGCGCGGTGTGCCGTGCTTCTCCTACACCCCCCAGCGCGTGAAGTCCTCGGTCTGCGGCAACGGCCGCGCGGACAAGGCGCAGGTCGCGCGCATGGTGCAGACGCTGCTGTCGCTTCCCGAGCTGCCCACCCCCGACCACGCCTCCGATGCGCTCGCGGTGGCGCTCTGCCACATGAACGCCGCTCCGCTTGCGCATGCCGTGGCCGAGGCGGTCTCGGCATGATCGCGCTGCTCCGAGGAGAGGTCGCTGTGCGCCGCTCAGATCATGTGGTGATCCTCTGTGGGGGGATCGGCCACCGTGCGGCGGTGTCGGCCGAGACGTTGCGCCACATTCCTGCGGTTGGCGGCGAGACGACGCTTCACACCCACCTGATCGTGCGCGACGACGCACTCGCGCTGTACGGCTTTCACTCCGAGCAGGAGCGCGACCTCTTCCTGATGCTGCTCTCCGTGCAGGCCGTCGGCCCCAAGGTGGCGCTCGCGGTGCTCTCCGCCGGGCCCCCGCGCGAGCTGGTGGCTGCGCTCGCAGCGGGCGACGCCGCGCGCCTGCAGGCGGTGCCGGGGATCGGCAAGCGTACCGCGGAGCGGATCATCGTCGAGCTGCGCGAGAAGGTGGGGGTGGCCACGGACCTCGATGTGGGCGCCGGCGCCGCCGTCGGGGCCACGATCAAGGCTCGCCGCGTGGAGAGCCCGCGTACGCTCGCCCGTGACGGGCTGCTGGAGCTCGGCTACAGTCACGGTGAGGCCGAGGAGCTGCTGCGCGAGGCGACTGGCGAGAGCGCCGAGGAGCTGATCGCGCAGGCGCTGCGCACGGCGCGCACGGGGTGAGCGTGCCTCTAGCGCTCCCCCTCACATGCACACCCTCGCTCGGTCGCGCGCTGGGATGGGCCCGCTGCGCCCGGGCAGCGACGGGGCCAGCCGTCGGGAAGGCGGCCCGATGACCCGCATCCAGACTCCCAACCTGGACGAGCACGACGAGCTCGAGGACGAGCTCGAGCGCTCGCTGCGTCCCCGCCGCCTGCACGAGTTCGTCGGCCAGCGCGCGCTGTGCGAGCAACTGGCGGTCGCGATCGAGGCTGCCGCCGCGCGGGGGGAGGCGCTCGACCACCTGCTGCTCGCCGGGCCGCCCGGGCTCGGCAAGACCTCGCTCGCACAGATCGTCGCCGGCGAGCTCGGGGCGCCGTTCGTGCAGACCGCCGGTCCGGCGCTCGAGCGAAAGGGAGACATCGCGGCGTTTCTCACCGCTCTGGAGCCGCGCTCAGTGTTCTTCGTCGATGAGATCCACCGCCTGCCGCGCACGCTGGAGGAGACCTTCTACCCGGCGATGGAGGACCGCCGCCTGCCGATCACCGTCGGCCAGGGCGCCGGGGCGCGGGTAGTGACGCTCGATCTGCCGCCCTTCACGCTGATCGGGGCGACGACTCGCACGGGCCTGCTCACCACGCCGCTGCGCGACCGCTTCGGCATCCAGGCGCGCCTGGAGCCGTACACCACGGCGGAGCTCACCACGATTGTCAAACGCTCCGCCGGGATTCTCGAGATCCCGCTGGAGCAGGGCGGCGCCGAGGCGATCGCGGCGCGCAGCCGCGGCACCCCGCGTGTGGCCAACCGTCTACTGCGCCGCGTGCGCGACTATGCCGAGGTGCGCATGGAGGGCGTCCTCAGCGCCGATGCCGCGCTTGCGGCGCTGGAGCTGCTGGAGGTTGACGAGCGCGGCCTCGACCGCCTCGACCGGGAGATCCTGCGCGCGATCTGCGAGAAGTTCGCGGGTGGCCCCGTCGGCCTCGCCACGCTCGCGGTTGCCGTGGGCGAGGAGCGCGACACGATCGAGGATGTCTATGAGCCCCACCTGCTGCGCGAGGGCCTGCTCATGCGCACTCCCCGCGGTCGCGCTGCCACGTCTGCGGCCTTCGCCCACCTCGGGCTGCAGCCGCCCGCGGAGTGGATCGGCGCGCGCAGCGCCGCTCCGGAGTCCGAGACACCCGGCGAGCGGGCGCTCTTCTAGCTCCCCACCCGGTGTTCCATTGGGCGGGGCCTCGCCGCGGCTCCTTCCCTACTCTTAGTGTCTAAAGGTGGCGAAGCCGGTTCCAGGCCGGCTGGCCGAAACGGGGGCCGATTAGGGCGACACTCGCTACGCTCGTATCCCGAATCGGCCAGCGCCGAAGGCGCGTCACCCGGCTTCGGTCGAGCTCCTCCTTCAATCAGACCATGTCCCATCCCTTCATCTGCCCCAACTGCGGCCACCGCTCCAGCGAGCTCGACCGCAACCTCGGCTTCACCCGCCAGCCGAAGGGCTGCGCGAAGTGCGGGTTCGCCTTCCTCTTCGAACTGCTCGACGACTACTACCCCGCGCCGGACGCCGCGTTCTTCGTCTGCGACCGCGAGGGGCGGGTGATCGGCTGCGGCAAGAATTCCTTCGCGCTCACCGGCCTGGAGGAGGAAGCGGTGATCGGCCGGCCGGTCGCGCAGGCGCTCGGGTTGGAGTTCTCCAACGGGGACGACCCCGTCGGCACGGTGCTGGAGTGGGGGGTGCGCGCGCTGGGCAAGCCGGTGCGTGTCAGCGGCGACCGCGATCTGCCCGCCACCGCGCGCGCCGACATGTTCCCCGCCTACGACGACGAGGGCGGTCTTTTGCTCGTCCTTACCCCGGACAAGTAGTCTTTTAGATCCGATATGACCGCCCCGCCGTCACCCTCGGTCCACTCACCTTCTAATCGGACCTGGCCCCCAACCCCGCAGCCTCCCCACCGGCGTCTGCGCACGGCTGGCCGAAACGGGGACCGATTGGGGAGACACTCGCTCCACTCGCATCCCCCAATCGGCCAGCGCCGCAGGCGCGTGTCACCCGGCTTCGGTCGGCAAGCCTTCGGCTGATGACCGACCGCCGTCGCAACTCTTTGGTCCTGCTGCTCGTCGCGCTGCTGCTGGCGGTGTCGGCGATCGTGATCGCGACCAAACCGACGCGCCTCGGCCTCGACCTGAAGGGCGGGGTGTCCTTCATCTACAAGGGGATCCCCACCGCCCACGCGAAGGTCGACCCGGAATCGCTCAACCGCGCGATCACGATCATGCGCAAGCGCGTCGACCAGCTCGGTGTTGCGCAGCCGGAAATCCAGCTTTACGGCTCCAGCGAAATCAACGTCTCACTACCCGACGTGACCAACGTCAAGCGCGCCGAAGACCAGGTCGGCAAGACCGCCCAGCTGCTCTTCTACGACTGGGAGCCCAACGTGATCGGGCCCTCGGGCAACCCCGAACCGACCAACCGTGCTGCCACCTGCGGGCCCGAACCGGCCTCGGTGCGCTGCGGGCTGCCCGAGTACAAAGCGGTGCTGCTCGCCGCCAAACGCAAGCCCTATCTGTACCCCAATGCCACCACGCTGCATCAGGGCTGCACAGCGGCGCAGGTGGGCGGATGCATCTACGGCTCGTGGTATCTGATCGACACCAAGCACGAAAAGATGCTGTGCGCCGGCGGCAAGCCGATCTGCGGCCCCGCCGACACGCAGGCCGAGCTTTACGCAGACGGCTACAAACCGCCGGCCGGCGCGAAGCCCAAGGCGGTGCGCGTCAACCCAGGCACCGTGCTCGCGCAGGCCCGCCCCGAAGAATTCAAGAACAAGGTCGTCAAGGCCGAACCGAACAGCTTCTACGTGCTCAACGACAACCCGGTGCTCGAAGGCGGCAGCATCAACAACCCGCAGCAGGGCTACCAGAACGAAGGCAGCGGCTCGGGGCTGCCGGACGTGACCTTCGGCTTCGACGAACACGGCAAGACGGTGTTCGAACGGGTCACCAAGGAAATCGCCAAGCGCGGCGAAAACGCGCAGCTGCCAGGCGTCACCAAGCCCGAAGCGCTGCAGCACTTCGCGATCGTGCTCGACGAACAGGTGATCACCGCGCCCTCGATCGACTACACGCAGTACCCCAACGGGATCGACGCCTCCAACGGCTCGGAGATCACCGGCGGCTTCACGCTCACCTCCGCGCAGAACCTCGCCGACGAGCTGCAGTCGGGCGCGCTGCCGATCAAGCTGGAACAGATCTCCCACTCGCAGGTCTCCGCGACGCTCGGCAAAACGGCGCTCAACCAGGGTCTGCTCGCGATGGCCGTGGGGCTGCTGGTCGTGTGCATCTTCCTGCTGACCTTCTACCGCGTGCTGGGGATCATCGCGATCGGCGGCCTCGCGATCTACAGCATCTACTACTTCGCGCTGATCAAGGCGATCCCGATCGTCCTGACGCTGCCCGGGATCGCCGGCCTGATCCTCACGATCGGCATCGCGGCGGACGCCAACATCGTGATCTTCGAGCGCATCAAGGAGGAGATCCGCGCCGGGCGCTCGATCCCCGCGGGCATCGCCGCCGGCTACAAACGCGGCTTCGCGGCGATCGTCGACGCCAACGTTGTGACGTTCATGACGGCCTTCATCCTGTTCGCGCTCGCCACAGCCGAAGTGCAGGGCTTCGCCTTCACGCTCGGCATCGGCACGCTGTTGTCGCTGTTCACTGCCGTGCTCGCCACGCAGGCGGCGCTCGGCTCGATGGGCCGCTCGCGAGTGATCGGCCACCCCGCGCTGCTCGGCGCCGCCCGCGCCAAGCGCGCGCTGCGCTTCGACTTCATGGGCGCCTCGAAGTGGTTCTTCTCGCTGTCGGGCACGATCCTGCTGATCGGCGCGCTGGCGATCGGCGGCAAAGGGATCAACTTCGGCATCGACTTCACCTCCGGCACGCGCATCCAGACCGGCTTCACCCAGCCGATCTCTCAGGAACAGATTCGCACGGTGCTGCGCGAACACAACCTTCCCAACGCCCAGATCCAGAAGCTCACCGGCGACAAGAGCGTCGGCGGCAGCGGGTACCAGATCTCGGTCAAGCAGCTCAAGCCGACCCAGGTGGCCGCGGTCGAGGAATCGCTGGGCAAGGTCAGCCCGCTGCGCGACATCTCAGACAGCTCGATCGGGCCGACCTTCGGGCAGACGGTTGCCCGCGCGGCGGTGATCGCGATCATCGCATCGCTGATCGTGATCTCGGTGTACATCGCGCTGCGCTTCGAGTGGAAGTACGCGGTGCCCGTGCTGATCGCGTTGATGCACGACCTGTTGATCACCGCGGGCGTGTACGCGCTCACCGGCCGCGAAGTGAGCAGCGCGACGGTCGCCGCGCTCTTGACGATCCTCGGCTATTCGCTGTACGACACGATCATCGTGTTCGACCGCGTGCGCGAGAACGTGCCGCGAATGCCGCGCGCCGCGTTCTCGCAGATCGTCAACCGCTCGATGTCGGAGGTGCTCACCCGTTCGCTGGCGACCAGCTTCTGCACGCTGTTGCCGGTGCTGGCGCTGCTGCTGTTCGGCGGGGAAACGCTGAAGAACTTCGCCTTCGCTCTGATGGTGGGGATCGCTTCCGGCGCCTACTCTTCGATCTTCATCGCCTCGCCGGTGCTCACCCACTGGAAGGAACGCGAGGGCTCCTACCGCAACCGCCGTGCGCGTCTGGTGCGCGACTTCGGCCTGGTGCCCCCGTACGCGACCGCGCTGGACGGCTCGCCGATCGACGTGGAGCCCGCCAAGCAGCGCCGCCGCCAACGCAAGGGGGGCCTGCTGGTGGCGGCAGAGGAGCCGGGCGAGCAGGTTTCACAGGAGGAGTTCGAGGAGATGGTGCGCGACTTGGACATCGAGCGGGAGGATGTCAACGGTCGCCGCAGTCGTACCGGCAAAGGTCAGTCGACCGCTACCAGCACGATGCCCGCCAGGAGACGCGCACCGAAGGTCCCGTCAGCCAAAGCGCCTGTGGAGGGGCGGGCGGGGACCCCATCCCCCCCGCAGGAGTCGGCGGCCGACCTGACCCCCGAGGACCTCGTGCTCAAGGAACAGCCCAAACGCCCGAAAAGGCCGCGCAACAAACGCCACGGGAGGAGCCGCTAATGGGAATGCTCGGCTGGGTGATGATGGGCCTCGCGATCTGGCACTTCACGATCTGGCTGCCCGACCGCTTCTGGGGTGGGATCGTCGGCGCGCTGATCGGCTCGCTGATCGGCGCCGTTGTGATCAGCACGTTGATCTACAGCATCAAAGTCTCCGGTCTCGCGATCCCTGGCAAAAAGGAGACCGACATCGCGGTGGTGCTGTTCGCGGTGCCGGGCTCGCTGATCGGCATGGCTGCGGTCTACCTGGAGGGCATCCGCCGCGAAGGGCTGCGGGCAGCAGCCACAGCCCCCACTCGGTAAGGCTGCATACCGTCGCGGTAGTTCCGTCCAGACCCACCCGTAGGGTGGACGGGATGGTGCCGAGCAGCCGCTTCGAAATTCCGCCGTGCCCGCAACCCCAGGTGCAGGAGCTCGAACGCCAGCTGGGGGTGAGCGGGGCGCTCGCGCAGGTGCTGGTGCGTCGCGGGCTGGCCGACCCCGAGCGGGCGCGGGCGTTCCTGGCGGCCGATGAGGAGCATCCACCCGCCGCGTTTGCGGGAATCGACGAGGCGCTTGGCACGATCCTCGCGCAGGTGCGCGCCGGGGCACGGATCACCGTGCACGGCGACTACGACGTCGACGGGATCTGCTCCACCGCGGTGCTGGTACGCGTCCTGCAGGCGCTGGGCGCCGACGCGGACTGGTATCTGCCCGACCGGGCAAGCGACGGGTATGGGCTGAACGCGCGCACGATCAGGCGCCTGGCGGTGCGCGGTACGCGCCTGCTGATCACCGCCGACTGTGGGATCACCGCGGTCGAGGAGGTGGGCATCGCGCGGGCACTGGGGATGGAGGTGGTGATCAGCGACCATCACTCACCGCGCGCCGACGGCGCGCTGCCGCGGGCGCCGATCGTGCACCCTGCCGTATGCGGCTACCCCTGCCCCGACCTATGCGCGACCGCTGTGGCGTACAAGCTGGCGCTCGGCTTGTGGGAGGCCGCCGGGCGCTCGATGCTGGCGGCATCGGCCTGCGCGAGCGAGCGAGTCGGCGGACAGGCTGGGGATCCTGAGCCCACCCATCCGGGGCAGCGCGCTGACGATACGAAGCCTGCCCACCCCGGCCGGGGGACCGTCTATCGCCCGCACGAAGACCTCGACCTCGTGGCACTCGCGACGATCGCCGACGTGGTCGCGCTGCAGGGCGAGAACCGCGCGCTGGTGCGCCGCGGCCTGCGAGCGCTGGCGGCGACGGCGAAGCCGGGCCTGCGGGCGCTGCTCGCCGTGGCGCGCGCGAGTGGCAGTCAACTGGACGAGCGCACGGTGGCGTTCGCGCTGGCGCCGCGGCTGAACGCGGTGGGGCGGATGCACCGCGCCGACGCCGGTCTTGAGTTGGTGCTCACCGAGGACCCAGTCCGCGCGCAGGAGATCGCGGCCGAGCTCGACCGCGCCAACCACGAGCGCAAGCACACCGAGACGCGCATCCTGTTCGACGCCGAGCGTCAGGTGGCGGCATTGGGCGAGCGGGCCGCGTACGTGCTTGCCGGCGAGGACTGGCACCCCGGGGTGATCGGGATCGTCGCCTCGCGCCTGGCCGAGCGCCACCACCGGCCGTTCGTGCTGGTGGCGCTCGACGGCGCAACTGGGCGCGGGTCGGGGCGCAGCATCGCGAGCTTTGACCTGCTGGGCGGGTTGAACGAATGCGCGGGGCACCTGCTGCGCCACGGCGGCCATCGCGCGGCGGCGGGCCTGGAGATCGAGCGCGAGCGCCTCGAGGGGTTCGGCTCGGCGTTTGCGGCGCATGCCGAGCGTGTCTTGGGGCCGGAGCAGCTGGTGTCGAGCGAGCGGGTGGATGCGATCGTGCAGGGGGGCGAACTGGGGATGGCGCTCGCCGAAGAGCTGCGTGCCCTGGCGCCGTTCGGCTGCGCCAACCCGGCGGTGTCGCTGCTCGTCCAGGGCGCGCGCTTCGCCGAGCGCCGGCCGATGGGAGAAGGCAGGCACGTGCGCTTCGCGGTGCTCGCCGACGGCGCTCGCGCTCGTGCGGTCGCGTTCGGGGCGGGCACCAGTCTGCCGGTGCGCGACGGCGTCCCCGCCGACGCGACGTTCGCGCTGGAGGTCAACGAGTGGCGCGGCGTGAGCGAACCGCGCCTGGTGCTGCGCAGCGCTCGCGCGGCCGAGGCGCCGGCCCTCCGAGAGACGGTTCCTGAGGAGGAAGGGGAGCTGGTGCTCTTCGCCTGAGCCCGCGCGCTTGGGATTGGCCGCACGACCGTTCTCAGCCCGAAAGGCCCTACCCTTAAAGGAATGGCGACAGAGCAGACACACCGGACTCAGGAGAGTCCCACAAAGGAGCCGGACCGCTCGCCCGCGATCGCCGGGCAGCTCAACGAGTTCGAGCGTCGCCTGCTCGGCGACCTGTTTGCGATCGTCTCCGAGCACGCCGCCGACACGACGATCCAGATCGACCGCGCGCGTGTGGAAGCGGCGTTCGTGTTCGCCTGTGAGCACCACGCCGCTCAGCGGCGCAAGTCGGGTGAGGACTTCATCGTGCACCCCGTCGGTGTCGCCCGCATCTGTGCCGGGATGCGCCTGGACACCGAGACGCTGTGCGCCGCGCTCCTGCACGACACCGTGGAGGACACCTCGGCCTCGATCGAGGAGGTGCGCGAGCGCTTCGGTGCGGAGGTGGCAAATGTCGTCGACGGCGTCACCAAGCTCACCGGCATCACCTTCCATTCGCGCGATGAGGCGCAAGCGGAGAACTACCGCAAGATGATGGTGGCGATGGCCACCGATGTGCGGGTGATCCTGATCAAGCTCGCCGACCGGCTGCACAACATGCGCACGATCGAGGCGATGCCCAAGCAGAAGCAGATCGACAAGGCGAAGGAGACGCTTGAGATCTACGCCCCGATCGCGCACCGGCTGGGCATCCACGCGATCAAGTGGGAGCTCGAGGACCTCGCGTTCGCGACCCTGCACCCTCGCAAGTACCAGGAGATCAAGGGGCTGGTCGCCCAGCAGCGCGATGAGCGCGAGCGCTACGTGAGCGAGGCCGGCGAGTACCTGACGAGCGAGCTGCGCAAGCTCGGCATCGAAGCGCAGATCGCCGGGCGCGCCAAGCACTTCTACTCGATCTACGCGAAGATGACCAAGAAGGGACGCGAGTTCAACGAGATCTACGACCTCACCGCGATGCGCGTGATCGTGGACTCCGTGAAGGACTGCTACGGCGCGGTGGGGGTGATCCACTCGCTGTGGAAGCCGCTGCCGGGGCGCTTCAAGGACTTCATCGCGATGCCCAAGTTCAACATGTACCAGTCGCTGCACACCACCGTGATCGGGCCGGAGGGACGGCCGCTGGAGATCCAGATCCGCACCGCGGAGATGCACGAGATGGCGGAGTTCGGGGTGGCGGCGCACTGGATGTACAAGCAGCGCGGCGAGAAGCGCGAACGCACCGGCGCACTCGAGGACGACTCCAAGGTCAAGTGGCTGCGCTCGATGCTCGACTGGCAGCAGGACATGTCCGATCCCAAGGAGTTCATGGAGAGCCTGAAGACCGACCTGTTCGAAGACGAGGTGTACGTGTTCACGCCCAAGGGCGAGGTCAAGTCATTGGCGGCGGGCGCCACGCCGCTGGACTTTGCCTACGAGGTGCACACCGAGATCGGCCACCGCTGCGTGGGGGCGCGCGTGAACAGCAAGATCGTGCCGTTGCACTACGAGCTGCGCAGCGGGGACATCGTCGAGATCCTTACGACCAAGCGCGAGCGCGGCCCCTCGCGCGACTGGCTGGCGATGGTGAAGACCACGCGTGCCCGCAACAAGATCAGGGCGTGGTTCAAAGCAGAGTCCCGCCAGGACACCGAGCACACCGGGCGCGAGCTGTTGCAGGAGCACCTCAAGCGCCAGGGGCTGCCCGCGCAGCGGATCACCGGCTCGGCGCTGCTGGCGGACGTTATCCGCGAAATGGGCTACCGCAAGGCGGACGATTTCTATATGGCGCTCGGCGGCGCGAAGGTGTCGCCGAAGATCGTCGTCAACAAGGTGATGCAGGCCCTCAAGCGCGGCGAGGCGGCCGACGGCGGCGCGACCGCCGCCAGCGACCTGCTCAAGGTGGGGCGCTCCGCCCGGCGTCCGACGCGCTCTTCGGGGCAGTACGGGATCAGAGTGGAGGGCGTGGAGGACGTGATGTTGCGTCTCGCGAAGTGCTGCCGGCCGGTGCCCGGCGATGAGATCGTCGGCTACATCTCACTCGGTCGCGGCATCACGATCCACCGCGAGGACTGCCCCAACGCGACTGTGCTGCGCAAGAACCCCGAACGCTTCACCGAGGTGTACTGGGAGGGGGATCAGTCGAGCGGGTTTGTCGTCGAAATCCAGATCGACGCGTGGGACCGTCACCGGCTGCTGGAGGATCTCTCGCGCGTCTTCTCCGAGGCGGGCGCCAACATCGTCGAAGCGCGCTGCCTCTCCAACCCGCCGATGGTCAAGAACCGCTTCGTGGTCGAGGTCGCCGACACGCATTCGCTGAAGGGCGCGATCAACCGCCTGCGCAACACCGAGTCGGTGTTCGACGCCTACCGCGTCACGCCAGGGCCGGCGGGGTAGTCACGCAACGACGTTGAGCGCGCGCGGCATGATCGAGTACCGCGCCTCGGCGACCGCCCCAAGGTAGTCGCCGTCGACCTGCAGCGGCAGCGGCTCGCCGTCGGCTGTGCGGACGGTCAGCTCGGTGGCGGGCGCCAATGCGGTGATCTGGCGGTGGCGCGTGAGGCGCGCACGCCGCGAGAAGGCGCGCCAGGCGATGAACGGCATGTCGATCGGCTGGGCGCGGCGCAACACGCAGGTGGCGAGCGTGCCGGAGTCGAGCTCCGCGTCATCTGCGATCTCGATCGGGCGGTTGCGGAAGTAGGTGAAGGGGGTGCCGTTCTGGATCACGGCGGTGACTCCCGCGTGCTCCTCGCCGGCAAGGTGGGTTGTGAGGCGCGGCGGGCGCAGCAGGTAGCGCCGGGCGAACGTGGTGACGGCCACCCACGTGAAGAACCACGGCCCCCAGCGGGCCTTGCGCCGCGGGTTGGCATCCACGCGCTGCACGACCGAGGCGTCGAGGCCGAGGCCCGAGGCGAAGGTGAAGCAGCGCCCGTTGACCACGCCGAGGTCGACCTTGTGGATGCGCCAGTCGTCGGCCATGCCCAGCAGATGCTCGGTCGCCTCGACCAGTGATCCCGGGATGCCGAGCATCTTGCCGAACACGTTGGCTGAGCCGCCCGGCAGGCAGGTGAGCGGCGTGGCGGAGCCGAGCAGGCCGTTGGCGGCCTCGTTGACGGTGCCATCTCCGCCGAAGGCGACAACCACGTCATAGCCCTCGTGGGCGGCCTCGCGGCAGAGCTCGGTCGCATGGCCGCGGGACTCGGTGTCGCGCGCGTCGACCTCGAAGCGGCTGCGCAGGGCATCGACGACGAGGTCGCGCAGGCTGTCGGAGACCGTCGAGGCATAGGGGTTGACGACGATCAGCATGCGCTTCTTGGGCAGGGATACGCCAAGGTCGAAGGCGTCCTCACCCTGTTCGGGGTCGCGGTGCTCGGTGTTTCCTGCTCCGTCTTCTCGTTCCGGGTGCCGGCGCGCGGTGGGGGGATTGGTGGCCATCGACCTGCGTACACCATTCAACCGGTAGCGTTACCCGGCGGCGGGTCGCGATCGTGGCCTGGTGGCTGGCAGTCGCGACGGTCGCCTTGCGGTGGCGGGGTAGCGGTGGGCGCGATCTAATGCTTTCCCGCCGCGCGTTCGATATACTGCCCACAGCAGTACACATCAAGAGGGGTGGAGGGACTGGCCCGACGAAGCCCCGGCAACCACCGCGTCCCAACGCGGAAGGTGCCAATTCCAGACAGATGTGTGGCGGGCTTCACGTTTTTCGCCACACGGGACAACGGCGAAGACGATGAAGGAGGCCAGATGGCTGCCACCAACCTTAAGTGTCGAGAGTGCAAGGCGGAGTACCCGCTGGAGGCGCTGTACGTGTGCGAGCGGTGCTTCGGGCCGCTGGAGGTCGCTTACGACCACGGCCGTCTGATCGACGGCGGCGTGGGCGAGCTGCGCCGCCGCATTCAGGGGGGGCCGCAGAACATCTGGCGCTACGCCGACTTCCTGCCCCTCGTGGGCGGACCGCCGGGGCCCTCGGGGCGGCTGGCCTCGCGGGTGGGTCTGCCGGCGGGCTGCACGCCGCTGATCCGCGCCGACCGTCTCGCGCAGCGGCTGGGGTTGAGAGAGGTGTGGGTCAAGAACGACGCCGCCAACCCCACGCACTCCTTCAAGGACCGCGTGGTGTCGGTCGCGGCAGCGCGCGCGCGGGAGCTTGGCTACCAGACGATCGCGTGCGCCTCCACCGGCAACCTCGCCAACTCCGTGGCCGCCCACGGCGCGGCGCTGGGCCTCGAGTCCTACGTCTTCATCCCCGCCGACCTGGAGGAGCAGAAGGTGCTCGCCACGGGCGTCTACGGGACCCGCCTGGTGGCGGTCAAAGGCAACTACGACGACGTCAACCGCCTCTGCACCGAGCTCTCCGCCGAGCGCGAGTGGGCGTTCGTGAACATCAACCTGCGCCCCTACTACGCCGAGGGCTCAAAGACGCTGGCGTTCGAGATCGCCGAGCAGCTGGGCTGGGAGCTGCCCGACCGTTGCGTCGTGCCGATCGCCTCGGGATCGCTGTTCACGAAAATCGCCAAGGGCTTCGCCGAGTGGCGTGAGCTGGGGCTCGTGAGCGGAGAGCTGCCGCGGATGAGCGGTGCGCAGGCAGAGGGCTGCAACCCGGTGGCAAGCGCATACGCGGCCGGCCACGACGTGTGCCGGCCGGTGAAGCCCAACACGATCGCCAAGTCGCTGGCGATCGGCAACCCGGCGGACGGCCCCTACGCGCTGGAGGAGGCACGCCGCAGCGGCGGCTCGATCGACGCGGTGAGCGACGAGGAGATCCGGCAGGGCATCGCCCTCCTGGCCCAAACCACCGGCATCTTCACCGAGACGGCGGGTGGCGTCACCACGGCGGTGCTGGCGAAGCTCGCCGAGCGCGGCGAGATCGACCCCGCCGAGCGCGTGGTGCTCGTCATCACCGGCGAGGGCCTGAAGACACTGGACGCGGTGCGAGGCACCTTCGAGACCCACACGATTGAGCCAACCGTCGAGCAGTTCGAGGCCCTGGAGGCCGATAGCCTTCACGAGGCGGCGTCCTCAGTCGCTCGTGTGCCAAGCACACTTCGCTCCTTGCGTCCTGGCCTCGTTCGACTCTCGACCTCCAGGGTGGGCGGCTGAGCCATGCCGGTGACCGTGAAAATTCCCACCCAGCTCCGCACTGCCGCCGAGGGCGCAAGTGAGGCACAACTTGAGGGCGCCACAGTGCAGGAGGTGCTGGACAGCCTGTTCGAGCGCTTCGGCGAGCTGCGTACCCGCATCTCCGATGAGGACGGCGGCCTGCGGCGCTTCGTGAACGTCTACCTGAGCGGCGAGGACATCCGCTTCCTGGACGGCCTCCAAACCCCCGTATCGGACGGCGCCGAGCTGACGATCCTGCCTGCGGTCGCCGGCGGCTGATCCGCGCTTCACCGCCCGAAGCTCCGATCGACCTGTCTCGATCGATCGGCAGGTCAGCAGGCGCTCAGTGCGACTGCGCGAGGTGATGCGCCACGGCAGGCGGAGTCGGTAGCGAGGAGCCGCTGACCCCGATCGTCGAGACCAGCCCCGCGGCGCACATGGCCCCCACCGTGAGCGCTCGCATCCGACGAGGCGTAAGCCACCCCATGTGGTGCGTCTGCAACCAGGTCCGAAACCCGCTGGCAGCCGAAGCCGCAGCCATTGCGCAACCGACGCACATACCTAAAGCATAGAGTCGCGCATCATCGTACGCGCCGGTTGTGCGTCGCCAACCTCAACGCGGCTCTCCAGCCGCCTACGAAGCTCGCCACCGCGCCCAGCGGCAACCGCCCGAGCAGCCCGCTGATCGCTAAGTGAGAGTCCGTGCACCCGCGCAAAATCAAGCAGCTCCTGACGTTCCAAGGCCTCGCGAGCCGACCGCCTGAACAACCACCAAAAGAGCCCAACAGTAAAGAGACTGACCACAACCATCATCACCGCCCCAGCAAGGTTCTGGTCAGCAAGAGGCGAGAGATGGTGCCGAGAATCTCCCCCCAAATAGAAGGGATAGAAGACAGCATCAGACCAAAGAAAGATGTTGCCAAGCGCCGCGGCGGCGAGGCTCACAGCAACGATGTAGAGCAGCTTGCCGAGGCTGCCAAACCAGCCGGGCATCGACAGCGGCCCAAACAGGCACATCCACAGGTTGATCCCAAAGCCGAGGAACATCACATGCTGGAGGAGGTTCAGCCCAACATGTTCCAGGGCGCCCTGGTAGGGCCCGGGAAGATGCCAAAGGTAGAGGTCAAGTGCCCACAACGGAAACGCGATCAGCGGGTTGGCAAGCACCCGCAGCCGGTTGAAGAGGCCGATCTCGAGGATTGGGGCAAGCAGCGGCCCGGTGAGGCCGAGCACGATCAAAAGCGCCGCGACGTCCGCGATCAAGAGGCTCTCGATCATGTGCACGAACAGCAGTTCCTCGCCGGCCTTCCCAACCCCGATCAGGGCGAGGGCGAACACGAGGCCCCCGGCGTAGAAGCACCCCTGACGCCAGCCGCGCACAGGTTGGTCGCTCGATGCCAGGGTGCGCACACGCGAGGCGTAGAGCAGGCAGAGCAGCGCCGTCGGCACGAGCTGGATGGCGTCCTCCAGCTGAAGCGAGACGGCAAGCGGGATCGCGGGGGTCATCGATGCTTCAGCCTACGCGCGCGAGTCGCCAAGCACGTCGATGAGCCACAGTCCATCGGCGGACGATCCCTCAATCGACACGGGCCTACCACTCCACGCTTGCGAGCTGCGCGCTGTAGAGCACCGCGGCCACCGAGGTGGCGAGATTCAGACTGGAGACGCCTTCGCGCATCGGCAGGCGCGCACGCGCGTCGGCGCGGTCGAGCAGCTCCCGTGAGAGCCCCCGGCGCTCGGCGCCGAACGCCAGGATCGCGCGGGCGGGCAGCTCCCCGGGGCGCAACGGCTCGCCGTCGGGGTCGAGCGCGATCAGCGGTCGGCGAACACCCGGGCCGTCGGGGGTGGTCTGGGCAGGAGGTTGCGTGGGACTGATCAGCTCGAGTGCGTCCTCACCAAGCCGTGCAACGGGCAGCGCGAAGTGCAGGCCGGCGCTGCCCCGCAGGGCCGCGGGGTCCCACGGGTCGTGGATACCCGTCGTGAGCACTCCGGCAGCATCGGCCGCGGCCGTCACGCGCACGCACGCGCCGATGTTGCCAAGATCGCTGGGGGCCTCCAGCAGCACAACCGGCGCGGGGCGCAAATCAGCGAGGAGCGCCTCGGCGTCGGTGCGCGGGCGCCGCGCAATCGCGATCACCCCGGTCGAGGGCGCCAGCGGCGCAAGCGTCGCAAACACCTCGGCGGGCACCGTCTGGGCCTCGGCGAAAATTCGCTCCCGCACGTCGGGCGCCAGCGCATCGGCGAGCGCACCCAGCCGCGCGGGCGACACGACCGCGATGTGCGGCACCCGCGCGCCGAAGCGCAGTGCATGCTTGAGCGCGTGCAAACCCTCGAGCACCGCGAGTTCAGGATCGCGGCGGGCATCGCGGAAGAGCCTTTTCAGGTCGGTCGCGGGCTCATCGGGCGCCTGGCCCGGTGGGTTGACAGTCTCTCTTGCCACGGCCCCTTAGTCTGCCAGGGCGAGAACTCCGGGTCGGATGGTCCGTCCAACGGCTCGGGCGCTTCCCGTCGTCCGTCTGGTACACGGCGACCCGCCAACTATCGCCGGCGGCGGTAGAGCGCGCCCTGCTGGAGCTCATACGGCCGTCTGCCTGTCGATCATTGCCCCGATCCTATGAACCGGCGCCGACAGCCTGATTACTGCAAGGAATCGAAACACGCGCCCGGCCGATTCGAACGGCCGATCTCTCACTTCGGAGCGTCCAAGGCGAGGCGGGGAATGGGGCGAATCGCCGCGTGAGCACTGGGGCCGGAGTCGGTCGGCCGCTTCAGGGAGCCTCGCCGGCGAGCCGTACAAGGGACCTCGGCACGAGGGTTACGGTGCGTGTACCACGACCGACGGGGCGCTGTCCGCCTGAGCCGTCGGGATCAAGTGGTACTGCACGACGTAGCCGAGACTCTCCGCATAGCGATCGACGGTCGATATCTTCGCGTCTGCGGCGGTGGTCTCCAGGCGGGCGACGAAGGACTGCGAGGTCTCCATCGCCGCGGCGACGGCGGTCTGCGAGCGTCGCTGCTCCTCGCGCTGGGCGGCCAGGGCACGCAGCAGCTCGCGGCGCCGGCGAGCCGCGTCCTGCAACCGCGGGAACTCGGGGTTGCGCGCCGTGCGCTTGGCGATCATCTTGTCCACGAAATCTCGCTCGGGCATGACCTTGCCTGCTTTCTGAGTGGCATCGATACCTACAGTGATATCTCTTTCTAGAGATAGGCTAGCGCATCTCAACCGTTTCGTCGGGTCGCAGGTGTACGATCGATCCATGCTTACGGTTGCCGAGGCGGCACAGCGGGTGGGGAGGAGTCCTGGGACTGTGCGTCGCTGGATACGAAACGGTCGCCTGCGGGCGGAGAGGACACACGGTCGGCGCTTGATCGATCCGGGCGCCCTCAATGAGGTGCGGAACGAGATGTACCCGATGCTTCCGCTGCCGCCCGGGTGGCAGAAGCTGGAGGAGCGGGACTACATCGCTCAGCCCAAGAGCAGCGGCTATCGGGCGCTGCACCTGATCGTGAGGCGTATGGGCTTCCCGATCGAGGTTCAGCTCCGAACGATTGGCCAGGACGTGTGGGCAAACCGGGTGGAGGAGACCGGGAGGCAGGCTGGCCTGGACCTCAAGTTTGGCGCCGGGCACGAGCGATTGAACAACATCTTTTTGGAGATGGCCGAGCTGATTGCTCGCTTCGACCGAGCCGAGCTTTCGCCCCACGATCTACGCAAGGGATTGAAGCGCGTGCCATCATTGCCGATAGGGGAAGCACGCGAGGACGATCCAAATGAGCCCGGCTGACGACATCAAGCACTTTCTTGTGACGCGTGATGTGACGCGTCACAAGACGACCGTCGTCGAGTTCGGTACCGATTACGAGGTTGCGCAGCACGCCTACCAGGAAGCCGAGCAGCAGGCGCGTGGGCGTCAGGACCTCGACGTGGTCCTGCTCAGCGCCGACTCGCTGGAGACGATCAAGCTCACACATTCCAGCTACTTCGAGCCCAAGTCGCTCGACGAGTTGCTGCCCGCGTAGGACCGGCATTCCTCCAACGCGCCCGGCAAGATTCGAACTTGCGACCTCTCGCTCCGGAGGCGTCGGGGTCCGGAGGGCGATATCGGGGGTTTCGCCGCTTGAGTGCTGGGGATTCGCACCGCTGCCGCTGCGGGCGCGAGCGGGCGAATGGCGCCGGTTTACGGGCGATTTCAGGGGCTTTGGGCGTATGCGCCCATTCCGATTGGGCGACTTCCTCTCGTCGCCGTGAGGCAAGAGGTCCCACGGCCGTCCTTGTCACCGGCCGTTCGCCGGTCGTCGGGACGGCAGGCGCGATTGGTTGGGCCGCGTGTGCGCATGCGAAGCGTTGGGCGGTCCCCGCATCGGCGCTGATAACACGGGCTACCATGAAGCGTGTGAGCAGCCTGATCGACATCAGTCCCGGCGAACGCGAGCAGATCCGTCTGGACTTCTACCGCGCGCATCGTGGGCAGGCCGGCTTTTCCTCGGTTTCCGTGCGGCGCGACCTTGAGCGGCGAGACGCCTGGTTCCTCGATGTCGGAGCGACCGGGCCGGTAAATGTTCCGTCCAGATATCGCGGGCTCACGGTCCGAGTCAAGCAAGCGCACGGCGCAATCAACGCCGTGGCCCGCAGATCATTGTCGACGTTCCTCGCCCGCCAAGCCTTGAGGTAGGCATCAAGCCTGCCCTACAAGTTGCCAGCACATGGCGGATTCTGGCACGGGTTCCAGCCAGGCTGGTCTCGGCCAAGAACGCGTCATGTGGGAGGCGTAGCATGAACACGATGATCACCGTCGTAGAGGCTGCGCAGCGTGTTGGGAGGAGCCCGGGAACCGTGCGTCGCTGGATTCGCGAGGGTCGCCTGCGGGCGGATACCGTACACGGTCAGCGGCTGATCGATCCCGGTGCCCTCGATGAGGTGCGCGACGAGATGTACCCGATGCTGCCGCTGCCGTCGGAGTGGCAAAAGCTGGAGGACGGTACGCCGGCACCGAACTGGGTCGCAGGCGTCGCGCTGTCGCGGCTCGGGCGTTGAGACTTGTCATCGACGCGAGCGTCGTAACTGCTGCGTCGGCGACTCCCATTGGGTTTGCGCGCTTTCGACGCTTCGAGCTGGTCGCGCCACCGCTGATGTGGATCGAGGCCGTTTCGAGCCTGCACGCGATGGTCTGGCGAGGCGAGCTGGAACGTGATCAGGCCGCGTCTGTGCTGAATCGTGTGCTGTCGGCTCCAGTGCGGCGTCGTGAGCCGAGCAAGCTGGCGCGTGAGACGTGGAAGATCGCGGATGAACTTGGCTGGGCGAAGACCTACGACGCGAACTACGTTGCGCTCGCGCGCCTGCTCGGCTGCAAGCTCGTGACGTTGGACGCGAGGATGCGGCGCGGGACTTCTCGGCTGGGCTTCGTGGTGGGGCCGCTGGAGTTGGGTGGCTGATCGGCCGAACGGAACCCCCGCATGAGGCGGGGAGCGCGCCGGATCGCTCAAGCCGCGGCTTCGTGGACCTCAATGGCGGCGTGGCGCTTGCCGCTGCGGGGCTGGGACTTGATGCGAACGTCGATGTATACATCGAGGGCCTCGGCGACATCGGCGATCGTCCCGAGGTTGGGAACGGTGCCCTTGCCGGCGAGCAGCCGGGAGACGACTGGCCGCTTGACGCCGAGGCGTCGCGCCACCTCGGCCTTGGTCATCCGCTTGGCCTCGCGGATGTCCTCCAACTGCTTGAGAAGCTTGGCCGATGCGACGAGCTTCGCAAGGTCGCGCTCGAAGGACCCGCGCTCCTCCTCGGTCGCGTAGGTCTTGCCGAGGAAGTCGGCGAAGACGGCACTCTGATCAGTCTGCTTCATCGTCGTCTCCTTGCGAGTTTCCCATAGCGTAGCATGAAAGCTACGCAAGATGGGCACCGGGCTCAACTGCGCGGCTGCGGCCACCACTCCGGCCAGGTCTTGAGTTCGGCGACGCGGCGGGTCGCCAGATAGTCCTCCCGGCAGCGGTCGATCACCCTGTATACGCGTTGAGGCATCTCGGTGCGGTGGGACTTGGTACCGCCGCCGAGCAGCACAACCGCCGGGCCGCAGGGGAGCGCCTTGCGGTCGAGCAGGCAGAACAGACGGTAGAGGACACGGTTGTGCTCGTCGCGCGCCTCGAAGATGCCGCTCATGTCCACGTCGCCCCTCTTGGCCGGCTTATGCATCAGCCGCCACCGCTTGGTGCCGGTCGGGAACTCCAAAGGCCCCATCTGCACGACCGCGAGGACGGTCAGCAGTAGCTCGCGTCGGGGCTGATCCGGGACCTCGGCCCCGCCGAGGTATTCGAGCGCCGGGCGCTTCCCGCCGGCTGTCTCGTACACGGCGACCTGCCATCTCTCGCCGGTCGATACAGATCGCTTCGCGGAAGCCATCGAGCGAGCTTACGCAGCGTCTCGGACCGAGCAGGCTGGCGCTCGCTCGTACCGCAGACACGACCGGAAGGCGGCGACTCGCGCGGTCCCTTGATGATGCCGTCGTCCGCGTCGTGTTCAGGGATCAATCGACCCCATCCGTCCGGTAGGGTGTCGGACTGGCGTTTCGCCGCCGGGAATCCAGTCGGCCTGGAGTTGCGGCTGCAAGCGTGCTGGACCCCCTGGGGGGCCCACGGTCGCCGTGCTGGTCCTTGCGGACGCGCTGGAGGTCCCATTGAAGGGCCTGACCGAACGGGTACCGGTTCCGACGGAGCGCAGGCCCCGGAGAAGTTCCCAGTCGCTCGTCTCGACCGACGGGCGAGGGCTGACCGCAGGCTGACAGGCAAGGATGCCTACGACTTGGGGCAGGCGGTCCGCCGCCTGCGCTGAGTTCGCCGTTTCGATCATTCTCCGGGGCGCTGAGCGGGAGATTGGGACGATCCCACGCTCCCGATCGAGATTCTGTAGGCTCAACGCCACAGACGACTGTCGGCTACAGAAAAGATCGGCCCAAATGAACGCGCCAGAGCCCCCTAGACCACCCTCGCCACCGGCTCCCCCGACCGAGGCTCTTGGTGCGCCCGTACAGCCTCCAACAACGGGAAAGTGGTGGCAGCGCGCATGGGGCGCAGCGGCCATTGGGACGGTGGGCCTGCTTGCAGGCGCGGGCATCGGTGCCGCAGGGAGTTCAACCACTAAGACAGTCACAGCCGAAGGCAGAACTACGACCGTGCAGGGCACGCCGCTGCCCGCCCGCACCGTCACCGTCGCACACGTGGTTGTCCATACTCACACCGTCACGCAGACACAGACGGCTGCACCCGCCGAACAGGCCGCTGTGCCCGCTGAATCGTCAGGCAGCGGATCGAGTGGCGAAGTGCAAACCTTCAGCGGAAACGGCGGCAAGAATCTTGGGGCCATCACCGTCGAAAAGGAATCGACCCTCGAATGGACGAACGATGGCAGCGTATTCCAGATATATACGAGTGAAAGTGTCCCGGTCAACTCGCAAGCACATAGCGGTTCGTCAGTGCTTGAACCAGGAAGCTATAAAAGTTTTCAGGTCAATGCGGTCGGCAACTGGACAATCAAGATAGTCCCGAAGTAGACCAAAACTCGATCGGCGAGGCGCGTGAATGGTGCCGCCGTCGCGTTTACCGCGGACCTCCTGAAGACGATCAACGCCCCGACGATGAATTGTGGCCGGCCCCCGCTTTTCGGTCCACTTGACCAGACCAACTTGAGGAGGCGTGGCATAGGGCGTAATCTAGACGCGTGCGTAGCGGTAGCGCCCCTTGATATTGGCATTTAGGTAGCTGCCAACGCTGCCGGCACCCCGTAGACCTTCGAACTCAGCTTCCGGTACGTCGAAGTACTGGTAGACGGCGCCATCTAGGAACTCGACCTCGAGAGTCGCGCTTTGCTGCTCGTAACCGACGCTCGCCACATTGCTCGAGATGACTGGTACACGATCCATCATCGTCCTTTCATCGAGGCCTTGGCGTCGCCAGGCGGCGACGAGCTCGGGCCAGTTCTGCGGCTCCCTGGGGCGGTTCCAGCCACCTGGTCCGCTCGGGTCATACACCGCCGGGTCGCCGCTGTCGGGGCGACGGTCCTGCGGCAAGGGCTCGACCATCATCCGCATGGGCATATGCACCGCCTCACCGACGACAATCGCCTCCCCGGTGCGCAGTAGCGCCAGCGCGTCCAGGAAGCCACCAAAGTTGTCGCTAACCGTCCCGGTCACATGTCCGCGATCGTGGCTGTTGGCCATGCGCAGTGCGAACAGGGTCCCGCACTGTGAGAGGACGGTCGAATCGAGCTCGGACGGGCGCTGGCTGACGACCATTGCTCCGATCCCGTACTTGCGCCCCTCCCTGACAATCCGCTGAACTGCCTCGGCCGCTGGGCTGCTCTCCCCACTGCGAATGTAGGCGTGCGCCTCCTCTAGCACAACCAGGAGAGGCCGCTCACGGCCACCCTCGGCAAGCTTGCGGCCCCAAAAGAGGGCGTCGTAGACGATCCGCAAGAGAACGCCGACAAGCGTCTTCATGATCGACGGGGGCACCCCGGAGAGGTCGAGGATGCTCACGGGGCGCTCACCGCCAAGCCAACCTTCGAGCAGCTGATCTAGGTCCGAGCTGACCTTGCCGTCGACTTCGGCGGCCCATGACCCCGGCTGAAAGAGGAACGCCAGCCGCGGGTCTCGTAGGCGGCTGGCGAGAGTCTCGAGCGGACGCCGGAGGTTGAGCCTTGACGAGCTGAGGTATACAGACTGACCGGCCTGGGGCCGGTAGCGTGGAGCGATCACCTTGAGCGCGTCGCCGGCCTCCACCGGCTGACCGGCGCCATCGAGTACCAGGGCTTCTGTCGCTTGGTCCTGCCCTCCGCCGGTCGCGGTGTGGGTGGCGTTGACGAGCTTATGCAGCTCGAACCACAGCCGGTGGACACTGAACGGGACGGGAGAGTCGACCGTGAGCGTCCGGTCGAGGATTCCCTCGCGGGGATAGCTGGCGATCGTCTCGCGCTTCAGCTCGACGATCTTGTCGTGCAGAGCTGCACGCTCGGCACCGTCGAGTGCGCCGGTCGTGAGCGGCAGCAGCTCGTCGAAGGTCATTGCCCAGTAGGGCACATACAGTCCGTTCTCGGTTCTGGCGACTGAGAACACCGACGCGTTGCCCGGCAGAGCGTTTGAGTACTCGCCGTGGACATCGAAGACGAGCACCCGCGCCGACGGGAAGCGACCGCCCGCGATGATCGCATCCAATAGGCGCGCGACGGTATTGGACTTGCCTGTGCCTGTGGCGCCCACAACGGCGCTGTGGCGAGTTACGAGCTTGTCGACGTTCACGAGCGCAGGAATCGAGTCGGCGTTCGCCAGGCGGCCAACCTCCAGGCAGTCCGGCGCAGCCTTCGAGCCGTAAAGGAGCTCGAGATCCCGTTCGGCGAGCAGGTGAACGGGATCATCGATTGTCGGGTGCTGTGCCAGACCACGTTGGAACAGGGCGCCGCGGCTCGCTTCGCCGACCAGCTGAACCGTCATCCAACGGCGTCCGTGTTGCTCAAGCTCCCGCTGGCTCTCCGGTACCGCGCCGGCACCAACTTGGGAAACAACGCCGTATAGGTTGGTGTAGCCGATCGGGATCCGCACGAAGCTGCCGATCTGTCCGACCCGGTAGGCATGTCCTTCGATCACAGAGAGTCCCGAGATTGTGTCCGGGTCGAGCTTGACACTCACCGTCGCTCCGCGTACGTCGTCAACGAGCCCGAGCAGCGTGGGGTCAGGTCGCATGAGTCGACTCGCCCGGCAGATCGCCGCTCATCTCGGCGAGCATCTCCCCAAGAACGCGGAAGTCCCCAAGCGACACCACGCTGGCCTTACCCTCATCGGCCATGGTCCAGGCTCCAAGCTGGGTGCCGACGACTGCAGCATCTTCGGCGATGACGGTGAGATTCGGCCTGCGTTCGGCGAGTGCGATCGCGCTCGGGTGCCGATCCAGAGTTCCGTGCATCAGGGCGAACGCTGCAGCCGTCGGATTGCCCTCCAGCTCCTGTAGCAGGACATCCTGCAGGTGCTCATCACCGAATGAGTAACCGCATAGGACGAGCGTGGCGCGCCGCTTGCGGAGGAAGCTTCGGAACCGATCAATCATGGCGAGGTAAGGCATCTTGCGGCTCTCGTCGTACTTCAGGTGCGACGGGTGGATAAGGGTCGGTGAAGCGTCAGCCCCGGGAAAGGTTCGGTAGACGCCGCCGTCGGAGCCGCGACGCCAATTGATAGACCCGTGGAGCTTCCATAGGCGCAGCCAACGCGTCGGGAGTTCGTCGCGGTCGAGGGCCGTAGCATCGAAGAACGGCCGGTGCGATCCGACGAAGCCGTCGAAGTAGGGGACCCCGACGCGCTCCAGAGCCTGCTCGAACAGGAGGTCGTAGTTCGTCGTGAATAGCTCCACCGGCGCCGATCGTGCCGCCGAGCTGGCCCAGGCTGCGAGGCTGCGATGCGGGGTGGGCCCCTGCGGGAGATCGACGCCGACGAGCTTGGCGATTTCGTCGCTGATCGTGACGTCCAGTCGTTTTAAGCACTCGGCATCCAGGCCGTGCACGGGCCCCACCCCGGCCACGGCAGCGAGGGCGCGAGTGCGGCTGAGCAGTGCCTCGATGTTCGGGCTCGACCCGTCGAATGTCGCGAGCAGCGCGGCGAATGCTGTTCCCTGCTCGGAGTCTGCGAGGCTCCCGGAGATCTTGGCGGTCATTCCCGCGATGTCGGGAATCAACGGGGCGCCGGACGCCTCGATCGCCACGCCGCACCCGGCGCTCAGGAGGAACCCGATCGCCGCCTTGTCCTGACGTAGGCATTGCCGTAGGTAGTCGACGTGTCGCGCTGCGGAGTGCTCAAGCATGGGCTTCCGTGATTATCACGGGTCTGACGGCGTTCTGAGAACTGATCGGGACGTTTCTGGAGAGCTATACGGACGCCGGGCGCTCTGGGTTCGGCTTGCTACCCCGTCTCCGACGCGGTGGCGCGATTGACGCAGCCGGGCGATGTCTGCGTTGCGGCCTGTTGGACGGATAAGCGTGGTCTTGAAGAGCCGAGTTGGGCTACGGTCGCGCAGGCGAATCGTGGGCTCGCTCTGCTGCCGCAGCGCACACGCCGCACTCGCTGAGGCACACGTTCGCCAGCGTCCTCCACGCGCTCAGCGAGGATCCGCGAATCGTCATGGACGAGATGGGCCAAACGGACCCCGCGCTCGCGCCGCGCGTCTACAGGCAGGCGATGCGGTGTGGGGAGGATGAGAAGCGACGACTCCGTGCGCTTGTCGAGGGCCGGAATTGGCATACAGTCGCTTGGCGAAGCGACCTGACGCTTATGGTGCGTGGACCACGACCGACGGGGCGCTGTCGGCCTGGGCCGTCGGGATAAGGTGGTACTGCAAGACGTAGCCGAGGCTCTCCGCGTAGCGATCGACGGTCGATATCTTCGCGTCGGCCGCGGTGGTCTCCAGGCGAGCTACGAAGGACTGCGAGGTCTCCATCGCCGCAGCGACGGCGGTCTGCGAGCGCCGCTGCTCCTCGCGCTGGGTGGCTAGGGCGCGCAGCAACTCGCGACGCCGGCGGGCCGCGTCCAGCAACCTCGGGAACTCGGGGTTGCGCGCTGTGCGCTTGTCGATCATCTTGTTCAGGAAATCTCGCTCGGGCATGAGTCTTGCCTGCTTTCTGAGGGCATCGATACCTACAGCGGTATCTCTTTCTGGAGATAGGATAGCACGTCTCACCCGTGCAGCGGACGCCTGCCGCGCGCGATGCGCTTCTGATCCCCGCGCTTCCGCCAATCCGCCAGACGCCTCTTCGCCAGGTCAATGGTTGACCGGGGCGTCTTCTGCGTCTTCTTGTTGAATCCGTCCAATGCCAGCAGGATCTGCCCGCGGCTGCCTTCCTCCGCGAACAGGATGCGGTAGATGACCCGATCGCCGTCCACCCTAACCTCCCAGATTTCCCCATCGAGGTGACGGGCAGCCCGCAGACCCCGATTGCGCACCTCCTCCATGCCGGCGAGCACGGCCGCCGCATCGGAGTCGGAGAGCTTGTCGATGAACTCCTCGACCGGGCTGCGACCCGATGAGGTCCGGTAATCGCGCCAACGCCGCCGGATCGGCGCAGAGCTAGCCCCACCGACCGCGGAGCCGGCCTGCGTCCCGGATCGCCTCGCCGAAGCCATCGAGCGAGCTTACGCGGCGTCTCGGACCGAGCACGCGGGCGCTCGTACCGCGGACACGACCCGAGGGGTAGCCACCCGCGCGCGTCAGCGCGGACACGGAGGCGAAGCCGACGCCTCCGGTGCACGTACCGACGGCCACCCGGCCGCCAGAACTCCCGTCGTTCGGGGTGCCCATAGGTCTCGCGCGCCCTCGACTGGCGATTTGCGCGTCTCCCCGGTGACGCCTTTCGTTCGCGTAGTGTCTGGGCATCAATAGGCCGACCCGACTGCGGCAAGGGCCGACAATCCGCTCGATGATGGGATATCGAGAGCTCTGGGGCTATAGCTCAGCCGCGAGAGCCAGGAGTCACCGGTTCGATCCCGGTTGGCTCCATTGGAGGAAGTGCCTGCAAAATGGTGGGTTTTTGGTTTTGGGGGCCGGTGGTATTTGATTGGTACTCGGATTTAGCGGAGAGTACCGCGGGTGAGCACCACATCGGGAATGGTTTTTGCGGGGACTTGAGATTTGGTGGTTGTCAGGCAGGGGGTTGCTGGTTCGAAGCCGGCTGGGTGAAAGCCAACCGAAGTCAACGCGAACCACTCGATCCGGTTGCCGGGCAGGCTTATTGCGCTTGGATGCCCACTGGAGGGCATTCAGGAAGGTCGGCTTTAGCGGACGCCTCGGAGCAAGCTGGCTGGCGTCACGCCCAGGGCACGAGCGAGCCGCAGCAGCGTCCGAAACTCCGGCGCGCGTTCGCATGTCTCGAGGCGAGAGAGCGCGGTACGGTGCATTCCGGCCTCTGCCGCGAGAGCTTCTTGGCTCAGCTCGGCGGCCAGCCGGGCACGCCGCAGGTTGGCGGCGAAGCGCGATAGGGGGGCCGTAAGCTCGTCGGCTGGGGTTGGGGGCACGGGGCCATCGTCTTGACCTGTAGCCGCTTAGGCAACCGCCATAACAGCACGTACGTAGCCAGAACAGCACGCCTCGGGATAAGATCTGGTAGAGTCTTCGCAAGTCCACGACGTGGAAATAGCCCGATGACAGGACGATATGCTAGTCTGGCCTCGTAGGGCGGGAAAAGGTCCAAGTTTTGTTGCGAGGCCGCGACAGTTCAGCCCAATTACGTGAAGGGGGAAGTACATGCGCATTACGACTAGGACGTGCATAGGTTGGGACACCGTTCCTATGGGCCGTACTGTTTTGTTACTGGCGCTCGCGCTCGGGGCATTCGTGGTCCGTGCGGTTTGTGCTTCCCCTGCCCACGCCGCTGAATCGCAGTTGCCGGCAGCCGAAATATCCAAGGAGGCGCTGGCAACAGTAGCGTCACGGGCAGGACAGATGGGCACCATCAATAACATCGAAGCCGTGGCAAGCACGGCGGGCGCGGCGGCAGTGGCGCTCAACCCGCATACGGTGGCCGTAGCGGAACGCGAAGCAAACGCCCCGGTCACGATGTGGGTGGCCCACGGCAACTTTGATGATACGCTCGCGAAAACGCCACCGAATGCCAGCGAGCCAACCGGCGATGTGGTCGCGTTTATCCTCAACCAAGAAGAACAGGTTGCGGCAATCTACGTCGGGAACACCTCGCCTGTATTGAGTTCGCTCGGCAGTCCGGAGAACTTTAGCTCACCGACAGATAGTGGGATTGTCGCTCGTGCCGCGCACGCACTACCGAAACCGCCAAAAGTTAGGGCGATTGTCGCTCGTGCCGCGCACGGACTACCAAGGCCATCCAAGGCTAGGGCGCACGCTGCGACCTGGGGCAACAACTGCAAAGTTGCCGAAAATTACCACTGCTATTACGCATCGAAATGGCTCGGGGGCAGTAGCGAAGAGATTGAGGGCTCGTGGGAGCAACAGGACACAACGGCCCTGGATGTTCCCGACTCGTCGGCGGGCGACTTTGTTGATATGGAGCAGTGGGTATCGATGAACTCCAGTGGCACAAAGTGGATGGAGTCGGGGCAACAGGGCGGCGAATACAAAGGGTGCTGCTCGCTCTGGTGGTTCTGGGCGATGGAATATGGTGGCAAAAAATATTTTGAATATGTGAATCCACCCTACGTCTGGGAAGTCGCAAAAAACCATTGGAACAACTACACGCTGAAGTCAACTAACCCTACAGAAGGCATATGGTGCAACTACGTTGGGGAAGCCGACCCGGGCACCGAACAGCACTACTGCTTCAACGGCTGGCCGGTCTATTCCAAAGAAGTAGAAGCGGGCGGGGAGGTGGCAGACGAAGAAATGCCCAGCTTCTCGGCCGAGCAGTTAATGGCGCAACAGCATGTAGGCTACAACGGCCTTGAGGAAGGCTGGTTCGGCTGGCCCTTCAGCAAACTTAAAACTCAACCCCGCCCGAGCTGTGCGGCGGGTACTTGGGGCCGACTCCTGGCGACATATACTACGGAACCTGCTGAGGTTATTATGCTAGCTACTCTGGTAACATTTCTCGTAACGTTCGGTGGCGGTGGCCCACTTGGGCACCGCCAGGCACCTATCAATTCACCGGGCGGGATACCTGATAGTACGCTCAACGTGTATCGTTACGTCGGAGCTGAACGTCATCCTTACGCGACGCTCTACGAAGGTGGCGAACTCGTCCTACGCCTTGAACCCGGCACGTACCAAGCCGAAGCCTTCTTTAACGGCTCTATCGGCGCTGGCCCGGTTCCCTGCGGGGGTCCGAGGACGCTACGCGTGCGCCGTCACGAGCGCAGTGCGCACGTGACGCTGGAATGTAGTCGCAAATAGCTGCGCCATGGGGAGAGCCACGAGAACGGGGCGGAGGCCAGGCCGTCCCGTCGTCGTGGCCGTCTACTCCCTGTAGATCGCCGAGGTTCCGGGCTGGGGGGAACCTCTGCCGCAGAGCTTTGCTGGACGTTCGGAGATAGTCCGTGCCCATAAAAACCGTCAGGCGCTCGTGAAGCTTACTGCTCAATTCACTGAGTTGTGAGTTTTCCCGCCGTTCGTCCGGAGTTCGCTCAACGCCCGCGGCCCACACGGCGGTCGGGCGTGTCGCGGTTGAGTGCGCGGGTCAGCCAGTGTGTTGGTGAGAGCACGGAGCGAAGCCGCAGGGGGTTGCGGCTCGGCTCCCAGCCGCGCTCGGGTCGTTCCAAGTATGCGAGGGATGGGGTGCGCGCGCGGCTGTTGGTCATCTTTTGGGCAAGCCGGGTGAGCCGTGCGGCGTCCTGTCCTTCCTCACCAAGGTCCTCCCGCGCGATGAACCAGTTGGTGTCGTGCCGTGCCCGGGTCGCCTCGACGTAAGCGGTCTCCTTGCTGGTCTGCCAGCCGCCGGTGAGCACAACGGAGCGCTCGACGGTGGCGCCCTGCTGGCGGTAGACGTGCTGCGTGTAGGCCAGCCTCAGCGACTCCAGATCCTCGCCGGCGAGTTTGACCCGGCGTTGTGACCCGTCGAGCGTGACGGTGACGCCCTGGTTGTGGATGGCGCTGACCTGTCCGCGGGTGCCGTTCTCGACTCGTGGCTGTCCTGGTGGACGGTGCTGGGCTGTGAATGCGATGAGGTCGCCTTCGCGCAGCCCATAGTGGACGCCAGGTAGCGGGATCTCTTGGTGTCCGAGTTCTCCGCGCTGCGCGCGGAGGTGTTGGGCGCGGGCGTTGAGCCGGTCGATCTCCTGGTTGGAGGCGTCGGCGATCAACGCCACCTCGCGGATATCCCGGCCCTCCGTGAGCGTGGCCCATGTTTGGACGGCTTGCTCCACGGCTTGGTCGCGGGTGTCGGAGAGGTGTAGCTGGCCGCGTGAGGCGTAGTGCGCCAGCGCGCGCTCCGGTTCTCCCGCGCGTAGTGCTTGCCACGCGCGCTGGTCGGCGGGGTCCTTGGTGCGGTGGATGTCCGCGAGCTCGGCGGTGGGCGTGTGGCTGGTGAGCCGGTCGAACATGCCGCCGGGGCCGATCGAGGGGAGCTGCTTGCCGTCACCGACGGCGATCAGCTTCGCCCCGGAGCGCTCCACGAGCCCGGTCAGGGCGTCCATACGTTTGTGGTCGACCATCCCGGCCTCGTCCAGGATGACCGTCGTGTCGCGGCCTACGTGGATGGTCCCCGTGTTCGCGCGGGCGACCAGCGAGTCGAGGGTGAGTGTCTGCCCGGCCAGCGCGGGGCTGTCGGCGCCGAGCCGCTCGGCGGTGGAGCCGGACACGGCGACCCCGATCGTCTCGCGCCCGGCGTGCTGCTCCGCGCGTGCGGCGGCGTCGATCACCACCCCCTTGCCGGTCCCGGCGGGGCCGACGAGCACGGCGACGCGCTCGGGGCCGGTGAGGACTTCGAGCGCGTGGTGCTGCTCGGGGCTGAGTGACCCGCTGATGCGCTCGGCGACTTCACGTGCAGCGTGTTTGCGGGCGATCTCGCCAACATCCCGGCTTGCGGGCTGGGCGAGCTTGGCGGCGCGGCGTTCGATCGCTTGCTCCTGTGCGCGGACCGCCAGCGTGGTCATTCGCCTACCCTCAAGGGTCAGAACCCGCCGGTTGCGGATCATCTCTCGCGCGACGGCGAGCGCCTGATCCGGCGCCAACTCGCCGGCCGCCTGCTCCAGCACTACCGCGCGCAGGTCGCGCTCTTGGAAGACGGCGTGCTGCTCGGTCAGCTTCGCCTCGACCCGATCCTTGATCGCACGCTCGGCCGTGGGGCGCTCGGATGCGCCGATCAGTCGCACGGTCTCGTCCGGCCCGAAACCGTGATCGTGCCCGGTCTGGGCCCATGCTTGTTGTAGGTCCGAGCGTGTGGTCAGCTCCTTGGATCGGCGGTTCTCGAGCGCGAGATTGCGCAGCTCTCCCCGCTCGGGGGCGCGACCGTAGCGGGCACGGAAGCGCTCCGCTGCTCTGGCGACCTCACGGGAGCGCCCGGAGAACGCCTCGCACAACTCCCTGGGAACACCGGTGATCTCGAAGTACCGGCCGTCCTTGCCGGTGCCTTGCTCGATCGCATACCCCTCCCGGACCAGCTCGTCGGCGAGCGCGGAGCGGTAGAACGCGCCCAGCTCTCGCGCACTGCGGAAGATCGGCCGCGACGCGACGGCCACGATCCGGTCGTCCTCACGGACGGCGCCGGTGATGACGACGTGGCTGTGCAGCTGCGGGTCCGGCGCCTGGGCGCCTGAGACTCCGCGGGCGGTGGTGTGCCGGTACTCCGTGGCGATCACGTCCTTGGCGTGCTTTTCCACGACCTGGCCGCTATGGCGGCGGCGCACGACGGGCACCTGCTCTCGCAGGTGGTGGATCGTCTGCTCGACCGCCCTGCCGTGCGCGGCCTCGATCTGCTCCCGTTGCCACGAGTCCCCGAGCGCCCACACCGTCGAGACGGACTTCGGCGCGCTGAATGTCACGTCGATTCCGCCGCCCCGTCCGCCGCCGGCGCCCTCGGGTCGAAGCCACCGGCCAGTGCCCGGATGGCGGCCCTCCATCAACGCGATGAAGTCCGCGCCATCCACCGGCCCGCCGGCCTGGACTCCCAACCTCTCCAAGGTCTCGGCGTCGGCCAGCCACCTGCCGGGGGCCTGCGTCAGCTCGCCATCGGGGGTCAGGTAGTAGTCCCCGCGCTCGGGCTGGATGGTCTTGCTCTTCAGGTAGCGCGCGTACCCACCACCTCGGGACGCACCTATGCTCGCTGCGGTCATCACATGGTTATTGACCGTGAGCGCGCTCAACCGGCCACCGACTTCGTCACACAGCGATCACACAGCGCTGGCACAGCCGTGCATCTGGTCTGTTTTGGCTTGGGTGCTGTGAGCCAGCGCGCGGCGAGCCAGAGGCGCGGTGCGCGCTGGCGGGCAGCGGGGAGATGTTGGGGGGGATCGCAGTCGGCGTGGGGGCCGGCAAGACCGAGTGCCCATAGTCGCGGCGTGGATGCCGGCGGGACTGTACGCCGAAAAGTTCGTGGCCGTTTCGGGCGGGTTGCGGTCATTAACACTGATGGCCCTACACGACCGCCCACCGTTCGACCACCAGCTTGAGCGCCCCGAGGCGAACGCCACACTCGACGCGGCTTCCGTAGAGGCCGTTGCACGACGAGTAGTCGAACTTATGCGTGGCGAGGGCTCCTCCTCGGCCCGCGGACTTGTCGACGCGGCGACACTCGCGGCCGAACTCGGGGTCACACGCTCGTGGGTCTACGAACACCGCGCCGAACTCGGCGCTGTACGGCTTGGGGCTGGCTCAAAGCCGCGCCTGCGCTTCGACGTTCAGCGTGCCCGCAAAGTGCTCACTCGCAACAGCCGACAGCCATCGGCGGACTTCCCTATCTCGACTCGGTCCGAGAGTCCGCCCGCTCACCGTCGGGGCGGTCCTCGTTCGGCCGACGGTCCGCGTCCCGGTCGCATTCTTGCTGTGCGTCCCCGCGGAGCGACGCGCCCACCGGGAGCGGGATCATGAGTTCGCCTGAGCTACAGCTTCGCGCGCTTCAGCAGCTCCCAAGCAGGAACGCCGAGGCCAGACGCGACCTTCAGAAGTACGCCGAGCGTCACGTTGAACTCGCCGCGCTCGATGGCGCTGAAGTAGCTTCGGTCGATTCCTGCCGTGAGTGCGAGGCGTTCCTGAGAGGTGCCCTGCTCCTCCCGGATTGCCCGCATGGCATCGCCGAGCGCCATTTGAGCGGACGTTGGAGGTTTCCCCTTCGGCATCGTCTGGAGCGTCGCCCATTGACGTGCCGATATCCACGGAGTATCATTCCCATCCAATATACAAGAGTGCCCCCGCACCGCTTGCACGGCCGGGGGCGTGGCACCGAGAGCGGATACTCCCGGCGCGCTGGACACCTTACTGAGGTGCCCCCCTCGCTGAAGCCTCTCCCGGGGCCTCCTATCAAGGAGGAACCGAAGATGACGCGCAGGATGAGCAGGGCGCAGAAGTTGTGGATGGCCGAGCGGGCCGTCGTGTTGCAGGTGCTCCGCGACGACCACCCAGAGCGGTGGACGCTGGAGGAGTTGACGCAGGAGATCGAGGACATGCCCGCCGAGATCGTCGGGGAGGCCGTGCGGCGCCTCGGGGATGTGGGGGTGGTCGTACTCGGCGAGGAGGAGTGCAAGGCGTCGAGGGCCGCGAGGCGTATCGATGAGCTGGAGCTGATCTCGATATGAGCGCCACCGTCATCGAGTCGCTGGACGAGCTGCGCAAGTTCGCGCCCGTCTCCGACGCCGTGGTGCTCGCCGCGATCGACCGCGCGGAACGCCACCGCGGGGGCACGGGCGAAGGCGTGATGGGGTCCAACCTCGCGGAGCACCTTGGGTTCGTCCGCGGCCCCTGGACCGCGCGCGGCCTGCGGCCCCAGCTTGACGCGCTCATCGACGCCGGGGCACTTGAGCGGGTGAAGCGCCAGGGAATGGTCCGGCTGGTGCTGACCGAGCAGGGACGCACACAGGCAGCCCAGGCACGCCGGACCGTCACCCTGCCGGAGTCCCCGCAGCATCGCGCCTGGAGGCAGACCCGTAAGAAGGCGGTCGAGCGGATCGACGGGCTCCGCAAGGACGCCCGCCGCGCAGTGCAGGACGCCGGCCGGCTGCTCAACGCCGAGCAGGTTGACTCCGAAACGTTGTTGCTTCTCGCGGTGCGTCTGAAGGAGGCGTTGCAGTATCACGGGTCGGCGACATATTGCGCGAGGGAGTGGGCCGAGCCGGACGACGCCCACGCCGATACAGAAGACGATCGGCCACCTTGGTACCGGCCATCCCGGCGCTCGACGCGGGGATGGGGGCGCTCGAAAGGACCGGGGACGGAGGGCGAGGCGTGATGGCCGAGCACGACGCCTACACGGTCGAGCATGAGCGGCTGCTGCTCGCGTTCGGCGAGAAGCTGCGCGCCGAGCGTGACCGCCGGAACGTCTCGCAGGAAACGTTGGCGATGATCGCCAACGTTCACCGTACCCATCTTGCCGCGCTGGAGCGGGGGAAACGGGACCCACACCTGTCGATGCTGCTGATCCTCGCGGACACGCTGGAGGTCACGCCGAGTGCGCTGCTCAAAGGTCTGCCTGTGCCGAGGGAGCGCAAGGCCCCGACGCACTTCAAGAACGGGACTGTGACCGGAGGCGAGGCGTGATGGCCGAGCACGACGCCTACATGGTCGAGCGCGCGCGGCTGCTGAAGGCGTTCGGGGAGAACCTGCGCGGCCGGCGCGAACGGCGGGGTCTCGCGCAGGAAGGGCTCGCGGAAGCCGCCAGCCTCCACCGCAACGCGATCGGGGTCATCGAGCGCGGCGAATGCGCCCCGAACCTGCTGACGCTGCTGATCCTGGCGAACGCGCTGGAGGTCCCACTGGACGTCCTGACGGTCGGCGTGGCCACACCGAGAGAGCGCAGACCCGCGAGACACTCCAAGGAACCCCACAGCCGCGAGGCGGCGCAGCGATGACGCGCCGGTGCGCAGAGGAAACTGTGGCAATGACGACCGAAGGGAGCAAGTGATGGCAAGGCCAGCGACAGGTCAGATAGTCGAGCGCGCGGACGCGACCGGAGCGATCCGCCGCTCGCTGCGATTCCGCACCGGGGGCCGGCGCCACACTGTGCCGCTGGGGGTCGTCTCCCGCGCGGACGCGGAGCGGGAGCTGGCGTGCGTCATGGCGGACGTGGCGCGCGGCTTGTGGAAACCGTCGGCGGTCGTCCAGGTCCCGGTCGAGGTCGAGGTCCCGACGTTCCACGAGTTCGCCGAGGATTGGTGGGTTCGCAATCAGGCGCAGCTCGCCGAGAACACGCGGGCGGACTACCGTTGGCGGCTGGAGTGCCACCTGCTCCCCGAGTTTGGCGAGCAGCGAATCGACCGGATCGACTTCAACGCGGTGGAGCGCTATATCGCCGGCAAGCTCGCCGGAGACAGACCGCTTTCGGCGCGGTCGATCAACATGACGGTGACGCTGTTGGGGGCGATCCTTGAGCGCGCGGTGAAACGCAGGCTGATCGACCACAACCCCGCCAAGGACAAAGACCTCCGCGTCAAGGAGCGCGAGCCCGCGCGGTCGTACCTGAGTGCCGCTGGGCAGATCGCGGCGCTGCTGGACGCGGCCGGCGAGTTGGACCGCGGCGCGGCGTCGAACCGCCGGCACATCAAGCGGCGCGCGATGCTCGCTGTGCTCGTGTTCGCCGGCCTGCGGATCAACGAGCTGTGTGCGCTGCGCTGGCGCGATGTGGACCTCGCGGCCGGGTGGCTGCACACGGGCTCCAAGACCGACGCGGGCCGAGACCGGGTCGTGAAGATCCGCGGGGCGCTCAGGGACGAGCTGCTGACGCTCCGCGCGGGCCGCGGATCGATCGAGCACGACGCCTACGTGTTCGCCACCGGCCGCGGCGGGCGCATGAGCGATGACAACTTCCGCTCTCGTGTGCTCCGCGCCACCGTCAAGCGCGCGAACGAGAACCTGGAGCGCGCGGACCTGCCGCCACTCCCGGACAAGCTCACGCCGCACTCGCTCCGCCGCACGTTCTGCTCGCTGCTGTACGCGCTCGGCGAGGACCCCGGAACCGTAATGGATGAAATGGGCCACACCGACCCTGCGCTCGCGCTCAGGGTGTACCGCCAGTCGATGCGCCGCGGCGAGGATGAGAAGGCGCAGATGCAGGCGCTGGTCGAGGGCGGCGTTTGGGCGAATATGGGCGAACGGAGCGAGGTAAAGGCTTCGGAGATGGTCGAGCGGAGAGCCGCCTAACAAGCGAATCCCGCACAGTTACACGGGATTGGGAGACGCGCCCGGCAAGATTCGAACTTGCGACCTCTCGCTCCGGAGGCGAGCGCTCTATCCACTGAGCTACGGGCGCAGAGAGGCCGTCTGAGACGACATCCGCACTGCGGAGCTTAGCGCCAGCAAGCCGTTCCCGGCCGGCGCGCCGATGATCCTGCGCCTCCCGCAAACCCTCCCATCGCCACGCAACGCTACCGTTGCGAACATGGATCTTTCGCTGTTCTTTGCGGGGACAGGGGGCTCGGTGCCGAGCGCCCGGCGGGGGCTGCCCGCGGTGCTGGTGCGCCGCGGGGGCGAGCGGCTGCTGTTCGACTGCGGCGAGGGCACGCAGCGCCAGCTGCTGCGCTCGGTGGGGTTGGCGGACGTGGAGTGCGTGTTCATCACCCACTTCCACGCCGACCACTGGTTGGGGCTGCCGGGGATGTTGAAGTCCTTCGCGCTGCGCGACCGTGAGCAGCCGCTGACGGTGTACGGGCCGGTGGGGCTCAAGCAGCTGATGGCGGACACCCGCTTCATCTACGGGCGGCGGCTGCCGTATGAGCTGAGCGTGGTCGAGCTGCAGCCGACGGAGGCGGTCGAGCGCGACGGCTACCGGGTGGCGGCGGTGCCGGTCAACCACACCCGCGCCGGGGCGGTGGGGTATGCGATCGTCGAGGATGCCCGCCCGGGTGAACTGGACCCGGCGCTGGCGGAGCAGTTGGGCGTGAAGCCTGGGCCGGACTTCGGGCGGCTGGTGCGGGGACACACCGTGAACGGGGTGGCACCCGAGCAGGTGGTGGGTCCCGCGCGCGAGGGCCGCAAGGTGGTGCTTTCCGGCGACACCTCCCCGTGCGAGGCGCTGGCGATCGCGGCGCACCAGGCGGATGTGCTGGTGCACGAGGCGACGTTCACCGAGGAGGAGGCCGGGCGGGCGCGCGAAACCGGCCACAGCACGGCGCGCCAGGCGGCGGAGCTGGCGCGGGGCGCGGAGGCGAGGATGCTGCTGCTCACCCACCTCTCCACGCGCTATGCGGGCCGCGAGGTCGGCGAGGAGGCACGTGCGGTGTTCCCCCCCGCCGTGGTGGCGCGGGACTTCGACACGGTCGAGATCCCCTTCCCCGAGCGCGGCCCGGCACGGCTGGTGCGTTGGTCGAGCCGCCCCATGCCGGTCGATGCGAGTGCAGCCGATGCGGCTGGGCGGGGCGCAGGAGACGCTCAGAGCACCGAGTACGAGCCGCGCGGGGAGTCCGGCGATGGTCAGCCTGGGGGTGCGCAGGACACGCCGGCCGTGGTGTCCTCGATAATGCAATGAGCTTGCCGACTCGCACAGAACCGATGCCTCGCCGGGCGTGTACCCAATGAGCGCGCCCTCGTTGGTTCGTTCTCCGGCTCCCGCTGCCGAGCTGCTGCTGCGGGATGTCCACCTGTTGGACCCGGCGGCCGGCGTGGATGGCCGCTTCGATGTGATGGTGCGTGGGGGGGCGATCGCCCAGCTGGGCGCCCCGGGGACGCTCTCCCCGGCTGCGCTCCCACCGGGACCGGCGGCGGGGGAGCTGGAGATCGTTGAGGGCGAAGGCCGCGTGTATGCGCTGCCGGCGTTCTTCGATCCGCACGTGCACCTGCGCAGTCCCGGGCAGGAGCACAAGGAGGACATCGAGAGCGGCACGAGGGCCGCTGCCGCGGGCGGGTATGGAGCGGTGATCGCGATGCCCAATACCGACCCGCCGATCGACTCCGCCGAGCTGCTGCGCTCGGTGCGCGAAACGGCCGCCGCGCAGGCGCACGTGCCGGTGGGCAACCTCGCAGCGCTCACGCGCGGCCTCCACGGCGAGCAGCTGACAGAGATGGAAGCGCTGCGCGAGGCGGGCGTGCTCGGCTTCACCGACGACGGGCACCCGGTCGCGAACGCCGGGGTGCTGCGCGAAGCGCTCCGGCGCCAGCGTGAGTGCGGAGGCACGATCGCGCTGCACGAGGAGGATCGCTCACTCTCGCGCGGTGGCGCGATGCACGAGGGCGCACTCAGCGCGCAGCTTGGCATCCCCGGCATTCCCTGCTCCAGCGAGGCGAGCATGGTCGCCCGCGACGCGGTGCTTGCCGGCAGCGAGGGCGCGCGCGTGCACTTCCAGCACCTCAGCTGCATCGCCTCGGTACAGGCGGTGGCGGCGGCGAAGGCGCGCGGCGCGGCGGTGAGCGCGGAGGCGACCCCGCACCACCTGCTGCTGACCGAGGAGGCGGTGCGCGGGATCCGGGAAGAGGTCGGCGGGGTTGGAGTCGACGGCGGTGGGGTCGATGGGGACGGTGACGGTCTGGACACGCGCGCAAAGATGAACCCCCCGCTCGCGACGGAGGCCGACCGCAAAGCGCTGGTCGAAGGACTGCGAACGGGCACGATCGACTGTGTTGCCAGCGACCACGCGCCGCACGCGCAGGCGGAGAAGGCGCTGCCGTTCGCGGAGGCACCGATGGGAACGACCGGGTTGGAGACGGCGTTCGCCGCGCTCCACACAGAGCTGGTGCTGCCGGGGGTGCTCGGCCTGGAGGTGCTGATCGAACGGATGACCGCCGGCGCAGCGCTGTTCGGACTTCCTGTCCCGACGATCGCGCCCGGCGCGGAGGCAAACATCGCGCTGATCGACCTCGACGCCGAGTGGGTGGCCGGCGAGCGCGGCTGGCAGAGCCGCTCTGCGAACTGCTGCTTCGCCGGTAGGCGCCTGCGCGGCAAGGTGCTGCTGACGGTGGCCGCGGGCGTGGTGGCATACCGCGCGCCGGGGGACGGCGCGGATGCGCGAGTACCTGGTGCGAGCCGGACGGTGGCCGTATGAGGCGCGTACGGACGGGAGCCGCAGATACGCACGCACCGGGCGCAGGCCGCGCGGTGGCGGTATGAGTCTGCTCTCCCGCGAGCACGCGGCGCTGGTGGTGGTGGACGTGCAGGAGGCGTTCCGCGGCTACGCGTCCTTCGACGGCGTGGCGAGGTCGTGCGCGAAGCTGGTGCAAGGAGCACGGATCCTCGGGCTGCCCGCACTCGTGAGCGAGCAGTATCCGAAGGGCCTCGGCCACACCGCGCCGGAGCTCGGCCTGGAGGACGAGCCAAAGATCGAGAAGAGCGTCTTCTCCGCCGCGCGCGCGGAGGGCTTCGAGCGCTCGGAGATCGGCCCAAATGGGCGCACCCAGGCGGTGGTGTGCGGGATCGAGACCCACGTGTGCGTCTCGCAGACCGTCCACGACCTGCTGGCGCGCGGCATCGAGGTGCACGTGCCGGCGGACGCGGTGGGCTCGCGCCACACGCTCGACTACGAGCGGGGTCTGGAGCGGATGGAGCGCGCCGGCGCGGTGATCACCACCGTGGAGGCAGCCCTATTCGAGCTGCTGGAGCGCGCGGGCACGCCCGAGTTCAAGGCCGTCCAGAAGCTGATCCTATGAACGACCCGACCGCATACGTCTTGCTGGAGGACGGAGCCCGCTTCGACGGCGAGGCATGCGCGGGATCGGATCCCGCCCGCCCCACCGTCGGCGAGGTCGTGTTCACGACGGGGATGTCGGGCTACCAGGAGTCGATGAGCGACCCCTCGTTCGCGGGCCAGCTGATCACCTTCACCTACCCGCACATCGGCAACTACGGGGTCAGCGGCGAGGCGATGGAGTCGGAGCGCGCGTGGGCGCGGGGCGCAATCATGCGCGAGGCGTGCGACAACGAAGATGCGCCGAGCGCCGAGCGGGGCTGGCTGCAGTGGCTGGCGGACTGCGGCGTGCAGGGGATAACGGGCGTAGATACGCGCGCGCTGGTGCGCCACATCCGCGAGCAGGGCTCGATGCGCGGGGGGATCTTCCCTGCGAGCATCGACACCAACGAAGCCCGCGCGCTGATCGAGGCAGAGCCGCCGATGGACGGGCAGGATCTCGCGGCGGTGGTGAGCCCTACCGAGGTGAGCCATCACGGCGATGGCCATGGCCCGAGAATCGCGGTGATCGACACGGGCATCAAGGGCTCGATCGTGCGCAACCTCGTCAAGCGCGGCGCGCGTGTGTCGCTGTACCCGTGCGCGACGCCGGCGGCGGAGCTGCTGGGCAGCGACGCGGACGCGATCCTGCTGGCCAACGGCCCGGGCGATCCGGCGGCGCTGGGGTACATAACGGACACTGTGCGCGAACTGATCGGGCGCAAGCCCGTGTGGGGGATCTGCCTCGGCCACCAACTGCTGTGCAGGGCGCTGGGCCTGCAGACCTTCAAGCTCCCGTTCGGGCACCGCGGCGCAAACCACCCGGTGAAGGACCTGCACACCGGACGCGTGGAGATCACCTCCCAGAACCACGGCTTCGCGGTGGTCGGCCCGAGTGGGCAGGGAACGATCGAGGGCAACAGGCCCGTACGCTGGCAGACCGACTTCGGCGCGGCGCAGCTCTCGCACGTCAACCTCTACGACCGCACCGTGGAGGGCCTGGAGCTGCTGGATGTGCCGGGCGGCGCGGTGCAGTACCACCCCGAGGCGGGTCCGGGGCCCCACGACAGCGTGTACCTGTTCGATCGTTTTCTGCAGCGGATCGCGGAGGCTGCAGCGTGACGCGCTTGGGGGGAAGGGGATTTAATGGGGACCCCCACAAGGGGGGTCGGGGATGGGTTGCGTCAGGCGTGCCGCCGCGGTACGTAACGACTACGGCGTGCGCCGATCCGGGTGCGCTTGTGGCGATTTCCCTATGTGGCACGGACGGTATGCGCTGATGCCCCGGCGGGATGACATCCACCGCATTCTGATCCTGGGCTCGGGCCCGATCGTGATCGGGCAGGCCGCGGAGTTCGACTACTCCGGCGTGCAGGCGTGCAAGGTGCTGCGCGAGGAGGGGTACGAGGTCGTGCTGATGAACTCCAACCCGGCGACGATCATGACCGACCCGGAGCTGGCGGACGCCACGTACATCGAGCCGCTGCTGCCGGGGCCGGCGGCGCAGGTGATCGAGCGCGAGCGCCCCGACGCGCTGCTGCCGACGCTCGGCGGGCAGACCGCGCTGAACCTCGCCAAGGCGCTGCACGACGACGGCACGCTGGAGCGCTGCGGGGTGGAGCTGATCGGCGCCAACTACGAGGCGATCGCCTGCGCCGAGGACCGCAAGCTGTTCGGGGTGGCGATGGCGGAGGCGGGCCTGCGGATGCCCGCCAGCGCGATCGCCTCCGGCTGGGACGATGACCGGAGCCGGGGGACACTCGCCTTCGGCGAGCATCCCCGTTCCGGCCATCGTCGAGTGGACGTCAAGCGCGGCCTCACACAGGCGCTGGACGCGCTGCCCGACATCGGCCTGCCGTGCATCGTGCGCCCCGCCTACACGCTCGGCGGGCGCGGCGGTGGGATCGCACGCACGCCGGAGGAGTTCCGCACGATCGTGGCGCGGGGACTCGAGGCCTCGCCGATCGGGCAGGTGCTGATCGACCAGTCGGTGATCGGGTGGGGCGAGTTCGAGCTGGAGGTGATGCGCGACCGCGCGGACAACGTGGTGATCGTATGCTCGATCGAGAACATCGACCCGATGGGCGTGCACACAGGCGACTCGGTCACGGTCGCGCCCCAGCAGACGCTGCCGGACAACCTCTACCAGCGCCTGCGCGATCAGGCGCTCACGGTGATCCGCGCGGTCGGCGTGGAGACGGGGGGGTCCAACGTGCAGTTCGCGGTCAATCCCGAGACCGAGGAGGTGCTGGTGATCGAGATGAACCCGCGCGTGTCGCGCTCCTCGGCGCTCGCCTCCAAGGCGACCGGCTTCCCGATCGCGAAGATCGCCGCGCGCCTGGCGGTTGGGTACCTGCTGGAGGAGATCCCCAACGACATCACGCGCCTCACCCCGGCGTGCTTCGAGCCGACGATCGATTATGTAGTCGTGAAGTGGCCGCGCTTCGCGTTCGAGAAGTTCCCTGGCGCCGAGTCCACGCTCTCCACGCACATGAAGTCGGTGGGCGAGGCGATGGCGATCGGGCGCACGTTCGGGCAGGCATTCGCGAAGGCGCTGCGCTCGCGCGAGCTCGACAAGCCGCCCCGGTTCGATGCCCTCTCCGACGAGCAGCTGCTGGAGGATCTGGGCGTCCCCGCCCCCGAGCGCTTCGAGGCGATCCTCGAGCTCTTCCGCCGCGGCGTGGCTCTCCATGAGGTGCACGAGCGCACCGCGATCGACCTGTGGTTCCTGCGCGAGCTGCACGCGCTGGCGCAGGACCCCGAGGCGCCCTTTGCGGGCGAGCGCACGTTCAAGGCCGTTGACACCTGCGCGGCGGAGTTCCCAGCTCAGACTCCCTACTACTACTCGGCGTGGGAGCGCCCCCCTGCAGCCCCCGCACTTGCCGCGGAGGGGAACGCGCCGCCGGCCTCATCTGCTCCCGCCGTGGGAGAAAGCGGGCCGCCGGCTTCATCCGCACCCGCCGCGGAGAGGGAGGGCCGCCCGCTGCCGGCCCACGAGGTCCGCCGCGGCGAGCGCCCCTCGGTGGTGATCCTCGGCGCCGGCCCCAACCGTATCGGCCAGGGGATCGAGTTCGACTACTGCTGCGTGCATGCCGCGATGACCGTGCGCGAGTCGGGGCGCGACGCGGTGATGATCAACTGCAACCCCGAGACGGTCTCCACCGACTACGACACCTCCGATCGCCTCTACTTCGAGCCCCTCACGTTGGAGGACGTGTTGGGGGTGGTCGAGGTCGAGCAGCCGGAGGGGGTGATCGTGCAGTTTGGCGGCCAGACGCCGCTGAAGCTCGCGGCCGGATTGCATGCCGCCGGCGTGCCGCTGCTCGGCACGTGCGTCGAGGCGATCGACCTCGCCGAGGATCGCAGCCGCTTTGGCGAGCTGCTCGGGCGCCTCGGCTACCACGCGCCGCCGTACGCGACCGCGTGCTCGGTCGATGAGGCGCTGCGGCGCGGGGAGGAGGTCGGCTACCCGCTGTTGGTGCGCCCCTCCTACGTGCTCGGCGGGCGAGCGATGGAGATCGTCTATTCGCCCGAGGGGCTGGCGGACTATCTACGTCGCGAGCTACCCCCCGCGGATCTGCCGGGCGATATCGCCCGGGCGCCCGGTGCATCGTCCACTGTCGCCGCCTCGCCCGGTCAGGCGACAAAGAGCGTGACCCATCCCAATCAAAAAATCTTTCTCGACCGCTTCCTGGAGAACGCGATCGAGCTGGACGTCGACGCGCTGTGCGATGGGAGGGAGGTGTGGATCGGGGGGATCATGCAGCATGTCGAGGAGGCCGGCGTGCACTCCGGCGATTCGGCCTGCGTGTTGCCGCCGCACTCGCTGGGGGGCGAGATGCTCGATCAGATCCGCGCCGCCACGCGCGAGCTCGCGCTGGCGATCGGCGTGGTCGGGCTGCTGAACGTGCAGTACGCCGTCGTCGACGGCCAGCTGTACGTGCTGGAGGCCAACCCCCGGGCCTCACGCACCGTGCCATTCGTCTCCAAGGCCGTCGGCCTGCCGCTGGCGAAGCTCGCCTGCCGCGTGATGCTGGGCGAGCCGCTCTGCGCGCTGCACCTGCCGCGCGAGCGGGAAGGGCTCGGCTTCGGCGACCACGTCTCGGTCAAGGAGGCGGTGCTGCCGTTCGATCGCTTCGAGGGCTCCGACGCGGTACTCGGCCCGGAGATGCGCTCCACCGGGGAGGTGATGGGGATCGCGCGCGACTTCCCGACCGCGTTCGCCAAGGCGCAGGCCGCCGCCGGCTGCCCGCTGCCGCTGCACGGCACCGTTTTCATCTCCGTCACCGACGCCGACAAGGCGGGCGCCTTCGCGATCGCCGAGCGCCTGCACGAGAACGGCTTTCGGATCCTTGCCACGCGCGGCACCGCGGAGGCGATCGCGCGCATGGGGATCCCCGCGCAGGCGCTGAACAAGGTCTCCGAGGGCTCCCCGCACGTGCTCGACTGGATCGAGCGCGGCGACGTCGACCTCGTCGTCAATACCCCCACCGGCTCGGGTGCGCGCACCGACGGCTGGCAGATTCGCCGCGCCGCGGTCACCCGCGGCGTCCCCTGCCTCACCACGCTCGCCGCCGGCGTCTCCGCGGCGCGCGCGATCTCCTCCGCCCGCCAATCCGGCCCCCCGCCGGTGCTCTGCCTGCAGGAGCTCCACCGCGGGCGCGAAACTGCCGGCGCCGATGCCGGTCGCCGGGGCGGGGAGGAGGCGGAGGATGCCGCGCCCGCTGGCGACTCCCCGGCGACCGACGCGCACGGGGAGCAGGCGGCTGCCCCGGCGCCGGGCGACTCCCCCGACCACGCCGTTCCAGCGCGGTACCCCCCCGGGGCCGGAGTGGCGTGACGCTGTACGCCACGCTGTTCAACCTCGTGCTGCGGCGGCTGGCGCCCGAACAAGCTCATCGGCTGGCGGCCGTCACACTGCGCGCGGCGTGCCGGATTCCCGGCTGCGCACCCCTGCTGCGGCGGCTGCTCGCCTCCTGCGACCCGGCGCTCCGTGTCGAGGCGCTTGGTCTCACCTTCCCCAGCCCGCTCGGGGTTGCGGCCGGGCTGGACAAGGACGCCAGCTGCTTCGAAGGTCTCGGCCTGCTCGGCTTCGGCTTCGTCGAGGTCGGCACCGTCACGGCTCACCCGCAGCCGGGCAACCCACCGCCCCGGGTCTTCCGGGTGCTCCGCGATGGCGCGTTGCTCAACCGGATGGGCTTTCCCAACCCGGGTGCGTCCGCGGTCACCGTGCGCCTGCGAGCTCGCTCCGGCCGCGTCGTCGTGGGGGCCAACGTCGGCAAGAGCATGGTCGTACCGCTTCAGCGCGCCGCCGGGGACTACTGCGCCGGTGTGCGCGCGCTCGCCCCCGTCTGCGACTACCTGGTCGTCAACGTCAGCTCGCCCAACACGCCGGGGCTCAAAGAGATGCAGACGGTCGAGCTGCTGCGGCCGCTGCTGCTCGAAATCCAGCGGGTGCTCAAAGAGATGGAGGTCGAGGTACCCCTGCTCGTCAAGGTCGGCCCCGACCTCGCCGACCGGCAGCTGCTCGCCATCGCCGACCTCGCCTTGGAGCTCGGGCTCGATGGGATCGTCGCGGTCAACACCAGCGCAGACCGCACCCTCCTCACCGACCCGTCGGAGCTCGCCGGCGTCGAGGGCGGGGGGATCTCCGGGCCGCCGCTGCGCGCGCGCGCCGTGGAGGTCCTGCGCCTGCTGCGCGGGCGGGTCGGAGATCGGTTGGTGCTGATCTCCGTCGGCGGCATCTCCACGCCCGAGGATGCCTGGGAGCGGATCCTCGCCGGGGCCACGCTCCTGCAGGCCTACACCGGCTTCGTCTACGCTGGCCCGGTGTGGCCCTCGCACGTAAACCGGGCGCTCGCGCGACGGGTGCGTGCCGTCGGCGCCGGCTCAATTCAGCAGCTCGTCGGCAGCCGCCACGCGACCGTTTGACAGGGTGTAAAACCCCTGCAAACACGGGCTCCCACCGTCCACCACCCTCCACATACCTCGACCTCAAGTAGAGCTTCATACGAATTGTGGTGCCGCGCCATCATCGCCGCGCGGGGGAGTGTAGACTCGCCGCCCATGATGACGGCGACGGGCACGACGCCCTCCAAGCATTCGGCGGCCCCCGAGCGCTCCATCGACCAGCGTATGGACGCGCTCGCCAAAGCCAACCGGATTCGCACCGAGCGCGCGCGACTCAAGCGCGACCTGAAGTCTGGACGGCTCTCGATTCATACGCTGTTGCTCGAACCCCCGGAGTACATCGAAACGGCCAAGGTGTTCGACATGATGCTGGCCGTCCCAAAGTATGGGCGCGTCAAGGTGAATAAGATCCTCGCCCACTGCCGCATCGCCCCCTCCAAGACGATCGGCGGGCTCTCCGACCGTCAACGCTCAGAGCTCGTCGCCCTCCTGCGTCGCCGCTAGGGCTTGCTCCGATGGCGGTTTAGCTCGACCGTGGCGCGCGTGTTCGTCATCACCGGCCCCTCAGGCGTCGGCAAGGGAACGCTGATCCGCGGCCTGATGGAGCGCCTGCCACAGCTGGAGCTGTCGGTCTCCGCCACCACGCGCCCCGCGCGACCGGGCGAGTGCGATGGCATCGACTATCACTTCCTCACCCCCGAGGAGTTCGAGCGCCGAGTGCGGGCGGCGGGCTTCGTCGAGCACGCCGACTACGCCGGCCGGCGCTACGGCACGCTGCGCGATGAGCTCGACGGGCGCGTGCGCGCCGGCGTGCCCGTGGTGCTCGAGATCGAGGTGCAGGGCGCTCGCCAGGTGCGCGCCGCGCTGCCTGAGGCGCTGCAGGTGTTCATCGCGCCGCCCTCGCTCGACGCGCTGCGCACCCGCCTGATCGGACGCGGCGCGGACGGCCCCGAGGAGGTCGAGCGGCGCCTGCGGGTCGCCGAGCAGGAGCTCGCCGCGCAGTCGGAGTTCGCCCACGTGGTCGTCAACGACCGCTTGGAGGACGCGCTAGAGCAACTCGTCGCGATCGTCGCCGGGGTGCTGGAGGAGTAACCCTCTACAATCGAGGTCCACCACGAAAGGGCACCACTACCTTGATCTCCCCCCGCATCGACCATCTGCTGGAGAACGTCGACTCCAACTACGCCTCCGTCCTGGTAGCCGCCAAGCGCGCGCGCCAGATCAACAGCTACTACCACAACCTTGGCGAGGGCACCTTCGACGAGTTCCCGCCGCCGATGATCGAAACCACCTCGAAGAACTACCTCACGATCGCCCTCGAGGAGATCGCGCAAGGGAAGATCAAGTACCACTACCGGTAGCCGGGGATCGGGCAAGCCGCCGACCAGCGCTTGCCCGTGACGCCTCGGCCCTCTAAGCCGAGATCAACCGATCCCGGGGTCGCACCGGCACCGGATGACACATCGCCAGGACCCATCGCCCTCGCCCCGAGGGGTCACCCTGCGGGTGCTCGGTCGATGGCCCCTGGCTCGGTCACCGGCACCGGAGCTCAACCCGTTATCGCTCGATCTAGGCTAAAACCCCGGTATGCCCAGAATCCTGCTCGGGGTCAGCGGCGGCATCGCCGCCTACAAGGCGCTCGAGTTCGTGCGCCTGGCGACGGGCGCCGGCCATGCGGTGCGGGTCGTGCAGACGCCCGCCTCGCGCCGCTTTGTGGGGCGCGCCTCGTTCGCGGCGCTGACCGGCGCGCCGGTGCTCGTCAGCGAGTTCGAGCGCGACCCCGCGCGCGGGGCGTTCCCCGGCCAGCAGCCTCCCGCGCACCAGCCGATCGGCCACCTCGAGCTGGTGCGCAACGCCGACCTCTACCTGATCGCCCCCGCCTCCGCCAACACGATCGCCAAGCTCGCCGGCGGCCTCGCCGACAACCTGCTGAGCAGCGCTGCGCTCGCCGCCACCTGCCCGGTGGTGGTCGCGCCGGCGATGAACAACCACATGTACGAGCACCCCGCGGTGCGCGCCAACCTCGACACGCTGCGCGCCCGCGGCGTGCACGTGGTTGAGCCCGACGCCGGCCGCCTCGCGTCGCGTGGCGAGGAGGGGGTGGGGCGCCTGCCCGACCCCGCGCGGCTGCTGGAGCGCTGCGAGGCGCTGCTCGCCGGTGACTGGCGGGGACTGCGCGTACTCATCACCGCCGGCGGCACCCGCGAGCCGATCGACAGTGTGCGCTTCATCGGCAACGGCTCCTCCGGGCGCATGGGGCTGGCGCTGGCCGAGGCTGCCCGCGAGCGCGGTGCCGAGGTGACGATGGTCGCCGCCAACATCGCGCTGCCCCGCCCTGCGGGGGTGGCCTGGCACGAGGTTGCCACCGCCGCCCAGCTCGCCGAGGCGTGCGAGCGGGAGTTCCCCGCATGCGACGTGCTGCTGATGGCCGCTGCCGTCGCCGACTTCCGACCGACCGCACCCGGGGCACCGCCGGGGCAGCCGCTGGTCGGCAAGCTCAAGAAGGCGGGCCGCGAGCGTCTGCGCCTGGAGCTCGAAGCTACCCCGGACGTGCTCAAGACGCTCGCGGCCAAGCGGCGGGCCGGGCAGATGCTCGTGGGATTCGCCGCCGAGCACGGCAGCGGCGCGATCGAGTACGGCCGCGGCAAGCTGCGGGAGAAGAGGCTTGACGCGGTCGTCGTCAACGACATCTCCCGCTCCGACATCGGTATCGGAGCCGACAACAACGAGGTCACGGTCATCACCGCCGCGGGCGAGCAACATGTACCGCGGGCCGCCAAGGCCGAGGTTGCCGAGGCGATCCTCGACGCCGTTGAGCGCCTGCGCGCGACGCTGCCCGACGCACCCGAATAGATCTCTTGCACGGGTGCATCTCGTGGCGATGCTCTCTAAAGTGAGAGGGCGCATGGACAGCGTCTACGACCTCTACCGCAGCGGCTGTGAGCTGCTCGACCACGGCGACCACCAGGCCGCGATCGTGCCGCTCACCCGCGCGCGCAACCTGGAGCCCGACAAGGCCTCGATCCGCGAGGCGCTCGGCCGCGCCCTGTTCCACGCCCAGCGCTACGAGGACGCCGCCGCCGAGTTCTCACGCGTAGCGGCGCAGGCGCCTACCAACGATTACGCGCTCTTCTGTCTGGGTCGCGCGATGCAACAGCTGGGCCGCCACGAAGAGGCGCGCCATCCGCTTGCGCTCGCCTGCTCACTGCGCCCGGAGCGCAGCGACTACCGCGTCTATCGGGAGCGCTCGCTGCGCGCCGTCCATGGCTTATAGACCGCCGATGCTATTCTCGACCCACAGCTTTCGTGCCGGCCGAAGCCGGGAGACACTCGCCTTTGGCTTGCGTCCCCGTTTCGGTCAGCGGACGCCGGTAGTCGGACCGAGAGTGGGCGGATGCCCGCTCTTTTTATTGTGAGGAGGGCTCCATGGCAACGTTGCAGACTGAGATCGAAGAGCGGCTCGCCGAGCGTGAGCCTGATGTCGAGGTGCTGCTCGCCGAGGTGGTCGGCGGGGGGACCCTACGCATCTTCATCGACCACCCCGAGGGGGTGACGCTCGCGCTGTGCGAGCGTGTGACGGCGGCGCTGACGACGCTGCGCGAGCGCTACACGCTGGAGGTCTCCTCGCCGGGCATCGAGCGCCCGCTGACCAAGCCCGAGCACTTCCGCCGCTTCGTCGGCCGCCGCGCACGCGTGCGTACGCGGGGCGATCAGCGGGCGCTCTCGCTCTCCAGCCAGCCCTCTTCGCTGGGTCGGCGCAGCTACACCGGGGAGCTCGTGGGAGCCTCCGACACGGAGATCACGCTCGCCGCCGACGGGACGCTGGTGAGCATCCCGTACGCGCAGATCCGCCGTTCCAACCTGGTGGAGGAGTAACAGTCATGTCACGGGAAATCCTCGAAGCAATGCACGCGCTCGCCCGCGAGAAGGGCATCGAGCCGGAGAAGCTGATGATTGCGCTGGAGGACGCGCTGCTCTCCGCCTATAAGAAGCAGCCCGGCTCGGCCAAGTACGCACGCGTGGAAATGGACCGCGAAACGGCCGACTTCCGCGTGATCGAACTGATCATTCCCGAACGCTTGGAGGCCCACTTGATCGTCGAGACGATCGATGAGGGCACCACCGTCGATCCCGAGACGGGCGAGCTGCGCGAACCGGAGGAGCCGGAAATCGACCCCGCCAAGTTCGAGGAGTACCGCGACCAGATCGGCGAACAGGACGTCACGCCCGATGACTTCGGGCGGATCGCGGCGCAGACCGCCAAGCAGGTGATCCTGCAGCGCATCCGCGAGGCCGAGCGCGACATGATGTTCGAGGAGTACCGCGATCGCGTGGGCGAGCTGATCACCGGCATCGTGCAGCAGTCGGACTCTCGCTACACGCTCGTGCAGCTGCGCGAGCGCGTCGAGGCGCTGCTGCCGAAGTCCGAGCAGGTCGACGGGGAGCGCTACGACCACTCGCAGCGGATCAAGGCCGTGATCAAGGAGGTCTCGGCCTCGACCAAGGGCCCCTCGATCATCGTCTCGCGGCGCGACCCCGAGCTGATCAAGAAGCTGTTCGAGCTGGAGGTCCCCGAGATCGCCGACGGCCTCGTGGAAATCGCCAATGTCGCGCGCGAGCCCGGCTACCGCTCGAAGATCGCCGTGATCTCCCACGCCGACGGCGTCGACCCGGTTGGCGCTTGCGTCGGCCCGCGCGGCTCTCGGGTGCGGATGGTCGTCTCCGAGCTGCGCGGCGAGAAGATCGACATCATCCCCTTCAACGAAGAGCCCGCCCGCTTCGTCGCCAAGGCGCTTTCTCCCGCGCGCGTGCGTGAGGTGCTGGTAGACGACGAGGCCAAACAGGCGACGGTGATCGTGCCCGACGACCAGCTCTCGCTGGCGATCGGTCGCGAGGGCCAAAACGCCCGCCTGGCTGCACGCCTCACCGGCTGGCGCGTGGACATCCGCTCAGAGACCGAGTTTGCCGCCGAGGAGGCCGAGCATGGCTACGAGGAGGAGGAAGTCTCCGGGCGCTGCGCGGCGATCCTCTCCAACGGCAAACGCTGCCCCAATGCCGCGCTGCCCGGCTCGCGCTACTGCGGCCTGGAGGCCCATCAGGCGCTGGCGGCTGTCGCCGGCGACAGCGTCGCCGAGCTCAGCGCCAACGGCGGCGCGACCGTGGCTGGCGAGGAGCAGACGGAGGCTTCCCTCGAAAGCGCACCCGTGGCGGAGGCGCCCGCGGAGCCGGCCGCCGAGGAGCAGGCGTCATAACGGACCACGTGCCCCGGCGCCGCTGCGTCGGCTGCGGACGGATCGCGCCGAAGTCGGGACTGTTGCGCATCGCCGCCGCTCGCGATGACGGGCACTCACGACGCGCGGTAATCGACCCTGCCGGCACGCTCCCGGGGCGCGGCGCCTACCTCTGCAGGGCAGGGGTCGCCGCGACGAGGCCCAATCCGGAGTGCCTGCGGCTCGCCGAACGCCGCCGCGGCATCGCCCGCGCGCTGCGCTCCGCGGTGACACTGGATACTGAGTTCGTAGAATTGGTCAAGCAATGAGCAAGAAGCGCGTGCACGAGATCGCAAAGGAACGGGGAGTCGAGAGCAAGGCGCTGCTCGCGCAGCTCAAGGCCGCCGGTGTCGACGTCAAGACGGTTTCCTCCTCGATCGACGAGTCGCTCGCATTGCGCGCGCTGAACACCGATGGCGCCCCCGGCACAAACGGCTCGGCCTTGGCCCCCGCGCCACCGGCGTCAGCCTCAGCATCTGCCACTGGCTCTGCGTCTGCGCCGGCCACGGGCTCTGCATCCGCGCCAGCACCCGCTCCCGCCGCGGCCTCCTCTTCCCCTGCACCGACTGCGCCCGCGCAAGCCGCCACGACACAGGCGCCGCAGGCTGCCGCGCCGACCTCGACACCCTTACCGCAGCCGCCGGCGGAGGCTCCCGCGGGCGCCGCCCTGCCTGTTGCGGACGGGGCGAGTGGCGAGGCCGCCGCGACCGGCGGCACTCCCGCCGAGCGGGTGCGCCCCACGCGCGACTCGCGCACGGGAGAGCGCGCTCCCGCGGGCGCCGGCCCGCCCGGGCGCCGCCGCGTGGTGATCGACTCGCAGGCCTCGCGCCGCCAACAGGCCGGCCCCGCCAACCAGCCCCAGCGTCGCCCGCGCCGGGGCCGTCGGCGCCGTGGCACCTACGACGAGACGATCGCCCCGATCGACAACACCGCCGCGATCCGCGATGCCAACCTCGTGCGCATCAACTCCGGCGCCACCGTCAAGGATGTCGCCGAGTACCTCGGCGTGCCGGTACCGGAAGTGATCAAGAAGCTGATGAGCCTGGGGGAGATGGCGACACTCACGCAGACGCTCTCTGACGACGCGATCCAGGTCGTCGCCGAGGAGCTCGGCAAGGAGATCGAGATTGTCCACGCCGCCGACGATGTGGAAGTGGAGCCGGTGTACGAGGACGCGGAGGAGGACCTCGTCGAGCGCCCGCCGGTGGTGACGGTGATGGGTCATGTCGACCACGGCAAGACCTCGCTGCTGGACGCGATCCGTAAGACCGAGGTCGCCGCCGGGGAGGCCGGTGGCATCACCCAGCACATCGGCGCCTACCAGGTGCGCCATGCCGGCAAACAGATCACCTTTCTCGACACCCCCGGCCACGAGGCGTTTACGGCGATGCGCGCCCGCGGCGCTCGTGTCACCGACCTCGCGGTGATCGTGATCGCCGCCGACGACGGCGTCAAGCCGCAGACCGAGGAGGCGATCGACCACGCCCGTGCCGCCGACGTGCCGATCGTGGTCGCGGTCAACAAGGTTGACAAGGAGGGCGCCCAGCCCGAGCGCGTGCGCAACGAAATGGCCCAACACGGGCTGCAACCCTCCGACTGGGGTGGGGAGACCGAGTTCGTCGACGTCTCCGCGAAGACTCGCCAGGGCCTCGACGAGCTACTCGACACGATCCAAGTCGTGACCGATCTGGAGGAGCTGCGCTCCAATCGCGGCGCGGAGGCCTCGGGCACGGTGATCGAGTCCAAGCTCGACCCCGGCCGTGGCCCGGTCGTCAGCATCCTGATCCAGCGCGGCACGCTGCACGTCGGCGACGCGCTGGTCGCGGGCGCCCACTTCGGGCGAGTGCGCGCGATGCACGACTTCACCGGGGCGCGCACCAAGCGCGCCGAGCCGGGCGAGCCGGTCGAGGTGCTCGGCTTCGACGGCGTCCCCGAGGCCGGCGAGCCGGTCAGGGTGGTCGAGAACGAGCGGCGCGCGCGTCAGCTGGCGGGCGTCCGTGCCAACCGCCTGAAGACCGAGGCGCTGGCGCGCCGCTCCGGGCGCAAAGTCTCGCTCGAGGACGTCTTCAAGCTTGCCCGCGAGGGGGCCGTGAAGGAGCTTGGCCTGGTGGTCAAGGCCGATGTCGCCGGCTCGCTCGAGGCGATCGAGGACGAGATCGCCAAGCTTCCGCAGGAGGAGGTAAAGGTCAACATCATCCACCGCGGAGTCGGTGGCATCAACGAGTCCGACGTGATGCTCGCCGCCGCCTCCGAGGGGCTGATCCTAGCCTTCAATGTGCGCCCCGTCGGCGACGCCCGCCAGATCGCCGAGCGCGAGGGCGTCGAGATCCGTTCCTACGCAGTCATCTACCGCGCGATCGAGGAGCTGCGCGCGGCGATGCAGGGCCTGCTGGAGCCCGAGGAGGTCGAGACCGTGCTCGGGCAGGCTGAGGTGCGCCAGCTGTTCCGTGCCTCTCGTATCGGCACGATCGCCGGCTCGCACGTCACCGAGGGGAAGGTCACGCGCGGCGCGCGGGTGCGCGTGGTGCGCGAGGGCACCGTGATCCAGGACACCACGATTGCAAGCCTGCGACGCTTCAACGAGGACGCCCGCGAGGTCGCGGCCGGCTTCGAGTGCGGGATCGTGCTCACCAACTTTCAGGACCTGCGTGAGGGCGACGTGCTTGAGACGTACGAGACGCGCCAGGTCGAGCGAGAGCTCTGAGGGCCGATTGCCGGCGCGATGCTGCGTCCTCGGTCGCTCATGTGCTCAGCACATTTCGCTCCCTGCGTCCTTGCCTCGCTTGGCACTCGACCCTCAGAGGACGTAGTTGGCGAATACCGACGGGCTCGGAGAGTAGGATGACCGGTGGCCGCATGCGCCGCGTCGATGAGGCGATCAGGCAGGTGATCGGAGGGGTGGTGGCAGGCGAGTTGAAGGATCCACGAGTGGGATTCGTAACTGTGACCGATGTGAAGACGAGCGCCGACCTCAGCCACGCCCGCGTGTATGTGAGCGTGCTCGGCGACGAGCCGCTGCGCGAGGCGACGCTGGCGGGGCTGCGCAGTGCCCACGGCTACATGCAGCGGCGCGTTGCCTCCGAGCTGCGGCTGAAGCGCACGCCGACGCTCGACTTCATCTACGACGACACGACCGATCGTGCGATGCGTGTGGAGGCACTCTTGGACGAGCCGGGGGCGGGCCTGGATGAGTTGAGGGTTGGCATCGATGAGTCGCAGGTGAGCGGGGATCGGTTGGAGGCTGGCGCTGACGAGCTACGGGCAGGCGCGGACGAGCAGGAGGTGGGTGGCGATGAGTGAGAACGGCAACTCGTCGGCGGCCGACTTGGCCGAAACCCGCGCGCTGGTGCTCGAGCGGATCCGCGAGGACTCGAGCTTTGTGCTCGCCACGCACGAAAACATGGACGGCGACGCGATTGGCTCGCTGCTGGGGATGCACGGGCTGCTCGCCGCGCTCGGCAAGGACTCGCTGATGTTCGTTCCCCCCGGTGAGCTGCCGCTGCCCTTGGAATACCGCTTCTTCGACCTCGCTGACGCGATCCAGTCGCCGCCGGCGGACATCGCCCAGCGCACCGTGGTGCTGCTCGACTGCGGCAACATCGACCGCAACTCGGCCGACGCGCTGCGAGAGGGTGCGCACCTGTTGAACATCGACCACCATCACGACAACACTCGTTTTGGCACGGTCGATCATGTGGTTGCGGACGCGTCCTGTACTGCGGAGATCATCTGGGATCTGATGCATGGGCTCGGCGTGAGTCCCACGCCGGCCGTCGCTCAGGCGTTGTATGTCGGGCTGGTGACCGACACGGGGCGCTTCATGTACGAGAACACGGGGCCGCGCGCGCACCTGATGGCGGCCGAGCTAATCGAGGAGGGCGTCGACGTGCAGGCGATCTACCGCCGGCTGTACGAGGAGATGCCCTACCCGAAGCTGGCGCTGCTTGCGCTCGGACTCGGGCAGGTGCAGCGCTTCGACGGGGACGAGCTGACAGTCGCGGTACTGAGCGCTGAGGACTTTCGCCAAGCCGAGGCGGAGGAGAGCTACTCCGAGGGGATCGTCGACCACCTGCGCGCCGTGCGTGGCACGAAGGTTGCGGCGCTCGTACGCGAGCTGACCGCGCCCGAGCGCCGCGGCGAGCGCAAGGTGTCGTTGCGCGCGGTCGACGACGACGTGGACGTCTCGGCGATCGCCCGTGCGCAGGGGGGCGGTGGGCACCGCCGCGCCGCCGGCTTCTCCACCTCGCTTGAGCCGGAGGGACTGATCGAGTTCCTACGCCGCGAGATCGCCGCCCAGCTGCTGACCGATCCCGGACGATCGGTCGCGCCGACGCCGGCTTGAATGCCCTTTCCAAACCGGGAGGGGGGCCCTCAGCGGGAGGGAGGCAGGCCCTCCTCCCGACCTCCCCAAAAGATCGGTCCCGCCCGTCCTGGGCCTGCCCTCCCCCAGCCCAACGGCGTCCTGCTGATCGACAAGCCCGCGGGGATCACCTCGCACGACGTGGTCGCCGCCGTGCGGCGCGCGCTGGGGGGCGTCAAGACCGGCCACGCCGGCACGCTCGACCCGTTCGCCACCGGCCTGCTGCTGGTGCTCGTCGGTCGCGCCACGCGCATCCAGCAGCAGTTGATGGGGCTGCCCAAGCGCTATGAGACGCTCGCCCAGCTCGGTGCGGTGTCGAGCACCGGCGACCCAGAGGGCGAGATCACGCGCACCGGGCGACTGCCATCCGACCCGCCGTCGCTACCAACCGGTGAAGTACGTCAGCGGCCCCCGATCCACTCGGCGGTGAAGATCAAAGGCGAGCGCGCCTACAAGCGCGCGCGACGGGGCGAGCAGTTCGAGATGCCCGAGCGGATCGTCACCGTCCAACGCTTCGAGCAGCTGTGGCGCGAGGACGACCGCGCCGCCTTCCTGATCGAGTGCTCCTCGGGCACGTACGTCCGCTCGCTGATTGCCGACCTCGGCGATGCCTACTGCGTGCAGCTGCGCCGCACCGCGATCGGGCCGTTCAAGGTGGCGGATGCGGTGGCGCCTCCTAGGCGCGGCGAGGAGTGGCAGCCTCCCGAGCTACTTGCGATCGAGCAGGTACTGGCCATGCTCTGACGGCGATCGATGAACTGGTGGAGACGTCATCCGGAACGGCCCCTACCACTTTACAAAATGAAGGGTAGGGGTCTGAAAAGTACACACACAACCCCCGCCACCCCCGGCCCACGGCGCCGCCTCCAATAGTCTTCGCGCGTGCAGATCACCAGTCTCCCCGACGTGCTGGCCGATCTTCGATCGGTCGATCGCAGATCGGCCAGCGGGCGCCAGGTGGCGGTCGGCACCTTCGACGGCGTGCACCTGGGCCACCGCGAGGTGATCCGCGGCTCCGACAGCGTGCTCACCTTCGAACCCCACCCGGTCTCGGTGGTCGCGCCCCAGCACGCGCCAAAGCTGCTCACCCCGCTCGCGGTGAAGGCCGAGCTGATCGCCGCGCTCGGGGTGCAGGAGCTGATCGTGATCCCCTTTGACGCCGCCTTCGCCGCGCGCAGCGCGCAGGAGTTCATCGACGAGGTGCTGGTCAAGACGCTCGGGGCGGTGCGAGTATCGGTCGGCGAGAACTTCCGCTTCGGCCACCGCGCGCAGGGCGACACGCGGCTGCTGGCGGCCGACGGGCGCTTTCAGACGACGGTGCACCCGCTGCTTGAGGTGGATGGGGAGATCGTCTCCTCCAGCCACATCCGCGGTCTCGTGCTGGCGGGTGAGGTGGATCAGGCGACGCGCTTCCTCGGCGCCCCCTTCCAGCTGCGGGGCGAGGTGGTGCGCGGCGATGAACGTGGGCGTACGCTCGACTTCCCGACCGCCAACCTGATCCCCGACGAGGCGCTCGTGTGTCCCGGCCACGGCATCTACGCCTGTCTCGCCAACGGTTACCGGGCGGCCGTCAACATCGGGGTGCGCCCGACCTTTACCACCGGGCGCGGCGAGCTGATCGAGGCGTACCTGCTCGACTTCGAAGGCGACCTCTACGGCAGCGAGCTGCGCCTGGAATTCATGCGCCGCCTGCGCGGCGAGCGGCGCTTCGCGACGGTCGAGGAGCTGGTCGAGCAGATGCATCGCGACGTCGAGCAGACGCGCGAGACACTTGCCGACGTTGAGAACGGGTTTTGAAAAGACCGGCACGCCCGGATGCGTCCCTGGACCCTGCGCTTGATCGCCACATGACGGCTCGCACGTGCCACCAGCATGCGCTTCGCCGCCCCGTGTCGCCCAGCTTGGTCCAGGAACACCCCGGTCGCACCGCCTATTTCAAAACCCGTTCTGACTCTTTGCTACCGTGTGCCCCCGCCGATGATGTTGACCACCGAGAGAAAGCGCGAGATCGCCGCCAAGTTCGGCGCGAGCGAGCGCGACACCGGGAACACCAGGGTGCAGGTTGCGCTCCTGACGGAGCGCATCAACCACCTCACCGAGCACCTGCGCGCCCAGAAGAAAGACCATCATTCGCGCCGTGGCCTGCTGATGCTGGTGGGACGCCGCCGGCGTTTCCTCGACTACCTGCAGCGCACCGACCTCGAGGGCTACCGGGCGCTGATCAAAGAGCTCGGCCTGCGCAAGTAGCCTGAGCTGTCGTGAGCGTCCTCGACCCCGGCTCCGAGGTTCCGAGCTTCAGCCTCGCCACCGAAGGCGGCGAGCCCTTCACCGAGAAGAACCTGCGCGGCAAAACCACCGTGCTCGTGTTCTACCCGTTCGCCTTCAGCCCCGTGTGCACCGATCAGCTGCAGCTGTATGAGAAGGAGCTCGGCCAGATCACGGCTGACGGCGCGGCGATCTACGGCGTCTCCTGTGACAGCACGTGGGCGCAAAAAGCGTTCCGCGAAAAGCTCGCCATCAGCATCCCGCAGCTCTCGGACTTCGAGCCCAAGGGAGCGGCCTGCATCGCCTTCGGCGTACTGCACGAGAGCGGCTTCCCCCAGCGCGCGCTCGTCATAGTCGGCCCCGACGGCGTTGTGCGCTGGAGCTACCAGGCGCCCTCGCCCGCCGATCTCCCAGGCGTCCACATGATCCTCGGCGGCTTGAAGAACGTTTGAGAGCGTTGCTGTTCCGGTGGGCGCATGCGCCCACCGGCGCCGCCGCACATGTGCGGCGGCGAGGAACGGCCGCATGCGGCCGTTCCGGGAGACCGAAGCCGGGAGACACGCGCCTTCGGCGCTGGCCGATTCGGGGATGCGAGCGAAGCGAGTGTCGCCCTAATCGGTCCCCGGTTCGGCCAACATGTGGCCCTCCCCAAGACATCCGCTAAGCTCAGCTGCGTTCGGAACAGAATAAAAGACAGAGCCGCCGACCGAAGGGCGGACGAGGAAGGCAGAGCAATATGAGCAGTGATGTAGCCGTTACACGGGTCTCCGTGGAGATCGCTGGTAGCGAGATCTCCTTTGAGACCGGCAGGATGGCCAAGCAGGCCTCCGGCGCAGTGGTCGTCCGCCAGGGCGACACGATGGTGCTCGCGACAGCCGTCGCCGGCTCGCTGCGCGACGTCGACTTCCTCCCGCTGACGGTGGACGTCGAGGAGCGCATGTACGCCGCCGGGAAAATTCCCGGCTCGTTCTTCAAGCGCGAGGGCCGCCCCGGCGAGAAGGGCACGCTGACCGCGCGCATGATCGACCGCCCGATCCGCCCGCTGTTCCCCAAGGACTGGCGCTATGACACGCAGCTGGTCGCGATCCCGCTGTCGATCGACCACGTGCACCCCTATGACATCCTCGCGATGAACGGCGCCTCCGCGGCGCTGATGATCTCCGACATCCCGCTGCCGACGCCCGTCGGCGCGGTGCGCATCGGCAAGATCGACGGCAACTTCGTCGTCAACCCCTCCGAGGAGGACCTGCAGGCCGACGCCGAGAGCAGCTCGGACCTCGACCTGATCGTCGCGGGCACCGAGGAGGCGATCCTGATGGTCGAGGCGGGCGCCAACGAGATCCCCGAGGCCGAGATCCTCGACGCGCTGGACATCGCCCACGCCGAGATCAAGAAGCTGTGCGCACTCCAGCGCGACCTCGCCGCGAAAGTCGGCAAGGAGAAGAAAGTCTTCGAGACGATCGCTGTCGACCCATCGCTGCGGGAGCAGATCCGTGGCTCCCACGGTGGCGCCCTGGACGCGGCCACGCAGGTCGAGGACAAGCTCGAGCGCCAGGACGCGACCAAGGCCGTCGAGGCGGCGATCCTCGCGCAGTACGCTCCGGCGGCACTCGAGGGTGCTTCCGAGGATCAGCTCACGAGTGCCAGGGAGCGCCGCGCAGCCGCGCAGCTCGCGTTCGACAAGCTCGAGAAGGCAATCATCCGCGAGCGCATCGCCGTGCACAAGAAGCGCCCCGACGGGCGCTCGGAGAACGAGATCCGCGACATCTCGATCGAAGTCGGCGTCACGCCGCGCACGCACGGCTCGGCGCTGTTCACGCGCGGGCAGACGCAGGCGCTGAGCGTCGTGGCGATGGGCACGCTCAAGGAGGAGATGCGCATCGACACGCTTGGCCTCGAATCCAAAAAGTACTACTGGCACCACTACAACTTCCCGCCGTTCTCGGTTGGGGAGGCGGGCCGTATGGGCGGCGTCAAGCGCCGCGACATCGGTCACGGCGCGCTCGCCGAGCGCGCGCTCGCACCGATGGTGCCCTCGATCGAGGAGTTCCCCTACTCGATCCGCGTGGTCTCGGACATCCTCGAGTCCAACGGCTCCTCCTCGATGGCCTCGGTGTGCGGCTCCTCGCTGTCGCTGATGGACGCCGGGGTGCCGATCAAGCGCCCCGTCGCGGGAATCGCCATGGGCCTGATCAAAGAGGGCGATGACTACATCGTGCTGACCGACATCGCCGGCGTCGAGGACCACCTCGGCGACATGGACTTCAAGGTCGCCGGCACCGAGCGCGGCATCACCGCGCTGCAGATGGACATCAAGATCACCGGCGTCACGTTCGAGATCCTGCGCGACGCGCTCGCGCAGGCCAAAGAGGCGCGCACGTTCATCCTCGGCAAGATGGCCGACGTCATCGGGACCCCGCGCGAGCAGCTCTCGCAGTTCGCCCCGCGGATCCAGACGATCCAGATCGACCCCTCCCAGATCGGCCTGCTGATCGGCAAGGGCGGCGAAACGATTCGCGGCCTCTCCGAGGAGTACGAATCGCAGATCGACGTCAACGACGAGGGCCAGGTGCTGATCTACTCGGCCAACGGCGAGCTCGCCGACGAGCTGCTGGAGCGGATCCGGATGATGATGAAGGAGGTCGAGGTCGGCGACGAGTTCCTCGGCAAGGTCGTCAAGACGACCACGTTCGGCGCGTTCGTGGAGCTGGCGAAGGGCACCGACGGGCTGCTGCACATCTCCAACGTCTCCCCGGGGGAGCGCATCTCGACCGTCGAGGACGTGCTCAACAAAGGCGACGAGATCAACGTGCGCGTGGTCGAGGTCGACCGCGAGCGTGGGCGCATCGGCCTGCGTCTCGCCGACGACCCGGAGATCGCGGGCAAGTCGGTCGAGGAGCTGGCCGCCGTGGGAGCCGGGGGAGGATCCGGATCCCGCCCACCCGGTCGTTCATCGGGCCCGTCGCGCAATAACGGTCGCGAGGGAAGTGGTCGCGGCGGCGGTGGCGACCGCGACCGTGGCCGCAGCGATTCGGCCCCGCGCGGCTCCGGCCGTCCTCGTCACGGCTCCGGGCGCGATCGCGATCGGTTCTGAGACGGAGAGGGCTACGGGAGGGTTCCTTGGCCGGTTGCGATCGCGCCCAGCGATCGGTCTTGGAGTCCCGCGGCCCGCTGGACGACGGCCATGCCGGACGCCGTCTCAGCTGAAGTCATGAACGACGTCGGCCATCGCATCACCACCCTGGACTCCGGCGTCCGGGTGGTGAGCGAGCCGCTGCCCGCGGTGCGCTCGGTCGCGCTCGGCTTCTGGATCGGCGCCGGCTCGGCGCATGAGCGCGACGCCGAGGCCGGGATCTCGCACCTGCTCGAGCACATGCTGTTCCGCGGCTCCGAGCGCTACGGCTCGGAGGAGATCGACCAGATCTTCGATGCGATGGGCGCTGAGCTGAACGCCGGCACCGACAAGGAGGCGACGTCCGTCTACTCGCGCGTGCTCGACCGCCACCTCGAGCGTGCCTTCGATGTGATCGCCGACATGGTGTGGCGCCCGCTGATGGGCGAGCTCGAGGCCGAGCGCGAGGTGGTGCTCGAAGAGATCGCGATGTACGAGGACGATCCTCAGGATCGCGTCTTCGACGTGCTCGGCGAGGCAGTCTTCGGCGACCACCCGCTCGGGCGTGCGGTGATCGGGCGCGCCGAGGTGGTCGGGTCGGCGACGCGCGAGCAGCTGCGTGCCTTTCACGTCCGCCACTACACCCCCTCGGAAGTGGTGATCGCTGCCGCCGGCTCGGTCGAGCACGATGCGCTGGTGGAGATGGCGCGCGCGGCCGAAGCGGGGCGCGGCGTCGCCTCGCCGGGCACGGATGGGGTGGACAGGGGCGGGGGGGATGCCGAAGACGGCGCGGGACGTGGGATGGGCCCAGCGAGCGGAGTCGGTACACAGGGCGACCTGGGCGAGCCGGCGTTTCAGCGGCGCGTGCGCTTCCTGCGCAAGGACACCGAGCAATACCACCTCTGCCTCGGCGGCCGCGGGATGGCGCGCGAGGACGAGCGGCGCTTTGCGCTGCGTGTACTCGACAACATCCTCGGCGGTGGTGCATCCTCGCGTCTCTTCCAGGAGGTGCGCGAGCGCCGGGGCCTGGCCTACTCGGTCTTCTCCTTCTCCAACCTCTACGCTCACACGGGTGAGGTCGGGCTGTACGTGGGCACACGCCCGGAGAATCTGACTGAGGCGGTGGCCGTGCTCACGGCCGAGCTCGAGCGCTTCGTGCGCGAGCCGGCCGACACGCAGGAGCTTGAGCGCTCACGTGAGAACGCCAAGGGGCGCATGGTGCTCGCGATGGAGTCCACCGCGGCGCGCATGAACCGCCTCGGCAGCTCGGTGCTGTGCGATCTGCCGATCCTCTCGGTGGAGGAGGTGATCGCGCGTATCGATGCCGTCAAGATCGATGATTTGCGCGAGCTCGCCGCCGAGCTGTTCCGCGGCCCGGAGTTGTCGGTCGCGGCGATCGGTCCCGACGAGCAGGTGCTGCGCGCGGCGCTTGAGCCGCTGGAGGCGGTCGCGGCGTGAGCGGGGGTGTTGCCTGGCTCGACATCGCTGACGGGCCGGGGGAGCATGCGGGCGAGGTGTCGGCTTGATCCAGGTGGCGGTGGCCGGCGCGGCGGGTCGCATGGGCCTCGCTGTCTGCGCGGCGGTGGAGGGCGCGGATGACATGCAGCTCACCGGTCGTGTCGATCCGTTGCTCGGCACGACGCTAGCCGAGGTCCTGACGGGCGCCCACCCGCCCGACGTGCTCATCGACTTCACTCGCCCGGAGACGGCCTTGGAGAACGCGGTGGCGTGCGTGCGCGCGGGCGTGCACGCAGTGGTCGGCACCACCGGCTTCGACCTGGGCGAGCTGGAACGGGCGTGTGCGGCTGAGCGGGAGACCGGTGCGGGGGAGAGCGGGGACGACCCCGTTCCGGCCAACGTACTGGTCGCCCCCAACTTCGCGATCGGCGCGGTGCTGATGATGCGCTTCGCCGCCGAGGCGGCGCGCCATATGGCGAAGGCGGAGATCGTCGAGCTCCACCACGACCGCAAGCTCGACGCGCCCAGCGGCACGGCGGCGCGCACGGCGGCGTTGATGGCGGCCGCCAGCGGCGGGCCGGCGCCGCCGATTCACTCCGTGCGACTGCCCGGGCTGGTCGCCCACCAGGAGGTGATCCTTGGCGATCTCGGCCAGACGCTGAGCATCCGCCACGACTCGATCGACCGCGAGTCGTTCATGCCCGGGGTGCTGCTGGCGGTCCGTCGGATCGAGGCGCTCGCGCAGCCGCTCACCGTGGGGCTGGAGAGCCTGCTGTTCGACGATCAGCCTCCGCCTACCTCCGGTCCTCCGCTGCGGTCGATATGAGCTCTGGGGTAGCGCGAACCGGCGACGTGGGATAATGGCCGCGATGGCGAACCTGGGAACGATCCTGACCGCAATCGTAACGCCGTTCGATGCGGGGCTGCGCGTCGACGAGGAGGCGTTCGTGGCGTTGATGCACCGCCTCGCGGCACACGGCTCGGACGGCTTCGTGGTGGCTGCGACGACCGGCGAGGCCGCGACGCTCACCGACGAGGAGCAGCTCGCGCTGATCGAGCTGGCGGTCGCCGAGCGCCCGCCCGGCAAGACGATCGTGGCCGGCGCCGGCACCAACGACACGCGCCACGCGGTCTTTTTGACCGAACGCGCGAGCGCCCTGGCCCCCGACGCGATCATCTCCGTTACGCCCTACTACAACCGCCCCAGCCCGCTCGGCCTCAAGCGCCACTACGAGGCCGTCGCCGCCGCCACCGACCTGCCGATCATGCTCTACAACATCCCCTCCCGCACCGGCACCAACATCGGCCCCGAGCTGCTCGCCGAGCTCGCGCAGATCGAGCACATCGAGGCTGTCAAGCAAGCCAACGCAGATGAGCTGGCGCAGATCGAGGGTCTCCAACTGTATGCCGGCGACGACAGCTCGTTGGCGCGCACGCTTGACATCGGCGGGGCGGGCGGCGTCTGCGTCGCCAGTCACATCGTCGGGGATCAGATGCGCCGTATGGTCGACGAGCCCGAGCACCGGGCTGAGATCGACGCCTCACTGCAGGACGTCTACAGGACGCTGTTCCTAACGTCCAGCCCGACATGCACGAAGGCGGCGCTGAACCTGCTCGGTCACGAGGTCGGCGGCGTGCGTCTGCCGATGGTGCAGGCCACCCCCGAGGAGCTGGCGGAGGTGCGGGCGATGCTGGTGCGCCACGGGCTGCTCGACCCCGCCGGGGCCACGCCATCCCCGACGGGCGAGGCTGCGCGCACGCAGCAACACGCGTGAGCGCCAGACTGCGCGTCCTGCCGCTCGGCGGCCTGGGCGAGATCGGCAAGAACATGACCGTCGTCGAGTACGACGGGCGAATCGTCGTGATCGACGTGGGCCTACGCTTCCCAACCCCGGAGATGGTGGGGATCGACCTCGTGCTGCCCGACTTTTCCTACCTGCGCGAGCGCGCGAGCGAGATCGAGGCGATCGTCGTGACGCATGGCCACGAGGACCACCTTGGCGCGCTGCCGTGGGTGCTGCGTGAGCTCGGGGTGGGCGGGACCAAATCTACCGGCGGCGATCTGCCACCGGTGTACGGGGGGCCTCTGACGATGGCGATGGCGCGCTCGAAGCTCGAGGAGCACAAGCTGCGCGACGTCGAGCTGGGCGACGTGGCGCCGGGTGAGGTGCTCGAGCTGGGCCCGTTCTCGATGGAGATGGTGCACATGACCCACTCGATCCCCGACTCAAGCGCCGTGGCGCTCGGCACCGAGCTCGGGACGGTGCTGATCACCGGCGACTACAAGTTCGACCAGACCCCCGTGGACGGACCGCCCGCGGACGTCTCGCGCCTGGCGGAGCTGGGGCGCGAGGGCGTGCTGCTGCTGTGCGGCGACTCGACTAACGTCGACCGCCAGGGCTTCTCGCCCTCGGAGTCCGGCGTGGGCCCCCACCTGGAGGAGGCGTTCGCGCGCTGCGAGGGCCGAATCGTGGTGACGAGCTTCGCCTCGAACATCCACCGCGTGCAGCAGGTCGTGGATGCCGCCGAGGCGCTCGGGCGCAAGGTCGCGCTGGTCGGGCGCTCGATGCGCAAGAACGTCGGCATCGGCCGCACGCTCGGGCACATCGAGGTGCCCGAGGGGATGCTGGTGGGGGTGCGCGAGATCGAAGACTTCCCCGACGAGCGGATCGTCATCATCTCGACCGGCTCCCAGGGCGAGCCGCTCTCGGCGCTGCGGCGGATGGCCTACCGCGACCACCCGCAGGTCCAGCTGCGCGGAGGCGACACGGTCATCTTCTCGGCCACCCCGGTGCCCGGCAACGAGCGCGCGGTGAACGAGACGATCGACCGCCTCTACCACATCGGCTGCCACGTGGTGACTCCCGCCGACGCGCCCGTGCACGCCTCCGGCCACGGCTACGCCGAGGAGGTGAAGCTGATGCTCAACCTCGTGCAGCCGCGCTACGTGATGCCCTTCCACGGCGACTTCAAGCGGCTGCGCCTACACGCCCAGCTCGCCGAGGCGGTGGGGGTCGCCGCGGAGGACATCTTCCAGGGCGAGAACGGTAGGCCGCTCGATATCGACGGGCACGGGGCGCGCTTCGGGGAGCACGAGCAGTCGGGGATGATCTTCGTGGATGGCGTGGAGATCGGCGACATGGCCGACGTGGCGCTACGCGACCGGCGGATGCTCTCGGCCGACGGGATCTTCATCGTGGTCGCCACGATCGCCGAGCAGGACGGTCACTCGGTCGCCGACCCGGAGGTGATCTTCCGCGGTGTCCCCTTCCTCGACGAAGCCGGTCGCCTGGTCGAGGAGATCCGCCTCACCGTGGAGGAGTCGCTTGACCGCGCCGCCAAGGAGGAGATCCGCGAGGTGGACCTGATCCAGCAGACGCTGCACGACGACCTCGCGCAGCTAGTCTACGACCGCTTGAAGCGGCGCCCGATGGTCCTTCCCGTCGTCGTCGAGGTCTGATCGGGCCAGCGGCAACAGCACGACGAAGCGTGCGCCGTGGGGAGCGACATTCTCCAGCGTGACCGAGCCACCGTGCGATTGGGCGACGGCGCGCACGATCGCGAGGCCGAGGCCGAACGAGCCACCGCGGTCGCCGGCGCCGCGCACGAAGCGCTCGAACAGGGTGGGGGCGAGCTCGGAGGGCACGCCCGGACCGTTGTCCTCCACAATGAGCACAGCATCCGCGCCGGCGAGTCCGGTGGAGGCGCGGATCGCGGTGCCGGGCGGGGTGTGGCGCACGGCGTTCTCGATCAGGTTGAGCGCCACGCGGAAGAGCTCGTCGTGGTCGCCCTCGACGATCGCCGGGTGGGCGTCGATCGAGAGCTCGTGCTTGCCGCTCAGCGGGCCGAGCTCGGCGGCGGCGTCGAGCACCACCTGCCCCAGATCGACCGGTTGGCGCGGCGCGGCGCGGCCGACGTCGCTGCGCGCCAGCAGCAGCAGGTCGACGACCAGCCGGCGCATGCGCCGCGAGGAGCGCAGGGCCGAGCGCGCCGCGTCGCCCTCGTCGCCGTGCAGCGATTCTGCCAGCAGCTCGAGGTTGGCGAGCACCGACGTCAGCGGCGTGCGCAACTCGTGCGAGGCGTCGGCGACGAAGCGGCGCTGGCGGTCGAGCATCGCCTCGGTCTCGGCGTGGGCGTCGTCGAGCGAGTGGAGCATCCCCTGCAGCGTGCGTGCGAGCTCGGCGACCTCGTCGTCGGCTTCGGGCTGGGGGATCGCGGCGCTGGAGTCCTGCGTGCGCGCGATCTCCGCGGCGGTCGCGGTGAGCGTCGCGATCGGCTGCATTGCGCGCCGAGCGATCGTCGCCCCGGCGAGCAGCGCGAGGCCGCTGCCGGCGAGCGTGCCGAGCACCAGCAGCAGCTCCACGCGGGCGATCGTCGGCTGCACGTCGGAGAGCGGGCGGGCGTACTGGATCACCACGTAGCCGCCGGTCGACAGTGGCCCCTCGGCGCGCGATTCGACGCGGTAGCCATCGACGTTCACGCCCCCGTCGAGGCCGGCGATGCGCCCGTCGGGGCGATCGAGTTCGGGGGCGTGGGGGGTGTTTTCGATCACGCTCGCGGAGGTGGAGAGGATCACTCTGATCGCGGCGTGCTCGGGCGGCGCGTATGCGTCGATGTTTGGGCTCACCACCAGGTGCTGGCCTTCGCTCGTAGGGGTCACCGAGATTCGCAGCAGGCTGGCAAACTCGTCGGCGGAGGCGGTGACTTCGCTGTTGAAGTCCGCGCGAATGCGGTGCACGGTCAGCGAGCCGACCACCAGCGCGAAACCGCAGAGGATCACGAACGTCAGCAGCGCCGAGGCGAGCGCCAGGCGCGTGCGGATCGGCAGGCGGTCGAACGCCGCCGAGACCCGTGACACCAATACGCCTCCTGAGCGCCTCATGACCAAGCTGGCCGACGCGGGCGGGCGCAGGGCGTACCACGTAGTACGTCCGAGCCGGAACGTGGCGGCCAGCGTCGCGTCGGGAGATGCTCAGGCACGTAGGACGTAGCCGGCTCCCCGGATTGTGTGCAGCAAACGGGGCTCGCCTTCGGCCTCGAGCTTGCGGCGCACGTTGGAGACGAACACCTCGATCGTGTTGGTCTGGGAGAAGGGGTCATAACCCCATACCTCGTCGAGCAGCCGCTGGCGGGAGATTACGATTCGCTCGTTGCGCATCAGGTACTCGAGCAGTTCGAACTCCCGCTGGGTCAGCTCGATCCCGCGCTCGCCGCGCATCACCTCGTGCGTGTCGGCGTTGAGCGAGAGGTCGCCGACGCGCAATGGCGCCGAGCCGCGGGGGGGCCGGCGGCGCAACAGTGCGCGCATCCGTGCGAGCAGCTCCTGGCGCTCGAACGGCTTGACGAGGTAGTCGTCGGCGCCGGCGTCGAGCCCCTCCACGCGCGACTCCAGCGCGTCGCGCGCGGTGAGGATCAGGATCGGCACATCGTCCTGCTCGCGCAGGCCGCGGGCGACGTCGATGCCGTCGACCTTCGGCAGGCCGAGGTCGAGGATCACGAGATCGGGCACGAAGGTGTGGGACTGTTCGAGGCCGGCGGCGCCGTCGAGCGCGATACGGACCTCATAGCCCTCCATCCGCAGCGAGCGCTGCAGCGCCTGTGCGATGTCCTCGTCGTCCTCGACCACGAGGACCCTCGGTGCGCGGGAGAAATCGTTCATATGGGGTACCTGTGTATCGATTTGTACTAAAGCAATGGTAAGGGGTTTGAACAAAAATGCTTCGACGGCGGCCGATCGCCGGCCGCAGCGATGCAGGGTCTGAAGCCCCGGCGTCGAAGTTGCGGGTGGATGGCAGGCACACGCACGCGCAGCACACGCCGAGCGCCGGCCGCTCGCAGATCCACCGATCGGAGAACGGCAAGTAAAGCTCGGGGCCGCCAGCGGCGGCGCGGCTCGGGCTGGCCGCCGCCGTGGTGGCCGCCACGGCTGCCGGAGCTCGACCAGCGCCAGCGCGACGTGCTGGCGCTCGCGCTGATCGCGGTCGGCGTGTTCATGGGCGTTGTGCTGTACGGCAACGGCGACGGCGGTCGCCTCGGGCACGCGCTTGCGGTCGCGCTCGGCTGGAGCGTGGGGCGCTCGAAGGTGCTGGCGCCGATCGCGCTTGTGGGGCGCCGGCACGGCGATGCTGATGCGCCCGGTGCTGCCGGCGATGCGCCCGCTGCGCACGGGTAGCATCTGCCTCTTCGCCGCGATCGTGCTCGCGCTGGCGGCGGGCACGCTGGGCGTGAGCTCGGGGCAGGGCACCCCGGCCTCGCACTGGTCCTCCGTCTATCTGCAGGCGCACGGCGGCGCGGGCGGGCAGGCGCTCTACGAAGTGGCGCACCGGCTGGTGCAGCAGGTCGGCGTGGACATCCTCGTCGTGTTCCTGCTGGTGGTTGGCGTGATCCTGTTGACGGGCGCCTCGCTGGCGGCGGTGCTGCGTGCGACCGGCAGCGGCATGGTCGACAGCACGCGGATGTTGAAGGCGCGGGTGGCTGCCGATCGTGGGGCGGGCGGCGATTCGTCGGACGCGCTGGCGAGCGGTTCCTCGCGCGCACGTGCGGCAGATCCGATCGAGGGGGGCACCCCGTTGGAGACCCTGCTGCCCCCCGATCCCGAGCCGGGAAAGCTGGTGGTGCGCGCCACCCACGTGGAGGCGCCCTCACTGGATGGCGAGCAGCCGCTGGAGCCGCTCGACCCGTGGGCCGACGACGAGGTCGAGGAGGAGCCGCCGGAGCTCGACCCTGGGCCGGAAGAACTGCCGCCGGCCGCGGGGGCTGATGAGGAGGCGCGCGAGCGGACCTCCGGCGGGGGAGCCCTGAACGCGGAGGATCTCACCCCCCAAGGGCGCCTGCGCGAGCACATCACCGACGACCCCGACTTCGAGTGGCAGCTACCGGAGGCGAGCAAAGTGCTGTCGCGCTCGAGCGCCGAGCAGTCGCGTCCGGACACCGCCGGGCAGGAGCGCACCGCCGCCAACCTGGTCGAGGCGCTCGGCCACTTCGGCGTGCAGGCGAAGGTGATCGGCACCGTCGCCGGCCCGCACATCACACGCTACGAGCTTCGCCTCGCGCCGGGGACGAAGGTCGCGAAGGTGACGCAGCTGAAGGACGATCTCGCCTATGCGCTCGCCGCGACCGACATCCGCATCCTCGCGCCGATCCCCGGTAAGCAGGCGGTGGGGGTGGAGGTGCCCAACGCGCGCCGGCGGATCGTGCGCCTCGGCGACGTCTACCAGGAGCCGCCCAAGGATTGGTCGCCCCTCACCGTGTGGCTCGGCAAGGACGTGGCAGGCAAGGCGATCGGCGCCGACCTCGCGAAGATGCCCCACCTGCTCGTCGCCGGCACGACGGGTGCGGGCAAGTCGGGCGCGATCAACGCGATGCTTGCGAGCGTGCTGCTGCGCGCCAGCCCGCACGAGCTGCGCCTCGTGCTGGTCGACCCCAAGCAGGTGGAGCTCAACCACTACGAGTCGATCCGCATCTTCTGACCCCGGTAATCACGAGCCCGCGGATGGCCGCCAACGCGCTGCAGAACCTGGTCCGGGAGATGGAGCAGCGCTACGGGACGATGTCGCTGGCGCGCACGCGCAGCCTGCCGGAGCTCAACAAGGCGCGCGCGGCGCGGGACGAACCGCCGCTGCCGTACATCCTCTGCGTGATCGACGAGCTCGCGGACCTGATGATGGTCGCCCCCGCGGACGTCGAGGACTCGATCATTCGCCTCGCGCAGAAGGCGCGCGCCGTCGGCATCCACCTCGTGCTGGCGACCCAGAGCCCGCGCGTCGACGTGATCACGGGCATGATCAAGGCCAACGTCCCCTCGCGGATCGCGTTCGCGGTCTCCTCGCAGACCGACTCGCGCGTGATCCTCGACCAGAACGGCGCCGAGTCGCTGCTGGGCCAGGGTGACATGCTCTTCAGCCCGGTCGGCTCATCGCGCCTGCAGCGTATCCAGGGCGCCTACATCGATGAGCCACAGATCGCAAAGATCACCGACTTCTGGCGCAAGCAGGGCGAGCCGGAGCTGCGTGAGGAGCTGCTGGAGGAGGTCGAGCCGACCGAGAAGGCGGGGGAGGGGCCGGATGAGTTTGACCCGGACGAGGACCCGCTGCTGAAGGACGCGATCGCGCTGGTCGCGGAAATGCAGACGGCCTCGACCTCGATGCTGCAGCGGCGCCTGCGCCTGGGCTACACGCGCGCAGGCCGGATGATCGACATGCTCGAGCGCCGCGGCGTGATCTCCGGCTACGAGGGCTCCAAGCCCCGCCAGGTGCTGATCGCCGAGGCTGACGTGCCCCGCGTACTGGCTGCCCTGGAGGAGCGGGCGGTCAACTAGCCTTCACGCCAGGATGTCCGAGATCGGAGCAACGCTTAGTGGGGGGAGGGCAGGCCCGAAGAGGGCAGGCCCGGGGAGGGCGGGCCTCCACAAAGCCCCTCCCGGTACGGCCGATGCCTGAGATCGGAGCAACCCTGCGCGAGGCACGGATGCGCGAGCGGATCGACGTGTCGGAGATCGAGGCGCAGACGAAGATCCGCGCCAAGTACCTGCGGGCGCTCGAGAACGAGGAGTGGGACCTGCTGCCGGGACCGACGTTCGTGAAGAGCTTTCTGCGCACCTACGGCAACGCGCTCGGCCTCGACGGCCGCGCTCTGGTCGAGGAGTACAAGCTCCACTACGAGCACCCCGGCGACGGGATCGAGCCGATCCAGCAGACGGCGGGGTCGGCCCCCCGCCGTGCCCGCGCTCGCCCCGGCGGGGCGATGCGTCGCGGCCCGGGCGCTCCGCCGCCGCCCCGGACGGGCCCCTCGCGCACCTACCTGGCGACGATCGGCGCAGTGGGCATCGTGATCGTGCTGCTGGTGTACGCACTGCTGTCGGGCGGCAGCTCGCCGTCGAGCAAAGCGCCGCCGATCCACCCGGCACAAAGTGTGCGCGGCATCCATGTCAAACGGCTCCACGGGGCGCACGGAGCCGGCACCCCGAGCGCGACTGCGACGCTGGCGTCGCTGAAGCTGCAGCCGAGCGCGGAAGTGTACGTCTGCCTGATCGGCGACGGCGGACGCAAGCGGATCCCGGGCGTGATCCTGACCCCGGAAAGCTCCGAGCCGGTCTACCACGCCCGCCGTTTCGAACTGACACTCGGCAACAACGCCGTGACGCTGATCGTCAACGGCAAGCCCGTGACGGTACCGGCCTCCTCCGGCGCGATCGGCTTTGCGATCACCCGCACGGGGATGCGCTCGCTGGTGGAAAGCGAAGCGCCGACGTGCAAGTGAGCGGGTGAGCCGGTGGGCGCGCGCGCGGGGATCGTCGTCACCGGCACCGAGGTGCTGACTGGCCGCGTGGCTGACCGCAACGGCCCCTGGTTGGCAGATCGCCTGGAGGAGCTGGGCGTCGACCTCGCGCAGATCGCGATTGTCGGCGACCGCCGCGAGGATCTGCTGGCGACACTACGCTTCATGGCAGCGCAGCGCTTCGATGTGGTGCTCACCAGCGGCGGCCTCGGCCCGACCGCCGACGACCTCACAGCCGAGGTCGTAGCGGAGTTTCAGGGCCGCGAGCTGGTGTGGGACGCCCCATTGCAGGAGCGGATCGAAGCGATCGTCGCGCGCCTGGGCGCCCGTTGGCGCAACGTCAGCGTCGAGGCGATGCGCGAGGGCGCGCGCAAGCAGGCGACGGTCCCGCGGGGCGCGACGGTGCTCGAGCCTGTCGGTACCGCCCCGGGCCTGGTAGTGCCTCCCGCTGAGGGCAGAACAGACCTCACGGTTGTGGTGCTCCCCGGCCCGCCGCGGGAGCTGCAGCCCATGTGGAACGCGGCCGTGCGCGAGGACTTCCAGGCGGCGGGTCCACTGCGAGAGGCTCTGGCAGGCGCCACCGAGTACCTTCGCCGCACGCTGCGCCTGTTCGGGATCCCCGAGTCGGAGATTGCGCAGACACTCAGGATGGCCGAGCGCGAAGGGGTGCCGCTGGAGCGCCTGGAGGTGACCACCTGCCTGAAACGGGGCGAGGTAGAGGTCGTCACGCGCTACGAGCCCGACGCGCAGGACGCCTACGACATGCTGGTGGCCACGGTGCGAGCTCGCCACGCCGAGCAGCTCTTCTCCGATGACGGCAGCACGATCGATGAGCAGGTCGCGGCGCTGCTCCGGGGCGATCAGGGCGCCCCCGCGCGCACGATTGCAACCGCGGAGTCGTGCACGGGCGGCCTGCTCGCAGCCCGCCTGACGGATCCTCCAGGCGCCTCGCAATACGTGCGCGGGGGCCTCGTCGTATACGCGAATGAGGCGAAGGTGGCGCAGGCGGGAGTCCCCGCGGAGATGATCGAACGCCACGGCGCCGTCTCCGCCGAGGTGGCACGAGCTCTGGCCGAAGGAGCGCGCAAGCACCTCGAAGCGGACGTGGGCGTGGGAGTAACGGGCATCGCCGGTCCCGGTGGAGGCACCCCCGAGAAGCCGGTGGGCACGGTTTATCTGTGCGCAGCAACCAGCGGCGGCGCACTTCCGCGAGCGGTGACCCTACCGGGCGCCCGGCCCGACGTACGCGAGCGTACGACCACAGTGGCACTGCACCTGGTGCGCCGGCTGCTCACCTCGAACTTCAGTCGTTGAGCTTTTCCGGTGCCCGCGGCGAATCCGGAGCGGCGGTCCTCTCCACGCATTCGGATCGGCCGCTCGGGGCGCCGGCAACGACCGCGCCGGCGCCCTGGCAGCCTCCTCGCGCCGCGCGGCCCGATTCGCGATGTCCATGTCAGAAACACCCCTTGTGTCCGTCCTTGCTCGCGTGGTACAGCTATGCGTACGTTTTCAAGAGAGTCAAGGATGTTTTAGAATAGTTCGAATCAAGCAATAGACGTGGCGGTCGGCCACTGTACGCTTATAAGACCTACGGGCCCTACCGACTTTTTTCTCGGGCACCCGTAGAGACTCCGGATCGTGACCTCCTCTCCACGCATTCGGAATCTGCCGCGCGGGGGCGCCGGTCTGACATAGCCGGCGTCCCCGCCGGCCTTTTCGAGAAGAATCGCGATGCATCGTCCGCAGGGGTCGTTTGTCGTGGGCCTGCGGTTGCGATCATCATTGGCATGACCCGCGGCGCCGAAGCCCGGCTGTTCGTCGCGCTCGACCTGCCCGCCGAGCTGTGCGGGCGGCTGCTCGGGTGGGCGCGCACTGCTGCAGCGAGCGTGAGCGATGGAGAACCCACCCACCCCGCCACCGCGGCGGGCGCGCCCGCGATTGCCCTCCGCGGCGGGCGCTCGCCCAGCCGGCGCCGGGAAGCACGATCCTCGCCGACCCGCCAGTTGCGACTGCTCGCACCCGACTCCCTGCACGTCACACTCTGCTTCCTCGGCAACCGGCCCGTGGGGGAGATCGAGGCACTCGGCGAGGCCCTCGCCGCCGCCTGCGCAGAGGCGCCGCCGGTTGGCGAGCTCTCCTTCGGGGCGCCGCTGTGGCTACCGCCGCGCCACCCTCGCGCGCTCGCCGTCGAGCTGCACGACACCCCCGAGCGCGCTCTGGAGGGACTGCACGGGGCGCTCGCCGCGGTCTGCGACCTGGAGCCGGCCGCCGCTTCTGGCTCCGGGCGCGCCTCGGAAGGTCGGCGCCGGCACTTTCGCCCACACGTGACAGTCGCGCGCATGCGCCCTTCCGAGGCCCCGCGCGGGCGCGCCCTGCCGCCAACGCCTGCGCTCTCGTTCACCCCCCGCTCGGTCACGTTGCAACGCTCCTGGCTCACGTCCACGGAGGCCGTATACGAAGCGCTCTTCACATACGCCCTCGCGGTGCTCTGATCGAACAGGTGTTCCGTCCGGAGCCGTCTCTACCGTTTGCGCTCGATCCGTTTTCCCCGATTCCCGGAGGAGCTTCCGATGCCGACCGACAACGAGAAGGCCGCCAAGGCCCGCGACGCCGCGCTGAAGGGCGCGCTCACGCAGATCGAGCGCGAGTTCGGCAAGGGCACCGTCATGCGCATGGGCGATGAGGGGGCGCAGGTGCGCGTCGCCGCGATTCCCACGGGCGCGCTGTCGCTCGATCTCGCGCTCGGGATCGGCGGGGTTCCGCGCGGGCGCATCGTCGAGGTCTTCGGCCCCGAGTCCTCCGGCAAGACGACGCTGATCTACCACGTCCTCGCCGAGGCCCAGCGGCTCGGGGGGGTCTGTGCCTTCATCGACGCCGAGCACGCGATGGACCCGCTCTACGCCAAGGAGATCGGCGTCGACATCGACGAGCTGCTCGTCTCCCAGCCCGACTACGGCGAGCAGGCGCTGGAGGTCGCCGACATGCTCGTGCGCTCCGGGGCGATCGACGTCGTCGCGATCGACTCCGTCGCCGCGCTCACCCCGCGCGTGGAGCTGGAGGGGCAGATGGGCGACCAGACGGTCGGCGCGCAGGCGCGGATGATGTCTCAGGCGATGCGCAAGATCGCCGGCAACCTGAACCGCACCTCCACGCTCTGCATCCTCACCAACCAGATCCGCGAAAAGGTCGGCGTCATGTTCGGCTCGCCCGAGACCCAGCCCGGCGGGCGCGCGCTGAAGTTCTACGCCTCCCAACGTCTCGACATCCGCCGCATCGAGACGCTCAAGGACGGTACCGAGGCGGTCGGCAACCGCGTACGCGTCAAGGTCGTCAAGAACAAGCTCGCCGCCCCCTTCCGCCAGGCCGAGTTCGACATCGAGTTCGGCAAAGGCATCTCCTCTTCAGGCTGCCTGATCGACCTCGGGATTGAGGACTCCGTCGTCACCAAGTCCGGCTCCTTCTTCTCCTACGGCAACGAACGTCTCGGCCAGGGCCGCGGCGCCGCGAAGGCCTATCTCGACGCGCACCCGGCGATGGCTGCAGAGATCCGCGCGCGGATATTCGCCGCGCGCGACATCTCGCCCGAGGGTCCCGCCATCCCGCTGGAGCCCGTTCCAGATGCCCCCACGCCGGCGGCAGAGACCCCGGTCGTCACCACCCGGAAACCTCTGGACCGCGAGCCCGTAGCCGCCTGATCCTCTCTTGCGAACTGCGCTGCCAGGACGGCTGCTGAGCAAGCGAGGCAAATGATCCGGACCCACCCACCCCCGCGTGGCGTGCTTTGCTCGATCGGAGATCCTGTAGATCTTCGATCGGCGAGCGACCGAGGACGCAGCCTCGCGTAGCCGACACCGCCGGCGCAGCCGGTGGTGGGTCGTCCTGGGCGCCGCTGGAGTGGATCGGCGGTTGCCCTGCGGGTACCCTGTCTCCATGCCGCTCTACCACGTAACCACGTTTGGCTGCCAGATGAACGAGCACGACTCCGAGCGGATGAAGGGGATGCTCGAGTCGCTCGGCTACCGCGAGGCCACCGCGCGCGCCGAGGCCGACCTGATCCTCTTCAACACCTGCTCGATCCGCGAGTCCGCCGACTCCCGCTTCGTCGCCCACCTCGGCGAGGCCAAGCGGCTGAAGCACGAACGGCCCGAGCGGATCGTCGGCGTGGGGGGGTGCTGGGCGCAGTCGGTCAAGGAGGAGGTCTTCGAGCGCTTCCCGTTCGTCGACGTCGCCTTCGGCCCCGGCCAGGTCCACCGCCTCGCCGAGTTCCTCACCTCGGAGTCGCTCACCGCGCAGGGCTTCTTCGAGTTCGAGGGCTTCACCGGGCGCCTGCCCGCCCACCGCGAGCGGCCCTTCCAGGGGTGGGTGCAGATCAGCGTCGGCTGCAACTGCCGCTGCTCCTACTGCATCGTCCCCTCCACCCGCGGGCGCGAGGTCAGCCGGCCCTTCGACGAGCTCGTCGCGGAGGTTCGCGCGATGGCCGCCGAGGGGGTGCGCGAGGTCACGCTGCTCGGCCAGAACGTCAACTCCTACGGGCGCGACCTGCGGCCGACGCGCACCAGCTTCGCCGAACTGTTGCACGCGCTCGACGCCGTCGAGGGCATCGAGCGCATCCGCTACACCTCGCCCCATCCGAAGGATATGCGCGAAGATGTGATCCGATCGCACGCCAACCTGCGAACAGTATGTGAGCACATTCATCTGCCGCTGCAGTCCGGCTCCACCCGCATCCTCAAGGCGATGCGCCGCACCTATGATCGCGAGCGCTACCTCGACCGTGTAGCCCTGATCCGCGAGCACGTCCCCGACGTCTCGCTCACCACCGACATCATCGTCGGTTTCCCCGGCGAGACCGAGGAGGACTTCGAGCAGACGCTCTCGCTCGTCGAGCAGGTCCGCTACGACAGCGCCTTCACCTTCCTCTTCTCACCGCGGCGCGGCACCGACGCTGCCGCCATCACCGAAGGCCTCGTTCCCCACCCGGTCAAGGTGCAGCGCATGGAGCGGCTCCTCGAGGCCGTCCAGCGCCACGCGCGCGAGCGCGCCCAGCGCTTCGTCGGGCGCGATCTGGAGGTGCTCGTCGAAGGGCCATCTCGCAACGATCCCTCGCGCCTGCGTGGGCGCACTCGCCACAACAAGGTGGTCAACTTCGCCGGTCTCTCCTCGCCCGGCGAGCTGACGCAGGTGCGGATCGACTCCGCGACCTCGCAGACGCTCGCCGGGGAGGAGTTGCTGGTCGCTACGCGGCGGTAGCGACAGGCCCCGGGGGAGGGCCGGTGTAGCTCGATCCCGATTCGCTGCCCGATCCGGATTTCGAGCTCGATCCCCCGCTCGACCCTTTGCCCATGTTCGGGCAGGGGTGGCCCGAGGGGCTCGTCGAGTTCGGCGCCGGGGCTGTTTTGGACGGCGTCGAGGGGGTGGTTGTCGTGGACGGAGTGGTCGTCGTGGACGGCGTTGACTGGGTCGATGTCGCACCCGTCGTGCCGGTGGAGCCACTCGGAGCCGCGGCCGCGCCGGCGATGCCGGCGACCGCGCCTCCCGTTGCCAGCGCGCCCACCACGATGACCGCCCTGATCGTATTCGCCCTGTTCATGGGAACCTCCTGTGTGGTCGGTTGGGGAGCTTTCCTACGCCACCCATCCTGCGCCCGGTCCCTAAGCGGCCCGCAACGCGTGTCTAAGGCCTACCGAAGGAGTTCGTGGGCTAGGTGCGGTGACCCGCCGCCAACTGCTCGGCGAGCTTGTCGTTGCCCGTCTTGCGGGTGACGGTCGCGGCGAGGCCCGGGGCGAGACCCGCGAAGGCCGAGCCGACGCGCAGCGCCAGTGGCGCGACGTCCACCTCCGCACGGTTGCGCTCGATCGCCTCCGCCACCGCGCGCCCCACGTCCTGGGGGCTGCGTGTGCCGACACCGGGAGGGAGCTTCGCGCCCGAGGCCGCGAACATCCCTGCTTCGCGGATGAAGCCCGGGTTGACGACGGACACGCCGACGCCCCGCTCGCGCAGCTCCGGGCGCAGCCCCAGCGCGAAGCCGCGCAGTCCGAACTTCGTCGCGTTGTACAGCGAGGTCATCGCCGTCGGCGCCTTGCCCGACAGCGAGGAGACGAACAGCAGGTGGCCATGCCCGCGTGTGGCCATCGCCGGGGCCAGGGCGTGCGCCATCGCGATCGGGGCGCGCAGGTTGACCTCCAGCGTGCGGTCGATCTCCTCCAGCTCGAATTCCTCCAGGCGCCCCGCGCCGTGTAGCGCCGCATTGGCTACCAGGATGTCGACGTCGCCCGCCTCGCCCAGCAGGCGATCCACGGCGGTGCGGTCGGCCAGATCCGCAGCCAGCGCGCGTGCTCCCAACTCGCTCGCCAACCCCTCCAGCACATCCGTACGCCTGCCCGTCAAGATCAGCTTCGCGCCGCGCCCCCCCAGCTCGCGGGCGATCGCTTCGCCGAGGCCGCCGGTGGCGCCGGTGAGCAGCACGGTGGAGTTATGGATCTGCATTGGTGATCGCTCCAGGGCAGGATGGGTTGGGCCGGCGGTTCGAGCGACGGGTGGGGTGGTCGAGCAGGGCCGACCCTCGAGTTGGCCCGTGGTGCAAGGCTACGTCAATGCGAGTGATTGCGTTGTTCGGCCCCACGGGCGTGGGCAAGACCGCGGTCGCGGTCGCGCTCGCCGCGCGATTGCGGGCCGTCGGCGAGGAGCCCGTGGCGGTCTCCGCCGACGCGCTGCAGGTGTACATCGGCCTGGAGACGCTCACCGGCGTCGCCTCGGCCGCCGAGCGGGCGGCCCTGGAGCACCGGCTCGTCTCCTTCCTGCCGCCCGACGCCTCTTTCAGCGCCGGTCAGTACGCCGAGCTGGCGCACGCCGAGATCGACACGCTGCTCGCCCGGGGTAGTCGGCCGATCGTCGTCGGCGGCACCGGCCTCTACCTACGCGCGGCGTTGACCGAGCTGAGCCTGCGCCCACCGCCGCCCGAGGGGCTGCGCGAGCGCCTCACCGCGGAGCTCGAACGGGAGGGCTCGGCGGCGCTGCACGCTCGCCTCGCGCGCGGCGCGCCGTGGGCGGCTGGGCGCATCGACCCTGCCGATCGCCAGCGGATCGTGCGCGCGCTGGAGCTGCTGGCGACGGGCGAGCTCGAGCCGCCCGAGGGGCCTTCGCAGCTGTGGACCGACGAGGTGCGCCGTCCCACGCTGCTCGTCGGGCTGACGCTGGCGCGCGAGCAGCTGTACGCGCAGATCGACGCCCGCGTCGAACGAATGCTGGCCGCCGGGGTGCGCGAGGAGGTGCTGCGCGCCCATGCCGCCGGCGCCTCGGCCACCGCGCGCAAGGCGCTCGGCTTCGAGGAGCTGCTCGCCGGCGACGTCGAGGCGATGCAGCGGCACACCCGCAACTACGCGCGCCGCCAGCTCTCCTGGATGCGCAAGCTCGCCGGCGTCCACCTGATCGACGTGACCGGCCGCGAGCCGGAGGATGTGGCCGCGGAGATCGTAGACTCCCTCATGGCCGGGGACGCCGCTGGCGCGTCCCCCGCGGGCGAGGGTTGAGGTCGGCCCCTCAGGCATCCTTCTCCGCCTGGCCTCGCTGCTTGCCGAGATGCCGCCTGATGGCACCGTTCCAGCCGGGTGAGTGCATAAACTCGGGCAGCGTATGACCGCCTCCGCAGAGATAGGCCCAATGCGGTTCGAGAAGTGGCAGGCGCTCGGCAACGACTACCTGATCATGGAGCGCGCGCAACTGCCGTTCGAGCTCACCCCGTCGCGGATCCGCAAGCTCTGCGCGCCGCACTTCGGGGTCGGCGCCGACGGGGTGCTGCTGCTGGCCCCCAGCGACGACCCCCAGTTCGTCGCGCGACTGTCGATCTACAACCCCGACGGGTCGGAGGCCGAGCTGTCGGGCAACGGCGCACGCGAGGCGGTGCTCTACCTTCGTCGCCACGGCTGGAGCGAGGAGGACGTGTTCTCGATCCACACGGCCGCGGGGCCGATCACGCCGACGATCCTCAGCCCGCACAGCTGCCGCATCGACATGGGTGCCGCGTCGTTGAGCTCGCAGAACTTCCCGAGCGGCTCCCCCGACGGCCACGGCGAATTGAGCGCCGGTGGGCGACGCTGGCGCTTCCAGCACGTCTCGATCGGCAACCCCCAATGTGCAATCCACGTCGAGGACCTGGATGCGCTGCTGGCGCTCGACCTAACCGCGATCGGCCCCGCGATCGAAGACCACGAGCTGTTCCCGCACCGCACCAACGTCTCGTGGTACACCGAGACCGAACCGTTTCGCATCCGCGCGCGGATCTTCGAGCGCGGGGTGGGGGAGACGCTCTCATCCGGCACCGGTGCCACCGGTGCGGCGGTTGCCCACGTCCTGGCGCACAGGCGCTCCCCGCCGGCCCACGACGGCGATGCCCCGCGTCTGGCGGGCGCCGCCGCAGGACACGCAGGGCACAAATCGGGTGGCGGGGCGCACGAATCGAGTACCGTCACCGTCGCCCTCGACGGCGGTGAGCTGCAGGTCGAGGTGGGGGAGGAGCTGCGCGTACATCTGACAGGCTGGGCACGGCCCGTGCACGAGGGCCACCTCAGCGACGACTTCCTGAAGGAGCTGCATGAGACCGAGTGAGCGCCTGAGCCGCATCAGCCAGGACCCCCTCCCACAAAAAGCGTTTGACAACGGACGGAGATCATGAAGCCGAGTGAGCGCCTGAGCCGCATCCCGCCGTACCTATTCGCCGAACTGGAGCGCAAGATCGCCGCCAAGCAGGCCGCGGGGGTGGACGTGATCAGCCTTGGCATCGGCGACCCCGACCGCCCGACGCCGGCGCTGATCGTCGAGGCGATGCAGGAGGCCGTCACGGAGCCCGAGACCCACCGCTACCCCTCCAACCGCGGCCGCGGCGACTTCCGCGAGGCGGTGAGCGACTTCTACGCGCGGCGCTTCGACGTGGAGCTCGACCCCGCGAGCGAGATCATCCCCGCGATCGGCGCCAAGGAGGCGATCTTCAACCTCAACCTCGCCTTCCTCGACCCCGGCGACGCGGCGCTCGCCTCCGACCCCGGCTATCCCGTGTACAGCGCTGGCCCGCTGCTCGCCGGCGCCGACCCCGTGCCGCTGGCGCTCGTGCCCGAGCTCGGCTTCGTCCCCGACTTCGAGGCAATCGCCCCCGCCGACCTGAAGCGGGCGAAGCTGATGTACCTCAACTACCCCAACAACCCGACCGGCGCGCTCGCGCCCGAGGGCTTCTTCGAGCGCGTCGTGGCGTTTGCCCGTGAGCACGGCATCCTCGTCGTGCACGACCTCTCCTACTCGGAGATCGCCTACGACGGCCATCGTCCTGGCTCATTCCTCGCGACTCCCGGCGCGAAGGAGGTCGGGATCGAGGTGTTCTCGCTCTCCAAGGGCTACAACATGACCGGCTGGCGCTGCGCTGTGGTGGTCGGAAACAGCGAGGCGGTCGAGACCTACTGGCGGCTGAAGACCAACATCGACTCCGGCCTGTTCGAGGCGGTGCAGCTCGCGGGGATCGCGGCGCTCTCGCCGCAGGCCGACGCCGAGGTCGCCTCGATGAACGAGCTCTACCGCATCCGCCGCGACCTCGTCTGCGATGCGCTCGCCAAGGCCGGCGTGCACGTCACGCCACCGAAGGGCACGATCTATGTGTGGGCGCCCGTTCCGGCGGGCTTCGAGAGCTCGGTCGCCTACTGTGAGCACGTACTCGAGCGCACCGCCGTGGTGATCTCGCCGGGCAGTGCCTACGGCCCCAGCGGTGAGGGGTGGTTCCGGATCTCGCTGACGACGCCTGATGAGCGCCTCGCCGAGGCCGTCGAGCGGTTGGCGTCGCTCGCCTGAGCCGCCGGCGGTTGGTTCTGAACCTCCCCGGCCGGGTCTAGACTGGGGGTGAATGGATCGCAGCCGCAACGGCCGTAGCGCCGTCACCCCCAGCTCCAGCTCCGGCCCGCCCGAGCACCTCAACGGGTCGGGGCCGGCCGCCGTCCGCTCCCCCCGTGCCCGCCAGCGCGCTCTCTGCATCGCTGCGCTGCCCGACGCTGACGACAGCAGCGTGCGCGAGCTCGGCGAGCTGCTGGGCGCCGCCGGGGTGGCGGTGGTGGGGGAGCTGGTGCAGCGCCGCGAGCAGCCCCACCCGAACACCTACTTGGGGCCGGGCAAGGTCGCCGAGGCCAAGCAGGCCGCGCGGGAGTGCGACGCGAACGTGATCGCCTGCGACGACGAGCTCACGCCGCGCCAGGAGCGCAACCTGGAGGCCGAGCTGGGCCTGCCCGTGGTCGATCGCACCACGGTGATCCTCGACATCTTCGCCGCGCACGCCGCCTCCGCCGAGGGCAAGCTGCAGGTCGAGCTGGCCCAGCTGGAGTACAACCTCGCGCGGATGCGCGGCCTCTGGAGCCACCTCGAGCGCCTCGGCGGCGGGATCGGCACGAGGGGCCCGGGCGAGAGCCAGATCGAGACCGACCGCCGCCTCGCGCGCGACCGCATCGCGGCGCTGCGCCGGCGCCTGGAGCACGTGCGAGGCACTCGCGCGGTGATGCGCGCCGAGCGCGAGCGCGCCGCGCTGCCGACGATCGCGCTCGCGGGGTACACCAACGCCGGCAAGTCGACGCTGCTGAACGCCCTCACCTCCGCCTACGGCCGCGGTGCACCACCCGAGCAGGCCGAGCTCGACCGGCGCGTGCGCGATCGCCTCTTCCACACGCTCGACCCGACCACGCGCACGGTGCACATCGGCGGCCGTCCCCACCTGGTGACCGACACGGTCGGCTTCATCCGCAAGCTGCCCCACCAGCTGGTGGACGCCTTCGGCGCAACGCTTGAGGAGACGGTCCGCGCCGACGTGCTGCTGCACGTGCTCGACGCCTCAGCCGCGGAGGGCGAGATGGAGGCGATGCGCCGCGCGGTCGAGGAGGTGTTGGAGGAGATCGGCGCCGACGCCTCGCCGCGCGTGCTCGTCCTCAACAAGGCCGATCTGCTCGACGAAGCCGCACGGCGGGAGCTGCGCCTGCGCCACCCCGAGGCGGTGCTGCTCAGCGGCGTCACCGGGGAGGGACTTGACGGGCTCACCGTCCGCATCGAGTCCGAGTTGCGCCATACGCTCTGCCCGCTCGACCTGCTCGTGCCTTACGCCAGCGGCTCCAGCCTCGCGGAGCTGCACGAGGTCGCGGGCGAGCTGGCTCGCCGTGACACCCCGGAGGGAGTCCGCGTCCGCGCGCTCGTCCCCGCGCGGCTCGCCTCGCGCTTCGCTCGCTTCGCCGTGGCTTAAAGACCTCGACCCGCCGGAGGCGGGTCGGGTGGATGTAGGAGGAGCGACCTCCAAACGACTGTCAACGATCGTCAGCCTAACAGGCCGGGCCGATGCACGCGGTGGGCGCTACCCACGAGCGCATGTCAGAGCGCGCTCAGCTCGGCCCGACCTAGGCATTTGGCGGTGGGCGGGAGACTCGAACTCCATTCGAGGAGCGACCCCGAATTCACGATTGACAGTCGTTTGCGTCGACCTCGACGCTACACCCACCGTCACGAACGACCATACTCAGCGACCGCGACGGTACTCTCGCTCACCCACTCGCAGCATGTCGCGCACCGAGGTGGGCCTCGTCCTCCAGCGTGTCGTCGATCGGCGCGAGCTCGGCGATATCAATCCCCAGCGCCGTGGCGATCAGCCAATCGGCGAACCACACGTTCTTGGGCAGCAGGGGACCATGCAGGTAGGTGCCGATCGTGTTGCCGCCGCGCGCTCCCTCGTAGCCGCTGCGGCCGTCGTTGCCATAACCCTTGATGACGCGCCCGAGCGGAGTCTGGCCGACGCCGAGGAAGGTGCGCCCACCATGGTTCTCAAAGCCTGCGAGGACTCGCGCGCCAACTCCGTCGAGCGTGACCTTGATCGCGACGTTGCCGATCAGGCGGGGACCGTCGTCGCGAACGGTGCGTACGTCGAGCAACTCAACGCCCGGGAGTTGCTCGCCGGGGCCAAGCTCATACGAGCGCCCCAGTAGTTGGTAGCCACCGCAGACCCCCAGGATGACTGCGCCGCGCGCGGCCGCCGCCTGTAGCGCGTCACGCTTGGTCTGGATCAGATCCTCCGCACAGAGTCGCTGGTCGCGGTCCTGGCCGCCGCCGAGGTAGAAGAGGTCGTGGGCTTCGCCGTCCAGCGGTTCGCCCAGCCCGCACGGGGTCAACTGAAAACCGATCCCGCGCCACGCGCAGCGCCGTTCGAGCACGAGCAGGTTGCCGCGGTCGGCGTAGATGTTCATCAGGTCGGGGTAGAGCGCGCAGACGCGCAGGGTGCTCATGTGAGGGCGCTCCGGGTGTGCCCACCGGCGCTCAGCAGCTCGCGTAGCGAGAGCATCGCGGTGTAGGTGGGCAGCGCGTACAGCGGCGCCCCGCCGAGTGGCGCATCGGCCTGTGCGGCGACCAGGGCAGCGGCGAGGTCGGGCTGCACGCGGATGCGCTCGGGCTCGACGCCTGCATACTTCAGGCGCACCGCAAGCTCGGCGGCGCGAGTACCGCTGCACGTGACGCGCCGCACGCGCCCGGTGAGCAGCTCGAAGTCGGCGTCCCAGATCCAGGAGACGTCGCGGCCGTCGGCGATGTTGTCGTTGAGCACGCCGAGCAGGTCGTGCTCGCCCGGCTCCAGAGCCAGCGTGCGCAGCACCTCGTTGGCGCCGGCGGGGTTCTTGACGAGCAGGATGCGCAGCTCGCGGGGATGGTCGGGCGCGCCAATCGTGACGCTCTCCGCCCGGCCGAATGCAGCGCGGGCGCTTTCCAGGCCGGCGACGATCCCCTCCAGCGGCACCGCCAGCGCATGCGCGAGCGCGGCCGCGGCGAGCGCGTTGTAGACGTTGTAGAGGCCGGGCAGGGGCAGTGCGACCTCGGCCTCGCCCGCGGGGGTGTGCAGCATGAAGCGCGCGGCCCGCACGCCTTCCAGTCGCACGTCGGTGGCGAGCACCGCCGGCACCGGCCGCGTCTGGTCACAGGATGGGCAGCGGTAGTGACCGAGGTGGCCGAGGTAGACAGCCTCGAAGAGGTAGGGCGCGCCGCAGTTGCGGCAGTGCTTGGCGTCCGCGGCGTGGGCCATGTGGGGGAGGGCGAGCGAGTCATCATCTACACCGAAGTACACGACGTCGTACCGCCCGTCAAGCGCGCCCCCGACAGCCGTGGCTCCGACAGCCGTGGGCCTCCCGTCGGGAGCGACTCCCGCGCGTCCACGGCCGAGGTCGGCGACCACCGGGTCGTCGGCGTTGAGCACGAGCCGCGCATCGTTGTCAAGCACATCCCGCACGGTGTGGGCCCAGCTGTCGGCAATCGTCTCGAGCTCGCCGTAGCGGTCGAGTTGGTCGCGGAAGAGGTTGCCGAGCAGGAGCGCGCGGGGGTGCAGCTGCGCGGCGAGCTGCGCCAGCCACAGCTCATCGACCTCGAACAGGCCGAGCTCGCCGTCGATTGCGTCGCGGCCGTGTGCGGCGGCCAGCAGCGTCGAGGCGACTCCCCCGGCCATGTTGGCGCCGGCGCGGTTGTGCACGAGCCGCACGCCCTCGCGCTCGAGGATCGCGGCGGCCATCGCGGCCGTCGTGGTCTTGCCGTTGGTGGCGGAGATCAACACGCTGCCCCGCGCCAGGCGGGAGCCGAGCACGCCGATCGCGTTCGGCTGCAGGCGCATCAGCACCTTCCCGGGCACGCTCGTGGCACCACCGCCGCGCAGTCGCGAGAGCGCGCCGGACGCGCGGGCGATGGCGAGCTTGGGGGCCAGGAGCGCGCTCACGGTCCGCCGCTGGAGGGGCCTCTGGCGGAGCCCGCGCTCGCATCCTCACGGCCTGTACCGCCGGCGCGACCTGGGCTACCGAGCGGGCTGTCGGCCGGGACGAGCACCCGCACCGCGGCGGGCAGCACGCTCACGCGCAGCGGCAGTTCGCCGATCGGGTCGCCGTCGGCGTACAACGTGAAGGGGCGGTCGGCGGAGATCTCGAGCTCACGGCCGCGGAGCACGTGTACGGATGGCTCACGCACGTGGGTGCCCTTGAAGACCTTTGGCAGGATCCGCGTGAGGAAGCGCAGCTTGGGGATCTGCTCGCAGTAAGGGACGTCGAGCAGGCCGTCGTCGAGCAGGGCGTCGGGCGCCGCATACATGCCGCCGCCGTAGGCCTTCGAGTTGGCGGCGCCGACGCTGTAGCCGGTGAAGGTGTGCTGCCGGCCGTCGAGCACGAGCTCGAAACGCGCTGGGTGCCACGCGGCCAGTGCCCGCAGCGCACCGTAGGCGTAGACGAGGTTGCCCAGCCACGACGGCGCTTCGTTGGCGATCCGGTTGGCGTCGGAGTCAAAGCCACAGCTCGCGATCCCCACGAAGGTGTGCTCGCCGACGAGGCCGAGGTCGAGCTCGCGCGCGACGCCACCGGCGATCACCGCGCACGCCGCGACCGGGTTCTGTCCGATGCCGAGCACGCGCGCCAGGTCGTTGCCGCGCCCGCCCGGCAGCACCCCGAGGAGCGAGCCGGGCACGGTGCGCAGCGCGTCGGCCGCGGCCCCGGCGAGCCCGTCGCCGCCGAGCGTGACCGCGAGCTCCCCGCCACGCGCGGCACCCAGCGCGAGCTCGCGGGCGTGGTCGAGGTCGCGGGTGTCCTCGCGACGCACGGTGAGGCCGTGGCCGCGCAGGGCATCCACCACGCCCGCCGCGGCGCGGCCGGCGCGACCGCCGCCGGCGGCGGGGTTGACGATCAGGCAGACGGAGCGCGGGGCTGCCTGTGCGTTGGCCAAGGGCGGGGCGGTCGGCTGGGCCACCGCTTGCAGATCGGAAGTGGACATTGCGCAAGCGTATTGGCAGGACAAAGATTAAGATTGCGCGAAGAGTGCGCGCCGGCGGCTGTGCACGCATCTAAGCTTGCATCGTGTGGGGACCCGGGACGGCTTGAAGATCATGCGCGTGGTGAGGCGCCTGCCCGCGGCCGCGGTGGCGCTCGCGACCGCGGTGGGAGTTGGGGCGTGCGGCACGAGCACGACCCGCACCGCGACGTCGTCGAACGCGAGTGCGAGCGTCGACGGCGCGCCGTCTGCGACGGGAGGCACGAAGGGGAGCTGCCAACGTGCCAAAGAGCCAGCGCCGAGAAGCCCGCAGCACGTGCCGCAGCCGACGGGCAGACTGAATCCGGCGAAGCGCTATGTGGTGACGCTGACGACCAACTGCGGGGCGATCGCGATCCAGCTCGACGTGAAGCGCGCGCCGAAGACGACGGCATCGTTCGCGTATCTCGTCAGGCGCGGTTTTTACAACGACCTGACATTCCACCGGGTGGCGGCGAACTTCGTGATCCAGGGGGGCGACCCCAACGGCGACGGCTCGGGCGGGCCCGGCTACACGATCGTGGAGCGCCCGCCCGCCAACCTGCAGTACACACGGGGGACGGTGGCGATGGCGAAGACCGAGACCGACCCGGCGGGCGCGTCGGGCAGCCAGTTCTTCATCGTGACGGCGAGCGACACCGAACTGCCGCCGCAATACGCGCTGGTGGGGAAAGTGCTCGGAAGCATGGTCGGGGTGAACGCCATCTCCAAACTCGCCACGATCCCACCACAGGACGGCCAGCCGATCCACCCCGTGGTGATCAGCCAGGCGACGCTGTCAGAGAGCTGACGGCGCTCGGGCGCCACCTCGGCGCTCGACCACCAGCCGGACCACGTCGCGGTGGGGTGGCGCGACTGTCGACCCTTGGCGGCGAGACCAAGGGCTGTGGCCCGCGGCTCAGCTCTTGGGGGCGCGGGCGTTCGCGAGCGCCCGCGCGCGCCTGCGCCGACCGAACAGCGCGGCGATCGCGACCCCGGCGGCCGCCACGAACAGCCCGAGCAGGATGCCGGGCGCGAGGCCGAGCCCGCCGAAGGGAAGCGCGACCAGCTCGACGATGCCGAGCCCCACGGCGAGCAGCACGACGATCAGCGCCAGGATCAGCAGGATGCCGCGCACGCGTGCAAGGATCCCGGCGGAAGCGGGGGGGAGCAAAAGGCCCATCGCGCGCAGCGCGAACATCTGCCGTCCACTTGGGGGCTCCTGTCCGAGCCGCTGCACGGCGTCGCGCAGATCGCTGGGACGGCGCTCGGCGAGCGCCAGCGAAGCGTCGGCCATGCGCCGCAGCTGCATCCGCTCCTGGGGGCGGGCGGAGGCGATTGCGCGCTGGAAGTAGGAACGCGCCTGGTCGGCGTCGAAGCGCTCGGCGGCGCGCGCTCCGAGAATCGCCATCGCGGCCGACTTGAACTTGGTCTCGGCCTCCAGCTCCTCGTCGGTGCGCTGCTCGAGCGCCTGGATCGCGTCGGCGGCGCCGCGCTGCTCGATGCGGATCTGTCGCTGTTTGGGAGCCATCGGCTGGGCATTGTATGGGCTCGACGCGGGCGCTATCCTCGGCCAGGCTCGGGCGGTGATGAAGAATCCACATGATGTATAGCAATCGTTAGACAGTGCGCGAAACTTACATGCACAACAGCACCCCTCTCTCATCGTCGTGTTTTTCCGCCACGGCAAGGCGGCTGGCAGCCACGGCGCTCACGCTGTCGCTGCTTGCGCCGATCGCCACGCCCGCAGCGGCCGCCGGCGCGGCGCCCAGTCTGTTTGGCGGCACGACGACGGCCACCGGGGCCGCGAAACCGGCGACGGGCGTGAAAGTCGCTCCCACAGCCACGAAAGTGAAAACCGCGCCGGCCGTGAAAGTGACAACCGCCGCCGCACCAACGGCCGCCAAGACAACGACGACCCCGACCACCGCGACGACGGCGACCACGGAAACGAGCTCGAAGACGAGCACCCCGATGATCATGGCGGTGGTCGCCCTGTTCGTGGTGTTGGGCGGGATCGCGTTCTACATCCTGCGCGACGCGCGCTCGGTCGCGCCGGTGGTCGAGGGCGTCGCGACCGGCGGCACCCGTAACCCCGAGGGGCGGCTGCGCAGACGCAGAGCACAGGCGAAGGCGGCCAAGCAGCAGCGCAAGCGTCACCGCAAGCGGTAGAGAAAAACAGATTTTCTTGATGGGACGGCCTCGAGGGCCGTCTGGCGGGGCGACGCAGTTACTGGCGCGCTCTGACGCGCGTGGCGCCCCGGTGCGCTGCTCGAACCCGCGCGGGGGACGGCGGCGCGCTGCCACCGTGCGGCCCACGCCGGGGACCGCGGCCGTGCACCGGCCCGCGGGGGCGCCAATGGCGGCGGAAGTCGCCGGGGAGCGTCTTGCTGCCGCCCTCATCTTCCCCGGGGGAGTCGGGCTCGTCCGCGGCGCGCGACTCAAGCGCCGCGTCGGAGCGGAAGGGGATCCACAGCATCAGCGCGGCAATCGGGAGCTTGATCAACACGACCGCCAGGAACACGAACCAGATCCAGGTGTGCACACGATCGATGCTACTACGGCTCGGGCACGGCAAACGGCTACTCTCCCGTACAACTTTCAAACAAGACTCGGGAGCAGCCAGCGATGAGCAACAGGACGTTCGTGATCGGCGTGGGGATGACGAAGTTCGACAAGCCCGGCACCAAGGAGGGCGACTACCCCGAGTGGGCGCTCGAGGCCGGCTCCAAGGCGCTGGCCGACGCGGGCATCGCCTACGACCTCGTGGAGCAGGCGTTCGCCGGCTACTGCTACGGCGACTCGACCTACGGGCAGCGCGCGGTGTACGGGCTGGGGCTCACCGGGATCCCCGTGGTCAACGTCAACAACAACTGCTCCACCGGCTCCAGCGCGCTGTGGCTGGCGCGCCAGGCGGTCAAGGGCGGCCTGATCGATTGCGCTCTGGCGATCGGCTTCGAGAAGATGGAGAAGGGCTCGCTGGGGATGAAGTACACCGACCGCACACCCGCCCTGGACAAGCACATGGGGCGCATGATCGAGCTGCGCCCGCTCGAGGAATCGCCGTTCGCGCCGCAGATGTTCGGTAACGCCGGGCGCGACCACATGCAGAAATACGGCTCCGAGCCCGACCACTACGCGTGGATCGGCTGGAAGAACCACAAGCACTCGGTCAACAATCCTTACGCGCAGTTCCAGGACGAGTACACGCTGCAGGAGATCAAGGACGCGCGCATGATCCACGAGCCGCTGACCAAGCTGCAGTGCTCGCCGACCTCCGACGGCGCCGCCGCGGCGCTGGTCGCGAGCGAGCGCTTCGTCGAGCAGCACGGGCTGTGGGAGCAGGCGATCGAGATCGCCGGGCAGGCGATGGTCACCGACCTCTCATCCACGTTCGACGACACCACCGACTGCATCAAGATCGTCGGCGCCGACATGACCCGCAAGGCTGCCCAGCAGGCCTACGAGGAGGCGCAGCTCGGCCCCGAGGACATCCAGGTGATAGAGCTGCACGACTGTTTCAGCGCCAACGAGCTGATCACCTACGAGGCGCTCGGGCTGTGCGGCGAGGGTGAGGGCCACAAGCTGGTCGAGGGCGAACAGACCACCTACGGCGGGCGCTGGGTCGTCAACCCCTCCGGCGGGCTGATCTCCAAGGGTCACCCGCTCGGCGCCACGGGCCTCGCGCAGTGCTCGGAGCTGACATGGCAGCTGCGCGGCAAGTCGGAGGGCCGCCAGGTGGACGGCGCGAAAGCGGCGCTTCAGCACAACATCGGGCTGGGCGGCGCCGCGGTCGTGACGGTGTATCGCCCACCCGTCTCCTGAGCGCGGCTCTCTTCGAACTGGGCCGGGCCGGTATGGGACGCTGGAGTGGGGGCGCCACGTGCGTCCGTGCCCGCGTCTACCACGTCGCCCATCCGAGGCCGGCCTCCGGGCCGGGCCTCCCATCCCAATCCCAGCCAAACTGATCCTTACGTGATCGTAAGGTTGCTAGGTTGGAGTGGTGGTCGCCGCCTCCACTCCGCACGTGTCCTCCGATACGCACGATCGCTATAAGTGGATCGCCCTCTCCAACGTGACCCTCGGGGTGCTGTTGGCGACGCTCGATGGGTCGATCACGCTGATCGCGATGCCCGCGATCTTCCGCGGCATCAAACTCGATCCGCTGGTGGCGGCCAACAGCTTCTACCTGCTGTGGATGATCCTCGGCTTCCTCGTCGTGACGAGCGTGCTGATCGTCAGCCTCGGGCGGCTGGGGGACATGTATGGGCGGGTGAAGATGTACAACCTCGGCTTCGTCATCTACACGGCCGCCTCGCTGGTGCTGACCGTCGACTGGCTGACGGGCCGGGCCGGAGCCACCTACCTGATCGTGTTCCGCATCGTGCAGGGCGTCGGCGCCGCGTTCCTGCTGGCCAACTCGGCGGCGATCATCACCGATGCGTTCCCGGCCAACCAGCGCGGGATGGCGCTCGGCATCAACAACATCGTCGGCGTCTCCGGGATGTTCGTCGGGCTCGTGCTCGGCGGCCTCTTGGCGCCGATCGACTGGCGGCTGGTGTTCCTGATCTCGGTGCCCGTCGGGCTGTTCGGCACGGTGTGGGCCTACCTGAAGCTGCAGGAGCGCTCCACGCCCAAGCGCGCGCGCGTGGACTGGGGGGGCAACATCACGTTCGCGCTGGGGCTGATCCTGATCATGGTGGCTGTCACCTACGGCATCCGGCCCTACGGCGGCCACGCCACGGGCTGGACGAGCCCCAAAGTGCTCGGGTTGATGGGCGCGGGGATCGCCTCCCTGCTGGCGTTCGCGGTGATCGAGCAGCGGGTCGCCGAGCCGATGTTCCGCCTGCCGCTGTTTCGCATCCGCGCGTTCACGTTCGGGACGCTCTCCACGTTCCTCTCGGCGGTCGCACGCGGCGGGCTGATGTTCATGCTGATCATCTGGCTGCAGGGCATCTGGCTGCCGCTGCACGGCGTCGACTACGCCGACACGCCGCTGCGCGCCGGCATCTACATGCTGCCCTTGACCGTCGGCATGCTGATCGCCGGGCCGACCTCGGGGTACCTGTCCGATCGCTTTGGGGCGCGGCTGTTCGCGACCGGGGGCATGCTCGGCTCCGCGCTCGCCTTCGTGCTGCTGAGCCTGCTGCCGATCGACTTCGCGTTTGCAGAGCTCGCGGCCATCCTGTTCCTGATGGGCATCTCGATGGGGATGTTCGCCTCGCCCAATCGCGCGGCGGTGATGAACAGCCTGCCGCCCCAGCACCGGGGGGCGGGCGGCGGCATGAACCAGACCTTCCAGAACTCCGCGCAGGTGCTCTCGATCGGGATCTTCTTCACACTGATGATCCTCGGTCTGGCCTCCAGCCTGCCGCAGACGCTCACCTCCGGCCTGAAGGCCCACGGCATCTCGGCTGCCACTGCCGCCGGCGTCGCGCACGTACCGCCCGTGTCGGTGCTGTTCGCGGCCTTCCTCGGCTACAACCCGGTCGAAAACCTCGTCGGCGGGCATGCGCTCGCGGCGCTCTCGCCGGCCAACCACGCGGCGCTCACCGGCCGCAGCTTCTTTCCGCAGCTGATCTCGGCGCCGTTCAGCTCGGGCCTGCACGAGGCGTTTGCGTTCGCGATCGTCGCCTGCCTGATCGCGGCGGGCGCATCGCTGATGCGGGGCGGCAAGTATCACTACGCGCCGTCCGCCACGCCCGCCGCGGCCGGGGGCGCCGATGGCCGTGAGGTCGGCGAGGAGCGCAACGGTGCTCGCACCAATGGGGCGGCGCCCAGCCTGCAGGACATCACGATCACGCACACACCGACCAAGGAGGAGCAACATGCAGGTTGAGTGGTATGGCCAGTCGGCATTTCGTCTCAGCTCGGACGACACGACGGTGGCGATCGATCCGTTCGGGGACATGTCGGCGCTCGCGGGCTCGCGCGGGATGCAGTTCGACTACCCGCTGATCGAGGGCCTGGAGGCGCAGTTGTTGCTGGTGACTCACGAGCACATCGACCACAACGGCGTGGATGCCGTCGGCGGCGATCCCGCGATCCTGCGCTCGACCGCGGGCAAGCTGGAGTCGCCGATCGGCGAGGTGGTGGCGATCGCCTCCGAGCACGACGAGGCGGCCGGCACCGAACGGGGGCCCAACACGATCTTCGTGTTCGAGCTCGACGGCGTGCGTGTCGCGCACTTCGGCGACTTCGGCCAGAGCGAGCTGCGCCCCGAGCAGGCCGCGGCGATCGGCGAGGTCGACCTGCTGATCCTGCCGGTCGGCGGCGGCCCCACGATCGGCGCCGAGGGCGCCGCGGCGATCATCGAGCGCCTCGCGCCGCGCTGGGTCGTGCCGATGCACTACCGCACGCCGCGGATCGGCTTCCTCGAAACAGCCGACGCCTTCCTGGAGCGCTGCCCCGACGTGCACCGCCTCGACGGCGCCACCTTCGACACGGGAGAGCTGCCCACCGCGGAGGGTCCGCTGGTGGTCGTGCCCGCGGCGCCGTGAATCCTGCCGTGTGCTCCCGCGTTGCGTCGGCGTGCGAGTGCCACGGTGGCTGGCGCGCCGCGTCCATGCGTCCCGCTACGCTGTAGGCGGCAGGGCACCTCGGCAAGGAGACCGTATGAGACTCCCGATCGTAGTAGCGGGCATGGCCGCAACCGGTCTGTTGGCCGGCGGCGTGCTGGTGCTCGCAGCGGAGGCTGAAACGACCTCGAGCTCCACGCCGCAGACGACCGCGCCACTACGTACCGTGAGCGTCGAAGGCGTCGCCAAGGCTCCGGTCGCCTCCACGGCGAGCAGCGAAGCCGCGATCGCCGCTTACCGCCAGGGGATGGCCGCCGCGATAACCGACGGCCAGGCCAAGGCGCAGTTCCTCGCCGAAAAGGCCGGCGCCACGCTCGGGCAGGTGCAGAGCATCGCCGAAGGCAACGGCTACATCCAGTGTCCCGGAGAAGTCGAATACGAAGGCGCCCAGCCCGACTTCGGCTCCGGCTCGATCATCGCCCGCGCAGTCTCAGCCCCCGCGGCGGCCCCTGCGCTTGAGAAAGTGCACAAAGCCAAGCCGCCCGCCAAGCATCACAAACGGCGCACCGCCAAGAAGTCGGCCGCCGAATCGTGCACGGTCTCCACGCAGGTCGCGCTGGTCTACCAGCTGGGTTAGACCTATCCCGCGCGCTCAGCCGCCCGCAGCCCGCGCAGCGTCCACAGCGTGAACAGGCAGATCAGCCCCACGGCGCAGACGTAGGCCAGCGCGGTGTGGTTGTGCACGCCGGAGATCAGCCCGCGGCCGGAGTCGAGGAAGGCCGTGGCGGGGTTGACCGAGGCGACGGCGTGGATCCAGCCGCGCAGCAGCGGCAGTGGCACGAAGACAGGTGCGAGGAACAGGATCAGGAAGACCGGGGTTTGCATCAGCGGGCCGGCCTGGATCGTGCGGAAGCGAAACGCCACGCCGGCGGCCCAGCCGAACCCGACGAGCACCAGCAGCGCCGCAAGGCCGTAGAGGCCGAAGATGTCGACGCCGTCGCCGGTGATCTGCATGCCGGCGAGCAGCGCCACGCCGGTCACCACGGTGAGCGTGATCGCGGCGCGCGTGAGCGCCACGAGCGCATAGCCGAGCGCGACCCCGCGGCGGCTACCGGCCGCGAGCATCAACCGCCGCGCGAAGCCGCTCTCGAAGTCGAAGGCGATCGTGAAGCCGGTGAACAGCCCGCTGAACATCGAGGCCTGCAGCAGCACGAACACGAACTGAAAGGCGGTGTACCCGGCGGGGAAGTCGAACCCGGGCACTTTTCCCAGGGCGGAGAGCCCGCCCGCGAAGCTGGCGAGGAAGATCAAGGGAAAGATGAGCGAGGGGACGGCGAGCTCGGGGCGGCGCACGTAGGTGTGCATGCCGCGCCACGCGATCGCGAAGGCGACGCCCCAGATGGTGCTGCGCGGCGGCTGCTCGTGGTGGACCGTCGAGGAGGGGATGGGAGACCCGCCCGCTCCGGTGGTGGTGTGTGCCCCGGCGTTCATGTGCGCTGAAGTCTTGTGTTCATCGCCCATTGCACCGCGAGCAGGCCGAGGATGAGCAGCCCGATCGCCACGCCGAAGCCGCGCAGCAGCGCAGTCTCATCCCAGCCGAAGATGTAGAGGCTGCGAAAGCCCTCGATCAGGTAGGAGATCGGGTTCCAGGTGGCCACGGTGTGAAACCAGGGGGTCTTCAGCAGCGAGCGGGGGAGGTTGGAGGAGGAGAGGAAGATGAACACGAAGAACAGCGGGAACAGGCCCTGCACCGCTTCGCTTGAGCCGGTGCGCAGCGCTGCGACGCAGCCGAACGTCGAGAAGGCGAGCGCGGTGAGCGAGCCGAGCACGATCACCACCAGCGCGCCGGCGAAGCCGGCGTCGAGGTGGGCGCCGACGGCGATGCCGAGCAGGATGTACACGACCGACTGCATCGCCCCCAGCGCGGCGACGCCGACGAGCAGCCCGGCGATCAGCGAGACGCGCCGCAGAGGGGTGAGCGCCAGACGATTGAAGAAGCCGGTCTCGATGTCCTCGGCGAGGTTGGTGCCGGTGTTGATCAGCGAGAACATCGCCCCCTGGATGAACGCCACGGCGATCGCGAACGACACATAGGAGTGCGTGGGGAAGCCGGGCAGCAGCGTGGCGGCGTGCAACCCGCTGGCGTTGATGATCAGCAGGATCGCGGGGAAGAAGACGATCGGGAACATCTGGAAGGGCTGGCGCAGTGTCTTGAGCACCGAGCGCTGCGCGAGCGCGCCCACCTGGGTGAGCAGCGCGGGACTCAAGAGCCGACCTCGGTCACAGCGCGCCTCACGCTGAGATCGGCTGGGGTGCCGGCTGCTCGGTGTCGTCGTCCTCGGCGGCGCCCTCCAGCGAACGGCCGGTCTTGGCGAGGAAGACATCGTCGAGTGTGGGGGAGTGCAGTCGCAAATCGGCCACCTGCAAGTTCGCGGCGTCGATCGCGCGAACGATCTCCGCGAGATCGCCGGCGCCCCGGGGCAGCTGCACGGCGACGCCGTTGCTGGCCGCCGCGGCCGCCTCGCCGAAGCGCGCCAGCACCGCCGCCAGCCGCTCGCGCTCGCCGGGATCGTGGGGGACCGCTTCGACGGAGGGGCGCCCGATCGCGGCCTTCAGCTCGGCGGGCGTGCCCTCGGCGACGATCTGCCCGTGGTCGATGATCCCGACGCGGTCGGCCAGTGCGTCGGCCTCCTCGAGGTACTGGGTGGTGAGGAAAACGGTCACGCCATCGACCGCCAGCCGCCGCACCTCATCCCACAGCGCGGCGCGGCTCTGCGGATCCAATCCCGTGGTGGGCTCGTCGAGGAACAGCAGCCGCGGCCGGTGCACCAGCGCCAGCGCGAGGTCCAGCCGGCGCTTCATGCCGCCGGAGTAGCCGCCGACCTTTCGCTCGGCCGCCTCGGTGAGCCCCACCTGTGCGAGCAGCTCGCGCCCGCGCGCCTCGCGCTGTGGCTTGGGCAGCCCGTGCAGGGAGCTCTGCAGGCGCATGTGCTCGCTGCCCGTCAGGAATGGATCGAGCGCCGAGTCCTGCAGCGAGGCGCCGATCACACGTCGCACCTCGGGGCCATGGTGCACGACGTCGAGCCCCGCCACACGCGCGGAGCCCGCCGTGGGCGGCAGCAGCGTCGTCAAAATCAGCGACGTGGTCGACTTGCCCGCGCCGTTGGGGCCAAGGAACCCATAGATCTCACCGGGCGCCACACGCAGGTCGATCCCGTCGATGGCCCTTATGCCACCCTTGAAGTCGCGAATGAGGCCTTCGACCTCGATGCCATTGTCGCCGTGGGTCATGCTCCTGACCTTATCGACGGTCCCCGACGGGGCGAGGCAGCGATGCGACCCGCGGATCGGGCGGGTTCAGAGCTTCTCTCGATAGGCGCGCAGGCTCAGGACGCTTTTGTATCGAGGTATGCCTTGACCAATGCCCGCGGCGCCCGCGCAAGCCACGCCTCGGTGACGATTTCGTGCAGCTCCTTGATCCCGACGCGGTCCAGACGGACGAGGATCGCGGGGTATCCGTTGAAGTGGGAGGTCGTGAAGTAGAGGTGGGGGTCGTCTGCGAGCAGCGCCTCCTTTGCGCCGACGTGCTCCACCCGAGCGGCGAGGATCGGTCCGTCCGGGGCGTCCTCGCCGAGCTCTTCGACTTCTTTCGTGCGCAGTGGCCGCTCCCACACAAACAGCTTGTCCTTCACCCGCCACTGGCATGCACCGCGCGACTCCCGCTCGTCTGTCTCCGGCAGTGCCAGCGCGATCTCCCGCACATTCTCCCAGGTGGCCACCTGGCCCTACGATATCTCGCCTGAGGAGCTTCGCGTGAGACGCGCGGCGTACGTGCTGCTAAGCTGGACTAAGTCATGCCTGAGATTTACAACATGCACGAGGCCAAGACGCACCTCTCGCGGCTTGCCGAGCGGGCGGCGCAGGGCGAGGAGATAGTGATTGCTCGCAACGGCCGCGCGCTCGCGAGGCTGGTCCCGATCGAGGAGCCTCGCAAGCGACGTAAGCTGGGGTTCTGGAAGGACGAGGAAGTGCGGGTCAGCGACGATTTCGATGACCCATTGCCATGGGAGATCCAGCGGTACTTCGAGGGTGAGGGCGATTGAGGCTCTTGCTTGATACCCATACGCTGATATGGGCCGCGAGAGAAGAGCTGCGCGACGACGCTCATAAAATGATCGAAGAGGTCGCTGAGTCGGTATTCGTCAGCGCTGCGACGATCTGGGAGATCGAGATCAAGCGGGCGCTGGGTCGGTTGCAAGCGCCCGGCGACATGATCGAGCGCATTGACGAGTCCGGGTACGAACGCCTTCCGATCACGTTCGAGCACGCACGTGAAGCCGGCAGGCTGCCACCGCTGCACGGTGATCCGTTCGACCGGATCCTCATCGCGCAAGCACGCGCTGAGGGAATGACACTCGCAAGCGCCGACGCAGTGCTCCAGCGTTACGACGTAGCGGTGCTCGAGATCGACCATCGCTGAATCAACGACGCTCCTGCTACAAGTGCCGGCTTGCCGCCGGTGAGGGGCGCGCAGCCCGGCAGTCCAATTCCCTCAGGTTTACATAACATTTATTATCGAGCGGGGGAGACCCTAGCGGGCCGTCACCCCCTTGTAAGACGACAGCAGAATGAAACCGATGCGACACGAAGATGCAACCGGGTCGCGAAACCAGGATGAAACCGCGCGACCGCGCTTTGGGAGCGCAACCGTCGGCTTACGGCAACCGGCCCGCTCAAGTGCGGCGTCCCGCTCATGTGAGACGGGAATCCCGTTCATCTGAGACGGTGCCATCCCCGCCCATATGAGACTGAGTGCGCGGTTTTGTGGACGCCGTGATCTGCCCCAGTTCTGTGGACTCGGGATGCTGGAATCAAGCGGCTGGGCGGGGCGAGCTTAGGTGGAGGTGCCGCCGAGCGGTTTCAGGTCGATTATGTACCGACGGTAGTACTCAGCTAGCTAGGCGGGCTGGCCGGAGTCGGAATTGTTCGCCGAGCTGGCGCTCCTGACGGCGCTGGAGCACCGACATCGACTCCTGCAGGTGGAACGCCTGCAACGTCGCCAACGGCATGCTCTACACGGGCGTCCCCTCGCGTGAGCGGCGCGCCGCCGCCCGTTGGGCGCTGGAGAGGGTCGGGCTCGGCCATCAGATCGACTTCCGCTCCAAGCAGCTGTCGGGCGGCGAGCGCCAGCGGGTCGCGATCGCCCGAGCGCTGGCCAAGCGGCCGGCGATCGTCCTCGCCGACGAGCCGACCGGCAACCTCGACTCGAAGTCCGGCGGCGGCGTCCTCGAGCTGTTGCACGAGCTCGGCGAGGAAGGGTCGACGCTGGTGCTGATCACCCACGACGAGACGATCGCAGCGGGGCTTCCCGCGGCGGCTGCAGATGCGCGACGGTGAGATCGTCGCCGACATCGAAACCGATCCCGCGCCGGAGCGGCAGACCGCGTGACCGCGCTCGCCGACACGGCTCAGCCCGGCGTCGATCGTGCGCGGCTGCCGCCACACGAGCTGTTCGCCGTCGCGTTGCAGGAGCTGCGGACCCGCCAGCTGCGCGCTGCCCTGAGCGCGCTGGGGATCGCGATCGGGATCGGCGCGATGGTCGCCGTCGTCGGCGTCTCCGCCTCCGCGCAGGCGAACCTGATCGCCGAGATCGACAGCCTCGGCACCAACCTGCTGACGGTCTCACCCGGGACCTCCTTCCTCGGGCAGAACGAAGTGCTGCCCGACACCTCGGTGCCGATGATCGGCCACATGCAGCACGTCCTGGGCGACGCCGCGATCTACCAGCTAAGCAGCGAGAGCGTCTACCGCTCGCCGTACGTCCCGACCGAGCAGACGGGCGGGATCGGCGTCGACGCCGCCGGGGAGAACCTGCCGCAGGTGGTTGGCCCGACGCTCGCCTCCGGCCGCTTCCTGAACGCCGTCTCTGACCGCTTCCCCGAGGCCGTACTCGCCCTCCTACGCGCTGATCGCGGCCCCAGTCGCCGGCCTCCTCATCGGCGCGATCGCCGGCCTATACCCCGCCATGAAGGCCGCCCGCCTCAGCCCAACCGAAGCACTACGGATCGCGTGACCAACACGCCAATCGGTTGCGGCCGGCCCCAAGGGTCGCTCGCTCGCCGAGGTCCGAGCTACACGAGACGAGGTCGCCAGCTACACGTCAGTGATTTCCTGGCAATGCTCGAGTAACTAGCGACATCGGCTCCAGATCATCGGCGTTCTTGCGCCACATGCCCGGCTACGCGAGGGGTGAACGCTCTTCCCGGGGGATCGAGCGCAGGTGTGAACGAGCCGTCGATCCTCACGTTGAGCGCCGGTGGGTGAGTGTTAGGAGTAGCCGTTGGCGAGGTAGAGGCCAATCCAGACGATCGCCAGTGAGAGCAGGAACACCGCCGCCTCGAGGACATGCCAGTTCGGCCGCCGGATGTGCCAAACGAGTAGCGCACAGACGATCAAGACGAGAGCGAGCTTGACGTGAAAGGTGGGGTTGTTCCACAAGTGCAGATGAAACGCGAGAACCGTGCCGGTCACGATCAGCACCCCGAGCGCTACGAGTGTGCCCTGGCCGAAGCGCCGGGCGATCGCACGCAGACCCTCACGATCAGCCGAGCGCCTCGCGACCGGCACGACCACGGCGGCGAGCATCATCTGCCCGCCCATGAAGAACGCCATCGCGAGCAGGTGTAGCCAGCGGATGAGAAACCAGGCGTGACTCACGACTAGCGGGCGACCCCGGGTGCCTGCAGGACGTGGTCGAGGATTCCGGCGAGCGCTTCGATGCGTGGCAGGTGAGCCCTGGTCAGGGTCTCTAGCTGCTGGCGTCCGTGATCGGTGAGCTCGAGGTGCACCCGGCGGTGGTCGACGGTGTCACGGGCACGGCAAATCAGCCCCGCGGTCTCTGCGCGCTGGGCGAGCTCGACCGCGCTGTGATGGCGTATGTGCAGCTCCTCTGCGGCCTGACCTATCGTTGGTCCAGGTGTAGTGGGGTGTCCGCGTATGACGAGCAGCAGTTGGTGAAGCGAGGGTGTCAGACCGCTGTCGTTGGCGCTCTGCTCGCTCCAGCGTAGGAAGTCGCGTAGCTCCTTGCGGAAGGCGAGCAGCCGCTGATAGTCCTCGTCGAGTAGCGGTCGAGCGGTGGCGGCGGGGGTCATGTTGTTGGCTCGTGGATGGGGAGCAGCTTGCCGGGCTCTGAGATCTTCCGGCGTGGTCCGAGTGGGCGCTCGTGGTGGCGCTCCTCGATCAGTACGCGCTCGTGGGCCTTGAGCAGGTCGAACTGGCTGATCAGCCCAACCAGCCGCTGATGGTCCTCCCGGTCTGTGACGGGTAGCACGCCGTGGCCGCTCGAGACCATCTTGTCGGCGACCTCACGCAGCGTCTCATCGGCAAAGGCGATCATCGGTTGGCGTGCGAGCTCGCCGGCTTTGATTGGGCTGGTGGACCGGTACGCGGCGATCACATCGGAGAATGCCAGCACACCGACGAGGCGCTCGTCGGTGTCCAGCACGGGGTACAGCCGCTGGCGGCGCTCGGTGCTGCCCTCGGGCAGGCGCTCGTACAGCTCCTTGGTGGGCGTCTGTGGCTGCACGGTCAACACGTCGGTGCTCACCACGTCGCGCACGAGCAGGGCGTGCAACGGGTCGATCTCGTACTCGCGGGTGACGTGGTAGCCACGGCGGGCGATCTTCTCGGTCAGGATCGAGCGCTTCAGCGTAAGGACGCTCACGAGGTGAGCGATCGTGCACGCGACCAGCAGCGCCAACAGCGCGTTGACATCGTGCGTGAGCTCGAGCGCGAAGACGATGCTCGTGAACGGTGAGCGCATCACGCCGGCCATCGCGGCGGCCATCCCGATCAGTGCCCAGGTGCCCTCCCCGGCGCCTGGGAGTATCGCGCCGAGTAGTCCGCCCAGAGCGGCGCCGAGCATCAGCAGCGGTGCGAGGATCCCACCGCTGGTATTCGACCCGAGCGCGATCGACCAGACCGCCAGCTTGACCACGAGCAGCACCGCCAGCGCGCCGAGCGCAAGCTCTCCCGCAAGCTCCGCTCCGATCGTCGCGTAGCCCACACCGAGGACCCTTGGGTCGATCAGACCGCCGACACCGACGAACACACCACCGATCGCCGGCCACCACGACCAGTGAAAAGGCAGCCGCCCGAACAGGTCCTCCGCCCCATACACACAGCGCGTCATCACCCACGCGAGCCCTCCACACGCAACACCCACCAGCACCGCCCCGAGCGTCACCGACACGCCCAAAGAGCCATGAGCGCTCATCGCAAACAGCGGAGCCGCGCGCAACAGCCCAGCACTCGCGAGCGCTTCCCGCACAGCCTCGGCCGAGCACGCCGCGAGCGCGACCGGGATCATCGAGCGAGGGCGCCACTCGAACAGCAGCAGCTCCACCGCGAGCAGCACGGCCGCGACCGGCGTCGCGAACACCGCGGTCATGCCGCCCGCCGCGCCGGCCACGAGCAGCGTTCGCCGCTGCGCCGCGGTCAGATGCAAGAGCTGCCCGATGATGCTCCCGAGCGCGCCGCCGGTAACGATGATCGGCCCCTCCGCGCCGAACGGGCCGCCCGTGCCGATGCTCACGGCGCTTGAGATCGGCTTCAGCACCGCCAGGCGGGGCTCCATGCTACTGCCGCGCAAGAGGATCGTTTCCATCGCCTCGGGGATCCCATGACCACGAATGCGCTCCGAGCCGACCCGCGCCATCACACCCACGATCAACCCCCCGACCACGGGCACCAAGACACTCCACACCCCCAGAACATGGATATCCGGAGCCGTGAGACTGGTGTTGAGCGTGCCCGTGTAGGCAAGATGCGTGATCAAGGCGATCAGGTCCAACAGCGCCAACGCGAGCAGCGCAACAGCCGCTCCCACCAGTACCGCCGCCGCAGCCAGCCCCAGGACCGACCGCGGCGTGGTGAAGTCCCCCAGCTCACGCTCGCGGGCACCCGCCGGCCTCGTGTCCGGCGGAGCTATCGCGTCAGCGGGACACCGCGCAGCATTGCCGTTCCTCGTCACATGACAATTATATCGGGTGGCGATACTTCAGGAAATCAGCCCACCCCGCGCTACCCCGAAGGCCGCCTACCCGTTGGCCGGCAGATCGTCGCGATCGACCAGGCCACCTGAACCGCATGGGCCCCAACAGTTGGCGTTGGCGATCGCCAACGGCCTACTCACCCTCGTGCTCTCGATCCTCAAGCTGACCGAACGAGAGCGACAACCTCGCCGCCGGCAACCGCCCCCTGGACCGGCTGCTGACCAAAGGCAAGCGCGGCCGCGAGATCTGGACGCTCCCCGAGAAAGCTCGACACGTCCACGCGCACGACCTCGGCCTGCGCGGTCGGCAGCGCGGCGAGGCGATCGGCGTAGTCGACGCGCAAGTCGGCGTGCTATGGCAGCGCCGCGCGCAGCTCAGTGATAGCCGCAAACCGCTCGTGCACGCTCGCGACCAACTGCGCGATCGCCGAGAACGCTGCGTCCCCGGCGAGCGGGCGCAAGATCAGCACGCTGCGCACCAGTCCCGCCCGAGCGAAGGTCGAGTTCGACTCAAGCGCGCTCAGCGATCGCATGCCTCCGGTGTCCTCGCTGAGCAGCCCCTCGAGCACCCTGCCGACCAGCGCCAGGGCACCCGGCGCCGGGTCAGGACCGCGGGCGGTCCTCCTGCTCCCAAGGAGCTTAGCCTCCCAGACCGATCACCAGGAACGTCCAGATCAGGTCAAGAAAGTCAGCGCGTCCGGACAGGCGGCTGCGCGCATGAGCGTCACCGTCTTCGATGGCGGCCCGTCGTCCTTCATGCCGGCCATCAGCAAGTCGGCGGCCTCATAGGGATCTTGCTCTCCCCCACGCGCAACACGAGCTTCATCTGAGAGCCGCTCAAAGCGGCGCAATCAGCACCGCCCGCAACGACTCGGACTGCACCCAGTGACCCTCCCACCAGACGGCGACCGCGAGCTCGCCGGGGATACCGTCGACGCCGATGCCACGGCCCAGCTTGCGCGAACGCGGCGATGTTGGCGGCGGCCAGTGCGACGAGCACGGCGGCTCAGCCGCCCAAGCGGTTGCCCACGACCTTCGCGTAACCCTCTCCGCACTCGCCGGGTCGGCGACCGTCGCCGTGGTAGCCGGCGACACTCAAGCCAGCCCACAAGCCTCGGAATGACGATGAGCGAGCCGACGAGGCGCCCAGCGCTCGCCGTCTCGACACCACATTCGAGGACGCCTCCGCATGAGGCTCGTCTCAGCTACTGCTGGGCGGTTGCAGGTACAGCCCCACCACGTAGCAGGACAACGAGCCCAGGGCCAGCAGAGCCATAAGTAGCGAGCTGGTGTTGTTGTTGAAGTCGACATGTGGCCGTCCAGATGCTCAGGCGGTTGCCCAGGCGATGGTCGCCTGGCTGCCCGCTATCACGCTGTGGTCGGGTGTGAGGAGCACGGGCACCCAGCTCACTCCGGTGCGGCGGCGGACTTCCCGCCGTCCGGGCGAGCGATTCAATCGGGCGGGGAGCAATCCCCAGCCGTAGCAGCGCACTACCGCTGGGGAGTGTCCAGCCGCGATCAACGCATCGTAGGCATTGCGGCAGGGATGGCCGGGCCGTGGAGTGCGGAACAGTCCCCAGCAGACATAGAGCGTCAAGTCTGCGGGCATCTCACGGGTGTTTGCGTCGCAGCCGCGCGAGTGGCCAGATCGTGAGGCGCTGGACCGCGCGTGGCGGGAACGCCATCACGGTGGTGTCTGCGTAGCGGACCATCAGATCGGCGAGCTCGACGAGCGCGCCCGGTCGCCGCGGTAGGCCGCGGCGCGTATACCGGCCGGCGCGGGCGAGCGCCGCCGCCTCCTCGAGGAAGCCCTGCAGCTCCAGTGCCGGCTCGACCTCAACCAGCAGGTGCGCCTCGGTCTCGCCGGTGTTGCGAAACGAGTGCCTGGCGCCGACCGGCGCGACCACACGTGCGCCCGGCCCAGCACTGATCCGCTTGCCGTTGATCGTGAAGCGCACCGAACCGGTGAGCACCTCGAAGCGCTCCTCCTGGGCGGGGTGATAGTGCGAGGGGACCTCACCGTCGGGTGCGGCCCAGACCTCTGTGTGCAGGACGTCGCCGTCGCGGTGGAAGCCGAGTCGCTGGCGACGGACGGGATCATGAACAAGCTCGGTCATGGCGCTCCTCTGTCGGGTGCGACCGGATAAGTCACCCGAGAGTAACATACGGCGGGATGACCCAACGACTCCCGAAGGCCAAGCGCCGCGCGACGCTCGTGGCCGCCGCGACCGAGCTGTTCGCGCAGCACGGCTACGACCACGCATCACTCGACGAGCTCGCCGCGCAGGTTGGCGTTACCAAGGCGATCGTCTACCGACACTTTGCCTCCAAGAAGGATCTCTACCTCGAGCTTCTCGCCGCCCATCGCGACGAGCTGCTGCACACCCTCGCTGAGGGCATGACAGGGCCGGGACCGCTCGCCGAGCGTATTCCCGCAGTCGCCGACAGCTGGTTCGCCTACGTCGAAGCCAATCCGTTCGCCTGGACGATGCTGTTCGCCGACGTCACAGGCGATCCCGAGATCCGCGTCTTCCACGCAACAATGCGCGACACCGCCCGCGCCGCGATCGCAGGCCTGCTCAAAGCCGAGCCCGGCGTGACGCTTGCGCCCGAGCTGATCATGCCCGTCGCTGAGCTGCTGCGCTCCGCGATGACCGGGCTCGCTCTATGGTGGCTCGAGCACCGCGACGTCCCCCGCGCCACGCTCGTCCAGGCCATCACCCAGACCACCTGGCACGGACTCGCCGACGCAAGCCGCGTAGGTCGTGCCAAGCCCTAACCCGAGCTGGGTAGCGTTGGGGTTGTGAGTTACCTCGAGCGTCTCGTCGCCTCGCCGTTGGTGGCCTGCACGTGGGAGCAGGCCACGACGACTCCGCACGCGCAGCAGATCGTGCCTGACGCCTGCGTGGATCTGATCTGGACGGGCCGGGCGCTGACCATCGCGGGGCCTGATACCCGGCCTCGCGTCGTGACGCTGGAGTCGGGCTCGCGGGTCGTCGGGGCGCGGTTGCGGCCGGGCGCGGCGGGCGCGATTCTCGGGCTGCCGGCGTCGGAGCTGTGCGACGTTTCGGCGGATGCCGTCGACGTTCTGGGACGCGATCTGACCGAGGCGCTGCTTGAGGAGCTTGCCGGTGGCTCGGACCCGCACGCGCTGCTGCTGCGAGCCGTCCAGCCGCGCGACGCGGAGCTCGATCTGCTCGTGCGTGCCGCGGTGGTGGCACTCGGGCGCCCTCGCGCTCGCGTGGCCCCGGTTGCCGCCGAGCTTGGCGTCAGCGCGCGCCAGCTGCACCGTCGCGTCACCGATGCGGTCGGCTACGGGCCGAAGATGCTTCAGCGCGTGTTGCGCTTCCGGCGGCTTCAGGGGCTCCCGCCCGCGCCGCTTGTCGAGCTGGCGCTCGATGCCGGCTACGCCGATCAGGCGCATATGACCGCCGAGGTCACGCACCTGGCCGGGCTCTCGCCTGTCCGATTTCTCAAAGACCGCAGGCCGACCGCCGCTTAGCTTGTGCGGCATGCCAATCGATCAACACGCCGCTGAGAACTTCATCTGGTGCGCCGCCCGCCTGGTGGACCGCCACCGCTACAGCATGCTGTTCGCCGACGGGTCGGCCGCCCCGGTCGTCGAGGCGCTGCGCGGCTATCGCAATCCCGACGGGGGCTTCGGCCACGGACTCGAGCCCGACCTCCGCGGCCCAGCCAGCCAACCGGCTCCGACGCTGTACGCCCTCGAGATCCTCGGCGAGGCCGGCGCCGCGGACGGCGAGCTGGCCCGCGGCGCGCGGCGCTGGCTCGCCCAGATCGCCGACCCAGACGGCGGCATTCCATCCGTGCTGCCCGGGTTCGAGGACTACCCGCACGCGCCCTGGTTCGAGCCCGAGCCTGGATCCATGCTCACGCTCGGGCTCGCTGCAGTCCTCCACGCCGGCGGCGTTACCGATGACGCGTGGCTCGACCGCGCCACCAACTGGAGCTGGCGGTCGATCGAGACAACCGATCAGCCAGGCGGGTACTGGCTGAAGTTCGCCTGCGCATTTCTGGATACCGTTCCCGACGAGCAACACGCCCGTGACGCGATCGCGTCACTCAGCGACCGCGTCGACACCTCCACGGTGGCCCCCGTCGGCGGCGTCGAGGGAGAGGCGCTGCGCCCGCTCGACCTCTCCCCCCGCCCGGGCAGCCGGTCACGCGACTTGTTCAACGAGAACCAGATCGGGGCTCACCTCGACGCCGTCGAGTCCGAGCAGCAGCAGGACGGTGGGTGGACGTTCGACTGGCTGGCGTGGTCGCCGGCGCAGACAACCGACTGGCGCGGCAACGTCACCCTCCGCGCGTTGACCTGGCTACGCGACAACGGACGACTCTGACGCCCCGGAGCCACACAAGGCGCGAAAGAAATCTTCGAATCTGGCGTGTCGCAAGAATTGAAGTTATGACCGCAATAGACGTCCGTCGGCGTTCGGCGAAAGAGAACGCTTGCGTTGGATGTCGTTGCCACTGCTGCGATCGACTTTTGGTAGGTGCCTTCGAGTTTTTCTGTTAGGGACGACAGGCTATCGCGACCTGGGCGCGACGTGCTAAGGGCCTATCCCTGTAGGAGGGATTCTGCTCGGTCGTGGCGAACTGGATGTCTGATCTGTTGATCGGACATAGGAGGTTGGAGATGGGTTTGGTCGACCCACCCGGCGGGACACCGTTAGCAACGGGAGCTCGCCGACCTCGAGAGCACCCGGCCAGGATACCCTGCGCAAACAGGTCGTCGCGAACGGCTGACAACACGGTCGAGTTCGACCTGCTCCTCGCTCTCGCCTACGCGACGCCGGCATCCACTGCATGGGCCGCGTTGGCGGCCCACAAAACGATGCGTGCAAAGGACTGCCGCGCTCTTCGCTCTCGGGGCTCGGGGGGATCATCCGCGCGGGTCGGCGTGCCACCCAAGCGCACGGGCGCGGGGCCTCCCTGCCCCGCGACGATGCGAAGCGTCGCCATCCCACGCAAAACGGCAAAGTTACGTCGATCGTCCGCCGCTCCCCAACCAGGCTTCGCCTGGCCGGGGGCCCCGACCGCGGCGCAGCGCAGTCCCCCGGCCCCCGTCCGCGGGGTAGCAGCGGGGACCGGGCCGGGGGGCCGGGGGCCGGCCGACTGCTCGATCGACAGATGGGATCAGAGGTGGGGCGTCGGTGTGCTTGACGGTCACTGCGTCAGCAGCAACGGGGGGTGCGTGGGTGGGAGGGCAGCTCGGGCGCCGGTCGGGTCGGCTGGTGTGGCAGACCCAGTCCAGAGGGACTGCTAGGGGGGAATGAAGCGCCTCCCGCTGGGAAGGGGGATTGGGGGTGGCGCTCCGGTGTGAAGCGAGGGTCTGCGGCGGCCGTCGAGGGGCGGCCTCTATGAGAGCGTCAGCGCCGGCGGGTCCGGGATTCGTGAAGGCCCCGGCGGCCACGGAAACGAGCAGCCAGTCCTGAGGCGGGTCGCGAAAGCTCGTCCGGCGGGCCAACTCTTATATGACCTAACGCTGGTTATTAATCACCGGCCGGCCAGCGTTCATCTCCTTCCAGACGGCCACGGAGCTTCGGCCGGGGACGCCGCCCGTGCGACGCGTCGCTCATGCCGGAGGCGCGGTCGGCTTGCGTGCGCGCACGATCGCGGAGGCTGCCTGCGCGTGGACGCGATGGGTCTCGCGAATGTCAACGTCGACCAAGCCGGCGTCGACGAGCGCCTGGGTGAACTGTCCGTGGGTGAGCGCCCCGGCGATGCAGCCGGTGTATGCCTGCATATCAGCGCGCGTGACGTCGTCCATGTCCTCGTCGGCGATCACGTCGGAGACCGCGAAGCGTCCACCCGGCCGTAGGACTCTCGCGACCTCGCGCAGCACCCTGGGCTTATCGCCAGAGAGGTTGATCACGCAGTTCGAGATCACCACATCGACGCTCGCGTCGGGGAGCGGAATCTCCTCGATGTAGCCCTTGTGAAATTCGACGTTCTCGACGCCGGCCTTGCGGGCGTTCTCGCGGGCGAGGGCAAGCATCTCATCGGTCATATCGAGGCCGTGAGCCTTCCCGGTCGGGCCGACGCGCTTGGCTGAGAGCAGCACGTCGATCCCGCCGCCAGAGCCCAGGTCGAGGACTGTCTCGCCCTCGTGCAGCTCGGCGACGGCGGTGGGGTTGCCGCAGCCGAGGGAGGCGAGCTTGGCGGTGTCGGGTAGCTGTTCGTGGTCGCCAAGTGCGTAGAGCGCGGCGCCGAAGACCTCGCTGCCGCCGTCGAATGTCCCGCTCGGCGCGCAGCAGCCGGCGCCGGGATCGGTCGTCGTAACCTGGACTGCCGCAGCTGCATAGCGCTCGCGGACGGTCTCACGAATGTCGGTGGTGCCAGCCGCGCAGCCACAGCCCTCGCCGTGGCTGGGATCGCAGCATTCGGCCTTGGCGCTCGGCTCGCAGCACGTCGTCTGCGCCGCGGGCGCGCAACAAGAGTTTGCGGTCGTATCAACGGCGGTGCTCAGCTCAGCCATGCGGATAGCTCCTTGAGTGCATCGGGGATCACGTAGTAGTAGGCCCAAAGGCCCTTGCGCTCGGAGTCCACGATCCCGGCAGCGCGCAGCTTGCCTAGATGGTGGGAGAGCGTCGGCTGCGAGACGTCGAACAGTGGCACCAGCTCGCAGACGCAGACCTTCCCCGCGTGCTTGCGCAGCACGTCCACGAGCTGCAAGCGGATCGGGTCGCCGAGCGCCTTTGCGACCTCGGCCATGCGCAACGCATGATCGCGCTGCACGTCGGGGTAGACGACGGGCTCACAGCAGGGAGCACCGTTGGCTCGCTTCTGCTTAGGGGATAGCTCCAAATCGACAGGCATCGATCTACTTATATCAATAAGACCGACGCTTGTCGATGTAATACGATCAGCGCCGTGAACACGTCTCCGCTTGCCCGCCGTCTACTCGCTGAGCTGTTGGGCTCGGCGTTCCTCGCCGCTCTCGTGATCGGCTCGGGCATTGCAGCGCAGACGCTCTCGCCGAACAACGTTGGCCTCCAGTTGTTCGAGAACGCCGCCGCCACGGCCGCGGGGCTCTACACGATCATCCTCATGTTCGGCCCGGTGTCCGGCGGGCATTTCAACCCGGTTGTCTCGCTCGCCGACGCGAGCTTTGGCGGCATCCGCTGGCGCCATGCGCTCGCCTACATCCCCGTGCAGGTTGTCGGCTGCGTGCTCGGCGCGGTCGTGGCAAACGGCATGTTCTCGCTGGCCGCCATCAGCATCTCCACGCATCACCGCGCCTCGCCCGCGCACCTGTTCTCCGAGGTAATCGCCACCGCCGGGCTGCTGCTCGTGATCTTCTCGCTCGCGCGCACCAAACGCGCACACATCGCTCCGGCCGCCGTTGGCGCGTACATCGGCGCCGCCTATTTCTTCACCAGCTCCGCGAGCTTCGCCAACCCGGCGATCAGCGTCGGGCGCATGTTCTCCAACACGTTCGCCGGAATCGCGCCCGCGTCGGTGCCCGGCTACATCGTGGCGCAGCTCGTCGGCTGTGTTTGCGCGATCCTCCTCGTGAGGCTGCTCTACCCCGACCTGACGCCAGACGAGGCAGCCGAAGCCGTCATGCCGCATAGCGAGGAGCCTCCGCACGATGGCGTGCGTCCTATTCGTCTGCCTGCATAACGCCGGTCGCTCACAGATGAGCCAAGCGCTCCTCAAGCGCGCCGCCGCTGGGAGGCACACGGCCCTGTCCGCGGGGACGACGCCGGCCGAGCGCGTTCACCCCGAGGTCGTTGAGGCCGTGCGCGAGGTAGGCATGGACCTGTCCGACCGCCGACCGCAGCTCCTCACACGAGAGCTCGCAGAGCAAGCGGATATCGTCGTCACGATGGGCTGCGGCGATGAGTGCCCCTACATCCCAGGCAAGCGCTACATCGAGTGGGAGCTGCCTGACCCGAAGGGCCGTCCGCTTGATGAAGTCCGCGCGATCCGCGATGACATCGCCCGCCGCATCGACTCGCTGCTCGCCGATGAGACTCTGAAGTGAGCAGCCCACAAGCCGCCGTGCCGCCGCTGGCTGGTGTGTCGCTGCGCACCGTGGCGCGTGAGTGGGGCCGGATTGGGTGTATTGGTTTCGGTGGTCCGCCCGCGCACATCGCGCTGTTTCGCGAGCTGTGCGTGACACGACGGAAATGGCTCACCGACGATCAGTTCGAGCGGGCGATTGCGGCGACCAACATCCTGCCCGGCCCGGCCTCGACGCAGCTCGCGATCTACTGCGCCTGGCGGCTACGCGGCCCCAAGGGAGCAATCATCGGAGGTCTTGGCTTCATCCTGCCCGGCCTCGCGCTGATCCTCGCGCTGTCCGTGCTTTTCCTCGCGGGATCACCGCCCGCGTGGATACGGGGCGCCGGGATGGGAGCCGGCGCCGCCGTTGCTGCCATCGCGGTCAGGGCCGGGCTGGGGGTTGCTGTCCCGATCTGGAGACGCACCACGGACGCTCGGCGGCCTCGCATCCTGCTCTATGCGCTCGCCGCGGGGATCGCGGCGGACAGGACCGGCCCGTGGCTTGTGCTCGTCCTACTTGCGTGCGGCACGATCGAGCTGGCATGGCAGCGCAAGCTCGCCGGAGGCGTTGCGAGCTTTCACGCTTGGCCGCTGCTCGCGGCAGTCGCAGAGCCGGGCGGGACGGGTGCGCTCGTGTGGACTGCCTTGAAGGTCGGAGCGCTCGCGTTCGGCGGCGGGTTCGTGATCGTTCCGCTGATGCAATCAGACGCCGTAAGCGCCTACCACTGGATGACCCACGGGCAGTTCCTCAACGCCGTCGCGCTCGGACAGGTCACACCGGGGCCGCTCACGCAGACCGTCGCGGCAGTCGGCTACGCCGCAGGCGGGTTTCCCGCAGCGCTCTTGGCGGCGTTCGTCGCGTTCCTGCCGTCGTTCTCCTTCATCCTGTTCGGTGCAGCTCGCTTCGAGCGGCTGCTGCGCAACGAGCGAATGACCGCGTTCCTCGCCGGGGCGGCACCCGCGGCGGCCGGGGCCATCATCGGCTCGGCAATCCCTCTCACCGCTGCCCTGAGCGAGACGTGGCAGTACGTCGTGCTCGCTGCCGCGGCCATCGCCTTGCTTGCGCTGCGTCGCAGCATCGTCCTCACGCTGCTCGTCTCCGGCACGGTAGGCGCCGTCGCCGCGCTACTCGGCGCTCCAATCCCTCATTAGACGCCCGGTCAAAGTGTCGATAGCTCTGCACCGTGCCGGTATGTGCGTAGGTCATGGCGGCAACCCGGTCGGTGCAGCCCTTCAGCTCGATCACGCGCCCGTCGCACATCGAGACGACGACGTAGGCGATGCCGTGATCCAGCGGCCGGTCGTCGTTTCGGGGCTGGTCGGGACGGAACGCCACGACGATCCGCCCGCCAACCTCGACCGTCTCCTCGATTCGCCCGGCGAACCCGCTGGGCAGATTGCGCTCCATGACCTCGAGAATCATCTTGCGGTTCTCGCAAATCTGCCCGTCCTCGACGCCGAGCCACTGGGCCTCTGGGTCAAGCGCCCCTTCCAAGACGCTCAGGTCCCCCGCGCCACTCATCGCCTCCCAGGCACGGTGCAGCAGATCTATGTCGGTGCTCTCGCTCATATGGTGATCCTCTCTGATCGCACTGGTGAATGACGGGCAGCTGACAACGCTTTCCGTCAAGGAGGCCGACGAGGATAGGCCGCATACGGGAGTGGTCAACGTCAACCAGGCACGCACTGAAGGCTACTCCCTCGCCCCCCGGGCGCTCAAAGCCAGAGCGAGACGATCGCACTGGCACACTCCTGGGTGTGCTCACTCTCTTTGGTGCCTGCGCCGTCACTTTCATGGTCCTGATGTATGCGCTGGAACGACGCGGCCGAGGCTTCATCCTCGCCTTCGCTTGCGGCTGTGCCTTGTCGAGCGTCTATGGCTTTCTCGCGGGCACCTGGCCATTCGGGGTAGTCGAGGCGATCTGGGCCGTGGTCGCGTTGAGGCGCTACCGATCGAAGCCAGCCGCGCTGGGAGCGTCGTGAGGATCGAACTGTTGTACTTCGACGGCTGTCCCGGTTACGCCGAACTGCGCGAGCGCCTGCCACGCTTGCTTGAGCAGACCAGCGTAGATGCAGAGATCGTGGAGCGCCGCATCGACTCCGAGCGAGCTGCCCGACGAGAGCGCTTCCTGAGCTCCCCAACGCTCCGCGTCGACGGAAGCGATGCCGAAGCTTACGCGAGCGCCCGACAAGACTACGGCCTGAAGTGCCGCCTCTACGAAACTGCGCACGGCCTACAACGAACGCCGCCTGACGCCTGGATTACAGCCACAATACGGGCGGGGCTCATATCGGAGCACACGCACTTGACTCAGGACACATAACCATGCCGTCCGCCACCTACGAGAAGCCCCGTGACCGCGTAGATCCAACCGCACGCATGTGAACTCCTCGGCAAGAAGTGTGGTGACCGGATCCCAGGTCTGCCGAAAGGAAGTGAGGCCGTGCACGAACACGACCAAGGGACCGCGGCCCGCTACGTCATAGGCAATCGTAGGCCCGTGGTCCCGCTGCAGGGTCCCTGCGCGCGTCAGCACCGTCACGCCCAATACATCGCCGTGCCAGGGCGCGCTGGGCCGGCGCGAACCAGAGCGCAGCGAAGAGCGAAGATGGTCGGTGGCGGCCGTATCGTTCCGCCGGAGACTAACCACCGCAACTCGGGCCAACCCCACGGGCCGGGTTGATCGTTGAAAGGGGCCAAACTTGAGCGATGACATTGAGACGATGCCGATGGTCACGGCCTGCCGGATGCACGCCCAGGAGCGTCCAGATGGTCCCGCGGTCACGGTGAGCGAGTACCCGAGTGTGAGCTGGAGCGAGCTCGACCGCTCTACGAACAGGCTCGCCCGAGCCTATGCGGAGCTCGGAGTAGGCACGGCAGATTTCGTGACGATCGGTTTGCCGACGAGCGTCGCGTTCGTTGAGTCGATGCTCGCGACGCTGAAGCTAGGCGCCGTACCACAGCCGGTCTCACCGCACCTGCCTGGCGGTGAGCTCGCGCAGATCATCCAGCTCGCGCGGCCCAAGCTGGTCGTCGGCTTCGATCCCGCTGCCCATCTCGACCACCAGGTGCTCCCGACCAACCCACCGATCGAGGGCCACGACGATTCGCCTTTGCCCGTGGTGGTGGCGCCCGCGTACAAGGCGCCTACATCCGGAGGCAGCACCGGGCGGCCAAAGATCATTCTCGCTGGCTCCCCGGCCGTGGTTCCGCTCGTCCAGGGCAGACCGGCGCCGCTCGGCATTCCGGCTGACAGTGTCGTGATGTTTCCTAGCCCGCTCTATCACAACATGGGCGTCATGGGGACTCTGCTGGGTTTGAGCGCCGGAAGTCACGTAGTGCTCGAGGAGCGCTTTGACGCCGAGCTGACACTCCGGCTGATCGACCGCCACCGGGTGGCGTTTGCGATGGTCGTCCCGACGCACATGAACAGGATCTGGCGGCTGGGAGCGACTGTCCGCGAGCGCTACGACATCTCCAGTCTCACGACTCTCATGCACGGCGGCGCGCCGTGTCCCGCGGAGCTCAAGCACGCCTGGATCGACTGGATCGGCCCCGAGCGAATCATCGAGATGTACACCGCGACCGAGGCGGCAGCCATAACACTGTGCAACGGAAACGAGTGGCTGGCGCGCCCGGGCACGGTGGGGCGCTGCGTTATCGGAGAGATGGCGATCTTCGACGACGACGGTGCACCTGTAGGCGCGGGCGAGGTCGGTGCGATCTGGATGCGCCGCCCCGCAGGGTCCGACCGCACATACAGCTACATAGGCGAGGGCTCACACGAACGCGACGACGGTTGGGACACGGCCGGGGACCTCGGCTGGATGGACGATGAGGGCTACCTCTTCCTGGCAGACCGCAGGACCGACATGATCGTCTCGGGTGGCGCGAACGTGTACCCGGCGGAGGTCGAGGCCGCCCTTGCCGCACACCCCAGCGTGATCGACTGCGTCGCGATCGGACTGCCCGACGAGGATCTTGGCCGGCGCGTGCACGCGATCGTCCAGACCGACTCGCAGGCCCTTGACGAGCAGGCCCTGCGAGAGCATCTCGCGGATCGCCTCGTGCGCTACAAGACACCCCGAACCTACGAGTTCACGACGGCACCCCTACGCGACGACGCTGGCAAGGTCCGGCGCTCCACGCTCCGCGACCAGCGCACACGGTGAACAAGCCGTGATCGGCCGTCTCACATCAATGAGACGCCTACGGTCTGGGAGTGTCCGAGGATCTGTGTAGGCACGAGCGAAAGAGATCGCTATGCCTACTACTACGCAGGATCACATGGAGTCGCAGGAGCTGGTGTTTCCCGCGGTCGGTACCGTGGAGTGCAGGGAGCCCGGAGGGCGAGCGCAGCGGACCGGTACCGACCGCGGCGCGTCCGCCGCGGGGGCCCCGGCCGCGGGCCGGGGGCGGGAACTCTCTCTGGAGCTGGTCGATGAGGCCGTCGAGCGTGCCGGTGGCCGCCGCCGTCTGCGGCAAGCTCTGGGGATGCCGTCGGAGCGGATCAGCGATGAGCTGGTCGATGAGCTGCTCGCTGGCGCGAGTACCGAGGAGGAGATCGCTGGGCCCGGCGGGCTGCTGGCGCAGCTGACCAAGCGGCTGGTGGAGCGGGCGATGGAGGTCGAGCTGACCGACCATGTGGGCTACGAGCCGCACTGCGAGCCGCCCGGCGGCGCGGAGAACCAGCGCAACGGCACGACTCCGAAGACGCTGATCACCGAGCATGGGAAGGTCGAGCTCGACGCTCCCCGCGATCGGGACGGGAGCTTTGAGCCGAAGATCGTGCGCAAGCGTCAGCGCCGGTTCGTCGGGTTCGACGAGAAGATCCTCGCGCTCTACAGCCGCGGGATGTCGGTGCGCGACATTGAGGCGCACCTGGCCGAGATCTGCGGCGTGAGGGTTGGCCGTGACCTGATCAGCCGCGTGACCGACGCGGTTATGGACGACGTGCGTGACTGGGCCAAGCGGCCGCTGGAGGACATCTACCCGATCGTGTTCCTGGACTGCATGGTGCTGAAGATCCGCGAGGGCGGCACGGTGCAGCGCCGCGCGCTCTACCTCGCCTTGGGCGTCACGCTCGACGGGGACCGTGACGTGCTGGGCATGTGGTTCCAGGAGACCGAGGGCGCGAAGTTTTGGATGCAGGTCCTCAACGATCTGAAGACCCGCGGCGTGCAGGACATCCTGATCGCGTGTGTCGACGGGCTCAAGGGGTTCCCAGAGGCGATCGAGGCGATCTTCCCCAAGACGACCGTCCAAACATGCATCGTTCACCTCATCAGGGCGAGCCTGCGCTACGTGCCACGCCGCGATCGCGAGCAGGTCGCCCGCGCCCTGAAGCCGATCTACACCGCCAAGGACGCCGACCAGGCGCAAGCCGAGCTCGAGGCCTTCGACGAGAAGTGGGGCAAACGGTTCCCGGTGATCACCCAAACCTGGCTGAACGCCTGGGAGCACGTGACACCGTTCCTCGCGTTCCCCGACGAGGTCCGCCGCGTGATCTACACGACGAACGCGATCGAGGCGCTCAACCGCCAGCTGCGCAAGGCGATCAAGACCAAGGGCAGCTTCCCGACCGAGGACGCCGCGCGCAAGCTCGTCTACCTCGCTCTGCAAAACGCCGTCCCACAATGGACAAAAACCCGCAACTGGACAGCCGCACTGCTCGCATTCAAGATCCACTTCGGCGACCGCGTCCCCGACACTGCAAACTAACCATCACTAGTTGACACGCACGGAGTCACTGTTACAATTAACCAAGAACCCAGCCTACACAGTTAATCTGACGCCCTCCGAACGAGCGGCGTTGCCGCTTCTGATCCATCTCCGAATCATCCGTCTTTGTAGTCGCTTCTTCTTATCCACTGGACTGCTGGCGAGCAGATCGTCGGCGTACCAAGCGACGCGCTCGAGCTCCGACCAGCGCTACCCCACCCGGCACAATCGCTATCCCAATACCTCCTACTAGGAAAATCCGTAGATCGACCGGATGCGCGGCTATCAACTCTGCGCGCCCCACAATAGCCATGACCGTAAGCGACACAAGCACGGCGGCACCTTTACCAAGACCCGCGCCTCCAGCAAACGCAATAAGCACCAATGCTATGAGCAGAATTCTCACCGGAGCCCAGATTGAGAGTACGCTGAACACGCCCACGATGCTGACGACTAGCAGCGCAGCCCGCATGAATGTGAAGCGTGGTCGGTCGAGAATATGAGTAGACGCTGCTTTCATACCCATCATCGACACTTACGTGGCTTGATTTCGCCGTGTTCGACCTCTGCGCTTCCAATGGTCGAGTTTTCAGCGCCAAGTTGCCCAATCACCATCACCCCGCACTCAAATTCATGCCAGAATTTACTTGCTTCCTGTTCAATCGTTGGACCGTTGCTTCCTTTCCAGTGATTTCTACACTTTCTATGTTCCGGCGAGTTGCTGCCGCATGTGGCTCCCGGGCCACCCTTGTCCGTGATGAAGTGCAGATCATCGCCTCCACCTCCATAGCTGCCTTCTTCTTCTCCTCCTCCGCCTCCCGGAATCGCGCCTGGCGGGCCTGCTGCGGCCTCTTCGTCCCAGCGGTCTTGTTCGTTGATTGCTGCTTGTTCGGCTGCCTCTTTGGCTTGGAGTGCTGCTACGGCTGCTGCTATTTGTGCTTCTCGTTCGGCCACTGCGCGCGCGGCCGCTTCACGGGCGGCTTCCTGTTCTATCGCTTCGTTGTCCTCTGCGGCGAAGATGCTCGCGCTGTAGTTGTTTTCGACGTATCCCCCAGTCAGATCCGTTTCGTTGACGGGATTCCCGTCAGTGTACGCGTAGGCGTTAGCCGATCCGCCTGGAACAGGGTCAGGTTGTAGGAAACGTCCGATCTGCGGCACGTAGCTGCGGGCGCCCATCGCAATCACGCCGGAGGGTAGTTCGGTCGGTAGTTGGTCGCCGCCGAGCCAGCTGTACTTCGCGGGTTTCGTGGTCGTGGGCACGCCGTACTCTGTGGGTCGTTCGGTTGAAAGCAGTTTCGTCGCGGTTTCGCTGGCCGATGCCTTCCCGACTATATCACCCTGGAGGTTGGTCAGCTGCAGTTCGGGTTCTGTGGTGCTCGTCTCGATTGCCGCGAAACCGCTGATCCCCGAGACGTAGCGCGTCCAGTGCCCCGAGACCGGTTCAACGGTCCACGAGGGCGAGTCTCCTGGGCCAGGGTAGTGGCTGATGTATGTCGAGGTGACCGTGCCTGTGTCCACAGTTTGGAGTGAGCGACCAGTCGGGTCGACGTTGTAGCCGATCGTTTGTTCGCCCTGTTTCTGTTCGTCGAGTTGCCCGTCAGCGTAGAACGTGCTCTGTAGTTCGGTGCCATCCGCGTCTGCGGCGGGGAGCTTAGTGAGGTCGCCGAATTCGTTGTATTTGGTGCCGGTGTCGGTGAGTCGGTTTGCTGTGTCGTAGCTGTGTTTTTCTTCGGTGCCACTTTCGGTCGCGCATTCGTTTTTGGCGTTGGGTTTGTAGGTAGTGAGGCTGACGCGGTTGGTTTCTGCTTCGTAACCATAGGCCCGTGTAGTGCAGCCTTCACCGGTGGGCGTTTCTTGAACCTGTGTCAGCCGGCCCGCTTCGTCGTATGTGTCGCTTGTTTTGGCGAGGCTGCTTACCTGTTCGATGGTCTGACCGTGAATCGATGGTGTCAGACTTTCTGTGAACCAAACGCATTTTTCGGTGCAATGAGTGGTCTTTTCGTAGGTCAGGCCCGTGGCTTCGCCTGTCGTGTTGTGGCTGTAGCTGGCGGTCATGCCGTTGGGGTACCCCTCGCTGGTCATGTTGCCTTCGGCGTCGTAGGCTGCCGTGAATGTGAGGACATTGGTGCCCTGTGTGTCCACGAGCTTGGATAGGTCTCCCGTCGTTTCTTCATAGGTATATGCTTGAGTGCCCTTGCCGTCGTTGACTTTGACGAGTCGCTCGTCCTTTTCCGGTTCGTATTCGTATTCGGTCGTGTTTTCGTCCGCGTCGGTGTATTTGAGGAGTTGTCCGAGCGTGTTGTATGCGTCCGTGATTTTCTTAGCTTCGCTTCCGGTCCCGGTACTCTGTTCGACTAGCTGTCCCGTCGTTTCGCTGTACTTATCGGTGACCTTCGGCAGCGTAGTGCCTTCGGTGGAGGTCGTTTCGCTTGTGAGCAGCCGGCCCGCTGCGTCGTAGCTCGTGGTCGTGGTTCGTGTTGCGGAGCCTACGGTCTGTGTGGTCTTTTCCGGCTCGTCCCAGATGTTGTAGGTGGCTGTTGTGATAGGCAGGTTCGGAAGTCCGCTGGTTCCCGGTTGTTCGGCGGGTTGGGTCTGGCATGGGAGGTTCGCCCATTCGGGGTGTTCCCCACACGCCGTGTATTTCGAGTTGGCTGCCTTGGTGTAGTAGATCGTTTGAGTGTCATGGGCACCCGGGTTGCCCGCTGGCGCACTGGGGTTGAGCTCTCCGAGCTTGCCGGACCCGGTCTCGGTGAACCACAGCGCACTGTTCGGGCCAGCAGTGATCCCCTCCGGTCGGCTTTCCGCCGGCAGAGTGTATTCGCTGATCACGCCTGACGTGGTGATCCTCGCGATCTTGCTTGTGCCTACCGTGAACCACAGGTTCCCGTCTGACCCCGAGGTGATGTTGAACGGGCTGCCACCAGACACCGCGTATTCGGTCTTCGTGCCCGATGTCGTCATCTTCCCGATCTTGTCCGTGCCTGCCTCAGCAAACCACAAGTTCCCGTCCGAGCCCGTCGTGATGCCCGCCGGTTCGCTACCCGCAGGCAGCGAATATTCAGTGACCGTGCCCGACGTCGTGATCTTCCCAATCTTGCTGGTCCCCCGGTCCGTGAACCACAGCGCGCTTTCTTTTGACGGCCCCGGAGTGATCCCGTATGGGTCGCTGCCTTTAGGCAGCGAGTATTCGGTGATCGTACCTGACGTCGTGATCTTCCCGATCTTGCCAGCGGTTTCCTCCGCGAACCACAAGTTCCCGTCTGGTCCCGTCGTGATCCCACGCAGCGTTGCGCCCGATGGGACGCTGTACGCCGTCGTGCTGCCCGCCGTTGTGATCTTTCCTATCGACGCACCACAAACATCAGTAAACCACAGCGCGCCTTCTTTTTCTGGCCCGGCAGTGATGTAGTTAGGCCCACAAAACGGGCTCGATAGTTTATACGTCGTTACCCCACCCGTCGGCGTCACCTTGGTGATCGCATCCCCCTCCTCGTGAGTCAGCCACAAATTCCCGTCAGAACCCGCCGCAATACCAAAATACGCTTCCCCGACAGGATATTCGATCTGCTCGCCCGTGGCACCTGGTGTTGCGGTTTCCTTGACGTTACCCGTGGATTCTTCGTAGGCTGTGGTGTGGGTGAGGTTCTGTCCGCTTGCGTCACTGGTGACGGATGTCGGCTCTCTTAGTTTCCAGCCGAGAGTTTCCTGACCCGAGTAGGATGTCGTCACGGTGCGCACGTCTTCTTCTTTGCCGGCGTACTGTGCGCCTTGGGTCGTCTTCGTCACGAGATGGTACGGTCCACCTTCCGATGGTGCTCCTTCGTCATAGCTGTAGGCGGTGTGGGAGCGCGCTTCGACCTGCGTCCCGTTTGCGAGCTTGACTGTATGCTGGGGCCCTAGCCCGCTCAGCAGCTCGGCGCCTGGTTCTGAGCCTTTTTCTTCATAGGTGCTCTCGCTGTCGAGCAGCTCAGCTACTTCAGCGGATTTACAGTTTTCTTTTGATTCGCAAGGTTCTTTGAGCGCCGTCGCCCGATTATCCGGGCTCAGCGTCCGCACAACGTCGTTGTAGGCATTGTATTCGGTCGTCGATACCCCACCACTTGGGAAAACAGTGTTGACCGCCCTTCCCTTTTCGTCTACGTAATAGATCGTCGCGCCTTCGTAGCTGCTGGCAGGCCACGCCTGCGGCTTGCCCGGCGGGAAGATAGCCATGCCTTCACTCGGATCCTCTCTTTTCTGACCCCACTTTTCGACTTCTACTTTCGTCAACGAAGTGGACAACCCCGCCCCCGACACCGGCACGTTGTACTCGATCGTCGTGCCGGGCTGCGCGGGTAGTACTTCGCCTTCGCTCTCTATTGGGAGCTCTCCAAGCTCGCTCGTGCCAGCCTCGGTGAACCACAGCGCACTGTTCGGGCCAGCAGTGATCCCCTCCGGTCGGCTTTCCGCCGGCAGAGTGTATTCGCTGATCACGCCCGACGTGGTGATCCTCGCGATCTTGCTCGTGCCTACCGTGAACCACAGGTTCCCGTCCGAGCCTGACGCAATGTTGAATGGGCTGCCACCAGACACCGGGTATTCGGTCTTCGTGCCCGACGTCGTCATCTTCCCGATCTTGCTCGTGCCTTCCTCAGCAAACCACAAGTTCCCGTCCGAGCCCGTCGTGATGCCCGCCGGTTCGCTCCCACTAGACAGCGAATATTCAGTGACCGTGCCCGACGTCGTGATCTTCCCAATCTTGCTGGTCCCCCGGTCCGTGAACCACAGCGCACCTTCTTTTGACGGCCCCGGAGTGATCCCGTATGGGTCGCTGCCTATAGGCAGCGAGTATTCGGTAATCGTACCCGACGTCGTGATCTTCCCGATCTTGCCAGCGGTTTCCTCCGCGAACCACAAGTTCCCGTCTGGTCCCGCCGTGATCCCACGCAGCGTCGCGCCCGACGGGACGCTGTATGCCGTCGCGCTACCAGACGTCGTGATCTTCCCTATCGCCGCACCGCAAACATCAGTAAACCACAGCGCGCCTTCTTTTTCTGGCCCCGGAGTGATGTAGTTAGGGCCACAAAATGGGCTCGATAGTTTATACGTCGTGACCCCACCCGTCGGCGTCACCTTGGTGATCGCATCCCCCTCCTCGTGAGTCAGCCACAAATTCCCGTCAGAACCCGCCGCAACACCAAAATACGCTTCCCCGACAGGATATTCGGTGATCCGGGCCTTGACTTCGATGCTGGACGCGCTAGACGCGATAACCGTTCCCCCACCATTAGTCGCGGTGACTTGCGTGACGAGCGTATGCCCCACATCGCTCGATGCCACGGTGTAATTTGCGTTGTTCGCTCCCGAGATGGGCGTGCAGGCTTTTCCTTCGGAATTGCAATCCTCCCACTGGTAGCCGTAGGCTACGGGTTCGTTGCTCCACGTTCCGATGGAGGCGCTCATCCTCACGCCCACCATCGGTGTGCCCGTCAACCTTGGTGCTTCTGTGTTTTTCGGTGCTTCTCCGCCCCATAGTTTGCTGGAGGTGGGAGCTCGCATGACCTTCAGCAGCCGCCCCGCGTTTGGGTCGCCCGCGATAGTACCGTATGTGAATGCCCACGACTCTTGACCCGGCGGGGTCATAGCTGTCACATGCCCTTCGGCGTCATAGCCGTAGACCACCTTCAGGGAATGTTCCAGCTGCGGGTTCCACTCCGCTCGCAGCCGACCCTGTTTGTCGTAGATGTATGCTGCGACGGCAACTGGTGTTTCCATTTTTTTACTCGACGGGCTCTCGGCCTCGAAGAGTACCTGCTTTAATCTGCCCTTGTATTCGTTCCATTCGCTTTCGTTTTCGCCGGTTGCTTTGGTGCTTGTCCCATATTGGAATTCCAGGACGCGGCAGCCCTTTTCGAGTTTTTCAAGCGGTTCACTTTTTTCGAGTGTCGAAATGCAGGACACCGACAGTCCGCTCGGTTCGGGCGCAACCGCGTACTTCGGCTCGGTGATGCCTTCTGTCGTCTGATAGATGTACCTCACCGCCTGCGAAGGTAGCGGCCCTTCCTGCTTAGTTGGCTTCCACAAGCTCGACGAAGGGCCGCCCAGGGACGTGAAGCGCGTAGTCTCAGCGTCACCTGCGTCCTGCAGCACGTATTCGGTTAATTCGCCTTTTGCGTTCTTCCCTTCCGATAGCGTCAGGCTCGCGTCGCCGGTGGGCGAGCTAAAGCCGCCTCCTTCTTTACTCGTAAACGTCGTCTGTACCCCGCTCGACGCCGTGAGTGTAGCGCTTCCGGTTGGGAGTTTGGTGATGCTTTCCTGGCCTCCCACATTCAAGCTCCACTGCGGTCCCAGCGGGCCTTCGGCTCCTGCCGTCGGGCGACGGGAGCGATAGCTTCGGCCGACCGTCAAGCTCGACCCCGGGGCGCTCACGGAAACATCGGTGGAGCTCATACTGAACTCGCCTGAGGTTGGGGCCACAGCACCCGGACCCACAGACACAGGCGTTGCGTGATGAACCTTGAGGGTGATTTCGTCGGTGGCGACATTGAGCGCGTTATCCGTAGCTGTGACCTTGAGCTTGTGTTCTCCGGCGCCAAATTCACCACCGCTGACTGTCCATCCCCCTCTTGCAGTACAAGGACCCGTTGGTACCGAGCAAGACCCATTTGCTGGTCCGATTTCGCGCCCATCAACGGATACGGCGATCGACTTGACCCCCGAGCTCGGTGTCGTGCCTTCGCCGTCCGTCGCTTCGACTCCGAGGTTGTAGGCCCCTTCACCGATTTCGTTGCCGCTGCCCAAGCCCGTGACCGTGATGCCGTGTGGCGGAGTGCTGTCCACTTTGAGGACGTGGCGACGCAGACTTTCAGCCTCGTTTTCTTTAGCGTGTGACTCATACATCGCGTTCCAAGCATCCAGACCCAGCTTTGGTTCTCCGTCGGGCAACGCGCTTGAGTAACCGATGTATTCAACCTCTTCGCTCGGACACTGAATCCCCGAGCACAAGCCTTCGCTCAGCATCGACTTTCCAGACAACGATTCCCAACCACCGCCTGTGTTTGTGTGTTCGCTGCTCCACCCTTCAACACCGATACCTTTATCGGACGCGGTGAACTTCACAAGCGCATTAGAATGCGGGCCAAGCCACGTTTTCGTCCCATACAGGGCGTTAGGATGCCCGTCAACCGTTTCGTCGGTGGTGTCGAAGATAACTTCTGGGTTTACTTCCTGTTGAATTGCCACTTCGGCACTATGAAATACATTTTCTCCAGCGATTCCTGTCGCCGCGCCGGTTGTCTGCGCTAGGTATGCTGCTGAGTTTTTGGTTTCCGGTGTAATTTTGCATTCTTTTGATGTCATTCGGCAGCCGACGGGAGAGTTCCATTCCAGCGAGGCTTTGGCCGGCGTATTCGCGACTGCTTCGACGCCGCCTTTGCCATAAGTCTGCACTCTGGTTTCTACATGCGCGCCTTCGTCAGACTCAGACGTATCCGACGCAAAGTCCCAGATATGAGACAGCCCCTGTGTCGTATACACCATGCCGCCCTGTTCGTGTTCGCCGTGGTTTGACGGGATATGCACCGTCCAGCCATTACCCCCGCTGTTTTCCGATGCAGTGAGCAGAGGCCCTTCTGGGTGTTCGAAATGCCAGTTCGTCGGATGAGAGCCACTCCCGTTGATTTGTTTATCCCAAGTAAATTCGTCTGCATAATATTCGTACCGTGGATCAACCATGATCGGGTAGGCATATGCCCCCGCAGGATGATTCACCGCCAGGACGAGCGTGTCTTCTTCAAGAACCATGCTCACCGGCACAGACGTCCCTTCAGCGTCATGCGCGGAAGGAGCAAAGATCACGGCGAGCTTCCTATCACCTTCAACTACCCGAACAGGCCCTGAGCCCGCCGTTTCCTGCTCAAGAGTCGCTTCCTTAGGTAGGCCGACCTTGAAGAACAACTTGGAGGGCGAGCGCTGGCTACGCAAGCTCGTCTCCATCATCAAGCCGAACGTCGAGGGCTTGACGAGCGTATCGACATCGACGATCCCTGCGCTCGCGTCTTCGCTATCGCCATAGAACACACTCGCGCCATCGAGCACACCTTCGCCGCCCAGCGCCACGCCATGTTCGTCAACCGGCGTCAACGACACACCAGCTTCAGAAAGCGCCGCACCTTCACTCAAACGCCTCGGTATCTGAACAGGAGCAAGCCCCACCTTAGGCTGAAATGAGCCGCCGAATTCAGAGAGGCCCAAGTCAAGCGGCGTACGCTTGCCCGGTACCATTTCGAATGCCACCGGCTCAAGCCCTTCACGCACTTCGCGACTACCTTCAGCCCCGGCCACAGACGTCGCATAGTCAGTCGGAAAGCCCACAATCCTGTCCCCTTCCGGCAACGTCGCCGGGGGACCGCCCGCTGGCTGATCGATCAGGCCCGGATCGGCCCGATTATCGACACTCTCCGCTGCTTCAGGACCAAGCCCAACGTAGCTAGTCTCAGATTCTTCGCGAGCGCCTGCCGCTTCGGGGGAAGCCCGCCGCACTTCTTCAACTTCGCTCAACGGCTGCCCACCAAACAACTGATTCACTTGAGGGACAACCAGGGGACTTCCACGTAACGAAACGGAACTGCCCTCCGCGGTGCTCGCTTTGAAAGCCTTCAGCGTGTTGTGAGCACTCGAAGGCCAACGAACATGGCGCACGCGACCACGCCGCGATGCTTGGAGATGCGCAAGCGGCTCCGGAAGGGACACCGCTGGTCGGGCGGACGCCGCTGCGACATCCTGCGCCGAGGCACCCGGTCGACGCAGCGGCGAGGAGCTTTCCGCGAAAGCTGGAAGAGGCGAGGCCGCCATTCCCGTCAGACAGAACCCGATGCACATGACCACCAACCTTACCGCCACCCTCGTCGTCGCTTTCCGCACAATGCTCATCCCCGCGCTCCTTTAGCCTAGACGGAACAGTTCGGGCGACCGTATCGTGCCCTCGGGGGCCTGTCTATTCCCCTAAAAGGGTGATCTTCGGGGGATGCCCGAAGGGGGAGTGAGTGAATGGTACACGCAAATGCGAAAACGGAGGTCACTCCCGAGTTGGCCTCAGACTTGCAGGCCAATAAGCTCTGACTTGCGCGCCACGCCCAGCTTGCGGCGTACATGCAAGGAATGGGTGCGGACCGTCTCGACACTGATACCAAGGGCATATGCGATCGTTGGGTAAGCCTGCCCCAGGCACATATATCGCAGTACCTCTGCTTGGCGAGGCGTGAGGTGGGCTGTCTCGCGCGAGGTGCCACACCCATCTTGAAGATCGATGGCGAGCGTGATCATATGATGACGACCTTCGGCCGCGTGACGGACAGTGGCGCGGATGCCTGCAGCCGGCGCATCCTTCGAGAGACAGGTTGCGCCGGCAGCAAGCAGTCGCCCAGCGTACGCGCGACTGGGAAGATGAGCCATCACGACGAGCCCGATCTCCGGCTGCGCCGCCAGCAACTCGGGCAGCAGGGAGGGCTCGGTCACGCTCGCCTCGTCGAGGATAGCTATGTCAGGCTTCCACTCAGCAAGAGCGCACTCCAGAGCAGCGCGATCTAGGTCCGTACCGATAAGCCGAAGACTCTTGTCTTCCTGCAGAACGTCGATGAGCCCGCGGCCGACTAATGTGCCGAATTGCCCGAGGGCAATCGTTATGCGCTTCGTGTCTTTAGCGGACGCCACGCCCGTCCTCCCTGCGGCGCCGAGGATTTGCACACCCGGCCATCCGGTCGACGACGAGCGGCAAGCTGGTCTCCTTCGGCCCCCAGTCGCCATCACGCAGACAGGCCGCCGCGGGCCTTTCGGTCGGCTCATGTTCAGGCACTGAGATCGTCCTCAAAGTTAGTTGCTGTGTCTGCTGGAAGGCCGTCCTCTCCGGCTACGTACCCGAGTACCAGCGAGACCTTCTCGGCAGTCGCGCCGACCAGCGGGTAGAACCGCTCGATGAGGTCGCTGACCTCTACGTCGGACTGGTACACGGAGAGGTTCACGGCAGCAACGACCTTCGTGGCATCCCGCACTGGGACCGCGAGTGACCGCGCCCCCAGGTGAAACTCTTGGTCACTGACCGCAAAGCCCCGCTCGGCGATTGCCTCAAGTTGTGCCTGGAGTAGCCTCTTCTTCGTGACGGTGTGCGGTGTCATTGGTCTGCGGGGGCTCTTGGCCAGGATGTTCTCGCGCTCCTCTTCGGGGAGGAACGCGAGCAGCGCCTTGCCGATGCTCGTGCAGTGAGCGGGCAGGCGCACCCCGGCTCGGATCGTGGGCCCGGTCATGACCTGGCCGCGACGTCGGCTAGCGAGGTGGTCGGCATACACGGCCTCGGTCGCGTCCAGGACGCCGATGCCGACGGTGTAGCCGATGCTCGCGCGGAGCTCCTCCAGGTGGGGGCGAGCAGCGGCGCGTAGCCCGGTCGTCTCAAGGACGGTCATCCCGAGATCGCTGGCGCGCTGCGCGAGACGGTACTTCCGCAAGGGGCCTTGTTCAAGGTAGCCCAGCTCGACCAGCGTTGTGGCGTAGCGGTGCGTGGTCGATCTGCCCATTCCGAGCTGCTCCGAGAGATCGTTGATCCCTAGCACCGGCCGCTCAACGGAGAAGCACCCGAGGATCGCGAGTCCCTGGTCCAGCGAGGATGAGTAGCGACGTGAAGCGAGCTTTGGCGCCCGCGAGGGATCCTTCGGCGGGATACGCAGACGAGGGAGGGGGCTCATGTCCGGCTGATCGCTTGGTGGTTGCGTACCGAGTCGAACTCGATCGCGCCGTCGGGGAGCAGCCAGTAGAACAGGCGGGCGGCGCCCCGGCCGTGGCCGAGGTTGCACATCCACCCCTTCGCGCCGTCCTCGCGAACTGCTTGAGGGTCATTGCCACCGCCGCTCTTGCCCTCGCGCCACGGGTGCGGCTCCAGTCCGGGAAGTTCGGATGCCCGTCCACAGGCGACCATCGCACACGCGAACGCGATCCGTGCGGCCGGCGTAGCGATACGTCGGTCCTCGACGCTCGCCATGAATTGCGGCGCGAGGCGATATCCGCCGAGCACTTGGCCACGACGGTCGGCAGCTGCCAGGGCGGTCAGCCATTCGCGGCAGATGAGGCGTTGCATGACCGCCTCGCGGTCCATGCCAGCGACAGTCTGAAGCTCGGCCGTGTCCAGACCCGCGGCCTGCAGCGCGGCCAGCTGGCGCTGTAGCCCGGCGAGCTGTGTATCGACTGCCTCGGCGCGCTCGACCGCTCGGCGCTGCTTGGCTTCGCTTTCGCGCGACTTCGAGAGCGCCCGCACCGACTGCTCCTTGAGCGTGGCGAGCCTTGCTTGGAGCGGGGCTAGATAGCGCCGCACGAGCGGGCGACTTAGCTCGAACGCGGCTACAAGTCTCTCGACCGCGATGCGGCTGTCACCGGCGCAGGGGCGGACGAGGGGATGTTCGGCTGGGTCGCTGTCTGGGCCTGCGCCGCGCCAAAAGATCCGGGCATCCCCACTGTCGACCGCTAGCTGCGGGCCGAGGGCGTGTGCCAGTCGCCTGCACAGGTCTTCGCTTTCCAGGACAAAGATCGAGGCCGGGTCCTTGAGCGCCGCGCGTGTCGAGCCGGGCGGAAAGGCCGGGGCCTCGCCGCGAGCACCAACGGTGAGGACGATGATCGCCCCGTCGCGGTCGCCGCGGAGATCGGATAACAGCCGCCGGAGGTCTTTGCGGGAGCTAACGCGCAGCAGCAGTGCTTCGGATGCGACCGTCGGCGGTGGCGGCGAGCGGACCTGCACAAGGGCCTGTTGCTCGGCGGTGAGGTCCGCCACTCCTGGAGGCTTGATCGCGAACTCAGCGGCAAGGCGCCGCAGAGCGTCCTCGCCATAGACGCCTGTGGCGTCGTGAATCAGCGGATGCCAAGAGGGGTCGAGGTGCTCTCTGACGCCTGGCATCCAGATCCTGACGGCGCCGTTGTACGCACCGAGCCCGTCTGGGAGGAGCTTGCTCATTTCGCGGGCCTGCTGCGGCTCGATGACGTAGATCGGGACGCTGGCCCACACCACTTCGCAGGCGAGGTTGACTGCGAGCGCCGGGTTGCGTGACCCTGGGCGACAGGTCAAGCCCACTATCGGGATGGTCCGGGAGCCATCGAGGATCTCAGCGCACATCGCGTGGAGTTGGCGCTCCGTCGCGACCCTGAAGATAGGTCGGGTGGTCGAGTCTGCGGCAACGGGTGACAGCGCGAGCGCCAGCGACCTGGCCGGTTCCTGCCTCGGTGTCTGTGCGGCCCGTTCCATTCTCAGTGGGCGATTTGAAGGCGCGCGAGGACTTCCGCGGCATGGCGACCGGGGATCGTGACCGGGTAGAAGACCTGGGTAATCTTGCGGCGGACGACGATAATCGTCAGCCGGTGATAGAAGCGCTCTCCGCGAACCCTGAAGGTCGGCAGGTTCAGCAGCTCCGCGAGGCGTAGCGTCGGGTCGGACGCGAGCTGCTGCGGCAGACCGTTCGCGGTGATCGCCTCCCGCAACTTCTCGGCGGGGTGGCTGCTGACGCCCATGATCGCGAGGTGTAGGGCGGCGAAGACGTCGTGCAGATCGCGGAAGCCGCGGTGCTCTTCAGAGTCAGCGAGTGGTGTATCAGAGCCATGCTGGTCTGAGGTATCGCTGCCGGGATAGATGTATGCCACGAATGAGGCGTCATCGTCGCCGAGGTGTATCTGCTCCCCACTAGCCGAGGCCAGCGCGAGCGGCGGGGCATCCATCCCGATCAGCCTGTGCCTGAGTTGGTGCGCCTCGATCGTCCCACTTAATGAGTGCGGTGGGCGCCTGTATTGCGCGCTTGAAGGAGTCCCCGGCATGTTCGTGTTACCACCTGGCCGCGTGCATCCACGAGATGATCTGCCGGGTGTGGTTCTCGATGTCTTGTGCCGGCGGAAAGATCACCTTCTCGATACGGCCACGCCTAGTAATTAGTGTGAGTCTCCGATAGTGGCGAGCATCGCTCTCTTGGGCGGTCGGCAATCCGAGCTCGTCCGCGATCAGCAGCTCTGGGTCGCAGAGCGTCAAGCAGCCAGGGTCGAAGTAGTGATCGGCCAAGTCGGCCAAGTCGAGAACCTCCGGTACAGCGCTGATCACCGAGATAGCTCTCGCGTCCATCACCCCAAGCGCTTGCAGGCGGATCAAGTGCGCCTGACGCACTGCCATGCGGTCGCCGTCCTGCGAAGGGGCGCTCCTCCCACCTGGCAGGAAGTCGACGACGACTCTGCCGGATAGGTGCCGGCGTATCGGCACCCGCGTTGTATGGAGGCTGCGCAGTTCGACATCGGGGAGTTCGCGGCGAGGCAGTCTCCGGTCGAGCCGCAGCGCCAGCTCCCGGTCACGGACCTGCTGGCGCAGCTGGTTAGCCTCCGGCTCCGATTGGGGGCCAGCTGCGGTCTCCCCAGTGTCGCAGCCGGTCGTGTGGTCGGTGGCTTCGCTGTCGAGGTGAACCGTCATGTGGCAGCGGGGAGAGCGGGAGGCAGCTTGCTGGTAAGCGCGTCGTGGCGCCAGGTCGCCAGTGGGATGGCGCGTGAGCGAGCTGAGCGACACCGGCCAGGATGGCTGTAGCCGGCTCGGCCCGGGACACGCTTGGCCGCCTCCGGAGGGAGGTGCCAACCGGACGGCTGGCGTCGACCGCCTGCTCTACGAGAGTGCCGCGGAAGTGGGCGTTCGTCCTCTCCTCTGTGTACCTGCCAGGCTGTGTCCTGTCGCGCCATCGCCCGCCATGATGACCATCGATTCTGTTCCAGCAGGCGAAACGGGCGGGATTAATCACCAGAAACATTGATTAATCAGGCGGCGGTCAAAAAAAGGGGGGTACCTCGGCAGTCGGGGGCACCGCGCCGGCGGGCCGCTCACGTAGCAGTACGCGTGATCCACGGCCGGGTATTACGATAACGCTCCGCCAGTGGGCCGTCTCAATCTGTTTATCGGTGGGGGTGATCTGTAGGTCGCGGAGCACAACTTGGAGGACGACTTGCATCTCGAGCATGGCGAGGTGGTGGCCGGGGCAGCGCTTGCGGCCTCCGCCCCACGGCATCCAAATCTCGGCGGGCGGGTCGGTGTCGAGGAACCGCTCGGGCCGGAAGCGCTCGGGATCCTCGTACAGCGCCGGGTCGTGCTGCATGAGGTGGATGCAGCCGACAAGCTGCTCGGGAGGGTGGTAGGTCCGCCCGGCGAGCGCGAACGGCGCGCACACGACCCGAGGGATCGTGAACAGGAAGACTGGCCGGTGGCGAAGCACCTCGTGGACGGTGGCTTTGAGGTAGCGGCCGTCGCCGGCGTCTAGGCTCTCGGCGAGACGGGCGGCGGGCTGCTGGTTGTGCGCGAGGAGCTGAAACGCCCACGCCAACTCGGAGGCGGTGGTCTCATGTCCGGCGAGGATGACCGACATCAGGTCCTCGCGGATCTGCTTGGTGTCCGACTCGGCCGCCGCCTCGCTCGAGGTGTCCAGCAGCATCCCGAGCAGACCGCTATCGCGCGCCTCGGCATGGGCTTCTTCCTCGATCAGGCTGTCGAGCATTTGGTTGACAACCCGTCGCTCCGTGAGGAAATCCCGCCAGATTCCCCCCCACGGCGGTAGGCGGCGAATCTGTGCCTCTTGTAGCGCGAGGCTTCGTGTTACTGAAAGCATCGTGAGCAGCCGCCGGTGAAGCTCGGTGAGCCGGACGTTCTCAGTGCCGAATATGGTCTGCAGGATCACCTTTAGTGACAGCGCGCGAAGGTAGGGGTGAATAGCGATCGTCCTGTCGCGTGGCCAGGACGCGACCTCTCGTCTCGCCGTGTCCGCAATCATCTCGGCGTGCTCGCGGACACGGCCGTGCGCGAACGCGGGGAGGATCGCTCGCCGTCCGCGGAGATGAGCGTCTTCCTCAGCGAGCATGAACGACCCCTCGCCGACCAGGGGGGAGATAACCGCGGCGCCGGCTCCCGGATGCAGCACGTCCGTCGGGGCTCGCACGATCGCGTTGATGTCCTGTGGGGTCGACACGAACACCAGCGGCGCCATGCCCACCGAGCGGATCGTGAAGCTGGTGCCATAGCGGCGCCGGCACCACGCTAGGTAGGCGTGCGGGTCGCGCCAGAACGCCAGCGTCTGTGCCAGCGACGGGACGGGTGCGCTCGGTGGGAGTCGCGAAACCCTCCGGCGCGCGGAGCCTCTGCGTCGGCCTGGGTGCTCGACGCTGTCGGTCTGCTGGCCGTAGAGGACCCGCCACGCACGCAGGATCGGGATCAGGGTCCGAGGCAGCGGCCCGGCCTCGGTGGCGAGGGTGCGTGTTGTCTCGCGGCTGTCGGGGCTGCGGGTACTGTCCTTCGACAGGTACATAGCGACCATGCAGCTCGCCAGCACCAGATGGCGCTCAGCGCCCGGGAGCAGCGAGACCTCGGTGAGCGCCCGGCTGACGATCTCGCCGATCCGCCTAACTGCGTCGCTGGTGCTCGGGTAGTGGGCGAGGTAGCTGTGGTCGCCCGTCGCCTCGTCCTCGGCGACGTCACCGTAGCTGTCGAGCATCGTCCCGGCGAGCGACACCCACGGCAGATAGGCGGCGTAGGTGGCGCTCGCGTCCCGTTCGTGCCCGCCCGGGTCCGCGGCGAGCGCCAACAACGCCAGGACGGTCAGCCATGCGCTTGCAGCGGCTGATGACTCGAACCAGGCGAGCTCGCTGGCCTCGAGGAGGTGCTGCTCGGCCCATACCCGCAGTGATGCGTCCCGCAGGCTGGGGTCGGGCTCATGGTTGAGTGCGAGCACCTGAGCGAGAAGGGCGGCCCGGACGGCGTGCGGCCGTACGTGCTCCCAGGAAGGGAGCAGCAGGACCGTTTCGCGGCAGAGTTCAACGAGCGCGCGGGCGTACCCGCCGTCGTTTCGCCAGGGGTGGTAGCGGTAGTAGTCGGAGATCGGGAGCGCTGGGTCGAGCGCCTCGACTAGCGCGCGGTGCAGCTGTAATCCGTTTTTGATTCCGGCGTCTGCGCCGCGCTCGCTGGTGCAGTCCAAGTAGTCGGCGAGGACCTCGTAGACGACTAGGAGCCGCAGCAGCTCGGGGGATCTGACAGTCGGCAGCGTCCAAAAAAGTGCCGCCCCGTCGATGTTCGCGCGCTTGCGATCGAGCGCAGCGAGCGCGTCCGCTCGCAGCGCCCTGTCGGGGATGGTGGCCGCAAGCGCCCGCCAGCCGCGGACCTCACGCGATACGTTTCTGACGCCCCATCGCAGCTCGCGGTAAGCGGCCCGAGCGACCGCGAGCAGGGTGCGCGGTGAAAGGGCCGCCGGATGGGAGGCTCGGCTACGCGGGCTTGACCATTGTCGGTTTGACGCGCACCGCGAGATAACCCGGCGCAGCAACGATCGCCAGGGCGGTGGCGCTGACGATGACGAAGCTGAATATGGCGATGGCCGCCCCGACACTGATCGTGATAGGAAATCCTGTGACCGTCGCCAGAGCGTGGCTGATTACTAGCTGTCCGTAGAGCCCGAACACAGCGCCGATCAAGCAACCGGACCCAAGTAGGACGGCGCTCTCGCAGAACAGGGAGCGCCACAAGAGGCCACGGGTGCTCCCGGTTCGCTTGAGATACGCGATCCGTTCGCGGCGCTGCCAGAGCAGTGAGGTCATAACCCCAGCCATAGCGAGGATCGCCGCAATGGAAACAAGGACCGAGATTTGGGTGAGTCGCTCAAGACCCTGGCGGCTGATCCTCTTCCACTGATCTTCGCGTTCGGTCGCGGTCTGTACGGCCAAGCCGGAGTCCGGCCCGAGTGCTTTCGCGATCGCCAGGCGTGCTTCTTGAGGCGAACGTTTCGGGGCGACCTGGATGTTCAGGGCGCTCGCTGCAGTCGATCCCCACGCATGGGCATAGTCTTCGGAGTTGATGACCACGGCGCCCGGCGGCCATCCGCCGTTGGTCGATAGGCCCGCGAGTCGAAACGTCGTCGGGTGCGGTGCGGGCAGCGTGAACGAGTCGCCGATATGAAGATGAAGTTCGTGAGCGACGGCTTCGGAGAGGACCGCCCATCCTCCGGCGCGTAGCCGCTCGCTCGTGAGCGAGATACCGCCCTCGGTGAGCTGGCCGGCAGGGATCGGCCGGGCGGATTGCTTGGGCGGGGCGATAACCCATAGGCGTCGTTCGCCGAGGTCCAGAAAGCCGCCACGGTAGATCGTGACGCTGCGAACATCTTTCAGGTGCTTGAGCTTCGATACGACCGCGTCGGGGAACGGGGTTGTAGCCAGCGTGTTGCTTTCACCGGAGGGCGAGACCCACACGTCGGTCGCCTGGTTCCATTCTCGGGCGGTGCTGTTGAGGCCACTCTGGAGGTTGTGCTGAGCGCCGGCGATAGCGACGCTACCGAACACGGCGACCGCGCCGGTCGCCGCGACTGCCAGGGAGCGTACCCGCGTCAACGGGTCGGTGAGCTCGCCGACCGCGAGGCGAGTCGAGGTGCCGCTGAAGGGCCGCTGCAGCCGGTCGAAGGCAAGCACGATCGCGTTGAACAGGAACGGCAGCAGCGCCATCGACGCGATGACGAGCGTAATCACGCCGACGACCGCCGACTGTGGCCGGAAGACGACAATCAGAGTTGTGATCGCCAGGCACACGAGCCCAGCAATGATCCTGGCGGCGGTCCAGCCGCGCGGGGTTCGTTCAACCTCGACCTGTGCGCGCAGCGGGCGGGCGAGAATGTCCCTGACGGGGGCGAGCACGCCTACGAGCGCCGCGAGCAGGCCGGCGCCGACGGCCTCAGCGATCGTGGCGGAGGTCACGATGCGTTGCGACCCGACCGGGAACGCGAACGCCAGGTATCCGGGCTGGGCACGGAACAGCTCGATCGAGATCAGCTCGCCGAGGAGGAGGCCGATGGCGCTGGCGGCCAGCCCAATGACGAGAGCGTCGAACGCGAGCGCCTGCACGATCATCAGGCGAGGCGTCCCGCGACGGCGCATCGTGGTTATCAGCCGGCGGCGCTCCCCGACCGTCAAGAGCATCGCGTTGAACGCGAACAGGAACCCGACGACAGCGGAGATGCCCGAGAACAGGCTCTCTCCTTGCTGAGCCGGTGCCGAAGCAAGAGCGAATAGCTGCGCGTCCCAGTCGGCAGGCACGAAGTTGAGATGGTTGGCCGCGGCGAGACGACGCAGCCCGACGGCGGCCGTAGCGCCCTGTCCCGGCTTGACCTTGATGTAGAAGCGGGATATCCGACCCTCTGTGCCGAGCAACTGCTGCGCGTATCTGATTGGTGCCAGCGCGAGGCGACTGTCCACCAGCCCCCCGACTTCGCCGCCAAGCGTCGCGGCCAAAAAGGTTTCTACGACGCGCGTCCCGGCCTGCAGCCGGACATCTTCAAACTCGCTCGCGCCAATCGATCCAGCCAGCGGCGCGGGGAGCGCGATCACCCTCTGCTTGGAGAGTTCCCTCCCGGAGAATTTGCGGGCGAGCGGCCCGCCCAGCCGCGCGAACCTTGGATCGACGCCGATCAGGTCCACAGACGCCTGGCCCTTGGGGCCAATGACGGTCGCTTGCTGCTGCACCAGCGGCAGCGCTGCCCCCACTCCAGGCAGCGCTTGAGCTTTGCGCATCACAGCTTCGGGGAAGCCTTCCGGGCCACGCGCGTCGATCTGGTACTGCGTCCCGCCGACCAGTTGCTGCGTGAGTTGGCGAACCGATCCGTCGAGGCTCTGCGAGGCGACCTGGGAGGCAAACAACAAAGCCACGCCGATAGCGATCCCAATCACAGCCAAGACCTCCTGCACGAGCACAACACGCGCCTTCAGCCTGGCCCTGAAAATGAACAGGATCTCCCCAACGGGCATCGTTCGTCTCGCTGTCCGGCGCTCCGGCGATTCGCTGGCAGGCGTGCTCACAAGCTAACGCTCTCCCCGGTCGCCCGCAGGTACAACTCTTCGGGCTCGTAGTCGTCCAGATGACCGTCACGCAGTTCGTAGACCCGATCCGCGAACGTGACGGCCTGTGGATCGTGAGTAGCAAGCAGCACTGCCGTCTCGCGCTCGTGACACAGCTGCCGTATGAGTGCGAGGACTTCACGGCTGCGACGGGTGTCGAGGCTGCCCGTCGGCTCATCGGCAAGGACAAGCTTCGGCCCGGTCGAGAGCGCCTGGGCGATCATCACGCGCTGCCGCTCGCCCATCGAGAGCTTCCGTGCCGGCTGGTCCATCCGGTCGGCAAGACCCAGCAAAACCAGCAACGGCTCGATCAGGTTAGGGGCCTGCTTGGGGTGATCGCGCAGAAGCTTCATACAGGCGTTCTCGCGTGCCGTGGCTGACGGCATCAGTTCCTGCGGCTGGCCGATAATGCCGACCGTCAAGCGTAGGTAGTCGGCGTGCTCTGACTCCGAGAACGAACTGATGTCTCGACCATCGACCACGACCGTCCCGGCATCGGGAGCCTGAAATCCCGCGATGAGGTCGACCAGTGTCGACTTGCCCGAACCACTCGGCCCGTACAAGGCAACCATCTCGCCAGACCCGATTCGCAGCGACACACCATCGACCGCATGGACCGCTTCGCCGCCAACCTCATAGTGCTTGACAAGATCCGTCACCGCGAGCATCGGCCATCCTCAGCATTCTGCCGCACGGACCTCGCGGCGCTCGTCCAGGTCGATGATGTCGGGGTCTTTGTGCAAGAGCCTGAGTTTGCCGTCAGCTAGCTGCCAGACCTGGGCGCCGCGCACGGCGGTCGTGTGGTCGGAGACGGCCATCAGCACTCCGCAGCCGATGTCCTCAGCGAAACCTTCGATCAGTTCTAGCGCAGCCTGCTTCTTACCGAACCCCAAACCGTCGAGCACGTCGTCGATCAAGAGCAGCCGTGGCCGCACGATCACGGCCTGCGCGAACTCCACGAGCACCCGCTGCCAGTTGGACAGGTCGCTCCACATCAGCCGAGCGACATCGCTCAGATCGAACTCCCTGAGCGTGTCCTCGACACGCCGGCGCCGCTCCCGGCTCGACCATTCGCGGGTCGCGGTCAACGACATCTCAAGATAGTCGCGCACATGCAGCCTGACGCCCGGCCCAGCGCGAGTGGCGATCCCGATCTTCTTCGCGAGCACCCTCGAGAGCTGCCCGTCAGAGATGTCCGTGACCTCTCGACCATCCACGAACACACTGCCCTGAGCGGGGGACAGCGTGCCCGACGCGACCCGGATCAGCGTCGTCTTGCCCTGGTCGCGAGTACCGAGCACCGCCGCTATCTGCCCAGCCTCGACCTCCATCGACACGTCCTGCAACACCCCGATCCGCCCCTGCGCACGCTCAAACGCCATCCACACACCCACCAACCGCAAAACGGGGATCACGGCGCCGCCTCAAATGCGATCCCCGCCCGCGTCGCGATATCTTCGAGGTGCCGGGCGATTTCGTCGAAGTGGATGCTACGAGCTGACCAATACCCCGGTGCAACGTGCAGCACGACTGTGCGGACCTCCCGCAGAAAGTCCTCGGGTCCTGGCTGCCCGCCTCTCCGGGGGCGGCGCCTGCTCCGCTCAAGGTATTGGGTGAGCTTCAGTTTGCTGTAGCTGTACTGCGCATCAGCCATCGCGGCTTCTTCGTGAGCGATGCGGATCAGTTCGGGGAGATCCTCGAGTCGGCACAGCTCGATACGGCCGTACAACGCCTCCCGCAGCGCGGGCACCCCGATCGGCGTCGCGTACATCCACCCTTGGAACTCCTCCCCGCCCGCGCGAGTAACTTCGTAGCGGTCTTGGCTGCGGAGCCTGCCCGGCGCTCGGTAGGTGCATCGCACCCGTGGCCGGGTGCGTTTGTCGCGTGCCATTTGCTGCAGCCCTGTGTTCGCGGTTGATGCGTCGAATCGACATCCCGCGAACCTGACCCTTAGCCCCTCTGCGACTTCGGCGACCGTCTGGTCGGGCTTCTCGATGAGCAGCCCGAGGATCGCGATTCTCCCCGGCATGTCGGCAGGGTTGGGCTTGGACATAGCGCACGAACGCTAACTGAAACCTCGCTACCCTGTACTGCACCACCGAAACCATTCAGACCCCCAGGACATTAGTGAACATTGGCTAGTTACATTATCCGAAACTCGATGCGGCGAAAGCGTCCGAGTCGGAAACAAAAGAAGCAAACTGAAACACGTGCGAGCATCCGCCGCCGGGCTGCGTTTACAGCCGCATTGCTGATGCTGCTTGTCGTCGGCGTGTCCGCTTTCGGCGCCGCGGCCGACGCCAGCCATCCAGCCTCACGCCACGCCAGCGGGCGTGTCGCGCGGACGCTGTCGGTCACGGATACCGGGCACCTGCATCGCGTGCAGACGGGTGGCGAATACATCACCGAGGAAGGACAGGCCACCGGGACGATCCCAGGCAAGGTGAGGGCCTATCTCGAAGTTGGCCCGACGGTCGTCGCCAAATTCACGATCTACACCAGCGCTGGCGACATCAGCGGCGAAGGATCGGGCAAGCCGAAGGGCCGCTCAGAAGAACCCAGCTTCAACGGCAACATGACCGTCTCGCATGGCACCGGCCGCTACAGGCATATCCGCGGGCACGGAGGGTTCTCCGGCACGCTCAACCGGCGCACCTTCAAGATGGTCGTACAGACGACCGGCACATTGGACTACTGAGGCGGGCGCAGGGGTGCGCTCGCGGCTCTTGATCCTTTTGCAGCGTGCGCGACGGGGATGCCAGCTCGCGCTCGCCGTCTGCATGGTCTTCGCCGCGGGCGCACAGGCCACGCAGACCGCGAAGCTCGAAGTCGGTCTCTCCCCGGAGCGGCTAGGGCAAGGCACGACGATCCAGTTCGCATTCGCCATCACCGCGACCGGGGGCGGGGTGCCCTCCCCGGTGACAGGAATCGAACTGCGCTACCCCAAGCACTTCGGGCTGGTCACGAGCGGTCTGGGCCTGGCGAGCTGCACCGAACGGATACTCGAAGACCTTGGGCCCGAAGGCTGCCCGTCCCGGTCGCTGATGGGCGAGGGTACGGCAACCGCGGAGGTTCAGGTCGGCGACGAAGAACGCCTACAGGAGCAGGCGCACACCGCGATCTTCATGGCCCCGCTGGACGACGAACACATCAACATCGAGTTCATGGTCCACGGCTACTCGCCGCTCGCCGCCCAGCTGATCTTTCCTGGCCTGCTTCTCCCGGCCACCGGGCCCTACGGCGGGAACCTGGCGATCAGCGTGCCGCTACTGGAAAGCTTCCCCGAAGGCCCAGACATTTCGCTAGTCAAGGTGCGCAGCACAATCGGCCCGCTCGGCGTGACCTACTACGAACACGTCCACGGCGAGTTCATGCCCTACAAACCAAGCGGGATCACCCTCCCCTCGTCCTGCCCGAAGCACGGCTTCCCGTTCGCAATCACGTTCACGTTCGCCGACGGGAGCCACACCACCAGCCGCACCACCGTGCGCTGCCCCAAACGACCGGTTGCTCATCGGTAGCCCGCCTCGTCGCGCCGCGCCTCGGGATCCAGGTCGATGATGTCGGGGTCTTTGTGCATGAGTCTGAGTTTGCCGTCGGCGAGCTGCCAGGCCTGGGCGCCGCGCACGGCGGTCGCGTGATCGGAGACGGCCATCAGCACTCCGCAGCCGATGTCATCAGCAAAACCTTCGATCAGTTCTAGCGCGGCCTGCTTCTCACCGAACCCCAACCCATCCAGCACATCATCGATCAACAGCAGCCGTGGCCGCACAATCACAGCCTGCGCGAACTCCACGAGCACCCGCTGCCAGTTGGACAAATCGCTCCACATCAACCGAGCGACACCGGCCAGGTCGAACTCCCCGAGCGTGTCCTCGACGCGCCAGCGCCGCTCCCGACTCGACCATTCGCGGGTCGCGGCCAGCGACATCTCAAGGTAGTCGTGGACACGCAGCCTGACGTCCGGCCCGGCGCGAGTGGCGATCCCGATCTTCTTCGCCAGCACCTCCGAGAGCTGCCAATCAGAGATGCCCGTAACCTCCCGGCCATCCACGAACACGCTGCCCTGATCGGGGGACAACGTGCCCGACGCGACCCGGATCAGCGTCGTCTTGCCCTGATCACGAGTACCGAGCACCGCCGCTATCTCCCCAGCGGCGATCTCTATCGACACGTCCTGCAACACCCCGATCCGCCCCTGCGCACGCTCAAACGCCAACCACACACCCACCAACTGCAAAACGGGTACGTCTGACACCAAACCGTCCTCATCGTCGGGTTCCTTACAGCCTACCCTTGCGATATGGGGAGTGTCCGGGGAGTGTCCGAGGATCTGTGTAGGCACGAGCGAAAGAGATCGCTATGCCTACTACTACGCAGGATCACATGGAGTCGCAGGAGCTGGTGTTTCCCGCGGTCGGTACCGTGGAGTGCAGGGAGCCCGGAGGGCGAGCGCAGCGGACCGGTACCGACCGCGGCGCGTCCGCCGCGGGGGCCCCGGCCGCGGGCCGGGGGCGGGAACTCTCTCTGGAGCTGGTCGATGAGGCCGTCGAGCGTGCCGGTGGCCGCCGCCGTCTGCGGCAAGCTCTGGGGATGCCGTCGGAGCGGATCAGCGATGAGCTGGTCGATGAGCTGCTCGCTGGCGCGAGTACCGAGGAGGAGATCGCTGGGCCCGGCGGGCTGCTGGCGCAGCTGACCAAGCGGCTGGTGGAGCGGGCGATGGAGGTCGAGCTGACCGACCATGTGGGCTACGAGCCGCACTGCGAGCCGCCCGGCGGCGCGGAGAACCAGCGCAACGGCACGACTCCGAAGACGCTGATCACCGAGCATGGGAAGGTCGAGCTCGACGCTCCCCGCGATCGGGACGGGAGCTTTGAGCCGAAGATCGTGCGCAAGCGTCAGCGCCGGTTCGTCGGGTTCGACGAGAAGATCCTCGCGCTCTACAGCCGCGGGATGTCGGTGCGCGACATTGAGGCGCACCTGGCCGAGATCTACGGCGTGAGGGTTGGCCGTGACCTGATCAGCCGCGTGACCGACGCGGTTATGGACGACGTGCGTGACTGGGCCAAGCGGCCGCTGGAGGACATCTACCCGATCGTGTTCCTGGACTGCATGGTGCTGAAGATCCGCGAGGGCGGCACGGTGCAGCGCCGCGCGCTCTACCTCGCCTTGGGCGTCACGCTCGACGGGGACCGTGACGTGCTGGGCATGTGGTTCCAGGAGACCGAGGGCGCGAAGTTCTGGATGCAGGTCCTCAACGATCTGAAGACCCGCGGCGTGCAGGACATCCTGATCGCGTGTGTCGACGGGCTCAAGGGGTTCCCAGAGGCGATCGAGGCGATCTTCCCCAAGACGACCGTCCAAACATGCATCGTTCACCTCATCAGGGCGAGCCTGCGCTACGTGCCACGCCGCGATCGCGAGCAGGTCGCCCGCGCCCTGAAGCCGATCTACACCGCCAAGGACGCCGACCAGGCGCAAGCCGAGCTCGAGGCCTTCGACGAGAAGTGGGGCAAACGGTTCCCGGTGATCACCCAAACCTGGCTGAACGCCTGGGAGCACGTGACACCGTTCCTCGCGTTCCCCGACGAGGTCCGCCGCGTGATCTACACGACGAACGCGATCGAGGCGCTCAACCGCCAGCTGCGCAAGGCGATCAAGACCAAGGGCAGCTTCCCGACCGAGGACGCCGCGCGCAAGCTCGTCTACCTCGCTCTGCAAAACGCCGTCCCACAATGGACAAAAACCCGCAACTGGACAGCCGCACTGCTCGCATTCAAGATCCACTTCGGCGACCGCGTCCCCGACACTGCAAACTAACCATCACTAGTTGACACGCACGGAGTCACTGTTACAATTAACCAAGAACCCAGCCTACACAGTTAATCTGACGCCCTCTACGGTCTCACATGACTGAGACTGGCTGTCTCATATCGGTGAGACGTCGCATCATCCATGCTGCGGCGTCTTATTCATATGAGAACGGGAATCTCAATCACGTGAGACAACCACGTCTTATCCACGTGAGACAGGGCCGGCAGCTGCATGCGTACTCCATGAAGCTGCCCTCCAGATCCTCCCGGAAGCGAGGGAGATCAACCAGATCAGGGATCAGGATGACCTGATAGAGGCCGCTGTCGGCGTGCGTCGCGATCACCATCCGATTGCCCCACCGGTGGAATACGAATGCTGGATCGGAGTCGGGCTCGACTCCCTCGAAGAAGGACCAATCAGAGGAAGCGCTCGTTCGGCGTGAGGTTGTACTTGCGAGCCCCGACGAGGCTCGCGATCGTCGAGTTGCGACCGTCAGCGCCGACAACCAGCCGTGCCCGGAGCGTCGTCTCCGAGCCGTTCTGTGCGACCCGCACGCCAGCCACTCGACCCCCCCCCCCGATCCTCGACCAGTCCTGTCACCTTGCTCGCCATCCGCAGATCGGCGCCCGCCTCCGCGGCGGTCTGAGCCAGGATCGGATCGAGCAGCAGCCGACGCACCGATGCTGTACCGCCGACGTCGCCTGAATGCAGCTGAATCGGGGTCACGAACTCGAGGTCCTCCTGGCGCAAGTCGACGCGGTCGACGAATGGCGCGCCGGTCGCGCGTATCTTTTCGATGACCCCGAGGCGGTCGAGGAACGTCAGCGCCTGGGCCTCGAAGATGTGCGTCGAGAGGGTGTCGCTCGGAAAGCTGGCCTGCTCCACGAGCGCGACCTTGACGCCCCGGCGTGCGAGCAGCGCCGCCAACGGCGACCCCGAGCAGCGCGCACCCACGACGATCACATCGAATCCTTGGCTCATGCGTCCTCCGATCTCTCTGTTTGCTGCGAGGTCGGGCCTCGTTGCTACCGAGACTGACCGGCAGAGGCTCGTAGTACATCGGCCAGATGGCGTATTCGGTTCGGTGGAGCGCTAGAGCTCTCTTCGCGCCGCTTGCGTTGCGAGCTCGGCGCGCGATGAGACGGCGAGCTTGGCGAACACATGGGACAGGTGTGCCTGGACGGTACGGGGTGAGATGAACAGGCGCTCGCCGATCTGTGGGTTGGTCAGGCCCTCGGCGACAAGCTGCACGACTCGCAGCTCGGCCGGGCTCAGGCTCGCCCAACCGCGCAACGGCCGCTTGCGTTGTCCACGGCCGCGCTCGGCGTAAGCGACCGCATCATCGAGCGAGGCCGAGGCGCCGGCCGACCACGCCGCTGCGAAGGCCTCCTGGCTGAGCGTCTCGCGCAGCGCGCTCAACTCTGCTTCGTAACGCGGCTGACGCACCGGGAAGCGCACGCAGCCCACGCTGGCGCGAATGCCATCAGCCGCACCGAGCAACCGAACCGCCTGCTCTGCGTTCTGCAGCTCGCAGACGAGCGCCGCGAGCGACTCCAGCACGTCCGCGACGCCACCCGGGTCGCCGGCGTCATAGAAGGCGCGCAGCGCCTCGTGTAGCAGCTCCTCAGCTCCGGAGACCTCGCCGGCCTCGCGTGCGAGCTGCGCCTGCGCCTCGAGCGCGGCCCCGATTGCCAGCGGGCTCCCGCTCTCGCGCGCGACGAGCACGGCTTCTTCGATCGCGGCCAAGGCCGGTGCCGTCTCTCCGCGCGCCAGCTGGGCGGCTGCTGTGATGAGCAGCGCGCTGACGGTGTTGGAGGCGTAATTGTTGGCCCGCATCGTGGGCAACGCTTCACTCATCAGCGCCTCCGCGCGCTCGAGCTCGCCGGTGGCGTACTCCAGCAGTCCCAGCTGCCACTGCATCACTGGCGTGACGTTGTGGGCCATACGCACGCCCAACGCGATCGCCTCCTCGATGTGCGCTCGCGCGGCCGCCCACTCCCCCGTGCGGGTCTCGGCGAAACCGAGGAACCCGAGATCGAGCATCGCGAAGAACGGGTCGCCGAGCGAACGCGACTGCGCGAGAGCCTCCTCCAGCGTCACCTCCGCCTCCGTGAACCGACACTGAAGCGTCGCGTTGAGGCCGAGCCAGGTGAGCGACTCACGGATACCCAGCAGGTTGCCCGCCGCACGCGATACCGCCAGGGCGTCTTCGAGCAGCGGAGGCGCTGCCTTCAGCCGCCCGCCAATCGTTGCAAGAAAGCCGGCTCCGTAGAGCCCATCGGCCAGAAACCAGGTGTCCCCGAGCGGGCGGGTGATGGCGATGCTCTCCTCGAGCACGGGCATGGCAGCCTCCGGCTCGAGCGAGATCAGCGACCACCCAATCAGGTCGAGCGCTCGACCCACCGTGCGCTCGTCACCCAGGTCACGGCCAATCGCGAGCGCCTCCTCGGCAAAGCGCCGCGCCGCCACCCAGTCGGCTGCGGTCGCCGAGCTCGACGGCCCGGAGGTGGCACTGGCGGCCGTCGACCGTCTTGAGGACAAGTTGGCCGAGTATCCGCCTTCCATGCGACCCGCGCCGCCCTGCTGCGCCGGCTGGGCCGCAGCCAGCAGTCGCGCGCGGCCCACGACCGAGCCATCGAGCTGGCGGGCAACATCGCCGAGACCGCCTACCTGACACGCCGCCGCAACCAGCTCGGGTAGCGCCCGAGATCTCTAGTGGGCTACCAGCACGTCAGGCGGGCTGCCACAGCTCGATCCGATTACCTTCGGGATCGGTGACCCAGCCGAATCGACCGACACCCTCCATGTCCTGCGTCTCCTCAGCCACGTCCGCTCCCTTGGCGCGTAGTTGTGCGAGCATCGCCTCCAGGTCGCGGACCCGGAAGTTGATCATCACCTGCTGGGCACGGGACCCGAAATAGTCGGTCTCGGACTCGAACGTCGCGAACACCGTGGGCCCGGCTTCCTGGCGCCACAGGCCGTTCTCATCGGCGTCCAGGCCTAGGCAATCGCGATACCACGCGTTCAAGGCCGCCGGGTCGGCGGCACGCATGAAGTATCCACCGATTCCAAACACACGCTCCATGTCGCCATCTTGTCAGGTCGGCGATTCGGAGGGTTGGTCCCACACCATCGCTCGCTTCACACCCCTATCTCAACGCATATGTCTTCTCCTTGGTGTTGGTTGAGGGCGTGCCTAAGACGACGGCGGGATGTTCTGGTTCAGGTTGAACAGATTGGTAGGGTCGTAGCGGTCCTTGAGTTCGCGCAGGCGGGCGAACTTCTCGACACCGTAGGCCGCCTGCACGCGATCCTCGCCCTCGGAGGAGAGGAAGTTGATGTAGGCGCCGCCGGTCAGCGAGGGCTCGATCTCGGCGTAGAACCGCTGCGCCCAGTCGATGTGGGTCTCCAGACCCCCGCCTGGCTCGTGGGTGGTGGCGATCGCGTTGAGCACGAAGGGCGCCTGACGCTCGCGGTGGGCGGTCTCGTCCTCACCGACACGGGCGATCTCGCCGCCGAAGTGCTGGATGTGGATCTCCGAGGACGGGGAGGTCGCGTTCTGATGGAAGCGTGCCATCGTCTCGATGGCGTGGTCGTCGAGCTCGTTGCGGGCGGAGGCCGGGTCCCGCCCCGCCCACAGCAGCTCGGCGGCCTCCTCGACGTGGAGGCGGCGCTCGGGCGCGAGGGCGAGCAGCTTGACCAGCGTCTTCGCCTTGCGCAGCCGCCAGGCGTCGTCGGCGATGATGCTGTCGCCGGCGCTGATGGAGAACACCCCGAGGAGACCGATGCGCAACACCTCATCGCCCATCGATGTGCCTTTCGTGCTGGGACTCGCCACCGGATAAGCAAACCACTCCGACGCGATCGACCGGCTTGCCAACTCCGGGTAGAGGATTCGGCGATGATCGAGGTCAAGTCGGGCCGAACCCGAGCCCTCGCGTGGTCAGTAGATAGACACGCGGCCGGCCGCAGCCCTCAGCCGATCTGCTCCGCCAGCTCGACGATGATCCCCTCCGGGCCGCGGATGTAGCAGAGCCGGTAGCTGTTTTCGTAGCGCTCCACCTCGCCAACGAGCTCCGCGCCGCGGGCTCGCAAGCTAGCGACGACGGCGTCGATATCGTCGACTGCGAATGCGACATGGCGGATGCCCGGGGTGTTCGCCGGCGCGTGCCGGTCGCCGCCCCGGCCCGACGGGGCGTGAAACTTCGCCAGCTCGAGCCGTCCGTGGCCGTCCGGGGTCTCCACCATCGCGATCTCCACCCGGACGCCCTCGAGCCCCACCACGCGGTCCACCCAACCGCCCTCGACCGGCCCCTCGCCCCGCAGCTTGAGTCCGAGCTCGACGAAGAACGCCGTCGCGGCCGCGAGGTCATCGACCACGATGCCCACGTGCTCCATGCGTTGGATCGTCATGCGCTCGACGATAGCGACACGATGGCCCCAGCTACAGCCTCTCTCGGTTGCCGATCGGCTGATGGGTTAGTGGTAGCGGTCGAAGTCGGCCGGCCAGGGCAGCGGGAACAGATGCCGATAGGGACGTGCGTCCGCGATCACCTTGGCGAAGGACGGCCGGTGCGCCAGCACCCGGTAGTAGCGCGTCATCCGCGGGTGGGTGTCCTCACTCCATGGGTGAATCGCCAAGGCGTAGAACAGGCTCGGCGCGGCGGCACAGTCGGCGATCGTGAACGTGTCACCGGCCAGGAACTCGTGCTGGGCGAGCTGCGTCTCGAGCATGCCGTAGATCATGTCGAGCCGGCCACGCGCACGTGCGACGGCGCGCTCGTCGAAGCGCTCCTCGATCGTGTCCAAGACGATCGCCTGAACGGCCTCGGAGATGTACTGGTCGCAGAGACGGTCCCACTTGCGCGCTTCCAGCGACGGCACCAGCTGCGCGCCGGCGACGTGCTCGATGATGATCGAGGTCTCGCCGATGATCTGCTCGCCGTCGCGTAGCACCGGGATCGACGCTGGCGGCCACAGCTCGGCCAGCTCCGCACGGTCGAAGTCACGCTGTTCCTCGAGGACGTCGTAGGCCACGCCCAGCTCGCCCAGCGCGACCAGGACCTTCTGGCAGTAAAGCGCGAAGGGGTGCTCGTAGAGCGTTAGCATCGGTCAATCCTCCCCCCCACCGCTGTGCATCAGCGCCCGGATCTCCATGCCCCAGTGCTGAGCGTCGGGCCAGCGCGCGGCGATCTCCTCAGCGCGTCCCGGGGTGGCGACGTCGACGATGCAGTAGCCGGCGAGCGCCTCCTTGGCCTCCAGAAACGGTCCGTCTGTCACTGTGACGACGCCGTCGCGCACCCGCGTCGACCGCGCCTGCGAGGCGTCGGCCAGGCCCTCGCCGCCGACCCACTCGCCGGTAGCGGACAGCTCCTCGACGATATCACCGGCGGCGTGCATGAGGACGTCCTTGTCCTCCTGGGAGAGCCCGTTCCAGGCTTTGGTGTTCTGATAGATCAGCAGGATGTAGCGCATCGAGATGCTCCTCTTGGGTTGGGGGTGTTCACCCTACGGTCGAAGCCGTCGGCGGGTTCTCGACATCGACGCGCAGCCGTTCGGCCTGGGCACGCAGGTAGCGTTGCTCGGGGACGCTCGTGGTGCGGCGGGCGGCATTCTCGTACCCGGCCACCGCTGCCTGCGTGTCGCCAGCCATTTCGTGCAGATGGGCGCGGACCGACGCGAGCCGGTGCTGTGACGCGAGGCGGCGGTCGCCGGACAGCGCATCGAGGCCGGCCAGCCCGGCGCGCGGGCCGTCGACCATCGCGACCGCGACCGCCCGGTTGAGCGTGACGACCGGGCTCGGCGCCAGCGCGTGCAGCAGGTCGTAGAGCTTGAGCACCTGCAGCCAGTCGGTATCGACAGCGGTCGGTGCCTCGGCATGAACGGCAGCGATCGCCGCCTGCAACTGGTAGGGACCAAGCGGCGCGCGCGACAGCGTCTCCTGGATCAGCTGCACGCCTTCATCCAGCAGCGCACCGTCCCAGCTGAGGCGATCCTGCTCCGCCAACGGGATGAGCGTGCCGTCAGAGCTCTCGCGCGCACCGCTGCGCGCCTCGGTCAGCAGCATCAGGGCCAGCAGCCCCGCGACCTCGCCGTCTCCGGGCAGCAGCGCATGCGTCATCCGCGTCAGGCGGATCGCCTCGCGCGCGAGCTCACGGCGTTGCAGCCGCCCGCCGGACGTCGCGGTGTAGCCCTCGTTGAACATCAGGTACAGCACATGCAGCACGACGCCCAGGCGCGCGGCGCGCTGATCATCAGGCGGCAGCGCGAAGCGGCCGCCGGCGTCGGCGATCGTCGCCTTCGCGCGGCTGATGCGCTGGGCCATGGTGGCCTCCGGCACGAGGAACGCGGCGGCGATCTCGGCGCTTGTCAGACCGCCGACCGCCCGCAGCGTCAGCGCCAGCTGTGAGGGCGGCGAGAGCGCCGGATGGCAGCACAGGAACAGCACCGTCAGCGTGTCGTCCTCGTCGGGGACGTCGACGCCCGGCGGTGGCTCCTGGGCCAACGCGACCTCCTCGCGCCGGATCCGCGACGCCTCGGCGCGTCGCGCGTCGATCAGCCGCCGGGTGGCGACCGCGATCAGCCAGCCGCGCGGATTCACAGGTACGCCTTCAACCGGCCACTGCTGCGCGGCCGCGATCAGCGCCTCCTGGGTGGCGTCCTCAGCGAGGTCGAAGCGGCGGTGGCGCCGGGCGAGGGCGGCTAGGACCTGCGGTGCGAGCTCCCGCAGGAGTCGCTCGTTCACAGCGCCCTTCGCGTCAGGACCTGATAGACGGCCGTTTCACCCGTCTCGAAGCCGCGGCAGGCGGCACGGAGATACAGACGCCAGATGCGAGTTCGCTGCTCGCCAGCCAGCGTCTTGGCCGCATCCAAGTGCTCGTCAAGCCGCTGGCTCCAGTGACGCAGGGTAACCGCGTAGTCCTCCCTGAACTCCTCTACATGCTCGCTCTGGAAGCCGGCGCGCTCGAGCGCGAGCTGGATGCGTGACAGCGGCAGGGGCTCGCCGTCGGGGAACACGTAGCGAGTGGAGAAGATGTCATCGAGCGGTTTGTGGTCGGGATCAAGGGCCGCGATTGCATGGTTGAGGAGCAGCCCGCCGGGACGCAACAGCGCGTATAGAGACCGTGCGTAGAGGTCGATATGGCGCTCGCCGACGTGCTCGGCCATGCCGACGCTCGCGATCGCGTCGAAGGACGTGTGCGGAAGCTGGCGGTAGTCCGCTACGCGGATGTCCACCCGATCCTCGACCCCAGCCTCGGCCACCCGTTTGCGTGCGAGCTCAGCCTGCGGCTGCGAGAGTGTGACGCCGGTGACTTTCACACCATAGTTCTGGGCCGCGTGGATCGCGAAGCTGCCCCAGCCGCAGCCGACGTCGAGCACGCGCATCCCGGGTGCCAGCCCGAGCTTGCCGGTCACCAGCTCGAGTTTCGTGTGCTGGGCGTCCTCGAGCGTCTGCGCGCCGCGCGAGAAGATCGCGCAGCTGTAGGTCATCGACTCGTCCAGAAACAGGGCGAAGAAGTCGTTGCCAACGTCGTAGTGGTAGCGGACCGCCGCCGCGTCGCGCTCGATGCTGTGAAGGCGCCCACGGAGGACCAGCTCAAGAGAGGGACGGTGCGGGAATCCACCGGGCGCTGCCGCGGCGATGATGGCCAGGCCCAGACGTACACGCTCAGCGCTGCTCAGCACCGGTGGCTCCCACTCGTCGACCACGATGAGCGCCGCATCGAGATCATCCACGGCCAGCGAACCATCGGTGTAGGCGCGACCGAGACCCAGCGATCCGGGAGCTCGAAGCAAGTGCGCGAGGGCCGAGGGTCCTCGCACGAGGAACGTCGGGGTGTTGGGCGCAGTCGCTCCGACGACCCCTCCGTCCCAGAAGCGCACATGGAAGGGCCGTGAGGGGAACAGACGTCGAAGCTCTCCGCAGAGAGGGCGGCTTGCTTGAATCAGTGCCATAGGGACCGGCATAGCAAAGTGCGATGCCCGGCACAGCGGACGCTTCGTCTCTCAGCGGGCAGGTGGGTCGGTGAGTAGCGCCCGCACGCGTGCCGCAAACCGTTCTGGGTCGACGAGGTGAAGCATGTGGCCGGTCCCGTCCCAGATCTCGACGCACGCGCCGCGCGCGAGGCCTATAAGCCAGGCCGCGTAGTCCGGTGGTGGCGGCGAGCCGTGCAGCGATAGGAGTGGTGCTGCGATGCGGGGCAGGATCGCTTCGGCGATCGCGGTCAGTTGCTCTGGAGGGGTGCTCAGCAACGCGTCCCAGATTCCGAGGACTACCTCGCGCGGAAACGCCAGCACCCTGCGCTCGAGGCTCACGACCTCCGCGTAGGGTCTGAGCTCGAGAGCGCGGTCGATCGATAGCACGGCCTCCATCGTGCGCTGGCTGCGCAGATCGTCGGCATGTGCTTGCACGAGTTCGGCGAACTCGCCGAACCGCAGCGACCCCTCGACGCAGACGACGGCACGCGCACCGTGCGCCGCGGCGTATACGGCGGCGATACTCGCACCCAGGGAGTGACCGACGATCGCGGGCTCCCCAAGCGCTACCTCCTCGACGAGGGCCCGCACATCACCGACCAGCGACATCATCGAGTATTCTGCGGTGCGGGAGGAAGCCCCGTGACCACGTAGATCCAACCGCACGCACGTGAACTCCTCGGCAAGCAGCGTGGTGACCGGATCCCAGGTCTGCCGGAACGAAGTGAGGCCATGCACGAACACGACCAGAGGGCCGTGGCCCGCCACGTCGTAGGCAATCGTCGGCCCGTTGTCCCGCTGTAGGGTCCCGGTGCGCGTCACCCGTCACGCCCGATGCACTGTTGTGTCAGGGCGCGCTGGACCATCGCGAACTCATCCGCGGTCCGGAGTGACGTTGAGGCTCCCCTGTTCCCGATCTGACGTACGATCGATGGTGAGATGAGGTGGTGTTGGTGAGCCGGACGGTGGGTGTGATCGGTGTGCCGACGAGTGCCGCCGCGTTTGCTCCCGGGCAGGAGCAGGCTCCGCGGGCGCTGCGACAGGCCGGATTGCTCGAGGAGCTCGGACGCTCGGGAGTCAACGTCAGCGACCACGGCGACCGAGAGACATGGCGGTGGCGTCCCGATCGCGAGCATCCGCGAGCTCAGAACGTGTCCAAGATTGTCGAGATCGTGCACGATACCGCGCAACGCGTGAGTGACTCGATCGCCGCTGGCGAGCTCACGCTGGTACTGGGTGGCGATTGTACGGTCGGCATCGGAACGGTGGCCGGACACGTGGGCAGGAGTGAGCGTGTCGGATTGGTGTATTTCGACACCCACGCCGACCTGAACGTGCCTGGCAGTGTTCGCGAGGGAGCGCTCGACTGGATGGGACTCGCGCACATGCTCGGGGAGCCTGGCGCTAGCCCGGCGCTGGTCAATGCCGGCCCGCGGGCGCCGCTGCTGCACCCAACGCAGGTACTGTTGTTCGCGTGGGGCCCCGAACAGGCGACCGAGTTCGAGCGCGAGGTGATCAGCCGTCGCGGGATCGAGGTAGTGCAGGTCGATGAGGTCGCCGCTGATCCCGAGCGGGCGGCCGCCCGAGCTTTGGAGATGATGAGCGATCGCTGCGACCGGCTGCTGGTGCACTTCGACGTCGACGTCATCGACTTCACCGACGTGCCCCTCTCGGAGAACTGCGGCCGCAACGAGGGTCTCCCCTGCGCGCAGGCGATGCGAGCGTTCGGCCAGCTGCTCGGATCGCCGAGGCTTGCAGGCCTGACGGTCACCGAGCTCAATCCCGACCACGCCGAGGAGGATCAGCGTCGGGATACTGAGCGGGATCGGGGGGACGCTCGGCGAGGGTGAGGTACCCCCTCTCCTCGATGAAGCGGGCGAACTGCGAGACCGTGACCGGTCCGCGGTCGATTGCGAAGCCGTCGACCTCCACCTCGCGCACCGGCGCCTCTTCGGGGTAGAAGTCGGCCGAGCCCATCCGGAAGCGGCCCGCCGGGATCTTGAGCATGTCCTCGCGGCTCATCCCCACCCGATGGTAGACACCCAGCGCCCGCGGCAGTGCTCACCCGCCGCCCGCTGCAATGCTCTCACCCCGGCCGGGTGAGGCTGCTCACCCCGTATCGGTGCAGGCTTTCTCTGCTGGAGTTCTGCTTCTGACGAGCGCTCGAGGCGCAGGACTCCCCACTGTGCCGCCAACGTTTCGTTGCCGGTCCACCCCGCTTTTTCCGGGATGGGCCGTTCAGCTCGAGAGCCCGAAGGAGAGTGAGGCCATGGCCAGGCCATTCAGCGGCGTCGTCAACGTCGACATACGCGACTCCGAAGCGGATTGGGCTCCGTTCGAGCCCCCGAAGGCGCCGGATGGCGCGCCCAACGTGCTGTACATCGTCCTCGACGACGTGGGCTACTCAGCGATGAGCTGTTATGGCGGGCCGATCGAGACGCCGAACATCGACAGGATCGCGGCACAGGGCGTGCGCTACAAGCAGTGGCACACGACAGCGCTGTGCTCGCCTACGCGCTCGTGCCTTCTGACCGGGCGCACCTCACCGAGGACATCACCGACAAAGCGCTCGAGTTCATCAAGGACGCCAAGGCGGTCGCGCCGGAGAAGCCGTTCATGCTCTACTACGCGCCCGGCGCCTGCCACGCTCCGCATCATGCGCCCAAAGAGTGGATTGAGAAATTCAAAGGCCACTTCGACATCGGCTATGAGGCCATGCGCAAGCAGACCCTCGCCAGGCAGAAGGAGCTCGGCATCGTGCCGGCCGATACGGAGCTGCCGCCGGTGAATCCGATCGGTACGCCCGAGACGCGGTCGAGCGTCGACGGCCTGCCGTTCCCGGAGTTCGATACGACTCGGCCCCGGGACTCGCTGAACGACGAGGAGCAGCGGCTGTTCGCGAGGATGGCCGAGGTGTACGCGGGCTTTCTCGGCCACGCCGACCACGAGATCGGGCGTTTGCTCGACTACCTCGAGCACAACGAGCTGCTCGAGAACACGATGGTCGTCGTGGGATCTGACAACGGGGCCAGCGGCGAGGGCGGTCCGAACGGCTCGGTCAACGAGATGAAGATCGCCAACGGCGTCCCCGACGACCTGGCGGCGAACCTCGCGCAGCTCGACGATCTCGGTAGCACCAAGACCTACAACCACTACCCCACCGGCTGGGCAATGGCCTTTAACGCGCCGTTCAAGATGTAGAAGCGCTACGAGTTCAACGGGGGAACGTCGGACCCGTCCAACGTATTCGCCGACGCCGGCACATGATTCCAGTACCGCCATCGCCACGGACTCGACGCTCCGGTTAGGCCGAGCGCTTGAGCTGGCTGTTCCCCTCCCTGCGGGGCTACCGCCGCGACTGACTGCGCGGCGATTTGATCGCGGGGCTGACGGTGTGGGCGGTGCTCGTCCCCGAGGCGCTCGCCTACGCATCGATCGCCGGCGTCTCCCCCGTCGTCGGGCTGTACGCGGCGCCGGGTACGCTGATCCTCTACGCCGCCCTCGGCAGCTCACGCCAGCTAATCGCCGGTCCGATGTCCGCCACGGCCGCGCTGTCGGCAGCGACCGTCGCGGCGCTTGTGCCTGTTGGCAGCGATCGCTTCACGGCAATGACCGCCGCGCTGGCGATCACGACCGGTCTGGCGGCGCTGCTGGCCGGCGTGCTGCGCCTGGGGTTCGTCGCGAGCTTCATCTCCGAACCCGTGATCAAGGGTCTCGATCGTCGGCCCGATCAAGAGCGGCCTACCGAGCATCGGCACCCCCAACGTCCACCTGAAAGACTTCGGCACCCTCGTCGCGGGGGGCATCGGCGTAATGCTCGTCGGGTTTGCCGAGGGTCTCGGCGCGGCCAAGACCTACGCCACGCGTGAGCACTACGAGATCGACGCCAACCATGAGCTGCTGGGGCTCGGCGGCGCGAATATCGCCGCCGGGCTCTCGAGCGGCATGGTCGTCAACGGCAGCCTCTCCAAGACTGCAGTCAACGGATCCGCCGGTGCGCGTACCCAGCTCTCCGGGCTGATCGTGGCAGCGCTGAGCATCCTCACGCTACTCGCGCTCACGGGGCTCTTCGAAGACCTCCCCGAGGCCACGCTCGCCGCGATCGTGATCGCAGCCGTGATTGAGCTCGTCGATTACCACGCGCTGATCGAGCTCTACCGCGCTCACACCGAGCGCCTCGGGCGCCAGTTCGGGTTCGCCTCACGCCCGGATTTCATCGCCGCGATCGCGGCGCTCCTCGGTGTCACCGTCTTCGACACCCTCCCCGGCCTGTTCGTCGGCATCGGCATCTCGCTGCTGCTGCTGATCTACCGCGCCTCCCGCCCCTACATCGCGACGCTGGGGCGCGAACCGGGCCCGACGGCCGCTACAGCGACATCGACCGTCACCCAGACAACGAGCTGCCGTCGCACGTCACCGTACTGCGGATTGAGAGCAGCCTGTACTTCGCCAACGCCGACGCCGTCCGAACTCGCATCATGCCGTCCGCGGCCGCGGACGGCATCACCGCCGTCGTTCTCGACGCCGAGACGATCCCTTTCATCGACGTCATCGCTGCCCGGATGCTCGCCACGCTCGCAGAAGACTTGGGCCGGCGCGACGTGCGGCTGCTCCTGGCCCGCGACATCGGGCAGGTACGCGACGTCCTTCGCAGCGTCATCGACAACCCCGCGATCACCCACTTCTACCCAACCGTACAAGCCGCCGTAGCCGCAGCGCCACCAGGGACATAACGACATGCGCTCTGCCGCTTTGGCACACTCTGAAGCGCAACGCCTAGGGTAGGTGGCGCACGAAGTCGGCAGTGGGTGCCCGCTCAGGCACGTGCTGCTCCTGGCGAGGGCGGCCGAGATGGAGTAGCCCAATCGGGGTCTCGAGAGAGTCGAGTGCGAGCACCTCCCGGCCGGCGGACGAGTCGAGCAGCGGCAAGGTCCGCCAGTAGCCGGCGAGCCCTGCCCCATGAGCGGCGAGCAGCACGAGGTAGGCGGCGACCGCGCTCGCTAGCAGATCCTCCATCTGCTGGGCGCTGTCGCCCCGTGTGCAAACCGATGCAACCACAAGGGTCGGCGCGCGATCGAGCTTGCTTGCCGAACCGGGGGCGGCGTTCTCGGCGATCTCCTTGAGCCGCTCAACCGTGTGGGGGCCGAGTACCCGAAAGCGCCATGGGTTGGTGAGGTGGTGGTTGGGGGCCCAGCGGGCCAGCTCGAACAGCTGTTGCAGCAGCGCCGGCGCCACCGGCTCTGGGGCGAACACCTTGTGGGTGCGCCTGGTGCGGATTGCGTGCTCGAGCTCCATGCCTTAATACGCTGGCGAAAGCTCTCAGTGGGGAGAGCTGGTGGCAGCCGTCAGGTGCTCATGTACGAGGCGCACAACCGTTGCGCCCTCCGCGACCGCGGTCGCGCAGCGCTTGATCGACCCCGCCCGTACGTCGCCCGCCGCGTAGATGCCGGGCACGCTGGTCTCGTGCAGGCCGCCCGCACATGCGTCGGGGCCGGTGAGGATGAATCCGTGGGAGTCTCGCGCGAGGACGTCGCCGAGCCAGTCGGTGCAGGGCTCGGCACCCAGAAAGAGGAACAGGAAGGAGAGCGGCAGTTTCGCGCCATCGGTGAGCGTGACGGCCTCGAGCTGCCCCTCCTCCCCGTGCAGTTCGGCGATTTCGGCGCGGTCGCGGACCGCAACCCCGTAGCGCTCGAGATCGCTGATCAGATACTGCGACATCGTCTCGCTCAAAGCTTTGCGGCGGTGCATGAGGGTGACGAGGGCGCCGCCGCGAGCCAGCCAGATGGCGGCCTGCCCCGCAGAGTTGCCGCCGCCGACCACCGCGAGGCGCCGTCCCGCACAGATCTGCCCCTCGAGCGGGCCGGCGGCATAGAAGACACTGAGTCCCTCGTAGCGATCGAGACACTTCACGGGCAGGCGCCGGTATTGAGCGCCGGTGGCGAGCAGCACTGTTCGGGCCGCGATCTGGTTGCCCTCCTCGAGCCTCACCACGTGCCGCTCAGCGCCTGGTTCGAGCAGCTGGGCGCGGTAGGGCGTGGCGGCGCGGGCGCCGAACTTCCGCGCCTGTGTGATCGCGCGACTGGTCAGTTCGGTGCCGCTGATCCCCGCGGGGAAGCCGAGATAGTTCTCGATCCTGCGCGAGGTGCCTGCCTGGCCGCCGAGCACGGTGCTCTCGACCACCAGCGTGTCGAGCCCCTCCGAGGCGCCGTAGACGGCGGCGCCGAGGCCGGCCGGGCCGCCTCCGACGATCAGCAGGTCCACCTCCTCATGCGGTGCGAGCTCGCGTCCGATGCCCAGCGCCCGGGAGAGCTCGCCATTGCTGGGGTTGCGCAGCTCCACGCCTCCAGGCAGACGGACGACGGGCATATCGGCAGCGGCGAACGTGGCGCCCAAGGCGTCTGGCTGTGCGCTCTGCGCAGGGTCGATCCACGAGTGGGGAAGCCGCTGCAGCCGGGCGAAGTCGAGCAGCCGCCGCGTCTGCGGCGAATCGCGTGGGCCGATGATCTCGAATCCGACCCCCTGCTGGCGCTGGAGCATCTCGCGGCGCTCGACGAAGGCGTTGAGGAGCAGGTCCGAGAGCGCGCCGTCCTCGAAAAGCAGCTGCCGGAGCACTTCGCGGTCGACCGCGATGTAGCGCATCGGCTCGGTGACGACGGCGGTGAGGAAGACCGTCTGCCCGGAGAGGAGGTTCATCTCCCCCAGGAAGCCCGAGGTGCCGTGGCGGACGAGCTCCTGCCCCGCGGCGTCGGTCACCATAACCTCGCCCTCGATGATCGCGACAAAGGGATAGCTCTCGTCGCCGATCTCGAACAGCGTCTCCCCGACCTCTGCGGTCCGCTCCTCCCCGTGGTCGGCGAGCAGCGCGAGCTGCGAGCTCGACAACACTCGACTGGCTGGTCGGTCCATCCCGCTCAGCCCAGCGGCGATGGAGGGATGCGCGTCTCCCCCTGGATGCCAGGGAGCGCCAGCGCGACCTGGTCCACGAAGCACCACGACCAGGTCTCGCCGGGCTCGAGCGAGCGGATCAGCGGGTGCCCGCTGCTGTGCGCGTGCGCGCGAGCGTGGCGATTGGGGGAGTCGTCGCAGCAGCCGACCTTGCCGCACTCCAGGCAGATGCGCAGATGCAGCCACTTCCCGCCGCTGGCCAGGCACTCCTCGCAGCCCGCGACCGACTCTGGCAGCTGGGTGATCAGAACGTGATCGAGATGGTTGCACGATGGCATCGGGAAAACCAAGCCTAGAGACTCTCAACTGCGGAGGAGTCCTCGAGCGCGATCAGATGCCGGCTGCGTGGACCCGGCAGCCCCAGACCCGGACCTTGGCCGAGAGGGAGCATCTGGTCATCAAGCCGTGCGGACGTACCCATGCATAATAGGGCGCCATACGAACGAACCAGGAGCGCCTGCCATGACCCAAGAGCTGTGGACCGGAATGGATCGCTACATCTGCGATCGCCTGCTCCCCGAGGACGCGGCGCTCGATGCCGCCCTCGCCGCCTGTGAGGCCGCTGGCCTTCCCCCGATCGCGGTCACCCCGGCTCAGGGCAAGCTGCTCGAACTGCTGGTGCGCATTCACGGCGCCCGCCGCATCCTCGAGCTGGGAACCCTCGGCGGCTACAGCACGATCTGGCTGGCGCGCGGGCTGCCGCCGGATGGGAGCATCGTGACGCTGGAGCTCGACCCCCACCACGCCGAGGTCGCGGAGGCGAACCTGGAGCGGGCGGGCGTGAAGGAGATGGTGCAGCTGCGCGTGGGCGCCGCGCTACAGACGCTGCCCGAGCTCCTCGCCGAGGGCGCCGAGCCATTCGACATGATCTTCATCGACGCGGACAAGTACAACTACCCGGGGTATCTGGAGTGGTCGCTGAAGCTCTCCCGTCCCGGGAGCGTGATCATCGGCGACAACGTCGTTCGGGCCGGCGTGATCCTCGACCCCGATGGTTACGACCCGCGGCTTGGCGAGGGGGGCGTGCAGGAGGTGCGCCGCTTCTACGATCTGCTCGCCGCCGAGCCCCGGGTGAGCGCGACCGCTGTTCAGACGGTTGGCGAAAAGGGTCATGACGGCTTCGTCATCGCGCTGGTTGGCGACGGCGGCGACCAAGACTCCCCTTGATGGGCGGAGGAGGAAGATGCGGATCCCGCCGCGGCTCGCCGACACGCAAAGGGCTCCGCTGCGGCTGCTGCTCGCCCCCGCCGGGCCGCTCATAGCGTGGCTGGAACGCCTCGCGGCGATCCAGGCGGTCGATCGTGGCGTGGCGCTCGGGGCGCTTGCGTTCAGCTCGCTGTTCCCGCTGCTGATCGTCTACAGCGCGGTCGTGCCGCTGGCCAACGCGCATGACTTCGCCAACGGAATCGTCAAGCGGCTGGCGCTCTCTGGCGCGGCCGCGCAGAGCGTGCGCGAAGTGTTCGCCCCCTCCTCGACGGTTGCCCACAGCGTGACCGTGATCGGCTTCGCGCTGGTGCTGTTCTCGGCGCTATCGCTCGCGCGCGCTCTGCAGCGGTTGTACGAGCTCGCGTACGAACTGCCCGCCGTCGGAATTCGCGGCACCCCCTGGCATCTGCTGTGGATCGCGCTGATCCCCGTCTACATCAGCGTGCGGCCGCTGGTGGCGGGGATCGCCGGCGGCTGGTGGCACGTCGTCGGATCGCTGCTGCTGGGGGTCGTGGTGTGGCTGGCGACGCCGTATGTGCTGCTGGAGCGCCGCCTGCAGTGGCGGGAGCTGCTCCCAGGTGCGGCGCTGGCGGCGCTCGGGATGACCGCGCTGATGGGCTTCTCGGTGGTGTATCTCCCCCACTCGCTCAGCGCCTCGGCAAAGCAGTTCGGCACGATCGGCATCGCCTTCGCGCTGCTGAGCTGGCTGGTGCTGGCCGGCTTCGTGCTCGTCGGCAGCGCCGCTGGCGGGGCGGTGGCGCGGCGGCTGCTCGAAAAGCCTCCAGCAGGCGCGGTCGAATCTCGGTGAGGTGCGGTTGCGTCAGCGCTCGTCGTCACGGCGGTAGCCGGCGCGAGCGGAGATGCGATCCGCGGTGGCGATCAGATGAGGACCCAGACGCTCCACCAACTGCTCCAGGGAGATCATCGAGCTGTGTGCCTGCATCCCCACCGTGGCGATCACCTCGCGCGTCTCCGTACGTACCGGCGCCGCGATCTCGTACAGCCCGGGCGCCAGCTCCTCCTCGCTGAGGACCAGCGCCTCGCCGCAACATCGCGCGAGCTCGGCGCGCAGCCCGTTCTTGCTTGTGATCGCGCGGGGCCCTCGCTGCGTGAGCGTCAGCTCCGCGATCAGCAGGCGCCGCTCCGTTTCGGGGAGGCCGGCCAGCAGCAGCTTGCCCATCGCACAGCAGTGTGGCGGCAGGCGCGAGCCGGCGCTCAGGTCGAGCTCGATCGGGCGCTGTCCCCGCCGCGTTGCGCGGATGCGGTCCAGATACACGAGCTCCGGGCCATCCAGCATGCCGATCGCAAGCGTGTAGGAGGCGCGTCTGCCCAGCTCCCGCAGCGGTCCTCGCGCATGCTCGAGCAGGCCGGCCGAGCTCAGCGCCGACATCCCCAGCTCGGTCACCGCCAATCCCAGACGGTACTTGCGGCGCGAGCCCTGCACCAGGTGGCCGAGCGCGGTCAGCGTGAGCACATAACGGTGCGTGGTGCTGCGGCTCATCCCAAGCTCGCCGGCGAGGTCGGCGATCCCCCATACCGGACGCTGCGGGGTGAAGCATTCGAGGATCGACAGGCCGCGCTCCAGCGACTGCGAGTAACGTGGCTCTCGCAGGCGGGGAACCGGATCGCGCCAGCCATCTTCCGGGCCGGCAATGGGCCCCGCGAGGGGCCGATTTACCCGCGGCATCGGCATTTCCGGAAGGACCCGGCGCAGGACCACGGGTGGTCGTCGCGGGATGCCCGCCAACTGCCACCGGCGGAAACCGTTCGGTGACCACCGGTGGTGCTCATTTGGCGGATGGTGGCTTGAGCGAAGTGGAGCGGCGGTAGCGGTGCGTGTGAGAATCCTGTTCGAGCAATCCGACGGCATGCAATGTGTGCGCATAGCGATGGGTCGTCGACGTCGGCAGGTCGAGTTCCAGGGCGACTTCCTTGATGCCCCGATCGCGCCCGTCGGCGGGAAACGAGCTCAGGACGACCAGACCGAACAGCAGCGACCGCGACACGGTGCGGTCGTCCAGCAGCGGCGATCTGGTCAGCTGCCTCGGCGCCGCCAACCCGGGCAGCAGATTGGCGTTATCGCTGCCGGCGGCGGTCGCCGCGGCGATCACGCTCGTTACCTGCTCGGCGGTCAACCCGAGCGAGACGCCCCGCTCGCTCAAGCCAACCGCTCCCGGATAACCGACCCCCGTGGCCTCATCCCGCGATCTTTACTCAAACGGCGCGCGCGGATAGCTCAACCTGTTTTCATAAAACAAGAACTGCTCAGACAAAACGCGACAGGGCCTTTGGTCTTTGCCGGCAGGCGCGCCGGCCGGCGTCCCTCCTTTCGGCCGCCCCTGCGTCCATCTTCTACGCGAGTTCTACGCGAGGACCGGCAGGGCGTCGCTACTCGTCGCGCTGGGAGTAGAGCACCCGCCAGACGCGCAGCACCGGCAGCAGCAGTCTCGACAGCGAGCCCCCCGCGGCGGCGAGGGTGTTGGTGCTCGCGCGCATCTGCGGCGTGCGCGAGCTGTCCTTCGAAAGGTACATCGCGACCATGCACGCCACGATCACGGCGTGCCTGGCGCCGTCGGGCAGCGCGCGGGCTCGACGGGCAGCTTCGCGCACGACTTCACAGACACGCTCGATTGCCACCTCCGCACAGGGATAGTGGGCGATGTAGCTGTGCTGCGCCCCGGCGGCATCCTCGGCCTGGTCGGCGTAGCTGTCGAGCATGGTCGCCACCAGCGAGATCCAGGGCAGGTAGGCGGCGCAGGTGGCGCGCACACGACCCTCCTCCGGCTCCGCTACCCCGGCGGCTAGCGCCAGCAGCGCGAGCACCGTCAGCCAGCCGCTGGCGGCCGCCGTGGACTCAAACCAGGCAAGCTCCTCCCAGCTGCGCGCCTCGCGCCGTGCCCACTCCCGCAGCGCGGTATCGCGCAGCTGAGGATCGGGCTCGTGATTGAGGCCAAGCATCCGGGCGAGGGTGGCCGCGTGGATCACCCGCGAGCGCACGTTCCCATAGTGAGGAAGTCGCGCGCAGTGCTCACGGCAGGCCCCCACGAGCGCTCGCAGGTAGCCGCCGTCCTCGCGCCAGGGGTGGTGGCGATAGTAAGCCGACACCGGCGCTCCCGGGTCAAGCGCCTCGCTGAGCGCGACGTGCAGCTGGACGCCGTTCGCCGGGCCCGCCTGTACGCCCCGCTCGCTCACGTTGTCCAGGAAGTCGGCCATCACCTCGAAGGCGACCAACAGTCCCAGCAGGTCTGGGCTACGCCCGTCCGGGAGCGTCCAGAAGAGAGCCGCGCCGTCGGTGCTGGCGCGCTTGCTGCTCAGCGAGCGCAGCGCATCGGTGCGCAGCGCCTCGTCGGGGATGCTCGAGGCCCGCATGTGCCAGCCGCGCACCTCGCGCGAGACCGCGCGCAGTCCCCACAGCAGCTCCCTGGCGGTGGCCCCCGCCAGGGAGCAAAGCTGCCCCGGCGAGAGGGCGGTCGTGTGGGGCTGCGAGCTGGTCGTTGGATCGGATCTCTCAACGGCGTGGGGGTCGGCGCTGCATCGGCCGCCCGCTAGTGTCGCGAGTCGGAAGTGTGGCTCGGGGCACTACGCCGTGCTGACAGTTGTCGGACGAACACGTACCGCAAGATAACCCGGGAGCGCGAGGATTGCCACCGCCGCGGCGCTGACGAGGGCAAAGCTCGTGAGGGCCGCGACGCCGCCAATCGAGAAGACGATCGGGAAGCCGGTGACGCTGGCCAGCGCGTGGCTGAGCAGCAGCTGGCCGTAGATCCCGAAACCTGCTCCCAGCGAGCAGCCGGCGCTCAGCAGCAGCGCGCTCTCGCACAACAGCGCACGCCACAGCACGCCCCGCTTGTAGCCCTGGCGCTTGATATAGGCCAGCTGCGGCCGCCGCTGCCAGATCATCGAGCCCATCGCCCCCGCCATCGCCAACACCGCGGCGATCAGCACCAGCTTGCCGATCTGCGACAGGCGCGAGAGTGATTGGCGCGTGGTCGCGTAGTTGGCCTGCATCCGCTGGGCGGCGGTTTCCGCGACCAGCGCGGTGTGGGGCCCCAGCACACGCTGAATCCGCGCGCTCACCGCCGCGGGCGATACGCCAGGCTGGATCTGGACCTGGTAGGCGCTCGCGTCGGGGCTGCCCCACGCGTGGGCGTATTGCCCCGCATTGACGATGACTGCACCGGAGGGCCAGGCGAGGTTGGTGCTCAGAGCGGCCACGCGGAGTACGGTGGGGTGCGGCGAGGGCAGCGTGAAGCGCTCTCCGATCCGCAGCTGGTGTGCGGCGGCGAGGGCCCGCGAGAGCACTGCCCAACCGCCGCGCCGAATCGCGGCGGTGGCGGACCCGAGCTCTCCCTGCACCAGCTGGCCGGCCGGGATCGGGTAGGCCGCGGTGCTCGGCGGCGCGAGCACCCATACTCGGCGGTCTCCCCAGTCGAGGAAACCGCCTCGGTAGATCCCGACTGCGCTCACGCCCGGCAGGCGCGAGAGCGTCCGAACCGCGGTGCCTTCGAAGGGAATGGTTGTGAACGTGTTGGCCGCGCCCTGGGGGCTCACCCACACGGCGGCGTTGGAGTCGATTGCGCGCGCGGAGGTGTCAAGGCCGCGCACGAGGTTGCTCCGCGCTCCCTCGATCGCGACGCTGCCGAATACCGCGACGGCACCGGTCGCGGCGATCGCCAGCGAGCGCATGCGGCTGTGGGGTGCGCGCAGTTCGACGAGCGCGATGCGAGTCGAGGCCGCGTAGAGCGGACGCTGGAGCGCCGCGAAGCCGGCGAGCATGGCGTCGAAGGCGACCGGCAGCAGCAACAGCAGCGCCGCCACGAGCGTGACGCAGCCGAGGATCGCGGCTTGGGGATGCGCGAGCAGGATCGCCGTGGTGATCGCCAGGAAACCCGCGCCCACCGCCGGGCGCGGCACCCCGGGCCGCCGATTCCCGTGGCCCCGCCGGCGAGGAGCGCCCGGGTTGCGGCCGGGCGCGGCGCGCAGACGCTGCGTGAGGACGTCTCGCAGAGGGGCCAGCACGCCGATGCAGGCGGCCAGCAGACCTGCCGCGGCCGCCAGCGCGACGCTCTGCCAGGCGACGATCCGCTGTTCGCCGACGGCGAATGCGAACGCGAGGTAGCCCGGGTCGGCTCCGAACACGAGCATCGAGAGCGCCTCTCCGAGCGCCAGCCCGAGCAGCGTGCCGAGCACCCCGAGGACGAGCGCGTCGAACAGCAGCACCTGCACGGTCATCATGCGCGTCGCCCCCCGGCGGCGCAGGGTCTCGACCAGGCTGCGGCGCAGGTGCGCGGTGACCAGCATCGCGTTGAACGCGAACATGAAGCCGACGAGCGCGCTGATCGCCGAGAACAGCTGCTCGCTCTGATTGGCGGGCGCCGCGGCGGAGGTGAACAGTTGCGCGTCGATGTCGGCCGGCTCCACGTCGAGCGGCTGCCCCGCCGCGAGCGCCTCGAGCTCAGTGCGCACCTGATGCTCGTGGCCGGGCTGAGCTCGCACGAGGATGCGGGTGAGCCTCCCTCGCAGGCCGGTCATTTCCTGCGCATAAGCCAGCGGCGCAATCGCGACCGGGCTGCGCACGAGCGCACCGATGTCGCCGGCGTCGAGCTTCGCTCCCATCAGTGCGGTAAGCCGGCGCGCGCCCAGCTCGAGTCCGACCGTCTGCAGCGAGTCGACTCCGATCGCTTGCGCCACCGGCGCGGGCAGTGCGATTACGCGCAGCGTGCCCAGCTGGGCGGCAGTGAAGCGCTGCAGCAGCGCGCCGCCGAGGTTGGCGTAGCGGGGGTCGCTGGCGATCAGTTCGACCGTGCGGCGTCCGTCGGGGCCGACCACGGTGGCGCGCGCCTGGAGCACCGGCTCAGTCGCGCTGACGCCGCGGAGGCTGCGCACCTCCCCCAGTAGCCGTTCATCGAAACCGTGCGGATCACGCGCGAGCAGCTGCAGGCTGGCGCGGCCCACGATCCCGCTGGAGAGCTGGCCAATCGAGCCGTCGAGACTGGTGGAGGCCACCTGGGAGGCGAACAGCAGCGCCACGCCGACGGCGATCCCGAGGATTGCCAGCAGCTCCTGCACGAGCACCAGCCGTGCACGCAGACGGGCGCGGTAGATGTAGAGGATCTCCCACCTCGCCACCTCGCTCAGAGCTCCGAGGAGCGCAGCGCGAGCGGCGTGGTTGGGGGGTCGAGCGTGGGTGGGGAGTCCGTCGGGTGGTCGGGCCCGGCTCGGCGATCGCGGGCGGGCAGCTCATCGGGCCAGTACTCCCGCATACGACCGTCGCGTAGCTCGTGCACGCGGTCGGCGAACGTCGCCGCCTGGGGGTCGTGCGTGGCGAGCAGCACCGCGGTGCCGCGTTCGCGGCAGAGCTCGGAGAGCAGCTCGAGTACCTCGCGACTGCGCTGCGTGTCGAGGTTGCCGGTCGGCTCGTCGGCGAGCACCAGCTTCGGTTCGGTCGAGAGCGCCTGCGCAACCAGCACCCGCTGGCGCTCGCCCATCGAGAGCTGCTCGGTGTGGTGGCGCATGCGCGCCCCCAGCCCGAGGCGTTCCAGCAGCGGTTCGACCCGCCGCTCGGCGTCGCGGGCGTGGGTCAGCCACAGCTTCAGCGCGGCGTTCTCGATTGCGCGTGCCCCCGCCAGCAGGTCGGAGGGCGCGCCCACGATCCCCACCTCGTGCAGCCGGTAGCGGGCGCCGTCGTTCTCGCTGAGCTCCGAGACCTCGCGTCCGTCGAGTAGCACCGCGCCGCTGTCGGGGCGCAGCAGCGCCGCGACCAGCATCAGCAGCGTGGTCTTGCCGGAGCCGCTCGGCCCGTACAGCGCCACCAGCTCGCCCGCGGCGATCGTGCTGGATACGCCGTCCACAGCCCGCACCGGCTCACCGTCGCCGACCTGGTAGTGCTTGACGAGCTCGCGCAGCTCCAGGACGCAACTCATTGCCGGCGGGCGTCGCGCAAGCTTGGCTCGGAGTCGCGCGGAAAGTCGATCACATTCTCGTAAGTCGGCGCGGCGGCGTCCGCCGGTATCGGGGGCGGGGGCGACATTGACGCCAGATGCCCCTCCGCGAGTGAGAGCACCCGGTGCGAGCAGAGCGCCGCCTCGGGGTCGGACACGGCCATCAGCACGCCAATCTCGTGGTCTTCGGCGAGCGCCCGCACGAGCCGCGCCAGCTCGTCGGTCTCGCGCATCCCGAACCCGTCGATCACGTCGTCGATCAGCAGCAGTCGCGGCGTGCCCGCGATCGCCTGGGCGACCTCCACCAGGGCGCGCTCCCAGTCGGAGAGCGCCTCCCACTGGCTCTCGGCGCAGTGTTCCGCTCCAACCTGTGCGAGCGCCTGCAGTGCCCGCGCGCGCACCTCGCGCCGGCGGCTGCGCCCGCCGATTGCCAGGCGCAGCGCCACATAGTCGAGCATTCGCACGCCCACGCCCGGGCCGAGCCGGCCGGCAAGCCCGATCTGCTCGCGCAGCAGCCGCGCGTGCGAGCGATCGGGGAGGTCATCGAGGTCGCGCCCCGCGAGCAGCACCCGCCCCTCATCGGGGGCCACCATGCCGGCGGCGATTCGCAGCAGCGTGGTCTTGCCCTGCCCCCGCGTCGCCACCACCGCGACGAGCTCGCCGGCGGCGATATGAAGCGTCACGTGGCGCAGCAGCCAGTGCGTGCGCTCGCCACGGCGGTAGCGCTTGCCGATGCCATCCAACGCGAGCAGGGTGCTCATGCTCGCGCGGCTCGCGCCGGAGCTTGGATCTCGCCAGGGGCGTCCTCGTCGGCCCCGGCGACCCCGGCGTCCTCGTCGGCCATGTCGACCATCTCGTCGCGCATCTCCTCCAGACGCGCGCGCAGCCGCTCGAGGCGCTTGAAGCGCATCCCCCACATCGCCGCTTCGTCGCGCAGCACCGCTCGGTGGGCAAGCTGCGAGAACCGCTCAGCGCGGGTGGGGCACCGCGGCGCGACGAGCTCGGCGGCGCTGAGGCGGCCCTGCGCCGCGGCGAACATGCTCGCGCAGGCACGTTCCTCGGCGCAGATCGCGTCGATCAGGCGCGGCAGGTCATCGGGCGCGCAGAATGCGATCTTCGCCTGCAGCTCCTCGCGCAGTGGCGGGGCCGCGGTCGAGCTGGCTCGCAGCCACGCGCGGAAGTGCTCGTGGCCCTGCGGCGTCGCCTCGTAGCGCTCCTCCTCGCCGCAGCGGCTGTCGTCTGTGACTACACGCACGAGCCCCTGATGGGCGAGCCGGGTAAGTGCATTGTGGCCGGTGGAGCGGGTGAACTGTGCGGAGCGGAAGCGCTCGACCAGCCGCCGGCCAAGCTGCGAGGCGCTGTCGGGCTGCTCGATCACGAGGCCCAGCACGGCCTCGCCGGCCGATAGTCCAACTGTTCGCTTGCGCGGCATGTAGCACGGAAGGTACAGGAAAACTTCGGGGCGACGCCGCCTTTATGGAATCATTTGTATAGGCTGGACACTTGTGGACAGCAGGAGCGGCAACCCTCAACCAAGGGCCGGGAACTCGCGAAGACAACTGTATTCGCCATCGGGGGCGGCCACCCGGTCTGGCAATCTTCCGTGCCGATGCGCAACCGCGAGCGAGAACCGGTGTTACGGGTGGACGTGCACTTGGACCGTCCCTGTGGGCCTGTCCCCCGAGAGTCGTGGGCAGCCTTCCGCGCCGTGACCGCGGCGGCGGCATCGCTGTGCGCCGTGCTGTTCGCCTGTCTGGTGGTCTCCCCTGCCGGCGCGGCGCCCCCGCTGAACTGGAGTACGGCCGAAATCGACAGCACGGCACTGACCGGCGTCTCGTGCGCCTCGACATCGCTGTGCGTAGCTGTCGACGGGTCGGGCCGTGCCCTGGTCAGCACAAACCCCGCCGTCGGCGGCGCCTCTACGTGGCACACCACGGGGATTCCCGGCGCGGGGGCGCTCACCGGAGTCTCCTGCGCCTCAAACTCCCTCTGCGTGGCGGTCGACGGGAGCGGCAACGCGGCGATCAGCACCAACCCCGTCGGCGGCGCCTCTACGTGGCACACCACGGGGATTCCCGGCGCAGGGGCGCTCACCGGGGTCTCCTGCGCCTCAAACTCCCTCTGCGTGGCGGTCGACGGGAGCGGCAACGCGTTCGTCAGCACCAATCCCGGCGAAGGCGGAGGCGCAAACGCGAACTGGACGAAGGTCGGCATCGACACGGGGCGCCCGTTGACATCGGTGTCATGCGTGGCGGGCCCGCTGTGCGTGGCGGTGGATAAAGCGGGCAACGTGCTGGCGAGCAGCGAACCGGCAGGTTCGTGGGTCACGCGCCAGATCGACGACTCCCCCCTCCTCGCGGTTTCGTGCGCCTCCGCACCCGCCGGCGTGTGCGTAGCTGTGGACGAAGCCGGCGCCGCGCTGGCGAGCGGGAACCCCGGTGCGGGTCTTCCCAATGCCTCCACCGCCACCTGGAGCGCGACTCCGCTCGGCCTGGTGGGCGGTACTCCGACGGCCGCCTCCTGCGCCGCGGCGGGGCTCTGCGTGCTGGGCGCTGACAATGGGAGCGCCTATATCGGCGACAACCCCACCGCAGCGGTCCCATCCTGGGCATCCACCCCGATCGATTCCCCCACGAAGCTGACCGGGGTCTCGTGCGTATCCGAAGGGCTGTGCGCGGCCGTCGACAATGCCGGTGGGGTGCTCGTCACCCGTGTCCACGCACCCGCCGTCGTCACCGGCACCCCAAACGCCGTAGGCGAAACCACCGCGACCGTCACCGGCACGGTGGACACCAACGACGCGACGCTCGCGAGCTGCCGCTTCGAATACGGCACAAGCGAAGCGTACGGCCAGAGCGTGCCATGCGGGGCGGGCGGAACTCAAGTTATCGCCGCGGGCAGCGCCAACCAGCCTGTCAGCGCGGCGCTGAGTGGGTTGGCGGCAAACGTCACCTACGACTACCGCCTGACGGCGGTAAGCGCGAGCGGCGAAGCGAGGACCGCGAACGCGACGTTCAAGACGACCTCCCCGCCGCTGGTGCAGCCGCATCCCTCGATCGGCGGGATCCCCGCGCCCGGGCAGCGCCTGACGTGCAAATCGGGCGTGAGCGGCAGCGGCGCGAGCAGCGCGACGCTGAGCTACGCGTGGCTGCGCGACACCAAGGCGATCTCCGGTGCGAGCGGCTCGACCTACACGGTGGCAAGCGCCGATGTCACACACCACTTGCAGTGTCGCGTGAGCGCTACCAATGCGGGCGGCAGCGCGAGCGCCACGAGCGCGTTCGTGACCGTACCGGCGGGCGGGTTGGGCGCGATCTCCGAGACCCAGGTGGGTACCCCGCGCGTGGCTGGGCGCACGGTGAGCGTCACCGTGACGTGCTCCGCCCAGGCGGCGGGGAGCTGCGCGATCACGCTGCGCCTGACGGTCGTCGAGACCCTGCGCAGGGGGCGCGTGATCGCGGTGGCGGCCACCCGACGCACATCGCACAAGACGGTGACGGTGGGCGCGGTCACCGCACACGTGCCGCCGGGCCAACGGGGCACGGTGACCGTCGCCCTGAACGCAACCGGTAGGCGCCTGCTCAAGAGCTTGCACAAGCTCAGCGCAAAGCTGTCGGTGAGCGGCACCGTGGTGGGCGCGCTCAGCGCGCAGCTGCGCAGCGCCACGGTGACGCTGGCCAGCGGCACGGGCAAGGCGTCCTCGCACAAGGCATCGGTCCGTCACTCGCACGCTCGCCGAGGCCGGTGAGCACGGCGCTGGACAGGCTGCACGACGTGAGCGCTCGCTGTCTGATGGGAGCGATGGTGGCAGCGGCGCTGCTGGCGGCCACCGCGGCGCAGGCGCACGCCACCGCTCGGAGCGCCCACTCGACGCAGGCCCACCACGCCCGCCCGCGGGCCGCGCGCCACACCACCGCCAGGAAGGCCAGCGGCGCGGCGACACCCGTAGGCGTGCTGGCGCCTACGCCGTACATGGGTTGGGACACGTACTTCGCGTTCGGCTCGCACTACAACGAGGCGACGGTCCTCGAGCAGGCCAGCCAGATGCGCACGAAAGGGATGATCAAAGCCGGGTATGACTACCTGTGGCTGGACGTGGGCTGGTGGGAAGGGACACGCAATGCGGTGGGTGAAATCACCGTCAACCCCAAGCAATGGCCGCACGGGATGGCGTGGCTGACGCGCACGCTGCACGAAGCGGGGCTGAAAGTGGGTTTGTACACCGATGCTGGCACCAACGGCTGCGGCGGCAAGGGGCAGGGCAGCTACGGCCACTACCAGCAGGACGTGAACACGTTCGCGAAGTGGGGCTTCGATGCGGTGAAGGTGGACTTCTGCGGGGGCATCCAGCAGCGCCTCGGCCCGGCGAGCGCGTACGCGGAATTCCACGAAGCGATCGTGCACAACTCCAGCAACCGCCCGATGCTGCTGTCGGTGTGCGACTACCTGCAGCCCGGCCAGTACGAAAGCGAAGTCCCGACGCTCGAAAACTCGGCCTTCAACTCATACACGTTCGGGCCGAGCGCGGGTAACAGCTGGCGTACGGACACCGACGTGGGCGTGCCCGGCGACGTGGAATTCAGCTCGGTGCTGCGCAACCTCGACGCGGACGCCGCCAACCCGGAAGCGGCTGGGCCGGGCCACTGGAACGACCCCGACTACCTCGGCCCCGACCAGGGGATGTCGGCGGCACAGTTCCGCACGCAGTTCAGCATGTGGGCGATGCTGGCGGCGCCACTGATGGTCAGCGAGGACTTGATCTCGATGTCAAGCGCCACCCACACGACCGTCACCAACAGGGAAGCGATTGCGATCGACCAGGACCCTGCCGGCCAGCAGGCACGCCTGCTCTCCTCGAGCGGCTCGGGCGAGGTGTGGGTGAAGCCGCTCGCCAACGGAACGCGCGCGGTGGCACTGCTGAACCGCTCCTCCAAGACGCTCGAGATCACGACCAGCGCCGCCGAAGTGGGGATGCCGGCCGCGAACGCGTATCAGCTGCGCAACGTGTGGAGCGGCGCGGTCACCAGCACCACCAGCGGGATCGGCGCGAGCGTGCCGGGCGAATCGACCGTGCTGTTACGCATCTCGACCGCGGCACAGGCGATCGAAGCAGTTCCCAAGCGATAGAGCGGGCTGAGGGGTACGAGGTACGCCTAGATCGCCCCGACCGCGGCGAGCTCATCATCGCGACGGTAGCCGAGGCGCGCGGAGATGCGGTCCGCCGTGGCGACGAGGTGCGGGCCAAGGTGGTCGATCAGGTCCTGCAGGGAGATCATCGATGAGTGCGCGGCCATGTTGGCGGCGGCGACGACCTCGCGCGAGTCGGAGCGGATCGGGGCGGCGATCGAGTGCAGTTCGGGGGTGAGCTCCTGGTCGTTGACGGCGAGGCCGTCCTCGCAGATGCGCTCGAACTCGATCGCCAGGAGGCGCCGGCTGGTGATCGTCGCGGGGGTGCGGCGCTCCAATTTTATTTCGCCGAGCAGCTCGCGCCGCTCGCTCTCGGGGAGATGGGCCAGCAGGAGCTTGCCCATCGCGGTGCAGTAGGCGGGCAGGCGCGAGCCGAGCGCGAGGCCGAGGTCGATCCGCTGCTGGCCGCGGCGGTGGGAGCGGGCGCGCGCGACATAGACGATCTCGGGGCCGTCGAGCACGGCGACGTTGATCGTGTAGCCGGTGCGCCGGCGCAGTTCGTCGAGGTAGGGTTGGGCGTGCTCACGCAGGGAGGTCGAGTTGAGCGCCGACATCCCCAGGTCGGTGACGTGCAGCCCGAGGCGGTACTTGCGCGAAGCGCCCTGCTCGAGATAGCCGAGTGCGACGAGCGTGATCACGTAGCGGTGCGTGGTGGAGCGGCTCATGCCGAGCGAGTCGGCGATGTCGGCAATCCCCAGCACCGGACGGTCGGGGGTGAAACAGGCGAGGATCGCAAGGCCACGCTCCAACGACTGCGAATAGCGCGGTTCGCGCAGGCTGGGAACCGTCCACTCATTCTGAGGTATTGCGGTACGCGGCATACTGAGCTCTCCCCTCCCTTGATCTTGTCAACCCAAATGTTACCCTAGACCGGGCGTTTGGAAACATGGAGTATAAATGATGCGTATTTTGAACGGCTTTTCGTCTGCGTCGAACCGGTGCCGGCTCAACCCGGCGCAAATGGCAGGCTCGATCCAGACACGAAGGGCAATGAGATCGGTACGGGCACAGGGGGGGCCAGCGGTGGGCCTCAATCGGGGGTGGGCGCGGGTTCGGAGGCTCGGAGGTGGGCGGCGTAGGCCTTGTAGCTCTGGAGTTCCTCGACCGACTGGTAGTTGGCGAAGCCACGGCGTTGGGCCATGCGCAGCGAAGCGGGCAGGGGGGCGCGTAGCTCGCCGGGGAGCGCCTGTTCTTCGAGGGTAAGCCAGAGTTCCTCTTCGAGAACACCCGAGGCGCCGGCGCTGTTGAGCAGCTCCAAACGCCCACCCGACGAGGAGTAGTCGTAGAGCTCAAATTCCTGGCCGGCCGCTTCGACGGTGAGCGTATCTTCGCGCCAGTTGGAGTAGAGCGCGAGCTTGCCGCGCTGGGTGCGCAGCGCGACCACGTGGCGGGGCGCGGAGGCGGCGTAGGGTTCGATGGCGAACTCGGTGACGTCCTCGTCGGTGGCGTGCAGGATCCAGGGACGCCCCGGAGCGGAGGGATGCGCGCAGATCGCGGCGAGGTTGTGCCGCGCGGCGAGATGGCGGTAGCGCTCCTGGCGTCGCCAGGCGGAGGAGCCCGTGGCGAGTGTGAGCAGCAGCGGCACGACGTCGACCGAGGAGGTGAGTTGCGTGCGCGGGATCGCCGGGGCGGCGCAGGTAAGCCCGCGGAAGTCGCGCACGTACAGCGGCACGCGGATCGCCTCCTCATAGGCAGAGGCCCCCTTGCCGCGCATTCCGTGCGAGCCGCCGTACTCGCCGTGGTCGGAGGTGAACAGGACGACGGTGTTGGCCTGCACGGCGGGCTGGGCGGCGAGCGCGGAGAGCACCGTGCCGATCTGCGAGTCGACGTAGCTCTGCAGCATCAGGTAGGTGTTCATCAGCCCCGTCCACCAGCCGAGCGCTTCGGGGCCGCTGAAGGGAACGGCGCCGAAGGAGCGAGCGGCGGTGTCCTGCAGCGAGCGCTGCAGGAGCGGCTTGCGCTGCGCTTCGAGCGCTTCGGGGGTCTCGAAGTTGCCGGGCAGCGCTGCGGCGAGCGCCGGCGGGGCACTCTCCGAAGGGATCTGTTCGGTGAAGCGGTACCACCAGGCGATGTCGTGGGGGTTGACGAACGAGACCGTCGCGCACCAGGGCTCCCCGCCCCCTTCAAGACGCAGCCATTCGGCAAATTGTGAGGCGGTCGCCGGATCGACGGCGGTACCCTGCCCCGGGGAGCCGTTGGGCGAGGGGTAGGTGCCGCCGGAGAAGCCGTAGGGCTCGAGCGTCGCGTCGGGGTTGGGGTTCAGATGCCACTTGCCCCACCACCAGGTCGCGTAGCCGAGCTCGCGCAGCAGCGTCCCCCAGGTGGGAAAGCCGGGGTCGAGATGGCTGTCGCCGGTGATCAGGCAGCCGGTTTGATGGGAGTAGAGCCCCGTTAGGAGCGCCCCACGCGAGGGCGAGCAGTCGTTGGAGGCGGTGTAGTGGCGGTCGAAGCTGACGGCGCCCGCGCGCAGCGCGGCCAGGTTGGGCATCAGCGCCGAGGGCAGCGCGGCGGCTGGCATCCACACCGGCGCGCGCAGCTGGTCGACGACGATCACCAGGATGTTCGGCGCTCGCCGCGGGCGCCCGCGGCCACGGCGAGCCGAGCCGAGCGCGAGCCCGCCGGCGGCGAGCAGCCCCTGCTTGAGGAAGGTGCGCCGATCGCTGGCGCCGGAGAGCTGGGTCGTGTCAGGGGGCACCTTTGAGCTTCCAAACCACGAGCACCGACCGATGGTGCGGTGGTAAAGGATTTTAAGGATTTGGATGGGGAGCCGCCAAGCTAGCGCAAGCCACAGCGCTACAGGCTTGCGCTGCGCGTGGCCAGGGACCATGCAAGTGCTCAGCGGTCGCCGGCCCGGCGTCGGCGGACTCGCCCATAAGCGAACGAGGCGGCGCAGGCGAGCAGCCCGCCAGCGACCAGAAGCGCGACGAACCCGAGCCCTGGCGCGAGCACGATCGCCACCAATGCGAGCGCGACGCCCAGCCCAAGATCGATCAGCCGCAAGCGCCGGCGGCGGGCGCGCGCCGCGGCGGCACGGCGGCGCGGGAGCGAGCTCACAGCGGGAGGCGCCGGAACAGCGGGCGGGGCAGCAGCCGCAGGAGCGCCATGACCCAGCGCAGCGCGGAGGGCGCCCACACGGTGTGCGCACCGCCACGCAAACCGCGCACGGTGGCACGGGCGACACCCTCGGGATCGGTGGACAGTGGCGGGACCGGCAGGCCGCGCGTCATGCGAGTGGTGACGAACCCCGGCCGCACCACCAGCATCCGCACCCCGGTGGGCGCGAGCGCGTCGGCGAGTCCCTGCGCAAGCGCATCGAGTCCGGCCTTGGATGCGCAGTAGACGACGTTGGCCGCGCGCGGGCGCTCGGCGGCGACCGAGGAGAGCACCACGATCGTCCCCCGTTCCTGCGCACGCAGCGCGCGGGCGCTCTCCAGCAGCAGCGAGCCGCAGCCGAGCACGTTGACCTCGAGCACCTCGACCGCGCCGCCCGGGTCATCCGGCAGGCCGCCCCGCTCGCCGAGCAGCCCGACCGCGAGCAGCACGAGGTCGCACCCTCCACCCAACAGGTCGATCCCGCGCGCGATCACCGCGCGGTGGCTGTCCGGATCGGTCGCCTCCAACGCGAGCGTCTGAACTCGCGCGCAGCCGGCGCCGCGCAGCCGTTGAGCGACGTCGCTCAGGCGCTGGGCGTCGCGACCGGCGAGCGCGACCTCGCACGGTTCACTGGCTGCCAGCTTCCGCACAATCGCGCCGGCGATCTCCGAGGTCCCGCCGAGCACGAGCACTCGCCGCAACCCCGCCGCACCGGGTCGGCGGGAAGCTTGCGACTGTGGGCTCGCTTGCGGCTCTTCAGCGGTGGCGTTGTTCATCCGCACAGCCCCAATCGCCGCCCCATGTCCGAGCGCAGCACCCCGTCGGGGTCCACGCGCCCGCGCAGTTCACGGAAGCTCTCCAGTCGCGGATACATCGCGGCCAGCATCGCGGGGCGCAGGCGGGAGTCCTTGGCGAGGTAGACCCTCCCCCCCGCGCTCGCCACCAGCTCGTCGGCGTCGTCGAGCGCACGGTACAGCCCCGGAGCGCCGGCGGGGAGGTCGATTGCGAGCGTGAGACCCTCGATCGGGAACGAGAGCGGGCCGCTTTTTTCGGGTGCCCGCCCACCCGGCCCGAAGCGCTTGAGCACCGCCAGGTACATCGGCAGGCGTCGGGCGCGCAGCAGGTGGACCACGCATAGCAGCATCTCCTCCTCACCACTGGGCAGCGCGAACTGGTACTGCAACATCCCCGCGGGCCCATACAGCCGGCTCCACTCGCCGAGGACGTCGAGCGGGAACAGCTGGGCGCTCATGCTGAGCGTTCGCCCCCGGGCGCGGCGGGGAGCCGTGTGCCAGTGCAGCGCGTTGAAGGCTCGCACCGTCGTGGGGCGCAGCACACCGCCCGGGAAGCCGCGTGGGACGGTGAGACGCGGCTGCAATGAGATTGGAGTGTCGTGTTCCCCGCCAAAGGTTGCGCGCGCCGCGAGGCCGCTCGATCTCCGCGGTGCCCGGCCACGCCCCCCACCGGCATCGACCGCGGGGCCTTCCTCGGAGCGCGTGAGCACGGCGCGCCCGAACGCGGTGCCCTCGCTGAGCAGATCGACCCACGCGATCGTGTAGCGGTGGTGCTGCTCTCCGTCGACGCCGGCGATCGCCTGCTCGAGCGTGTCGAGGCGGTCGATGTCGGCGACGGCGCGGGTGTTGCACAGCGGCGCGAGACCCAGCGTGGCCTCGACGACGACGCCGGTGAGTCCCATGCCGCCGAGCGTGGCATGAAAGAGCTCGGGGTGGCGCTCGGGGGAGACGAGCAGCGGGCCGTCGGCCGGAGTGCAGAGCGTGAACGACCGCACGTGCCGCGCGAAGCTGCCGTCCCGGAGGTGGTTCTTGCCGTGGACGTCGCTGGCGATCGCCCCGCCGACCGTCAGATGGCGGGTGCCGGGCACGACCGGCAGCGTGAGGCTGCGTGCGGCCAGCCACACGAGCAGCCGCGCAAACGTCACCCCGGCGCCGACTCGCACGGACGAACCGCCGGCGTCCACCGCGATCGGCCCCTGCAGGGCAGTGGCGTCGATCACCGCGCCGCCCCCGTTCTGGGCGGCGTCACCGTAGCTGCGCGCGGCCCCCCGCGCGATCGCCCCGCCGGTCCGAGCGCGATCGGCGCCCCAACCGATCGGCGCAGCGGGAGCGGCGGCGAGCGCGTGCGCCACCTGCTCGGCAGTGCGCGGCCGCAGCACCCGCGCGCGGCTGGGCGCGGTACGCCCCCAACCGCACAGCAGCCGCTCGCCGCCCTCCTCCACCCGCGAGGAGCCGGTGGCGCAGGGCGGCGCGGGGGCAAGATCAACCGGCGGCATATACACCGGTGACGAACACCGCCAGCCAGGCGGCGCTCATGCTCAGCAGGAAGCGGTCGCGCAGCACCAGCTCCTCGGGCGCCCGGCCCTCGCCGCCGTCGAGCAGCAGCGCGTAGCGCAGCAGCCACAGCACGAACGGGATCACCGTAAGCTCATACCAGGAGAGCTTCGCGCTGTGGGCTCGCTGGAAGGCCCACAGGCAATACCCGGTGGTGGTGACGGTCGCGGCGAGCCCGAGCACGAAGCGCAGGTAGCGCTCCGAGTAGGCGCTGAGCGAAGCGCGTACGGCCGGCACCTGCCCGCCGCTGGTCGCGGCCCATGCGCCGAGATCCACACGGGCGGGCTCCGCACCGCCGTCCACCGGGGGCAGAGCTCTCAGCTCGGCGTAGCGCTTGCCTGTGACCACGAACAGGGCACCGAAGGAGGTAACGAGCATGAACCAGCGCGACAGCGGCACCGAGGTGGCGGCGCCGCCGGCGAGCGCGCGCAGCACGAACCCGCCCGCAACCGCGGCTATGTCGGCCACCGCGACACTGCGCAGCCACAGGGTGTAGCTGGCTGTCAGCGCGAGATAGCCGGCGCCGACACCCGCAAGCGCGGGGTGAACAGCCGCGGCGAGCGCGAGGCCGCCGAACGCCAGCACGAGGGCCGCCGCGACCGCGACGCGCACGGATAAATCGCCGGCGGCGATCGGCCGACCCCGACGGGAGGGATCGTGGCGATCCTCCTCGCGGTCGTGCACGTCGTTGAGCAGGTAGGTGGAGCTGGCAAGCATGCAGAAGCAGACGAACGTGACCACCACCTTGCCGGCGACGTCGGGGTGAGTGAGGATTCCGGCTGCAGCGGGAGCCGCTACGACGAGCACGTTCTTGAGCCATTGCCGCGGCCGGCAGGCACGCACGAGCGCACAAAATGTCGCCCAAAGGCGATCCGCCGTCAGACGTGCTCCGTCTGGTTCAGGGGCGCCTGGCCCCCCTCCGCCGAGCACAGGTTGTAGGGGAAGTGTGACCGGCCGGGCCGGCGCAGGGGCAGGGCCAAGCTCGTCCTTCGTGGCGAGCGCCTCACTGCCGGCTGAAGCTGTAGGGCCGATGGGTTCTATACCAGTGCATCTAACTTCGGCGCGGCTCAGCAGTGGGTGAAAATGCTCTTAGGTTGCAGCGCTCTTTAGAAGCGCGAAAGGCGTAGCGGCCTACGATCCGCGGCAATGGAGTCCCGCATCTCGGCGCCCAACCTCGTAGCAATCGGCCAGCCCACAGCGCTCCCTTCAGGGCAGTCACTGCCCTCCCCCCCATCGCGGCGACCGCCCGGAGACCGCCCGGCCGGCCGGGTGCGCCGGGTGGTGCTTGCCGCCTGCCTGGTCGCCCTCGTGCCGGTGCTCGCCTCCTATGTGACGACGATGTTCGAACCCTCCAACTCGAGTCTTGGCATCCGCTCGGTCGAGTGGCTGCGCGACCACGGCGCGGCTGGGCTGGTGACGAAAGTCGAGTCGGTGTACTACTCGCTGGAGGCACCCGAAAAGGGCGGGCCGGCACTGCACGCGCTGCCAAAGGTCGGCATCGCCACGGCGGGCACGGGCGGCGGCAGCGTCAAGCTCGTCGACCGCCCGCCGCGTGTGCGCCCGCTGGCCTCCCCTCCGCTGCCCGGCGAGGGCGTTTGGCGTCCCGCGCAGGCAACGGAGAGCCACAGCGACCCGCCGCTGCTGGTCACAACCTTCCGCAGCGACCCCTCCGAATACCCGCGCCTGGTGGCGGGCGCCGCGTGGATCAACACCTCTCGCACCACCATCTCGCTGTATGCGGGACGCTTGGAGCCCTCGGTCGAACTCCCCTCGCGCGGCCCGATGGAGGTGCCACCCAGCGCTCGGGACCGGCTGCTGGCGACCTTCAACAGCGGTTTCAAGCTGGTTGACGCGAACGGTGGGTGGGCCCTGAACGGGCACGCCTACGCCCCGATGCGCGACGGCCAGGCAACGTTCGTGCGCTACGCCGACGGGCGCTACGACGTGATCGCCTGGCACGGCGGCGCGAGCGTGCCCGGCGAAGTGGTGTTCGCGCGCCAGAACCTGCCGCTGATCGTCTCCGGTGGGCGACCCAGCTCCATCCTCAACGACAGCGCGGAATGGGGTGCGACGCTCGGCAACGCCGTGCAGGTGTGGCGCTCGGGGATCGGCGTGGATCGTCACGGCAACTTGATCTATGCCGCCGCCAACTACCAGACGGTCGGCAGCCTCGCCGCCATTCTGATTCACGCCGGCGCGGTGCGAGCGATGGAGCTCGACATCAACTCCTACTGGACCTCGTTCAACGCCTACGCCCACCCCGGCGCGGGCCAACCTTTCAAGCTGCTGGAAGAAATGGAACGCCCGGCTGAACGCTACCTGACCCCGGACGATCGCGATTTCTTTGCGGTCTATCTGCGCTGAGCAGGGACGCCGACCGGCTCCATCCCCGTTGGCCGCAGGGTCCTTGCGGATGTGAAGCGCGGCAGCTCCAACTCGATGCGAGCGCCCCCCGCGGGACTTTGTGAAGCCGCCACGCGACCGCCGTGGGCCTCGGCGATCGCGCGCACGATCGCCAGTCCGAGGCCGGTGCCGCCCGAGGCGCGGTCGCGCGCGGCGTCGGTGCGGTGGAAGCGGTCGAACACCCGCTCGCGCTGCTCGGGAGGGATCCCGGGCCCGTCGTCCTCGACGACGAAGCGCAACGATTCGTCCCCCTGCTCACCCAGGCGCTCACTTGCTGGCGACGCCCCGAAGCCACGAGCGTGTCCATGAATGCCGACACACTCAACACTCAGGCGCACGAGCCCATCGCCGGCCGCCGTGTGCTCGATCGCATTGCCGATCAGATTGCGCAGTGCCTGTGCGAGACGGTCGGGGTCGGCGAGCAGCGTGCCGGCGGGCACCTCGCCGAGCTCAAAGCGTCGCGCCGCAAGCAGCGTGGCGCCGTCCCACAGCTCCCCGACGAGACTCCCCAGGTCGATCGACTCCACTCGCAGGAACTGCCTCTGCTCGGCCTTGGCGAGCAGCAGCAGGTCGTCGACGAGCCGTGTGATGCGCGCGATCTCCGCCTGCGCGAGGCGCTCGACACGGCGCACCTCCTCGCCGGAGGGGTTGCGCTGGGCGGCGAGCACCTCCAGCTGTCCGCGAATCACGGTCAGCGGAGTGCGCAGCTCGTGGGATGCGTCCGCGACGAACTCGCGCTGGCCGGCGAACGCGGCGGTGAGGCGGTCGAGCATGTGGTTGAAGGCGTCCGCCAGCACCTGCACCTCGCGGCCGTCGCGCTCGACGTCGTGGATGCGGGGATGCAGGTCGCCGCCGTCCACCTGCGCGGCGACCGCCGCCATCCGACGCAGCGGACGCGAGAAGCGGCTGCCGATCAACAGCGAGGCGAGCAGCGCCCCGGCGAGCGCGAGGAAGCCGGCGAGGATGAAGGCCCGTGCGACCCCGTGCTGGGCGCGCGCAACGCTCGCCACGGGCTCTCCCACGCCGACCGTCACAAGCTGGGTGGCGTGCGCGCGGTCGCCGGGGATGCGCACCTGCCGCTTGAGCAGACGCAGGTCGCCGATGTCGGGCATCTCCAGGGTGGAGAACCCGTCGCCCACGGTGAGCAGCCGATGCGCGAGCCGGTTCTCCTGTTCCTGCACCGCCACGCTCTCGTCGTTGTCGGGCGTTGGGCTGCCGAACAGCTCGGGCGTGTTGGTTGCGGTGCCGGCGCCGGGGACGAGTGCAAACAGGACGCTGGAGCTGGCGTTGAAGGGCTGGGCGGCGACGTATGCGCGCGCGGCGATGAGCGTCGCGTGGGGCGTGTGTGTAGCGGAGGCGCTCAGCGCCTGTGCCAGCTCGCCCGTGTCGCCCGCGATCTCGCTGTCGATCTGGCGGTGCAGCTGGGTGCCCGTACCGCGGTACACCGCGATGAACGTGATCCCGGAGGAGACGATCACCACGAGTGCCACCCACGCCGCCAGTCGCCACCGGAGGCTGGCGGGCATCCACTTCAACCGCCGCTCGCGCGTTCGCGGCTGGGCGCCGGCCAGAGTGTCTCCCCCACCGTCGATCCCCTCGGGGCGCGCGGTCGCCGGCATCGAGATCCCCTCCCCGCCGTGGTCAGCCGGCATCGAGATCCCCTCCCCGCCGTGGTCAGCCGGCATCGAGATCCCCTCCCGGCCGTGGTCAGCCGGCATGGCCGAGGCGGTAGCCAACGGCGCGCACGGTGTGGATCGGCGCGGGGGATTGGTCCCCGCCCACCCCGCGCAGCTTGCGGCGCAGGTAGCCGATATACACGTCCACGATGTTGGTGGAGGGGTCGTGCTGGTAGCCCCACACGGCACTCAGGATCTGCTCGCGCGTGAGCACCCTGCCGCGGTGGCGCAGCAGGTACACGAGCAGCTCGAACTCGGTGGTGGAGAGCAGCACCGGCTGCCCCGCGCGCCGCACCCTGCGGCTGAGCATGTCCACCTCGATGTCCGCCGCCCGCAGCGTCGTGGTCGAGCCCTGCGCGGCGCTGCGCAGCTGAGCGCGCACCCGCGCGAGCAGCTCCGCCAGCGAGAAGGGCTTGACGAGGTAGTCCACCGCGCCGGCGTCCAGCCCGGCGACGCGGTCCTCGATCTCGCCTCGAGCGGTGAGCACGATCACCGGCAGCGTGGGCTTGGCCGCGCGCAGCGCGCCCAGCACCTCCATGCCGCTCTTGCCCGGGAGCATCAGGTCGAGCACGACCGCGTCGAAGACCTCGCGCAGCGCGCGTGCCTCGCCCACCAGCCCATCGTGCTCGGCCTGTACGGCGAAGCCCTCGGCCTCCATGCCGCGGCGCACGAAGTCGACGATCCCCGGCTCGTCCTCGATCAGCAGGATCGAGGACGCCGTGGTGCGCGCCTGCTCGGAGGGTTGCGGCACCTGCACCATCACCGCCAGGATAGGGGTCCGCCGGGGCTCGGCTTGCCGCCGTGGCAATCCTATGAGCTCTCTCATCGAGCGATTACGCCACTCTTAGCCGGCCTGCCGACACTCGCCTGGATGCAGACCGTGAGGCGCCTGACGGCAGGAGGCAGCGACGGCAACGAGCGACTTACGGTGATCACCGGGATCGTGTTGATCGCGCTGCTGGCCGCACTCGGGGTGACGATCGTGCGCATCCACTCGCTGTTGTGGGAGCACCTCTTCATCGGGATGCTGCTGCTCGGGCCGATCATGTTGAAGCTCGCCAGCACCGGCTACCGGTTCGTGCGCTACTACACCCGCAACCCCGTCTACCGTCGCAAGGGTCCGCCGCCCCCCTATCTACGGGCGCTCGGGCCATTGGTGGTGCTCACCACGATCGTCGTGTTCGCCAGCGGCGTCGCGCTGCTGCTGGCTGGCCCGAGCTCGCGCCCGACCCTGTTCCCGATCCACAAGTACAGCTTCTTCCTGTGGCTCGCGGCCACCGGCGTGCACGTGCTCGCTCACCTGCCCGCGGTGTGGCGAACGCTCGGCGCAGGACGTGAGCTGCGCGGTGCGGTGCTGGCGGCGCACGCGCCGCGGCACCACGCGGAATCGCACGACCTGCGAGCCGGACGGACGGGCCGCGCGCTCGCGCTCATCGGCGCGCTCGCCGCGGGGCTCATGCTGGCACTGGCGCTGATCCCTGAATTCGGCCCGTGGCTGCACCACCACCGCGTCTTCATCGGCCACTGAGCCCGTAGCGGGCAGCCCGCGGTGCGGGCTTCATCGTGGAGCAAGTCTTATGGAACCTCTCACGCCCCCTTTAACCGCCGCTTGCGTTGCCTCGACACACTGATGCTCAGATTCCACCCGTGCACCGGGACCTCGCACCGCAATCGATGTCCGGCAACCCCCACACCTCCCGCTCCCGCGATGCCGCCCTGCGCCGGCTGCGCCGCTCCAACCGCTGGCTGATCGCAGGCAGCGCGACGCTCACCGGCGTGCTGACGGCGGTCGCCGCCAGCGCCTTCCCTGGCAAAACGCTGAAGCAGACGCGCGCAACGGCCTCCGGCGTGGCGCACCGTTCCGCCGGAGCGAGCGGCACACGCACGGGTAGCGGCACCTCGACCGGCACCTCCCCACTCAAAGCGCCCGCGCAGGCGCCACAGTCGAGCACGACCGAAAGGTCGTCTTCCGCCACCGAAGGATCCGCCTCCTCTCCCTCCACCGGCGAACAGGAATCCAACGGCTCGGGAGCAGGCTCCAGCTCCGCGGGAGAATCGGGCTCGTCCGCCACGGAATCATCGGGCTCCTCCGGCAGCGAATCCGGTTCCTCGTCGGGATCGAGCTCAGGGGGCAGCGAATCCGGCTCCTCCTCTTCGGGATCGAGCTCTTCCGGCAGCGAATCCGGCTCTTCCTCATCCGGACCCAGCTCCTCCGGCTCCTCCTCAGGATCGAGCTCGTCGGGCAGCGAAGCGAGCTCCGCCACCCCGGCGGAAACCACCGAAACTCCAGTCACTTCGGGCGGATCGTGAGACGCGCCCGCCCCACATGCACGCCCGTCCAACGCGCCCCAACGGCGACGGCGCGCTGGGAGGCGCTCGGCACCTCCGTCGTGCTGTGCGTCACCGAGCCGCTGTGGCTGCCCCGCGCCAGCGCGATCCTCGCTCGCGAGCTCGACGCGATCGACCGGGCCTGCAGCCGCTTTCGCCCGGACTCCGACCTGACCCGTGTCAACACGCACGCCGGGGGCCCGCCGGTGCCGGTGGCGCCGCTGCTGGTCGAGGCGCTGCAGGTCGCGCTGCGCGCCGCAGAGTTGACGAACGGCGATGTCGATCCGACGGTTGGCGCGGCGCTGGTGCTCGCGGGTTACGACCGCGACTTCTCGCTGATGCAGGAGCGCCAAGAGGATGGCGAGTGGGCCGCGGCGGAGGCATCGGCCGGCGGCGGACGCCTGGGCAGCCAGTCCCGCGGTGGGAGCCCCTCCCCTCCAACCCTCCTCGCCCGGCGGCTCAGCGGCCACCGCACCATCCGACTCGACGCAACGTGCTCCACCGTGAGGATTCCCAGCGGGATCATACTCGACCTCGGGGCGACCGCCAAAGCGTGGGCTGCCGACCGCGGCGCCCGTGCGGTGTGGGAGGTTGCGCGCTGTGGCGTGCTGGTCAGCCTCGGCGGCGACATTGCGACCGCCGGGGGGGTGGGATCCGGACCCGCCGGCGGCTGGCGGATCCACGTAACCGACGATCACCGCTCCGGCCCCGACGCTCCCGGGCAGACGATCGCGATCGCCGACGGCGGCCTTGCGACCTCCAGCGTCGCCGTGCGCCGCTGGCGCCGTGGCGGGCGGACGATGCACCACATCATCGATCCCTCCTCGGGCGCCCCCGCGCTGGCCCCCTGGCGCACGGTCAGCGTTGCCGCCGCCGACTGTACCGACGCCAACATCGCCGCCACGGCCGCGCTCGTGCGCGGCCGCCGTGCACCCGCGTGGCTGGACGAGCTCGGCCTGCCCGCGCGCCTGGTGGCGCACGACGGCGCGGTGCTGCGGATCGGCGACTGGCCGCTCGAGAGGTCGGCGCGCCCACGGCATGGTCGCCCATCCACCTCCGTGGTGGGACATGGAGGTCCCACCCCCGAGCCTGCGGTTGTGTCGATGCGCCGCGCGGATGATCTCCAATGACCGCCCTGCTGCCGCCACTCGCCACGTCCGGACCCAGCCTCGACTGGTACCTCACCCGCTCCACCGGTGCCGTCGCGCTGCTGCTGCTGAGCGTCGCCGTCGCCCTTGGGGTCGCTGATGTGCGGCGCCTCAGCACGCCCTCGTGGCCGCGTTTCGTCGTCGATGCGCTGCACCGCAACGTCTCGCTGCTCGCGCTTCTGTTCCTCGTGCTGCACATCCTCACCGCGGTGCTCGACTCCTTCGCCTCGATTTCCCTCGTCGCGGCCTTCGTCCCGTTCGTCGGCTCCTACCGGCCCTTCTGGCTTGGGCTCGGCGCGGTTGCCTTCGACCTGCTGCTCGCGGTGATCCTCACCAGCGTGCTGCGCGGGCGCGTCGGTCCGCGCGCCTGGCGTGCGACGCACTGGCTCGTCTACGCCTGCTGGCCCGTCGCGCTGCTGCACACGCTCGGCACCGGCTCTGACGTCAAAACCACCTGGCTGCTCGCGCTCTGCAGCTTCTGCTTGGCGCTCGTGCTCGGCGCCGTGCTCCTCCGCACCCTCGATGGCTTCTCGCGCGAGCGCGCGCGCGGGCGAGGCCTTGCTGTCGGCGGCGCCTTCGCGTTCGCGCTCGGCCTCGTGCTGTGGCTGCCCTCCGGGCCGCTCGGCTCCGAATGGGCACGGCGCTCCGGCACCCCCTCCGCGCTGCTTGGCCACCCCTCCGCCTCGCGCTCGAAGATCGTGGTCAGCCGGTGAGCACATACCAGGGGTCCAAGGCGCGCGCGGGTCAGGGTGGCGACGCTTACGATCTACCCCACCAGCTGCTTGACCGCTCCGCGTCTGAGGCGCCCGGGCTGCCGCGGCTGCTCGCCGGCATCCCCGCCCGCGGCGCGCTTGCCCTGCGCGAGCATCTCGCGCTGCACGGCGAGCTTCCCGCCATCGAGGGCCGTGGGCGCTCCCGCCGCGGCGCCGCCGCGGGCCTGATCGATGAGATCGAGCGTGCCGGCCTGCTGGGTCGCGGCGGAGCGGGGTTTCCCACGGCCGCCAAGCTGCGCGCCGTCGCCGGGGCCTCGCGCTCGCCGCTCGGCGGGGGGCGACCGATCGTGGTCGTCAATGGCGCCGAGGGCGAGCCCGCCTCCGCCAAGGACCGCACTTTGCTGCGCTCGCTGCCACATCTCGTGCTCGACGGCGCCCAGCTCGCCGCCGCCGCGGTCGGCGCGCGGGAGATCCTGCTCGGCGTCTGCCGGTCGAACGGGGGATGTGAGCCACAGGCGAGTGTCTCCCCGCTTCGGTCCTCGCCCTCCGCGCTCGACGCCGTCGCACACGCGCTTGACGAGCGCAATTCCGGCCGCGGGGAGCCGGTGGGTGGGGTCCGATTCCAGCTTCGCCCCGTCCCCCACCGTTACGTCGCCGGCCACGAGTCGGCGCTCGTCAACCACCTCTCCGGCGGCCCCGCGCTGCCCACGTTCACCCCCCCACGGCCCTTCGAACGGGGCGTGCGCGGGCGCCCCACGCTGGTCTGCAACGTTGAGACCCTCGCCCACCTCGCGCTGATCGCACGCCACGGCTCCGACTGGTTTCGCGAGCTCGGCACTCCGGAGCAGCCCGGCTCCGCGCTGGTCACGCTCGCCGGGCCGGTCGGCCAACCGGGGGTTTACGAGATCGAGCACGGTTCCCCCCTCACGTCGCTGCTCGACGCCGCCGATGGCCTCACGGCGCAGCCGCGCGCGGTGCTCGTGGGCGGCTACTCCGGGACGTGGATCGACGGCTCCCACCTGCGCGAGGTGGCGCTCTCCGATCGCCACCTTTCCCCGTTCGGCGCCTCACTCGGCGCCGGCGTCGTGGTGGTGCTCTCCGCCGAGGCCTGCCCCGTCGCCGAGCTCGCGCGGCTCACCCGCTGGCTGGCGTCGCAGAGCGCCCGCCAGTGCGGGCCGTGCCTGTTCGGCCTCGACGCGATCGCCTCCGCCTTCGAGCAGCTCGTGGGCGGAGGGCTTGGCGATCGGCGGAGCCGGAGCAATCGGCGCGTCGAGAATCGCGGCGGCCGACAGGGCGAGCGCGATCGCAGTGGTCGAGACGCAATCGACCGGCGCCTGCGCTCCCTCGCCGGGCTGGTCCGTGGCCGCGGCGCCTGCTCCCACCCCGACGGCGTCGCCCGCCTCGTTTCGAGCGCGCTCGACGTGTTCGCGCAAGAGCTCTCCGACCACGCCCACCACGGCCCCTGCGCTGCCTGCGCCCGGCCCTCGGAGCTGCCGCGGCCGCGTGTCTCCCGTCCAGCGGCTCCCGTCCCGGCATGAGTCCCGGCATAAGTCCCGCCTCGCACCGTCTGCGAGTCAACCCGATCGCCTGCGAGGCCCACGGCATGTGCCACGAGCTGCTTCCCGAGCGCATCTCCCTGGACGAGTGGGGCTACCCGATCCTCGACGGCGCGCCGCTGGACCCCACGCTGCTTGCCCACGCGCGCCGTGCGGCCGCGGCCTGTCCCACGCTCGCGCTGTTGGTGGAGCGGCGCAGCGATTGAGCTCGATCGCCCGGTGAGCGGCCGCCATCCATGACGGTCGCTCACCAGGTGCTGCGCCCTGGCAGGGGCTCCTTCGACCCTGTGACTCCGAAACGCGCCCGATCCTTCCCACTTCTTTCCGCGGGCTCCCGCGGTGGCCCGAACCGCTCCGCTCAGGAGCCGGTGATCTTGCTGCCGCTCGGCGATAGCACCCACCAGGCGGCCCCGAAGCTCTGGACGCCCTGCCCGGTGGTTTCGCCGGCCTGCGAGTCGCTCACATACCAGTACAGCGGGTGCCCCTTGTAGGTGACCTGTTTGGTCCCTTCCGAGCGAGTGGTGGTGCCGAGATCCGCCGCCACCGCTTCACCTTCCGCCTTCGGGGCGCTCGTCGTCGTCACCGGCGGCCACACCTGCGCGCACGCGCCCGAGCAGGTGGAGGTCGAGCCGGTGTCGGCTGCGAACAGGTACACCGTCAGGTGCTTGGGTCCCGCGGCGAGGATCGTGCCGAGCTTCGTGTGCTCCGTCGTGATCGCGGTCCCCGCGCCCGCCGCCCCCGAGGTCGCGGCGCTCTTGGGCGTCGTCGACGCGCTCGTCGCGGCATAGCCGCTCGATTCGGTTTTACTCGGGCTCGAGCCGCCGCTGGATCCACAGCCGGCGATCGCCAGCCCAGCGACCGCAAGGGTGGTTGCGGCAAAAATTGAAGGATGTCGCACGCTTGTCTCCTGAGTTGGATTGTCCGGGCGTCGCTTGTGGCGCCTGCTCGGCGCCCCTGGCGTGCCCTTCATTGCACGAGACTCCGTGGCAACAATAAACCTTTCACGCTCCGGGTCCCGCGCGGTCCAGGCGCGCGGGCGGCGGCGACGCTGAACCTTTCACGCTTCGGGGTTCCGCGCGGTCCAGGCGCGCGGGCGGCGGCGACGCTCCGAGCTCCACCCGGTGGGGCGCGGGGGCGGTGGAGATAGAGGTGCGTGCGGTCGCGGTGGAAGATTTTCACCATCCGACATGCCGCGCGCTACAGTCGAGCGCGATGCCCGCGCTCGATCCCGAGTCGCTGCCGCGCCATCTCGACCGGCTCTACCGCGCCGCGTGGGCTCTGTGCGGCTCGCCCCATGAGGCCGAGGATCTCGTCCAGGAGACTTTCGCGCGCGTGCTCGCGCGTCCGCGGCTGCTGCGCGGCCAGGACGAGCTCGCCTATCTGATGACGGTGCTGCGCAACACATTCCTCACCGACCGGCGCACCGCCACGCGACGTCCCCGTGTCAGCTCGACCACGATCGATGAGATCGAGCCCGTCGATCCCCGTGGCGGCGAGCGGCCCGAGGAGGCGCTGCTGGCGCAGGAGGTCTTCACGGCGATCGCCGGTCTCCCCGAGCGCTACCGTCTCGCGCTCGTCGCGTGTGACATTGCCGGGCTCTCCCACCGCGAGGCTGCGCGCGTTCTCGACACCAAGGAGGCAACCGTCGCCACGCGACTGTTCCGCGCGCGCGCATTCGTGGTGCACGCGCTGGAGTCATCCTCCCCGTCGAAGGACGGCTATGCGCGCGAGGACCCGTTGCGGGGCGAGGATATTCCTGTCCCGCGGGAAGATGATCCCTCCGCGCGGCGTCTTACCAGGGAGAGCACCACATGAGTCGCGAGCCCGAGGACATCCACGCAGCGTTGGCGGCGCTCGCCGACGGCACGCTGCCAGAGGAGCGGCGCGAGTCGCTGCTGGCCCGCGTGGCCGAATCCCCCGAGCTTGCCGGCGAACTGGAGGACCAGCGCCGCGCGGTGGCGCTCGTCCGCTCGCTCGAGCGTGTCGAGGCTCCGACCCTGCTGCGCCGCTCGATTGAGCTGGCCGCCGCCGGGGACCTTGCCGCCACGGGTGCGGACCGGCCTGCGCTCGCCGGGACGACCGCAAGCGCGACGTCTGGGCGAGCCCGCGGGCGCGACGCCCGACGCATCCTCTCTCCGCGGCCATCGCCGAGACTGGCGGCCGCCGTCGCGTGCGCCGCCGCCGTGGCGGTGATACTCGTGCTGGTGCTCGCCACCGGAGGAACCACGAGCGCTCCCACCGTGCTGCAGGCATCGGGCGCGGGACTGCGCACCGCGACCGGAGCCGCGCCCACCGAGAGTCCCCACAACCCCCACCTGCTGGCGACCTCCGCCGCAGGGGTCGCCTACCCCTACTGGGGCGGCAAGCTCGGCTGGAGGGCCATGGGAACACGCACCGACACGGTCGGGGGGCGCACCGTCACGACGGTCTTTTACACCAACTCGGGCACTCGGCGGATCGGCTACTCGATCGTCTCCGGCGCCGCGCTGGCGATCCCCGCCGGCAGCACCTCGGTGGCGCGGCACGGCGTGAGCTTCCACGTCCTCAGCCACGCCAATCCGACGATCGTCACCTGGCGCGAAGCCGGCCACACCTGCATCCTCACCGCCCGCGGCGTCAGCACCGGCACGCTGATGCGCCTCGCCACCTGGCAGCGGGCCTGAGGGTTCTCGAGGCGAGGGGCCCTAAGCCTGGATCCACCGATAACGGGCTGAGCATCCGGTGCCGGTGACCGAGCCAGGGGCAATTGACCGAGCATCCGTAGGGTGACCCCTCGGAGCGAGGGCAATTGGTCCTGGCGATGCGTCATCCGGTGCCGGTGCGACCCCGGGATCGGTGGATCCAGGCTAAGCTCGCGACGTCGCGGGCCGGCACCCGGCCACCCCGTAGACAACAGTCGGAAACAGGTGTGGGTCGCCGACTAGTTCGGGCTGTATGGTTTGCTCTGCGTGCAAGGAACAATCTTCAGGGTCCGAATGCGCGCGGCGACGTTCGCCGCGCTCGCCCTGCTGATCGGGTTTGTGTGTGGGTGGCGTGCAATCACCGCGCGAGCAACCACCGCCGTGACCAAGCCGACCGCGAAGCTGAACGCGGCGTTCTCCCCCGAGCGCCTCGGGCAGGGCACGACGATCATCTTCGGCTTCACGATCGCCACCACGACCGGGGAGGTCCCCTCTCCGCTGACCTCCCTGGACCTCTACTACCCCGACAACCTCGGGATCGGCACCAGCGGCCTCGGCCTCGAAACCTGCAGCGCCGCCACACTCGAAGCCTATGGCCCCGAAGGGTGTCCGTCCCAGTCGCAGATGGGCTACGGCAAAGGACTTGTCGAGATCCCCTTCGGTCCCGAAATCCTCAGCGAGACGACGCAGACGATGATCTTCATGGCGCACGTCCACGACGGGCACCTGGGGCTGCTCTTCTACGCCAACGGCCATGCTCCGGTCGCCGCCCAAATCGTCTTCCACGGCCTCGTGCTCCCTGCCCGAAGCCCCTTTGGCGGCGACCTCGATACCACAATCCCACTTGTACCCACCCTTCCGGAAGCGCCCAACGCCGCGCTTGTGCAGCTGCGCTCCACGATCGGCCCCCTACACCTCACCTACTACGAACACACCCGCGGCAAGTTTCGCTCCTACCAGCCCCGCGGCATCATCCTGCCCAGCACCTGTCCCCGCGGGGGCTTTCATTTCGCCGCCTCGTTTTTCTTCGAAGATGGCTCTCACACCAGCGCACACGCCACGGTGCCCTGCCCGCGGTAGTGCTGCCGCACGCCCAAAGCGTGTTGAATGTGCCCCTCAATCGGCGACGGTGGGATGGGAAGGCAATGAAGGCAATTCAGATCGTAGACCTCACGGGTCCGACCAGCGCCCTGCGCCTGGTCGATCTGCCCGCGCCAGGCCGAAGCCAGGAGACGCTCGCCTCCGGCGAGCATCCCCGTTTCGGCCAGCCCCCCTCGCACATGTTCACGCCCGGAGAGGGCGTGGCGATCGACGTGCACGCCGCCGGCGTCTCCTTCCCCGAGGTGCTGCAGACGCGCGGCGAGTACCAATATAAGCCGCCGCTGCCGTTCATTCCGGGCAGCGAGGTCGCCGGCGTGGTGCGCGAGGCGAGCGGGCAGGCGACGGAGCTTGGCTTGCTCCCAGGTGAGCGCGTGGCAGCTTTCTGTATGGGGGGCGGCTTCGCCGAGGCGACGGTGGCGCCTCCCTTCCTCACCTTCCGCCTGCCGGACGCGCTTGACTTCGCACAGGGCGCCGGTCTGATCCTCAACTATCACACCGCCTACTTCGCGCTGGCACTGCGTGGGCGGTTGAAGCAGGGCGAGACGGTGCTCGTGCACGGGGCCGCCGGTGGTGTCGGTACGGCGGTATTGCAGGTCGCCGCCGGCCTTGGGGCGCGTACGATCGCGGTCGTCTCGAGCGAGGAGAAGGCGCTGGTCGCGCGCGCGGCGGGCGCCGATGAGGTGCTGCGCTCCCATGGCCCGTGGCGGGATGAGGCCAAGGAGCTGTCGGGCGGCGGCGTGGACGTGGTACTCGACCCCGTCGGCGGCGATCGCTTCACCGACAGCCTGCGCTCGCTGCGCACCGACGGCCGCCTGGTCGTCGTCGGCTTCACCGGCGGGTCGATCCCCGAGGTGCGGGTCAACCGACTGCTGCTCGGCAACGTCGAGGTGGTCGGCGCCGGCTGGGGCGCCTATGCACTCACGCGCCCCGAGCTCTGCCGCGAGATCGGCGCGCGGATCGAGCAGCTGATCGAGCAGGGCTCCGTGCGCCCCCTCGTCGGTGCGCGCTTTCCGCTCGAGCAGGCCGCCGAGGCGTTGCGGGAGATCGACGAGCGGCGTGCCACCGGCAAGGTTGTGCTCGACGTCCGCGGCGTGAGCTGAGATGGGCATGCCGACAGCAGCGAGCGCGGCATGGCTGCCCGCCCCCCCGGCCACCCGCGCGGCAAACGGGAGCTAGCGGAGCGATGGACTTCGAGCACTCTCCTCGGACGCGCGAGCTGCTGGAGCGCCTCGACGCGTTCATCGAGCGCGAGGTGGTTCCCCGTGAGGAGCCCTACCACCGTGAGCTCCTTGCGAGCTCCGACCCTTGGGTCGTGCACCCTGCGATCGAGGAGTTGAAGGCCAAGGCCCGCGAGGAGGGCCTGTGGAACCTGTTCCTGCCGGGCAGCCCCGAGGTGGGTGGCCGCCCGCAGGGTGCAGGGCTCTCAAACGTCGAGTACGCGCCGCTGGCGGAGCGCATGGGCCGCTCGCTGATCGCCAGCGAGGTGTGCAACTGCAACGCGCCCGACACCGGCAACATGGAGGTGCTGCTGCACTTCGGCTCTCCCGAGCAGCACGAGCGCTGGCTGGTGCCGCTGCTGGCCGGGGAGATCCGCTCGGCCTTCTGCATGACCGAGCCCGACGTCGCCTCCGCCGACGCGACCAACATGCAGGCCACGGCGACGCTCGACGGCGAGGAGGTGGTCGTGAACGGGCGCAAGTGGTGGAGCACAGGCGTCGGGCACCCCAACTGCAAGGTGGCGATCTTCATGGGGCTCACCGACCCCGCGGCCGACCGATTTGGGGATGCTGGCCGAACCGGGGACTCGCGCCGAAGGCGCGTGTCACCCGGCTTCGGTACAGCGAGTGTCTCCCCAATCGGTCGCTACCACCGGCACTCGATGGTGCTCGTCCCGCTCGACACCCCCGGGGTGAAGGTCGAGCGGATGCTCTGCGCGATGGGTTTTGACGACGCCCCCGGCGGCCACGGCGAGGTCTCCTTCACCGACGTGCGCCTGCCCGCGAGCGCGATCGTCGGCGGGCCAGGCCGGGCGTTCGCGATCGCCCAGGCGCGCCTCGGTCCCGGGCGGGTGCACCACTGCATGCGCCTGATCGGCCTCGCCGAGCTGGCGCTGGAACTCGCCTGCCGCCGCGCCACCGAGCGCGTGGCGTTCGGTCGGCCGCTCGCCAACCTCGGCGGCAACCGCGAGCGGATCGCCGACGCGCGGATCGCGATCGACCAGGCCCGCCTGCACGTGCTGCACGCCGCGTGGCTGATCGACACCCAGTCCCCGGCGATGCTGGGCGCGGTCTCGCAGATCAAGGTCGCGGTGCCCAACATGGCCCAGCGCGTGGTGGACATGGCGATGCAGCTGCACGGCGGCGCCGGCCTCTCCAACGACTTCCCGCTCGGCGCCGCCTGGACCGTGGCCCGCGCGCTGCGCCTCGCCGACGGTCCCGACGAGGTCCACCGCGGCGTGATCGCGCGCCTGGAGCTCGCACGCTACGGGCAGGGCAAGTGGGGCGCGCAGGCCGGCTCGTAGGACCTCCGCCGCCGCCCGCGCAATCCTTTCCCGAGTGTCGCCGCAAGCCACCGCGTCATCTGAGCGCGCCAGATCCTCGCAGCACCGCTACGGCGTCGTGCTCGCGCTGACGATCCTCGCGGTGCTCTTCTCGATCGTGGCGCCCGACACCTCCCTGGGCCGCGCCGTCTCGGTGGTGCTTCAGGGGGCGATGCTGTTCGCGATCATCATCACTTCGCGCGAACCTCTTGCGCAACGTGGTCTCGCGGCAACGCTGACGGTGATCGCGTTGATCGCCCTGGCCGTGCTGGTCGGGCTCTCCGTCGTGCCGCGCTGGGTGGGAGCGGCCGGCGCAGCCGTCGCGGTGCTGGCGGTGCTGATCGTGCTGACCGGCGGTGTGGTGCGGCTGGTGCGCGATCACGGCGTCACGCTGCAGGCGGTCGCGGGAGCGCTCACCAGCTACCTGCTGATCGGGCTGCTCTTCGCGCTGGTCGTGCGTGTAATCGTCGGCCTCAGCACCCACCCCTACTTCGAGCAGGTCTCCAACGCGGCGGTCACCCAGAGCCAGCAGATCTATTTCAGCTTCACGACGCTCACCACCACCGGCTACGGTGACCTCACCCCGACGCTGAACCTGGGACGCGCGCTCTCGGTGCTCGAGATGCTCTTCGGTCAGATCTACCTCGTGACGGTGATCGGCCTGTTGATCGGCAACCTCCGCCGCGAGTCCGAACGCGCACCAGAGGCTTGACGGACGGCTTCCGCTACTCCTCTGCGTCCTCCAAGTCGTCCTCGTCCGCCCCACCCGGTTTGCGCAGCCAATCGGCGAGCTGCTGACCGACGGAGTTGATCGACTCGCCGGCATCGCGGAAGGCGTCGCGGAAGCGCTCGGAGTAGTGGGACACCGCCTCGCTGCCCTCGGCGCGGGCATCGACCGGTTCGTCGCGAGTCGGGTACTCGCCGCCGACGATCCGGTCGAACTCGCCTGAGCGCACCCACGCCATCAGCTCGTGCGTACGCTTCACCGGCATCGGATGGCTGACGCCCAGGTCGATCAGCAGTCGCGTGAGGCGCTCGAGACCGCTGCCCTTCTCGGTGTAGTCGAGACCCTGGCGCATGAACACGTCGAGGTCGAGCTCCTCGACCATCGCCCCGGCGGATAGGCACATCAGCGTGCGGCACACCGTCAGCGGGTCGCGCGTGACGAGCGCCGCGGCGCGGTCGGCGCTCAGCTCGGTCGCGCGCTCCCACTCCGTCAACGCGGTGCGGATCGGGGCCAGCGGCAGCAGCAGCCGCGATGTCCGCCCCAACAGCATCAGGATGTAGAGCGCGGTCCGGTAGAGCTGGTGGTCGGCGAGGATGTGCGCGGCCTCGTGCGCGAACACCGCGCGGCGCTGCCCGGCGTCCAGCAGCCCCACGAGCTCGGATTGCACCACCACGATCGGGCGCTTGGCGCCGATCGCCATCGCGTTCGGCGAGGGGTACTGCGTGAGGTAGAGGTCGGGCACATCGACCATGTCCAGCGTGGTGTAGGCGATCGCGTGCTCGCGCCACACATCGCCCAGCTGCTCTTCGGAGAGCCTCACCGCCGAGCCCAGGTAGCTCTGACGCAGCGCACGCTCGTAGCCCAGCTCGATCAGCTTGCGCACGACGGTGTCCAGGTACGGGATCGATTTCAGCGCCGCCGTCGCGGCGCGGTCGGCGGGGTGCTGGAAGGCGCGCGGGGAGATGCCCCTCAGGTGGTGGCCTTCGACCGGCAGCAGTTCACCCGAGGGCTCCATAACCACAGGCTACCCGGCGCCGGCGAGGAGGGTGGCTGGCTCGGGTCCATGCGGAGACCGAAGCCGTTGGCGCGGCGCCGTTGCTGTAAGGTCGCGCTCGTGAGCGCACCACTCGTCGCGGTCATCACCGGCGCCTCCAGCGGGATCGGCGAGGCGACCGCGCGGCGGCTGGCACGCGAGCCCGACGCTCAGCTGGTGCTCCTCGCGCGCCGCGAGGAGCTGCTGCGCGGACTCGCCGAGACGCTGCCCGCAGCCTGCAGCTACCTCGCGCTCGACCTCACCGACGAGGACGCCCCCGCGCGCGTGCTCGAGCACGTGCGTGAGCAGTACGGAGAGCGCTTGACGCTGCTGGTCAACAACGCCGGGGCGGCGTGGCGCGCGCCCTTTGCCGAAGGCGGGTACGCCAACGTGCGGCGCACGATGGAGCTGAACTTCGACGCGCCCGTGCGGCTCGCCGAGGCGCTGCTGCCGCTGCTGCGGGAGTCCGCGCCGAGCGCGATCGTCAACGTCTCCAGCACCGCCGCGCGGGTCACGCGCCCGGGCACCGGCGCCTACTCGGCGAGCAAGTTCGCGCTCACCGGCTGGAGCGACGCGCTGTACGCCGAGGAGCATGCCCACGGTGTCCACGTCGGCACGGTGTTCCCCGGGTTCATCGCCACCGATGGCTTCCCCGCCCGCGAGCTGCTGGCGCGGCGCCAGACGGCGTGGATCGTCTCCACGCCCGAGCGGGTGGCCGAGGCGATCGTCGAGGTGGGCCTGGGGCGCCGGGCCGAGCGCTACGTGCCCCGCCCTTACTACCTGGCCGCGGCCGCCCGCCTACTCCTTCCCGGTCTCGTGCGCCGCACGCTCACCCGCGGCAGCGCCGCGATCCTCACGACCACGACAGGGGTCGAACAGGCCGCGCAGAGTACCGATCAGGTGCCGGTGGGCGGTCGGTAGGGCGTCGGGCCTGTGCCCCTGGGGCGTACGCTCGGCCAGTGGAGGCGCCGGCGGCTCGCGCAAACGGGCCGTATGTCCGATGAGCCGAACATCGCGGCGCAGGTTTCTCGGCTCGGCGCGCGAATAAGAAGCGCATCACGACCAGATAACCACTGAATAACGATTTGCCCGAATGGGTAGAGGAAGTCCTCGGGCAGAGCAACTTATGGGCCGCCGATGGGCTCCAACAGGGGCGCGCCACTGTGTCCAAGTTGGACCAACGCGCCCGCCGACCCGCTACGCCAGGAATAATTGACAACGCAACTATTGTGCCCTATAATTCCGACTCCAAGCATCGGATAAGAGGCTGGCACAGCCGGCAACGGCAAGCGAGCCGGGCCTTTTCTTCGATCCGGGAGCCCAGCCCAGCCAGGCCACTTTTCAATTCGAAGGACCGACTCATGACAGACGATAGCCGTCAGATCACCACACTAGACACTTTGGAGGCCGCGGACACCGCGGGCGGTGCCGCGCAGGCGCCGGCTGCCCTCGATTCGCCCTTCGCGGAGAACCGTCCCGCCGAGCCCGCCGCAAGCGCCCGTCGCCGGCGTCCCGTGGCGGCGCCCGAACCGGAAAGCTTCATCCCCGAGTCGGTCGACCAGCTGCTCGCGCACTCGCGGCGCTACCCCCTGCTCACGCCCGACCAGGAGATCGAACTGGCGCAGCGGATCGAGCGCGGGGACCTGCGCGCGAAGGAACTGATGATCAACTCCAACCTGCGCCTGGTCGCCTCCAACGCGCGTCGCTACCAGAATCAGGGGCTGCCGCTCGCCGACCTCGTGCAGGAGGGGATGCTCGGCCTGATCCGCGCCAGCGAGAAGTTCGACTGGCGCAAGGGCTTCCGCTTCTCCACCTACGCCACGCTGTGGATCCGCCAGGCGATCCAGCGGGGCCTGGAGAACTCCGGGCGCACGATCCGCCTGCCCGTGCACGTCGCGCAGCGCACCCGCAAGGTGGGCCGCGTCGAGCGCGAGCTCTCCGTGCGCCTCGGGCGCGAGCCGACCTCCGAGGAGATCGCGCTGGAGACCGGCCTCGAGCTCGACCAGGTCGAGGAAGTGCGCCACCAGCGTGCGGCGCTCGTCAGCCTCGACCAGCAGGTGGGCGAGGACGGCGACACCGCGCTCGGCGACCTGCTGCCCTCCGACCAGGAGCCGCCCGAGGAGACCGCCTACGAAAACGAGCGCGAGCGCCTCGTGCAGCTCGCGATCTCGCAGCTGCCCGAAACCGAGCGCACCGTGCTGACGCTGCGCTTCGGCACCGGTCACGAGGCGCCGCAGACGCTCACCGCGATCGGCAAGCGCCTCGGCTTCTCGGCGGAGCGGGCCTCGCAGCTGGAGCAGCGCGCGCTGAAGAAGCTCGCGGAGTCGCCAGAGCTAGCCGCTCTGCGCGAGGCCGCCTGACGCCCAATAACCGGCGCGCTTCTGCGTCCTCGGTCGCTCGTGTGCAAAGCACACTTCGCTCCCTGCGTCCTTGAATCGCTTGGTTCTTGGGCGTCAGGTAGCTAGCCTTGCAAATCCATCTGGGCGTACTGTCGCGACCAGTTACTACTCTGGATGCCTCGACCGGAGGCGACCAGAGGAGGCACGCGGATGACAACCGGTTCGCAGAAGACGCTGTGGGAGCGCACGGTGGAGCTGACGATCGCGGGCGGGGAACGGATCCTCGCCCCGATCGAGCGCTTCATCGGCAAGCGTTCGCTGGTGGGCGACGCGACGTTCTTCCCGCTGGAGCGCTTTTCGTGGGTGGAGCACATCGAGCGCAACTGGGAGGCGATCCGCGACGAGGCCGCCGCGCTGCTCGATGACCACGCCGCGCTGGCCAACTTCCAGGACATCTCCAAGGACCAGATCGAGATCACCGACGACGACCGCTGGAAGACCTTCTTCCTGTACGGGTACGGCTTCGAGGCAAAGCTCGGGGTGGAGATGTGCCCACGCACGGCCGCCCTGATGCGCGAGATCCCGGGGATGAAGACGGCGATGATCTCGATCCTCTCCCCGCGCAAGCACATCCTCGACCACCGCGGCCCCTACAAGGGCGTGCTGCGCTACCACCTCGGGCTGATCGTGCCCAAGGACGCCGAGTCCTGCAGGATCCGCGTCGGCGAGGACATTCGCCACTGGGAGGAGGGCAGGAGCATGGTGTTCGACGACACCTTCAACCACGAGGTGTGGAACGACACCGATGAGACGCGCGTGGTGCTGTTCGTCGATGTGATGCGCCCTCTCCCCTTCCCCGAGTCGGCGATCAACGAGGGGATCGTCAAAGCGATCGGCTACTCCCCGTTCGTGCTGGACGCCAAGCGCAACCAGGAAGCGTGGGAACAGCGCTACCGCGGGCAGCGAGGTCAAATGTTCGAGACGTCTAGCCCCGTGCCCTGAAGCCAGCTGTTGGCCTGCGCGTTGAGCACCGTGAACTCGCCGGTGACGATCAACAGACCCAGGGCGATCATCACCAGCCCGCCGACGCCGACGATCACCGAGAAATGGCGCTTCACCACCGCCAGCGCGCCGGTGGCGCGCTCGAACGCGAGCGCGATCGCCAGGAACGGGATCGCCAGGCCCGCGGAGTAGAAGGCGAGCAGCAGCGCCCCGTGGGCGGCGGAGCTGGACACCGCCGCCTGGGTGAGGATCGCCCCCAAAGTGATGCTCGTGCAGGGCGTCCACGCGATCGCAAACGCCGCCCCCGCGACCAGTGGCCCGCCGCGGCCTGCCAGGCGCTGAAGCGACTCCGAGTGCCACTGGAAGTTGAGCGCGTCCACGAACGGCGTGGCGAGGAACAGCACTCCCATCGCGATGATCAGCACGCCTCCTACGGTGCGCAGCGTGACGATGTGATCGGTCAGCAGCGAGCCCACCTGCGTGGCTGTCAGGCCGAGCAGGATGAAGATCAGCGAGAAGCTCGCGATGAACAGCAGGCTCGGGCCGAGCACCCGGCGTGCGCCTGCGTGCTGGATGTCCGCCGGGGCAACCCCGATAACGGTCGAGAGGTAGCCCGGCACGAGCGGCAGCACACAGGGCGAGAGGAACGACACCAACCCGGCCGCGAGCGCCAGGGGGATGCCCACCCCGGTGGCCGTGTCCCCGGTCGAGCTGGTCGTGGCGGCAAGGATCGCGGTGGCGTGGGTCAGGTCCATTCGCGCGTCTCCCCCGCCCCCTCCGCCTCGTCGTCCGGCGTTGCCGCAAGCTCAGCCTCGGCTCGCTCTGTCTCCTGGTTGGGGGACGTGTAAGGGAACTCCTCTCCAGGCCCGGTGTGCGAGGAGCTCTCCCCCGGCCCAAGGTGAGAGTACTGCTCGTCTCCCGGCCCATCCCCCAGCGCCGCGCGTAACTGGGCCACTTCGCGCTCCAGCCGCGCCACCCGCTCCTCCAGGCCGTCTACCGCGCGGGGGACCGGCGCGGGCGTCGACATGGGCGACGGCGCCGCGTCGGGTGCCTCGGCCTCCTCCCCCAGCAGCTGGACGTAGCGCTCCTCCTTCTGGCCGGGCCGGCGCTCGAGCACGGCCACCAGACCGCGGCCGATTAGCCGCTCGAGCGTCTCGTGCACGCCGCCAAGGTCGGCGAAGGCGTGCATCCGCTCGGTGCGCTGCTTGAGCTCCCCCGGGGTCTGCGGGCCGCGCAGCATTAATACGCACATCACCGCCTGCTCGTCCTCGCCCATCGGCAGCGCTTCTGCCAGCAGGTGGCGGAACTTCGGCGCGCGGGCGCCGCTGGCCAGGCGCGTGTAGCCGCGGCGCTGAAGGCGATGCAGGGCGTCGCGCAGCACCTCCTCGTCGTACATCACCACCGGGTCGCGGTTGGTGGACTGGTTGCACGCCAGCCGCAGCGAGTTGAGGCTCAGGGGGTATATGTCCGGCGTCGTGCGCTGCTTTTCCAGCAGGCAGCCCAGCACCCTAACCTCCGCGCTGGTCAGCCCGGAAATCCCTGCAAATGAGGGATTTCCAGTGCTCACGCAGCCTCGCTCAATGGAGCCTCGACGGTGCCCCGATCGGCCCGTTTGCCCGTATTCGCCCAATGGGCACCCTCGACCAGCGCGCGTAGCGCGGCCTTCTCGTCCTCGCCGCGACGCATCGCCTGGCGGTAGACCCTGAGCGCCAAGCCCTCGTTCTTGTGCCCCATTTCGTCCATGACCACGCCGGGGTCCTCGCCGAGCGCGTACAGGACCGAGCAGAACGTCCGGCGCAGCGAGTGGGGCGTGAGCCCTTCCGGCAGCGGCGCCCGGCCGCGTTCGGCGAGACGCTGCGACGCACGGCGCACGGCGGGCGCCAGCTTATGCGTGCGGACCTTCGTCGTGCTCGGCTTCCCTCCCGTCGGCGTGGCGAACACGTAGCCGTTCGGCACGGCGTCCGGCGTCGCGGCCTTCAGGTCGATCAGCGCCTCGCGCAGCGCACCGCGGATCTTCACCTGCCGCCACCCGGCGTCCGTCTTGCTCCCGGTATGCAGCCACCCCGCGGCGAGGTCCACGTCACGCCACCGCAGCGCGCACAGCTCGCCGATACGCAGGCCGGCGAACATGAACACGGCGACGACCGCCCGACGGTTCGGGACCGTCATCGGCTCGCGGTCGATCTCCCCGGCCGCGTCGAGCACCGCCTGTATCTGCTCGGCCGTCTCCAGGTAGCTCCGGCGCGGCGCGTGCTCGATCGCCCTGCGCCTGCGTCCCTTCGCGGGGTTGCGCAGGATCAGCTCCCGCTCGACCGCGCTCTCAAGGATCGCGGCGAGCAGCACTAGCGTCATGTTCAGCGACCGCGGGGAGAGCGGCTGCGCCTTGCGCTGGCGTTCGCGCCCGATGGTGTCCGTGAAGTGCTCGATGATCGGCTTCCCTTCGGCCTCGGCCGCGCGGATGCGCTCCCCGTGCGCGAGCTTCGCCGCGATGTAGCGCTCCACGGTGTCGAACGTGATCGCGTCGAGCGCCAGCTTGCCGAAGTGCGGGATCAAGTGCCCCTCAAGCCGCCAGCGGTAATCGGTCTGCGTCTTGGCCGCGAGCTGCCCGGAGTTGCGCAGCCACCAGTCCTCGGCGTACTCGTGAAACGTCGGTATCTCCGGCGGCGCGTCTGCGATCGTCGCGGGCTTCCACAGTCCGCGCGTCACGTCCGCCATGACGCACGCAAGCTCGCGCTCCGCGTCCGCGCGGGACACGACGCCGAGCGGCACCGTGTGGCGCCTGCCGCCCGAACGGAACCGCAGCGAACGGTAGGTGTTCCCGTCAGCGCCGCGGCGTTCGACTATCTGGCCTGTAGCTGGACGTGCCATCACTCACCACCCCCGAACAACAGCCCCTCGACTAGTCGCCATTCTCGACGGGGAATCTGAAACCGCACCCCCGCACCAAGAACGTCGCCCTTCCGGGTCTCGCTTGCGTCGCGTTTCTCCAGGACACCCTGCGCCTCAAGGTGTCGTAGGAGCGGGAGGACGCGATGAGCGTGGCACGGCTCCCACGGTGCGGTGCCCAAGCAGAACGCGGCGCGCGCGATCCACTGTGTGCGCAACCACTCACCGGAGCGCATCGCGCCCACGACGCGGCCAATATCGCCTGTTGCGGTCATCAGCGACCACCCCCAAACAAGCTATCCACGCTCTCGCCGAGCACTCCGGCGAGGCGCAGCGCGAGGTCCATCGAGGGCGAGCGGGTGCCGGCCTCCACGCGGGCGAGAGAGACGCGGTTGATGGCGAGCGCGTCGGCGAGCTGCTGCTGGGTGAGACCCTTGCGCTTGCGAGCTGCTGCTACCTGCGGGCCGCGCTGTGGCGCGCGGCGGGGTACGGTTTCGACTGGCATGGGAGCACCTTCCTGTGTCCGGCCCCCGGCTGTTAGAGCAGCGCGGGGGCGCTTCTTGTCGTTGTCCGTCATGTAGCCTAGCAGACTACAACATGGCGTGGACGCTACGACCCTCGCTCCCGTAGGAACGCCTCCCGCTCGACCTCCCACGACACTGGCGTCTCGGGCTCCCACCCCTCGGCGAGCACGCGGTCGAGCAGGGTGAAAGACACGCGGTCGAACTCGGCGCGGGGCGGCGTCCGCGCTGACGTAGACCACGAACGGGCGGCGGCGCGCACTCACGGCCCCGCCCCTGGCGCGAGCGTGCCGCGGCCCTCCCCCACCGGCGTGTCCGTGATCCTCCTGCCCGCGGCGAGCGCAGGGCACTCCGCCAAGTCGGCCGCGAGAGACGACCACGCGCGCCGCTCGTACCCGTGCAGTGCGCGCCACGGCAGCGGCCGGCGCCACGCGAACCGGGCGGCATAGAGTGCGTACAGCGCCCGGCCCGTGAGACGCGGGGCTGTCATCCCCACGCCCACGCGGCCACGGCGGCGAGCAGGACCATGCCGAGCAGCAGGATCACCCCGGTCACCCGTTGGAGTGGCATCTCGTGGGCCTGCGCTCGGGCCTGCGCTCCGTCGGCACGGCGACCCCTTCCGTCAGACCCCCCAGCGGGACCTCCAGCGCGTCCGCGAGGATCAGCAGCGTGAGAATGCCCGGCGAGCATTCGCCGCGCTCCACAACGCCGACCTCGTTGCGGTGGAGGTTGGCGACTTCGGCGAGCCCTTCCTGCGAGAGTCCCCGCCGCTTGCGCAGGGCGCGCACGTTCTCACCGAACGCGAGCAGCAGCCGCGCGCGCTCGACCGTGTAGGCGTCGCCGTCGGGCTCGACCATCACGCCCCCCCGCGCTCGATTGCCTCGACGCGCAGCATCAGCGCGGTCGCGGTGACGCTGAGCGCGGTGGCAATGTGCAGCACGCCGCGGGTGCCGGGGTCCAAATCCCCGACTTCGACTGCGTCGAGCTCGCCGTAGGCAATGCCCGCCGCTGCGGCGACCGCCTCCACGCTCAGCCCCTGTTCCTCGCGTACTTGGCGGACAACGCGCCCGAACACGACCAGCATGGCACGGTCGGACATCACGCCTCGCCACCAGTCAGGATCCCGTTCTTGAAGTGGGTCGGCGCCTTGCGCTCGCGCGGCACGAACAGACCTTCGAGCAGGGTTTTCGGCGGGATCTCCAGCGCGTCGGCAAGGATCAGCAGCATCGATAGGTGCGGGTCGCGCTGCCCAAGCTCCAGCGCGGCAAGGTGCGTGCGGTGGACGTTGGCGATCCCCGCGAGCGTGTCCTGCGAGACGTTGCGGCGCTCGCGTTCGGCGCGGAGCTTCCGGCCGAACGCGAGCAGCAGCCGGGACCGCTCAGCCTCATAGGCCGTGGCGATCATGGGGCCTCAGACGACCTGGCCGACGATCTCGACCATGCGCCAGCCCGCACGGGTCGGGAACACGAACCCGTCCGACGTCTGGTAGATCAGGCCGGCGCGGAGCAGCCCCAGGATCGGGAGCGTCGGTTCGTTCGTTTCGACCTCGCGGCCGATGTCCTCGACGGACCAGATCGGCGAGTCATCGCCGGTCAGCAGGTAGAGGATGTCGCGTTCCAGCGCGTCGCCGCGCTCGGCGGCTGTAGGGATATCTCGATCGTCGTGCATCGGTTCCTCCTTGTGGTTGGAGGCCCGGGGGCGGTCTTCTGGCGAGGAGGCACCCTGCCCGGCAGGTAGGATGTCGGCGCGCCGGGAGGTCACACTCTCGGTGCCACGCGGGGCGGCTGCTACTGGCGGCGCGCCCCGCATTTCTGTTTTCGGCCACCCACGCTATCAGCCGGGGCTATGCAGAGTCAAGCCCGCATAGCGTCGGCTATGGACTGGAGCCTGCGGCCCGTGGGATGCTGCCTCGGATGCCAGACCAAGGGCTCGCCAGTGCTCTACGGCGATTGCGCACGGAGCGCGGCTTGACGCAGGAAGCGGTGGCCCACGCGGCCGGGTTGACTACCTCGGGATACGCGCGTGCCGAGCTTGGTCAAAGCTCGCCGAGCTGGGAGACCATCCGCGCCATCATTGACGCGCTCGGTGTGAGCTTGGCGGAGCTGGCCGCAGCCATCGAAGCCCAGCAGTAGGCGCGACGCCGCCCATCCCGAGCCCTATCCCCTGGCCTGCGCGTAGTTGAGACGCCGCTGGTTGTACTCCTGGCGCTTGGCAGGATGCGTGATTTCGTAGACGACCGCCCGCGAGCAGCCGACGATCGTCGTAATCTCGGTGGGTGCGCGACCTTCGGCGTGCAGCCGGCGGATACGGGCATCCCGCCGTTCCCGATCGTGGCGTTTCATCGTTCACACCGCTGGCCCCGTCAGCACCCCGGTAGCGGCGAGGTCGTCGCTGTTCATCTGTGGCGCGAGTACCCCTGCGACTTCGCGGGCAGCGGTCGCCCACGGCTTCCCATTGCGGGCCATCTGTGCCTGTACCTGCGCGTCGAAGCCGGCTCGTGTGATGCTCGAAGCCGGCGCCAGCGGATGCCCGGCGCCGGGAACGTCCAGGCCGGAACGCCCAACCGGGTCAGCCGGGGAGACTTTCCCCATGACATCTACATGGCCACCGGCTGCGAGCTGCGCCGCGAGCCCGTCATCGGCGCGGGGCGGTGAAGGAAGGGCCGCGGTCGAGCGCCCTTGTTGGGCTTGTGCCCGCACAAACCGCCCAGTCACCGGGTGCCGCGGCTGATTGGCGAGCGCGTAGGATTCAAGCGCCTTCACCGTGTCAGCGTCAAGCCCCAGCTCGTCGCGCAGATAGGCCCGCTCGCGCGCAAAGTCGCCCGACGCGGTAGCCGCGGCCTGCGATTCGAGCAGGAATACGCGGCCCGGCCCCGGCTCCGCGGGAGCACCCGCCGCCGCTTCACGCTGCGCTCGCGTCGCCAACGTGTCGGCGGCAAGGCCCGCAAGTCGATCATCGAGCGCTTTCACACCGTTTTGGTGCTGAATGGCCTCCTTAATTTCATCATCGACCTGCGCCGCGAGGTTTTCACTTTTTGCCTTCGCTGCCGCGAGTGCCTGCGCGCGCTCCGCGGTCGCCACAAGGTCCAGGCGCGCTTCGACCCATGCCCGGTCGGCGTCCTTGAACCGCTCGCGTCCCCGGTCGCCGTCATCCCAGATGCCGCCGAACCGGCCGCGCGGGTCTGCGGCCTTCATCCTGGCCAACCGGCGCTCGTGTTCTTCCTCGTTCACGAGCAGGAGGCCGACGTCGGCGTTCGGGGCGAGCCCCACCCGGCCAGCGGCATCCACTGGCGCGTCAGCCGGCGTGATCGCGCGCACGTCACTTTCGAGCTGTTTCACGAGCCCCACGTCTCGCCGCTCCAACAGCCGAAGTCCTGCCTCGACTTCTGCCGGATTCACACCAGCGATGCCGAGCACCTGGCGCACTGTCTGCCCAGGGCCGTTCACCGCCCGCGCGTTCTCCCATGCCGCGGTGTACGTCTCGACGGCACCCAGGTAATCGTCGTCGCCGCGCTCCAGGCAGATAGCGCGCGCAATCCGATCGAACTCCGTGTGATCCTGCATCACTTCATAAGCGGGACGGTCCATCAATGCCACGGTCATACTTTCACCTCACTCATCGTTTTTGTTTTCACTGTCAGTAACACGGCCGTACCCTGCGTTGCACCACGCCCTCGCCTCGCTCGCGCTGAAGCCGAGATCGAGCGCATGGTGGATCGCGGCCAGTCGTTCCACCTCAGCACGGGCGAGTGAGTGGGCCGCGAACTGCCGGAAAAGGTGGTCCCGGCATTTCCTCAGCTCGGCCTCCAGCTCCGCCACCCGTGCGACCGGCTGCACCATCCAGCGCGCCAGCGCCTCGCCCGCGACCTCCCCGAGCACGACTTGTTCGCGGCGCAGCACCTCCGCGCGCAGCAGCTCATCCGGCACGGCGGCCAAGTTCAGGGGTTTACGGCGACGAAAGAGCATCTATATGGAGCATGACCCTTGACAGGCCGCTTTTGGCCACCGCCGCCTAAAATTCCATGTCGAGGATGGTGTTTCGCGCCCGCGGCCGTGGCCCCACCACCGGGGCGCCTCCCATCGCTTCATCTTCCCGAAAGCGCGCCGAGAGGCTTGGGCCGCCGAAGGGCTTCCCTTGAGCGGCGCCCGTGACATGGCGCAGCTCCCACGCCGCCGATGCCAACGCCACGACCGTATCGCAATGGCTCCCCCTGAACTTCGGAAGGTGAATCTTCCCGCCCTCCGTGGTGCGTACCCTCCGCAAGTCTTGGATCAACTGCGGGTTCGCCCAAGCCCTGAGAGAACCGTCCTCAAGCCGCGCCTTCAACGCGACAAACTGTTGCATCTGGAGCGTGCTCGTCGGCGGGACAAGCTGAACCGCGCAACCCTGCCGCCCGAAATAGCTCCGGCACGGGCCGCCTTTATGTGAATCCGCTACACCCCGCGTAGGCGAGTATGGCTCCGCGACCGCCCACGCGCGGGAAAACATCGAGTCCTCACGAGCTCGCGCGTCGTCCAGGCTCTCACTCGACGCCTTACGAACCCGCACGCCAGCAGGGTCGATCCCATCGACCGCGCCCACCAGCAGAGTCCCCCGGTCAGCGACCGACGGCGCGACCAGCGCGACACCGAAGAAATCAGAGCTTAGCCCCACGTCGAGCCCGCACACCCAGTTCGAGCCCTCATCCGGCAACGCCGCCCGCTCCTCGAAACGAATCGCAGGCACGTCGAAAAACGAACCCCGGCCCGTAATGAACTCCGCGCCTACCTCCTCCGCGTACCCATCCTCGCCAAGCTCCGCACGGTCCGCGTCCTGCTGCTCACTATCATACGACGGGTCGATCTCCCACGTAGCCGCTTTCACCGCACGCGCAGACGGCAACACGCCAGCCTCGGCGTCCCGGAACAATTCATAGAACTTGCCGCTCTGGCCGTTCGGGCTAGAGATACTGAGCACCCGCGCGAGCGCCCCAAACCGGCGCATCGACGGCCGCGCCGCGCGATACAGACGCTCATCGGACCCCGGCCCCGCCGTCTCATTATAATGCCCGTGCTCGTCAAAAATGACCGCTGACGCCGACATCCCCCGGATAGTTTTCGCGTTCGCGGGAACAGCCCGAATGCGTGACCGCCTCCCATCCGGCAACGTGAAAGTTATCTGCGTAGCCGCAACCTCAGCCATTGAACACAGCACCGGCGAGTCCTCCACCAGCCCCGCCGCCACTTCGATGAACTCCTTCCCCTGATCGATCCCCGGCGCGATCACCAGCACATACCTCACACGGCGACGCGGCAAGATCACATCAAGATCGGGCCGCATCGTGCAGTTATGAACCCCAAACGCTGCCGCAAGGGTAGTCTTCGACGCCTGCCGGCCAATCGCCCACACATGCGTACGCTCCGGCCCTTCCAAACCCCGCAACAACTCATCCTGCTTAGGCCACAACGCCAACCCACTCTGAGCGAACTGCGCACCCAGCAGCCGCTTATCACGCGCCGCCGCAACCAGTGAAACAGTCACCCCGTCACCTCCCGCACCCGCTCAGCATGAACATGCGCCCGCGACACAGCCAGCAGCGACCGCAACGGCGGCACACCCGCGTCACTGTGCGCGAACCGCAGACAGACACCACAAGCAATCTCTGCCGTAGACGCCCCGACCTCGCAGACGGTCGCGGGAATACTCCACCGCGGCGGGACCTCATGCGCGGCGATCGTCACCCGCCACGTCGGCAGCCGCGCCCACCACGGAGCCGCCGACGAACGGGGCCGCTTGCGTGTCGGCGCGCTCACGCCGCCCCCACGTCGAGCTGTCGGGCAACCCACAAGTCAACCTCCGTCCGCGCAGCGCCTCGCAGCGCCCAGCCCTTATGAACGCCACTCAGACAAACCACCTGCTTGTCATCACTAAACGCGAGCATCTGCAAGGCGTCCAACACACTCTTCGCCAAGTTATCGACGTCGCCCCCCGGAATCACCGCGGCAGCGCTCGGCTTGAGCGTGCCCGAGTTGCGCCCCGTGCCGAAATGGCTCGCCGGCCGCTCGAAGTAAAAGCGCGCGGAGCAAGCGAGCGGGCCAGCGCCGAGATTCACCCTTCCGGCCTGCATCCACGCGGCCTGAATGCGCTCCCGGAACTCCCTCGATCTCGCTGGCAAGTAATGGCGGCCACGGCCAACACGCGCCCGCTCAAGCGGGACCGGCGCGCCAGGGACCACGAGCTGCAAGCGGGCGGTCATGCGCACCGCCTCCAGCCCTCGGCGTCACCTTCGGGATGGCGACCCTGCCCAACCCCTCCACCAACGGCACGGAGGCCCGCACGCACGCTCCCACCGCGCGCAGCGCCTCGATTCACGGCACCCCGCGGTGGCGGTGGCAGCAGCTCGCCGTCGGCGATGGCGTCCGGGTCGAGCCCCCGCAGCAGCACGCGGGCACGCCCCAACGACCGTGACGAGATAGCGAGCCGGTCCATCGCCTCCACCCGGCCGACGCCCACCGCCTCAAGCAGCGCTAGGCGAGCAGCACGGAGCGCTACCCGCGACGCGACCTCAACGGGCACCCCGTGCGCTTCGAGCTGCGTGCGGAGCGCCCAGTAGACGCCACGCCCCAGGGCGACCATCGACGGCGGCTCTGTCGGTGCGGGCACCGTCAGCGCGGCGGGGTCGCTCAACGGGAGCAGCGGAGGGTGAGCCTCACGAGCTGCCGCGAGTCGTCGCGACGGGCGCCGCTCCACACTACGGTCGAGCACCGCGGCACGCAGCCGGTCGAGACCCGCGTCGCTCAGCGCCATTTCCTCACCACCACCGGACGCGCCACCTGATCCCGACGTGCCCGCGCTCGCTCCAGCCGCTCAACGTCCGCCAGCGTCAGCGGACGGATCGTCAGCTCGCCGGCCGCGAGCTGCTCGACCATCACCCGGCGGCGCTCCGCGCGCACGTCTGGCTTTTTGCGCAGGCTAGGCAATCCCAGCGCGCCTCGCCGGTGGTCACCGCCACCACCACGCCAGCTCCGTCGGGTCGGCGTCGAGCAGCTCATGCACGTCCGGCGCATCGGCGTCGCGCGCCGGCACACCATCGCCGTCCACGGCATCGACACGGGCAGCAGCTCGCGCGGCATCCCGCCACATCCGCTCGAAGACCGCCCGGCGCTCCCGGTCGTCGCGTTGAGCCACGTTAACCACGGCCGTCTCCCTCGCCGTCGATCGCGGGCGAGTCGGGCAACTCCACCGCGGCGTCCTGCTCGCCGTCGTCGTCGTCACCTTCGGCGGCCAACTCCGCCGCGATGCTCGCCAAGGTCTCGCCGCCGCCAGCTTCACGCTGCGCCTCCGCGCCGACCTCCTCCGCGCCGCCGCCGTGCTCGCCTTCGGCCAGCTCCGCCACGATCGCCGCCAGCGCATCGTGCGGAGCGGCGCCGGCCTCACGCTGAAGGTCTTCGATCTTCCCCAGCTCGGCGCGGTACGCCGACTCTTCGCGCGAGAGCAGTGCGACGGCCGGGTAGGTCTCGCCACGGCCCTTGTGCCGCAGCACGCCGACCGCCTCGACGTAGGCTTGCAGGAGCACGATCCGCGCTCTCTGCGCCGCTGCAAGCTCCAGCCGATCCCTGCGCACACTCGGAAAACTCGCCAGCAGCTCGCCAAGGATTCGCTCACGCTCAGGCTTGAGTAGGTCCGCGCTGTACGCGCCGTGTTTGATCGAGTTCTGCGGACGCAAGTTGGCGAGCTGCGCCGCCCTGGCCGACGGGTCGGCGCTCAACGGCATGACCGGCCTCCGTGGTCCGCTACGCGCCCGCCGTTGAGGCCGGCTTGCTGCACCTGCTCGCTGCGCACGCCACGGTCGGCGAGCACGGAGCCCACTTGCGGGCGAACATTGGGCGAACGTCGGCGGCGCGGCGCGACTCCCGGCGCGTTTCTCGCTCCAGCACTAGCGATACTCGACGCCGGATGGCTGCCTGCCGAGCAGATGCCCGCCGACCGCGCCGTCTCAAGATCGAACCGGAGCCGGGCACGCGGACCATCCCCCAGCCGGATCGCGCCAAGCGCCTCGGCGTGCTCGTACACGTAGGCGCGGGACACGCCGAGCTTGTCCGCGAGCGCCTGCGCGCTGAGCAGCGCCCCCGACGGCTCGCCGCGCAGCAGCTCGACCACACGTTCCGCGGTCGCATCGACAAGCAGACGCTCGCGCCCCGTGAGCGCAGCCAACGCGCCAGCGCGGACATTCCGATTCGGCGGCTCGGCCAATCCGCGCAAGGGAGGCACCGTCGGCCCTCTCATGCGGCCATCTCCGGGAACTTGGTGGTGAGGCGTTCGAGGTCGTGCTCGCGCGCGCGCGCGTAGTCCCGGACGGATGGACTCTTGGACTCTTGGGGGTCGGTCGGTTCCCGGTCGTGGACTCTTGGACTCTTCCCGTTGTTGTTGGGGTTTTGGCTTGTTGAGTCGAAGGGTCCATTGTCTGTGAGAGAACGCGCGCGCGCGGTGGGGAAGGGTCCGTCGGTGGTGGACTCTTGCCCTTCGCCGGTGGGGATTCGCCACCACCAGGCGCGTTCGGTCTTGCGCTTCTGGACGCGGGCGATGCCGAGTGCCTGCGTGCGCACGGAGCCGCTGTCGAGACCGGCGGCGGCGAGTGTTTCGCGGATCGGTGCGGCTGGTTGCCACTCGCCGTCGTTGAGTGCGGCGCGGATGATGTCGGCGGCGCGGTCGGTCTTCGTTGGTTCGCGTGCGCCGAGCAGACGGTCGGGTGCGAGGTCGGCGAGCGTGACCGGCGACGGCACCACATCGACTACTACCTCGCGTTCGGTGGTGCGGCCGTCGTCGTGCGTGAACGGTTGGCCGACGATCCGGAACTGGAGGGCGCCGGGGTCGCGGCCGATGTTGCCCTTGCCGCGGATGATGACGCGGCGGCGGTCGGGAGTGTCGGCGTCGTCGTCGGGGTGCCACGCGATGAGCAGCCCGACGCGAGGGATTGCGGAGAACGCCTGGCTTGCTTGCACCAGGTCGCGGAAGTCGCCGGAGCGTGCCTTCGGGGGGTGCATGGTGAACACGCCCACGATCTCCAGCTCGCGCACCAGGCGCCGAAGGGGTCCGAGTGCCTGCCGGGTGAACGTGGGGGAATTGATCGACTCGCCCGCCTTCGGCGGCGGCATGTGGTCGAGCAGTGCGTCTATGTGGATAAACCGGGCGCCGGTCTCCTCGATCGCGGCGCGTACCTGCTCGATCCCGTCGCGGATGTTCCACGCGGGCGGGAGCTGGTCGAGGTTCAGGAAACAGACGCGCTCCAGCACCGCGCCGGCCAGCTCTAGCCGGGGGCGCCATGTGTCCGCGATGCCGTCCTCTCCCGCGATCACGAGTACGTCCACGGGCTCGCTCTCCCACTCGCCGGGTAGCTCCCCGCGGGTGAGACGCGCGATCGTCCACGCGCTGAAAACCGACTTACCTAGCCCCTCGATTCCGGTGAGCACAGTCAGGTAGGCGACCGCGAGCCGGCCGACCCATGCCCAGCGGATCGACCGGGACTTGACCTCGGCTGCCCGTGTCACGAGCGACCGGGGCGAGTCTGCGATGGCGCAAGCGGCATCCTCGGGTCTTGCCGCGGTCATGCCGCCTCCGGCGGGCGATCGACCTTGCGCTTGATCTCATCGATCGACATCTCGGGCCGTTGCGCGGAGGTGGCTGCCGAGGTCAACCAGCGCAAGACCTCCTGTCGCCCAAGTTCGTAGGCGAGGTGCAGACGATGGGCGTCGAGGTCGCCCGTGCCGCCGCACTCCAGGCACGGGAAGAACTGGCCGGTCCGTTCGAATGCGGCGCCGGGAACCTCGCCCTGCCCGGCGCAGTGCGGGCACACGCCGATCACGAGGGGTCGCGCGGCATTCCGGGTGGTGGCGGTGTTAGTCTGCGCAGACATCCGCGGTCATCCCCTTGGCCGCCCGCGTTCCATCCGATGGCCCGGCCCCGCCCGCCGGGCCGTCGGCTTCTCTAGCGGCGTCCAGCTGCTCAGCCGCCTCAAGCGCGCGGCGGATGCGACCGATCGCCTCGGAGCGGGCCGGAACGCAGCCCGCCTCGATGTTCGCCAGCCATGTGAGGCTGACCTCGGCGGCGGCCGCGACTTGGCGCTGGGTCAGGCCGGCAGCGAGACGCCGGGCATGCAGCGCTTGGGCTTCCGCTGCTGGCGTGGTGATTGTTGTGCTCATGCAGTCTCGTTATCCGACACGTCTGCCACGATGGGGTAAGTGCCGTCTGACCCCTGCCTGTTCGAGCTACAGCGCCAAGTCGCGGAGTGCGACGCTGCGCTCTCAGCGGCCCTCCGAGCGCGCAATGCGCGAATCTGCGCGCTAAAGGACGACGACGGCTGGACTCAGGGCCAGCTCGCGCGAGCCACGGGGCTCAAAAAGCAGCACATCTCCACCATCGTGAAAGCAGCGCCGCAGTACGACGACCAGGCAGCACGCTCGATCGCCGCGGTGCGGTCGCTTTCTCGGGCTGCGCCGCCGGTTGTCAATGCGGAGGTCATCGGCGAGCTGCCTGCGCCCGCTTGGTTCGGCGCGAGCGAGGCCCGGAAATGGGACGCGGCGGTCGCTCGGTACAGGTTCGTGCAGGCGCGCATAGGGGAGGCCGCGGACTCCGACCTCGACCTTGCCGCGAGGGTCGCAGCAATGGCGGACGCCTCGCGTACTGCCCGGATGCTCGCTGTGGATGCCGAGGGGCTCGCTACGACGCTGCGCCGCAGTCACGGCCTGTGACTCCCAAGGCCCGCAGCCCTCTTCCGAGTAGTTCCGCCGTTCTGACCCGCATGGGTGCTGGTGATTCGCCCCCTTCGCCGCTAGGAGGGTTTGGCGAAACTCGGAAGGCCGGTCACGGCGCGGGATTCTAGGGGCGGTCGGAGACGGTCGCCTGGTAGATGGCGACGACATGGTGCCGCTGGTCTACCATAGGATCTAGAGGGGCTGGCCCTAAAGGCTGCGCCTCCGCGATGACGATGGGAACGATATGAGCGAGCCACTTGCCCAGCCGCCGGACATTGAGGGGCTGCCGATCGTCTACACCAACTGGCTGCGCACGATCCCTGCGCCCTTTGAGTTCGGACTCGACTTTGGATACATACAGCCCGTGGCCGAGCCGCCGACCGAGCCGCCCAGAGCGGCCGTGAGGGTGGTTATGACCTGGGAGTACGCGAAGCTGCTCCGTGACGCTTTGCAGGAGGCCATCGAGACACGCGAGGGCAACGTCGGTGAGATCAAACACCCTCCTGGCCTCATGAGGGCGGAGATAGGTGCCGAGGGCGAGGAGGCGTAGACGGTGGTCCTTCAGATCGGCGGCAGGACTACAACGGAACCTTCTCGGTCGCGGTATCCGCATGAAAGCGAGACGACCCCCATCATGGACGTTCAACCTCAGACCCTTGCGCCTGGGTACCGACAGGTGCTCTGGCTTCCCGATGCCAAGCCCATGCGCCGCGCAGCGGCGGCGCGGGCCTTTGCGCGGCGGGTCGAGTCAATCGAGAAGGTGCGCGACGTCTGGCTTCTCGACACGAGCAAGGATCTGGAGGTTGCCATCGTGCTGGAGGACGTTGACCTCGACTGCGAGATGGGGCTGCGCGGCTCATTTATTGAGATTGTGTGCGACCAACTCAGTGGACGGGAAGGCGAGCTATCCGTCTACGCGCTGGAGAATGTCCCGGACTGGGTGCGCGAAGGCAAGCGTCTGTAGCGCTTGATCTAAGCTCGGCGGAATGCCCACTGCCGCCGAACATCACGCCTGGGCGCTACAGAACGAGACCTTCTACAACGAACTGGGCGGCAGCCAGTCACAGCAGCCCGACTGGGCGATGACTGTCCTCTATTACGTCGCGCTGCACGAGATCGAAGCCGCACTCGTCTTCGAAGGCTGCCGCGTCCACAGTCACGAAGAACGCAAGGCCAAGATGCAACAGAAATGGCCGATCCTTCGTCGGTGGCATGACCACCTTTATCAGCACAGCAGGGATGCGAGATACCGCTGCCGTCGCCCGTCGCAGAAAGACCTAACACTCGCCGAAGCCGCTCTGCGCGGAGTCCGAGACGAGATCGCCAAGATCGCGCACGACCCGTGGGCCTGAGATCGAATGGGCGCATACGCCCGAACCCCCCGGAATCGCCTGTAAATCAGCGTGATTCGCCCGCTCGGCGTCGGGAACGGTGAAGGGGCGAATCACCAGCACCCATGCGGTGATCCGCCCCCTTGGCGCCTAGCGTCATCCACGCTTTTCCAGCAGGCAGCCCAGCACGCGGATCTCCGACGGGGAGAGGTTCATGGCCTCAATCGTATGACGCCCCGCCCGCGGCCGCGCGGCGGACCCTCCGTGGTGTCGCGAAGCTCACCCCGGGCCGGGAGGCGAGGGAGGAACGTCGGAGTTATCCCTGACGAGCTTGAGCGGGACGTCGAGCTCGACTCGTGCCCAAGCGGTATCGGTGGTCATCGCCACACCCACAAGGCGTCGAGCAAGAGCGAGGCAGGCGCGGTCGCCGAGGGAGAGCCCGGCCGCACGAGTGAGTGGGCGCAGGCGCGCACGACGCTGCGCGTACTCTCGCCGCGTCAGGAAGCGGCGCGTTAGAATGCCCGGTCATGACGACCAAAGAGCGTCTGCGCGAGCTCGTGGACGAGTTGACCGAGGCAGAAGCCGCCGCGACGCTGCTCATCACAGAACGTCATCGCGACGACGCCATGCTCCAAGCCCTCGCAAGCGCACCTGACGATGACGAGCCCTCCTCACCTGAGGAGGACAGCTCCGCACAGGAAGCGCTCGAGGCATATAGCCGAGGCGAGGCGATCGACCCGGACGAGCTCAAACGAGACCTCGACCTCACTTGACAGACGCGCACTGGACTTACGTCGTCACTCCGCCTGCGCAACGCGATCTACGACGCCTCGACAGGCCAATCAAGAAACGCATTGTCGATGCGCTCGACCACTTCGTCGCCAACCCCCGCGCCGGCGACACCCGCAAGCTCGCGAACAGCGACGAATGGCGATTGCGCGTCGGCGACTGGCGCATCCGCTTCAACTTTGACGACGAAGCCCACACAATCATCGTGACCCGCGTCCTGCCACGCGGACGCGCATATGATCGCTGAGGGCATCACTGCCTGCCTTTCTTCTTGCCCTTGCCCTTGTGCACCGCCGCCCTGCCCGTCCCACAGCCGGTGACGGTGATTGGCGTGTCCTGGTGGATTTCGGCGCCGTTCTGGGCGACGAGTTCGGTCGGCATCTGCAGGGGATTAAGTGCCCGCCCACCCACGGTCTTGTTGATTTTGCGGGTGATGGTCTTCTTGTGGCCGTGGATCTTGACTGTGATCTTCTTCTTGACGGTGACGGTGTTCGTGGCTGAGCAGAGGTTCTCTTCGGTTGTCAGTGCGCTGTAGGGGCCCTCGGGGAGCGTCAGTTCGAAGCTCGTGACGGGCTGGTCGGGGACGGTCTTGAAGGTGCTTGACGTGACGCCGGCTTTGCTGATGAACGTTGTCGCGGTGAGGTCGATCGTGAAGCCGTAGCCCTGCAGGACGATCTCGAGGTCGGGGAACGCTTCGCCGCCGTGGCTGACGAAGTACGCGGGGCCTTCCAGGGGGACGGGGAGGATCGGGGTGATCGCCTTGGCGTGCCCGATGATCGACGCGGGCGGGCACCCTGCCGGGTTGGCGTCGAACTGTTCGGCGGTGCACGCTTTCTGCAGCGTCGTGAGGCGGGAGGGGAGTTGTTTGGGGAGTTCGACTTTGACCTTGCTGATGTTCGCCTGGGTGCCGAGCGCGCCGGCGACGGTCAGTTTCGCGGTGAGGCTCGCGCCGTCCGCCCTGCTGGTCTTGGCGCTGGTGGAGACGGTGAGCTCGGGTTTGAAGGCGAGGCTTGAGCAGTCGGCGGCCTCGAACGGCGTTGAGACGTTCACGGGGACCTGGTCGGAGGGGTTCGTGAAGTTTGCGCCGGCCCCGTCGATCGTGTTAGCGATAGAAAGCGGGGAGCAGTTGGTGGGGTTGATGATGAACTTTTCGCGGTCCATGTAGACGCGGATGTCGCGGACGTGCACGACGATGCCCTGGATGATGTGCGGGATCGCTTCGGATTGCGTGCCGCTTACTTCGACCTGCGCGGTCGTGGGGTTGATGTCCAAGGCAAAGCGGATCACGACGGTGCCAAGGTCGAACGGGCCGACCTTCGCGCTCGTGATCGAGACGATCGAGAGCGGCGCGCCGTGGTAGGGGCCCGCCAGATACACCTTGCCGGGTGTCTGGGCGAGCACTGTGCCGACGCCCGCTTCGACGATCGTGTGCCCGACCGCGCTGGCGGCGGGACAGGAAGGTTCGCTTTCCTCCTGCGCCCCGGTCTTTTCCCTCGCGAGCTGGATGTCGGCGTCTGGGCAGAACGGGATCCCGGTCAGGTTCCCCGTCAAGCCCGGCGGCAACGTGGTGGAGAAGCGCGTGATCTCCTGTTCGCCGTCTTCGCGGAGGATCCGCAGATAGAACGGGCTGTAGGAGCCACCGGCGTTGTTATCGGTGCCGGAGATGACCCTCGGCTTGAACGGCGGGACACCGCCTGCGGGGCAGGCGCCTTCGTGGACGCCCTGGGTGACCTGGAACGGTGTGCTGCTCACGAGCACAGGTTCGCTCGGTGCTGACCACGGCGTCAACGCGCCCCGTGCGGCATAGGACCCACACGCAGGAGGACTCACCAACGGCGCTGTTGCACCGGGGCGGAACTTCAGCGTGAACTTACTGAACGGCTGCTGCGGCGTGTTTTCGAACGTGGTAGTGAGCTGGCCGGTGACGGAGTTCAGTTCGACCTTCCCCGCAACTTTGACGACGATTCCTCGCGCGGGGGCCTTGGCAACGATGTAGAGGCTCAACAGCGAGCCAAAGGGATTATCGAACGGCGTCGCGACATACACCGCCCCCAGGATTTTTTCCGCAAGGACCGGCGTTTCGATTTCGATCGACCCGATCTTCGATTCCGGGGGACATCCTTCACCCGGCAGCGAGGATGAGGTTTCCGCTTCGTACTGCGCCGGCGTGCAGGCCCCCAGCCCGGAGCCCGCGGACGGGTTGATCGTCATGCCTTCGGGGAGCACGACCGTCGTGTCCTTCAGGTTCGCCGTAGCGATCGAGAACGGTGTTTCCCAGCTCTGCGGGACCACCAGCGACACGGCGAGCCCGGTCGGCGATTCCGCGGCACGAGTACTCGGCTGCACTTCGATCGACGGATCGAACGGCACACGATCGCATTCCCCGATCGCGGGAACTTCAAACGACGCCCGCGACCAGTTCGGGTCGCCCAGATCCGGGAATCCATCGGGCAATATGGCCCCGGGATGCTCCCACGAGTCGGCGTCCATCGTCGCGATATGCGGTTCGCAACCCGTCGGGTTAGACAGATACGGCTTCGGAGGGATATTCGCCGACTCGGGGCCACCGAGCTTGTTTTCGCATACCGGTGGTCCTTGCTCTCCGATCGGGTGACATACCTGTTGGCGTTCGAGGTCGTGTTCGTGGGAAGCGGGGACGCCCCAGATCGTGACCGAGATGTCGTGCGGTTCACCCAGGTTTTCGATCTCTGGGTCGGTGACGGTGAGCCCGGAGTCCCCCGGGCGAACGCTGACCGTGAGGATCTGCGTGGTCGTGTAAATAGCGAAACCGAGCTGCGCGGTGACACCGAAGCTCGTGACTTCCATGTTATAGACCGGGACGGTGATCCTTTCCTTGCCGAAATCCAAGCTGATCGTACCGACCGTGCTCGCGGCCGGACACGGCGGAACCACAAGATTGATATTCGGGTCGCCTTTGAGCTCGGCGCCGCTGCAGGTCGGGACCGCGGTGTTGTTCGCGTTGAAGCCAGCCGGCAGGTTCACGACGGTACTACGGACATCGTCGTAGGTTTGGCCGCTGCCGTTGTGCGCGAAATCGAATTCGGTGGTGAGATTCTCATGCGCCGCGGCATCGCCCGTCGACGAGGTCATATGGAAAGAGCCGGGGATGATTTCGAAGGGGTGTTCGCTGCTCGGCTTCGCCACGGCCGACCCGGCAAACGCGAACACCACAACACCCACGACCGCGAAAGAGAGACAGAACTTCTGTAAAAGACGCATGATTACCTCCCCCTCCGATGGCCACTCTTATGACTACTCTTGGCCTTCTTGACGTTCTTCTTCGACTTGCCCTTTTTCTTCTTCTTGACGGTCTTCTTCTTCGGTTTGGGCTTGGGTTTGGGTTTTGCTCCCGGTGTTGCGCCAAGGACGTTACCGGCGCCCTGGAAAGTGGAGCTCGACGGCGTGAGATCGTTAGGAGCGGCAAACGGTGTCGAGCAGGCGTCGCCTTCACATTCCGTCGGACGCGGCGGCGGCGGCGTGAAGCCGCCATCGATGCGCGCATCATATACATCGAGGGCGTTATCGTTGTCCTGCGAACCGAGCTGAGCGGCGGTCGTGAAGAACACATCACGGCCGTCGGCCGCGGAACCAAGAAGCATCACGAGCCTACCATTGCCACCAGAGGAGATCAGGCTGACACAACCCTGAAGCTGAGAGCAACCATCGACACCAGACTTACGCCACTCATAAACATCACTGGAGGGAGAGAAAGCTGAGCTTTCGTATTCGTGTTCAGAAGGGCGTTCGTCGGGTTGGACTTCACCGTTGACGTCCTGGGGCACGAGTGCCGATATCGTGTCGAAGAAGACATAATCCCCGTCAGCGGAGGCAACCGTTTCGCCCGGCATCGCGTTCCTCGTCGACGAGTTCTCCCCTTGTTCTTCGTTTGTGAAGAGAGCCGGCTGCTTTGGGTCGGGATTGAAAGCAGAGGCGCATGAAATGCACTGGATCAGATTTTCGGCACTGTCGTAGCGAAAGGCCTGCTCGTTCCTCGGCAGTGCGCCAGCCGGGATACCGGGGACGATACCTGTGAAATAGACATAGCGGCCGTCGGGGCTAATATGCGGACTTAGTTCACCTGCCTGGTCAAACGCTCGTCCCTCGAAAACAAAGCTGAGGGCTTTGGCCGAAATGGAGTAACGGTAGAAATATTGGACCCCTTCGACGTTTGAAAGTGGCGGAGCTTCGGAAGTAAGACGCTGGCTCGAGGAGATATAGATCGTGCTGAAGTCTTCAGAGACCAGCAGTTTGGAGTCTTCTTCATAGCCTTGGGAGAAGAGATGCGTGCTCGCGTGCGACTGGGGTTCGTAGAGGAAGACTTCCTGGGTGTTGCCGTTGCGGGCTTCCAGGAGCGCCTTGGTGCCTTCGCCGTTGGCGCCCATCAGCGTGTCGGTGCCGAGATCGATCGTTTCGGCGCTGCCGACACGGAGATAGAGATGACGCGGTTCCGAGCAACTGCTACCAGACGGGACCGCATAGAAGAAGACGCGGGAGCCATCGGCGGAGACGGCGTGGCGGCTGCTTGTGCCTTCTGACCCTCCGATTTCGGCGGTGCCTTTGGGGACGCTGGCGCCGCAGGTCCCGATCGTGTGGCCCGCGGAGTCCACGTTGGCTTGGCGGAACACGCCCTGCGAGTATTCGTAGAGGTCCAGGCCGCTGGCGGTCCCGGTGGAATGCCCGGGAACGAACGTGCGGTCTTCGGTCGCGAAGATCAGCTTGGAGAAATCTTCGGAGGCGGCGACCCACCCGCCCGTTCCTTCCAGCCCGATCTGCTTACGCGACACCGACGCGGCGCTCACATAGGGCCCACCCGGGGAACCGAACTTGAATTCGAGGCTGGGCGATTCGACTCCGCCTTCGGTTTGCCACCCGGCGCTGAAAGCGAACTGGGTGAGGTCGGGGTTATAGAGCTCGGGGGCGTAGTGAATGTCGATCCCCGCTTCGGGCTGCGGAGTACCCGACGTCATCTGCCAACCCTTTTCGGTGCGAGAGAAGAAATACGGGCTCCCGCCGGCCGACCCCCAATGGACGGACTGCCCGTCGAACTCGAAGTGCTCGCCATCTTCGCCGATCAAAGCACCAGCGTTACCAGTGTCGTAACGGTTGTAGTGGAAGGGTTCTTCGGCGCCTGCCTTATCGACCGGCGTCACCTGCTCATACGCGCGACAGTCGGGCAGACCGGCCGAAAGACCGCTACGGAGCGCCTCGTTGGGACACGACGCTTCGGTATCGGCCGGTGGCGCGGCAGGGACCGTGAGGGCCTGTTCGCCGCCATGCACGACCGGGTCACCGGGAGTGGTGTTTGTCGCCGTGAGACGGTAACGGTAGGCTTCCCCGGGCTGCAGCCCGGGGACGTCCTCGCCGATGAACTGGTCTTCGACTCCCGCAAACGCGACTTCGGGTGCGCTCTGCGCGTCCGTGAACCCCGCTTCTTCGAAATGGCGCTGTGTGACATATTCGAAGTGATAGTGGGTGCTGTAATTAGCGCCGGCTTGAACGGACGCCTCCACGTTATTGGGTTCGACATATCCGAGCAGGCGCAGCGCTTCGTTGTGAATCGCGTGAAGGGCGAGCGTCGTGACCGCGGGCGGACCGGAGGTTTTAAAGCCGACGGGTTCAGAAGTCGCTTCCGCCGGGTGGCCCGCCTCCGGTTCGTTTTCGCCATGCAGGCGCACGAAATAGGGAGTTCCGAGGCTCAGGCCGGTGAGTTCGCCTTCCACGTGCCGGCCTTCTTCGGTGTAGCCCGCCTGGGCCTGCGCGATCGTGCCTTCCGGACCATCGCTCCACGGACCCGACTTAGACGTCGAATATTCAAAACGCCAATGTGTTTCAAACCCGTTGGGGTTCACAGAGCCAATCAGGTGGGCGGAGGTAGCGGCCTGATCGACCTCGATGAAGCCGCCGACTTCAACTCGAGCGGAGTGAGTGGTGAAGGTGAGGAGTGTCGTGGAAGTGGGTGGAGCGACTTCGTTTTCAGCGACGCCGCGCAGATAGTAGGTCGTTTCGGGACTGAGACCTTCGAGCTTGACTTCGGCCAGCTTGAGTTCTTCAGCCGCCGTGACAGAGCCCCCGGCACCGGGGACAACGATGCCCCCACCGCTTTCGACCACGCTCTTGCTCGTCGAATATTCAAAATGATATTTGGTATCCGCGCCATCAGCATAGACCTCCGTCGTAAGCCCACCCGGGCCAGACGTCGGGGTAGGTGTGCTGTGCCAGCAGAAGCTCTCTCCAAAGGAGGAGAAGTCGTACCCTTCGCCTTCGCATGTGGGGGAGCCAGATGGTTCAGAAGGCCGATCGTTCGTTGGTTGGAAGTTAAAAGAATTGTGTGGTGCGAAAAATAAAGGGGAAGCAGTCGGAGTTGTGGTGAATTCGGCAGTCTTTTCGATTTTACCGAGGCTGCCGACAGCGACCGCGCGAATATAGTAACGCGTCTTGGGCGTCAAGTGGAGGATTTCGGCGGACCCCTCCGTTGTGTTGTTGTCGTCGGGTCCTAGCGCGCCGCTCTGTGCGATCGTCCATGGGCCTCCCAGCGACGTGGCATATTCGAGCTGCCAGGTCGACGGCTCAGTTCCGCTCACCAGTTCCATCTGTATGGCTGCCCTCGTCGAGCTGACTTCTGACAATTGGAAATTCAAAAATCTGAAATCAATGGATTCCTGTCCCGCTGCGAAGGCCGGCAGCACAACGAGAACAAGACTAAGGGCACCCGGCAGGAGGCCGAGCACGAGAAGTCGCCGGCCGCGCGATGAGGACGCACCTCTCCCTCGGCCACGGAGAAACACACGGAGGCGCGCAAAAAAGCCTGTCGCGGCGGGCAATGTCTTTGCGTTGTGCTCGATATGAGTCACGTTCGTGCCTTTCTCCTGAGAATCGTGCATTTCGATCAGTTCGGTATTTGCCTGTATACGACTGGCTGCTGGAGCGATGCTTGCGGTGATAATGATGAGCGGCCCACCCGGCCTCCCCGCGACGGCTGTGGCGGCCGCGGGGAGGTGAGGGACTTAATGCCTTGGGCTATTCGGCGGTCACCGCCCACGTGCCGGCGGCGGATCCCCCCTGTTCGGCGTACACCGCGAGACCGAAACCAGTTGGGTCCGCCGTGCCTGGGGTACTAGCGCGGGAGCACAGGCCCACGATTGCCGCCTTGCTGTCGGAGGTGGAGCACACCTTCGGATTGGGGGATCCCAGTTCTGCTTCTGGTACGAGTTGGGATTCTTCGCTCGCGAAGACACAGAGATAGCCGGCTTCGGCGCCCGGTTCTCCAACGTTGCCGGTGCAATGCTCGGGAGTCGCGGCATTCGCTTTGACATAGACCGGAATCGGCGCATTTTGCAAAGGAATGTTGAAGCTTGCGCTCGCGAGCAAGAGACCCGCTGACGCGCTCTCCACGCCAACCGTCCAATCGCCCTTCTCCGTCTTACCGGAAGGGAGCGTTTCGGTGAAGCCGGACTTACCTTCTGGCCCTTGCGGACCGATCGAACCAGGCGCTCCGGCAGGACCCGCGGGACCAGTAGCACCGGCGCCAGCAGGGCCCGTCGCGCCGGCTGGGCCGGTGGCACCCGTTGGGCCAGTGGCGCCCGTCGCACCGTTTTTGCCGGCGGGTCCGGCGGGGCCGCGGGGGCCGGCCTTTACCTTGGGCTTGGCCTTGCTCTTGGCGGCCGCGGCGACCGGGTACCCACGCGTGACCGAAGCAGTCGCCTGCTGGCCGACCCCGGACGATCGGTCCGTACCACCACCACTACCGCTCGCGGCAAACGCACCGCCCGTGATCGCGAAGATTAGGGCCACGAAGGCGATGAACGCGCTTGGGGTCAGATGTTTACGTAGTACTTGGAACATCGCTATCTCCTCCTAAGGAGTAAGGAGGGACAGACGCCCCTCGGTTAATGTGCCGGTCACCAGTGAGAACGCTCAACCGCTGCGCGACCTGCCCACCCAGCGATGTCAGCTTCCACTCGTTCGGCTCGCCCTGGGCGTGCCCCAAACCGTGGTTCTCGAGCAGACCAAGACGCTCAAGGCGCCGCAACAGCTTTGAGACCTGGCCGGGGTCATTGATCCCAGCGCTGTCGGCGATCTCGCGGTTGCTCGCCCCGGGGTGCTCCTGCACGCCTTGCAGAACTCGCGCGGTGCGGTAGGTGAGGCGCATGTTCACCTCATCCAGCGGGTCGTGCTCCGCGTGCGCGCTCACCTCCCACTCGGCTTTCGGAGCTTGGCGCGGCACCGGTGCCGGCGCCGGACGCCGCTGTTCGCGACGCGCCGCCCTGGCCCCCAGGTACTGCAGCGCGATCATCCCCATCAACTCATCCAAAAGGCCCGTCAACGGCCTGCGGTCGCCGCCGCGCAACCGCGCGTACACCACGCCGAGCGCGCCGCCCACGAGGCCTTCCGCCGTCACCAACGTGCACTCCGCCCCTCGCGGACCCTCCCGGCGTCCCTCGTCGAGGATCGCCGCCAACCGCGCGAGCACCCGCTCGCGACGCTCCAGCGTCTGCGGCCCGCCGCGCGACGCATGTACGACCCAGAGCCGCGCCAGCAGCGGCTCGCGCTCCAGGAACGACAGGATCACCCACAGCCCGCCGCGCACCCGCTCACGCCACTCCAGACCCTCAAGGCCCGCCGCCTCCAGATCCCGCTCGACCCGCTCCACGACCGCGTCGATCAACGCGACCAGACACGTTTCGCGATTCTCGAAGAGCTCGTAGAAGGTCCGCCGCGATACCTTCGCCCGCGCGGCAATTCGCGTCACCGTGCTCTGCTCGAAACCAAACTCGTCGATCGTCGCCGCCACCGCAACCAGCAAGCGCGAGTGCTGAATCTCCTCGACCTGCACCCGCGGCGCACCCCGCGAGAGAACCCGCTGCTCGCGCCGCCGTGCCAGGCGCCCCTCGGCCGGCAGCGTGCGCTTGACCGCACCACGCCGCGCCGCCGTCGCCCCACCGCTGCTGGCCGATCTCCGATCGGTCGGCGCGGCCATCAGCGGCCACCCCCCACGCGCGGGTGTGACTCCGTGGCCCCGCGCAGAGCCGCCGGACGCCCACCCCCCGCGGGGACGAAGCAGAGGCGGCGCGAATGCGCCCGACGAGGAGCCTCTTCGACTAGGTCGCTAGACGAAGAGAGAGAGAGAGAGAGAGAGATGCGACAGCGCCAAGCTGGCGCATCTAGCATCAGCCCTACGGGCCAAGGCGCACATCCCCATCATGAATCTCCCTCTAGAAACCACGCTCAAACAACTCCCTCATCGCTCCGATCCAGCCCCTCTCCCACAACACAAACCCTGCGAGCGCTATGGACGTCAACCACAAGACGGTATGACCCCAACCAGACCCTATGTACACCAGCCCTCCCAAACGACGGGAAAACCAGCCCTGCGGCACACAGTAGCCGAGCCACGTATAAATGTCAAGCCCCAAGCGAGCCTACGTAAGGAAGCGGCCCACGCCGCCCAACGAGGCCGTCGACCGCGCGAGGGGGTTGTTCGACAGCCCGGAGGGGTGATTTCTGATCTGATATGGGCTAGTGGCTATCGAGCGCTTCCAATGGACCCAGCATGCCGAACAGCGCCTCTGCGAACGCCACCTCGCGCGCGACGAGGTCGAGCGGGCGATCCGTAACGGGCACGCGAGCCGGCAGATCAACGTTGCGAGCGGGCGATCCGTAACGGGCACGCGAGCCGACATATCAACGTTGGCAGCGCCGACTGGCGCGTCCACGGGACCCGCGCCGACGGCAAGAGCTTCGCGGTCGTCTACGACAACCCTGCCGACGGCGACGCCGGCGCGGCGCGAATCATCAGCGCGTGGCCCGTGCGTTCAAAAGAGCCGCAGACCTAGCAAACGAGGGTTGCCGTCGCTATCCTTCAAGCTCATGAAAGCCCGCTACGCCTACTACGACCGTGACGCCGACATCGCGTGGCTGCCCACCGGCGCGTCCGAAGACGTCCTCAGTGAGGAGGTCAACTGGGGCCTGATTGACCACGACGCCACCACCGACGAGGTCGTCGCGCTCGAGGTCTGGGACGCCAGTACCCGCCTGCCCCGGATCCTGCTCGACACACTGCCTGCGCCCGTAACGCCACATAGCGCTGCGGCCTGACGGAGAGACGCGCGTCACTGCTTCTTCGCTCTGCCTTCAGGCAGCCGGTATCTGCACGTCGACGTCGCCGGTCGCGCGCACCTCTGCATGCACGCCCACAGCCAGCGCACCGATCACCACGAAGTCGACCCCGCACGTGGGTAGCGCGCCGAGCAGCCCAGCAGGGTTCAGCGCACCGTCCTCAGCCACTCAAACCCGCCCGCATCTCGGCCATCGTGTGAGCGGGCGCAGGCGCGACGGCCTCGGCGTCCAGATCCTATACTGAGAAAGTCCGTAAAAATCGGATCCTACACCCACAAAATCCGGACTCCAAGCCCAGATGAGCACCGCTACGCCCACTTTTTCCCTCGACGCGCAGCCGGAGGTGTTCTTCAGCACCGCCGCGACCAATGACGCGTGCTGCATCCTCGCCCGTGCGACCAGCTGCTGAGACAGACCCTCGGCATTCCCCACGCGGCGACGCTCACTGTCGATCACTTCCGCTCTTCTTGCCCCCCTTGGTCTTGTGCTTGGCGCTCTTCGCATGTACAGCCTTCGGGCAGCCGGTGACGGCGATTGGTGTGCTCTGTTTGATTTCGGCACCGTTCTGGGCGACGAATTCGGTCGGCATCTGCAGCGTCGCCGGCTCGGTCTTCTTGACCTTGCGGGTGATCGTCTTCCTGCGGCCGTGGACCTTGACCGTGATCTTCTTCTTGACCGTGACTGTCTTCGTGGCTGAGCAGAGGTTCTCTTCGGTTGTCAGTGCGCTGTAGGGGCCCTCGGGGAGCGTGAGTTCGAAGCTCGTGACGGGCTGGTCGGGGACGGTCTTGAAGGTGCTTGACGTGACGCCGGTTTTGCTGATGAACGTTGTCGCGGTGAGGTCGATCGTGAAGCCGTAGCCCTGGAGGACGATCTTGAGGTCGGGGAACGCTTCGCCGCCGTGGCTGACGAAGTACGCGGGGCCTTCCAGGGGGACGGGGAGGATCGGGGTGATCGCCTTGGCGTGACCGATGATCGACGCGGGCGGGCACCCCGCGGGGTTGGCGTTGAACTGTGCGGCGGTGCACGCTTTCTGTAGCGTGGTGAGGCGGGAGGGGAGTTGTTTGGGGAGTTCGACTTTGACCTTGCTGATGTTCGCCTGGGTGCCGAGCGCACCGGCGACGGTGAGTTTCGCGGTGAGGCTCGCGCCGTCCGCTCTGCTGGTTTTGGCGCTGGTCGTGACAGTGAGGTCGGGTTTGAAGGAGAGGCTCGAGCAATCCGCGGCCTCGAATTGCGTGTTGACCGCCACGGGCACTTGGTCGGCGGGGTTTGTGAAGTCCGCCCCGGCGCCGTCGATCGTGTTCGTGATCTGGAGGGGGTCGCAGTTGGTGGGGTTGAGGATGAACTTTTCACGGGCCATATAAACCCTGATTTCGCGGACGTGCACGACGATCCCCTTGATGATGTGCGGGATCGGGTCCGAGCCATTGGCGCTGACTTCGACCTGCGCCGTCGTCGGGTTGATGTCCAGCGCGAAGCGGATCACGACGGTCCCCAAGTCGAACGGGCCGACCTTCGCGGAGGTGATCGAGACGACCGATAGGGGTGCGCCATGGTAGGGGCCAGCGAGGTAGACCTTGCCGGGTGTTTGCGCGAGGACGGTCCCGACGCCGGCGCTGACGATCGTGTGCCCGATTTCGCTCGCTGCGGGGCAGGACGGTTCGGCCTCCTCCTGCGCGCCACTTACGGCCTTGGCCGCTTCGATGTCCGCATCGGGGCAGAACGGGATCCCTGTGAGGTTGCCCGTCAGTCCCGGGGGGAGGGTTGTGGAGAAGCGGGTGATCTCCTGTTCGCCGTCTTCGCGGAGGATCCGTAGGTAGAACGGGCTGTAGCTGGCGCCCGCGTTGTTCTCGGTCCCTGAGATGACCTGTGGTTTGAACGGCGGTACACCACCCGTGGGGCACGATCCCGCGTGCACACCACTAGTGACTTCGAAGGATTTGGAGGAGCTTGTCAGCAGGCGTGGTTCCAGCGGCGTCGACCACGGCGTCAATTCCGCCTCGGTGCTGTAGGCCCCGCACACCGGAGGCGTGACCAGTGGTGCGGTCGCCCCCGGACGAAACTTCAATGTGAACTTGCTGAACGGCTGCTGCGGGGTTCCCTGCAGAGCACCATTTTCGCCGAGTACCCCGTTAGCTCCCGGCTGCCCTTCGAAGGTCGTTACGAGCTGTCCGGTGACGGGGTTCGGTTCGATCTTCCCCGCGACCTTGATCAAGATCCCACGTTCGGGATCCTTCGCTACGACATACAACGCCAATAACGATCCACCGGGATGGCCGGCTTCCGGGAAGGGGTTGTCATAGGGCTTGGCGATATAGATCGCGCCCAGGATCGTTTCGTTTAGGAGCGGTGTTTCGATCAGGATCGACCCGATCTTCGATTCCGGGGGGCATCCCTCCCCCGCGAGCGAGCCACTCGTTTCCGCGGCGTACTGTTCAGGGGTACACGCCCCCAAACCAGCCGCCAGCGACGGATTCGCCGTCATTCCTTCGGGAAGCGTGACCTTTGTGCCCTTCAGGTTCGACGTCGCGATATTGAACGGCTGTTCCCAACTCTGCGGCACATCCAAGGACACTTCCAGCCCGGAGGGCGATTCCGCGGAAGTCGTAGAGGGCTGCACTTCGATCGAGGGGTCAAACGGCACGCGTTCGCATTCGGTGATCGGGCCGACTTCGGTGCTCGCTTCAGAGACCCTTCCCGGTTCCTCCCACGAGTACGCGCTCATCGACGCCGTAAACGCCCCACAACTCGTCGGGTTCGATAAAAATGGCTTCACCGGGACATTCGCCGACACGGGGCCATACTTGATGGCTACGTGTTCTTCCAGGTCTTCTCGCGTTTGTTGCGGGGTCTCACTGAATTCGCAGACCAGTTCGGTGGTGCCTTTGCAGACCTGGACGCGTTCGGTGTCGTGTTCTGCGGCCGCGGGGACACCCCAGATCGTGATTGAGATGGAACTCAGTTCGATATTCGTCTCGATATCGGGCGAGGTCGTCGTCAACCCCGTGTCACCGGGACGAACCTGGACCGTGATCACGTAAGGGTTCGTAGCGATGATGAAACCCAGCTGCGCCGCGACACCAAAACTCGTGACCTGCATATTATAAACAGGGACCTCGTCCTTTTCACCACTCAAATCAAGCGTGACATGCCCCACCGCGCTCGCCGCCGGACAATTCGGGAGCTGCAGCTGGGTTCCCTGCCCTTCTAATAACTGCGCGTCGCTGCACGTCGGCACCGCCGTATCACTCGCATCGAACCCAGCCGGCAAATTCACGACGATATTACGCACATCGCCATCCGTTTCGCCACGCGCGTTACTCGCGAACTCAAATTCCGTCGTCAAGTTCGCATGCGCACCCGCCTGATCGGACGAGGGAGCCATATGAAAGGACCCCGGCACGATGCCGAAGTGCGTCGCCGGACCCGTGACCGGCTTCGCGCCAGCCGGCGCCGCGACGACACAAACCATCACGCCGACCACCACACACAAACAGAGAGCGAGCTTCCGTGAAATACACATCGTTTTACCTACCCCGCCGATGATTGCCCTTACCAGCCTTCGCGGCCGTCTTCCCGCCGCCCCTCCTCGCCCGCGCAGGCCCCTTCGCTTTCCGTTTGGCCTTACGCTTCGTCTTCTTCTTCGGCTTTGGCTTCGCTGCCGGTTTCGTGTTGGGTGCCGCGGCCGCCACCGGCGCGATGTTGCCCAAGCCGGTGAACGTCAGGCTCGCGGGCGTCAAGTCCAATGGCGGCGTGGGTGGCGTCGAACACGCGTCGCCTTCGCATTCCACCGGGCGAGCCGCCAGCGGCGGTTCGCCGCCACCCACTCGCGCGTCATAAACGTCGAGTGCGTGGTCGTTGTCGTTCGGTCCGAGCTGCGCGTCGGTGGTAAAGAACACGTCGCGGCCTTCTTCCGCGGACCCGAGTAGATACACCAGGCCCCCTTCACCGCCGGAGGAAATCAAGCTCACGCAGCCCTGGACAGCCGCGCACCCATATAGCCCCGCGCGACGCCACTCATACACATCCATCGACGGTGACTGCTGCGAACCCAGGCTAGCTTCGTGGAATTCCCCGTTGACGTCCTGGGGGACGAGTGCCGCGATAGTCGAAAAGAACGCGTAATCGCCGCTACCCGAGAAAAAGATTTCTCTCGGGGTATCGTTCCTCAAATTATTCTTAAACCGTCCTTCAAAAACAGAACTAGGCCTATACACAAACGATTCCTGCTTTGGTTCCGGGTCAAACGGCGAGGCGCATGAGACGCACTCAACGATTTTTTCAACGCTGTCATAGCGCATGATTTGGCTCTTCGCCGGGGAGGGAAGACCGGGAACGCTACCTTCGAAAAAGGTGTAGCGCCCATGTTCCAAGACATCCCCAGGATCGACCTGGTAGGGGATATGAAGAGCACCGAGTTCCGCTGCCGCCGCGTGTTCAGCCGGTGATGGAGCCTCGGTCGTCATCGTCTTCATGTCATAGCTCAAGACTTCGCCGTTTTTGCTCACCAAAAGCCTGTCGCCCGCAGCGTCAGCACCAAGGAACCCATACCCGCCGAGATCTACCGTTTCTCTACCATTCTCACGCACATACAGATTCGGATTATATTCACTACAATTATTGGGGTTGACTTCCGGGTCCTCTTCAAAGAACACCCGGTCGCCATCCGCCGAGACCGCAGAACGCGCACCCTTATCTTCCACATTGCCAGGGACAATACCAACCGGCAATTTCGCGCCGCACGGCCCGATCTGAGCCCCATTACTCAAAACGTTCACCTGACGCAACACGCCACCCGCATATTCATAGAGATCTAAACCCTGCACAGTCCCCGTAGCACGCCCCACAAGCGTACGATCTTCGACCCCAAGAATCAACTTCGAGAAATCCTCAGACGCATCGAGCCACCCATCGGGATGGCTTTCGCCGCCGATCTTCCCACGCGGAACGGACGCCGCGACCGCATACGGACCACCCGGCTGACCACTCATCAATTCGACATCCGGCGACTCGTTGCCGCTATCACCAGTACTCCAGCTCGAGGAGAACGCGAAGCTCGTCAAATCAGGACTGAACAGCTCAGGCACATAATCAGACACGCCCGCAGCGGGCTGCGGCGTCGCGGCCGTCATCTGCCAGGCCCCATCCGCCGAACGCGTAAAGAAATACGGGCTGCCACCATCCGTCGGGCCGGTACCCCAATGCGTCAATTCTTCACTGATCATCAAATGATCACCATCCTCACCGACGACCGCGCCCTGGACACCGATTTCCGCGCCGACACGAAACGGCTGCATCGCGCCTTCCTTATCATGCGGCGTCACCTGCTCATACGCACGACAATCCGCCAACGCCGCCGACGGACCAACACGAAACGCTTCATTCGGACACGACCCCCCCGAAGACGCCTCCGGCACCACCGGCGCCGTCAACGTCTGTTCCCCACCATGAACAACGGGATCGCCCGGCGTCGAATTCGACGCCACCAAACGATAACGATACCCTTCACCCGCCACCAGCCGCGGCAAATCCTGACCCACATAACCACCCCCAGTACTCACTTCCGGAGTGCTCGATGCCCGCGCCCACCCACCTTCTTCGAAATCCTTCTGCGACACATATTCAAAATGATAATGCGTCGCGTAAGAAAACCCATCCACGACACTCACCACACCCACACCACCCGCAGGCGTCAAACCCGACCCGTCTCCTTCAAGCAACGGCCGACTCGAACTCCCCAGCCCACCCACAAATTCAACCGTATACGGGCCACCCGCACGACCAGAAACCAGCACATTACCCGCGAAACCCGGAAGCTCTTCGACATCTTCCCGCACTCCTTCGGAGCTGGAATCGAACGGGATATTTGGCAGACCCGCCGTAAGGGACACACCATTGGCGGTAGCAGACGCCGGATTAGAGATTGAGAAGGATGAGGTACCATTGCTTGTGACTATCGTGCCCGCAGGGATGCCGGCGCCCGAGATCGGCTCATCTCTGCGGAATTCACCACTGACAGTCTTGACGTCAAATACACTCCCCGTCCCTGGACTGCCACCACCGCCAGTTTCGCCGGCGATTAGATCGCCGGTGCCGGTGGCGGTGACGCTCACCCCGCCCGATGTCAACGTGAACGAACCACCCGTCGGCGCGCCAGCGATACTCACCCGCTGTACATCGTTCAACCCTGAATCGTTGGCTTGCACATAACCCAGCAAACGCAGCGCTTCGCCATGCAACGCGTGCACCGCAAACGTATCGGCCGCCGGCGGACCGGACGTATGAAACGGCTCCACTTCAGATAGCGCTTCCGCGGGATGACCCGCTAAAGGTTCACTTTCGGCGCGCAAACGCACATAATAAGACTTCCCCGGACTCAACCCACCCACTTCACCTTCCACAATCGTTTCCTCTTCGGTCAACGCAGACGCAGCGATAATCCCTTCCACCCCAACATGCCACGGACCGGACGGTTCGCTCGCATATTCAAACCACCAATGCGTTTCAAGACGATTAGCAATAATACTTCCGATGAGACGAACCGTGCTCGCCGTCGGATCGGTCCCAACAGCAGGGCTATCGAACCTGTGTTCATTCACCGAAGGGCGCGCACTATGCGTTTCAAATTCCAGCAGCGCAGAACCCTCGCCCTTTCCGTTTTCCGCCACAGCACGCAAATAATATTTCGTTTCCGCCGCCAACCCTTCCACCGGAACTTCAACAACCTTATATTCTTCACCCGCCGTCAACGAACCACTCACACCAGGAAGCGGCATGCCAGAGCCACTTTCCACCGCGCTTTTACTCGTAGAATATTCAAAGTGATAATTGGTATCGGCACCGTCGGCATACACCTCCGTCCTGAGCCCACCCCAGCCGGATGTCGTCGTAGGATTACTCACCCCACAGAAACTAGTAAGCCCCTCCCCTTTATCACAGTCGAGGAATACCAAACCATTTTCGTTTTCACTATATTCCCCAGACGCACCACGCGGACGGTAAAATACCGGAGCCGCAACCGCCGTCGTGGTAAATTCAGACGTCTTTTCTTCTTCCCGCCCCCTTTCGTTGCTAGTATGATCTACCGCCCGGAGATAATAATGCGTTTCCGGCACAAGGCCATGCAGATCGAACCATGTGGGGTCGCTCCTATCCTCTGGATTCGGATAAGCTTTACTTGCCACGAGTGTCCAGGGCCCATGCGGTGACGACGCCGAGTATTCAATACTCCAACCACCTTCGCTCTGTCTAAAATCATTGGTCAGAATGGTAGCTCGCGTGGCATTGACTTCCCCGACCTTGAAGGTTTGAATAAGCACTTCCCCGACCTTGAAGGTTTCAATAAGCGGGTGGAGTTCGGGCGGCGAAGCGTCAGAGGAAATCGGGGCAACCAGCAAAGACGCACCACCAACCGAAACGACTACAGCCACGGCGAGCACCACACGCCACGCACGAGGGAAGACACGAATGCCGCGGCCGGACGCGGGCGCACCACTCCCCTGCCCCCGGAGAAGAGCACGCAGGCGCGCAAAGAGACCGGTCGCGGCGGACCGTATCTTTGGATTGAGCTCGATGTGCTTCACGTTCGTGCCTTTCTCGTGTAGAGGATGCATAAGATTCGATTCCATACGACGAAGTACAACCGGGCGATGCTGCCCCCCGAGACGGGCCGTGAACCCGCCCCGGAGGACGCTCGTGCGAGGAGAACTATTCGGCTGTCACCGCCCAGGTACCTTCCAGTTCTGCAAGACCCGCAGCGATGAACGCGACGAGACTGAATCCCGATGGATCGACGCCCCACTTCGACATCGGAGCTGTTCCACTTTCGGTCTGCTGACATCCCAGGAACACGCCAGACGCACTGCCACCACCGGGGGCGCAGATCGCCGGGCCCGGTGTACTTGAGTCCGACTCCAAGCCGTGTTCCAGATGCACATAGACACAGAGGGTGCCCGGGTTCGCCTTCGGGTCGGCCGCGGAGCCCAAACAGTTTGTGGGTGTCACTTCTTCGACGACGAACGTATTGCCTACCTTCCCGACCTTCAATTCCATGTGGTTTGCCTTCACGAGATGGGGCACCGGCGCTTCGGCTTCGGCGAGCGGGATGCCGAAGCTCACACCCGTCGTGACCAAGGTTTCGCTTGACGCGATCTGGGTCAAACTCCAATCGCCCTTCTCGGTCTTTTCGGCGGGAAGCGTTTCGGTGAAACCGGTCTGGCCGGCTGGACCCGTCGCTCCCGTCGCACCGGCCACGCCCTGTGGACCCTGTGTACCCTGCGGACCCTGACCGCCGGCGGCGCCGTTTTCACCTTTCGCGCCGGCGGCTGCGGCGGGTCCCTGCAGACCAGCTGGGCCGGCGGGACCCGCGGGACCACGCGGCCCCGGCTTGCCGGTGGGCGTGCTCTTGCCTTGCTTCTTGGCCTTCGCCACGCTTGCGGTGTAATACGAGCCATGCGAGCCAGAATCGCCGTTACGGGCGCCGCTGCCGTTGCCGCTGCCGCCCGCAGCATAAGCGCCGCCCGTGACCGCGAACACCAGAGCCACAAGGGCCAGGACGCTTGCGGGGGTTATGTGTTTACGTAGTGCATGGAACATCGTTATCTCCTCCTAAGGAGTGCGGAGGGGACAGACGACGCCCCTCGGTTGACTGGTGTCGATGCTGCACCGCGCTTTTGCGTGTTGGCGTTGAGTGCCATTACGCCGCCTCGGCCCGGTCGCGGGTGAGGACGCTGAGGCGCTGCGCGACCTGATGCCCCAGCGGCGTGAGCTTCCACTCGTTCGGCTCGCCCTGGGCGTGACCGAGGCCGTGGTTCTCGAGCAGGCCGAGGCCCTCCAGGCGCCGCAGCAGCTTTGAGACTTGGCCCGGATCACTGATCCCAGCGCCGTCGGCAATCTCGCGGTTGCTCGCCCCGGGGTGCTCCCGTACAGCTTCCAGCACCCGCGCGGTGCGGTAGGTGAGGCGCATGTTCACCTCATCCAGCGGATCTTTCTCCTCGCCCACGGAGGGCCGCGGGCTGTGCGCTATCGGGGGCGGCGTCGGCGCCGGGCGCCGCTGTTCGCGACGCGCCGCCCTGGCCCCCAAGTACTGCAGCGCGATCATCCCCATCAGCTCATCCAGCAGTCCCGTCAGCGGCCCGGGGTCGCCGCTGCGCAGCCGCGCACACACGACGCCGAGCGCGCCGCCCACCAGCCCTTCCGCCGTCACCAATGTGCACTCCGCCCCACGCGGACCCTCCAGGCGCCCCTCGTCGAGAATCGCCGCCAGCCGCGCGAGCACCTGCTCGCGACGCTCCAGCGTCTGTGGCCCGCCGTGCAGCGCGTGGACGACCCAGATCCGCGCCAGCAGCGGCTCGCGCTCCAGGAAGGAGAGAATCGTCCACAGCCCGCCGCGCACCCGCTCACGCCACTCCAGACCCTCGAGGCCCGCCGCCGCGAGATCACGCTCGACCCGCTCCACGACCGCGTCGATCAACGCGACCAGGCACGTTTCGCGATTCTCGAACAGCTCGTAGAAGGTCCGCCGCGAGACCTTCGCCCGCGCGGCGATCCGCGTCACCGTGCTCTGCTCGAAGCCAAACTCGTCGATCGTCGCCGCGACCGCGACGAGCAACCGCGAGTGCTGGATCTCCTCGACCTGGACCCGCGGCGCACCCCGCGAGGAAACCCGCTGCTCGCGCCGCCGCGCCAAGCGCCCCTCGCCCGGCAGCACGCGCTTGGCCGCACCGCGTCGCGCGGCAGTCGCCGCACCGTTGCTGGCCGATCTCCGATCGGTCGGCGCGGCCATCAGCGGCCACCCCCCACGCGCGGGTGTGACTCCGTGGCCCCGCGCAGAGCCGCCGGACGCCCACCCCCCGCGGGGACGAAGCAGAGGCGGCGCGAATGCGCCCGACGAGGAGCCTCTTCGACTAGGTCGCTAGACGAAGAGAGAGAGAGAGAGAGAGAGATGCGACAGCGCCAAGCTGGCGCATCTAGCATCAGCCCTACGGGCCAAGGCGCACATCCCCATCATGAATCTCCCTCTAGAAACCACGCTCAAACAACTCCCTCATCGCTCCGATCCAGCCCCTCTCCCACAACACAAACCCTGCGAGCGCTATGGACGTCAACCACAAGACGGTATGACCCCAACCAGACCCTATGTACACCAGCCCTCCCAAACGACGGGAAAACCAGCCCTGCGGCACACAGTAGCCGAGCCACGTATAAATGTCAAGCCCCAAGCGAGCTCACGTAGGACAGCAGCGCCGCGACCAGGGGCGACGATGAGCAGCGGAGCGCTACCCTTGTGCAATGCCCACGCTGGTGATGGACCCTGCTCCGGCTGAGATCGACGCGCTGATCGAGCGTCGGCGTCGCCTCGGGCTCGACCACCGCGACGAGATGTGGGAGGGTGTCTACCGGATGAATCCGCCGCCCTCGCACGAGCACCAGGTCATTCTGCAGCAGCTGGCCGAGCTGCTCGGCCCGCTGGCGCGTGGTGCCGGCCTGGAGCCCCTCATACAAGCGTTCGGGCTGGGCGACGGCAGGGACAACTATCGCGTGCCCGACGGAGGCCTGCACCGCCCTGGCGCCACCGGCGTGTGGCACCTCACGGCGGCCCTCGTCATCGAGATCGTGTCCCCCGGCGATGAGAGTTGGAAGAAGCTTCCTTTCTACGCCGCCCACCACGTCGACGAGCTGTTGATCATCGACCCGACCAAGCGCGAGGTCCACTGGCTCGGGCTCAACGGCCGCGAGTACCGCCCGATCGAGCGCAGCGGCCTGATCGACCTCGGGCGGGACCAGCTGGCCGGGCGGATCGACTGGCCGCGCTGAATCGACCGGTCCGCCGGCTACCTACGCGCAACTCCGCCCGCGGCGGAGGCTCTTTAGAGCCGGAGCCCCCTCCCAATCCTCCCCTCGGTGGCTGGATACAGTCATCTGGATGAACGCGCGGCGATTCGAGACGGTGCGATGAGCAGCTTCCACGGCGAGGGCCGTGGCGGGCAGGGGGGTGGCCCGCCACGCTCCCCGAAGGCGCTGCGCCCCGAGGACATCCCCGACAAACAGGTGTCGCTGCGGCGGATCGGGCGGCTGTTCGTGCCCTACCGCGTGCGGCTGGGGCTGCTGTTGGGGCTGATCGTGTTCGGCTCGATCCTCAGCGTCGCCTCGCCGTTCCTGCTGCGCGAAGCGGTCGACAAGGGGATCGTCGGGCACGACCTCGAACTGCTCACGTGGCTGGTGGCGGGCATGATCGCGCTGGCGATCATCAACGGGGTGATCGGCGTCGCGCAGACGTGGATCTCCAACCAGGTGGGCCAGCGCGTGATGCACGACCTGCGCGCCGCGGTGTACGCGCACCTGCAGCGGATGTCGCTGGCGTTCTTTACGCGCACCCGCTCGGGCGAGGTGCAGGCGCGGATCGCCTACGACATCGGCGGCATCGACGACGTCGTGACCAGCACCGCCACGTCGACCGTCTCCACGGTCGCCACCGTCACCGCCACGATCGTCGCGATGTTCGCGCTGAGCTGGCAGCTGACGCTGTTCTCGCTGGTGCTGCTGCCGTTCTTCGTGTGGCTGACGCGGCGCGTGGGCAACGAGCGCCGGCGCATCCAGTCGGTGCGCCAGGGCCGCCTCGCCGACATGTCGACGCTGGTCGAGGAGTCGCTGTCGGTGTCGGGCATCCTGCTCGGCAAAACGATGGGCCGCTCCGGCGAGCTGGTCGACCGCTTCTCCTCGGAGTCCTCCGAGCTCGCCGACCTCGAGGTGCGCGCGCGGATGGCGGGGCGCTGGCGGATGGCCTCGGTGCAGATGAGCTTCGCGATCATGCCCGCCGCTGTGTACTGGTTTGCGGGCTACAGCTCCGTCCACGGTCACGCCGTGATCTCGATCGGGACCGTGGTCGCCTTCACGACGCTGCAGACACGCCTGCTGTTCCCGATGCAGCAGCTGCTGTCGGTCGGCCTCGAAGTGCAGACCTCACTGGCGCTGTTCGGGCGGATCTTCGAGTACCTCGACCTGCCGATCGACATCGTCGAGCGCCCGGGCGCCACGCCGCTCGGGGCCGCGGGCCGGGGGGGCGTCGCCTGCGAGGTGCGCCTGGAGGACGTGTGGTTTCGCTACCGGCCCGACGGCCCCTGGACGCTGCAGGAGATCGACGCCGAGATCCCCGCGGGAACGCGTACCGCGCTGGTCGGCGAGACCGGCTCGGGCAAGACCACGCTCGCCTACCTCGTCGCACGTCTGTACGAGCCCGAGCGCGGGCGCATCACGATCGACGGCACCGACATCCGCGACGTGACGCTCTCCTCGCTCGCCGCCACTGTCGGGCTGGTCTCGCAGGAGACATACCTGTTCCACGCCTCGATCGGGGACAACCTCCGCTTCGCGTGTCCCGACGCCAGCATCGAGCAGATCGAAGACGCCGCGCGCGCCGCGCAGATCCACGAGCTGATCGTCTCGCTGCCCGAGGGCTACGACACGCCCGTGGGCGAGCGCGGCTACCGCTTCTCCGGCGGGGAGAAGCAGCGCATCGCGATCGCGCGCACCGTCCTGCGCAACCCGCCGGTGCTGATCCTCGACGAGGCGACCTCGGCCCTGGACACCGAGACCGAGCGCGCGGTGCAGTTCGCGCTCGACGAGCTCTCGCGCGGGCGCACGACGATCGCGATCGCCCACCGCCTCTCCACCGTGCGCGACGCCGACCAGATCCTCGTGCTCGACGGCGGGCGCATTGTCGAGCGGGGCACGCACGATGAGCTGCTGGAATTGGGCGGGCGCTACGCGGCGTTGACGGGGCGTGCCGCGACGGATTCCGCGGCGCTGGCGTGAGGGCGCGGTATTTGGGGATCGTCCGCGCGGGCATCGTCTGCTACACGCGTACGTGGGCTGGGCCTCCATGCCCAGCCGCCGGTCCCGCCGCTGTGGCCGCGGCTACGCGACGGCGTCGATGTTGAGGCGGATGTAGTCGACCACCACCGGCTGGCCCAGCTCGGCGAGCACGGTGTCCATGAACTGCTCGCGCAGCTCCTCCGGCAGCTGCTGGTAGTGGGGGCCGAGCACGATCTCCGAGAGGAACGCGCGCGGGTGCTCGGGCTGCTGCGGGGCCGGCTGCAACCAGCACTCGGCGCTCGCGAAGCCCGCGCCCCGCAGGCGCTCTTCGGTGACCTCGGGGTCAGCGTAGTTCCACGGTGGCCGCCAGTCACGGAAGTGCGCGGCGTACGGTTCGTGCGCCAGGACCTCGTTGGCGACTCCGCGCAGCACATCGATGTTGCCCTCCCCCCCGCACTGCGCCACCAGCCGCCCGGCGGGGCGCAGCGCCGCGTGCAGACGGGCGAACAGCCGCTCGTGGTCGAGGACCCAGTGGAATGTGGCAGTCGAGAGGATCGCGTCCACCGGCTGCGCCACCTCCAGCTCGAGCAGGTCCCCCTCGCGCACCTCTACCCGCTCCGGGCCGTACCCCGAGCGCTGCAGCCGCTCACGCGCGGCGGCCACCATCGAGGGCGAGGCGTCCACCGCGATCACCCGTCCGCGCGGCAGTCGTTCGATCAGCCCTTCGGTCACGCGCCCCGACCCGCAGCCGGCGTCGATCACCGTCTCGTCGCCGTCGAGCGCCAACCGGTCGAGCACGGCCCGGCCCAGCGCCTCCATCGGCGCGGAGATGCGGTCGTAGACGCCGCCGTCCCACTCGCGTACGGTCATGCTTTATGTATAACGCACGCGCCCGACCGTGCGAGGGACCACAACTCGGGCCGTGAGAACGCTCGCCCCCGATCGGCGCAAGCGCGGCATCCGGTGGACGCCCGGACGCCGATCACTCCCCGCCGGCCTGGGCGAGCAACTCCACGAGCACCTTCGAGAGCTGCCCCCCCTGCCACGCGATCGGGGAACGCACGGGTGGCCCCCCCTCCTCGACGGTGAGCTTCGCCCCGGGGATCGCTCGCGCATAGCGCTCGGCCAGCGCGAGCGGGTGCCCCGGATCGACCTCGTCGCGGGAGGCGACGACAACGGTGGGCACGGCGATCGCGGCGAGCTCGGCGAAGTCCTCGAAGGGTCGCGAGCGGGACACGACTTCCATCGCGTCGGCGACCGCGGCAGGGTGCTCGTGCAGCGACAGCCGCTGCGAGACGACCCGTTCGACCGTGTCCCGCCACGCCGGGAGCACGGTGGAAAAGTCGTAGGCGCGCACAAACGCCTCCACTCCACCTTCGCGCAGCGCACGCGCCAAGACGTCGCGGTCGCCTTCGGGGGTGACGAGCCCCCCGTCGGGCGCGGCATCCTCGCCACCTGAGCCATCGGCGTGCGCGGCGGGGTCGAAGGCCGGCGTGACCAGCCCCACCGCCGCCACCCGCTCGGGATGGTCGAGCGCGAAGCGAAGGATCGTGTGTGCCCCCATCGAGGCGCCCGCGAGCGCGGCGCAGGGCAGCTCCAGCGCGTCGAGCACCGCCTCCAGGTCGCGCGCCAGCCGTGCGTAGCCGTAGGCGGCCTCACCCGCCGTCTGCCCGCTGGCCACGACAGCCGCCGTTGAGCGCCCGTGGCCGCGGGCGTCGTAGGCGATCACGCGGTATCCCGACCGCTCCAGCAAGCGAGAACCCATCACCACGTAGCGCCGGGTGGCGGTGAGCCCGTGCAGCAGGATGATGGGAACCCCACCCGCCCCCGGGTGGGTGGGCTGCAAATCTCTCGGGTAGCCGATATTCAAATCCCCAGGGCCGGCAGGATCTGCCTCTTCCCCGGAGAGCACCACCCCGTCGTCGGTGAGAACGCTCAGCTCGCGCGTGGCCATGCGGGCATTATCCGTCTGAAGCCCCCCCTACGATCCACCAATGACAATACTTCTGCGCGCTGCTGCCCTCACGCTCACCCTGTCGATCGGCGCGGCCCTCTCGCCCGCCGCCGGCGCTGCGTCGAGCGAAGCCCCGAAGCCGCCGGCGAACGACGAAGTTGCCAACGCACAGGTCATCCATGCGCTGCCGGCAAGCGTCGAAGGCACGACCGTGGGCGCCACGACCGTAACGGGGGAAGTGCAGTCGAGCTGCGTACCCGGCACGGTCAGCTCGGTGTGGTACAGCCTGCACACCGGCAGCGTGGCACAGCGGGTGGCGGTCGAACTGGCGGCGGGAGGCAAGCTGGACGGCACAATCGACGTATACAAGGCGGTGCGCTCGCAGCTGCAGCCGGTCGCCTGCCAGGCGACCGAAGAAGAAGGCAAGGCGTCGCTGACGTTCAAGGCGCAGAAGAACACCGAATACGAGATCCGCGTGGCGGCGCTCCCCACCTCCCAGCTGGCCGCGTTCACGCTCAACGTCTTCCAGCCCACCCCCGCGATCGCTCCGCCCGGGCCCCGGCTGCCCGGCGCCGGCGCGAACGGCCAGGTCGATCGCATCCAGAACAGCAACGCGGCCTATTCGATCGTCATGCACGCCGGGGTCAGCTACCTGGTCAACCTCGTCAACGAGACGAGGGGCGGCTGCGTGAACGGCGCGCTGTTCGGGCCGGGGACGCACTCCTTCGAAGGAGCCTCCGCGCGCTTTCGCGTCAACTGCGGCGGCTACCGGCTGTTCACCCCCGGGCAGGGCAAGGGCGGGATCTACAGCTTCGAGGTGACCCCGGACCCCGAACGCAAGGGCGAGCAGCGCTTCCACCTGCAGGTGACGGTCGCCAACGGCATGCAGATCACCCCGGGGGAAGAACTCGGCAACTACGGGCGCTCCAGCGGGCGCCTGGAAGGCAGCGGCGTCCAGGTGTTGCGCCTCTACCGGATGGACGTCACCAGCCACTCCAACCTGACGCTGCGGTTGAGTGCGCCGGCGAGCGCCGAATTCAACCTCCAGCTGCGCGACCAGAACGGCGGTCTGATCGCCTGCTCGTGTAGCGGCAGCGGCTCGCAGAAGCTCCAGCAGCAGCTGCGCAAGGGCCACTACTACGCGGTCGTCTCCGAGCGCAACCACACCTCCGGTAGCTTCACGCTCACGCGCGAGTCGCGCACGATCACCCATACGAAGGTGGCCTTCGGCGCCGCGCACGGCGTCGCGGGCCAGGCGGTGGCCATCAAGCTCCTCGTCGCGCCGGCAGCGCTTGGCCCGCTGAAGGTCGAAGTGCAGCGCTTCGATCCCGTCTTCGGCTGGCAGTTCTACCGCACGCTCGAAGCGACGGTGAGCGAAGGCACGGCGTCGATCCCATTCACGCCACCATCGCCGGGGAACTGGCGGGCCAACGCCACCTACGCGGGCTCGCGTATCTTCAGCCCGAGCGCGGTGGGCTTTACCTACCTGTTCGTGGACTGATCACACCGGCAGCGCGAGCTGGTCCTCGGCCGGGGCCGGGGCTGGCGAGCCGCTCTGGTCGTGTGCGTCGGCGTGAGGCCCCTGCTTGCCGAGGCCGGCGACGCGCACACCCAGCAGACGCACCGGGCGCGGCGGGGCGTACTCGCGCAGCAGCCGTTGCGCGACCGCGTCGACCACCCGCGGGTCACTGGTGGGCTCGGCGAGCGTATGGGCGCGAGTCACGGTGGTGAAGTCGTCGAGGCGCACCTTGATCCCGATCGTGCGCCCGCTGCGCCCATGCGCGGCGAGGCTGGCGCACAGCTCGGCGGACATCCGCTCCAGCAGCGCGCTCAGCTGCGCGGGGTCGTGGAGGTCGTGGTCGAAGGTGCGCTCGCGCGACTCCGAGACGACCTTGCGCGCGGCGCCGACCTCGCCATCGTGTTCGAAGCGCGCGCGGCGGCGCAGCTCACGGCCGAGGTTGGGGCCGAAGCGCTCGACCAGCACCGCCTCCGGCGCGGCTGCGAGGGCGGCGAGCGTGGTGAGTCCCAGCTGCGCCAGTCGCGCCGCGGTCTTGGGGCCGATCCCCGGCACGAGGCCGGGCGGCGAGCCGCCGAAGCGCGCGCACGCCTGCTCGCGGCTCAGCACCACGAAGCCCGCGGGCTTCTCCGCGTCGGAGGCGACCTTCGCGACGAGCTTGTTGGGGCCGATCCCCACCGAGCACACGATCCCCGTCGCCTCGCGGATCTCGCATACCAGCCGGCGCATCGCCGCGCGCGGGGAGTAGAGGCCGCTGACGTCGAGGTAGGCCTCGTCGAGCCCCACCACCTCGACCTGCTCGACCTGGGCGCGCACGATCCCCATCACCTGCCCCGACACCTCGCGGTAGGTGGGGAAGTCGGGCGCGAGGAACACCGCCTGCGGGCACAGCCGCCGGGCACGCGCGGCGGGGATCGCGGAGCCGACGCCGAAGCGCCGCGCCTCATAGCTCGCGGTCGTGACCACCGCGCGCGGCCCGGTGCCGGCGACGACCACCGGCAGCCCGCGCAGCTCGGGCCGGCGCTGGAGCTCGATCGAGACGTAGAAGGCGTCGCAGTCGATGTGGGCCGTGCTCAGCCCGGAGGGCTCGGGGGACTCGGCAGACACTCTCGGGCGAATCTAGCGCCCCATCCGGCGGGCTCGAGAGCGCCTACAGGCTCTACCTGCGCTGCTCGACCAGCGCCTCGGGCCCGACCTCGTCGATCGCGGCGTACCCGCTGAGCGCCATCGCGAGGTCGAGGTCGGCCAGGAACGAGCGCAGCACCTCGACCACGCCCTGGGCGCCGCCCAGCGCCATACCCCAGATGTAGGGGCGCCCGAGCAGCACCGCACGGGCACCGAGCGCGAGCGCCTTCAGCGCGTCCGAGCCGGAGCGGATGCCGCTGTCGAAGAGCACCTCGCAGCGGCCTTCGACCGCCGCGACCACCCCGGGCAGCCACGTCCATTTTTTTAGGATTTCTCGCTCCTCGCCGAGAATCCGGTTCTCCCGCCGGAGTTTTCGCAGCTCCTCGCGATCCTCCGTCGTCAGCCCGGGCGCACGGCCGACATCGATATCGGCGCGCTTGACCCACGTATGCAGCGACTGGCGGCTGACCCCGAGATCCCTCGCGATCTCCTTGACCGGCCGGCCGCTGCTGCGGACCAGCTCGACAGCCTCACGACGGAACCCTCCTCGGGGTACGGGGGACGACTGCGTGGGGCATGGACACCACATCCTTCCTGCCGGGTCCGACGGACCTAAGCGCTGCGCCTGCTTCGCCCTCCCTCGGCGGCTTACGGGCTCACAACGGTCGGTGCAGCTCGGGTCTCCTGTTGGCGCGAGCGCAGGTCGAAGTAGAGCAGCGCCGTCGTGAGCGCACTGAACGAGGCGAGTACGGTGTTGACGACGATCCCGAGTGCTACGGCACCAGCGCTCGTGCCACTGCCAGTGGTGAGCAGAAGCGCGCCAACCGACACCGCTCCGACCGGGATCCCGACGACCAAGATGAGCCCAAGGACATGACCCTCGTGCCCGCGCGTAAGCTGCCAGCTCCCGCGTAGCGCTGGATGCACGCCCGCCTGCTCGATGGTCGCCGCCTGCGCGACCACGATCAAGCGAATCCAAAGCACGATGCCTGGGATCAGCAGAGCGAAGAGGCCGAGCTCTGTTCCTACGTCCGCGATGACCGCCGCCGCTCCAACGACCGGTAGAACGCGCACTCCACTCCACGCCACACTGCCGAGGCGAGGTCGTCGGCCTTCGCCGATCACCACGACCGCGTGCACGTGGAGCGCCGAGATCAGCGCCACGATGAGCGTCGCGCCGAACAACTCGAACGACTCGCGCTCCAAGAAACCCTCGTTGTGTGCATGGCCAAACGGCCCAACGCTGGTGATAGCCAGCTTGGCCAAGTCCCAGGGCGCCATGACGGCCAGAGCGAGTGTCCAGAACAGCCACGGGTAATCGCTGTATAGCCGTAGTGTCGCGCGCAGAATGTCCCCAACCGAGCGAGTCCGGTCCAAGTCGATGGCTGGTATCGATCCCATACGCGGGCCAGCCTAACGTCGGACAAGTGTCGCTAGTCCGGCCGGATTATGCCGATCATACTGAGGCAAGCTGCCCAGCAACAGCCCGAGACATGCGAGGGGTCGATCTACGCGAGTGCGACATCCATACCGCCGAGGACGGCGCTCACCGTGTTCGAACAGGTCTATCCCACGAAGGAGCCGCCGGCGAAGACCCGGTTCTTCTAGGAGGAGCTGTGAAGGGGTCCCGTCAGCCGATTGGAGGCTAACCCAAGCGCTAAACCCCTCGCTCAGTCGTCCCGCTGAAGCAGGCGGTATCACAGCCATTCCGGCTAGAATCGCTGGCCTATGTTGGCGAGCACAACGCCATGTCGTGCGAGCGCGAGCGGCTGCGGAGCGGACAACCTGATTGGCATTGTTCTGCTCATTGCCCTGCTTGGGGCGCTTGTCGTCGGCGTACTGTCGTGGGTGTGGTTTCGTTGGGGTCGCGGCCCTTTCCCAAGCCTCATGAACATGATGGGGCGCATTCCACACCTGCGCATCCGGAGAAAAAATGGTTGACGAGGGGTATCCATGACGTGAGTTCTGGGTGGCGCACTTGTTCCTCGTATCCCAATGGGATCGGACGGATGGGTCGCCCAGCCATGATGAAGTACCACGCGCGGAAGCAGTTCGTTCCGACTGATCTCTGAAGAGCGACGATTGGAACGAAGACGAGCACTTGCTCACGGCCTGCACGCCTGCTCGAGACGGAGGCGAATCGCTCAGCCCCTTAAACCCCAGGGGATTCGATTGGGCGTTAAAGACCAAGACGTTCTTCTAGTTGCGACGTACCTGCCAATCCAATGTTGATCAGCGATACCTCGGTACGGGCTTGCAAGGTCCTTGTCAAGCGCAAAAGAGTCTTGCCATCAGGTGAGCGGCGCCGAGGCTTTTCTAGCGTGATCGCCGCGACTCAACAGACGAAAAGCACTCACAAACTTCTGCCTCTCACCCTCAAGCACCCCGAATGTCGCCACGACGCAGGCAATCGCCTTATCAACCTCCTCCCTACTGTCGCCTTGAGCTGCCGCATAATAGCGACCTACGGCCGTAGTATGGTCAGTTAGAGCAGATAGCAATTCGTGATGGGAGGCGCGCCAACTCTGAGGCGGCCTCACTTTCGTGACATAGTCAATATGCCGCCGCAGCAACTCTTCACTTTCTTCCATACTCGCCACGATGGCACCTCGGAACTCATGGAGAGCTTCAGCGGCTAATTCGGCATAGGGCCCGGTCTGGTGGTTAAGTGCGACACAGATCTCGTATAGCAAACGGGACTGCTCAAAGATACCATCTGCGCGATCTGCAAAGGGTATTGTGCGATCGTCAATGAGGGCTTCTACCTGATCCATAGTGGCAAGTATGCGCCCCTGAGTTCCGGCGTCGCGCTCGGACGGCTCCAGACTCGCAACCTTCGCGACAGTAGCCCTCAATTGCTCGCTCCGTTTATATCTTTCAAACCACAAGTCCGTCTGCGCATCTCGCATTATCACGGCCAGTTTACGCAAATAAGCATCCGTTCCACCCGGAACAACCCACAAACCGGCCAGCCAGGAGGCCCCTATGCCAATGAGGCCAAGCCCGCCGCCGATGGCTATATCGCCTTCTATCAGCTCAAATAGAGCAGCCGCAACAACAAACAACGCAACCAGTTGGCTCAATACGGCCCACCGAGAGGCGATTTGTGACCGCAGTGCATATAGATATAGAGACCGACCACCGTTATCTCCTTTTGTCTGTCGGTTAGTTTTGTCCTTTGTGATACCCATTCCCCATATCCAGTTCAGCCAAGGGCCGTTTTCTCAAAAGACTGGTACAGGCTCAGGATCCCACGGCGACGCGGGACTCGGATCCCAGCCTGGCGCCCGTCCTCCAGTATCCGGGCTCGGCCCAACCGGCGTCCCCCCCTCACTTCCCTCTTCAGGACTGCCTTCGCATTCACCATGTTCTGTTTCCACAACACCTAGTCTGAACTTCGTCCAATTCTGAGGTTCGTTGCTACTACACTTAGGCAACTTCTTTTTAGCCGATTTTTTCTTCCTCCCCTTGAACGTGTCGAGCAAACATGGGCCAGGCGACCTAGCTTCGCAACGCTGCGCCTCAAAGCCGCTCCCATTAGGTTCCGGTGGCTCTGGTAGTTCGCTTCCTTTGGGTTCCATCAAATAAGTCCAGAATGCTGCTTCTTCGGCCTCTTTTTCTGCCTCACCTCGTGCGGCGGCTTCTTCGGCGGCCTTGCGTTCGGCTATGACGGCCGCGCCTACCCCGGCGGCGACTTCGCCTCCGGCACTGTCGAATTCAGCTGTGTATTCCCCACTGGGGTCGGAGCTGTTGACCGGATCGCCATACGTGTAGGCGTACGCGTTGGCGGAGCCGCCGGGGACTGGGTCGGTCTGCAAGAAGCGGCCGATCTGGGGCACATAGCTGCGGGCACCCATTGCCACTACGCCGGATGGTAGTTCGGTCGCGCGCAGGTCGCTGCCGAGCCAGCCGTACTTCGCGGGTTTGGTGGTCGTGGGCACGCCGTACTCCGTCGATCGTTCGGTGGAGAGCAGTTTCGTCGCGGTTTCGCTGGCCGATGCTTTGGCTACTATATCACCCTGCAGGTCTGTCAGCTGCAGTTCGGGTTCTGCCGTACTCGTCTCGATCGCGGCAAGCCCGCCGATCCCTTGGACGTATCTGCTCCAGCGACCGGAAACCGGTTCAACCGTCCAAGAGGGCGTGTCGCCCGGACCATCGTAATGGGTGATAGTCGCAGTGGTGCCAGCGATCGTTTCCCGGGTGCGGTGTTCGGGATCCAGCTCGTAGGCGTTGCTCTGCCCGTTCTGAGTCTGGCCTTCCAGCTGTCCGTCGACATAGAACGAACTGGTGAGTTCGTAGCCGCCGGCGTCGGCAGCCGGCAGCTTGGTGATGTCCCCGAATTCATTATATTTGATACCGCTGTCGCCGAGCATGTCGGCCGTGTCGTAGAAGTGTTTTTCTTCAGTGCCGCCTTCGGTCGTACATTCGCCTTTGGAGTTCGGTTTAGCGGTCGTGAGATTCGTGCGGTTGGTTTCTGCTTCGTAGCCGTAGATACGGGTCGTGCAGCCTTCGCCGGTCGGTGTTTCCTGAACCTGCGTGAGTCGTCCCGCTTTGTCATATGTGTAACTCTCTTTGCCGAGACTGCTCACCTGTTCGACCGCCTGGCCGTGGATAGAGGGCGTGATGGTATCAGAGAACCACGTTTCGGGACATTTTGCGGCGCAGTCGGTGTTCTTTACATATTCGATCCCCGTTGCTTCCCCCCCGGTGTTCCGAGTGTAGGTAGCTGTCATTCCGTTGGGGTAGCCCTCACTGGTCATGTTGCCTTCAACGTCGTAGGACCCCGTGAACGTGAGTACGTTCGTCCCCAGAGTGTCGACTAGTTCCTTAAGTGAACCGGTCGCTTCTTCGTACGTGTAGACCATTGTGCCCTTGCCATCGCTGACATGCCTCAGGCGCCCGTCAAGTTCTTTCGCACCTTTGTAACTGCCTTCTCCTTCGTATTCATATGTCGTCGTGCTTTCGTCCGCGTCAGTGTACGAGATGAGCTGTCCAAGGGTGTTGTATTTGCTGGCGATCGTCTTTGTTTCGCTTCCGCTCCCCGTGCTCTGTTCGACCAATTGACCCGTCGTTTCGCTGTACTTGTCGGTGACCTTCGGCAACGCCTTGCCTTCGGTGGAGGTTTGTTCGCTCGTGAGCGGCCGGCCCGCTGAGTCGTAGGTCGTGCTTGCCGTGCGGGTTGCAGAGCCGACCGTTTCGGTTCCCTTTTCCGGCTCGCCAAACATGTTGTACCTGTTGTATTTGGTGACGGGCAGGTTCGGCAGCCCGCTCGTTCCCGGCTGTTCCGCGGGCTGAGTCTGACACGGCAGGTTCGCCCATTCGGGATGTTCTCCACATTCTTTGTATTTTTCGTTTGCCGCAACCGTATAGTAGATCGTTTGAGTATCGTGGGCGCCCAGGTTACCCGCCAGCGAACTCGCGCTGATCTCACCGAGCTTACCGGAACCCATCTCGGTGAACCATAGCGCGCCGTTCGGGCCAGCGGTGATACCAGCCGGGTTGCTGCCGGCTGGCAGCGTGTATTCACTGATCGTGCCCGCCGTGGTGATCTTGCCTATCTTGTTCGTGCCGATACTAAACCACAGATTACCGTCCGAGCCAGCGGCGATATTATAGGGCCCACCGCCCGTCACGGAGTATTCGGTAACTGTACCCGAAGTGGTGATCTTCCCTATCTTGCTGGTGTCTTCCTCGGCGAACCACAGATTACCGTCCGGGCCAGCGGTGATACCCGCCGGGGAGCTTCCTTTCGGCAGTTCGTATTCGGTGATCACACCGCTCGTGGTGATCTTCCCAATCTTACTGGTCCCACGGTCTGTGAACCACAACGCGCTTTCTTTCGACGGACCCGGCGCGATCCCGTAAGGGTCGCTTCCTTTCGGCAGTTCGTATTCAGTGATCACACCGTTCGTGGTGATCTTCCCAATCTTCCCGGCCGTTTCCTCAGCGAACCACAAGTTCCCGTCCGGCCCCGCCGTGATCTGACGCAACGTCGCCCCGGACGGAACTTTGTAATCGGTTGTGACCCCCGACGTCGTGATCTTCCCGATCGCTGCGGCACACACATCAGTGAACCAAAGCGCGCTTTCTTTTTCCGGCCCAGGCGTAATGTAATTAGGGCCGCAAAAAGGAGTCGACAATTTATACGTCGTAACTTCACCTTTCGGCGTCACCTTACTAATCGAACCCGACGGACCCCAATACTCCTGCGTCAACCACACATTCCCATCAGCACCAACCGCAACACCAAAATACGCTTCACCAACGGGAAATTCTGTTTGCTCACCCGCTGCTCCCGGTGTCGCGGTTTCCTTCACGCTACCCGTAGATTCTTCGTAGGTGATGGTGTGTGTGAGCGTCAACCCGCCTGGATCGGTCGTGACCGACGTCGGCTTACGCAGCTTCCACCCGAGATTTCCCTGGCCTGAGTAGGATGTCGTCACGGTTCGCACGTCTTCTTCTTTTCCGGAGTACTGCGCCCCCTCAGTCGTCTTGGTCACCAGGTCGTATGGCCCCCCTTCCGAAGGAGCGCCTTCGTCGTAGCTATAAACGGTGTGGGAGCGTGCTTCGACCTGTGTGCCGTTCGCGAGCTTGACGATATGCTGTGGTCCCAGGGTGCTCAATACCTCAGTGCCCGGTTCTGAGCCTTTTTCTTCGTAAGTGCTCTCCGTGTCGAGCAGTTTGGAGACTTCGGCCGACTTGCATTCTGTTTGGACTACTTTGCAGCCTTCTTTGAGCGCGGCCACACGGTTATCGGCACTGAGGCTGCGCACCACGTCGTTCGTGCCGTTATATTCGCTCGTTGATATCCCGCCGCTCGGCGAGGTCGTGTTGACCGCGCGGCCCACTTCGTCCAGGTACGTGATCGAGGCGTGTTTATAGTCGCTCGCTGGCCAGCCCTGTGGTTCGTCGGGGGGAAAGATCGCCATGCCTTCCGTGGGATCATCGGTCTGACCCCATTCTTCGACCTTTTCTTTGGTTAATGTCGGCAGGCTCGTGCCCGACAGCGGTACGTGGTACTCGATCGTGCTACCCGGCTGAGCAGCAATCGCTTCGCCTTCGCTCTCGATCGAGAGCTCGCCGAGCTTGCCTGTGCCCATCTCGGCGAACCACAGCGCACCGTTCGGGCCGGCTGTGATACCAGACGGGTTGCTGCCCGCCGGTAGGGTGTACTCACTGATCACGCCTGCCGTGGTGATCTTGCCGATCTTGTCCGTGCCTGCGGTAAACCACAGGTTCCCATCCGGGCCAGCAGTAATATTATAAGGGGCGCCACCGGACACCGTGTATTCGGTGATCGCACCGCTCGTGGTGATCTTCCCGACCTTGCTGGTGTCTTCCTCGGCGAACCACAGATTACCGTCCGGGCCAGCGGTGATACCCGCCGGGGAGCTTCCTTTCGGCAGTTCGTATTCGGTGATCACACCGCTCGTGGTGATCTTCCCAATCTTACTGGTCCCACGGTCTGTGAACCACAACGCGCTTTCTTTCGAGGGACCCGGCGCGATCCCGTAAGGGTCGCTTCCTTTCGGCAGTTCGTATTCAGTGATCACACCGCTCGTGGTGATCTTCCCAATCTTCCCGGCCGTTTCCTCAGCGAACCACAAGTTCCCGTCCGGCCCCGCCGTGATCTGACGCAACGTCGCTCCGGACGGAACTTTGTAATCGGTTGTGACCCCCGACGTCGTGATCTTCCCGATCGCTGCGGCACACACATCAGTGAACCAAAGCGCGCTTTCTTTTTCCGGCCCAGGCGTAATGTAATTAGGGCCGCAAAAAGGAGTCGACAATTTATACGTCGTAACTTCACCTTTCGGCGTCACCTTACTAATCGAACCCGACGGACCCCAATACTCCTGCGTCAACCACACATTCCCATCAGCACCAACCGCAACACCAAAATACGCTTCACCAACAGGGTATTCTGTGATCTGGTTCTGCGCTTCACTGCTGTGTGCGCTCGCCGCGACCACGGAGCCTCCCCCGTTTGTCGCGGTGACTTGCGCAACCAGCGTATGCCCCACATCACTCGAAGCGACCGTGTAATTCGCGTTCGTAGCCCCCAGAATCGGGGTACATTCTTTCCCGCTCGAATTGCAGTCCTCCCACTGGTAGCCATAAACGATCGGGGAGTTCGACCATATGCCCGTCGACACCGCCATCCGCACTCCCACGACCGGCGTACCAGATAGTGTCGGTTCTTTGGTATTTTCCGATAATTTCCCATTCCATAGTGCGGCCGAGATGGGCGCCTGGGTCACCTTCAGGAGCCTCCCGGTGCTTGCATCACCGGCGATCGTGCCATACGTAAATGCCCCCGACTCCTGTCCCGGGGGCGTCAGCGCCGTCACGTGCCCTTCAGCGTCATAGCCGTACATGGTCTTCAGGGAAGGTTCTATCTGCGGGTTCCACTCCGCTCGCAGCCTGCCTTGTTTGTCGTAGAGATATTCCGCGACGGGCTTTTCTTCCATTTTTTCAATGCCTTTAGCCGGATTATACGCATCAAAGAGTACCTGCTTCAAGCGCCCCTTATATTCGCCCCATTCTTTTTCGTTTTCGTTTATGCCTTCCTTAGTTTTTTCGGCGTACTTAAAATAAAGCGCCCGACAGCCCTTTTCTAGTTTTTCAGATTTTTCAGCCTTCGCGACGCAGGAGAACGACAGTCCGGCCGGTTCGGGCGCGATCGCCCACTTCGGCGCGGTCACGCCTTCCACGGTCTGGTAGATGTACCTCACGGTCTGCGACGCCAACGGCCCTTCCTGCTTGGTGGGCTTCCACAAGCTCGCCGAGGGCCCGCTCAAGGAGGTAAAGCGCGTGGTAGCGGCATCGGCCGCGTCCTTGAGCACGTATTCTGTGAGTTCGCCTTTGCCGTTCTTCGTTTCCGACAGTGCCAAGCTCGCGTCGCCGGTTGGAGAGTTGAAGCCGCCCCCTTCTTTGCTCGTGAACGTCGTCTGCCCACCACTCGCCGCCGTCAGCGTCACGCTGCCGGTGGCCAGTTTCGTGATGCTTTCCTGCCCCCCTATGCTCAAGCTCCACTGCGGTCCGAGCGGCCCTTCTGAGCCTGCCGTAAGGTGACGCGAGCCATAGCTTCGACTGACCGTCAGGCTCGACCCAGGAGCGCTGACCGACACATCCCTGGCACTCAGACTGAACTCGCCCGACAGCGGGCCGACAGATCCCGGACCCAATGCCACGGGCGTCGCGTGATGAACAGTGACCGTGAATTCTTCTGTGGCGACATTGCCTGCATTGTCGGTTGCGGTCGCCTTGAGTCTGTGTGCTCCCACTCCGAGTTCGGCGCCATTGATTTCCCATTCCCCACTCGCCGTGCACGGACCTTTCGGGCAGGATCCCTGCGGTTTGCCGATTTCCCGCCCATCGATGGCGACCGCGATCGATTTCACCCCCGAGCTCGGAGTCGAACCCGAACCGTCAGTGGCTTCAATCTTGGCATGACTATGCTCATATTCCCCGATCTGGTTCCCGCTTCCCAAACCAGACAGAGTGATGTTATGGGGCGGTGCATTGTCGATCAGCACTTTCCCCGTTGTCGTCGCGGTCTCACCGGTAGCGTTCTCGACCTTGACTTCGACCGTATCTTCTCCTTCAGGCAAACCGCTGAGGCTGTACGTCAGCTGTTCGTTGCTGGTGCTGTGGCCGGATTCGCATCTGCTGCTCAAGTTCCAGCACTCATCGCACTGCACACCCTTACATCCGGGCACAGCCTGGAAACCATGCCCCCAGCCCGAAGCCTGCGGCGAGCTGTAGCTCACCGCGCTGATACCAATCCCCGGATCGGTCGGAACCGTCCCCACCTTCCCCGACCCAGCATTGACCCACTGCCCCGGATAGGCGCCATTCGGCGCCGACCCAAACGCTTTATCAGTCGTGTCCACACTGACCGACGGACCTTTTTCCTGCGCGACCGCGACAAACGTGCTCGTGGATTCCGTCGTCAACTGCCCGGCGAAGCCTCCGTCACCGTTGACGAGAGCATGCTCTTCGAGCTGCGCAAAGTTTTCGTGGTGAGCCGCGACAGACCCTGCTGCGCACCCCGATTCGACACACAGTGTAGTTTCACTGGTGCCCCCGAAAGGCAATATGACTGCTTTACCGCCAGTGTTTTCGATTTCTCCTTTGCCGTTGGCTATGGACAGGGTGGTATCGGTTTCTTCAGTTATCTGATTATTGAACTGTTCAGAATGAGCAAAGAACTCATACACCCGCGATTCGTGCTGAGTCGGATATTGTACAACACCATACTGTCCCGCTTCGTATTTGCCCCCGCCTTTTGCTTTAACTCCAATAACCGGCCAGCCTTCCAGGGATATATTTTCATAACCGACAAAGGCTTCCGGATTATCGGTCCCAAACGCCCAGTTCCCCGGCAGCAGCAGTTCTTTATCTTTGACTTCTGGATCGACAACGATGGGATAGCGGTAGCTCCCCGCCAGATGATCCACCGTCAGAGTCAGCACATCCCCTTCGACGCTCATCGAGACCGGCACCGACGTACCTTCAGCATCCTGCGCCCTCGGCGCGAGCACGGTGGCCAGCACCGCGCCTTCATCCACGACTTGCACATAGCCCAACCCATTCTTGGCGGATACGAGACTCGCACCCGCGGGCAACCCCACGCGGAACGAAAGCTGCTCAGGGCTTTCGATCGAGCGCAACAGCGTATCAATCTCAAAGCCGCCCGCCGTCGGCTTGACCAGCGTATCCGCGTCGGTCTGCGTGTTCGCGTAAAACACGCTCGCGCCATCCACCGCGCCTTCAGAGCCACCCAACGACACGCCCTGCGAATCAAGCGGGGTAAGAGACACGCCACCTTCGCCCAAGCGCACGCTTTCCCCAAGCCGCTTGGGAATCGAAACGCCCACCGCCGGGGTCTTCGGTTCAAACCCAGCGCCTGCTTCGGTCAAGCCCAGATCGATCGGCACTCGCGTCCCCGGCGACGTTTCGACCGCCATCGGCGCAGTCGCTTCAATCACCCCATGCCCACCTTCACCGAGATCTACCTGGGCGACGTTATCGGCCGTATAGCCCACAATGCTCTGCCCCGCCGGCAACTCCGGCGGACCACCAGCCGATTCGTTGACGACCGCCGGGAAAGCTTCCCCGTCAGCTCTCGCGGCCTGTTCGTGATTCAGGCCCTCGAACTTAGTGCGGGATTCTTCGCGGATCGTAACCGCTTCGGGATTTGCAAGCCTGGCTTTTTCGACCAACACCGACTGTTCGCCCATCAGCGGTTCAGCGCCGGGCACGACCAGCGGACTACCCGACAAAGCACCCGAGCCGCCCGCAGAGACGAGACCAGCCGCTGCGGCAGATGCTTTGGAAACGCTCCGCGCCTTGTGAACGCTCCGAGACCGACGACCGTAGATCCGGTGCGTGCGGGGATGAGACCGCCGGCGTAAACGGTGAACAGACCTGACAGCGACACGCTTGTCCTGGCCCTTGGGGGCCGACCCCTTCCCCAGTGCCGCCACCGGCAAGACCGCGAGCCCAGCACCGCAGCACATCAAGCAGACAATAACTCGTCGCGTGCCATACCTCATGTCTCGCTCGCCCCCCTTGTCTCGGAATGATGGAACGGTGAATTAAACCGACCTTGGTCTCATCCGGTGTCGGTAGCTTGGCACCAAGCGTTAGCTATCTTTAACAGGTCGCGGCGATGAGCGCTACACCAATGTGGTACATCCGGGGGATGGATTTTGTACAGTTTTGTGTATTTCCTGTTAGTTGAGCAGGTCGTGCAGCCGAAGGGCGAGTCCCAGCTGCGCTTGATGGCCGTCGAGCTTGTATCCGAGGCTTGCCTCGATCGTGTCCAGGCGATGCGTGAGCGTGCGCCGGTCTATGCTGAGCTTGCGGGCAGCCGAGGAGACGTTACGATCAGCCTCAAGGTACACATGCAGGGTCTGTCGCAATGTCGCGCCGCCGTCCTTCTGGCTATCGAGCGGCGAGAGGTACTGCTCAACCAGTGCTCGGCCCCGGTCGGGGTCTTCTAGCCAGGGTGCAAGCCAGGCGATATCCGCGTAGCGGGTGCGAGTCTGTGACGCGAGCAGGGCGACTTGTAGGGCCTGTTGGGCTTGGTGGTGTGTTTGGCGCCACCCCTCAATCCCACGCGCAGGCTCGCCCACGGCGAGCGACACCCCGGCGTGCTCGTCGTCCAGACATAGGCGCTCCATATCTCCGTGCGAGGGCCTTCGCCGTCCGCCGAACCACGCCCACATGGTGCCCTCGGCGTGATTCACTGGCAAGACTTGGCGGTCTGCCTTCAGGCTTCCAACCGCCTCTCGCGCGCTTGTACCCGTAACGATCACACCGATATGCCAGACATCAAACGAGTAGCCAAGGTCGGCAAGCTCCGCCTCGCCGACAGTATCGCCGTCGAGCAGCCTGCGCACGAATTCGGCCCGGCGCTGCTCGGGTGAGCGCGCGATCTGCTCGCGCTCTTGATCGTGCTCGTGTTCGATTGCGGCGGTGAAGTGTCCGAGCAGCGCGTCTTGCATCCTGCTTATGTGCAGTAGGGCGGGCGCGTTGTTTGCGAGACCGATGCGCTGCGTCTCCTCAGCGACGAATTCCCCGAGCCGGCCGTGCCCCGCAACGTAGCGGCGCAAGACGGCGCCTGAGCTTATGCCGGCGCGGGCCGCGCGGCGTGCCTGGGCGGTTGCCTCTGGCGGGATCGGCGCGGACGATCCCGGCCCGTGTTCGATTGCGTCAAGGCTGCAACTGAGGACTGCGTTAACGGCGGCTAGCACCCCTGCTTGATACGTCGGGTCGCTGGCACGCACCGAGTCGGGCACTGCTTCGCGGATACGGCCATAGATCGCCCGTGCGATCTCATCGTGGCGCGCTTGTAGGCTATTGACCACGGCGCGAACGCTCTCAAGCACGGTCGCTTGCCCATTTTCGGTCCTCATCGAGCGTCCCAACTACCTCGACTGCGACTTGCCAGGATCGACCCTCATAGTGGGGGCCGCTCTCGTTCGGCTTTGTGCGCGTCCCCGGCAACGCGAACCATCGCTGGAAGGCTGGAGGAGAGCAGGTCGAGAGCTCTGGTCAGCACGATCGCGGGGTAGGGCTGAGCCTCCTCGGTGATGAATCCCTGTAGAACGTGCGATCCGGCGACGTACCGATTCAGCACGGTCTCAACTCCGATCCCGCCGCGCGCCGCCAGACGGGCCTGAAGCCCATCCGGTATCTCGCAGACGCGCGTAAGGATCTGGCATTGCATCTCCCGGCGCCGATCGGTCAGGCGCACAACCTGCCTACTGAACACTCCTCTTCCTCGATCGCCATACCACTGCCCAGGGCGATACGCTCAAGCTCGGCACGCAAAGCGGCCTTGGTCGTGATCGTCTTGTTGGTGTAACGGGCGAGGTGCAGTTTCGTGATCTCTGCTTGCTGCTCCGCCGGGGGCAGGCGCGCTAAGAGCGCCTTACCCGCCGCGGTGCAGTGAACTGGCAGGCGAGCGCCCAGCCCGATGCCCTCGTCAACCGCGTATTGCCCTTGGCTAGACCCCCGCCAGCGGTCGATGTAGGCCATCTCCGTACCCCACAACACCCCCATGCTCGCGGTACGTCCGGTCCGCGCCCTCAGCTCCTTCAGGGGCTCCCGAGCGCCTCGGCGCACCTCTATTGAGTCCAGCATCGAGAAACCGACGTCCGAGACACGCGAGGCTAGCCGGTACTTGAGCGAAGGCCCCGCTCGAGATAACCGAGCGTCAGCAACGTCGTGGCATACCGGTGGGTGGTAGAGCGTCCCAAGTCAAGTTCCTCGGCCATGTCGTCGGCATCCCACGCTCGGGGCGGGCGTAAAGCACTTCAGCATTGCCAGTCCGGCTACCAGCGATGAGGAGAACCTTCCGGGGTGCTCAGGATCAAGTTGTTTTGACATCACATAGATCCGATTCGTGATGGCGTGCGGGTCCCGGCAGGGCCTGGCGTGAGCCCGTCGACTCGCTCGCCGATCATCGAATGTCAGTCCGGATAGCGAGCCCGTCTATATCGAGACTCGGCAACGCAGATTCGCAAGCAGGGGCCTGCCCATTGATGTAACGATCGTTGGCAGCCACGACCCGATGCTTCGGCACCATTCAGGACACCACCCGATACCGGGACGCGTCCGGCTCTCGCTCCACCAGGCCAGCCAATGCCAGTGTGCGCAGGTAGCGGTTGGTGATGATGGCCGCGCTGCCAAGCTCCTCGGCCAGTTCCTCAGCAGACGCCACGCGGCCCTCGGCAAGCAGCTCCAGAAGCATCAGACCGTGTGCCAATGAAAGCGAGAAATCAGTCTCGTTCAGCTCTCGCATGCGTTGCTCCCATAACGCTCGCGTGGGCAACTGTCCGCGCAAGAGTAGCTCTGGCAGTGGGATCGCCACGCCACTGCTGCCCTGCTCCTGCGCGACGCGTACAATCGATTCGACCTGCGCGCTCGTCAGCTGGATCTGTGCCGGCGTATCACTCACCAAGTGTTCCCTTTACGCTGGCCGTATGTGCGCTCGGTATGTGTGCGTGGGTGCGCCGCCGCCTGTCCCGGTCGGCGGGCACCCACGCTCTCTCCTCTGCGCGCGCCAGGGCGGCGGCGATGGTCACTTCCCGGCCCCCTAGTGGTGCATCCTTTTAGTTTGGGTGTGGTTGGAGGGGTCTCGTAGTCTTTGCCGAACCGGTTGCTGGTGTGTCCAGCGATGATGGGGGTTCGGTATGCCTGCTTTGGCGAAGCGCATCGAGATCGACGATGGGGATCGAGCGGAGCTCGATCGGATCGTTCGCTCTAGCACCGCGGAGGTGCGGATGCTCGAGCGCGCCCAGATCGTGCTCGGGGCTGCGGAGGGCCGCTCGGCGGCTGAGATCGGCCGGTTGGTGGGGTGCTCGGTGAACACGGCGCAGAAGTGGCGTGCACGCTATGAGCGGGACGGGATCGCCGGGCTCGGGGATTTGCCGAGATCCGGCAAACCGCTGATCTATTCACAGCAGGACAGGGCGCGGCTGATTGCGAAGGCGTGCACCCGCCCGCCTGAGACGCCCGAGGGAGCGCAGCAGGAACGCTGGACCTATGAGCAACTCGGCGAGGCGGTCGGGATGTCGGGCTCCCAGGCGCATGTGATCCTCTCGCGCGCGGAGGTCAAGCCGCACCTGACTGACTACTGGATCATGAGCGACTTCTCCCAACCGGAGTTCGAGGAGCGCCTGGGCGAGATCTGTGGTCTTTACGTAGATCCGCCAGAGAACGTGCTCGTCGTCTCCTTGGACGAGAAGACGGGAATCCAGGCCAAGGCTCCCACCAAGCCGGACATCCAGCCAGCCTATGGGCGCCCGATCCGGCGCGAGCACGAATACACCCGCAACGGCACGCAGTGCCTATTCGCGTGCCTGAAAGTTCACGAGGGTGACGTGCTCGCGATGGCGTCAAAGACACGCAACCGCTTTGACCTGATCCGCTTCCTGGACCAGCTCGACTCCGAGATCCCGGTTGTGAAGGGCCAGAAGATCGTCGCGGTCAGTGACAACCTCTCCACTCGCGGCACGCAAGAGGTCACCGACTGGCTGGAGCAGCATCCGCGCTGGAGCTTTCAGTTCACCCCAACGCACGCCTCGTGGCTGAACCAGATCGAGATCTTCTTCTCGATCCTCTACCGCCGGCTCCTGAAGCACGGAATGTTCTTCAGCGAGGAAGACCTCGCCGAGCAGATGCTCGCATTCATCGAGACCTACAACCAAACCGCCAAACCATTCAAGTGGACCTACACCGGCAAGGTCCTCGAGGCATAACCCAAGAACTTCACGGACGAACCACTAGGCCAATTTACTGGGCCGGGCCGAAGGAAGGAAAAACGGCCCGGCCCGCGCCGTGGAACTATGCAGTCGAGCAGTGGTTGCTCTCGGTCCTTGGCACTCACATCAACCACACTAGGCGCCAACGACATCGCGGTCAAGATGTAGGGCTAACGGTTACGGCTAACGGTTACGGCTAACGGTTACGGCTAACGGTTACGGCTAACGGTTACGGCTAACGGTTACGGCTAACGGTTACGGCTAACGGTTACGGCTAACGGTTACGGCTAACGGTTACGGCTAACGGTTACGGCTAACGGTTACTCTCCCGGCGGTTTCCTGGCGCTGTTCACGGCCGGGCTCACGCGGCCACAGCCGGTGGCATTCGTGCTCAAACGTACTTGGTTCGAGGCAGCGCTCCGGCAGCCCGCAGAGTGCCGCGAGGGGGCTGTCATCGCCTGCCACTTCGACCGCCGTCTTCTTCGCTTGCTCGGCATATTGCTTGCCTATCTTGGCGGCCCTCGTTAGCCCCTGTCCTTGCCTTATGAGGTCAACTATCTCATCCCACTCCGAGGCGCTCTCCTTTTCGCCTATCAGGAGAGGAGCTAGGCGCGAGTTCTCCTCGAGTGCACGTAGGACCGGCAATGAAAAATGGCCTTCTTCCAGTGCATTGCGAGGATGACGTCCTGTCACCGGGTCATCTCCTGCCAGCGCAAGGATGTCCTCGCAGATCTGCATCGCGACCCCGAGACTCTCGCCAGCGGTTCGAAGGGCGTTCGACGCTGCGGGGTCGGCACCGGCCAGGCGGGCGCCGAGGCTGGCGGCGAGTGAGAGATTGGTGCCGTTTGTAAGGCGTGCCCATTCGATGTAGCGCTCGACCGGACGCGTTACCTTGCCCCGGTCATGCGCGAGGAGCGCGACCCCCTCGCTGTTGGCCTCGATCGCCTTACCAAGAGCCTCGCTGACTTCCGCGCCGAGGTCGGGGGCGACGGCCAGTGCCCGACATAGGCTGTGATCACCAGTCATTATCGCCAGAGCGTTGTTCGTGTTCGCATATGGGGTGTCCATGGCACCCACGCGGCTCAGCATTGCTGGAAAGGCAGAAAGCAGCTCGACACATAGCGCGGCGTCCACTGACTGACTGCCTGGCTTCGACCCACAGGCAAGCTCGCTGGCGATGACCGTGAGCGCTGCGACCGGCCCAACACCACTACACACCTCGCGATGGAGCAGCTCTGCGGCCAAGGCGAAATCGCTGTGGATCTCTTCACGTAGCCTCTCATCGAGCGCAACCAGTTGATCTACACAGCCGAGCCGCGACGCTAGCTCTCCGGCTGGCGTGGTCACTGGCGATGGATGCGCCCTGTCTGCGGCCAGCATCGCGGCCGCAGTTGATAGCAATGGACCCGAGGCGCCCAGTAGGTCCGCCGAGTCCGCCGGCTGTGTAGCACGTCGCTTCAGGAGCTGGTATGTCCAGCGGGCGATCATCGAGCTGTCCTGGCCCAGCCTAAGATTTGCGCGCCCAATCGACCGGCCGACCTCTATCTGCCTTGAATGTCGCCGTATCGCACGATCGAGGGTGAGAGCAGCGGCGTGTGAGCTCCTCATAGCCTGATCAATTCCCTCGCCGGTGATAGGGTCCGTAGTCTGCCCTGCGTCACCCAGGAAGATGACCCCCCCGAGCTGGCATCGCTTGGCCGCGAAATCGCCGCCAAACGAACCCCCGATCGCCCGGCCGATCGGATCAAGGTTGCCCAGGCGATCGCCTTGAGATCGCTGCAAAGTCGTCAAGAATGAATCCAGAAGCTCGTTGATGGACCTCGGATGAGGCAACCCATGTGTGCTGAGGTAGCCGAGGCCAACATTTGCGATCCTCTCTCCTATGGGGAAAACCCAGCCATAGCCGTAGTTCATCACGTTATCTGGGAGGGGTGCATATATCTCAAATGAGGGAGTGAATGGTTGGTCGCTGCGAACGTATCGGCGCACGGCATATGCAAACGCTCGTGGCGGCGGGAGCTGCCCACTCAGTTGGCGGCGCAGCCGCGATGTGGCGCCATCGGCCGCTATGACGTGGCGTGCGTGCACTGCCAGCCGATCGGCTCCGCGTGTGAGCTCGACGCCGACCACGCTCCCGTTGCCTTGCAAAGGTTGCGTCACATATCCATGAACCAGCCGTGCGCCGGCGGCACAGGCCAGTTCGACCAACGCGTGATCGAGCCGTTCGCGAGGAATGCAACACGATCGGTGCGACCGGCCGGCTGAGCCAGTGCTCATCTTGGTCGATTCGCGCTCTCGCCAGTCCATGAAGATTCGCACACCATCGATCGGCTGTGCACCGGCGAGACTCTGCTCCAGTCCTAGCTTGTAAAGAAATGCCACGGCCGAACTGGTAAGGCCATCTCCGCACGCCTTGTCCCGCGGGAATGAGCGCTTATCGATAAGGATCACATCGTGCCCGCGCTCTGCCAAAGTGAACGCGGCGATCGACCCAGCCGGGCCAGCACCGACGACGGCGATCTCCGCCTCGTCCAGTACGGGCAAGCTTGCCGCCATGACTACGCGCTCAACCGTTCGAGCTCGGCGTCCGCAGTCATCAGTAGCCCTTGAGCTTCCGGCATCGCTCGTACGGCATCCTTGGCCTGCGAAATCCACTCCCGCGCGAGAACACTCGCACGTGTGATTGCTTCGGTTTCGAGTATCTGGGTGACCACGTTCTCGGTGGGCGTGTCTGCAATCAGGAGCGAACCCAGCTCTGGATCTTCCTCAAGCGCATAGATCGCCGGCAGTGTGTAATTGCCGTTGCTCAGATCGTTGCCGCATCGCTTACCCATTTGCTCCTGGTTTCCTGTGAAATCGAGGATGTCGTCAATGAGCTGAAACCCGCTTCCCAGCGCGATCCCGTACTGTTTGAGATGGTGTAGTGCTGCCTCCTCGGCGCTGCCAAGCATCGCTCCCAGTTCGGCGGCGAGCCGGAACATGCCCGCCGTCTTGCCCATGATCGCTTCGAGGTAGCGCGCTGGCGTCCTAGCTGCGTTATACCGGTCTTGCAACTCAAGCATTTGGCCTGTACACACGCGCCCCGTCGCTTCCACGGCGATCTCAACGGCGTCCTGCCCACAGCGAGCAAACAATGTCAACGCCCTCCCGAAGAACAGACCGCCAGCGGCGGCAGCAAGCGGCGCTCCATAGCGAGCAGGTAGGCTTTCCTCCCCGCGCCTGAGGCTGCTGTCATCTATCACATCATCATGCGGGAGAGTTGCGAGGTGGAACATCTCAACGGCGGCCGCCGCGATGTCCGTGCGCGCACACGCCTCACCCCTGCCCGCGCGTGCTGCAGCCTCGGCAGACATCAGCACCTTCGAGCGAGTCTGCTTGCTGGAGCCACCAACGGCATAGCTCCATACCTCATCAAGAACGTCGGTCTGCAGCTCTGAGTCAAGACTCGCAAGCTTCATGCCCACCCTCTCCTTTTACGCGACGGACCTCGACATGATTGAGCGACGCGTCACGAGGTAGCCTAGCAGTCCAGTGGCAAATACGGCGAGCGCTGTAGACACCGCGAGCGTGCTAAAGCCAAGCCTAAATGCCGGCGAGAAAATCTCGGGGAACCCGGTGCTATCGCGTATGTACTGCGTGGCGAGCGGCTCAGCCCCCAGGCCGAACACGGCACCAATCGCACACCCGAGCAACACGACAATACCCGTCTCGATATATATGGTGCCCACCAATTCTCCCCTTGACATACCCAGCCGCTTCAACGTGGCCAGACGGCCCCGACGCTGCCCGATAGATCCCGACATCACAGCCACAACCGCAAGTACCGCGCTGATCAGCAGCAGGGTCGAGATCTGACCCAGCAGCGCCAACCCCTGGTTTGTAACCGCCCGGACACTGGCCTCATCCTGGTGGCCTGTCCTGGCAGTCAGACCTGTTCCGCTTAGGGCGTCTTCGATTTCCTGGCGACCCTGCGCAGCCTTTACCCCGGGACGCAGGCCAACACGTATAGCTGTAACGCTTTTGGTTTTCCATAAGCGAGCGTAATCCTTGCTGTTAATCAACACTGCGCCAGGCGGCCACCCATAATTGGTGATGGTCGCCGCCAGTCGAAACGTCTCATATCCCGACGGAGTAGGCAGCACGAACGAATCACCGAGATGAAGGCCTCGTTCGGACGCCACCGTTGCAGACAATGCTGTCCAGTCTCCCCGCCTGAACAAGGTCGCCGCCCTATTTGCTGACCCTGCGATGATCTGTGAGGAGGGAACGGGGCTCGGATCATCTGGCGGCTTGGCGATCACGAGCAGACGCCTGTTGTCGACGTCAAGAAACGAACCTTGGAGCAGTTCAGTCCAGGCTACATCCTTCACCGACCGAAGGCGCGCCAAGGTCGGCCCCGGCTTGAATTGCTGTACTGGAAATGGATCGTCTTCCAACCTGGTTGCCAAGATCCCGACGGGCGCAGCACCGACGATGTCTCGGGTCGCTGCTTCTGCTCCTCGACGGATGTCATTTAGCGTGCCGCCAATCGCGACGATCGCGTAGACCGCGATCGCGCTGGTTGCGGCAACCGCCGTGGCACGCATCGGCGCAGCTTTCAGCTCTATCGCAGCGACATAAGCGGCCGGGCTGCGCAATCGAATCGATACTCCGACGCAGCGCCGGATGAGCCACGGTACAGCTGGCGCGAGCACGAAGCCAAGCCCGATCGCCAGCGCACCGACGGCGAGGAGACTGCTACCGGGAACGAGCAATGCGACGGCGATCGTCGCGAGAATCGCGGTGATGCCAACGGCCAGCCCCGCGCGCTCCGAGAACCATCCAAGCGATGGCGAGGCATCCCCCCCGGACTCGCTCGTCTGTTCCAGCGCTCGCCCTCGCAGCGTGCCGATCGCTGGACCGATGGCCGCAACGATCGCCGCGAGCATGCCACCGCCGACTGAGACCAGCACCGCGACCGCGGTGATCGCGCGCTGGGTACCTATCGCAAAGCCCGCCGCGAGATAACCTGGCACCGAGCCAAATACGCTCCCCGAAAGCAAGTCACCGAGAACCAGCCCGACGAGCGAAGCCACAACCCCAAGAGCGAGGACTTCTAGCGCCATAAGACTGGCAACCTCGTAGCGATAAGCGCCCTGGCTACGCAGACGCGTCACGTACCGCCGCCGCCCGGGAAGCGAGAGCAGCATCGCGTTGTAGGCAAACAGCATCCCCACGATCACGCTCAACGCGGTAAACAGGGTCGCGACCTGGTTTGAGGAGTGTGTCGCCGCTTCGAGCAGGGTGACTTCGCTGTCGCTGGAGCGCACGTTGAGCGTGCTTCCAAAAAGCCGGGTCAGGGTCCGTCTCGCGAGCCGTTCCTGTCCATGCTGGGGCAACACCAGGATGCGCGTAACGCGGCCGGTAAGGCCTGTAATCCTCTGCACCGCAGGCAACAGCGCGACCGCGATCGGGCTTTCGGCCGCGGCACCCACCTGCCGCGCGCTCAAGATCCCGCCGCAGAGCACGACGACCTCGCGCCCGGCGACGTTGATCGAAAGCAGTTGGCCAGCGGAGGCACCCAGCGCGCGCGCAGCTCCTTCGGGAAGCACGATCGTGTCCACGTGCGCGCCCCGTAGCCGGCGGGCGAGCGCAGCGGGCTGCACACCCGCCGAGGCAGCGCTTGTAAGCGTCCGCCACGGAAAATTGCGCGCGAGTGGCCCACCGATCGCGGCGATGCCGGTGTCGGCGCCCACCAGGGTCAGGGGAAGCTGTCCGTGAGGGCCGACCACCGTGACGCGAGCGTCGAGAATGCCAGCAGCGCCGATGACTCCTGGCGCTTCCCCAACTTGGGTTATGAGCCCTTCATCGAAGCCTTCCGGCGAGCGAGCGGCGACTTCGAGGCTTGCGCCGCCGGCGATGCCGCGCTCAAGGTCGCGCACGGAGGCCGGCACAGATGTATTGGCGATCTCCACAGCGAAAATCAGCGCTACCCCGGCAGCGATGCCGATGAGCGCCAACGCCTCCTGCGCGGGCTGCTGACGCAGCCGGTACCAGTAAAGGCGCAGGAGCATCGGCAGGAAGCGAAGCCGGTAACGACGGGAGCCCTCCACCCCACCCGGCGCCCGCGTCGGGCCCGAGTCTTTGCTCTCTGCAAGCTCCTTGACGTTGCTCGCCTGCACGATCAGCCCCTCGCAAGTCGCTCGTCGTCCACGAGCTCCTGCAGGCACCCGTCCTTCATCTCGCAGATGCGATCGGCATAGCTGCCCGCACGCATGTCATGGGTCACCAGGATTACGGCCGTATCCTGGTCCTGGGCTAGCTCGCGCAGCGCTGAGAGCACCTGTGCCCCGCGCGCGGTGTCCAGGTTGCCGGTAGGCTCATCGGCGAGCACGAGGCTCGGTTTGACCGCGAGCGCACGTGCAACCGCGACCCGCTGACGCTCTCCACCGGACAGCCGCGCCGGCAGAAACCCGGCACGATGGGAGAGATCCACGCGGTCGATCAGCGCGCTCGCTTGTGCCCGCGACTCACGCCACCCGACACGGTTCAGCCACAGCGGGAAGGCCACGTTCTCAAGCGCGCTCATGCCTGGAAACAGGTTATAATCCTGAAAGACGAACCCCACATCACAGCGCCGGTGGCGATCCCGTTCGCGCTCAGACATCCCACCCAGGTCACGGCCTCGAAAGCGGATAGCGCCCGCATCCGGTGAAAGCATCGCCCCGATCAGCTCGAGCAACGTGCTCTTGCCCGAGCCACTCGGCCCCAACACCGCCACGACTTCGCCGGGCTTGACCATGAGCGAGACCTCATGCAGCGCGACGACGACCTCCGCAGAGGTGCGATAGGACTTGCATACCCCTTCGAGCTCAAGCATCGAAGCCATCACCAGCCACTCTGCGCACCGGAAACTCGATGACCTCGGCAAGCACGGGCGGCGGCGAGGGGATAGTCAGGCGCCCAGCATCCAGCCGTACAAGCCGGCTACAGCGAAGTGTCTCATCAGCGTGCGCGGCACTGAACAGCACCGCCGCGGCGTGCTCCAACGCGTAGCTGCGCAAAAGCTCAAGGACACGGTCGCGCTCAATTGGATCGAGACCGCTTGCCGGCACATCAGCCAACAGCAGACGCGGTCGTTTTACGATCCCCTGCGCGAGCGCCGTGAGCCGCAGCTCACCGTCAGAGAGCTCGCACGGCCTCGCTTCGGCGCACTGCTCGATCCCAGCGGACTTCAACACCTCGCGGGCCTGCGCCTGCGAACGAACGTGATCCCGCGAGCTCATGTAGCCGGCCAGCGTGACCTGCTCGAGCACGCTCAGACCGGGATGGAAATCCAGTGACGCGGGCAGCCAGGAGACCTCCGAGCGCAAGAGGCTCGAGCGCTGGCGTTCGCTGAGAGCACCCAGGTCCTGGCCGTTGTAGGACACCGACCCCGAGGTGGACATCTCCTCGCCAGCCATCAGGCGCAGCAGCGTGGTCTTCCCTGAGCGGCTTGCGCCATAGACGGCGACGCACTCGCCTCGCTCGACAGCCAGACAAACGCGATCGAGCGCCACGACCAAGCGCGCTCCCCGCCTGAAGACCCTCCCCACATCCTTGAGCTCGATCACCACAGCGCACCTACGATACCGCGCAGCCCCCGTGACGGACTCGCGCCATCTAATGGACTCTTGCCTTATGTAGTATTGTCGCAGCTTGCGGAAGCCGGAGGGAGCGCTGACTAGCGATGGTCTCAGACACTCGATATGCGATCTTGGGCTTGCTGCTGCAAGGACCTAGCCATGGCTACAAGATCGGGACCCGCTTCGACGAGCTGTTCGGGCCGGGATGGGCGATCAACCGTGGGCAGATATCCGCCATGCTCCGAACCCTTGAGCGCAAAGGCTGGGTGGAGATCCTCGACACCCCAACCCCCCGAGGCTCACAGCGCTACCGGATAACCTCAACAGGCGAACACGCGTTCGTTCAATGGCTCTCTGGACGACCTTCGAGCACTCGGTCCCACCGCGAACCACTCCACCTCAAGCTCGCAATGGCAAGACCCGAAGACGCACACCGTTTGCTGAAAGACATCGAGATCGAAAAACAAGCCTGCGTTGACCGACTGAACGCCTACACCACCGAAGAGGCACGCTTCCCAGCCGCACACGCCAGCGAATGGGAAACACTCGCCCGCGACGCGATCGACGAGGACGTGACCACCCAGCTGGACGCAAAACTCGAATGGCTAGAGAAACTACGCAAGCGCGTCGAGCACCATCTCGCCGAGCACCCCCAAGACACCATCACGGTGGAAACCGGCATGCCCCAACGCAGAGACGCAGCCGCTTCATGACGCAATCCCCAATCACCGCGATTCGGGAACAGGCGTCTGTCTTCCGCAGATCGAACGCGCGGCACGTCTGCACCTGCGCGGCGATCATCCTCGGCGCGATCCCGGCAACGCCCGCACTGGGTACCCTACACACAACATCAAAGGCGCAAGCAGCCCAGGCTACGCGCTCCACCTCAGTCAACGACAAGTCCACACTACATCGCGTCAAGGCAATCGGCAATACCCTGATCGAGGAAGGCAACGCCGAAGGGACACTCAAAGGCCGCGTCAAGATCAGCCTCTACCTCGGAGAAGTGGGAAGCGCGACATCTCACATCGTCATGTACCTGCCAGGCGGAGACCTATTCGGCCACGCAAACGGGAAGGCGACCACACCCAAGGAAGACTGGGAAAGCTTTGGCGGAAAAATGTGGATCGACCACGGTACCGGCCGCTACGCACACGCCTCAGGATCAGGGACCATGTATGGGGCACTCAATCGCCATACCTACGCCCTCGTCGTGCACGTCACGGGCCAAGCGCGCGGACTGTAGGGGTCACTCGAAACCGCCCCCCCATCCACACGGACACACAGGCGCATTCAACCGCCGCACCTATGCCATCACCCCGCAAACGAGCGACTCACTCACCTACTGAGCCCTCCAGCACCCTGAGGCGACGCCCAACCGCGCACCGCACCATCCGCATCCTCGCTGCCACCACACTCTGCACCGCCATGTGCGCAAGCGCCTCCGCGGCACAGTCGGTGACGCTTCACGCCACGCTCACACCAGAGCACCTCGGCCACAGCACCACCATCGGCTTCAGCTTCACGATCACCACACCCAGGCACGAAGTGCCACCCCCGCTCAGCAGCGCAGAAATCAGCTACCCAGTAGAACTCGCATTCGCACTCAGCGAACTCGGGCTCGCAACCTGCTCACCCGGAGCACTCGAAATCTTCGGCCCGAAAGGATGCCCAGCCAACTCGCTGATGGGATACGGCACCGCATACGCCGAGATCCCGATCGGCCCCTCGATCGCCAGGGAGCACGCACAGGTCAGGATCATGCGGGCCATCAACCAAGCCGGGCACATCGCGCTACTCATCGACGTCAACGCCCCCACCCCCGTCAGCGAACAGATCATCTTCCCAGGCCTCTTGCTCCCCGCAACCACACCATACGGCGGGCTCCTCGATATGCCCATCCCACTCATCGCGGGCCTCCCCGAAGGTCCCGACGTCTCCGTCGTGCAATTCCGCTCCACGCTTGGCCCCCTGCACCTGCACTACCGCGATCACATCCGCGGCCGCACCGTGGAATACGAACCCAAAGGCGTCCGTCTACCGCCCAAATGCCCACACGGAGGGTTCCGGTTCCTCGCCAGGTTTGCCTTCCAAAACGGCAGCCACTCGCAGGCAGCAGCAACCGTGCCCTGCCCCCACCAAACCAGACACACCGTTAATCAGACACCCCCCACTCGTCCGGCGGCGAGCCGGGTACCCAGGGTTGTCTGATTATCGGTGGATGTGCTTGGTCTGGGCTCACACACAATCCGAAACCACGACTGACGGATAGCCCTCAATCGTCGGTATCCCAGGGGAGGAGCTCAAAGCCGGGCAACGACTTGACGATCGCGCTCAAGGGGTTGACCAGGATCATCTCCTCGCCTTGCGCTCGTTCAATCGTGCCGATAAGCCTTTCCTCGATCTTCGTGGTCTCCGCGTAGTACAGCACCCCTTCGAGATGGCGGCTGCGGGCAAACGCGAGGCAGATCGCGGTCAGCTCCTCCTTGGACTTCATCGTCAACTCAACCTCCACCGCAATCGGCAACGGTGGCGAGCCTCCGGCTCTGGCAGGCGGCCAGATTACAAGGTCTGGGTAGTGGGAGCGCCGTTGCCCGTGACGTCGAACGTCCACACTGGCCAGGCGACGTTTCTGCCTGCTCTCATCACGATGCAGCTCGCGCTCTCCAATGACGCGATGGTCTGGATAGCGCCGTTCCAAGGCGGCCGCGACGCTTACGCAGGCAATCGTATGCCGGGCATCCTTGATGGTGACTCCCGCCGTGCGCAACCCCTCCGGATAGGAGTAGCGGCCGGCATCCGCGTGCTTGCGGGCCAACTTCCGGCCGGCGATCGTCGCCGTGTAGAGGTCGGAATAGCCCACCAATACCGAATGCTTCTGGAGCAGCCCCAGCCCGACGGCCTCGTCCAAGCGCTCTTCAGCCTCAGCGCAGCTCAGCCCCTCGCGCTCAGACAACGCCTCCACAGTGATCGCGCCCAACGCCGTGACCCAAGCGATCGTCCGCGCCCGCTGTATGACCTGTTGAGGAATATATGCCGCAGACATGATACGGACCTTCCGTGCCGATTCCCACCGCCGCGGGCGATTACCGCCGCTCTCCGCGCTTATCGCCGGACACTGCCTCGGCCAACCGCCCGGCCGCGTCGAGCGCCGCCTCCGGGGAATTGAATTGGACCTCCAGACGCACCTGCCCGTAGGCCATCGGGCGAATGTTTACCTCGAGCCCCACCAAATCGCCCCACGCCTTGGCAACCGCGAGACCGGCCCCGTCGAGATATTGCTCCTGCCTGCCCATTTTCCGACTCTTTCGCGGCCCTGGCGCTCGCTTGTCGATGCCGGCGGTATCCCCGTTGCTTTCACGGGCACGCGCTTCGATCGCCAGCACCGTCCATCTCTCTTTGACGGCTTGGCCCGCCAACTTCCCACGCACCTCGACATCTTTCGCCACCAGCAGCGCCTGTCCATGGGCGATGCCCAACTCGCCCCGCTCGATGAACTGAAGGATCTCCTCGGACAGGTTCAACAAGCGCCTCAGGTTCGCCACCGCGCTGCGGCTCCGGCCTACGCGATCCGCGACCTGCCGGTCGGTCAGACCAAGCTCCACCAGTGTCTCGCAGGCGCGTGCCTCCTCCACGAGGCTGAGGTCCTCACGTGCCATGTTCTCGATAAGCGCCACCTCGAGCGTCGCGGCATCGTCGTATTGGCACACCAGCACGGGGATCTTCCCCAGGCCCGCGATCTGAGCCGCATACCAGCGTCGCTCGCCCGCGACGATCTGGTATCTGCCGCCTGGACGAGGACGCACGAGCACTGGCTGCAGAACTCCACGCTCGCGGATGGAACCCGCCAACGCCTGGAGCGCGGTCTCGTCGAAGTGCTGCCGCGGCTGCGAGGGGTTGGGGTCGATCAGCTGCACCGACAGCTCTCGCAGCTCCCGCATCGGGCGAGACCAGCCTGCCGCCCCCGACACCTGCCCGGCTTTCCCAACGCCAAGCTCACCATCATCAAATGCCGATCGGCTGGTCATCCTTCACGGGGCACAAACATCGCCAACCTCACAAGACAGTCTACATACTGCCGCTGTTCTTGAGATTCCGCTCGAAGCAAATCAGACTACTCTGACGATTGCCCTACCCTGCGGCGGGCTCGCGAGTTTGACAGATGCCCTACCCACCCGCTCAAGCAGCACGTCCGTCACACCGATCGAATCCCGTGCCCCGGCACGCACACTGGTCTACCGGCGCTGCTCGACCAGCGCCTCGGGCCCGACCTCGTCGATCGACGCGTAGCCGCTGAGCGCCATCGCGAGGTCGAGATCCGCGAGGAACGAGCGCAGCACCTCGACCACGCCCGTGGCACCGCCCAGCGCGAGGCCCCAGATGTAGGGGCGGCCGAGCAGCACCGCACGGGCACCGAGCGCGAGCGCCTTCAGCGCGTCCGAGCCGCTGCGGATGCCGCTGTCGAAGAGCACCTCGCAGCGGCCTTCGACCGCCGCGATCACCCCGGGCAAGGCGTCGAGCGCGCCGACGGCGCCGTCCACCTGGCGCCCGCCGTGGTTTGAGACCAGCACGCCCTGCACCCCGTGCTCGACCGCGAGGTGGGCGTCGTCGGGGTGCAGGATGCCCTTCAGCACGATCGGCAGCTCGGTGCACTCGCGCAGGAACGCGAGGTCCTTCCAGGTGACTGCCGGGTTGGCGAACTGCCACGCCCAGTGGCCGATCGCGGCCTGCATGTTCTCCTCGGGCGGGGCCGGCAGCGCGGCGCGGAAGACGGGATCCTCCAGGTAGTTGCGGTTGCCCTCGCCCCACAGGAACGGCAGAAAGCCGTTGGTGAGATCGGCCGGGCGCCAGCCGAGCAGCCAGGTGTCGAGCGTCACCACGATCGCGCTGTAGCCGGCCCGCTCGGCGCGCTCCACGAAGCTGCGCGCGAGCTCGCGGTCGCGGGGCCAGTAGAGCTGATACCAGCGCGGCAGCTCCCCGGCGGCCTGCGCGATCTGCTCGATCGTGTGCGAGGCGGCGGTGCTCGCCACGAACGGCACCCCCACCTCAGCCGCGGCGCGGGCCATAGCCAGCTCTCCCTCTGCGTGGGCGAGCGTCTGCACCCCAATCGGCGCGAGCAGCACCGGGGCGGGCAGCTCCGTCCCCAGCACCGTGCGCGCGAGCGTGCGCTCGGAGACGTCGCGCAGCATCCGCGGCGCGATCCGCCAGTGCTCGAACGCCTCGCGGTTGGCGCGCATCGTCTTGCCGCGCCCGGCGCCGCCGGCGATGTAGCCGCGCGGGCCATCGGCCAGCAGCCGATAGGCGTCGCGCTCCAGCCGCCGCCAATCCAGCGGCCGCGCGGGGCGTTGTCCGCCCAGCCCGCGCAGGTAGATCTCGTACTGGTAGTTGGCGTAGGGGACTTGCTCGCTCATCGTTGGCCTCCGGGTCGAAGCCGGTGAACTCTACCGGCGCCGCCGGGGCGAGCCGCTCACGCCCGCCCACATCTCTCCGACGCCTTCGAACCCCAGCGCGCGCGCCGTCGCTTCGGTGAGGTCGTATTCGCGGCCGGCCACGTAAGGGCCGCGGTCGATCACCCGCACCCGGACGGTGCGCCCGTGGTAGCGCAGCGTCACGCGCGTGCCGCACGGCAGGGTCTTGTTGGCGACGCCCAACGTGGCGCTCGTCAACCAGCCGCCGCAGGCGAGGCTGCCGCCGCCTCCGTACCACGAGACCTCGACGAGGCGATAGGGCTGCCGGTGGCGGTGCCGGCGCCCGTGGCCCGTCGGGTGGTATGCGACGTGACGCGCACTCGACGACGTCGTGGCGCGAACGGTCGACAGGGTGGGCGCGCGGGGTTCCTTCACCTCTGTCACTATCCCCACCGGAGCAAGGGGCGACGCGGTCAACGCGGACGCGGGTACGTACATATGGTCCTCCTTGGTCACCGCCTACGGGGTTAGCTGTCGGGCTCACGCGCCGTCAACGCGCGATGGCGCGCGATGAGGCGGGCGTTACCGCCGCATCAGCGGCCGATTCGCCCCATCCAGACCGCCCTCTCGCGGTCCGGCAGTGGGTCCCCCGCTCGCCTCCAACGACGGAAGCGACTCGGCAGGTTCAAAAGACCCGGAGATAATAGAGGCATCGACCCAGCTCACTGTGCGCCCCATCACACAAGCCGGTGTCGCCGTGTCCAATCCCAAGCTGGGCGGGGCGCCCCGTCACACGGCGGAACCCCAAAAATGTTTCCAGCGCCTTCCGAGAGTCCCGATCCAAGCCGAGCCGGCTTGCACATTCTCTCCGGTCGCCCGTCCGGCAGAGAGACGGCTGACGGAAGATTTCGCCTCGGATCATTGACGCCCCGCCTGCGACCAGCGACAATCACCTCCCGTGGCAAACCCCGACCGCCTCACCGGCCTCGACACCGCCTTCCTGCACCTGGAGGATCACTCCACCGCGCACATGCACGTGGCGTCGGTGATGATCTTCGAGGGCCGCGCGCCGACGCCGCGGGAGCTCGTCGAGCACGTGCAGAGCCGCCTGCACCTCGTGCCGCGCTACCGCCAGCGTCTGGCGTACGTGCCGCTCGAGCAGGGGCGCCCGGTGTGGACCGACGATCCCCACTTCAACCCCCACTACCACATCCGCCACACGGCGCTGCCGCGTCCGGGCGACGAGGCGGCGCTCAAGCGGCTCGCCGGGCGGCTCTTCTCTCAGCGCCTGGACCGCTCCAAGCCGCTGTGGGAGATCTGGCTGGTCGAGCGGATGGCGGGTCGGCGCTTCGCGCTGATCGCCAAGACCCACCACGCGCTGGTGGACGGGATCTCCGGGGTGGACATCACCACCGTGCTGTTCGATACCGCACCCGAGCCCGTCTCGGGCTTGCAGGGTGGGCGGGCATCCGATCCTCCACCGTGGAGCCCGCGACCGCTGCCGGGCTCGGCCAAGCTGCTCGGCGAGGCGCTGCTGGAGCGCACGACCGTGCCCGGGGAGATGGCGCGCGGGGTGAGGCGGGTGGTGCGCCGCCCGCTGCGCGCGCTGGCGCAGCTGCGCGAGGGGCTCGCCAACGTCGGCGCCACCACGCTGGCGGGGATCAACGCGCCCGCGCCGCCCTCGCCGCTGAACGTAGACATCGGCCCCCACCGCCGCTACACCTGGGTCGACGCCGACCTCGCTCGCTTCAAGGCGATCAAGGACTCGCTCGGGGGCACCCTCAACGACGTGGTGCTGGCCGCCGTCAGCCTCGCGCTCGGCCGCTGGCTGCGCGCGCACGATCACCCGACCGAGGGGCTGACGCTGAAGGCGATGGTGCCCGTCTCGGTGCGCGCCGACGTCGAGCGCGGCGCGCTCGGCAATCGCGTCGCCGCGATGTGGGCGCCACTGCCGGTCGGCATCGAGGACCCCGCGGCGTGCTACGAGCAGATCCGCGTGGCGATGGACGACCTCAAGCACTCCGGCCAGGCGGTCGGCGCCCAGGTGCTCACCAACCTCGCCGGCTTCGCCCCGCCGACGATCCTCAGCCAAGCCGCGCGCCTGCAGGCCCGCCAGCGCTACTTCAACCTCGTCGTCACCAACGTGCCGGGGCCCCAGTTCCCGCTCTACCTGCTGGGCCGGCGCCTGCGCTCGCTCTACCCGGTGGTGCCGCTCGCCCGCCGCCAGGCGCTGGGGATCGCGGTGATGAGCTACAACGGCCACCTCGGCTTCGGTCTGCTCGGCGACTACGACGCGCTCCCCGACCTCGACACGATTGCGCAGGAGCTCGACCGCGCGATTCGCCGGCTCGCCCGCGCCGCCAATCCTCCGAAAGTTGGCCGGCGCGGCTCCAAACGGAGCGCCGCGAAGCAGACCGCCGCGCGGGGCGCTCGTACGGCTAAGGTTGCCGCACCACGACCGGCAGGCGTCGCTGAGGCCAACAGTCGCGCCGGCAAAGCGGCCAATCGCACCCGCGCCATCGGCAAATCCGCCAGTCGCACTCGCGCCGCCGGCAGGGCCACGGCCAAGCAGTAGTGCGCCTGGCCCTCTGCCAGATGAACGCCACCGTCGGCGACATCGCCGGCAATGCGCAGCGCATCCGTGCGGGCATCGCCGCCGCGCAGTCGCAGGGTGCACATCTCGTGCTGTTCCCAGAGCTCGCGCTCACCGGTTACCCGCCCGAGGATCTGCTGCTGCGCGAGCACTTCCTACAGGACACCGCCGCCGCGCTGCGGGAGCTGGCGAGCAGCGTGGAGGGGATCGTCGCAGTGGTGGGGTACCCGGAGTGGACACGGGATGCGGAGGAGGCTGGGGAAGCGAAGCGAGCCCAGAGCAGGGAGCAGGCCGAGGCGGCGACGGTTGAGCTGGAGAGCGAGGAGTTCCTCGGCACCCCGCAGACGCCGCGCGTGCACAACGCTGCGGCGGTGCTCGCCGACGGCGGCGTGCACGCGATCTACCGCAAGGTGCATCTCCCCAACTACGGCGTCTTCGACGAGCAGCGCTACTTCGTGGCCGGACACATGGGCGCGGTGATCGACGTCAGGGGGCAAACCGTCGGGCTGACGGTGTGCGAGGACCTGTGGCGGCCGGGCGCTCCGGCGGCAGAAGAGGCCGCGGCGGGGGCGCGGTTGATCCTCAACATCTCCGCCTCCCCCTACCACGCCGGCAAGGGTTTGGAGCGCGAGCGTCTGTTTGCGCAGCGCGCTCGCGAGAACGGCACGCACATCGCCTTCTGCGCGCTGGTCGGCGGTCAGGACGAGCTCGTCTTCGACGGTCACTCCTTCGTGCTCGACCCCACCGGCGAGACGATCGCGCGCGCCGCGCAGTTCGAGGAGGAGGTGCTTGTGTGCGAGCTCGATCTCGCCGCTTCCTCCTCGCAAACGCCACCGCGAGCGCTGCCAGCGCCAATTGCCCCACCGGAGGCCGAGGTCTACGCCGCGCTGTGCCTAGGCCTGCGCGACTACGTGTGCAAGAACGGCTTCTCCCACGTGGTGCTCGGCCTCTCCGGTGGGATTGACTCGGCGCTGGTCGGCTGCCTCGCCGCGGACGCACTCGGCGCCGAGCGGGTGAGCCTGGCGATCATGCCTTCCCCCTACTCCTCCGCGGCTACCCAGGACGACGCGCGCGGGCTGGCGGGGGCGCTCGGTGTGCGCGTCCACGAGTTGCCGATCGCCGCCGCGATGGACGCCTACAACGCGACGCTGCGTGAGGAGTTCTCCGGCAGGGAGGCCGACCTCACCGAGGAGAACCTGCAGGCCCGCATCCGCGGCAACTTGCTGATGGCGCTATCCAACAAGTTTGGCTGGCTGGTGCTGACGACGGGCAACAAGTCGGAGATGTCGGTCGGCTACACCACCCTCTATGGTGACCTCGCCGGCGGCTTCGCGGTGATCAAGGACGTCCCCAAGACGCTCGTCTACCGGCTGTGCGAGTGGCGGAACTCGGGGGCCGGCGCACAGCCGGGGCTGCCGGCCGGCGGTCGCGGCGAACGGGTCACGGCGCCCATTCCCCCGTCGATCATCGCGCGCGCTCCCTCCGCGGAGCTGCGCGAGAACCAGCGCGACGAGGATTCGCTGCCCCCGTATGAGCTGCTCGACCGGATCCTGCACGGCTACATCGAGCTCGACCACGGCCGTGAGCAGCTGATCGCCGAAGGGCTGCCCGTCGAGGAGGTGGACCGCACGATTCGGCTCGTGGATCTCGCCGAGTACAAGCGCCGCCAGGCGCCGCCGGGCATCAAGATCACGACGCGGGCCTTCGGGCGCGACCGGCGCATGCCGATCACCAACCGGTATCGGGGGTAGGACGGAGCGACGGAGCGGGGCCGGTCGCGTCATGGCGTTCACCTGCCTCCAGGCCGCCTGCGTGCCGCTACGCTGCGCTCCGTGCGATCCCGACCTCCCGCGCGCGCCCGGCCCCTAGCCGCACTGGCGCTGCTCGTGCTCGGTGCCTGCGGGCTGAGCGCCTGCGCCGACACGGTCCAAAACCGGCCGACCCCGCCGAGTGCGCTGGAGCCGCTGGTGATGCAGGAAGCCTTCCCCGTGTACTGGCTCGGAGGCACCTTCCAGGGGCTGCCGATCACCAACGTGGGACGGGACCCGAGCGGTGCTTACGAAATCCAGTACGGCAACTGCATCGTCGGGGGCGAGATCGTGTGCGTGACGCCGCTGCAGATCGTCACCTCGCCCGACAACAGCTTCCTGCCAGACGGCAACGCCACGCAGAGCACGGTGCTCCTCAGGGGCGTGCATGGCCACTCGGCTATGAGCGGCAGAGCGCTGTCGCTGCCCACCGGCGGTGTGGTGGTCGACCTCTATGCCGAGAAGCCGGCGCTCGCGCGGGCTGCCGCCGAGGCGATGGTGACGATCAATTCGCCGGAGGGTGGCGCAGCCGGCAATGGGCGGGCGAGCCGTGTCACGCTTGCTCGGCCGGATCTCCCCGGCACGCCGCTCGCGCCGCCGCTGCCCAACACCGGCTACGGCGAACGGGCGCTGCCCTCCCAGCAACCGGCGCTCGCGCCGGCGGGCGTCGGACCCTCCGGTCAGCTCATCAAGTAGTCGAAGGTGGCGTCGACGGCAGCGGGCGCACGGCAATCGTCATGCAGGTGGCGTCGACGGCAGCGGGCGCACGGCGATCGTCATGCGCGTGACCGCGCACAGCTTGCCCGCGTCGTCGTTGAAGCGCACGTCCCACACCCACGTGGTGCGGCCCCTGTGCAGGCGCGTGCCATGCGCGTGCACCGTGCCCGCGTGAATCGGGCGCAGGAAGCTCGTGCTGTTCGAGAGACCCATCGCCGCGGAGCCCTCCGGGAACACCGCCACCGCGGTCGCCAGCGAGGTCATCGACTCTGCCAGCGAGGCGTATACGCCCCCGTGCACGAGGCCGTACGGTTGCCTGAGCTCATCGCGCACCTGCACGCGGGCGCGCACCTCCTCTCCGGACACCTCCAGCAACTCCAAGCCGTAGAGGCGGTCGAATCCCTGCAGCACCTCGTTGATCTGCTCGGCGCTGGGGATCTTCTGCTCGGCACCGGGGATCTCCATTGCGGCGCCACGATAGCCTACACCGGTGGAGGGAGCACCGTGAGCTCTGCCGCATCGCGGTAGGAAGCGTCATACTCGGCCACTGCCGAGGGCTCCCGCGACCAACCAATGAGACTGCAAGAGCTCCCCCCCGACCTGCGCGCGACGCTCTCCCTGCTGCTGGGGCAGCACAAGGGCTACCGTGAGATTGCCGCCCTGCTCGGGATCGAGGAGCACGCGGTGCACGACCGCGCGCACGCCGCGCTCGCACTGCTCGCCCCGCGCCAGGCGCGCGAGCTGAGCGCCGCGCAGCGCGAGCAGGTGGGCGAGTACCTGCTCGGGCAGTCTCCGCCGGCGGAGCAGTCGGCCGCGGTCGACTACCTGGAGAGCTCCGCTGCCGCCAGGGCGTGGGCCCAGGCGCTCGCGGGCGGGCTCGCTCCGCTCTCAAGCGTTGAGCTGCCCGCCATCCCCGCCGCCGGACCAGCCCCAGAGACGCCGATCGCGCATGGGGCGTTGCCGGATCAGGAGGTCGTAGCCGCGGCTGCCCCCACCTCTCCCGCACCGGGCGAGACGCAGGCCCCCAACTCACGGCGCGGCGGGGCGATCCTGCTGGGGGGACTGGCCGCCGTCGTGGTGGTCGCCGTCGCGCTGATCGTTGGCCTCGGTGGCGGCTCCTCCCCGAGCTCCGCCACCACCTCTACCACGCCGGGCGCGTCGAGTGGCTCAGGCGAAGCCAGCGGGTCTACATCGACCGCGACCTCCCCCAGCTCGGGCACCACATCGAGCACACCCGCCAACTCGGCCAAAAAATCCGGCAAATCAGCGAGCGAACCTCGCCTGACCGCGACGCTCCCGCTCACGCCCCCCGACACGACCAGCAAAGCCTTGGGGCTGGTCGAGGTGATCGCCGAGGGCAGCGAACACGCCTTCATCCTCGCCGCCGAACATCTGCCGCCGACGAACGGCTTCCACTACGCGGCCTGGTTGTATAACACGCCCACCGACGCCTACTTCCTCGGCGGGGGCACCACCGTGAGCGCCAAGGGCACCCTCAAAGCGGCCCAGGCGCTGCCCGCCAACGCGGCCCACTACGCGACGATCATCCTCACCGAAGAGCACGAAGAACGGCCCAAGCAGCCCGGCCCGATCGTTCTCAGCGGGCCATTCAAGCTGAAGTAGTGCCGTAGCGGGAGGCGCCGGTGTATGTGCAATTTTTTCCAAGTCCGTGCGCAATTGCTATCGGGCTTTTGATTTTTCATTACACTGCCTGCCCCTCGGTCATTTACACCGCCGCCCTTCGGTAGCGGTCAGTTTGAGAAATCAAACTCCCGACCGGCCTCCCTGTATATATACTTTTGCTATACGGATGGCAGCAGCTTCCCCGGGTTCATGATCCCCGCCGGGTCAAGCTGGCGCTTGAGCGCTCGCAGGGCCTCGACCCCCTGCGCACCCAGCTCGTGCTCCATCCACGGGAGGTGGTCGCGCCCGACGCCGTGGTGATGGGTGATCGTGCCGCCGTGGCGCGCGATCGCGTCGCCCGCCGCGCGCTTGACCGCCTGCCACTGCTCGATCTCCATGCCCTCGCGCTGCCGCGCCAGCAGCGTGAAGTACAGCGAGGCACCGGTCTCGTAGAGGTGTGAGACGTGGCACATCACCGCTCCCCCGGTGCCCTGCGCGCGCAGCTCGCGTTCGATCGCTGCGCGCGTCTCACGGTGCAGGCGGCGCAGGTTCGACCAGCTGGTGGCGGTCTCCAGCGTCTCCACCATCACTCCGTGCGTAAGCAGCTCGTCGCGCAGGTACGGTGCCGCGAAGCGCTGCCTGCGCCACGCCTCGCCGGGCGAGCGTCCAACGAGCAGGCCACCGTGGCTGCGCGCCACGGCGTGCACCCGCGCCCTGGCGCACTGCACTTCCTCCGAGGTGCCCTCGAAGCCAAAGATCGCCAGGCACCCCTTGCCGTAGCCGCGCGCGCGTAGATACGCCCTCCCGGCGCTGCTCCTCGCGCGGGCCTGCAGCGCGCTGCGGATGCTCTCGTGCGCGCCCTCCCCGCTCCCCGCCCTCGCGGCGGCCTGCGCCTGCGCGAGTGACATACGCGTCTCCGCCTCGTCGGAGAGCCGCGTGACCACGGGCGCCGCGTGGTCCTGGGCGAGCGCGCGCAACGCGCTCACGCCGGCGGGGAAGTCCGCGAAGAATGCGCCCTCGTAGCAGTGCTCCCGCGGTGCCGCACGCACGCGCAGAGCCAGCTCGCCGATCACCCCGAGCGTGCCCTCCGAGCCGAGCAGCAGTCCGCGCAGATCCGGCCCCGCCGCGCTCGCCGGGCGCGCCGGGAGAGCAATCTCACCGGCGGGCGCGGTCAGGCGGATGCCGAGCACCAGCTCCTCGAAGCGCCCATACCCGGTTGACGCCTGCCCGGCTCCGCCGCTCGCCGCGCAGCCCCCCAGCGAGACGTACTCGAACGACTGCGGGAAGTGCCCGAGCGTCAGACCTCTGGCCGCCAGGTGCCGCTCCAGCACGGGAGCGCGCATTCCGGTCTGGACGGTTACCAGCCGCGACTCGCCGTCGATGTTCACGAGGTCCGCGAGCTCGCGCATGTCGAGCGCAACCACCGCCGCATGCCCACCCTTCAGCGGCGCCACGCCCCCGACCACGCTCGTGCCCCCGCCGAATGGCACCACCGCGATCGAGCGCTTCGCGCATACCCGCAGCAGCGCTCCCAGCTGCTCGGGGCGGCTTGGATACAGAACCGCGTCGGGTGCCTCCGCCGGTTCGCCCGCGCGCAGGCGTACGAGGTCGGGATAGCCCTTGCCGGCGGCATGCCTGACGCGCTCGGCGTGATCGTCGCGCACGGCTTCGCCGCCGAGCAGCGTCTGCAACTCCGCGCGGGCGCTCTCGGGTAGCCGCGCGGGGGGCAACCGCACGCGCGCTAGTGCCACCGGTGGGCGCGGTCGGGGCGAGATCCCCACTGTCTCCTGCAGCAGTCGCAGCATCGTCGGGCCCACCGCCGGTGCCCGGCTCGGATCGCCCCACCCCCACCATCTCATCGCCGGAACGTCAGCCACGACCCACCTCATCGCGGAAGCCTTCACCACCGGGCTCGGGCCGCCGCGATCGCCTGCCGCGGAGCCGTGGCCGGCCGCAGGAGGGGAGCACGTCAGCCAACGACCCGCTCCAGCCCGTCGAGCGCCTCGTCAAGTGTCTTGCCCGCCGCGCTGCGCACGCGGCTGGCCCCGAGGTTGGCGAAGATCCCCCGCAGCTTCTGACGCAGCTCGATCGTCACCATCGTGGCGCTGCCTGCCGGCTCCAGCCGCAGCTCGGTGTGCGCAGCTGACAACACCCGCGCGAACGGGGTGTCCTGGACCTGCTGCTCCCAGCGCAGTATCAGCGCCCGCTCGTCGGCTGCCATATGGAAATCCGCGCGCACGTGCCTGCCGTTGCTGCTGGCGAACACCTTCGTGAACGCATCTCGCTCGACGCCCTCCACACGCGTGACGCGCGGCCACCACCGCGGCAGATGGTTGGGGTCGGCGATCAGCTCCCACACCTCGCCGGCGGGCGCGTCCACCGTGCGAGTGCGTTCGGTGGTGGGCACCTCAGCCTAGTTTGCGATCTTGCGCAGGTCGCGCACCAAGAGCAGATGCCGCAGGTGCGACGTGACCGCCGCGAGGTTCTCGAGCGCCTCCAGCGCCTCCTTGCGCCGCCGCGGGTTGCGCGAGCGCAGCGCCGGGGCGAGGATCTGCTGCAGCAGGCCCGCCTCGCGGTCGGCGGAGGTGCGGAAGACGCGCAGGTTGCGCCCCCCCACGCCGTAGCGCGCCAGTTCGGAGACGGCGCCGATGATCTCGCGCTCGGTTTCGTCGTAGTAGCGCTGCCCACCGCGCTGCTCGCCTTTGACGACCCCATACTCCTCCAGCTCGCGCACCAGCTTCGCGTCGGCCTGGGTCTCCTCCAGCACCTCCTCCAGCGTGTACAGCGCGCCGCTCTCGTCGCGCACGCTGACGCTCGCGCGTCGCATCCGCGCCGGGAACGGATGCCCGCCCGTGCGCGCCGGAGGCGCGGGGTTGGTGGGGTCTCCATCGAATCCGGGCGCCGGCGCCTCGCCGCTGCGCCCCGCGGCCAGCTCCTGGCGGATCACCCGCAGCGGCAGGAACTCGTCGCGCTGCATCCGCAGGATCGTGCGCAGGCGCGCCACGTCACCCTGGCTGTAGAGGCGGTAGCCGCCCGGGGTCCGGCGCGGGTTGAGCAGCTTCTGGCCCTCCAGGTAGCGGATCTTGGAGATCGAGATGTCGGGGAACTCCTGCGCCAGCGCCTTGCACACTGCGCCGATCGTGTACGGCTTCTGGTTCGGCGCCACCCCGCTGCCCGCCCCGGGCGCGGCTGGCGAGGGAATGGCCGAAGTGGAGACGGTGGTTGCGGGGATTGCCATCAGCGCGCGTGGTAGCTGAGCTTGTACTTGCCGATCTGCAGCTCGTCGCCCTCTTCGAGGCGGTGGGACTCGATCCGCTCGCGGTTGACGTAGGTGCCGTTCAGCGAGCCGCAGTCGTCGAGGTGCCAATCGTCGCCGCGGCGGATCAGCAGCGCGTGGTCGCGCGAGACCGTGATGTCATCGAGGAACACCGCGCTGTCGGGGCGACGGCCGATGCTCAGGCGCTCACCCTCGATCGGAAAGCTCTCACCGACGCGTCCCCCGCCGGCTCTCACCACCAGCGCCGGCCCGCGCGCGGTGACCTCGTCGAGCTCGACCGGCACCAGCTCGCCGCTCTCGTCGATGCGGTAGGTGGCGGTGACCGAATCGCCTCCCATGCCCCCCGCCCCCTCACCTGCCTCGGCGCGCAGCGAGGCACCGCAGCGCTGGCAGAAGTTGGCGCCCTCGCCGTTGGCGGAGCCGCACTCGGGGCAGAGCGTCGCCATCCCGCCGCCCTCCCTAGTGTCCCGAGTCGGAAATTCGGTGAGCATTTGCCGAGCGCCTGCGCGTGATCTGACGTTCGACGGTATCGGCGTGTGTGCCGGTAGCACATGAGCCGATGCCGGCGGGCGTCAGGCGCGTGCAGGTGCCGGGAAATGCCATTGAATTTGTGACTCTGGACACTAGGCGTCGGACTGGGGTTCGGTCTGACGCCGGGCGAGAATCTCGGTGAGCTGCTCGACGTCCGCGCCGGTGATCAGCTGCTCGCCGTTGTCGTGCTTGTGCTGAAGGCGGTTGACCAGCTCCGCGCGCAGGATGTCGATCTTGCCGTGCAGGATGCGCCGCTGGTAGGAGATGTCGGTCTCCTCGTCGGTCAGCTCGCGGATCAGATTCTTCAGCTCGGCATCCGTGAGGGCACCTAGGTCGGGAAACGTGTCCATAGCGGGTTCTGTGCTCCTCTCGCGGCTCTCGCGGCTGTGTTCGACAGTACATCGGCCACTATAGCCGAAGCGTCAAGCTGAGGTTGAGGGCTTGCGCCGCAACTGTTTGGCACCGTCGCGCAGGTACAGCGCCGTGGCGGCTAGCGCCAGCGCAAGGCCGACGTACAGCAGGATCGCGCCAAACCCTTCGAGGCCGGCCATCGCGAAGAAGAACCCGCCCATCAGCGGCGCGACCGATAGGCGGCCCGGCCAGTTGATGCGCAGCTCCAGGCCACGCGAGAGCCCGTAGCGGCCGAGCACGAGCATCGCCAGCTCGCGCGCCACGAGCACCGCCAGCGCCCAGCGGGGCAGCAGCGCGAAGTGCCAGCACACGACCACCCCGGCGATCGCCAGCAGGCGGTCGGTGAGGGGGTCCATCAGCGCCCCCAGGCGACTGTACTGGCCGGTGACGCGCGCCGCGATCCCGTCGGCGTAGTCCCCCCAGCCGATCACCGCAAACAGCGCGGCGGGCAGGGCGCCGGTGCCGTCAGCCGTCGAGAGCGCCACCACCAGGAACACCGGGATCAGCGCCAGCCGCAGGAAGCCGATCGCGTTCGGCACCGTCCACGGCCGTAGCGGCTGCCCGGCGGCGGTCTCGGGCGGCGGCGGCCCGGAGCGGTCGAGGCCGACCAGGCGACGGACCGTCAGCCTGGCGCCACGGCGCCTCTGGTCCCCGTGAGCCGCGGATGTGTCCTCCGCCATGCCGCCGTCGCCGGGTGACTCTAGGGGAGCGCCTGGCACAGCTCGTCCACCGCCCGCAGCAGCGCCTCCGGTTCGGCGCCCAGGGGCAGGCCGGGGGCGCTCTGGCGGCCGCGACGCAGCTGCACCTCGATCTCGCCCGACTCAAGCGTTCGGCGTCCGACGGTGAGCCGCAGCGGGCAGCCGAGCAGCTCGGCGTCGGCGAACTTCTCCCCCGCACCGAGGTCGCGGTCGTCGTAGAGCACCTCCACGCCGCCGGCGCGCAGCGTCTCGTACACCCCATCGGCCGCGTCGCGCTCGGGTGTGCCGGGCTTGCCGAGCGCCACCAGATGCACGGCGAACGGCGCGAGCGCGCGGGGCCAGGAGATGCCGTGCTCGTCGGCGTACTGCTCGACCGCGGCGGCGACGATCCGCGCCGGGCCGATCCCGTAGGAGCCCATCCAGATCGCGTGCTCCTCGCCGTGCTCGTCGAGGTAGCGCGCTCCGAGCGGCTCGGAGTAGCGGGTACCGAGCTTGAAGATGTTGGCGATCTCGATCGCCGGTTCGAGCGTCAGCGGCTCACCGTTTTTGAAGTACTCCCCCTCCACCTCCTCTACGCCCTGGGCCAGGGTCGCAACCTCGGCGTTCGCGGCATAGCCATCGCCAAGCACGACCTGATCCTCCCCCGCGGGGCAGGGCGCCATGTACTCGTGCGCGCCGCTGCCGCCCATCATCCCGACGTCGCCCTCGACACGGTAGAAGCGCAGGCCGGTGCGCTCCATGATGCGATCGTAGGCGCCCACCTGGCGCTCGTAGCTCACATCCATCCCGGCGGCGTCGCGGTCGAAGGTGTAGGCGTCCTTCATCACGAACTCGCGCGTGCGCAGCACCCCGGCGCGGGGACGGGGCTCGTCGCGCTCCTTGACCTGGAAGTGGTAGACGGCGAGCGGCAGGTCGCGGTAGGAGCGCACGAGGTGGGCGATGTGGAAGGTGACGGCCTCCTCATGGGTCATCGCGAGCACGAGCTCCGAGCCCTTGCGGTCGGTGAGCTTGAACAGCTCCTCGATCTCGATGCGCCCGGTCTTGCGCCACGGCTCGGCCGGCTGCAGCACCGGCATCAGCATCTCCTGCGTGCCGATCGCGTCCATCTCCTCGCGGACGATCGCCACCACGCGCTGGTGCACCCGCCACCCGGCAGGCAGCCACGTCCACATGCCGGCGCCCATCTGACGCACCAGGCCGGCGCGCACCATCAGCTTGTGCGAGATCGCCTCGGCGTCGGCCGGGGCCTCCTTCTCGGTGGGCAGCAGGTACTCGGAGAGACGGGTCATCAGCGGCATACCCCGGGTTTCATCGCGGACGTCATCGCGGTCACATCCTAGGGGGCCAGGTCGATTTCACGATTCGCGCCGCCGGCGATCGGGCAGCCTCTGATAGAACAGCGGGCGACCGACAATCGTCAATCGAGCGAACCACAAGCACCAGACAAGGAGCCCCCGATGGCCTACACAGTTCCCCCGCTCCCCTACGCGTACGACGCGCTGGAGCCGCACATCGACAAGCTGACGATGGAAATCCATCACGACAAGCACCACCAGGCGTACGTCGACAAGGTCAACGCGGCGCTCGAGGGCACCGAGTGGGCCGACAAGCCGGTTGAGGAAGTCCTCAAGAATCTCGACAGCCTCGGCGAGAAGAAGGGCCCGGTCAAAAACAACGGTGGCGGGCACTACAACCACACGCTGTTCTGGGAGAGCATGAGCGCCGACGGCGGCGGCGCGCCCGAGGGGGCGCTGGCGCAGGCGATCGACTCGGCGTTCGGCTCGTTCGCGGACTTTCAGGCGAAGCTCAAGGAAACAGGTATCAATCAGTTCGGCTCGGGCTGGTCGTGGCTCGTGCACGACGGCTCGGGACTCGCGGTCGTTCCCAGCGCCAACCAGGACAACCCGATCTCAAACGGCAAGACCCCGCTGCTGGGCGTGGACGTGTGGGAGCACGCCTATTACCTCAAGTACCAGAACCGCCGCCCCGACTATCTCGACGCGTGGTGGAACGTCGTGGACTGGTCGAAGGTCGCGGAGCGCTTCGCGGCAGCCTCCTGATCGTCGTTCCCCTCGCGCATGCGCGAGGGGCCGGGGGGCGCATGCGCCCCCCGGGGACCCGCCGCATGCGGCGGGTCCTGGGCAGGCCGCATGCGGCCTGCCTCCAGGCGGCGCATGCGCCGCCTGGAACCGCTCAACTCAGTTGCGGCTGAAGCGCCGGCCGGCGACGGGCGAGACAGCCTCATCGAGGGCGACCGGCGCGGCGGCCGGCGTGAGCATCGACTCGAGCACCGCGTCGGCCTCTGAGTCGTTGCGCGCCGCGGCCGCCTCCAGGGCGGCCATTTTCTCGGGCGTCATCGCGGTGGCGTCCTCATTCTCAGCCAGCCACTCGCGCGCCTCGGCGGCGGCGAGCTCGTCGCGCTGCACCGTCTTGCCGGCGGCGTAGTAGCGGTCGATCTCCTTGAAGAGCTCGTCCACCAGCTGCTCGGTGGGAACCTTCTTCAAAGGCTCGCCCTTGGAGTAGATCATCCCCATGTCTTTCGCGCCGGTGATGCCGAAGTCGGCGTGGCGGGCCTCGCCGATGCCGTTGACGGCGCAGCCGAGCACCGATACCTCGATCGGGTCCTCATAGGCTTCCAGGCGCCGCTCGACCTCGGCGACGACGGAGTCCATGTCGAACTGCAGCCGCCCGCAGGTGGGGCAGGCGATCAGGTCAGGGCCGCGCTCGCGCAGCTTCAGCGCCTTGAGGATCTCCCAGGCGACCTTCACCTCCTCCTCGGCGTGGAACGTGGAGAGCGAGATGCGGATCGTGTCGCCCACCCCGTCGGCGAGCAGCGTGCCGAGCCCGACGGCGGACTTCAGCGAGCCCGACCACTTGGTGCCGGCCTCGGTCACGCCGAGGTGCAGCGGGTAGGGGATCTTCTCCGCGAGCAGGCGGTTGGAGGCGATCGTGTTGGGCACCGAGGTCGACTTCATCGAGACCTTGAAGTCGAAGAAGTCGAGGCTCTCCATCAGCGCGACGGTCTCCAGAGCCGCCGTGACGAGCGCCTCGATCGGGTTGTCGTACTCGAGCTGGCGCAGATGGCGAGGCAGCGAGCCAGAGTTGACCCCGACGCGCAGCGGCACGCCGCGCTCACGGGCCAGCGCCACAACCTCCCCCACCTTCTCGGGTCCGCCGATGTTGCCGGGGTTGATCCGTACGCAGTGAGCGCCGACTTCGATCGCCTTCAGCGCGAGCGTGTGGTTGAAGTGGATGTCGGCGATCACCGGGATCGGCGAGCGCTCGACGATGACCTTCAGCGCCTCGACGTCCTGCTCGCGGGGCACGGCGACGCGCACGATGTCGGCGCCGGCCTCGGCGACCGTCAAGATCTGGTCCATCGTCGCCGCGAGGTTGGCGGTCTCGGTCTTGGTCATCGTCTGCACGACGACCGGCGCGCCACCGCCGATCGGGACGCCTCCTACGGTGATCTGTCGCTCCGAAGCCATGTGTACGGTGATTCTACGATGACGCGAGCCCCTTCGGAGGTCTACCCCGCCTCGCGCGAGCCGTTGGCGCGGTGATACTCGCGTAAAAGGCCGCTCCCGGTCTACGCCTCTACCCTCCATCCAATGGCCGGCACAACCACCCGACCACGAGCGCCACGATGAGCGCAGACAACCCCACGGACGTGTACCCGACTGCGCGCGGGCCGCTGGCGCGGATCGCCTCCCCCTACGCTGCCCGCGCGCGCAGGCGCAGGCACGAGCGCTTCTTCGAGTTGACCGGCCTGCCGCCCGGCGGCCGCGTGCTGGACGTGGGTTGCGGGCGGATCGGCCTCAGGGCGCTGGAGCCCCAGCTCGACATCACCGGCACCGACATCGCACCCAGCCAGGGCTACCCCGGCCCGTTCGTGCAGTCCGACGCGGCCGAGGGGCTGCCGTTCGCCGACAGAGAGTTCGACCTCGTGTACTGCAACAGCGTGATCGAGCACGTCCCGCCGGAGCGCCGCGAGGCATTTGCGGCCGAGTTGCGACGGGTGGGGCGCGGCTGGTACGTGCAGACGCCGGCATGGTCCTTCCCGCTCGAGCCCCACGCCCTGCTGCCGTTCGCGCACTGGCTGCCGGCACGCCTGCGCCGCCCCTACTGGAAGCTGGGGGCAAGCGGCGGCTGGGAAGAGATCGAGCTACTGCGTCGGGGTGAGATGGAGGCGCTGTTCGGGCCTGCCCTGCCCGAGCGCGCTGGTCCGCTGGTCAAGAGTTGGGTATGCGTGCGGGCCTGCGCTCCGATCAGCCCATGAATTCCGCACAGCCTACTGGGAAGGGGAAGGGGTCTGAAAGGCCCGCCCTCCCCGGGCCTGCCCTCCCCCAGCTCAGATGGGTATGCGTGCGGGCGGTGGTCGCCGGGGGGCCAGCCCCCGGCGACGCCGCTGTGAGCCTATTCTTTGTAAGCCCCGAATTTTAATTCTTCAGTCAACGTCCGGAATAATAAATCTGCGGTGAAGGTTGCCGTCTGACCACCGATTTCCATGCCGATGGCCACCGATTTATTGCCGATTTCGGCCGATGTGAGCGCCGGTTCGATGCACATGAATAAGCCGGATGTCGCTTCGACTTCCTGGTGGGTGTCCACAGACGCGACATCATATTTGTCTTCTTTGGCCAATTTTACTTCGGTCGGGCTTAACGTGAAGGAGCATGTTTCGGCGCCTTTTTTGCTGATCGTGACGGTCGTGAACGCGCCCGCCGCATCGAACGCGTCGACGATCTGCGTGGTGCCCGTTTCATAGCCCAGTTCGGTCGCCGCTTTGGTCCGGGCCAGGGTCACTTCGCAGCCAGTGGAGCCTTCGAGCGCGCACGAGCTGTATTCGATCGTCTCTTCATCTTTACCGGGGTTGCCGCCGATCAGCTTGCCTTCGATTTTGGCGACGCTGCAGGAGATCGTCGCGGCTTTTTCTTTGATCGTGGCTTTCAGCTTGACCAGGCTGCCGGAGAAGTTTTCACCTCGGATCGATCTGGTTTCGCCGGCCGCCAGTTTCGAGCCGTTGACGTGCCACACCGGGCCGGTTGCCGCCGATGCGACGGCATTCGTCGAGACGAGGCCGATCGCCGTCAGCAGCACGAATAGGATTACGCGTAGTTTGAACATAATGTTTTTATCTCCTTCCGCCCCGGCGCTGCCGGGACATTGCTATATGGATGAGACGTCCATCCCGCGACGTGCGGGAAGGAGTCCGCTTCCCTGCTCTTTATTAGGATCCACTTCGTGAACCCTCGGCTCCCTCGCCGCTGCCCCGCTTGCGGACAACAGCGTGGGCGCGGGCAGTATCCCGCTTCGGCTGGCGTAATACAACCGCTTGAGATGCCGCGTGCTAGGCGTACATCGCCTCGATCTCCGCCTCGTACTTGGCGGCGATCGGCTTGCGCTTGAGCTTCATCGTGGGCGTCAGCTCGTCCTCGCCCGGCAGCCAGTCGCCGGGGACGATCGTGAACTTCTTGATCTGCTCCACGCGCGCCAACCGCGAGTTGGCGGCGTCGATCGCATCCTGCACGGCCTCGCGCACCGCCGACTCTCCCGCGAGCTGCTCCAGGGTGCGCCCCTCGATGCCGTGCTGTGAGGCCCACAACGGCGCGAAGTCGGCGTCGAGCACGATCAGCGCGGTGTTGTAGGAACGGCGGTCGCCGATCGCGCAGGCCTGGCCGATCAGCGGCGAGACGCTCTTGATCGCGGCCTCGATGTTGGCGGGCGACATGTTCTTGCCGGCGGCGTTGATGATCAGCTCCTTCTTGCGGTCGACGATCCGCAGGTAGCCGTCGGCGTCGAGCTCGCCGATGTCACCGGTGTGCAGCCAGCCGTCGGAGTCGATCGTCTCGGCGGTCTTCCGCGGATCGCCGCGGTAGCCGAGCATCACCGTGGCGCCGCGGACCAGCACCTCGCCATCCTCGGCGAGCGAGATCTCCACGCCGGGGGCGGGTGGCCCGACGGTGCCGAGCTTGATCCGCTCCGGCGGGTTCACGCAGCCGGCCCCGCACGTCTCGGACATCCCCCACAGCTCGGCGAGCGGGATGCCGATCGCGTGGAAGAACTCGAGCACCTCCAGTGGCGTAGGTGCGGCGCCGACGTTGACGGCGCGCACCTCGTCGAAGCCGAGCATCTTGCGCAAGCCGGCGAAGATCTGCTCATCGGCGGCGGCGACCTCCGCGGCCAGCTCCGCCGGGACCCGCTCACCACGCTGCTCCAGCCGCACCTTCTCGACCGCGGCGGCGAGCGCGCGCTCGGTGCCCGCGCGCTGCTCCTCGGGCTGACCGGCGATCATCGTCTCCAGGCCCGCCTTCAGCTTCTCCCAGATGCGAGGGACAGCGAAGAACCACTGGGGGCGGACGTCGGGCAGGTAGGAGAGCACCTGGCGGGGGTCGGGGCAGCAGGTGATCTGCATGCCATACACGATCGGCACGTAGTGGTGGGCGTTGCGCTCGGCGACGTGCGCGGCTGGCAGCCACGAGATCACGCGCGATTCCGGTGGAAACTGCACCAGCCGCTCGATTCCGGCGACGGTGTGCATCAGGTTGCGGTGGGAGAGTTGCACGCCCTTCGGCGGCCCCGTGGTGCCGGAGGTGTAGATCAGCGTCAGCACGTCCTCGGCCCCGACCTGCGCGGCGGCGGCATCGACGGCGGCCTGTGTCTGCGGGTCGCGTCCGAAGGCCTCGACCTCCGTGAGCATGAGCACGCCTTCGGAGAGCGACTCTTCCTCGGGGAGATCGACGACGATCACGCGCTCCAGCTGGGGCAGGCTGTCGCGTACCTCCAGCATCCGCTCGAGATACTGGCGCTCGACCACGGCGATGCGGGCGGCGGCGTCGGCGACGACGTATTCGATCTGGTTGGCGGCGTAGGTCTGGTAGATCGAGAAAGGCGTCGCGCCGAGTGTGACCGCGGCGAGGTCGACGATGTGAAACTCGGGGCGGTTGGAGAGCATGATCGCGAGCGTGTCTCCGCGCCGCAGCCCCAACCGGTGCAGCCCCCCGGCGAGGTCGCGCACGCGCCGGCGCCACTGCGCCCACGTGAGTGTCTGCTCGTCGCCCTTGGTGCGGATCGCGACGCGATCGGCGAGCGTGGAGCTCGTGATATCGAACGCCTCGACGATCGTTGCGGCGTGTGCCGCCGACGGGCCCTCCTCGGGCGTGGGCCCGGCCGAGCTAGTGGTGGAGGCGCTCATCCGCCGAGACGTCCGATGTCGTTGCTGAGGCCATTGATAACCAGGAAAGCTAGCAACACGATTCCGACCGAGCTGAAACGCCACATCGCGGCGAGCGACACGCGCCGCCCGCGCACCTTCTCGGCGAGCGACCACAGCACGTGGCCCCCGTCGAGCGGCAGGAACGGGAAGAGGTTGACGATCGCCAGCGCGAGCGAGACGAAGCCGATGATCACGAGCGCGTAGCCGGCGCCGGCGGTGACCGCTTCCTGGGTGGCGACCGTGATCCCCACGATGCTGCTGAATTCATGGCGCACCTTCGCGCTGGTGAAGGCGTGGCCGATGTTGGTGAGCGTGTGAGCGGTGATCCCCCACATCTCGCCGAGCGCCGCGCCGGCGGCGGCGAACGGGCCGTAGCTCTTGGGGGTGGCGCCGAAGTCGAAGCCGATCAGCATGCGGTGCAGGGCAGCGCTGTAGCGGGGGTACACCGAGAGCGAGACCGTCCGGCCCGCGCGCCTGACGGTCAGGTGCGCGGGTGTAGCCGCACGGCACCCTTCGTGCGGCGTCCCGGCACAGCGGTGGGCGCCGATCGCCCTGATCGCGGATGTCTCGTTCACGCGCCGCCCGTCGATCGCGACGATCCGGTCGCGGAGCCTGAGCGTCCCGAAAGCGGGCTCGTGCTGCTCGATCGCCGCCACGGTCGTGCTCGGCACGCGCGTGTGGATCGAGGGGTTGAGGCTTTCGAGCGTGCTGACGCCGGCGAGGCTGCCGGAGAAGAGGATCGCCCAGAACAGCAGGAAGGCGATCAGCAGGTTCACGCCGGGGCCGGCGAGGATCACGGCGATCCGCTTCCAGGGCGGCTGGTTGTAGTAGGCGCGCTTTGCCACCTCCGGATCGAGCCCCTCCAGTTCCTGGGGGCTCATCCCGGTGATCTTCACGAACCCCCCGGCGGGGATCGCGCCGATCATGTACTCCGTCTCTCCCCTGCGGATGCCCACGATCTTCGGCGGGAAGAACAGCGAGAAGCGCTCCACGCGCATCCCCACGGCCTTGGCGACGGCGAAGTGCCCCGCCTCGTGCAGGATGATGAGCGCGGCGATGCCGAGGATCGTGAGTATCCAGCTCATTATCTGGGGGAGGGCAGGCCCTCCCCCAGAGCCCCCTCCCATGTATCGAACGAACAGCTCATGCGCTCAGTGTGGCAGCAACTCGCCCGCGATCCGCCGGGCCTCGCGGTCGGCCTCATACAGCGACTCGAAGGCGCGCACGGGCGTGGCGGGGAGGCGCTCCAGCGTCGCCTCGAGCACGGCCGGGATGCAAGCGAAGGGCAGTCCGCCCTTGATGAAGGCGTGGACGGCTACCTCGTTGGCGGCGTTCAGCACGCACGGTGCGGTGCCCCCCGCGGCCGCCGCCTCGCGCGCGATACGGAGGCAAGGGAAAGCGTCGAGATCGACCGCCTCGAACGTCAGCTCGCCGACGCTCACGAGGTCCAGCGGCGCGATCGGGAGGTCCACGCTCTCCCCGCCGTGCAGCGCGTAGGAGATCGCCACGCGCATGTCGCGCGGGCCGATGTGGGCCAGCATCGCGCCGTCGGCCAGCTGGATCAGGCCGTGGACAAGCGACTGCGGATGGACGACCACGTCGATCCGCTCGTACGGCGTGCCGAAGAGGTGGTGGGCCTCCATCAGCTCCAGGCCCTTGTTCATCAGCGTGGCCGAGCCGATCGTGTTCATGCTCCCCATCTCCCACGTCGGGTGGGCGAGCGCCTGCGCGACCGTTACCTCCTGCAGCTGCGTGGGCGTGTATCCGCGGAAGGGGCCCCCGGAGGCGGTGATCGTCAGACGCTCTACCGACCCTGGGGGCTGGCCGCAGAGCAGTTGGTGCAGGGCGGTGTGCTCGGAGTCCACAGGGATGATTTGCGCGCCGGTCGCTTCAGCGAGCGCGGTCACGAGCTCGCCACCGACGACGAGCGACTCCTTGTTGGCGAGCGCGAGGTCGATGCCCTCGCCGAGCGTCGCCACGGTGGGCCCGAGACCGGCGGAGCCGACGAGCGCGTTGAGCACCAGATCGGCGCCGGACTCGATGACCAGCCGCACGAGCCCCTCCGCGCCGTGCAGCACCTCGCCCGCCGTCCACGCCTCGGCGGCACGCGCGGCGGCGTCGGGTTCGACCAGCGCGATCCGCCCCACGCCGTGGGTGCGAGCCTGCTCGAGCAGCGCCTCCCACGAGCGCTCGGCGGAGAGGCCGACCAGCTCAAACGCCTCGCTGCGGCCCACGATGTCGAGCGCCTGCGTGCCGATCGAGCCGGTCGAGCCGAGGATCAAAAGACGCTTGGTGGCAGAGTCAGACATACGCCAGCCAGATGTAATAGCCGACCACGGCCGTGAACAAAACCGCGTCGAGGCGGTCGAGCGCGCCGCCGTGCGCGCCGAACAGGTTGCCTGAGTCCTTGACGCCGGCATGACGCTTGAGGAACGACTCGAACAGGTCGCCGACGGGGCCGGCGAGCGCGACGCCGAGGCCGAGCACGAGCGCGTGCGTGCCGGGTAGCCATTCCTGATAGCGCCCGGCCAGCCACACGGCGGCGACGGCGCAGATCATGCCGGCCACCAGCCCCTCGACGGTCTTACCGGGCGAGATCGCCGGCGCGAGCGGACGGCGGCCGAAGAGACGCCCGCCGAGGTAGGCGCCGGTGTCGCCGAGGAAGGTGCCGACCAGCACGTCGATCACGATGCCCTCGCCGTGCGGCAGCTGGCGCAGCATCACGGCGTGGGCAAGCGCGAGGCCGATCCAGAAGATCCCGAGCAGCGTGACGGCCAGCCCGGCGACGGACGGGCGGGGTTGGCGCAGGGTCAGCAGGAACAGCAGCGGCAGCGCGGCGACCGCGGCGAGCAGCACCTGTCGTGGCCCGCCGTATAGCGCGGCCGCGATCAGGCCGGCGAGCGCGAGGAAGCCGGCGAGGCGCACCGGGTGGGCGCGCGCGTACATCGCGCACAGCTCGTGCATGCAGATCCAGGCGAGCACCAGGACGCCAAGCGCGAAGATCACTCCACCCTCGATCACGATGAACAGCGCGAAGGCGATCGCCGGCAGCGCGGCGAGGACCCGGGCAGCGAGGTCGGAGCGTCCCGAGCTCATCGCCCGCCGAAGCGCCGCCGTCGGGCGCTGAACTCGGCGAGCGACTGCTCCAGGGCCACGCGCGTGAAGTCGGGCCACAGCTCCTCGCGGAAGACGAGCTCGGAGTAGGCGGACTGCCACAACAGGTAGTTGGAGAGGCGTCGCTCGCCGGAGGTGCGGATGATCAGGTCGGGGTCGTGCATCTCGGGCGCGTAGAGGCAGCGGCGGAACCGCTCCTCGACCGACTCGGCCTCCCCGGCAGCCGCCGCCTCCTGGATCGGCTCGGCGCGCTCGCCCGCGCACTCCAGTGCACGCAGCTCAGCCGCGAAACGCATAGCGGCGTCGATGATCTCCGCGCGTCCGCCGTAGTTGAAGGCGACGAACATCGTGATCGTGTCGTTCGCGCTCGTCAGCTCTTCCGCCCAGCGCATCTGCTCGACGAGCTCTGCGGGCAGCTGCCCGCGGCGGCCGATGAAGCGCATCCGCACCCCCTCGGCGTGCAGCTCGGGGGTCTCGCCGGCGATCCGCCGCGAGAACATCTCGAACAGCCCGTGCACCTCGACGGGCGAGCGCGACCAGTTCTCGGTCGAGAAGGAGTACACGGTCAGCTCCTCGATGCCGAGCTCCACCGAGTCGCGCAGGCGCGCCTTGACGGTGTCGGCCCCCGCCTCGTGTCCCGCGTTGACAGGCAGCCCCCGCGCGCGCGCCCAGCGGCCGTTGCCGTCGGTGATGATCGCCACATACCGCGCGCTCGTTGGCTCGGCACGCTCGGACGGCCCCGCCGGCTCAGACGGCGCGGGGGGCTCGTCCTCATAACGGGAGGGGCGGTTTGGAGTCCCGCCCGCCCTGGGCCTGCCCTCCCCCCGCCAAGGCTCGGCGCCCGCCATCAGACTTCGAGGATCTCCTCTTCCTTTGCCTTCAGCACCCCGTCGAGGTCGGCGACGCGAGCGTCGGTGAGCTTCTGCAGCTCGACCTCGGCGCGGTGCTCGTCGTCGGAGCCGGCCTCGCCGGCCTCCTTGAGCTCGCGCAGATCGTGCATCACGTCGCGGCGCACATTGCGGATCTTCACGCGGCCCTCCTCGATCAGGTGGCGCACGACCTTGACCAGCTCGCGGCGGCGTTCCTCGGTGAGCTCGGGCACCACCAAGCGCACGATGTTGCCGTCGTTGGAGGGGTTGAGGCCGACGTCGGACTCGTTGATCGCCTTCTCGATGAACTTGATCGAGGACTTGTCGTAGGGCTGCACGGTGAGCAGCCGCGCCTCGGGCGCGGAGATCGTCGCCAGCTGATTCAGGGGCGTGGGCGCGCCGTAGTAGTCGACGACGACGCGCTCCAGCAGCGCCGGGGAAGCGCGGCCGGTGCGCACCGTGGCGAGCTCGTGTTGGGTGGCCTCCACGGACTTCGCCATCCGCCCGCGCGCGTCCTCGATCAGCTCGTCGATCAGCTCAGCGGCCATCGTGCCCACCTCCGGCCCTCGGTCGCTCGGCGGCAGTCCCGTACAGCTCAACCATGACCGCTACTGCCCTCCTCATCACTTGGGTTTGTCGATACCAGCGTGCCCACCCGCTCCCCGGAGATTATCCGCGAGATGGAGCGCTCGTCGTCCATGTTGAAGACGTTCAGCGGCATGCCGTTCTCCATGCAGAGTGCCAGGGCCGTGGAGTCCATCACGCGCAGCCGGCGCTCGAGCGCCTTCATGTGGGTGATCTCGGGGATGAACTGCGCCGTCGGGTCGAGCGCGGGGTCGGCGGTGTAGACGCCCTCGACGCCGTTCTTGGCCATCAGGATGATCTCGGCGTGCACCTCGGCAGCACGCAGCGCAGCGGCGGTGTCCGTGGTGAAGAACGGGTTGCCGGTGCCGGCGGCGAAGATCACGACGCGCCCCTTCTCCAGGTGGCGCATCGCGCGGCGGCGGATGTAGGGCTCGGCGACCTCGGAGATCGCGAGCGCCGACTGCACGCGGGTGTCGGTGCCGCTCTTCTCCAGGGCGTCCTGCAACGGCAACGCGTTGAGCACGGTCGCGAGCATCCCCATGTAGTCGGCGGTCGAGCGGTCCATCCCGGCGGCGGCGCCCTGCATGCCGCGGTAGATGTTGCCGGCCCCGACCACGATCGCGACCTCGACCCCCCGGTCGCGCACCTCGCTGACCTGGCGCGCCACGGCGGCGACGCGTGCGGGGTCGGTGCCGAAGGGCAGCTCGCCCATCAGCGCCTCGCCGGAGAGCTTCAGGAGGATCCGTTTGAAGACGGGCGCCATATGGGGCGAGAGCCTACTGGCCGACGGCGAAGCGCACAAAACGGCGGATCACGACGTTCTCCCCGGTCTTGGCGGTGAGCTCGTCGCGCAACTGCTGCACGGTCTTGCCCTCGAACTTGGGGTGGTGGAGCTCCTGCTCGAGCAGCACGATCGTGCCGTACCAGGCGTCGAGCTTGCCGGTGACGATTTTCCCGCGCACGTTCTCGGGCTTGTCGGCCGCCTCCTGCTCGTAGATACGGGCCTCCGCGTCGCGTGCATCGGAGGGCACATCCTCGCGGCTGACGTAGGCGACCGTGGGGCTGGCGGCGATCTGCATCGCGACGTCACGGGCGAAGCCTGTGAAGTCCTCGTTGTTCGCCACGAAGTCGGTGTTGCAGTCGACCTCGATCAGCACCCCGACCTTGGCGCCGGGGTGGATGTAGGCCTGCACGGTGCCCTCGGTGGCGACGCGCTCGCCGAGGTCCTGGATCTTCTTGCCCTGGCGCAGCCGCAGGATCTCGATCGCCTTCTCCAGGTCGCCCGTCGCCTCGATGAGGGCCTTCTTGCAGTCCATCATCCCCGCGCCGGTGCGGTCGCGCAGGGCCTTCACATCCTTCGCGCTGATCTCCACAGCGCTCATGCCTGCGCCTCCTCGGAGGTCTCAACGGCAGCTGCTCCATCCGGCTGGGCTTCGACCGGCGGCGGGACCTCTACGTTCTCGGAGGTCTGAGGCGCGGCGGCCTGCTCGGGCGGTGCCGCCTCGGCGACGGGGGCCGCCGGGGATGGCTCGGGGGGCGCCGACGCGGGAGCCTGCGCAGCGGGCGGCTCCGGAACCGAAGGGGCGGCCGAGGCCTGCTTGGGCGCTGGCGCCTGGGGAGCCGTCTGAGCGGGCGCGGGCGCTGCGGGCACCTGCGGAGCCGCCTGAGCGGGAGCGGGCACTGCCGCCGCCTGCGGAGCCGCCTGAGCCTGAGCGGGCGCCTCCTGCGCCGGCGGCGCGGCCTCGGCGGCGGCAGCCGCGGCAGCAGCCGCTTGCTGTGCGGCGAGGCGTTCCTGGGCCTGCTGGGCCGCCTGTTCCTCGGCCTCGCGGCGCGCTGCGTCTTCCTCGGCTTCGCGTTTGGCGCGAGCCTCCGCCTCGATCCGGGCGCGCTCTTCGGCTTCCTGGCGGGCGCGTTCCTCCTCCGCGCGGAAGACGTTGCGGCCCTCGGCGACGACGTCCCCGATCGCGCGCGTGATCAGCGAGCAGGAGCGGATCGCGTCGTCGTTGCCGGGAATCACGAAGTCGATCCCGTCGGGGTCGCAGTTGGTGTCGACCAGGCCGATGATCGGGATCCGCAGCCGCTGCGCCTCGCGCACGGCGATCGCCTCGGTTTTGAGGTCGATCACGAACATCGCGTCGGGCACGCGCTGCATGTCTTTGACACCGCCGAGGTTGGCGCGCAACTTGGCGAGGTCGGCCTGGCGCGCCATCCGCTCGCGAGTCGGCAGCAGCGCCAGCTGACCGTCGGCCTCGTAGCGTTCGAGGTCGTGCAGGCGACGGATGCGGAGGTTGATCGTCTGGAAGTTGGTGAGCAGCCCGCCCAGCCAGCGGTGGTTGACGTACGGCATGCCAGCGGCCGTGGCGACGTCGCGAACGATGTCCTGGGCCTGCTTCTTGGTGCCGACGAACAGCACCACCCCGCCGCGGTGAGCGAGGGTGCCGGCGAACTCGCGCGCCTGTTCCAGCAGGACGGCGGTCTTGAGCAGATCGATGATGTAGATGCCGGCGCGCTCGCCATGGATGAAGCGGCGCATCTTGGGGTTCCAGCGGCGCGTCTGGTGACCGAAGTGAACGCCGGCCTCCAGCAGTTCCGCGATGCCTACTTGTGCCACGGTGTCTCCCTTATATGCCTTTGAGTGGGGTTGCTGTATGTGTATGGAAATCCGCACGGCGGGTCGTGGGACTCGCGGGAAGCCACCGGCGCAGGCCGGTCACCGCGAGCAGGGCCACGATCCGTGCCCCGTACGGGTCGAGGGTCGGATTTGAGGGGTCAGGATAGCTGTTCGGCGCGCTTCAGTGCGGCGGCGAGATCGGCGGGCAGGTCCGAATGCACCTCCAACCGCTCCCCCGTCATCGGGTGCGCCAGCGCGAGGCGGGTGGCGTGTAGGAACTGGCGCTCCAACCCGAGCGCCCCCGCGGTTCCGTACTCGGGGTCGCCGGCGACGGGGTTGCCGATCGCTTGCAGGTGCACGCGGATCTGGTGGGTGCGGCCCGTGTCGAGCCGCAGGCGCAGCAGCGAGTGCGCGGGGAGCGCGCGATCGAGCGTGAAGTGGGTGCGGGCCTCGCGGGGGGAATTGCCGCCTACCGCCATGCGCGTACGCACAGCTGGGTCGCGCCCGATCGGCGCCTCAATCGTGCCGCTGCGCGCGCGCGGGCGGCCCTCGACCAGCGCGAGGTATTCGCGCTCGATCTGCCGCGCGGCGAGCGCCTGTTGCAGCAGCCGGTGGACCTCCTCGGAGCGGGCAACCACGAGCAGGCCGGAGGTGTCGCGGTCCAGGCGGTGCACGATGCCGGCGCGCTCCGGATCGCCTCCCGCGGCGACGCCGGCGAGCAGCTGCGAGAGCGTGCCCTCCCGGTGCCCACGCGCGGGGTGCACCACGAGGCCAGCGGGCTTGTCGACGACGAGCAGGTGCTCGTCTTCGTAGGCGATCGTGAATGTAGGGATCACGTCTCTCGGGGACGCTCGATGATCAACAGGAGGATCAGAACCCCCAGTGTTATGGCGACGTCGGCGAGGTTGAAGGGCGGCCAGCCGAGCGGCAGCTTGACGAAGTCCGTGACGTACCCGGCGCGCAGACGGTCGATCACGTTGCCGAGCGCCCCGCCGAGCAGCATCCCCGTCGGCAGCCAGATCAACGGGCGGGCGGTGTGCAGGGCGAAGTACACGAGCAGCGCCAGCAGCGCGAGCGCGATCACGATCGTCACGGCAACCGGGTCGCCGGGCAGGAAGCCGAAGGCGACGCCGCGGTTGCGCGTGTTCACCAGTGCGAGACCGGGCAGCACCCCGCGTTCTTCGCCCTGGACGATCGAGGCCCGCACGGCGTGCTTGGCGAGCTGGTCGAGGACGACGACGGCTAGGGCAACGAGCGCGGCGCGGGTCCAGGAGGAGCGTGCCAACCGGGGGAGTCAACCGCCGATGATGCCTTGCACGACGATGCTGTTGACGAGCTCCAGCACGATCAGCGCGACGAACGGGCTGAAGTCGAGGCCGCCGAAGGACGGCAGGACGCGGCGGAAGATCCGCAGGAATGGTTCGCACACGTCGCGCAGGAAGCCGATCACGGCACCCACCCCGCGTGAGTAGGGCGGGCGCACGCCGAAGGCGAACAGCCAACCCACGACGATGTGGGCGAAGATCAGCAGGATGTAGATGTAGATCAGCGTCGAGAGGTAGTTGGCGACCTCGGTGCGGGCGCTGGCGAGCAGCATCATCGCCGCGGCTCCCGTCGGCGGGCGCGGGCGATGAGCATCATGGCTGTGGCCCTCGGTGGCAGGCGCGGGCGATGAGCATCATGGCTGTGGCCCTCGGTGGCAGGCGCGGGCGATGAGCATCATGGCTGTGGCCCTCGGTGGCAGGCGCGGGCGCGCAGCCTCATCGTCGTGGCCCCCGACGGACGCCAGGCCCTCCGCGCCGGCGCAGCACCGCGTCGAGCGCATCGCTGAACGCTGTGCGCACCCCACCGCGCTCCAAGGCCGCGACTCCGCGCGCTGTGAGCCCCCCGGGCGATGACACCTCGCGGCGCAGCGCAAGCGTGTCGTAGTCACGGCGACGCAGCAGCTCCGCGGTGCCGGCGAGCGTCTGCACGACGAGACGGGCGCCCTCGGCGGCGGGGATGCCGCGGCGGACGCCGGCGTCGACCTGGGCCTCGGTGATAAGCGCCACGTAGGCGGGGGCGCAGGACATAAGGCCGGTGGCGACGTCGAGCAGGGCGTCGTCGAGGACGACCAGCGAGCCGAGTTCGGCAAAGAGCTCGCGCACCTGCGCGTCTAGCGCGCCGCCTCCGCTGAGCGCCTCCTCGGTCCCATCGACGGCGAGGTCTCCAGAGGACGTTGCGGCCTCCCGCTCGGGATCGGCCGCCTGCACGATGGCACCCTGGCGCACCTCGACGGGCAGCGAGGGCATGAAGCGGTAGACGGGCAGCCCCGGATAGGCCTCCCTCACCTCGGCGAGCGGCGTGGCGGCGAGAATCGAGGCGACCGCGCGCGCACGGGGAGCAACCTCATCGGCGATGCCGCCCAGCTGGGCGGGCTTGTGGCAGAGCACCACGAGCTCGGCGCGGGCGGCCACCTCGGCGTTGCTCGCAAGCGCCTCCCCCCCGGTCTCCCGCGCCAGCGCATGGGCGCGCTCGGCGAGGGGGTCGAAGCACAGCACCGGGCGTTGCCATCCGCGGGCAAGCGCGCGCGCCATGTTGCCGCAACCGATCAGTCCTATTTGCATAGGGCGCCTACCCTACCGGCCGCGCTCAGCTTTGATTGAAGAAACCCTTCTCAATCAACCGCGCCCGCTCCTCCGCGGAGATCTCGACGTTGCGCGGGGTGAGCATGAACACCTTGTCGGCGATCCGCTGCATGCCGCCGTCGAGCGCGTACGTGAGGCCCGAGGCGAAGTCGATCAGGCGCTTGGCGAGATCCGTTTCGGTGTTCTGCAGATTGAGGATCACGGGGATCGAGTCCTTGAAGCGGTCGGCCACCTGTTGGGCGTCGTTGAAGGACTTGGGAATCACGAGGTGCACGCGCACGTCGCCATTGGTGCGCGAGCCGACGGAGCGCAGCACGGTCGTCGGACCCCCTGCCAATCGACTCCCGCCCGCCGCGCTCGGTTCGTCCTCGGCGAAGATCTCGTCGTAGTCGTCGCGGCGTCGGCGCAGGCGCCGGACGTTGGGGCGCTCGCGGTAGCGATCCTCGATCGCCGCCTCGTGCGGGGCCTCGTCTTCGTACTCCTCGTGGTACTCCTCGGCGAGGCCGAAGTACACGAGCGCACGATGCCATGAGTCGCGAAACGCCATTGTAGGTGAGGGTCTTCGCGGAAAGCGCGAAATTCCCTGCTTATCGTAGCGTTTTGACCCACTCCCCACACTCACCTGAGCACAGGGGCCGAACGGGTACGCGTTTTGCATTTTCGCCAGCGTCAGCGAAACAACGCGGAGCCCAGCCTGACGATCGTGGCGCCCTCTTGGGCGGGGGGAGGGCAGGCCCTCCCCCCGAGCCCCCTCCCGTCCTACCCAAACTCATTGCGACCGTAAAGGGCCGAGCCCAGCCTGACGATCGTGGCGCCCTCTTCCACCGCGGTCGCGTAGTCCTGGGAGGTGCCCATCGAGAGCTCCGCCAGCCCGTTCTCCCAGGCGAGCTCGCGCAGCGCGGCGAACCAGCGGCGGCTCTCCTCGGGGTCGGCGACGAGCGGGGGCATCGTCATCAGCCCGGCGACGCGAAACGGGGAGCGCTCCACATATAGTGGCAGCTCCTCGGGCAGCACCCCGGCCTTGCCGTCCTCGCAGGCGATGTTGACCTGTACGAGCACCTCCATCCCCGGCCTCGCCTGCTGGCGGTGGCGCTCGAGCGCGTGCAGCGCCGACTCGCTGGCGAGCGAGTGGATCAGGCGTACGTGGGGCACGATCGCCGGCACGCGCCGGCTCTGAAGCTGACCGATGAAGTGCCAGGCGAAGCGATCCCCTTGGGCGGCAACCTTCTCCACGAGGTCCCGCGCGCGGTTCTCGCCCACCAGCCAGATACCCGCCTCGGCCAGCGCCGGCAGGTCGCTGATGGCAACGTACTTGGTGGCGGCGAGGACATGCACCTCGGAGGGGTCGCGTCCGGCCTGCTTGGCGGCGAGCACGATTTCCTCACGCACGCGCGCAAGGTTGGCGCGGACCCGCTCGGCGGTGATGCCGGCGATCAGCTCAGCCATGGGTTGGCCCCGATCATTCGATCCATGCAATGCCCGCCTGGCGGCCCGCGCCGAGCCCTTCGCGGCGGTGGGAGAAAAAGCGCTCGTCGCAGATCGTGCACACCCCGGCGTCCTCGACGCGCGTCACCCCGGCAGCCTCCAGGCGTTCGCGGGCGACTGCCGCGAGGTCGAGGTTGCTACGCCCCTCGCGGTGGGCGCCCCGTACCCGGGAGATGGAGGGACCCGGCTGGCCGATAGAAGGCGATCCCGCCCGCCACGGGTGACCGGCCTCCAGGGCGAGGTGCACCTCCTCGCCGACCTCGTAGCAGCAACCGCGCGCGCCGGGGCCGATGACGGCGACGATCTCCCCGCTCCCACCCAGCTCGCGTACGGCGCGTACGCCCTCCTCGAGCACCCCACCGGCGAGCCCGCGCCAGCCCGCGTGCACTGCCGCGACGGCGCCCTCCGACCCCAGGATCACAGGCAGGCAGTCTGCGACCAGCACCATTGTGCCGAGCTCGGGCAGCGCGGTGGCATGGCCGTCGACGTCGATCTCCACGGCCTGCCCATCACGGCCGGTCTGCTCCACCACCCGCTGCACCGCGGTGCCGTGCACCTGGCGACTGGCGCACAGCCAGCGCAGGCCGAGCTGCCGGCAGAGCCGGTCGCGTTCGCGGCGGCCATACTCGTGGGCGGGCCCGCGCACCGTCGAGAGGTTGCCCCCGGCGCGCGTGGTGAACAACGCGTGGCCACCACCGAGGAGCTCATAGCGCAGAGAGAGATCCTCGGTGGTGCGGGCGAGACGATTCCCCATCTAGCGGCCCATCCTGAAAATTCGTTGCGGTCTGGCGGCTGCAAATCCGCGCCCGCCGGCGTCCTCGGGAGCCGCAATAGCACCACTATTGCGGCTCCCTGCGTCCTGGGCGGGCTTGGTTTTCGCTCGCCAGCCCATCAACGAATTTTCAGGACGAACCACCACGCTCACCGTAGCTGGAGCGCCGCCGCCAGCTCCGCCTCGCGACCGTCGGCCAGCTCGCCGTCCAACCTCGCGCACAGAACCGCCCGCAGGCGGCGGCCAATCTCGGGCCCCTCCGGGATCCCGGCCGTGAGCAGATCGGCGCCGGTTATCTCCAGACGGACGTTGTGCAGCTCCGTGAGCCAGCGGTGCGCCGCGGTGCGGGTGTTGCTCCACGGCTCATCCCACGCGCCGGCAAGGGCCACACCCTCCAGCGACTCGCACGACGCAATTTCGTAGATCTCCGAGCCCTCTTCCGCGTGGGCGAGCGCTTCGGCGAGCGCGTCGGCGCAGATCGCCGCGCGGGTCACGACGGCGGACTCGCTCGCTCGGAACTCCATACCCCCGAGGAGCGCGTCGATGTTGCCTTCCACGTCTTCCTCGAGCACGTCAACTGCCATCGACTGGAACAGCACCGCCAGCAGCAGCAGGTCGGGCCGAGGGTCCGACTCGGCTCCGCCCTCGGCGCCAGACAGCAGCTCGAGCGCTTCGCGGGCGAGCCGTGCGTCGAAGCGCAGCCGCGGGTGTAGCGCGGCGAGCACACCGAGCTCATCCAGCGCGGCCAGCGCCGCGACGGCATCGGCTTCCCCCAGCGCCAGGCGCAGCTCGGCGCCGACGCGCGCGAGCGAGACCATTCCCAACGCGCCGCCGGCGACCGCGTCGGCAGCCAGCCGCGCCGTGTGGTCCTCCACCGTGAAGCCGAGGCGGGCGCGGTAGCGAGCAAGGCGCCACAGGCGCGTGGGGTCCTCGACGAAGCTGCGGTCGTGTAGCACGCGCAGGCGCCGGGCGCGCAGGTCCTCCAGTGCGTGGGTCGCGACGCGCAGGTCTTCTTCCGCATGGGCCGTGGCACGCGAGTCATCCAGCGCATGGGTCGCGACGCGCACGCGCTCTTTGGCATGGGCCGCGGTACGTGGGTCATCCAGCGCGTCGGACGCGACGCGCTGGTTCTCTTCGGCGTGAGTCACGGCAGGCAGCTCTCCCGGCCGCGTGCCGTCGAGCGCACAGGCGAGCGCATTGACGGTGAAATCACGCCGTCGCAGATCTTCCTCCAGCGACGCGGCCTGCACCTCGGGCAGTGCTCCCGGGGCCGGATAGCGCTCGCGGCGAGCGGTGGCGATGTCGATCCGTCCCCCTTCCTCCCCGTCCCCCTTCCATTCCACGATCGCGGTGCCGAAGCGTTCGTGCCCGTTCACCGACGCGTGCGCACCCAAGCGCGAGGCGAGTACGGCAGCGAGCTGTGCGGCGGCGCGGCCGAAGGGGCCATCGCCGCCCTCCATCACCACGTCCAGCTCGCGCGGGCGCCGGCCAAGCAACAGATCGCGCACGGCGCCGCCCACCAGGAAGGCTCTGCCGGGGGCGACATCGGCCGCCACCGCCAGCAGCTCCTCCCCGCCTGGCAGTGCGCGCAGCCGCTCCCGCAGGCCGACCGCGTTCGGCAACGTCTCGGCCATGCTCACCGCCGCACGGGAATGCCGGTGCGCTCGAGGTACTCCTTGGCCTCGCCGACCGTGTGCCGGCCGTAGTGGAAGATCGACGCGCACAGCGCCGCGTCGGCGCCCGCGTTCAGCGCGTCGGCGAGGTGCGAGAGCTCGCCCGCGCCGCCGGAAGCGATCACGGGCACCCCCACGGCGTCGCTCACGGCGGCGGTCAGCGGCAGGTCGTAGCCGTCAGCAGTGCCGTCGCGGTCCATGCTCGTGAGCAGGATCTCCCCCGCCCCCCGCTCGGTCGCCTCGCGCGCCCACTCCAGCACGTCGCGGCCGGAGTGGGTGCGCCCGCCCGCGACATACGCCGCCCACGCCCGTTCGCGATCCACACCCTCCGCGCCGCTCGGCTGAGCACCGTTGCCCCCCGGGCGCGCGTGCGCCTTGGCGTCGATCGCGAGCACCACACACTGCGCGCCGAACACCCGCGCCAGCTCATCGATCAGCTGCGGGCGCGCGAGCGCGGCGGAGTTCACCGATACCTTGTCGGCGCCCGCGTCCAGCACCGCCTGCGCGTCCTCCACCGAGCGGATGCCGCCGCCGATCGTGAACGGCACGAACACCTCGTCGGCCGTGCGCCGCGCGAGCGCCACGATCGTCTCGCGCCGCTCGTGGGTCGCGGTGATGTCGAGGAACACCAGCTCGTCGGCCCCCTCGCGGTCGTAGTGAGCCGCCAGCTCCACCGGGTCGCCGGCGTCGCGAATGTCGAGGAATTCGACGCCCTTGACAACGCGGCCGCGGTCCACGTCCAGGCAGGGGATGACGCGCTTGAGGTGCACGCGCCCACGGTAGCGTCTGCGCGATCAGCCGGCGAGCGCGGTCTGAGCTTCAGCCACCGTGAAGCGCTCCTCGTACAGCGCCTTGCCGACGATCACGCCCGCGAGGCTTCGCTCGCCGAGCGCCGCGAGACCTTCGAGGTCGGCCAGCGCACCGATGCCGCCCGAGTACACCATCTGCCCGCGCACGGCCCGCGCGACCGTGCGCACCTCCTCCAGGTCGGGCCCTTCGAGCATCCCGTCGCGGTCGACGTTGGTGTAGACCAGCTCCTCCACCCCGCGCTCGCGCAGGCTCGCCACGACCTCCGCCGCGGTCATCGCAGTCGTCTCTGTCCAGCCGGCGGTCGCCACCTTGCCGCCCCGTACGTCCACCGACACCAGCACCCGCCGCGGCCCGTGCTCGGCCAGCGCCCGCTCCAGCAGGTCGGGGTCGGTGAAGGCGGCGGTGCCAAGGATCACCCGCTCGACGCCGGCCGCGAGCGCCTGCGCGATCGCCTCCAGCGTGCGCAGGCCGCCGCCCAGCTGCACCGGCACACCGAGCTCGCTCGCGACCCGCCGCACATGGTCGAGGTTCACCGGGTGACCCGCGCGCGCGCCGTCGAGATCCACCACGTGCAGATGCTCGGCGCCTTCCCGCACCCACCGGCGGGCCGCCGCCAGCGGGTCCTGGTCGTACACCTTGCTCGCGTCGAAGTCGCCCTTTACGAGCCGCACCGCGTTGCCGCCGAGAATGTCGATCGCGGGGTAGAGGATCATCGCGAGCTCACGCTCGTGGCCCGGGGCCCGTCGGGGCGAGCGCGGGCCGGCTCACGACGCCAGTGGCATCCGCGCGGCCGCCGCGGCGGCGCAGATCCCGACGAAGTTGCCCAACAGCCCCAACCCGTGCGTCGAGGACTTCTCGGGGTGCGATTGTGCGCCAAAGATGTTTCCCTGTTCCACCACCGCGGGAAACATCTCCCCGTACTCCGCCGTCCCCAGCACTACCTCCGGGTCGGCGGGGTACGCAACGAAGGAGTGCACGTGATAGAGGAACGCCGGGTCGGGCAGGCCCTCGTTCAGCGCCGAGCGCCGCCGCCAGCGCACCTCGCTCCAGCCGATGTGCGGCAGCTTCAGCTCCGGCGCCGCCAACCCGCGTACCTCCCCGCGCAGCAGGCCCAGCCCCTCCGCCCCGCCATGCTCCGCGGAGCGCTCGAACAGCAGTTGCATCCCCATACACGACCCGAACACCGGTGTCCCCGCTGCGGCCACTTTGCGCAGCAGCTCATCGAGGCCGAGCTCGCGGATCACCTCCATCGCCGCCGGGAACGCCCCCACGCCCGGGAGCAGCAGCCCGTCCGCCGCCTGCAGCTGCGCATGGTCGCGGCTGACAAACGCGCGTGCGCCGACCCGCTCCAGCGCCTTTTCCACCGAGCGGCGGTTGCCCATCCCGTAATCGACCACCGCAATCCGCGGGGTCATGAGGTGAGCGTCCCCTTCGTGCTCGGCACGCCCGTCTCGGTGGGGTCGAGCGCCACGGCGCCGCGCAGGGCGCGCGCGAACGCCTTGAACGCGGCCTCGATCATGTGGTGGGCGTTACTGCCCGCTTCGACGCGCAGGTGCAGCGTCAGCTTCGCGGCGTTGGCGAGCGCGCGGAAGAACTCCTCGGTCAGCTCGTGCTCGAAGCCGCCGGTGGCACCGGGCGGCAGGTCGGCCTCGAACAGCGTGTACGGGCGTCCGGAGATGTCGATCGCGCAGCTGGCGCGCGCCTCGTCCATCGGCACCGACGCCTCGCCGTAGCGCACGATCCCGGCGCGGTCGCCGAGCGCCTCGTCGAGTGCCTGGCCGAGCACGATCGCGGTGTCCTCGGCGGTGTGGTGGGCGCCGGTCTGCAGGTCGCCGCTCACCTGCACATCGAGGTCGAACCGGCCATGGCGGGCCAGCAGGTCGAGCATGTGGTCGAGGAAGCCCACGCCGGTCGCGCGCGCTCCCTCGCCGGTGCCGTCGAGGGCAAGCGTCAGCTTGACGTCGGTCTCCCCCGTGCGGCGCTCGATCGTGGCGGTGCGACTCATGACTGTGGATTCTCGCCGACCGGGCGCTCCGGTGGCATGCCGGCCGTCGCGGACTCCGCGGCGGGCGTCGCCGCGCGCGCCTCCATCGATCGCGCGTGCCACTCGAAGCCCTCGGCGCGGGCGATCGGCGCGCCCGCGGCGGCCAGTTTGCGCGCCGTCTCGCCCCCCACCTCGCCGAGCCGCACCTCCGCCATCCGCCGGCGGAAGTGCCGGGGCGAGAGCCCCGAGGCGAAGCGCGCGGCACCCGCCGTGGGCAGGATGTGGTTGGAGCCGGCCACGTAGTCGCCGAATGCGGTCGCGGCTGCCGCCCCCACGAACAGGCAGCCGGCCGTGGCGATGAGTGGAGCGAGTGACTCGGCCTCGGACCCGACCAGCTGCAGATGCTCGGGGGCGAACTCGTTGGCGATCGCCACCGCCTCGCGCATGTCGGCGCTCCGCACCAGCGCGCACGCCTCGGGCTCCGGCTCGGGTTGCCGCGCCGCCAACCGCTCCAGCTCGCGCGCGAGCGCGTCGAGCGCGCTGGGCGAAGGGGAGATCGCCGCGACCAAACTGCCCCTTCCGTGCTCGGCCTGGGCGAGCAGGTCGAGCGCCACCAGATGCGTGTCGGCGTCCTCGCCGAACACTGCCATCAGGTCGCTGGGACCGGCGTAGGAGTCGATCCCGACGATCTGCGAGAGCTGGCGCTTGGCCTCCTGCACGTACACGTTGCCGGGGCCGACGATCACGTCCACACGCGCCACCGTTTCGGTGCCGTGGGCCAGCGCCGCGATCGCCTGCGCCCCGCCCATCCGGTAGACGCGTTCCACCCCGAGCAGGCGGCAGGTACCGAGGATCAGTGGGTCGATCCGCCCGTCGCGTCCCGGAGGCGAGCACACAACCACGTCCAGCACCCCGGCGGCGCGAGCGGTGACGACCCCCATCACGGCGGTGCTGGGGTAGGGAGCGCGGCCGCCCGGCACGTATACGGCCGCCGAGCGCACCGGCAGCTCGCGCACCGTGACGCACTGGCCCTGGGGCAGCCGCACCGCGACATCCTCCTCCACGCTCGCCTGCGAGACCTGGGCGACGTTGGCGATCGCCACCTGCAGGCCCGCCACCACCTCCAGCGCCAGGCCCTTGATCGCCGCGTCGAGCTCCGCTGGCTCCACCAGCAGCGGCGGGGAGTCGGCGCCGCCCGTGTCGAGCTCGCGGGTGTACTGGCGTACGGCCTCGTCGCCCTCGTGGTGGACGACCGCGATCATCTCCGCCACCACCTCCTCGACGTCGCCGCCCGGCGGCGCCAACCGACGCAGACGACGGGCGAGGGCGACGGGCTGACCGTCGGCGTCGAGGCGCTCAACTCGCACGTTCGCCGCCCTCATCGAGACTCTCAACTCGCACGCGCCCCTCCACCTCAAGCCCCACGCAGACGCTCCAGCAGGTCGTCGATCGCCGCGGCCTTGAGCTTGTGCGCAACCGGGTTGGCGATCAGTCGGGCGGTGCACTCGAACAGCTCCTCGCGCACCTCCAGGTCGTTCTCGCGCAGCGTGGTGCCGGTCGCGGTGAGGTCCACGATCGCCTCGACCAGCCCGGTAAGCGGGGCCAGCTCGACCGATCCCTTCACCTCGACGATCTCCGCCTGGCGGCCAGTCTCCTCGAAATGGGCGGCGGCAATCAGCGGGTACTTCGTGGCGACGCGCATCACCCCCAGGCGGCGCAGTGCCTCGGCCGCCGGGTCGGGCTCGCCGGCGATCGATGCCAGCACCATCGTGCAGCGGCCGTACCCGAGGTCGAGCAGCTCATACACCTCGCGGCCGGTCACCGACCGGCCGGCTCCGCCAACTTCGCCGATTGCGCGCTCGGCCAACACGTCCTTGCCGGTGATGCCGATGTCGGCAGCGCCGGCCTCCACGTAGGTCGGGACGTCGGACGGTCGCATCGTGATCACACCGATCTCCGCGAACAGCAGCTTGCGGTCGTTGGAGCGCAGCTCGCCGGTGTCCACCCCCAGCTGAGTGAGCAGCGCGACGGTGTCCTTGAACAGCGCGCCGCGCGGGACGGCGATCGTGAGGCCGTTGACGGCGCTCACCGCGTCAGCCCCGCTCCCCGGCCGCGCTCCTCCCCGGCGAGCGCGATGTGTAGGCGGTCGATGCCGAGCGCGAAGCCGACGGCCGGCAGCGAGCGCCCGAAGCGCCCGAGCAGCTCGTCGTAGCGTCCACCACCTCCAAGCGGAGCGCCTAGCGCGGGGTCGTACACCTCGAACACGGCGCCGGTGTAGTAGCCGAGAGAGCGAACCAGGCCGAGGTCGAAGATCACCCGCTCGGCGACCGCGGGCTCGAGCAGCTCATGCACCATGCGCATCCCCGCGACCGCGTCGGCGGCGGGGCGCGGGAGGTCGGTGAGCACCTCGGGCCCGCCACGGCGCTGGGGCACGCTCAGCAGCAGCTCGGCCTCGCGCGCCGGCAGGCCGGCCTCGCCCAAACGGCGCTCCAGCTCCACGAAATCTCTACGCGCGAGCGCCTCCAGCAGGTCGGGGCGGACATGCTCGCGCACCTGCAGCCCCGCCATCAGGGAGGGAAACAGCGAGGCGTCGCCCAACCCGACGCGGTAGCCCTCGAGGCCCGTGGCGTCGAGCCCACGGCAGAGCACGGTGAGCGCCTCCGCGGTACCCTCGGGCGCGGGCGAGCCGATCAGCTCGATTCCGGCCTGCAGCAGCTCACGTGGCTGCCCGCGCTGGGCGCGCACCGCGCGGTAGCAGTGGGCGAGATAGCAGAATCGCAGCGGCGGCGAGGCGTGCGGGTAGCGGGTGGCGACGACGCGCGCGATCGGAACGGTCATGTCGGAGCGCAGCACCAGCAGCGCCCCGCTCTCGTCGAACAGCCGGTAGGCAGGCGGGGCGGGCAGGGCGGGGGTGGGCGGGCCTTCCAATCGATCGGCGCGCGCGAGCACCGCCTCGTACTCCAGGGCGGGCGTGTACACCTCGCCGTAGCCGGCGCGCTCGAACACGCCGCGCAGCGCCTCGGTGATCGCGCGCATCTCGCGCATCTCGTCGGGCAGCACGTCGCGGGTGCCGCTGGGGATTGGGTGGGTCATGGCCCGTAGGCTATGCGTGAATCGCGGGCGATGGCTCGACCGCGACGCGCTCGATATTGGCGCCGAGCTCGCGCAGGCGCTCGTCGATCCGCTCATACCCGCGGTCGATCTGGCGGATGTTGCCGATTTCACTGCGCCCGTCCGCGCATAGGGCAGCAAGCAGCATGGCCATGCCGGCGCGGATGTCGGGCGACTCGACGCGCTCGCCGCGCAGGCGCCGGGGGCCGGTGACGATCGCCCGGTGGGGGTCGCACATCACGATGTCGGCCCCCATCAGGATCAGCTTGTCGGTGAAGATCAGGCGGTTCTCGAACATCCACTCGTGGATCAGGATCGAGCCCTCGGCCTGGGTGGCGAGCGCCAGCGCGATCGACGTCAGGTCGGCGGGAAAGGCGGGCCAGGGGCCATCCTGGATCTTGCTCTTGTACTCCCCCACGTCGGCCTGCACCACCAGCCGTTGTCCACCGGGCACGAGGATGTCATCGCCGTGCATCTCGGTGCGCAGGCCCAGCCGTTCGAACACGAGGCGGATCATGCGCAGGTCGCCGGGGACGGTGTCGCGCACGCGCAGCTCGCCGCCGGTGACCCCGGCGAGCGCGATGAAGCTGCCGATCTCGATGTGGTCGGGGGCGATGCGGTGCTCGCAGCCGTGCAGCTGCTCGCGCCCGTTGACGGTCAGCAGGTTGGAGCCGATGCCCTGGATGTCGGCGCCCATCTTCACCAGCATCCGCGCGAGGTCCTGCACGTGCGGCTCGCAGGCGGCGTTGCCGATCACGGTCTGGCCGGGCGTGAGCGCGGCGGCCATCAGCGCGTTCTCGGTCGCCATCACCGAGGGCTCGTCCATGAACACGTCGGTGGGCCGCAGGCCGCCGGCAGCGGTGAGCAGGATGTCGCGCCCGCAGTTCACGCGCGCGCCCATCGCGCGGAAGGCGTCGAGATGCGGGTCCAGGCGCCGGCGGCCGATCACGTCGCCCCCGGGCGGAGGCATCACGGCGCGCTGGAAGCGCGCCAGCAGCGGCGCGGCGAGCAGGAACGAGGCGCGAAGCTGCTCGGCGAGCTCGGGATCGACCTCGACGCCGTGCACGCCGGCGGCACACAGCGAGAGCTCGTGGGGCCCCACCCACGCGGCACGCACCCCCAGCTGCTCGAGGATCGCGACCATCGCCTCAACGTCGCGGATGCGAGGCACGTTGCGCACGAGCACCTCGTCCCCGGTGAGGACGCAGGCGGCGAGGATCGGCAGCGCCGCGTTCTTGTTCCCGGCCGGGGTGAGCGTGCCGGAGAGCGGGACGCCGCCTTCGATGACGAACTTCTCCATGGGCTTCGAGCGCCCCTTGCGGCCGAGGATTGGGCCGGCGCGGCGTCGTGAGCCAAGGGTAACAGCCATATGGGTTTGGAGTTCGCGCATCGCACCGCGGAACCTGCACGTTCGGTCGTCGCCGATGTCGATGGCGCGGTTGGCGTGCAACTTTCCTTGCAGTCTCGATGCCTTGATTTGGCTCAACCGTGCCATTCCCGCGGTAATCGGCTGGGTACGCACGTATGTTCGTGGCCTTCCGTCCGGAGGGGTACGTACTGTGCGAACACATGTTCTGTTCACCTCGGACATCGAAGCTCACGCAGCGTGCCCGGGATGCGCTCGCACTGACCCGCGCGTTCCTCCTGCTCGAGGACGACGATCCAGTCGACTGGGAGGTCGGCGAGGAGGAGCTCGCGGCAACGTCTCACGAGCCCACATGGGCTCCCGCGCACCGCGCGGCGCTGCGTGGATGGCTAAGAACGGCTTTCAAAAAGACCGGCACGCCCGGATGCGTCCCTGGGACGCGTCGCTGGATCGCCACGGTCCGTCTTGCCCGTGCCACCAGCACGGGCTGCGTCGGCCCGCGTCGCCCAGCTTGGTCCAGGAACGCCCCGGACGCACCGCCTATTTTGAAAGACGTTCTAACACCGCGGCGGGGAGGCCAGCCGGCGGCCCCGCCGCAGGTGTGCCTCTGTGCCAAGTACCCCAAGAGAAACATTTCCGTCACTTCGCGTACCCCGAAGTCTCCTTTTGTCGCGGCGCAGAACCAGTAGCCGTTCAGTCCTCCTGGTTTGGGGTCAGAGGAGGGCGGGGTGCGCGCCGCCGGTTTGGTGGGCGGCGAGGAGATCGCGGAGGTAGGCGAACAGGCTGCGATGTTGTAGGCGGCAGGTGACCGAGGCGGAGAGGGATCGTTCGGTGAACCGCTCGCCTTCCTCGGATTGGTTGCCGTGGGAGAGTTTGCGGTGGATGACCGGTCCGCGGAGAGCGCGCTCGGCAGCGTTGTTGGTCGGGGTGACGCCGGGAACGGTGATGAATGTCCACAGCGCGGGCCAGAGCTTCAGCAGGTTGTTCGCGAACCGGCGGTGAAGACGGTGGCGCTTAGATTTCTTGCCAGCGTGTTCGAGTAGCTCCCGCAGCTCGGTCTGGATTGGTGTCATCTCGACGGCGAGCCGAGCGCGGTCTTGATGCTCGACGTAGGCATGCCAGGTCGCGAACAGCCGGCGGGTGAGCTGGAGGCCGGCTGCTCCGAAGATCTGCTGGGCAGCCAAGCCCTCGCTGTGGAACCGGAAGTCGCGCTGGAGATGACTCCAGCAGGCTTGTCGTTGCTCGGGATCGAGCAGGTCATATGCCCACCAGCGATCGGAGGTCACGATCCCCTCAAACTCGCTACCGAGCAGTTCCCCCAGCCGGTCGCGGTGGCGATCCTTCACGATCCGGAAGATCGCCGCTTGCGGGGTCGCGGCCGTCCACATCGTGCGATTCTCGCCGGCCAGGTACCAGCCAGTCTCATCGACGTTGACCGCCCCGGATCCCAGCACCTGGCTCGCCAGACGCTCGTGCGGCCCGGCAAGCAGCAGTGAGGTGCGCTGACAGATAGCGTCGATCGCGCCGACCGAGATCCGAACGGCGAACAGCTCTGAGAGGAGCTCGCTCATATCCCGTCGCGAGATCCGGTTGCGTGCCGTCAACCCAACGACCGCGGCTTGCAAGGCCGGCCCGAACGCCGATTCGCCAACCGTCCCGAGCCTCGCGCGAGTTCGCCTCTGGCATCCCGGGCACCGCAACCGATGGGTGCGATGCTCGCAGTACACGACTGCGGTCGCTGGCAACTCGGCAACTTGATGACGCCCCGGCCCGTGACGCGGGACCTTCTCGCTGTCAGTGAACTCCCGCCCGCACCCCGAACACCCCTCAGGGTAATGGTCAACGACCTCCTGCATCTGATCTAAAGGCAGCAGCTCCCGCCCCGCGCCCGGATGACCACCCTGCCCGCCCGCCTTGCGCCGCTGACCATCCTTGCGAACCAGCTCCTTGGCCCTCTCCCGCGCCTCCGCTCGACGCTGCTGGCGAGTCTTCGGAGCGTCCGTGGAAGGTGGCGAGGAACTGTTACGCGAACTCGCCAAAGCCGCCGCCTCCAACGCCCGCAGCCGCTCCTCCAACCGCCGCTGCCCAGTCGCCAGCCCAATCAAGAACGCCACGCACGCCTCACGCCCCGAGTCGTAAACCGCCTCAGCCTCAGACCGCTCCACACCAACAAAGTTCGCCGCCCACCCACACGCACCTTGCTATCAAAGCCCGCAGGACTGAACGGCTACCAGAACCACTTGATTTGCAGGGCATTCGCGAAGCCCGGCGAGCGAAGTGCGGCGTTTTACGCAGAGCCACCAAGCCACGCTTGACGGGCTCCAGGCCGCTGACGATCATCCGCCCCGGGGCCCGGCTTTCCGAACCCGCCGCCGGGCGTCCAGCCACCTTCGAGGGATCGCAAGGGAGATCGTGCGCACATCCATCGTTCTCGCCGCCGGACTCGTGCTGATCGCGGTGCTCGTCGGCGTGACGCTGGCGCGCTCGCGGCCGACGCTCGCCGGCACCAACCGGGTGTCGGCGGACAGCCTGCTCGGGATCGCCGAGCGGCCCGCCGGCGTCTGCCAGACCGGCGAAACACTGCCGGCTGGCACCTCGGCGATCCGCCTGTCGCTGGTGTCGATCGTCGGCCCGCGGGTGGCGATGAGGGTGTTTCGGGCAGGCACGTCATAACCCAGGGCAGCACAGGGGCCGGATGGACGAGCAGCGAGGTAACGCCCTGCCCTGAACCGCAATCGTACAGAGAGGTCCACGAGCCGCCGCAAGCACCCTTCAGCGCGGCTCGAGCACCACTACCGGCAGCTCGCGCCTGGCGATCGACTCGTAGTGGGAGTAGCCGCTGTAGAGCCGCACAAGCCTCGTCCACAGCTCGGCCCGCTCCTGCTCGGTGGCCGCGCGCGCTCGGACGAGGTGGGTATGTCCACGCAGAACCACCTCGGCATCGGGGTTGTCCTGCAGGTTGAACCACCAGGCGGGTGGGCGCTCGGAGGCGGCGTTGGAGGCAACGACCGCGAAGCCCTCCCCTTCGGGTACGAACAGCAGGGGAGCGTCGCGCACCCGACCACTGCGGCGCCCAGTGGTGCGCAGCACAAGAATGTCCCCGCCGAGCGCCCGGCCCGCGATCCGACCGCCGCTGTGTCGCACGAGCCAGCCGTGGAGCTGCGTGGCGCGTGCGCTGCCGGGGCGGTGGGCAAGATGGGGGCTGATGCAGGCGAATATGTCGGCAACGCAGGAGATGGCGCAAGCGTATCCGACGCCTGCCCAGCCTGTCGGCGACCAGGTATCTGGTTGCGCTGACCCACCGTGTCGCACCACTCTGAAGGCACGCGCGATGGTCGTGCACAGGCGCGCGTTCCGGGCTCACATGGCAGGGCCTGGCATAGGCGCGCGCTCGCATGCCACGCCAAGCACAACGAGCCGCCCCGGGGGCGGCTCGTTGATAGAAAAACCGGCGGCGTCCTACTCTCCCGGGCTCTTGCGAGCCAAGTACCATCGGCGCTGAGGGGCTTAACTGCTCTGTTCGGAATGGGAAGAGGTGTTTCCCCCTCGCCAAAGCCACCGGAAAAAGGCGAGAGACCACATAGCCTCCCCGGTCCTTCAAAACTGCACAGCGCCACAGCGGGTATCACTGAAATCAAAAAATCCGTCAAGCCCTCGAACCATTAGTACCGGTCTCCTACGGACGTTACCGCCCTTCCAGATCCGGCCTATCAACCTGGTGGTCTACCAGGGGTCTTACTCCCTCTAGGGGATGGGAGAACTCATCTTGAGGCCGGCTTCCCGCTTAGATGCTTTCAGCGGTTATCCGATCCACACGTAGCTAGCCTGCTATGCCCTTGGCAGGACAACAGATACACCAGAGGTGCGTTCATCCCGGTCCTCTCGTACTAGGGACAAATCCTCGCAATTCTCCAACGCCCACGGCAGATAGGGACCGAACTGTCTCACGACGTTCTGAACCCAGCTCGCGTACCGCTTTAATGGGCGAACAGCCCAACCCTTGGGAGCAACTCCACCCCCAGGATGCGACGAGCCGACATCGAGGTGCCAAACCGGGCCGTCGATGTGGACTCTTGGGCCCGATAAGCCTGTTATCCCCGGAGTACCTTTTATCCGTTGAGCGACGGCACTTCCACTTGCTACCGCCGGATCACTAAGACCTGCTTTCGCACCTGCTCGACCTGTCGGTCTCGCAGTCAAGCTCCCTTGCTACCTTTGCGCTCTACGCACGATTTCCAACCGTGCTGAGGGAACCTTTGTGCGCCTCCGTTACATTTTGGGAGGCGACCGCCCCAGTCAAACTACCCGCCTGGCACTGTCCAGCACCCGGATTCACGGAATGCTGTTAGAAACCCAATACACCAAGGGTGGTATCTAAAGGATGGCTCCACACCGGCCGCAACCGGCGCTTCAAAGCCTCCCACCTATCCTGAGCGAGATGCACCGAATCCCAATACCAGGTTGTAGTAAAGGTTCACGGGGTCTTTCCGTCTAGCCGCGGGTACTCGGCATCTTCACCGAGACTGCAATTTCACCGAGCCCCTCGTTGAGACAGTGCTGAAGTCGTTACGCCATTCGTGCAGGTCGGAACTTCACGTGTTCTCTCGTCATCCGAGAGCGCAGACTATACCTTCACCTCATCCAGCACCCTTAGGAGTGCAGCCTGCGAGTGGCGACGCTTTCCCAGATTCAGCTGGTAGGCGATACCAACGATCTCTCGCAAACCATCCCGCTGCAGATGGTCTCCTTGTTCGACCATCCGGCATACCTGGGAGAAGCCTGCACAGCTTTCTCGCCTTGTATCCCCGCAAGGGGAAACGTTCAAAGTGCGGAAGGATGATGCCCGTGAGATCTCCGATCGACCGCGCCTCGTACTTGAAGGTGCGATCTCCCTTCGACTCCCGGATCCAACCACAATCAAAGAACGCCTTCAGACCTTCCAGCAGTCTCAGATCCTTCTCATTGAGTGAGAGCGAAAACGATGGCCTCACCTCGAGACCTGTTCGCAACTTCGCCCGGACGGCCAAGGAGATGCAGAAGCATCCCTCGCCCTCCGTCAGACCTGTGACATACCAGGGGTCCAGCGGTACTGCTCTTCCATAGGCGCCTTGTCTTTCGATGAGGGCCGGCGTATTGCGCATCACATGGATTTTCGGACTTTCCGAAGCGTGACACGCCTCTCCTTTCGGATCAGTCGTTAGGGGGTCACTAGGACTTCCCTCGGGATTGCCCGCTGCCACTTTGGCAGGGAGGGTTTCCCCGATATGAGCCGGTTCTCGGCCGTCTCTCGCGAGACGGCGGGGCAAGTGTTTGTGCTTACCCGACAAGGAATTTCGCTACCTTAGGACCGTTCCTGCTGTTACGACCTGGACTTTCCAGGCGGTCCGCACATTTCTGGCGGACTCTCATGGTCGCCCATGAGAGCGGACTATCTCATCCCGCCCCCGGTCTGGGGGACGAGCTTGGCGTATAGTCTCTGAGGATTCCCAGCATCTTTGACGCCGTCCAGGACACCGCTTGCGCGGTCGACCGTCCTGGTCCGACTGGACCCTGGGCCTTTCCTGCTGATTGTCCGCACCCGACACATTGTCACTGTAGTGCACCGCTCAGACAGAACGTTGCGTACGAGTAGCGCGGGATACACGGATGTTCCAGCATATAGCCAAGTTTTACAACTACCTCGGTCAACTGATAGTTACGGCCGCCGTTTACCGGGGCTTAGCTTCGCTGCTTCGGGTCAAGCCCTAACAACTCCACGTAACCTTCCGGCACCGGGCAGGCGTCAGCCCCTATACGTCGTCTTACGACTTAGCAGAGACCTGTGTTTTTGGTAAACAGTCGCTTCAGCCAATTCACTGCGGCCCCCTCGGGCTCCACCGGCAAGCGGTTTCACCCTACTGGGGCGCCCCTTATCCCGAAGTTACGGGGCAATTTTGCCGAGTTCCTTAACGAGGGTTATCTCGATCACCTTAGTATTCTCTACTTGCCCACCTGTGTCGGTTTTGGTACGGGCACGCGCTTCCTCCCTAGAGGCTTTTCTTGGAGGTATGGCGTCGGGGAGGCGCCGGCTTGTACGCCAGCTCACATCGCACCTCGGGTTGAATGCAGCCCCGCATTTGACTGGAGCCGCCCCTACATGCTTGTCCCAGGACAACCATCGCCTGAGTTCCCTTAGCCTTCCTCGTCCCCCCATCGGTCAAACGGAAGCGACGTGGTACAGGAATATCAACCTGTTGGCCATCGACTACGCCTTTCGGCCTCGCCTTAGGTCCCGACTAACCCTTAGTAGACGAACTTTACTAAGGAATCCTTGGGCAATCGGTGGAGAGGATTCTCACCTCTCTTTCGTTACTCATGCCGGCATTCTCACTTCCCACGCCTCCACGGCTGGCTTACGCCGCCGCTTTACTGGCATGGGAACGCTCTCCTACCGCGCGTGATAAATCACGCACCCGCAGCTTCGGTGACTAGCTTGAGCCCCGTTACATTGTCCGCGCTCGAACACTTGACCAGTGAGCTGTTACGCACTCTTTCAAGGGTGGCTGCCTCTAAGCCAACCTCCTGGTTGTCTATGCACTCGAACATCGTTTCCCACTTAGCTAGTACTTAGGGACCTTAGCTGGCGGTCTGGGCTGTTTCCCTTTCGACGCTGAAGTTTATCCCCCAGCAACTGACTCCCGGAGTAAACGTGATGGTCTTCGGAGTTTGCCTGAAGTCGGTAACCTGGTAGGGCCCCTAGTCCAAACAGTGCTCTACGGCCAACACGCAATTTATCCGAGGCTATACCTAAATATATTTCGGAGAGAACCAGATATCACTGAGCTTGATTAGCCTTTCACTCCGACCCACAGGTCATCCGCCCAGTTTTCAACCTAGGTCGGTTCGGCCCTCCACGAGGTCTTACCCCCGCTTCAGCCTGCCCATGGGTAGCTCGCTCAGTTTCGGGTATACCGCCTACGACTATGTCGCCCTATTAGGACTCGCTTTCGCTACGGCTCCGCTCATCGCTTAACCTTGCCGCAGACGAGTAACTCGCCGGCTCGTTATGCAAAAAGCACGCGGTCACAGGACAAGCCTGCTCCCACCGCTTGTAGGCACGCGGTTTCAGGTACTATTTCACTCCCCTTCCGGGGTACTTTTCACCTTTCCCTCACGGTACTTGTCCGCTATCGGTCACCAAGGAGTACTTAGCCTTGGAGGGTGGTCCCCCCAGGTTCAGTCCGCGTTTCACGGGCACGGACTTACTCAGGAACGCTTGGCGGAAGATCATGCAGTTTCGTCTACGGGACGGTTGCCCTCTATGGTGCGCGGTTCCACACGCTTCGACTACCACATGATTTTGTAACTTCCGCCGAGCCGGCCACGGCTCGGAACAAGCGCCCTACAACCCCCGCTACGCAACGCGTGGCCGCTTACACGCAGCAGGTTTGGGCTGATCCCTTTTCGCTCGCCACTACTCAGGGAGTCTCTGTTGATTTACTTTCCTCGGGGTACTGAGATGTTTCACTTCCCCCGCTTGTCCTCCACCGGCCTATGTGTTCAGCCGGGGATAACGCCGCATTACCAGCGCTGGGTTTCCCCATTCGGGAATCCACGGGTCAAAGGCTATTCAGCGCCTAACCGTGGCTTATCGCAGCCGTTCACGCCCTTCATCGACTCTTGGTGCCAAGGCATCCACCATGTGCCCTTACTATCTTGACGGTGATCAGACCGATCGTGATCCTCCGTACCTCTGAACAAGCAGGCACGGATGAGAATGATCGCGAGCGGCCCGGTGATACCCGTTTTCAGCCGCCCGCTTATCGATTAGGCGGCTGATGTGGCTTCTGTGCAGTTTTCAAGGACCGTGGAGAGGCTATACGCCGGCCTGCGCTGGGCATGTGCGGAGGCGATCTCTATATCGCCACTGCGCCTGACGCCGGGCGGGCGCCGGTCTCTCAAAGCTCAACAGCATGCTGGCGGGTTTGATGCCGGCCCTGCCCCAGGTCCCGAGTAGGTCGGGGCCCGATGAAGGACGCGGCGCGCCAGTCAGGTTCGGTCGACATGCTAGGCCCGGTCTGCTCTTGTCACCGCTCGAACTCCCAGAGACCCGAAGGTCCCGACGAAATCGGACGGCCGCTTGGACCGGGGCACTGTTATGTGCTCCCTAGAAAGGAGGTGATCCAGCCGCAGCTTCCGCTACGGCTACCTTGTTACGACTTCACCCCAGTCACGAGCCCCACCTTCGACGGCTCCCTCCCTTGCGGGTTAGGCCACCGGCTTCGGGTGTTGCTCACTCCCGTGGTGTGACGGGCGGTGTGTACAAGGCCCGGGAACGTATTCACCGCGGCATTGCTGATCCGCGATTACTAGCAACTCCGCCTTCATGCAGGCGAGTTTCAGCCTGCAATCCGAACCGAGACGCGCTTTAAGGGATTCGCTCCACCTCGCGGTATCGCAACCCTCTGTACGCGCCAATGTAGCACGTGTGTAGCCCTGAACATAAGGGGCATGATGACTTGACGTCATCCCCACCTTCCTCCGGTTTGTCACCGGCAGTCTCGCATGAGTCCCCAACTTAATGCTGGCAACATGCGACGGGGGTTGCGCTCGTTGCGGGACTTAACCCAACATCTCACGACACGAGCTGACGACAGCCATGCACCACCTGTGAAAGTGCCCCGAAGGGAGGGTGTGTTTCCACACCTGTCACTCACATGTCAAGCCCAGGTAAGGTTCTTCGCGTCGCGTCGAATTAAACCACATGCTCCGCTGCTTGTGCGGGCCCCCGTCAATTCCTTTGAGTTTTAGCCTTGCGGCCGTACTCCCCAGGCGGGCAACTTAATGCGTTAGCTTCGACACGGGGGGAGTCGACACCCCCCACATCTAGTTGCCATCGTTTACAGCGTGGACTACCAGGGTATCTAATCCTGTTTGCTCCCCACGCTTTCGCGTCTCAGCGTCAGTCACGTCCCAGCGAGCTGCCTTCGCCATTGGTGTTCCTCCTGATATCTGCGCATTTCACCGCTACACCAGGAATTCCACTCGCCCCTTCCGGACTCTAGCTTGACAGTATCCACCGGCTTTCCAGGGTTGAGCCCTGGACTTTCACAGCAGACTTATCAAGCCGCCTACACGCTCTTTACGCCCAATAATTCCGGACAACGCTTGCACCCTACGTATTACCGCGGCTGCTGGCACGTAGTTAGCCGGTGCTTCTTGTGAAGGTACCGTCACTCCAGCCGGCTATTCACCGGCGAAGCTTCGTCCCAACTGAAAGGGGTTTACAACCCGAAAGCCTTCTTCCCCCACGCGGCGTTGCTGCGTCACGCTTTCGCGCATTGCGCAAGATTCCCCACTGCTGCCTCCCGTAGGAGTCTGGGCCGTGTCTCAGTCCCAGTGTGGCTGATCGTCCTCTCAGACCAGCTACCCATCGAAGCCTTGGTGAGCCGTTACCTCACCAACAAGCTAATGGGCCGCGGGCCCATCTCGATGCGGAGGCCGAAGCTTCCTTTCCCCTTGCGGGCACATCCGGTATTAGCCCGAGTTTCCTCGGGTTGTCCCGGTCATCGAGGCAGGTGACCCACGTGTTACTCACCCGTTCGCGGCTCTGCCCCAGGGCAAGCCCTGGTTCGTCGCTCCACTTGCATGTGTTAAGCACGCCGCCAGCGTTCGTCCTGAGCCAGGATCAAACTCTCCGTGAAGAACTTCACGAAAAGCTGTCATGGAGTTGCCGGCGCTCGCTTGCGCGGGTGCCGGCGGCCCGGGACCTATACACGTGGCCCCGAGACCATGACGGGGTACTGCTCCTACTTGACTCTTTGTCCGCCCCCGGGAAACCGATCGAGATCGGCGAAGGCGCACATGGCGCCTCGCCCGGCGGCGGGTCGAACCTGGACGCACACCACGATCGATTCTCGATCGTCGGTGCGCATGCTGTTGAGTTTTCAAAGACCGTCGAGCCTCTTTGGGGAGGACTTCCCCGGAGAAGACCGATCCGGGCCAACGCCCAAGGGCGTCTTTAGGACCGGTCGAGCAGTATAGCGCGCGGACCCCGAGTGGCGCGGGCACATGCCCACTCCGTCTCGGCCTTACGGTCCGAACCGCTGGTGCAAGCATACTACTGCGCCTCCCGGACGGCGCGGCGCTACTCCACCACCAGCCGCCGGAAGCGGCGTTTGCCGACCCGCAGCACCTGCCCGTCGGCGCGTTCGGCGGGGGCGTCGTACTCGCGGCTCTTGACCGCGACCTTCCCCAGCGACACGGCACCCTGGTCGATCAGGCGGCGGGCGTGGGCGCGCGAGAAGCCGAACTCGTCGGCGATCACCGCGGGCAGGTGGACGACCCCGTCCTCGGGGGCCACGCGCGCCTCGGGCATCTCGCCGGGGGCGCGGCGATGGACGAAGACGAGGTCGAACTCGGCCTCGGCGGCCGCGGCGGCCTCGGGGGAGTACAGCCACGAGACGATCCCACGGGCGAGCTCCCGCTTGGCATCGCGCGGGGAGGCGCCAGCCGTCGGCTCACTAGAGAGCAGCAGGCGAAAGTAGTCACCCACGACCTCGTCGGGGATGCTCAGCGTCTTGCCGTAGATCTCCGCGGGCGGCTCGGTGATGCCGATGTGGTTGCCCAGCGACTTGGACATCTTGCGGCGCCCTTCCACACCAACGAGCAGCGGCATCGTGAGGATCGCTTGGGAGGGCTGGCCGTAGGCGCGCTGGATGTCGCGCCCCAGCAGCAGGTTGAACTTCTGGTCGGTACCGCCGAGCTCGAGGTCGGAACGGATGGCCACGGAGTCGTACCCCTGCAGCAGCGGGTAAAGCAGCTTGAGCATCGACACCGGAGCGCGAGCGGAGTAGCGCCGGGCGAAGTCATCGCGTTCGAGCAGCTGCGCCACAGTGGTCGTGCCGACGAGGCGCAGCAGCTCGGCCATCGGCATATCCAGCCACTCGCCGTTGAAGCGCACCTCCAGGCGCGCCGGGTCGGGATCGAGGATGCGCAGCGCCTGCTCGCGGAAGGTCGCGGCGTTGGCGGAGATCTCCTGCTCGCTCAGCATCGGGCGCAGCGCCGAGCGCCCGGAGGGGTCGCCCACGCGCGCGGTGTAGTCGCCGATGATCAGCACCACCAGGTGGCCGGCGTCCTGCAGCTCGCGCAGCTTGCGCAGCACCACGGCGTGGCCGAGGTGGATATCGGGGGCGGTCGGGTCGATCCCAAGCTTGACGCGCAGCGGCCGGCCGGCCGCGTGCGCCTCGGCGAGCTTCTCGACGAGCGCGCCGTCGGGCAGCGAATCGACAGCATTTTGGGATAGGAGGGCGGCAAGCCGCCCGGGATCAGCGCTCGGCATGGCGGCCCAATGCTAATGCAGGCGGCCAGACGCTCCGCGGGTTTCGGCACACGCCCGCCGCACCTGGACGCGCCACCCGGCGTCCGCCCACGTGCTCCCCGGCACGCGGGCGTCCACCGTGCGACGCCAGGGTTCTCGTCACAATAGATGCCGGATCTGGGGTGGTCGATCCGTGGATGGGATGCGACGCACGCGAGCGCAGGCGTGCTGGTGGCACGCCGAGCATCGCGGGTGGCGCAGACCGCCGCGGAGCGGCCGCATCCAGACCGGCAGATATTGGGAGGTGGACCCCAGCCACGCCCCGTCACGCGCCGACTCCCCACAGCTCCCGGCCACATGCATTAGACTCTTGCACCCGGTGGAGTCCGTCTCGCTGCCCGACCACGCCGCGCGGGCGCGACGCCTCGGCAGTTCGCGCACCACGCGCCTGAAGAAGCTGCGCTTCCTGCTGATCTTCATGGCGCTCGCGCTGCTCGGCCTCATCTCGTTCGCGTTCGGCATGTTCATGGCCGTGGCCTCTGACCTGCCGCACCTGGAAGCCAGGTACCGCCAGGACAACGCGCGCAACTCGGTGCTGCTGGACGACCGCGACACGCCGATCGGGATGCTCAGCGAGCGCAACCAGATCCTCCTCACTAAGCAGCAGATCCCGCCAATCGTGCGCGACGCGGTGATCTCGATCGAGGACAAGCGCTTCATGACCAACAGCGGCATCGACCTGCGCTCGCTGGCGCGGGCGTTCGTGGCCGACGTGCTGCACCAGAGCGCGGTGCAGGGGGCCTCCACGATCGAGCAGCAGTTCGTCAAGAATGCGCTGGGGCAACAGTCGCACCGCACGATCCTCGAGAAGCTGAAGGAGGCGGCGCTCGCGTTCCACCTCGCCCACCACTGGTCGAAGCTGAAGATCCTCACCGAGTACCTCAATACGATCTACTTCGGCAACGGCGCCTACGGGATCGAGGCGGCCGCGCAGACCTACTTCGGCCAGGAGCCCGCCCACCGCGACTGCGGCCTGCCGAAATACCCGCTATGCGTGCAGGAGCTCAGGCCGTGGGAGGCCGCGCTGCTGGCCGGCATCATCCAGTCGCCGACTGGCTACAACCCGGTCACCGATCAGGCGGCGGCGCGCGAACGGCGCAACGTGGTGCTTGCGCAGATGCGCGAACAGGGGTACCTGACGCGCCGGCAGTATGAAGAAGGCACGGTCCAGCCGCTACCCGCCCCGCAGGAGATCGCGCCCCCCAACCAGCCGCTGGTGGACGGGATCGACACCGGCTACTTCGACAGCTGGGTGGCGCCGCAGGTGGTCGCGCGCTACGGCGCCGAGCGCGCCTACTACGGCGGCCTGCAGATCCACACGACGCTCGACCTCGGGCTGCAGCGCGCGGCCGAACAGGCAATCGCGGGCTACCTGCCCGGCCCGGAAGGCCCTACCGCAGCGCTCGTGGCGATCGAAAACTCAACGGGCAAGGTGCGCGCGATGGTCGGTGGTCGCAGCTACGACGAAAGCCCCTTCAACCTCGCCACCGAGGGCGAGCGCCAGCCGGGCTCCTCCTTCAAGGCGTTCGACTTGGCGGCAGCGCTGGAGGACGGCATCTCCCCCAACTCGGTTTGGACCTCCAAGGAAAAGGAATTCGTCGTGCCGGGCACCAACGGTCACGAAAAGTTCGTCGTACACAACGACGAAGGCGCCTACGTGGGCGAACGAACGCTGACCAATGCCCTCGCCTACTCGGACAACTCGGTCTTCGCGGAAGTCGGACTGCGGGTCGGCACCCACCGCATCGCGGATCTCGCCCACCGGATGGGAATCACGACCCCGATCTCGACCAATCCGGCGATGACGATCGGAGGATTGCACGTGGGGGTTACGCCGCTGGACATGGCGCACGCGTATGAGACGATCGCGCACGGCGGGCAGCGGGTCAGCGGCACGCTTGGCGAACCGGGCACGCCGGTGGGCATCGAAAGCGTGGGGAGCGGCCCGCACGCGCAGGTCGACCACGCCGTGCTGCACCAGGTACTGCCGCCGGAAGTGGCGGGCACCGAGACCGAAATGCTCGAGACGGTGCTCGAGTACGGCACCGCGCACGCCGCCGCGCTGGGCCAGTTTGCGGCGGGCAAGACCGGCACCACCTCCAACTACGGCGACGCGTGGTTCGTCGGCTGGGACCACCGCTACACGGTCGCCGTGTGGGTCGGCTTCCCCAACGCGCTGGTCCCGATGACCACCGAGTACGACGGCGGACCGGTGCTGGGCGGCACCTTCCCCGCGCTGATCTGGCACAACTTCATGATCGGCGCGATGCAGGTCGAAAAGGAACGCGCCGAAGAAGAAGACGCCAAGCACCCGAGCACCCTGGCCAAGCGCGCGGCCGGCGCGAGCGGCACGGGAGCGCCCGGCGAAACGGGAGCCACGACAAGCACCGCCGCCTCCTCCCCCTCTCCTTCCCCTCCCTCCCCGCGCAAAGCGCCCACCGCGGGAGCCGGCGCCAAAGGCCATGTGAACGCACCTGTCAGCCCCACCACCGGGCAGAGTAAACCGGCCGGCAGCGAAGGCGGCGAAGGCACCCAGGCGCCGGCCGACAAAAGCCCCGCGGCGAGCACGCCCGCACCCGCGCCCCAGACGCCTGCCAGCCCGGCACCAGCGGCAGGCGGCGGGGCGGCGAATCCGGCACCTGCGCCCGAAACATCCACCCCGCCGGCGAGCGGCGGCACGAGCGCGCCCACGGGCGGCGCCAAACCCTGAGCGATCAGGGTCGCGGGCGCGAGACGTGCGGGTTGCCCGCCAGGCAGAAGCGCCACGGCAGATCGACCGCCTTGCTGATCCCGATGCGGGTGCCGCTGTGGATCTCGTGCGGGCTCTGCAGCCATGACTCGCGGGGCGGGCGGATCGTGATTGGCCCGCGAGTGAGATCGCCGTCGTTGTGCAGCAGCCCGATCGCGAGTGCCACGGTGAGCTTGCCCGGCCCCGCGCAAAGCTCCTCGCGGCGTTGCACGGCGCGACGCTCGCGCATGCGCGCGATGCCGCGCAGCGGCTCCAGCGCACGGATCAGCACCGCTGCGCCGACGCCCTGCTCCTCGCAGACGGCGTTCAGCAGCGCGTGGATGCCGTAGGAGCGGTAGACGTACGCGCGTCCAGGGCCACCGAACAGCGTGCGGGTGCGCGGGGTGAGACCGACGAAGGCGTGACAGGCCGGCTCGCGCTCGTGGTAGGCCTCGGTCTCAACGATCATGCCGGCGGCGGCGCGGTATTCGACGACGCAGCCGATCAGGGCCCGTGCGACCTCGAGCACCGGCCGCTGGTAGAACTCGACCGGCAGCGCGCCCGGCGCGGGCCGCCGGGGCGCGCGCACGGCGAAGCCGTGGCCAACCGACGCTCCCGGCACGTCAATCCCAGGGCTCGTTGGACTCTTCCGTGGGTGGATGGGTGAGCACGCCGCGCGCGAGCTCGAGCTGCTCTTGGACGCGCCCCGACGCGGTGCCGCCCTCGGAGACCTTGCTCTCAAGCCACGAGCTCTGGGTGAGCAACGCCCGGTACTCCTCGCTGTGCTCGCCCAGCACAGGGCTGTGCGCGGAGAGCTCCGCGGGCGCCAGCTCGGAGAGGCTCTTGCCCGTGTCGAGTGCGGTGCGTACAAGCCCGGCGACGACGCCGTGCGCCTGGCGGAAGGGCACACCGTGGCGCACCAGCATGTCGGCGATGTCGGTCGCGCCGAGCAGCTCCTCGGAGGCAGCTTCGGCCATACGCTCGCGCTTGAACTCCACCCCTTCGATCATCCCCCGCGCGGCAATCAGGGCAAGCTCCAGTGTGTCGGCGGTGTCGAACAGATGCTCCTTGTCCTCCTGCAAATCCTTGTTGTAGGTGAGCGGCAGCGCGTGGAGAACACCGAGTAGCGCCGTCAGATGCCCGAGGATACGTGGCGCCTTGGCGCGCAGCAGCTCGGCCGCGTCCGGGTTCTTCTTCTGCGGCATGATCGAGGAGCCCGAGGACCAGGCATCGGGCAGCTCGCAGAAGCCGACCTCCGAGCTCGACCACAGCACGAGCTCGGCCCCCAGCCGCGAGAGGTGGGTGGCACACGTGGCGGCGGCGTACAGATAGTCGAGCGCGAAGTCGCGGTTGGACACCGCGTCGATCGAGTTGGGCATGATGTCGTGGAAGCCGAGCTGGCGGGCCACCGAGCGCCGATCGGTGTCGAAGTTGACGCCGGCCAGCGCGCCGGCGCCGAGCGGCAGCCGCCCAGCCTGCTCGAGCGCGAAGGCGAAGCGCTGACGGTCGCGCTCGAGCATCCAGAACCAGGCGAGCAGGTGGTGGCCGAGGTAGACCGGTTGCGCTCGCTGGGAGTGGGTGTAGCCGGGCAGCCGCCAGTCGACGTGCTGCTCGGCGCGGGCGAGCAGCGCGCCCATCAGCTCCCCCACGGCGTCGTGAGCTGCGCGCGCCTGCGCGCGCACGAACATCGCCACGTCAGTGGCGACCTGGTCGTTACGCGAGCGCGCCGTATGCAGCTTGCCGCCGACAGGCCCGGCGAGCTCGGTCACGCGCCGCTCGATCGCGGTGTGAATGTCTTCGTCGGCGTCCTCGAAGGCAAACACGCCGAGCGCGAGCTCAGACTCCGTCTCTTCGACGGCTTCGATCAGATTGTTGCGGTCCTCGATCGAGACGATCCCGCGCTCGGCAAGCATCCAGATGTGAGCGCGGGACTGCTCGATGTCCTGCGGCCACAGCCGCCGGTCGAAGCGCAGCGAGGCGTTCAGGCGCCGAAAGTCGGGGTGCTGTGGCTCGCTGAAGCGGGACATGGATGCAGTCTGCTGGACAGTAGCGGAGATCGCGGGCCCGAGCGTCGCGCGTCGAGCTACCCGAAGCGACCGAAGACTGGGGACGCTCGCCTCCAGGCGAAGCCGGGAGACACGCGCCCGTGGCGGGAGTCCCCGTTTCGGCCTGCATACCCGTTTCGGCGAGCCCGAGCACCGCGGCCGAGCTCGACGCGAGGTATCTTGCGCGGTCGATAGTTCAGATAGTCCCGATATTATTAATGAGAGCCATGGAGAGACTCGACGCCACCCGGAAGATGGAAACACCGCCTGCATCGCTCGGCCGGACGCGCGATAATCGCGGTATGCCGGAGGTGCTCCAGCTGTCGCGGATCGGCCCCACCCCGGGGTTGCCACGGGGGCCACACTCGCTCACGCGCGAGCAGGTCGCGGCCAATCAGCGCCAGCGCCTGCTGGAGGGGATGATCGACGCGATCGGTGAAAAGGGCTATGCGGCCACGACGGTGTCGGACGTGATCCGCCGCGCGGGGGTCTCGCGCAAGGCCTTCTACGAGCACTTCGCCAACAAGGAGGAGTGCTTCCTGGCTACGTACGACTCGATCGCTGCGGTCGGCCGGCGCGGAGTATCGAGGGCGTTCCGCCGCGCCGAGGGCCTGCCGGACAGCGTACAGGCGGCACTAGCAGAGCTCATCGAGCTGGCGATCGCACGACCGCAGGCGCTGCGGGTACTGATGGTCGAGATCGGCGCGGCCGGCCCAGCGGGGATCGAGCGCCGCGAACAGCTGGTGGTGCGCTACGAGGACTTCCTTCGCGAGAGCCTCGGCCTGCCGGCGGGGCCCGGCGCAATCCCGAACCCGATCTTGCGCGGCGTCGTGGGAGGCATCCTGCACGTGATCTACACGCACCTGCGCCGCGGCGAGCGCAAACAACTGCGCAAACGCCTGCCCGACCTCGTCAATTGGGCCACTTCCTACTGGCCGGTCCCGGAGTCGATCCTGACGCTGGTGGATCCGACACTGCAGGAGTTGCACCTCGACTTCACCGGTGGGCGAGCGGGCGGGTGGGCAGGTGGGCGGGCACCCGGATCCCTCTCGCTCGGCGCCGCGACCAGCCACCGGCGACGGCTGCCGCGCGGGGAGAATGGGATGCCAAGAAGCTTCGTCGTGCACAGCCAGCGCGAGCGGATCCTCGACGCGGTCACGAACCTGGCGGTGAGGGGCGGGTACGCGGCGCTCACGGTGGAGGGGATCGCCGCCGATGCATCGGTGTCCCTGCAGGCCTTCTACGAACACTTCAGCGATAAGGAAGACGCATTCCTGGTCGCCTACGAGATCGGTCAAGACAAAGCGCTGGCGCTGGTCGAGCGCGCCTACGACGCCCAGCACGACTGGCGCTACGGCGTGCGCGCCGGCCTCGCGTCACTGTTCAATTTCCTCGCGGGCGAGCCGGCGTTCGCGCACATGGCGATGATCGACGTGCTGGCAGCGACCGAACGCACCTCGGCGCGGGCGTTCAAGGGCGCGGCCCCTTATGGGCAGATGCTCCAGCCCGACCCAGCCCACACCGCGAACGGAGCGCGGCCCCCCGAGGTCACTGTGCAAGCGATCGCGGGAGGCCTGTTCGAGCTGATGCTCCATCACGCGCTTCAACGTCGGATGCAAGAGCTCCCCGTGATGGTCCCGCGGGCCACGTTCTTCGCGCTCGCCCCGTTCGTCGGCGCCGAGGCCGCGGGGGAAGTCGCCACGGGCGTGGCCGTGCCTTTGCCGGCGTAGACCTCGGCGCTGGGCAGCAAGATCCGGGGATCCGATCAGATCCGACCACGCGACGCCGTCGGTCGGGGTTGCGCTATGCTGCCTGCGGCGCATAGCCAGGGAGTGGCGATGCGCCGGGCCTTGGACGGTCCGGCGCATCCCGCAATTGTCGAAACGCCATAGGAAGAAGGGTGTTTTCGGCCGCACTCGCTGGCTTTCAGACGTGGGCCTTGAACTGCTTTCAGACGTGGGCCTTGAACTGTAATGCCGCGGTAATGCCGCGGTAATGCCGCGCGATGACGTGCACCTCGCAAAGGAGCACCGCGAGCTTGGGTGAGTCACACCCTGATGTTGCTACTTCTTCTTGCTCTTGCCCTTCCGCTGGACCTTCTTCGCCTGGTGCTTGACGACCTTCTTCTTCGGACAGCCGGTGATCGTGACCTTAGTGTTCTGCTTGATCACCGCGCCGTCCTGAGCCGTCAGTTCGGTGGGCATGTGCAGTGCCCCGAACCGGCAGAGGTGTGCTCCATTCGCGGTGAGTGCCGAGTAGGAGCCCTCCGGTAGCGTTAGTTCGAACGTAGAGAAGGGCGCGTCGGGCACCGCGTTGAACGTCGAGATCAGCGCACCCTTCTTCGAGATCGCCGTTTCGCCGTGTAGGTCGATCGTCACGTTGTCACCCGTCAGCACAATCACCAGTTCGGGGTACTTGGCGCCGCCGTGGGAAACGAAGTACACCGGACCGCTCAACGGCGCGGGCAGCACCGGGGTGCTCGTCGTCGCCTGGCCGATCATCGCGGCCGCGGGGCAATGCGCGGGGTTGGCCGCGAACATCGCTTGCGGGCACGCCTTCTGCAGCGTCGTCAGCCGCGCCGGCAGCCGCGCCGGCAGGCTGACCTTGACTTTGGCGATGTCCGCCTCTGTCCCCTGGGGGGTATTCGGGTAGGTCACGGTCGTCGTCAGGCTGGCGCCCCCCGTGCGCGTGTTGTGGGCTTTGGTCGACGCCGCGAACTTCGCTTTGAACGCCAGCGCCGCGCAGTTGGTCACCTGGAAGGGGACCGACAGCGGCGCGGAGGCGCCTTCGGCGCTCGTCAGCGTGCCCGTCATCGACAGCGGGTCGCAGTCGGTCGGGTTGAACGTGAAGTCACTCCGGTCGATCGTCACGTTGACGTGCTTGATCTCCAGCGGAATCCCTTCGAGGATCGTCGGGATCGCGTCTTCTTCGGAGCCCGCGTTGGCCGTGACGGTCAGCGCCGCGGTCAGTGGGTTGACTTCGATCTTCGCCCGCACCACCAGGCAGTCGCAGGCGGGACGATGCGCCTTGGTGTTCTCGAGGTCGAACGGGCCGGCCTTCGCCGGCTCCTCGATCGCGAGGCCGTACGGCGCGCCGTGGTAGGGGCCGGTGATGTAAACCTCGCCGCCGGTGACCGTGTACGGTTCGCTGCCGACCCCAACGCTGACGATCGTTTCGCCGATCTTGCTCACTTCGCCGCAGGTACCGGTGTTGGCCTGAGCTTCAGAGCAAAGCGGCACGATGGAGAGCATCCCCAGCAGACCCGGCGGCATGTGCAGCTGGACGCCCTGCAGCTGCTGGTCGCCGTCTTCGCGGCTCATCGTCATCGTGAACCGCGTGAACCCGCCCGCCTGGACGTTGGTGGCGCCGGCCGTGAGCGTGGGCGCGAACGGCCGGGGGTTGTGACACGCTTCCCCGTGCGGGCCGGAGGTGATGGCGAATTCCGAGCTCGTTTCGACCGGGCTGTTGCCCGACCAGGGCGTGAACGACGCCGTGGTCTTGTAGCCATTGTTGCAGAGCGGCGGCGTCGACAGCGGCGCGCGTTCGCCACCGAAGAAGTGCAGTTCGAGGTCTTCAAAGGGCGCCTGCGGCGTGTTCTTGAAGGTCGTCGTGATCTGGCCCGTGCTCGGGTTCAGCGACACTTCGCCCGGGAGCTTCAGCAGCACGCCCGATTCTTTTTCTTCAGCCACCAGGTACATCGCCAGTAGGGACCCGAACGGGTTTTCATCCTGCGCGGCGAGGTACACGGCGCCTTCGAACGGATTGCGCAGGATCGGAGTGGTGATTTTCACGGTGCCGATCTTCGATGCTTCGGGGCAAAAAGGTTCCGGCGCAGCTTCGCGCGGCGCAGGCAGTCCGGACGTGAAGCGCAAGTCTTCCGGTGGGGTGCTTTCGTTCGGCAGGTAGCCGATCTCGGCATCCGAACAGGCCTGCAGGCCGCCAGCGCCCGCCGAGTTGAGCGTCGTGCCTTCCGGCAACGTCACGGTCGTGTCTTTCACGTCCGCCGCCGCGAGACCGTTCGGGTTGGTGCTCGCTTCCTGGGGCACCTTCACTTTGACGCTCAGGCCTGTCGGCGTGCTTGCGTCGTGGCCGTCGGGCGTGACTTCGAGGCTCGCTCCGAACGGCAGGCGTTCGCAGCCGGTCAGGCCCTCCATCGGCACGATCGGCCTAAACGTAAGCGCCTGCTCGGGTGCGCTCCAGGAGTCGATTTCGCCGCTCGTTTCAAGTGGTCCCGTGCACGAAGTCGGCAGCGTCAAGAACGGCTTCACCTGGCTTTCACCGGCGGTGGCCGAGCACGGTGGGAACTGGCCGAAGTTCCAGAACCCACCCGCAATGCAGCTCCAGCCACGGGACAGATCGTGCCGAGCGTCCGCCGGCGTGCCCCAGACCGTCACACGACTCGACAAGAAAGACGCCGTCTCGGTGATGTTGTTGACACTCACCGTAACCCCGTAGTCGCCACCCGTGCGAACCGATGTGTCGATCGTCACCGCCGTCTGATCGACCACAAAGCCGACCCGTGCCGGCTCGCCGGGCGCAGGCACGAGATTGAAAACCGGCACCAAGAGACTGCCGGGACTGCCGTGGTGAAGGTCGATCGTCACTGAGGCGACGCCGACCGCAGTGTCGGCTGGACACTCGTTGGTAAGCCCAAAGAACGTCGTAGAGAACTCACTTTCGGTGCACTGCGGCAGCGACACCGGATCACCGAGCAAACCAGCAGGCCACTGAAAGCGCACATCCTTAGCCAGCGCAGGGGGAACTTCCGGGTTCGCAGTCTCGTTCAGCGCGAACGCAGCGGTCAGCTGGAATGGATGTGACCCCGCCTGCGCGTCGGACGAGCCGTCTTCATTTTCCGGTGTGAGTTCGTATTGTTCGACGCCGAACGGCGCCGCGCCGCCCCCGACCTGAACCTGCCGATGCACAGACGCCGACGGGACCGGTACACCGGTTGATTCCGCTTCGAAACCACCGTTGTCTTCTTCGGTTTTTTCCGACACCTTGCAAAAAGCGCCCGTGAACTGGCCAGTGTTGCCCGCAAGCTTCTTGCACAGGTAGCCTTCGCCACCAGAGACCTCGACTTCGTTCTGAGCACCCCCGGGCGTCCCGCCCACTTCCACTGCGATCGTCATTTCGAGTAGTTCGTAGGGTTGGAGCGGTTCGGGACCTGCCCATTCGCACGTAACGGTTTCCGACGGCAACGTCGTCGGACAGCTGATTTCACCGCGACTGCCGCCCAAACCGGCACCCGTACCAGTCTTGACAATTTCGGTGGCCCTGACCCCCGGCGGCAAATTGTCGGTGATCGCCACCGGAGTACTCGCTCCACCGATCGCCAGATCACCCGCGTCGCTCGCGGTGACCACGACCTCAGCATGACCACCGGCCGGCAAGACCGTAGGACGCAAACTGAAACCGACCTTCCACCGCGGAGCCTCAGCACCCGCCGCCACCGCACTCACACCCACCCACACTCCCAGCGCAACCAGGCAAACCAACACACAGCGCAAAACCCTCATCCCACGCCAACCACGACCAGATGCACGCCACCCCAAACAATCGACGATCATCGCAACCAACCCCCCATCGCATGGTCGACCCCACGATCCGACCTACTCGCACGCGATCTGGCCCCATATCGCAGCCTCGCCCTACGCTCACACGCCCCCTGACGCCTCTTCGATCGACGCCCACAAGCCTCCAACGCTTTCCTCAGCAACTGACGCCGAGTGGCGGCTCTCGGCTTCGTCGCGGCAGGCACCGGCGTCACAACCAGGTTGCTCGCGCCGACGAACGTCGCAGTCGCCGGCGGCCCAAAACTTTCGGGCTGTGGCACCGACGGCCCCCGACACGAACTCACTTCTTCACAAGCCGCAGCGACACCCAAAACGGGCGTCAGACAGGGCGAAGCCGCCGAACACATATGCGCATCGTAGATGTCGAAAGCACTGTCAACATCCTGCATAGTCAACTGCGCCGCCGTCAAAAAGAACACATCTTCCCCTTCTTCGCCACCAAGCCCAAGCCCGCTCGCGTCCAGAAACGCCGATTCCCTACTCGACGTACCCGAAGAAATCAACGCAACGCAACCCGCAGGTTCCATTGCACTCTCCTGCTTGAAAACCTCACTCAAACTCTGGCTCGCACTACCACACCCAGACCCTTCCGGCTCATACTCATATACATCCTCAACACCATTCACATCATCCGGCACCAACTCATCACTACTATCAAAAAACAACCGGCCGGTATCCGACAAATAACGCGGCTGCCGCAGAGCATGCGCTAGATCGACCGGTGTCCAACCCGGAACACTCCCAGCGAGCCAATGGCCGCTCCACACACCCCGCTGATCAATCAACATAGCCGAAGGGCCAGATGGTTCTTCGTTGAAATTCGGATCGAACACGCCGCTAGGACGCGATTTCGCCGGGTTGCATGAAGCGCAGGCCAAGCGACCGGTGTGCGCGTCGTACAGGTACACCTCCTCGTCCGGTTCGCCGCTGACCACATCGCGATTGTCATAGCCGGTCAAGCTCCTATCCGACATGAACGCCAAGTATTCCCCGTTGGGGGAGACACGCGACGTCAAGTACGTGAGATTGACCACCCCGCCCGCGCCCCAATCAAGCTCGTCCTCATTCGAGAGCGCGGCGACGAATTTCGGCGCTTCCCATACTGTCCCATTATTATGCTCCACATAAAGATTGCACGTCGCCGCCGGCGCTGGGGGAAATTCACAATCGCCCGGACGCGCCCCGGCAGCCAGTACGCCATTGGCGACGAAGTACACATACGATCCGTCTTCACTCGCACCCGGGATGACCCCCTGCACGTCGGCGCTTTCGCCAAACTCCGTATGAGCCGTGAGATCAACCAGTCCACCATCAAGTGGATCGCCGCCGGTCGCTTCAAAGACATACAAATCGGGGGCGCCGGATCCGCTCGCGGTCGCGTCGCTCGTCAACCGCACACCATCAGTGAAGAACACGCGCGAATCACTGGAACTCGCATCCTGGAATTCAGGTTCGCCTTCACCGCCGGTGACACCCGCTTCCGGAACGTCCAACTGACCCGTCTTTTCCGACGCCATGTTGCGCATGAAGAGGTGACGTTGGGCGCCGGCACTCGACACGATATTGGCGCTCCACACGACACGTGCACCATCGGCCGATACCGCATTTCTGACGATTTTGCTGTTGGCGCCAAGCCGCACAAGGGATTCTTCTTCTGCGGTTGTCTTTCCATCGGGGAGCACATTCACCTGCTGCAACACGCCGCTTGACCACTCATAGAGGTTCGGTTCCACACCCCGCCGGCTCGACGGGTATTTGGACATCAGCGCTTCGGGGGATTCGAGCACTATATGAGCCAGATCTGGCGTGGCAGCGACGAACGTGAGCACGTTGCTCGCTTCTTCTTCACCAAACTTCGCTCCCGCACGCACGTTCGCATCTGTGACAAGCGGCAGGTAAGAGCCGCTACTGTCATTTCGCAGGTAGACGGTTTTTTCGGCCCCTTTTTCCAGCGGCGGCAGTGGAGTTTCGCCTTTGGGTTCAACCAAGCCAAGGGAAAGGTTTTCGGAGAAGAACTTGTATTCCGCCAATTCGCCCGGCAGCAGTGGGCCAATTTCTTCGTGCGGTGTCGCAATATCTTCCGAGGCCCACCCACCTGACGTCCTATGCGCGAACACCTGCGAATATTCCAGCGCGCGATTACCAGCCGCATCCGACGAGATGGGACCTGCAGCTACATATGTGAGCGCGCTTCCGTTCGCGGCAGCCTGGATGACGCTACCTTCGCGCGCCGCTGCTTCGATCCCGGCGCCATGCTTGTTGGGCGGCGACACGAGTTCCCACGACCTACCATCGGGCAGCGCGAACTCACTGGCCGCCGCTCGCGCTGGCCCAACCCAAGTCAACAACCCAACACAGACAGAAGCCAAGATGAAGATGAGTATCGCGGCCCATGACAGCCAACCACATCGATACGCAACGCTCAAGCCGCGCACAGAACCCCACTTCTCGACTCGCCTAACTCGGCTCACCATCAGACTCGCTCCCTCCCACTGGCCGTCGTAACTCGATGATCACGATCAAAACAAACTGCTGCGTGGGACTCCACAGCCCCACGCAGCAAATACTACTAGTTTTCTATAACTTCGAATTCTTCTTCGAATTTAGTTTTTACAGCTTCGGTTTCCTCGCCGGATTTTTCGAATGCAAATGCTTTGATCCCTTTGCCTTCCGTTTCGAAGAATATTGTTTTTTCTGCTTCTCCGGTTTCTTTCTTGAATTTGGTGAATTCCTGCACACCTTTAGTTTGTTTTGCGTGTACTTCCACTTCTGTCTCTTTTGTGTTTAGTTTGAGTCCTATTGCCGGTGTTACGAATCCACCCTTTATTATGAGTTTCTGAAGCGCGGTGCATTCAAGGGTGACGGTTTTTGGTTCTGTGAGTGGTAAGAGCGTAAATAATAATAATATGGTATTTTCGGCGGGGTTATAAACCAGCCCAAGCGACACGGAGGTTTTGATTTCGCCTGTGGCGGAGCCTACAGTATTGCATTTAAAACCAAGGCCTACACACCCTGTGAATGTTATAGTAACTGTTCCACTTTTTGTACTTTCAACTGTACCTTCAAATTTAGTTTTTGTACATTCAATCTTACCGTTTTTTTCGGTTTCGAGTATTCCTTTGCCGGTTTCACCTTTGAATTTATTTTTTTTCAACGCTTCTTTTGTGCCGGCTTTGACTAGTTCGAGTTCCTTCGCCGAAGCCGAAGCGGCTACGACCGCACTCAGCGCGAACATGGCCACGAGGCACAGCCCCATGATCTTTATATACTTCATGTCGTACTGCTCCTTGTATTTAGGGTTGGTAACCAACGCCACGGCGCCCGTCTTCAAACGCAAGACGCCCCGGTGCCAGCCTATGTTTAGTTTATGCGCCTTGTTACAAAGCCCCTCCTCGGGACGACCCGATTCTTCCTGTTCGGCGGCTCGATTAGAGGCTTGAGTAAGACTATACAGGATTTGTCAATGACATGAAAAGGGGTGTTTCTTACTTTGTCCGGTCAACCCTGGATCGTAGAAAAATGTTTCCTATCCAAGGACGTCGAACCGGGCTTGCGCCGCCGATCGAGCAGACGGCAGCCCTTGTGGGGCGCCATTCGAGCTCCTCCGCTGCGGTATCCGACGACCTGCGGGGAGGGCTCTCTGGGCCGAGGGTGTCGCCTCTCCGACACGCTCGGCACCCGCGCACCCGGGCGAAAGACGTGCGGTGGAGCGGAACTTCGGACTATACTGAGAGGCCCTGCCGGCCTTGGTCGGTGAGGGTTGGTGACCGGCGCCGGGGTGCTCGTCTGCAAACGCCAAGACACCTCGGCGCCAGCGTAGTCGTGTACAGGTGCCTCTCTTTGCTACCACCCGGCCGCGCCGCTGTCAAGCGACTCTTTGGACGGATTCCGCAGGTTCCCGGCGCGGGCCGGGCGTGCGCGGATCTGCCGCCGGGGGTTTGCCGACCCGGTCCAAGGGGTCGCCACTGGGACGCGGGAAGGCCCGCGCGAGACGCGCTCTAGCGCCCCACGGCCTCGCGCAGGACATCCGCCACGCAGCGCACCAGCACTCAATCGGGGGAGGGCAGGCCCTCCCCCGAAACCCCCTCCCTCGCTATCGCCCGACGGCCTCACGCAGGACATCCGCCACGCAGCGCACCAGCACTCAATCGGGGGAGGGCAGGCCCTCCCCCGAAACCCCCTCCCTCGCTATCGGCCGACGGCCTCGCGCAGGACATCCGCCACGCAGCGCACCTGCCACTCCTCCATCCCGACGAAGAACGGGAGCGCAATCGAGCGGGCCGCGACGTCCTCACACACCGGGAAGTCGCCGGGCTCGTGCCCGAACTGCTCGCGGTAGAAGCGCATCAGGTGGATCGCGGGGAGGTAGGGCTTGCTCTGGATGCCTTCGGCTGCCAGCTCTTTGATCACCGCGTCGCGGTCGCATCGACGGGGGATCTGTACGACGAACACAAACCAGCCGCGACGGCTGCCTTCCATGTCCGGGCAAGGAGCCTCGACGCCCCTGACGTTCTCCAACGCCTCGCGATATTGGTTGGCCAGGCGGGCCCTTGTCGTGAGGAAGTCGTCGAGGCGCTCCAGCTGCGTGATGCCGAGCGCACAGGCAATGTCGGAGAGGCGGTAGTTAAAGCCGAGTCGGTCGTGGTCCAACCAATCCATGCTCGGGGCGCGGCCCTGGTTGCGCTCGCTATCGATCCGCGCCTTCATCGCCGGGTCGCCGAGCGCGATCATGCCGCCCTCGCCGGTGGTGATCTGCTTGTTGGCGTAGAAGCCGAACACCGCGGGATTACCGCGGCCGCCCACAGGGGTACCGTCGTGGTGGCGGGCGCCCAGCGCCTGGCAGGCGTCCTCCACGAGCGCCAGCTCATGGCGACGCGCGATCGCCTCGAAAGCGCCCATCTCAGCCGGGTAGCCGAAGATATGCACGGGCAGGATCGCCTTCGTGCGCTCAGTGATCGCCGCCTCGGCCGCCTCGGGGTCGAGGTTCAGCGTCACCGGGTCGATGTCCGCAAACACCGGGCGCGCGCCCTCGTACAGCGCCGCGTTCGCGGAGGCCACAAACGAGAGCGGGCTGGTGATCACCTCGTCGCCCCGCTTCACCCCCACCGCGCGCAGCGCCAGATGCAGGCCGGCCGTGCCGCTGGAGACGGCACTGGCATGAATAGGAACCCCGCCCACCCCGCCGACACGCTGCGCGAACGCCCGCTCGAACTCGCCCACCTTCGGGCCCAGCGAAAGCGCGCCGGAGCGCAGTACCTCGAGCACCGCTCGCTCCTCCTCGGCGCCCAGCGTGGGCCGTGCCAACGGGATCGTCTCTTCGTCCTCCCCGAATGGGCTCAGCACTTCGTCGTTCCCCTCCACGGGGATTGGGACGTACCGCAGCGGGCGTCCCGCCGGCCGTCTTTCTGCGCCCTCCGCCACCTCGCCTCCCCCTACCGTCCGCCGCCCGTCGGAATCGCCGCCGGGCGTGGGGACTGCATGCCCGACTCCAGCGAGTCCACCAGCGCGTCCCACGAGGCCGCTATCAGGTTCTCCGAGACGCCGATCGCGCCCCACACGCGCTGGCCGTCGGAGGCGTCGATCAGCACGCGCGTGACCGCACCGGTGCCCTTGTCCTCGTCGAGAATCCTCACCTTGTAGTTGACCAGCTGGATCTCGCGCAGGTGCGGGTGGATCTCGCCGATCGCCTCGCGCAGCGCGGTGTCGAGCGCGTTCACCGGGCCATTGCCCTCGGCGGTGCGCACGTAACGGCGATCGTCACCGCCCTCGGGGTCGGGGATCCAGATCTTAATCGTCGCCTCCGTCTCCACGGCGCCGTCGGCGCGCTGCTCGACGATCACGCGCCACGCCTCCAGCCGGAAGAGCGGCTCGTACTTACCCGCCTCCCTGCGCATGAGCAGCTCGAACGAGCCGTCGGCCGCCTCGAACTGGAAGCCGCGGTGCTCGAGCTCCTTGACGCGCTCGGCTGTGCGTAACGCAGCCTCGCCGTCCAGCTCGATCCCCGCCTCGCGCGCCTTCTCCATCACCGTCGCCTTACCCGCCAGCTCGGATACCAACACCTCGCGGTCGTTACCCACGAGGGCCGGGTCCACGTGCTCGAAGGTCTGCGCGTCAGCGCTCACGCCCGCCGCGTGCAGGCCGGCCTTGTGCGCGAACGCGTGCTTGCCCACGTACGGCTGCGCCGGGTTGGGCACGCGGTTGAGCAGCTCGTCGACGAAGTGCGCGGTCTCGCGCAGGCGCGCGAGCTGCTCGGGCTCCAGCGCCTCCTTGCCCAGCTTCAGCTGCAGGTCAGCGATGATCGTCACCAGGTTGGCGTTGCCGGTGCGCTCGCCGATCCCGTTGATCGTGCCCTGCACCTGCGTCGCGCCGGCCTCGACCGCCACCAGCGTGTTGGCCACCGCGCAGCCGGCGTCGTCGTGGGTGTGGATCCCGAGCGCCACGTCGGGCAGCGCCGCGTGCACCTCCGCGACCACCTGGTGCACGTACGTCGGCAGCGAGCCGCCGTTGGTGTCGCACAGCACGACCCGCTCGGCGCCGGCCTGCGCCGCCGAGCGCAGGCACTCCAGCGCGTAGTGGGCGTCCAGCGCATAGCCATCGAAGAAGTGCTCGGCGTCGAGCAGCACGCGCTTGCCGACGCTCGCGAGGAACGCGATGGACTCCCCGATCATGTGCAGGTTCTCCTCGCGCGAGACGCGCAGCACCTTCTCGACGTGCAGCGGCGAAGCCTTGCCCACGAGCGTGCAGGCCGGTGCGAAGCACTCCGCCAGCACGCGCAGCCCGTCGTCCGCCGCCGCCTCGAGCCCGCGGCGGCGGGTCATCCCGAACGCGACGATCTCAGCGTGCGCGAGCGGCTCGTGCTCGAGCAGCTCGAACAGCGCCCGCTCCTTCGGGTTGGACGCCGGGAAGCCGGCCTCGATCAGATCGACGCCGAGCTCGTCGAGCGCGTGCACGACGCGCACCTTCTCATCCGCCGTCAGGCTCAGCCCGCCGCCGCCCATGCCGTCGCGCAGGGTCGCGTCGTAGAGCTCGATCCTCGACATGGGGTGCTCTCAGCCGCTCGCGGCGCTCCGCGACTGCGCCGGGACCGCCTCCGGGGCCTCGCCGGCGGGTGTGTCGAGCGCGGAGGCGCTGACCACGTCCAGCCACTCCCGGTAGCGCTCGGTGCGCCCGTGGATCGCGTCGTCGAAGGCGGCCTGCAGCACGCGCGTGATCTCACCCGGGCGCCCGGTGCCGACCGCGTGGTCGTCGATCTCGCGCACCGGCACGAGCTCGGCCGCGGTGCCCGACAGGAAGACCTCGTCGGCGAGGTACATCTCCGCTCGCGCGACGTTGCGCTCGACCACCGTGTAGCCGAGGTCCTGGGCAATTTGCATCACCGAGCGGCGCGTGATCCCGTCGAGGATCGAGTTGTGCTGGCCCGGGGTGGCGATCTCGCCCTCGCGCACCACGTATATGTTCTCGCCGGTGCCCTCGCACACGTGGCCGTGTTCGTCGAGCAGGATCGCCTCCTCGTAGCCGGCCTTGCTCGCCTCGATCTTCGCCAGCACGCTGTTGAGGTACTGGCCGGAGGCCTTGGCGTGCGGGATCAGCGAGCGCGGGCCGATCCGCTCCCACGAGGAGACCTTCGCGCGCACGCCGTTGCGCATCCCCTCCTCACCCAAATAAGTGCCCCACTCCCAACAGGCGATCGTCACGTCGACGGGGGCATCGAGCGGGTTGAGGCCCATCGAGCCATAGCCGCGGAAGACGATCGGGCGGATATAGCAGGAGGAGAGGCCATTGCGTGCCACCAGTTCGCGCGTTGCCTCGCGCAGCTGTGCTTCGGAGTAGGGCACCGGCATGTAGTAGAGCTCGGCCGAGCGCAGCAGCCGCTGCACGTGCTCGGCGTTGCGGAACACTGCCGGACCGAGCTCGGTGTCATAGCAGCGCACGCCCTCGAAGACCCCTGTGCCGTAGTGCAGGCCGTGCGTGAGGACGTGGACCTTGGCCTCCTGCCAGGGGAGGAACTCTCCATTCATCCAGATCAGCTCGGTGGGGTTCACGGTACGTCAGCTCCCGTCATATATGTCTTGTCAGAGGTAATACAGCACCGCCCGCGTCGCGTCGGCGGTACTGGCGGCGCCTCCCAGGTCGGGTGTGCGCACGCCATCGTCGAGCGCGCGTTCAACGGCTGATTCTACCTCCAGCGCCTGCTCATCCATGTCGAGACTGTTGCGCAGCATCAGCGCGGCGGAGAGAAACATCGCCATCGGGTTGGCGATCCCCTCCCCGGCGATGTCTGGCGCCGAGCCGTGCACCGGCTCGTACAGTCCCGGCGCTTGCCGGCCGTTCTCCGATCGATCGCGGTCGCCCAGCGAGGCGCTCGGCAGCATCCCGATCGAGCCCGTCAGCATCGCGGCCTCATCGGAGAGGATGTCCCCGAACATGTTCTCGGTCAGCAGCACGTCGAAGTGGCGCGGGTTGGCGATCAGCTGCATCGCCGCATTGTCGACCAGCATGTGCTCGAGCTCGACGTGGGGGTATTCGCGGTCCTGCACGCCGCTTACGACATCGCGCCACAGCCGCGATGTTTCCAGCACGTTGGCCTTGTCGACGCTCGTCACCTTCGTGTGCGCGGCGTTGAAGGCGGTGCGCGCGACCCGTTCGATCTCCTTCACGGTGTAGGTGCAGAGATCGCTCGCGCGCTCGGGCGTGCGCGTCTTCTCGCCGAAGTAGATCCCGCCGGTCAGCTCGCGCACGACCAGCAGGTCGACGTCTTCGATCCGCTCGCGCCGCAGCGGCGAGGATTCATACAGCTGGCGCAGCGGGCGCACGGGGCGCACGTTCGCGTACAGCTCGAGGCCCCGGCGCAGTTCGAGCAGACCCCGCTCCGGGCGCGGCGCCCCCGGTACGGTGCTATCCCACTTCGGGCCTCCGACCGCGCCCAGCAGCACCGCGTCGGCGCGCTTGCACGCCGCCAGCGTCTCTGCGGTCAGCGGCGTGCCGTGGGTATCGATCGAGGCGCCCCCAATCAGCCGTTCGTCGAGCTCGAAGTCGCCGAGCGCGTTCAACACCTCGCGCGTCGCCGCCATGATCTCCGGCCCGATCCCGTCCCCTGGGAGTATCGCTATGCGCTTGCTCATCGGAATATCCTCTCCATCCGTCGAGGGGGAAGCGTAGCCGGGCAGCGCCTCGCCCGCGGGCGGCGGGTCGGGGGGGCCACTCACAGCGCGGTGGTGTCGGCCCCCACCAGCGGGTGGGCGGAATCGGATCCCCCCGCCCGCTCTGCCTCGAAGGCCGCAATCCGGTCCTCCTCCCCGAGCGTCACTGCGATGTCGTCGAGGCCCTCGAGCAGCCTCCGCCGCGTCTCGGCGTCGATCTCGAATCCGACGCAGACAAGCTGCCCGTCCGGGCCGGGGTAGCGCACCTCCTGCGCGCGCAGATCGACCTGCCCCTCTCCCGAGGCGGCCAGCGCACGGCAGTGCTCGTCGTCCACCGCCACCGGCAGCAGCCCAATCTTCGTGCAGTTGGAGTAGAAGATGTCGGCGAACGAGGGTGCCACGATCGCCCTGAAACCGTAATCCTCGAGGCCCCACGGGGCGTGCTCGCGCGAGGAGCCGCAGCCGAAGTTCTCGCCCGCGACGAGGATCGGGTTGGCCGGCAGCTCCCAGCCGGGCTCTTTCGCCCAGTCGTAGAAGAGGAACTGCCCGAAGCCCGAGCGCTCCACGCGCTTGAGGAACTGCTTGGGCATGATCTGGTCGGTGTCCACGTTCGCGCGGTCGAGATGACTCACCGGCCCCGAGATCGTCTCTATCGCTTCCATCGAGTCCCCTCAGTTCCAGTTTCGTATGTCGGTGAAGTGCCCCTCGATCGCGGCGGCAGCCGCCATCTGTGGCGAGACCAGATGCGTGCGGCCTCCGCGTCCCTGCCTGCCCTCGAAGTTGCGATTCGACGTGGAGGCGCAGCGCTCGCCCGGCGCGAGGGTGTCGGGGTTCATCCCCAGGCACATCGAGCAGCCCGCCACGCGCCAATCGAAGCCGGCGTCGCGGAAGATACGGTCGAGGCCCTCCTGCTCGGCCTGCGCCTTCACCTGCTGGGAGCCGGGGACGACCATCGCGTTCACGGTCGAGGCCACCCGGCGCCCCGCCACGACCGCAGCGGCCGCGCGTAGGTCACCGATCCGCGAATTGGTGCACGAGCCGATGAACACGCGGTCGATCGCGATCTGCTCAATCGGGGTCCCCGGTTCCAGCGCCATGTAATGAAGCGCCCGCTCGGCCGCCTCGCGCTCGGCGGGGTTGTCGAACTCCTCGAGCGCGGGGACGCTTTCGGTGACCGCGCGCACCATCCCGGGGTTCGTGCCCCAGGTGACCTGTGGGGAGATGGCGGAGGCATCGATCACGACCTCGGTGTCGAACTCGGCGCCGTCGTCGGTGGACAGCTCGCGCCAGCGCTCGATCGCCGCATCGAGCTCGGCGCCCCTGGGCGCACCCGGGCGCTCCTGGTCGCGAAACCACGCGAACGTGGTCTCGTCCGGGGCGATCATGCCGGCGCGTCCGCCGCCCTCGATCGTCATGTTGCAAACCGTCATCCGCCCCTCCATCGAGAGCGCCTCGATCGCGGGGCCGGAGTACTCGACCGCATGACCGGTCAGCCCGCCCACGCCCAGCTGACCGAGGGTCCCGAGGATCAGGTCCTTGGCGGTGACACCGAAACCGAGCTGGCCCTCATAGCGAATCCGCATCGAGCGCGGTTTGCCCTGAACCATGCACTGCGTCGCCAGCACGTGCTCGACCTCGCTCGTACCGATCCCGAACGCGAGCGCACCGAACGCGCCGTGCGTGGAGGTGTGGGAGTCGCCGCAGACGATCGTCATGCCCGGCTGCGTGACGCCCAGCTCGGGGCCGATCACGTGCACGATCCCCTGGCGCTCGGAGCCGAGCGAGTACACGGGCACCCCAAACTCGTGACAGTTACGCTCCAGCGTTTCGACCTGCACACGCGAGAGCTCGTCCTTGATGCGCGCTGCCACGGGCGTGCCATCCGTGGGCGTGTTGTGGTCGGCCGTCGCCAACGTGCGCTCGGGCCGGCGCACGCGGCGGCCGGCGCGGCGCAGCCCGTCGAACGCCTGTGGGCTTGTCACCTCATGCACGAGGTGCAGGTCGATGTAGAGGAGATTGGACCCCCGCCCACTCACCTCGTGTGCCTCCCAGATCTTCTCGAACAGTGTCTTTGGCATTATTCCGATCCTCGGTCTATCTATTAGCAGTATTTGGTTTCCGCCGCGCGCTGGTGGACGCATTGGCGCGCCCTGCCCGGTTCCCCGTACGCGGCGACGGGGAGGCACGGGTCGGGACTCAAAGCGCCGTGGCCGGTAGCCCGACCGCGTCCGCATCGCGCTGCGCGCGGGCGAGCGCGACCGACAGCGCCCGCACGTAAGCGCGCGCGGCCGCCTCGATGATGTCCGTAGAGACGCCCTGGCCGGAGCCGGTCTGGCCCTGCACCTCGACGACCACCGACACCTCCCCCAGCGCGTCCTGACCCTCGGTCACCGCGTCGATGTGAAACTCGCGCAGGGCCGCGCCCACGCCGCTGGCGGCGTTGATCGCACGGAAGATCGCGTCGACCGGACCGTCGCCCGACGACTCGGCGCGAACCTCCTCACCCTCCGGAGGCGCGACCACCACGCTCGCTCGCGGGGCCTCGCTCGTCGAGGCATGCACCTCGAAGCCCCGCAGCGAGTACGCCTGCAGCTCGCCGCCGCGCAGCTCGTCGGTGACGAGCGCCTCCAGGTCCATCGCCGTGACCGACTTCTTGCGGTCGGCGATCTCCTTGAAGCGCTTGAACGCCGCGTTCAGCGCCTGGCCGTCGATTCGGATGCCTTGTGCCTCCAGCGCCTCGCGCAGCGCGTGGCGGCCGGAGTGCTTGCCCAGCACGATCGCGTTGCTGCGCAGCCCGACCGTCGTGGCGTCCATGATCTCGTACGTGGTGCGCTCCTTCAGCACGCCGTCCTGGTGGATCCCGGCCTCGTGCGCAAACGCGTTGCGACCGACGATCGCCTTGTTGGGTTGCACCGGGTAGCCGGTCAGGCGCGAGACCAACCGGCTGGTGCGCGCGATCTCGGTAGTCTCGATCCCCGTCCACAGCCCCAGGCTGGGCTCGCGCGTGTGCAGCAGCATCACGATCTCCTCAAGCGAGGCGTTGCCGGCACGCTCGCCGATCCCGTTGATCGCGCACTCGACCTGGCGGCAGCCCGCTTCGAGCCCGGCCAGCGAGTTGGCGACAGCCAGGCCCAGGTCGTCGTGGCAGTGCACCGACACGGTCACGTCGCGCAGGGCGGGCACCAGCCGGTGGAGCTCCTCGAACATCGCCGCGTACTCGTGCGGCATCGTGTACCCAACGGTGTCGGGCACGTTGATCGTGGTGGCTCCCTCGTCCAGCGCGACCTGGATCACCTCGGCCATGTACTGGATGTCAGAGCGCGAGCCGTCCTCGGGCGAGAACTCGACGTCGTCGGTGTATTCGCGCGCCTGCGCCACCGCCGCCCGCGCCTGGCCCAACACGTCCTCGCGCGTGGTCTGCAGCTTGCGCTCGATGTGGATGTCGCTGGTCGCGATGAAGACGTGGATGCGCGGGCGCTCGGAGTCGCGCACCGCCTCCCACGCCGCGTCGATGTCCTGCTTGCCGGTCCGCGCCAGGCCGCAGATCACGGGGCCTTCGACCTCCCTGGCGATCGCCTGCACCGCCTCGAAGTCGCCCGGCGAGGTGATCGGGAAGCCCGCCTCGATGATGTCCACGCCCAGCCGCGCCAGCTGCTGGGCGATCTCCAGCTTCTCCTGCCTGTTCAGCGAGATCCCTGGCGACTGCTCGCCGTCGCGCAGCGTGGTGTCGAAGACACGCACGCGCTTGCGCTCGTCTCGTACCGGTGCCTCCTGCTGATGTTCCATGTCGCTCTGCTCCTTCTAGGTCTCGTTCTAACTTCCTCCAGCTGTGTTCGCGGCTACGCGGCCGCCACGCACTATTCCCCCCGAGGGGGGAGGAGAAGAAGTCGAATCGAGATCTGCAACGACATGCTTCGCGCCAGGGTAGCACCGCCGTGGCGCGATGCCAAGCCGGCTCAGGGAGTCAGCACTACCTTGCCGATATTTCTGCGCTCGGTGATCATCCGCTGCGCCTCGCCCGCTTCCTCGAAGCTGAAGGCGCCCGCCACCACCGGCTGGACCGTGCCGTCGGCCATCAGCTCGCGCAGCGGCTCGATCCACGGCGAGAGCGTCTGGCGGTCCTTCCATAGGCTCAGCATGTTCAGGCCGATTACGGCCTTCGATTCGGACATCTGCTTGATCATGCTGAAGCGCGGCATCCGCAGCACCGTGCCGAGCGCCGAGACCGGGTTGCGCTTCTCGCCCGCGACCACCGCGGAAGCGCCGAAAGCCACCAACCGCCCGCCAGGGCGCAGCAGATCGTAGGAGCGGCGAAAGCTCTTTCCCGCGATCGCGTCCATGATGATGTCGAACTTCGGCAGGCCCTCCTCCCAACGGCTTTTGGTGTAGTCGAGCGGGTAATCCACGCCGAGCTCGGAAATGCGTGCGTGCTTTCCCGGCGAGGCCGTGCCGTAGACCTCCGCGCCGTAGCGCTTGGCAATCTGCGTCGCCGCGATCCCCACACCACCGCCGGCCGAGTGGATCAGTACGCGCTCGCCCGGCTGCAGGTTGCCATAACCGATCAGACCCGCCCACGCCGTGGCGTAGTTGACGGGTATCGCCGCCCCCTGCTCGAAGGTCAGCTCGTCGGGCAGCGGCACGACGTCACCCGCCGGCACCACCACCTGCGAGGCGTAGCCGCCGAATTTCGTGCCCGCCAGCACCCGCTGTCCGTGGCTGAGGGCCTCCACGCCCTCGCCCAACTCGAGGATCGTGCCCCCCACCTCGTAGCCCACCACGCACGGGGGCTTGGGCGCGTCGGGATAGACGCCCATGCGCGCCATCACATCGGCGAAGTTGATGCCCGCCGCAGCCACCTCGATCCGCACCTCGCCGGCGCCGAGACGCGGGTCGGAACGCTCGCGCACCCTCAGCACCTCCGGCCCTCCGTGCTTCGATAGCTCGACGACTCGCATCCGGCGTCAGAGTATCTGAATCAGGAGAGCACCACTGCCCAACCCCCGGTGAACCCTTCGGAGGCGACGATCTCATCGACGACCTTGGCCGGCACCGGCGCGTCCGTCGTGACGACCATCGCCGCGACGCGCCGATCCTCGCTGGCCGCGTGGGAGGCGCCGTCGGGCGTGTGCCCGACCGCCGCGGAGGAGATGTTGATGCCGTGGCGGCCGAAGATCGTGCCGACGCGGCCGATCATGCCCGGTAGGTCGGCGTAGCGGAAGACCGTCACGAACGGCTCCAGCTCCACCGTCAGGCGCCGGCCCTGCACCTCGACGAGGTGCGGTACGCGGTGCGGGCCGATGCCAGTGCCCGCAACCGCGACCTTGCGATCACCGGCGATCACGGTGACGCGGATCAGCTCGTTGTAGTCCTGGGCCTCGGAGACCGTCTTCTCCTCGACCACAATGCCGCGCTCCTCGGCCATCGAGGGGGCGTTGACGAGGTTGACCTGCTCCTCGGTGCGGCCCTGCAGCGCGCCCTGGATCACCGCGAGCGTCAAAAGGCGCGTGTCGAAGTCGGCGATCCGACCCATGAAGGCTGCCTCGATGCGCTCCACCGAGCTACCCTCCGCCAGCTCCATCGCGAGGCGCCCCAGTTGCCTGGCCAGCGGCAGGAACGGCCCCAGCACCTGCATATCCTCGGCACCGATCGCGGGGATGTTGACGGCCGTCGAGACGACCCCTCCATCGAGCGCCGCCACGACCTGCTCGGCGCTCTGGTAGCCGGCGCGGTCGGTCGCCTCCGCGGTGGAGGCCCCCAGGTGGGGCGTGACGATCACGTTGGGGTAGGCGAACAGCGGGCTCTCGGTCATCGGCTCGGTGGGGAACACGTCGAGCGCCGCGCCGCCGACCTTGCCGGAGTCGAGCGCCGCTTGCAGCGCCGCTTCGTCGATCAGCCCGCCACGCGCGACGTTGAGGATCCGCACGCCGTCGCGCATCTGCGCAAACGCCTCCGCGTTCAGCCAGTTCTTGGTCTCATCGGTCTTGGGGAGGTGGATCGAGATGAAGTCGGCCTGCGCGTAGATCTCCTCGCTGTTCTCGGCCTTCTCGACCCCCAGCTCGCGGTAGCGCTCGGCGCTGACGAACGGGTCGAACGCGACCACGCGCATCTGAAAGCCGCGCGCGCGCGCCGCCACCAGCTGGCCGATCCGCCCGAAGCCGATGATCCCGAGCGTCTTCTCGTACAGCTCCACGCCGGAGAATTTCGAGCGCTCCCACTTCCCCGCGGTCAGCGAGATGTACGCCTGGGGGATGTTGCGCGCGAGCGCCAGCAGCAGCGCGAGCGTGTGCTCAGCAGCGGTGACGACGTTGGACTGTGGCGCGTTGGCGACCACGATTCCGCGTTTGGTGGCGGCGTCGACGTCGACGTTGTCCACGCCCACGCCGGCGCGCCCGATCGCGCGCATGTTGGTCGCCTTGTCGATCAGCTCGGAGGTGAGCTTCGTCGCCGAGCGGATCAGGATGCCGTGGTACTCCCCGATCCGCTGCGCCAGCTGCTCGTCGCTCCAGTCGAAGCCGAGGTCGACGTCGAAGTGCTCGCGCAGCAGCTCCACGCCGGAGTCGCCGATGTTCTCCTTGACCAACACCTTCAGACGCTCGCTCATGACCACTCCCCTTTTTGATCAACCTCGCTCCAGCATGGGCACGCAGGGCAAGCTGGGCAAATGATCGAGGCCCACCCACCCACGCGTGGCGTGCTGGCCGAAACGGGGATGCGAGCGAAGCGAGTGTCCCTCGGCTTCCGTACGCGAGCGACTGAGGACGCAGATCCAGCGCCGCCATGCGTGTTCATGCTGCGCTCCTCTCCACTACCCACTCGATACATGCGGTAAGCGCCTGCACGTCAGCCGGCTCGACCGCGGGGAACATCCCGATCCGCAGCTGGTTGCGCCCCAGCTTGCGGTAGGGCTCGGTGTCCAAGATCCCGTTCTCGCGCAGCGTCTTGGCGACCGCGGCGGCGTCGACGGAGTCGTCAAAGTCGATCGTGCCGACAACCAGCGAGCGCTTCGCGGGGTCGGCGACGAACGGCGTGGTGTACGGCGTGCGCTCGGCCCAGCCGTACAGGTGCTCGGAGGAGGCGCGGGTGCGGGACACGCACCAGTCGAGACCGCCGCCGCCGAGCATCCAGCGGATCTGCTCGGCGAGCAGGAACAGCGTCGCCACCGCGGGCGTGTTGTAGGTCTGGTCTTTGAGTGAGTTCTCGAGCGCCGTGGCGAGCGAGAGGAACTGCGGGATCCAGCGGGGGTGGACGGGTCCCGATCCTCCGTCGGTGCCTGCGAGCTTGGCGATCCGCTCCTGCGCGGCCGGGCTCAGCAGCGCGACCCACAGCCCGCCGTCGGCGGCGAAGCTCTTCTGCGGCGCGAAGTAGTAGGCGTCGGCGTGCGCCACATCCACCGGCAGCCCGCCCGCGCCCGAGGTCGCGTCGATCAGCACGAGCGGGACGTTTGAATGCCCGCCCACCCCCGGCCGCACGACCGGGACCATCACGCCGGTTGACGTCTCGTTATGTGCCCACCCGACCACGTCGGCACCGGCCTGGATGGGGTCGGCCTGCGCCGGGTCGGGCGCGTCGCCGGGCTCCGCCTTCACCACCACCGGCTCCTCCAAGAATGGCGCCTCGCGCGCCACCTGAGCGAACTTCGAGGAGAACTCCCCGTAGGTCAGGTGCAGCGAGCGGCGCTCGATCAAGCCGCACGCGGCCGCGTCCCAGAAGGCAGTGGCCCCCCCGTTGCCGAGCGCGACCTCGTACCCATCGGGCATGCTGAACAGCTCTCTCAACCCGGAGCGAATCTCGCCGACGAGCGCCTTGACCGGCTTCTGCCGGTGCGAGGTGCCCATCGGCGCGGCGCCATCGCCCAGCCGCGTGAGCGCCTCGGGACGGACCTTCGAGGGGCCGCAGCCGAAGCGCCCGTCCGCGGGCTTCAGCTCGGCTGGAATCGTCAACTGCTGCTCTGCGCTGGTGCTCATGGGCTTCCTCGCTTCGGCCTTCGAGGGTTACATAAGAGGTGCCCAGGCGCGCGGCGGTGCTGCTCGATGTCGCTCCCCGGTGGTCGTTTCCACCTCGCTACTGCGCCAGTCGCGACAGGAGAGCGAGTTTAGCGAAACGACGGCGGGGCGATCACCAGCGGCAACCGACGGCGTGTGCCTCGGGAGATATGTTCTCTTTTTGGAAGGCGTGCGCAATTGCATACGCCTCGCAAATTTTCGATGTATGCACCAGCCCTCCTCCCCAACCCACTCAGCGCGGGCCGAGTCCGGGGAACCCCTCAGGCGCAAATCGAGCAGGCCTCGAGCGGATCGAGGCGAAAGACTAAAAAGAGGGGTCGATCCAGCCCATGTGCGAGCGCAGCTCCTTGCCGACCGCTTCGATCTGCGTGTTGGCCTGCTCCTCGCGCATCCGCAGGAAGTTCTCCTGCCCCGCACGGTTCTCGGCGATCCACTCGCGCGCGAAGTCCCCGGACTGAATCTCGCCGAGGATCTTGCGCATCGCCGCGCGCGTCTCCTCGGTGATCACCCGTTTGCCGCGCGTGTAGTCGCCGTACTCGGCCGTGTTGGAGATCGAGTAGCGCATCCCCGCGAGGCCCTTCTCATACATCAGATCGACGATCAGCTTGACCTCGTGCAGGCACTCGAAGTAGGCCATCTCGGGGTCATACCCCGCGCCCACCAGGGTCTCGAAGCCGGCCTGCACGAGCTCGGAGACGCCACCGCAGAGGACGGCCTGCTCGCCGAAGAGGTCCGTCTCCGTCTCGTCCTTGAAGGTCGTCTCGATCACGCCACCGCGGGTGCAGCCGATCCCCTTCGCGTAGGCCAGTGCGAGCGCGCGGGCGTTGCCGGTGGCGTCCTGGGCGACCGCGATCAGGCCGGGTACGCCGCTGCCTTCGATGAACTGGCGGCGCACGAGGTGGCCGGGACCCTTGGGGGCAACCATCGCCACGTCCACACCCGGGGGCGGGACCACCTCGCCGTAGTGGATCGAGAAGCCATGGCCGAACAACAGCATGTTGCCGGGCGCGATCCCGTCGGCGATCTCCGCCTCCCACACCTGGTGGTGGAGCTCGTCGGGCAGCAAGATCATCACCAGGTCGCCGCGGCTGGATGCCTCGACAACGCTCAACACCTCGAGACCCTGCTCGCGCGCCTGGGCGACCGAGGGCGATGTCTCGCGCAGGCCAACCACCACCTGCACGCCGGAGTCCTTCAGGTTGAGCGCGTGGGCGTGGCCCTGGGAGCCGTAGCCGATGATTGCGACGGTCTTGCCGTCGAGTTGCTTGAGATCCGCGTCGTCGTCGTAGAGCATGCGCGGCAGGCTATCCGAAAGCCACAGCCACGAGCGAGCGGCCGGGGATCTCGAGCGCGCCGTCAGGCGCCGTGTAGGGAGCCAGGCGCCCCACCAGCGAGGCGCCGATCGCCTCGATCTCGGCCTCCGGCTGGGCGAGCACGAGGTCGTGCAGCTCGCGCGAGATGTCGAGCATCGTCTCCCAGAAGGACTCGAATGAGGGATGACGCTGCACGACGTCAATCGCCTCGACGACGATTTCGGTGAAGCCGGCCTCACCCAGCAGCGCGTGCAGGCGCTCGGAGTCGCCGAGCCCGAACGGGCCGGGCGTGTACGCCATGGACTGCGCCGGGGGCTGCGCCAGACCGCGCTCCAGCAGCTCCAGGCGCGGCGCGAGCGCCCACGGGTTGGTGGCGAGCGCGTCCCACACCGCCAGCGCGACGCGCCCACCGGGGCGCAGCACACGGCGAGTCTCGACCAGCGCGGCGAGCGGGTCGGCCATCAGCATGTAACCCCAGCGGCACAGCACCGCGTCGACGCTCGCCACAGGCAGGTCGATCCATTCGGCGTTCCACACTTGGAACTCGACATTCGTCAGATCGAGCTTCGCGGCGCGGGCGCGGGCGCCCTCGAGCATCGCCTCGGCGTGGTCGGAGAGGATTACGCCGCCGGTGGGGGCAACCAGCTCGGCCGCCAGCAGCCCCGTCTCCCCCACGCCGGCCGCCAGCTCCAGCACGCGCTGGCCGTGCTGGGGCTCGATCGCCTCGACCATCCAGTGCGACACCGGGGCGCCAAATTCGCGAATCGCCTCCTGGCGGCGCACCCAGCCGCTCGCCGCCTCCTCCCAGTGCACCGCGCTGCGGCGGCGATGCGCGTCGGCGGGGTGCTCGCCCACAGGATCGGTGCCGTTGCGCGCCGGCGTAGCCGCCCCCGCTTCACTTCCGTGTGATCCGGCATCGGCCTTCATCGCAGCTCCCTTCGCAGCAGCTTGCCCGATCGCGTGCGCGGCAGCGGCCCCTCCACCAGCGCCACCTCCTTTGGAACCTTGTACGGAGCCAGCCGCGCGGCGCAATGCGCACGCAACTCCTCACCCTGCAGTTTGGCACCATTGCGCACGACGACCAGGGCGGTGACTGCCTCGCCCCAGCGTTCGTCGGCGCGGCCGACCGCCGCCGCCTCGAGCACCCCGGGGTGCTCTTCGAGCACGGCCTCCACCTCGGTGGGTGCCACGTTCTCCCCCCCGCTGACGATCGTGTCAGCCTTCCGTCCAGTTACCAACAGGTTGCCCTCACCATTCAATCTACCCATATCTCCTGTTCGCAACCATCCATCCTCGCCGGCAACACCGCGCGCGAGAGTTGGGCCGGCGACTTCGATCTCCCCGTCGGCGGCGATACGCACGCGCGTGCAGAACAGCGGCGGGCCTGCCGTGGCGGGCGCCGCCGAGCCGCTCTCGACGGGCCGTGTGGTCACCTGCGAGCAGGCCTCGGTCATGCCGTAGGTGAGGCTCACCGGCACCCCCGCCGCGCGCGCGCGCTCCAGCAGCGCAGACGGCACAGGACCGCCGCCGGTGAGCGCACAGCGCAGCGCGCGCGGGCGCTCCATGCCGGCGTCGAGCAGGCGGGTGAGGGTGGTGGCAACCAGCGAGACGAGCGTCACGGTGTCCTCCGGCGGCCCCATCACCGCCCGCAGCGTGAGCTCGGTATCGAAACGCTCGTGCACCACCGCCGTGGTGGCGTAGATCGCGCTGCGCAGCAGGATCGACAGCCCGCCGACGTGCGAGAGCGGCAGGTTGCACAGCCATCGCTCGTGCGGGTCGACTCCCAGCGCAACTGCCGATCCGAGCGCACTCCACAGGAAGTTGCCGTATGTCAGCTCGACCGGCTTGGGGGCTGAGGTCGTCCCCGAGGTGTGAATCACCGCCGCCACGGCGTCGAGGTCGTGCGTCGGATCGGAGCCCCGCCCACCCACGCCCCGCCCGCCGGAGGAGCGCAGCGGCTCGTCCACGACAATCGCCGCCCCATCCACGATCGCCGCCCGCTCCCGCTCCCCCAAGCGCAGATCGACCGGCACGGCCACCGCCCCAAGCAGCAGGCAGGCGTGCAGCGCGCACACGAAGTCGAGGCCGGCCGGCAGCGCAATCGCCACACGCTCGCCGGGCGTCGCACCACGGGCGGCCAGCTCACCAGCGCCCACCCGTGCCCGCTCCAGCAGCTCCGCGTAGGAGCAGGCCACCATCGGGGTCTGCAGCGCGATTGCCGACGGCGCGGATGCCGCCGCCCGTTCCAGCCAGGTATCGACGACCATCGCCACAGGCTAGCCTTCGCGCATGCCAACCACCTGGGTCGCCGCCGGCGAGTACACCGACATCCGCTACGAGAAGACAGAGGACGGGGGGATCGCGAAGATCACGATCGACCGGCCAGAGGTGCGCAATGCGTTCCGGCCGCTGACCGTGATCGAGATCTCGCGCGCCCTCACGCAGGCGCAGGAGGATCTCGACGTCGGGACGATCGTGCTGACCGGCGAGGGGCCGCAGGCGTTCTGCGCCGGGGGCGACCAGCGCGTGCGCGGGGACTCGGGGTATCTCGCCGAGGACGACGCCGGACGCGCCGGTGTGGGGCGTTTTCACGTCACCGACCTGCACGTCCAGATCCGCCGCCTGCCAAAGCCGGTGGTGGCGATGGTCGCCGGGTATGCGATCGGCGGCGGCCACGTGCTGCACCTCGTGTGCGACCTGACGATCGCGGCCGAGAACGCCCGCTTCGGCCAGGTGGGCCCGCGCGTGGGCTCCTTCGACGGCGGCTTCGGCGCAGGGCTGCTCGCCAACCTCGTGGGGCCGAAGAAGGCGAAGGAGATCTGGTTTCTCTGCCGCCAATACGACGCCGCGGAAGCGCTCGGGATGGGGCTCGTCAACACGGTCGTGCCGCTGGAGCGTCTGGAGGAGGAGACCGTGGGGTGGTGCCGGGAGATGCTCGCGCTCTCCCCCTTCGCACTACGCCTGCTGAAGGCCTCGTTCAACGCCGCCGAGGACGGTCTCTCCGGCGTGCAGCAGCTGGCGCACGACGCCAACCTGCTGTTCTACGGCAGCGAGGAGGCCCAAGAGGGCCGCGACGCCTACCGCGAGAAGCGCATCCCCGACTTCTCGCGCTTTCCGCGGAGGGCATGAACCCCACATCGTCCCCCGCCGCGCCCCCCGAGGGCCGACCGTCGCTCGCGGTGCACTCCCCGAGCGCGGTGCGCATCTGGGTGATGGCCGCGCGCGTGCGCACGCTGCCGGCGGCGATCGCGCCGGTGCTCGTCGGCACCTCGCTGGCGCTGGGGGACGACCACTTCCGGGCGCTCGCGTTCGTGGCGGCGCTGCTCGGCGCCGTGTTCATCCAGGTGGGCACCAACTTGTCAAACGACTACTCCGACGCGCGGCGCGGCGCGGACACCGAGGACCGCCTCGGCCCGGTGCGCGTCACCGCCGGCGGCCTCGTGCCGCCCCGCCAGGTGCTGATCGCCACCTACGTCACCTTCGGCCTGTCGGTGCTATGTGGGGCGTACCTGATCTCGATCGCCGGGTGGGGCCTACTGGCAGTCGGCGCGGCGTCGATCCTCGCCGGCGTCCTCTACACCGGTGGGCCGCGCCCGTACGGGTACGAAGGGCTGGGCGAGCTGTTTGTGTTCCTCTTCTTCGGGATCGTCGCCGTGGCCGGTTCCTACTACGTGCAGGTGCAGCACCTGCCCTGGCAGGCGTTCGCATGCGCTGTGCCCGTCGGCCTCCTGGCGAGCGCGATCCTGGTCGTCAACAACGTGCGCGACATCGACACCGACCGCCGCGCGGGCAAGCGCACGCTCGCGGTGCGCCTCGGCCGGCAGCGCACGCGCGCGCTGTACACCGCGATGCTCACGATCGCCTTCCTCGCCGCGCCGCTGCCGTGGGCACTCGGCTCGATGACCGCCTGGCTGCTGCTCCCATGGGCGGCGATCCCGCTGGCAATCGCTCTAATCCGTGTGGTGCGTACCCGCCTCGACGGCCCCGCGCTGAACGGGGCGCTCGCGCGCACCGGGCTGCTGCAGCTGCTGTTCTGCCTGCTGTTCGCCGCCGGGATCCTCGCCAGCGGAGGCATCGGCTAGCCGGATGCAGATGACCGTCGCCGAACGCACGCTGAGCCTGCGCACACCGCTGCAGACCGCATACGGCGCGCTGCGCGAGCGACGGCTGCTGGGGGTGACGCTGACCGACGCCGACGGCGTGAGCGGCCACGGCGAAGCGGCGCCGCTGCAGCCCTACGATGGCGTCAGCATCACGCGGGTACGCGCGGCGCTGGAGGCCTACCGGCCGGTGCTGATGCAGTCGGCGACGGCTAACGGCGCGCAGCTGATCGAGGCGTGCAGGCGCGTCGAGGATCTACCCGCGGCACTCGCCGCGATCGACCTGGCGCTATGGGATCGCGCCGGGCGACGCGCGGGCAAGCCGGTGGCGGCGCTGCTCACCGATGACCCCGCCGCGGGGATCCAGGTCAACGCGACCGTGGGTGCGATCGACAGCGCGGGCGCCGCCGAGCAGGCCGCGCGCGCGGCGGCGCAGGGGTATGAGTGCGTCAAGCTGAAGGTAGGCGTCGGCGACGACGCCGCCCGCGTGGCGGCGGTGCGCGCCGCCGTGGGCCCCCACACCGCGCTGCGCCTCGACGCCAACGGCGCCTGGGACGTCGAGGAGGCGGTGCGCGCGATCGAGGCGCTGACCCCGGTGGGCCTCGAGCTGGTGGAGGAGCCCACCCACGGCCTGCAGGCGGTACGGGAGGTGCGCGAGCGCGTGGCGGCACGCGTGGCGATCGACGAGACCGCGGCCGAGCACGGAGCGCTGGGGGCAGGCGTCGCCGACGCGGTATGCCTGAAGATCTCCCGCTGCGGCGGCATCGCCGGCCTGCTCGCCGCCGCGGCGCTCGTCAGGGCCTCCGGCGCGGAGGTCTACCTCGCATCCACGCTCGACGGACCGCTCGGAGTGGCCGCCGCGGTGCACGCCGCCGCAGCCCTCGCCTCGCGCGGCCCACTACCGGCATGCGGCCTGGCGACGCTCGGCCTGTTCGAAGGGCTGGAAGAGGAGGGTGTTCTGCCCGTACGCAACGGCCGTATCGCGGTGCCCACAGCCCCGGGGTTGGGCATCGATCCGCCTTAGAACCTGTTTCAGAAAGATCGGCACGCCCGGACAGCCCTCCGGCACCCGTCACCGGCGGCGCTGGATCGCCACGTGCCGGCTTGCCCGTGCTGGCCGATCTTCGATCGGTAGCACGGGCTTCACCGTCCCGCGTCGCCCAGCTTGGTCCAGGAACGCCCCGGACGCACCGCCTATTCTGAAACAGGCTCTCAGAGCACCTGAGCGATCGCCGCCGGGTTCTCCAGCGGCAAACCGTGGCCCCCGGGCACAACGACCAGCTCGCCCGCCGGCAGCAGCTCGAGGATCCGTTGCCCTAGGGCCAGGAACTTCCCGTCGCGCTCCCCCACCAGCACCGTAACCGGCATCGCCAGCTCAGGGAGACGATCCCACAGCGGCTGCATCTCCCCCGTGCCGAGTCCCCGCATCACTGCGGCAAGCGCATCGGGCCGGTTGCGGCGCTGATCCTCGCACGCCAGCGCCGCCACGCCGGGAGGGTCGGCGGCAAACAGCGGTTGGGTGCGCCAGCGCTCGATGAACTCCTCGTAGGACCCGCGTTCGAGATCGTCGGCGAGGGCGCGGTCGGAATGTCGCCGCGCGGCGCGCTCACCCTGATCCTCGATCCCGGGGTTGACGCCAATCAGCACGAGCCGCGCCACTCGCTCAGGCACCGCCAGCGCCACATGCAGCGCGACGCGCCCGCCGAGCGAGTAACCGCACAGCGCGAAGCGCTCGGGGCTGGCGTCGAGCACGTGCTCGACGCAGCTGGCGAAGGAGATCGGCCGCGGCATGTCCGCCTCGGCGCCATGGCCCGGGAGGTCGAGCGGCAGCGGACGGTAGCGTTCACGGTCGAGCAGCTCCACCACCCCGTCCCAGGCACGGTGGGTGCCGCCGAAGCCGTGCAGCAGGACGAGGTTCTCCGGCACCCCACGATCCTACTTTCGACGCTCCCACCCCACCCCGATCCTCAATCCCCTTTCCCGACTCTCCATCCCACATCTCAACCCACCAACCCATATCCGACCCGCTATCCACCCAGTGACCGGTTCCCAACCCTCATCCGCCACCGGCACCTATCTCCTACTGCGCGCGTTCGTGGACGAGCTGGCACGCTGCGGGCTGCGCGACGCGTGCACCTCGCCGGGGTCGCGCAGCACGCCGCTGGTGCTGAGCCTCGCCCGCGAGCCGCGGCTGCGCTGCCACTCGCACATCGACGAGCGCTGCAGCGGCTTCTTCGCGCTGGGATTGGCGAAGGCGACAGGGGCGCCGGTGGCGGTGACGTGCACCTCGGGCACCGCCACCGCGGAGCTGCTGCCGGCGGCGATCGAGGCGCACGAGGCGGGCGTGCCGCTGCTGATCCTCACGGCCGACCGCCCGGCCGAGCTGCGCGAGAACGGCGCCGGCCAGACGATCGACCAGGTGAAGATCTTCGGGCAGGCGGCGAAGTGGTTTTTCGAGGTGGGCACGCATGAGGCGACGCCGGGGCGGCTGCGCTGGATACGCACGCTCGCCTGCCGCGCGTACTGGCGCGCACTCGAGGGCCAACCCGGGGTGGTGCACCTCAACTTTCCGCTGCGCGAGCCGCTGGTGGAGGATGCGCCCCTGCCGGCGGACGGCACCGGGCGCCCCGACGGCCGGCCGCTTGTGACCTGCACCCCCGCGCGCGCGGCGGCGCCGGAGGACGCGCGCTCGCTCGCCGTGCCCGTGGCCGCCACCCGCCGGGGCGTGGTTGTGGCCGGGCGCTACGAGCGCGACACCGAGCTGGGGGAGGCCGCGTCGGCGTTCTGCGCAGCGGCCGGCTGGCCGCTGCTGGCCGACCCGCTCTCGGGCGCGCGGCGCGGGGAGGCGGCGGTGGCACACTACGACGCGCTGCTGCGCCACGGCCCCTCTGCCGCAGGCCTCAAGCCCGACCTGGTGCTGCGCGTGGGCGACCTGCCCACGTCCAAGCCGCTGCGCCGGTGGCTGGCGAACATGAGCGACGTTCCGCAGGCGACGATCGACCAGGAGGGCCGCTGGCAGGATCCCGACGCGGCGCTCTGCAGGCGCTTCGCACTGGAGCCGGCCGCGGCACTACGGAGGCTGGCGCAGGACGCGCACACGCCCGATCCCGAGTGGCTTGCGAGCTGGCGCAGCGCCGACGAGCTCGCCGCGGAGGCGCTGCTCGGGGTGCTGGGCGCGGGCGGCCTCAGCGAGCCCGCCGTGGCCACCGAGCTCGGCGTGTTGCTGCCCGAGCGGGCGACGCTGTGGGTCGCCTCCTCGATGCCAGTGCGCGACATCGAGAGCTTCTGGCCGGTGCGAGCCGACCCGCCGCACGTGCTGTGCAACCGAGGCGCCAACGGCATCGACGGCACCGTCTCGAGTGCCTTCGGCGCCGCCGCCGCGGGCCTCGGCCCGACGGTCCTACTGATCGGCGACGTGGCACTCGCGCACGACATCGGCGGCCTGCTCGCTGCACGGCGGCTGGAGCTCGATCTGACGATCGTGCTGATCGACAACGGTGGCGGGGGCATCTTCGACTTCCTGCCTGTCGCCGCGACCCGGGAGGACCTTTACACTCGCCACATCGCCACTCCCACAGGGCTTGATTTCGCACATGCGGCGCGGTTGTACGGGCTGGAGCACGAGACCGTCAGCGACGTGCTCGCCTTCCGCGCAGCGCTCGAGCGCGCACTGACAGAACGCCCACGCCGCGCGGGCATAATCGAGGTTCGCACCGACCGCGCGGAGAACGTGGCGCTGCACCGCCGCGCGTGGGAGGCCGTCGCCGGCGTGCTGGCCGAAACGGGGATGCGAGCCGAAGGCGAGTGTCCCCCGGCTTCGGCCGAAACGGGGATGCGAGCCGAAGGCGAGTGTCCCCCGGCTTCGGCCGAAACGGGGATGCGAGCCGAAGGCGAGTGTCCCCCGGCTTCGGCCGAAACGGGGATGCCGGTCGATTCGGGGATGCTGGCCGAACCCGGAGGCGAATGTCCCCCCGCTTCGACCGGAGGCGAGTGTCCCCGGCTTCGGTCGGGGGAACCTGAGCGCGCTCCGCGGGAGCCGTGAAGGGACACCTCATGCTCGCCTATCTCCTATGGCACCGCCGCGCAGACGGGGTCGAGCGCGAGACCTACGAGCACGCAAGCGAGCGCTTTCACCGTTCGCTGCACCACTCCCCGCCGGCCGGCCTGCGCGGCTCGGCGCTGCTGCGTCTCGCGGAGTGCCCGTGGCTGTCCTGCGCGCAGGACGGCACGTCCGAGGTCACCTACGAGGACTGGTACCTACTCGATGACTTCACCGCCCTCGGCGTGCTCAACGAGGCAGCCGTGACGCACGGGCACCGCAGCGCACACGACGGCATCGCCCGCCGCTTCGGCTCCGGCGCGGGGGGGCTGTACGGCCTGCTGGAGGGTCACGCCGACCTCGCCAACGCACCTCGCGCTGTGTGGGTCTCACGTCCGCCGGGCGAGCCGCGCGGCGAGCTGGCGCAGCTGCTCGCGGACGGCATCGACCCTGCGCACGCCAGCCTGTGGCGCCGCGCGCTCGTGTTCGGCCCGGCCCCTGAGTACTGCCTCCTCGCACCGGAGACCTCCGACGGAGTCTCCCCCACGCGCCTGCCGAGCGGCTGGCGGGTCACCGTCAGCGAGCGCGAGATGATCTACCTCGGTTGACCTCGCCCCCAGCCACACTCATCGTGAGATAGAGCTCAGCCTACTTTTGGACCGTGACTCAGTCCATTCCTCAAAGCAGCTTTTCGACTATATTGTAGTTGTAAATATACATACTCACGGTACCAAAATGGTAAGTTGCAACAGCCTGACCGAGTGTCGCCGGTGGGCCCCAGGCAAGAATGCTCGAGTCGGTGAGCAAAAATGTCCTACCTGACACCGGGCGATACCAGGCTTCCAGATAGCCATTTGGACCAGGACACAGCCTCTGGGAGGATGAGCAACCTACGATTGGCGCAACTAGGACCCTGAAATTCGCGCGCCACGTGATTGCGGCCGCATCCCAATAGAGGCCATAACCAACGGTGGCGTGCATCCTTTCGGCAACCCGAGCAACGTCTCCGGCTACCTGCGGCGACGGCCCACGAGCCGACGGCGGCGCGTTGATGCCGTTGCTACGGCCGAGCGTGATCACAGCGCTCAACAGGAACAGTAGCGTGCCGGTAACTACCACCGCACGTGTCAAAACACTGCCACGAGCGAGTAGCGGCAATATGGCGGCGACCGCATACATAATTCCCACCAAATAGCCTACGTCCTCCGGGTCGGTGGGATGGACGGGGGCGGAGCTCAAAATGAAGCCGACGGAGAGACAAACGACACTGGCCGTCCAGAACATCGTATAAACACTCAGCTGCACATCCAGAAGCTCCCCATCAGATCGTCGACTACGGATATACCGCCAGGTGTACCACGGTATGAGGAGAACCACGCCCACGCTCAAAACCGCGCAAATGAGCGCGATCATGGTGGCCACTGTTATAGCTTCACCAAAGAAGCTTCCGTTCCCCAGCAGCGCGATCGACTGCCACCAGGTCATTACGTTCGTGAAGACGGCTTCAAGATTCGCAAATTTGAGCGTATACCCGTTCGAGACGACTCCTGTCGAGTGCATGATCGATGTCGTTGATATTGCGCTGACACCAATGACAGCCGTCATGGCCAATGCAAACCACATGGTCCTGGCCGCCAAGGCAGTCCGGCTCATTGCCCAAGTCGCGATACCAGCGATAAGTAGCGGTAGCAGCCCAGCAACAAGCAGCTCCTTGTCGGTGGCGAGGTTGATGCCCACGATCACACCAATGAATAGGGTGATAATCGTCAACGGCAGCCAACCCACTGAGATCTTGCGATCGGTCAACAGAACCAGGAACGCCGCAAGCAGAGCGAGCGAGTACCAGGTGGGCGTATGATCGGTGAGCCAAAACATCAATTCCAGGACACCCGGACCGGCGCACAGCAGAATGACGGCCGTCAGCGCGGCCGCCCAGCGTCCCGCAACACGCCATGCCGACCACGACATTAGTGCGATCGACGAGAGACCAAGAAACAACGGTCCAAGCTCCCAGATCTGGCGATGTGCAGGCAGCCATTTCGTGACCTCCGCGAAGATCAGGGTCGAGTACCACGGAAAGTTTGACGTAACGACGTGGCCCCCGGCTCGGTCGGAGAACAATTCGGCAACCACCAGCGGCGAACTGGCATCTGAGCTTCCATATACATTCACAAGTATGTGGCTGAAGTGCGTGATGACCAGAACCACATAGAGCAGGCACAGCGGCAGGAATGACCATACCCACCAATCAGCAGGCAAAGAACGAAGACGCGCGACCTGGTGTGACGTCCCCTTGGGCCGACTTGGTGCCGGCCTGCGATGCTTGCCCACCCTCGTAGCCATCGTGGCACACTAGCAATGGGGTCCTGTCAATTGGACCATGACGAGCTCTCAGATCTCGTTGCACACTCCACGCAGGTCGATACACGACCCAAGCCCTGTTGAGCAAGCGGTACTTCACATATAGTGTTTCTCACCGGCTGCGTTTGAGTTTCCCGCCGGGCTTCGGGGCGAAAGGCCGGGTTGGCCGCTAGCACTCGCAGCCCTACACAAGCTGAGCGGTGATGGCCCCCGCAAACGCAGCGCCCGCGGGGTTAGAACCGGTTTCAAAAAGATCGGCACGCCCGGATGCGTCCCTGAGACGCGGCGCTGGATCGCCACGGACCTCCTTGCCCGTGCCACCAGCACGGGCTGCGTCGGCCCGCATCGCCCAGCTTGGTCCAGGAACGCCCCGGACGCACCGCCTATTTTGAAACCGGTTCCTACCCCGCCAACAGTGGTAGCAGCGCCGCGAGCTTGACCTCCGTCTCAGCCAGCTCCGCGGAGGGGTCGGAGTCGCGCACGACGCCAACACCGGCGTAGCAGCGGGCGACGCGGCCGCGCAGCAGCGCGCAGCGCAGCGCGACGCAGAACTCGCCGTCGCCGGTCGCGTCGGCCCAGCCGACAGGGCCGGCATACCAGCCGCGGTCGAGGCCCTCCAGCGCGGGGATCAGCGGGCGCGCACGCTCCAACGGCTCGCCGCCCACGGCGGGCGTGGGGTGCATCAGCTCGAGCAGCTCGATCACATCGAGCGGCTGCGCGAGCTGAGCACGGATCGGGGTGCCGAGGTGCTGAATGTTGGCGACCTTCACGAGCGTGGGCTCGGGCGGGGCGGCGGTCCAAAGCGCGTGCTGGCGCAGCGCACGCTCGATCCGGCGGATCACGATCGCGTGCTCCTCGCGGTCCTTCTCGGAGTGCATCAGCTGTTCGCCGAGGTAGTCGTCGACGGCGGGGTCGGCGCTGCGGCGCATCGAGCCGGCGAGCGCGAGCGCGCTGACGCGATGGCCCTCGCGGCGCACCAGCAGCTCGGGGCTGGCGGCGACAAACGCGGCGTCGTCGCGACCCACGCAGAAAACCGTGCACGAGGGGAAGCCCTCGCGCAGCACCCCGAACAGCGCGGCGGGGTCGTAGTTGGAAGCCCCTCCGCCCGCGTGGACCTGCACCTCGCGCGCGAGCACCACCTTCTCCAGCTGCCCGGCACGGATCAGCTCGACCGCGCGCGCGACGGCAGCCTCGTAGTGCTCGGGCGGCATCGCGCTCGCGATCCGGTAGCGCCCGGTGGGCGCGGGGTCGAGCAGCGCCAGCGGCTCCGCACGCAACTCGACGACGCGGCGCTCCAGCCGGGCGAGCAGCTGCTCCGCGGTGTCGTCGGGGGCCGCCAGCGCGCACAGCGTCATCCGCACGCACATGCCGTCCGTCACGGCACGCGGATCGGAGAGCGGGGTCGACGACGCCCCACCCGATCGGCGCCCGGGGCGACACTCGCGCGTGAACGCGACCTCGGGCACGATCAGCGAGGCCGGCGCGAAACCGCTCCACGCCATGTCGGCACCGCCCTCGGCGGCGAACGCAAAGCCGCCCAGCGCGATCGGCCCGCCGCTGGTGGACCCCGGCTCGGAGGGGTTCTCGGGCGGGTCGCTGACCGCAGCCGCGGCGAGCGCGCGCCAGCGGTCGGCCACCGTGGCGAAGCGCTCGGGCCCGGTCGCCGTCAGGCAGACCGCCTCGCCGAGCGCGGCGAGCACACGCGCCCCGCGCTCGGGCTGCTCTAAGAGAAACCACGACTCTCCCCGGCGCCGCGATGCACAGACGACGGCGCTGGGGTCGAGGTCGGCGAGCAGCGGCAGGGTCAGCGCCGCGAGCGTCTGGCGGCCGCTGCGCCGCGCACGCTTGACGGCGAGCTGCAGACGCGCCCCGAGCCGCTCGCGGTCGGCGTCGCTGAGCGCGAACGGGGAGCGCTCAATCGTACGTAGCTGCAAGAGCGCCTCCTGAGGGTCGATGAGCAAGCAGGTCAAGCACGCAGCGAGCGAAATGTGCTGGCCGATCAGTCGATCTCATCTGACCGACGATCGGTACACGAGCGACCGAGGACGCAGGCCGCTCGACGACCAAGATGCGCTCATCGATCGGCCAGCGCAGCTCATCGGGCCTTCAGGTCTCGCTGCGGCCTCGCGCGATCGCAATCTCCCCGGTGCGCATCATCTCGATCAGGCCGAACGGCCGCACCATGTCCTCGAAGGCCTGGATCTTCTCGGTGGTGCCGGTGATCTCGACGATGATCGAGCGCTTGGTGACGTCGACCACCTTGCCGCGGAAGATCTCGGTGATCTGCATCAACTCGCCGCGCTGGACGCCATCGGCGGAGACCTTGAACATCGCAAGCTCGCGCGAGACGGTGTCGCCCGGGTCGAGGTCGCGGATCTTCAGCACGTTGATCAGCTTGTGCAGCTGCTTGGTGACCTGGTCGATCGGGTGCAGAGCGCCGTCGACGGTGAGCGTCACGCGCGAGACCCGCTCGTCGTCGGTGGGGCCAACCGTGAGCGTGTCGATGTTGAAGCCGCGGCGGGCGAACAGCCCCGCGATCCGCGTCAGCACCCCTGACTTGTTTTCGACGAGGATCGAGAGAACGTGCTTGCGCCCAGTGCGCAGGTTGCCCGAAGCTTCGAGCTCGGCAAGGCTGAGCGGCGCCTTGGTGGCTGGCTCTCCCATCACCCCACCATCTCCCGCGCAGCCTGCCCGGTAGGAATCAACGTCGACGCGGGAAGGAGGCAGGCCCCCCTCCCGACCTCCCCCCTCTGGCAGATCATCGCTCTGGTCATCCCACCATCTCCCTAGCCGCCTGCCCAGCAGGGATCATCGGGTACGTGTTCTCCTCGCGGGTGACGCGCACGTCCACGACCACGGGGCCCTCCGTGGCGATCGCCCGCTTGATGTCGTCCACGAGCGTGTGCTTGTCCTCGAAGCGCATCCCGGTGGCGCCGTAGGCCTCGGCGAGCTTGACGAAGTCAGGGAACTTGCCCATGTCGACGTGGGAGTAACGGCCGTCCCAGAAGAGCTCCTGCCACTGGCGCACCATGCCGAGGTAGCCGTTGTTCATGATGAACACCTTGATCGGGATCTGCTCCTGCGCGCAGGTCGCAAGCTCCTGGGCGTTCATCTGCACCGAGCCGTCGCCGGCGACACAGCAGACGAGGCGCTCGGGGCAGCCGACGGCGGCGCCCATTGCAGCCGGCAGCCCGAAGCCCATCGTCCCCAGGCCGCCAGAGTTGATCCAGCGCCGCGGGGCGGAGAAGTCGTAATACTGGGCGGTCCACATCTGGTGCTGGCCGACGTCGCTGGAGACAATCGCCTCGCCGCCGGTCGCCTCGTACAGCGCCTGGATCAAGTACTGGGGCTTGATCTCAGCGTCGGTGCTGTCCTCGTATTTGAGCGGATACTGCTCGCGCCACCCCTCGATACGGCCCCACCACTCGTCAAGGCGCGCGGGGTCGGCCTCCAGCGCGCGGTACTCGATCGCGAGCTTCGCGAGCACGTTGCGGGCGTCGCCGACGATCGGGATGTGAGCGGGCACGTTCTTCGATATCTCCGCCGGATCGACGTCGATATGGATGAACTTGGCGTGGGGCGCAAACTCGGAGAGCTTGCCGGTGATGCGATCGTCGAAGCGGGCGCCGACGGCGCAGATCAGGTCGGCCTCGTCCATCGCGTAGTTGGCAGCACGGGTGCCATGCATCCCGAGCATCCCCAGCCACTGGGGGTTGGGTACCCCATCTGCTCCGGCCCCGCTCGCACCTGCTCGGTCCGCCTCTACCCCGCCCACCCGCGCGGGAAAGGCGCCGAGGCCCATCAGCGTGCAGGTGACGGGGAAGCGGTCGCAGGAGGCGAGCTCGACCAGCTCCGCCGAGGCGTTGGCGTTGACAATCCCCCCCCCGGCGTAGATCACGGGGCGCTGGGAGGCAGCGAGCGCCTTGGCGGCCTGGCGGATCTGCTTCTGGTTGCCCTCGACCGTCGGCTGGTAGCCGGGAAGGCGCACGTCGGTCACCGGCTCGTAGGCAATCTCGGCGCGCGAAAGGTCCTGGGGGATGTCCACGAGCACCGGGCCGGGACGTCCGGTGGAGGCGATGTGGAAGGCCTCGTGGATCGCGCGGGGGATCTCCAGTGGGTGCTGGATCATGAAGGAGTGCTTGACGACGGGCATCGTGATCCCGATCGTGTCGGCCTCCTGAAAGCCGTCGGTGCCGAGCAGCTCGGTGCGCACCTGGCCGGTGATGAACACAACCGGTACGGAGTCCATCATCGCGTCGCAGATCGGGGTGATCAGGTTGGTGGCGCCGGGACCGGACGTGGCGAACGCGACGCCCACTTTGCCGGTCGCCTTGGCGTAGCCCTCGGCGGCATGCCCGCCGCCGGCCTCGTGGCGGACGAGGATGTGCCGGATGCCGGCGTCGACGAAGGCGTCGTAGGTCGGGAGGTTGGCGCCGCCGGGCAGGCCGAAGACGACCTCGACGCCCTCCGCCTTGAGGCATTCCATCAGTGCGTCAACCGCGCGCATGTCTGCCAACCGCCTTTCCACTGCACTCGAAACAGGCCAAAAAGGCAGTGTACCAGCGGGTTTGCGCCCTTCCGCCCGGCGCTCCAGCGCACACGGGTGATCGAGGCCGCCGCCTGACGCCGCGCTAGCGGTCGGCCCCCCCCCCCCCCCAACGAGATGCGTTAGGGGGGCGGTCGCTAGGAGGAGCCGATCCCGATCCCAATTGCCAATGCAATCGCGCCTCCGACGGTGACGACCAGCAGCGAGGAGCGCATCGAGACGTTCAGGAAGCGTTTGCGCACCCAGGCAATCGCGAACAGCTCGAAGGCGACGACAAACCCCGCCACCAGCAGCGCTTTGTGGACGTCGCTGATGAAGAACGGCAGCGTGTGGAAGATGCCGCCGAGCGTGGTCATGCCGCCGGTGATCGCGCCGCGCACGACCGCCGAACCGCGGCCGGTCTGCTCGCCGGTGTCCGACAGCGCCTCCGACCACCCCATGCTGACGCCCGCCCCAAGCGCGGTTGAGAAGCCGACGAGCAGCGCCACGCGCGAATCGGAGGAGATCGCCGCCGCGAAGATCGGCGGCAGCGAGGAGACGGTGCCGTCGATCATGCCGACGAGCGCTGGCTGCACGACGCGCAGCACAAAGTCGCGCTCGTCGGGGAAGCCGGCGCGGTGGATCAGCCGCGCGATCAGCGAGTCGTGTACGGGCACGGGCGGAGCCTTGGCGCTCATGCCAGGTTTATAGAGCCTGCGGCGTTTCGGGCTCCCTAATCGGCGCCCCTAACGCGGGTCACACGCGATGCTGGGCATACCGGCAGCGAAGGCGCTCACCGGCCGTGACGGCTCAGCTGCTTGCGGCAGAAGGAGGCTGCCACGATTCCGGCGCGATCACCGTCTCCGGAAACTCAAGCTCGGTCCCGCAGCGGGTGCAGAGGGCGTCGTAGATCTTGGTGACGCGCCCGCAGTGGGGGCAGCGGCGGCGCAGCTCGTTGCTCTCCATGCGGTAGGCGATCGCGGCGAGCAAGCCAAAGACGGGGACGACCGCGGAGATCAGGAACCACAGGATGAATGAGCTGCCCTTGACGCGGCCGACGATCCCGCCGGCAAGCCCGAAGCCGAAGCAGATCACCACGTATCCCATCGCACCGTGCCTCTCAGAACAGGACGCGCACAGCCCAGACGATGGCCACGATGGCGGCAACCACGATGACCGGGATGGCGAGGAAGGTGACGATGCCGATCACGATGTGCAGCAGCACCCAGGCAGCGACCGCCAGGATCAGCACCGCAACGATCATCCGGCCCAGCGAGCGCGACGACGACGGGGTGGTTGTGGGCGACTCGTTCATATCCCCAGATGGTAGCGCTCGCAGGCGCAGCGGTTCACAAGGGTGGTGCGCTACGGCCGGGCGAGGGCTGGCGCCCCAGCCCGGCCGCACGCATCCTGCTCCGCCGATCCGCGGTCGAGGGGAGCCCGCGGAGGCGAGATTTGGAATGTCACCCTTGGAGGTTCCCCAATTTTGGCGTCCACGCATGCGCGTGTCATTGGCCCGCAGTACAAGATCTGAACGGTTGCGGTGTTGCGGTTGCCGATCGGATCCCGACCGCGCGGCAGTCACTCAGCTCAGATGCCGAGCTGCTCGTGCACCAGCCGGGTGACGGCGCCGCCGTCGGCGCGACCCTTGGTCTCACGCATCACGTGGCCGACGATCGGCCCAATCGCCTTGGCGTTGCCGGCGCGTACGTTCTCGGCGGCCTCGGGGTGCGCGGCGAGCGCCGCGGCGACGATCGCGGCAAGCTCATCTCCCGCGTCCATCGCGGCGAGACCCTCGGCCTCGACGATCGCCGCCGGATCGCCCCCCTCGGCGACGAGGCGGTCGAGCACCTGGCGACCGGCGCCGACGGAGATGCGCTTGGCGGCGACGAGCCCGACGAGCACCGCGAGCGCCTGGGGCTGGACCCGCGAGGAGAGCGGATCCGCGCCGGAGGCCTCACCCGCGCCAGTGGTCTCACCCGCGCCAGTGACCTCACCCGCGCCGGAGGCCTCACCCGCGCCAGTGGTCTCACCCGTCCCGTCTGCTCCTCCGCTGGTCTCCCCATCCGTGCCTGCGACCGCATTCCCGCCCAGCTGACCACCGCTGAGGCGCGCGAGCAGGTCGCCGGCGATCCAGTTGGCGAGCGCCTGGGCCGGTGGTGCAGGATCGACCGCGGCGGCGAGCGCAGCCTCGAAGTAGTCGCCGAGCTCCGCGCGAAAGGCGAGCAGGTGGGCGCTGTCGGCGGAGAGCCCGATCTCGCGCTCGAAGCGCTCAGCGCGCGCGGCGGGCAGCTCCGGGAGGGCGGCGCGGGCGGCGTCGAGCATCGCCGCGTCGATCGCGACCGGCACGAGGTCGGGCTCGGGGAAGTAGCGGTAGTCGTGGGCCTCCTCCTTGGAGCGCAGCGAGGTGATGCGCTCGGAGGCGGGGTCGAAGTGCAGCGTCTCCTGCTGCACCCGCCCGCCGCCGCGCAGGATCGCCTCCTGGCGGGCGAGCTCGGCGCGGATGCCGCGTTCGATGAAGCGGAAGGAGTTCATGTTCTTCAGCTCGGTCTTCACCCCGAGCTGCTCGCTGCCGGCGGGGCGCAGCGAGATGTTGGCGTCGCAGCGCAACGAGCCCTCCTCCATGTTCACATCGGAGACGCCGAGCACGCGCATCGTGGTGCGCAGCAGCCGCAGCCACTCGCCGGCGGCCTCGGCGGAGCGCAGGTCGGGCTCGGTGACGATCTCCGCGAGCGGGGTGCCGCCACGGTTGAAGTCGACGATCGAGGCATCGGAGCCGTGGATCCGTCCGGAGGCGCCGACGTGCACGAGCTTGGCGGCGTCCTCCTCGAGGTGCACACGGTGGATGCGCACCTCCCCGAGTCGCCCGCCAAGGCAGAGCGGCAGGTCGTACTGGGAGATTTGGTAGCCCTTGGGAAGGTCGGGATAGAAGTAGTTCTTGCGATGGAAGATCGACCGCGGCGCCAGCTCGGAGCCGAGTGCGAGGCCGATCATCAGCCCGAAGTGCACGGCCCGCGCGTTGGCAACGGGCAGGCTGCCGGGAAGGCCGAGGCAGACCGGGCAGGTGCGGGTGTTGGGCGGCTCGCCGAAGGAGAGCGCGCAGCCGCAGAACATCTTCGTGGCCGTGGCCAGTTGGATGTGGATCTCGAGGCCAATGACCGGCTCGTACTCAGACACGGGCGGCGCTCCCATCGAAGCCGAGCGCCCGCTCCAGCGCGAACGCGGCGTCGAGTAGGCGGTTCTCGCTGAACACCGGCCCGGTGAGCTGCAGCCCGACGGGCAGCTCCCCCCCGCCCCATCACCGGCGAGCCCACAGGGAATCGAGATCGCGGGGATGCCGGCGAGCGACATCGGGACGGTGCAGAAGTCGTTGATGTACATCGACCACGGGTCGCCGGTGCGCTCGCCCAGCCGGAAGGCGACGGTGGGAGAGGTGGGCGTGATGATGAAGTCGACCTCCGCGAACGCGGCATCGAAGTCGCCGACGATCTTCGTGCGCACGCGCTGGGCGCGGCCGTAGTAGGCGTCGTAGTAGCCGGCGGAGAGCGCGTAGGTGCCGAGCATGATGCGTCGCCGTACCTCGGCGCCGAAGCCGTCGTGGCGGGTGCGGGTGTAGAGCTCGAGCAGGTCATCAGCCTTCTCGGCGCGCAGCCCGTAACGCACACCATCGAAGCGGGCGAGATTGGAGGAGGCCTCGGCGGGCGCGAGCACGTAGTAGGCGGAGAGCCCATGTGGAGCGTGCGGCAGGCGAACGTCGTGGAGCTCCGCGCCGAGCTCCCGCGCGCGCGCAAGGGCACCGCGAAAGGCGTCGAGCACACCCGGATCGATCCCCTCGCCGGTGAGCTCCTCGGGGACGCCCAAGCGCACGCCGGAAAGCGTCTCGGCGGTGGGCAGCGCGATCTCCTCGGGGTGTCCCAGGGAGGTGGCGTCGCACTCGTCGCGGCCGACCATGTGGCGCAGCAGCAGCGCCGCATCGGTGACATCGCGGGTGAGCGGCCCGGCTTGATCGAGCGAGGAGGCGAAGGCGATCATCCCGTAGCGCGAGACGGCGCCGTAGGTCGGTTTCAGCCCGACGATTCCGCACAGCGCGGCCGGCTGGCGGATCGATCCCCCTGTGTCGGTGCCGAGCGCCCAGGGAGCCAGGCCGGCGGCGACAGCGGCGGCGCTGCCCCCCGAGGACCCCCCGGGCACGCGGGCGCGATCCCACGGGTTGAGCACCGGGCCGAAGGCGGAGTTCTCGTTGGAGGAGCCCATCGCGAACTCGTCCTGGTTGGTCTTGGCAAGCAGCGGTGCGCCGGCCGCGGCGAGCCGCGCAACGGCGGTGGCGGTGTAGGGAGGGCGGTAGCCCTCGAGGATGCGCGAGCCAGACTGCGAAGGCACACCAGCGGTGCAGAACAGGTCCTTGACGGCGAGCGGCACGCCGCATAGGGGAGCGTCGGACGGGCGGACGGGCGGCGATCCATCCGCGCCGGGGGCAACCCACGTGAAGCAATTCAGCTCGTCGGCGGCTGCCCGCGCCTGGTAGGCGTCGAACAGCTCCGCCGCGGAGAGCCGGCCGGCCTCGATCTCAGCCACCGCCCGCGCAGCCGACAGCTCGATGATCTCGGGAGTGCTCACGCCTGGGGGCTGGGGACGAGAAAGCCCCCATCGGCCACGGAAGGGGCCTGTTCGAGCGCGACCTCGCGCGGCAAACACGGGCGTGGCTCGTCGGGGCGCAGACGGCCGATGACCTCCACCACATGCGAGGTGGGAGGCACGTCGTCCAGGTCGAGCTCGCCAATCTTGGCGATGTGGTCTAGTACGCCGGAGAGCTCGCGCGCCATCGACTCCACCTCGCCGTCGTCGAGCCTCAGCCGCGCCAAGCGCGCCACGTGGAGGACTTCCTCGCGATCGATCACGGCGGGGATTCTATGCCCCGGCGGGCGGCGCCTCGCGTGGCGGCGTAGCATCCGGCGGGTAGAGGCCGGTGCGTTCGTCGCGCATCGACTGCCAGCTCCCTGCCAGCACCAGCAGCGCGCCGATGAGCGCCAGCCATGCCCCGGAGCACAGCATCGTCGCGTGGTCGGGGCGCTCCAGCAACCTCACCACGGCCGCGATCGTCGCGAGGATCCCGAACAGGGTGCTCCATACCGCGGCGGCGACGGGAATCGCGGCGGTGCGCTCGGTGACGGTGGCGATCGCCAGCACGAGGGCTCCGGCGGCGGCGAGGATCAGCAGCGCGACCGCCACGCCGAACGTCGCCCACGCGCTGAGCTTGCCCTGCGAGTTCTCGTACCAGGGCAGGGCCAGCGCGACGATCAGGCAGATCGCCCCCGCGAGCGCGATCAGCTCTCCGGAACGCATGCGACGCAGGCTCATCGACGCTTCCCCACGGCCATCCGGCGGCTCACACGACGCTCCCCCACGGCAACTCCGCGGCTCACACGACGCTCCTCCATGCCGGCTCGACGACGTCGGCTCATGCGACTCCCGCCTGCACGCGCGCGGCGTCGAGCGTGTTGCGCAGCAGCAGCGCGATCGTCGTCGGCCCAACGCCGCCGGGTACCGGTGTGATAGCGCCGGCGAGCGGGGACACCGCGGCGAAGTCCACGTCGCCGACCAGCCCGCTCTTGTTGCCTGCCTGCTCCGGCGTGAGACGGTTGATGCCCACGTCGATCACCACCGCCCCGGGCTTGACGAACTCGCCGCCAACCACGCGCGGGCGACCGACCGCCGCGATTAGGACGTCGGCGCGGGCGCACACGCCGGCGAGATCGCGGGTGCGGGAGTGACAGACGGTTACGGTCGCGTTGGCGGCAAGCAGCAGCTGCGCCATCGGCTTGCCGAACAGGTTGGAGCGGCCGACGATCACCGCCTCGGCGCCCTCCAGCCAGCCCGGGTCGCCACTGTGGACGCTCGCCAACAACTCCATCACCCCCAGGGGGGTGCACGGCCGTAGCCCCGGCCGTCCGAGCGAGAGCAGACCGGCGTTGACCGGGGTCAATCCATCCACGTCCTTGTCCGGGTCGATCAGGCCGGTGAGCGACGAACCGTCGAGATGGGCCGGCAGCGGCAGCTGCAGCAGCACCCCGTCGACGGCGTCGTCCCCGTTGAGATCCTCGAGCAACTCGGCCACCTGCGCGTAGGAGGCATCCGCGGGCAGACGCTTGTCGAACGGCGTCATCCCGACCTCGGCGCAGGCGCGCTGCTTGCCCCCCACGTACACCGCCGAGCCCGGGTCGTCTCCCACCAGTACGGTCGCCAAACCCGGCGTGTGCCCGGTCAGCTCAACGAACGCGCGCACGTCGTCGGCGACCTGCGCGCGTACGCGCGCGGCGATCGCTTTACCGTCGATGGTCGTGGCGCTCATGGCTGCCCCGATGCTAGTGATGGGAGGGGTCGGCGTGCCGCTCGCCGCCGCCTCCCGGAGCGGGGCGCACGACAGAGCCGGACACGCCGCGCGGTAGCCATCCACTCAGCGTCGTGTGACTGGGGCGAACTCGGACATCAGCTTGCGTTCGGAGCCGTCGCGGGCGAAGCGCACGACGATCACCCCGTGAGGCTCAACCGCGGTGACGACTCCCTCGCCGAAGGAGGCGTGGGTGACATCCTCGCCCATGCGGAACGACTCTCCCGAGCCTGCCTGCACACCGCGGACGGCACTTGCGCCGTTGGCGAGCACTCGGGTGCCGGTGCGCGCGGCGGAGTCCCAACCACCGCCGACACCGACGAGCGCGCGACTCCTCCGCGCGTCGGCCTGCCGGCTCATCCCGCCGCCGCCCCGCGCCGCGCTCGCGACCATCAGCCGCGGCTGCTCGCGTTCGGTGAGCTCGGCGGGGACCTCGTCGAGGAAGCGGCTCGGCAGGCCATACGCCTGCGCGCCGAACACCACCCGGCGGCGCGCATGGGTGAGGTAGAGCTTGCGCATCGCGCGAGTCACACCAACGTAGAAGAGGCGCCGCTCCTCCTCCAGGCCGCCTTCGTCGAGCGCCCGCGAGTGCGGAAACACGCCGTCCTCGCAGCCGACGATGAACACCACGGGGTACTCCAGGCCCTTGGCGTTGTGAAGCGTCATCAACGTCACCAACCCCTCCTCCTCGTCTTTGCGGGAGTCGGCGTCGGCCACGAGCGCGATCTGCTGCAGGAAGACGTCGAGTGCATCGTGGCCGGCCTCGGCGGTCGTGTCGAACTCACGGCCCACCGACACCAGCTCCTCGAGGTTCTCGATGCGCCCCTGCGCCTCGATCGTCCGCTCCGCCTCGAGCGCCTCGACGTAGCCTGTCTGCGAGAGCACCCCCTCCAACAGCTCCCCCACCGGCCCACCTTGCTCCACCCGCGCGCGCAGCTCGTCCATCGTGTCCATGAAGCGCCGCAGCGCCTTCACCGCGGCCGCGCCGAGGCCGGGGATCGCATCGGGCGCAGACGCTGCTTCCCACACCGAGACGCCAACGGTGGCGGAGTGCGCCACGATGCGCCCCAGCGAGGTCTGCCCGAGCCCGCGCCGGGGGGAGTTGGCCACGCGTGTGAAGCTCACCACGTCGAACGGGTTGGCCAGCCACGAGAGGTAGGCGATCGCGTCCTTGATCTCGGCGCGCTCGTAGAACTTCGTGCCCCCGATCACCTGGTAGGCAATCTCGCGACGCACGAGCGTGTCCTCCAGCACGCGCGACATCGCGTTGGTGCGGTACAGCACGGCGATCTCCGCGCGGGAGGCGCCCTCGTCGATGAGCCGCTCGATCTCGCCGACGACGAAGCGCGCCTCGGCGTGCTCGTCCTCGAGCTCGCGCACCTGGATCGGCTCGCCGGTGCCCAGCTCGCTCCACAGGCGCTTGGCGATCCCGCCGCGGTTGTTGGCGATCACCGCGTTGGCGGCCTTCAGGATCGTCTCGGTGGAGCGGTAGTTCTGCTCGAGCTTCACCACGCGCGCGTCGGGAAAGTCATCCTGGAAGTCGAGTATGTTGCGTATGTCGGCTCCTCTGAATCCGTAGACTGACTGCGAATCATCGCCAACCACCGCCAGGTTGCGGTGGCCCACCGGCCCCGCATAGGAAGGACTGCCCCCTCGCTCGGCCTGGCTGCGCCGGGGAGGCGGCCCCCCGCCGGCCAGCAGCTGCAGGAAGCGGTACTGCGCGTGGTTGGTGTCCTGGTACTCATCGACCAGCACGTGGCGGAAGCTTTCGCTGTAGCGCTCGCGCACCTCGGGGTAGAGCTCCAGCAGGTTGACGGTGCGAAACAGCAGGTCGTCGAAGTCCATCGCGTTCATGCGCATCAGGTCGCGCTCGTACAGCGTGTACACCTCGCCGACCAGCTCCTCGAATTGGGAGCCGACCGCCTGGCTGTAGGCGGAGGCATCGTTGAGCTTGTTCTTGGCGGAGGAGATCTGGTTGTGGATCGCCGCCGGCGTGTAGCGCTTGGGGTCGACTCCGACGGCGTCCATGCAGCGCTTGGTCAGCCGCCGTGCGTCGGCCTGGTCGTAGATCGTGAACTGTCGCGTGTACCCCAGCCGCTCGGCCTCGGCGCGCAGGATCCGCGCGCAGGCGGCGTGGAAGGTCATCAGCCACATCCCGCGCGTGCTGTGGCCGAGCAGCGCTTCGACGCGTTCGCGCATCTCCTTGGCGGCCTTGTTGGTGAAGGTGATCGCCAGAATCTCGCCTGCCTGCGCCTGGTCGGTATAGATCAGGAAGGCGAGGCGGTGGGTGAGCACACGCGTCTTGCCCGAGCCCGCGCCGGCCAGGATCAAGAGCGGCCCCTCTCCATGCGTGACGGCCTCCCGCTGGGGCTCGTTGAGGCTCTCCAGCAGCTCCTGGAGGTGCTCGGCGTGGGGGTTTTCGGGCATCGACTTCAGCATAGTTGCGGACTCGGCGGGTGGTTGGCAAGCCGCGGCCCCGCGGCCCCGCCTCCACCAGACCTACCGGCCGTCCCCGACCCCAGCCACCACCCGTTCCCGACCCGGCCGCCCCGACCTCGGCCGTCCCCGACCCCAGCCACCACCCGTTCCCGACCTCGGCCGCCACCTGCCCTCGGCCGCCACCCGTTCCCGACCTCGGCCGCCACCTGCCCTCGACCCACCCCGCCCCAAACCCCGGGCTGGGACGCAGTGGTTAACGTCTGCGCCATGCCGCTACTGGAAGAGGTGCGCTCGAGTTGCGCACAGATCGCCGCGCATGCGCGGTGGGTGCGGATCGACACCGATGCCATCTCCGACGACGGGGTCCTCGAGAAGATCGCCGCGCCGGCGCCGGATGAGCCGCCCGCGGCGCTGGACCCTGTGCGTCACTATCTGGAGGGTGAGCCTGCCGACGTGGCCGACTACCTGCTGGCGTTGGACGCGATCAACTTCGGCTCCGGGTGGTTCCCCACGCTGCGCAAGCGCCTTGACGCGGGAGCGCCCCTCGGCGGTTACTTCACAGTCGCGTGGGGACTCACCGATTACGTACGCGCGCGCCACGCCACGGACAACGGAGCGGCGCTCGACGCAGTGTGGCTGCGGGCGGTGGACACCCGCACGATCGCAGGGATCCTCGGCCAGCGGCCCGACCACGAGCTGATGAGCCTCTACGCGCAGGCGCTGCGCGAGCTGGGTCGCTTCCTCGGCGACCGCCGCGCACTGGACCTCGTAGCCGAGTGCGGCGGCTCGGTCGAGCGGCTGGCGCAATCGCTGGGGCGCGGCATGGCGATGTTCGACGATCGCGGCTTCTACAAGCGCGCCCAGATCGTCGCCGCCGACCTCGCGCTCGCGGGCGTCGCGAGCTTCGCCGACCTCGACCGCCTGACGATCTTCGCCGACAACCTCGTCCCCCACGTGCTGCGCTGCGAGGGCATTCTGGTGTACGACGAGTCGCTCGCCGCCCGTATCGACGCGGGCGAGCTGCTCCCGACCGGCGGCCCCGAGCGCGAGATCCGTGCCTGCGCGGTGCACGCCTGTGAGCTGATCTCAGCGCGCACCGGCATCCCCCCGCGGGTGCTCGACCACCGCCTGTGGAACCGAGGGCAGGCCCCCGAGTACAAGGCGCGCGCGCGACATCGCTGCCGGTGCGTGTACTACTGAGACTGGGCTGAGATGCCCTCGTGGGGCACCGGGGCGAAGAGCAGTGGCGATCGATTGACGTTTTACGTCTACGGATGGAAAGCCCGCACGTTGAAAGCCGCGCGTTTATTTCTTCTTCTTTTTCCCTTTCGCCTTCTTCGGCTTTACGTACGCATTGACGAGCACCTTGCCGCTGCTGGTCGCGCTCTGGCCGGTAGCGTTGTGCGATTCGAGCGCGACCACAAGCGTCAGGTGGTGGTGGCGCTTCAGCAGCTGCAGCACCGGGGTGGACAACGCGACATTCACCGTCGTCGAGACCCCAGCCGCCGCACTGAATGAGACATCGCCGGCGGCGACGGTCACCGGGGTGCCTTGCGAGCGGGCCGCGACCGCCAAGCCACTCGCTGTGGCGGGCAGCGTCAATGTCGCTGTTCCCGCGCACGCCGCTCCGCCGGCGGGGCAGGCAACCTTCAGATGCACCCGCCCGTGGCTGTCGGCGGCGACGGTCGCGGAGCCGAGCGTGGCCACGTGGAATGCGGCGACCACAGGGAGCACCGGAGCCAGGACGGTGATCGTGGCAGCGTGCGTCGCGGAGTCGCCGGGGGCGACGGTGGCCGTCACCGACACGCTGTAGGTGCCGGGGCTCGCGAAGGTGTGCGTCACCGTGTCACCGCTCGCGGATGTGGCGTCGCCAAACGACCACGAGACGCCGGGGGTCTGATCGACTCGGTCAACTGGCGCCACCGAGAAAGTCGCGGGTGCTCCCGCGGTGACGGCCGCTGGGATCACCACGTTGTTCAGGGTCGGCCCGGCCGCGTCGAACAGGCTGGCCTCGGCGAGACCTTCACCGCCCTCGATGGCAAAACCGACCACGCCATTGCCATCGCTGTCGATCGCCGCGTTGAGGCCCGACTCATCGCTTATGCCATTGGAGCTGACGATCTGCCCTACGGGAGATACTTCCTGGGGCTCGCCGAAACGGCCTTCGGCAGGACGCACAACCGCGAAGGCGCTGTTGCTCAGCGCGTTGTCGTAACTGACCAGCGTGTCGCCGACAGGATCCTCGGCGATGCTGGGAGCCCATGACACGAAGGCAAGACTCTGAGGTGTCGAGAAGGCGCCTGAAGGAGTGCCGGCGGCGTATTGGACGACGAATTCGCGCGACCACACGACGCTCGGATCCCCGCGCCCGTCGAGCGCCACCTGAGGGAGCGCCGCGTTCGCTCCTTCGGCGGATACGTTCACCGCTTTGTCGAACTTCCCGCCGTGGGGCTGCACCACGACCTGAACGATCTCGTCCGAGCCGTTGAAACTGGTCCAGGTTACGGCCGTGTCGCCCTCGGCGTTCATCGCCACGAACGGGTGGATCGCGGATTCGGCTTCATTCGAGAGCATCGCTGGCGCGGCGAACTTGCCGGTCGCGAACGGGCGTGTCGTCTCTTCCACGAGTTCCCCGCTGCCGTTGTTCCGATCCCATACAACCGTGGCATCGCCGGCTTCGTCGATCGCGACCCTTGGAGATTCGACAACTGCGCCGCCGGATGACAGGTTCACCGGCGCGCTAAAGCGTCCCCCTGCCGGGCGAAACGACGCCTGGACCTTCACGGTCGAGCCTTCGCCGCAGGTCCAGGCCACAACGGTATCCCCCCGTTCGTTCATTGCGACCGTCGGAAAAAAGGCTTCCTTCCCTGCTTCGGAGAGCGTCGCTGGTGCCGAAGGCATCCCATCCGTCACCGTGGCGGCTTCCACAAGGTCGCTCGTCCCGAGGCTGTACCAGACGACCGTTGCATCCCCGGCGGCGTCCTCAGCCACCTGTGGAGCACGGCTTTCGGCTCCCGCCGGCGAGACGTCAACGGCCGGCGTGAAGCTCCCGAATGGAGGGCGTGTGGCGACCTGCACAGTCGCGTCGGTACCGATCCTCAACCAGGCGACGGCCGCGCCGCCGTCCACCCCCATCGCCGTATCCGCGCTCTCGGCGGCGGATTGCGAGAGAGGGCTCGCCGCCAGCCACATCGGAGCCGCGCCCGCGACGACGGGCGCCCCCAGCGCCACCACCGCGCCGATTGTCACCACCGCGCCGATTGCCATGACCGCCCCGATTCTCCTACGCACCATGCCCCCTGTCGTTGGTGATCCGCACGCCCGCGGGCGCGGGCCATTCGCGGCCACCACCGGTATCGGCACGGCGACGTCAAAGCTGAAAGAGGCAAGCGGCTTGCGAGGATCGAGCCGCCGGCCTCGTCCTACCCCCCCGCGGGGTTGGGGCCCTTCACCGGCCGCAGCGGCCTCACCTTGGCGACGGGCGGCTCGATGCGCCCGCCGGAGAGCTCGCCCACCGCGCGCTCCAGTGCCCCGATGCGGCTGGAGAGGCCGCCGATCGCCTCCGCGATCGGGTCAGGCAGGTGGATCCAGTCGGCGTCCGGGCCCTCGGGGCGGCGGCCGTCCACGCGTACCGGGTGGCCGGGGTTGCCCACCACGGTGGAGTTGGGCGGCACGTCGGTGATGACGACCGTGTTGGCACCGATCTTCGCGCCGTGGCCCACCGTGATCGGGCCCAGCAGCTTGGCGCCCGAGCCGATCGTCACGTTGTCCTCCACCGTCGGGTGGCGCTTGCCGGTGGCGAAGCCCGTGCCGCCGAGCGTCACGCCCTGGTAGAGCGTCACGTCATCGCCGATCTTCGCGGTCTCCCCCACCACCACGCCCGTGCCGTGGTCGATGAACAGGCCCTTGCCGATCTGCGCCGCCGGGTGGATCTCGATGCCGGTGAGCGTGCGCGTCAGCATCGACATAGTGCGCGGCAGGAGCGGCAACCCCGATTCGTGCAGCGCGTGCGCCACCCGGTGGGAGAGCAGCGCCTGGATGCCCGGCCACGTCGCCACGATCTCCGCGGGCCCCACCCCGCGAGCGGCGGGATCGCGGTCGCGCGCCGCCGCCACGTCGCGGCGCAACTCCTTGACGACCCCCGCGAAGGTGCCCAGCCCGAGCATTCCCACAGGGTAGCGTCGGCGACTCCTCATCCGGCCGCGCTCTCGCCGTCGCCAGTCATGTATTCGAGCTTCGCGTGGGGAAGCCACACGCAACCCCGCCCCTGACCCCTTGATCAGAATCCCACCCACCCGCTTATCCCTTAAAGCCCGACGGCGCGAAGAACGCCTGCGACACATAACGCTCGCCCGAGTCCGGCACGATCACGACGATTCGCTGGCCGCTCGACTCTGGGCGCGCCGCCACCTGCAGCGCCGCCCACAACGCCGCGCCGCCGGAGATGCCCGCCAGCAGTCCCGTGCGCCGCGCGCAGCTCCACGCGGTGTGGATCGCGTCCTCATCGCTCACCGCGATCACCTCGTCGAGCAGCTCGCGCTGGAGCACCGGCGGCACGAAACCCGCCCCGATGCCCTGGATGCGGTGGGGGCCGAGCGTGGCGCCCGAGAGCACCGCCGAGCCCCGTGGCTCGACCGCGACGATCCGCAGGTGGCGGTTGCGCTCGCGCAGGTACCCCCCGGCGCCGGTGATCGTCCCGCCGGTGCCCACCCCCGCCACCAGCACGTCGGGCGCGCCCTCCAGCGCGCGCTCGATCTCCGGGCCGGTCGTACGTCGGTGCGCCTCGGGGTTGGCGGGGTTTGAGAACTGATCGGGCAGCCACACGTCCTCGCTGCGCGCCAGCTCCCGCGCCGCCGCCACCGCCTCGCTCATCCCCCCCAGCGACTCGGTGATCCTCACCTCCGCCCCGTACAACTTCAGCAGGCTCTCGCGCTCGCGGCTCATCCCCTGCGGCAACGTCAACACCAGCTCATACCCCTTCGCCGCGCACACCATCGCCAGTGCGATCCCCGTGTTGCCGCTGGTCGCCTCCACGATCGTCGTGCGGCCCGGCTCGATCCGCCCCTCCGCCTCGGCCGCCTCGATCATCGCCACGCCGATCCGGTCCTTCACGCTCCCACCGGGGTTGGCCGACTCGACCTTCCCGTACAACCGCACCCTCTCGCTCCGCTCCCTCTCGCCAAGCAGCCCCGGCATCTCCACCAGCGGCGTCTCACCCACCAATTGGGCAATGTTGATCGGAATTCGAGGCATCCGCGCACGACAATAGTGGGCGCGTCGCTCCGAGGGCTCCGCCAGACGATGCAACGCCCCGGCGAAGCACTCAGATTGATGCGCGGGAGGCCATTGGCTCTACGCCGCCACTTCCTCGGGGTGCGCGACAGTCGGTGCGACAGTCGAGCTTCCGATCCGCCGCGCGAAGTAGGCGTCGAGCCGGCTTGCAGCCTCCGTCTCGGAGCCTGGAACAGGTGCCCGTAGAGGTTCAGGCACCGGTCTCGAAAGACAACCGGCGGTTACTTCTTCTTGCGCTTCCCCTTCGCCTTCTTGTGCTTCTTCGCCAGCTTCGCCTTCGGACAACCAGTGACGCTGACCGGGGTGTTCTCGTGGATTTCGGCGCCGTTTTGGGCGATGAACAGTGTCGGCATGACGAGCTTTGCGGCGATGCGCTTGCTGTTCTTGATCGTGGCGCGGCGTCGTTGCCCTTTGGCGTCGCGGATCTCCTTCTGCGTGACGTGGATCACGCGGGTGAGCTTGCAGAGGTTCGCGTTGGCGGCGAGCGCCGAGTAGTTGCCTTGCGGGATCGTGATCTGGAAGCTGCCGACCGGCTCGTCGGGGATCGTCTTGAATGTCGTGGAGGTGACGCCCTGGGGGCTGATGTAAGTGGCGCCGACGATGTCGATCGTGAAGCCGTAGCCCTGTAGTACGAGGATCAGGCTGGGGAACGCTTCGCCGCCGTGGCTGACGAAGATCGCCGGCCCTTCCAGCGGCACCGGCAGGATCGGGGTGTTCGCGCGCGCGCGCCCGATGAACGAAGCGGGGGGGCATCCGGCGGGGTTGGCGTTGAACTGCGCTTCGGTGCACGCCTTTTGCAGCGTCGTGAGGCGTGAGGGCAGTTGTTTTGGCAGTTCGACCTTCACCTCGCGAATGTTGGCCTGCGTACCGAGCTTGATCGGCATTGTCAGCTTCACCGACAAACTCGCGCCGGCCGTGCGGCTGGTCTTGCCGTTCGTGGACGCCTTGAACGTGGGTTTGAACGCGAGTTCGTTGCACGCTTCTGCGTGCAGCGGTGTCGAGGTGCTCGCGGCCGCTCCGAGACTACTCGTCAATGTGCTCGATATCGGGCGCGGTTCGCAAGCTGTCGGGTTGATCGTGAAGTTGGATCGGTCTATGGAGACCTGAATATCGCGGACGTGGGTGACGATCCCGTCGATGATCGTCGGTATCGGTTCTGATCCTGTGGGGTCGATCGACACCTGGGCGGTGTAAGGGTCGATATGCAAACCGAAACGGACGACGACCGTACCGAGGTCAAACGGGCCGACCACAGCGCTCGTGACCGACACGACTGACAACGGGTCGCCACGGAACGGGCCCGACAGATACAGCTTGCCGGGGACGTAGTCGAGGATCGCACCGACCCCTGTCCCGACGAGGGAGTGTCCGATCAAGCTAGCTTCGGGACATGAGGGATTCTGCTCCTCTTCTGTCCCGGTCTTCGCGCGTGCTGCTTGAACATCGGCTTGGGGGCATTGCGGCACGCCCGTCAAATCCGCCGTCAAACCGACCGGCAGAACGGTGGAGAAGGAGGATATGTACTGCATCGCATCCGTTCTCGACAGATCCACATACAAGGGGCTGAATGTCCCGGCATGGTTCGTCAGCGTCCCGGCTGTGATCGTGGGAGCGAATGGAGGCTCGCCGTTCGGGCAGGCAGAGCCTTCCGAGCCGGATGTGACCTGGAACGACGCCGTGTCCGTCAGCGGGTCTTCCGGCGCGGAGTACGGGAACAGGTCGGCGCTCGTCGTGTAGGACCCGCACGTCGCGGGACTGATCAACGGCGCCTGCGCCCCTTCACGGAAATGAAAATTGAAACGATCGAACTGCAGGGGCGGATCGCCTTCAAACGTCACCGTCAAGCGACCCGTCGCCGGGTCTGCCGCGACCCTCCCCGCGAGCTTGACGATGACCCCCCGTTCGGCCCTGCTCTTCGCGACCACGTAAACCGCGATCAACGACCCGCCCGGATGCCCCGGTTCGGGAAACGGATTGTCATAAGGTTGTGCGACATACAACGACCCGTACACGGTCGTGAACAGCAACGGCGTTTCTACTTCCACCGTGCCGAGCTTCGAGTCTTCAGGACACCCCGCGCCTTCAGGCGAGTTGAGCGTCACTTCCGCGTACTGGCTGGGCGTGCAAGCTCCCAATCCCACACCCGCGGACGGGTCGATCGTCAAACCTTCAGGCAAACTCACGACCGTCTTCTCGACATTGGATTGAGCGATGCTCGTCCCGCTCGTCAGGCCTTCCCTACTAAACGTCAAATCGAACGCGAACCCCGACGGCGAGGACGCCGAACCGGTAGTCGTCGCCGTTGAGATCGTCGGGGAGAACGGCACGTTGCCGCAGCCCGTCAAGGGCGCCAGCGGTTCGGTGGCCGGGAAGCTCTGGAACGCGCCGGGCGCCGCCCACGAATCCGCTTCCAAGCTCGACGCAAGCGAGGAGGTGCACGAGGTCGGCAGCGTCACGAACGCGGGCGGTTCCCGTTCTTCAAAATGGACACACCCCGCTTCTTCATAAACATCGCTGCGACCACGCGCTTCCGCCAGACAACCCCACCCGCGCGCACTGTCGTGAAGGGCGCTGCCCGCGACACCCCAAAACGTCACACGCACACTGGAGATCCCACTGTTCTGCGGGAGCTCGCTGGAGGACAGGTCCACACCCCAATCTTCAGAGGAGCGCACGCTCGTCGTCAACACGACCGGCACGCCGTCCAGGGGGACGTAGAACCCGAATCTTGCCGGTTCACCGGGTTCGGGTTCGATATTGAACACGGGTGTCGCGACCGTGCGCGTCACCCCACCCTGATCGAACGTGACCGACGCGGCACCCACAGCCGACTGGTACGGGCACCGATCCTGTTCGCCACCGCCGACGCTTTCCGCGAACTGCCAAGCTAAACAGCGCGGCGTGGCGCTCGGGTTCGCGATCAACCCCGGCGGCAAACGAGCCACCACGTCCCGCGCAGGCACAGCCGGACCCGCATTTGGCATGCTCGTGCTAGTGAGCGGCGCGCCGTCTGGTCCCTGGTCGAGCAGGATCGAGCCGGTCACCTGGAACGGATGCGCGCCGGCCTGCGTAACCGGCCCGCCGCCTTCGGATTCAGCTGCCAGCCCATACCCTTCCACCCCGGACACCCCGGGCTGCCCGCCCGAGACGGGACGACTCACCCGCACCGACGGGGCACCCCCACCGGAAACGCTGACCGTGCTCGCTTCCCCGCCCTGTGCGCCCGGCGACGCTTCCACGCCGATCCGGATTTCGATCGCGTCATACGCCGCGAGCGGCCCCGACGCTTCGCAGCTCAAATGTTCAAGCGAGCACGACAGCGCGACAGTTTCCCCGAGCGCCCCGCCAGGCTTCGGCGCGCTCCCCGCGATGATCCCCGTCGCGCGCAGCCCGGCGGGCAACACGTCCGCGACCGTGACCGGCCCGAGCGCCGGCGCGTCCCCCACGTTCTCCACGCTCACCACCAGCTCACCATCGCCCCCGGCGGGGATGCTCGCCGGGCGCGAACCGAGATCCACATGCCACCACGCCTGCGCGCCCAGCGCAGGCGTGGCACACACGAGCGCCAGCAGGACCGGGCACATAGCCGTGACAAGCAGGCGACGGATACCTCTCACCTCACTTCCTCCCCTTCGACTTGTCGCCCGCGCGCTTCTTACGACCCTTCGCCTTCTTGACCGGGCCGTACTTCCGCTGGGCGGCCTTTTCGCACATTTCGCGCTTACGCCGCTTCGCCTTGCTCTTACCACGGTCTTTCGTGCGGCACACCTTCAACGCGGCCTTCAGCTTCTGCGCGCGCGTCAGGGCCTTCTTGACGACCTTCCCGCGGGTGGGAGGGCATCCAGTAATTCCGAGCTTCGTGGTCTGTTTGACGACGGCCCCGTTCTGGGCCGTGAGGACCGTCGGCATCGTCAGGTTCTGTCCGCAGAGGCTATATTTCGCACTAGCGGGGAGACTCGTCGCGAGAATCGAGCTCGGGCCCTGCGGAGCGTTCAATTCGAAGCTCGTAAACGGGGCGTCGGGGACCGCTTCGAAACGGCTGTACGTGACTTCGCCTTTGATGTCGGTGTTCCCGACGAGGTCGATCCTGACGCCTTCCCCTTGAAGCACGAGCACGAGCTGCGGAAACGCCGCACCACCATAAGACACGAAGTAGACCGGGCCCGTGAGGGGCACGTTCAGGATCGGGGTATGCACGGTCGCCGTCGCGACATCCGACGCTGCCGGGCACCCCGCGGGGTTGGCGTTGAACTGCGCTTCGGTGCACGCTTTCCGCAGCGTGGTCAGACGCGAAGGGAGCTGGCTGGGGAGCTGCACGTCGACTTTGCCGACATTCGCTTCCCCGGGGCTCGCGACGAGCTTGACATCGAGGCTCGCGCCCTGCGCTCTGCTGGCCTGCCCGCTCGTGGAGGCCGTGAACAACGGTTTGAATGGCAGCGTCGCGCAACCACCAGCCTGGAAACGATCCGACAAGACCGCGGTACTCCCGGCCGTGCTCGACTCTTCACCAGTCACGGCCAGTGTCGCGCAACTCGTCGGGTTCAACGTGAACTGGCTGCGGTTCATATCCACGCTGACATCGCGAATGTCGAGCGGTACGCCATCCAGGATCCTCGGGAAGGGATCGCTCTTGACCGTCACCTGTGCTGTGCTCGGGTTGATATTCAAGGCCGCCCGCACAACGACGCTCCCGAAGTCAAACGGGCCCGCGAGCGCCGGCGTCACGATCACCAAACTGAACGGCGCGCCCTCATACGGACCAGCGAAATACGCATGGCCCGCCACGTACTCCGGAGCGCCCGAGCCCGTACCGACGTGCACCACCCCGACTTCAGAGCCAGCCGGACACGACGGATGCGCGAGCTCCAACGCGCCTTCGCCTTCATGACTGCGCCCCTGCGCCGCTTCGATCGCCGCCTGCGAGCACTGTTCGATCCCCGCGATCTTCCCGATCAACCCCGGCGGCAACGTCACGTTCAACCCACTGAAACGCTGCGAAGCGTCTTCGCGCTTCAGTTGGAGCACGAACGGGGAGTAGGAGCCCGCGACCGGGCTCGCCGTGCCCGCTTCAAACACGGGAGCATTCGGCGCCTGCGCTTCACTGTCCACGCACCCCGCGCCACCCGGCGCCCCGGAGACCGCGAACGGCAAACTCGACGGTTCGGCGTCCCTGCCTTCCGGCGCGCTCCACGGCGTCAAAACACTGCTGGCCGTATACGACCCGCACGTCAATGGTGTCGTCAACGCCGCACGCGACCCGCCGAAGAAGTCGAGCTTGAAATCATTGAACGGCAACTGCGGGTTTTCATCGAACGTCGTCGTCAACCGGCCCGTCACCGGGTCCAGATTTACCTTCCCCGCCAGCTTGATAACCACGCCCGTAGCCGGATCATACACCGCTACATACAACGCCAACAATGATTTGAACGGGTTGGCATCCTGCGCCGCGACATACACAGCACCAGGCAACGGGTGATTCACGAGCGGCGTGAACACTTCAACAGTGCCGACCTTCGCCCCGTTCGGGCATTCCGCCGCTCCAGGCGTGAACTGCTGATAGCCCACTTCCACGCTCTTCTGCGCCAGATAACCAACCTGCGCCTCCGAACACGCTTCCAGACCATCGGCCGAAGACGGATCAACGACCATCCCCGCCGGCAACGTCACCGTCGCATCCCTCAACTCAGCCTCGGCGAGTTCACATTCAACTCCCCCGCCTTCTTCCTTACAACCTTCCCGCTGGGGCACGTGCAGATCGACGTTCAAGCCAGTCGGCGAATCGGCGAGCGTGCTCGTCGGCTGCGCTTCCAAACCCGGTTCGAAAGGAAGCTTGCCACAGCCTTCCACGGCGGCCTGCGTCGCTTCCTCCCCGGAGACGAAATTGCCCGTTTCCTGCCAGGAGTCGGCTTCAATCGACGTTCGGAGCGGCGTGCCCGGGCAGGCGGTCGGCATCGTGAGAAACGCCTTCAACGGCGCGGTCGAGGACTTCGGGCCGTTCGGAGGTCCAAGGTCGCACAACCCGTTAGCAAAGTCGGGAGTATTGCACCGTTGATCGTTGTGGCTTGGGTCCGCCGGCACCCCCCAGAGGGTGACCGTGACGTCCAACAGCGGCATCACCTGCGAAATGCCGCTGGCGGCGACGGTCACGCCGTAGTCGCCGCCGCTATGGACCCGGGCGTTCAAGCTCGTTAGCACATGAATACCACCGATGATGTAGGCGAAGGCGAACTGGGCCGGGACCCCGGGCGGCGGGACCATGTTGTAGACCGCCGTCAACAGCGGTCCTACAGACGAGGACGGGCCAGAGAAGTGGACGCGGCTCACCCCGACCTGGGAGCTTGGCGGGCAGATCTCTGTGCGGAACTGGTCCTGGGTGCACATCGGGGTCGCCTGCGGGTTGCCGATGAACCCCAGCGGCGGGCCGACCTGGATGTCCTTGACATCGCCGCTGATCGTGCTGTGGTCTCCGAGGTAATCACTGTTTTCACGCACCGGGTATAGAGCGTTCGTTTCGGTGGTGTTGTAGGAGATGTTCGTCGTGAACGAATACGGGTGGCCGCCGGCCTGGGTGTCCGACGTGCCGTCCGGGTCGATCGCCGGGGCGCTGAAGCTCGCAATCCCGAACGGCAGCGCCGAGCCGATCGTGGTCGGTTCGGTGATCGTCACGGTCGGCGTGCCACCGCCGCTGACCGACACCGTGTTGATGACGGTCCCTTCGACGGTCGGCGCCACTTCCAAATGGGTAATGAGATCTGCGATCTGGCCGGGCTCGGACACGCCCGTATGGATCCAGGTGACGGTCTGGCCCGAGATCGCGCAGGAGCTATAACTGTCATCATCGAGGCCTTGACACGACGTCGGCGTCAGCCCGTTCGGGAGCGTCTCGGTGACCGTCACGGCGCTGCCATCGGTCGGGCCGCTGCCGACGTTCGTGATCTTGATCAGGTAAGAATCGGGGAAGCCCGGCACGAAGTTCGTGGGCTGCGAGGTGGCGATGACGCCCCAGGCCGGCGTCGGCGGAGACGCAACCGCGGGGCCGGCCGTGAGCAGGCACACGCCCGCCACGACACAGCTCAGCGCCGGCACAAAGCTAGAAAGAGCTCCCAGGGCCCTTGGAGACTTATTAGTAATAAACATAATCACTTGGCCTTTCCAAAGCTCTTGTTCGCTTGCTTCTGGCACTTAGCTCGCTTCTTCTTCGGCTCCTTCTTACAGGCTTTGAGTGCCTTGGTGAGCTTTTCGGCTCGGATCTGGGCGGCTGTCTTTTTGACCGCTGTTGTGGGCGCTTCAGGCGGGATGACGAGGTTCTCGGGGCCGTGAAGTTCCGCCGAGGCTACGCTCAACTGCGCGGGCGGTTCGCTCAGCGGCGACAGGCACCCTTCGAGCGACGTGCAGGCCGGCGGCACGACCGGCTTGTCCTGCGAGGCGAAGCCGCCCCCGACCCGCGCGTCGTAGAGGTCGACGTAGCTGTCTTCGTCCTGGCCCACGAGCGAAGTGCCGGTCTGGAAGAAGGCGTCGTTGCCGCTCGCGCTGGCGTCGGCGAAGTAGGAATTCGAGGCGCCGCTGCCGCCCGAGATCAGGTACAGGCAGCCGCTGTTATCCGCGGAGCTCTGGCAGCTGCCGGACCCGTCGGCCTCCCACTCGTACACGTTCCAGAGGCCGTTCGTGGCGCCCGGGAGCAGAGCATCGTGCGAGGTGAAGAACAGGCGGCTGCCGTCCGCACTGAGGTTACGCGGCGCGTACAGCACCGAATTCCCCAGCCAGCGGAGATCCGAGGGCCCGATCGGCCTTGCCCCGCTCGGGTTGCACGACGCGCAGATCAGCCGGTTCGCGGCGGCGTCGTAGAGGTAGATCTCGGTGTCCGGTTCGCCGGTGTTGGCGTCGGCGTTGTCGTAGCCGGTCAGGCTCGCCACCGAGTTGAACGCGAGGTAGGCGCCGTCGGGGGTCACCCGGGTGGACTGTTCTTCGGGCCTGGCCCAGTCGTTGGCGTCGGCGGGTTCGTCGAGGGTGGCGATGAAGGTCGTCTGACCGCCGTTCCAGAGGTAGAGGTTCGGCTGTCCGGCGAGTGCCGTGTCGCCGTGAGAGGAGTTGGCGGCGAGGACGCCTTCGGCGACGAAGTAGACGTGTGAAGCGTCTTCGCTGAGCCCGGCGAGGCCCTGGACCCGGGCTTCGTTGGCAGCGGTGAGATCGGTCAGCCGGCCGGTTTCGACGTCGTAGTCGTAGAGGTTCTGCCCGCTGCCGGGGACGGCGTCGTTGGTCAGCGTCCCTTCGCTGGTGAAGAGGACGTGGGAGCCATCGACGCTCGCATCCTGGTACTGCGCGGTCGCGCTGCCGGCGGAAGGGGTGCGCTGGGAGGCGGAGACTTCTACCGTCGTGGTGGCGTTCAGGCGGTCATAGATGTGTGCAAATCCTGCTTCGTGCCCTTCGTCGGTCGAGAAGACGATCCGCGAGCCGTCGGCGGAGATCGCGTGGGCGATCATACCCATATTCTCCCCAGTGGCGGGCTTCCCTCCGGCTAGCTCCCCGTCGTCCACGGGGGTGCATTCCGCCCCGGTGCAGCTCGTGCCCGAGGTCGGGATCAGGCCGACGAAATGCAGCTGGCCTTCCACCCACTCATACAGGTTGGTGCCAAAGCTGATGGGCCACGGCGCTTCTGGCGTCAGGGCGTCGTTGGCCGAGAAGATGACGTGGCTGAAGTCGGTCGAGGCCCCGTCGAAGAGTACATGGAAGTGGATGCCGCTCTGGTTCGGCGGGTTGACGTCCGTCACCAGTTCGTTGGAGCCCGTGAGGAGATTGCCCACGTAGAAGCTCCAAATGGGGGCGCCGGCGACAAGCGGCCCTTCGGCCGTGAAGACACCGGTCGACAGATCGGGCGAGAGCGGTCGCTGATAGTTCTGACTTCCCTCCGACGAAGGACGGTGGGTCGTCATCAGCGGGTGACCGACCGCCCGCGTCGACCAACCGCTCGCGCCCCGCGAGGCGAGGTACTGGATTTCGTCGGTTGCAGACGGCGCTTCGGGGAAGGCGCCAACGGATTCGTAGAAGACCCGCTCCCCGTCCACCGAGGCCTGCTGAATAGTGGTGCCTTCGAAGTCGTTCTTGACGTCGCTGTTGTTCTTGTCGACCGGCGAGACCTGCTCGTAGGCGCGGCAGTCGGGCAACAAGAGCGACAAGGCATTCTCCAGCCGCAGCTGTTCGTTCGGGCAGCCCGCGCCGGAGGACGTGGGCGGCTGGTAGACGAACGTGTGGTCCTGGCCTTCGGTGGTGCCGACCGAGTTGGTCGCCACCACCCGCCAGTGATAGGTCGTGTTTGCGCTCAGGCCGCTGAGATGCTGGCTGACGAGCACATCGCTCGACCCCGAGCCGATGTCCGCGTCCGGCACGGGCACACTGTTGCCATAGCTTGCGCTGGTGCCCCACTCGAAGTGGTAGGTCGTATCGAACCCCTTCGGGTTGATCTCAGCGTTCAGATCGACCGAGCTTTCGGTCAGGTTGGTGGTGTAGGTGGCGTCGATCAGCGGGCTGGTCAGCGTCGTGAACGTTTCATCCGAGCCGGCGTCGGAGCCGGTGTTGGAGCCGTCCGAGTAGGCCGCCACCAGCCGGAAGTGATAGGTCGTGTTTTCCGCAAGGCCGGTGATGTCGGCGCTCACCGCAACAGGGCTCGAGCCCGACGGCGTGCTCGCGCAGGACTGGCTTTGGCCGTAGCGCGTTGTCGGGCCGTATTCGAAGTGGCAGTCGGTGATCGTCGCGCCATCCGGGTCGACCGTCCCGTTGAGCGTCGCGCTCTTTCCCGCCACGTTGCTGGCCTGGCCGGTCACTGCCAGGGCAGGCGTGGTGAGCGTCTGATCGGAGCTGTAGCTGACGACCCCGTTCGAGTTGCTTGCCGCAACCCGGAAGTGGTAGGTGGTTTCCGGCGAAAGAGCGGACAGGCTCGCGCTGACATTGGTCACGCTGGCGTACGGGGTGGCCGGCGAGCAGGGGGCTTCTTCAGCTGCTTCGAACCCTTCGGCTTCGAAGTGGGCCTGGGTCACGTATTCGAACTGGCAGCTTTTCACGTTCCCGCCGCCGGCCGGGTCGACTTCGCCGTTCAGCGTCGCGGTGAACTGTTTGACTTCGGTGGCCGCGGTGGCGGTGACGTCTGGGATCACCGCGTCGGGCCCGAACACGTCGACCACGCCTTTGAGGGCGTCGTCGACGTAGACCTCACCGCTCGAGCCGCGCACCGCCAGCCCCACGGATAGGGAGACCATGCCGCTGCCGAACGTGTCGACCAGGTTGCCCGACGGGTCATACTCCGCGATCGGCGTCTGATTACTGTACTCGGCGACATACACGTGAGCGGTGGCCCGATCGACAGCGACGCTAAGGGGGGAGGAGTTGCTATCCAGCGTCCTCACGAACGCGCCCGTGGCATCGAACTCGACCACGTTGGAGACGAAGTTCGTTACATACAGGTTGCCGCTCGAATCGAGCGCGATCGTCGCCGGATTGGTGATGTGCGAATCGGCGATTTGATGGCCCGTGTAGTTGCCCGCCGAGTCGAACTCATCGACGACGTCGTGCGCGGAATCGGCCACGAACAGGTTGCCGCTTGAGTCCACCGCCAGACCGGTCGGAGTGATCGACCCCACCCCAGCCTGGCTGGTCGAGCACTCATGGGTCGGATCGGTGCTCGCGCTTCCCTCCCCGGTGATCTGGCACACAAACGTACCCGAGGCGGTGAACTTGTCGACCACGTTGTCATTCGTGTTGGCCACGTACACATCCCGATTGGACGCGTCCGTGCCCAGACCGGAGTTGTCGACCGCGACCCCCGAGGTAGTTTCGAAGGAAAACGACCCGGCCGGCGTGGACGCACCAGTAATCTGAACACCGGCATACGTGCCAGCGGCGTTGAACTTGTCGACGACGGAGCGGCCGAAGTCGAGGACGTAGACGGCAGCCCCGGTCTGATCGAAGGCGTTGGCCCCAGGATCCGAGAACGGCCCGGTCGGCGTGTCGGTTACGTCTGAGCCGTTGAAGTTGAACTCGAACTCGTGGGTGACCGCCGCCGACGCCGGCACGGCGCCAACCCCCAGCAGCGCGCCGCACGAGAGGACCACCAACAGCAGCGCGTTACGGGACGTACCGAGCGCTCGGCAGGCCGCTTTGTTGCCCGCGGGCGAGATCCCGCCTGAAGACGCACCACACCCGTCGACCAGCCTGGCTGCGGGCGTACCACTCCCGTCGGCGTTGGGGGAGGCGGCACGGGGGGCGAAGGCGGCGCTGCTCTGGCTCCGGGCGGCGCCGGGGCGGTTGAAGAGGGACGCGACTAAGACCCGTGGCTTACTCATGCTTGTGCCTTTCTTGGGGTGGTGCGAGAGAGATGTGTCAGCTACGCAACCTGGCTGGATGTCAGCCGGCCTGTTTGTGGAATGAAAGGACGCACCAAGCGGACCACGGAGCGTCGTAAAGAGACCAAGGGTTCCCACGCGCGGCATCACGCGGCCTGGTGCTGGGGTGGGGTATGCATCTGGATGCTCCGTGTGACCTGCTCGCCCTTGGCGGTCAGACTCCAGGCGTTGGACTCGCCCTTCAGATGCGCGCCGTGGCCGGTGTTCGTGAGCAGCCCGAGACGCTCCAGGCGACGCAGGAGCTTTGAGACCTGGCCGGGGTCGTGGATCCCCGCGTGGTCTGCGACTTGGCGGTTGCTGGCCCCCGGGTGCTCCCGCGCGCCCTCCAGCACCCTCGCGGTGCGATACGTCAAGCGCATCGGGACACCCTCCAACGGATCCGGCTGCGCCCTGACCGAAACGGCCGCGGCGCGCACGGGCGCGAGGCTCCTCACGGGCGCGGGACGGGCCTGCTCACGCCGTGCCGCCGCCGGGCCGAGGTAGGGCAACACGATCATCCCCATCAGCTCGCCCAACAGGCCAGTCAACGGCTCACGCTTGTCTTTCAGAAGCCTCGCGTAAAGGATCGCCATCGCGGCGCCGACCAGGCCCTCCGCGGTCAGAGAAGTGCATTCCCGCGCACGAGTGCCACCCTGCGCGCGGCCCTCATCCACCACCCGCGCCAGCCCGGCGAGGACCTCCTCGCGGCGCTCCAACACCGCAGGGCCACCACTCAACGCCCCCACCACACAGACGCGGGCAGAGCACCGGCTCACGATCAAAAAACTCAAGGATCGTCCACAGCCCCCCGCGCAGCCGCTCCCGCCAGGAGAGGCCCTCCAGAGAGGCCTGGTCCAGCTCCGCCTCGATCAGGGCGAGAGCGTCCTCCAGGACCGCTGCCAGGCATTCTTCGCGATCGGCGAACATCTCATAGAACGTGCGCCGCGAAAGCCGCGATCGCGCGACGATATCCGCGACCGTCGTATTCGCGTAACCCCGCTCATCCGCGGCCCTCACCGCCGCCGCCAGCAGCCGCGAACGCTGAATCTCAGCGACCTGCCGACGCGGCACACCCCTACCCGTCCGCCGCTCACCCCGGCGCGCCTCGCGTACACGCGCCAGACCACTGGCGCGTACCTGCGCGCCACCAGGGCGCCCATTCGCGCGGGGCACCTACACCACCCCCCGCAGCAACCCAGCGGAGGGCTCGTGAGCTCGACCGCAGCGAGAAGGACCCCGTCCGCCAGGCAAGCACTCAAAGCCACCCCGGGGCGATCCACCGAGCCGCCCCCGACAGAGCACACAGGCGCCCTCCCCGCATGGCGGAGAGCCCGGGCGGCGCACTCGCGCCGAACGACGCCTTCTAGCTGCCGGCCCTAGACCCGAAGAGAGAGAGAGAGAGAGAGAGAATGCGACAGCGCCAAGCTGGCGCATCTAGCATCAGCCCTTCCCGGGCGCGCAGCACCTCTCTGAACGTCTGTTCTCATCGAACTCACGCTAAACCCCTACTCCCTCATGCATCGTGACCCAGCCCTCTCCCAAACCACACCCTGCAAGCGCTTGACGTCAACCACCGGGGCGGTATGACCCCAACCAGACCCTATGTACGCCCGGCCCCCACAAAAAGGATGACCGTGACAAAAATGACCGTACACCAACCCCTCCCACTTGTCAACACCCATACAGCTCTTTCCGCTGTGGGCAAGCCCAAATGCTCAGCGCTCGCGCACAACGACAACATTCGAGGCGGCGTGCCCCATGTGCGAAACCCTTGCATTAGAGCCAAATCTGGCTCAGTCGCTGGACCGCCCCTAGATGTGGTACATGCCCGCGCCCGCCGCGCGTGTCTCACGCTCGATCACGTCGGCGATCGTGATGTCCCCCAGCACCTTGCGTGCGGCCTGCGCCGCGTCGGCAAACACGCCCTCGGAGTCGCGGCCGAGGGGGCCGTCGAGCAGCTCCACCACCTCCAGCACGCTCACCGTGGCGGGGTCGCGCGCGAAGGTGTAGCCGCCCTTCACGCCCCGCTGGGAACTGAGAATCCCCGCGCGACGCAACACCGCGAACAACTGCTCCAGAAACTGCACCGGCACCTCGCGGCGGCGTGCCAGCTCGCCGATCGGCACCGGCCCCGAGCCCGTGCTGCGGCCCAACTCGGTCAGCGCCTGTACGGCGTAGGGGGACTTGCTGGTGATCGAGATCATCGCGCGTTCACCCGCGCGATGCTAGGGATCTACAACCAACCGCGCTCTGTGGCGATCAGCACCGCCTGCGCGCGGTCGACCGCACCGAGCTTGCCGTAGATGTTGTGCAGATGCGTGCGCACCGTGCTGGTGGAGAGCGTCAGCTCGTGGGCGATCTGCTTGTACACCTTGCCTTCGGCGAGGCGCTGCAGCACGCCCAGCTCACGGCCCGACAGCGGACAGGGATCGACATGGCGCTGACGCTGGTTGGTGGCCGTGGGCAACTCGTACATCACCCGGCGCAGCTCCTCCGGGCCGAGGCCCACCAGGCGCGCCGTGCGCAACATCTCCGTCGGGGACACCTGAGCGCCCTGGGTGTAGTGGGCAAGCATGTCCGCAAGACGCACGAACGCCGCCTCACCGGCGGCCTCCGGGCTGTGGTGACGTTCGATCACGCTCGCGATCGACACCGGCATCCCCCAGCGCCGCGCCAGCACCCCGCCGACGAGCGCGTGGTCGACGCCCAGCTCGCGGCGCTCCTGGTGGATGCGCTGCTCGGGGGTCTGCGCACCCTGGTGCACCTGCGCCGGATACCCGGGGTAGGCGTGCATCAGCACCAGCTTGCCAATGTCGTGCAGCAGGCTCGTCACCGTCAGTCGGTCGCGACTCTCGTAACCGACCTCCGCCGCCACCCGATCCGCCGCGTGCTGGGTCGCCAGCGCATGCAGCCTGAAGCGCTCCGGCGCCGCATCCCACACGCTTGCGCGCTCGAAGAAGTCGAAGGTCCTCACCCTCGCCGCCAGCGCCTGCACGGTCTGCGGGGAGAGCACCTCCACCGCACTCACCACCGTATCCACGCGTCCGCGTGTCCCCTGCACCTGGTTGGCCATGCGCAGCACCGCCGTCACCAGCGCCACATCCGACTCCACCGCGCTCACCACGTCGGCGGTCGCCACGTGGTCCTTGGACATCACCGCCAGCAGCCGCTTGCGCGACTCCGCCAGGGCCGGAAAGCCCTCGAGCGCTTCGAACGCCTGGGTCAGGCGCCGCCCATGCCCCTCGTTCTGATGGCGGCCGTTCCCTGAGGAAGCGGGCTCGCCGGCCGCGTTGGGCCGCTCCTTGGCCCGCTGCCGCTGTGTGGTGGCTGTTGCCTGCATGCTCCTGCGCACCTACCTTGAAGTCGCTCGCCGCCCAATCCATTGGGCCGCCTGGTCTGACCTTCTATCGGCAGGCGTGGACGTTCGGTTGAGGCATTAGCCGCAGGTATGGCTCGGTAATCGACCGCGTCCCGGCATTTTCAAGGGCGGCGGACGATGCGCCCAGGACCTCTCAGGCGCTGAGTGCGAGAGCCTGGTCGATCCGTCGCAACGTCTCCTCGCGACCGAGCAGCGCAACGCTCTCGAAGATCCCGGGCGAGATCGTCGTGCCGGTGAGCGCCACGCGCAACGGCTGGTACACCTCGCGTGGCTTGGCACTGCGCTCGGCGATCACTGCCTTCAGCGCCTCCTGCACCGCGGCCTCGTCGAAGCTCGCCGTCCCGCTCAGGGCCGAGCGGACCTGGCCGAGCGCCTGGTGCCCGCGGCCGTCCAGCCAGCGCGTGCGCGCCGCGGGATCGTCGACCGGGTCATCGAGCAGTGGGCCAGCGAGTGGCCAGAAGTCGGCGAGCGTCTGGATTTTCTCCTGGCTGATCCGAGCCGCCTGCTCCAGACCGTCCCGCCCGGTGTACTCCTCCAACCGGCGCGCCAGCTCGGCGGGCGAGAGCTCGCGGATGTACACACCGTTCAGCCAGCGCAGCTTCGCCTCGTCGAACTGCGCCGGGTTGCGGCTGACGCGCTCCAGCGCGAAGCGCTCGACGAGCTGCGCAGTGGACATCACTGTGGCGTCGTCCCCCGCGCCCCACCCGAGCAGCGCGAGGTAGTTGCGCACCGCCTCGGGCAGATAGCCGGCGTCGCGCAGCTCCTGCACCGAGGCCGCACCGTGGCGCTTTGAGAGCTTCTTGCCGTCCGTCCCGTGCAGCAGGGGCAGATGCGCATATAGGGGCAACGCAGCATCCGGCGCGAAGCCGGCGGCGCGGGCGGCCTCGAGCACGAGCAGCTGCTTGGGGGTGTTGGAGAGATGATCCTCGCCGCGCACCACGTGCGTGATCCGTGCGTCGAGGTCGTCGATCGCGACGGCGAAGTTGTAGAGCACCGAGCCGTCGGCGCGAGCGATCACGGGATCGTCCAGATGGACATGCTCGAAGCGGGTGGCGCCGCGGATCACATCGTGCACGACCGTGGCGCCGTCGTCGGGCACGCGCAGGCGCACCGCCCCCTCCGCCTCAGCCTCGCCGCGGAAGCCGCGGTCGGCCCCATGCAGCTGCTTGTAGGCCTTCACGTCATCGGCGGTCGCGTTGGAACGGTAGGCGTGACCGCTCGTCAGGAGCGCGGCGAGCGCCTCCTGGTGGCGCTCGGTGCGCTCGGTCTGGAAGATCGGCCCCTCGTCCCAATCGAGCTCCAGCCAGCGCAGCGCGTCGAGGATCTGCTCGACGTTCTCGGGCGTGGAGCGCTCGCGGTCGGTGTCCTCGATGCGCAGCACCAGCGTGCCGCCCCGGCCGCGCGCCAACAGCCAGTTGAACAGAGCGGTGCGGGCGCCACCGATGTGCAGGGCGCCTGTGGGGGAGGGAGCAAACCTTACGCGCATCGCCATAGGATCCACGCATGCTAATCGGAGCACACGTCTCCCCGGCCGGCGGCCTGCCCAAAGCGATCGAGCGGGGGGAGGAGCGTGGCTGCCGCGCGATCCAGATCTTCAACCAGTCGCCGCGCATGTGGCGACCCACCGTGTACCGCGATGAGGACGTCGCCGCCTTCACGGAGGCGCTTGCCGCCAGCCCGATCGACGCCGTGCTGATCCACGCGGTATACCTGCTCAACTGCGCCAGCGAGGATCCCGACATCCGCGCCAAAACGCTGCACTCGCTGATCCACTCCCTACGCGTGGGAGCTTCGATCGGGGCCAGCGGCGTGGTGCTGCATCCAGGCTCGGCAAAGACCGGTGACGTCGGCGAGGCGATCGCCCGGGCGGGCGCCACGATCCGCGAGGCGCTCGCGGAGAGCGAAGGCTGCGCGCTGCACCTGGAGAACACCGCCGGTGGTGGCGGCACGCTGGGGCGCTCGGTGGAGGAGCTGGCCGCGCTGATCGACGCCGCCGGCGGCGGGAAGCGGCTGGGGGTGTGTCTTGATTCCTGTCACCTGTTTGCCTCCGGCTACGACATCCGCACGCCCGCAGGGATGCACTCGCTGCTGGAAGAAGTCTCCGTCAAGATCGGCCTGGAGCGGCTGGGCTCGCTGCACCTCAACGACTCGCAGGGCGCGCTCGGCTCGTGCCGCGACCGTCACGCCAACGTCGGGCAGGGGGAGCTGGGCGAGCGCGGCTGCGCGACCTTCCTCGCCGCCGCGCCCTTCGAGGATCTGCCCTGCGTCCTGGAGACCCCCGGCGACGGCGGCCCCACCGCGGAGGAGGTCGCGCTGGCGATGGCGCTGCGCAAGCGGGGAGTGCAAGCGCGGCGTCGGCGCGAAGCGACCGGGTGAGCTAACACCCTCAGGCCACTGCGAGGCAGGCCGGAGCGAGAACCTGCTCGAGCTCGGCCCGCAGCGTTGGTGTGGGCGCCACCCGGTAGGCCTCTCCGAGGCGCAGACGGCGAGGGCCGGTGGTGGTGTCCATCTCGAGCACGACCTCCGCGGGGCCCGGGAAGTTGCCGATCACGTGCTTGAGCTCGTCGATCGCGCTCGCGGGCAGCTTGGCGGCGTCGATCCGCAGGCACACCGGCCGGGCGGGCGTCGCAGCGCGCGCAGATGCCGCTCGCGCGTCGGCCACCTCCTGCGCGCTCGGGGCGAAGGTCTCCGCCGACTGCACCACCAGGCAGGTCTTGCCGGCTTCCTTGTGATCGACGCGCCCGCGCACCAGCACCACCTGATCGACGGCGAGCACCGCCTCGTACTCGGCGAGCGCCTTGCCGAACACGAGCATCTCCACGGAGCCCTCGAGATCGTCGAGCGTGGCGAACATCATGTGATCGCCGTTGCGGGTGCGGATGCGCTTTGACTCGGTCACGATCCCGCCGACGGTGACCCACTCCTTGTCGCGTCGCCCGGCGAGCTTCTCGAGCGGGCAGTCGGCGCGAGCACGCAGCGCCTCGCGCACCGGCTTGAGCGGATGGGCGGAAACGAACAGCCCGATCGCCTCCTTCTCCGCGGCCAACAGCTCCGCCTGGTCGAACTCCTCGGGGGGAATCGGTGGATGATCGAATCCCCGCCCACCCGGGCGCACCGAGCCGGCTCCGGGAAGCGCACCCCCACCGTCCTGTGCGCCGCCCACCCCTTCCAGGTCGAAGATCGAGCCTTGGCCGATCTGGGCGTCCTGCTGGGCCTTCTGCCCGGAGGATTGAGCCTGCTCGAGCACGGCAAGCATGCCCTTGCGGGAGGCTCCGGTGGAGCCGAACGCCCCGCACTTGACGAGCGCCTCGATCGCCTTCTTGTTGACGGCGCGGTTGTCCACGCGCTCGCAGAAGTCCCACAGCGATGTGAACGCGGGGTGGGCGGGCCTCGATTCCCCCGATTTACCCGCGAGCCTTGACGCTCCGCCGGGTATCGCTTCCTCGCGCGCACGCTTGATCGCCTCCACCGCCTGGTAGCCGACCCCCTTGACGGCGTCCAGGCCAAAGCGGATGTTTCCCTCGACCACGGTGAACTCGTGGTCTGAGAGGTTGACGTCGGGGGGCAGGATCTCGATCCCCAGCTCCTCGCAGCGGGCCACGAAGAATGGCACCTTGTCCTTGGTGGACATCACCGAAGAGATCAGCGCGGCCATGTACTCGGGGGTGTAGTTGGCCTTCAGCCAGGCCGTGCGGTAGGCGATCAGCCCATAACAGGCGGCGTGGCTCTTGTTGAACGAGTAGTCGGCGGACTTTTCGTTCGACTGCCAGAGGAACTCGATCACGTCGGGCTTTGTGCCGGATGCACGGCAGCCCTCGACGAACTCGGGCTTCAGAGCGGCCATCGCGGCGCGATTCTTCTTGCCGATCGCCTTGCGTAGGTCGTCGGCCTTGGCCCCGGAGAAGCCCGCGAGCTCCTTGGAGATCTGCATCGCCTGCTCCTGGTAGAGGATCACCCCGTTGGAGGACTCGAGGATTGCTCGCAGGCGCTCATCCGGATAGGAGATCGAGTGGGGGTTGTGCTTGCCTTTGGCATACACCGGGATCTGGTCCATCGCACCGGGGCGGTAGAGCGCGTTGAGCGCGACGAGGTCGTTGAACTCGTCCGGGCGCACCTTCTTCAGTGCCTCGCGCATGCCCTCGGACTCGAACTGGAACACGCCGATCGAGTCACCGCGCGCGAGCATCTCATACGTCGTCTGATCGTCGAGCGGCACCTTCGTCCAGTCGGGGCGCTCGCCGGTGGAGCGCTCGATGATGTCGAGCGCGTCCTCGATCACATCGAGGTTGCGCAGCCCGAGGAAGTCCATCTTCAGCAGGCCGATCTCCTCGATCGGCTTCATCGAGAACTGCGTGACGGTGCGGAAGCTGCGCTCGCCGTTCTCGCCGGCGCCGGCGTCGGCGAGCTGCAGCGGCACGATGTCGGTGAGCGGGCGGTCGGCGATCACGACGGCGGCGGCGTGGATCGAGGAGTTGCGCACGATCCCCTCCAGGCCCTGCGCGGTTTCGAGGACGCGCCGGGCATCGGGTTCCTCGTCGAAGGCCTTGCGCAGCGGTTCGCCCGGCTTCAGGCACTCCTCGAAGGAGGGCGAGCGGCCCATGATCGGGTCGGGGATCAGCTTCGCCAGACGGTCCCCGGTCGCGTAGTCGAAGCCGAGCACGCGAGCCGCGTCGCGGGTGGCAGCGCGGGGCAGCATCTTGCCGAAGGTGACGATCTGCGCGACCGACTCGCGCCCGTACTTCTCGGTCACGTAGCGCATCACGCGCTCGCGCCCGCGCACGGAAAAGTCGATGTCGATATCCGGCATCGACACCCGCTCCGGGTTGAGGAAGCGCTCGAACAGCAGCTCGTAGCGCAGCGGGTCCACGTCGGTGATCTGCAGGCAGTACGCCACGATCGAGCCGGCCGCGGAGCCGCGGCCGGGGCCCACCGCGATGCCGTTCTCCTTGGCGTACTTGACGAAGTCCCACACGATCAGGAAGTAGGCGTTGAAGCCCATGCGATCGATCACGCCGAGCTCCATCTCCATCCGCTCCAGAGCCTGCGCACTCGGCGGGTCGCCGTAGCGCGTGCGCATGCCCTCTTCGACACGCGCGCGCAGATACTCGCGCTCGGGGGCTCCGCCTGGAGTCGGGAAGCTCGGGATCAGCTGCTTGCCGAGCTCCAGGTGCACCGAGCAGCGTTCTGCGATCTTGAGCGTATTGGCAAGCGCCTCCGGCCATTGCGAAAAGGATTTGGCCATTTCCTTGTTGTCGCGCAGGTAGAACTCGTTGGTGTCGAAGGTGAGCTTCGGGGCGGCGATCGTGCTCTTCGTCTGCACGCACAACAGCGCGGTGTGGTGCTCATAGTCCTCGCGGCGCAAGTAGTGCACGTCGCCGGTTCCCACCAGGCGTCCGCCGACTTCGCGCGCGATGCGCTCGATCCCCTCGTTGCACTTCTCCTGGGCTGCCAGCCCGTTCTTCTGCAGCTCGAAGTAGACGCTCTCGGAGCCGAAGATGCCAAGCAGCTCGTCGGCGTGGGCACGCGCGTCCTCGGAGCGATCTTCGGTGAGGCGCTGGCAGAAGCGCGAGGCGAGGCAGCCGGTGAGCGCGATCACGCCCTCGGAGTGGCGCGCGACCTGCTCGAGGTCGACGGTTGGCTTGCCTCGCTGCAGCCCCTCCAGGAAGCCGGCGGAGGAGAGCTTGACGAGGTTGCGGTAGCCGGTGTCGTCGGCGGCCAGCAGCGTAAGGTGGTTGCGCTGGACGCGAGGCCGGGTGGGGTTGGATCGGTCGGCGGTGGATGTGGTGTGATCGTCCACGAGATAGATCTCGCAACCGACGATCGGCTTGATGCCATGCTTGGCACATGCCTTGTGGAGCTCCACCGCGCCGTTCATCACGCCGTGATCGGTGAGACCGAGCGCCGGCTGCTCGAACTGAGCGGCGCGCTCGGCGAGGGCGTCTATCTTGCAGGCGCCGTCGAGCAGGGAGTACTCGGAGTGCACATGCAGATGGGCGCAGGCGAGGTTGGACACCGGTGTGGATCTTAGGCTTGCGAGCGGCGGACTGGTGAGGCCGCGTCAGGAGCGGGGCGGCTCATGTGCGGGGCCTGCCCACTCGGCCAGGCGCGCGGCGATACGACGGGCCACAGGGCGCAGCCGCCCGGCCCTGACGAACAGACGAGGTACCACGACCACAGTGGGGATCTCCTGCGGGGGCGCAGGGGTCGCGGGAGTAGGCGGCCCAGGGAGAGCAGAGGCCTCGGGAGCAGGGAGCTCCGGCGAGACGGGAGCCTCGGGAGCAAGCAGCTCAGGAGGAGCGGGGGCAGCGCGAGTCCGCAGACGCACGACCGCGGCGGCGAGCGCCCCAGCCATCTCCTCGCGCCGCTGGGCCTCCTCAGCCTCGGAGCGCTGCCCCGGCGGCGGGGGCGTATCGGCGCGGGCACGCTCCAGTTCGCCCTCGAGCTCGCGGATCCGCGCCTGCGAAGCGCGATGTTCCAGTTCGAATGTGGTGCGCAACTCGGCGGCAACTCCCTGCAACGTGACGACGCCCTGCCGCAGGCGCTCGCAGCTCTCGTTCACCGTGGCGAGGCGACCCGCGAGTGTGTCTCTCTGCTCCTCGGCGTACTGCGCAGCCGCATGCGCCTCCTCCACCCGCCGCTGCCAGCGGTCGCGCTCGGTGCGGTGGCCACGACGGGCTCGCACCGCGATCTCCTCCGCCTCGACCCGCAGCTGTTGCTCGGCGTACTCGCGCTGCTTGACCCGTCGCAACTCGAGCTCGCGCTCGGCGAGTTGCGTCGCGGTGCTCTCCCGCAGATGCTCGCTCTCCTCCTGGCGCCGACGCAGATCGGCGAGGTGAGCTTCGAGCGTGCGCACGGACGTCTCGGCCGCCTCCGCGCGGCGCAGCAGCGCGGCATCGCCGAGCCACGCGCGGCGCGCGCGGCGCTCAGCAAACGTGTCGGGCTCACCCTCCTGCGGGGGATGCCGGCGCTGGGCGTCCTCTTCCTCGGGGATCACGCCACGCAGAGTATGGGCGCGATCGGACGTCTGCCGGGCCCTACTCCAGATGGCCGCCGGGGCGCACTCCGGGGGGGGCCAGGAGCCGGCGCCCCCGTCCATTTCGCGGGAGCTACTCCTCCTCGCGCAGCCGCCACGCCATGCGCGACTGCAGCGACCACAGCTCGATGAACCCGGGCGAGGCGGCCTGCGAGAAGAGGCCACCCGACTCCGAGAAGGAGGCGAGGCTGGCGTCATACACGGCGTGGGGAGACTCGCGTGTGACGACCCGCGCGTGGCCCTTGTAGAGCTTCAACCCGATCGTGCCGGTGACGCGCTGGTTGACCGAATCCATGTAGGCGTCGAGGTCGCACCGTAGCGGCTCCCACCACAGCCCGGCGTACACGAGGTAGCCCCACTGGCGGTCGAGCTGGGGCTTGAACTGGTTCTGGTGGATTGTGCCCACCAGCCGCTCCAACTCGTGGTGGGCGGGGAGGATCAGCGCGGCGGCGGGCACCTCGTAGATGTCGCGCACCTTCAAGCCGACGATGCGATCCTCGATGTGATCGACGATCCCGACGCCATGGCGGGCGCCGATCTCCGCGGCGCGTTCGAGCAGCTCCACGAGCTCCAGCGGCTCGTCATTGAGCGCCACAGGCACCCCCCCCTCGAAGCCGATCCGTACCAGCTCGGGCTCATCGGGGGCACGCTCGGGCGGAGTCACGAGCTGGAAGACATCCTCATCGGGGGCATGGCCGAGATCCTCGATCCAGCGCCCCTCAGAGGACCGCCCCCAGAGGTTGTCGTCGATCGAGTAGGGGACAGTCTCCGTGCCACCCTTGACGGGTATGCCGTGCTCGCGCGCGTAGGCGATCTCCTCCTCGCGGCCCATCTGCCAGGAGCGCACGGGCGCGATCACCTTCAGCTCCGGGCCGAGCGTGGCGACCGTGGCCTCGATGCGCACCTGGTCGTTGCCCTTGCCGGTGCAGCCGTGCGCGATCGTGTCGCAGCCGCTGCGGCGCGCGTACTCGACCGCGAGCTTGGCGATCAGCGGCCGCCCGAGCGCGGTGAACAGCGGGTAGCCGCCGCCATACACGGCGTTGGCACGGATCGCCGGCGCGAGGAAGTCGCGGGCGAACTGCTCGCGCGCGTCCACCACGTGGCACTCCACCGCCCCCAACTGCCGGGCCTTGCCCTCGATCACCGCGTAGTCCTCGCCGGGCTGGCCGAGGTTGACGGTGAGGCACACGACCTCAGCGTCGTAGTGCTCCTGGATCCACTTCAGCATCACGCTGGTGTCGAGACCCCCGGAGTAGAGCAGCAGCACTCGATGCACCTGCTCGGGGTCGGCCTCGTAGGAGGCGGTGCGCACCATCAGCCCCTCTTCTTTCTCTTTTTCTTCTTCGGCTTGTGCAGCGTGGTGGAACGCGTGAGCGGCGTGCTCGGGCGCAGGCCGGCGGCGTCGGCGACTGTGGTAGTGAACACGATCGTCTCGCCGAAGGGCAGCCTGCTCGCCGAAGCGCTGTAGGCACCCGCCGACGACGAGACGACGGGCAGCGCAACGATGTGCGTCGTGCGGCAGAGGGTCTGCCTGCCTTTCCTGCGCTTTCGGTGTTTCTGGTGCGGGCATTTGGCGGTGACCGCGTAGGCTGCGACGGCGGTGACGGTGAGCGCAGCGCCGTTGGGGTCGCTCGCGGCGAGCGTCAGCGTGCACGACTGGGCATGTGTGCAGCTCAGCCCGGTGATCGACGCGGCGGGCGGGGAGATGTCGGCGGCGATCGCGGGCGCAGTGGCGCTTCTGGCGGTGGCGGTGCCGCCGGGGCTGGCCGCCTGCACTATGCACACCAGCGGCGTGCCAACGAGTGAGGCCGGCGGCGTGAAGACATTGCTCGGCCCGGCCTGCAGCGCGGCGGGGGCTGCATTTTCGGTTTGGAAGGTGTAGGTGAGCACGCTCGGCGGAGTCGACCAACCGCCCGCTTCGCACGTGAGCGGGCCGAAGTCCACCGGCGCGGACCCCACCGATTTGATCGCCGGCGGGGAGGTCGAGCGCGACGCGGTGGGAGGCGATTCGCTGCCTTCGATGAAGTCGCGGATCTCCGGCGCCGCGACGTTGACGAATGCGTCAGGCTTGCCGGGCGGGCATTCGGGGGGGCCGTAGTCGACGATGCCGACCTGCACCGCGGGATTACCTTCGGTCAGGGGACCGCCGCTGTCGCCTTGACAGGTGGCGGTATTGGGCCCCGAGGCACATAGCGAGACAGGCGAGTCGGCCGGGTCGTTGATGAAGACGCCGCGGCACGTATCGTTGCTGAGCGCGGTAAGCGTGGTGGAGTGCAGGGCGGTGGTGGATTTATTCTGTTCGACCCCTTCCTGCTTGCCATAGCCGCTGACGCTGAGCGTGGCTCCCGCGGCCGGGCTGGAGCCGGCGGAGGCGAGCGCAATCGCCTGCATGTTGTCGGCAGCCGACAGTTTGAGCGGCCGTTCGAGCGTCAGCACGGCGACGTCGTCGACGCCGACTTCGATGTTGCGGTAAGGGTGCACACGGATCAGCGAGACCGCGTCGCCGACGGCGGTTTTGGGTTCGGCCGCGAGGCAGCCGAACCCGCAGCCTTCAAAGAAGCCACCGACCGCGGTCGCGCCGGCGATGACAGCGAAGTCGCCGGCGGGGTAGGCCTTTTGGGTTTTGTCGTCGACCACGCAGTGGCCGGCGGTGAGAATGTGTGTTTCGTCGAGAATCGAGCCGCCGCAGATCCCTTCGCCTTCTTCGTCGACCTCCAGCAGGAACACCTGCCAAGGCACCGATGAGATCGGGGTTTGGGGGCCGTTGATGATCTGCGGCACGAGCGCATCATTGTGAAGCGGCCGTACTGTGAGCGCCTCCGCCGCGTTCGGCGCGAGCACAAGCGCGCACACTGCCACGCCGGTGGCGGCGGGCGCCCCGAGATGGCGTACAGCTGCGCGCAGGCAGTAACTCACGGACGGCATCTCTATCACAGACATCGGTCTCATCACCCGATGAGAGCCGTCAGCCCACAAGCGCCGAGCCGAGCCGCTCCACGCATTGCTCGACCTCGGCCTCGCCGACGATCAGCGGCGGCAGCAGCCGCACAGTGGTGGGGCCGGTGGCGTTGACGATCAGCCGCTGCTCCAGCAGCGCGCGGCGCACCACCTCGGGCGCGGAGATGTCAAGCTCGCAGGCGAGCATCAGGCCGCGCCCGCGTACCGAGAGCACGTGCGGCTGGCCCTCCAGGCCGGCGGCTAGGCGCAGGCCGAGGTCGCGCACGCGTGCGAGCAGAACGGGGTCCTCGACGATGTCGAGCGCGGCGAGCGCGGCGGCGCAGATCACCGGGCCGCCGGCGAAGGTCGAGCCGTGGTCGCCGGGGGCGAACACGTCGGCGAGACGCTCGCCGGTGACCAGCGCGCCGATCGGCAGGCCGCCACCGAGCGCCTTGGCGGCCGTGAACGCGTCGGGCTGCACGCCGACCTGCTCATACGCCCACAGCGAGCCGGTGCGGCCCATGCCGCACTGGATCTCGTCGAAGATCAGCGCAGCGCCGTGCTCGTCGCAGGCCGCGCGCGCGGCGCACAGCAACTCCTTGGAGAGCACGTTGACGCCCGTCTCGCCCTGGATCGGCTCCAGCAGCACCGCGGCGGTGTGCGCATCGACCGCCTCGTAGAGCGCCTCGGGCTCGGGGGCGACCGCGCGAAAGCCGGGCACCAGCGGCGCGAAGGGCGCCTGCTTTGACTCCTGGGGGGTGGCGGAGAGCGCGCCGTAGGTGCGCCCGTGAAAGGCGTTGTAGACCGAGACGATGTCTCCCCCTGGGCGCGCCTTGCGGGCGAGCTTGATCGCCGCCTCGATGGCCTCGGCGCCGGAGTTGCAGAGGTACACCTTGCCGCCGAGGCCGCCCTGCGAGAGCCGCTGCGCCAGGCGCATCGCCGGCTCGGTGTAGAAGAGGTTGGAGACGTGCATCAGCCTCCCGGTCTGCTCGCGCACGGCCTCCACCACGCGCGGGTGGCAGTGCCCGACGTTGGTGACCGAGATTCCGCACAGGAAGTCGAGGTACTCCTCGCCCTCGGCGTCCCACAGCCACGCCCCCTCCCCGCGCACGAACTCGACCGGAAAGCGCGCGTAGTTGGCCATCAGGCTCGTCGCCTCGATCTCCTGCAAGTCGGCGAGGGTCATTAGATACTCCCCCTTGGGCGCGAAGGGCAAGCTGGCCGCGAGGTTGAAAGCCCACCCACCCCGCGAAGTGTGCACGCGCACACGAGCGACCGAGGACAAAGGCCAGCGCCGCCATTCGCGTTCATGGAGCCGCCTCGATCTTTGTGCCGATCCCTGCATCGGTGAAGAACTCGAGCAGCAGCGAGTGGGGAATCCGCCCGTCGACGATGTGCGCGGAGCTGACACCTCCCTGGATCGCCTCCAGGCAAGCTTGCAGCTTGGGGCGCATCCCCCCTTCCAGGCCGGGCAGCGCGTCGCGCACCTGCTCGGCGGTCGCCTGGCCGACCAGACTGGCGGGGTCTTCGGGGTCTGCCAGCCAGCCGGCGACGTCGGTGAGGAACACGATTTTGTAGGCGCCCAGCTCCCTCGCCACCGCGCCGGCGGCCTCGTCGGCGTTGATGTTGTAGGAGTGCCCCTCGCGGTCGGCGCCGACGGAGGCGATCACGGGGATGTAGTCGCGCGCGATGTGCTGCAGGACGTCGACGTTGACGCGCTCGATGCGCCCGACGAAGCCGATGTCCTCGCCGCCGGGCGCGGTGCGGCGCACGACGCGAAACAGCGCGCCGTCGTCACCGCACAGACCCACCGCGGGCTGGCCGTGGCGGTGGAGGCGGCCGACGATCTCCTTGTTGACCTTGCCGACCAGCACCATCTTGGCGACCTCGACCGTGGCCTCGTCAGAGACGCGCAGGCCGCCGACGAACTGCACCGGCAGGCCGAGGCGCTCCATGTAGGCGGTGATGTCGGGGCCGCCGCCGTGCACCACGATCGGGTTGAGGCCCACGTACTTGAGCAGCACCACGTCGCGCGCGAACTCCTCGCGCAGCGCCGGGTCTTCCATCGCCGCGCCCCCATACTTGATCACCGCGGTCGTGCCGTGGAACTCCCGGATGTAGGGGAGCGCCTCGAGGAGGGTGGCGACGTCGCGCATCAGGTTGTGTACTCGGCGTTGATCCGCACGTACTCGTGCGAGAGGTCGGAGAAGAAGACCTCGGTTTCGGCTTCGATCGAGTCCCGCCCGCCCAGGGCGATCTCGTATTCGACCTCACGCCTGTCGATCGCCCGCGCGAGCGCGTCCTCGTCGTAGTCGATCGCGGTGCCGGCCGAACACACGGGGATGCCCTCGATCGCGATGTCCACGGGCAGTGGGGCGCTGCCGGGCAGCGCCGCTCCCACCGACATCACGAGCCGCCCCCAGTTGGTGTCGGCGCTGTGCAGCGCCGCTTTCACAAGAGGCGAGTTGGCGACCCCGCGTGCGGCCGCCTCGACCGCATCGAGCGCGCTGTGCTCCCCCCCCACCGACCCCCCCCGCACAACCACACGAGCGATCCGCGCCGCGCCCTCTCCGTCGGTGACCATCATGATCGCCAGCTGGCGCAGCAGTGCGTCGAGCGCCTCGCCGAAGCGCAGCTCGTCCTCGCTCTCCGGCGCGATCGCCACGCCGCTCGCGCCGGAGGCCATCAGCACGGCGGTGTCGTTGGTCGAGAGGTCGCCATCCACGGTGCAGCGGTCGAAGGAGCGCTTCACGCACACGCCGAGCAGCAGCTCGGCGGTGTGGGGCGCAAGCGCCGCGTCGGTCTGTACGAAGCACAGCATCGTGGCGAAGTTCGGCGAGATCATGCCCGCCCCCTTGCACTGGGCGGTGAGGTGCACGGTCCCGGAGGGCAGCCGCACCTCGAGGTTGGCGCGCTTCTCGAAGGCGTCGGTCGTCTGGATCGCCTGCTGGAAGTCGATGTCCCCCTCGCGTCGCAGCTGCCCACTTGCCGCGAGGATCCCTTGCAGAACGGCGTCGACGGGGAGATACCAGCTGATGCCGCCAGTCGAGCCGAGCAAGACCTCCTCCGGCTGCACCCCCATGGCGAGCGCGGCGGCGCCCTGCGTCTTGGCGGCGTCGTCTAGTCCACGCTTGCCGGTGGCGGCGTTGGCGCACCCCGAGTTGGCGAGCACCGCGCGCAGCGCGTCCAACCTGCAGCGCTTACGGCTGAGCAGCACCGGCGCGGCGGCGGTGCCGCTGGCGGTGAAGCGGGCGGCGCTGACGGGGTGCTCGGCGTCGCAGATCAGCAGCCCGAGGTCGTGGTTGCCGCTCGGCTTGATCCCGCAGACGACGCCCGCCGCGCGGAAGCCCGCCGGCAGCCCCGCGTCGGGCTCCAGTTCGCGCACGTGCGCGGGTGCCTCTACCCAGCGCGAGCCGAAGAATGGCCGGGGGGGGCCATGGCTGGAGCGATCGCCCCACACGTCGTCGCCGGCGCTCATCCCAGCCACCCCGTGGAGCTGCCACGCGAGCTCACAGGAGCCCCGCTGTCTCGTCGAAGCCGAACATGAGGTTGAGGTTCTGGACCGCCTGCGACGAGGTGCCCTTCCACAGGTTGTCGATCGCCGAGAGCACCACGACCTTGCCGGTGTGCTCGCTGAGCGCCACATGCAACCGGCAGACGTTGGTCTCGCGTACGTCGCGCACCTCGGCCGGCGCCGGCGCCAGCTCGACGAACGGCTCACCCGCGTAGGCGTCCTCGTACATGACGTCGAGCTCGTCCTGCTCCATCGGTCGAGTGGGCGTCACATAACAGTTGACGAGCTCGCCCTGGTCGAGCGGCACCAGATGCGGAGTGAACTGCACCCGCAGGCCCGGATGCGTGGGGTCCAGGTCGTCGAGCTGCTGCTCGATCTCGGGAGTGTGGCGGTGGTGGACGATGTTGTACGGGAGGATGTTCTCGCCGCTGTTGGAGAAGTGCGTCTGCCAGGTCGCCGAGCGCCCGGCGCCGGAGAGACCCTGCTTGGCGTCGATCACAAGGTCGGCGATCAGCCCAACGCGCGCGAGCGGGGCGAGGCCGAGCAGCGACGCCGTCGGGTAGCAACCCGGGGTGGCGACGAGGTCGGCGGCGGCGATCGCCGGGCGGTGCAGCTCGGGCAGCCCGTAGGAGGCGTCTTCGAGCAGCTCCGGGTGCGGATGCGGGCCGTACCATCGTTCATAGGTGGAGAGCTCGCTGAGACGAAAGTCTGCGCTGAGGTCTACGACGCGCACGCCGCGAGCGCGCAGCGCTGCCACGACCGGGGCCGATGCCGCATGCGGGTAGGCGACGAGGGCGGCGTCCACGTCGCCATGGCGATCGAGGTCGAGCCGTTGCAATACCAGTGGCACCCGATAGCGCGGATAGAGCGCGTCCAAGCGCTGGCCAACCTCCGCACGCGCGGTGATGGTGCACAGCTCGAACTGGGGATGGCGCCACAAAAGATGTGCCGCGAGCGCCCCCGCAAACCCCGTGGCGCCGGCAACCAGCAGGCGTGGCGAGCCGGGTGCGAACTGCTGCTCAGCCACGCAGCTCACCCCCGATCTCCTGCAGCGCTCCCACGATCCGCGCCCGGGCGGGCGCCACGTCCTCGTCGCTGAGCGTGCGCTCCAGCGCGCGGAAGGTGAGGGCGAGCGCCAGCGAGCGTCGGCCATCCCCCACCTGCGCGCCGGTGTACACGTCGAACACCTCTGCCTCCTCCAGTGTCTCGCCGCCGGCGCGGTGCACGAGCGCGAGCAGCTCGTCCGCGGTGACGCTCTCGGGCAGCATCACCGCGAAATCCTGGCGCAACGACGGGAAGGCGCCGAATGGTTGGAAGGTAACGGTTTCGGGCGCGATCGCCGCAAGCTCGCCGAGGTCGATGGCGAACGCCGCGGTGCGCTCGAGGCCCCAAGCGTCGGCGACCAGCGGATGCAGCTCGCCGAGGAAGCCGAGCATCTGCCGATCGACCGCGGCGCCGTGCGCGGGGCGCTCTTGGGCGGCAGCGTCGCCGGAGCGCGAGGAGTCCTCGGGGGCGGCCACGGCTCCCGGAGCGGCGACGAGCACGGCCGCGCTGCGGCCGGGATGTAGGAATGGCCAATCGGCTGGCACCACCGACCAGCGCACGTGGAAGCGGTCGAGTAGTCCGGTGAGCAACGCCTTGGCGGCAAAGAAGTCGGCCTGTGTGCGCTCCCCCCGCCACGAGCGAGGGGTGGTGTGTCCGCTCAACAGCACCCCGAGCCCGTGGTGCTCCTCGGCTGGGCGCGCGTCGGCGGCAGGCGTGTCTGCGGGGCTCGTGCCGGCAGGACACTCCCCGGCCGCAGCCCGGTAGACGGTGCCCGACTCGAAGATCGCGATGTCGGGGCGCCCGCGCGAGACGTTATGACGGGCGGCGTCCAACAGCGAGCCGAGCAGCGTGGGGCGCATCATCGACTGACTGTCAGACAGCGGGTTGGCGACCGTCACGACCTTGCGCAGCGCGTGCTCGGGCGGGATCAGCAAGCGCTCGAGCAGTTGTGGGTCGGCGAAGCTCCAACCGACGATCTCGTGTAGCCCACGCCCCACCAGCGCGTCCTCGGCAGCGCGGCGCACGCGCTGGGTGTGCGTGAGCCGCCCGGCGGCGCCACGCCGGGCGGGCAGGGTGGCGGGCAGGCGCTCGAGACCGTCGATACGGGCGACCTCCTCGATCACGTCCACCTCGCGGGTGACGTCCTCGCGGCGCAGCGCCGGCACGGTGACGTCAAGGCCATCCTCGCTGGGGGCGGTGGTGAAGTCGAGCGCCGCGAGGATCTCCGCTTGACGCTCGACCGCGACGGGCACGCCGAGGATCGCCCGCACGCGACGCTCGCGCAGCCGGATCGTCCGAGGGGCCTGCGGCGCCCACTCCCCACCGGCGCCGATGTCGATCGTGCCGGGCAGGAGCGTGGCGCCGCACAAATCGATCATCAACCGCGATGCGACCGCCTGCGCGTGCATGCACTGCTCGGGCGCGAGGCCCTTCTCGAAGCGCCCCGACGCCTCGCTGCGCAACCCCAGCGCCCACGAGGCGTGGTGGATGGCGGGTCCGTGCCAGTTGGCGACCTCCAGCAGCACGCGCGTGGTGGCGCCGCCCACCTCCGAGCGCGCGCCGCCCATCAGCCCGGCGATCGACGTGGGGCCCTCGGCGTCCTCGAGCACCACCATCTCGCTGTCGAGCGTGCGCGTCTGCCCGTCGAGCGTCTGCACCTGCTCGCCATCGGCCGCGCGGCGCACCGTCAGGCGCGCGCCGGCGACGCGGTCGAGGTCGAAGGCGTGCAGCGGCTGGCCGGTGAGCAGCATCGCGTAGTTGGTTATGTCCACCACGTTGTTGATCGGGCGCTGACCGGCGGCGCTCAGCCGCGCCTTCAGCCACGGCGGCGAGGGCGCGATCGTGACGTGCTCGAAAACGCGCGCGGTGAAGCGGGGACAAAGCTCGGGGCAGCGCACCTCGACCGCGGCCGGCGCGACGCCGCCGCTCGCCGCCAGCGGCCCCTGGCTGCCGGGATCCTCGCTCCACGGCGGAGGGGCGAGCGCGGCACCGGTGGCGGCGTGCAGCTCGCGCGCAACCCCGTACACGCCGAGGCAATCGGGGCGGTTGGGGGTGATCTTGAGCTCCAACACGTCCATCGAGATCGGCAGCACGTCCTGCAGCGGCGTGCCCGGCGCAAGCTCGCCATCGATACTCGTGTCGTCGAGCACCATGATGCCCGTCCGGGTGGGCAGGCTCGAATCAATGTCGAGCTCGCTCTCGGCGAGGATCATCCCTTCGGAGACCACGCCGCGCAGCTTCGCCTTGCCGAGTTTCGTGCCGTCGGGCATCACTGCACCGGGGCGGGCGACCGCCACCGTCTGCCCGGCGGCGACGTTGGGGGCGCCGCACACGATCGTCGCCGGACCCTCGGGCAGGCCGAGCTCGACGCTGCACACCCGCAGCCGGTCGGCGTCGGGATGCTGCTCGGCGCTCAGTACGCGCCCGAGGACGAAGTGCTCCGCCGAGGGCACCCCGTGGTGGTGAATCGCCTCGACCTTCGTCCCGGTCATCGTCAGGCGCTGCTCGATCGCCTGCACGTCCATGTCGGGATCGCAGTACTCGCGCAGCCATGGCAGTGGCACCCTCATGTTGCTGCCCCTTCCCATATCTCTTTGTGGGAGGGCCGCATGCGGCCCTCCCCGGGGCCGCGCATGCGCGGCCCCGCCGGCCGGCGCATGCGCCGGCCGGTTCCATGTGGGAAGGGGAATGTGGCCGCGCGCATTTAGAACTGCCTCAGGAAGCGCATATCGTTTTCGAAGTACAGCCGCAGGTCGGGGATGCCGTGCTTGAGCATCGCGATCCGCTCCACGCCCATCCCCCACGCGAAGCCCTGCACCTTCTCGGGGTCATACCCGGGCGCGTTGGCGGACGTGGTGGGCACGTACGAGTAGACGTTGGGGTCAACCTCCCCGGCGCCAAGCACCTCCAGCCACCCCTCGCCCTTGCACAGATAACAGCGCGCGCCGTCGCGCAGAAAGCCCTTGCCGGAGCAGTGAAAGCAGGAGACGTCCACCTCGACGGAGGGCTCGGTGAAGGGGAAGAAGTGCGGGCGCAGGCGCACCTCGCGCGCGTCGCCGAACAGCTCGCGCGCGAACACCAGCAGCGTGCCCTTGAGGTCGGCTAGCGTGATGTCCTCGTCCACCGCCAATCCCTCGATCTGGTGGAACTGTGGGGTATGCGTGGCGTCGGAGTCCGGCCGGTAGACGCGCCCGGGGATCACCACGTACAGCGGTGGCGGGTGCGCCTCCATCGCGCGCACCTGCATCGGCGAGGTGTGCGTGCGCAGCACCGTCTCCTCGCCGCCGGGCGGGCTCTCGATGTAGAAGGTGTCGGTGCGCGCCCGCGCGGGGTGCGTCGGGCTGTGGTTGAGCGCGTCGAAGTTGTAGTGCACCGTCTCGATCTCGGGACCCTCCATCACGGTGAAGCCCAGCCCGAGAAACACGTCTTCGAGCTCGCGCATGGTGGCGGTGAGGACGTGCAGGCGCCCGATCGGCTGCGGCGGCGCACCCGGCAGGGTGACGTCCACGCGGTCGCGCCGCAGCTGCTCGCCCAGCTCCGCGCCCGCCAGCTCGCCGGCGCGCGCCTCGATCAGCTGCTCCAGTGCCACTCGCGCCTCGTTGGCGGCCTTGCCCACGGCTCCTCGCTCCGCGGGCGGCAGCTCGCGTACGCCACGCAGCATCTGCGGCAGCTCGGCCTTACGCCCGAGGTGGCGCACGCGCAACTCCTCCAGCGCCTCCGCGGTGGTGGCCGCGGCGATCTCGCGCTCTGCCTGCGCGCGTAGCTGTTCGATCCGTTCGATCACGACGGGTGGACCCTAGTCATTTCATACAACGCGATGGTCGCCGCCATCGCCGCGTTCAGCGAGTCGCCCGCGATGGGGATGTACGCAACGCGCTCGCACGCGGCGACGATCTCTGCCGGCAGGCCCTCGCGCTCGGCGCCTACGAGCAACGTGATCGGGCTCAGCGCCGGCCCGCGCAGCGGCTGGGCGGGTGGGCTAGGGTCGGGCACCAGCGCGATGCGCTCCGGCGGCAGCTCCGCGACCGACCCCGCGCGCGCAAGCGCCACGTGGAAGATCGCGCCCATGCTGGCCCGCACGGCCTTGGGCGACCACGGGTCGGCGCAGCCCGGGCCGAGCGCCACGCACGAGGCGCCGAAGGCCTGAGCTGCGCGCAGCACCGTGCCGACGTTGCCGGGATCGGAGATCCCGTGCAGGTAGACGCACACCGGCCCCTGCGGACGGGGGCTCCAGCGTTGCTCGTACACTCCGATCGCGCGTGTTCCCGACCCGAGCGTGCTGACCGCCGCCAGCGCCGCCGGCTCCACATCGAGAAAGCCCGCGCCACCCAGCTCGCTGCCAGCGACCCGATAGCCCTCCACCGGCCTCCACCTCGCGTCGGCGGCAGCCGCAAGCAGATCCTCGCCCTCGGCGAGGAAGCGGCCGCTGCGTGTGCGCTCGCGGCGACGTTGCAGGCGCCGCAGCTCCTGCAGGCGGGGATTTTGAGGGGAGGTGATGGTCGTCATTTGAGTGTCGCTGGAATCTTCCTCACTGCTTGGGATGGAACGCTCGCTCGATCGTGTGTCGGGGAAGTTGGGTGGCATGCGGCAACAAAAAAGGCGCCGTCCTTGCCGATTAGGGAGACACTTTCGTGTCCCCGAATCGGCCAGCACGGCGCCCGGGAGGCTGGGTATGTCGGCAACCTGGGTCAGGCAGCCGACGCCTCGCGGGCGACCTCGGCAAAACGTCGGAACGCATCGGCGTCGCGCACAGCGATGTCCGCCAGCACCTTGCGGTCGAGCTCGACCCCGGCCAGCGAGAGGCCGTGCATGAACTGGGAGTAGCTCATCCCGTTCTGGCGAGCGGCGGCGTTGATGCGGGTGATCCACAGCCGTCTGAAGTCGCGCTTGCGGTTGCGCCGATCGCGGTAGGCGTAGGTGTCCGCCTTGATCAACGCCTCCTTGGCGCGGCGGTAGTTGGAGTGCGCCTCGCCCCTGAAGCCCTTCGTCAGCTCGAGCGTGGCGCGGCGCTTCTTGCGCGCGTGAACGGAGCGCTTTACCCTCACGAGCCAGCCTCCCGCTTCGCTCTCACCGGAGAGCCGCGCTTCGCGCTCTTCGTGGGCGCACCCAGCATCCGCTTGATCCGCGGGGCGTCGTCCGCCGAGAGTAACGCGGGGGCCCCGAGAGCGCGCTTGCGCTTGGGTGACTTCTTCTCCAGGATGTGGCTGGTGAAGGCATGCCGCCCGCGCACCTTGCCGGTGGCGGTGAGCTTGAAGCGCTTCTTGGCGCCGGAGTGGGTCTTCATCTTGGGCATCGCGAGCCGGTGATTATGGCAGACCGTGCGCTTCGTGCCTTCGCAGCGCGTAACCGCTGCCGTTCAAGCGGGCTCACCTCGGGGATCGACCCAGTCCCGAGCCGCAAATTGCTGTCATGTATCGGCCGCCGAGAGCCGATGAATCCAGTGATGGATCGAGCATCGATCGCGCACCCTCCCGTTGAGCAGGCGCAACGGCTGCCGAACGCCGCCCCGAGCGCGATCACCCAAGCTCTACGCGAGATCGCGGAGGTCGGGACGGTCGACCCCGATCGTGCCCTGGATCTCGCCTGTGAGCGCCTCGTGCAGTCGATCGCGGCCACCGAGCGCCTGCGCGGCGAGCTGCGAGCGCGGCGCGGCGAGCTGCGCATGTTGGAGAACCGCATCCAGGTCACCACCGAGATGCTGGCGGAGGGCGTGCTCGTGTTCGATCTCCACGGGCGCACCATCTCCGCCAACAACGCCGCCGCGCAGATCCTCAACATGAGCCACGACCAGTTGCTCGCTCGCCACGTCCGCGACCGCCGCTGGCACTTCCTGCACGAGGACGGCTCCCCCTGGCCGGTCGCCTCGCATCCGAGCGCGGAAACGCTGCAGACCGGGCGCTCCGCGCGTTCGGTGACGATCGGCGTGCAGAAGCCGAACGGCGCGGTGACATGGATCTCGCTCAGCTCGCGGCCCGCGCTCGACGAGCACGGGCATCAGTGCGGGGCGATCGCCACCTTCGCCGACATCAGCGAGCGGCGTACGATCCTCGAGCAGTTGCGCCACCAGGCCCACCACGACCAGCTCACCGACCTCGCCAACCGCCGACTGTTCCACAAAGAGCTCGACCGCGCGATCTCGCGCGCCCAGCGTCACGGGTGCGCCGTCGCGCTCGTGTATATGGACCTCAACGGGTTCAAGCAAGTCAACGACACGCTCGGCCACCACGCCGGCGACGAGGTGCTACGCACACTGGCCGAGCGGCTGGGCGGTGCGGTACGCGATGACGAGCTGATCTCCCGCTACGGCGGCGACGAGTTCGTGGCACTGCTCAGCATGCTGCGCCATCCCACCACCGAGGTGCAGGCGTTCATGGAGCGCATGCGCCTCACGCTCGCCGAGCCGATCCGCGTGGAGGCGGGCGCGGTCAAAGTCGGCGCCAGCCTCGGCGCGAGTGTCTACCCGCACGACGGGTCCAACGCCGAGCAGCTACTGCACCACGCCGACGCGGCGATGCTCTCGATGAAGGGCACGCGCGCGGCCTGAGCCGCTAGGCAGTCTCGGACGCGGGCGCCTCGGCGGGCTCGGGCGCCACAGCGGAAGCCGAGACTTTGGCGGGCTCGGGCACCCCGACGGGAGCCGACTCCTCGGCGGGCTCGGGCGCCACAGCGGAAGCCGAGACTTTGGCGGGCTCGGGCACCCCGACGGGAGCCGACTCCTCGGCGGGCTCGGGCGCCACAGCGGAAGCCGAGACTTTGGCGGGCTCGGGCACCCCGACGGGAGCCGACTCCTCGGCGGGCTCGGGCGCCACAGCGGAAGCCGAGACTTTGGCGGCGTCGGGCACTCCGACGGGAGCCGACTCCTCAGCGGAGCTGGACTCCCCGACGGGAGCCGACTCCTCGTCTCCTGCCGGCCCGGCGCCGTCGGGTGAAGTGGCGTCGAAGCGCCCCGCCAAAACCGCTTTGGAGGGGCCGAGCATCATCGTCATGTTGCGCCCCTCCTGCATCGGGCGCTGCTCGACGACGCCCAACTCCGCAAGCTCCTCCGCCAGCCGGTCGAGGATCATGGTGCCGCGCTCGGGGTGGGTGACCTCGCGGCCACGGAACATGATCGTGACCTTCACCTTGTCCTTGTGGCGCAAGAAGCGTTCGACGTGGTGCTTCTTGGTGTCGTAGTCGTGCTGAGCGATCTTCGGGCGGAACTTGATCTCGCGCACGGTGATCTGCTGCTGGTGCTTGCGCGCCTGCTTCTGCTTCTGAGCCAGCTCGTACTTGTACTTGGAGTAGTCCAGCACCCGGCACACCGGGGGGCGCGCCTCCGGCGCAACCTCCACCAGATCGAGGTCGCGTTCCTGGGCGAAGCGCAGCGCGTCGGGGGTCTTCAGCACCCCGACCTGCCCGCCTTGGTCGTCGATCAGACGCACCTCGGGCACGCGAATGCGCTCGTTGACCCTGGTCGTGTCCCGCTCGGGCGGGCGCCGGTCGAACCTCCGGGGTACGGCCACTAGTGGTGCGTCCTGGAAATGCGTTGATGGGCTGGCGAACGAAAATCAAGTCCGCCAAGGACGCAGGGAGCCGCAATAGTGGTGCTATTGCGGCTCCCGAGGACGCCGGCGGGCGCAGATTTGCAGCCGCCAGACCGCAACGAATTTGCAGGAGGCACCACAAAGCTGTCCTGGCGGCGCGTCAAGCCGATTCGATGGCGCGGCACGCTGTAAATGGGATGCGGGAACTCCTCAAGGCGGCCGAGTATAACGGGGTGTCGGCGATGCGCAAGGGGAGCTTCTCGACGACCATCCGATTCCGGCCCCTCCGGCTGCAACTCACCAGCCCGACGATGGGCGCGACCACGGCGCTCGCGCACGGGCAACGTGGGCGAAGGATGCGCTCTCGTGCAATAGGGTGGTGGACAGGACTATGTGTCCTTCTGCTGGACCGGCGACGGCGAAGACGCGCGCCGTCGCACATGCGCCGCCAGCCGCTGCGCGAGCTCCTCCACCGGCGCGCTGCCGGTGTCTCGGACGCCTTGCTCGCCCGCGCCAGAACGGGTGCGCACCGACACCGTGCCCTCCCCCGCCTCCCGCTCGCCGACGACGAGGATGTTGGGGACTCGGCGCAGCTCGGCATCTCGGACCTTGCGGGGGACCGACTCGCCGCGGTCATCGAGCTCGACGCGCAGGCCCTGCTCGCGCAGGCGCTCCCGCACCGAGGCGCCATACTCGTTGAAGCGGTCTGAGACGGGCAGCACGATCGCCTGCACGGGCGCCAGCCACAGCGGCAGGTTGCCCGCGTAGTGCTCGATCAGGATGCCGATAAAGCGCTCGAAGGAACCCAACAGCGCGCGGTGGATCATCACCGGCCGGTGCTCGGTGTTGTCCGCGCCGGTGTAGGCGAGCTCGAAGCGCTCGGGCATCGAATAGTCGAGCTGCACCGTCCCCAGCTGCCAGGAGCGCCCGATCGAGTCGGCCATGTGCAGGTCGATCTTGGGGCCGTAGAAGGCGCCGTCCCCAGGGTTGACCTCGTAGGCGAGGCCCTCGGCCTCTAGCGCCCCCTGCAGCGCCGCCTCGGCGCGGTCCCACATCTCATCGCTGCCGATCCGCCGCTCCGGGCGCGTGGAGAGCTCCAGGTGCGGCTCGAACCCAAACAGCTCGTAGATGTGAAAGCCGAAGCGCAAACACCGCACGACCTCCTCCTGCACCTGCTCCTCCGTGCAGAAGATGTGCGCGTCGTCCTGGGTGATGGAGCGCACGCGCAGCAGACCGTGCAGCGTGCCGCTGGGCTCGTGGCGGTGCACCAGTCCCTGCTCGGAGTAGCGGATCGGCAGGTCGCGGTAGGAGCGGCGGGCATCCTTATAGATCTGGATGTGCGCCGGGCAGTTCATCGGCTTCATGCCCATCGGGCGGGATTCGACCTCGGTGAAGTACATGTTCTCCCGGAACTTGTCCCAGTGCCCGGACTGCTTGAACAGCTCGACGTCGTACAGGATCGGCGTTTTGACCTCTTCGTAGCCGCGTGCGCGGTTCTCCTCCCGCCACAGCTCGGTGAGCGCGTTCCACACCGCGATCCCCGCCGGCTTCCACAGTGGCGAGCCCGGGGAGAGCTCGGAGAACTGAAAGAGATCGAGCTCGCGTCCCAGCTTGCGGTGATCGCGCGCGCGCGCCTGCTCGAGGCGCTCCAGGTGCTCCTCGAGCGCCGCCTTTGTGAAGAACGCGGTGCCGTAGATGCGGGTGAGCATCGTGCGTGTCGAGTCCCCCCGCCAGTAGGCGCCCGCAACCGACTGCAGCTTGAACGCGCCGACGGTCTTCGTGCTCGGCGCGTGCGGGCCGCGGCAGAGGTCGGTGAACGGGCCGTTGGTGTAGAGCGAGACGGTCTGGAGCGGTTGAGACACATCGCCTCGACGCGGGGTAGGACGCCCCGCGCGCACGCGCTCCGCATGCACGCTCGCCCGCGCGGACGCTCCCAAAGCCAAACCTCCCGCATCACCCCCCCCGTCGACATCGCCGCTCCCGCGGTCAGCGCCTACATCCCCGCCCTGCGCGGCCCGCACGAGGTCGTCGATCAGCTCCACCTTGTAGTCCTGGCCGGCAGCCAGGAAGCGTGCCCGCGCATCGGCGACCGCGATGTCCTCGCGCTCGAAGCACTCCGCCGCCTTGACGTGCGCGCGCATCCGCTCTTCGATCGCCGGGAAGTCGGCCTCGGAGACGCTGACCCCGTCGGGGAACTCGAAGTCGTAGTAGAAGCCCTGCTCGATCGCCGGGCCGATCGAAATCTTCACGCCCGAGTACAGCTCCATCACGGCGGCGGCCAGCACGTGCGCGGCGTCGTGGCGGATCAGCCGCAGCGGCTCCTCACCCTCCGAACGCGCGGTGAGGATCGCTATCGAGGCGCCGTCGGGCAGCGGCCGAGAGAGGTCGCGCACCTCGGGGCCCTCCCCTCCCCCTCCTCCTGCCACACCACTCCCGCCGCGGATCTCCACCGCCAGGGCTGCGCGCGCCAAACCGGCGCCGATCGCAGCGGCCGCATCGGCACCTGTGGCGCCATCGGGCAGTTCCAGCGCGTTGCCGTCGGGAAGTGTGACCGTGGTGCTCATCGAGCGTTGGAGGCTACCTGCCCACCCGCCTCGATGATTGGGGGAGCAGAACCTGACGCGTCCTCGAGTCCGCCGAGCGGGCCGCTGCCGGAGCCCTCGGGAGCGGCGGGCTCGGCAGCGTCAAACCGGCTGCCACAAAGCGTCGTCACCCAAGGCGGTGCGCCGCGCACGACCGTCTCCAACGAGCTCGATCAGCGCGCGCTCCGCGGCTGTGCGATCGGGTGGGTTGTTGCCCCGCGCCATGATCGCCGCCACCTCCTGGGTGACGAGTCCGTCGGGGAAACGCTCGAGCGCCGGCAGAGACGACTCCGGCGGAGCCTCCCGCCGCAGCGACGGATCGAGATTGGCGATCAGCACGTCATAGGCCTCGATCGTCTGAAAGCCCCCCGCCTCCAGGCGTCGCCCATGTTCCCTACCGGCAACCGCAGCACCCGGCCGGGCGCCCCCTGTATCGGTCGATGCCGTGCCCTGCGTGAAGACAAGCGAGGGCGCCGAGTAGCGCACCGGCCCATCGGTCTGGCGCGCCTTGCCCTGGAAGTGGGTGGGCCCGCCCTCCGCCTGGCGCGTCTGGAGCTTGTCGGCCTCATACGCCTCCGTCACACGCGAGTCGTCGAGCATCCCCACGACCGCGCCGACGTCGAGTCCCTCCACGCGCGCAAGCGCCTGTGCGATCCCCTCGTCCTCATCCAGCAGCAGCGTCGTGGTGAACCACCCGAACTGCAGCGCCCGCAACACCGCCAACTCGCGCTCGGGATCGAGCAGCCGCGTGGCCACGATCGCCCGACAACCGCGCGCGGTCCCCAGCACGCGTGCTCGTGGCATCGATGCAAACGGCATCCCGTAGCGCGCGCGGTACCTCAACTGGCCGAGCGCGGAGCGCGTGGGCGTGTAGCCGCTTTTGACGTACCGATCGGGGTCCTCCGAAAGCCCGATCGTCACAAGGCGCCAGCGCAGCTGCGAGCCGTAGCGCCAGCGCAGCACCGCCAGCGCCGGGCTGACCGAATAGCCCCACGGACAGCCGGGGTCGTTGAAGTAGGTGACTTCGATCTTGCTCATGCCCTAAACATAGCCACGGCGGATCGACACCCCAGCCCCACGCCCACCGAAGCTTGGTTGGCGCTTTTGGGGGCACTTGGCCGGGTGCCGCGCGCGGTCCCCGGCACGCCTGCTCGTGGCATCGATGCAAACGGCATCCCGTAGCGCACGCGCCACCGATTAGCCGGCCGGCTTCGCCACCGGATACCGAGAGCCTTCGAATGCCCGTCGGTCGATAAAACTCAGACAGTCGTCCGCATGATCTGCGAGGATTGCGCAATGGCCACCGAACCACGGATCTCGATCACACTCTCCCCGGGACAGATCGAAGAGATCGTGCGCGCCGCCGACCCCGGGCGAGCCCCCGGCTTCGCCGCATTGATCTCGGCCGCGCTGAGCCGCGCCGACGAAATGGGCATACCCCCGTACGACGACCGCCGACTGTCGCGCTCGCTGCTGCGGGGCCTTGCGATCCTGACCTGCTTCGGCCCCGACGAGCCGACGCTGGGGCTGATGGAGATCGCCGATCGCCTGCAGATCAGCGCCAGCACGATCCACCGCTACGTGATCACACTCGTGGAGGTCGGGCTGCTGGAGCAGTCGCCGAAGACGCGCAAGTACTCGCTGCCGTCGGTGTGAGCTCTTGCAGTCAGCCGGTGCCAACCCGCACGCGATACAGCACGTGCGCAAACCCTGCGTGCTGGAGCTCGCGGACCGGAGCCATGCCCAGCTTGTCCATCACCCGCCGCGAGGCCAAGTTGTCGGCGCGGCTGAGCGCCACCGCCTCCCGCGCCCCCCGAGCGGCCCCGAGCGTGAGCGCCTCGCGGCCGATCGCGGTGGCGATCCCGCGACCCCACGCGTCTGGGATGACTGCCCAGGCGAAGCTCGAGCTCCGGGCGGCCGTCGAGCAGTCGCAGGCCGAGGCCGCCGCAGGCGACCGTGCGACCGCGCTCGCCGACGATCCAGGGACCGAACCCGTGCGCCCTCCAGTGCGCGGCGCCCGCGCGAGCCCGCGCGGCGCACTCGGCCTCCGAATGGGCCTGCGCACGTCCCGCGGGCAACAGCCAGGGCGCGACCTCAGGCGCACCCAACACGCCCATCAACACCGGGCCGTCGTCTTCTGTGAAGGCCCTCAGGGAGAGCTTAGGAAGATCGGGCATTGGCCGATGATGCCACCCGTCCCGCGCGATCGCCGATCATTCGCGCGTCAGGTGCCTGGTACGGTGGCAAACGATGCGGGACGGGTACTTCCCCCGGGGCGAGTCGATGCTGCGCCGCGTCCATGAGGAGAAGGCCGTGGGTCTCCTCTACGGACAGCGCGCGCTGTGCGTCGGCGCGGTGAAGCCCCTCAACTACGTGGGTACCAGCAGGCACACGCGCAACAAGAGCACGCCCTTCCGCCGCCTCTCGCACACCGGGGAGATGTTCGAGGCGGTCTTCTTCGGCAGCCGCGCGGAGGCCGATCGCGTGCTGGAGGCCGTGCGACACATGCACGAGCGAGTGATCGGCGAGCTCCCCGAGGACGCCGGGCCCCACTACCCGGCCGGTACCCCCTACTCGGCCGTCGACCCCGAGCTGATGTTGTGGACGGTGGCGGTGATCGCCGACTCGGCCGAGTGGTTCTATGAGCGGCTCGTTCGTCGCATGAGCAACTCCGAAAGGGAGGCGCTGTGGCGCGATTACGTGAGCTTTGCCGAGCTGTTCGGGATGCCCGCGCAGTCCGCACCCGCCACGTACGGCGACTTCCGCGCCTGGTATGAGCAGCAGCTGGCCGGCGAAGACCTGCACCTGACCGAAGAGGCTCGCTACATGGGGTACGCCTCGGCCTTCGCGATCCCAATGCCCGCCAGCCGCCAGCCGGGCAAGCGCGTTCACGACCTGGTGATGTTGTGCTCACTGCCCCCGCGCGTGCGCGAGCTCTACGGCCTGCGCTGCACCCCCCTCCACGAGGCGGCGTGCGCGGCGCTGCTTGCAACCTCCCGGAGCGTCCGGCCGCTACTGCCGCGCCAGCTGGCGCGCGGCTCGTGCGTCCCCGAGTTCCGGATGGTCGCGGCGACCGAGCGGCGGCGAATCGCCCGGGGCGAGCCGACCCCACAGCTCGCCGATTGACGCTGCCTCCGGGCGGCGGACGGGCGACCCGGGCTCAGGAGCCGATCACCAGCGCCAGGACGAGCAGCGCCAACAGATGAAACGTCTGATCGACGGCGATCGAAACCGCGAGGTTTTCCTTCGGGTCCAACCGCTTCACGCCCTTCATATAGGCCTGCAGCAGTCTTCCGTCGTCCTGAATCAAGTGCGGAATGAAGATCGCGGGGATCACCCACACCAGTTCCACACCGAGGTCGGCCACCACCAGCGCCGGGATGAAGCAGAGGGTGTAGAGGGTGACGTGGGTGAACAGCGCCCGGCGCGCGTCTGGGTCCTCCCGCCCTAGGCCGCCGCGCTTGTGCATGGCCTGCCAGTTGGTCTGCGAGAGGTAGTCCCCCACCAGGTGCGACACCACGAACGCGATGAAAACTTCTACCCAGGTCATCCAGCCAGAGCCTATCCGGCCCCGCCCACCCTAGGGCCTATCCCTATAGAGGGCGTGCGACTGGGGTGTTCGATGGCCAAGCAGGGCAAGGACGCAGGGGCGAAGGCGTGGCAGCGCCACGTCGAGCCCCGAGGACGCCGCCATGCGCAGGCCAGCGGACGCATCCAGGCGTGCGAGCCTATAGGGATAGGCCCCTAGTAGCCTTCGCGCGGTGAGCGCCATACCCGACGGCAGCCAGGGGAGCCCATTTCCGCCGATCGCCGACTACGGCTTCCTGTCGGACTGCGAGACCTGCGCGCTGATCGCGCCGAGCGGCAACGTCGAGTGGATGTGCCTGCCGCGCCTGGACTCGCCGAGCGTGTTCGGGGCGATGCTCGACCGCGACGCCGGCGGCTTTCGCCTGGGCCCGGCCGGCATCACCGTGCCCGGCGCGGTGCGCTACCTGCCCGGCACGCTGGTGCTCGAGACCAGCTGGGAGACGCGCACCGGGTGGGTGGTCGTGCGCGACGTGCTCTGCATCGGGCCGTGGTACCACAACCAGGAGCGCTCGCGCACCCACCGGCGCTCGCCGACCGACTACGACGCCGACCACGTGCTGCTGCGGACCGCCTTCTGCGTGCAGGGGTGGGCCGAGATCCACCTCGACTGCGAACCGGTCTTCGACTACGGGGGTCTCGCCGCCGAGTGGTCCTACACGGGCCCCGGCTACAACGAGGCGACCGCCGGCTCGGAGGGCATGGACCTCAAGCTCCAGCTGGTCACCGACATGAACCTCGGATTCGAGGGGCCGCGCGCCCGCGCGCGCACGATCCTGCATGAGGGGGAGTCGGTGTTCGCCGCGCTCGGCTGGTCGGAGCACCCGCTCCCCGCGACCTACGCGGAGGCCAACGAGCGACTCGTGCGCACGGCCCACCACTGGCAGGAGTGGCTCAAGCAGGGCACCTTCCCCGACCATCCCTGGCGCACCTACCTGCAGCGCAGCGCGCTCACGCTGAAGGGGCTCAGCTACGCCCCCACCGGGGCGATGGTGGCGGCGGCCACCACATCGCTGCCCGAGACGCTCGGCGGGGAACGCAACTGGGACTACCGCTACACGTGGATCCGCGACTCCACGTTCATGCTGTGGGCCCTCTACACCCTCGGCTTCGACTGGGAGGCCAACGACTTCTTCTACTTCGTCGCCGACCTCGCCGAGGCCGAGGAGGGCGAGCTGCAGATCATGTACGGGATCGGCGGCGAGAGCCGTCTGGAGGAGCAGGAGCTCGACCATCTCTCCGGCTACGGCGGCGCGCAGCCGGTGCGCATCGGCAACGGCGCCTACCGCCAGCGCCAGCACGATGTGTGGGGCGCCGTGCTCGACTCGATCTACCTGCACACCCGCTCGCGCGACCAGCTCCCCGACCGGCTGTGGCCGATCATCAAGCGCCAAGTCGCCGGCGCCCTGGCGCACTGGCGCGAGCCCGACCACGGGATCTGGGAGGTCCGCGGCGAGCCCCAACACTTCACCTCCTCCAAGCTCATGTGCTGGGTCGCCGCCGACCGCGGGGCCCGCCTGGCGCAGCTGCGCGACGACAGCGAGTGGGCCGAGCGCTGGCAGGCCGCGGCCGAGGAGATCCACGCCGATATCTGCGCACACGGGGTCGACTCGCGCGGGGTCTTCACCCAGCACTACGGCACCACCACGCTCGACGCCTCGCTGCTGCTGGCGCCGCTCGTGCGCTTCCTGCCGGCCGAGGACCCCCGCATCGTCGCCACCGTTCTGGCGATCGCCGAGGAGCTCACAGAGGACGGCCTGGTGCTGCGCTACCGCGTCGCGGACACCGACGACGGGCTCACCGGCGAGGAGGGCTCGTTCACGATCTGCTCCTTCTGGCTGGTCTCAGCGCTCTGCGAGATCGGCGAGCTGCGGCGGGCGCGGGCGCTGTGCGAGAAGCTCATCTCCCACGCCTCCGCGCTGGGGCTGTACGCAGAGGAGATCGACCCCCGCACCGGCCGCCACCTCGGCAACTTCCCCCAGGCCTTCACCCACTTGGCCCTGATCAACGCCGTCATGCACGTGATCCGTGCCGAGCGTGGCGAGCAGGATCCGACCTCGGCGATCGCCACCGTACTACGATGATGGCCCGCGGACCGGCCAATCGACCGTTTGAATGGTGGCCCGCCCACCCACAGATGCCCAGCACCCACGCGCCCAGGGCGCCACAGCGACACGCGGACGATCCCCAATGACTACCGGCTCTACCTATCTGCGCCTGGAGGTGATCAGCGGCAACGCGATCGGCGACACGATCGTCGTCGATGACGAGCTCGTCATCGGGCGCCATGCCGACGGGGCCGGCCGGCTTTCTGAGGACGAGGAGATCTCCCGCCAGCACGCCCGCATCTCGCGCGAGGCCACCGGCGACTATGCGATCGAGGATCTCGGCTCCTCCAACGGCACGTTCGTCAATGGTCTGCGGATCCAGAGTCCCCGGCTGCTGGCACTCGAGGACTCAATCGAGGTTGGCGCCACGACGCTCCTCGTCAAGGCGATCGTCGAGCCCGAACCCGTGGTGGTGGCCAACCCGACCGTCGTCTCGCGCGTGCCCGTCGAGCCGGCCCCGCCCGTTCCGCCGCTCGTGCTCGCGCTGGAGGTCGATTTCGATGCCCGTGAGGCGCGGATCGCACTCGGGGACGGCGGGGAGATGGTGCGTTTGGTGCTCGAGGACGGTGTCTGGCGAGCCGCCCTCGCGGGATCCGATCAAGACGGGTAACGCACGCCGCGTAGCCAAAACGGGTAGCGCACGCTGCGGTCGCTGGGCCAGCCACCTCGCGGATTCGCAGCCCCCTACGTGGCTGATGGCGGTGCGACGCCGGCCGCTTCGTGCAGCAGGCGCGCGTACTCGCCGGCGCTCTGCGGGCGCTCCGCGGGGCTCTTCGCGAGCGCACGCAACACCGCTGCTCCCAACGCCGGCGGCGCGTCGGCCAGCTCCGCGCAGGGATCGGGCGGGTCGTCCTGCAACTGCGCCCACAGGATCCGCATGCCCTTGCGGTCGGCGAACGGAGGCGTTCCGCTGAGGCACTGGACGATGACGCATCCGAGCGCGTACACGTCGGTCGCGGCGCTGACCGCCTCGCCGCGGATCTGCTCGGGCGACATGTAATCCAGCGAGCCCAGCGCCTGCCCGGGGCGCGTGAGGTTCGTGCCCTGGCTGTCCTTCGCGAGGCCGAAGTCGGTGATCAGCGCGGTCCCGTCCAGCTCCAGCAGGACGTTCGCCGGCTTCACGTCGCGGTGCACCATCCCGCCGGCAAACAGCGCGTCCAACCCGTCGGCGACCTGCGCGCAGAGCCTCAGCGTCGTCGGCACGTCGAGGCGGCCCTCGCGCGCCAGCTTCTGCTCCAGCGACCCACCCTCGATGAAGCGCTGGGAGAGGTAGGGCACGCCCTCGTGCTCGCCGGTGTCGAGCACGGGCACCACGTGCGGGTTCTTCACCTGCTGGGCGATCATCGCCTCACGCTCGAAGCGCTTGCGAAAAATGCTGTCCTCGGCGAGGTCGCTGCGCACGAGCTTGAGCGCCACCGGTTCGCCCTCGGCGCCCACAGCCCGGTACACGCGCCCCATCCCTCCCACCTCCAGCAGCGACTCGATCCGGTAGCGCCCGACGGTGACGCCGATCAACGGGTCGGGCGCCTCGCCCGCTGCCGCCGGCTGCTCGTGCTTTGGCTCGTCACTCACGCCCGCCACCTCGGTCCGCTTCCGATTGCGATGTTATCTGCACGTTGGCAGGGTCGCAGGTCTCGGCGCATCTCGCCGTGCTGATCCTCGCCCCGTGCTCTCCACCCGACGCGCTATCGGCACGGAGCGCCGACGCCTGGCATATGATGGAATCAAGCAATGATGCGAGGCGCAATGAAGCGAGGTGGCCTGATGCGGGCAAGACACGTGCGTTCCCGGCGGTCGTTCGTGCTCGTCGCACTGACGGCGCTGCTGGCGATCGGAGCCACGACAGCGATGACCGCGACCGCCGCGGCGCCGTCCGTCCCGATCGTATGCGCAAAAGCGCCGTGTGAAGCAACGCCCGCGCCGCCGATCAACGACAACTACCTCGATGCGCTCAACCTCAACGAACCAAGCACCCCGCACCATCGGGGCACCCCACTCAACCGCACGGAAACCCTGCGCGACGAACGCAACACAGCGGCGGCGACTGTCCAGTCGGACATCCTCGGCTCGCAGCCTGGCCCCCCCGAGCTGACAGGCTGCAACGGCGTCAGCGAGGGCAAGACGATCTGGTACGACTTCTACCCGAACGCCAATGGGCTGGTGCGGATCCGTACCTCGGCCTCCTTCGGCACGGTGATGGCGGTCATGCCGTACAACCCCACCACGCTGCTGCCCGAAAATGCACAGCGCCAGTGTGCGGTCAACCAGCCCACGGCAGCCGGCGAACTGTTCGCCAACGTTCAGGCCGGGAAGCCCTACACGATCCAGCTCGGCGGAGTCGAATCCGCCGGGGGCAACCTCGAGTTCCTGTTCGACTACGTCGTCCAGCTCAAGCGTCTGCAAGCCGAAGCGACGCTCACCGCACAGCCACTCACCGGTGGCGTGCAGGTCGTGAACCTCGCCGTCAGCGCGCCGAAGAAGGCCCGCGTCGAAGTGCGCTGCACGCGCGGCTGCCGTCCTCAGGCCAAGACCGCTCGCTCACTCGGCTTCCCCGGACTGCACGGGGCGATGCTGCCAAATGGCGCCGCCCTGAAGATCTATGTGACCGCCAAGAACGAGATCGGCACCTACATCGAATACAAGATCGCGCACGCCAACTTCACCAAGATCCAGCGCTGCCTGGCCCCGGGCTCGAAAAGGCCCGAGCGCTGCGAATGACGGGGCGGCGCCGCCGATGGGCCCCATGACCGAGCACCGCGCATGAGCTCAGCCCCGCAGCCCTCGCGCGGGCGCGCGGCAATCGCGGCCCTGATCGTCGTGCTGGTGGTGTTCGGCGCGAGCTTCGGGGTACGCAAGGCGACGGCGAGCAACGCACAGGCGGCACCGCTGCCCGCCCCGGTGGTGGTCTCCTCCACGCCGGTGCACGTCTCCGGTATCGCCGTGCCCGCCACGCCGCCGGCGCTGCATCGTCCGCCGCATACGAGCGCTCCGGCTTCCACGCCCACGCCGGCAAGCACTCCGACTCCGACCACGACCCCGGAATCGACTTCGACCCCGGCTCCCACTCCCACGCCCTCCAAACCGGCCGCTCCGAGCGGCGGCAAAGGCAGCGGCCCGGTGCTCGTGGGGTAGTCTCGATGAGTGCGTGAGAACGTGTTTCGAAACAGGCGGTGCGTCCGGGGCGTTCCTGGACCAAGCTGGGCGACGCGGGACGGTGAAGCCCGTGCTGGTGGCACGGGCAAGCCGGCACGTGGCGATCCAGCGCCGTGTACCAGGGACGCATCCGGGCGTGCCGATCGTTTCGAAACACGTTCTGTACTCCCATCGATGAGCATCACCCGGCGATCTGGTGTTTCCTGCCGTGAATCGGTTGTCGCGTAGCGAAAGGGCCGCCAGTGGACTCGCTTGACAACCCCACGGTCGTAGCTGGCTACCGCATCGACGGTACGCTCGGCGAGGGCGGCATGGGCACCGTGTACCGAGCCACCCAGCTTTCGCTGGAGCGAGTCGTGGCATTGAAGGTGCTCACGGCAGAGCTCTCCGCCGATCCGGCCTTCCGCGAGCGCTTCCGTCGCGAGGGCCTGTTGCAGGCCGCCCTCGACCACCCCCACATCGTCACGGTGTACGAGGCCGGCGAGACCGACAACCGGCTATTCCTCGCGATGCGCATGGTCGAGGGGCCCACGCTCAAGGATCTGATCGTGCGCCGCCAGCTCGATGACCGGCGCGCGCTGCGCCTGCTCACGCAGGTGGCCGAGGCGCTCGACGCGGCACACGCGAAAGGCCTCATCCATCGCGACGTCAAGCCTCAGAACGTGCTCGTCGGCGCCGGCGACCACGCCTATCTGGCCGACTTCGGGCTGACCAAGGGCAACGACGACGCGGCAATGACCGAAACCGGCCAGTTCGTGGGCACGATCGACTACATCTCCCCCGAGCAGGCCCGCGGGGAGCGTGCCACCGCCCGCAGCGACGTGTACGCGCTCACCGCCGTGCTCTGCGAGTGCCTCACCGGCAAGGTTCCGTTTGAAAGGTCAACCGAAGAGCGGGCTCTGCTCGCACACCTCACCGAGCCCCCGCCGCGTCTCTCAGAGATGCGCACCGACCTCCCCCCGGCGATGGACGAGGTGGTGGCGCAGGGGATGGCAAAGGCTCCCACGGACCGGCCCGCGTCAGCCGGCGAGCTGATGCTGCGGGCACGGCGGGCGCTCGGCGCGATGCCGGCCGAGGCCCCCGCCCCATCTGCCCCCACCGACGCGACACGCCTGCGCCCCACCGCCGGGACCCCCACGCGCGGACCGCGGACTGCCGCGAAGAGCGATCCGGGCGCGACCCGCCTCGCCGCAGCCGCCGTGGCATCCGACGCCTCGCAGGCATCCGGCGATGAGCGAGTCGCAGCGCCACACACCACTGACCCCGACGCCCGCGCCTCCGCCGCGACCCCGCCCGAGAAGCGCGCCGCCGGCGCGCGCACCACCACCGGCACACGCGCTGCAGCTGGCGCTCCCAACAGGAGATACGTGCCGCTGCTCGTCCTCGCCGCCGTGCTCGCGCTCGTCGCGGGTGTGCTGCTCGGCGGGGGCTCGAGCGGCTCCGGCACGGCCTTCACCGACTCGGCCTCGGCGGGCTACGTCGAACTCTCCTTCCCGTCCACCTGGCAGCGACTCGGGAGCGCCCTCACCGTTCCCGGACTCACCTTCTCACAGCCACTCGCGTTGAGCGCGGGCTCAGCCGCGGACACCTCCAACACCTACTCGGCCTCCTCCGGACAGCACCTGCTCGCCGGCGAGGTGGGCGCCTCCGGGCCCTCGCTGCTTCCCGCCACGTTCACCGCCACCCTGAACGGAGCGCTGCCCCGGCCCGAACCGGTACGGCTTGGCGCTTATCAGGCTTACCGCTACAGCGGGCTGTCGGTGCACGGCCTCGCCGCGCCGCTGACGCTCTACGCGGTGCCCACCACGGGAGGCGTCGTCACGATCGCCTGCCTGGGCTCCGCCGCGGCAGGTTCGGGGTCGCAATGCGCTCAGATCGCCGCAACGCTGAAGCTGAACGGCACCACCGCGTTCGGGCTGGCGTCCAGCTCCCAGTATGCCGCGGCGCTGGGGGCCACCCTCGGGACGCTCAACAGCGCCGTCTCCACCGGCGCCGCTCGCCTGCGTGCGGCATCCAGCGCCGCCGCCCAGGCCGCCGCCGCCGCGCAGCTGGCCGCGGTCTACACCACCGCGTCGCGCTCGCTCGGGAGGCTCTCCGTCAGCCCCGCGGTGGAGAGCATCAACGCTAACCTCGCCGCCTCGCTGGCGGCGCTCAGCCGCGACTACGCCACGCTGGCCGCCGCCGCCCGCGCTGGGAACGAAGCAGCCTACGCAAAGGCCCAGCGCGCGATCGGCAGCGACGGCGACCGCACGACGAGCGCGCTCACGGCCCTGCGGCAGGCCGGCTACACGATCTCTGGCTGATCGACGGCCGGAGGCTCCGGCGACAGGCTCTCGGCAGAGTGGTCGGCTGACAAGTGCTCCAGCCCATCCTCCCTCAGCTGGTTGGCCGGCGAGGACGGGGACGCCGCCGGCCCTTCAGGCTCCTCGGCGAGCGCCCAGATCGCGATCTCCGCGCGCCGGCCGCGCAGCTCGATCTGGTCGACGAACGCGAGATCGTCAGGCTGCGCGGTGAGCGATTCCTTGGTGGCCCCCGAGAGCATCAGCTGGTGGGGCGTCCCCTTGGTGAGCTGCTCGATGCGCGCGGCCACGTTCGTGGTGTCGCCCACCGCGGTGTACTCCACGCGCCGCTCGGAGCCGACGTTGCCCGACATCACGCGCCCCGAGTTCAGGCCGATGCCCATACGAAACCCTGACCCCAGCTTCTGTTCGTGCAGCCATCCGTTGAAGCGGGGCAGGCGCACGGCGAGCATCTCGCGGGCCGTGGAGAGCGCGCGGTCGGCGTGATCGGTCTGCACGATCGGCGCGCCGAACACGGCCATGATCCCGTCCCCCATGTATGCGACCAGCGTGCCCCCGTGGTCGAGGATCGCGTCGCTCATCTCGCTCAGGTAGCGGTTGAGCACTTCGATCACACGGTCCGGCGTCAGCGTTTCCGCGAACGAGGTGAAACCGCGCAGGTCGGTAAACATCACGGTTCCCTCGCGCTGCACTCCACCGAGGCGCAGTTCCCCACCCGCGCTCGCCAGCACCTCGTCGACGACGTTCTCCGGCACGAAGCGCGAGAACAGGTCGCGCACCCGCTCGCGCTCGAAGGCGACCGTCACCAACTGCACCGACAGCGCCCCCGCCGCGCTGAGAATCAGCGCCCCGAGCGGGTATACGAACGACACGACGTGCCCGTTGTCGAAGGCGATCTGCACCCCGACGGTGAACACCGCCCCGAGTCCCACCGCCAACCCCACCGTGGCGATCGAGCCGAACCGCAGCGTGGCCAGCGGCGTGGCGCAGCCCAGCAGCACGATCAGGGCCAGATCCAGCCACACCGCCGAGGAGCGCAGCGGCAGGCCTCGCAGCACCGTCGCGATCGCGCTCGCCTGGACTTCGGCTCCCGGCATCTGCCGGGCGGTGGATGTCGGGTGGATATCCTGCAGCGTCGGCGCCGAGGGGCCGACGACCACGATCTTGTCGTGGAAGAAGCCGCGCGGCACGTGGCCCAAATAGACGGTCGAGAACGACACGCGAGAGAAGCTGTCTTCCGGCCCGTAATAGTCGATCCAGGCGGGACCTCCGTCGAACTCGCTCGCGCGCACCCGATGCCCGGTGGCGACTTCCGTGCTCGCCACCGCGAGCGTCTTCAATCCGCCGACCGAGAAGCTGACGCGTCGCAGGACGCCGCCCGGATCGGTCGGCAGCAGCCCGTTGGCCGGCCGCGACCCAACTTCGCCCAGCAGCACGTTGCCCTCGCTGCCGAGGAACCTCGTCTTCCCGTTGCCTTCGGTTTCGGTGGTCGTCATCACGGTGCGCCCGCCGGCGTTGTTGAGCGCTTCGAGCAACGCGGTCTCGTCGCTGCGCGCCTGCGGGCACTCGCCCGGCGGCGGCTGCGTGCCCTTGGTCGAGAGCGGGCAGGCGCTCGCCTCGCTGAACTGCACGTCATAGGCGATCGCCTTGGGGTGTTCGCGCGCGATCTCTTCGATCACCTTGGCATGCACGCGGCGCGGGAACGGCCACTGCAGGTCCAGTTCGTCGAAGGTCCGTTCGTCGATCTCGACCAGCACGATGTTCGACGGCGGCCGCTGGCGGCCGCGGATCGTGAAGCGGGTGTTGACGGTGCTCAGTTCGAGCGAGCGCAGCAGGTTCGTCTCGTAGGCGAGAACCGCCAAACCCGTGGCGCCCAGCGCAACGATCGCCAGCAGCGCCCGCCGCAGCTGCCGCGTGCGTGCCGGCCCGGTCCGCCTGCGCTTGCGCTTGCGCGTCACCCGTTCACCTGAGATCGCCCGGTAGAACGCTACCCGAGTCCTCGGTCGCAGGCTATGCCATTGCGTCTGCGTAACGCGACATAACCGGACAGAAGCCGGGGGCTGCGTTACGCTGGCATTCGATATGGAGGATCAGTCGCGCTTCGTCCTGCCGCGGGGGCTCTTGCTGGCAGACCGCTACACCGTCGGCGAGCCGATCTCGAGCGGCGCGATGGGCGCCGTCTACCGCGCCCGTGACACCGGCAACGGCGAAGCCGTCGCGGTCAAGCACGTCAACAACACCCGCCACGCCGAGCGCTTCGAGGTCGAGGCACAGCTGCTGTCGCTGCTGCGCCACCCACGCGTGGTCGAGGTCACCGACCACTTCGCCGACGAGCGCGGGCAGTACCTGGTGATGGAGCTCGTCGAGGGCACCGATCTACACAGCCTGCTGGCGCAGAAGGGCAATCCGGGGCTGGCGCTGGAGCAGGCGCTCGACTATGCGCGCGAGAGCTGCGAGGCGCTGGAGTACGTGCACGACCAGCAGATCGTCCACCGCGACGTCAAGCCCCACAATCTGATCCTCGGCGAGGACGGCATCGTGTTGGTCGACTTCGGGATCGCCCGCCTGCTCCAGGACGAGGAAGAGGACGAAGGCACCGTGGGGGTCGGCACACCGCGCTACATGGCGCCGGAGGTGTTCGCCGGTGGCTCGGTCTCTCCGCGCAGCGACGTCTTCGGCCTGGCCGCCACGCTGTGGACGCTGATCGTCGGGCGCCCGCCGGTGTACGCCAGCCCGACCGAGCTGCGCGAGCTCGCCCCCGGTGTCCCCCCCGAGATCGCGGACGCGGTCAAGGCCGGCCTCGAGATGATCCCCGAACGGCGGGTCGCCTCGATCTCCGCCTTCGCCCGTGCGCTCGGCGGCCACACGCAGCCCAGGGGCTACGCACAGCCGACGACCGGCGGGTCGCTCACGCTCTCGATCGAGGCGCCCGCCGCGCGGCGCAGCCTGATGGAGGGGATCGCGCGCACCGCCGCCGGCGTGTTCGAGGCCGCGGCCTCCTCGATCGCGCTGACCGACGCCAACACCCGCGAGCTGGTCTACCAGTCGGCGTGGGGCGCGGGCGCGCGCGAGATCGTGGGCGTGCGCCTGCCGCCCGGGCACGGCCTCGCCGGCAGCGTCGTGCAGAACGGACAGCCGCTGGCGGTCCCCGACTGTCGCACCGACCCCCGCTTCGCGGCCCGCATCGCCGCCGGCACCGGCCACGTCCCCTACACGATGCTGGTCGTCCCGCTGATACGCCTCGGCCGTCCGATCGGCGTGTTGTCGCTGCTCGACCGTCGCGACGGCGGCCACTACGGCCCCGGTGACGCCGAGCGCGCGGCGCTGTTCGCCGAGCTCGTCGTCAGCGCGATCGAAGCCGACAGCGAGGCGATGCCCAGCCTCGGCGCGCGCCGGACGCGGATCGTCCCGGCCTGAGAGCCTTGCCCGCGCCGGACCAGGTGCGGATCAGCCTTTTTTGACGGGAGCCCGAGCCAAGTAGGACTGGCCGGTGAACAGCGTGATCGTCTTGCGACGACGGAAGTCACGCACTGAGACGACGCCACGTTTGACGTGCGTGAGCGTCCCTTCGCAGCGGTTGGCCACACTCCACACCGTCCCTCGCACGGTCGCGGCGCTGTACTGCCCCCGCACGGCGAAGTGCCCGTGCCCGCTGGCGTTCACCCGGCCGAGCGTTTTCGAGCTCAGCTTGGCCGCGAGGGCCTTGCCCTTCTTGCCGACCGTGGCACACACCTGACCAGCGCTGTGGTTATCGATGATGTCCAGGTCGGTCAGGCCCTTCTGCTTGCGCGCCTGCAGCAGCTTGAAGATCCCGGCACCGAAGTTGCCGGACTGCAGCTTGCCATTCGGGGACGCGATGGTGGCTGTGGTGATACCCACCACGCCGTGAGTCGTTTCGAGGATCGACCCGACCGGAATCTGACGCGCCTCGGTCAACGGCACGAACGCCTGCCCCTTGGCGAGCGCCTCGAACCCCTGCACCCCCAGCGCGAACGGCGAGAACACCGAAAGCGAAGCCGTTGAGAACGAAGCCAATGTGGCGCCGGGCGGCAGCTCGACGTAGACGATCCCCGACACCGGCGTCACGTTCACGGTCTTGCCGAGCACGGGTGGCGGAAGCAGCGCCTGCGTTGCCTGGAAGCCGAGCACGCCCGATTTGGGTTCCGGGGGTGCAGGGGCTGGGGGGTTGGGGTTGTTGGTCGAGGGGGTAGGCAGCACAGTGGGCGGGTTCGTCTGTCCCGTGGGTGGGCTCGGCTCCACGGTGGTGAACGGCTGGTCTGCGCTGCCAACGCCCCCGGGGCCCGCCGAGTTGGTTGCGAGCACGTGGAAGTGGTAGGTCTCGCCGGGTTCGAGTCCGGTGAGCGTCTGCGTCAGCAACTGGGGGCCAGGGATGGCGCCGACGTCCACTGGGGCTGTCTTCTGACCGTAGCTGGTGGTCGGTCCGTATTCGATCGTGTAGGTGGTGTCGGCGCCGTCGGGGTCGATCGTGAAGCCGACCTTGGCTGTCGTTTCGGTGACCGAGAGGACGTTGACGTTCGAGACAGCGGGTGGCCCGATGATGTTGGCGCTGGTGGTGGCGGTCGCTTTGGCGCCTCCCACGTCGTCGATCGTGACGGTGATCGTGTACTGGCCGGCGGCGGCGTAGGTGTGCGAGCCCTTGACTTCGAAGCCTCCGCCGGCCGCGGCGCTGACCGTCCCCGCCGTGCTCGACGAGCCGTCGCCCCAGTCGATGCTCGCGGTGTAGTCAGACGCCACCCCGTTCGGATCGGCATCGGTGAACGTCGCCACCGTGGCACTGAGTTTCACGCCTGCCGTCCCGCTCACGGATTTGCCGGTCGCGCCCAGCGGGGCGTTGGATTCGGTAGTGAACAACTGGTCTCCGCCGCCCACGCCCTTTGGTGCGGCCGAGTTGGTGGCCACCACGTCGAAGTGGTAGGTCTTGCCGGGTTCGAGTCCGGTGAGCGTCTGCGTCAGCGACTGCGGGCCGGGGGTGGCGCCGATTTCCACTGGTGTCGTCTTCTTGCCGTAGCTCGTGGTCGGCCCGTATTCGACCACGTAGGTGGTGGCGGCGCCGTTCGGGTTGATTGTGACGCCGACCTTGGCCGTCGTTTCGGTGACCGAAAGAGCCTTCTCGTTCGAGACCACCGGCGGCCCGACGACGTTCGCGCTGCTCGTGGCGGTCGCTTTGGCACCGCCCACGTCATCGATTGCGACGCTGGTCGTGTACTTGCCGGCGGCGGCGTAGGTGTGCGAACCTGTCACTTCGAAGCCTCCGCCGGCCGCAGCGCTGACCGTCCCCGCCGTGCTGGCCGTGCCATCCCCCCAAGTGATCGTCGCGGTGTAATCCGATGCAGCGCCCGCCGGGCTGGCGTGGGTGAAGGTTGCCACCTTGGCTTTGACGGCCACGCCCGCGGTGGCGCTCACGGGTACCCCGGTCGCGGTCAGCGGGGCATCCTGGACCTTGACGTCGAATGGGCGGGTTTCGGGGAAGCCATCGCTGTTCGTGTAGGTGAAGCTCGCGTGGTAGATGCCCTCGTTGACGTAGGTGTGGGTGCCGGTGAGCTGCCCCGTGTTGGGGGCAACTTTTCCCGTTGACGGCGACGTGCCATCTCCCCAATTGATCGTGGGTGTGGTTCCTTCGCGCGGCGAGGCGGCGCCGACCACCTCGGAGAACTGCTGCCCCTCGACCGGCTGGAACAGCTCGTAGGCGCCGATGTCGCAGCCGGTGCCCTGCGGCCTTGCGATGCCGCGCTGGTCGGTGGCGCTGCAGCCCGCGGCGCCCGAGGCGATCGCGTCGACCGCGGGACTGGTCGCTTCCAGCGCGAGCGTATCGGTGTTGCCGCCGTTGTCCTGTAGGCCGCTGGACAGGAATCCCGGTTCGATGTTCTTGAGGTCCCCCGTGGCGGTGAAGGCGCAGTCGGCTCCGCTCTGGAGGTTGTGACCGAGAGACGATATGCCGCTGTTGCCGCAGTTCGAGGGTCTGCGTTCGCCGGTGAGCGGTTCTTCGACGGTGTTGTCCGCGACGATCGAGTTCTCGACCGTGATCGTGCCTTCGCTGGCCAGCAGGCCGCCGCCTTCGGTACCGCGGGTGCCGCCGTCGTTGTCCGCGATCGTCGAGTTGACGATCGAGGTCGTGTTGGCGGTGTCGCCCCAGCTGAAGATGCCGCCGCCAAGCGCGGCATCGTTGCCGGTGATCGTCGAGTCGTTGACGGTCAGCTTCCCGGCCGCTTCGGTCACCGGGTTGGGACCGACGTTCTGGATCCCGCCCGAGTCGCCGCCGCCGTTGGGGTTGGTGCTGATGTTGTTGGACACCAGCGAGTGCGTCACGGTGAGCGTGCCGCCGTCGTTTGAGATGCCGCCGCCCGAGCCGGATTCGGCCGTGCCGTTGGTGATCGCGTCTTCGCTCAACGTGAGCGTGGCCTCGTTGAGGATGTCGCCGCCGAAGTAGCCGTTGTTGGCGTTGGCGTTGCCGAACGCCATTGAGAGGCCTGAGATCGTCACGGTCGGGACGGTTTTGTTGCGGGGGTTCGGCTCGACGAAGAAGACCCGGTTTGCGGGTGAGGACTCCTGAAAGATGGTCACCGCACGCGCGCCGGCGCCGACGATCGAGACGCTTTTGAAGATCGTGAGCGGGCCGTTGGAGAGCTCGTAGAAGGCGGTGCCTTCGGGGGCGGGCACGTCAATCGTGTCGGGCGGGTTGGGTGTTTCGACGAGGCTGTTCTCGTAGCTGATGAGCTGCCGCAGCGAGCAGCTGTCGGAGGCGGGGATTTCACAGATCCCGGTGCGGTCTTCGAGCGTCCCCACCGTGTACGTCGCCGCCTGCGCCGACGCGGCGAGCACAGCCCCGATGGTCAACGCGGCCAGCACCGCGCACACGGCGGGTCCTAAGCATGAGCGCGACCGTCGCCATGGGGGAGCGCTGAAGCTCATCGCCGGGCTAGTGGTGCGGTGCCTTAGCAAGGTAGGACTGCCCGGTGAACAGCGTGATCGTCTTGCGGCGGCGGAAGTCGCGCACCGAGACGACGCCGCGCGTTACGTGCGTGAGCGTCCCTTCGCAGCGGTTGGCCACACTCCACACCGTCCCTCGCACGGTCGCCGCGCTGTACTGCCCCCGCACCGCGAAATGCCCGTGCCCGCTGGCGTTGACCCGGCCGAGCACTTTCGAGCTCAGCTTGGCCGCGAGCGCCTTACCCCTCTTGCCGACCGTGGCGCACACCTGGCCGGCGCTGTGGTTGTCGACGATGTCCAGGTCCGTCAGGCCCTTCTGCTTGCGGTTCTGCAGCAGCTTGAAGATCCCGGCCCCGAAGTTGCCGAACTGCTGTTCTTTGGGCTTCGACGTCGCGGTCGCAATCCGGGCGACGCCGCCGGTGGTTTCGAGGACCGAGCCCACCGGGATCTGGCGCGCCTCGGTCAACGGGATGAACCTCCGGCCCTTGGCGAGCGCCGCGAACGCCTGCACTCCCAGCGAGCGCGATGAGAATGGCGAGACCGCAGCCAGGTTCGCGCCCGGGGGCAGTTCGATGTAGACCACGCCAGACACCGGCGTCACGTTCACGGACTTGCCGAGCACCGGCGGCGGCGGCGGCGGATCGGCCGGCGTCACGAGGGTCTGATTGGCGCCCACCGCGCTGCCGGCGCTGTTGGTTGCCACCACGCGCACGTTGTACGTGACGTTAGGCAGCAGGCCGGTGACCATCGCCGTGACCGTGTGGTCGGCGAAGTCCGCGCCCACCGACTGATCGGGCGTCACAGACCCGTAGGTGATCGCCGCCGCCTTGGCGCCCGGAAGGACCGGCCCATATTCGAAGTGCACCGACGTTGCCAGCCCCTCCGGGTCCACCGTCGTCGTGAACGCCGCGCTGGTCGTCGTTATGACGGTCGGTGGGGATGTCGTGACGAGCGTCGGCGGTGCCGGGGAGGGCGTCGGTGTCGGGGTTGGGGTCGGTGTCGGTGTTGGCGTAACCGCCTTGGCGAGCTCCACTGCGCCGATGTCGCAGCCAGCGCCCTGCGGGCGGGTGACCCCGCGCTGGTCAATGCCGTCGCAGAGCGACCAGCTGGTGGGGATCGCATCGACCACCGGGCTGGTGGGTTCGGGAGCGAGGGTGTCGGTGTTGCCGCCGTTGTTCTGCGGCGTGGAGGAGCTGAAATCGGGAGAGGTGCTCTGCAGGTCCCCGGTGGATTTGAAGCCGCAGTCGGTTCCGGTCTCGAGGTTGTAGCCGAGGGGGGAGATGATCGTCGCCGGACTCGTGGCCGAGCAGTTGGTGTAGGTGAATTCCCCACTGGACGTCTCGCTGTTGTAGGCGACGATCGAGCCCTCGACGGCGATCGTCCCGTCGTAGGCCAGGAGCCCCGCGCCCAGTCCACGCGCGGTGCATCCATCGCAGGACTCTTCCTGCGTGCTGTTGTAGGCGATCGTCGAGTTGATGATCGATACCCCGTTTTCGTCGGGGACTCCATCTTCGGTCAAGCTGAAGATGCCGGCACCCAGGCTCGCGTCGTTGTCGGCAACCGTCGAGTCCTCGATGGCCAGGACCGCCTTCTGGCCGGCACACTCGCCTTCACATCCGGCGGAGCCGTAGTTCTGGATTCCGCCCGCTTCCCCGCTTCCGATGCTGGCGTGATTGTCCGATACGAGCGAGCGTTCGAGCACCAGCGTGCCGGCGTCGTTGGCGATCCCGGCGCCTCCGGATGCGGTGCCTTCGGTGATCCAGTCTTCGCTGAGGAGCAACGACCCTGTGTTGCGGATGTCACCGCCGAAGTCGCTGTAGCTGTTTTCGTCGGCGTCGGCGGTCCCGCCCGCGATCTTGAGCCCGAAGATGCCGCTGGCGCTTGCCGCAGAGCTCTGGGTGATGAACACTCGTTCCGGGTAGGCGTCCGAGGAGATATCCACAGTCGTGGTGCGTGCCCCCCCACCGAGGATCACGAGCGACTGAGTGATCGTGAGCGGGCCGTAGAGCAGTTCGTACTTGCCGCTCGGAACCAGGATGACGTCGGGCGGGCTCGGCGGCGTTTCGAGCGCGTTCTCGTATTCGATCAGCTGCCGCAGCGAACAGGTGCCGGACGCGGGTTCGCACGTCACGTCGCGAGGCGTGTCGCTGGTCGTCCCCACCGTGTACGTCGCGCCCTGCGCCGACGCGGCGAGCGCGACGGTTGCCGCCAGCGCGACGAGCACCGTGGACGCAATCGCCGCCCGACGCGGGTACGGAAGTAAGCGTGGACCGAGGCCGGAGCGCATCGCAGCCGGCCTAGCGACGGGGTGCTTTGGCGATGTAGGACTGGCCGGTGAACAGCGTGATCGTCTTGCGGCGGCTGAAGTCGCGCACCGAGACGACGCCGCGCGTGACGTGCGTGAGCGTCCCTTCGCAGCGGTTGCCGACATTCCAGACGGTCCCCCGCACGGTCGCGGCGCTGTACTGACCGCGCACGGTGAAGTGCCCGTGCCCGCTGGCGTTGACCCGGCCGAGCGTTTTCGAGCTGAGCTTGGCCGCGTAAGCCCTGCCCTTGCCCTTCTTGCCGACCGAGGCGCACACCTGGCTGGCGCTGTGGTTGTCGATTATGTTCAGTTCGGTCAGGCCCTTCTGCTTGCGGTTCTGCAGGATCTTGAAGATCCCCGCGCCGAAGTTGCCGAATTGCTGTTCTTTGGGCTTCGACGTCGCGGTCGCGATCCGGGCGACGCCGCCGGTCGTTTCGAGGACCGAGTCGACCGGGATCTGGCGCGCTTCGCGCAGTGGGATGAAACCGATCCCCTTGCTCAGACTCTCGCTAGCGATATCAAGCGGTGAGGGGACCTGGAGCGGGTCCGCCAACCTCACGTTCGCCGTGTTCGCATACCCTGGCGGCAGCTTGACGAACACTTCGCCGCTGACAGGTTCGACGTTGACCGTCTTGCCGAGCACCGGCGGCGGCAGGGTGGCCAGCGTGTTGGGGGCGACGGTGTAGTTGAAGCTGGCGCTGGTCGTGCCGCAGGCGTCGGCGGCGGAGCGCGCCACCGAGAAGCTTCCGGGCGTGGAAGTCGCCAGCGCCACTTTGGTCGCCGAGGGGTTGCTGGTGAGACCAGGTCCGGTGGCGGTGATCGCGACCGAGCCGGTTTCGCCGGGCAAGTAGCTGCTCTTGCCCTGTTCGCTTGTGATCGTCAGGGCGGGTCCACCGGAGGCGACGGTCACGTTCAACACGTGGTGCGGGGTCTCCTGGTTGAAGGACTTGTCTTCTCCCCAGTATTCGAGGGTGTGTTGGCCAGACGTCAGCGAGATCGTCGCCTGACCCGCTTCATTGGTTTCAACTGCTCCCGCCGCCCCATCGAGGACATAGTCAACCGCCCTCGCGCCGTTGACCCCAGACACGGTCACCGGGATCTGGCCACTCGCGACGCACGCCCCAGCGCTGGAAGTGGAGACGGGGCCACTGCTGGGAGAGATAGTGGTTGTGAGCTTCAGCGTCGCTTCATGTTCAGAGCTAGCGGAGTCAGGGATGTTCAGCTTGAACGGCCACGACAGCCCCATGCCGTTGTCCTCTTTCGTCGTGGCGTCGATTTTATCTACGAACTGTTCTCCGTTCGGCTTCACGCCTTCCCAGACGGTGTAGTACAGGCTCTCGAGATAGCTGGAAGGCGAAATGCCGAATTTGTTGGTTAGGTTCCCCGTGAAGGTTGGCGTGAAAGCCATGAGGCGGGCGGGCGGGTTGTTGTTGGCATTGATTGTGCAGGCGACCGAGCCGGGGCCGGTGACGTTGACAGCACCATCGCCTTCGTCCTGGTTGGCCAAGTAGCAGTCGCCGGCGTGGTAGAGCGTGCCTTCCAGCACTTCGCTACCGAGATTTTTGATCGTGACCGTGGTTTCGTAGCTGTCCTGGCCGATGACATAGCTGTCGGTCTCGGTCAGTTCAGCCACCCGCACCGAAGGCGCTCCACTCACCGGCTCTTCGGCATAAACATGGGTCGTGACCACAAACGGTTCAGAAGGGGTTCCGATGCCCGTGAGCGTCTGGCTGGTCGTCGGTTCCCCGGCGGGCACGAAGTCCGCTTCGGGAGTGATCCCTGGTGCTGTCGTGGTGGCACCGAACAAGTGGTGACTTCCGGCACTGCCGACAGCCTCGCCTTTGGTGAGGGCGAGGAATGTCCCACACCCGCCGGGTTCGGTTTCGCCGTAGAAGCTCGGATGAGCGTCGCCGTTGGCCTGAACCTGGCAGCCGAAGTCTTCGTCGATGTAGATTGAGCTGAGCGGACCGGGGCTGTTGATGACCTTCTGGGCGGCGCTACCCACGGCGGGCTGCCACGCCAGCGCGGCGAGCGCGAGCAGCGTCGCGACCGCAAATATCGCGCTGAGCAGCACCGCTCGAACGCCAATATGCCCCCCCAGCTGAGAACCTCGCACCGCCCCATTGAATCAGAGTGCGGGCACCCGTGGCGCAGTACCCGCACACAACCATCCAATCGGACGCCGGGTGCTCGCCCGCGAACCGCAGCAAGTAGAGTCCCCCACGATGCAGGACTCCGAACGGGTGCTCGTGATCGGCGGTGGTATCGGCGGCCTCACGGCCGCGGCCGCGCTCAAAGCCGGCGGGGTCCCGGTGGAGGTGTTCGAGCGCCAGCCGGAGCTCAGAGAGCTGGGCACGGGCGTGGGGATCCAGCGGGTGGCGGCGCAGGCGCTGTCGATGCTGGGGCTGCGCGACGAGCTGCGCAAGATCTCGGGGCCGGGGTTCGAGGAACTGCGGCTGCTGTCGTGGCGCGACGGGCACACGATGGCGGCGGTGCCGTGGCACGGCGAGGTCGTCGCCGTCCATCGCGGCGAGCTGCTGGAGATTCTCGCGCGGGCCGTCGGCGATCTGAGCATCGTCCACTGCGGCATGGAGTGCGTCGGCTTCCGCCAGGATCCCGCCGGTGTCACCGCCCTGTTCGCAGACGGCCACAAGGAGCGCGGCGCGGCGCTGGTGGCGGCGGACGGGCTGGAGTCGGTGATCCGCGCGAAGCTGATCGGCGACGGCGAGCCGCGGTACTCGGGCGCGACGGTGTGGCGGGCGCTGCCCGAGTACGAGCACAAATCGCTGGGGCGCAACTTCGCCCAACAGGTGTACGGCCCGGCGTCGATCTTCGGGATGTACCCGGTCGATGAGCGGCTGTTCTGGTGGGGCAGCCAGATCCGCCCCGAGGGCGCCGTCGACCCGCCGATCGGCCGCAAGCAGGACCTGCTGAACACGTTCTACGGTTGGCCCGCGGAGGTGCAGCAGGTGATCGAAGCGACCCCCGATGAGCAGCTCTTCCGCCAGGACCTCTACGACCGCAAGCCGCTGAAGCGCTGGCGCAACGGGCGCGTGACGCTGCTCGGCGATGCGGCACACCCGACCACGCCGACGCTGGGCCAGGGCGCGGGCATGGCGATCGAGGATGGTGTCGTGCTCGGACGCGAGCTGTCGGCCCTCGGCAGTCTCTCCGCCCCCGGGGCGATGCAGGCGGCGCTCGACTCCTATGAGCGCAAGCGCATCCCGCGCACGAGCCAGATCGTCGACCGCTCCGCGAAACTGGCGAAACTCTCGCACGTGAAGCACCCCGTGGGGCTGTTCATGCGCGAGCGTGTCCTGTCGGCGATGCCGCAGAAGTTCTGGCAGCTGCTATGGGAGCAGGAGCGCACCTACCAGATCCAGTGATCGCTGCTCGGGTGTCACCGCAGCACAAGCCCGTCCCCACCCTCCTCCCAATCCTTTTTTCGCCCTCGGCCAGCGCCCGCCGGCACACTCCGGAAGGTCTGGCTCTCAGCCGCTCCCCTGAGCCTGAATCGCGGTGATCGCGACCGTGTTCACGATGTCGGTCACCGAACAACCCCGGCTGAGATCGTTGACCGGCCGGCGCAGACCCTGCAACACCGGGCCGACAGCGACCGCCCCGGAGGAGCGCTGGACCGCCTTGTAGGCGACGTTGCCGGTGTCGAGGTCGGGGAAGATGAAGACCGTGGCGGCACCGGCGACCTCGGAATCGGGCAGCTTCAGCTTGGCAACGGAGGCATCGACGGCGGCGTCGTACTGGATCGGCCCGTCCACCTTGAGATCGCCCCGCAGCCGCCGCACCGTTTCGGTCGCCTCGCGCACCGCATCGACCTGCGCACCCTTGGCGGAGTCGCCGGTGGCGTAGGAGAGCATCGCGATTCGTGGGGCGACGCCGAACGCCGCCGCCGTGTCGGCGGAGGAGATCGCGATGTCCGCAAGCTGCGTGCTGTCGGGCTTCGGATTGACGGCGCAGTCGCCGTAGACCAGGACGCGGTCGGCGAGGCACATGAAGAAGACGCTCGAGACGACCGAGACGCCGGGCCGGGACTTGATGAACTCGAAGGCCGGGCGGATCGTGTCGCCGGTGGTGTGGGCCGCCCCTGAGACCATCCCATCCACATCCCCCAAATGGACCATCATCGTTCCGAAGTAAGTGGGGTCGCCGAGCGCGTCGAAGGCGAGCGCCTCGGTCATCCCCTTGTGCTTGCGCAGCTCGTGGTAGATCGAGGCGTAGCGCTCGCGTAGCGGCGAGTACAGCGGATCGACGATCGCTGCTCCCTCCAGATCGAGTCCCAGCGCGGCGGCGCTCCCGCGTACCGCGTCGGGGTCGCCGAGCACAGTCAGGGCGACGACGCCGCGGCGCAGCAGGATGTCGGCCGCCCGCAGCACACGCTCGTCCTTGCCCTCGGGCAGCACGATGTGCCGGCGCGCGGCCTTGGCGCGCTCGATCAGCTCGTACTCGAACATGCTCGGGGTCATCCGCGCCGGGCGCTCGACCATGAAGCGCATCTGCAGCTCGACCTTGTCGACGCTGCGCTCGAAGAGGCCGAGCGCGGTCGCAATCTTGCGCTCGTTCTCGGCCCGCAGCACCGGTCGCACACCCGAGATCGCAGCCGCTACGACATGCGTGCGCGCGTCGATCTCGAACACCGGGAAGGGCGCCGTCTCGAGCAGGCCCCGCAGCGTCGGCGAGAGCTGGTAGCCGCCCGTTAGCAGCAGCCCGGAAACCGCGGGGAAGGACGGCGAGAGAGTCGAGGCGAGACAGGCGACGACGATGTCCGAACGATCGGCCGGCACCACCACCAGAGTGCCGTCGACGAGGTCCTCGATGAAGTGCTCGGCGCTCATCGCCGCGACCCGCACCTCGCGCACGTCACGGTCGAGCATCCCGTCGACGGCAAGCACGGGGCGAGCCCCGAGCGCGGCCTGCACCTCGCCGACGCTCGGGTAGCCGAGCTCGGCGTGCTCAGGCATCACGTACACCCACTCCTGGCCGGTGTTGGGCGCAAGCCGGCGCTCGACTTCAGTGACGGCGCCGGGCGCGACGCGGTTGACGATCACCCCGAACAGCTCGCAATCCTTGCGCTGCAGCACCTCGCGCGCGAGCTGCACCTCCTCGACGACGTCGCCGCTCGACGCCCCGTTGACAACGACCAGCACCGGGCAGCCGAGCTGGTTGGCGAGGTTGGCGTTGAGGTCGAAGTCGAGCGCGGGGGTGGAGCCGGCGAAGTCGGTGCCCTCGCACACGACGAAGTCGCAGTTGCGCTCGAGCTCGCGATAGGCGGCGAGCACCCGCTTCTCGATCTCCTCATGCGCGCCGTGGGCGATCAGCCCCGTCACCTCCTCGGCGGTGGGACCGTGCATCTCCGCGTAGCCGGGTTGCAGCTGGTAGCGGTGTCGCATCAGCTCGATCTGCGGATCGGGATCGGTGGCGCTGCGGATCACGGGACGGAAGAAGCCGACGCGCTGCAGGCGCGCCGAGAGCATCTCGGTGAAGCCGAGCGCGACGACGGACTTGCCGCTGTGCGGGCCCATCGCGGTGATGTAGATGTTCTGCGCCACAGGTAGGCCTCGGTGCCCGTCGCCACAATATCCACCGGCGTGGACGGGGACATTGCGCGGCGGTGCATCGCCCGCGAAGCGCAATCTCGTGCGGGCCTCAGCGGACGACGGCGAACACGTGGTGTTCGCCGAGGACTCCTTTGAAGCGGTGCTCGCCGCGCGCTTCGAAGCGGAAGTTCGGATCGGTTTCGGTGTATTCCTTGAGCGTCGAGGAGACCACGATCTCGCCCCCGCGCGCGCAGCCGGCGACGCGGGCGCCGAGCACCACGTTGCGTCCGTACATCTCCTCCTCGTTGAGGATCACGAAGCCGGTGTGCAGGCCGACGCGCAGACGCAGCTCACGGGCGCCGCCCGGGACGGTGCGATCGGCGAGGGCGCTCTGCATGTCGAGCGCACAGCGCAGCGCCGCGTGGGCGCTGTCGAAGGCGACCATGAAGCCGTCATCGTGAGCCTTGACGACCGTACCCCCGTGGTGGGCGATCACGCGCTCGACGATCAGGCGATGGTCGGCCAGCAGCTCCGCAAAGCGTTCGGCCCCCAGTTCCTCGCCGATCTCGGCCGCGTCCTCGATGTCGCAGAAGAGCAACGTAAGGGCTCCGTCGGGTGAACTCATCTCGCCGAGCAGGGGCTGATCGTCGCCCAGCGCCGAGGCGATCACGTCGATCGATGACATCGGTCCGACTTCCAACCCGATCCTCCTGATCTCCCGGCCCACCAGCGCAGCGCAAGCATAACCCTTGTCGGATAGATTCCCGGGTCCGATCCCCCCTACGAACGCGAGAGAGACGAGGGAAAGCTCATCATGTCCTCAGAGCAGCCATCCGAGCCCGCCGGCGCGCCGCAGATCCGCAAGGTGGCCGAGATGCCGGCCGACACGCGGCGCGGCGGCGACGTGCGCACCCTGCTGAGCCCCAAGACGGCAGGATCGACCTCCGGCTTCATGGGAGTGGCGACGATCGGACCGGGCGAACGGATCAGCGAGCACTACCACCCCTACTCGGAGGAGTTCATCTTCGTCGTCAGCGGCGGGCTCGACGCGCAGATGGACGGCGAGTCCCACCGGCTGGGCGCCCGCGACGCGCTGCTGATCCCGATCAACGTGCGCCACCGTCTGGTCAACGACGGTGAGGAGGAGGCGTTCATCGTCTTCCACCTCGGGCCGCTGGCGCCGCGCCCCGACGCCGGCCACGTGGACACGGAGTAGAGGCGAGATGAGCGACATCGGGGGGACGCTACGGAGGACGGCGGTGACGGGGGTGGGCGTCGTCGCGCCTGGCGGCAGCACGCGCGACTCCTTCTGGGAGGCGATCACCGCGGGGCGCACCGCGACGCGGGGGATCACGTTCTTCGACGCCTCGGGCTTTCGCTCGCAGATCGCCGCCGAGTGCGACTTCGACCCGCTGGCGGCCGGCCTCAGCGAGCACGAGAAGCGGCGCATGGACCGCTACATCCAGTTCGCCGTGGCCGCCGCGATGGAGGCGATGACCGATAGCGCGCTGGAGACCGACGCCATCGACCTCGACCGCACCGGGGTCAGCCTCGGCTCGGCGGTCGGCGGCACGATGGTGCTGGAGGACGGCTACGTGGCGGTGTCCAACCACGGCAAGGAGTGGCTGGTGGACCCCGACTATGCCCCTCCGTTCCTCTACCAGGGCCTGATTCCCAGCAGTTTGGCGAGCGAGGTGGCGCTGAAGTTCGGCGCGCACGGACCGTCGGTGGTCGTCTCGACCGGCTGCACGTCGGGGATCGACGCGATCGGGTACGGCCACCAGATGATCCAGGACGACGAGGCCGACATAGTGATCGCCGGCGCCGCCGAGTCGGGCATCTCCCCGATCTCGATGGCGTGCTTCGACCCGATCAAGGCTACCTCGCGGCGCAACGACGACGCCGCGCACGCCTCGCGCCCGTTCGACCGTGACCGCGATGGGTTCGTGATGGGCGAGGGCGGGGCGGTGCTGATCCTCGAGGAGATGCAGAGCGCGCTCGCCCGCGGCGCCCACATCTACTGCGAGGTCACCGGCTTCGCCAGCCGCGGCAACGCGTTCCACATGACCGGGCTGAAGCCCGACGCGAGCGAGATGAGCGAGGCGATCCTCGACGCGATGGCGCAGGGGGACACCAAGCCGCAGGACATCGACTACATCAACGCCCACGGGTCGGGCACCAAGCAGAACGACCGGCACGAGACGGCGGCATACAAGAACACGCTGGGCGAGCACGCCTACAACGTGCCGATCAGCTCGATCAAGTCGATGGTCGGCCACTCGCTCGGGGGGATCGGGGCGATCGAGATGGCGACCTGCGCGCTGGCGATCGACCGCGGCGTGGTGCCGCCGACCGCCAACTGGGAGAACCCCGACCCCGAGTGCGACCTCAACTACACGCCCAAGGTGGCGGTGCGCAAGCAGATCGACGTGGCGCTCTCAACCGGCAGCGGCTTCGGCGGCTTCCAGTCGGCGATGATCTTCTCGGTCCCCGGCGAGCGCCGCAACGCGGGGCTGTGAGCGCGCGATGAGCCTCCCACCTCAGCCCGATCGCCGCCAGTGCCCGCCCGCCAACCGCCGCGCCAGGAGCGTGACCCCGCGATGAGCCCCACGATCCCATCAGCAGACCGCCGCTCAGTGATCACCGGCATCGGCGTCGTCGCCCCCACCGGCCAGGACCGCGAGTCGTGGTGGCAGGCGACGCGCGCCGGCAGCAGCGGCATCGGGCGCATCGAGCGTTTCGACCCCTCGCGCTACCCGGTGACGCTGGCCGGCGAAGTGCGGGACTTCGACCCCGAGAGCTACATCGACCAGCGGCTGATCAAGCAGACCGACCGCTGGACGTGGATGGCGCTCGCGGCCGCGCAGGCGGCCCTGGATGACGCCCAGTTCGACCCGAGCGAGCACGACCCCTACTCGATGAGCGTGATCACCGCCAGCTCCTCGGGCGGCAACGAGTTCGGGCAGCGCGAAATCCAGGCGCTGTGGGAGAAGGGGCCGGTGTTCGTCGGCGCCTACCAGTCGATCGCCTGGTTCTACGCCGCCACCACGGGGCAGATCTCAATCAAGCACGGGATGAAGGGCCCCTCCGGCGTGGTGCTCGCGGAGGGTGCCGGCGGACTGGAGGCGCTGGCCCACTCGCGGCGCACGATCCGCCGCGGCGTGGAGACCGCGGTGAGCGGCGGCGTGGAGGCGCCGATCGGGCCGTATGCGCTCACCTGCCAGCTGGGCACCGGCTTCCTGAGCACCGAGCAGGACCCGGCCGCGGCGTACCGCCCCTACGACGCGCGCGCCAACGGGTATGTCCCCGGCGAGGGCGGAGCGATCCTGCTGATCGAGAGCCTGGAGAGCGCGCAGCAGCGCAAAGCGCCGCAGATCTACGGCGAGATCATCGGCTATGGCGCCACCAACGACGCCCACCACTGGGGCAAGCCGGCGCCGGACCCCACGCAATCCGCGCGAGCGATGTCGGTCGCATTGAAGAACGCCGGGATCGGGCCCGCCGACGTGGACGCGGTCGTGGCCGACGCGTTCGGCGTGCCCGAGATCGACGCACTGGAGGTCGAGGCGATCAAGACGGTGTTCGGCGAGCACGCCGGGAAAGTGCCCGTGATCGCCCCGAAAAGCGGCGTCGGACGCATGTACGCCGGCGGCGCCTCGCTGGATGCGGCGGCGGCGCTGCTGGCGATGCGCGACGGCACCCTGCCTCCGATCGTCAACCTCGACGAGCCGGCCGACGGCGAGCTGGACTTCGTCAGGGGCTCGGAGCGCAGCGGGGAGCTCTCGACGATCCTCGTCAACGCGCGCGGCTTCGGCGGCTTCAACAGCGCCCTCGTGCTCCGGCGCATGACCTGAAGCCGGCACCACCGGGCGGACCCTGCTCATGCCGCAGCCACCACAGATCGGAGCTCTACTGGAGGAGGCTGTGTCGCAGAGCCCGCAGCGCCCGGCGGTCGCGTACGGCGACACAGAGCTCACCTACCGCGAGCTGCACGAGGCCGTCGATCGACTGGCGGCGCGTCTGGGCGAGCGCGCCGGCGAGCGCGTCGCGGTGATCGCGCCCAACGTGCCCGCGCTCGTCGTCGCCCTCTTCGGGGCATGGCGCGCGGGCGCCACCGTCGTGCCGCTGAGCGCCCGTCTACGCAGCTTCGAGCTGCGACGTGTGTTCGCCGACGCGCAGCCCTCAGCGGCGATCTCGCTGGCCGCGCACGGAGGGTTCTCGCTCGCGCGGGAGCTGGAAGCGCTCGGCGAGCAGATCGGAACGCTCTCGAGCGGCATCGTCGTCGATGAGCTCGGCGAGACGCGCGAGGAGCTCCGCTGGCCCGCAACTGAAAGCGTCGAGCCGCTGCCCGGAGACGTGGCGGCGATCATGTACACGTCGGGCACGACCGGCGAGCCGAAGGGCGCGCTGATGTCGCACGCGCTCGGGGTGGCCGAGGGGCGCCACCTCGCTGAGCTGCTCGGCGACCATGCGCAGGGGGCGTGCGCCGTGGTTGCCCCCGCCTCGCACGCGTTCGGGCTGGCGTGCCTGCTGTGCTGCGTGGCGGCCGGCGGCGAGGCGGTGCTGATCGACTCTACGACCTCGCTGCAGCCGCTCATGCGGGCGGTGCACCGGCACCAGGTACACGTGCTGCACGGCTCGCCGGCGCTGTTCGCGCGCGTGCTGAAGACCACCGACGAGCTGGCGGTGAAGAGCGGGTTCACCGCCGGATCCTCGTGCCCGCCGACGGTGCTGGAGGAGCTCGACCGACGCGAGGCGCGCGTGCTCAACATGTACGGCATGACCGAGATCGGCGCGGCGAGCAGCTGCCATCCCGAGGATCCTCCCGAGGTTCGCCACCACACCGTGGGCCGTCCTCTCCCCGGCTATGAATTCCGCGTGGTGAGCCCCAGCGAGCGACGGGGAACGTCGGGTGAGCGGGAGGCACCGCGGGAGGGGGATGGATTGGGAGAGGGCGATGATGCGCTCGGTGAAATCGAGGTGCGTGGCGCCCACGTGACAGCCGGCTACCACGGCCGGCCACAGGAGCAGGACGAGGCGTTCGACGGCGAGTGGTTTCGCACCGGTGACCTCGGCGGGATCGACGCCGCCGGGAACCTGACGATCGCCGGGCGGGCCAAGGAAGTGGTGCAGGTCGGCGGCTTCAACGTGTTCCCCGCGGAGGTCGAGAGCTTCCTGGTGACCCACCCCGGCATCGGCCAGGCGAGCGTGATCGGCGTGCCGCACGTGGCGATGGGCGAAACCCTGCATGCGTTCGTTGTACCGAGCGCCAAGGCCGGGCTCGGGGGACGCGACGCGGAGCTCATGGGGCGCGACGTGGTGAGCTTCGCGCGCGCGGGCATCGCCGGGTACAAGGTTCCCTACGGCGTCAGCGTCGTGCCCGAGCTGCCGCTGCTGGCCTCGGGCAAGCCCGACCGGCGCGAGCTGGCGCGCAGCCTCCGAGCCCACGAGGCGGAGATCCGGTGACGCCATACACCTCGACCAAGCCCGACCGGCACGAGCTGGCGCCCGGCCCCCAAGCCCACGCGACGGAGCGCCGGTGATGTCGCCGCACGCAATGCCACCACTGCCCCCCAGCACCCTGTTCTCGGGGCTGGCCGACGAGGAGCTGAAAGCCGTCGCCGAGCAGATGCGCCCGCGGGAGTTCGGCGTCGGCGAGCGGATCTGCACCGCCGGCGAGCCCAGCGACCGGCTGTGGCTGATCACCGGCGGCCTCGTGCACATCCTCGCCGGGCACTCCGACGCCGCCGCGGGCGAGGTGGTGGCCCGCCAACGCAAGGGGGACGTCGTCGGCGCCCAGGGCGCGGTCACCGGCGAGCCGCGCACCGCCACCGTGGTCGCTGCCCTCCCCACCTCGGCGCTGGAGCTCGACGGCGAGCGCTTCCTCGAGCTCGCGCAGCGCTACCCGGCGATCCTGGTGAATCTGATCCGCATCCAGAGCGAGCGCCTGGTGATCGCCAATGCGCGCCGCGTCGAGCACGAGCGGGGGGAGACGGTGGCGCTTCTCAGCAGCCCGGCGCTGGCGGCGACGGCAACGCGCGTCGCGGAGCTCGCCCAGCGCGTGAGCCCCCGCCCGGTGATCTGGCTGGACCGGCGGCTGTCGTTCGCCGGGACGCTGACAGCGGCGGACGACCTCACCGACGAGCACGCGACGGTGCTGCTGCCCGGGGAGCTCGACCCCGAGACGATGACGCTGCTGCTCGACGAAGTCGACCGCGTGGTGGCGCTGGTGGGCTCGGCCCGCGACGCGGAGCGGCTGGGTACGCTCGCGCGCGATTCGAAAGGGCGCGGCGCGCAGGTGGAGATTGTGCTGCTCGGCGAGGAGGCGGTGGCGGCCAGCCGCGAGTGGCCGGCGGGCGCGCCGATCCGCGTGGTGCGCACCTGCCCGCGAGGGGACCCCGCCGACGAGGCGTGGCTGGCGCGCCATCTCACACGAACCAAGCTCGGGCTGGCACTGGGCGCCGGCGGCGCGAAGGGGTATGCCCACGTGGGCGCGCTGCAGGTACTGGAGGAGGCCGGCTACGTGGTGGATTATGTGTCGGGCAGCAGCATCGGCGCGATCGTCGGCGCCTACGTGGCGCTCGGGATGGACGCCGCGGCGATCGACGCCACCCTGCGCGGCGCCTTCGACGCCGACAACGTGGCGCGGCTGTTCAAAACCTCGATGGGCGGCAGCGGCGGCTCCTCGGGCCTGGAGACAATGACCGAGCTGATGCGCCAGAGCACCGCCGAGCGCTCGTTCGCCGACACGTCGATCCCGCTGGCGGTGATGACCGTCGATCTCACCGACCGCGCGCCCGCGCCGCTGCGCGAGGGGCCGCTGTGGGAGGCGCTGCTGGCCGCCACTGCACTCGCCGGGGTGTTCCCACCCTACGAGCGCGGCGGGCACCGCCTGGTGGACGGCCTGGCGCTCGTGCCGGTGCCGACCGGCGCCGTGTTCGAAGACGGAGCCGACCTCGCCGTCTCAGTCAACCTGAACGGCGCTGAGGTGCTCGCAGCGTGGCCGGAGCAGCCGGAGCTCGCGCCCGCGCGCGAGCGCAAATCGCGCGGCGGCACACTCGACACGCTGCTGGAGGTGATGGACCTCAGCCAGCTGGAGACCAGCGCCCGGCACGCCGAGCTCGCCGACGTGACGATCACACCACGCTTCGGACCGGCGCATTGGCGAGACTTCCATCTCGCCGACCTGTTCCTCGCCGCCGGTCGCCGCGCGGCGCTGGAGCAACTGCCGGCGCTGCAGGCGCTCAGCACACCGGTCGATCTGAAGACCGGCACACCCACCAATCTGAAAACCGGCACCCTGTCAACCTGACGACCGGCGCCCCTGTCGATCAACCAACCGCTACCGAAGGAGAAGGCATTGCCCGAGCAGACGAAGTTCGAATTCGATGATCTCAAGCGGATCCTCGTGGATCGCGTGGGCCTCCCCGAGGCCGACGTGATCGACGACCGCGAAGCGACGTTCGAGGACATGGGCCTCGACTCGCTCGCGTTCATGGAGATCCAGCTCGCCATGCAGCAGGACTACGGGTTCAGGATCCCCGACGAGGACGCCGAGGAGATCCACAGCGTGGGCGAGGCGATCGATTATGTAAACAAGCGCCTCGCCGAGGAGGATTAGTCGCGATGGCCGCGCATACCGACAACTCAGTCGTCATCCAGGCCCCGCTGCAGTTCGTGTGGGAGCGGATGATGGATATCGAGAGCTGGCCCACCCTGTTCAGCGAGTACGCCGCCGCGGAGGTGCTGGAGCAGGACGGTGACACCGTCCGCTTCAAGCTGACCACCCACCCCGACCCCGACTACGACGGGCAGGTGTGGAGCTGGACCTCCGAGCGGACCGCCGACCCGGCGACGCACAGCTCGAGGTCCAAGCGGATCGAGACCGGTCCGTTTCAGTACATGAACATCGAGTGGTACTTCGCGGAGGCCGAGGAGGGAACCGCGATGCGGTGGGTGCAGGACTTCTCGATGAAGCCGGAGGCCCCCGCCGACGACGAGCACGCCGAGGAGTACATGAACAAGAACACCAAGGTGCAGATGCAGGTCATCAAGGAGCGCCTGGAGGCGGAGGCGGCGGATGGAGCCTGATGGCAGCCAGCGCGCGCTGATCGTCGGGGCCGGGCCGGCGGGATTGACGGCGGCGATCGCGCTGAGCCGCATCGGGATCGAGGTGCGGCTGTTCGAGCGAGCCCCCGAGCTCGGCAAGGCGGGGGCGGGGCTGGGCGTGCAGAGCAACGCGCTGCGCGCCCTGCAGAAGCTCGGCATCGGCGACCGGATCGAGGCGGCGGGCACGGAGCTGCGCGTGCAGGAGTTCCGCAACATCCACGGCAAGCCGCTGTTCAGCTTCCCGCAGGGAGAGGTCGCCGACGAGTACGGGACGCCCACGATCAGCCTGCTGCGGGCCGACGTCCAGCTGGCGCTGATCGATGCGGTCCCGCCGGGCGTGCTGCAGCTGGGTTCGGAGTGTGTCGCGATCGAGCAGGACGAGCAGGGGGTCGCGGCGAGGTTCGCCGACGGCCACACCGAGCGGGGCGCGCTGCTGATCGGCGCCGACGGCGGCCGATCGGTTGCGCGCAGGCACCTGTACGGAGCCGCCGACGCCGAGCCCCGCTACTCGGGTTTCACCAGCTGGCGAGCGGTGGTCGAGATGAGCCCGGACACGCTGCCGGCCGACACCTCGCGCACGTTCCTCGGGGCCGGCAGGCAGTTCGTGATGTTCCCGGTGGGCGCCAACCGCATCTACTGGGGGCTGCTGAAGCGCGAACCCCAGGGGGCAACGACGCCCACGAGTGGCCTGCACGAGCTGCTGAGCGACCACCTGCGCGACTTCCCCGAGGTGACGCGCCGGCTTGTGAGCGCCACCGAGGAGGCGAAGATCATCAGGGCCGACATCTGCGACCGCGACCCCGAGCAGACGTGGGTGAAGGGCCGGGTCGTGCTGATCGGCGACGCCGCGCACATGACCACCCCGTTCATCGGGCAGGGAGCGGGGATCTCGATGGAGGACGCGGTGGTACTCGCCAAGGAGCTGGCGCTCACCGACGGCCTGCGCGACCAGCGGATGCTCGCCGGGGCGCTGGAGTCCTTCCAGCGGGAGCGGATGCCGCGCTGCGCGAAGATCGTGCTGACCTCGCGGCGCCGGGGGCAGATGCTGTCGCTGTCGAACCCGGCGCTCGCGACGGTGCGCAACACCGCCCTGCGCGCCGTGCCCAAGACCTTTTGGCGCAAAGCGCTCGCGAGCAGCGTCGAGTACGACCTGTGACGCCGGCCGCGGCCGGCTCGCCGTGCGGGGCATCGCTCGCGGCGACAGATAGGCTTCGCCGCTGCGGGCATACGAATCTGCGGCACCAGAGCGCAAAGGGGCGTGCACGAGCATGACGGATATCGAATCGGGCCTGTCGCTGCTTGAGATCGCGAACCTGAGAGAGCCGGCCGACCGCTACGACGTGGCGATCCTCGGCGGAGGCTTGGCCGGACTGACGCTGTCGATCCAGCTCAAGCTGGCACGCCCCCAAATGGAGGTCGTGGTGCTGGAGAAGCGGGAGGGCCCGGCACCGCTGGCGGCGTTCAAGGTCGGCGAGTCGACGGTCGCCTGCGGCGCCCACTACTTCTCCGAGACCGTGGGGATGCGCGAGCATCTCCAACGTGAACATTTGAAGAAGTGCGGCCTGCGCTACTTCCTCTCCGGTGAGGGCAACCACGACATCACGCGACGGGCGGAGCTGGGCGTGCCGTTCTTCCCGCCCCACGACAACTACCAGATAGATCGGGGTCTGTTCGAGAACAAGCTCGCCGCCCGCGCCCGCGCGCTGGGCGTCGACGTCCAGCAGGGCGCGCGGGTCAAGGACGTCGACCTCGGCGAGCCGGATCACCGCGTCGCCTTCGACCAGTTCGACCGGGAAGGCAGCCTGGGCGCCCGCTGGGTGGTGGACGCCGCCGGGCGGGCGGCGATCCTCAAGCGCAAGCTCGGGCTGGCGGCCGACTGCGAACATCACATCAACTCCTCCTGGTTCCGGCTGGGCGGGGGACTGGATCTCGAGCAGTGGGGCCGGCATGACGAGGCATGGATGGCGCGCATGGCCGAGCCGGGTTTGCGCATGCTCAGCACCAACCACCTGATGGGCGAGGGGTACTGGGTGTGGATGATCCCGCTCGCCACGGGGCCGATCAGCATCGGCGTGTGCGCCGACCCGCGCATTCACCCCTACGAGCGGATCGATGAGTTCGATCGTTTGTTGGAATGGCTGCACGAGCACGAGCCCCAGCTGGCGGCGGCGGTCGCCGACCGCCGCGCGGACGTGGAGGACTTCCTGCGCGTGCGGGACTTCGCCTACGCCGTCAAGCAGACGTACTCGACCGACCGCTGGTCGCTGGTGGGCGAGGCGGCGGCATTCACAGACCCGTTCTACTCCCCCGGATCGGACTTCATCGGCTACGGCAACATCCTCACCGGCGATCTGATCGTCCGCGACCTGGACGGCGAGGAGATCGCTGCGCGGGTGGAACACCACAACGAGCGCTACCAGCGCCTGTTCGCCTCCACGCTCGCCAGGTACCTCGACTCCTATCCAGTGTTCGGCAATCCCTGGGTGGCGTGCGGCTTTCTCACCTGGGACTTCTACGCCTCCCACGTCGGCTACAACGTCGTGTTCACCCAGGACCGGCTGACCGACCTCGACTTCATGCGCCAGGCCGACGAGCACCTCGAACGGCTCGAGCGACTGGCGACCGGAATGCACGCGATGTTCCCCGAATGGCACGCGATCGAGCACAAGCCACGGGCGCCGGCGATGCCGCGCCCCCCCTTGGTGCTGATCCAGGCACTCGCCGGTCTCGTCAAGGAGTACCCGGACGACGAGTCGGTGCTGGACGCGCTGGCCGAGCACGTGCGCATCTCCGAAGCGATCGCGGTCGCGATCTTCGAGCGAGCCTCACGCGCGCGCAGCGAGGCGCTGCCCGCGGATCGCCCCATCAACCCCTACGCGGTGAGCCTCGACCCCACGCGCTGGGAGGGGGATGGGCTGTTCGACGGATCCGGCCTGACGGTGATCCAGGCCCGGGAGATCGTCGACGGGATCGACGCGATCTGGGAGGGGTAAGGAGTCGTAGGCGATCCGCAGACATGCGGGATTGCCCATGGCGGTCACCGGCACCGGAGACTCAGATCCTCAGCCGGTCATCGGGAGATCCAGGCTCAGAGCCGCCTGAAGTTCAAACCGGAGTTCTGCAGCGCGGCCCGCGACATGACCTGGGGGGCGCCATCGCCACCCACGTCGTCTCGGGCGCCCGGCTCCTCGCTGGAGTAGCGCTGTTCGGTGAGCGTCAGGTAGATGCTGTCGAGGCTGGGGCGAACCAGCTCGATGTTGCGCAGCCGCATCGTGTGACCACCGAGCTGCCCCAGCGCGGCGGCGGCCATCGTTGCCGCGTTGTCGGTCGAGATGCGAAGCACCGAGCCATCGCACACAACCTCCCCCCCGCGTACGGCGATTTCGGGAGCCGGCCCGTCGAAGGTGAGTTCCACGACCTGGGTGGAGTTCATCGCGACGAGCTCGGCGATTGATCCGCGGGCGATGATCGCGCCGCCCTGCAGCAGCGCCACCGACGCGCCGAGCTGCTCGATCTCCGGGAGATAGTGGGTCGAGTAGCAGACGGCGTGCCCCTCGTCGGCGAGTCCTTTGACGAGATCGAGGATCTCCTGGCGGGTGCGAATATCGGCGCCGACCGTGGGCTCGTCGAGGATCAGCAGAGCCGGCTTGCAGACGATCGCCATGCCGGTGTGCAGGCGCCGCTGCTGGCCACCGGAGAGCGTCCCAGCGTGCGCGTCGAACTTGGGCGTGAGGCTGAGGGCCTCCCCCACCTCCTCGGCGCGCTTCGCCGCCTCGCGCCCCCGCAGGCCACCGAGCTCGCCGAACAGCTCGAGGTTGCCGCGCACCGTGAGCGTCGGGTAGATGCCGAGATCCTGCGGGGCGATGCCGAGGTGCTCACGCGCCTTCAGCGGGTCGGAGGTGGCGTCGACGCCGTTGACGAGGATCGTGCCGGAGTCGGCCCGCCGCAGCCCGGCCACGCACGAGACGAAGGTCGTCTTGCCGGCGCCGTTGTGGCCGAGCAGCCCGGCGATCTCACCCGGTTCGATCTCGAGGTCAACCCCCTTCAGAACCTCGAAGTCCCCGTAGGACTTGCGCACGCCGCTCACGTAGAGAGTCGCCTGCGAGCGCGGGGTGCGAAGCTCCTCCGCGTCGGGCGAGTCGGCCAGGATCACCGGCCGGCGGCGCATCATGGTGCGCTGCGGGTCGGGCGCCAGCACGACCTCCAGCACCGTCTGTCCGACCTGAATGCGGTCGCCGGTGCTGAGCAGCTGCGAGGCGGGTATCCGCCAGCCGTTCAGGTAGGTGCCGTTGGTCGAGCCAAGATCTTCGAGCAGATAGGCGCCGTCGCCACGCAGAACGACGCGCGCGTGTGCGCGCGAAAGCTCCTCATCGCCGCCGAGGGCGCCCGGCCCCTGCGCGGCGCGTCCGATCGAGACGTCGTGCCCGAGCGGGATATCGGTGCCGACAGCCGGTCCGGCGATCACGCGCAGAACCTCGCCGGACACTGCGGGGGAGGCACCGGCAGCGTTCATTGGGGATCATCCGCGTGAGTCGCCTGGGCTCCAAGCGCACGGGCGCCGGGCATCCTGCCCGGCGTCAAAGCGTTGTGCGCCGGCCCGCGCACGCTCATGAGATCAGCTTGTGGTCTGTCGGGCGGAAGCGGATCGCCGCGAGCGTGGCGAAGGCGGCCGCGAACGCCAGCAGGATGCCCACGGGCCCGATCACCGAGCCGAACCCGTCGCCCTTGAGGATCACGTCGGTCGAGGCCTGCATCGCCCAGTGGCTGGGGATCGCGGGCGCGATGCTCTGCGCCCACCCGGGCAGCGTGGCGGTCAGCGCGAGCGCGCCGCCGAGCGAGGCGGAGACCAGCATCAACAGGTTGCCCAAGGCGTCGAGCTGGCTCATCGTGGCGCAGAACGCGACCAGCGCGAAGGTCAGCGCCAGCACGCAGATCGCCAGCGCCGGCGCGAGGATCACCAGCTCCGCCATCGATCCCTTCGAGCTCAAGCCGAGCACGAGGTCGCCGATCACGAACAGCAGGATCATCTGCAGCGTGATCACGACGAACGACGGCAGCAGCTTGCCAAGGATCACCTCAGTCGTCGAGGCCATCATCTGCATGCGGTCCCACGTGCCCCACGCGTGCTCGGCGAAGAACGTGCGCCCGACGAACACCAGCCAGAAGAACGCGAACATCACCGTCAACCCCGGCACCACCTGTTCGGCCCCATTGACGTGGCGGTAGCCGGCTCCGAGCAGCGCCGACTTCTGCGTCGTCTTCATGATCACCATCGTCAGCAGCGGGATGATCAAGAAGATCACGAGCGCCCCCGGGTTGCCGAGCAACAGCCTGGTTTGATGGCGGGAGATGATCAGCAGTCGTCGGCGTGACATGGCGGCTCGCGCGTGGACAATATATGCTCCGGCCACAGAGCAGCCGCCCGACATGCGGAGCGGCTAGGCAACCGGGCGAAAGGAGGCAGGCCATCATCAAGCGAGGAGTGATCGTCGCCCGCATCAAACCCGGCGCCGAGGAGGAGGTCGCGCGCATCTTCGGAGAGTCCGATGAAACCGAGCTGCCCCACATCACCGGCGTGCGCCACCGCAGCCTGTTCGTGCTCGACGACATCTACATCCACCTGGTGGAGACCGACGACGAGTTCGCCGACGCCGTCGAGAAGGTGCGCAACCACGACCTGTTCAGGGAGATCAGCGCCCAGCTCGACCCCTACATCACCCCGTACAACCCCGAGACGTGGCGCTCGCCGAAGGACGCCCAGGCGCGGGAGTTCTATAACTGGGACCCGCCCGCCCCGCCGGCCGAGGCATGAGCGGCGGCGCCGGCCTCATCGAGCTGACAGCGCGCTCCACCGCACGCACGCTCATCGGGCCGACGACGCGCCCGGCCACCAGCCCATGAGCGTGCGGCTGATCGTCGATGTTCGGATCAAGCCGGGGTCCCGCGAGGATCTGCTGAGCGCCTACGCCGCGCTGCGCGCGCGGGTCGCCGGCGAGCCGGGGCTGATCGGCCACCAGCTGTGCGAGTCACGCGACGACGGCGAGCGCTGGCTGGTGATCAGCGAATGGGAGAGCGTCGAGCTCTCAAACGGGTGGGACGCCTCGGAGGATCACGCCCGCCTGCTGGCGCCACTGCGCGCCTGCTTCGCGCAGGCGAGTCGATCGAGCTTCGATGTGCGCGATGGCGTGGTTGTATAGGATGGCGAACTCGTGAGCATCGAACGAGGCCAGTCCATCGTTGAGATTGGGGCGATTCGCCCGCCGGCCGAGCAGTACGACGTCGCGATTCTCGGTGGCGGCCTGGCGGGTCTGACGCTCGCGATCCAGATCAAGCAGATGCGGCCCGAGACGCAGGTCGTGGTGCTCGAGAAGCGCGAGGGCCCGGCGCCGCTGGCAGCGTTCAAGGTCGGCGAGTCGACCGTCCCCTCCGGCGCCCACTACTTCTCCGAGGTCGTGGGGATGCACGACCATCTGCGCTCCGAACAGCTCGTCAAGTGCGGGCTGCGCTACTTCCCACCCGCCAACGGCAACGAGGACATCACCAAGCGGGTCGAGGCCGGACCGCCGCTGTACCCGCCGCACGACAACTTCCAGCTCGATCGGGGTCTGTTCGAGAACAAGCTCGCGGCGCGCGCGCGGGCGCTCGGCGTCGATCTGCAGCAGGGCGCGCGCGTCCGGGAGGTCGATCTCGACAGCGACCCGCACCGGGTGACGTTCGAGCAGTTCGAGCAAGAGGCGATACTCAGCGCGCGCTGGGTCGTGGACGCCGCGGGTCGCGCCAGCATCCTCAAGCGCAAGCTCGACCTGATGGCCGACTGCGGCCACCACATCAACTCCGCGTGGCTGCGACTCGCGGGTGGGCTCGACCTCGAGTCGTGGGGCGCCGAGGACGCCGAGTGGATGGCGCGGATGTCCAAGCCTGGCATCCGCCAGTTCAGCACCAACCACCTGATGGGCGAGGGCTACTGGGTGTGGATGATCCCGCTCTCCACGGGACCGATCAGCATCGGCGTGTGCGCCGATCCCCGCGTTCACCCCTACGAGGAGATCAACGAGCTCGAGCGCCTGCTCAGCTGGCTGCGCAAGCACGAGCCCCAGCTCGCCGCCTCGATCGAAGAGCGTCCGCAGGACATCGAGGACTTCCTGCGCGTCAAAGACTTCGCGTACGGGGTCAAGCAGATGTTCTCGACCGATCGCTGGGCGCTGGTGGGCGAGGCGGGAGCGTTCGCCGATCCCTTCTACTCGCCCGGCTCGGACTTCATCGGCTACAGCAACACCTTCACCGCCGACCTCGTGACTCGCGATCTGAACGGCGAGGAGATCGGCGAGCGTGCCGACTACTACAACGACCTTTACCAACGTCTCTTTGCGCACGTCATCGCGCGCTACCGCGACTCCTACCCGGTGTTCGGGAACGCCTGGGTGATGTGCGGCCTGCTGACCTGGGATTTCTACTCCAACCACACCGGCAGCGTGCTGGCGTTCACACAGAACAAGTTCACCGACATCGACTTCATGAGGCGCGCCGATGAGTACCTGGATCGCCTGTCCAAGCTGAACATCAACATGCACAAGCTGTTTCGCGAATGGCACGAGCTCGAGCGCAAGCCGCGCGACCCCGACATGCTCGCGACCTTCCCGGTGCTGCTCGGCGGACTCGTCGGTCTCGTCAAAGAGTACCCCGACGAGGAGGCGCTGCTGGAGGAGTTGCGCGCAAACGTGCGCAACTCCGAGGCGATGGCGGTCGCGATCTTCAACCAGGCCGCACAGGCGCTGCCGGAGGGACCTCCGGCCGGTCGGCCGATCAACCCATACGCGCTGAGTCTCGACCCCACGCGGTGGGAGGCCGACGGGCTGTTCGAAGAGCCCGGTTTGACGATCGAGCAGGCGCGCGAGATGGTCACAGGGATCGACGGTATGTGGGACTCCTCGCTTGCGTTTGCTGGCGGACCACCTCCAGGCGTCGGTGGGCCGCCAGCCGGCGTTGGTGGCCCACCCCCGGGCGTCGGCGGACCGCCCGCGTAGAGATGACCAGACGTCCGGCGGGCAGCTTGGGGGGGGTGCCGACGATGGGTCCTTCTCCAGAAATCTGCCGACCTGGAAGCGTTCACGGCACCGTGGGCTGCGCCACCCGCAATCCTCGGCGAGGCTCGTATCGCTGAACGATTTGACGTAGTCGTGGTCGGCGCCCGCTGCGCCGGCTCGCCGCTGGCGGCGCTGCTGGCCCATCGCGGTCTGCGTGTGGCGGTGGTGGAGAAGGCGAAGTTCCCTCGCGACACGCTCTCGACCCACTTCTTTCAGGCCCAGGCCCTCGCCTCCCTCGAGCGCCTCGGAGTGACGAAGAAGCTGGAAGCGATCGGCTCGCCGTGTGTGGGGATGGTCGACCTCCGCATCGAAGACCTCCAGTTCCAGGCGCCGATCCCCCAGCAGCCCGGCGACGTCGGCGGGCTCAGATCGGTGCGACGCCTGGTGCTCGACCCGATCATCGCCGACGCCGCCGCCGAGGCGGGCGCCGAGATGCGCATGGGAACGACGGTGACTGGCCTGGTGAAGGACGGCGCGCGCGCGACCGGCGTGCGGGTCACACGGGATGGCGCGGAGAGCACGCTGCACGCACGGCTGGTCGTCGGCGCCGACGGTCGCAACTCGACGGTGGCGAGCGGCGCCGGCGCGCGCAGGTACAACGTGGTGGGGAACCAGCGGTTTGCCTACTGGTCGTTCTTCGAGGGAGCCGCACTGGGCTCCGATCCCGCATTCCTGCTGCACCGCTGGGGCGAGCGGTTCGTGATCGCGGCGCCGTCGGACAGCGGGCTGTATCAGGTCGTGGTGATGCCCGAGCTGCACGAGCTCCCGCGCTACCGGAAGGACCTCGAGGGTAGCTACCTCGAGCACGCCCGCAGCTGCCAACCGGTGGCCGAGGCGCTCGCGGGAGCGCAGCGGGTGGGAAAGATCTTTGGGATGCTGCGCTGGCAGGGCTTCTTCCGCGACGCCTCCGGCCCCGGATGGGTGCTGCTCGGCGACGCCGGCCACTTCAAGGATCCCGCCGCCGGCCAGGGAATCGGGGATGCGTTGAGGCAGGGCGAAGCGCTGGTGGAGCCAATCGTCCGCGGCCTGGAAGGCTCCGACCAGGCGCTCGATGAGGAGCTGGTCGAGTGGGGCAGCTGGCGCAACGACGACGCGATCGGGCACTACTGGCTGGCGACCGACATCGGCGCCGGCGGCAAAGCGCCCACCGCGCTTCCCGAGGTCGGCAAACGGCTGCTGGCCCGGGGCGAATTGGCGCCGCTGATCAATCTCTTCAGCCATCGCGGCAAGCCCGCGCAGGTACTCACTCCGCCACGCCTCGCCGCCGCGATGGGACGCGTGTTCGTACGACCCGGGTGCGATCGGCGCGCGCTGCTCAGTGAGATCGGTGGGCTCGTGGCGCTGAACGCCCGTCGTCGACGCGAGTACCGCTGGCCCATGTACGAGCAGACCGGCGCGGTGAGCGACGCGGGAGCGACTGAGGTGCCGGACTCAATACCGGCACAGCGGTGACCCGCACGACGCGCGAGGTTGACGTGAGCTCCCCCAACCATTAGGCTGCTACCGAGCATGCCAGATGGAGAACAATCCCCTACGGACGCGTCGGATCGCACGGCGGTCCGTGCCACGCCGGACATCTCCGATCGCACAGCGATCCGCGCCACACCGGACGTCTCCGATCGCACCGTAATGCGGGCAACGCCGGACATCTCCGATCGCACAGCGATCCGCGCCACACCAGACGTCTCCGATCTACCAGCCAACCCAGTGGAGGCTCCCCCGGTGGAGGCTCCCGAGCCTCCGAGCGGCGGCCCTCCGCCGACCATACCGCTGCCCGTCCGCCTGCTGATGAAATCTCCCAGGGGGATGCGCCTGCTGCCGCTCCTCATGCGCCTGCTGCCGCTCGTCATGCGACTTCCGCCGCGAGCCCGGCGTCCCGTCGTGATTCTCGTACCGCTGCTGCTGCTCGTGCTGGTGATCGCGATCGTTGTCGTGATCGTCCAACTCGTGTTCTGACTCGATCAAAGCCCGAACAGCCGCCGCGCGTTCCCCTGCAGGATGCCCTGCTTCTGCGCGGGGGCGATCGGCAGTCCTTCGACCATCGCGATCGCATCCTGCAGCGGCGTGGCGAGCGGCGGCGAGTCGGTGCCGAACAGCATGTGATCGGCGCCCATCAGCTCCAGGTTGGCGAGGTGGTTGGGCACGCTCGAGTTGGCTGTATCGACGTACACCCGCCGCAGGTAGGTACTCGGAGGCTGGGCGATCTTGTTGGTGTATTGGGCCATGGGTGGGGGACCCGCAGGTCCGCCAGTGCCCGCCCCACCGCCAGATGGGCCACCTCCAGGCGCGCCACCGCCGGGAGGTCCACCACCGGTGGGGCCGCCCCTCGGGGGTCCACCGCCCGGAGGGCCACCGCCGCCGGGGGGCCCGCCACCGGCCCAGTGACGCGGCTGATAGGCCTGATCCATGCGCCCCGCAAGCAGTGAGATCGCGCCGCCCGCGGTCGCCGCGATGACCTCGAGGTTCGGGTGCTGCTCGAGTCGGCCCGCGAACACGAGCGTCGCCAGGCCGACGGTGACATCCATGAACCTGCCTACCTGCTCGACCAAACGGAAGTCCTCAATGCTGGCGCTGCCGACCGGCTCGGCAGGAGGATGCAGGAAGATCGGCTTGCCGAGCTCGGCCGCCATCTCGAAGAATGGGTCGGCGCGCGGCGAGTCGAGGTACTCGCCGCCCACGCTGGTGTTGACGATAAGGCCGACAAACCCGCCATCCCTCACGGTCTGCGCGGTCTGGTCGAGCAGCGCGGCGTCGCCGAACGGGTTGGTGTAGGCGTAGGCGGCCAGCCGCGGAGCGTGCTTGCGCACCGTCTCGGCGAGCCATTCGTGAAAGGACTTCAGCTCGTCGGCCGACTGGGCGTAGTTGTCGTGGCCGCGCTTGCTCATTGTCCCGAAGCCGACCGGGCTGCCGACGATCGTCACGCCGATGCCCGCCTCCGACTTGCGGTCGAGCATCCCCTCGATGTCCGCGAGCGCGGGCGGCATCGGGTAGCGCTTGAACAGCTCGGGATGCGTAATGTGGCCGTGTACGTCGACGATCACTACACAGCTCCACGAACCTCAGCGCAGGTTGGCGAAGCCGCGACGGAGCCGACGATCGCGGCGCGGCTCCCCCGACCTTCCTCGATCACGTCGCGGCTCCGCCGTCCTCGCTCGGAGCCGCTCCAGGCCACGGGTACTCGTGCACCCCCGACATCCGCTCCTGGAAGGCGAGCATCGCGGCGACGTCGAGGTCGCCGAGCCCCTGCTGCTGGGCGGCGGTGAGCATCGCGTGGGCGCTCTCGGTGACGGGCATCGGCACCCCCGCCTTCTGCGCCTCGCCTAGCACGAGCGTCATGTCCTTGCGCATCAGCCCGAGCTTGAACGCCGCGAACTCGAAGTTGCGCTGGCCCATGATCGCGCAGCGGAAGCTCATCACCGGCGAGCTGTAGCCGCTCTTGGCGATCATCTCGAGCACTTGCTGGCGATCCAGCCCAGCCTGTTCGCCGAACACGACCGCCTCCGCGAGCGCCGGCATCTGCACCCCCATCAGCATGTTCAGGACCAGCTTCATCGTCGCGCCCATGCCGCTCCCGCCGAGATACGTCACCTCCTTGCCGAGCGCCTCCAGCAGCGGCTCCATAGTCCGGAAGTCCTGCTCCTCGCCACCGGCCATGACCCGCATCTCGCCCTGGCGGGCGTGCATCGGGTTGCCGAGTACGCACGCATCGAGCGCGTGGAGGCCGGCCTCGCATGCGCGGGCCGCCACCTCCCTGGGAAAGTCGGGCGGCACGGTACTCATATCGAGGACGTAACCACCCTTGCCGAGCGTCTCAAACACCCCGTCGGCGTCGAACAGCATCCGCGCGACGATCTCCTGATTGGCGAGGCTCAGCATCACCACATCGGCCTCGCGCGCCGCGTCCGCGGGGGAGTCGGCGACGCGCGCGCCGAGCCCCGCGACTTCGTCGGCCTTGGCGCGCGTGCGGTTGTAAACGGTGACGTCATACCCCGACTCGACCAGCCGGCAGGCCATGCCGTTGCCCATCACGCCGAGACCGATGAACGCGATCCGCTGCTTGTCGGCGGGCGAGGAGGACACGCTACGAGCTCGCGGTCACGCCGCCGTCGACGAACAGCACCTGGCCGGTGACGAAGCTGGCCGCCTGCGAGGCGAGGAACAGCGTCGCGCTGGCCAGCTCGACCGGCTCGCCGAAGCGGCCGAAGGGGATCCGTCCGAGCATCATCGCGACGAACCTATCATCCGCCGCCGCCTCGTGCACCAGCTCGGTCGGGACGAACCCCGGCGCAACCCCGTTCACGGTGATGCGGTACCTGCCCCACTCGGTGGCGAGCTGGCGGATGAGACCGTTCAGGCCGGCCTTGCTGGCGGCGTACCCCGCGAAGCCGCGGCGCCCGCCCGCCACGCTGCGGGTGGTCGAGTAGTGGATGATGCGCCCGCCACGGCCGGCGTCGATCATCGCCTCGCCGGCCGCCTGGGAGAGCCAGAAGGCGCCCGAGAGGTTGATGTCCAGCAGCGACTGCCACGCCTCCTCCTCGAAGCGCTCGGCCGGCGCCTCGATGTCGATCCCGGCGAGGTTGACGAGCACGTCCACCCCACCCAGCTCGCGTCTGGCCCGTGCGATCAACTCGCGTGCGCTCTCGCGGCTGGAGATGTCCACCCGCACGCCGTGCGCGACGCGGCCCGCTCCAGCCAGCTCCTCGGCGAGCGCCTGCGCCTTCTCCTGCGAGCGTCCCGCGATCATCAGCTCGGCGCCGCACTCCGCGAACAGGCGCGTGGTGACCTCGCCGATACCCCCGTAGCCGCCGACGACGATCACGCGCTGGCCGTCGAGGCGAAACAGGGACGCGAAGTCGGCGGCGCGGCGCTCGTCCACCACGATCGGCGGACCCGCGGGAGGTCCCCCGCTCATTCGTCGTGCCGCCGCGTGACCAGCAGCTCCATCGTGCTCTTCATGAAGAACTCCCGCGCGCCCTCGCTGGTGGACATGTCACGGGGCTCGGCCACCAGCTCGTCGAGCTTGTCCTCCAGCTCGCGGATCGCCGGTTGGCTGCCCATGTGCTGGCCGAGCACCGGCAGCGGCACGTCGTCGGTCGTCTCGACCACCCTGACCACCGTGTTGCCCTTCATGAACACCTGCGTGCTGAGCAGCGTTCCGACGGCGTTGCCCTCCTCGTCGCGGACCGTGTGATCGGGCCGTCCGTATTCCTTGAAGGCCTGGCGAACCGCGTCCTGCGAGCCCGGCTTGATGTCCCACATGAGTGCCCAATACTGCGCCATCGCAATCCTCCTTTCTCGCTCTAGCCCTGCACGTAGAAGCGCACGTCGTAGTGATCGGTTTTGGGCGGCGCCTGCAGCACGTCCTTCAGCTCCCCGACCATCGCCCGGGCGATCCCGGCGCTCGAATCCCGGGTCTCCTCGCTGTCCCACAGCGTGATCGCCACGGCGTGCGGCCCGCCGTCGGGCTCGGTCAGCAGGATGTAGCCGCGAAAGCCCGGATGCTCCTGATAGGAGGGGATGATCTTCTCCTCCGTCAACTGCATGCCGGCATCGACTTTCTCGGGGTTCCACTCGGTGGCGTTGACTCGTGCGTACATAAGGCCCCCTCAGGCGCTCGGCTTGATCGTGTGGGCGACGTCGTAGATGATCCGTTCGTTGGTCCCCGCCCAGTAAGGGTGCATCGGCGAGCGCTTGGCGACATGGGCGAGCGACTCCTCCCACGCGAGGAAGGCGTCCTTGCTCTCCCACTCGCTGAGCAGGATGTAGCTGAGCGGCTCCCCCTCGGTGTCCGCCGGCTCGCGGCGTCGCAACAGCTCGTCGCCGAGGTGCCCGGCCGTGCCTTTCACGTTGGCGGTGACCTGCGCATACGCCGCCTCGAACGCCTCGGCGTCCTCACGGTTGATCTTGGCGAAAACCATCACACGTGCGGCCATTCAGTTCGCCCCTCCGTCGATATCAATGAGTATTTCGTGCACCGTCATGCGCGCCGAGGAGCGCAGCTCGCGCAGCGGCGCCGTCAGCTCGTCCTGCTCCGGGCTGCGCTCGAACTCCCCGAACACCTCCCTGCTGCTCCAGTCGCTGGTCACGACGAAGCTGTCGGAGTCCTCGGGGTCGCGCGCAAGCGTCTGGCGGATATTCCCGGGGACTGCCCGAACCTGCTCGGCGATCGCCTGCCAGGCCCGTTCGAAGTCCGGCCCGCGACCCTCCTTGACCGTCATGTACAGAGTCGCGCGCACCACCGCAGGCATCCTACATGCCAGCGCTCAAAGCCGATCGCTCCGCGGTGCCGGCCTCCGCAGGCCGCCGCGGCCCGGGCAGCCACTACACGGCAGCGCCCCGTGCGGCCGACCGCCAGGCGAGGACATCGCAACCCCAACGGCGGAGCGCTAGGATCGGCGCGAGCTTCAATCCCGTCCAACCCATATACAAGGGGGAGCATGTGTTCTGTCGCGTGACCCATGTCCAGGCGCCCGAGGGACGGGTGCAAGAGGGCCTCAAACTGTGGTACGAGAACGTCCTGCCAGTGACGATGGCGCGCGAAGGGTTCAAGGGTGCGCTCTCACTGGTCGACCCCGACTCGGGCAAGGCACTCTCGATCACCTTCTGGGAGGGCGAGGACGAGTTGCTGTCCAGCACCGAGGCCGAGTACCACAAGCGGGCGATCGAACGCTTCGGGGAGTTCTTCACGGATGCCCACGAGCCCGAGAACTTCAAGCTGCACCTGTTCACGGGCGACATCTTCAACGGCTCGTTCTCATCCGACGAGGCCGGTGAGGGGCTCACGAAGTCCTCGTAGTGCGCCTCCTCTAGCCCGGCCTCGATCGACGACGCTACGGCTGCGAAGGGCGTTGGAGATAGACGACGCGGTCCTCGAGTCGCTGCTCGGCGATGGCGCGGATCGCGCCGACGAGCGGGCCGATCCCCGCCGGGCGGCGTGAGAACCGTGAGGAGAGTGCGATCAGCAACCCCGGGTGGTGAGACCCGGCCGAGAGCTGCTCGGCCGAGATGCGCGCGAAGTCGGCGACATTCTCGGTGAGTATCGTCTGATCCCGCGCGACCGCCGAGGCGAACACGTCAGGATCGGACCTTCCCGCCAAACCGAGCTCGATGACGGTCGAAGCCTCCACCTCGACGGCACGCAGGGCCTCGGCGAGCGTGGCCGAGTACATCTCATCCAGCAGCAGCTTCAAAACATCTCAGCGGATGCCGTCTCGTGGCGATGCAACTCCATGCGCGCCACGATCTCGTCCGGGTATGCGGCGCGGTAACGCAAAGCGGCGTCGATTTGGGGGCGGGTGAGAATCGAGTCCTCGACGAGCGCCGCAACAGGATCGGGGTCTGCCGCCAGATCCTCCAACCACATGGCGACCTCCCACACATCAGGTCCGCCTAGCAGCCCTGCACGTCTACCGGACGGTCCGTCGCGGAACGTGATCAGGGGATGTTCCTCCCGGCGCGCGCCTTCCTCAGCGTAGCGGCGGAGGCGCTCGGAGAGGCTCTCGCCAGCCGCTCGCGCCCGCATACGCAGACGCTCGGCAAGAGCATTATCCAAGCGCACCGAGACATTCACTGACATGTATGCACCGTAGCACAGCGTCTACAGCAATGGGCGGACTGCGAGGTCTGCCGCCCTTCCCCTCCCCTTCCCCTTCCTCTACCGCAACAAGCTCTGCCCCGCCCGCGACCAGTTGAACTGGGTGACGTTGTCTCGCTGCGCAAACAGACCGGCGCGGGTACCACGGCGAACGAACAGCACCGGGGCAGGGGCGGCCTTGGCGATCTCCGAGCGAGTCGGCCCCAAGCCCTCGCGCCGCCAGCGCTCGGAGAGGCCGATCACCAGCAGGCCGGCGCCCGCCGCGGCCGACACGATGCCCTCGCGCCCGCCGGCCATGACCAGCGGCTCGGTGGCGATCCCGGTCGTCTGCTGCACGAGCAAACCGGCGTCGGCGAGCATCCGGGTGACCGACTTGCCGTCGTCGCTCTGCCCCCCGGCGCCGAGCAGCTTGAGCGGCGCGCCGGTGGCGGAGGAGAGCCACGAGCCGAGCTCCAGCGCGGCCCAGTCGTGCTCGGCTCCACCGAACGGCACGAGCAGCGGGGTCTCCGGCCCGAGGCTCAAGGGCGCGCTCTCCTTCGCGACGAGCACGGCGACATCGCACTCGGCCCGTTCGAGCAGCACGCTCACCTCCCCGAGCGGCACGCTCTCGCCGATCAAACGCCGGCGCCCTTCGGTCAGCACCAGATCCACGGGCTCGCGCTCGGCGACGTGCGCGAGATCGGCGCCAGGGTGGCTAGAGCTCAGCGCGACGCCTCGGGCGAGGACGCCTTCGGCGGCCAGACGCTCGCGCGCCTGCTCGATTGCCCGCGAGGCCTGCTCGAGCTGCAGGTTCTCGGTCTGCAGACCGCCACGCACCCCGGCGCCGCGCGGAGGCTCGACGAGACGCGCGAGGATCAGCTCGCGCTGCGGCGCCGAGCGCGCCAGCGGCTCGGCCAGCTCGATCAGGCGCTCGAGCGCGGCGTCGGTGTGCGAGGCGACGAGGATCGAGCGCTCCGCCACCGGCAGGCCGGGATGCTCGCGGGCAGCGGCGGCGGCCGCGCCGGCGAGCTCGTCCTCGATCTTGGTGCCGTACTCGTTGCGGGGGTCGAGCAGTTTCAGCAGCGGCCCCGTCATCAGCGTGGTGACGATCGCCATGATCACGAGCGCCGTGAACAAAACGCTCGAAGATCGCGCCGACTTCGAGCGCGATGTTGAGCACGATCAGCTCGGTGAGCCCGCGGGTGTTCATCAGCGTGCCGATCACCATCGAGGCGCGCGAGTCGAAGCCGCACACGCGCGCCGCGATCGCCGCCCCGGCGAGCTTGCCGGCGATCGCGAGCACCACGAGGCCGGCGGTGATCAGCCACAGCTCGGGGCGGTCGATCAGCGTGATGTTGGTCTTCAGCCCCGTATAGACGAAGAACATTGGCAGCAGCAGCGTGACGACGAAGTCCTCGACCCGGCGCGTGACCTCCTCGGTCAGGCGCGCGTGCCGCGGCATCACCATCCCCATGATGAAGCCGCCGAAGATCACGTCGATGCCGATCGCTTCGGTTATGCACGCCGACAGCAGCACGCCGACGACGATCGCGGCAAACCAGCCGGAGGGGATCTGCCCGACCTCGTCGAAGGCGGTCGCCATGCGGGCCAGGATCCGCCGCACCAGCAGCGCCATCACGAGCACGAACGCGATCGCCTCGGCGATCGTCCGCACGACGACCCCAAACGAGCCGGAGACGGCGATCGTGGTTGCGAGCGCGATCAAGAACCAGGCGCTGACGTCGTCGATCGCGGCACAGCCGATCGTCAGTGAGCCGACCGGCCCCTTGAGCATCCGCCGCTCGGTGAGGATCCGCGCGAGCACCGGGAAGGCGGTGATCGACATCGCGACGCCCATGAACAGCGCGAACGCGGCGAACTTGATGTCCGGCCCCAAGAGCTTGTACAGCGGCAGCGCCGCTGCGATGCCGAGCAGCATCGGCAACGCGATGCTGGCATTGGAGATCGCCGCCGCGGGAGCGGCCTTGCCCTTGAGCTGCTTCTGGTCGACCTCCATGCCGATCAGGAACATGAAGAAGATCAGCCCGAGGTTGGCGGCGACGCCGAACGCCGGCAGGATGTCGGTCGAGAAGATCGTGGCCTGGAGGTTGGGCGCGAGCAGGCCGAACAGCGAGGGGCCGAGCGCGATCCCCGCGATCACCTCCCCCATCACCCGCGGCTGGCCGATCCGCACCGCGACCATCCCGAACGCCCGCGCGACGATCAGCACGATCAGCACGGCGAGGAAGAAGGCCGCCACGAGCTTGGTGAACGAGCTGCGCTGCTTGGTCGCGGTGAACTGCTCGCCCGACGGGGGCAGGCCGGAGGGGGTGATCAGCGCCGGTTTGGCGGCTGCTTTGGAGGGGGCAATCACCACTTTGCTCAGTGATTCCGATGTGCCGTGCGCCGCTTTGACAGCCGGCTTCGAGGTGGTGAGGAGCGCCGCTTTGATGGCCGTTTTGGCAAACGACGGAACGGGTGTGGCCACCTGCAGCGGAATCAGCTTGACGTTCTGCAGCAGGATGTCGTTCGCCGTCGCCGTCAGGCGCACGGAGCCGCCTTTTGTGCATGCGACATCCCCGCTGACGGCGCTCGTCTTCATCGAGTAGGCGAGCCGCCCGAGCGTGTGGGTGGCGGCGACGAGGGTGTAGCTCGACCCGCTGCCGTTCAGGGTGAACGAGCTGCCGAAGCACATCGAGGTGGGCGAGAGCGCATACTTGCCGGCGATCCCGCTCGGCGTCCGCGGCAGCGCCGCGCCGGGCGCCGGCGGCGGGGCCTTGAGGGTGGCCGCGAACGGGGCGCCTCCGAGCGTCCCGGCGATCGACCCTTTCACCCCGGGCACCACGAGGGCGTCGAGCGTCTGCTGCTTGCCGGACACACAGTCGATCGTCCCCGTGAGCCGGTGAGCGCCGGCGGGGGTGGCGCCGGGTTTGAGGCGAAGCTGACCGCCCAGCGTGCGCTGGCTGTTGGCAAGGCTGACGAACTGCCCCGACTGGTTGACGCTGAACGCCGGTCCCGGCGGGGGCAGCTGCGTCGGCGCCGTCGGCGGCAGCGGAGCCCCGCCCGCGGGCGCGGGAGCCGGCCCCAAACAGCTGCTGGGGGCGCTTGCAACATAGCCGCCGGCGATCGCGGGAAGCGCCTTCTCGCTGCGGCCCTTGTCGATGACGACGAGCACAACGACGACCGAGAGCGCCGCCAAGATCGCATAGAAAGGGATCAGGCGCCGCGCCAGACTCCTACCCGACAGCCCACTGCTCGCCGACATCGACGTCCCCTCAGATCCCCCCGTCCACATTCAGCGTCACCCCGGAGACGAAGCTCGCGTGGTCGCTGGCGAGGAACAGCGCGACGTCTGCGATCTCCTGCGGCTGTCCCAAACGGTTGAGCGCGGCGAGGCCGGAATAGCGCGCGCGGCCGGCGTCGTCGAGCTCACCGGTCTGGTCGGTTTCGATGATCCCGGGCGCGAGCGCGTTGACGCGGATGCCCCGCCTGCCGACCTCCTTGCACAGAGCGCGCGTTAGGCCGATCAGACCGGCCTTGGAGGAGATGTAATGGACGCGCCCCGGCATCCCGCGCATCGCGACCGCCGAGGTGACGTTGACGATCGACCCCCCCTCCCCCATCGCCGGCAAGGCGGCCTGGCAGACGAGGTAGACGGCCGTCAGGTTGGTGTCGATCACCCGGTGCCACTCCTCGAGCGTCAGCTGATCGATCATCGCGTGGCTCACCACGCCGGCGTTGTTGATGACGATGTCGAGGCCGCCGAAGCGCTCGCTCGTGTCCTTCACGAACGCCTCTGCCGACGGCGGGTCTGAGAGGTCGGCCTGCGCGAGGAAGCTCGCTCCGCCGATCTGCGCCAACTCCCCCCGCAGGCGCTCCACGTCCTCAGACTCCCGGTTGTAGCAAGCCCCAACCGAGGCGCCCCCCTGCGCCAGCCCCAGCACGAGTGCGCGCCCGATACCGCGCGAGCCGCCCGTGACGAGCGCCCGCTTTCCGCTAAGCCCGAGATCCAAGAGAGCCTCCTTTGCGAACGCGTTGGCAAGAGACCGAAACGCCGATGTCCAAACACGTTCCGATTCGCATGAGGGGCAAGCCTATAAGAACGTGTTTGAAATAGGCGGTGCGTCCGGGGCGTTCCTGGACCAAGCTGGGCGACACAGGGCGGCGAAGCGCGTGCTGGTGGCACGTGCGAGCCGTCATGTGGCGATCCAGCGCAGTGTCCTGGGACGCACCCGGCGTGCCGGTCTTTTCAAACACGTTCTAAGGTGCCGTGGGAGGACGCGATCGCAAAGGAGAGGACTGCACATATGGCCGCAACAGCATTTGTATTTCCCGGACAGGGCTCGCAGCGTGTGGGCATGGGCGCGGAGCTGCTCGAGGCACGCCCCGAACTGTTCGATCGCTACTTCGGCCTGGCCGACGCAGCCTCCGGGTTGCCGATCCGCCAGCTCGCACTGGAGGGGCCGATCGAGGAGCTCACGCGCACCGACGTGACTCAGCCGGCCCTGTTTGCGCTTTCGCTCGCGATCCACGAGCTGGCGCGCGAGTCGGGTCTGGAGCCCGACTTCGTGGCCGGGCATAGCCTGGGCGAGGACACGGCGGCGGTCGCCGCGGGCGCGCTCGACCTGGAGGCGGGCATGGAGCTCGTGTCGCTGCGCGGGCGGCTGATGGCCAACTGCGGCTCCGAGCGCCCGGGTGGGATGGCCGCGATCGTCGGCCTGCCGGCCGAGGACGTGCGGGCACTGTGCGTAACGGCCTCCGAGGCAGGCACCGTGGCTCCCGCCAACTTCAACAGCCCCCGGCAGACCGTCGTCTCCGGGGAGGAGGCGGGCGTGCAGCGGCTGCTCGAGCTGGCCGAGGAGGCCGGCGCCAGCAAGGCGGTGCGCCTGAAGGTGTCGGCCGCCTTCCACAGCGTGCTGATGGAGCCGGTTCAGCGCGAGATGGCCACGGCGATGGGCAAGCTCACCTGGAAGGACCCCAAGGTCCCGCTGGTGGCCAACGCTTCCGGCACGGTGATCAAAACCGGCGAGGAGGTGTGCCAGGCGCTGGTGGCGCAGATCGCGAGCCCCGTGCTGTGGGTGGACTGCGTGCAGACGCTCGCCGAGGAGGGGTGCACAAGGGTGCTGGAGCTCGGCCCCGGGCGCGTGCTGGGCGGGCTGGTGCGTCAGATCGACAGCGACGTCGAAGTGTTCGCCGCCGACTCGCCGGAGAAGCTGGCCGCGTTCGCCGGGTCGGCTGCCTAACCCGCCCCGAGCAACCGGTACTGCCCGCTGTGGAAGATCAGCGGCTCGGCGTCGTCGTGCACGCCCAGCTCCAGAACCTCGCCGATGAAGATGTCGTGGTCGCCGGCCGCATGCTCGGCGTGCAGCCGGCAATCCAGGTAGGCCAGTGCGCCCTCGAGGATCGGCGAGCCGCTGGTGGCCATCCGGTGTGACACCTCGGCGAACGCGTCGCGGCCGCGGGGGCGGTCCTTGGAGGCGAAGTAGCGCGACAGCGGCTCCTGGTGGGTGCCGAGGATGTTCACAGCGAACACCCCGTTGCGCCGCAGGTGCTCGGAGCCCTCCGAGCGCGCGATCGTGCACACCAGCACCAGCGGCGGGTCGAGCGATACCGAGGAGAAGGCGTTGGCGGTCATCCCGTACGCGTGCTCCTCCCCGCGCGTGGTGATCACCGTGACGCCCGTGGCGAACGCACCGACCGTGTCGCGGAAGTCCTTGCTGCTGAAGGCTGGCGCTGGCATGAGCGGGGCACGTGCTCGCAGGGAGCCCCTCAGTCGATGCTCCGCAGCCGCTCGCGCACGATCGCGTCGAAGTCCTTGGTCGTCCCCAGAGACTCGGCGACGATGTCGCGAAACGTATCGCGGGCCAGCGCCAGCACCCGTGTGGGCTCGAGCGCCTTCAGGGTGGCCGTCCGCGGCCGGTCGCGCAGGATCGCGAGCTCGCCGAAGAACTGCCCCGGGGCCAGTGACACCGGGGCGCCGCCGCCGACCCCTTCGCGGTCGACCTCGACCGTGCCGTCGACGACGATGAAGAACTTGTCCGCCGGTCCGCCGGCGCGGGCGATCACCTCACCCGCGGGGAAGTCGAGGATCTGCAGCTCGCCCGTGAGGCTCGCGACGCTCTGCAGCGGCAGGTCGCTGAAAACCGAGTAGGCGCGCTCGCGGTGGAAGTCCACGCCGAAGGTCCCCTCCTGCTGATGGATCGCCGCGTCGGTGTTGTCGGTGAACTGCAGCTCGCTCGCCACGATGCGAAAGAACGAGATCGTCATCGTGGTGCCGGGCGAGAGCGCCGGGAACTTCTGCCCGAAGAGGTCGGCCACGCGCGCGATCTGCTCGCCGCTGAGGATCACACGGCACTCCCCCGTGCCCTGCAGCCCACGAATCTTCTGCAGGTCATCGGAGGGCTGATCGATCGTGAAGGCCACGAGCGGGTTCTGCTCGATGTGACGAGCCGTGGTGGTGTGGGCCTTCGTCCAGAAGTACAGCTCGGGGCCGTCGTGCACGTAGAGGAAGGTGCCGGCGTGCGGAACCCCGCTCGGGCTGGCGGTTGCGAGCGTGAGTGTGCGCTGCTCGCCCAGATAGTCCAGCACCTCGGGCAACATCTCGACTGCGGCTTCACCGCTCATTGGGGTCTCCTTGCTGTGGGTCGGTCATGTCGCCGCCACCGTCTCACGCGCGAGGAAGTGCTCGACGAAGTCGGTCGTCACATCGCCCGAGCGAAACTGCGCGTCGGCGAGCACACGGCGGTGGAAGGGAATCGTCGTCTTCACGCCGCGGCCCTCGATCTGAAACTCCGAGAGCGCGCGGTCCATCCGCTCGATCGCCTCCAGGCGCGTGGGCGCCCACACGATCAGCTTGGCGATCAGCGAGTCGTAGAACGGGGCGATGTTCCAGCCCGGGTAGCAGTGGGAGTCCACACGCGTCCACGGTCCGCCCGGCGGCACGTACACATCGAGGCGCCCTGCCGCCGGGGCGAAGTCGCGGTCGGGGTCCTCGGCGTTGACGCGGCACTCGATCGCGTGGCCGCGCAGCACGACGTCCTCCTGGGTGACCGACAGCGGCTCGCCGGCGGCGACGCGGATCTGCTCCTGGATCAGGTCGACGGACGTGACCATCTCGCTCACGGGGTGCTCGACCTGGATGCGGGCATTCATCTCCATGAAGGAGAGATTGCCCTCGTGGTCGAGCAGGAACTCCATCGTGCCGGCGCCGGTGTAGCCGACCGAGAGGGCGCCGGCCACGGCGCGCTCGCCGATGTCGCGGCGCTGCGCCTCCGAGAGATGGATCGAGGGCGCCTCCTCGATCAGCTTCTGGTGGCGGCGCTGCACCGAGCAGTCGCGTTCGAAGAAGTACACGCCGTTGCCGTGGCTGTCGCACACCAGCTGCACCTCGGTGTGGCGGGGAGCCTCGAGGTAGCGCTCGATGTAGACGGCGCTGTCCTTGAACACGGCCTGGGCGGTGGCGCGGGTGGTGGTGTACAGGCGCACGAGGTCCTCGGCGCGGCGCACGACGTTCATGCCTCGCCCGCCGCCGCCCGCGACCGCCTTGATGATCACCGGGTAGCCGATCCCGTCGGCGATCTCCTGTGCCTCCTCCGCGGTCTGCACGGGTTCGATCGTGCCGGGCAGCAGCGGCAGGCCGGCCTTCTGCATGAGGTCGCGGGCGATCGCCTTGTCCCCCACCTTCTCCATCACCTCGGGGCGCGGGCCGATGAACGTGATCCCGTTGTCGGAGCAGATCTCGGCGAAGAAGGGGTCCTCGGAGAGGAAGCCGTAGCCAGGGTGGATCGCATCGGCGCCGGTCTTCTGCGCGGCGCCGATCACGTTGGGGATGTGCAGATAGCTCTTGCCGGGGTGGTGGGGCCCGACGTGCACGGCCTCGTCGGCAAAGCGCACCACGGCCGACTCGGCGTCGGCGGTCGAGTAGATCGCGACCGACTTGATGCCGAGCTCGCGGCAGGCGCGCGCGACTCGCAGGGCGATCTCACCCCGGTTGGCGATCAGAACCTTCTCGAACAAGGGATCAGCTCCCTGGGGTCGCCGGATGCACGGAGCGATCGCGTGCGCTGGCCCTAGTCATCGGAAGGCTCCAGATACATCAGCACCTGCTCGAACTCGACCCAGTCGCCATTCTCCACGAGGACCTCGGCAACCTTGCCGCCTTCACCGGCGGCGACCTCGTTCATCATCTTCATCGCCTCGACGATGCACACCGTCTGGCCGGGCTCGACACTCGAGCCAACCTCCACGAACGGCTTGGCACCAGGCTGCGCTGCGCCGTAGTAGGTGCCAACCAGGGGCGCCAGCACCGGCACCCTGCGGTCCGCCTCGAGATCGCCGATCGTGAAGACGCCCGAGGCCATGCGCGCGCCGGGAGCGATGCTCATGCCGGGTCCGGCCCCGGTGGCGACAGGTCCGCTGGGAGCAAGGTGGGAAGCAGGAGGATAGGGGGTGGTTCCCGGCACGCCAGGCGCGGCCGGCGCGCCACGCTCGATCTCGATCTTGTAGTCGCCGGCGGCGACCGCGAAGCGCTGCACGGTGCTGCCCTCCAACCGCTTGATCAGGTCCCGGGCCTCGGCCCACACCGACTCGATCAGCTCGCGGTCGGGGCTGGCTGGAGTGTTCTCGTTGTCGCTCATGATGTCTCCCCCTGCGATAGTGGCGGAAGTGTGGGCTGGCGCCCGGGGGTGCCGAACTTGCGAAAGCGCTCGTAGCGCTGGGCAATCAACTCGTCGGTGCTCAGCGGCAGCAGTTCGCCGAGGCTGGCGACGATCGCCGCCTTGAGGTTGGCGCCGGCGGCCGACGGGTCGGTTTGCGCGCCACCCTCGGGCTCGGGCACGACCGCGTCCATCACGCCCAGGCGCAGCAGCTCGGGGCTCGTGATGCGCAGCGCCTTGGCCGCGCGCGGGGCGGCGGAGGCGTCCTTGAAGAGGATCGTCGAGCAGCCCTCGGGGCTGATCACCGAGTAGTAGGCGTTCTCCATCATCAGCACCCGGTCGCCCGCGGCGATCGCGAGCGCCCCGCCGCTGCCGCCCTCGCCGGTGACGACGGTGACGGCCGGCACGGGCAGGCGCGACATCAGCATGATCGATTCGGCGATCGCGTTGGACTGCCCCCGCTCCTCGGCCCCCAGGCCCGGGTAGGCGCCGGGCGTGTCAACGATCGTCACGAGCGGCAGGCCGAAGCGCGCGGCGTAGCGCATCAGGCGCATGCTCTTGCGGTAGCCCTCGGGCTCGGGCATGCCGAAGTTGTGCTCGACCAGCTCGCTGGTGGTGTGGCCCTTCTGCTGGCCGATCACCATCACCGCCATCTCCCCGAGCTGCGCGAGGCCCGCGACGATCGCGTGGTCCTCCTCGAACAGGCGGTCGCCGTGCAGCTCCTGGAAGCCGTCGAAGGCGAAGCCGACGAGATCGAGAAACCGCGGTCGATCGATGTGGCGCGCGAGCTGGACGATCTCCCATGGGTCGCGCGCCGGCAGTTGCTCGGGATCGACGATCGGCGCCGTCCCCTCGACGGCCGGCAGGCGCTGGGCGCGCGCAGCCGTGTCCTCGCTGCGCGCCGCCTCCGCGCGGGCGTGGAGCTCGAGCAGGTTGCGGATCGTGCGGCGCAGGCTTTCGCGCGGCTCGACCAGGTCGAGCATCCCGTGCTCGAGCAGGAAGTCGGCGGTCTGGAACTCGTCGGGCAGCTTCTGGCGGATCGTCTGCTCGATCACCGTGGGTCCGGCGAAGCCGATGTGCGCGTTGGGCTCTGCGATCAGGATGTCGCCGAGCGTCGCATAGGAGGCACTGACGCCGCCGTAGGTCGGATCGGTCAGCAGCGAGATGAACAGCACACCCTCCTCGGCCAGCCGCGCCATCGCCTGCGAGGTCTTGACCATCTGCATCAGCGACACGCACCCCTCCTGCATGCGGGCACCGCCGGAGGCGGAGATCACCAGCAGCGGCGTGCGCGTCTGCAACGCGAGCTCGGCGGCGCGTGTGATCGACTCCCCCACGGCACCGCCCATCGAGCCGCCGATGAACGAGAAGTCGATGCCCGCCACGACGATCGGCAGGCCGTCGATCGTGCCGGTGCCGTGCAGCGCGCCGGTCTTGGTCTCGCTCTTCTTCTGCGCCTGCGCGATCCGCTCGACGTAGGGCTTGGAGTCGGCGAAGGAGAGCGCGTCGAGGATCTCGAGGTCGCCGCTCAGCTCCTCGAAGCTGCCCTCGTCCAAAAGCTGGCCGAGGCGCTCGCGGATGCGCAGCCGGAAGTGGTGGTTGCAGTCGGGGCACACGCCGAGGTTGCGGCGCAGGCGCTTGTGGTAGACGAACGCCGCGCACGAAGGGCAGCGAAACCACTCGACCACGTCGGGGCGGGAGGCTGTGGCGAGCTCAGCCAAGGAGATCGTCCGAGGCGAGACGGCGGTCGTCGGCGTGCATGCGGCGGTACTCGAACAGCGATGCGCTCAGCGCGTCATCGACCTCCTCGCGCGTGGGCGCCAGCTCCGCCGGTTCGCCTGCCTGCGCTTGGAGAAAGGCAATTAGATTGAGGGTTCGGCCCTCGGGATCGCTGACCGGCGCGGTATGCGCAAGCTCCAGCGCGCGCGGCCAATCCTCGCGCTTGATTGCGGTCTTGAGCATCCCGTGCAGCGGGTAGATCTCGTGGCCCGGTACGTCGTCGAGCGCACGCAGTCGCTCGAACGCGGCCACCGCCTCCTCGAGCTGCCCGACCTCAAGGCTGAGCTCGGCCACGTCGAGCGCCGCTACCAGATCCTCGGGCTCGGCCTCGGCAATCCGCTGCGCCTGGGCAAGCGCCTGATCGTAGTGGCCGAGTGTCCGGTACATGTCGACGAGGCTGATCGCCGCGGTGGAGGCGCCGCGCATGCTCTGCGCCGCCTGGCTGAGGTAGCCCACGGCCTCCTCCTCGCGCCCGGTCGCGGCGGAGGTGTGACCGAGGTGGCTGAGCGCCACCTGGTCGGCGGGGTTGAGCTCGACCGCACGGCGAAAGGCGTCGTTGGCGTCGTCCATCTGACCCTCGGTAGCAAGCGCCTCCCCCAGGTAGTGCCAAGCGTCGGCGTTCTCAGGAGCAAGCTCGGTGGCGCGTCGCAGCTGCTCGGTGGCGTCCTCGGCGTCGAGCTCCACGCCCGCGCGCCCGGCCAGCACCAGCAGCTCGACATCCTCCGGAGCGTCAGCCAGGCCCGCGAGCGCCATTTCGCGGGACTCGCGATATTGGCCGGCCTCGAGTTGAGCGCTTGCCGATTGTGCGGGTCCGGTACTCATCGATCCCCTCGCATCCCACCGGCCTGAAGATGGGCGTCATCGCCCCGCGCCGCGTCCGTGTTCGTCATCGATCCCTGCACCTCGTCGGGTGTCCTCTCCACGTCTTGTTCACGCCTTCGATCCCGGCCACACCCAGTTGGTCAGCTCCGGCGGGTCGTTGCCGACCTCGCGCACGTACCGCCGGTGCTCGGCGAGCTGTTCACGGTACTTCGCGATCGCCTCTTGAGCTCCTCCGATGTTGCGCACCGCGAACGCGCCGGACATCCCGCCGATGTTGTCGCTGATCCCGAGGTCCACGCGGCTCAGCGCCTCGATCGCCAGCTGGTAGCGATCGACGCCGTTCATCGCCAGCAGGTCGAAGGGCGTAGTCGTCGTCCCCTCCTCGGCGTAGCCGCGCACGTGGAAACGCTCCTGGTTGGGACGGCGGTGGATCAGCTGGTGGACCGCCGAGGGGTAGCCGTGGAAGTTGAAGATCACCGGCCGGCCTTTGGTGAACAGCTCGCCGAACGCGCCCGCCGGCATCGCGTCGGGGTGCTTGCCGGGCGCCGCCAGCGCGAACAGGTTGGTGACGTTGACGAAGCGCACCTTCAGATCGGGCACATCCTCTTTCAGCAGGCTGGCGGCCGCCAGCAGCTCGATCGTGGGGATCGTGCCGCAGCTGGCCAGCACCAGGTCGGGATCGCCGTCGTCATTGCTGCTCGCCCAATCCCATGCCGAGGCCCCGACGCGGACGTGCTCCCGCGCCTCCTCCATCGTCAGCCACTGTGGCAGCGGCAGCTTGGAGCCGATGATCAGGTTGATGCAGTTGGTCGCCTGCAGGCAGTGGTCGACGGTCGCCAGCAGCGTGTTGGCGTCCGGCGGCACGTACACCCGCGCGTGCTCCTCGCGGCGGTTGAGCATCGAGTTGATGAAGCCCGGCATCTGGTGGGAGTAGCCGTTGTGGTCCTGGCGCCATCCCTCTGATGTGAGCAGGTAGTTGAGCGAGGCGACCGGCTCGCGCCAGGGCGCCTCCTCGCGCGACATCTTCAGGAACTTCCCGTACTGGTTGACCATCCCGTCGACGATCGGGATGAACGCCTCGTAGCAGGGGAAGATCCCGTGGCGGCCGGTGAGCACATAGCCCTGCAGCCAGCCCTGGCAGTTGTGCTCGGAGAGGATCTCCATGATCCGCCCGTCGGGCTTGTAGTCGGGGTTGATCTCGGGATCGACCGGCCACTCGTAGGCGTGGTTCTCGACCTTGAACAGCGCCCCCAGCCGGTTGGAGGCGACCTCGTCGGGGCACACCACGCGGAAGTTGGCCTGCTCGCGGTTGAGCACGAACACCTGGGCGAGGTACTCCCCAACCGCGCCGAGCGAGCTCTCGCTGGCGCCGCCGGGCCGATCGAGCGCGACCGCATGGTCGCTCAGCTCGGGCAGCTGCAACGCAACGCGCATCCGCCCGCCGTTGACGTGCGGGTTGGCGCCCATGCGCCGCTCGCCCGTCGGGCACATCGCGGCGACCTCGGGGGCCGGCCCGCCGTTTGCGTCGAACAGCTCCTCGGGGCCGTAGGAGCGCAACCACTCCTCCAGCGCCTGCAGGTGCTCGGGATTGGTACGGGCCTGCATCGCGGGCACCTGGTGGGACTTGGAGGTGCCCTCCACCTGGATGCCGTCGAGCTCGCGGATGCCGGTCCAGCCCTTTGGCGAGCGCACGATCAGCATCGGCCAGATCGGCCGCACCGGCCGGCTGCCTTCGCGCGCGGCGCTCTGCAGCTCGCGGATCTCGCCGTGGGCGGTGTCGAGCGCAGCGGCTAGCTCGCCGTCGAGATCGTCGCCCTGGACGATCATCGGGTGCCACCCGTAGCCCTCGAACAGCTTCGTCAGCTCGGTGTCGCTCATCGAGCTGAAGATCGTCGGGTTGGCGATCTTGTAGCCGTTGAGGTGCAGCATCGGCAGCACGGCGCCGGAGGTGGCCGGATCGAGAAACTTGTTGGAGTGCCACGCACCCGCCGTCGGCCCGGTCTCCGCCTCGCCGTCGCCGACGATGCAGGCGACGATCAGCTCGGGATTATCAAGCGCGGCGCCGAAGGCGGTCGCCAGCGCGTAGCCCAGCTCGCCGCCCTCGTGGATCGTGCCCGGCACGATCGGGGCGATGTGACTGGGGAAGCCGCCCGGCCAGGAGAAGAGGCGCACGAGCTTGGAGAGCCCCTCGCGGTCGCGGCTCATCTCGGGCTTGACGTCTTCCAGGCATCCGTCGATCCACAGGTTGGCGAGGTTCGCGGGCGCGCCGTGACCGGGGCCGGTCACCAGCAGGGCGCTCGCGTCGGTGTCGAGGATCAGGCGGTTGAGCCCCGCGTACATCAGGTTGATCCCCGGCACCGTCCCCCAGTGGCCGAGCAGGCGATGCTTGACGTGCTCGGGCTTCAGCGGCTCCTCCAGCAGGTGGTTGTCCTGCAGGTAGATCATCGCCACCGCGATGTAGTTGGTCGCGCGCCGATAGAACGCGAGCTTCTCAGAGATGGGCGACAGCGCTTGGGTAGACAACTTCCCCCCTATTTGGGATGGCCTGCGAGCCGCAGGGACTATACCGATGAAGCTGGCTACGGTGCCTTGGCGAGATAGTGGTGGCCGGCGCGCACCTCGACGTGACGGTGGTTGACCAGATCGGTTACCGCAACCTTGTCGCGTGTGACCCGGATGAGGGTTCCTTCGCAGAGGTCCTCGGTCAGCCATTCGGTGCCCTGCACGGCCGCCGCGGCGTAGTTGCCCTTCGTCGAGAATTTGCCGTGCGCGTTGGCCCACAGTTTGCGCACGGCGTGACTCCCCGAGGCGGTCGCCCGCGCGGATACGGTGCCGGCACGTGCGATCCGGCCGCGCTCCCGCGCGGTCGGGCAGGCCGAGAAGCTGCCGCCGGCGAGCGTCGCCAGCACCATCCCGCTCCCCCCCTGTGTCAAGACGAACTCGCCGCCGAAGAACTTGCCGGTCTGGGTGGCACCGCTCGGCGTGGCGGTGGTCACGCTGACGGTGCCGTTGGTGGCGTTGATGACCGCGCCAAACGGGATCTGCCGCAGCTTTGACAGCGCCACAAAGCTCTTGCTGCCCGGCGGCTTCACCAGCACCTTCCCGGACACCGGCGCCACGTTGCCAGTCTTGGCAAGCACCGGTGATGGCTTTCCGCTCTTGAGCGGAGTCCGACGCGCGGTGTCCGTGCCGCTCGTCCCATTGTTGTCGTGCAGGGGGCCCGACCACGACAGGCCGTCCGCCGCCACCGTGAGGGTCGCCTGCGCTTCGTAGCCGCCCACGAAGCTGCGGTAGGTGAAGGTGTTCCCCTTCAAGGTGCCCGAGATGCTTTCTCCCCCATCCGTGCCGCTCACCGTTTCCGAGCCTTCGACCTGCGTCAGCGTGACCGTGGCCGGGAAGTCGACCTGGCCTCCCGGGCACGGCCCGGCTTCGCAGCGGTAGTTGGCAGACCAGGTACCTGTCAGATTGAGCGCCGATGCCGAGGAGCAGCCGACCATGCTGCTCAGCAGCGCGGCGCACAGGACGATCCGCCGCAGTCGCGGCCTCAGCGCTCCGATCGGGGATCTGGCGGTTGGCGTCGGCGCGTGCAGAGACGGGGATTGTGACAGGATGCCGCCGACATGGTCAGGACGCGCAGGGAGCGGCGAAGGGCCGCAGCGCTGCTGGTGGTCGCGATCCTGGCCGTGGGGGTGGGTGTGGGCGCCTACGCGATCCATCTGCTGAGGCCCACCGAACTGCAGACGATCGACGCCCGATTCTCGATCCGCGGTAGGCAGGCGCCGCCCACCGATGTCGTGCTCGTGGCGATCGATCCCGCCACGCTGCAGGAACTGAGGAATCGCCAGCTGCCCTCGGAGTTCCCGTTTCCCCGTCGCTACTACGCCAAGGTCATCGACAACCTGCGCAAGGCCGGAGCGAAGGTGATCGCGGTGGACATCGAATTCACACACCCAACCGTGCAGCGCGAAGACGACGCGCTGTTCGAAGCAGTGGCCGAAGCCCACGGCAAAACCGTGTTCGGGACGATCGAAGTCGCGAAGGGAGGGCGCACGGAAGTGCTCGGCGGCCCCCAGAGTCTGCGCGAAGCGGGGGCGCGGGCCGGCTACGCCGGGCTGCCGGAGGACTCCGACGGCGCGATTCGCCGCCTCCCCTACTCCTTCGAAGGGCTTCGCAGCTTCGCCGTGGTCGCTGTCGAAGCCGCGAGGGGACGTGCGATCCCCGCCTCGCGATTCCAAGACGGAACGCTGCCGATCGACTTCGCCGGGCCGTCGGGGACTGTGAGGACGCTCTCCTTCGACCAGGTGCTGGCTGGCAGGTTCTCGCGGAGCGCCGTCAGCGGCAAGATCGTGATCGTGGGGACCACGGACCCGATTCTCCAGGACATCCATGCAACACCCACCAGCGCGGGGATGCCGGGGCCGGAAATCTGGGCCAACGCGACGCTGACGCTGCTGCGGGGCGTGCCGCTCAGGGATGCGCCCGGCTGGTTGGACGTAGCGCTGATCGCGCTGCTGGCGCTCGTGATTCCGCTGGGCAGCCTGCGTGTGCGCCGTCGGCGCTCGCTGCTGGGCGCGCTCGTACTGGGCGTGCTCTTCACCGTCGCTGTCCAGGTCGCATTCGATCGGGGGCTGATCCTCGACTTCCTCTACCCGTTGCTGGCACTGGCACTCGGTGCGCTGGGCACGCTTGCGGTGGTGTACGTGAGTGAGACGATCGAGCACGAACGCGTGCGCGACGTGTTCTCGCGCTTCGTGCCCGCCGACATCGTCGACGAAGTGCTGGCCAGCGCCGATGAGAATCTGCGCCTGGGCGGCGTGGAGCGCGACTGCACCGTTCTGTTCTCCGACCTGCGTGACTTCACCAGCTTCTCGGAGACCCAGCCGGCCACGCGCGTGATCGAGGTCGTCAACTTCTATCTCAACGAGATGACCGAGGCGATCCTGGGCGCTGGAGGGACGTTGATCGCGTACATGGGTGACGGGATCATGGCGGTCTTTGGGGCGCCGCTGGAGCAGGAGGATCACGCCGACCGGGCGGTGGCGGCGGCGCGGGAGATGATCGGAGCGCGCCTGAACCGCTTCAACGTGTGGCTCTCCGAGCAGGGCTTCGACCGCAGCTTCGTGATGGGCGTCGGGCTCAACAGCGGCACGGTGATCGTCGGCAACGTCGGCTCCGAGCAGCGCGTCGAGTACACGGCGATCGGCGACACCACCAACATCGCCTCGCGTCTCGAGAGCATGACCAAGGACAGTGAGGCGATGCTGTTCATCTCGGCGACCACGCGCGAGCGCCTGCGCAACGTGCCGGATGACCTCTCATCGGTCGGGGAGCTCGAGATCCGGGGTCGCACGAGCAGGCTCGCGGTGTGGACGATCTGGCCCCGGTGCTGAGCCTGGATCCACGCTGCGCGTTGACGCCGGGCATGGAGGCCCGGCGCCCGTGCGCCGAGGGTGCCACCAACCCGCGCGGACGATCCCCAAAAATGAGCGCAACGAGGCGCTGCGAGCGATATGAGGGTCAGCCGGAGGACGGTCTGCGTCGCTGGGGATGCGGCGTCTCACCGCGTGCCAGCATCGCCACGAACTGCTCGATCCGCCGCGTGCGCGTGTCCGCCCGCTTGGCGTTGTCGATCCGGTACAGCACCGCGTAGCGGTTCTGGCTGGTGAGCACCTTCCACATCGCCCTCGCCGCCGGCTGCGCGTCGAGCGCCGTCGTGAGATCCGCCGGCACCTCGATGCTCGCCTGCCCCGCGTACGCCTGCTCCCAGCGCCCATCCGCCTTCGCCCGCTCCACCGCGGCGATCCCCGCCGGGCGCATCCGGCCTTCGCCCGTCAGCCGCTCCACGATCCCCACGTTGCGCTTCGACCACGCGCTGCGCGGACGCCGGGGGGTGAAGCGCTGGCGATAGATGCCTGCATCCAGCCGCCTCACCTGGCCATCGATCCAGCCGTGACACAGCGCCTCCTCCAGCGCTTCGTCGTAGGTGAGGCTGGTCGGCTCGGTGGTGCCCTTCTTCGCCAGGCCCAACCACACGCCGGGGGATTGCTCGTGGTTGCTCGCCAGCCACGCCACCCACGCCGGCGCGTCGATCACGATCAGCGTCGGGGGGTCCTCGGCGCTCACGCGGCGCCCAGATCCAGCATGGCGACCACGATTCCCGGCGCATCCGGTGGTAGCGCCGAGGCCGCGTCGGCTCCCACCGAGACGAACGTCACATCGTCCGCTGCCACCAGCGTCGCCCAGTTGCCGTCGCTCTCCTGCAACCGATCCGCAGTTCCACGGGCGACGCGCTGGGAGAGCTCGCCGAGCAGCGAATGCGAGTCCTCCCCATCCTCGCCGCCCGCGAGCGTTCGCACAACCCCAAGACGCGGGGCGCTCCCGCATACGAACGCAACCGGCAGAGCGCCCGACAGCCCCTCAGCCACAATCGCGCGGGCGGCCTCGACCCCAGCCGCGTCCATCGCGGCGGGCTCGGCGACGAGCACGAGCGTGGCTTCCGCCGCCACCCCGGCATGCATCGCGCCATGCAGCAGCGAGCGATCCACCACCGTCGAGACCACGCCATCGACTCCGGCCGCCGCCGCGGCGTGCCGCAGACGGCCGTGCGCGGCACGAGGCGCGAACGGAGCCGACTGCGGCACGACCAGCACGGGCTGCACGACCCCCCCATCCGCGCGAGCGATGCGCACGGCGATCGACAGCGCCCCCGCCGCCGACGCGGGATCGCCGACCCCCACCACGACGCGGGCGCCCATCGGCCGGACTCGATCCTCGTGCGTCGCCATGGCGGCGCTCGCTCGCGCGCCGACGACCGTCGAGACCAGCACACTCGCAAAGATCAGTACCAGCACCGCATTGACGACCGCGCTGCTGAACAGGCCCAGCTGGAACCCCACCACCGTCGCCGCAAGCGTCGCCGCGGCCTGCGCTGCGCTCAGCGAGAACAGCAGTCCCGCCTGCGGGCGCGAGAAGCCCAGCAGTCGCGCCGACACCGCCGCCGCCAGTCCCTTGCCGCCGAGGCACGCAAGGATGAACAGGCCGGCGAGACCCAGCGTTTCGCCTTTCACGATCACCGCCGGATCGAGGATCAGCCCGATCGACACCAGAAACACGGGGATGAACACCGCGCCTCCGAAGAAGCCGATGCGATCCATCAGCTGCCCTTCGTTGGGCACCAGGCGATTGAGCGCCAGGCCCGCGAAGAAGGCGCCCACGATGCCCTCGATGCCGAACACCTCGGCGACCGTCGCCGCCGCCAGAAACGCCGTGATCGCGACGATGTAACGCACCGCGCGCTCGGCGCCGAACAGCTGAAAGGCCCAACCCGCCAGCAGCGGCAGCAGGAGCATGCTGAAGGCGATCAACACCGTCAGGCCAACGACGATCTGGACAGCAACGTCGATCGTCGAGCGACCCCCTCCGACCGCGCCAGCGACGGCTGCCAGCACGACCAGCGTGAGCGTGTCGGTCAGCACCGTGGAGCCCACGACGGTGGCGACCGCCGGATCCGAGGCAAGCCCGGCATCGCGCACCGTGGGATAGGTGATCAAGGTGTGGGACGCCAGCAGCGAGCCGAGCAGGATCGCCGCCAGCACCTGCCACCCCAGCCCGAGGCCGACGGTGGTACCGAACGCCATCGGCAACAGGAACGTCAGCAGCCCAAACACCACCGCCGAGCGCCTGTACTTGCGCAGCAGGTTGAGATCGAGCTCGACGCCCGCCACGAACATCAGGTACAGCAGCCCGAGCTGGCCGAGGTCCGGCACCGTGGTGTTGCCCGGGCCGATCAGGTCGAGCCCGTGCGGGCCGATCGCATACCCGCCGAGCAGCAGCCCGATCAGCCCGGGGACGCGTGCGCGCTCGACGATCGCCGGACCGAGCAGCAGCGTCGCGAAGATCACGAGGAACTCCCAGGGCGCCCCCTTCGGCGATGAGAGCTCGAGGACCTCCGCCAGCGCTCCGTGCAGCTGCACCGGCATCATTCTTCGCCCGTCCTCAGCACCGGCACGTGTTCGGCCTGACCTTCGCTCAGTTCAGTGTGCAGCCACCTGCGCCCCATGCGTTCGATCGTGCCGTCCGCCGTCAGCGCTCGCAGCGCCGAGTCCACGGCTTCCACATTTTCCGATCCCTTCGGCAGCGCCGCCGCGAGCTTGTCTTCGCTGGGGAGCTGGGCGGCGACCGCGTAGGCGCCGGGCGCTTCGCGCGCGTAGGAGAGCGCCACGGGGAGGTCCAGCATCACCGCGTCCACCCGGCCGGCGCGCAACGCCGCCAACGCTTCGCGCTCGTGGTGGACGATCAGCGGCGCCTGGGAGGGTTCGATCGCTTCTTCGAGCGCACCTTGCAGGGTCGTCCCCTGCTCCACGGCCCAGCGCAGACTCTGGGCGGCGTGCACGTCGGCCACCTGGGTGCCGGGATGCACGAGGATCGCGGGTGGCGCCGGCAGGTAGGGCGTCGAGAAGCTCACGTGTTCGGCGCGTTCGCTGGTGATCGTGATATCCGAGAGCGCGAGATCGGCGCCGCCGAGATCGCCCGCGACCAGTTGCTCGAAGGGCACCAGCACGACCTTCACCTTCGCCAACCCGAACCGCTGCGCCAGCGCGTGCGCGAGCTCGTACTCAAGACCTCCGGTCGGGTGTTGCGCTGTTCCCATCCAGAACCCGGGGTCGGGGATCTGGGCTGTGGCGACCGTCAGCGTCCCGGGAGTGCGAGGGGTGAAAGTGCCGGCTGCCCCCAACCCCCCACAGGCGGCCAGCCACAGGCTCAACGTGGCGATGGCCGCCACCACGCATAACGATCCTGCGAGTCTCCCAGCCTTCACGAGCACAGCACTCTATCCCTGGGTGTACCAGCCCCAACCAAGCGAACTCACCCAACCCGACCAAGCGAACTAGCGAACGAGGCGCAAATCCATGCTGCGCCGTTCGATGTTCAAGCGCGCTGTGGGGTCCAGTCGGCGACCGCTGGGGATGGTGTAATGCCGCTAACCAGGAGTGGGTCGGGTACCGGAGCGCCGGCACTGATGCGTAGCGGGATCACACCGGCCCACGCGGGGAGCTCATAGTCCTCCTCGTCGTCGAGCGGTGGCCCCGTGCGGATCTTGGCCGATGCCTCGTCGAGGGGCAGGGCGAGCACATCGATCGCCTTCAGCTCCTTGACGGTGGGCGGGCGGACCTCCTGCCAGCGCCCGGGGATGAGGCGTTCGGTGAAAGCCTGCACAGCCTGCATACGCCTGTCGATATCCTCAATGGGTCGAGCGGTGCCCAGCACGACAACCGAGCGGTAGTTGACGGAGTGGTGCATGGCCGAGCGGGCGAGCACTACTCCGTCGAGCAGCGTCACCGTCAGGCAGGCCGGCGCCCCGGCGCGCAGCGCGCGGATCGTCCGGCTGGCCGCGGAACCGTGGAAGTACACCTCGTCGCCGACGCGTGCGTGCAGCGTGGGGATCACGAAGGGCTGCCCCTCGTGTGCGCAACCGAGGTGCGCCACCATCGCCTCATCGAGGATCGCGTCGATCGACCCGCGGTCGTAGCGGCCGCGGGCGGGCTTGCGACGGACCTTCGTGCGCGGGGAGGGGACGGCGGGCACGGCCGGTACGTTAGAACACCGAAGCCGCCGCGAGCCCGGCTCAGAGTTCGTCGTGGACATAGGCACCAGCTTGAACCCACAACCCCAAACGCTTGGAGATCCGCAAATGAGCCAGATCAACCATCAGGTGCGCCTCGCCGCGCGCCCAACCGGCCTGCCGCAGGCGTCTGATTGGAACATCGTCGAGGAGCCCGTGCCGACGCCGGGCGCTGGGGAGTTCGTGGTTGCGATCTCCCACCTCTCACTCGACCCGGCGATGCGCGGCTGGATGAACGCAGGAGCCTCGTACATCGATCCGGTGGAGATCGGTGCGGTGATGCGCGCGGGCGCGGTCGGACGGGTGATCGCCTCCGAGCACCCTGACTTCGCGGTCGGCGAGCACGTGTACAGCGCGTTGGGCGTGCAGGAGTACGCGCTGTCGAACGGTGCTGGAGTGATGAAGGTCGATCCGTCGTTGGCGCCGTTGCCCACGTATCTCGGCACGCTGGGTATGACGGGCATGACCGCCTACTTCGGACTGCTCGACGTGGGCAAGCCGAGTGAGGGGGACACGGTCGTCGTCTCGGGCGCCGCCGGCGCGGTTGGCAGCGTGGCGGGGCAGATCGCCAAGCTCAAGGGCGCCCACGTAATCGGGATCGCGGGCGGCGAGGAGAAGTGTCGCTGGATAGTCGAGGACCTGGGCTTCGACGCGGCGATCGACTACAAGACCCAGGATGTCCGCGCAGCCCTGCGCGAGACGGCACCAAAGGGCGTGGACGTCTACTTCGACAACGTCGGCGGCGAGATCCTCGACGCGGTGCTCACGCGCCTGGCGCGCGGCGCGCGCATCGTGATCTGCGGGGCGGTGTCGCAATACAACGCCACCGAGGGGATGCGCGGGCCGGCGAACTACATGGCGCTGTTGGTCGCGCGAGCATCGATGACGGGCATGGTCGTATTCGACTACGCCGCGCGCTACGGGCAGGCCGCCGCGGAGATCGCCGGGTGGATGCGCGAAGGCCGACTGGTGTCACGCGAGGATGTCGTCGAGGGCGGCGTGAGCGCCTTCCCCGACACGCTGCTCAAGCTGTTCAGCGGCGAGAACATCGGCAAGCTGGTGCTGCGTATAGGTTCGGACTGACGCGGGCAACCGAGTACCGTGAGGTGCCATGCTCTCCCCCAATCCGCAGCGACTCGGGGGCCAGCCTACTTCCTCAGCTTCTTCGCGCTGGCGGCCCTCCGCGGCACGAGCTGTACGTTCTCGGTGTGTGTCTGTAACGGTGCGGGGGAAGACTCCAGGACCGTCAGGGTGGCACTGAGCCCCCTGTGATCCGGCGCGCCGAGCAGTGCGCGAGCGCGGGCATCGAGCATGAGCCTGAGCCTGATGGCTGCGGTCTTGCCCGCTGGGATCGAGAACGCCGCTGTCCCGATCGTCACCGTTTTGGATCGTCTCCCTCTGCCCTTGCTCTTCGTCTTGATGTTCAACATCAGCTTGCCGCGACACGTGCCCGTGCCCTTGCAGGCAAGCTCCACGGTCGCCTCGCCATCATTTGTCGTGATGCGTGCGCCGACCGGCGATGCGGTAGCGGCGCTGGAGGACCCGCTTTTTCCTTGGGGGGTGGCGACCGGAGGTTCGGAGTGCGGCGGGCTGCATTGCGAAGGCGACGCACCCGGCAGACCGGTGGGGATTGCAACGGCGTCGCCTTTCGTGCTTGTGATCGTGCCCGTGACGGTACCCGGTTCGCAGCCGTCCGGGTCGAGTCGGAATTCGCGCCGATCGAACTGCAACGCGAGCGCTTTCAACTGCACTGGGATGCCGTCCACGATCCTCGGCAGTGGATCGCTGAGGATACTCAACTGTCCCGTGCCGGGGTCGATCTGCTCGACCGCGCGAACCACCATGGTTTCCAGCTGGAATGGGCCGGCGTCAAACGGCACCACGATCGACAGACCCTGCGTCTGGCCGCGGTAGGGGCCGGTCAGGTAGACGTTGCCACTCAGGTAGTACGGATCAGGCCCGGGTCCCGCCGCCAGCTCGACGGTTCCGACCTGGCTGGTCGCGGGGCATGCTCCTTCGGACGCCGACGGTTCGCCGCATGGCGGCACACCCGCAAACATCTCACCAACGGCCGGGGGGGCCTGTAGGGCGATCGTGCTCAGATCTTCTTCCTGGTCGGCCCGCGAGACGACGAAGGTCAAGGAGTTGTAGGCGCCGGTCTCGCTGGTCGCGCCCACCACCTGGAACGAGGGGTTGAAAGGCGGCGGCTCAGAGCACGGTGTTCCGTTGGCGCCAGAGGTGATTTCAAAGCTGCTGGCAGTCGTGACACTGCGCGTACCGCTCCAGGGCGTCAGTTCACTTGTGCTGGTGGCCTTGCCGCATGTCGCAGGGGTGCTCAGCAGCGCCCGCGCACCGCCGAACAGCCCCAGTTCGATGTCGCTGATCGGCAGCTGCGGCAATTCGTCGAACGCCAGCGTCGGCTGCCCTGTGACCGGATTCAGATCGATCTCTCCCGTGAGCTTGACGAGCACACCTGATATCGGTTCCTCAGCGACGAGGTACAATGCGACCAGCTCCCCGAGCGGGTTGGCGTGTGGGGTCGCAAGAAATACCGCGCCTTCGAGTGGACGGGCTAGCAACGGCGTGGCGATCTTGACCACCCCCACCTTGGAGCTATTCGGACACGTGGCCGGTTCGCTGGAATCGAGCCCGACCTGCGCTTCTTCGCAGCCGGTCAATCCATCCGTGGCCGACAGTGACAGAAACGTGCCCGCGGGTAGCATGACACTCGCGTCCCGCAACATCGCCGCGGGTAGCCCCACCGGACTATCGCCCTGGGGCAGTTTCAGCTGCATCTGATACCCCGACGGCTCGCCAGCCTCGATGATATCCGGCACAACGCTCAGCGTGGACTGAAACGGAAGCCGATTGCAGCCAGTCAGCTGAGGGAGGGAGGCCGGCAAGGATGTGCTTTCTTTTCCCCAGGATTCGCCTTGCACCATCGTCTGCAGTGGCCCGGCGCATGAGGTGGGCAACGCCAACAACGTGGAGCTCGCCGGTCCCAGCGTCAGCTTTACTGATTCGATCCCTCGTGGAGGCAAGTCTTGGATGCTCAAAGTCATCCCATGATCGCCCTCTGCATGAACGGAGATGTCGGCGACCACCCCGACACCTTCGAGCGTGAAGCCGAACCGCGCCAGCATTCCCAGAACCGGAGCCAAGTTGTATATGGCGGCAGACACGATTTTCCCGGCCACGCTTATTTGCACCGTCCCGACGGCGTTATTCTGGGGAACGCCGGCCGGATCGATAACCAGCCCCGGCGGCAATTCAAAATCCAGGTTCTTGACTTCATCGTTGCTTGTGCTGTCCACATTCGGCTCAAGCGCCGCTTCCACCGTCAGTTCGTCGGGATGTGAGCCAGCCTGCGTATCCGCCGAGCCGCCTTCGTTCGTCGCGCTCAGGCTGTAGCGTTCAATCCCAAAGTCGGTGGACGCGTCCGCCCTCGACGCAGCGACTGAGGCCAGTAGCAATGCGCAGGCCAACGCCGCGCCGACGGCGTTCCGCGTAATCATCTCTTCTGATCGCCGCCGGTGGTCTGCCGTGCCGGCCGCACGCCCTCGCCGCGCGTCTGCGACTCGGCCGGCAACGACTCCACGGCTATGCCCCATTGACCAACCACTCGATCATTATGCCCCAGAGGGTCGTCAGTTGCCACTGGTCCTCACGGCTCCAGAAGCCCGCGGGTGGCAGCGGCGACATGTGTTCCAGCCGGGAAGGCAGCGTCACCCCGTCGCGCATGTGGCAGCGGATGGTCGCATTCGGCAAGTCGACGACCGCAGTTGCCCTTCGACACCACTCCTCGCCTGTACTAACGTGCGCCCGCGACGGTCTGAGAGACTGTGGGAGAGATGGCACCAGACAGCCGCAGCGCCGCAGCCGAGGATCTCGCGCGTGCCGGCGGGCGCAACGCCAAGGTGGAGATCGTCGAGTACGACCCCGCGTGGCCGGCTGCCTATCGGGCCGAGCGTGAGCGACTTGCGCCACTGCTGCCCCCCGGGGTGCAGTTGCACCACTTTGGGTCTACCGCCGCACCGGGCCTGGCGGCCAAGCCGGTGATCGACATGATCGCACTCGTGGACGACCTCGACACGCCGATCGCGGCGCTGGTGGAGCGCGGCGGTTACCAGTACCCGCTGGCGTTCAACGCGACACTCACCCACCGGCGGTTCCTGTGCTACCCGACGGCCGCCCACCGCACCCACCATCTGCACCTCGTGGACGAGCCGGGAGAACTCGAGCGCCGTCTACGCTTTCGCGACCGCCTGCGTGCCGAGCCCGTCCTTGCGGGTGAATACGTGGCGCTGAAGCGGGCGCTCGCGGAGCGCTACTCCGATGACCGTGAGGCCTACACCGAGGCCAAGAGCGAGTTTGTCAAACGGCATACGCCTGACCGCGCCGGCCAATGAGCGTCGACACCGCACATCACGTTGTGCATTCTCATCCGGGCCGCTCACTGAACGCCAACGCCGTAATGAACGGCTCGCGGACGACGGGGTCGACCGTGCGGTCGCTTGGGCGTCCATATGGGAGCGCTCGCACAGCCTCCACCAAGTCGATCACGAACAGCGGGAGCCGCTCAGGCGTCGTGTGCGTGATGCTCTGAGGGCAGAGAGGTTCGCTCACGGCGACAGGCGGGAGGAGCGCCACCCGTCGGCGGTGCGCTCGTAGAGCAGTCGGTCGTGCATACGATCCGGTGCCTCGCTCCAGAACTCGATCGCCTCGGGCACCACCCGGATCGCACCCCAATCGGTCGGGCACTCCGGTGGAGCCTCCATGTGGTCCATGAGGTGGGCATGCCTGGCCCGCAGCGGCTCGATGTCGTCGATCGGCTCACCCTGGCGCGAGACGAGGGTCTGCACCTGGTGGGAGGGATCGCGCGCCGCGAACAGCTCTACCGCCAGCTCCCGCTCGGCGACAGCTGCACGTCCCGCCACGTGCACCTGTCGTTCCACGGGCGGCCAGTAGAAGAGCAATGCGACGTGCGGGTTGTCCGCGATCTCACGAGCTTTGAGCGTCCAGAGCGCCGAGGTGAACACCAGCGCATCCTCCTCCACGCGCTTGAGCAGCACCGTCCGCGCCGACGGGCGCCCTCCCTCCCCCACGGTCACGAACGCGACAGAACCAGGCTCGGGGACGCCGGCAGCACGGGCCTCAGCGAGCCAGCGCTCGAACAGCCGAAGTGGCGCCTGCTCATGCCGATCCGATTCCACGCTGCCTGGAAGATTATTGCCATGCCCGAACTCGGCGGTCACGACAGGGTATGAGCTTTGCGTATAGAGGTTTTCGGACACGGACAGCGAGCAGCACCCCGAGCTGATCAACCGGCATATCCGCGATTTCCTCGATCAACGCCGCGCTTTGCCGATCAGCTCCTCAAGCGACCGTCTTTGACGACCCTCGCCGCCCATGTTCTCCGAGGCTAGCCACGCCTCGAACCCGCGCCGGATAGCTGGCCACCTATCGTCGGTGATCGCGTACCAGGCGGTGTCGCGGTTGCGACCCTTGACCACCATGTGCTTGCGAAAGACGCCCTCGAAGGTAAACCCGAAGCGCTCCGCCGCGCGGCGTGAGGCGGCGTTGAGCGCGTTGCACTTCCACTCCAGGCGACGATAACCCAGGTCGTCGAACGCGTGGCGCATCAGCAGGTAGATCGCCTCGGTGGCGGCCGTTGTGCGTTGCAGCGGCACGCCGAACCAGATGTGGCCGATCTCGATGACACCGAGCTGCGGCGTGATGCGCAGGTAGGAGGCGAGGCCGAGAGGCCGCTCGTCGGTGAGACGCGCGAGCGTGAAATAGAGCTGGTCTTCCGATGTCTCGGCCCACGCCAAGGTCTGACGCAGATGATCGGGGCTCTCGTAGGGGCCGTCTGGCAGATATGTCCAGATCGCCGGGTCGCCGTTGGGGGGATGGGAGACGGAGAAGAGCGGCACGGCGTCGCTCTCGGCATTTACCGGGCGAACCAGAACGTGAGCGCCGCGCAGCGACACGGAGGTCGGCCGCGGGACCGGCTTCCAGTCAAGCTCCTCGCCGAGCGGAAGGTCAGCTGGCACTGTGGGTTCTCGACCGGGCTTGAAGATCATGGCGCTGCTCAGCGCGATGCGATTCCAGGCGTTGATCGTCGCCGGCCAGCCAGGCCAGGATCGCGCCGCGTGAGAAGCGCCAATGACCACCGATCTGCCGGCCGGGAAGATCGCCGCCCTGCGCGGCGGCCAGCACCGCCGGTTCGTCGAGCTTCAGCAGCGCGGCCGTCTCCCCGGGAGTCATCACCTCATCGCCCGTCTCGCGCAGCGCGGCGCGACCGACCACGAGCCCATCGTCGGTCAGGTGCTCGCGCACGGCCTCGCTGACGAGCCGGCGCTTGCTCTTGCCGGACGCCGCCACCGCCCGCTCCAGATGCCGCGCATCCTCGGTGGGGAGCCGTACAAACAGAGGACTCTCATCCGCTGGCATATCGATGATGATATCAGTTGATATCGTGCCCCGTAGGTGATACTCGCACGCTGAAGATCCTCGAGCCACTGCGCGGGTAAAATATGCGACATGGCAGAACAGGTCCCGGCGGTATGCGATGTACTCGATACGATCGAACGCCGCCGCTGGGAGCGCTTGGCTGGGCTGCTGCACCCCGAGATCCACTGGACGACGGCAGCCGAAGAGGATCTGCACGGTCCACGCGAGGTGATCGCGCGACTCTCAAGCGACCCGCCGCCGGCCCCACCCTCCTTCCATGAGATTCGTGACGGACTGATCTACCGCTGGATCGACTGCCCAGGCTGACCCGCTCGGAGCCCACAAGCGGTGGTGCACCGTCTGGCGAGGGCGCGACAGCGCGATAATGCAGGCGTGCCGCCTAGCGAGTGGACCATTCCCGAGCGTGTCCTTTGCTATCTACTTCCCGCGGAAAAAGTCTCTGAGATGACGAACGGCCGCGCTTGTTGAGGGCGCGGCCGTTCGTGAATGAGTGGTGCTCTGGTCAGGAGCGTGTGGAGTGTTTCACCGGGCTCGGACGGCGAGTGTGTCGGCGTTATAGG
>CAWFBP010000001.1:0-1445829 GCA_963814085.1 uncultured Solirubrobacterales bacterium | reverse complement strand
GACCGAGGCGTGGCAGCGGTGCTGCGCACGTACAGACTTCGAGCTCGTAACCGCGCCGCCCGGATGGCGCATGGCTGGCATCATCCGCGAGCGCCAGCTCTCCCATGGCGACATCCTGGTCGTGCTCGGTGGCGGGGCTGGCGTGGAGCATCTCGCCGAGCTCTACTGGCGGGACGGCAAGCCGGTGGTCCCCGTGTGGGCGCAGCTGGGCGCCTTCAACGATGATGGCTCTGGAGGTAGCCGAGCGCTATATGAAAAGGCTCTGGGCGATCCGGGCGCACTGTTCAGGCTGGCGCCAGGGGCCGGCGGCGACAGTGCTCGCCTGCAGGCCCTGCGGCTCGAAGCCGAGTCGGACCAGAGTTCGCTCGCCGAAGCGACCGTGCGGATGCTCGAAGACCTGATGCCGCCGAGCGCGTTTTACGTCCGACTGCTCGATCCGAGCAATCGCGACCACGCTGCGGTCGAGTGGTTCTTCTCGGAGGTCGTGACCCCAGCTATATCCGAGCGGGGCTACGCGCCGGTGCAGATGGGTCTGGGCACGCCAGAGAGCATGTTCATGAACGTCGAGATCTTCCGGCGGCTGCATCGCGCCGGGGTGGTTCTCGTCGACCTCACCGGCATGCGCCCCAACTGCACGATGGAGCTCGGCTACGCTCTCGGCCGCCCACGCCGAGTGGTGATCTCCGCGCAGGAGGGCACGAAGCCGATCTTCGACAGCGACAAGCTTCCGACGCATTTCTGGGCCCGCTCCGGAGGGCGTCAGATTAACTGTGTAGGCTGGGTTCTTGGTTAATTGTAACAGTGACTCCGTGCGTGTCAACTAGTGATGGTTAGTTTGCAGTGTCGGGGACGCGGTCGCCGAAGTGGATCTTGAATGCGAGCAGTGCGGCTGTCCAGTTGCGGGTTTTTGTCCATTGTGGGACGGCGTTTTGCAGAGCGAGGTAGACGAGCTTGCGCGCGGCGTCCTCGGTCGGGAAGCTGCCCTTGGTCTTGATCGCCTTGCGCAGCTGGCGGTTGAGCGCCTCGATCGCGTTCGTCGTGTAGATCACGCGGCGGACCTCGTCGGGGAACGCGAGGAACGGTGTCACGTGCTCCCAGGCGTTCAGCCAGGTTTGGGTGATCACCGGGAACCGTTTGCCCCACTTCTCGTCGAAGGCCTCGAGCTCGGCTTGCGCCTGGTCGGCGTCCTTGGCGGTGTAGATCGGCTTCAGGGCGCGGGCGACCTGCTCGCGATCGCGGCGTGGCACGTAGCGCAGGCTCGCCCTGATGAGGTGAACGATGCATGTTTGGACGGTCGTCTTGGGGAAGATCGCCTCGATCGCCTCTGGGAACCCCTTGAGCCCGTCGACACACGCGATCAGGATGTCCTGCACGCCGCGGGTCTTCAGATCGTTGAGGACCTGCATCCAGAACTTCGCGCCCTCGGTCTCCTGGAACCACATGCCCAGCACGTCACGGTCCCCGTCGAGCGTGACGCCCAAGGCGAGGTAGAGCGCGCGGCGCTGCACCGTGCCGCCCTCGCGGATCTTCAGCACCATGCAGTCCAGGAACACGATCGGGTAGATGTCCTCCAGCGGCCGCTTGGCCCAGTCACGCACGTCGTCCATAACCGCGTCGGTCACGCGGCTGATCAGGTCACGGCCAACCCTCACGCCGTAGATCTCGGCCAGGTGCGCCTCAATGTCGCGCACCGACATCCCGCGGCTGTAGAGCGCGAGGATCTTCTCGTCGAACCCGACGAACCGGCGCTGACGCTTGCGCACGATCTTCGGCTCAAAGCTCCCGTCCCGATCGCGGGGAGCGTCGAGCTCGACCTTCCCATGCTCGGTGATCAGCGTCTTCGGAGTCGTGCCGTTGCGCTGGTTCTCCGCGCCGCCGGGCGGCTCGCAGTGCGGCTCGTAGCCCACATGGTCGGTCAGCTCGACCTCCATCGCCCGCTCCACCAGCCGCTTGGTCAGCTGCGCCAGCAGCCCGCCGGGCCCAGCGATCTCCTCCTCGGTACTCGCGCCAGCGAGCAGCTCATCGACCAGCTCATCGCTGATCCGCTCCGACGGCATCCCCAGAGCTTGCCGCAGACGGCGGCGGCCACCGGCACGCTCGACGGCCTCATCGACCAGCTCCAGAGAGAGTTCCCGCCCCCGGCCCGCGGCCGGGGCCCCCGCGGCGGACGCGCCGCGGTCGGTACCGGTCCGCTGCGCTCGCCCTCCGGGCTCCCTGCACTCCACGGTACCGACCGCGGGAAACACCAGCTCCTGCGACTCCATGTGATCCTGCGTAGTAGTAGGCATAGCGATCTCTTTCGCTCGTGCCTACACAGATCCTCGGACACTCCCCCGCTCGAGGATGCTACGGCGTGTGTAGCTGACTACCTCGACTGGTTCGACCGCTATGTAGAGGTGGGACCACTTGTGACCTAAGTGGATCGCTGAGGGACAGACTGTGCTGTCGGTAGTGGTGGGCCGGTAGTTTCTTTCAAGATGAAGTTTCTGGTGCAATGATATCGGTCGTCGGTTATCATGTAGCCGCTAGATCCGATGTCGAATGAACTATTGGCTTTCTGATGACGCAAGATGGTCGTGGAATCTCAGGCGCTGGACGTGCCGAATTGTCGGCGGTGCTTGTCGATCGCAGGTTTGTCTCGCCAGAGATCGCCGCACGCGTGCTAGGTGTGGACGCGAGGGTCGCGGCGCGAAAGCTCGCGCATTGGGCGGAACAGGGGTGGCTGCGTAGGGTGCGGCGGGGCCTGTATATCGCCGTGCCAGTCGAGGCTCCTCCGCGAAGCTGGTCACAGGACACGTTGGTGTTGGCGAGCGCGGTGTGGTCGCCGTGCTACTTCAGCGGGTTCACGGCAGCGCGCCACTGGGGTCTGACCGAGCAGGTGTTCCGCACCACGGTCGTGAAGACCGCACAGCGTGTGCGCGCCGCGACGGCGAGCCTGCTGGACGCCGAGTACCTACTAATGCACGTAGCAGAGGACACGCTCGAGTGGGGCTTGGAGACAGCGTGGCAGGAGGAGGTGCGGATGCTGTTCGCCGACCCCGCACGGACGGTAGTGGAGATCCTCGACGCACCGCGAATCGGCGGTGGTATCCGCCACGCCGCAGAGATCTTGCGGGCGTATCTGGATGAGCACGAGGGTGAGCGCCTGGTGGAGTACGCGCTGCGGCTCGGCAACCGCGCTGTGCTTAAGCGCCTGGGTTTCCTGCTGGAGTCACAGGGCTGGGGCGCCCCCGAGCTGATCGCGGCGTGCCGCGCGGAGCTCTCCAGCGGCATCTCGCTGCTTGACCCCGACGGGCCCCGTATGGGGCTGCGCGTGCCGGCATGGCGGCTGCGCGCCAACGTGGTGCTCGAGCCGCAGGAGCCGTCGTGATCGCCAAGCAGGAGCTGATGCGACTCCGTGGCGAGTGGCAACTCGACGTCGGCGTGATCGAGAAGGACTACGTGCTCGGCTGGGTGCTTGCTGCGATCTCTGCAGAGTCCGCGCTCGCCGACACCTGGATCTTCAAGGGCGGTACCTGCCTGCGCAAGTGCTACTACGAGACCTACCGATTCTCTGAGGATCTCGACTTCACCGTCGTCGACGGCGGCCCGGAGGAGCCCGACGAGATGATCGAGATCTTCAAGAGAGTCTCGGACTGGCTCGTGCGCGAAACGGGCATCGAGTTGGAGATCGACCAGCGCACATTCGCGCGGCGACGCAACCTACGCGGCCAGCCCACCACACAGGCGCGGATCGCCTACCGCGGACCGAACGCCCCGCGTGGGACTCTCCCGAAGCTTAAGTTCGATCTGACCAGCGATGAGGTGCTCATCGAACGGCCGCACCGCCGCATAATTGTGCACTCATACAGCGACCAGCCACTCCCCGGCGTCGGCGTCCTGTGCTACTCACCGACGGAGTTGCTAGCTGAGAAGACGCGCGCGCTCGCTACTCGCTGTCGCCCGCGCGATCTCTACGACGTCGTACACATGCACCGCCACCCCGACCTGATCGGCCGAGCCGAGCGCGTACGCACGGTCCTCGCTGCCAAGTGTGCCCACGCCGGCGTGAATGTCCCCGACGCCGACTCGATCCGCACCTCGCCCTACGCCCAGGAGATCGAGCGCGAGTGGGAGAACATGCTCGGCCACCAGCTACCGCGGCCGCTCCCCCCATTCGAGATGTTCTGGGAGGCGCTGGAGGAAGTGTTCGCCTGGCTCGCAGGCACGCTGACGCGTCGCAGGCTTCGCCGCGCGCCCTCCAGAGACCAACTCGATACGTGGCGTCCTCCACACGCGATCGCCTCCTGGCGACAGGGCGCACCCCTGGAGCTGATCCGCTATGCCGGCACCAACCGCCTGAAGGTAGAGATCGACTACCGCCCCGCCGAGGGATACCCAGGACGCCGCCTAGTCGAGCCCTATGAACTCCGGCGCACTCGCGCTGGCAACCTCGTGCTGCTCGCCGTCAACGGCCAGGGCGAAACTCGCACTTACCGCATCGACCGCGTTGCCGCCGCACGTCCCACCAACCGTCCTTTCACCCCCAGATACATTGTCGCCTTCTGAGACATGGCAACCCAGAAAGAGCACGCACCACGCATCCGGGCGTGGTCCGGGTAGATTCCACGACGCTTGCTCTGCGAGTTAGAGGTTTACGCGATCACGATAAACCTCGTATAACTCTGTATAACTCCGCGAGTCCAGCCATAGACCTTGATGGGCTGTTCTCCGACAGGGCCATCCAAGGTTATGGACCACGACCCTCATCCGTGGTCCGAAACCCCCGGTAAACCACCGGAAACAAGCGGCAACTGGCTTGTGTTGACATTCACAAATACCCTGCAAATATGCAGTTTTCAGTAAGCGTTCAGTCCCTCGAGGTGTTTAGCCGAGTAGCGGTGCCGGATCCCCACGCGCGCTGGCGCTGAGCAGCTCGACGAGGTAGGCGTGCAGGCTGCGGCGTTGCAGGCGACAAGTGATCGATGCCGAGAGCAGCCGAGCGATGCGTCGCTCGCCTTCTTCGGATTGGCTGCCGAGGGAGAGCTTGCGGTAGATGACGGCTCCGCGCAGGGAGCGCTCGGCGTGGTTGTTGGTCGGCGCTACGCCCGGGATGGCGGCGAACGTCCATAGTGACGGCCAGAGCTTCAGCAGGTTGCGCGCCATGCCGCGGCAATACTTGTTGCGCGGTGACTTGCCTGAGAAGCGCCGCAGGGCGGGCTTCAGCTCGCGCCTGAGAATGGTGGCCTGACGTTTGAGCTCGCGTCGCTCGCCAGTGTGCTGAAAGACCTCCCATGCCCAGAACAGCCGCTCACAGACGTGCAGGCCCAGCTCACCGAGCTCTTTCTCCAGGGCGAGACCTTCGGCGTGCGCGGTGAAGTCCCGTCGCAGGTGTGCCCAGCAGATCTGCCGTCGCGAGAGGGGCAGATGGCTATAGGCCCACCAGCGGTCTGAGGTGACGATCGCCTTGGTGTCGGCGAGCAGGGCCTTGGCGTGATCCTCGTGGCGATCGGGCGCGATCTGGAAATAGGCGTGCTCGCCGGTGAACGCGCCCCAGAGGGCACGCTGGGATCCGCGCAGGCGCCAGCCGGTCTCATCCATGTTCAGATGTCTGCTTGAGCGCACGGCCTCCAGCAGATCCTGGTGGGGCTGGGCGAGCGCGTCCCCGACACGGGAGAGCACCTTCTCGACGGTGCCCGTTGAGAGGCGAGCTTGAAAGAGCTCTTCGCCGAGCTCGACGGCGTCCCGGCGCGAGAGACGGTTGCGAACCGAGAGCGTCGCGATCGCCGCTTGCAGCCGGGGCCCGAGATGACTGCCGGCGAGCTCGGGTGGAAGCTCGCCGCTGACGCGCGCACCGCAGCCGGGGCAGCGCACGCGCTGGCAGCGATGCTCGCTGACTTTGACTGCGATCACGGGCAGCTCTTCGACCTGGTGGCGCGCGGGCTCACCCATAGGGATCAGCTCGGCCTGCCCAAACACGTGACCGCAGTCGCAGCTCGCTGGCCAGTGGTCGATCAGCTCGTCAATCGCCCATGCCGGCAGCAGCGGTCGCCCGTGACCCTCATGACCTGGTTGGGCGCCAGCCCTGCGCCCTGAGCGATCCTTGCCGCGCCCGGGCTCACGCCGCGACAGGTCTGAGCTCGGTGGCCGCGAAGAGTTCCCGGAGTTCTTGGCCAACTGGCGCTCGAGCTTCTCCACCCGCGCCTCGAGCTGCACGATCCGGCGATCCATCGCCAGCAGCACCTCAACTACAGCCTCACGCCCCGCGTCATAAACCGCCTGCGCCTCGGTGCGCTCCACGTCCAGTGATTCGACACCGCGGGGTTATATCCCCCAACCAACTGAACGCTTACAGTTTTCAGGGCTAGTTCCGGTGCGACTGAAAATCGTGGTGTCCCCGGTTCGAGTCCGGGTCTCGCCATCAGAAAATCGCTGCAAATTGGCATGTTTTGGTAAGCGTTCAGTTGGTTGGGGTGTTCAGGTGAGTAGTGGGGTGGGGTCGCCGCGGGCGTGGGCGGTGAGCGTTTCGGTGAGGTAGACGAAGAGTGATCGGTTTTGGAGGCGGCAGGTGGTGTGCGCGGAGAGGAGCCGCTCGATGCGGCGTTCGCCGCCTTCGGATTGGGTGCCGAGGGAGAGCTTGCGGTAGATGACTGCTGAGCGGAGTGCGCGCTCGGCGTGGTTGTTGGTCGGCTGCACGCCGTCGTGGTGGGCGAATGTCCATAGTGCGGGCCATGCCTTGATGAGGTTGCGTGCCATGCCGCGGCAGTACTTGTTGCGCGCCCGTTTCGAGGCGTAGCCCGCGATGATCGGCTTGAACTCGCTTTGCAACCGACGGATCGTGCGCTTCAGCTTCGGGCGATCGGCAGTGTTCTGAAAGATCTCCCAGGCCCAGAACACTCGCTCTGAGAGCTTCAGGCCGTGTTCGCCGAACTCTTTCTCCGCGGCGAGGCCCTCGGCGTGCGCGGCGAAATCTCGCTTCAGATGCGCCCAGCAGAGCTGGCGGCGGGCTAACGGGAGGTGCGTGTAGGCCCACCAGCGATCGGACGTCACGATCGCCTTCGTGTCGGCGAGCAGGGTCTTGGCGTGGTCCTCGTGACGGCCAGGCGCGATCTGCAGATAGGCATGGCGCCGGTCGAAGATGCCCCACAGCGCGCGGCGCTGCCCCGCTGTCCGCCAGCCCGTCTCGTCCATATTCACCGCGCCGCAGCCGCGAAGCGCGCCGAGCAGGTCAGCGTGCGGGTCAGCGAGCGCGTCGCTGGCACGGGCGAGGATCGCGTCCACCGTTCCCGTGCTGATCCTCGAGCCGAAGAGCTGCTCGCACAGCTCCACCACATCTCGGCGGGAGACACGGTTGCGCACCGAGAGCGTCACGACGGCCGCCTGAAAACGCGGCCCGAACGCACTCTGCGTGACTTCCCCAGGCAGCTCCCCGCGGGTGTGCTCCCCACAGCCCGGGCAGCGCACCCGCGCAGCGCGATGCTCGGTGATCTGGACCTGCGTAACGGGCAGCTCCTCGACCTGCCAGCGCACCGCCTCGCCCACCGCGACCCGCTCGGTTTCGACGAAGGCATGCCCGCAGCGACAGTGCTCGGGCCAATACTCGACGATCTCGTCCACCGCCCACGCCGGCAGGAGTGGGCGACCCTTGCCCTCGTGACCGGGCTGAGCGCCCTGTTTACGACCCGATGGATCCTTGCCACGCTTAGGTGTGCTGGCGGGCGGATCGGCGCTCGGGGGAATCGAAGAGTTACGCGAGCTGCGATTCAGCCGGCGCTCGAGCTGAGCGATCCGCTCATCCTGACGAGCGACACGCTCAGTGAGCATCTGGATCTGACGATCCATCCGCAGAAGCACCTCCACCACGACCTCCCGGCCCTGGTCATAGATCGCCTCCGCCTCAACCCGCTCCACACCAAAAGGTTCGACAGCACCCCGCTATGTCCCCCAACCAACTGAACGCTTACATGTTTTGGTAAGCGTTCAGTCCCTCGAGGTGTTTAGCCGAGTAGCGGTGCCGGATCCCCACGCGCGCTGGCGCTGAGCAGCTCGACGAGGTAGACGTGCAGGCTGCGGCGTTGCAGGCGACAAGTGATCGATGCCGAGAGCAGCCGAGCGATGCGTCGCTCGCCTTCTTCGGATTGGCTGCCGAGGGAGAGCTTGCGGTAGATGACGGCTCCGCGCAGGGAGCGCTCGGCGTGGTTGTTGGTCGGCGCTACGCCCGGGATGGCGGCGAACGTCCATAGTGACGGCCAGAGCTTCAGCAGGTTGCGCGCCATGCCGCGGCAATACTTGTTGCGCGGTGACTTGCCTGAGAAGCGCCGCAGGGCGGGCTTCAGCTCGCGCCTGAGAATGGTGGCCTGACGTTTGAGCTCGCGTCGCTCGCCAGTGTGCTGAAAGACCTCCCATGCCCAGAACAGCCGCTCACAGACGTGCAGGCCCAGCTCACCGAACTCTTTCTCCAGGGCGAGACCTTCGGCGTGCGCGGTGAAGTCCCGTCGCAGGTGTGCCCAGCAGATCTGCCGTCGCGAGAGGGGCAGATGGCTATAGGCCCACCAGCGGTCTGAGGTGACGATCGCCTTGGTGTCGGCGAGCAGGGCCTTGGCGTGATCCTCGTGGCGATCGGGCGCGATCTGGAAATAGGCGTGCTCGCCGGTGAACGCGCCCCAGAGGGCACGCTGGGATCCGCGCAGGCGCCAGCCGGTCTCATCCATGTTCAGATGTCTGCTTGAGCGCACGGCCTCCAGCAGATCCTGGTGGGGCTGGGCGAGCGCGTCCCCGACACGGGAGAGCACCTTCTCGACGGTGCCCGTTGAGAGGCGAGCTTGAAAGAGCTCTTCGCCGAGCTCGACGGCGTCCCGGCGCGAGAGACGGTTGCGAACCGAGAGCGTCGCGATCGCCGCTTGCAGCCGGGGCCCGAGATGACTGCCGGCGAGCTCGGGTGGAAGCTCGCCGCTGACGCGCGCACCGCAGCCGGGGCAGCGCACGCGCTGGCAGCGATGCTCGCTGACTTTGACTGCGATCACGGGCAGCTCTTCGACCTGGTGGCGCGCGGGCTCACCCATAGGGATCAGCTCGGCCTGCCCAAACACGTGACCGCAGTCGCAGCTCGCTGGCCAGTGGTCGATCAGCTCGTCAATCGCCCATGCCGGCAGCAGCGGTCGCCCGTGACCCTCATGACCTGGTTGGGCGCCAGCCCTGCGCCCTGAGCGATCCTTGCCGCGCCCGGGCTCACGCCGCGACAGGTCTGAGCTCGGTGGCCGCGAAGAGTTCCCGGAGTTCTTGGCCAACTGGCGCTCGAGCTTCTCCACCCGCGCCTCGAGCTGCACGATCCGGCGATCCATCGCCAGCAGCACCTCAACTACAGCCTCACGCCCCGCGTCATAAACCGCCTGCGCCTCGGTGCGCTCCACGTCCAGTGATTCGACACCGCGGGGTTATATCCCCCAACCAACTGAACGCTTACATGTTTTGAGATAGTGATCACTATCTTGACGGGCCTCGTATGGTCGTCGCGGCACAAACCGCGGCACAAACCCTTGTCAATAAGGCGGTTTTGAGCCCGGCTGGCATGGGGTGGGCGCAGCTCGTTTGGGTGATAAATGGCTTGTCTATGCGGCCTTGGCAGGAGGAGTCGACGTCGTCGCGGGTCTCGAACCGAAGGGAACAAGAGTCGGAATCGTGATGCCCTGAGAACGAGTTCTGGGCTGTTCGAGTGTCCGCCATGAGCGCATAAGCTCTAAAGCGAAAGAGGACAGATGATCATCTACTGCGGATGTCAAGCTCTGTGCGTGGCGAGGGGCAGCGAGAACCAGACTGCGATGCCTGGCTCATATCGAGTTGTACGAAGTTTTACAGGGTTTACGCGATCTCGCTAAACGCCTATGGCCGGTCTGACGGGGCTCATCGAGGGGTTGTGCAGTCTCAGGATTGAAGGCGTCAGCGGGCTGGGCAAGATGCCTCACGGCGCCGATCAGGCGTCGATGGCTGAGTGCTGGCGGAGGTACTCGCGGAGATAGGGCAGCGCGAAGTCGACGTACCCGTGGCGGGTGGGGTGGATCAGCTCGGCTGCGATCAGTCGTAGGCGGTACTGGCTCGCGTAGTTCACGTCGACACCGAGGCGCTCCTGGATGTCGGCCATCCTGGACGGGCTGTCGTCCTGGGCCATCGCGAGCAGGAATGACTTGTCGATGTCTGAGGCGGCGCTCAGCGCCGGCTCGTGGATGAGCGCACCGAGCCGGCGCCGCGCTCGGGCGACCCCTTGGGTGGCGTCGGCGGTCGTGATCTCCGCTGCGCTCGGGTTCACCCGCCACACCTGGGTGCCGACTAGCTGCAGCAGGAAGGGGTAGCCGCGGGCTCCCTCGACCATGATCTGCAGGGCCTCCTCCCCGATGCTGCGGCCGGCTGCCCGGATCGGTTCTCGCAGCGCGCGTTCAACGTCGCCGCGCGCTACTGAGCCCAGGGTGTGCCGTTCGGCGCGGCGCAGGAACGTGAGGACGTCGTCGTTGACGACGTCGCTGACGCTGGCAGCTAGGCCAGCACCGGCGAATGCCAGCTCCCGATTCTCGCGGAAGGTGTGCTGCACGACGGTGGCTAGCTCGCGTAGCTCTTCGATTTGGTTGTGGTGGATCTCGTCAAGCGTGATCAGGACTCCGGTTCTCTGCTCTGCCAGCAGGTCGGTGAGCATCTTGAGTTGGTTACGCAGACCTGCTTGGACGACGTGCGCCTCGATCGTGCTCCAGGTGAGAGAGCCGAGATTAAGTGGAGCGCCCGCGCCGCTCATGCGGCGCTGCACCGCCTTGGGATCGAAGTCGCGCAGTAGCCGTGGGAGGTGCTGCTGAGTCATCCTGGAGACGAAGCCAGGGGTGGCGGTCTCGCTGACGATGAGCCAGCCGCGCTGGCGTGCGCGGTCCTCGACGGCGTTGAGCATGACCGTCTTGCCGGCGCCGCGAGCGCCGGTGTAGAGCGTCGCGCGGCCCGCCGCTCCGGGGCCATCTTCAAGTGCCTCGGCGAAGTCATCGAGCAGGTCGTCGCGGCCGACCAGCAGCGGTGGGCTGACCCCGAAGCTTGCGTGGAATGGGTTGCTCATCCGACCACCATACCCGATCCCTTTAGAGGTTTTTAGAGGTTTTAGATTCGGTTAGATGTGGCTCAACGGCCCGTGAGCGTGGCAATCGGCGGCTCGGGTAGCTAGCCGGGATTGCCTACATGACCCAGGCACCACAACCACGACCACCATCCGAGGCCAGGCTCATTAGGAGCAGCGCGATCCGCTGGCGAGGCCGACCGCCCGCACTGAGAACACCACGTACCGCGTACCGTTCGACAGAACCAACCCCAGTGGTCCCACTGCAACGCCGCTGCCGATCACTCCATCGGGCAGCGATCGGACGAGGCCGTGGCGCGAATCCAGAAATTGGGTCGAGCCTGAGATGTAGCGGAGACACGAGCGGTTCTACAACGAGGCGTCGGAACTGATCGACACCCTCTGCGACGCACCACTCCCACGCGCCGCACCACGTTATGCAAACACTCGAGCGGTCGATCGAGCTGGACCCCCGCGGCGTACTGCTGCACACCGGACGGGTGCTGCAAGCCGCTCACATATGGCACTACGCGCACGACCAGATGGCTCTCACCCTGTTCATCGACATCACGCAGCGCTACCTGGCCGAGCATCGAGAGCTGCTCGCCGACACCGAGTGTCGCACAAGCCTGCTGCAGTCGCTCGAGTTCTTCGTCGCCGCAGGGTGGCCGACCGCAAGGCGACTCGTCTACCGCCTCGACGAGGCGTTCGGTTGACCCGCATCGGTGCTGCTGCTCTGCTGTTGCCGCGATGCAGCAAGTCAGCCTCGGTCACGGCCCAACCAACTGGGCACTCGTAGAGGCCGGACGGGTCACTGGTCACGGGTGCCGTAAATTTCAGCGACGGCGGGCTTCGACTCGTTGCTGATCTCGGACTTGGGCCGGCATCAGCAGAAACGCTTCGGTGGGCCCGATACTGAAGGTCTCAATCATATGGCGATCACCGCACTCAAAGCCAGCTGAAGGACTGTTCGCAAGCGCGCGGATGACGTCTGCGCCTCTGGCTCGACAACGAGGGTAGCCGCGGCTATATCGGAGAAGTCGTCTCGGGTAGTCGCGCAGCTACGAGCGCCACTCAGGTTGTCCAAATTTATCGATGAACTGACCGTCTATATGTTCGAGACGGATCTCACCGCGTCGAGCGCGGACCCGCGTCGCAGCAAGCCAGCACTCGTCCCGGACTGACTTGCGCAACTGCAAGTCTTGGGTCCAGTCTCCGTTTCGGGCGTCGAAGAAGATCCTGTAATACACTGCCGCCATCGGGTCCTCCCAACGGGTGGCTGGGCTTAACCTCCGAGAAACCGTCAGCCAGCAGCAGTTGGGCGGCAAGGCGCTCTGACGGAGCCTGACCGTTCGTCCACTCGCGCAGCCGGTGCCACGTCTCGTCCCAACGATTCATTGCAGATCCGCGCTTACGCTCCGACGAACTCGCTCGCGTCGGTCGGAGGAGCCGCGAACGGGTGGTGGAGGGGCGTCATCGATTGATAGAGCGGACCGAAGATCAGCTGCATGTCTGGATACAGCGCCGTGGCGCGGCCCGTCCCCCACGAGTGAAGAATCACCCTCTGGATGTGCTCTGGCTGGTGACTGAGTTCAATTGGGTGCTCGACGATGAAGTTGGCGACCGCCTCCTCGGCGGGGAACACGTTGCCGTTGGCGTCCGGGCCGCCAGCGGTCACCAAGAGGAGATCGACGCCGGGCTTGTCATGACTGTCGACGAGCCGCTGTACCTCGCTCCACGCCTCTTCGGCGGTCAGCAGCGTCGTGTACGCCAGGGCGATGTCAAAACCGGCGAGTGTGAACAACATGGAGCCCGGTGCGCCGCCGAGCAAGGGCACTGCATAGAATCTCGCACCAGCGGTGGTGTCGGACAGAGGAAGCTCGGGCATGATCTGCGGCGGCGGCCCGGGCTCGTGTAGGAGCTGCTGAGTTTCAGGCTCGTACTCGGCGAGCGCTTGGATCAGCGCGTCGATTGCCGGAATGTCAGACCGCTTGTGCGGCATAACGGGCGGCCCAGCCACGTCGGGCTCCTGGAACCACACATACACGACATGGCCAGCGAGCTTCGCGAACTCCGCGGGCTCGGCTTCCTGGAGGCCCCTGCGCAGTTGCGCGAAGAGACCGTGGACCCCACGTCGGCCCTCGACCGTCAACGAGGTCGACTCCACGCCCATGCGGCAGGCGTCCGTCAGCACGGTCGCATCGGGAGGGTCGTCGCCCGGCTGGACATCCCCCCACGCGTGGTTGCCCCGCGTCGCGATCGCCTGGTCGCTGCTGTACCGCCGGAGATAGAGCAACTCACGCTCGAACTTCGACAGCGGCGCGGCGGTCCGCACCCAGATCAGCGGCCACTCAGATGCGACCGCGAGCAATGGCGCGCCTGCTCCGGTGGTGCCGAGCAGGCCGTAGAACGCTGCCGCGCTCCAGGGGAGGAGCGAGATGGTACCCCCGGTGAATGTCGTGCCAAGGGGTGCCCGCACTGGGAAGATGTGCTGGAAGGTGCTGGTGTTGGGGTCCATTCGGACCAGAGTAGGGACTATCTGGCAGAGGTAGGCAGTGGCCGCAATCTGTTCGCACGGAAGAGTCTCGCCACGCGCCGTTCGCACCACGCAGCGTCCGCACGCCCGCGCTCTACACGGTCTCGACGGTTTGCCACCCGCCATCCCCACCACGTAACGTCCACGTCCCTGCCACGCACCGTCGAGTTGCCGCCCGTAATCGCCACCACCGCCCGAGTCGCCGTTGCCGACTCGGTGAATACTCGCTCCTCCCCGAATCCCGTGAGAGACGGATGCGGAGATGGTGGTCGGCTACAACATCCCGGAGATCACGAAATACGCTCGCGGGCTCGCTATGGCGCGCGCTCGCGGTCAGGTCCAGGAGGTGCCGCATCTCGCGTGGGACGGGTTCACCAACGCACCGCCCACCGCAGCCGGTCAGGTGATTGGGCCCCCGGAGGGCCAACTGAGACCTAACGGCGGTCCGAACTGGATATCGCTTCGGCCGCTGGACGGCGAGACAGCACCCCAATGGAATGAGCGCGCCGACCTGTACACGCAGCGAGTGGATGGCCTGATGGCGGCTGTATATGAGACGGCGCTGCCCGACGCGCATGCCGTGGTGGTCGCCGAGCAGCAGTTGGAGGCGTTCAAGCAGGATGAGCGTCCCACGATCCTGGCCGCGCTCCAGCTCATTGCGGTCCGGGAGCCACCGCGCGTCCGGCGTGGGTGCGAGTCATGCTGACGATACTTGGCTCTACGCCGCCAGCGGCGCCGGCTCTGGACGATGGCCCGGCCAGCCTCGTGGACTCGGGCCCGCTCTACGCGAGCGCGAACGTGACTCGAATCTCGGAGATCCTTCCTGCCGCGCGAGTAGTCAACGACCTGACGCCGTAGCCCGCTAGACCCAATGCCGTTGACTTAAGAGCGGAACCGTCGCCGGTGGGGAAGCCCACGGCAGGATCGCTGCATAGTGCAATAATCGCACTATGCATCGAGTGGCTGCGACGGGGAGGTCCTTGAACGATCCGCCGGTCGCGACGAGCTTGTTGACGCGGTGCTGGGCGCCAGTCGTGCGCTGGTGGCGGTCGCCGCGCGTTCGCTGGCGGATCTCGCGGAGGATGTGACGCTGCCGCAGTACCGGGCGCTGGTGGAACTGGCGGCCCGCGGCCCGCAGCGTCCGGCCGATTTGGCGAGCGCACTGGGGGTCGATCCTTCGACGGCCACGCGAATGTGCGACCGCCTCGTGCGCAAGCAGCTCGTTCAGCGGCGGAGGATCAGCGCGGACCGCCGCGGAGTGCGCATATCGCTGACCCCCGCGGGGCGCACCCTGGTCGAGGAGGTGACGCGTCGTCGCCGCGCCGAGATCGCACAGATCCTGCAGCGCATGCCACGCGCCGACCGCGCCTCGGCGCTGAGGGCGTTGCGGGTCTTCGCCGACGCGGCTGGCGAGGTGCCCGAGCAGGACTGGTCGCTGGGCTGGGGCCAGTGAGGAGGGGGCGCGCGGTATCGACGTGGCTCGGCGGTTCGCGGTTGGGGTTGGTCGTGATGGCGCTGCTCGTCGGCGCGGGCGCGGGCTTGGGGGCGGTCGTCTTTCGAGAGCTGGTCTACGCGGTCACATGGATCGTGACCGGGCACGAGCAGTTTGGGCAACAGGGCCGCGTGGCGAGCTTGCATCTGGCGTGGCTGGGTATCGGCTTCTTCCTCGTGATCCCGGTACTCGGTGGCCTGCTCTACGGGCCGTTGATCCAGCGCTTCGCTCGCGAGGCTCGTGGCCACGGGGTTCCGGAGGTGATGCTCGCAGTGGCTGAGAATGGCGGGCGGATTCGCCCGCAGGTGACGGTCGTCAAGGCGCTCGCCTCGGCGATCTGCATCGGAACGGGCGGGTCGGTGGGCCGCGAGGGGCCGATCGTTCAGATCGGCTCGGCGTTCGCCTCGACGGTCGGCCAGCGGGTGCGCATGTCCGAGCGCAGCCTGCGCATCATCGTCGCGTGCGGCGCCGCCGGCGGGATCGCGGGCACATTCAACGCGCCGCTCACGGGCCTGTTCTTCGGGTTTGAGATCGTGCTGCGCGAATTCTCGCTGGACGCACTGTTCGGCACAGCCCTCTCGGCGGTCACCGCCGATCTGATCAGCCGCGCGTTCTTCGGCTCCACGCCGTTCTTCGCCAGCTTCCCGCACAACATGCTCGCGCCGCCGGACGCCACCTACCTGCTGATCGCCGTGCTCGGGCTCGCCGCCGGCCTGCTCGGCGTTGGCTTCAAGACCGTGCTTTACGGCATGGAGGACTATCTAGATCGCGTGTGGAAGGGTCGCCCTGAGTGGGCGCGCCCCGCGGTGGGCGGTATCGCGCTCGGCGTGTTGCTGCTCGCTCTGCCACAGATGTACGGCGTCGGCTATCCAGTGATGGAAAACATCGTTGCCGGCCACGAAGCGCTCTGGCTGATCGTGATCCTGATGGTCGGCAAGGTGGTCGCGTCGAGCCTCACCCTCTCGATCGGCGGCTCCGGTGGCGTGTTCGCGCCTTCGCTATTCACCGGCGCGGCTGGCGGCATGGCCTTCGGCGTCATCGCCCGTCACATCTTCGGAACCGACGTCGGCCCGGCGGCGATGTACGCCGTGATCGCGATGGGTGGCGTCTTCGCGGGCGCCACCCAGGCGCCGCTGACCGCGATCGCAAGCGTGCTCGAGATGACCGGCAACTTCACTCTGACGCTCCCCGTGATGCTCGCCTGCGGTATCGCCTCGGCGACCAGCAAGCAGCTCACCTACGGCTCCATCTACACCACCAAGCTGCTGCGCCGCCGCATCGACATCGAGCAGCCCAAGGCCACAAGTGCGCTCGCGACACTCAACGTCGCTGAGGTGATGCAGCCCGTCGCAGAGCGCGATGAGCGGACTCGCCTGCTCGTGCGGGAGGAGCTGGATGCAAGTTCGACTGCGGTCTCGCGTGAGCTGTTGGCCAGGTTTGTCGGTCCCGTAAGCGAGGCACGAGACCCGCAGGTGCTTTTTGGCGACGAGGATCTGGCGCAAGCGCTGCGCCAACTCGTGCTCTACGGCCACGACGGGCTACCCGTCCTCTCCCACGACGAGCACACCCTGCAGGGGTGGGTCACCCGCGAGGATGTCATGAGCGCGCTGGTAGGGCGCGCTCAAGCATCGGCACGCGAGATCGAGCGAGGCGCCGAAGCCGCCGAGTTCGCCGTTAACGAACCGCACAAGCAAGTCCATGTCCCCACCATGCCGCTGAACGGCTATGAGATCCTCGACATCACGATCAGTCCGCAGGCGACCGCCTGCGGACGCCGCCTCGGCGAGCTGCGCTGGCCGAAAGGCTCCAGCGTGGTTGCCGCCAGCGAAGGACACAAACTCGTCGCACCCCGCGCAGACATCGAGCTGCGCCCCGGCGAGCGGATCGTATTGCTCACCCCCGGCTCCGGCCTTAAGTAAACGGGCATTGCCGCTAGACCCGACTCGGGGTTTGTGCCGCAGACCCCCGTGTCGCGGCACAAACCCACCGGAATCCGCACGTATCCGCAGGTATCTCGGTGAACCACATGGTCAGCGGCGACTGCTGACGGCGTCCCAAAACTGCCCGCAAAAGGCCACTTTTTGGTAAGCGTTCAGTTGGTTGGGGTGTTCAGGTGAGTAGTGGGGTGGGGTCGCCGCGGGCGTGGGCGGTGAGCGTTTCGGTGAGGTAGACGAAGAGTGATCGGTTTTGGAGGCGGCAGGTGGTGTGCGCGGAGAGGAGCCGCTCGATGCGGCGTTCGCCGCCTTCGGATTGGGTGCCGAGGGAGAGCTTGCGGTAGATGACTGCTGAGCGGAGTGCGCGCTCGGCGTGGTTGTTGGTCGGCTGCACGCCGTCGTGGTGGGCGAATGTCCATAGTGCGGGCCATGCCTTGATGAGGTTGCGTGCCATGCCGCGGCAGTACTTGTTGCGCGCCCGTTTCGAGGCGTAGCCCGCGATGATCGGCTTGAACTCGCTTTGCAACCGACGGATCGTGCGCTTCAGCTTCGGGCGATCGGCAGTGTTCTGAAAGATCTCCCAGGCCCAGAACACTCGCTCTGAGAGCTTCAGGCCGTGTTCGCCGAACTCTTTCTCCGCGGCGAGGCCCTCGGCGTGCGCGGCGAAATCTCGCTTCAGATGCGCCCAGCAGAGCTGGCGGCGGGCTAACGGGAGGTGCGTGTAGGCCCACCAGCGATCGGACGTCACGATCGCCTTCGTGTCGGCGAGCAGGGTCTTGGCGTGGTCCTCGTGACGGCCAGGCGCGATCTGCAGATAGGCATGGCGCCGGTCGAAGATGCCCCACAGCGCGCGGCGCTGCCCCGCTGTCCGCCAGCCCGTCTCGTCCATATTCACCGCGCCGCAGCCGCGAAGCGCGCCGAGCAGGTCAGCGTGCGGGTCAGCGAGCGCGTCGCTGGCACGGGCGAGGATCGCGTCCACCGTTCCCGTGCTGATCCTCGAGCCGAAGAGCTGCTCGCACAGCTCCACCACATCTCGGCGGGAGACACGGTTGCGCACCGAGAGCGTCACGACGGCCGCCTGAAAACGCGGCCCGAACGCACTCTGCGTGACTTCCCCAGGCAGCTCCCCGCGGGTGTGCTCCCCACAGCCCGGGCAGCGCACCCGCGCAGCGCGATGCTCGGTGATCTGGACCTGCGTAACGGGCAGCTCCTCGACCTGCCAGCGCACCGCCTCGCCCACCGCGACCCGCTCGGTTTCGACGAAGGCATGCCCGCAGCGACAGTGCTCGGGCCAATACTCGACGATCTCGTCCACCGCCCACGCCGGCAGGAGTGGGCGACCCTTGCCCTCGTGACCGGGCTGAGCGCCCTGTTTACGACCCGATGGATCCTTGCCACGCTTAGGTGTGCTGGCGGGCGGATCGGCGCTCGGGGGAATCGAAGAGTTACGCGAGCTGCGATTCAGCCGGCGCTCAAGCTGAGCGATCCGCTCATCCTGACGAGCGACACGCTCAGTGAGCATCTGGATCTGACGATCCATCCGCAGAAGCACCTCCACCACGACCTCCCGGCCCTGGTCATAGATCGCCTCCGCCTCAACCCGCTCCACACCAAAAGGTTCGACAGCACCCCGCTATGTCCCCCAACCAACTGAACGCTTACACTTTTTGCTACGCTCAGCCGGGCGGGTCAGGGCTGGTTGCCCCACCAACCAAAAAACTGAAAATCGAGGTGTCGGCGGTTCGAGTCCGCCTCTCGCCATCGCCTGGACACGAGTCGCCGGGCTCTCTGGCCCACGGCAAATACTGCGGTGGCGAAGCAAAGCCGATTCCTACACGCTCGCTCGCGCCGGGCGAAACGCGGCTCACGTCTTCCCGTTCACGCTTGAGATTCGTCCAGCAGCGACGCCATCAACGCCCCCTTGTGGTCGATTCGAGCGTCGCGCAGGTAGCGAGCCTCGTGTCTGCTCTGGACGAGCACCGAGCGTACGAACTGAGGATTGGCACACGCCCGCTGTGCCAGACGAAACGGAAACGCTCGCCCGGCGGATCCCGGACGCGGCTCTCGTCCAACTCGAGCATCTCGACCTTGTACCACCAAGGCACCTGCTCTTGGCCGGTAGCGGTGATCTACAGTGCGTCTCGCAGCATGCCGCTCACCGGCGAAAGCTGCTGTGCGAGGACTTTGTGTTAACGGCTTCGTGGCGCTCGGCCTCTCATCTCGCGATCGAGCGACTCCTGAACGTGACTCATCGCATCGCTGAATCTTCGCTCGGAGGCGCGCGTCGACATCTCCTCGGGCGGTATGTCCTCGAGGTGGGTTTGAATCCACCACAAGTTGCCTTGGGGGTCACGTACGCGACCGACGCGGTCACCGAAGAACAGGTTGGTCATCTCGGTCACGGCGACGCCGGCGGCCTCCAGTGCTTGTCGGTAGACGGCGTCGCCGTCCTCGACAAAGAGGCGGATGAAGCTGGGCGTCACTGGGCAACCTGATCCGCATCAAGGAGCTGCGCTGAGCCATCCGCGATCGCAGCCATGAGAGGAAACGAGACTCGTGAAGACAATGACATGTAAACAACTGGGTGGACCATGTGATTTCCCGCACCATGGAAACACCGCGGATGAGGTCATAAAGGCACAGGACAAACATCTAAAGGATGCGGTTGCACAAGGTGATGCAACACACGAAGGTGCTTGAAGGAGATGAAGGGCAGGTGGAGGCATCCCATTTCAGGAATGGGGTGGTACAGGAAGGCCAAGCGTGATTTTGCTGCTCTTCCCGAAGACTGATGTGTGCCGGCCCCGTCACACCGTCCGCAGCGCTTCGGTCGGCGAGAGGCGCGCGGCGCGCAGCGCGGGGACGAGGCCGGCGACCGCGCCGATCAGGATGGCCGCGCCGAACCCGCCCGCCCAGGCGAGGGTGGGGATCACGATCGTCCAGCCCTTGGTGGTGGCGTAGATCGCGGTCGCGAGAATGCCGGTAGCGACACCGACCGCGCCGCCACCGAGCCCGAGCAGGATCGCCTCGGAGAGGAACTGGGTGCGGATCTGCCCGCGGGTCGCACCGAGCGCGCGCCTGAGCCCGATCTCTGAGCGGCGTTCGAGCACGCTGATGACCATGATGTTCGCCACACCAACCGCGCCCACGAGCAGCGCCACGGCGCCGAGCCCCAGGAACAGACCGTTGAAGGCACCTTGCGCGTCGGCGCGTGCGGTGAGCGTGGCCGAGGGTTGGCTGACGTTGACTTCGTTGGGCGCTTCGGGGTCGGCGGTCGCGGCGAGCACCGACTGCACGGCCGGCACCTGGCTGTTCTGGGCGCGGAGGTAGACGGTGTTGGGGTGTCCGTTGAAGTGCAGGTAGCGTTCCGCGGCCTTGAAGCCGACGAGCACCGCGCTTTCGATTCCGGGTACGAGCACCGATGGGCCGAGGATGCCGACGATGTAGACCCACTGGTTTGCGGCCCAGATCCGCTCGCCGGGGTAGATGTGGTCGATCCCGAGTCGCTGCGCGGCGGCGGAGCCGAGCACTGCGACCGGCTCGGTGGCGGTGGCGGCGTTTAGGTAGCGGCCCTGCACGACCTGGACGCCGAGCGTGTGCAGCAGGCCGAGGCTCGCGGCCTGGATTTCCAGCGCATTGGTTTCGACTTCCGGGATCAGCGGCGTGCGGTATACCTTCCCTTCGACCTTTCCGGTCTCAGCGACGGTTTCGACCGGGTCGATACGCGCGATCATCGCCGGCGCCACCAGCGGCAGCTCCGCGGTCTTACCGGCGAAGCTCTGACCGTTGGTGACCGTCAGCAGATTCGTGCCGAGCCTGTCGATCTCTTCGAGCAGCCCGGCTTGGCTGGAGGAGGACAGGCCGAGCACGGCTACGATCGCGGCGACGCCGATCGCGATCCCCAGTGCCGACAGCGCCGCCCGCATCCGTCTGGTACGCAACCCCACACTCGCCACGCGCGCGAGGTCGGAGGCCCGTAGCCTGCGCGGGGCGAGGTCCGCGCCGGCGGCATGCTCTCGGGTGCTGTCGGCGACGAAGCTCACCGTGCCCTCACTGGGACTGGCCGGGAGCTTCGTTTACGAGCGCGAACGCAGCCGACCTGGCCGGCTTGGCGCTGGCCTTGACGATGTAGCCGCCCGGCTGGCGGCTCGCGGTGAAGGCAGGCGCCACGGCGATCCCGCAGCCGCTGGTCTTGACCGCGACCGTGTGGGTGTAGGAGACATGTGCGTGGTGGTGGCGGGAGCCATGGGAGCGCAGAGTGAAGCGCCCGCCGGCGGCGGGGGCGGAGAACGTCACGAGCGCGCCCGGTACGGGGTTCTTGTCGGCGTCGGTGACGGTCACGGCGAGTGCGATCGGGAACGCGCTCCCCGCCGGAGTGGACTGCGTGGAGCCCACGCCGGGGGCGATCTTGGTGGGCTTGCCGGCGAGGTTTGAGAGCGAGAAGCTGACCGGCGTGACAGTGGGCGCCGCGCCTTTGCTGGCGCTTTCCATTCCGCTCCCGCTCCCACCCCCGACCGAGGCGGTGGCGGTGAACGAGCCGGCGGCGGTGTTCGCGGTGAACGCCGGGGAGGTGGCGAGGCCGCTCGCGTCAGTGGTGGCCGTGGCCTGGGCGCCACCGCCGGTGAAGCTGGCGCTGGCGGTGGTGCTGGCGCCGCAAGCGCCGGCACTGGCGGAGCCGATCGTGAACGTGACCGTCGTGCCCGCGACCGGGTTGCCGTCAGCGTCGAGGACCCTGACCTGCAGCGGTTCCGGGTAGCGACCGGCGACCCCGGCGGACCTGCGCTTCAGGGGGATCGCGACGATTCTCGCCGGTACGCCCGCGGCGGTGTTCGTCAATGAGAACGAGACGGAGCCGTACGGCGAGCTGGCGGTGACGGTATAGCTGCCGGCGGCGGTGTTGGCGGTGAACGACGGCGCGGCCACGCTACCCGAAGCGTCGGCGCCGACGATGACGGTGTTGGACCCGCTGGTGGAGAACACGCCGCTCGCGCCACTGGAGGGTGCGCTGAACGTGACGGGGATACCCGCCGCGGCGCTCGTGACGGGGCAGCCATCGCTGTTGCTGAGCGCGACCTGCAGCCCGGACGCGAATGCGCTCTGCAGGATCGCCGTCTGTGGCGTGCCCACGACGAGCGTCATTTGGTTCGGTGGATTGGACGACGGACAATTCGACGTCCCGGTGCCGGTGGGTTCGGTTGGCGATCCGCCGGTTTCCCCCGAGGCAAAGGCAGGGCCACCCACGACCATGCCAACTACGGTGCCCAAGCTCGCGGCCAGGATCAGTCCGAGCCCGACTCTGCGTACACCGCCTCCCAACCGCGCGATCCCGGTCATGAACACTCAACTCCTTGCTCGGTGGTGTCTTTGACGATGCGTCCGTCGAGCACCTGGACCTGGCGGGGGAGGCGGGCGGCGAGGTCGTGGTCGTGGGTGATCACGAGGATCGTCGCGCCGTCGGCGTTCAGCTCTTGAAGAAGCGTGAGGATCGCTTCACCGGAGGAGCTGTCGAGGTTCCCCGTGGGCTCGTCAGCCAGCACGATCGCGGGGCGGCCAACGAGGGCGCGTGCGATCGCGACGCGTTGGCGCTCGCCGCCGGAGAGCTTGCTCGGACGGAAGCTCGCGCGCGCGGCGAGGCCCACCCGCACGAGCGTCTCCGCTGCCCGCTCGCGGCGCTCGGCGACAGCGACGCCGGCGTAGAGCAGTCCTTCGGCGACGTTCTCAAGAGCAGTGGAGTGCTCGGCCAGGAAGAACTGCTGAAAGACGAACCCGATACGCGTGGCACGCAACGTCGCGAGCTCACGATCAGACAGCCGTGCGGCGTCGAGGCCCGTGATCGAGACGATGCCCGCGCTGGGGCGCTCGAGCGTGCCCATCACGTGCAGCAGCGTCGTCTTACCCGAGCCCGAGGGGCCGACGATCGCCACGAGCTCACCCTCTCCCACCCCGAAGCTCACCTCCCGTAGTGCGTACACCGGCGGCTCGGCGCCGTAGACCTTGCTGACTCCCTCGAGCTCCAGCACCGCCGGCGCCTTGCCGTCGTCCGCGTTCCAGACGCTTGTTGGCTGCTCGCTCATGATGTCGCTGGCACCACCACACGCTGGCCGGCAGACAGCCCCTGACCGCTTACCTGCACGACGCCTTCGGCATCGTCGAACAGGCCGACAGTGACGGCCTCCAGACGATGCACGCGGCCTTCGGCGACCTCCACCGCGTAGCCACCGCCGGCGAGCGCGAGCAACGCATCAACGGGCACAGCCAACACGTTTTCGACACGTTCCGTGGTGATCTCGACGTTCACAGGCGCCTGGTCGAGGTGGCCCGTCGCCCCGGGATCGGTGGGGGTGGCGAGGACTTCGACGGTGGGCGCGCTTTCTTCTTCGCCGGCTTTGCCAGAGCCGGACGGTGAGGTGGCGACACTGGAGACATAGGTGATACGACCAGGCGTGGTCTGGTTATCCGGCAGGGTGATCGTGACCTGATCGCCGACCTTGACGCTCGCCTGCTGGGAGGCGTCGAGCGCGATCTTGACCTGCCGGGCGGTCGAGGTGATCGCGAGCACTGGGCCGGGCATGACCGTCGCACCGACCGTGGGGGTCACGCTCGTGACGCGCACCGGCCCGGGCTCGAACACCACCGAGCCGAGCGGCAGCCTGCGTGTCGCCGGCGAGCCGTACAGAAGCATCACCGGCCGGCCGCTGATCGCGTACAGAGTCTGTCCGCGGGAAATCACCTGGCCGACCGACGGTAGCTTCGTGAACGTCGAAGTCTGCCCGTACACCGTTTCCGCCGACCGTGCCGTGGACAAGTTGGACTGCGCGCTCGCGAGTTGTTTTTCGGCCGAGGAGACCTGGGAGCTATCGGCGGTGACCTTGGCGGCGGCGGCGGTCGCGCTCTGCTGCGCGGAGGAGACGGCCTGCACGTCGCTCGAGCACGAGCTACCGCCAGCACCCGGCGAGTCGTTTTCGCTTCCGGGTGAGGAGTTGGCTGAGGCGGCTTCCGCGGCGCCCTCGCCCGCGCAGTCGACCTGCTCCTTGGCGCGCGCGGCCGTCAGCGTCGCCTGATGACCCTTGAGCGCCTGCGTATCGGAGGCCAGCGTCGCCGTGGCGCTCGCCAGCATCGTCTCGGCGCTCGTGACCTGCTGGCCGGCCTGCTGGACGGCGGTGGGCGCGGTCCCGGACGCCACGCGAATGCTCGAGGAGCCCGCGTAGCCGAGCGTGCCGCTCACCTGCGTCTGCGAAGACAACGACCGGCTCCTCACCGTCGCAAGCGAGGTCGCAGTCGCGTTATCAACGACACCACCAGTGGATTTCCCCGGGCCGCCAAACGGGTCCGTGACGATCACCACCACAACAGCCACGACCAACACCAACCCCACAATCGCGAGCGTCCGCCGGCGAGCGCCGCCGGACGCCGGGCCGAGGTCTGATGGCTCGCCATCGCGCTCGACCGTCAGGGTCGCCCCGGGCGCAGACGCCGCCTCACCAGACACAGGATCACTCATCGATGCTGTTTGTACGACATCAACGGTTTCGGGAATGTTTCGCCGACCTCACGAACGACAACGCGCTCACGGGGCCAACACGGCCTGACCCGATTCCCCGCCGGGACCGCCACTGGAGCTGGTGGAGGGTCCGCCGCCCCCCGGCCCGGCGCCCTTCGGCCTGGGCAAGTCGGACTGGCACGTTTTCTGCGCGGCTTTGAACTGCGGTGAGTTGGGATCTATACCGGAGCCCTTGCCTCCGATGCGTACCCGGACACCGCCGCCGCCACTGTGGAATTCCGGATCGGGGAAGCTGGGGACTCCGTGGCTGCGCATGCAGGCGGAGAACTTCAAGGCACCTTCCTGCATCTTGGCCTGTTCCGCCGGACTCGGGGCCACCTTCGAGGGCGCGTACTTGCTGCACGCCTTTTCGGCCGCCTGGAACCGGGACGATTCTGGATTTGGGCCGTGGCCGTTGTGATTCTGGATGCGTATGCCACCTTCGGTCGGTTCCGGGAATTCGGGTTCCCCGTGGGTACGCATGCACTGCGAGAACTTGACCATCTTCTGCTGGTTGCTCGCGCTGCTTTCCGGAGAGGACGAGCCGCCCCCGCCCGCGGGCGAGGAGCTGGACGTGCTGGAGGAGAGGTGCGCGACACCCGGGCTCGACGAGGAGCCACCGCAGCCGGCAACGAGCAGTGCGACGCTCGCAAGCACGACCACGCCGAGGTTCATTTTTTTCATGCCGACATCATGCGGCACGCAACCTTAGAATTGGCTGAGAGAACGCGAGGAACTTCCTAAACGACGCCGGAAGCCGTTGCGGCATCCCGCGCGGATGCGGCGAGCTCGGCGTCGCTCATCTGCAGCGCCGGCAGCTCGAGCGTCAGGCGGGCGCCGCCGCCGGGATCGTTGGCTGCGTGGACGGCTCCACCGTGAGTCTCGGCCATCTGCCTGACGATCGCGAGTCCGAGCCCCGACCCGGGTCGCGCCCGGGCGCCGGGCGCGCGGTAGAAGCGGTCGAACACGCGGGGAAGATCCTCCGCGGCGATCCCCGGACCGTGGTCGCGAACCTCCAGAACACCACGACGGACACGCACCTCGATTGGATCGCCCGCCGGGTGGGTGGGCGGTGTCGACGGAGTGGACGGGTTCCACTTGCAGGCGTTGTCGAGCAGGTTTGCGATCGCGCGCTCTAGCCGCGCGGGCGCGGCGCGCACCAGACAGGGCTCCGCGTCGAGAACGAACGTAGATGAGTGCCCACCCACCCCGTGCAGGCGGGCGCGCTCGATCGCCCCGGCGGCCGCCAGATCGAGGCGCACGTCCTCGACCTCGACCTCGTCGATCTCGGTCTTGGACAGGTCGACGAGATCACCCACCAGCACGGTCAGCTCGCGCAGCTGCGCTCGCGCTGCCGCCAACACCCGAGCGCGCTCACGTGCGGGCAGCTCGTCGCCGATCGCGAGCGCGTCGAGGTTCGCCTGCGCGCTCGTCAGGGGTGTGCGTAGCTCGTGCGAGGCGTCGGAGACGAGCTGGCGCTGGGCCAGGCGCGAGCGCTCGAGCGCGGCCAGCATCGTGTTGAAGCTCCCCGCCAATCGCCCGAGCTCGTCCTCCTCGCCGGCCTCGATGCGATGAGTTAGGTCCTGCGTGCGCGCCACCCGTTCGGCGGCGCCCGTCAAGCGCCGTACGGGCACGAGCGCTGCGCGTGAGACGAGCAGCCCGAGCGCGGCCGCGAGCGCGATCCCGCCCAGGCACACGAGCGCGAGCACCAGCTTCAGGTGCGTGAGGGTGCTGTCCAGGTCGCTCAGCGGCAGGGCGACCTGCCACACCCCGCCTTCGGGGGCACGCTCGGTCAGCACCCGCACACGCGTGCCACCGACTGTCGCGTCGCTGAAGAAGGCGCCGCGCCGGCCAGCGGCCACGGCGCGAGTCGCGGCGGTGACCGGGAGCAGCGATCCCTGGGTTTCAGAGCGCAGAACCTGCCCGTTGGACTGGAACAGCTGGACGTAGCCCGCGGCGCCGCCGAGCGAGGGAGCGGGCAGCACAAGCTTGTTGAAAGGACTCACCCGCACATGCACGCCCGGCTTCGCCGCTTTCGCGGCAGGGCCACCTGGAGCGAACGCGGCGTTGCCTTCGACCGAGACCGTTTCCCCATCGAGACTCTTCCCACCGCTTTCCTGGGCGAAATTTTTCCCTCCGTGCGCTTCCCCGCCGTGTGCCGAGCTCTGCCCGCCGGAGCGGATGTTTCCCGCCGCCACCCCGCCGAAGGCGATCCGCGGCAACGCCACGGGCGGCAGCCTGCCTTCTCGCTTCAGCTTGGCGAGCTCTGCCGAGCTGAGATTCACGGTCTTGATCTGGACGGCCTGCGGCAGGCCGGGCGTCAGCTTCTGGCGCAGGCTCGCGTCGATCTGCCCGCGTAGCTCGTTGCCGGTCACGACGTACACCACGACTGACGCGATCACGATCGCGGCGGCGACCGCGCCGGCCGCCAGCAGAATCATGCGCCGGCGAAAGCTCATCGCGAGGATGACCTCAACACGTAGCCGACTCCCCGGACCGTGTGCACCACGCGCGGCTCGCCGGCGGCCTCGGTCTTGCGCCGCAGATAGCCGACATAGACCTCCAGGGAGTTCGAGGAGGGACCGAAGTCATAGCCCCATACGCACTCAAAGATCTTCGTACGTGAGAGCACCTGACTGGGATGGCGCATGAGCAGCTCCAGCAGCAAGAACTCGGTGCGCGTCAGCTCGAGCGGACGCCCGTTGCGGCGCGCCTCGTGCGCGACCGGGTCGAGCTCGAGATCCTCGAAGCGCATGGTCTCCTCGTTGCCCTCCCACCCCATGCGCCTGAGCAGTGCGCGAAGCCTGGCCACCAGCTCCTCGCTCGCGAACGGCTTGACCAGATAATCGTCGGCACCGGCCTCGAGCCCCGCCACCCGCTCTGAGATCTCAGCGCGCGCGGTCAACATCAGCACGGGCGTGCGATCGCCGATCGCGCGCAGCCGCCGGCAGACCTCCAGGCCATCCAGCCCCGGCATCAGCACGTCGAGGATCACCGCATCGGGCCGGTCCACCGCGAGCATGCGAATCGCCTCAGTGCCGTCCGCTGCCGTCGCCACCCCAAAACCATTGAGATCCAGCACGAGCTCGAGCGCCTCGCGAACCGAGGGATCGTCGTCAACGACCAACAGGCGCATCAGCCGATGCTGACAGGGCAACCTGAAAAAAAGCTGAGGAGCGCCGCGTCATGGCGCTGGTTGGGGCGACGCGCTCGAGCCGCCGTGCACTCCCCCTGGGATCAGCGATTCGCAGGCGTGCACCGCCGCCTTGAACGCCGGGGAGCTCTCGTTCAGCCCCTGATGTTCGATGTGCACGCCGCCGCCGGAGAACGTCGGGTCGGGGAAGTTCGGCACGCCGTGGGAGCGTATGCACGCCGCCGCCTTCAGGTACCGGGACTGTTCTTGGGTGGTGATCTGATGGTTCGAACCTGATCCGGGCCCGCCGCCAGGCAGCAGCTTGCTGCAGGTCTGCTGCGCCGATTTGAAATGGGGATTGCCCGTGATCGCCGGCGTGACCCCGATCGCCACGCTCACCCCGTTTCCGTGGGTAGAGATTTTTGGGTCGGGGAAGTTGGCCACCCCGTGCGAGCGCATGCACGCCGAGTACGCAACGGCCTGGCTACCCGGCGAGGATTCGCCACCACCCGGCGAGCCGGCCGCCGTCGAGCTCGTCGTGGACGTTTTCGACGCGTGCGTCCCGATGCTCGCCACGCCCCCGCCCGGCGACGTGCCGCCGCAGCCCGCCACGAGCACGCCCGCCGCGATCAGCGCCGTCGCCAGGCAGGCCACTACTCGCAGGCTGACCGCAGTCCCGTCGCGATCATCAGTGTGTTTGACGTCGTCTTGCATTCCGTCTCCTTCTCAGCTCGAAAAGATCGTGCGCTGCGCCGCTTGTACGAGATCGACGGTTTCGGGAAGGTATCGCCACCCAGGCGGTGGACTTCTCCGCCCGGCGAAACCGTGCTGAAACCGCCGGGAAGTAGCCTGGGACACACGCCGGATCTGCAACGGAGTCCGGCCATGAAAGAGGAGTGACGATGCGAGTGCTCGTGATCGAGGACGACGAGGAGATGGCCGAGGCGATCGCATTCGGCCTGCGCCAGACCGGCATGGCCGTGGATGTGGCGTTCGACGGCCAGGCGGGACTGCAGCGCTCGCTCGTCAACGACTACGACGTGATCGTGCTCGACCGCGACCTGCCGGGCATGCACGGCGATCAGGTATGCGCCAAGCTCCTCGCCAGCGAGTGCCGCAGCCGGGTGCTGATGCTCACCGCGGCGGCGATGGTCGAGGACCTGGTGGACGGGCTCGGTCTCGGCGCCGACGACTACCTGCCAAAGCCGTTCGACTTCCCCGTGCTGGTGGCGCGGATCGGCGCGTTGACGCGCCGCGCCCAGCCCGCGATCCCGCCGCTGCTGCGCCACGAGGATCTCGTGCTCGACACCGCAAAGCACCGTGTGTCTCGAGCCGGCAGGCAGATCGAGCTCGCGCCGAAGGAGTTCGGTGTGCTCGAGCTGCTGCTCGCCTCGCAGGGTCGCAGTGTCTCGGCGGAGGAGCTCCTCGCACGCGTGTGGGACGAGGCTGCGGACCCGTTCACAAACGCGGTCAAGATCACCGTCAGCCGGTTGCGCGCAAAGCTCGGGGACCCCCCGGTCATCGACACGGTCGCCAAGTCCGGCTACCGGATCTGAGATTGTCGATGCGCGCCCGTCTTCCGCGACGCACCATCCGCCTGCGTCTGGCGCTCCTCTACGGCGGCGTGTTCTTCGTCTCCGGCGCGATCCTTCTGGCACTCATCTACGGGGCCGTCGCGCACACCCACCGCGCGTACACGCAGGTCCTCCCAGCGCCGCTGATCCACTCGAGCTCCTCCCAAGCCGTGTCACCTCCACTGCCGCCAGGCATCGAAGGCGTCAAAGTTTCGGTCGTCGACTCCGATCAGCGCGTCGCCGACCTGCAGGTGCTCGCAATCGTCTCGGCCATCGCGCTGGCGGTCATGGCAGCCGTCTCGATGGGGCTCGGATGGCTGATCGCCGGACGGGTGCTGCGCCCGCTGCGAACCATCACGAGTACCGCTCGGGAGATATCGGCGACCAACTTGCATCAGCGCCTCGCACTGGGAGGTCCCGACGACGAGTTCAAGGAGCTCGGCAACACCTTTGACGGGCTGCTCGGAAGGCTGGAGCAGTCCTTCCAGTCCCAACGCCAGTTCGTCGCCAACGCCTCGCATGAGCTGCGCACACCACTGGCCCGACTGAAGACGCTCGCTCAGGTGGCGCTGTCAGACCCCGACGCCAGCGTCGAGTCGCTCCGCGGAGCACACGAGCGCGTGCTCGCCGCAGAGCAACAGCTCGAGGGGCTGATCGGAGCGCTGCTCAACCTGGCCGGCAGCGAGCGGAACCTCGAGCACCGCGAGCCCGTCGATCTGCTGGCGGTGACCGAAGATGCGATTGCCGCCCGCCGCCAGCAGATCGAGCAGCGGGATCTGAGGTTGACCGCGACGCTCCACGGCGCCCGCATGGAAGGCAACCGGCAGCTGCTGGAGCAACTCGTGGCGAACCTCCTGGACAACGCGATCGAGCACAACGTGATCGGCGGTCGCGTTGAAGTCAGGACCACGACCACGGAGGGACAGGCGATCCTGTCGGTGACGAACGACGGCTTGGTGATCGGAGCCGAGGAGCTGGACCGCCTCCAGCAACCCTTCCAGCGACTCGAGGCCGCGCGCACCAGCCACGGCGACGGGCACGGCCTTGGGCTCTCGATCGTCCGCGCGATCGCCACCGCCCACGGGGCGACGCTGGCCGTCCACCCAGAGCCCGCGGGCGGCCTGCGCGTCACGATTCGCTTCCCGAATCCGGGGCTAACGCCTGTCCACGATCCCTGACCGTCAAGCCACCGCATAGCTGTCCTTATGCCGGGCGGCTTTGGCCCGGACAGCTTTGCGGAATACCATCAGGATTGATGTATCATTCTTGATATGGATGCGGTGGAGCTCTACCTGCTGGGACGAAAGCTGATGAAGATCGGCGAGGGAGAGCTCCCAAAATCTGATACCGGCGGTCTTGTTGCCAGTGTCCGCATGATCCTGATCGATGCGTCCGAACATCCCGACAGCTCAATCGGCGAGATCGCCTCACGCACGGGTTTTCCGCAGAGTCACGTCTCAGCATCGGTCGCGCGGCTGCGCGACCGCGGGGCCCTCGAGACATCGATCGACCCGAGCGATGGCCGACGCACGCTGGCACGGCTCGCGCCCGGGATGCGTGAGCGAACCGCCAGACGAGCACCGATCCCGGTCAACGACGCACTGTCCGCCGCGCTCGACACGTCTGACCCCGGCCATCTCAACGAGGTCCTCGGCGCTCTGGAAGTGCTCACCGCGCGGTTCACTCCAAGGGCGCCCGCGCGCGTCGATTGAGAGCCGGTGCGATCGTGGAGAGGCTCGGACTGCTCGCGCTTCGTGCATCGCTGGCGCTTCGCGCCAGCCCCTGGATGCGAGCACTCGCTGGTGGAATCATGATCGTGCTCGGTGTGCTCTGGATAGTCGTTGGCGCCGGGCACGGTCGCCTGGCGGCAGTCGGTGCGATCCTGCTCATCGGTGGAGTCGTGACGGGTGTGCGCAACTTGCGCGCTAAGTGTGGCGGCGATCGCTAGCTGGCGAGGGCGTCGCGCCACAGCGCCGTGTCAGTGACCTGGACCTCGCTGATGCGGCCGTCGGCGAAGCGCAGCTTGGTTAGTCGCCGGGCGCTCGGGTGCGCAGCAGGGAGCCTAGATTGGCTGTGGGCCCGAGGTGCTTGAGCTTGTCGGGGTTGACGACCGAGCTGATGCTCTTGATCTGGCCGCCGGCGATCTCGAGCGCGACGACGGCGATCAGCCGCTGCTGTGCGTCGAGATATACCGCTCCTGGGCTGCCGTTGACCTCCACGGGGGTCAGCGATACGCCCGAGAGACTGCCGGGGCGAACCCAGCTGACCAGCGCGTGCGCGACACGGCTACGCCCGTGCAGCGTTCGCGCCAAGGCGGGAGCCTTACCGCCGCCGTCGCCCGTCAACGCCACGTCCGCAGCGAGCAGCGCCTCCAGGCCGGCCAGGTCGCCTTGTTCGGCGGCCTGAAAGAACCGAGCTGCCAGCTCGTCTTGCTGCTCGCGCGTCGTTTGGAAACGGACCAGCCGGCCCCGGCGCTGCTCGATGTGACGTCTGGCGCGGGTCGCAAGCTGACGGACGTTGTCCTGGCTCTTGCCGATGATCTCGGCGATCCGTGGGTAGTCGTAGTCGAACACGTCGTGGAGCAGCAGGACTGCGCGCTGCTCCGGGGTCAGGCTCTCGAGCAGAACCAACATCGCCAGCGACAGTGAGTCGGCCATCTCCGCCTGGTGGGCCGGATCATCGTGGCCGTCGGTGATGATCGGCTCTGGCAGCCATTCGCCGACGTATCGCTCGCGGCGGACGCGCGCGGAGCGCAGCTCGTTGATCGCCAGCCGCGTGGTCACGGTGGCAACGAACGCCCGGGGGGAGTCGATTCGCTCGCCCCCGTCAAGCGCCTGATGCACCCGCAGCAGCGCTTCCTGGACTACGTCCTCGGCCTCGGAGACGCTGCCAAGCATCCGGTAAGCGATCGCGAACGCGACCGGCCGCAGCTCGTCGAGCAGTCCCTCGCGATCGGTCATGCCGCCGCGAACCCCTTCCGCCAGCTCGAGTGCGCCGGGTGCCACTCAAGCTCGCGCTTGGCCTTCGCGTTCGACGCGGCTCGGACGTCGGTCATCATCACCACGCCGGCTTCCCCGGCGAACAGCCGTCCAACGAGACGCGGGACGCGCATCGGCTTCTTGGCGCCGAGCTCCTGAGCCAGCGCCGGCAGCCACTCAGCGACCGGGGCGGGATCATCATCGACCACGTTGTAGACACCGCGACTACCATGCTCGATCGCCTCGACCGTCGCCTCTGCCGCGTCGGCGATGTGGACGAAGGACCACACGCCACCGCCGTTGCCAACCAGCGGGAACTTGCGCCTGCGGACCAGCTCGAACTGCTCCTCTCCCGGAGCGAGCGATGTGCCTGGCCCGTAGAAGACGCCGTAGCGCAGCACGATCCCCTCCGTCCATTCCGCCCCAAGGACCGCCTGCTCGAGATGACGGATCGCGGCCTGGGTCTCGCGCATCTCGCGCACGGGCCTTCCGATCGCTCCCGTCGCACCTGCCACAAACACTCTCATCACTGGCTCCTTGGTCGAGGGATCATCTACCCGTAAGACAAGACAGCAACCCCGGCTGTGATACTGCCGGACCGGGCCCGCGTGGCTGATGCTTACCTTCGGGCGTGCTCGCCGCGTGGCGCCCCCGGGCCGGGCGGGAGCTCGATCTCCCCGCGTGCCGCGTGTTTGCCGCACCGGTCGCAGCGGAGGTCTGGGCCGATGTTGCCTCCGCAGCCGGCGTGGAGGCTGAGTCGGGGTGGGCCGCCCGGGGTCGGGTAGTAGCGGTCGCCCCACTTCATGAGCACGATCAGGGCGGGCGCGAGCTCGCGTCCCTTGTCGGTGAGCACGTACTTCGGCCGGCCTGGCCGCTCCGGGTCCGGAACGCGCTCGAGCAGCTCCTCGTCGCACAGCCGCTTCAGCCGACTGGTGAGGACGTTGGAGGCAATCCCGAGCTTCGCCTGGAACTCCTCGAACCGCGTTAGGCCGACGAGCGCGTCGCGGAGGATCAGGAGCGTCCAGCGCTCGCCGACGACCTCTAGTGATCGCGCGATCGAGCAGACCTGGTCTGGATAGTCGCGTTGCAGCACGCTTCAATACTAGCTGACTTGCTTGACAAAAGCCAGAGCCCTGTGTAGTCTGACTTGCATGACGCCAGTTAGCCTCGGTGAAGAGCCGTGAAGCGCCCTGAACAAACCCAATACCCGCGAGCAGACCAAAAAAACGACATGACAAGCGCCGATCCGACCGGTTTGAGCTGGCCGGCCGCAGCCATTGAGCGTCTCGGCTCCAACGCAAACAGTCAATTCACACCCAAAGGAAGACAACATGAATCATCTACCTGCATATCTGTGGGCCCTCACGTACGCAGAGGTCACCGGCATCGCCGCGGCGACCGCATACGCGCTATTTCGTGGCGCTCGCGCCGCCGGTTTCGGCAATCGAGTCTCGACGGGGATGGGGTTGGGCGCCGCCCTCCTGTTCGGCGGCTGGATTGCCGTAAGTAGTCTGGTCGCAGGCGGGGGCAGCTACCGCTCACGCCTCGGGCACGGCGTCCCTTGGCTGCCACTGGCAGTGCTCGGCTTCTTCGGGTTGCTGCTCGCGCTGACCCGTGTGCCGTTGATCAGACGAGCCCTGACCGCCCCAGGCGCTCAACAGCGGCTACTGTCGCCGCACTCCTTCCGGGCAGGAGGGATCGTGTTCGTGATAGCGATGCTGCTCGGGAAGCTCCCCGCGCTCTTCGCTGTGCCCGCCGGGTTTGGTGACATTGCGGTCGGCATAGCAACGCTATGGGTCGCGCGCAAGGTACGCGAGGGATCGCAGGTCAAACCGCTCATTTGGTTCACCCTTCTCGGGATCGCAGACCTCGTCTCAGCGCTGACCCTGGGAGCGCTGACAGGATTCCTCCAGATCGTGCACGTGCACCCTCCCGCGACGCTGAACGCTGACCTCCCGCTCGCAATCATCCCCACCGTCGGTGTGCCGTTGCTACTGGCGATGCACCTCACCTCGCTGCGCGTCCTCGTTCGGGATCGCGCGTCCGACCGAGTCGCGGACGAGCTGGTCGTCACTCCGCTGACTGCGTAGCACAGGAGACGGATTTGTGGTGCTGTGCTCATGATCGTTCGCCAGCCTGGTTGCCGGATCGCTTAGCAGAGGACCTCAATCGTGAGGCCGCCTAGCGTGGTGAAGTAGAACGTCCACGAGCCGTGTAGCCGGCGCGGTGCGGGGACGCGCAGACCGCCAGCGAGAAGCTGCGCGTGGATCGTGTTGACCTGCTCCTCGGACGGTTGGATGAAGCCGATATGGAAGAAGGGCGGGTACTCGACCGTGCGCCCTTCGCGGGTGGCGCTCAGCGCGAGCGCGAGCCCGACGTCGTCGCGGAGCACCGCGAAGCCGGGACGTGACGGCCCGCTGATCTCCTTCAAGCCGAAGTGGCGTTGCAACAGCGCGCTCGTCTCGGCTACGTCAGTGACGGGTAGGTTGAGGTGGTTGAGTTGCATCTTCAGCTCTCCTTTCAGAAACGGCCTCGTGGTCCGTGTTCAATCGCGTTCGTCCATCAGAACCCGACGACTGCGCGGATCAGGACGATGTGGATGCGACCCGGGTCCTCTTGATGGATCTCGAGGACCTTGCCGAGTCGGGTGTTCTTCCCGTAGACCTCGAGCGCGCGGGCATCCTCGAGTTTGAAGCAGTGCTGGTCGATCCGCTCGCGCGCCGCGTCGAGGTCGGGAACGAGCTTCTGGGCGCCAACGACGAAAATGACATTGGCCGCGCCCCACGCGTAGGGGGCGAGCTGGCTGCCCAACGCGGAGGCGATGACGAGCGTCCCATCGCGCGTGATCGCGTGGACGCTGCCGAGGGCAAACGCGGGCTGGCCGGCGATCATCTTAATCTCCTGCAGCTGGGTTGCGCGGTCGAGCGCGAGCACCTTCGTTCGTGCCGAGTCGTAGCGCCCGCCGTTGTCGACCGCTTGCGCGATTCCCGTGGACTGCAGGGTGACCGATGTGTTGGTCATCACGGACGAACCGTCAGGGATGCGGGCGAGCGTTCTTTCGCGTGCCGCGTCGAGGTCATCGACGACCTCTACGCTGAATCCGTGCTCTTCGAGCGCCACGACGGCTTCCGTAAGCGTCCGCTCGTCGGGCATTGCAGTGAATCGGTCCGATGTCTGGATCGTGGTGCTCATGGGCTTTAGCTCCTCATGTTTCGCGGTGGTGGATTGACGCTCAGTCGATGACTACCTTCCCCCACAAGACAAGACAGCAACCCCGTCTGTGACACCTCCGAGCACCAGCACGGGAAACGCCGGCACGGGACCCTTCAGAGCCTGCTTCGCAGCACACGGCTCATCGCAAGTTGCACGTGGCCGCCGCCTGCTCGAACGCCGGCGAGCTCGTGTCGATCGACTTCGGGATCGCGAGGTAGTACCCGCCGCTGCCGATCACCCCGCTGTTGCCTGGGTTCGATGGAGGCGAGGTGCTCGGGTCGGGGAAGCCTGAGATCCCGTGCTTGCGCATACATGCGGAGACGTTGAGCATCCGTGACTGCGCCTGTGAGGACGGGGGTTCGGAGCTCGGAGGCCCCTTTGGCAGCAGGCGCTGGCACGAGTGCGCGGCGGACTGGAACGCGGGCGACTGCACGGTGCTCGCCGAGCCCATCCGGACTGTTTGGCCACTGACCTTCGGGTCGGGGAAGTTCGGCACCCCGTGCGAGCGGATGCACCTGGTGAACGCGAGCCCCGATTCGACCGCGCCCGCCTTGGACGCCGAGGTGCTCGCACCGCCGGTCGCGCTTCCCGCGCTTCCGCCGCATCCTGCCATCAGCGCCCCGCTCAGGAGCGCTACGGCGGTGAGCAGCCGCGCTCGCGGCGGGGTGAGCCTCTTGGTATGGGTGCTGTACGGCATGCGGCTCTCCTTCGTTTGCATCAGTGGTTGTGCAGCGGGAACGCACACGCAGCCGCCGCCCGCGTGAACACCGGCGACTGCTCGTCGATCGTGCTCGGAAAGATGAGAATCACTCCTTCGATGTCGCTGATCACGCCGGCGCCGGAGCCGAACGGGTTGGACGGGACCGAGGTCCGGGGGTCGGGGAAGTCGTAGACGGCGTGCTCGCGCATGCACCGCGCGATCCTCAGAAACTTCGCCAGCGTCTGTGCGGAGGGCGGGGGCCCTGAGCCGATGCCGCCGCCCGGCGTGAGCCTGTGGCACTTCGCCTGCGCCGCCTTGAACGCGGGCGATGAGCGATCCAGCCCAGCACCCACGCGGAACTCGCCGCTGACGTTCGGGTCTGGGAAGCTGGGCACGCCGCTGGCGCGCATGCACTTGGCGAAGGCGAGCGCCGCCTGCTCGAGGCTCGCGGGACTTTCAGGCGACGAGCCGCTGCTTTCGGAGCTCACCGGTGAGGCGCCGTTTCCGGAGGAGAGGTGCGCCACGCCGGGGCTCGACAAGCTGCCACAGCCGGCGACCGCCAGCGCGACGCTCAGCAGGGCTGCACCGGTGAGCAGGCGCCCTAGCGGCGGTGTGAGCCTCTTGGTATGGATGGTGTGCGGCATCTGGTCCCGTTGGGGTCTGCTGCGGGATTTGCGTCATCTCCCGGATCGGTTCTACGCGGTCGGTTGTTTCGGCGCTGTTTCGCTCTCCGAGGCAGACAGCGGTTTTGTTCGATCGAGCGGGCGAAACAGTGTTGAAACACTGCGGCGCTACCTTGACCACAAGGAGCTATAGATGCGGGTGCTTGTGATCGAGGACGACGAGGAGCTGGCCGGCACGGTCGCGGCTGGCTTGCGCCACGCGCGGATGGCGGTCGATGTCGCGTTCGACGGCCAGGCTGGCTTGACGCGCGCGCTGGTCAACGATTACGACGTGATCGTGCTCGACCGCGACCTTCCCACCCTCCACGGCGATCAGGTATGCGCGAAGCTGATCGCCGCCGGCGGACGCAGCCGGGTGCTGATGCTGACCGGCGCGGCAGAGAATGAGGACTTGGTCGACGGGCTTGACCTCGGCGCCGACGACTACCTGGGAAAGCCGTTCGACTTCCCCGTGTTGGTGGCGCGCGTCGGCGCCCTGGCTCGCCGCGCGCAGCCGAGCATCCCGCCGGTGCTGGAGCACGGCGACGTCGTGCTCGATACGGCCAAGCGCCGCGCGCAGCGCTCTGGCCGCGATCTCGAGCTGACACCGAAGGAGTTCGGGGCGCTGGAGCTGCTGCTCGCCGCCCAGGGCAGGGTCATCTCCGCCGAGGAGCTGCTCGAACGCGTCTGGGACGAGAACGCCGACCCGTTCACAAGCGCCGTGAGGATCACCATCAGCCGGCTGCGCACCAAGCTCAGCGATCCCCCCGTAATCGAGACCGTCGCGAAGGCCGGCTACCGCATCGCAGGCCAGTGATCGGCGTCGCGCACCACCGGCTCGCGCCACCCTCTTGGCTGCGATTGCCTCGCCGCACCGCCCGGCTGCGGCTCACGGCTCTCTACGGCGGCCTCTTCCTCCTGTCCGGCGTCGCGTTGGTCGTCACCACCTACGTCCTTTTTGAGCGGGCGACCGAATACAGAGCGCCACACCTACCGACGATTCCCCACACTCCCGCCATCCAGCATCTTGAGCTTCCGGGTCCGCCTGCAAACGCTCGGGTTCCGGGCCAATCCGTGGTTCAGGTTTTCCAGCATCCTCATCAGCTGGCGCAGGCTCAGTATGAACTGGGGCAGGCTCAGCACGAGCTGGCAAAGGCTCGGCCCCGGCTGTTAGTGGCTGTGCCGACTCAGCTGGCACGGGTCCAGCATCAGGTAACACAGGCCCAGCATCAGTTGGCACAGGACCAGCGTCAGCTGGCAGACGCTGTGCATCAGCTGGCGCAGGTAGGGCCCGTCCAAGCAGCACAGCGCGCCGCTGACTCACACCAGCTTCTGGTCAACTCGGGAATTGCTCTGGCGATCGTGGCCGTGCTCGCCCTCCTCGCCGGCTGGCTCGTCGCCGGCAGGATGCTGCGACCGATCCGGACCATCACCCGCACGGCCCGCAGGATCTCCTCCACCAGCCTGCACGAGCGCCTGGCCCTCGACGGCCCGCAGGACGAGCTCAAGGAACTCGGGGACACCCTCGACGACCTGTTCGGGCGCCTCGACGCCGCGTTCGAAGCGCAGCGCCAGTTCGTCGCCAACGCCTCGCACGAGCTGCGCGCGCCGCTCACCCGCCAGCGAGCCCTGATCCAGGTCGCGCTCGCCGACCCAGACGCGAACCTCGCCTCGTTGCGCGCAGCCCACGAGCGCGTGCTCGCCTCCGAGCAGCACCTAGAGCAGATGATCGACGGGCTGCTGGCGCTCACGCGCGGCCAAGCCGGGCTGCAGCGCCGCGAGCACCTCGACCTCTCGGCCCTCGCCTCCAGGGCCCTGCTCGCGCGCGACGCAGAAGCCGAAGGCCGCGATCTCAACATCCACACGACGCTCGCCCCAGCACCAACGGCTGGCGATCCACGGCTCGTGGAGCGCCTGATCGCCAACCTCCTCGACAACGCGATCCGCCACAACATCCCTGACGGGCACGTCGAGATCACGACCGGCACCCGCCATGAACACACATTCCTGACGGTCACCAACAGCGGCCCAACGATCCCCCCCGAGGAGCTGCCGCGCCTCTTGCAACCGTTCCAGCGTCTTCACGGAACCCGCACCACCCACACCAGCGGCAACGGGCTCGGCCTCGGCCTCGCGATCGTCAACGCGATCGCCACCGCCCACCGCGCCACGCTGACCGCCCAATCGCGCCCAGATGGCGGGCTGACCGTCGAAGTCACGTTCCCTTCAAGCCTCCAAGCATGGAGACCGACGCCGATCACGGAACTCATCGCGGCCGATCAATCGCAGAGGTGATGCCCGCTCGGTACAGCGATAAGTTTCGATTGAGCCAGGGGTCTCAGCAGATGTAATCCAACCCAAGGAGGATCTCATTCCCAGCACCAAGCCTCATGTCAACAAGATCAACACGGTCGTCATTATCCCTGAGGTAGCCGCTCACCTCAGCTAGAGGACAAAGGGGATGAGCATCTTCGTGCTGTTTCGGTACTCCGGATACGCCGCTGGGAATGTTGCGGTGAGGTTCTTCTCCTCCACGGACGCGCTGTAGTAGAAGTACGCGCCCAGGATCGCAACGATGATCAGGCCGATCAGGTTGGTCACGAGGGCTGTCCCAAGGATCGCGACGAGGAGTCCTGAGTAGATCGGGTGGCGGACGAATCGATAGGGACCGGAGGTTGCGGCCGAGATGGACCCGAGCCCAGATCGCCAGCGCGCACATGGCGGCGGGCGCGGCTGGCGAGCTGGCGGGTCGCCTCGGGTGAGCGGTCGACCATCGCAGCGATCTCGTCAAATGGAACCGCGAACATGTCGTGCAGCACGAACGCTAGCCGCTCGGCCGGGCTCAGCGTGTCCAGCACGACCTGCAGCGCGATCCCGACTGAGTCCGCGAGCAACGCCTCGTGCTCGGGATCGGTCCCGATCGCCGGGTCGTCGATGATCCGCTCCGGCCTACCAGTCCTCGAGCGGCTGCTCGCCGCGGCTCCGGCGCGACCGGAGCATGTTCAGGCAGATCCGGGCGAGCACCGTGGTGAGCCAGCCGTTCGAGGCTGTCGATCTGCTCGGTGTCGGTCCGCTGTAGCCGTAGCCATGCCTCCTGCACGGCGTCTTCGGCCTCGCTTAGCGAGCCGAGGATCCGATAGGCGACCGCGCGCAGCCGGGGCCGCTGGCGGTCGAACATGTTGGCGAGCTCGAGTTCGTCCATCGCTGTCACACCATCCGGGTCTCGCGGGTCATACCGGATAGACCCCCAAACCCCAGCCAATGTGACAGGAGGTGCCTGATGGCACGAATCCAGGGAGTATCCAAGCGCAAGGCCGGTCCGATCGTCCGGCTCGTCTACCGGCTTGGCCCGAGGATGACGAAGAAGCTGACCGGCCGCGAGCCGCAGACGGGCAACGGTATGGAGCCGATAGAGATCTGGGCTTACCAGCCGAAGATGATGTTCGGGATGGGCAAGTTCAACCAGGCGGTGCGCAAGGGGAAGTCCGTCGATGAGCGGCTCAGGAACCTCCTCGAGCTGAAGGGCGCGCAGATGATCGGGTGCGAGTTCTGCGTGGACCTCGGCTCGCAGATCTGCCGCAACTCCGGGTTCTCCGACGACGAGTTACTGGCAATACCGCGCTACCGCCAGAGTGACCTGTTCACCGAACGCGAGAAGCTGGCGCTCGACTACACGGTCGCGGTGATGCGCACACCGGTCGAGGTCACCGACGAGCTATTCGCCCAGATCAAGGAGCACTTCACCGACGAACAGCTCGTCGAGATCACCGCGCATCTTATGGTCGTCAACCTCGACCGGTTCAACGCCGCCTTCAGGATCGGCTCAGCCGGGTTCAGCCAGGGCATGGTCTGCGTGCTGCCCGACCGCCCCACCGCCAACCCGGTGCTGGCGAGGATCGCTTGAAGGGGTCATCCGATGACTTTGACCCACCAGGTCGGTCTTATGGCCAACACCAATGGAAAAGGAGGCTCGTGATGGGACGGATCGTTGTAAGCGAGTTCGTGACCCTCGATGGCGTCGTCGAGGCACCCGGAGGCGGCGAGGGTCCCGCCGGTTGGCGCAGCGTCGTAGCGATGCGCTCCGGCGGCGAGATCGCGTTCTGTCCTGTAGGTGATCGTCCCCACTCGCGCACCCTGGCGGACCTGCGCGCGCTCACCATGAAAACGGCGCTGTAGTCCAACGCTACGATGGTTGCGATGTCGTCGCTTCTTGACTGGGCCGGAGGCGAAGCCGCATTCACGCGGCTGATCAACGCCTTCTATGACCGGGTCGAAGCCGACGAACTGCTCTCGCCGGTGTTCCCGGGCGGAGTGAGGGAGGAGCATCGCCTGCATGTGATCGCCTGGTGGTGTGAGGTTTTCGGGGGTCCGGCGCGCTACACCGATGAGCTCGGCGGCTACGAGCGGATGCTCGCCAAGCACCACGACCTCGCGATCACGCCCGAGCAGCGATTCCGCTTCGCCTCGCTGATGAGCCTGGCGGCCGATGATGCCAAGCTCCCCGAGGACCCGGAGTTCCGTTCCGCGTTCATGGCGTATGTCGAGTGGGGAACCCGGCTCGCACAGCACAACTCACAGCCCGGCGCAGAGGTCGTAGAGCATGCACCAGTCCCGCGCTGGGGATGGGGTGAGGCGCCACCGTTTCAGCCATAGCTCGCTGCAAGCGGAGCTTTGCGGGATCTTGTCGTTGATGCTTGACGTTGCAGCGCATTACTCCTGCGGGCTGAGGAGCCGTGGGTTGTAGAGGACCTCCCATAAGTGTCCGTCGGGATCGTGAAAGTAGCCGGAGTAGATCCCCCAGGGACGGTCGTGCGGCCGGTCTGTGAGCGTGGCTCCGGCGGCCTCGACTTGGCTGAGCAGGGCGTCGACCTCGGCTTTGCTTGCGACCGCGTGTCCGATGCTGAACTCGCCGGTCTTCGGTGGACCGAGCGGGACCTTGGCGTCCTTCGCCAGCTCGGTGCGGGGGTAGAGCGACAGCATCAGCCCGCCCGGTAGCTCGAACAGCGCGATAGCCCCGGCCGGCTCGATGTCGTCGCCGGTCCACTCGGTGCCGATGATCCCGCGCGACTCCAACCCGAGCCCGTCTCGGTAGAACTCGTGCGCCCGCTCCAGATCGGCGACAGCGAGCGTGATTATGTCGATCCGGGCTTCCATCCTCCGTGGTGAAGCAGGTTCAGTCGTCATGGTCGTTGCACGCGGTACTCGATGAAGGTCGCGAGCGGCGACTGTCGCACGCCGAGGTGCTCGAGCTCGAAGCGACTGCGAGAACCCGTCGAAGAGTCGCTTTCCCGCGCCCATCACGACCGGTGCGATAATGATCGTCAGCTCGTCGACGATCCCAGCCGCGAGGGCTTGACGGATGATCTCGGCTCCGCCCATCACGTGGACGTCCTTGCCGCGCGCCGCCCGCAGGGCGCGCTCGACGGCCGCCTGCACGCCTGAGACGAACGTAAACGCCCCGCCGTGCGGCTCCTCCTCCGGACGATGCGTGACGATAAAAAACGGCAGTTCCCTGGGGTTCTCATCCCCCCAGTGCCGAGCTGCCTCATACGTTCCGCGTCCACCGACGACCGCCCCGATCCTCGACATCGTGTCGGTCAGCCAGGCGGCGTCCTCGCCGGTCGGCGCACGGCGCTCCTCCTCGGCGTAGGTCCACGGGCCGCCGAAGACCCAGTAGTGCAAGCGCTCACCGTTCTCGCCGAGGCCTTTCCCTGGGCCATCGTCGGGTCCGGTGATGTACCGATCGATCGACGTGGTGACCCCTGCGAGAACACTGGCCATCAGCAACCATCCTTCCGTTGAACAGAACGAGTAATACCCCTACAGACTGCGCGATGAAACAAAACTCATCACGGATCGCCAGCAAGGCGAGACATATGCCTGCTTTGTAGGGAGAGTAGGCGATGCGCCTCCCCTATTGGCGAGGAGCGGGGCTGCTGACCAAACCTGGCGCGAGTCCTGCTCGTCGCGCACAGGAGAAGTCCCGGTCGCGCAGTGAGATGTCCGCCACCGCCAAGTCCCGGGACGACGACGCAATGCAGAACTGCGTCACCCAGCTTGCGAATGACCGGCGTTGATCGCCCATTGCGCGGCGAAAGCCCGTTCGTATGCGGGCCGCGCCTCGCCGCGGGCAACATAGGCAGCCAGTCTCGGGAACTCGTCCAGAAGGCCCGAAAGTCTAAGCCTGAGCAGGACCGACACCATCATCAGGTCGCCCGCGCTGAAGTCCCCGTCGAGCCAGTCGGCATCGCCCAAGCGGGCAGAAAGCTGCACCAGTCGATCGCGAATTCGGTCTTTGACCAGAGGCAGGCGCTGTTCGGCCCATGGCTCCTCACCCTCCGCGAACCTGGCGGTCACGAGTTCGAGGATCGGCGGCTCCACGGTGTTGAGCGCGGCGAACATCCAGGTGATTGCCCGCGCCCGCGCATTGGCATCGTCCGGGAACAGTCCCGCATGGTGCTCGGCTATGTGGAAGACGATCGCGCCTGTCTCGAACAGGACAAGATCGCCTTCCTCATAGGTCGGAATCAGGCCGAAAGGATGAAGGCGCAGATGCGCGGGTTCCTTCTTCGCGCGAAACGAGAGGAGGCGCTTCCGCCTTGCCTGACGTGCGCGGGCGTATGGTGCTTGCACCGTGCGGGAGGGCTGCCGCAGCCCGATGGGCGGGTCAGCCGCGCAACGGTGGGATTCGCTCAGCCCCCGCCGCCCCGAGCTCGTCCGAGCGTTCGGCGTCCAGGCGCGACCACTGGGCGGTGGGACGTCCGTTGGTGCGTAGATGGGACATCACGGGCGATTGTGGCCAGCCGGGGGGCGAGTCCTCCCAGGTCTCCTGCCGGCCGTAGACGGTCAGGTCGAGCAGTCCGTAGCTGTAGTCCATCGCCTCGACGCCGCGGCGGGTGGTCCAATAGGTCTCGAAGACTCGCTCGCCGTTGCGCAGATAGCAGACCACGTGCATTTTGCCGACCTCGCGTCCGACCAGCAGGGTCTCGAGGGAGTCCTCGGCGGAGTACCAGGGCATCTCCCAGCCCATGAAGTCGCGGTAGCGGATGCTCTCCTCGTACGGCCCCTGGCAGAACGTGGCGTAGGTGACATCGCGCGAATGCAGGTAGGAGAGCTCGCCGACCTGCGTCGTGTAGTGCGTGCATCCCTCGCACTGCTCAGCAGCGGGATGGCCGGTCCACCACATGAAGTAGTAGGCGATGAGCTGCCGGCGGCCCTCAAACGCGTCCAGCAACGTCACGGGGCCGCGCGGACCGATCAGCGGGAGGCCCGGGTCCATCTCGACCATCGGCAGCCGGCGACGTGCCGCGGCGATCGCGTCGCCCTCGCGAGTGTGCGCCTTCTCGCGGACCCGGAGGGCATCGAGCTCGGCTTGAAACGCACCCCGGTCGACCACCACGGGACGCTCCACTGGGTCGGTTACACCGGCTTCTGTCGGCCTGGGCTTGTTCGGTTCGTGGTTCATTGCTAGCTCGATTCGTTCGTGGGTGGTCCGTTTGAGCCGGTCCGGCTCAAATCTCGGCGTTGTACTGAGTGAGTGTCTCGGATGTGGGGCCTCTTCTCGTTTGATAGGTGGGTGGGCGTGTGGGCTGCGAGCGCAACCTCGACCTCACCAGTGCGAAGGCGTGTTGACCCGCGACCGTGGGAACAGCCGCGGGTCAGCTCTGATCGGAGTTTGTGGTGGGCGTTCAGGCAGCGATGGGCTCGGCGGGTACGAGCGCGGTGTTCTGGCGCTCGAGCTCCTTGGCCGCGCCCGTGCGCCAGCTCTCGGCCAGCATCTCCGAGAACGGGTCGGGGAAGATCTCCTCATCCTCATTCTCCACGCCGTCGAAGATGGCTTGGGCGACCGACTCTGGTGGGGCCTTCGGGATCGGGAGGTCCCGGATCATGTCGGTGTCGATCGGACCGGGCAGGACGGCATGAACCTTCACGCCCTGGCCGGCCAACAGTGCGCGCAGCGACTGCGTCACTGAGAACGCCGCTGCCTTCGAGGCCGAGTAGGCCGGCAGGATCGGGACCGCGGCGAGCGCCCCGATCGAGACGACGTTGACGATCCGTCCCCTGCTCTGGGTCAGCGACGCCAGCAGCGCCTGGGTCACCATCACCGGGCCGTAGACGTTGACGTCGAAATGCTGCTCGAACGCGGTCCGACTGCTCAGGTCATCGGGCAGCGACACGCCGGCGTTGTTGATCAGGATGTCGAGCGATTCGACGCTCTCGATACCCCGCTGGATCTGCGCCCAGTCGGTGACGTCCATGATCAGCGGCGTGACCCGATCGTCCGGGTGGGCGAATGGCTGCCGCGACGTGGCATACACGCGCCGCGCACCCCGCCGCAGCGCCTCGTCCACGAGCGCCTGGCCAAGACCACGGTTGGCGCCGGTCACCAGGATTGTCTTGTCTGTGATTGTCATCTGTTGCTCCTTAGATCTCGTGTCCTCGACGATCCGGGGATCGCCCTTTTGAGAACTGAGACACGAGGGGACACGCAAATCCATCGCTCCCGCAATGGCCGGCGGTCGGGACTCGATCAGGACGCGAGCGTTGGATTTCGCCGCTGACTCGTATCTCAGTTCAAAACAGTCCAAGCGCACTCAGAAAAGGAGAACCAGATGGGAAAGATCGTGGTGAGCGAGAACATCTCGCTCGACGGGGTGGTCCAGGACCCGACGGGTGAGGAGGGCTTCAAGCACGGCGGCTGGTTCGGCCAGGTTTCCGAGGAGGACCGCGAAGGGCGGGCCAAGGTCGTACTCGAGGAGGCGCTGGGCGCCGCGGCCTTCCTGTTGGGTCGGCGCAGCTACGAGTTCCTCGCCGCGCGGTGGCCATCCCGGAGCGGCGAGTTGGCGGACAGGTTGAGGGGCCTGCCCAAGTATGTGGTGTCCTCGACCCTCAAAGACCCCGGCTGGGATAACTCAAAGGTGCTGACGGGCGAGGTCGTGAACGAGGTCTCGAAGCTGAAGCAGGAGCTAGATGGGGACATCGTCGTCGCCGCCAGCTTCCAGCTCGTGCGCACGCTGATGGAGCACGACCTCCTCGACGAGCTGCGGCTGATGGTCCACCCGGTCGTGCTCGGGGCCGGTGAGCGCCTGTTCGGCGAGACCAGCGAGAAGCAGCCGATGCGCCTCCTCGACGCCCGGACCGTCGGTGACGATCTCGCTCTCCTCACCTACGAGCCCGTCCGCGAATGAGCGACACACGCGATCATAAGCCTGGCGGGGTCGTACATCTCGAGCTGCATACCCACGACCTGTCAAGCGCGAGCACGTTCTATCGCCAGCTGCTCGGTTGGCGGACAGATCTCCTGCGCTGTCGGTCGGGCACCTACCACGCGCTGGCCGTTGGCGGCGCGCTCGATGGCGGGATCGTCGAGTGCGGTGCACGGCGGCCGATCTGGCTTCCGTACGTGGAGGTACAGGAGATCGAGGCGATGACCGAGCGCGGGCGAGCGCTCGGGGCGGCGGTGTTGCTCGAGCCATGCGAGGGGCCGGCGGGCTGGCGCAGCGTGCTGGCAACAAGCGATGGTGGCGAGGTCGCGCTGTGGCAGCCGAAGGGTACCCTCGTGCGAGGGATCAGATGACCGACTCTCAGCTAATCGAGGCAGCCATGGGGGATCAGGCAGCGTTCGCCGAGCTCGTGCAACCGCACCGGCGGCCCCTCCACGCGCACTGCTACCGGATGCTCGGCTCCTTGCAGGATGCCGAGGATGCGGTCCAGGAGACGCTGCTGCGTGCGTGGCGGAGTCTGTCGTCGTTTCAGGGGCGAAGCTCGCTGCGAAGCTGGCTGTATTCGATCGCCACGAACGTTTGCCTGCGCGCGATCGAGCGCCGGCCTGCGCGTGTGCTGCCGATCGACTATGGCCCACCCGCGGACCCACACGAGCCGATCGGAGCGCCGCTGCTTGAGTCCGTGTGGATGGACCCATATCCGGACGAGCAGCTCGGCGTCGATGACGGCCCCGCCGGACCGGAGGCCCGCTACGAGCAGCGAGAGACCATCGAGCTCGCGTTTGTCGCGGCGCTCCAGCTGCTACCGCCTCGGCAGCGGGCGGTGTTGATCCTCCGCGACGTTCTCGGCTTCTCTGGCGCGGAGGTCGCCGAGGCACTCGAGACGACGCCGGCGTCGGTCTACAGCGCCCTGCAGCGCGCGCACGCGACGCTGGAGGAGCGACGGCCGGACCGTAGCCAGCAGGCGACGCTCCGCTCGCTCGGCGATGAGCAGCTGGAGGCGCTCGTCGCACGCTATGTCGAAGCCTGGGCCCGTAATGACGTGGACACGATCGTTGGGATGCTTACCGATACCGCGACGCTCGCGATGCCCCCGATCCCGAGCTGGTATCGCGGGCGCGACGCGATCGAGAGGGTGCTGCGCGGCGTGGTGTTCGACGGCGCGCGGAGTTGGCGGATGTTGCCTACCGCCGCCAACGGTCAGATGGCGGTCGGCGCCTACGAGCTCGACAGCTCGGGGGTCTACGCCGCACATGGCGTGACAGTCCTGACCCTCGAGGCTGAGCGAATCGCCGAGATCATCCACTTCCGCACGCCGTCGCTGGTCGAGTCGTTCGGGCTGCCTGCCCAGGCATAATCCCGCGGTGGCTTCGATTCGCAAGGAGATCGTGATCGACGCGAGTGCGGAGCGGGTGTGGGACGCGCTGCGTGATTGGGGAGGGCTGCATGTGCGGCTCGTGCCCGGTTTCGCGACCGATGCACGACTGGACGGTGAGGACCGGATCGTCACGTTCTCGGGCGGCAACGTGCTGCGCGAGCGATTGGTCGACCTCGACGACGACGCGCGCCGGCTCGTGTGGTCGATCGTCGAGGAGCCATACACCCATCACAACGCGTCAGCGCAGGTGTTCGCAGAGGGAGCAGATCGCAGCCTGTTTGTGTGGATCGCCGATTTTCTCCCGAGCGAGCTCGCCGGCCGCACCGCACCGCTGATGGAGCACGCGTTGAGCGTCATCAAGCGCACGCTCGAGCCCGAGCGACCGGGCCAATAATCAACTTCAGAGCGCGCTCGGACGGGCTCGCCTCCAAGTACTCCGCGGCAGCGATGCGCGCGCGAGCGATGGATTTCCGCTCCTCCTCGTATCTCCATAGACAACGAGGAAGTACCGGCAACCCACCCTCGCAGCGTGAAACGACAGCCAACCAAAGGAGCTTGATAACGATGCAGAACTTCAATACCGAATTCACTGTCGACCAGACCCCCGAACAGGCGCTCGCGGCGATCACCGACGTCCGCGCCTGGTGGTCGGGAAACATCGAGGGCGCCACCGACAAGCTCGGTGCTGAGTTCACCTACCGTTACCAGGACATCCACTACTCAAAGCAGCGGGTCACCGAACTGATCCCCGGTCGCCGCGTCGTCTGGCAGGTGCTCGACGCCTACCTCGACTTCACCGAGGATCCCCGCGAGTGGGTCGGCAGCGAGGTCGTCTTCGAGGTCGTGCCCGAAGGAGGCCGGACCACCGTGCGGTTCAGCCATATCGGGCTGACCCCCGAGGTCGAGTGCTACGAGAAGTGCTCGACCGCATGGGGCTTCTACATCAACACCAGCCTCAAGCAGCTGATCACGACCAACGAGGGAGCGCCCAACCCCGCCGAGAGCCGCGAGCCCGAACCGGCGGCCCGTCGCTCCTGAAGAGGACCCCGGCCGCCCCGCGATAGGCGCGCGCCTGGCCCTGTTTTCGTTTGGGCCGACGGACCCCGCTCGTCGGCCCAAACCCCCCGGCATCTTCTCGCGACCGGTCGCGTACGGCCTGCCCATGAGCCGGTGGCGATCGCGTCGGCGGGCCGCTGACGACGGTGGCCCGACCCGGCAACTACGCTTGCGTGGTGCGGCTGGAGAAGATTTTCAGGAACCCGGTCATCGAGGCCGTCGAGAAGGGTTGATGACGTCGTTCAGACCACCGAGCGCACGTACGTCGGCAGAGCATGTGGCGGCAACCAGTACACCGCCACATGCTCTGCGCGAACGGACTCCGGGGGTCAGTGTGCGACCGCTGGAATGGCGATGGGCGCTGGCTCGGCCTGCGGCGTCGGGTCGCTGTCGACACCGGTGGCGATGGGCGGAACGGTCTCCGGCCGCTCGCCGATTCGTGCGATGTCGAGGGCGATCAGGCCGAGGTTCGCACCGGCAGCTGCTCCGAGGATCGTGGTGATGACCGCCATGAGCCCGGCTGTTGCGTTGAACCCCAGCAGCGCGCCGACGAGGGCGCCCGTCAGCGCGACCCAGAAGCCGATCCTCGTGGCCTTGGCCGGCTGGTCGCGGTTGACCCAGGCCCAGTAGGTGCCGAGGCCGATCGGTGTGCCGATGAAGAGAACAGCCATGAGCTCGCTGTCGAGGGGCACTGTCGGGAAAGCCACCAGCACGATGATCAGGCCGATGCACCATCCGCCGAGGCCGAGCACCAGCAGGTAGACGGAGCGCAGTATCGCGCTCGCCTTGCGCCCGAAGCCGCCGCGCTTGTGCTTCCGGCGCCACATCAGTAGAAGTGACAGGATCGTGAGGAGTCCGAGGCCGATCATCGCGCCGGCGATGGTCTTGGCGGGTCCGGTCTGTGTGGAGTCGGGCGTGAGTTTAACCTTTTGAGGTTTGTACAGCGAGTCGTCGACCTTGCCTGTGTCGAAGTAGGTGTTAATCAGGTGCGTGCTCGCCTTGGTCTGTTCGGTCCAGAAGGAGGTTGTGTGGCCGAAGTTGGTGAGGATGACCTGGTGGCCGTTGGGTAGGTAGGGGAGGAGCTCCTTGGTCGCGTTCTGGGGCGGGGTGGCGAAGTCGAGACTGCCGCCGATCAGGAGCATCTGCACGTTCGATGCCTGGACATGGGTGTATTCGTTGTCGGCCGGGGTGGCCGGCCATGCGTGCAGGAGGCCTCCGCCGCCGAAGAGGAATTCCGTTCCGGGGTTGCCGATAATCGAGGGGGCGTCGTGTTCGCTTGATGAGTAGTAACGCTCGGCAGCTTGGTTGTCAGCCATTCCGACAGCTGCGACGTCGCCCCAGACAAACACTTCCGGGAAAGCGATCTGGGCGAGGAGCGACTCGAACCAGAGCCCGCTCGAGTCACCGTGGGCGGCCGAGAGCCAGGCGTCCAGGGTCATCGGTCCGGAGAGCGGCGAGGCATTTTCCGTCGTCTCCATGAGTCCGAAGAAGCTGGCGATCCGTGCGTTGCCCTTCTTGATCGGAAAGAACAACCAGTGGTTCGGCATGTGCGCGACGGTCCGTTCCAGCGTCGCGGCGAGATCGCTGGTGCGCTTGTGGCACGTCGCGTCTTGCGCACAGAGGCGGGCGTAGCGGCCGATCTGTTCGTCCGTCGTCTTCGGGTACCAGATGAAGTTGCCGGGTGGGTTGACGCCGATCATCACCGAACGGTGGATGGCGGTCGGGTAGCGCCAGGAGTAGATCATCGCGGTGCGGGTGCCCGCGCTTTCGCTCAACAGGTCGATCTGGTGGTAGCCGAGGGCTTTCCGTGCCGCCTCGAGGTCGTTGACCCGTTCGGGGAGTGTGTAGCCGGCGAGATCGACGCCGTTTGCCTGGAGCCGCTTCGCGCACGAGCGCAACGCGTTCGAGTAGGCATCTAGTGACTTCTGGCCGAGAAAGTCGGCGGAGTGCTCGAGGGCTGACTCGACCTCCGGGCAGTTGAGCTGGACGGAGCCATCGACGCCGCGGTAGCCGACGAGGACGACGTCGTGGTTGGCGGTGAACCGACTGGCGTCTGCGAACTTCATGTTCGTGACGCCGGGGCCGCCTTCCAGGCGGAAGATCGGGGCGCCCGGGTGTGCCGAATGCGCACGGATCCGGATGACCGGCAGCGCGATCAGCCGCGAGTGCGGGTCGGCGCGGTTCTCGGGCACCACGAGCGTTCCGCAGTCGGCGGCGTAGGCGCCCTTTTCGGTGTTGTAGGTACAGCTTTTGAGCGTCAGCTGGCCTGCATGCGCGCCGGCAGGCACCGAGACGGCCGTAGAACTGCCGACGAAGTGGAGGTAGCCGAGCCCGAGCATGAGGACGGCGATCAGGGCCAGGCCGGTGATCCGGCCGCGACTGAAGCGTCTGGGCTCGTGCGCGGTGCTCGTGGTGCTGCAAGCGGTCGTGGCGGTCATGCTGCATCCTCCTCTGGGCTGGACTTCGGGCATGACGACAGGCTCTCCGTTCAGCGAGGAAGAGACCAGGGGGCCTGGCAGGCGTCTGTGACGTCGGGTAGCGGCCCGGGATACGTCGGTTTGCCGCCAGCTCGGGGCGGCCAGCCGTATGGAACCGATCGCGGCCCTGCGCGATGATCAGCCCTCATGAGAGAGACTGTCCTGATCGTGGATGATCACCCCAGCTTCCGCGCCAGCGCGAGGCGCATGCTCGAAGCGAACGGCTACGCCGTCGTTGGGGAGCTCGACAACGGTGACGGCGTGGTGGCTGCCGTGGCGAAGCTGAACCCAGAGGTCGTGCTACTCGACGTGCACCTACCCGACATCGACGGCTTCGAGGTTACGCGGCGACTACTCGATGGGAACGGCGCTACCCCGCAGATAGTGCTTGTCTCGAGCCATGACTTCACCGACCTTGACGAGGCGGTGGGCGCCAGCGGCGCGCGCGGGTTCGTCGCCAAGAGCGAGCTGAGCGCGGAGGCGATCTCTTTACTCATCCGCTGACCGCTCCGCGACGCACCCTGATCGGTCTCGCCGGCTTGGCGTTCCTGATGGGCGTCGCCGCTTTCGTCGTCATGATCAACGGCGAGCACAACGTTCACCAGGGCGCGTTTGCCGGCTTGTTCCTGGCAACCGGCTGGGGGTTCGTGGGAGTCGGGCTATGGGTTTGGAGGCAGCGGTCGGCCGGCAACATCGGTCCGCTCATGGTCGCGGTCGGCCTCAGCGGCTTGCTGAAGGGGTTGGCCTTTTCCAACGACAGCGTCGTGTTCGCGATCGCCTCGGTCGGGGAGGTGCTGATCTACGCGGTGCTCATCCACCTGCTGCTGTCGTTTCCCTCGGGGAGGCTCGAAACGCGGCTGGATCGTCTCCTGGTCACCATCGCCTACGTCAACACGACGGTGGTGCAGCTTGGAGTGTTCCTGTTCACCGCCCCCGCAAAGGCCGACCCCAGTAACCCGCTGCTGATCGAAAACTCCGAGGCTGCCGGGGTGCTCAGCGCGGCGCAACTGGACATCTCGATCGCGTTGCTGGGTGCCGTGGTCGCGGTCCTCTATCGACGCTGGCGAAGCGGCACCCCAGGGCGAGCGAGGGTGTTCGCCCCGATCGTCGCCGTCGGGGGGCTCACGTTTCTGCTGCTGATGGCCGCCCTCATCGTCGAACAGGCCGGCCTGTCGAGCGACATTTCTGACGCGCAGACGTTGGCTTTGTTCACGTCCATCGCCTGCCTACCGTTTGCCTTCTTGGTGGGCCTCCTGCGATCCCGGTTCAGCGAAGCCGACGCGATCAGCGAGCTCTTGGCCCAGCTCGGTGAGGGTGGTGGCCGCGGAGCGTTGCGCAACGCGCTCGCGGACGCGCTTGGAGACCCGACCTTGGAGCTCGCATATTGGGTACCGGACCAGGACGCCTACCTGGACGCCGCCGGTCAGGCGGTTCGGGTCGATCCCGCGCCGGCGGGCAAGGTCTCCACCATCGTCGAGCACGAGGGCGAACGAATCGCTGCGATCGTGCACAGCCCGGGCCTCGCGGAGGAACGCGAACTGGTGCAGACAGCGGGCGCCGCCGCCGGGCTGACGCTCAGAAACGAACGATTGGCCGCCGAACTACGGGCGAAGGTTGCCGAGCTTCAGGCCTCACGCTCACGCATCGTGCAGGCCGGCTATGAGCAAAGGCGCCGACTCGAGCGGGACCTCCACGATGGTGCCCAGCAGCGACTCATGGCCCTCGGCATCGACCTACGAATGGTAAGAGAACGCATCGAGCACGACCCACAAGGGGCGGCGGAGCTCCTCGACGAATCACTCCACGAGTTGAACGAGGCGACCGCGGAGCTGCGCGAGCTCGCACGGGGGATCCACCCGGCCGTGCTCACAAATCGCGGCCTGCAGGCAGCACTCAAAGGTCTCGCGACCCGCTCCCCGGTTCCTGTGGAACTGCTCCAGACGCCGGCCGACAGGCTCCCGCCGTCGGTCGAGTCGGCGGTCTACTTCGTCGTCGCCGAGGCCCTCACGAACGCGGCCCGCTACTCGCGCGCGCAAACGGTAACGGTGGGGGTCGTCCGCGACAACGGCCACGTCGACGTCGAGGTGAGCGACGACGGCGTCGGGGGCGCCGACGCCGATCAGGGCTCGGGGCTGCGAGGGCTTGGAGATCGGGTCGCGGCGCTCGACGGCCGCCTCCAGCTGACGAGTCCGCAGGGGTTGGGCACCATCCTCAGGGCAACGATCCCGTGCGCGTGATCATCGCAGAGGATTCCTTGCTGCTGCGGGAAGGCATGGTGCGGCTGCTCGAGGAGGCCAAGTTCGAGGTAGTCGGTCAGGCCGGAGATGCCGAGGAGCTGCTGCGAAAGGCCAGGGCGCACAAGCCCGACATCGCAATCATCGACATCCGCATGCCGCCCACCCACACAGACGAGGGGCTGCGTGCGGCGCGCGTGATCCGGGAAGAGATGCCGGACACTGGTGTGCTGGTGCTCTCGCAGTACGTCGAGGAGGCCTACGCGCTGGAGCTACTGGGAGACGACGCCGCCGGCGTCGGCTACTTGCTCAAGGACCGCATCTCGGACCTAGAGCGCTTCGCCGATGCGATCAGAAGAGTCGCCGAGGGAGGCTCCGCGCTCGATCCCGAGGTCGTCTCAGAGATGCTGGGTCGCAAACGCACACACGATCCACTGAACGTGCTGACCGCGCGGGAGCGCGAAGTGCTCGGCCTGATGGCAGAGGGTCGCAGCAATCAGGCAACCGCCGAGATACTCGTGATCACTGAGCGCGCCGTCGAGAGGCACGTCACGAGTATCTTCGCGAAGCTCAACCTCGCCCCGGCGGCCGAGGACCATCGCCGCGTACGAGCCGTCCTCGTGTTCCTCGGTACGTAACCCAGTTGCGGCGCGGCAATTCGTGACGCGTCACATGACTGGTACACATGGACCTTAGTGGTCACCACTCCAACCCTCCAAAACCCTGGAGTCTTTGCTCGAGCCTGCACGCGCGGACGACAGCTCATAAGTTCTCGGGCGGGCCGGGGCCACACGGGAGATTTGAGCATGTCGGGCGCCGCCGCCTCTGCTGCTGCTTTGCGAGACATCCAAGCGTCTCCGCTGCGACCGAGCTCACGCTCGCGTGGGACGGTGGCTGTTGCACAAACCCCCGGCGGGCTCACTGAAGCCTTTCTAAGGGCGGGGTCGAAAAAGCCGCAAGTCGTCGCTCGCCCGCGGCGCGCCCTGCCCGACCCCGACGCTGCCAGCCCCCTCAGCGACCGCCACAGCGAGCGCGGCCGAGGTTTTCGCAGACGGCTTTGTGCAACAGCCACGACGAATACGAGACGTCTCGACTGCCCTGGCCGTCACGCTCGCTCCGACATGGGGATCGGCTCCTCCCGAGCCAGCAAGATGATGCTGCTCACAAGAATGACGATCAGAAGAAGCACGAACCCGATCAAGTCCAGCACCACCCCGAACGTGGCGATGACGCCGCCGAGGCCGAAGCCTTGAAGGAAGAGCAGGAGCCCGACGAGGATCGACACCCAGCCGAGCCAGCGTGGCAAGACTCCGCTCCTAAGCACAAGCGCGCCTGTTGCGATTGCAAACAGGCTGCCGAAGACATCGCCAACACTCTCCAGCGCGAACGTCGTTAGGTACAGCGTGTAGGACAAGCCCGGGTCGTGTTGGGCCCCGTACGAGGCGAGCTTTGCTCCGACCAATCCCGTGATACCGACGTCGCTGACGGCATGGAGGGTAACGAAGAGCACTCCTCCCACCAGCACCAACGAACCAAGGACCCGCGTGCGATCGGTGTCCCCGCGCAGCAGGTTGTGCAGCGCGCTCAGGTAGATCACGAACATGACCGCATAGACGACGGACAGACATGCGATCACGATGAGCCGCGTTTCGTGGGCGTGAAGACCGTTTGCGATCTTCGCCGCCGAGTCGTTCTGGCCCAGTTCGACTCCAACAGCGACGACGATCTCGGCCACCAGCGCGATGACGAAAACGATGCCGGCCACCCAGCCGTAGCGCTCCCACGAGCTCCGCTCTACCGGGTCTGGGGTGGTGGACTCCTCGGGCATCAGACAGGCAAGTATCCCGCCTGCCCGTTACGGCCGCTTTGCGAAGCTGAGCGAGCATCCACGCTGGGCGCGAGCAGATGCCCGCGTGGGACGACGCTCGGGGTTCTGGTGCGACTAGTTTGAGCACTTCCGCTCTCGTGGGCAAGCCGGCGTCTCCAATAGGGTTTTGGGCGCAGGGCTGCCCACCGGCGATCGAAGACTTGCGGCGCTGAGCGCCAAGATAAGGTGCAGGGATGGACCAGGATCGTGCGGCGGACTTCGTTAGGCGCTTCGCGGAGTTTTGGCGGGCGCCGGCGGTCGAGCACCTCGACATAGTGCTGGCATCCGACGCCCGACTCTTCGCGCCGATGGTCCCGACCACGTATGGGCTACATGAGGGCAAGCGTACCTTCGCCGACCTCTTCGAGCTGATCCCCGATATGACCGCCGAGGTCCACCGCTGGGGCGCCACCTCCGACGGTGTTCTGATCGAGCTCACGGTTCGTGGCACCACAAACGGCGCCCCCATCTCCTGGCAGTCGGTCGACCGCTTCATTCTCAACGAAGACGGGCTCGCCACCGAGCGGTTCACCTACTTCGATTCCTTGCCACTGCTACTGACCCTGGTGCGACGTCCCCGAACCTGGCCCGGGCTCACGCGCAGCAGCATCAAACGGCTGCGCCGCTAGCCTGCCAGAATCGGCGCGGCATGACTGGACCGAGGGCCTAGAGCTCGACCTCGACCTCGAACTCCGTTGTCTTCGGTGGGCCGGGCAAAACGGACTGCCCTGCCTGGAAGGCGGTCAGCAGCGTCTCGTCGCGGAACTTCTCCCAGATCTCCTTCGACTCCCAGACCGCGACGACGACCCAGCCGTTCGCACTCGGCCCGGCGTAGTGATGCGTCTGGCCGGCGGGAAGGCCACCGGGTGGGTGCACCACCGCGGTGGTGGCGTCGTACTGCTCCCTTGTACCGCCCTCGAAGTCGTTGACGATCACGTACGCCATCTCAGCCTCCAGTTCGTCGCAGGTTCGCCGGTCGGATTCCCGACCGAGCCACGGTAGCCCATGAGTGACGTTTGTGCCGCTCAGCGTGATTTGCGCATCTTCAGGTCGAGTCGGTCGCAGCCTATGAGTCCTAGCGCGATGAGCGAACCCGGTCAGATTCCCAACGGGCGTGCTGGCGATCCCTTCCCCTGAGGCCGCTGCCCTCGGAGCTGGGCCAGCGTGCTAGCTCGCAGGGCCAGCGACGAGCGCTTTGCGAGCGAGGGGTTTGGGCCGACGGACCCCACTCATCGGCCCAAACCCCCCGGCATCTTCGGGTATCCGCCGGTATCTCGGCGGGCCGCTCGACCCGCCACAGTCGCCGGCGCCCGCGCGAAATGCCAGCAAACGCGGGCTTTCTTGCTAGCTTCCGCATGACGAGCCAGGTTGGTCGCCCCACGAGAGAAAAACTGAAAATCGTGGTGTCGGAATCGTGATGTCCTCGGTTCAATTTTGCTCACGCCTCGACCGGGTCTTGGGAGGTTTACGCGATCCCCCTAAACCCCGCTAAACCTCCTATAACTCCGTCTCGGATCGAGGCGGGATCAGGCGCCGCTGAGCGTTGTGTATGCGTTGGCGACTCGCTCGGCAAGCTGCGTCGTCCCGTTGCTGAGCACCTCCCACACGAAGTCGTGCAGCTCGAGAGGCAGCGATCGTGCGTCCGCATTCGCCAGCTCCGCAAGAGTGTTCTTGAACCGCCTGGCTTTGCTGGCTGGTACGAGCGCCGCGGTGGCGAGGGCCTGCTGCCAGGTGGCCCAGCCATCCTTGGCGTTGATGCACTCGACGGCGAGCGCGAGCCGCAGGCAGCGGGCACGCCAGCCCCACGGCTCGCGGTGAACCTTCTGGCGCAGCTGCGACTGCTGTACAGCGCGGATCGTCCTCCAGCGCTCAGATGAGCTGTCGCTGCACGAGGCCCAGCGCTGCAGACGGTCACGAATCCCTGCGGTGGGTTCTCCCGCAGTGACGTCGATCGTCCAGGTCTTGCATTCGCGTGCGTAGCGTGCAGAGCAGTAGGCGACCATCGCTTCCCACTGGCCGGAGTTGACGAAGCTCGCGAGCAGGATGTCGAGGTCATATAGCTGGCGGGGTATCGCATCGCTGCGGCGTGCTTCATCGATCCCGACCGGAGAGGCGGCCAGGGTCATCAGCTTCAGCACGAATTGGTAGGGCAGCTCGGGCAGGCGCGCACGGATCAGGCGCTGGGTGGGGCCGACATTGCCGCTGACCGTCTCAGCCGGCGGCAGGTCAGGCTCGAAGTGAAACTCGATCTTGACCTCGTTATTCGTTGCGTTGCCGTGATTCAGCAGCAGGGCAATGGGAACGGCGTAGGTGATCATGTTCAGCTCGTCCGTCGGGTTTTCGGGCTCATAGACCTTGGGCTTGAACAGAGGATGGAGTGCCTTGAAGTGCTCGGCGAAGGCGTCCATGAGCCGTCCGATATCGGCATGGCTCGCGGCCGTGAGGTAGTCATTGTCGCGGGAGCCGCGTTGCTGTATCGCGTCGAAGCGCAGGGACGCCGCATTGCCGCCCATGAGCAGGAGTTCGACGCCGACGGTGTCCTCCAAGTCGTGTAGGTGCTCGTGCACCTCTGCGCACCATGCGGCCAGCTCGGCGGTGAAGAGGTCGTTGTACTTGTGGCGGCGGGCGAGCGCCTTCAGCCGGTCAGGGTCACCGATCCAGTCGGCCTTGAACAGCGAGAGATGTTCTGTGGGAATGCTCATGCGGCGTAGCCTGCCGCGAGGCGGCTTTGCGCTGGTCCATTGGGCGGACGCTGGCCGATGGTGGCGGCGAGCCAGTCCTGGTAGCCGAGCCTGGCAGCGTAGGAGCGAAGCGCCCGGAGGTTGAGTCTCTGTTCGCTCATTGCACGCAGCAGCCGTCCGAGCTCGCCGTAGTCGAATGGCGCTGCGCTGCGGCGTGTCTCGCGCAGCAGGTCAACCCATGCCTTCTCGGGTGTCGCGATCGCGCCCAGTACCAGCGCACGAGAGTGGATCGCGGGCTGGCGGCGCAGCAGCACCGTCTTCTGCAGTGCGGCGTCGATCGCCGCGCCAGGCCCGGCGGGCAGGACGACGAACTTCTTCTTCGCCAGCGCGGCGGCGAGACTATCGGCGTGTGATGGGTGGCAGCAGACGAGGTGCGGGTAGTCGAAGACGAACTGGTGGGTGAAGCCGGCGAGCACGTCGTAGCCCGAGAGGTGCGCGTCGGCTTCCAGGTGCTTGATCACGCGCACGATCTCTCTCGCCGGCGCGCTGCCGGGCGAGGCACCCCATGTGCGGTCGGCGTATCGGTCGCGGCTCAGACGAAAGACCCTGCCGGTCGCAACCAGGCGGCCGAGGGCTCGCTGCAGGGTGCGCTCGGATAGCCCCAGCTCATCGCGGAGTTGCGCGACCGTCACCGCACCGCCGTGCTCGGTAGCGAGCACTCCAACGGCTCGCGCTACGTCATCCATGTCCACAGCGGAGGTTGGCACGATCCATAGAATATAACGGAATCCTGCGTATCGCGCCAACGCTGGCCTGTGCGGGAAGGCACGTGAGGTTAGACCCTATGGCGTAGGTCGCCCGTTGGGTTAACCGCCGGGGTAGGCCCCTGCAGCAGCGCTCCAAACGACCTTCGTTGGTCGTGAAGGGACTTGCCCTCGACAGTCCGGCGTGCTCGACGGGCCAACCCGCTACCGCGCGGTCTACATCGCCTCTTGAGATCGGCTGCTGGCTCTGCTCTGATCGCCCACCCCCAGAGCAAGGAGCCCACGATGGACGACGACAAGCAGCACGCGCAGGAGCTGGCGAAACTCGGCCGCGCAGTCCGCGAGGCGCGTGAACCGCGCGGCCTCAGCAAGCGCGAGGCGTCGAACCGTCGGCGATCGTCGTCCGTGCGGAAAGCCTGAGCGCCGAGTGATGCCGCGCGCTAGACGGGCTCGGCATGGGGATGGTCTGGGTGACCGCAAAATGACCGCAGAAGTGCAGGCAACCGCTTAGCCTCGATCCACCGCGCGCCCAGAGTTGGAGGTGCTGTTTGAGTAGCTGATCCAACATAAGCTCGTTGGGAACGGCGGTCTGATCTGGCCCCACTGCGGCGGTCTCAACTGGCCCCACCTCCGTCCGACTGGCTGCCGACTGTTCGGTGCTCTTGGAGCTCGAGCGGGAGGCGGCGAAAGGGATGGGATCACGAGTGGAGACGTTCGAGCAGATCAGGCGCGACAGGGATCGGGATGGCTTGTCGATCAGGGCGCTGGCGGAGCGCCACGGTGTTCATCGCCGTGCGGTGCGCCAGGCGTTGGCCTCGCCGTTGCCGCCCGTCAAGAGCCGGCCTGTCGGCCGGCCTGCGCCGAAGCTGGGGGGCTACCAGGAGCTGATCGACTCCTGGCTTGCGGGCGACCGGGACGCGCCGCGTAAGCAGCGCCACACCGCGAAGCGGATCTGGGAACGGTTGCGTGATGAGCACGCTGCTGATGTCGCTGAACGCACGGTCCGTGAATACGTGCATCGGCGGCGCCGGGAGCGCGGGGAGGGTGTGCAGGCGTTCGTGCCGCAGGTCCATGAGGCGGGTGTTGAGGGCGAGGTCGATTGGGGTGAGGCGCAAGTCTGGATGGCCGCAGCCGCGACGAGGGTCTACCTGTTCCACATGCGTGCTTGCCATTCGGGTGCGGCGTTCGCGATGGCGTTCCCGCACTGTTCTCAGCAGGCGTTCTTGGAGGCTCACGTGCAGGCGTTTGACTGGTTCGGCGGGGTGTTCGGCTTGGTGCGTTACGACAATCTCGCGAGCGCGGTCAAGCAGGTGCTCCGCGGCCGTCAGCGTGTGCAGACCGATCGGTTCATCGCGCTGCGCTCGCACTATCTATACGAGTCGCAGTTCACGATCCCGGGGGTCGAGGGCGCCCACGAAAAGGGCGGGGTGGAGGGCGAGGTGGGGCGCTTTCGTCGTCGTCATCTCGTGCCCGTCCCGGAGGTCTCCACCCTGGCGGAACTCAACGCACAACTGCTCGCCGGGTGTGAGGGTGACCTTCACCGCCGGATCGCTGGGCGCCAGGAGACCGTGGGTGAGGCATTCGCGAGGGAGCGCCCGTTGTTGCGCGGGCTGCCAGGCGAGAGGGCATCCACAGCGGAGCAAGCCACCCCACGGGTGAACGCCAAGGCACTGGTCACGGTCAAGCAGAACAGCTACTCGGTCCCGGTGCGTCTCGCTGGGCTGCGCGTCCACTCGAGCGTGGGCGCACGCGAGATCGAGCTGCATCACAGCGGCGAGCGGGTCGCGCTCAGGGAGGTGCTCCAACACATTTCTTTCCTTGTGCCGGATGCAGCGCTGCACCGGAACCGGGCCGAAGACCTCATCGACGGCCGCCCGCAGTGCCTTTGACCCATCGAGGACGACGAGGACGCCCTGCTCGACGTCAAGGCCACGCTCGACGAGGTCGGCGAGGAGATGCGCAGTGACGGTCTTGTTCTCCGTGGAGCCGTCCCACAATCCCAGCGGGAGCTTCACCCCGTCGGTGCTCACGCCGAGCGCGACAATGCAACAGCGGCCCTTCAGCTCGATCCCGTCAACCATCAACGCCGCCAAGCCCCGCAACGTCAAGCGCTGGCAGTCCGGCGATATGTGCCTGCGCTGGACCGCCGCCGGGATGCTTGAGGCCGAGACTCAATTCCGGAAGATCGTCGGCTACTCAGACCTCGCGAAGCTCGCACTCGCCGTCGAACGCGACCTCGCTACCCGGCGCGTGCCCCTTCACCCGACCACCCACGAGAAGGCGCTCACGACCGTCAACGTGTAACCATCACACCCCGGCCGCCACCCGAGAACTTCTACGGCGAACGGGACAACCTCCCGCGACGCACCCGGAAACGCACAGCACGCTGTGGACGGTCGCACTCGTGGCAGTGACCGTAGTTACGGCTGTAGCAGCGGCGGTGGCCGTGGTCGCTGGCGTTGGGGCGTTCGTCACGCAGCCTGTGTCCGATAGCCATTGCGCCACCCTCAAGGCATCGGCTCTGAGCGTAGCTCGGAGCATCCAGGGCGATCGTGCCTGCGACTACGGCGAGGGGTATCGGCCGGACCTGGCTTTCCATACGCACTTCCCGAAGCTGGGGGAGCGGCTGATGGCCTGGGATGGGCTGGTGGTCGTGCCCGCCCAGGCGCAAGGTGCTCTCGAGCGGCAGATCGACACGACGATGGCCGAGTGGGGCGTGACGGATGCGGAGATGGTGGTCGGCTACAACATCCCGGAGATCACGAAATACGCTCGCGGGCTCGCTATGGCGCGCGCTCGCGGTCAGGTCCAGGAGGTGCCGCATCTCGCGTGGGACGGGTTCACCAACGCACCGCCCACCGCAGCCGGTCAGGTGATTGGGCCCCCGGAGGGCCAACTGAGACCTAACGGCGGTCCGAACTGGATATCGCTTCGGCCGCTGGACGGCGAGACAGCACCCCAATGGAATGAGCGCGCCGACCTGTACACGCAGCGAGTGGATGGCCTGATGGCGGCTGTATATGAGACGGCGCTGCCCTACGCGCATGCCGTGGTGGTTGCCGAGCAGCAGTTGGAGGCGTTCAAGCAGGATGTGCGTCCCACGATCTTGGCCGCGCTCCAGCTCATTGCGGTCCGGGAGCCGCCGCGCGTCCGGCGTGGGTGTGAGTGCTGATGGGGCCCGCTCTACGCGGGCGCGAACGTGACTCGAATCTCGGAGATCCTTCCTGCCGCGCGAGTAGTCAGCGACCTGAGGCCCGTAGCCGGCTGTACCCGACCTCGGGGTTTGTGCCGCCGACCCCCGCATCGCGGCACAAACCCACCGGAATCCGGACGTATCCGCAGGTATCTCGGTGGATCTCACGGCCGGCGGCGACTGCTGACGGCGTCCCAAAACTGCCAGCAAACGGCCGCTTTTTGGTAAGCGTTCAGTTGGTTGGGGGATATAACCCCGCGGTGTCGAATCACTGGACGTGGAGCGCACCGAGGCGCAGGCGGTTTATGACGCGGGGCGTGAGGCTGTAGTTGAGGTGCTGCTGGCGATGGATCGCCGGATCGTGCAGCTCGAGGCGCGGGTGGAGAAGCTCGAGCGCCAGTTGGCCAAGAACTCCGGGAACTCTTCGCGGCCACCGAGCTCAGACCTGTCGCGGCGTGAGCCCGGGCGCGGCAAGGATCGCTCAGGGCGCAGGGCTGGCGCCCAACCAGGTCATGAGGGTCACGGGCGACCGCTGCTGCCGGCATGGGCGATTGACGAGCTGATCGACCACTGGCCAGCGAGCTGCGACTGCGGTCACGTGTTTGGGCAGGCCGAGCTGATCCCTATGGGTGAGCCCGCGCGCCACCAGGTCGAAGAGCTGCCCGTGATCGCAGTCAAAGTCAGCGAGCATCGCTGCCAGCGCGTGCGCTGCCCCGGCTGCGGTGCGCGCGTCAGCGGCGAGCTTCCACCCGAGCTCGCCGGCAGTCATCTCGGGCCCCGGCTGCAAGCGGCGATCGCGACGCTCTCGGTTCGCAACCGTCTCTCGCGCCGGGACGCCGTCGAGCTCGGCGAAGAGCTCTTTCAAGCTCGCCTCTCAACGGGCACCGTCGAGAAGGTGCTCTCCCGTGTCGGGGACGCGCTCGCCCAGCCCCACCAGGATCTGCTGGAGGCCGTGCGCTCAAGCAGACATCTGAACATGGATGAGACCGGCTGGCGCCTGCGCGGATCCCAGCGTGCCCTCTGGGGCGCGTTCACCGGCGAGCACGCCTATTTCCAGATCGCGCCCGATCGCCACGAGGATCACGCCAAGGCCCTGCTCGCCGACACCAAGGCGATCGTCACCTCAGACCGCTGGTGGGCCTATAGCCATCTGCCCCTCTCGCGACGGCAGATCTGCTGGGCACACCTGCGACGGGACTTCACCGCGCACGCCGAAGGTCTCGCCCTGGAGAAAGAGTTCGGTGAGCTGGGCCTGCACGTCTGTGAGCGGCTGTTCTGGGCATGGGAGGTCTTTCAGCACACTGGCGAGCGACGCGAGCTCAAACGTCAGGCCACCATTCTCAGGCGCGAGCTGAAGCCCGCCCTGCGGCGCTTCTCAGGCAAGTCACCGCGCAACAAGTATTGCCGCGGCATGGCGCGCAACCTGCTGAAGCTCTGGCCGTCACTATGGACGTTCGCCGCCATCCCGGGCGTAGCGCCGACCAACAACCACGCCGAGCGCTCCCTGCGCGGAGCCGTCATCTACCGCAAGCTCTCCCTCGGCAGCCAATCCGAAGAAGGCGAGCGACGCATCGCTCGGCTGCTCTCGGCATCGATCACTTGTCGCCTGCAACGCCGCAGCCTGCACGCCTACCTCGTCGAGCTGCTCAGCGCCAGCGCGCGTGGGGATCCGGCACCGCTACTCGGCTAAACACCTCGAGGGACTGAACGCTTACGCTTTTTGCTACGCTCAGCCGAGCGGGTCAGGGCTGGTTGCCCCACCACTGAAAATCGTGGTGTCCCCAGTTCGAGTCTGGGTCTCGCCATTTCCTGTTTTGCCTGCTCATCGGCAGGTTTTGGTAACCGTTCAGTCTCCGCTCAAGCCATTGCTCGTACCGAGTTGTACAGAGTTTTACGGGGTTTACGCGGTGTAGAGAGTCGCGCGGCCCGCCGACCCCAGGCCATCCTCAAGTGCTTCTACGAAGTCCTCGAGCAGCTCGTCGCGGCCGACCAGCAGCCGGGGCTGACCCCGAAGCTCGCGTGGAATGGGTTGCGCATCCGATCAGCATACCCCACCCCTTTAGAGAGCTTTAGAGTTTTTAGATTCCGCTAGAGACGAGTCTTGCCTACGACAGGGGTCGGCACGATCTCTCAGAATATAGGCGAATCCTGACCTGGGTCTTTGGACCTTTCTCGACCCCCGGGCTTATCTATGGCTTTCTATCGAGCGGTGAAGCGAGCCTGAGGATCGCGTCTACATCGGACCTGAGCCTCCAGTCCTACAGCGCCCTCTCGTAGCACTAGTGCTACAATATGTGTGTGTCTGAGGTTTCCGCTCGCGATCTGCGCAACCACACAGCGGCAGTTCTACGTCGCGTTGAGGCCGGCGAGCGCCTACGGGTGACCGTCAGCCGACGTCCAGTAGCGCAACTCGGCCCCGTCGAGCGGACCGCCTGGGTATCCGGTGCGGCGATGGAACGCGTCCTGCGCGTGGCGCCGGCCGATAGTGGACTGCTCGATGACCTCATACCGCTGCGCGATCAGGCCATCGAGCCTCGGTGAGCCGCGCGATCCTCGACACCTCCGTGCTGATAGCGCGAGAGCAGGGCCGTCCACTCAAGCGTCCTCTGCCCGAGGACGTCGCCATATCGGTCGTCTCGATCGCCGAGCTCGAGGTGGGGGTGCTCGTTGCTAGCGACGCACCGACCCGCGGGCAGCGGCTGCGGACCTTGACCGAGGTCCGCTCGCTCAGCGCGGCGCTGCCGATCGACGAGCGCACCGCCTCCGCCTATGCGCAACTCGCCGCGAATGTTCTCCTAGAAGGGCGCAAGCCGCGGGTCCACGACACCTGGATCGCCGCGACAGCGCTCGTCAGCGGCGCCGAGGTCTGGACCCAGGACGGCGACTTCTCCGACTTCGCACATGCTGTTGACGTTGTACGGATTTAACGGGCTGTAAGAGCAAGCACTGATCGGCTCGACCCGCATCCCGAGTCGAGTCGCTCCAGCTTGAAAAGCTCATCAAGCTCCCCGTCGTAAGTAACGATCGCAGCGGCGCCGACCCTGAGCGCGACGGCGAGGTGGATGGCGTCGTTGGATCGCAGCGGCGCGTGGGTGCCGGCCGCGAGCAGATCCCCGCGTGTGAGGTCGATCAGGCTCACGGAATCGAGCACGGTCCCCACCGCCTCGAGGTCGACGTCTTAGGGGTGGCGGCCTGCGGCACAGTGCACCTCGGTGTGCAGTAACGAGGAGGAGACTAGTGGTTCGTCCGTGAAGTTCTTGGGTTATGCCTCGAGGACCTTGCCGGTGTAGGTCCACTTGAATGGTTTGGCGGTTTGGTTGTAGGTCTCGATGAATGCGAGCATCTGCTCGGCGAGGTCTTCCTCGCTGAAGAACATTCCGTGCTTCAGGAGCCGGCGGTAGAGGATCGAGAAGAAGATCTCGATCTGGTTCAGCCACGAGGCGTGCGTTGGGGTGAACTGAAAGCTCCAGCGCGGATGCTGCTCCAGCCAGTCGGTGACCTCTTGCGTGCCGCGAGTGGAGAGGTTGTCACTGACCGCGACGATCTTCTGGCCCTTCACAACCGGGATCTCGGAGTCGAGCTGGTCCAGGAAGCGGATCAGGTCAAAGCGGTTGCGTGTCTTTGACGCCATCGCGAGCACGTCACCCTCGTGAACTTTCAGGCACGCGAATAGGCACTGCGTGCCGTTGCGGGTGTATTCGTGCTCGCGCCGGATCGGGCGCCCATAGGCTGGCTGGATGTCCGGCTTGGTGGGAGCCTTGGCCTGGATTCCCGTCTTCTCGTCCAAGGAGACGACGAGCACGTTCTCTGGCGGATCTACGTAAAGACCACAGATCTCGCCCAGGCGCTCCTCGAACTCCGGTTGGGAGAAGTCGCTCATGATCCAGTAGTCAGTCAGGTGCGGCTTGACCTCCGCGCGCGAGAGGATCACATGCGCCTGGGAGCCCGACATCCCGACCGCCTCGCCGAGTTGCTCATAGGTCCAGCGTTCCTGCTGCGCTCCCTCGGGCGTCTCAGGCGGGCGGGTGCACGCCTTCGCAATCAGCCGCGCCCTGTCCTGCTGTGAATAGATCAGCGGTTTGCCGGATCTCGGCAAATCCCCGAGCCCGGCGATCCCGTCCCGCTCATAGCGTGCACGCCACTTCTGCGCCGTGTTCACCGAGCACCCCACCAACCGGCCGATCTCAGCCGCCGAGCGGCCCTCCGCAGCCCCGAGCACGATCTGGGCGCGCTCGAGCATCCGCACCTCCGCGGTGCTAGAGCGAACGATCCGATCGAGCTCCGCTCGATCCCCATCGTCGATCTCGATGCGCTTCGCCAAAGCAGGCATACCGAACCCCCATCATCGCTGGACACACCAGCAACCGGTTCGGCAAAGACTACGAGACCCCTCCAACCACACCCAAACTAAAAGGATGCACCACTAGCCGCCGATCCTCCCACCCAGCCAGCTCCGCAGTCAGCACCTCGGATTGCGGCTCGTCGAGGACGAGCTTCATCGCGGCCGAGGTATCCAGATAGCTGATCGTCACCAGCGACCACGGACGTCGGCCACTATCGCCTGGCTGTCGGCCGTGCCTTTACGTCGAACGATCGACCGCAAGCTGGAGGTGGGGTTGCGTGCCACCCGCACCTGGCCTCGGGAGACGAGGTCCGCGAGCGGATCGGTGCCCGGCGGAACGATCAACGCCGCGACCCGACCGTTATTGGTGACCTGGATGGTCTCGCCATCGGCGACATGACGCAGGATGTCACCGCTTTGATTGCGCATCTCGCGATGAGTAACGATCCTTATGTCGCATAGCGTAGCACGCTGTTTGGGTGCGCCAGCCGGCGCGGGCGCGACCGACCGCCACGGGAGAGGTAGACGCTCCATCCGATTCCGAGGAGGCTGAGGCAGTAGCTGATGAAGTCGCCCAATGTCGGCACACGTGGACGCTAGGAGCGCAAGCGCGTCCCTTCCTATTTCAGGATGGACAGAGGGCAGCCGTGCGTCTTATGGAGCTTGTTTGTCTCAGCTTTCTCCTGCGAGCGGGTCGCGTGTTTGTTTTTCTTCGTCCACGCCTTGTACATGCTCTCGCACAGAGCGTGCGACCAAGTGCTCGTCCCTGCCCCCGCTTTGAAGTTCGGTAGCGGGCATGAGGCCACAGCGGGTGACGGGCTGATAGTGAGACTAAAACCACTGCTACCGCCAGCGCTGCGGAGAAGCCCCCACGTGCCGGAGCCGCTGCTCTTGCCCGGGGTCAAGTCTAGTTCCCCTAGCGCCGGACCGGTGTAACACATTCGTGTCATAGCCCCTGGCGCTATCGCAACGGTGCACTGAATAGAGCTGCTAGCAGGAGTGCCGAACTCGCAAGCGGGGTGGGGAACTACGTTAGTGGCAACGCCGGAGAAGCCCTCACCTACTTCGACGGCGAAGCTCGTAATCACTTCAGAGCCGGTATTCGTCACTGTCAGAAGGTGAGACCCAGAGCCGATCGGAGCCTGCGTACCGATTGCGCTCAAGCTCGCCCATGCTGGCGATGTGACCGTGAGCGCCAGCGTTACGGAAGCCACAGCTCCAATCGCTCTGACGAGCTTGCGCTTCTCGCCAAGCCCGCGGCCCGCTCGTCGTGCGGTGTCGATGCTCGTGCCGCCCCGCCTCTTCATCCCGCCCCCTCGGTCGCTATCCGTGTGTCGAGCAGAGTACACGATTACTGCCTCGAACCGACGTCCGCGTGCAGGCTGTCGTCAGTGCGACTCGTTTGCCTCTTTCACGTACGCAGGAACGGACGCACCATCGCATCCTCGATGCGGCGCAATAGGTTCTGCGATGCCGTTGTCAGCGTGTCGTTTGGCACCCGTCCAACGCGCCGTTTCGTCTCGCGTTTCACGAGCGCCCGAACCAGCGCGCCCGGCGGACCGCGCCGAACTCCTCCTTCTCGGCGGCGTGCTCCAGCGAGGGGTCGTAGCGCTGGGCTGCTGGCGCGTCGCCGCGGAGGAAGCTGACCTCGACCTTGCTGACGAGCCCGCCGCCGAACTCGGCGTAGCAGACGCCCGAGCCCTCGAACGGCGCGGGCGGCTCGGTGCCCGCGATCGTCGCGGCGATGTCGTCGGCGACCACGCGCGCCGCCGCCTCGGCGAAGATACCGGCCTTGGGAACGGTCCGCGGGCCGGTACAGACGTCGCCGAGCGCATAGACGCCGGGGAACCGGGTCCTGAGGTTGGACTGCTCGACGGGCACCCAGTTGTTGACCGCGAGGCCCGTGTCCGCAAGTGCGGTGGGCGCCCGGTGGATCGGGATGCCGACGAAGAGGTCGTAGGGCAGCGTCTCGCCGCTCGCGAGCTGTGCCGTGCGGGTCGCCGGGTCGATGCCGGCGACGAGATGCTCGGGCAGTTCCTTGATGTTACGCGCAGCAAGCCCGTCGCGGAACATCTGCGAGACCTCGCCGGTCACCGGGACCGGGCGCGCCATCGGAAATGTCGTCGCCATCTCTACCGAGTCCCGGATGCCCTGCTGCGTAAAGTGCTCGTGCAGCAGAAAGGAACCCTCAAACGGGGCTGGGGGGCACTTGAACGGCTGTCCGAGGACCGAGACGAGCACCTTGCCGCCCTTGAAGTCGGCGAGCGCGTCGCGTAGCCGCTCGGCACCAGCGAGCGAGTAGAACTCGTGCCCGCCCTGCTCGAAGCCCGGCGTGGCGGCGAAGTCGTAGTCGGCGCCGAGTGCCACGACGACGAAGTCGGCGTCGTAGGATCCGGCATCGGTGGTGACGCGGCGCGCGGCCGGGTTGACACCCGTCACCGTCTCCTGGCGGAACTCGACGCCGTCCTTCTCGAAGTCGCGGTAGTGGAGCCGCACGTCGTCGGCCGACTGGCGGCCGAGCATCACCTCGAGCTTGGAGAAGCCGAAGTAGAACGAATCGTTGCGATCGAACAGCGTGACGAGGACCGTGTCCGCGATCGTCTCCGAGAGCCGGGTCGCGAGCTCCAGTCCCCCGAACCCGGCCCCGAGGATCACGACGTGCTTGCTCATCGGGGACACACTACATTCTCCGGCCGCGGGAGCCTACCCGCCCAAGCACGCTCCACCGGCGCGACCTCCGCACGACCGCCGCGACAGCTCCAAATCGTCGCCTCCAAGAGGCTTCGGTGGATCCAGGCTTAGTTACCTCAACGGGATCGACTTCCGTGGAGATCGCTCGTGTAGCCGCACGCGTAGGCCTTTGGGGATGATGGTGAACCCGAAGTGCTCTCTTACCTCTCCGTTTGAGTCATCGAGTTCGATTTGGAAGTTGCGGGCGAGCATCGCCAAGACCGTCTTTGACTCCAACAACGCGAGGTTGCGCCCTGGGCAGAACCTGGGTCCAGCACCGAAAGCCAGCGACCTGGGAGCGCGCGCGTCCGCGTCACACCGCGCAGTCGTTGCGGTGCTCAGCGAACAGCGCGAGCGCGTAGCGCCCGGCAGGGTGCTTGCGCGCGCGTTCGACCAGCGCCGCCATGTCTGGCAATAGAACATCGGGCTGCGGCAGCGGAACGCCATACGCGGGTGGGACGATGACCGAGGCGCAGAGCGCCGCGAACGTAAGGTCCGCCGCGCCAAACCGTTCGCCGCACAGGTACGGCCGACCGTCGGCTAGCAGCTCGGCGACGTGGTCGAGCTCGCCGAAGACCGCCGCCTCGTCTTCTACCTCGATCCCGGGACGAATGTTGAGCACGCGCTTGACGTAGCGCTGAGCCACCGGCCATCCGTAGCGGATGAAGCGGTCCTCCCAGCCCGGCACGCCTGCGTTGTTGAAACGCAACGCGAGCTTCGCGTCGGCGAGCATGTGGATATACATGAGCCGCCGCCCCCTCGGCCCGAGTCCCTCGTCAAAGCGCCGGCATAGACGCACGACCTCCTCCCGCGCGTCGGATTCAGAGGGAAACAGCCGATGTTCTGGGTGCGTGCGCTCATCGACCCAGGCAAGGATCTCCGCCGAGTCTCCGATCGCTCCACCGGGTGTCACAAGCACCGGGACCGTGATTCCACCGCCCACGCGACGAGCAACAATCTGATGGACGCCCTGGACGTGGCGCTCCTCGCGATAGGGCATCCCCACCCGCTCAAGCGCCCACCGCGCCTTCTCGCAGTAGTGACTGATCGGGATCGTGATGAGTCGCAACACTGCAGGGCAGTCTACGACCGCAGGCAGCCAGCCACCTGCCCGCGGTGCAGGAGATCGCCGTGATGCGCGAGGCCGGCACCGACCGTCACGGCGCTCGCCCGCGCGCACTGATAGTCGTGCTCTGGCGTGGCGGGCTACGCATCCAGGAGGCGCTCACCCTGAGCGAACGCGACCTTGACCCCCAACGAGACCCTCTGCCGGTGCTTCATTCCAGGCGTCGGCTCAGTACTTCAGGGTTCGTCTGGCTCGCGAGTGGGATTTGCTCGCCGTGGTCGATGAGCTTGATGGCGTTCGCGACGTCGGAGGCTTCGATGAGGGCAATTGGGTGTGTCTGTTCCGGGTATCGAATCATGGTGCGGCCCGTGAAGATGCTCATGTGTCTACCGGCCTTGCCGATGCGGAAGGCCGGGGTGACGTGGAGTCCGATCGCTCTGGCGACCTGGTCTTCGGTGGTGGTTTGTTCTTCGCGACGACCGCTGTGCCGGTCGATGTGCCAGCGGGCGAGGCCCAGCCCCGAGGTCTGGCGCGCGATGCCATCGAGGTAGCTTTCGGTGACGTAGTGTGTGAGCTCCCTGCCTTGCTCGGAGAAGAACGTGTCGATGTAGTTCCAGAGCCTGTCTTGTGCGCCGGCGGCAAGCGCAGCGGTTTGCTGCCTAACGAAAACCGCCGGCCAATAGGTGTTGCGCTTGAAGGCGTGGTAACAAAGCTCTAGGGCTCCTGTGCGCACATAGGCATTGAACCGCCCCGAGTTCGTTGGAGGCTGGTCGTTTGAGTAACTGTGTCAGTTATACCATAAATATGAGTGTCGGGAGTGGCTGGGCCTGTGGTCATGTGGGCAACCCGGGAGGGGTTGTCCAAGGGCTGTGGTCAGCTTGCTGTCCACAGCCCGGCATGTCCACAGGCCTACGTTTGAGCTGCCAGGTGGTTAGCCTCGAACTCGGCCGGGGGGAGCCGTTCGCACGCTCCATGCAGCCGAGCGTTGTTGTACCAGTCGACCCACTCCAGCGTCGCGAACTCGACCTCATCAAGCGCCTTCCACGGCCGCTGAGGGTTGATCAGCTCGGTCTTGTAGAGTCCGATAGTTGTCTCGGCCAGCGCGTTGTCGTACCCATCTCCGACAGACCCGATCGAGGGGTCCACGCCAGTGTCGACGAGTCTCTGGGTGAACGCAAAACTGGTATACTGGGCGGATTCAACTGGTCCTCGCAACACCTTGATTGTGGAGGTGTTTATGGGCAGGCCAGCGGGGTGGATGAAGGAGTTGACGGGCAGGGCGCTGTTGAAGTCGCCGGGGGCGCCGTCGCTGCGTCGCGATGTGGAGCGGTTGTTCTGGCGTGAGATCGCGAGGGGTTTGAGCAGTGAGGACGCTGCGCTGGCCGTCGGAGCGTCGCAGGCGGCTGGCGGCCGGTGGTTCAGGGATCGTGGCGGGATGCCAACGTTCATGCTTGACCCAATCTCAGGCCGGTATCTGTCGTTTGCGGAGCGGGAGGAGATCGCGCTGTTGAAGGCCCAAGGTACCGGGGTTCGGGAGATCGCCCGCCGGTTGGGGCGTGCTCCATCAACGATCTCCAGGGAGCTGCGCCGCAACGCTGCCACTCGCGGTGGGAAGCTCGACTACCGTGCCTCGGTCGCGCAGTGGAAGGCAGAGCTGATGGCGCGCCGCCCGAAGACCGCGAAGCTTGCCACCAACGCCCAGCTGCGCGAGTACGTGCAGGAGCGGCTCTCCGGCCAGGTCCGCCGACCCAACGGCACAGCGGTGCCAGGGCCCGCGACGGCGCCTTGGAAGGGTCGCAACAAGCCGCATCGCCAAGACCGCAAGTGGGCGAGGGCGTGGAGCCCGGAGCAGATCTCCAACCGGCTGCGCCTAGATTTCCCGCATGATGAGTCGATGCGAATCTCGCACGAGGCGATCTACCAAGCGCTCTACGTGCAGGGCCGCGGCGCGCTGCGGCGCGAGCTCACCGCCTGCTTGCGCAGTGGCAGGGCGCTCAGGGTCCCCAGAGCCCGCGTCCGCGGGAAAGGCAAGAGCTTCATCACCGAGCAGATCATGATCAGCGAGCGTCCCGCAGAGGCCGAGGACCGAGCTATACCTGGCCATTGGGAGGGCGACCTCATCCTCGGTGCAGACCGGACTGCGATCGGAACGCTCGTGGAGCGCACCACCCGGTTCACAATGCTGCTTCACCTACCACCGATGCCCGGCCACGGCGGCCAAAGAGTCAAGAACGGGCCACCGCTCGCTGGCCGCGGCGCCGAGGCGGTGCGCGACGCTATCACCAATCAGATCACCACGCTGCCCGAGCAGCTGCGCCGATCGCTGACCTGGGACCAAGGTGCTGAGATGACACAACACGCACAGCTCACAATCGACAGCGGGCTTCAAGTGTATTTCTGTGATCCTCAAAGCCCCTGGCAGCGAGGGACCAACGAGAACACCAACGGCCTGCTCCGCCAATACTTCCCGAAGGGCACAGACCTCGCAAGACACACCGTCGAGGACCTCGCCGCGGTCGCTGCCACGCTCAATAGCCGGCCTCGCAAGACACTCGACTGGAGAACCCCCGCCGAAGCCCTCGACGAGTACCTTTCCTCAACAGCAGCAACGCCGAGCTGACCCACAGCAGCGCGCACTCGCAAGCATCCAGCCCGCTCACCTCCGTTCAATACGCCACAGCACTACGCGAACGCGACGAGCGCACAAGCGTTACCAGTCCTTCGGAGTACGGCCCCTTCGGGGTCGTCTCTGCCTCCCAAGAAGAGGGTAACCACACCACCTGATAAAAATGGGCATCAATCACAGACAACCGTGGCTGTTGCGACGACCGGTTGAGCCCAAGCTGACTGCCGGCATCGGAGTGATGAATTATTCCCTCACCGACAGGGAGGCCAGCGTGGTCACGCGCCCAGAGCGCCATCTCCAGCGTGTCGAGCACAAGACTCGTCTGCATCGTCGCGTCAGCCTTCCAGCCAACAATCCGCCGGGAGAAAGCGTCGATCACGAACGCGACATAGCACACACCCGACCAGGTGCTGACATAGGTGTAGGGGTCGGGCCGAGGCGCGGTGCCGGGGTTTCGCCCGGTCCGTTTCCTCGGCCCGCCCTCCGAACCGGACTTGCACGTCTCCGCGCATCCGGCTCTCCACGGGTTCATGCCGTTGGTGGGAGTGTTTCTCCCTCCTTGCTCGTCCAGGGGGTGGGGATTCGGGTGCCCCGGTAGCGGTAGCGGCTGACCGCGACCCTTTGTGGCCGGAACATCTCGATACCGCCGTCGCGTATCTCCCATCCGGGGAGGTAGCGGCGGCTGAGCGTCCCCCAGTTCAGCCCGTGGTGGCGCTTGCGCAGCCAGCCAACGACTCTCCACCACGCAAAGTGGTCGAGGTAGTTGAACGTGCGCGAGGACACCCCGTGTCTGAAGTAGCTGCACCATCCCCGCAGAATGCGGTTGAGCTGGCGCAGCAGCTCGGCGAGCGTTCGATGACGCTTGCGGCGAGTGGCCCTGCGAACCCTTTCCATCACGGAGGCCAAGGCCTTCTTGGATGGGTAGGTGTAGACCGCTCGCTTGCCGGCCCGGCCTCTCCAGGCTCTCCGCTGGATGCGGAACCCGAGGAAGTCGAACCCCTCGTCGATGTGGCAGACCCTCGTCTTCTCTTCCGACAGGCGCAAGCCGATCGGAGCGAGCACCGTGCTCACCTCATCCCAGAGCGCTTCAGCGTTCGTGCGGGTACCGCCGACCATGACCACGAAGTCGTCCGCGTAGCGAACGAGGCGGTAGGCCGGCACACCAGCGCGGCGGCGCTTGGCGCGTGTCCAGCTTGGCCCGAGTTCTTCCCACTTGCGCGTGAAGTGCTCGTCCAAGACAGACAGGGCGATGTTGGCAAGCAATGGTGAGAGCAGCCCGCCTTGTGGGGTGCCGGTGATCGTGTCCCGGCTCAACCCAGCCTCCGTGAGGATGCCGGCCCGCAGGAACGCCTTCACCAGTCCGAGGATGCGCTTATCCTCGATTCGTGCCCGCACGCGGCCCAATAGCGCCGAGTGGGAGATCTCATCGAAGCACGCCGTGATGTCTGCCTCGAACACCCACTCGTAGTTCCGTGTGGGCGAAGCGAGGTAGTGAATCTCAGCGATCGCGTCCTTGGCGCGGCGCTTCGGACGGAAACCGTAGCTGCACGGCTTAAAATCCGCCTCGAAGATCGGCTCGATTACCAGCTTCAACACGGACTGCACAACACGATCTGCGGCAGTCGGGATGCCCAACCGACGGACGTTGCCGTCTGCCTTCGGGATTGTCTTCTCCCGCACCCGCGTGGGGAGGAACCGCCGGGTCTTCAGATCGTCTCTGATCCCGGCGAGGAACTCCCCCTCGGCCGTGATGGACCGCGGAGCGATGCCATCAATACCAGCCGATCGTGCGCCCTTGTTGGTCTTGACCCTGTTCCACGCCACAACCAGGAACGCCGGGTCATAGACGAGGTTGTAAAGGTCATCGAACTGGCGGGCAGGATCACTGCTCGCCCATTGGTGCAGCTTGCTCTGCATCTCGTGTACCCGCCGCTCGGCCTCATCGAGGTCGGGCCACGGAACACCGGTATTCACCAGCGACCTCCACGATCCGCGTTGCTTCTGCGAACCCGCTGGACCCCTTCGCCATGCGGCCGGCTTTCCCGGCCTCGGACTACTACGGGTCCTCCGCCCCATCCCGGCGGCATCAGCCGACGACAGGCCTTCCCGCCAGCCAGCATCCTGCTGGCTGGTGAGGGGGCCACCCGGACGGTTCCCACGTTCACCTTGAACCGATCGACAGGGTTAGGTGCCCAGCTATGCCCCTGCAACATCGCCACGACTACGCCGCAGTCCTTCACCGTGGCCTCCCGGCCAGCGACATCGACCAGCCCAGGAGTTATCCACACCGAAGCATGGATACGCGTTGCTACCCAGCCCAAATCTGCCAGATTAGAGCTGGTGGTTTGCTCTTGAGGAGCTTTCAGACGCTGGTTTCTCACGTACACCTTCCCATCTCGCTTGCCGGACCCAGACCGTCTGGCAGTACCGGCCCGTCCCGTCGTTGTCGGGGCTGCTGTCCACCCTCACCCGTGTCCCCAGGATCAGGCTGCCCCCAGCTTCACGCGGCCCGCTGCGACGAGCCACAGGCGGTGTCCTTTCATCACCGCACGGTCCAAAGCGCCTCGTGGCGCTCGAAATCGGCGACCCACAGATGGTTCGGGGCGCTCGCCGTGAAGTTGCGATCCACCAGGTCCGGTGCGCGCTGAGCCTGCCCATCAGGGATCGTGGTGCGCCAGCGCCTGCCGCGTATCGCGCCTTTCAGGCCGTGCTTGGCCATCAGACGTTCCACCGTGCAGCGCGCGACTTTGATGCCCTCTCGTTCCAGCTGCCACCACACCTTGCGGGCGCCGTAGAGGCCTTTGCTGGCCTCATGCACCCTGCGGATCTCCACGAGCATCCGCTCGTCTCTCAGCGCCCGCTCAGACGGGTCACGCTCACGTGCCTTCACCGCGTAGTAGGTAGACGGAGCGACCCCCAGTGTCCTGCAGATCGGCTCGACCCCGAACTCTCCCTTGTGCGCATCGACCACGGCGCTCATCTTCTCGGCTGCGCGTCGAGCTCCCGCGCGAAGAAAGCCGAAGCCGCCTTCAAAATGTCATTCGCCCGGCGCAACTCACGATTCTCGCGCTCAAGCTCTTTGATCCGCTCAGCGTCACTAGTGCTCGTTCCCGGCCGCACACCACCATCGATCTCAGCCCGGCGCACCCAACCCTGCAACGTCTGCGCCGTACACCCGAACTTCTGCGCGATTGAGGTCACCGCTACCCACCCACTGGGGTACTCCTCACGATGCTCGAGCACCAGCCGCACAGCCCGCTCGCGCACCTCCACCGGATATCTGTTGTTGGTCTTTCCCATCAGCCCATCCTCTCATGAAGTAGGGCCTCCAAGATTCCCGGGGCGGTTCAATACGGCTTCAACGAAGACGGGCAGCGCACCGAAACCAAACCCGCCAAAGGTCCTGCCACTACCTACGGCTACGACCAAGCCGGAAACCTAATCAGCGTCAAACGACCCGAAGAAGCCCCCATCGCCAAAATCGAAGATAGCTACACCTACGACGGCAACAACCTCCGCCAAGCCCAAACCATCAACGGCACTAAACCTGGATCCACCGATTCTGTCCGGCGCTGAACGAAGAATGACCTCCTGAAAGGGCTTGATTAGCGGCTGTTGGGCCAGCCGCGGCCCGAGTTCAGGAGGTCACCTTCATGGTGCATGATGACGAGCCGGTCGGATTGGACGGTCTGCGGGTCGAGTTCGATGACGAGCGTGCTATCTCGGACGCCGGGGTGATGCTCGTTGGGACGCTCGCCGGGCGGCTGGGGATCGAAGTGTTGGCTGGGCGGCTGGTGCGGTTGCGGCGCGACCGGGCGGGCGCCGCGAACGCGGGCAGGAAGGTGATGGCGCTTTTGTTCGCGATGGTGCTCGGCGCGGACAGCATCGATGATTGCGAGGTATTGCGGGCGGGCCGCACGCGGCGGCTGCTTGGCGGCTGGATACCGGCACCTTCGACGCTGGGGACGTTCCTGCGCGCGTTCACATTCGGGCATGTGCGCCAGCTCGATGCGCTGCTCGGCGAGACACTGGTGCGCGCGTGGCGGGCGGGTGCTGGTCCCGGCGAGGAGCGGCTGGTGATCGATGTGGACAGTTTCGTTGGCGAGGTGTGCGGGCGCTTGAAGCAGGGAGCCGCCTATGGGTACACCAAGGTGCTCGGCTACCACCCACTCCTGGCGACCCGGGCGGACACCAGGGAGGTGTTGCACATCCGCTTGCGTAAAGGGTCGGCGAACACGCAGAAGGGGATGCTGCGCTTCACAGACGAGCTGATCGCCCGCGTCAAGCGCGCTGATGCTACCGGCGTAAAGCTACTGCGGGCCGACTCGGGGTTCTGGAATACCAAGGTGTTCAAGCGGCTCGAGAACGCCGGGTGGCAGTACTCGATCGGGGTGCGTATGCAGAAAGGGATTCGCGAGGCCGTTGAGGCGATCAACGAGGAGGCGTGGCAGACGATCGAATACCCCGAGCAAGGCGAAGCGCAGATCGCCGAGACCACCTACGGCGAGCGCAGGCTGATCGTCCGGCGCACCCGGCTCCGCGGCCCGCAAGCCAAGCTATGGCCCGACTGGCGGCACTTCTGCTTCATCACCAACCGCACCGAGGACATCGCCCTGGTCGAGGCTGAGCATCGCGATCACGCCGTAGTCGAGCAGGTCATCGCCGACCTCAAAGACCAAGCGCTCGTGCACTTCCCATCCGGCGAGTTCAACGCCAACGGCGCCTGGACCGTGCTCGGCGCGCTCGCGCACAACCTGCTCAGATGGACACAACTGATCGGCCTGCCCAACACCACCATCCGCGCCGGGCGAACCCTGCGCCGCCGGCTGCTCACGATCGCTGGTCGCCTGACCCGCCACGGTCGATCCTGGACCCTTCACCTGCCAGCCCGCTGGCCCTGGCAGGGCGACTACATCGCGGCACTGGCCCGCATCCGCGCGCTCCCCGCCGACTGACCGCCGCCAGCGCCGGCCACACCACAGACCAGCGAACAACTCACCGACCGGCCGCGCTCACGGCTGCCCACCAGCCCGCCCAACCAGCCCGCAAAACCACCAAAACCGGGGCACAGCGCCAACTCACGGGCTCTTCACCACCGAACAACGCCATCAACGCGCCGCCGCCCGGATTCCCCTACCCCGATCAACCCCATCGGTGGATCCGGGCTAAAACCAGCCTCACCTGGGACACTACCGAACCTAGCCCCATCATCCTCGAAGACGAAACCAACAGCTACATCTACGGACCAGAAAACCTCCCCATCGAGCAAATCCCCACCAGCGGCGAAACGCTCTACTTCCACCACGACCAACAGGGCTCGACGCGCCTGCTCACCAACGCCAAAGGCGAAACTGTAGCTGCCTACACCTACAATCCCTACGGGAGTCTTGCCGCCAGCACTGGGACTGCGTCTACGCCGCTTCGGTATGACGGGCAGTACACCAGCACCGACACGGGGCTCATCTACCTGCGCGCTCGCACTTACGATCCATCAACAGACCAATTCCTCAGTGTCGATCCGACGCTACAAATCACCGGCGAACCCTACGTGTACACCAGAGACAATCCGGAAAATGCGGCGGACCCAACCGGCGAATGCCAGGTTGTACCACGTGTGGTGTCGTACTGTGATGAATTGCGGAATATGCTTGCCGATAAGCTCCAAACGGCGACGCGACTTACCAGGGCGGCAGGGGTGATTGCACAGCAGATTTAACGATCTGTCGCCCTGGTTCAACGGAAGGACCAGGGCTGCGCTATATGAGCAACTTTACGGACTTGAGTGGTTGGCTAGCCTTTCGATGCGCGCGGCCAATAATCTGGAGACCATCATTGCGCGAGATTGTTGAGCGTGGAAGAAATCTAGCGCTTCCGCGGTGGCGCACATCCAGGCGACTGGATGATGTCTCCCAGGCAGCATGGGCTGCCTACGCGCCCGGTGAGCCGATCGGCGCCGAGACGCGTCTAGCTCGTCTAGCTCTGTCTTGCTGATCGGTAGATCCGATATGGTCGCGGTGCATGCCAGGATCCGTAGGGGCGGCCGGATCGACCGCGGCCAGAGGAGAGCCAATGAGCGCCAAGTGGACCACCGAGCAGATTCCCGACCAGAGCGGGCGCACCGCGATCGTCACCGGGGCCAACAGCGGGCTCGGGCTGGTCTGCGCGCGTGAGCTGGCGCGCCATGGGGCGAGCGTGGTGCTTGCCTGTCGCAACGCCGAGAAGGGCGCGGCGGCGCTCGCGGAGATCTCACGGGTGGCGCCCGACGCGCATGTCGAGCTTGCTTCGCTCGATCTCGGCAGCCTCGCCTCGGTGGAGACCTTTGCGGAGTGGTTCCGCTCCACCCACGACGGGTTTGAGCTGCTGCTCAACAACGCCGGCGTGATGGCGCCGCCGCGGCAGGTCACCGCCGATGGCTTCGAGCTGCAGCTCGGCACCAACCTGCTCGGCCACTTCGCGCTCACCGCACGGCTGCTCGGCGCGCTGGAGGGGCGGCCCGATGCGCGCGTCGTGACGCTCAGCAGCAACGCCCACAAGATGGGGCGCATCAACTTCGACGACCTGCAGTCCGAGCGCCGCTACTCCCGTTGGCTCGCGTACGGGCAGTCCAAGCTCGCCGACCTGATGTTTGCGCTGGAGCTCGACCGGCGGTTGCGGGCTGCGGGCTCGAACGTCAAGAGCTTGGCGGCTCACCCCGGCTATGCGGCGACCAATCTGCAGTCGGCTGCGGTGCCCACCGCCGATCGGCTGGTGATGGTGGTGACCAACGCTCTCCTCGCGCAGAGTGCCGACCGGGGGGCGCTGCCGCCGCTGTATGCCGCCACCGTGCCCGGGCTCGAGGGCGGCCTCTACATCGGGCCCGACGGGCTCGGCGAGTTTCGCGGGCACCCGCACCCGGTCTCGCCCAATCGCGCTGCGCGCGATGCCGCCGTCGCCGCGCGGCTGTGGGAGGTCTCCGAAGAGCTCACGGGGGTTTGCTTCGAGCTGCCCGCTGCCGTCGGCTGACGTTTTCCACGGCTCGCAACCACCTCATTCGGCGAGCCAACTGGGACCCGCGTCAGCTGACGCGTCAGTCGGCCGGGTGCTCCTCGTCGGCCTCACCCGACACCTCGCTCAGCGGCCCCTCGTCGGCGGCGTCGCGCATGATCCGCGCCGGGCTGTGCTCATCGCCGTGGGAGGTGTGTTCGATCAGTTCCTGCTCTGCCTGCTCGAAGCCCTCGGACTCTCCGCCGCCTGCCTCCTCCACGGCGCGGCGCTCCTCGCGACGGCGCTGCTCGAGCGGCTCGAGCGGCTCGATCTGGTCTGCCGGAGTCTGGTCTTCCATCGTGGCTCACTCTACTGCGGTGGCGGGGTAGGACGCCCCGCCCCCGGGCGCACGGGGTAGGCGGGGCGCCGCGCGGACGATCCCGCCCCCTCATACGTGTTTCACACCTCCCGCCGACCTTGCTACACCAGGGGGGTCTGCCTCGGCAGCCAAGGTCAACCTCCCGTAGGAGGTCAGCGATCCGCAGCCGGGGTCTGCGTGCCCGCCCCGCGGGGCAGCGCCAGCAGCGAGCAGCGTGCGTGGCGCTCGAGGTAGTCGGAGGTGCTGCCCACCACCAGGCGGCGCAGCGGGCCGTAGTTGCGCGAGCCGACCACCAGCAGGTTGACGTCGGCGCTGAACGCCGCCAGTTCCTCGCCCGGCAGCCCATACACCGCGCGCCCCCGCACGCCCTCCAGCCCCCGCAGCCGCTCGCGCGCGTCCGCGACCAGCGCATCGATCGTGTCGCCCAGCGCCGGGGGCGTGAGGCCGGTGAATGCGTAGGTCGGGATCGACACCACCTCCAGCGCGACCAGCTCGGCACGCTGCTGCGCGGCCACCGCTCGGGCTGCCGCCAGCGCCGCTTCGCTCTCGGGCGAGCCGTCATAGCCGACGCCGATGCTTGCCAGTGGCAGCGGATGCTCGGCGTACCCGCGCGCCGCGATCGCCACCGCACAGGGCGCCCCGTTCAGCGCCGCGCGGGTGTCGTCGCCCAGCATCGCCCGCCCCAACACCCCGCGGCTGCAGGAGCCGACCACGAGCAGATCGCCGCCCCGTTCCTCGGCGAGGTCGTGCAGCCCGCGGCCGGGGGACAGCGCGACGACGCCCACCAGCTCGGGGGCGGTGTCGAGATCCGCGTTCTCGCGTTCGCGCACCAACAGCTCGTGCGAGCTCTCGCGCTCGCCCGCCAGCAGCCCGGGCGTGACGGCGTGCACGGAGCCCGGTTCGCCGCCGTGCACGTTCGCGAGCGTCAGCTTCCCCTGCGGGCTCACGAGGCGGCGCGCCAGCTCGATCGCATCGCGGCCGGTCGGCCGCCCATCGACTCCCACGATCACGTTCTCGAACATTTTTCCCTCGCCTCTTGGGGGTTAGCTGCCGTCGAGCAGGCTACGCGGTGCTCCTGCTCGGCGCCATCCGGGAGCGTTCCCTCGCCGATTGCGGGTTTCCACGTGCTCGTATGCTCTCGTCCGCTCACTTAGCGGCCTCTCTTCGTCGGGCGAACCAAATCCGGTTGGATCGGCTCACGCCGTTCGCGGTATCGGTGCTTTTCCGAAGCTGCTCAGCGTCTTTCCACGGTGGTCGGCACCTCCCGCGGAGCCTACATTGATCAGATGGCCGCCTACCCACACATCGCCACCCCTCCTCCCCCGGTCAAACCGGTTGGCACCGACGCATCGCCGATCTCCGTGTTGATCGCCGACGACCACGCCGCCGTGCGTCGCGCGCTGCGGCTTCTGCTGGAAGGCGAGACCGACGTCGAAGTAATCGCCGAAGTCAGCGATCTCGCGACCGTCATCGAGCATGCCCGCAGCGCCCGGCCTCATGTGCTGGTGCTCGACCTCGACCTGCCCGGAGGCTCCAACATCCACACGCTCGGGCGCCTGCACATGCACGCGCCCGAGACCCACGTCGTGCTGCTCACGTTGGAGGAGAGCCCTATCTTTGCGCAGCAGGCCCTCGCCGCCGGTGCGGTCGCGCTTGTTGCCAAGCATCACGCCGACAGCGAGCTCCCCACGGCGATCCGCGCGGCCGCGCTCGGCAAGGTCTACGTCAGCCCCTCCATCTCGGCGCGTCTGGACGTGCTGCGCCTGGCGCAGTCCGAGGATCGACTCAGCCAGCGCGAGGTCGAGGTCCTGCGATTGATCGCGCTCGGCTTCACTAGCGTTGAAATCGCACGCCAACTGCACCTCTCTCCCCGCACCGTCGAGAGCCACCGCGCTCACATCACCGGCAAGCTCGGCCTCTCCACGCGCGCCGAACTGGTCAGCTACGCGCTCGGGCGCGGGCTGCTGAAGACCAGCCCCGACAACGGCTGACTGAATGAAGAGGGACCCGGCTCGGCGGCCTTTGGCCGCCAGCGCGACCCTCTAGCCACCCACCCGCTCGTCCTCCCGGCGATATCCCAGGCGGGCGGAGATGCGATCGGCCGTGGAGATCAGGTGGGGGCCGAGCGCATCCACCAGTTCCTCCATCGCGATCATCGAGCTGTGCGCCGTCATTGAGGCGGCCGCAACCACGTCGCTCCCCGTGGCTCGCACCGGGGCGGCGATCTCATACAGGCCGGGGGCCAGCTCCTCATCGGCAACAGCCATGCTTTCGTCGCGGATGCGCCCCAGCTCTTGGCGCAACGCCGTCTTGCTCTTGATCGTGTTGGGGCCGTGCTTGGTGAGCTGCAGCTCACCGACCCGCTCGCGTTGATCCTGGTCGGGGAGGTTGGCGAGCAGCAGCTTTCCCGCCGCGCTCGCATACAGCGGCAGGCGCGAGCCGGGCGAAAGTCCGAGGTCGATCAACTGCTGGCCGCGGCGGCCGCCGCGCAGCCAATCGACGAGCAGCAGCTCCTCGCCGTCCACCACACCCACCGACACGGTGAACCCCGTCCGTCCGCGTAACTCCTCCAGGTAAGGGTGGGCGTGCTCGTAAAGGCTCATGCCATTCATCGCCGAGATACCGAGGTCGGTGACGCGCAGCGTCAGGTGGTACTTGCGTTTGATCCCCTGTTCCAGATAGCCCAGTCGCGTCAGCGTGATCACGTAGCGATGGGTCGTCGAGCGGCTCATCCCCAGCTCGTCGGCGAGATCCGCGATGCCGAGCACCGGCCGCGCGGGTGTGAAGCAGCCGAGGATCGCGAGGCCTCGCTCCAGCGACTGCGAGAAGCGCGGCTCCTGCAGCGTGGGGATCGCAGGCGCCCACTCGTCGGCCGCCACCGGTGGATTCGTTCCGACTCTGGGCATCGCTAGTGTCTCCCCCTCTGGTTTCTCGTGACGTGGTCTCTCATCCCGGCGTTGCCGCTCTCCGCCCGTCCACCGCGCCACGCTCGCCGCGCTAGAGCTCGCGTGGGTATCCCGGTGTCTGCTGTGCTGGTCTTTGGGCGCATCTCGTCTCCGTCGGAATAAGCTCTCATGTTCCAATAAGTCATCGTTTGAGATAATGCCTTCTTCCTGGTGGAATCGCTAGAAATCCGTTCCAATTGGAACGGATTTGTTCCGATTGGAACGCCTGGCGCATGTAGGAGGTTGTCTTCCTTGTGGTGCTCGCCTATGCCGCGACCAACACCGGCGGGCGCGGGCGCGGTGCTCTCGACCGGCCTCGGGCTTGCAAAAGTACACGGGATCCAGCGTGTGGGACGAGCACTGCGCTGCGCCACCGCTCACGCTCGATCCCGGTGCCCGCGGGGAGCGCCACTCGGGTGGAGAAAACCTCGCGCAGCACCGTCTGCATCTCAAGCAGGGCGAAATGACGGCCCACACAGCTCTTGCGGCCCGCGCCCCACGGCAACCAGGTCGACGATTGGTGCGCCTCGCCCAGAAAGCGCTCGGGACGGAACGCCTGCGGCTCTGGGTAGAGCGCCGGATCGTGATGCATTAGATAGGTGCACCCCAGCAAACGTGCCGGTGGGCGATAGATCCAGCCGCCGATCTCGATTGGCTCGACGACGGCGCGGGGAATCAGAAATGGAAATGCCGGCCTGTGGCGGAGCGTCTCATCGATCGTCGCCGCCAAATACTGCTCCCCCGCTCCACCATCGATCTCCTCCAGCAGTCGACTCTGTGCCGGGACGTTGTGGGCCAGAAGCTGAAACGCCCACGCGAGCTCCGCTGTCGTCGTCTCGTGCCCGGCAAGAATCATCGACATAAGGTTGTCGCGGATCTGTTGGTCGGCCATCATCGAGCCATCGGGGTTGCGCGCCGCGAGCAGCGCATCCAGGAGATCGCCGTGCTCCCCTCCCGCGCGTCTTGCGCTGACGATCGCAAAGATCAGCTCGTCGGCTCTCGCCCTGAGCTCGACGAAGCGCTTCCAGGTGCGCCGCCAACCTGGAAGGTGACGCAATTGCGGGGCCTGCATGACGAAGCTACCTGCCACGGACAGCGACTCAAGCAGCCGCCTGTGCAGGGCATCCAGCAGGTGGTCCTCTTCGACAAAGATGGCTCTCAGTATCAGCCTCAACATCAAGGCTCGCACGCGCGGATGGAGTGTAAAGGGCGCTTTGAATGGCCACGACGCGACCTCGCGCTCAACCATTTCCGCCACCATCGCCGTGTAGCCTTTCATATTTTTACGATGAAAAACCGGCATTATCGCGCTGCGTCCATACCGATGCTCCTCTTCCTCGCACAACATGAAGGAGCTCGCACCAATCAGGGGGGCGAGCAGCGTTCCCCCTGCCCCCGGATGCAGGGCGGTGGGTGGCGCGGCTATCATCTGTTGGACATCGTCTGGATCGCAAAGAAATACGAGCGGTGGCATGTCCACGGGGTAGACAGTAAAGCTGTTGCCGTAGCGGCCCCGGCAGCGTTCGACGTAGGAAAAAAACGACTCCCTGCACGCCAGTGTCTGGAGTATCGAAGGGATCGGCATCGTCGGTGGAAGCTCCCTTTTGATACGGGCGAGTAACGGTTTTGGGTCAGTAAACATCCTGTCTCCTGTATCGTCGATTTAGTGATGTCGCTGGCGGTAGAAGATGCGCCAGAGCCGTAAGATGGGGAGCAACATGCGCGTGAGGGAGCCGCCGGAACGCACGAAGCTCCCTGTTGTCTCGCGCATCGCCTGGGTGTGGGCGCTGTCCTTTGACAGGTACATCGCGACCATGCACGCCACAATCACCGCGTGTCGCTCACCGTCGCGCAGCGCGCGCGCCTCTCTCAGGGACCGTCCAACCAGTTCGCGTATGCGGGCCGCGGCATGCTGGGGGGTGGGGTAGTGAGATACATAGCTGTGATCGCCGTTGGCCATGTCCTCAGCCTGGTCGACGTAGCTGTCGAGCATCGTGGTGGTCGTCGAGATCCATGGGAAATAGGCCGCACACGTCTGGAGGAGGTGCCCTTCGCCGCAGGCCGGTTCGGCCCCGAGTGCCAGCAGGGCGTGAACGGTGAGAGACGCGCTGGCCGCACCGGTCAGCTCAAACCAGGTTGCATCCGGGGTGGCGGGGAACGTCTCGGCTGCCCATCGCCGCAGGTCCGCGTCGCGCAGCGCCGGGTCGAGGTCGTGATTGATGGCCAGCACCTGCGCCCGGATGGCCTCATGCACAAGCAGCGGGCGAATGGCCCAATATGAGGGTAGCCTGCGACAGTGCTCGCGACACGCCTCGACGAGCATCCGCAGATAGCCACCATCGTCGCTGCACAGGTGGTATCTGTAGTAATCGGCGATTGGCCTTGTCAGGTCAAGCGCGTCGACGAGCGCGAGGTGAAGTTGGCGCCCGTTCACCTGGCCGGCGGCAGCGCCGCGCTCGTTCACACCATCGAGGAAATCCCAGACGATCTCGTACGCGACGAGCAGACGCAGGAGGTTGTGGTTGCGGACCTCGGGAATCGTGCACAGCAGCGCCGCCCCGTCGGTATGCCCGCGCTTGCGGGTGAGTGCGCTCAGAGCGTCGCGGCGAAGCAGCGGATCGGGGATCTCGCTCGCGCGAGCCCTCCAGAGCCGCACCTCGCCCGCAACTGCCCCCAGTCCCCATGCAAGCTCGCGCGAGACGGCGGCGGCGAGAGCCTGCGACTGCCCAACCGATAGTGGCGCCGGGTCGTCTCCACTCCCACGGACGCTACTTGCGCACCGATCAGAACGCCGGACTGGCTGCCCTCGGAGGCACACGCACTACGAGATATCCTGGCAGGGCAACCACCGCCACGGTGACGATGGTGAGCAGCACAAAACTCGAAAGCGCGGCGAAGCCTTCGACGTTGAAGGCAACGGGAAAACCAGTGACGCTCGCCAGGAAGTGACTTCCCAGCAGCTGTGCGCAGAGGCCAAAAACAGCTCCAATCGAGCACCCCACCACCAGCAACACCGCGCTTTCACACAACAGCCATCGCCACAGCACCCCTCTGCGGTAACCCTGACACTTGATGAACGCCACGAGATCGCGGCGCTGCCAGATCATCGCGCCCATCGCTCCAGCAACGGCCAGCACCGCAGCGATCAACACCAACAGTCGGATCTGGGTCAGTCGCGAAAGTCCCTGGCTCGCGAGCGCGTAGTGGCGCTGCGCGCGTTCGGCTGAGGTTTCCACCGTGAGCCCCGATTCTCCCCCCAGGCTGTGTTGAACGAGTTTACGCACGGAGTCCACCGAGGCGCCGGGTCGCGTCTCGATCGCATATGCGCTTGGATCGGTGCTTTCCCAGGCGCGTGCATAGTCCGCGGAGCTGAGGATGATGGCGCCAGGTGGCCAGCCGAGGTTTGTGATCAACGCAGCGACTCTCAGGCGCGTCGGGCGCGGCGCCGGAAGCGTGAAAACCTGGCCGATACGAAGGTGCTCTTCTGATGCAAGCGCTTGCGAAAGCACCGCCCAGCCACCGCGGCGGATCCCGTTGCTGGCGGCTGCAAGGTTGCCCCGTACGAGCTGACTGGGGGGTACTGGCTGGATCACGCTGCGCGGTGGCGCCACGATCCACAGACGGCGATCACCCCAGTTCAAGAAGCTGCCGCGGTAGATGCCTACTGCGCTGACGCCCGGCAGGCGAGCGAGGGTGGACGCATCGTGTCCCTTGAAGGGCATTGTGGCGAACGCGTTGGATTCACCTCTGGGCGTCACCCACACATCGGCGCTCGCGTCAAGCTGGCGTGCGGAGGAATCCAGACCGCGCTGCAGATTGGCCTGCGTGCCCTGGAACTCGACCGTGCCGAAGATGGCTACGGCTGCCGTCGCGGCGATCGCCAGGGAGCGCACGCGAGTCTCGCGAGTCTGCAGCTCGGTCACGGCAAGCACGGTCGCCGCGCCGTCGAGAAGACGCTGGGTGCGCTCGAAGAGCGCGACGAGGCCGTCGAAGAGCAGCGGCAGCAGGCAGGCCATCGCCAGCACCAGCGTAGCCAGGCCAACGAGTCCGCTTTGTGGGCGCACAATGAGAATTGGGATCGTCACGGCAAGGCATACCAGCCCGACGGCGAGTCGAATCCGAAACCACCACTGGCGGCGTTGAATCGAGGGCGAACCTCCTTCGAGTGGCCGTGCAAGGATGTCGCGCAACGGCCATAGCACACCTGCGACCGCGGCTGTCAGTCCCGCACCCACGGCAAGCGCCACACTTTTCCAGGTCACGATCCGCTCGCTGCCGACGGGGAATGCGAACGAGAGATAGCCAGGGATTGCGTGGAAGACGGCAATCGAGAGCAGCTCGCCGAATGCGAGGCCAAGGATGCACGCCAGCACACCGAGCACGGCTGCGTCAAACAGCAGAATCTGCAAGGTCATAAGCCGCGTGGCGCCCTGCGGCCGGATGTCGGCGATCAGGATCCGCCGCGAGGGCACCGTCACCAACATTGCGTTCAGCGCGAACATGAAACCCACCAGCGCGCTGATTGCGGAGAACAGTGTCTCGCTCTGGCTCTCGGGGGACACGGCGACTCCGAACAGGGTCGAGTCGAAGTCGCTGGGCTCGACGTCGACGGGCGTAGCAGCGGCCAGCCGCTCCAGGCCCGCTCGTACTTCGCGTTCGTGTCCAGGCCGAGCTTGCACGAAGACGCGCGTGATCCGACCCTGCATGCCGGTGATCGCCTGGGCGTAGCCGACCGGTGCGAGCGCGACCGGACTGTGCACAAGTCCGCCGATGTCTGCTTCCCCGAGCGTTGCGCCCAGCAGCGTCTGGACAACGCTCGCGCCGATCTGGATCTTGATCGTCTGCAGCGGGCCCGCCCCGATTTCTTCGGCGAGCGGCGCCGGCAGCGCGATTGCCCGTTGCGCGGCGAGCTGCGTCGCGGAGAAGCGGCGCAACAGCGCGCCGGCGAAGTGCGCGAAGCGCGGATCGGTGCCGATCAGATCGACCGAACGCTGAGTGCCTCCCGGTCCGATCACGTTTGCCTGCTGCTCGAGTACCGGCAGCGCGGTCTTCACACCCGGCACGCGCCGCACCTCCTCCAGTAGTCGTTCGCTGAATCCACCAGGACCCCTGGCGTCGATCTGGAATTGCGTGTTGCCGACCAGCTGGCTGTTGAGCTGCGAGACCGAGTGGGTGAGGCTGGTGCTGGCCACCTGAGAAGCGAACAGCAGCGCCACGCCGACAGCGATCCCGATGATCGCGAAGCACTCCTGCACGAGCACCGCCCGCGCACGCAGGCGCGCTCGGTAGAGCCAGAGGATGTCCACGAGGCTCATTCGCGCCATGGTCAGGTAAGATCGGACAGCGAGGAGGTTGAAACCAGCACATGCTCGGGCCGGTACTCCTCCATGCGCCCGTCTCGCAGCTCGTGTACCTGGTCGGCGAAGGTGGCGGCCTGCGGGTCGTGCGTGGCGAGCACGATCGTCGCACCGCGTTCGTTGCAGAGCTCGCGCAGTAGCGCCAGCACTTCGCGGGTGCGCTGGGTGTCGAGCGTGCCGGTGGGCTCGTCGGCGAGCACCAGCTTCGGATCGGTTGCCAGCGCCATCGCGATCAGCACGCGTTGACGCTCGCCCATCGAGAGTTGCTCGGTGCGGTGCAGCATCCGGTCGCCCAGCCCCAGCCGGTCGAGCAGCGGTTCGATCGTGCGCCGCGCATGGTGCTTGTTCGTCAGCCACAGCTTCAGCGAGGCGTTCTCGATCGCGCGCGCTCCTGGAATCAGGTTGTGCGGCTGGCCGATGATCCCCAGTCGATGCAGCCGATATTGATCGCTCTCCCTGTGCGACATCGCGCAGACGTCCTCGCCGTCCACCAGCACGCTGCCGCTGTCGGGGACGCAGATCCCCGCGATCAGTTCCAGCAGCGTCGTCTTGCCCGAGCCACTGGGTCCATACAGCGCCACGAACTCACCCGCGGTGGCGCTCATCGAGACGCCGTCCACAGCGCGGATCGGGTCGCCTTCTCCCACGCGATAGTGCTTGACGAGATCGCGGAGCTCGAGCACCGGCCGGGACACTAGCCGCCGAGTCGGCGCGAGCCGTGGTGGTTCTGGCGGGCGCTGCCGGGGAAGTCGATCACCTCTCCCTGCTCGCCGCCCTGTTCGGCGAGCAGAGTCAACCGTCCGCGTTCGAGGGACCACACGCGGTCGGCGACCAGCGCAGTCTCCAGGTCGCTGCAGCTCATCAACACCCCACACCCGAGCTCCCTTACCAGCGCGAGCAGCAGCTCGCCGGCTTCGCGCGTGCGACCGATCCCAAAGCCGTCCATCAGGTCGTCCACCACCAGCAGTTTTGGCGAGCTTGCGATGCCCCGGGCGAGCCCGACCTGCAGTCGCTCCCAGTTGGAGAGCTCCGCCCAGCGCTGCCCCGCGCAGCCTGCCGCGCCGACGCGTTCGAGTGCCTCCATCGCCAGCTCACGCCCCTGTCGCTGGCCACGGTGGCGGCCGATCGCCAGCGGCAGCCCGACATAGTCGAGCACCCTGAACTTCACGCCCGTGCCCTCTCGGTGGATCCACGCGATCTCTGTCCCCAGCAGCCTGGCGCGCTCCCGGTCGGAGGCGTTGGTGAGCTCCGTCTCCCCCAACCACACCTCACCCTTGTCGAGGGACTCGATGCCGGCCGCGATCTTCAGCAGCGTCGTCTTGCCCTCCATGCGACCGCCGACGACTGCCGCGATCTCGCCGCCGCATAGCTCGAGCGAGGCATCGAGGAGCACCCGAGATCTGTGCTCACCGCGTGCATACCCCTTGCGCGCCCCCCGCAGCGCCAGCAGCTCAGCCATCGCCGCTGCCCAGCTCCTCGCCATCCTCCACCGTATCTTCGAGCTCCCGCCGCAGGCGTCGCAGGCGTCGGGCGCGCATCCCCCACAGCATCGCTTCGTCGGTCATCAGGGCGCGTCGCACCCTGCCCCGCAGGTCGGGCGCGCTGTGCGCCGGCCCGGCGCCGCCCGCGGGGCCGAGGCGTTTGAACCGCCACTCGACGTTCAGGCGCGAGCTCGCCGCCGCGAACTCTTGTGCGCACGCCTCCTCCTCTTCGCGGATCGCGGCGATCAGATCGGGCACGTCCTCCTCCCCGGCGAGCTCGAGTTTGGCGTGCACCGCGTCGCGCAACGCGAGCGGTGCGGCGGATGACGCGCGCAGCCAGTCGCGGAACTCCTCGGCGCCGGCGTCGGTCGCTTCGTAGCGGTCGAGCGCGCGCTCGGCACCGTGCTCGACCAGGCGCACCAGGCCCTGCTTTTCAAGGCTTGGCAGGCTGTTGTGAGCAACCGAGCGCGACCACTGCGCATGTGGAAACCGCTCTACCAGCCGCGCACCCAGGCTGTTCACGGTGTCGGTCTTCTGGACCACGAGGCCCAGGATCGCCATGCTGGCTGTCAGATCGCCTTTACGAGGAGGAGCCATTGCTACGGATCGTATTCGAAATCCGAACGGAAAGGAGCCGCGCTGAATCGTTCCAACCTACCATACTTTTGCAGACAGTTGTCGGTATCACGCAAAAACGGCTTGGGGATGAGACATTTGGAGCATGCCCCGAGGAGTCGGAGGCATTTCGGGCAAACTGGCGATCGTCACCCATCGGCACGAGCGGGTCTCGGAAACTCGATGATCTCGGCCTCGGTGATCTCGTGCTCGGAGAGCAGGCTGAGTCGCCCGCGCTCCAGCGACCACACGCGGTCGGCGATCAGCGCGGCCTCCAGGTCGGTGCAGCTCATCAGTACTCCGCAACCCAACTCGCCGGCGAATGCCAGCAGCAGCTCTCCGGCCTCACGCACGCGGCGCATCCCGAGGCCGTCGGTCACACCGTCGAGCACCAGCAGCCGCGGCTCGCACACGATCCCCCGCGCGAGCCCCACCAGGACACGCTCCCAATCCGAGAGCTCCTCCCAGCGCTGTCGCGCGCAGCGTGCGGCGCCGACGCGCTCCAGCGCCCGGAGCACTCGCTCGCGCGCCTCTCGCCGCCCACGTCTGCGTCCCAGCGCCAGGGGCAGCCCGAGATAGTCGACCACCTCGAGTCTCACTCCCGGCCCCTCGCGGTGGATCCATGCGATCTCACCGCCCAGCAGCCTCGCGCGCTCCTCCCGCGCCAGCAGTGGCAGATCGCGCGTGCCCAGGCGCACCTCGCCGGTGTCCGGCAGCTCGATCCCGGCCGCGATCTTCAGCAGCGTGGTCTTGCCTTCGTCGCGTGCCCCGACCACCGCGCCAACCGTGCCGAGCTCGAGCTCGAGCGATACGCCGGCCAGCACTCGCAGGCGCCTACCCCCTCGCCGGTAGCTCTTGCTCACCCCCTGCAACGCCAGCAGCTCACCCATCCCACCTCCAAGCATGACGCATCTTGGGGCTTTAGTCCACAGGAGGCCCTACGTGCTGGGACGGGCAGTGCGCCGTCGGGGACACATCGGAACCATGCAGTCGGTTCCGACTTGGATCAAATGGTGCGCGTCGGGGACGACGTCGGAACCATGTAGCCGGTTCCGACATGGATTAAATGGTGCGCCGTGCGGGACTCGAACCCGCCCCACCGGATTAAAAGTCCGGCGCTCTGCCCGATGAGCTAACGGCGCGCAGCGCCACAGTCTGGCAGATGCCGGCCCTACCCGAAGATCACCGTCACCGTCGCGGAGGAGCTCGAGCCGCTGGTGGGATGGAAGGAGGCGTTGAGTCTCACCACCAGTCGGTGGTGGCGGCGCAGCGACGCGGAGGCGGCACGCGAGAGGCTGGCTCGCAGTGTCAGGCGCTCGGCCCGCGCGGCTTGCCTGCTGGCGCCGCGCACCCCCTTGCCGGCGAGCGTGGCGGTGCCGGCCGCGGGGACGCGCAGCACGATTGTGGCGATGTGGCCGCGCACACGATGGCTGAGGATGGACACCGTGCCGGTCGTCTGTTTGGTGGCGGGCGCCGGCGCGGAGGTGGCGGGCATCGTGAGCAGCACGGTCGTCGAGCCGCCGGAGCCCGCGCCGCCCTGGCCACCACCCGCCTTGCCTTCGCCGGAACCACCTTTGCCTTCCCCGGAACCGGAGCCTTTGCCGCCTTCCCCCGAACCGGAGCCTTTACCGCCTTCGCCGCTACCCGAACCTTTGCCTTCGCCCGAGCCTTTCCCTTCTCCCGAGCCCTTGCCTTCGCTGGAGCCTTCGCCGCCGCCGGGGCTTTCGCCGGAGCTTTCGCCGCCCCCTTCGCCGGAGCCGCCTTTGCCGCCTTCTTCTTCGCCTTTGGGCGCTTCGCCGACGCTGTCCAGTACGCCCGTGACGAGCCCCTTGACCGCGGGGGCGACTCCCGCGAGCTTGCCGTCCTTCAGGGGAGCGATGAGCATCGTGGCGCTTTCGGGGAGCTGGCTGGCAGTTTGCCCGAGTTCTTCGCTGACCGTCACCGGGGTGGTGTTCAGGTGTTCGGCGACTTCCTTGACGCTCTCCGGGCCAAAGCCGCCGGTGAGTTCGGAGCCTTCGAGCAGGCCTTCGAGCTTGTGTTCGGCGCCGAGCTCTCCGAAGAGACCGACGGCGAGACCAGCGAGTTCGTCGGCGAGCTGTTCGCGGGGGTTGGTGCCTTTCAGCAGCGAGCCAACCAGCTGTTCGAGATTGAGCGAGCCAAGCGCCCCTTCAAGGCCGGTCGAACCACCGCCCGGCAATTTATCGAGCAGCAGGCTGAGCAGACCCAGATCGCCGAGCTTGCCTTCCAGCGCGTCGGTTAGCTCCGGGAGGAAGTCTTCGACGTTGACGAGTTCTCCCAGCGTGGCACTCGGGCCGAGCTGTTCGATCGCTTTGCGCAGGCTTTCTTCGAGGCCCACGACGCCGAGCTCTTTGCTGCTGAGTAGCCCCAGTTTGAGTTCGGAGAGCGCGCTGATGCCTTCGAGCGCTGCCAGGTAGTGAGCGAGCTGTGCGGCTGAGAGATCGCTGAGCGGCAGGGCGGAGAGCAGTTTCTGCAGTTCCCCGGCGCTCAGGAGCTGACCCGGCGTCACCAGCTGGCCCACCGACAGCGCCGGCCGTTTCGCCGTGCCCGCGCCGCCAGGACGCGAGGAGTCGGCACTCGCGAGCGCGGAAGCGGTGGGCAGCGCGGCGAGCGCCATGGTCAGCGTCGCCGATACCGCCGCGAGGCCACCACGGCGGGCCCGGATCCTGGTGCTGGAAGGCCCATGGGCCTCGCGCGGACGCTCGCCGGCGTCCCTGGGGGATTTCGAATACATGCTGGGGGGTTTCGAAAACATGCAGGTCGCTCCCTTGTTGGATCTCCTGGTGCTTGTCCCATTACCGAGCCGCGGCAGGACGCAGCAAGATTTTCGTTCTGTATACCCCCTCTTTTCAGCTTGCATCAACTTATTCGAACAGATGTCTATTTGACTTTTGCGAATCTGCCGTTATAAAGGGAGTTCTAATAAAGTGGAGTGGTCGGTTTCTGGACAGCGGCTCCTCTCGCGCGCGGCGCGCGGATCGATCTAGCCGTAGGTAGCCGTAGGGGCGCTGCCGAGGCGGCTCAAGCCGTTCGGCCTGGACCGTGCCGCCAGCGGACTGTCTCCGGCGTTATGCCCCGGCCGATGGCTGCGGGCTCAGGACTCGTCGGGGCGCTGCGCGGCGGCCACCCGCAGCATCTCCTCGATGCGGGTCAGCTTCACACGCGGGCGCCCGGAGGGCTCGCCCAGCGAGCGCTCGTGGCGGTCGATCTCCGACCAGCCGGCGTAGGTGATCAGCTCGGGTTGGCGCGCGCGCAGGGTCGCCAGCAACTCCTCAGGGTCAGGCGCCGATGGTTCGGGCAGTAGACCGGATGAGAGGTCTTCGAGGATCGCGTCGACTGTCTCTTGCGCATCCTTCTTGTTGGTGCCGATCACCCCCGTGGGCCCGCGCTTGATCCAGCCGACGGCGTACTCCCCGCGCAGCGGTCCCTCGGCTCCGAGCACGCGGCCGCCCTGGTTGTGGATTACGCCGGAGCGCTCGTCGAACGGCACCCCGGGCAGCGCGACGCCGCGGTAGCCGATCGCGCGGAACACGAGGCCGGCGCGGATCGTCTCGTGCTCTTCGGTTGCCTGCGCGCGCAGCCGTCCGTCGGGCGCGGCGACCAGCTCGTTGCTCGCCACCCGCACCGCCCCCACCCGCCCACGCTCGTCGGGGAGCAGCTCGACGGGGGAGAGCAGGAAGCGCAGCACAACTCGCCGCGGCTCTCCGCGCGGGGGGCGCTCGGCGAACTCGCGCAGGATCCGCACGTTGCCCTCTGAGATCTTGTCGATCGCGGGGTCGGGCACCGCGAGCGCGCGATCCAGCTCGGCGGGATCGACGATCACATCGGCGCCGGCGAGCTCCCCCAGCTCGCGCAGCTCGGGGTTGGTGAAGGCCGCCTGCGCGGGGCCGCGGCGCCCGAGCACCACCACCTCGCGCACTCCGCTGTGCTCCAGCGCGCGCAGGGCATGGTCGGCGACGTCGGTGCGGGATAGCTCCTCGTGGGAGAGCACCAGCATCCGCGCGACGTCCAGCGCGACGTTGCCGTTGCCGATCACCACAGCGCGCTCGTCGGCGAGGTCGAACTCGAGGTCGGGGTGGTCGGGGTGACCGTTGTACCAACCGACGAAGTCTGTGGCCGCCCAACTCCCCGGCAGCTCCTCGCCGGGGATCCCCAACGGCCGGTCAGCCGGAGACCCCGTGGCATAGACGATCGCGTGGTAGTGCGAGCGAAGTTCCTCACGCGCCACATGCAGACCGAGCTCGACGTTGCCGAAGTAGCGGAACCGGGGATGGGCGGCGGTCTTCTCGTAGACGCGCGTAACCGACTTGATCTTGGGATGGTCGGGGGCGACCCCGGAGCGCACGAGTCCCCAGGGCGTGGGCAGGCGCTCGAGCATGTCCACCTCGATCCGCCCCTCGGAGTCCTTCAGCAGGTGCCCGGCGGCGTAGAAGCCCGCGGGCCCGGCGCCCACCACGGCGATGCGTATGGGAGAGTCACTCACGAGGAGGAGATCCTAGTAGGGCGGCGTGCGCCGGGTGGCTACTGTGAGAGAGCAATGAGGCGGTGTCGGTGGCCGCGTCCCCAACCTTGACCTCGCCGTGCCCTCATTCGGACAGCTCATCGCCACGAGCTCACAGCTCGCCAACCAGCGCGGCATTTACATTGGACGGCGCGGGGCGAAAGCCCATGTGGCGCTCTATCGGTGGTCGGCCGGCAAAATCGGCGGGCATCTGCCCGGCTGGCCCGAGGCGCGGATAGTGCTGGTCGACCACGTGGGTGCCAAGAGCGCCGCGAAGCGGACGTCTCCGCTGATGTACTACGCGGACCGCGCCGCCATCGCGGTGGTCGCCTCGAAGGCGGGCCAGCCGACGCATCCGGCGTGGTTTCATAACCTCAAGGCCAATCCGGACACCACGATTCAGATCGGCTCCGTGGTTCGCGAGGTCCACGCTCGCGTTGCCATCGACGAGGAGCGTGATCGTCTGTGGCCGAAGTTCGTGGCGCTCTACCCCGGGTACGACTTCTATCAGCGCAACGCGAAGGGCCGGAAGCTCCCGATCGTGATCCTTGACCCTCGCTGAGGAGTCGCAACTTGGCGGAGCTTCGCAATGGGCGCGGCCCGACTCGAACGGGCGACCCCCTCGGTGTAAACGAGGTGCTCTGGCCAGCTGAGCTACGCGCCCCGTGTCCGGGGTTCCGGCCTCACAAGGCTAGCGCTCCCACGAACCTTGCGCGAGCCGTTGTGGTAGGCATGCGATCCCCACGCGTGCGCGGGGTCCATGCGATCCGCACGCGCGCGCGGGGTATTGGGCGCTGCCGTCAGGACGCCCCGGGGAGAGCGGTGCGACCCTGCGAGCGCCCCCGCCGGGGGGGCGCTTAATCAAAATAAATGTTTCCCTGCCAAACTACCCAGATGGGCTCGGGTCCTCGCAGATCTACTCGGATCGCGCTGGGGGCCGTCGGGGGGGTGGTGGTGGTGCTGGGTCTCGCGCAGTTGCTGCTCCCCAAACTGGCGGCACAGCGGGTGCGCAGCGAACTGGCGCGCTACGGCGTCGTGCGCAGCGTCTCCGTCAGCGCGTTTCCCGCGGTGGAGCTGTTGTGGGGCCATGCCCAGTCGGCGACCGTGAGCGCCGGCGCCATCGACATGAGTCCCGCCGAGGCCAATCGGCTGATGGGCCGTGCGCGCGGCGTGCAGCGGTTGGACATACACGCCACCGGCATGCGCATGGGCTCGCTCGAGCTGAACGACGTCGACTTGCGCAAGCGCGCCGATGGCATCTACATCGACGGCCTGCTCAGCGAAGCCGACCTGCGCGCCGTGCTGCCGGGCAGCACCGGCTTCGAACTGCTCGCCAGCAAGTCCGGTGAGGCGACGATGCGCGTGAAAGGCAGCCTCTTCGGGGTGACCACCGCGCTCAACGTGCAGCTCAGCGCGGTCGAAGGCAAGTTGGTCGCCCAGCCCCAGGGCTCCCTGTTCGCCGGGCTAGTCAAAGTTACGCTGCTCTCGGTGCCGAGCATCGACGTGCGGTCGATCGCTGTTGCCGACGCGCCCTCCACGGAGACTTCCGATCCTGCCTATCGGGTGAGCGTGGTCGCGCGGTTACGCTGAGGGGTGGAGCGTCTACGCGGCGGCCGCCAGCGCCGGGGAGCGCTCGCGCACCGTCATCGGCAAGCCCTCGCGCGGGCTGATCGTCGGCATCTGGCGGATGCTCAGCTTGAAGTCGCGCGGTAGCTCCAGCTCGAAGCGGTTGAGGATCAGCGTCGCGATCGTGCGCACCTCCAGCTGCCCAAAGCGCATTCCGATGCATGTTCGCGAGCCGCCGCCGAAAGGGATGTAGGCACCCTTGGGGATCGCCTCGCGGGATCCCAGGGCGAAGCGCTCGGGGTCGAAGCGCTCCGGGTCCGGCCACACGTCGGGGAGGTGGTGGGAGGCCCACGAGCAGTAGTTCACGTACGCGCTGCCGGGGACTTTGAGGCCTTCGAACTCGAACGGCTCAACCGAGCGGCGCGGGCCGATCCAGGCGGGCGGGTACATCCGCAGCGTCTCCTCCAGCACCATCTCCAGCCGCGGCAACTCGCCGCCCATCAGTTGCTCGGCGGTGGGCGGTTCGCCGCGCAGTCGTTCGTGCTGCTCGGCCACCAGGCGGTGGGCGATCTCGGGGTTTCTCGCCAGCTCGTAGAACATGAACGACACTGTCGAAGTCGTCGTGTCGTGGCCGGCGAACAGCAGCGTCATAACCTCATCGCGTACCTGCCGGTCGCTGAGCGCGCTGCCGTCCTCGTCGTGCGCGTCCAGCAGCAGGCTGAGCACATCCTCTCCGCGCGCCCCCGTCGCCCGGCGGTGGTTGATCTCGGCGTAGATGATCCTGTTGAGCTCCTTCGCCGCGCTCTGCAAGCGGGCGTACGGCGTACGTGGGCCACGCAGGAAGCGCGAGGTGTATTCGGTGGCGTAGAACGACAGCGCGCGCTCGAACAGATCCGCCGCATCCGTGCCCCGCGCGGGCTCGCCATCGGGGTCGAGCCCGAACAGCGCGCGCATCGCCACCCGCATCGCCAGCCGCCGCGTCCAGCTGTACAGGTCCACGGTGCGTTCCGGCGTCAGCTGCTCCAGCGCGCGTTCGGTCTCCTGGCGCATCACATCGATCGACGCCGCGATCCGCTCACGGTGGAATGCCGGCAGCATGATCTGGCGCGAGCGGCGGTGGAAGTCCCCGTCGATCGTCAACAGCCCGTCGCCCAGCAGCCCGATCAGGTCGCGGAAGTGCGACGGGCGCCAGATGAAGTTCTGCGCGTGCGACACCGTCATGTAGTGGTTGGCCGCCGGCCCCAGCATGAACACGACGTTGCCGTGCAGCACTTTGAGGGTGAACACCGGCCCGTGCTTCTCGTAGCACTCCAGCAGCAGCGGTAGCGGATCGTGTGCGAAGCGTCGTGTGCGCGCCATGCTGAAGTTGGTGTCCCCGGGTGGGTAGGGCACCCTGCTCGCGCGTTCTTTGCGCAGGTCGTCCACCATCACGGCGAACGGATTGAACGGCTTCGGAGGCGGAGGGCCGAGGAGGGTCATGCGCGCAGCCTACCCTATTCCTGGCTGCTTGGCCAGTTTGGGGAGGTCCCACGTGCACGGTGCGGTCCCCCGCCTCCTCCGGCGCGGCTTGGCATACTGTGCTCAGCGCGTCGAGCCGCGGGGGGTTCTCCCCGCGTCCCTCTTCGCGGGGGCGTAGCTCAGTTGGTTAGAGCGCCGGCCTGTCACGCCGGAGGCCGCGGGTTCGAGTCCCGTCGCTCCCGTACTTTACCCCCGCGCAGGCAACGGACTGTGGGCGTCGATCCTTGAAGAATGGGATGAATGGCGGCTTGGGCTGGACGGCGATGACGCGGTTTGCGTCGAGCCAGACGCCCTGGAAGATGAGGCTGAGGAACTGTCGCTTGGCGGCGGGGTCTTTCTCTTTTTCCCAGAAGACGGTGAAGTCTTCGAGTACCTGCTGGGCGTGGTCGAGGTCGGGGATCGGCTGGGGAGCGAGTGTTGAGAGCTCGGTGTGGATGGCGTCGCGGCGGGCGATGTACTCGGGGCGCTGTAGGTCCCCGAGTTCGTAGAGGTCGCGCATCCGGGTCAGGCGCTCCTCCAGCGCGGCGCGGCGTTTGGCGGTTTCGCTGGTCTCGGGGGCGGCGGCGTTGGCGAGGCGGCGCAGGATGTCCTCTCGGATCGCGGGGGTCGGTGCGAACCCGGTGATGTACTGCGCGAGCTGGGCCTCGATCTGCTCGGCGTGCGCGATCGGCTGGTCGCAGGAGCGGTCGGCGCGCCGCGTGGCGCAGTAGTAGCGGGCGGTCTGCTCGCGGCCTCCGGTGGTGCCCTGCATCTTGGCGTGGCAGCGCCGGCAGCGTGCGAGGCCGCGCAGGAGGTAGTGCTGGGAGGGCCGCCCGGGCTTCAGGTTGCGGGCGCGCTGGCGGCGCATCTGCTGCACCCGGTCGAACAGGGCCTCGTCCACGATCGGCTCGTGCAGGCCCTTGATCGCCTTGGTGGTGTCCCTTCGCCCGGAGACGTACCCGGCGTAGGCGGCGTTGCAGAGCATCTCCCTGACGGTGTCGATCCCGAACGCGCGACCGCGGGTGGTGCGCTGCTCGTTGACGTTAAGCCAGGCGGTGAGGGTGCGGTCGGAGTGAAGCCCAGTCGCGTACATCTCGAACAGTCGGCGGACGTACGGGGCCTTCTCGGGGTCGGGGGTGGCGATCTCGTCCACGCCCTTGATGTACCCCCAGGGGAGCGAGCCGGTGAGCAGCCCTTTGCGGGCCTTCTCGCGCAGCCCCATCTTCGTCCAGAAGGAGAGCGAGACGGAGTAGTACTCGTCGAAGATCTCGTGCACGGACTCCGAGAGGAACGCGGCTGGGTCGTCGGCGTCTGCGCCGAGCGGCTGGGTGACGGAGATCACGTCGATCCCGAGCTCTGAGCGCAGGAGCTTCTTGTAGCGCTTGGCCTCGACCGTGTTGCGCGCGAACCGGGAGGTGTGGAAGACGAGCACGACCTCGAAGCGGTGCTCCATCGCGTCCTCGATCAGCCGCTGAAACCCCGGCCGCTTGTCCGCGAGGCGTCCGGTCTCGAAGTCGAGATACTCCTCGACCAGCCGCATCCTGTGGTCGGCGGCGTAGCGCGCGATCGCCTGGCGCTGCCCGTCGGGTGAGTAGCCGCGGCCCTGCTCCTCCGTTGACTCTCGGATGTACGCGACCGCACGCCTGGTCTGCTCGGCCTGCTCAGACATTCAGCGTCTCCTCTCCTGCGGGGTGGTCGGTGAATAGCTGCGCGCCGCGGCGGCGCCAGTAGGCGACGAACCACTCGACGAACGCCTCGTGGTCGGGGTCCGGTAGGCGCCGCCGCTGCGGGCACACGTCCCGCGGCTGGCGCCCACGACCGGCGCCCTGGTGCTGGTTGGCGGCTCGCCGCCGCCCGGCCGTGCGGCACGCGGCTTGCTGACCGTCGGGTTCGCTGGGATTCATAGGCGCACCTCTCTTTCCGTGCGGGTCGGGGCGTCCTCGCGGTACGCCTCGATCTGGTAGGTGTCGTGGCAGTAGTGGCAGGCTGGCCCCCGGTCGCCGTGGCCGCTCGCGCAATCGGCCGGGTAGACGATCTCCCGGCAGCGGCGGCAGACCCCGAGCGACTCCCGGTCGATCTGCGGGAAGAAGTCCTCCCTGCGGTGGGTGAGCCGCCCGAGCGGCCCAGCCTGACGCGCAAGTCGCCGCGCAGCGTTCTCGCGCCACTCCAGGTATGCCAGCCGCCGCTCGTGCTGCTCCTGCCGGCCGGCGGCGTCTCGCTCGGCGTCAAGGCGCAGTCTGCTGAGCGCGGGGTGGTCGATCAGCTCCCCGGATCGCAGGCTCTCGTGTGCCTCGCGCAGCCGCGGACCCTCGCCGTATTGGTCGGCGAGCGCGTGTAGCCGCTTCTGCTGCGCGGAGCGGTAGGAGTCGATCAGTAGCGCCACCTCGCCATCGACCCCGGCGCCCAGCGGCGGGAGCGCGCTCATCCCCGGGTCCAGCAGTGCCTCGCCGAGATCGCGCACGATCACCCGCAGCACCTCGCGCTCGTCCAGCGATGGCGGGTCGGTCGAGGCGCGCAGCAGCTCTATGGCCTGCACGCCGACCGGTCCTAGGGCCTGGAAGTAGGAGGCGAGCGAGTGCTCGTGATGGCGCAGGTGCTTGCGCATCGCATCGGGGTCTTCGCGCAGATGCCGCCGCTGCTGCTCCTCGGCTTCCTCGCGTTCGCGGCGGCGAGCGAGCGCCCGCCCATACGGCTCGCGCGCCCCGTGCAGCATGTCGAGCAGCCGCAGCCCTTCGTGGCCGTTGAGGCCGGCCAGGCACGCCTCATCGAGCAGCCGGCCCGGTGTGTGTGCAAACGCGCCCGCCGCGGCGACGAGCGGCGCACGCGAGCGTGACTCGTAGCGCCGTGCGGGCTCCCGCAGCGCGCGCTCAAGCGCGGCGAGGAACCGGGTGGCTCGCGCCGGGGTGGTCGTCAAGAACAGCAGCGCGGGCAGGAACAGGTGGCGCTCGCGCCAGGCGTCCGATTTTGCGTAGGCGGCGTACAGGCCGGCCTTGAACCGCAGCCGCGCGTGCGACATCGTGCCGAGGTCGATCTCCACGAACGCGCCCAGCTTCCGGCCCTCCCCATCGACCAGGACCACCGTCGCGTCAGGCGCGAGGGTGCGCTCCTGTGTTTCGTCCTTGAACGTCTCGCGTGCTTCGCCCTCCCGCCGGTAGATCGAAAGCTCAAGGCTCACCGACGGGGCGCGGGTGGCGAGCGTGACGTACAGCTCGGTCAGCGCCGCCGTGTGCGCGAGGAACACCGGGTTGGGAGTCTGGCGCTCGCCGCCGCGTGGCAGTGGCGCCCCGCGCACCAGGCAGTCAGCGCGGCGTGTCGGCCAGTGGTGGTTCGGCGCCGACCCGCTCTCCCGGTAGGGGCGGCTGCGCCCAGCGAGCCCGAGGTCGTGCAGCCGGCGGGTGCGGTAGCGCAGCGTGCGCTCGGGCACCTCGGGGAACAGCCGCGCGAGCTGATCCTGGCGCACTACCCGGTGAGTGCACATGACGCCGAGCAGGCGATGATCGATGTCCGCCAACGCGGCGCAGCTGGGATCGAAACGACGAGGCCGCACGACACGACGACGGTCGCCAGAAGCACGAGCACTCATAAGCGCAACCCCCCGCAGCGCGGTGGCGGTGAGCATGGGGGTGACGTCATAGAGACCTCCAATGAATTGGGGTAGAGAGAGTCGGGCGCGCCCGGGCACCCACGATTCCGCACGGACAAGCCACAAACGCCGTGTCTGCCGTTGCCGTTCGGAAACGAGCGAACGGCAAGCCGTGACAACGCGAACATCGGCGCGCAAGGCGCGGTGTGGGCGGCGGTTAAGGGGCGGGGCGTCACGGGGGGCAGGATGGTGTAGCTCCAGCAGTCGAGGAAGTCAAGGGCTCGTTCGAGTGCGATGGACAATGTTGCGAGCGGATGATGGGGGATTCGGTGCATATCTCTTAAACCAAGCTGCGGCCTGCTGGGACCAACGAATTTGGGTGAGGGGCCCGACGTGGGCCGGCTCCGCGCTGCTCGGACTCACGGATCACCCCTCCCCGTCGGTGGGAAGACCCCCGAAGTGCTCTCGGAACTCGGCGGGCGTCAACATCTCCGGGGCCTGCGCTCCCGCGGTACGGGCAGTCCGTCGAGCAGGACGTGCGGCGGGAACTCCAGCGCATCGGCGACGATCAGCAGCGTGAGAACGCCCGGCTCGCACTGCCCACGCTCCAACACACCGATCTCGTTACGGTGGACGTTGGCGACTTCCGCGAGTCTTTCCTGCGCGAGACTCCGCTGCTCGCGCAGACCGCGCAGTTGCCCACCGAACACGCTCAGGACCCGGGCGCGCTCGGCGGTGTAGGCGGTCAACGCTCAGCCCTCCCCGTCGGTGGGAAGGTGCCCGAAGTGCTCCTCGAGCTCCTTTGGGGTCAGCCTGCGCTCCCCGTGGCGGGCGAGCATCGCCTCCACGCTCAGATCCGGGCGCAGGAGCACGGAGCGAGGGATATCGAGAGCGGACGCCAAGGCGCGCAACGTGTCCCACCGTAGGTTGCCGTGCCCTCGCTCGATCCGGCCAAGGTGCCCCGTGGACATCCCGGCCTTGCGGGCGAGCGCTTCGATCGTGAGGCCCTTGGCGTGGCGGTGGCGGCGGACAGCCTGCCCGAGCGCGATCAGCTCCTGTTCGTATTCGGTCATCGCTCACCCCCTCAGATGGCGATGAGGTCGAGGGTGTCGTCGATGTACCGCAGCCCGTCGGACGCCTTGAAGCGCGCGCCGTTGCGGTTGAGCAGCCCGAGGCGCTCCAGGTGCGCCAAGGACCCTCGCACCGCGTCGGGGTCGATGTCGCGGAGTTTGCGCAGCATTTCCGCGCGGCGCCACCACTCGGAGCGGTCGTTGCGGAGGAGCTGCAACGCGATGATGCGCTCCGTAGCGGGCTCGCCGTCGGGGCACTGATTGGGGGTGGGGGTCATCTTCGGTTCCTCCTGTGTTTGGAGGCCCCGGGAGGTTCGCTCTTGGCAAGCAGGCGCAATCGATACGCTGCGCCTGCGCCGGGAGTTTGCGCTTCCGGTGCCACGCGGGGCGGCTGCCACCAGCAGCGCGCCCCGCATCTGTGTATGATGCGAGGAGGCTATAGCGTATACGCTGGGATGTCAAGACAATTGCGTGTAGACTGGACGGCCCATAGGCTGGTCGTCCGTGCCCCCGATCGACACTGCGCTCGCCGCCGTCCTGCGACGCCTCCGCACCGAGCGCGACCTCTCGCAGGAGGCCGTCGCGCACCAGGCAGGCGTGTCCTACACGACGCTCGCGAAGATCGAGCTCGCCCAATCAAACCCCGGCTGGGCGACGGTACGCGCCGTCGCCGACGCGCTCGGCGTCAAACTGGCCGAGCTGGCAGCCGCTGTAGAAGCGCAGAGCCGGCAGCAAGGACTCGATGACCAAGCGCAAAAGGCCCGCAGACGGTGATCGACGGCCGCGGCCTGCGCCAGGCGGCGCCTGGATGGTCCGCTATCACCCAAAGGCCCGGGCAGAGGCCGGCGCCGTTCCCGCGCACGAGCAACGGGCGGTCGACAATGCCGTCGACAAGCTCGCCGCGCTCGGCCCGCTCCTCGCGTTCCCGCACTCCAGCAAGGTCATGGGCGACCCCGGAGGTGCGCTGCGCGAGCTGAGACCGCGCGCCGGCCGCAGCCCCTGGCGGTGCATCTACCAGCGCATCGGCGACGTCTTCGTCATCGCCGCGGTCGCGCCCGAGGCACAGAAGAACAAGGCCGGCTTCGAGCGCGCCGTGGCAGCCGCAAAGACCAGGCTCGCCGAGATCGAGCCATAACCCCATGAACTATCACAAGTTTGGTATAGTTGGGCGCCCGCGATGAAGCTCTCCGACCTACCCACCCACGAGGAGGTGCTCGCCGAGCACCTCGACGCCGACCCCGAGTACCGCCGCGAGTGGGAGCGCACCGCACTCGCCCGAGCGGTTGCGGTCAAGGTGATCTCCTACCGCGCCGAGCACAGCCTCAGCCAGACCGCGCTCGCAAAGCGCCTGCAGATGACGCAGCCCGCCGTCGCGCGCCTGGAGAGCGGGGAGCACAACCCGACGTTCCCGACGCTTATGCGCCTTTCCGACGCGCTCGCGATAGAGCTGGCTATCGACATCGCGCCCACCGGCCAGGAGCCGCAGCTGATCGGCAAGCGCGCACGGCGCAACGCCCTGGAATCCTTCGAGGGCAACGGCTGTAGCGTCGTCGTGTCGGCGGCTTGACGCCACTCCACCGTCGCCTGATCCTTTGTTCGATCCCGGTCGTATGTTCCAACGCGACGTGGACGCAGGCTGCCGACGACCGTGCAGCGTCGTAGTCTAAGCGTGTGTCCAATATCGACAACAGAAGCCTTGGCCGCCCTACTGCGGAGGCACGTGCGGTTGAGGATCTAGTTCGGCTGGCGCGGTCTGGCAGCATTCGAATGCCGCGCTTTCAGCGCGCCTTCAGGTGGGATTATCGCGATGTGGAGCGTCTCTTCGACTCCATCTGGCGAGGCTATCCTGTCGGCTCGCTGCTCCTGTGGGCGAGGGACGCGCCTGCGGATGAGGTCCACTTCGGCTCGCTTAGCATCAGCGCCAACGAACTCACGGAAGCCCTCTGGGTTGTTGACGGCCAGCAGCGCCTTACTACGCTTGTCGCGACCCTTACGCCGCACGAGCCGATCGATCCGGCGTTCGAGCTCTACTTTGATCTAGGCTCTGGCCAGTTCGTCCGCCGCGGTCAGCGTCGTGCTCTGCCAATAGCCTGGCTACCCCTAGCTCGCCTGCTCGATACGTCGACTTTGCTTGACGACCTAATGCAGCGGCGAAGCGAAGGCCTCGATGATGCTGGTCTTGAGTTGGCCAGGAATCTGGCGGGTACGGTCGCCGACTACCGTATTCCTCTAAATATCGTGAAAGTCGACGACGAGCGTGTGCTTCGCGACATTTTCTACCGAATGAACTCAGCGGGCCATCGAATGACGGCTGCCGAGGTCTTCCGAGCTCTTCATGCTGCGGTCGGCCCAGGCGCGGCCGGCGACCTACAGACATTGTTCGACAATGTCAACGCTATCGGCTTTGGTGCTCTCCGCGATGACATTGTGGTGCGCTGCGTGCTTGCAGTGCGTGGCGGTGATGTCTATCGCTCATTCGAGCACGAGTTCTCCACGGGAGAGGATCCATCGGAGGCGTTTGCTCTCACTCGTGAGGCGTTGGAAAAGGTATTTGCTTTCCTGCGCGACGATGCCGCCATCCCTCATGCACGGGCACTACCGTATATTGGCATCCTACCAATACTAACGCGGTTCTTTGCACTACATCCAACCCCAGAGCCGCGTACACGTAATCTGTTGCGACGCTGGCTATGGCGTGGATCTATGGCCTGGGGGCGGGATGTAGGGGCGCTTCGCCAGGCTGTTCAAGACGTTGACCAGGACGAGCATAGCTCCGTCCAACGCTTGCTCTCCAAGCTCAGCGAAGGGGAGCCGGCTATTGATCTCAACGCAGTTCAGCTCAACAAGGCTGCGACTCGACTCAATATCGCACTGCTTTCGTCGCTACATCCGCGCGACCTGCGGGACGGTGAACCTATAGACGTGCGTGAGCTCCTCGAAAATGACGGCGCCGAGGCGCTTTTTGCCTTGCAAGATGACGCAACGCCCCGGTTGGCTGGCCGGATTCTGCATCCGGTGCTGGACCTCAGTGAGCTTGGCCCCATGCTGGAGGGTGCGACCGCCGGTGTACTGAACTCACATGCGTTGTCCCTTGAGGCAACGGCTGAGTTGCTCTCAGGCAATACACAGCCGTTCTTGGCTCTTCGAGGCGCTGAGCTCTCGACGCGCCTAGCAGAGCAACGTCGCCGGCTCGCCGAGCCTGCAGCGGACGACTATCCCCCAATATCGACGATGGTTGTAGCCGACTCGTCGTGACGACAAAGCTGCCTGAGCGCGCAATAGTATTGCTTGGGGAGGAAGAGGTTGGCGCTCTCGTTAGATCGGGCGAGCGCTCTCGGTTCGAACCCGCAGAGGATTGGGCCTCTCGCCCCGCGGGCGAGCGTGCGGTTTTGGGTTTGCAGTTTGAGGAAGATCCCTTTGCCGCTCACGTTGGCCGTCTACGCCTCGGGGTCCCACTTTGGTTCGAGCATCTTTTGCCCGAGATCAAGTCGCCTCTGCGAATGGCTGTGGCGCGTGCGCTTAACCTGGCTGAGACCCGTGGGTACCCGCTACTTCTCGCGCTCGGGGCAGATCTGCCGGGAAACGTACGGGTTTACCCGGTTGAGGGAGATCTGAGTTTCAAAACGGTCTCGCGTCGTATCCAGGAAGCCCACGGGTCATCTGACGACCAGGAGACCTTGCCGCTACGTGTCTCCCTCGCGGGCGTGCAGTTCAAGATCTCGGCGCGTCTAGGAAAGCGTGGTATCGCCGTTCCCGGATGGGACGAGGAGGGAGATTGGATTCTCAAGTTTGCAGATCAAGGACACCGTGAACTTCCGGCGATTGAGTACGCGACTATGGAGTGGGCCAAATGTGCGGGTCTCAATGTGCCGAAGGTAAGACTAGAAGCCACGTCAGCAATCGCGGGCATTGACCATCTACGAAATGTTGCCGGCGATTTGGTGTTCGCCATCGAACGGTACGATCGTCAGGCAGGCGGTCGCGTTCACCAAGAGGATTTTGCCCAGGTGCTTGGTCTCAAGACGGGTGATGGCAAGTACCATACAAACGTCGACACGCTCCTCAACGTGTGTGCAACATTCGCGCCAAGGGATGTAGACGAGTTCATTGCTCGACTAGCCTTCTGTGTTCTATCAGGGAACGACGACGCTCACGCGAAGAACTTCTCGCTCTGGTACCCCAAGCCGGCAGTTCCGCAGCTATCTCCCGCGTACGACCTCGTTGCGACTCTTGCATTTCCACAGTATGCCTCTAACTCGATGGCGCTAAAGATCGCGGGCACGCCGCATTTTGAGTCGGTTACGATCCGGCGCTTTAGAACTCTCGGCGAGAATACTCAACTCGATCCTGACAAGATCGAGGCGACGGTTCGTGCGGCAGTCGGGCGACAGGTGGCGGCTTGGTCGAAGGTCCGCGACCTGCCAGAGACGCCAATATTGCTCCGCGACTTCATCGATCGGCGACTTGAGCGTCTCTCGATCGTTGAGGAAGTCGCCGTGTAAGAACCCTGGCGTGCGGTAGGGGAGGCTGCGGCTTGGAGTGCGGATTGGTCTGTGGCGCACGGCAACTTACGAATGGGCGATGGGCGGAGGCTCACGCCACACCTCGATTTCCCCCGGGGGTAATGTACGGATCCGACCCCCGTCGCTCCCGCCTTCGGCACCACCTGGTGCCGAAGTGTGTTTGATGTTTTGGAAGTAGGGCAGGAAGTCGTCGTGTGGTTGCACGGCGACGATCCTCCCGTTCTGCGCCCAGACTTGCTCGAACAGCGAGAGCAGAAGCTTGCGCCGCTCGGCGGGCTCGGTCTCAAGGTCCCAGAAGCGGGGGAACTCGTCGAGCAGCGCTCGGGCACGATCGGTGGCGGGTTTGGTTGGGGGTCCTTGGCGCTGCAGTTCTTCCTCAAGTGCTTGGCGGCGCATGATGTATTGGGCCTTGGTGAGGTCGCCGAGGACGTAGAGGTCTTGCAGGCGGTTTAGCTGGTTGAGCAGCTCGTTTCGCCGCTCTGCGGGCCGCTCATGGCGCTCGGCGATGGCAGCCTCGGTCGTTTGTAGGAGCAGGTCGTGTAGCTGGCCGTCGGGCTGGAAGGCACGTATCCAGTCCACCAACTGGTCCTCCAGGGCTTCGGCTTTGACGATCCGCTCGCCGCAGGAGTGCCCGTAGCGGCGGGTGGAGCACATGTAGCGCCGGACGGCTGTCTTTGAGCCTCGGGTACCGTGCATTCGTGCGCCGCAGCGCTCGCACCGCAGCAGCTTGCGAAGTAGGTATTCGTCTGATGGTGGACCGGGCTTCACGACACGGGTGCGCCATCCCCGGACCTCTTGCACGCGGTCGAACAGCTCGTCGGTGACGATCGCCTCGTGCAGTCCTTTGATCGCACGGGACTTGTCACGCAGGCCGCTGACGTACCCGGCGTAGGCGGCGTTGCACAGCATCTCCCGCACGGTGTCCTTTCCGAACTGCCGGCCGCGCGCAGTGCGCGCCCCGGTCGCGTTCAGCCACGCGGCAAGCGTGCGGTCTGACTCCTGCCCGGTGGCGTAACGCTCGAACAACTGGAGCACGAGCGGCGCCCGCGCGGGGTCTGGGACGGCGAGCTTGGTGGCGAGATCGCGCACGTAACCCCACGGCAGGCTCCCGACGAGGTGGCCTTGGCGTGCCTTCTCCTTCAGTCCGCTGCGAGTCCAGAAGGACAGTGACACGGAGTAGTACTCGTCGAACATCTCATGGATCGACTCGGCCAGGAACGCGGACGGGTCGGTGTGATCTTCGCCCATCGGCTGGGAGACCGAGATAACACGGATGCCGAGCCGCTCGCGCAGAAGCTGCTTATAGCGGCGGGCCTCGACCTGGTTGCGGGCGAATCGAGAGGTGTGGAAGACGAGCACCACGTCGAACTTGGCCTCTGCCGCGTCGGCCATGAGGCGCTGGAATTCCGGGCGGGCCTCCGACTTGCGCCACCCCGAGTGGAAGTCGCAGTACTCGCCGATCAGTTCGAGGTTGTTCTCTGGGACGAAGCGGCGGATGCTCTCGCGCTGTGCGTCGGGCGAGAATCCATGGCCTTGCTCCTCGGTTGACTCGCGGATGTAGGCGATGGCGCGCTGGGGGCTATCCACGATCTCGGTCGGGGTCGGCGAGGTGTTGTCCTCGGCGCAGCCACCAGTCGGCAAACCACCGCGCGAACGCGAAATGCTCGGGGGTGGGGAAGCAGTCTTGCTCACGGTGATGTCCTCCCGTGGGTTGTTGGTGATCGTGGCTGCCGATCAGAGCAGAGCCCGGCCGGGATCTCAAGACCTTGCCCTGGCAGGCCGGTCGGCGAGGTGGCCCACAGACCAAACGGCGATCGGCGGCCGCGTCGCACCCGGCTGAGCCGCGCTTCCTGGCGGTAGGCCGTGATGCTGCAGTCGCTGGGCGGCCGGGTCGCTCAGTGCCCCTGTCGGTGTGGTTGGCGTGCTGGGATGTCACGACGCCTCATCCGTGCGCCGGGCAGGCGAGTCGGGTGCAGGCACGATACGCCGCGCAAGTCGGGAAAGCCGACGACGAGCCACGACGACACGACTGGTGCGCGCCGCGAGCAGAGCAATTGGACGGTCACAGTTACTGGTGGTAGAGATGTCAAAACCGCGCGACCGCCGAAATCCCGCGCAGCCATCAGCGAAACACGGCATCCCGAAGACAGGCACCGCGAACCGTAGTGCGAACCACAGCGCGCACCGCAGTACGAACCACAGCGCGAACTCAGAACGAACACTGGAAATCCGACGAGAAGGTTGTGGTAGAGATGTCGAAAAACGCCGAGACGCGAGATCCCTCACGGCGACAAGAGAAACTCGCGATCGGCAAGCAGTAGGGGTGGTCCCGCAGTTGGAACCACAGTCGGTACCACATTTGGAACTCACTTGGTACTCGATTCTTGGACCTGAGTGGCGCACCCGCTGGCCACGGCGGCACAGCGAGTGGGGTGCAGCGAGTCCGCCCGTAGGCTTTGTTGCAGGAGTGAGCATCTTTGCTTTCTACCTCCCGTCCGACGGCGAATCCACAAGTGGACATCATTTGAAAGCAAGCGCTTTCATGCTTTCATTGCCGGTCCCATTGCCAGACGTTGCGTCGTCTTCGGAACCTCGTCTCCTCGTCGGTGTCGGCACGTGAGTCGTCGGGCTTGGGCCACTCGTGCAGGCAGTGGGTGGCCGAGCCGAGCTGCCAGCACGCCGTCCTCAGACACTCGGCGAGATCGAACCACGCATCCGAGGGGACTTGCTCAGCGCCGAGCAGAGCACCAGCCTCGGCCAGCGACCCCCGGAGCGCTTGGCGGAACCCGTCGATCCGCTCTTGAGCGGCCGTGCGTGAGTGCCGCCATATCCGAGTCTGAGGAGACTCGGGCAGGATGGCCTCTCCGGCGCTTCGTGCCTTCCCGAGTGCTCGGCGTCCGGTGGCGGTCAGCGCGAGCAGGTTCAGTCCGCACCGGCGAACACCGCGTATGCGCCCGGCGGACGTGAGGGCGTCGAGTTGTGGCCGCAGTCGCCGCGTCGTCCACGAGTTGTGTGCGAAGCCCAAGTGCGCGGCGATGTCCGAGCGCGAGGCGTCATCTTGCCCATCGTGGACTTCGGCGCGGGATATCGCCGCGAGTATCTGTGCGTCGGAGACTGGCTCGAATGGGCGGGGGTCCGCACGGTAGAGGTCGTGGAGTCGTTGCGATGGCCGTTCCTCGGGCTCCCGCGTGCTCGGTGTATCGCCGTCGTTGTCCGTTGCGCTCATTGCGGCTCCTTTCGTCGCACCGAAGTGGACCAGCAAGCACGTCAGACCGTCGCCGCAGAAAGCTACGGTGATCTGGCGGCATCGAAGGTTCTGTCTTCGGTGCTGCAAGGCCGGGCGGGTGCGTCAACACCCGTCCGGCCACTCGGTTGTCTTGACTTGGCGCGCGATCAGAGCAGAACCCGCGCGTGATCTCAAGACCCCAGCCAGAAGACCCGCACTTCGGCTAACAGCGGCCAGTTGCCGTCGGAAGATCGAGGGCTCGTGTAGGCACGCGAGGCCGCTCCCGTCGGAGCGCCAAAGTCTGGTTTGTGGCGTGACCCGCTGGTAGCCTGAAGGAATGGCAACCTCTCGCGTCAAGACGATCGACATCGATGCTGGCCTGCTGGCAGACACCCGCGATGCCATGAAGCCCTCCGCAGAGGCACAAGACGCCGAGGTGGTCGAGCGTGCACTGCGCTTCTACCTAGGCCGCAGGGCGCTCGAGACCTCCCAAGCGATGAGCGAACTCACCGAAGAGGAAGCAATGCAGATCGCCAACGAGGAGCTGCACGCGATGCGCCGCGAGCGCCGCAGCGCAGCGTGACCCGGGTCGTCATCGACCCGGGCGTCCTGGTCTCCGCATTCATATCCCCCAGAAAGGCCGCACCCGCGCTGCTCGTAGACGCCTTCCTTGACGGGCATGTCGAGATGCTTGTCTCCCCGGCGCTGATCGCCGAGCTAACAGACGTGCTGGGCCGCGAGAAGTTCGCTGCTCACGCCTCAGACGGCCGCGCGGCGGCGTTCATCGCCGTCCTACTCGACCGGGCTGAGATGGTCAAGGACACGGCCCCCGGTTCTCTCAAGACAGCCGACGCGGACGACGACTACCTGATCGCCGTCGCCCAAGCACACAAAGCCGATGCCGTTGTATCTGGTGATCCGCATCTACTGGACGTGACATCGAGCGACCTACCGGTACTCACGCCACGCGAAATGGCCGACCGTCTCGGACTCGTGTCGTCTAACTGAATCCCGACGGACTCACAGACAGGGGTCGTAGCAATATGCATATCCGACAAATCCATCTCAACCAATACAAGCGCTTCACTGAGTTGACGGTGGAGCTTCCTGTGCCTGCCCGTCTTGTGATGATGTGCGGGCCGAACGGCAGCGGCAAGTCTTCACTTTTGGAGGCCGTGAAGCTTTGGCACGATGTCCATTGCAACCGGCTTGGCCGAAGCGGCGATCCGGACTACCACATCAAGGGCAAATGGAGCGGTGCAGGTGATTGGGCGGATCAGGTCAGCCTTGAGTTTCACGAGGGCGTCGTTGCCCCAGATGAGCTTCTTGAGGTCATGTATTTCCGTACTGCTTATCGGCATGAGCCCGAGTTCGCCATCGGGCAAGTTAGCCGCACGCCTAGTGGTCTTGAGGAAGGACGCCCTCCACGCATGATCGACAACGATGTACGCGTGAGCGCAAATTACCAGCGGTTGGTCGGGCAAGCGTTTGGGGCACTATTCACCGAGACTGATGAGACGGTAGGAGCGGTTGCCCTCCGTGAGCAACTTATCGGGCAACTGCGGGAGGCGCTCGCGCGTGTCCTTCCGGATATCGCGCTCGGAGGTTTGGTAGACCCAACTGCGAGCGGAACCTTCCAGTTCTCGAAGGGCGTCGCCAACGGTTTTCCCTACATGCTCCTGTCAGGCGGCGAGAAGGCAGTCTTCGACCTACTGCTTGACATGTTCATCAAGTCGTCCGCCCTTCGGTCGCCAGTTATCTGCATCGATGAGCCGGAGGCGCACACCAATCCAGTGATCCACGGCAGGCTACTTGACGCCCTTCTGGACTTGGCGGGAGCGGACAGTCAGCTCTGGCTAGCGACTCACTCGGTAGGGATGCTCCGCCGTGCCCGAGAGTTGTCTGATGCCTCTCCTGGCTCCGTGGCTTTTCTGGACTTTGGCGAACGCAACTTCGACGAGCCTCAAGAACTTAAGCCAGTGTCCTTGTCACGAATGTTCTGGAAGCGAACTATCGCTGCATCCCTAGGCGACGTAGCCGAGCTCATCGCACCTTCGACGCTCGTTCTGTGTGAGGGTCAGCCCAGCACGGGTGTCCGAGCCGACTTCGATGCTCGATGTCTTCGAGCGATATTTAGCGATCACGAGCCGGACGCCGACTTCGTCGCTGTTGGTAATGATCGTCAGGTAATCGCAGACCAGGTCGGGGTAGCGCGGGTGGCACAGTTGATAGCGCCAGGGACTACCGTCATTCGCCTCATTGATCGCGATGAACGAAGTGCTCCCGAGATTGAGACGCTTCGCGCGGAACGCGTGACAGTGCTTGGTCGTCGCAATCTCGAGTGCTACTTGCTCGATGATGAGACACTTGAGGCCCTATGCAACGCGTTCGGTAAGTCGGAGCTCTGGCCTGATATTCGTGATGCTCGAGAGCAAGCCCTTACGTCTGCCGTAGAGCGTGGGAAGCCAGAGGGCGACTTGAAGGCTGCACGAGGCGATATCTACAACGCCTGCAAACGGGTCCTGGGGCTACAACAGGCCGGCTCGTCGGCAGACGTCTTTCTCGTAGAGCAGCTCGCCCCGCTCATCAAGCCTGGCACGGCGATCTACGACGAGCTTCGTCGCGATGTCTTCGGCGACCGAGAACAAGCGAGCGCATGACATTAGGCGCCTCGCAGGACTCATTTGCAACTGCGTCAACGCCAGATCAATGCCTTGCCCTGATCTCGATGGGGTGCCGAACGAGGGTTGGACCCCCGTCGCTCCCGTCTTTGTCACCCCGCAGATCGAGATCCGGCTCTAGCCTGGTTGCGGCTGTCAGCTTGCGGGCGCCAAAGTCTGCGCGGCTGTGTTGAGGAAGCCTTGGGGCGTCGCCGCACAGCGCGTGGTTCGTTGCAGATGGGGCCACGCTGTCTTACAACGCCGGGCCACCGGGGTCTAACATTGCTTGCGTAGTAGCCCGGCCCGGCGGCCACGTTGTCCCGCTACGGATAGGCGTGGCCGCCGGGGGTTTTATGTCGTCGCTCGCCTCCGGGAAGCGCTAAAGGAGCGATCGACTATATGGGTATCACGAGCTACCCGCTCCTTCTTGATCCGGGCCAACTGCCGGGCACGGGAAGCCCCTGTTCGGCGGCGTAGTAGTAGTCGGTGAGTGGACGATCCCACTCCGTACGTCCGGTGCCGTCAAGCGGCGTGTAGACCCCGTTTGGAGCTCTCATGATGCGACCAGCCTTCCATGCGTCCCAAAGGTTCGCTCCAAGCACGTTGGCGTCCTTCGGGACGTCCATCCCTTTGGCGAGCACGAACTTGTAGAGAGACGTCGGACCCATCGCAGTGCCGGCCTCCTGGAGTGCCCGCACGGCGCGCTCCTGGGCAGGTGCCGCCCTCCTCCTGCGCACGTGCGTTGACGACTCCACCTGGCCAGCCTCTGGCGCCTGAGTCGCGTCCCACAGAATCCCGACCGCGCCTCCGACGAGACGGCGTAGCAGCTCGACCTGCTCGTTGAGAGCTTTTTGCTCCTGGAGCTTTTCTTCGTAGAGGCGCCGAAGCTCTGGCATCTTGGCAGCAACATCTTCGGGGTCGGACAGATCGATACGGAAGTCATCACCGGACATTGCATAAGTCTACCATCCTAGAGAACCACTAGCGATTATCTTGGCTCACGCTGCTTGACGGACATCGCTCTACGCTGGCGCGACTCGCGGCGCGCGCCATGATGAGGTCGCGGGCTCGCTCGAACTCCTCGTCAGTCAGCAAGATGTGCGACTGGCGGCGAACCCTCACAGGGTCGATGCCCGCCTCGGTAAGCGTCGGCGAGTCATCGAGCGGGAGCGTGACCAGAGGCCTCACGTCCATCCGCCAACGCCACCGCTGACCGTCGACTGGATGTCCGCCCGCATCGTCGCTCACATCGTCCGAGATAAGTTCCATCAGCGCCGGAAAGACCCCCCACCGAGCGGCGTAATACACGAGCACATCACCCGCACGCAACGAGCGAGGATGCTTGGAGAACCAGCATTGCACGAGAAGGTGCGCATCCTTGCTACGCCAGTCGCGCCCCAGCGGAGTTGCCTGCGACCCGACCGACTTCAGCCAAGTCCACGGTCCTGTACCTATCCGATCATAAGCCATATCGCCACCTGTCAATCTAGCTGGACACAATACGGGTATTATAGCGCTGATCTAAAGGGGATCTGTAATCTAGTTGGAGTCTAGTCGGACGGTTATGTCCGAGGGGTCCCCCCTGGCTAATCGTCGCCCCGCTCCGCGCGGGGCCGCGTCCACCCCAGGAAACATCGTGTCCTCGGGTTCTGGCCCCGGACAACGCTATGCCTTGACTGCCGCTCAAAGCGCCTGGCGTCCTGGCGTCTTGGCCGATGCTCGGCGCACCTGCCGACCTTCGGCTTTGTAGGGACCCGAAGGTCTGGGCTACTCGGCACTACTGGTCAGGGGGCTTTGGAGTTGCCCATGCTGATGGACTGCCGGCTGGAGGCGCACTCGATCATGTCCTTGATGACGCGCATCGAGCGCGCGGGTGGCGTCGTCGCTGTCGACTCGACGATTCCGTCGTGGCGCTCATATACAAGTTGCAAGTCGTCATCCGTCAGAACGTGACTCCCGCCGCCAGGGCCTAATCAACCCTGTCGGCGGGCGTTTTTTGCCGTCCGGGGCGGCCGCAATCATAACTTCTGAGCCAGGCTTCGGGGGTGATTTCCCGTACTTCGGCACGGCTCGACATCTGACGACGACGAGGCCTAGCGGCCTCAGAAAGTAGGACCCAATGTACGGAGTTGACTTTCTTGCGGTCGGCGACGGCGAGAATAGTGGCAATGCCATCACCGACCAAGTGACGCTGCGCTTTACGCATGGAGAGCGGATGTTTGAGCTACACGCCGAACAAGCCGCGACGAGTACATCGCCGCACACCGCGAGGGAGCTTCGGGGGCTTCGCTCGGAGATTACCTGCTCGCCTGAGGAAGCGGCGGCACTACGCGCCCTCCTCGAGTCGCCCGCAGTCACCGATGAGCATGGCGTCAAGTGGAGCGGACGCCTCGCCACGGAGTCCTACATCGACTCTGGGCCGCACACGTTGGTAATCGAGTGGACCGAGCGCGAGCGAATCGTCGCGGAGTTGGTGGAGTTCCAGGGGCTCTCGCTGCGACCGACTCACTACCAGGAGGACGAGGACGATGGCGTCGTCGCGGTCACATTCAGCGCCACGCTCAGCGAGGACGAGATGCAGGCGCTGTGGGCGTTGCGGGAAGGACGCGCTGACCAGGAGCGGCGCTATTGGCCGGTTGTGCGGCGGGGCGTCAGTGACGTACCCCGCACGATGCGTCTCGGCCGCATCCTTTGGCAACGGAACGGCAAGAGCTACGAGCACCGGGTAACGCTGGTTGACGAGGCAGAGGACCGCCAGGAGCCCGGGCCCTGGCTGGGGATGCGCGCGGAACCGGAGCTGAGTCACCTTATGGCTGGACTTGCAGACCTCTCCGGGCGGTTCGACGCCCTGCTCGACGCTCTCGACGCGGCAGGCATCCTCGACCGCGAGGCGCGCGACACAATCCGGGATGCGGGGCGCACGGTGCGGAGGCAGCGCGAGTACACGTTCTACGAAGTGGACGATCTCTCTCGCTGGCAGTAGCGCGACCGACCTGAACCGATACTGCTGGCTGCCGGCCTGGCAGCTTAGCCGCCCTTGGGCTGAAGGAGGTCGCGCGCTTGGACGACGTGCCCGTCGGCGTCGATCTCCCACGCGTACAACTCCTCGTCCACGACGACTCGGCCTTCCTGTACTTCACCCGCCTCGTCAAACTGTTGGAGCAACAGCTTGGGCTCACCCGGAAACTCGCGAGTCACGGTCGTTGGACTGCTCACGACCGTCTCAGTCCATGCGAGCGCACGAACCGGGAGCGGGTCGCTCCCTTCCCCCACCGGCAGCAGCCTGCCATCGGGGAACTCCACCCGCTGCGGGTACTCTCCGGGCGTCAACCGCGGCCCGTGGTGCTGCTGCTTCAGCTCCGCGAACGACTCGGCCAGGGAGCTGTCCGTGTGCAACAGCCGCAGCGAGTCATCGATCCGAAGCTGCGTGTTGCCGGGCAGGTCCCCCTCGTGGGGAACCTCGACGTTGAACGCCGAGTGGAAGCTCCCGATCGCGTCGATCGTGAGCTGGAAACGCTTGACGTAGGCCGTGGGATTGTCTGTGTCGTAGGGCCGCAACAACAGCATGGCGATACCCTCGTCGGTGGCAACCTTCCGGGCGCCCTCCGTGAAACCGATCGTTGTGACGACTGCCGCCTCCCCGCCGATCTGCGCGCGCACGCCCACGAGCGTGTCGAACGTCCCCTTGCCGACCTCCTTGTTCCAGTCCTTGCACTCCAGCGTCAACTTCCCGACCTCGCCGCTCGGATGCCGCGCGGTCACGTCGAGAGCGTGCTCAGCCAGCTTCCCCTCGGCGGTCACATGGGCGTTCTGCACGACGTCCTCCCAGCCGAGCACCGCGAGCGCGAGCGCTGCCAGCCGCTCGTACGCCGTGCCGCCCTTGGCGGGCACCAGGCCACCGAACAGCTCCGCGTGCAACTCCTCGATCGTTGTCACGAGTAAGACGATCGCAGGCGGGTCGGCAGCCGATTAGCGGTAGTCCACGACCGGCATCTCGCGCTGGTAGCTCGTGAGGATCAGCGACCCGGCCTGCTCTGCCGAGAGGCCGATGTCGAGCAAAAGGTTCGTCTGCAGCACAAGCAGCAGTTGCGCGGTCCTGTGGGTCAGATCGATGCCATCCAGCGGCTTCGGCCCCCTCGGGTCGAGGTGCACGAACGCGTTCCGGGTATCCACGAGATCGTCTACGAGTTCGTCATCGAGTCCTACCACGTCCGGCAGCGTTGCGGCGGCTCGGTCCACCATTTCCTTCACGCGATCCTTCGAGTGCGGTTCGTATACGTGCCCGAGCGCTGCTCTGTAATGCGCCCGCAGTTCGTCATCCTCGACCGACTTAACCATCTTTGTCACGAGACTGCGGTGCTTCGATTTCGCCACGATGGGCTTGCCGTGGCGGGTGCGGTGATAGCTCTCCAAGAAGCTCATCCGAGTCATCAGCTTGAACTCCAGGAACACGTCCCCGGCGACGATCGATGTCTCGGCACCGCCTACAGTTCGCCGGACCACTTGGAAGCTCTGCAAGAGCGTCGGGCCACGCGCCGCGAACAGGACAAGCGCTTCAAGCGGCTGCAGCCAGTCGCCTTCAAGCGCCCCGATGCCGATCTGTTTGTGGGGCGAGATCACTACGTCCACATCCTGCGTCCCGTCCCCGAGCTGGGTCTGCCGGAACGTGAGGGTGCCGCCGGTCAGCTCCACTGCTCTGCCGCCCCAATCGTCGCCGATGAACGGCAGCCACTCGCCGCTCCCGTCGTCGTGCTCGGGCCAGACGCGCTCGCAGATCTCGCGCAGTCCGGCGAACCGGACGATCGCATGATCGAGAATAAGCCCTGCGGGAAGCGGCTCGTGTTCGCCCCGCAGCATCGTCGGTGCCTCGATAGTCGTCAGGCTCCACGGGTCCCGCCGGCCGATAGTCAGGGACTGCGAGACCGCCATCGGCTGGATCAATGTAAGCGCCTCGCCGTCGGGCGTTTCGCCCAGGAGAGTGCGACTCGGCATCTCGCCCGCTAGCACACCCGGCAGAGGCTCAAGCAGAGTCAGGTGCGCGCCGGTCGCCGCGTCGAAGCGGAGTGAGCCAAGCGCGCGTGTGTTGGGCTCATTCGGAACCCACCATCGCGTCCACTCGTTCTTCTGCTCAGTCACTGCGGACAAGTCTCGCAGGCGCCTCTGATTGTCGGGAGCAGCAGCGCACGGCTGCGATCTAGCCAGCGAGGCGCGAGCCCAGCCACTTGAACGTACTTTCGGCTGCGATTACTCCATCACGAGCCGCTTCGACGTCCGGCGTGTCGTTCTCGATCGCTCACACCGAAGTAGAGGACTACGGCTCGCGTATGATCGCGTCCGTGACCGGCCGACCGTCGATCGACACCCGAGCGCACTAGTGGGTCGTCCATGAACGTTTGACCGGAAACTCGTCTCCGTTGGCGAACAGGGATGTATGCCCCTGAGCCAGGAGGTGGTGATGCGTCCGCCGGAGGTGTTTGTGCGCGAACTCTCCCCCGAGGAGGGTGCGCGGTTGAAGCAGGTCTCTAAGCGCGCGAAGTACCAGGCCAAGCGTCAAAGGGCGATGATTGTGCTGGCCTCGGCGACGTTGATGAGCGCGCCGGAGATCGCGAGGTTGATGCGCACGGACGAGTCACATGTGCGCAAGGTGATTCACGCGTTCAATGAGGAGGGGTTCAGTTCGCTGGACCCTGACTATCGGGGCGGGCGCCCCAAGAAGACGACGCCCCGTGGGCGTGACCGGATCGTCGCGGTCGCGCGCGCCCGCCCCGACACGCAGGGCGTCCCGCTGACACGCTGGTCGCTATCGAAGCTCGCGCCGCACCTGGCCGGGATGGGCATGCTGTTGAGCCGGGAGGCACTGCGCCTACTGCTGATCGACGCGGGCCTCTCTCATCAGCGCACCCGGTCGTGGAAGTGGAGCCCGGATCCAGACTTCAAGGAGAAGGCTGAGCGTGTGCTTTCGCTTTACAGAGCCAAGCCCGAGGACGGGGTGGTGGTCTGCTTCGATGAGATGGGGCCTGTCCAGCTGATCCCGCACCACGGCTCAGGCTGGGCACCACGAAAGGTGCCCCGTCGGCTGCGCGCTACCGACAAGCGTCTTCACGGCGTGCGCTATCTCTTCGGTGCGTACGACGTCCATTCAGACCGGCTGCACGGCCGGCTGCGCGGGCACAAGAACGCCGGGGAGGTGCTCGCCTTCTTCAAGCAGATCCGGATGCGCTACGACCCCAAGTTGCGGATCTACCTCGTGATGGACAACCTCTCCACACACAAGACAGACACGATTCGCGAGTGGGCCGGGAAAGCCAACGTCGAACTCGTGTTCACGCCCACCTACGCGAGCTTCCCGAACCGCATCGAGTGCCACTTCTGGGCGATCGGGGAGTTCGTTGTCAAGAACGCCGACTACCCAGACTGGGACACACTCGCCAAGGCTATGGCCGAGCACATCCGCTACCGCAACGGACCCCACCGCGACCGTCGGCTCATCCAAGCCGAGCGCCGGCTACTAATCGCCGCCTAACCAAGACGTTTCGAGCACAACGTTCATGGACGACCCACTAGGGGATATCTGCGTGTTGCCCCTGAGTGCCGCTCCCGGCTGGCCGTCGTTGGGAGCCGAACTCGCTCAGAAAAGCGTTCTGAGAAGGTTCCGACCCTCGTATCACTCTGCTACACTACGTAGCAGTCTTCTACCAAGGAGTTTCTCATGGCTGCCACCACCGACCGGCCAACGCGAGTTTCGTCCGACCTGTTCGACAGCGCAGTCGTCGAAGGCGCCAGGGAGAACCGTTCGGCCAAGCAGCAGCTTGAGCACTGGGCGCGCGTCGGGAAGTCGGTTTGCGCGCGACAGACAGCTTCCAGGCACCGGGTGGAAGCCGCCTTGGCAGGGGTTCTCCCGGTCGAGCATCTCTCCGATGAGGAGGGAATCGTGTTCGATTCTGAGGTGCAGTCCCGGCTGGAAGCGCGTCTGCGAACTGCAAACCTCAGCGCGGTCCTTGCCGCGCGCGGGGTCACGACCGTGGCGCTGAACGAGCAAGGAGAACTGACCGAGTATCGGCCTGACGGAACGAGCGCGTCCGTTTGAAGCAGCTGCATGTGGTCATTGGACCGAATGGCTCGGGCAAGACCACATTCGTCACAGAGTTTCTCGTGCCGGAGCTGCCGGGCTATGTGTATGTCAACGCGGACGAAATCGCCAAGGCCAGGTGGCCCGCCGACTCCGATGCGCACGCGTACGAGGCCGCTCAAGTAGCTGCCGAGACTCGCGCGCACCTCATCGCCAGTGGCCGGCCGTTCATCGCCGAGACCGTCTTCTCCCATTCGTCGAAGCTCGAGGAGATTCGTTCTGCGCAAGAAGCGGGTTACCAGGTTGTGCTCCATGTGATGCTCGTGCCAGAGGAGCTGGCGGTCAGACGCGTTGCGTACCGGGTGCGGGCGGGCGGGCACGACGTACCGGAGCACAAGATTCGTGAGCGCTACCGCCGGTTGTGGGGACTCGTTGCGCAAGCTATCTCGCTGGCGGACAGGGCTGTTATGTATGACAACTCGCGGCCCGCTGGGCCAGTCAAAATCGCGGAGTTCTTCGGGGGACTGCCAATCGGGGGTGCCACCTGGCCGGAGTGGGCGCCTGAGCCAATGGTCTCCCGCTGGGGCGAATAGAGCAGCGCACACGCGAGGACCTCGCCGTTGAGCATGAAGGTCATCCCGAAGGGCCATTAGGCCGCCTCGCGAGCAGCTGGTTGCGGTCGCGACGTCGGCGCGCTCGATTACCTCGTTCACCCCCACCCCGCGGATTCCGCGCTGCGAGAACAGCTCGTAGGAGGCATCCAGAATCCGCCGCGAGCGCTGGCCCCCCGTCTCGGTCGCTTGGCGGTGGGTTTCGAGCATGCCTTAGAAGGGTAGCGCTAGAAAGAAGCTCTCTTTCTGACAGAAAGAGTGTTCTCTTCTTCCCACGACGCGTGCCGTCGTGGGCATCACAGCCGTCGTTCTACCTGCTCGTCGGCGCCTCATCTCAGCCGCGCTCAGGGCCGGCTCAAGCCGGGAGGGTCTATGACAGACAAGAACATCGATCAAGCGAAGGGACGCGTCAAGGAGGCTGCCGGTGCCTTGACCGGAGATCAATGCATGAAGAACGATGGACACGCCGACCAGGCGAGGGGATCCCTAAAAGAAAGCCGTAGACAGGGTCGCCGAGACCGTAAAGGGACACGACCGAAGCAACGAGCGCGGACAGCCATGAACGCGCCAAGTCGATCAAGCGTTGGGAGGTGACATGCTCACGATCATTCTCGTCATCGTTCTCATCCTGCTGCTGACGGGCGGCGGGCTCAGCTTCAGCCTCCGCGGACGCCGCCGCCTTTAGCGCCAGCGGCACCACGACCCGCCACGCGGCTTCTCGGACGACCCCCCACGCGGTTCTCGGGCTAGGCGTCTTCGCGTCAGCCTAGGGTCGACCCTAGCCCAACAAATCTAGCTACACCAACGAATCTAGAATCTAGTTACAGGAGGAAACCGTGAGCACCGGAACGATCATCGCAAGCGAAAGGCTGACAAGCGCGGCGCCAGGACCCGCGCTCGGGCGTAGGGTCTAGGCGTCCGCTCTGGCGACGGCGGGCGCTGGGCGCGCAGCTCAGCTGGACCAGAGCAACCTGCCGGGGACCTGTGCGTCTTCGTCGACTCGATAGGCAGCCGATGCTCGGTGATACCCGTCGCCGATGACCAAGTAGTCCCGGATCCCACCGATCAGGAGGACTGGTGAAATAGGGATGCGGTTCTTGATCTTCTTGAGCTTCTCGGCGACCTCAGCGCTCTGCTTTGGCTTCAGGGGCGGCAGTCCTGCTGCGCGCAGCAGGTCCTTGGCGGCCCAGTGGCCGAGAGGGGCGGTGCGCAGGGCGGCGATGGTCTCCGAGAGCGCGGAGGGCGCGAGCACCATGCTGAGAAAGCTGTGGGCGGCCAGGTAGTCCTTCTCTTCGGGCTCCTCCAGCCAGCGGATGCTCGGAGTGCTTGGCACCAACTGAGTCTAAGGCTTCGCGGGGTGGGAGGTGCGTTTGCGATAAAGACTCAACTGGTCCCCTTTGTGCAGATCGGCCCGATCCACGAACCGGGTCCACTCCATCTTGCCGTGCCACGCGGCAATGTTCCACTCGGCATCATGTACCGTCGGCCGACGCGCGGATTCGGTTGCAGGAGTCAAGCTCGGCCGACGGCCCTCATAGCTCGCTTGCCAGGCCGGCGACGATCCAGACAAGCGCTCCCGCCCCGATGAGACGACGGAACCAGTTGGCCCCGCCTACCGCCTCCTCCCATGCCCACACGCCGAGGCCGATGATGAGGACCGCGTGGCCGACGTCGTGTGCCGTGTCGCCGGCCACAGCGGCGAGTCCCCACCCCGCGAACGCGAGGAGCAGCGGCGGGTTCGGGAACTGCGCGATGGGAAAGCTGCGCGGCCAGCCCACCTGGCCGCGTCGCCAAAGCTCGGCGATGGTCACCGCGCTCATCCTCGCAGGACGTAGGCCAGTTGGGCGGCAGGCTCCTGCCGCCCAAGCGCTGAGGGGCACGGAGTGACCTGCGTGGCGTGCCCCGCGGACCTCTCCTTGTCGTCTTATAGACAAATCCATGCGGCGTCAACAAGTTCGTGTGGGCTCGATCCACGTCGGGCTCAAGTGCGCAGGTCGGTGCTCAACTAGTGTCTCACGACACTAGGCAATCGCACCCGGGACCTCGTCTTTGAGCATCTGTGAGATCTGCTCGCGCAGCTGCGGCGTGTTCTCGTGCCCGTGTACGGTCACCGCATGGGCGACGGCCGCGTCGAGGACGTGCTCGTCGCTTCCCGCCATCGCCAGATCGCAGTTGTTGTCGCTCGGCATCTCACGGCAGTCGATGTACTTACGGGGCATAGCTCCTCCATTCGTCGTTGGTGGGCCGCTATCCTACCTACCAATAGGTAAGAAATCAAACACGCCTGCGAGGATGCCGCAAATGGCTGTAAGAGCGCACGACACGAGGTTCGGTCCCGAGGCGCCTGACACCGAGCAGCGGCCCGCGAACACGCGCTCGCGCATACTCGACACCAGCGAACGACTCGTTCAGGTCCGCGGCTTCAACGGCTTCAGCTATGCGGATGTAGCCGCCGAGCTGTCCGTCACCAAGGCCAGTCTCCACTACCACTTCCCCAGCAAGGCCGAGTTGGGAGAGGCCCTCATCGCCCGCTACGCGGAGCGTTTCGCCCAGGCGCTCGCAGCCATCGACGCAAGCCTCACGCTCGCCCCCGCGAAGCTCGACGCGTACGCGAACCTGTACGCCGAAGTGCTGCGCCAAGAACGGATGTGCCTCTGCGGCATGCTCGCCGCCGAGTACCAGACTCTGCCCAGCCCGATCCGCGACGCCGTGGTCGCGTTCCTCAACGACAACGAGGCCTGGCTCGCGCTAGTCCTCGAACGCGGTCGCAAGGATGGAAGCCTGCGCTTCAGCAACACGGCCGCTGACACGGCGCGAAGCATCGTCAGCGGCCTCGAGGGCGCGATGCTCGTGGCACGCCCCTACGGTGCGATCGAGCGGTTCGAAACCACAGCGGCTCAGCTGCTTGCGAGCCTCGCTGGTACCACGCGTCTGGAGCGAAGCTCAGCGGACGCTCGCAAATCGGGCAAAGCAGCATGAGACAGCGACCCAGCGACTATTTCGCGCCGGCGTAGCCCGGGTCCCGCCCCCGCCGGTGCGGTGGTGGGTGCCGGTGTGTGCGATCCCGGTCTGTCGGTGGGAGGCCGCGATCGCGATCGAATGGCCCGGCTGGCCGGAGAGGAGCAGGCCGGACGTCAGTGTCGCGGTGCCGAGGGCGGCCACGAGCATCCCGGTGATCCCATTCGCGGACAGCTTGCCGGCGAGCGCCCGGTGGGCCGTGAACCCGGCCAGGCGTCGTGAGACGAGCAGGAATGGGGTGGCGAGCGCGTGCAGTGGCGAACCTTCGGCCAGACCGCGGCGGGCGCGGTGAATCAGCGTCTTGACCGCCGCGACGGTGGTTTGCTCGCGGCTGGCGAGCTCGCGGTAGCTGCGACCTTCAAGGGCATGGCCAACCAGCGCGTCGCGCTGACGCGTCGGCAAAGCTCCGATCGCTCCCATCAGCCACTCGAGCCACTCGCGCTGCTCGATCGCCTCCGGCGGCGTCGGCCCGCCCGCGACGGAATGGTGCGCCTCCAGCGACACCGGGGGCTGCGGCGCACGGACGGCGTTGATCGCCGCGTTGTGCACGATCGCGAACAACCACGCTCTCGCGTTCCGCGGTTTGGTGCCCGCGGCGAGATGGCGGTAGGCGTTCAGGAAGGCGTCCTGGAGCACGTCCTCGGCGAGCTCGGCGCGGCTCCCGAGCCGGCGGCGCGCGTAGCGCAGCAGCTCGGGACTGTGCGCATCCACGAGCGCCCGAAACGTGTCGTGCTCACCCGCGGCGGAAGGCGGCGTCTGTCCCGGGTCCCACCCGCTCCCGCCCGCGTCGGGAGTGCTCTGCGAGGCCGGTGTTCGCGGCTGTTGGCGTTCGTCGTTTCGTTCCATGGCCTATGAGACGCCGTCGGCCTGCAAATGTTGCGCGGTCCGGCCGAGGCTGATGTGGCCCTCAGGCCCCCACTGTGCCAAGCCGTACGACGAGCTTGCCCGGATTGCCCTGCTCACCGGGGAAGACCAGCTTGACCGTGAAGCGTTTGTGGTTGCGCGAGATAACGGTGGCGCTGATCTTCACGGCGTGCGCCTGCGCGCCGACGATCCGTGCGGTCGCGCTCACGATGCGCCGTTTCGGGCGAGCGTTGAACACGTAGGTCGCGTAGCCGGTGAAGCGGAATGTCCGCTGGACTTTGGGCGTCAACTTGTACGTCGTGATGAGGATCGCCGGCGCGGCGCCCGACTGCGGTGGCGCCGCGGTTGCCATGCACGGACTGGCCGTCAACGTGATGAGGCCCACAGCCACAGTCGCCCACCTGCATCTCACACAACGGATCATACGCGCGTAACGCCCCGTGGCGTTGGGTAGGGTGGGACGATGGCCGTAAGCGCCCCCACCGCCGACGCCGCCGTGATCCGCACCGCCGGTTTGACGAAGGTCTACGCCGAGGCCGACTTTGCGGCTGTCGATGGCCTCGACCTGGAGATCCGCGGGGGTGAGATCTTCGGCCTGTTGGGGCCAAACGGCGCGGGCAAGACGACCACCGCGGGGATGCTCACTACACGCGTGATCCCCACGGCCGGGACCGCCTCGGTGGGCGCCGTCGATGTGATCGCCCACCCCGCGCTTGCCAAGCAGCTGATCGGCGTGGTCTCCCAGCAGAACACCCTGGACCGGCAGCTGACCGTGTGGGAGAACCTGTACTTCCACGGGCGCCTGTTCGGGATCGGCGCGGCCGACTCGCGGCGCATCGCCGACGAGCTGCTCGAGCAGTTCCACCTCGCGCGCTGGGCGCAGGCGTCGGTGTTCGCGCTCTCCGGCGGGATGGCGCAGCGGCTGATGGTGGCGCGTGCGATCTTCCATCGCCCGGCGGTGCTGTTCATGGACGAGCCGACCTCGGGCCTCGATCCGCAGAGTCGCCTCGCGCTGTGGGAGATCCTCGGGGAACTCAACGCCGCCGGGCAGACGATCATGCTGCTGACCCACTACATGGAGGAGGCCGACCATCTCTGCCACCGTGTGGCGATCATGGACCACGGCAAGATCCTCGCGCTCGACACGCCGGCGGGGCTCAAGCGGTCGGTCGGGGCCGACACGATCGTGACGGTGAAGGCGCCGGGTGACGGGGGCTCGCTGGCGGCGACGCTGGAGCGGGAGATCGAGGGCGTGACGCGCACGCGCGTGATCGACGGCGGCGTCGAGCTGCACGTCAAGGGGACGGAGCGGATCGTGCCGCGGGTCGTGGCCGCCGCCGAGAGCGGGAGCTTCGAGCTCGTCGACCTCTCCGTCGCCGAACCGTCGCTGGAAACGGTGTTCATCAACCTCACCGGCAAGGAGCTGCGCGAATGAGCGCCGGCCTGGGCAGGGGGAGCGCCGTCGTCGGGCGGGCCGCGCCCCTCGTCCCAAATGGCGCTGGCGGAGGTACGTGCGAATGAGCGTCCCCGACACCACTACAGCTGGCTCCACCGCCCCGAGCACCGACGGCAGGCGACCCACGCCGCCGGCCGCAATCGTGCTCACGCCAACGCGCTCCACGTTCGTGGCCGGCCGCACCGCGCTCGGCGCGCTGATCCTGCGCGACCTCACGGTGCTGCGCAAGAACGTCCCCGAATTCGTCGCCCGTGTGCTGATCCAGCCGTTCCTGCTGGTGTTCGTGTTCCTGTACGTGTTTCCCACGATCGGCCAGGGGATCGGGGGCGGCAGCCACGGCTCCAACGCGACGACCGAGTCGGATTTCGCGACCGTGCTCGTTCCCGGCGTGGTGGCAATCTCGATCATGTTCCAGGGAATCCAGGCGGTGGCGCTGCAGATGTCGACCGAGTTCGGTTACACCCGCGAGATCGAGGATCGCGTGCAGGCGCCCTGTCCGATCTGGCTGGTCGCGATCGCCAAGGTGCTCTCCGGCGCCGTCCAGGGGATCCTCGCGGCCGTGATCGTGTTCCCGATCGCCGCGGTGATCCACGCCCCCGGCGTGCACGCCCACCTGTCGGTGCACTGGTGGATCGTGCTGACGCTGATCCCGCTCGCCTCGGTGGCGATGACCTCGCTCGGGCTGCTGCTCGGCACGACCTTCGAGCCGCGCAACATCGGGCTGATGTTCGGCTTCGTCGTGCTGCCGCTGACGTTCCTCGGCGGCACGTACTACCAGTGGACGAAGCTTGCCCCGGTGAAGGTCGCGGGGATTCACTGGCTGCAGATCCTCGTGCTGGTCAACCCGCTGATCTACGTCGCCGAGGGAATGCGCGCCGGGCTCACCGAAGCCTCGCACATGCCGCTGTATGTGGTCTACCCGGTGCTGATCGCCTTCTGCGCCTTCTTCCTCGGCCTGGGGCTTCGCAACTTCAGGCGTCGCGTGCTCGTATAGAGAATTTGAGATCGTCCGCGCGGGTAGCCGCGAGTCCCACACGGCTGGGCGCCGGGCCTCCCTGCCCGGCGACCGGGGCGCCCATCTTGATAATAAGTCGCCAGCCCCGCGCATAGCGTCACCTGGGGGCTTGACAGTTGTGCCGTGGTGCGTTACGCTGCGTCAGCAGGCCGGTCCTCCCGCTGTTGGGAGCCGGGTACATAGGGTCTGGTTGGGGTCATACCGCCTTGCGGTTGACGTCAAAGCGCTCGTGGGGTTTTGCAGTTATGGGAGAAGGGGCCGGATCAGAGCGATGAGGGAGTTGTTTCAGCGTGGTTTCTAGAGGGAGATTCATGATGGGGATGTGCGCGTTCGGCCGAAAGGCTGATGCTAGATGCGCCAGCTTGGCGCTGTCGCATCTCTCTCTCTCTCTCTCTCTCTTCGTCTAGCGGTCTAGCCGCCAAGACTCCTCATCGGGCGCGTTTGCGCCGCCTTTGCTTCCTTCCCGCGGGGGATGGGCTCCGGGCGGCCTTGATCGGGGCCACGCGTGTGTGGGGGGCATGCTGATGGCGGCCCCGGCGCGCAGTGGTGCGAGGATGGCGGCGCGTTTGCGCGTGGCTGATCGTCCCCGGCCGGTCGAGCGGCGCGCGCGGCGTGGGTCGAGGGAGCTGGTGCTGTCGCTTGGTACGCCGCGCGTGCACGTGGAGGAGATCCAGCGCTCGCGCGTGCTGGCTGCTGCCGCGGCGGTGATCGACGAGCTCGGCTATGAGCAGAGCACGGTGGGGCGGATCGCCGCTCGTGCGCGGGTCTCGCGACGCACGTTCTATGAATTGTTCGACAATCGCGACGCGTGTCTGGTGGCGCAGCTCGACGAGGTTGTGGAGCGGGTCGAGCGGGAGCTCGAGGCAGCCGGCCTTGAGGGTCTTGCGTGGCGTGAGCGTGTCCGCGGCGGCCTGTGGGTGATTCTCTCGTTCTTGGATGCAGAGCCGGCGCTGGCGAGGATCTGTGTGGTGCAGGCGCTGCACGGGGGTCCTGAGGCGCTGGAGCGTCGCGAGCGGATTCTCGGGCGGCTGGCGGCGATCCTGGATGAGGGGCGCCGTGAGGGTACGCGTGGGGGTGAGTGCACTTTGGTGACCGCGGAAGGTCTGGTGGGTGGCGCGTTCGGTGTCATCTACGCGCGTTTGCGCGGTGGCGATCGACGCCCGTTGACGGAATTGCTCGATGAGTTGATGGGGATGATCGCGCTGCAGTATCTGGGGGCGCGGGCGGCACGCCGTGAGCAGCAGCGGCCTGCTCCGCCCTCGTTGTGTCTGGCGCCTTCGAACGGCGGGCAGGGTGCGCGGGAGGAGTCCGATCCACTGGGCGACGTCCCGATGCGCTTGACGTATCGCACCGCGCGGGTGCTGGAGTGCATCGCCGAGTTGCCGCTCGCGAGCAACCGCACGATCGCCGACCGGGCTGGGATCACGGACCCGGGGCAGATCTCAAAGCTCTTGCGACGCCTGGAGCGCCTGGGTCTTGTGATTAACACCGGCGGTGGTCACCAGAGCGGCGAGCCGAACGCGTGGGAGCTGACAGCGCAGGGTGCTCGGGTCGCGCGGCGGCTCAGCGTCGTCACCTTTCGCGGGGAGGAGGCCCAGTGATGCGCTACCCGAGCGCCGACGCCCATGGCTCTGTCGCCCCTGCATCACCACGCTCGATTCCCTATCCACCTTCACCCTGCCGCGTCCCTCTGGCGCGTTGTCACACAACAACCGAGGGGCCACGTCCCTCCGTACTCCTTAGGAGGAGATAACCAATGTTCAAAGGATTACGCAAACGGATGCATCTAACCCCTAGCACGGCGATCGCGACGCTCGCGCTCGTGTTCGCGATGACCGGCGGTGCCTACGCGGCGAGCAAGGTTTTGATCACCTCGACGAAGCAGATCAGCCCAAAGGTGCTGAAGTCGCTCCAGGGCAAGGCCGGTAGCCCCGGGGCGAACGGCGCTCAGGGCCCGGCTGGTCCCGCCGGCGCCGCGGGCCCCCAGGGTGCCGCCGGCACCGCGGGTGCCAAAGGCGAAACAGGACCCGCCGGCACGAACGGCACCAACGGAATCAATGGCACGACCGGTTTCACCGCGACGCTTCCCTCGGGTAAGACCCTTACGGGCGACTGGAGTTTGACCAAGATCGCGGCAGCCGAAGAACTTGTCAGCACGGGGGTGAGCTTCGGCATCCCGCTCGTCGAAGCGCCCGTCCCGCACCTCGTCAACGCGAAAGGCAAAGAACTGGCTGTGGGGCCGGCCCCACCTCCAAATAACGGATCGGTCGTCGAAGAAGTGACGCCTGTGAACTGCCTGGGCTCAGCGGCCGAACCGAAGGCCAATCCAGGCAATCTCTGCGTCTATGTGCATACCGAAAAAAATCTGAACGTAAACCCGAGCACAAGTTCGCCAGCTCCGGCGATTTGTCCTCTCGGTAGTGGCGGTGGAGCGGGCGAATGTACTTTCGGTCTGGTTATGGGAAAGTGGGGTGCGGATAGCTCGGGATTCGGTCTCGTCGCTTTCATCGCAGCGGGATTTGCTGAAGTGGAAGGCACCTGGGCGGTAACCGCCGAATAGCCCAATGGCGTTAAGTCCTCATCTCCCCGTGGCGGCCCAAGCCGTCTCGGGGAGGTCGGGCGGGCCGACCATCATCATCGCCGTCTCACCCGTTAGTCATATATAGCCACATACCGACTTGACCGAAATGCACGATCCTCAGGAGAAAGGCACGAACGTGACTCATACCGAGCACAACGCACAGACGCCGCCCGCCACGACTGGCCCTTTTGCGTGCCTCCGCGCCATTCTCAACCACCGAGGGAAGGGTGCGCCATCGGATCGCCCTGCGATCCGGGCTCAGGCGTCCGCACATCGCGCCCCGCTCCTCTCCGCTTTCGCGTTCTGTTCTGCGCGGCGATCAGTAGCCGCCCTGCTCCCTGCTGCAGCCTTGGTGCTACTCACGGCGGCCGCCGCTTACGCAGGCTCCCCGCCTAAACTGGCTGCTACATACTGCACCGCCGAGACCCATACATCCATCGGGATCGGCGGCTCGATCGAATCCGAATCCGGGGTGCGCTGGAGCTTTTCCTACTCTCAAACCCAGGGAGGCCCCTGGACGTCCGTGCCCGGCGCCGAAGGCACGAAACCCGAGGATAGCCAGCATGAATCTGGCGTTACAGCTGAACTCACCGATCTTACTCCAGAAGTTCCCTACTACTTCCTACTCACCGCCGAAAACACCAGCGGCGAAACGACCACTCGCGAAATAGAACCGCATGGAGAAAACGGAGGCGGCTTAGTAGTCAGTTGCGAAACCGTGCCTTTCCGGCCGATCCCAGAGGTAGAAAGGTTCGATCACGTGCTTGCGGATTCCGCCCAAGCCTTAAGCGAAATCGATCCGCACGACTCTGAAACGCACTGGCGTTTCGAAGATGCGCCCAAAGAGGCCGGCCCTTGGACGCCAGTCCCCGGTGCCGAAGGCACGATCTCGCGGGCCGAAGCCGAAGCGCTGCCGACTTCTGATTCCGCCCACTTTACAGCTGAGCTCACCGGGCTACAAGGCGGCACTATCTACTACGTCCGCCTGTTCGCCGAAAACGAACCCGAATCGGGCGTCCACAAGCATGCGACATCTCGCGTCAGTAGCTTCGAAACCTCCGGGCCGCCCGCTGCCACCACGTTCGCCACCCACGCTCTCCACGGTGAAGCGCTCCGCCTGCTTGGCTACGTCGAACCCAACGTCGAGGAAGGCTCGTACGACACCCACTACCACTTCGAATACGTCGATCAGCGCCATTTCGAAACCGAAGGTGGCTTCGCGGGCCCGGACACCAGAAGTACGCCCGAAATCGACTTCGAAAGTATCCGGGGCGGATACGTCGGCGCCGATCTACCAATGCTGCAGCCGGGCGAAAGCTACCGCTACCGACTCGCCGCCACCAATACCACCCCCGGAGACCCGGTCGTCCACGGCGCGGAACAGACGCTCACTGTGCCGCTCGCGCCACGACCGGCCTCCGAAGCGTCTTGCCCGAATGAGGCCTTCCGCACCGGGCCGTCGGCCGATCTGCCGGACTGCCGCGCCTACGAGCAGGTGACGCCCGTCGATAAGGAAGGCGCCGAAGAACCATTCCACTACGGCGAGGGCGAGGTGGAAAACCCTGGTGCACTGATCGGCGAAGATGGTGACCATTTCGAGTTCGATGGGAGGTTTGTGCATTGGGGGTCGGCTGGTGGGAGCCCATATTTCTTTGCTCGTACCGAAAAGGGCTGGCAGATGACTCCCGGTACCGCACAGCCCGAAGCGGGCATCGACATCCATTACGCCCCCGAACTCGATAGTCCCGATCTCACCCAGTTCGCGTTTGACGCGGGGTGGCAGACTAGTGCTGGTGTGGAATCGAGCGATCTCGAATTCAAGCTCGGCGCTCCCGGTGGCCCTTACGTCACGGCCGCTTCGGTGTCGCGTAAACAGGTTGGCCTGGAAGACGAGGGCGGGTGGGTCGCTGCTTCTGAAGACTTCTCTGATCTGATCTTCGCGACCGAAGACCACACGTTTGTGCCGGGGCATTCCACCGGCACCGCGAGCGGCCTGGATCTCTATGAATACTCCAGTGGGGTGTTTCGTCAGACGAACGTCGATTCCACGGGCAAGACGATCGGGACGTGCGGCGCAAGCGTCGCCGCGGGTAGCGGCGAAGGGGAGCACACCGAAGGTAATGGCATCACAACGACAAGTACCCGCCATTCCGTTTCCGCGGACGGGTCGCGTGTGTTCTTCTACGCCGTGCCCACCGGCAGCGCCTGCTCGGAACCGCGTCATCTCTATCTCCGTATCGGTGGCACGGAAACGGTCGACCTCGGCTCCGACACGCTCGTGGCCGCCAACAGCGATGGGACCGAGGTGCTGCTGGAAGCCCGCGTCGGAGGCACCCAGGAAGTCTTCCTCTACGAAATCGCATCTCACGCGAGCAAGCACCTCTTCTCCCAAGTCTACGAAGGTGCTCTCGCGGGCACATTTCTTCCCGTGTCGGTGTCTGAAGACTTCAGCACGATCTATCTTCCTTCGCGTCAGCAGCTCACGCCCGAAGCACCGCCCGTCTCGAGCGGATCTAAAGATCTCGACTTTTATCGCTATGATATCGCGGCGGAAAAGCTCAGCTTCGCTTTCCAGGGAAGTTCGGTCAACAGTGTCGGGGCGCCGCCCATGCGTATCAGTGCGGATGGTCGCTATGCCTCTATTGAGGGTGAAGTGGCGGCGGTCCCGGGGGGCGCCGCCGGTACCAATAACGTGGGTCAGGTTTACCGGTATGACAGTGTCGAAGGTGTCGTTGAGTGTCTTTCCTGCGCTTCGCCGTTTGATCCCGAACCGAGGTACTCGGCGTTCTTCACAAACGAAGAACAGGGGGCGAACTCGCTCACCAAAAACGGTGTGCCCGGTGAAACCGTTGGTTCCGCCAACGGGGATTATGTGTTTTTTGATACGGTCTCGGCGCTCGTGCCGCAGGATGTCAACGGCGAAATCGAACCCGAAAATAAGGCACATCGGGAATACACCAGTCCGGCGCTCTCGCCGTCCAGCGATGTTTATGAGTGGCGTAAGCCAGGGGTGAATGGTTGTGGGCTGGTGCGGGGTTGTGTGAGCCTGATCTCCTCTGGTGGGGATGGGAAGCTCGTGATGCTGCTTGGTTCGGCGGCCGATGGGCGTGATGTGTTCTTCACGACCGCTGCTCAGCTCGGTTCGCGGGATGACGATAGCGCTCTGGACGTTTACGATGCGCGGATCGACGGTGGGTTCGCGCTGCCGCCGCCGCGTCCGACTGAATGTGAAGGCGCCGCGTGCTCGACGCCGTTTGCCACACCGAGCGATCTGACGCCGTCGAGCTCCACTTTCCAAGGTGCGGGTGACGTGTTCGACCTGACCCCGGCCAATGTCAAGGCGAAACCCCAGCCGAAGAAGATCAAGGCGAAAAAGAAGCCGAAGAAGAAAAGGGCTCAGCCGAAGAGGAACGCCCGGAAGCCTAAGAAGAACAGCCACCGGAGGAGCAGGTAACCATGCGTATTTCACGGAAGCTCTGTCCCGCCTTGATAATCGCAAGCGCTGCGGTTCTTGTGCTCGCCGCGTCGGCCGCGGCGAAGCCGAGCAGCGAACATCCCTTCGAAATCGCCCAGGGCTCTTTCCACATGACACCGTCGACCGGGCAGGCCGCGGCGCATGAGAACCTCACCACCGAATTCGATTTCACTCACAACGGTAGCGGCCAAACCTACAACGATGTCCGCAGCACGGTCGTGAACCTACCCGCGGGCTTTGACGCCAGTAACACCGCCGTCCCGACCTGCAGCCCCGCCGAGCTCACCATCAAAGCAAGTACTGACCTGGAACTTCCCCTGTGTCCACCGGCGAGTACGGTCGGGACGATCACGTTGGATTTCGGGAAAGAAAGGATTACCGTCCCAATCTATAACATGGAAGTCACGAGCTTCGGTGTCACGGCGCAGCTCGGCTTCAAAATCTACACCTCCGCGCAGATCCTGACGGTCAATATCCGTCCGGGGGATTCGGGTCTCACCGTCACCGACCCCGAGATCGAAAACCTCGGTGAACCGCACAACATCTCAGTCACGATCTGGGGCGTCCCCGCCTCCCACGAACACGACCTCGAACGCCAACAGACGTGCCACTCGCCCTTCGATAAAGGGGTACCGGCGTGCCAAAACCAGCTCGGTGGTCCTGAGGCGGCGAATATCCCTCCAAGGCCGTATCTGTCTAACCCGACGGGTTGCGAACCGCATATCGCGACGATGGACGCGGACTCGTGGGAGCATCCCGGCACGGTATTGCCCGACGGGTTTCCGGATCTGAGCGACCCGAACTGGTCGCAGGCGTCGGTTGAAGTTCCCCCGATCGGGGAATGCGACCGCGTGCCGTTCAACCCGTCGATCGAAGTGCAGCCGAGTACCCGTGCCACGGAATCGCCGACGGGTCTGTCGGTGTCGCTGGTCGTCCCGCAGAGCTGGGAAACACCGATCACGCCCGCCACGGCGAACCTGAAGGACACCGCGGTCGCGCTCCCCGAAGGCGTGACGATCAACCCGTCCGCGGGCTCCGGCCTGGGGGCCTGCACACCGGCGCAGTACGAAGCGGAGACGTCTTCCTCGCTTCCCGGCGAAGGTTGCCCCCCGGAATCGAAGATCGGATCGATCGAAATCGAAACACCGGTCCTCGGGGAAAAAATCTTGGGTGCGGTGTATGTCGCGACACCGTTCGATAACCCCTTCGACTCGCTGTTGAGCCTCTACATCGTCGCAAAGGCTCCCGCGAGCGGGATCATCGTCAAAGTCGCGGGGAAGATCGAACCGAACCCCGTCACCGGCCAGCTCACGACAACATTCGAAAACACGCCGCAGCAACCATTCAACAGGTTCACACTGAAGTTCCGCCCCGGCGCCACGGCACCACTGGTCAGCCCCCCCGCGTGCGGGTCCTATAGCACCCAGGCGACACTGACACCATGGTCAACACCCCTGGAACCACGACTGATATCCAACGCCTTCCAGATCACCCAAGGCGTCGGTGAAGGCCCATGCCCCGCCGGCGGCGTCCCACCGTTTCACCCCGGCCTGACCGCGGGCTCACTGAACAACAGCGCGGGGTCCTACAGCCAGATGGACATCCACATCGCCCGCAACGACGGCGAACAGGAGATCACGCGCTTCTCCTCGATCCTGCCCCCCGGACTCACGGCGAACCTGACGGGCATCCCGTTCTGCCCCAACGCCGACATCGAAGCCGCCAAGGAAGTCTCCGGTGCACAGGAGGAAGCCGACCCGTCGTGCCCCGCCGCCAGCGAAATCGGGCATACCCTCGTCGGCGCCGGTGTCGGCCCGGTGCTCGCCTACACCCCCGGCAAGATCTACCTCGCGGGCCCCTACAACGGCGCGCCGTTCTCCGTCGTCTCGATTACCAGCGCGAAGGTCGGCCCGTTCGACCTCGGGACGGTCGTGATCCGCTTCGCACTTGAGATCAACCCCGAAACGGGTGTCGTGACGGTCGACGCGAAAGCATCCGACCCGATCCCCCACATCATCAAAGGGATCATCATCCACGTCCGCGACATCCACGTCTACATCGACCGACCCAACTTCATGATCAACCCAACCAACTGCGACCCCCTGAACTTCGCCGCGACCGTCGGCGGTGGCGGAGCGGACCCAACCAACCCCGCGGATCAGCAGTTCGTCACGACCAACGACTCCTTCCAGCTCGCGAACTGCCAAAACCTCCAGTTCAAACCCAAATTCAGTGTCTCAACGAGCGCGAAGACCAGCAGGGCGGACGGCGCGAGCCTCACCGCAAAGCTCATGATCCCCGCCGCGTTGGGTACGCAGGCAAACATCAGCAAGGTCAAAGTCGAACTCCCAGAGCAGCTTCCCTCCCGCTTGACAACGCTGCAGAAAGCGTGCACCTCCGCGCAGTTCGACGCCAACCCCGCCGGGTGCCCGCCGGCGTCGATCATCGGGCACGCCAAAGCAATCACGCCGATCCTGCCGGTCCCGCTGGAAGGACCCGCGTACTTCGTCAGCCACGGCGGCGAAGCGTTCCCCGACCTCGAGATCGTCTTGCAGGGCTACGGCGTCACGATCGACCTGACCGCCTCGACGTTCATCAGCAAAGCCGGGATCACGAGCAGCACGTTCAAAACGGTCCCCGACGAGCCCGTCACGAGCTTCGAACTGACGCTCCCCGAGGGCCCCTACAGCGCCCTCACAGCCCTCGGCAACCTCTGCACGGCCACGACCGGCAACGGGTCCCGGAAGGGTGAGAAGAAGGTCACGGTCAGGGTCCACGGCCGCAAGAAGACGATCACCCGCAAGGTCGAGCAGGCCGGGGGTGGGCGGGCACTTAATCCCCTGCAGATGCCGACCGAATTCGTCGCCCAAAACGGCGCCGAGATCCAGCAGAACACACCGATCGCTGTCACCGGTTGCCCAAAGGCACGCCCGGCGAAGAGGGCAAAGAGCGCCAAGCACAAGACCAAAGGGGGCAAGAAGAGCGGGAAGTGAGAAACCGATGGCCGCGGGGTAACGCGTGGTGCGCGGGCTGTCCATATCTCCGAGCTGCGCCCGCCGTGCGTGCTGTTGGCCGGGAGTTGTTGAGGGCTTGCCGGCAGTGCTCGGTTTCGTGTCCTGGGTTTCGCTTTGGTCTTGCCCTGGGGTTGGCTTGCGACTTTGGACTTGACAACTGGTTGCCGGCGTGGGCTCGCTCCAGAGGCTGCCCAGCTTCAGGCGGTTGGTGTTGGCCCGAGCGCCGCGGCCACATAGAGCAGCGCCTGGGCCCGCGCCACGGCCCCGACCGTGCCGTCGGGCACCAGCAGCTCAGGGTGGTGCAGCGGGCGGCGCGTGAATCCCGGGGCGCCGTCGAGGCCGACGAACGCCATTGCGATCGGCGCCAGCTCCGCGAAGAAGGCGAAGTCGTCCGAGCCGCACGAGCGCCACTCCGGTGCGCGCTCGAAGCCGGCGTCCGCCAGCAGCTCCCGTGCCCGCGCGACGATGCCGGGGTCGTTGACCAGCGGCGGCTCGCCCGCGGTCAGCTGCACGCGCGCGCGGCAGCCGTGCGCCGCGGCGACTCCTGTTGAGACCTCCTCGACCAGCGCGCGCAGCGCCTGCCGGTCCTCGGGACGGTGCGCGCGCAGTGCGGCTCGGGCGCGCGCGTGCGCTGGGATCACGTTCTCCGCACCCCCGCCCTCCAGCACGCCGACGGTGAGCGTCGCCGCGTGCAGCGGGTCGATGCGCCGCCCGACCTGCGCGTGCAGCGCCACCACGATCTGCGCGAGCGCGAGGATCGGGTCGGCCCCATGGTGGGGGTAGGCGCCGTGCGTCGGCTCCCCCTCGACGACGATCTCCACCGCGTCGCACGAGGCATTCACCGCGCCCTCGTCGAGCGCGACCGTGCCCCACCCGAGCTCGGGGTGCACGTGCGCCGCCACGATCGCCGCCGGCGCCAGCTCCGCCAGGGGACCGCGTGCCGGCTTTGCCAGGGGACCGCGCGCAAACTCTGCCAGGGGACCGCGCGCAAACTCTGCCAGGGGACCGCGTGCCGGCTCTGCCAGGGAACCGCGCGCAAACTCTGCCAGGGGGCCGCGAGCCGTCTCGGTCCGCGAGTCACCTTGGACCTCCGCCGGCGAGCTGTGCCCCACCTCGGCCGCCGACCCGTGCGCCAGTTCCCGGGCGCCCGAGGGGTAGGCCTCCTCGCTTGGCTGCAAGACTGCTAGCAGCGGCGCCGGCAGCTGTGCCTCGATTGCGTGCGCGGCGCGGGTCAGCGCCACCAGCGCCGCCATGTGCACGTCGTGTCCGCACGCGTGCATCGCGCCGCCCGTCGCGCTGAAGGGCGCGCCCGTGCGCTCCTCGATCGGCAGGCCGTCGAGCTCGGCACGCACCGCCACGGGTGCGCCGCCGTCTCGCTCGTGCGGTCCCACCCTGGCGATGCGCCCGGTGACGGCGACCGTCGTGCACGCCACCGGCAGCTCCGCGGCGACCGTCTCCGCCGTCCACTGCTCCGCGTGTGCCAGCTCCGGGTGTTCGTGCAGCCGGTGGCGCAGCTCCACCGCGCGCGGCAGCTCGCGCTCGATGCCTTCGAACAGCCGCCCCAGCAATTCAGAGCGCATGAGGGTTTATATGCAACTTTTTAAAGGCCGTGCGCAATAGCTATCGGGCTTTTAATTTTTTATAACAAACCCCGCCATCCTTGATGCATACTATCGCGATACCGAGCGCATATGTATCGGTGAACGCGAAGCAATCAATAGATCGCGGCATAGCGCTTGCACACCTCCCCGAGGTCCAGTTCGGCGACCGCGTCGAGCTCCGACCGCTTGATGCCGACGTACGCCTCGTACAGCGTCGTGCCCAGCCACCCGCGCACGACGTCGTCCTCGGCGAGCGCCCGCAGCGACTCCTCCAGCGAGGCGGGTAGTGCGCCGACGCCGAAGCGCTCGGCCTCGGCGGCGTCGAGGTGCGCGGGGTCGCGATCGAGGATCGGCGGCGGCGCGAGGCCCGCGCGCACTCCGTCGAGCCCGGCGCGGACGAGCGCCCCGAGCGCCAGGTGGGGGTTCGCGGCGGCGTCGGCGCCGCGGTACTCCAGGCGCAGCTGCGGGGCGAGATCGGGTGAGGGATTGGGGAGGAGGGGGAGGAGGAGGATGATGATGATGATGCGGCCCCGGCCCCAGCGGCAAGCGCCACCAGCGGCGGGATGCGCAGCAGCACTTCGCGGTTGCGCTCACCCACGCACACCGCGCCCGCGCTCCAGCGGTGGGGGGTGAGGCGCGCGGCCGAGACGGGGCTGGGGGCGCACAGTGCGCTTAGCGCCCCCGCGTGGCGCAGGATCCCCGCCGCGAAGCGGCCCCCCAGCTCGCTCAGGCAGCCAGGGCGGGTTGCATCGTAGAGCAGCGGAGTGCCGTCGGCGTCGAGCAGGTTGAGGTGGATGTGCACGCCGTTGCCCGGCTCCTCAGGGTGCAGCAGCGGCGTGAAGGTGGCGCGCAGCCCCCGCCGGCGAGCGACCTCGCGCACGACCTCCCTGAGCACCACGGCCCGATCGGCGGCCGCCACTCCCTCCGCCGGTTCGACGGGGATCTCGAACTGGTGGGGGGCGAACTCCGCGAAGATCCGCTCCGGCTGTGCCCCCGCCTCGACCAGCGCGCCCATCGCCTCGGCCGCGAACGGTTCGGCGCGCCGCTGTGCCTCCAACGAGAAGGGTGCCGCCGCCGGCCCCAGCGAGCGGCGCGCCGCCGCCGGCTCCGGGGAGAACGCCGCCCCCGCCGGCGGCCCCGGCGAGAACGCCGCTGGCTCCGTCGGCGCGAACGCCGCCGCGCCTCCCTCGGCGCCCAGGAGCTGGAACTCGTGCTCGAAGCTCGCCACCACGCGCGCGCCGAGCTCGCGCTCGAGCTCCGCGAGCGCATCGCGCAGGAAGCGCCGCGGGCAGCACTCCCACGGCGCCCCGTCGGTCTCGACGATGTCGCACAGCACCAGCTCCAGCGCGTTGGCGCCGGTGTCGGACATCCCGCTCCCGGTGTCCTGCGCCTCCACGCGCACGTGCGTGTCGGGGTCGGGCAGCAGGCGCAAGTCGCCGGTCGAGTCGAACGGCGTGTGCTCGGCGAGCGGGCCGTGCGGGGTGAGCGAGTGGTTGGCGGGCACCCAGCCCACGCCTGTCTGCAGGGTTTCCTCGAGCTCGGATGTCAGCAGCGAGCGGCCGCGCACGATCCCGCCGAGGTCGCAGCACACCAGCGCAACCAGCTCGGTCGAGCTCAACTCGCCACCTCCGCCAACACCGTCCCGTTGTCCCAGATGCCCTCGTGCAGCCCCAGCTCACGCGCGCCTGTACGCACGCTCGCGACATCGTCGGCGGCGAGCACGACGACCACGCCCCCGGCGGGCTGGCCGAAACGGGGATGCTCGCCGGAGGCGAGTGTCTCCCGGCTTCGGTGGCGCCGCTCGATCGCCGCCGCGAGCCGCTCGGTCGGCTGCACGTGCACGCCGCCGCGGCCCAGCGCGGGGTAGGTGTCGGCGATGCCGTAGAGGGTGCCGCGCGGGCCCCGCACGCGGCCGAACACGCAGACGAAGTGCCCCACGTCCCAGTCGGGGGGCGGGCCATGCTGCGCGCCCTCGTACAGATACGCGAGCAGTTGATCGAGGCGCGCGTGTCCGCCCCACAGGTGGTGGGTGGCGAGGTTGGCGATCAACGTCACCGGGCGCTCGAGCTCCGCCACGAGCTCGAACAGCCCGTCGAGCGTTCCAGCCGTCCACAGGCCACGGTAGGGGATTGCCGCAAGTGCTCCCCCGGCGAGTCGCTCGATCGCGCCCACCACCCCCGCGGCCGTCGTGCCCGACACAGCCGCATCGTCGACGAACGGCAGCGCCAAGCGGTAGTCGCGCCGGCCCGTTTCGCCGTGCGGCAGATGGCTGAGGTCCGGCGTCGCGGCGACCACGCTACCCGCCACCAGCGCCACCGCGTCCTGGTCGATCGGCTCGCCAGTCGGCGGCTCGACGCCGGCCGCGCGCAGCGCCAGCGCGCCGCAGAAGGCCCCGCACAGGTCGTCGCGCTGGGGCAGCTCCCGTGCATGAAATGCCAGCAGCTCCCGTGCCCCGGGGAGGAGCGTCGTCTCCAGGGGGGAGGGCGCGGCCATCGAGCAAATATACGGCGGCCCGGGGCAGTCGCCACCGAGCGCCGGTCAGGTACGCGCGGAGGATGCAGGCAGCGCGAAGGCGCTCTTGCCGTCGCCCTGGCGCTTGACCCGCGTGATCTTGCGCTGCCGCGCGAGCTGGCTGAGGTTGGTGCGAATCTCGGGGGTGCTCATCGCGGTGACCATCACCAGCTCGCCGATCGTGTGCGAGCCGTGCTCGAGCGCCGCGAGGATCGCCTGGCGCACCTCGCTCGGCGAAACCGGCTTGCGCTCGGGCTCGGGCTCGGGCTCGAACTCCTCGATGGCCGGCTCGGGGACGGCCGGCGGCGCCTCGACCGCGATCGGGGCGGGCTTGGCCGGTGCCGTCGACAGGGAGGGCAGCGCGCTCAGCCCGGGTTGCGTGCGCAGCGAGGGCATCGCGGGCAGAATGCGTGGCGCGCGGGGCACGCGCGGGGTGGGCTTTGGCTCCGGCTCCGGCGCCTGCGTCGGCGGCTCGGGAGTAGGGGCCGCGAGCTCGATCGCCCCGGCGGCCGAGCCGTGTTGGCCGATCTCCGATCGGTCGCGCGCGCGACGACGCGGCGGCGCCGGCCGGGGCGCAGGCTCCGGGGGCAGGTCATCGGTGGGCGCGGCCTCGAAGGAGTCGAGCGCGTCGGCGGCCTCGAGCAGGCGTTCGTACTCGTCCAGCAGCGGCCGCAGCAGGGCCATGCGCCGTTCCAGTTCGGCGCAGATCCGCGCCAAGAGGTCAGTCTCCACCGTCGTCCCTTCAGGCTCGAGATGATTGATTACACAACTGTATGGCCAGCATATCCAGCGGTTCGCTTGCGCCGAAGCTGCGTTCTACTCCCTGGGCTCGGGCTCCTCGGCCGGCGCGACGGCGAACACTACGTGGCGGCGAGCGACGGTGAGGAAGGGGTGATCCTCGGGCGGGCCGCCGTCGAGCGGTTCGACTGTCACCTCGGTGAGCGTCAGGAAGTCGCGCTCGGAGGCGTTGAGCACGTCGGAGACACGGCTGCGGTAGCCGTCGCGGGCCAGCGTGAGCGAGCCTTCGATGCGGTGGCGGGCGGTCTCGAGGCGGATGCGCTCCTGGCGGTGCTCCATGCTCAAAGCTCCTCCTGCGCGATCGGGCCCGCGGTGGGGTCGTCCACCGGCAACCCTCAGCCGATGTGCTCTTGTGAGACCCGCGCGGGCAGCCCGGCGCGGGCGATCGGGGCCAGCGGGCCGTGGGCGCCGGTGGGGCGGTTGCGCTCGTCGCGCACGATGTACAGCGGCCGGTGCTTGACCTCGTCGTAGATGCGCCCGACGTACTCGCCGATCACGCCGAGCGCGATCAGCTGGATGCCGCCGAGTAGCAGGATCGCGATCGTCAGCGAGCCGAAGCCGGGCAGGTAGGAGCCGGCGAAGTGCAGGCCGATCACGACCGGGATCGCGAAGAAGGCGAGGCCGGCGGAGAGCAGCCCGACGTACGTGGCGAGCTGCAGCGGCACGTGCGAGAAGGAGGCGATCGCGTCGAGCGAGAAGCGCAGCATCTTGCGCAGCGTGTACTTGGTCTCGCCGGCGTGGCGGGCGTCGCGCTCATAGGGGACGGCCGTCTGCGTGAAGCCGACCCACACCGTCATGCCGCGCAGGAAGCGCGAGCGCTCGGTCATCGTCAGCAGCGCATCGAGCGCGCGGCGGTCGAGCAGGCGGAAGTCGCCGGAGTTGGGCTCGAGGTCGACCTGGGCGAGCTTGTCGAAGAGCTTGTAGAACCACGAGGCGCTCGCCAGCTTGAACGCGGTCTCGCCCTCGCGCTGCTTGCGCACGGCGTACACCACGTCGGCGCCGGCTTCCCAGCGGGCGACCATCGTCGGGATCAGCTCGGGCGGGTCCTGCAGGTCGGCATCGATCATCGCCACCACGTCCCCCACGGCGTGCTCCAGCCCGGCAGTGAGCGCCGCCTGGTGCCCAAAATTGCGGGAGAGATGGATGACCCGCACGCGCGGATCCTCGGCGGCCATCCGGTCGAGCAGCTCGGGGGTGGCGTCGGAGGAGCCGTCGTTGACGAGCACCAGCTCGAAGGTGTAGTCGGCGACGGCGGCGCAGGCGCGGCGCACGAAGCGCTCGACCAGCTCCTCCTCGTTGTAGACGGGGGCGACGACGCTGAGCAGCGTGGGGTTGCGGGGGGAGTCGGGCATCGGGGTGGGAAAAACTGCTTAAGTTGCGGGCGTGGGAAGTGTTGAAGAGACGATCGACAGCATAAAGGCTGACGCGCCCGGCCTGAATCAGGTGGGTCGGGCAGCGCTTGCTCAGTCGCCGGACACGGCCACGGTAGTGGACGCCCCTAAGGCGAAGCTCAATCCCGCGCTCGTGGCGCAGTTCGTGAAGTTCGGGATCGTGGGGATCTCCAACACGCTGCTGACGCTCGCGGTGTACACGGCGCTGCTCAAGGGCTTCGACATGTGGTACCTGGCGGCGTCGGCAATCGGCTACGCGGTGGGGATGGTCAACGGCTTCGTGTGGAACAGCAAATGGACGTTCCGCGGGCACGCGGGGGACGCGCTGACCCCGGTGCGGTGGTTCGCGGTGCAGGGGTGCGGCCTCGTCGCGGATCTGGGCCTGGTCTTCCTGTTCGTGCACAACGTGGGGCTGGACAAGCTCCTGGGGCAGGTGTGCACGACGGCGATCGTGACGGTGTTCACGTTCATCGCCAACCGCGCCTGGACCTTCCGCATGGATCCGACGCTACCGCAGCACGACTAGCAGCGAGAGCCCCACGGGGATCCGACCTCCGCGGCCGATCACGGCGGCCTCCAGCTCCAGCGGCCGTTGCAACAGCCAGTTCAGCGGCGCCGGCGGTACCCACAGGTCGAGGCTCGATTCGGTTGTGCCCCGGTGCAGGCGCTCGAGCGCGCGCAGCGTGATCGCGACCGGCAGCAGCAGCGCGTTGAAGTGGGTGGCGTACTCGCACTCCCAGCCGGCCGCGCGGGCGGCCTGCTCGAGCGTCGCGCGGGAGTAGCGGCGGCAGTGGTGGTTGATCTTGTCGTGACCGCTCCACAGCCACTGGTAGGCGGGCACCGTCACCAGCAGCGCCCCGCCGGGCGCCAGCACGCGACGCAGCTCGCGCAGCGCCCCGCGGTCGTCGGGCAGGTGCTCGATCACGTCGAGGCACACCGCGAAGTCGAACGAGCCGTCCGCGAACGGCATCTCCATCACCGAGCCTTCGAGGACCTCGCCGACGTGGCGGGCGCGCGCGAGCTCGACGCCGGCCGGGGAGATCTCCACGCCGGTCACCTCGCCGCGGCGCGCCAGCTCGACCATGTTGCGCCCGCTGCCGCAGCCAGCGTCGAGGATCCGCGCACGGGGCGGGGGGCCGAGGCGTGCGATCGTGCGCTCGAGCACGTCGCGGCGTCCGCGATACCACCAGTGGCGGTCCTCCGCCCGGTGGGTCTGCAGCTCGAAGTCGCGGTTCACCGAGAGCATCTTTCCGAAAAGTGGGCTCCTCACGCGGTGCGCCGTCGGCCGGCCGCGTCCGAGGGCAGCCCAAATCAAACATCTGGCTATGCCTTGACAGAAATCTTGGCATGCCATAACATGAGCCCATGGCGGCACACGAGCACGAGCGATCCTCCGCGGTGGAGGACTACTGCAAGGCGATCTTCACGCTGGAATCCCGCGGCGAGGAGCCCGTCTCCACGAACGCGCTGGCCGAACGCCTGGAGATCACGCCGGGCTCGGTGTCGGCGATGCTGCGCAAGCTGGAGGAGCTCGACCTCGTCACCCACGTGCCCTACCGCGGGGTGAGAGTGACCGACAAGGGCCGCCGCGTCGCGCTCGAGGTGATCCGCCACCATCGGCTACTGGAGCTGTTCCTCGCGGAGACGCTGCAGATGCCGTGGGATCGGGTGCACGATGAGGCGGAGGTGCTCGAGCACGTGCTCTCCGAGGAGCTCGAGCAGCTGATCGCCGCCAAGCTCGGCGACCCCAAGCTCGACCCCCACGGCGACCCGATCCCGAGTGCCGACCTGCAACTGCGCGAGCCCGAGACCCACAGCCTCGAGAGCCTGCAGGCGGGGGCGGAGGGTGTGTTCGTGCGCGTATCCGACAGCGACCCGGAGATGCTCCGCTATTTGTCACAGCGCGGCATCTCCCCCGGCGACCGCTTCGAGGTGCGCGACCGCCAACCCTTCGGGGGGCCGCTGTTCGTGAGTTTCGACGGGCGAGAGCACCCGATCGGCGGCCAGCTGGCGCGCGCGATGCGCGTGGAGCTCGACGGCGACCGCGAGGGAGCCACCGCATGAGCGCGCAGCCCGCCGCGCAGGCGCCTGCCGCGGCGCTCGAACTCGGCCCGAGCCCGCTCGAGAAGCTGCTGGCGCGCGGGCGCGTGCGCGCCACGCTGTCGATGCTCGGCCCCGCGTTCGTCGCCGCCGTCGCCTACGTGGACCCCGGCAACTTCGCCACCAACATCCAGGGCGGCGCGCAGTTCGGCTACCTGCTGCTGTGGGTCGTGCTGATTGCCAACGTGATGGCGATGTTGATCCAGTACCTCTCGGCGAAGCTCGGGATCATCACCGACCACAACCTCCCCGAGCTGTTCCGCGCCACCTACCCGCGGCCGTTCGCGTGGGGGATGTGGGTACAGGCCGAGGTGATGGCGATGGCGACCGACATCGCCGAGTTCGTCGGCGCCGCGCTGGGGCTCAACCTGCTGTTCGGCGTGCCGCTGCTCACCGCCGGGCTGATGACCGGCGTGATCGCGTTCGTGATCCTCGCTCTGCAGCGCCGCGGCTTCCGCCGTTTCGAGCTCGCGATCACCGCGCTGCTGGGCGTGATCTTCCTCGGCTTCCTGTACGAGACGCTGCGCATCGGCCCCTCCGCGCGCGCCTCGCTCGGCGGGCTGGTGCCGCACCTGGCCGGCTCCGACAGCCTCTACCTCGCGGTGGGGATCATCGGCGCCACGGTAATGCCGCACGTGATCTACCTGCACTCGGCGCTGACCAACGGGCGCACCCCCGTGCGCAACGACCGCGAGCGCGGGCGCGTGCTGCGCTTCGAGCGCCTCGACGTGATCATCGCGCTCGGGCTCGCGGGGCTCGTCAACATGGCGATGCTCGCCGTCGCCGCCAAGCTGCTGCACAACACCGGCCACGCCGGCGTCAGCACGATCCCTCAGGCCCACGCCGCCTTCGGCCAGCTCGTCGGCGGCGGCGCCGCGCTGGCCTTCTCGGTGGCGCTGCTCGCCTCCGGCGCCTCCTCCTCCTCGGTGGGCACCTACGCCGGGCAGGTCGTGATGAAGGGCTTCGTCGGCCTCAACATCCCGCTGGTGGCGCGTCGTCTCGTGACGATGGCGCCCGCGATCGCCGTGCTCGCCGTCGGCCTCGGCCCCACGCAGGTGCTGGTGTTCAGCCAGGTGATCCTCTCCTTCGGCATCCCCTTCGCGCTGATCCCGCTGGTGCTGCTCACCTCCAACCGCGCGATCATGGGCGTGCACGTCAACCGGCTGCACACCACGATCGCGGCGTTCTCGCTTGCTGGGCTAATCACTGCCCTCAACGTCTTCTTGATCTACCAGCAGATCTTCTAGCCGCGCCTGGCGGCGTCCTCGGTCGCTCGTGTGCTGGCCGATCAGTCGATCGCATCTGATCGACGATCGGCACACTTCGCGTGGGTGGGTGGGCATCGATCCCTGGCCAGGCACGACTAGAGGGCGGGTTGGTTGCCGGCGGGCGGCGTTCCATCGTTCGTGTCCCGCCTGTCACGCTCAGCGCCGGTGATGATGATGATGGTGATGTCTCGGCCGGCGGTGCGGCGTGACCGTGAGGTTCTGGGCGATCACCGTCGAGCGGTGCCCGGAGCTCACCTGCACCACGCTCAGGTGGACCGGCAGCGCGCCGAACCTCGCGAGTAGGCTTTTCCCGGTTGCGTTGAGCGGGATCGAGATCGTGACCTTCTGCCCTGCCGGGATCGTCAGGCTGGAGGAGCCGACCGTGACCGCTTCCGAGCGGGTCCCGGGGTGGCGCCGTGCGGACACCGCCACCAACCTGCCGTGACGGAGCTTCTCGATCGTGGTGAGGGTCGCTTCGATTTCACAGCTGGTGCCCGCCGTGCCTTTGCACATGAGCGAGAACGTCACCTCGCCGTTCTTGCCCTTGGTGGCGCCCACCTGCGAGGCGTGCGGTTTGACCGGTGGCGGCGAAACCGGCGTGTAGGTGACGCTCGCCGACTTTTCGGTGGAGAAGCCGGCCTGGTCGGTGGCGAGCGCGGTGATCGTGTTGGCGCCTTTGTTCAGGGTGACGCTCGTGGACCACGCCCCGTTGGTTCCCACGCTTACCGCTTTGCCGTCGACGGTGAACGAGGTGATCACGCGTTTGTCGGTGACCGTGCCGGAGACCGTGACACTCGGCGAGGACACGGTCGTTCCGCTCGCCGGCGAGGTGATGCTCAGCGCGGGCGGTTCGCTCGGTGGGTAGCCCGCGAGCACTTCGGCTGACAGCGCTTCGACTTCGGAGAGCTTGTAGGCCTGGACGAAGGCCATCCGCAGCGTGTAGGCGCCGCCCGCGGGGATGGTGCCCTGGTAGGGCATCTCGAAGGCGTTTTCCCCTTCTTTGCTATTGGTGCCGAGGTACACCGAGATCGGCCCGCTGGGCGGTGTGTCGTAGACGATCGCCCCGTGCGGGTGTTCGCCGTCGCCCGACGCGGGCGTTTCGGCGTCCTCCTTGTAGTAGATCCTGCCCAACCCGGGCGGCAGGGCCACGGTCTGCCCTTTTTTGGTCGGGGCGAACACATTCGTGCCGGGGAACTCGTACGCGCCGCCTTCGCCGCCGTTGGCGTCGTCCTGGTCGTACAGCGCGTTCAGCGTGTGCGCGGCGCCGTCGGTCGAGCGCCAGTTGTCGGTCATCGAAGCGACCTGATTGGCATCGCCGGTCTTCCATTCGCGTTCGAGCTCGACGCCGGTGGAGACAAAGCTCTTACAACTGGCGGCCGTCGGCGGAAAGGCCATCGAGGGCGCGCACTTGACGATTGGGTCGCTCTCCTTGACCGTCGTGAGGCCGGTCGTCTGATCGAGCGACTTTTCGACGGTCACCTGGGGTATGCCCGCAACGGGGACGACAGGTTCTTTTTGGTGTTCCAGTTCCGCTTCGATCGCTTCGTTGACGCGGCTCGCCGCCGCCGGGCTGTAGGCGTTGGCTTCGTCGATCCGCAGCTCCGAGCGGGTAGAGGGTCCCGCCGGAGGATCGTCGCTCGCATACAGCGCCGCATTGCAGAAGAAGAGTTCCCTGCTGATGGCGAGGGTTTCCGGCGCGTACAGAAACGATTCGTTCAAACCGCAAGCGCCGACGGACTCGATGTCGAAGAAGCCGGTGAGCGTGCTCGACAGGAGTTGGTAGCTGACGTTGAGGCCGCCGCTTCGAACGAGTTGGAAGCTGGAGCCCACCAGCCTGGGGCCTTTGAATGGCTCGAGCGCTTCTTCGGCGGCGGTGCCGGGGCGCCGGTCGGCCGTGTCGGCGGTCGGTACCGCGCGCAGTACACAGGGGCCGAGCGACAGCGAGGTCGGTTTGACTTCGGCTTTGAACGACCCGCTTTCCGGTTCGACTTCCGCGAGGGTGCTGAACAGCGGCGGTGCGGCCCCCGGGCCGTAGTAGCAGCGCAGTGCGAGCTTTTCGCCGCTGACGTTGGTGGTGCCTTCGACGGTGAAGGCGGCCGGTGAGGAGGATTTGCCTTCTTCGCTGAGCGTGTATACCGGGACGGCCGGCGAGGTTATCCGCGAAGTCGCCGGTTCGAGCGCGCCGGCCGAGGCGACTGGGCTGGCCAGCGCGAGCAGGGAGAACGCGCCGATCAGCTTCGCGACGCGCCGCGGGGAATAGGGCAGCACTATGAGCCTCCTGGGTCCATTGGCATGGTTGAAACTCCGCCCGGCCAAGCTGGCACGCGACGCAGCGGGGCGATCTGGCGGCTTCGACACCTCAGCAGGGGATTAGTTGCGGTTTATACTTGTGAACCTTTGGGCACCGGACGGTTGTGGGAGCGGACCGGTCGCGGCGTACCGCGAGCTGGCTGTGAGCGCCTTCGGTGGCAAAGCCTGCAGTGGGTGGCCGGCCGCGACAGCTAACATCGCTGGGCGTAGAGCCGGCAAGCGAAGGAAGGGGCACCATGGAGCAACTGCGAGGTCGCACCGCACTGGTCACCGGGGCCTCCGGGGGGCTCGGCGCCCATCTTGCCCGCCGCCTGGCGCGCGAGGGGATGGACGTGGCGCTCGCCGCGCGACGCGAGCCGGAGCTCTCGGCGCTCGCGGAGGAGCTCGAGAAGCTCGGGGTGCGCGCCGCCGCACTGCCTGTCGACCTCTCCGACCTGACGCAGATCGACTCGCTCCTCGAGCGTGCCGAGCACGCGCTAGGGCCGCTCGACCTGCTCGTCAACAACGCCGGCCTGGAGCTCACCAGCGACTTCTGCGCCTACACCCGCGCCGAGCTCGCGGGGATGATCGACCTCAACCTGACTGCTCCTTTGCTGCTCACCCACCGCGTGCTCCCGGGCATGCTCGCCCGTGGGCGGGGCCACGTGGTGTTCATCGCCTCGGTCGCCGGCAAGCTCGGCCCTGCCTACCAGGCGCCGTACGCCGCCACCAAGGCCGGCCTGGTCGGGCTGACGCAGTCGCTGCGCTCCCAGTACCGCCACGGGACGGTCGGCTTCTCGGTGGTCTGCCCCGGCTTCATCGCCGGGGACGGCATGTACCAGCGCATGGTCGAGGAAGGCGTGAAGTCCAATCGCCTGATGGGCGAGACCACGCTCGAGCGGGTGTGCGACGCGACCGTGCGCGCCGTCCGTCGCGATCTTCCGGAGGTGATCGAGAGCGGCGCGCCGCTGCGTCCCGCGCTCGCGCTCGCGGTGCTGGCCCCCGGGCTGGCCGAGCGCATCGCGCCGCGCTTCGGCGTCACCGAGCTCTTCCGCCGCACCGCCGTCCTGCGCGGGCGCGGGGGCTGAGACGCCGGGCTGCGGATCGAATCACGTGACCTGCCGGCGGCCCCGAAGGGGGGCCGCCCATCCCAACCTGTTTTTTACGAAAACTCGGAGTACGCCGGCCCGCCCTCGCCCCGTTCGTGCTCGGGCATGGCGTGCTCGCCGCTCAGCTGGCGTTCGGGCGCCAGCACCGCGACCGCAACCGCGAGTGCGGCCACGATCAACCCCGCTCCGACCATGAACGCCAGCTGGTAGCCGCCCGTCAGCGCCGCGGCGGTGGAGTGTCCGCTCGCGAGCAGGTGGTCGGTGCGGGTCGCCGCGAGCGTCGCCACCACCGCCAGCCCCAGCGCGCCGCCGACCTGCACGGTCGTGTTGACCAGGCCCGACGCCAGGCCCGCGTCGGCCGGCGTGGCGCCCGACATCGCGAGCTTCATCAGCGCCGGGAACGCGCTGCCGACGCCGGCGCCCAGCAGGATCATCGTCGGCAGGATGTCGCGCGCGTAGCTGCCGTGCACCGGCGCCCGCGTGAACAGCGCGAGGCCCGCCGCGATCGCCACGAGCCCCGGGATCAGCGTGCGCCGCGCGCCGAAGCGCATGATCAGCGGTTCGCTGAGCCGCAGCGACATCGCGCCCATCACGATCGTCGTCGGCAGGAACGCCAGCCCGATTCCCAGCGCGTCGTAGTGGAGCACCTTTTGCATGTACAGCGCGCCGAGGAAGAACACGGAGAACATCCCCGCCACGGTCAGCGCCTGGATCAGGTTGGCGCCGCTGACGTTGCGCGAGCGGAAGATCCGCAGCGGGATCAGCGGCGTGCGGGCGGTTGCCTCGCGTGCGACGAACGCCACCAGCAGCGCCGCCGCGACCGCGCCGAGCTCAAGCGTTTTGGCCGCGCCCCAGCCGTATTCGGCCGCCGGCTTGACGATCGTGTAGACGCTCAGCATCAGCGCGCCGGTGATCAGCAGCGCCCCGGGAATGTCGGCGCCCTCACGGAAGCCGATGCCTCTGTCCGGCGCGATCAGCCGCCGCGCGAGCACCGCCGTGGCGATCCCGATCGGCACGTTCACGAAGAAGATCCAGTGCCAGTCGAGCGCCTGCGTGATCACGCCGCCCGCCAGCAGCCCGATCGAGCCGCCCGCCGAGGCGACGAACGCGTACACGCCGATCGCCTTCGCCTGCTCGTGCGGCTTGGGGAACATCGTCACAATCATCCCCAACCCGACCGCCGAGGTCGCGGCGCCGCCGGCGCCCTGCACGAAGCGCGCCGCCACCAGCATCGTCTGGTCTTGCGCGAGACCGCACGCCAGCGAGGCGGTCGTGAACACCGCCAGGCCGCCCACGAACACGCCCCTACGGGAGGTCAGATCGCCGAGGCGCCCCGCGAGCAGCAGCAGGCCGCCGAAGGCGATCAGGTAGGCGTTGATCACCCACGCCAGCGTCGCCTGCGAGAAGGCGAGCTCGCGCTGGATCGTGGGCAGCGCGACGTTCACGATCGTGCCGTCCAGCACGATCATCAGCACCCCCGCGCACAGCACGTACAGCGCCAGCCAGCGCTCGCGATCATGGTCCCTGACGTTCATCATCCCGTTGTAGCGGATCGCAGATCGGCATGATGTACAGCCCACCAACAGGAGGTTTGAGATGGCCGAGAGTGGCACCACCACACACATCGCCCAGCTTGGGACGGTGATCATCCCCGTCAGCGACCAGGACCGGGCGCTCGAGTTCTACACCGGCAAGCTCGGCTTCGAGAAGCGCGCCGACATCCCCTTCGGCAAGGGCGACCGCTGGGTGGAAGTGGCGCCCCCGGGCGCCGCCACGACGCTCGCGCTGATGCCCCCGCAGGAGGGCGAATCGGTCGGGATCTCCACCCGCGTGGCGTTCTCCAGCCAGGACATCGACGCCGATCACGCCGATCTGGCTGCCCGGGGCGTCGACGTTGACGAGGAGGTGATGCGGATGGGCGACCCCGTGCCGCCGATGTTCTTCTTCCGCGACCAGGACGCCAACCGCTTCTTCATCGTGCAGCGCGGCTGAGGGGCGCTCGGCGTGCGGCCGCCGCTCGGCGTGCGGCCGCCGACCGGTGGGCCGCCACGGCGTCGGTTCGTGGCGGCCCACTACCGCTCCACCAGCGGGCGCACCTCGACCGCGCCACCCATGCGGGCCGCGGGGATTCGCGCGGCCAGCTCGATCGCCGCGTCGAGGTCGTCGGCCTCGTAGAACAGGTAGCCGCCGAGCGCCTCCTTGGTCTCCACGAATGGCCCGTCGGTGGTCAGCGTCCTGCCGTCCTGCACGCGCACGGTGGTTGCCGTGTCTGGCGCCTGCATCTGGACGGGGGCGGGGGTCACGCCGGGCGTTTCGTTGATCGCCTTGTAGTCGGCATACACCGCCTGCTGCTCCTCCGGCGAGAGTTGCGCCCACGCCTCAGGGTCCTGCGGGGTGGGGGTCGTGCCCTGGTGAATCAACAGCATGAACTTCATCGCGCTCTCCTTGTCTGACGGGGACGGTGTTGCCTTTAAGACGAACGAGGGGCGGGGAATCGACAGGCACCACACAAGACTCACGCAGCCGAGCCGGCGCGGCGGGCGCCAGGTCGCGGCCGGGCCGCCACGGCCGTCGCCGATCCCGACGCCTGCGTGCCACACTTCGAGCGATGACCGACCACGCGATGACCGACCACGTCCCGAGGGCCCACACCCTGACCGGAGGCTGCCTGTGCGGCGGCGTGCGCTTCGAGCTCACCGCTCCGCCGCCCGTCGCGGGCTACTGTCACTGCACGCGCTGCCAGCGTCGCACCGGCACGGGCTCCTCGCTGCAGGCCCGGATCGACGGGCGCACGCTGCGGCTGCTGCAGGGTGAGGCGCTGGTGAAGGCTTGGCGCCACCCCGATGGAGGCTTTGAGAAGCTCTTCTGCGGCGAGTGCGGAGGGCACCTCTTCAGCCGCAACCCCGACGACCATACGCAGATGAGCGTCCGCATGGGCGCCTTCGACGGCGACCCGGGCGTGCGCGCGAGCTGGCGCGCCTACGTTGCCTACGCCGCCCCGTGGGAGCCGATCCCGGATGACGGGCTCGAGCGCTTCGCCGCGGGCAGGGCGTACGGCTGAGTAGCGCAAGCTTCACCAGTCAAGGCCCTGGCTGCCCTGGGGGTCCCGCTGCTGACGCTCAACTACGACGACCTCCTCGAGGAGATCACCGGCAGGCCGCCCGTGACCTGGCAGCAGCCCCCGACGATGCGCCAGGTAGCGGTAGGAGAAAAGCAGGGGATCATCCACCTTCACGGGCAGTGGCGTGAGCCATCTTCCATTGTGCTAGGGAGTGTCCGGTATGCTCGGATTGCGTCCGAGGGAGCAGCACAGGCACTAGTTAACTCCTTGAGTTATGACAATGCACTCGTCCTGGTCGCTTCGGTGCCCCTCTAGACACCGTACAGTTCGAGCCGCTTCGCAGCTGGCTCACGACTTCACCAGGGGCGCTTCACTACCGGCTTGTGACGACGGCAGAGCGTAGCGCCTTCAGCTCACCCACCTACGTCGAAGAGCAGCGCCATCTCCAGCTCGTAGACTACGGCAGTCACTATGAGGATCTAGCCCCATTCCTGCGATCTCTCAGGCCGCGAACCGAGATGGGCTCGGATAGTCACCATCTGGATCGCGAATCTGGACAGCAACAGGAGCCGGTGTCTTCGCTTGCTGTTGCACCGGAGCCGGAGTCTCCATCCCCTACGAAATTCCTCCTGCCAACCGAGACGTCTACTACGTCCACTTCCGCCTGCGTGTGATTTCGTCTACGGTCCGAGCGTCGTGAATCAGAATTTCGCGGCCGCCTCGCGGCGTCTGGACGCGCCTGGACCCACCCGCCCGGCACAGGTACGTCGAGTACCTGTCTGCCGTGTGCGCGGTCCCCAGTCACGCCCAGCCGGCTCGCGAGACTGCGCCCGAAATTCTGACTCAAGACACCAGACAAATCCACTATCTTTAGGTCTCGTCATCCTGGAGGGGTGGCAGAGCGGTTGAATGCGGCAGCCTTGAAAGCTGTTGGTCGGGCAACCCCTGGCCCGAGGGTTCGAATCCCTCCCCCTCCGCCATTTGCTCGGCGTCCGGTCCCAGGAGATGCCGGAGACACGGCGCAGGTCGGCGGGGTAGGCGTCCGACGGGCACCGCCACGTTCGAGGACGACGGAACGCCGATTGGCGAAGGCGTGCTCGAGAACGGCGAAGCGACGCCGTTCTGGATCGCAGCGGGCAAAACCGAGACGATCGAGCTCAGCTCGACCCGGCTGGCAGCGCCCTGCTGCGCAAAGCCCGCGGGCGACTGCGAGCCAGTCTGATGCTCGGCGCACCGTCCGCCTTGCCGCCTGGGGCACGACCGTCGGCCTGTTGCTAATCCGGCAGAAGCCCAGGCCCAAGCGGCACCGAGGCGATCCCAGGCTTTACACTGGTGGCTCGACCTCCAGGAGAGGTGGCCGAGTGGCTGAAGGCACTCGCCTGCTAAGCGAGTATGGGGATTAAACTCCATCGCGGGTTCGAATCCCGCCCTCTCCGTTTTCGCCGTTTTTGGGCTCTGCGAAGCCGCGTTGGGCTCTCGTACAACCCTGAGAGCGAGGCACAGGAGTCGAGTCGGCCAGGGATGTTGGTGCGGCAGGTAAGGTCGACGAGCAGGTGGATGTCGTCTGATTGCAGTGATGGTGCGCAGCACGCCAACCCGCACGGCATCAATGGGTCAGCGGCGTGTAGATACCCCGTCCGGCGCCCATGCCTTGATCGGGTGGTCGGGTCGAGGCCCCAGTGGCCTGAGCGACCGCGGTGAGGAACGGAGCGGGGCAGATCCTGCCGCCGAACTGGCCGGTAGCGTCCCAAACACGGCGAATTGCTCCCGGCACGGAGGAGACTCTCTACATTCGCCGAACTACGAAGCCATGGCCAGCAAGTACGACGATCTCGACGCCTCCACCGAGCTTGAGCAGGAGCTTGCGGCTGACCTGAGGAGGGCGTACGAGGTCCGCGGCTGCGAGGTCGTCCACCATGGCGCCAACAGCGGCGGCACACACTCACCGGGCGGGAAACCGGACATCGAGCTGCGGGACCCGGGCAACGGGCGGCTCGTGCTCATCGAGGTCACGAAGCGGAAGAGCTCCGCCGCCGACGGCGAGTTCATCGCGATCACCGATCACCTCCAGCGCGCCATCGACGCCGGCGGCTACATCTCCTACGACATGTTCTACGTGTCGCCGGCGACGTCGCCTCGGATGTCGACGAACCTGCGCGACCTGTGGAATCGGACGCGCGAACGCGACGGAAAGTCGGGCCGCATCGTTGCGCTCGACTTCGCGGGCATGGAGATGATGCTGCGGAAGTTGTGGGAGAGCGACGCGGCGCTCTACCCGGCCGAGCGGTTGGGCGAGCTCTTCGGCCGATGGGCCGAGGCCAGCGACGACGCCCGGGCCAGGCAGCTGGTCCAAGCCACGCTCTTCCCGGAGGACTTCGGACTCGCGCACGACCTCGCGAACGAAGCCGAGGAGGTCGACGCCGAGCACGAGAAGAGACTGAAGAAGCAGCTGGAGCGCATCGAGGAGAAGCTTCGCGATTTGGGTATCACGGGCAATGAGGCGAACGTGACGCTCGTGCACCTCGCCTTCATCCGTCTCTACGAGGAGCGTCGCCAGCACCGCACGGGCGAGTTCAACCGGTTTACGCGCGAGGGCTTCACGAAGTGGCGCGAGACCCTCGCGCAGCAGCTACGCGATAAGCACCCCAACCGCCTCATCCAGGTGCTCCTCCAAGAGATTGCCGAGGACGCGGACCTGAAGGCGGCGGGGCTGCTACGCGATGGGAGCGGCAACGTTACGCAGCTGAAGCCGGAGGTCACGGACGCACGCGTCGAGAACTTGATCCTGAAGGTCCTAGACCAGTACGACTTCCACGCGGGACGCCTGGCCGTGACCGGCTCCGGCTACATCCGCGCGGGACGTCTGGATGTGCTTGGGGCTGTGTTCGAGACGCTCGCGCGCCGCAGCGAGAAGGACACGAGGGTCGGCCAGTTCTTCACACCACAGCAAGTCGTCGACTTCTGCGCCGACCTTGTGCAGGTGCGTCCCGGTGACGTGGTGCTAGATCCGGCCGTCGGCACAGCGCGGTTCCTGATCGCAGCGATGCAGCGCATGCTCGCAAACGCTGACGAGAGCAGTCTTCCGCTGGCCGACGCCCAAGCGTCGATCCGTGCCCGCCAGCTACTGGGGACGGACATCGACGACTGGGTCGCGACAATTGCCAAGATGAACATGTTCATCCACGGTGACGGCAAGTCGAACATCAGCCGCGTCAACGGGCTCGTCCTGGGGGACAGCCCGGTCTTCGACGCATATCCCAGCGGTCTCGAAGACGGCGTCGATGTGGTGCTGACCAACCCGCCGCTGGGCGACACCAGCTTCCTGGTCGCCGGCGAGAACTGGGCCGAGCTCGCTTACGATCGCGACGGTGAGGGCGAGATCGACTTCCTGCGCCGCCTGCGTGTGGTTCCCGTCAGATCGAAGGAGGAGACCGAGCTTGCCCGCTGGAAGACTAAGCTCGCCGAGAGCGACGAGCGGATCGCGGAGCTGCAGCGGATGTCTTCAGAGGAGGTCGGGCGGAAACTCGCCGGCGCCTACACGACCCGCAACAACCGTGCAAGGCGGGTGTCCGAGCTCGAGGCTGCGATCGCTGCCGGAGCTCTTACCTGGGAGGCTCAGGGCGAGGACCTAAAGGGAGGGGCCCTATTCCTGGGGGCCGTGGCGCAATATCTGAAGCTGAACCGCGACCCTGACATGACGATCGAGTGGCGCGGAGGCCACGCCGCGATTGTCGTGGACGAAGCCATCCTCAACACTCCGGATTACGGGTCCACGCGCGAGTTCATTCGCGAGCACTTCTACGTCAAGGCCGTGATCTCGCTCTCGCGCGACGCCTTCAAGTACCTCGCGCACACAGACGCGAAGACCTCCATCCTCTTCCTTACGCGCAAGCCGCAGCCCGGCGTGCGGCAGCGGGAGCCGATCTTTTTTGGCCACGCGGACCGCGTCGGCTACAGCGCGACCGGCGCCTGGGTCGGCGACGACCTTCCACAGGTTCTTGTGCACTACCGGATATTTCAGGGAGCGGTCGCCGATTCCCACTCGGGCGCCCACCTGGACCCGGACGCTGCCATGGATGCCGTCAGGGTACTGCCGGGGTTCGCAAACGCGTTCTTCGCACGCACCGATCCAGGCGAGGGGTTGGACCGTCTCGACTTCTACGACGCCCGCTTCAAGCAGCGAGTCAGCGAGCTCACAGCCACCCACGGCGAGCTCCTCACGCTCGCCGATGTCCTCGAGGTGCACAACGGAGCAGCGCCGGCCCCGGCGCGCAACGGCGCCTACCCCTTCGCATACGTCGCTCGTGAGGGCGAGGTGCGGCCCAAGGGTGTCGCCGAGACCGACTACCCCCCGAGTAAGCTCTGGGTTGTCAGCGACGGCGACTTGGTCGTCTCCGGGATCGACCTCGTGTGGGGAGCGGTTGGGGTTGCGCGCGGGGACACAGCAGGCATGGTGATGAGCTCGGAGATGCACGCTTATCGCGTCAGGCGGGGTGTTGGAGCGGTCCCCGAGTTCCTGCTGCTCATCCTCAGGACGAGGACGGCGAACGAAATGCTATGGGGACTTACGACAGGCACCAGCAACCGGACCCGGCTCGAGAGTGGAGCGCAGTTGCTTGCGTTGCCGATCCCGCCGCTCCCGCCGCTGGCCGAGCAGCGGCGACAAGCCGAGGAGCTCAACGAGATCCTGCGCCTTCGCCGCGAAGCCGCCGAGCGCCTCGCGGCGGCTCACGACGCGGTACAGGAGACCTGGCAGGCAGAGCCATTGGTAGTACTGCCCGACCCGCGAGAGATGCCGCTGGTCGACGCTCAGCTGGTCTCGTAGGGAGGTGAGCTTTCGGCCGGCCCGAATATAGGTCCGTGTCCCGACGCGAGATTACGTTGCGCGTGAAGGAATGTCCGTACTGCGGGAACAGCCACTCCTATGTGGTCGAGGTGACTCTCCAAACGAAGCCCGAGACTCCTGCGAGCTTGATACGAGCGCAGGTTCCCGTTGCCTGTGTGCTCGACGGTCGTTGCTTCAGGGCGCAGGCAGACGTGACCATCGGCGCAGGGCAAGAGTTTGTCTCGGCACGGTTCGAGCGATTCAGCACGGCCATGTGTAGTCAATGACGAGCTGGACCAAATTGGATCGGAGCTGGCAATCCGGGGCGCCCTCATGGCGAGTCCGTGTCCACCTGCTACGTCTGGATCGCGAACACCCTCCAGGGTCCGGGGATGCCTTTGAGCTGGTGTTCTCCTCGATCGGCAAGGAGCTGATTGGAGCCGACGATGAGATCGCGGACGGTGCTGCTGACCAGCACCTCTCCTGGCCCGGCGAGGCCGCTGATGCGGGCACCGATGTGAACCGCGAGGCCGCCGACGTCGTCATCGGCGAGCAGCTCGCACTCGCCGGTGTGCAGGCCCGCCCGCATGTCCAGGTTGAGCTTGCGGAGTGCGTCGCGGATGGCGATGGCGCTGTTGATGGCGCGACTCGGACCGTCGAACGTGGCGAGCATTCCGTCACCGAGCGACTTGACGAACCGTCCCCGGTAGCGCTCGACCTGCTCGCGTACGAGTGCGTTGTGCCGCTCGAGCAGCGCGCGCCAGTCGCTGTCGCCCATCTCTGCGGCGCGCTCGGTCGAACCGACGATGTCGGTGAAGAGCACGGTCGCCAGCACGCGGTCGCTGAGAACTGGTCGTCGGACACCTGTCAAGAACTGTTCGATCTCGTCGGCCGCGTGGCCACCCGGCTGAACCTCGACGTATCGCGCGCCCGGGATGTGGGCCGCCGCGTAGCGCGAGTGGCGTTCGTCGATATATGCGTCGCTCGCGCGATGCAGCACCAATGTCGGACACTGCACACTCGGGAGCGCGTCACGCACATCCAGCTCGCCGACCATTGCCAGCGAGGCCGCGGCGGCATCCGGTGTCATCGACAAGCGTCTGTTGCGCGCGAGCAGGCGTCGTCGCCGCTCGTCCGGACCGGCGAACCCGCCCCACGGCTGCTTCGGTGAGCTGCTGGCCCAATACTCAACGACCGCCTGAACCATCTCTCGGCGCTCCTCGACGCTTTGAGCCCACTCGTAGCCCGGCCCGCGGACCACGCGCGGTGTCGGCGTGATCAGCACCAGTGCGCGAACGAGATCCGGATGCGACGCCGCAAAGAGCACCGCCAAGGCGCAGCCCTCGGCAATCGCGATCAACGCCGGATGGGTCCGAGCCCGCGGCACCGAGCACCGCGCGAACATCATCGATCTGGTCCTCCAGCGGCGTGGCCCCAGCGATCCCGCTGGACATCGCGGCACCACGTCGATCGAACTGGATTAGCCGCGCGAACGAAACCAGCCGCGTGAGAAAACGGGCTGAGGATGGTAGCTCCCAGTCGAGTTCGATGTTCGAGAACCACCTCGGCACCACCAACACATCGAGCGCTCCTTCACCAGCCACCTGGTAGGCGATCTGCAGATCATCATTGCGCGCGTACTGCGTGAGCACTTCCATCACGCACTCATCGTATGCCTGGGCAGAGCAACTAGTTGTTGTTAGCTTCCAGGAGCTGCGGGTGCCGCGCCATTGGTGCTGCGTCGCCGAAGGCTGGTGGTTGTAAGATTCGACGACGTGGCCGGAGCGATCGACGCGGATGCCTTCAATGCCTTCGAGGCAGCGGGCTGGGAGCGCAAGGCGGCGGGTTACGAGGAGTTCTTCGGCCGGATCACAGCCCGCTCAATCGATCCGTTGCTCGATGCGGCCAATGTCGGGCGCGGCGAACGAGTGCTCGACGTGGCCACTGGTCCGGGCTACGTGGCGGCGGGCGCCGCCGAGCGGGGCGCCGAGGCCGTGGGCGTCGACGTTGCAGAGGCGATGGTGGACCTCGCCCGCGAGCGCCATCCGGAGGTCGAGTTTCGCCGCGCGGACGCCGAGGCGCTTCCGTTCTCCGACGCATCGTTTGACGCTGTGGTCGCGAACTTCCTGGTCCTCCACCTTGGACGACCCGAGCGAGCGGTCCAGGAGTTCGCGCGCGTACTAGTGCCCGGCGGACGAATAGCGCTCAGCGCTTGGGATCTCCCCGAGCGAGCTCGCTTCCTCGGGGTCTTCCTCGACGCGGTCGCTGCGACCGCGGCGACTCCGCCTGCGGACATCCCCCAGGGTCCCGACTTTTTTCGGTTCTCGCACGACGACGAGTTCGCCGGTCTGCTTCGCGGAGCGGGGCTCGAGAACGTCGAGGTCGAGACGCTCGCATTTACGCACCCGGTCACCTCGGCCGACCAGCTTTGGGACGGCCTGCTTGCTGGGACGGTGCGCACCTCCACGCTGATTCTCGGCCAAACTCGAGATACCCAAGATCGGATCCGAACCCAGTTTGATCAGGTGGTGAGCGCGTACCGGGCCGGAGACCATCTGGAGCTACCTGTTTCGGTCAAGCTGGCCACCGGACGAAAGCCGCTGGGCTGATCGGCGGCCGCGAGCGGTTTCGCCCCGTGAGCCCGGGCTAACGCGATTGCCGCGTGCGCGGGGTCGGCTGCGGCGGCGGCTGATCGGGCCAGTCACGCGCTCGCGGCGCGCTCTGCCACGGGCGCGTCCGGCTCGGCGCCCTGCAGCGCGCGCGTGAGCAGTTGCCACAGGATCGCCCGATCGCCCGGGTCGAGCGCCCGCAGCACGTCGTCCTCGATCGTTTCCTGCGCGCGCTCGGCGCTCCTCAGTGCCTGGAGTCCGGCGTCGGTCAGCGCCACCAGGTGGCGCCTGCGGTCGTCGGGGTCGCGGCGGCGCGCGACGTATCCCAGATCCTCCAGCTCGTTGAGCAGCAGCACGACGTTGTTGGCGTCCATGCACAGCGCCTCCGCCAGCTCCTGCTGGGGGGCGTTGTCGTGGTCGCGCACGTAGCTGAGTGCCATCAACAGACGCATGTGCATGCCCAGGAGCTCCTCGCTGCTGCGCCTGTAGACCTGCTTTGCCAGGCGCGTCAGCAGCACCATCGAGTTGGGCGGACATGAGCGGACCTGATCGGGCATAACGGCAGGATTATACCACGTTGCAGCAATCATCAAGTTTAAAACGATAATACTTACTCCAGTGATGATCCATGCTATGGTGCTCTCTACGCGCACCCCGGAAGGAGCATCCGATGAGCACCACTGACACCACCACACCCCAGCTCGAGACACTGCAACCGAGTACTCGCAAGCAGGCCACCGGCAGGTCAACCCCCGAGCAGCCCACTGGCAGGCCCACCCAACTCCAGACGCCGCGGCCGAGCACCGGCGAGCGGTCCGCTGGCCAGACGAGCGTTCAGAGAGCGGCCGGCCGGCGCGAGCGTCGCCGCTGGATCGCGCTGGCCGTGCTGTGCCTCGGCCAGCTGATGATGGTGTTGGACGCGACGATCGTCAACGTCGCGCTGCCATCGATCCAGCGCGAACTGCACTTCACGCAGGCCAACCTCACGTGGGTGATCGACGGCTACCTGATCACCTTCGGCGGCTTCCTGCTGCTGGCCGGCAGGTTCGGCGACCTGGTGGGCCGCAAGAAGGTGTTCCTCAGCGGGCTCGTCCTGTTCGTGGTGGCGTCGATCGCGTGCGGGCTGGCCGACAGCCAGGCGATGCTGATCGGCGCTCGCCTGATCCAGGGGGTCGGCGGCGCGATCGCCTCCAGCGTGATCCTCGCGATCATCGTCACCGAGTTCCCGGAGCGCGTCGAGCAGGCCAAGGCGATGGGCATGTACGCGTTCGTCTCCGCCGGCGGCGGCTCGATCGGCCTGCTCGCCGGCGGGGCGCTCACGCAGTCGCTGAGCTGGCACTGGATCTTCTTTGTCAACGTGCCGATCGGCGTCGTCGCGCTGGTGCTCGGCTGGATCCTGATCGAGGAGAACCAGGGCATCGGCCTCACGGGCGGTGTGGACGTCCTCGGCTCGGCGCTGATCACGCTCTCGACGATGTTCGGCGCCTTCGCGATCGTCAAGTCCAGCGACTACGGCCTGCTCTCCGCGCGCACGCTTGGTGCGGGCGGCGCTTCGCTGGCGCTGCTGGGGGCCTTCCTGGCGCTGGAGGCACGCGTGGCCAACCCGATCATGCCGCTGCGGATCCTGCGGCTGCGCACGCTGATGGGCTCGAGCCTCGTCCGCGGACTGCTGATCACGGGCATGTTCTCCGCGTTCTTCCTCGGTGCGCTCTACCTCGAGCGCGTGCTCGGCTACGACGCGATCGACACAGGCCTGGCGTTCATGCCGCTGACGATTGCGATCGCGGCCATGTCGATGGGGATTGCGGCGCGCGCGGTGGGGCGCTTCGGCGCCATTCCGACGCTCGCCGCCGGGCTGGCCGGCATCGTCGTCGGTCTCGTGCTGCTGGCCTTCCAGGGCGTTCACGCAAGCTATTTCCCCGGCCTGTTCTTCGCCTTTCTGGCACTCGGCCTCGGGGCGGGTTCCTCGTTCCTGCCGCTGCTGACGCTGGGCATGTCCGACGCCCCCCCGCGCGACGCGGGCCTCGCGTCGGGGATCATCAACGTCTCCGTACAGCTGTTCGGCGCGATCGGCCTGGCCGCGCTGGGGACGATCGCCACCGACCACACCAAGGCGTTGAGTGCCGCGGGCGAGCCGCTGACCAGCGCGCTGACCGGTGGCTACCACCTCGCGTACGTGGTCGCCGCCGTGTGCGTTGCGCTCGGGATCCTCGCCGCCTTCCTGATCCTGCGCACACCGGTGGCCTCGCGGCCTCAGGAGGTCGAAATGGCAAGAGACGGAGCGAGCGGCGAGCTGGCGGCACAGGCCGCGTAACCCGGAGACACGCGAAGGCGCAAACGACCGAGGCTGTTCGCGACCTGCGGCATCCGTGCCACAGGTCGCGAACAGAGCGTCCCACCACGTGGGCTGGGGATCAGCCCTTCAGCGAGTGGAATTCGCCGAGGGCGCTTGGCAGCGTTGGCGTGAATGGCGCGAACGGGTAGGGCTTGGAAGTGTCGAAGCCTTCCTTTTCGGCGGCTTTCTGTTCCACGAAGGGCAGCAGCGCTTCCACGGCCTGCTCGATGTGGGTCAGCAGGAGCGTGCGCTCGTAGCCGTTGTTGTTGGGCGGGGCAACGGATTCGGCGGTCTTCTGGATCCCGGTGATTTCCTTGATCGGACCACCGTCCCCGCCTGCCACATCGGGCCCCACCACGCGCGCGAGGGTGCGGTGATCGGACTCGATCCCCATGATGCGCGCCGCCGTGACCCTCAGGTCGGGGGTGCTGAAGTCGCGGACCCCAATCAGATAGGCGGCGATGAAGGCATCCTCGAGCGTCACGAGGATGTTGAGCGTGGTCTGCGCGTCGGCGAACATCTTGGGCGGGTAGTAGAACGTCGTGTAGGCGGAGGGCTTGCCGGTCAGGCTTTCCTCGAGCAGGTAGTGAGACATCTCCTCCTGCAGTGCCCCCTGCAGGTAGCCCTGGTCGTCGGAGGGGATGTTCTTGAAGAACGGCGCCGTGTTGATGATGTTGGTGTAGGTGGTAACCGCCAGCGCCTCCGCGATCTGGGCGGCTTTCAGGATCGCCAGATCGCCGTGGGTCGGGCCTTTCTTCCTGCCCTTGGCGATGGCGGCGGCGGGCGCAAACGCCCCCAGGCTGGTGGCGCCCGCGCCCGCGACGACCGCGCCCTTCAGGAAGTTTTTGCGCGTTGTGGGTGCGGTCCACGGGTCCCGCGACGTCTGCTCTGCCCGATCGACCTCGGGATCGTCATGCTGGTTGTGCATTGCTGCCTCCATTCGCTTGGTGTCCTGGCTCATGCCACATCGAGGAGCACGACAGCTCGTTCTCCCGCATGCCTTACGCGCCGGCCGCGGCGACAGATCACCGATCGGCGTGCGTCGCCGATCCTCCACCGCCCGCCACCTGCTCGCGTGCGGCGGTCCGCTGCTTGGGAGGGTGACTTGGGAGCGTCCGCGCGGCGCGGTGCAAGAACCGCGCGCCTGGGCGCGGGGCCTCCGTGCCCCGCGACCGGCCGGTCAGCGTCCGGGAACGCTCATCCCTGCGTCGCGCGCGGGGCGTAGCGGTGGTGGAGCATCAGCGCGTTGCCGTCGGGGTCGGCGAAGAACGCCATGTGGCAGACGCCGGTGTCGAGCGTCTCGCCGTTGAACGCAACCCCGCGCTCCTGCAGCGACGCGCGCGCGGCCGCGACATCCTCGACGTGCAGCGCGATCGGGTTGGGGTTGGCGTGGTGCGGGAGGCCCATCGACTCGGCGTCGTACACGCTGAGCGTGAGGTTGCCGGTCTCGAACTCCGCGTAGCCACGCTCCTTGATGTACACCGAGCGGGGCAGGCCGACGGTCGAGCCGTAGAACTCGACGGCGGCCTCCAGGTCTTTGGTGGGGCAGCCGACGAAGTCGACGCCGGTGACGAGTTGTGGTGTGGTCATCGTGAACCTCCTCGATTTGGCGATCGTCCGGCTCGGCGAGCCGGGGTGACGGGGCGCGCCCGGCAATCGTAGCCCCGCGCGAGCGCATACCCTGGATTCCCACGTGAGCTTCGAGACGCTGATCGTGATCGTCCTCGCCGGGCTCGGGGGACCGCTGCTGGGGGTCGCGGGGCGCTGGTTCGTGCCGGTGGTGATCGGCGAGATCCTCGCCGGGGTGATCGTCGGGCCGGCGGTGCTCGACGCGGTGAACCCGGCGAACGGGACGGTCGCGTTTCTCGGGGAAATCGGCTTTGCGATGCTGATGCTCACCGTGGGGATGCACCTGCCGCTGCGCGACAGGCGGCTGCCCGCTTCGCTGCGCAGCGGGGGGGTGCTCGCGGGGATCGTGTGCGTGCTGGCGATCCCCGGCGGGCTGCTTGCTGCGAGCATCACGGGCACCGGCCACGCGGCGGTGTACGTGGTGCTGCTCGCCTCGGGCTCCGCGGCGGTGCTGCTCCCGGCGCTGGAGGAGACCGGCATCGCGGGTCCCGACGTGATGACGGTGATGGCGCAGGTGACGATCGCCGATGTGATCACGATCCTCTCGGTGCCGATCGTGCTGCAGCCGGCGCGCGTCGGGCATGCGGCCCTGGGGGCCGCGCTGGTTGCGTGTGGGGTGCTCGCGCTGGTGGGTGTGGGCCGGCTGGTGGCCGGCGGCGGGTGGGTGCACCGCGTGCGCCGGCTCTCCAAGCAGCGCCACTGGGCGCTCGACCTGCGTCTCTCGCTGCTGGTGTTGTTCGTGCTCTCGTGGCTGGCGCTGAAGGGCGGCGCGAGCATCCTGATCGCCGGCTTCGGCGCCGGTGTGACGGTGGCGCTGATCGGCGGCCCCAAGCGCCTTTCCACGCAGATGCGCGGTATCGCCGACGGCTTCTTCATCCCGCTCTACTTCGTCGTGCTCGGCGCGCAGCTCGACCTGGGGGGTCTCGTCAAGCACCCCTCACTGCTGGTGCTCGCCGGCGCGCTGGCGGCGCTGAACGTCGTGATTCACCTGCTCGCGGTCGCACTCGTGCGCCGCCCCGTGGCCACCGGCCTGGCGGCCAGCGCGCAGCTCGGGGTGCCGGCCGCGATCGCCTCGCTGGGCCTCGCCGAGCACGTGCTCTCGGCCGACGTCGCCACGGCGATCGTCGTCGCCGCGCTGGTCAGCCTCGGGGTGTGTACCACGGGGGTGGAGCGGCTGGTGCGGCTGTATGCGCCGGCCCCCGCCGGGGCGCCCTGTGCTGCATTTGAGTTGCGTACTCGCTAACTTTCCCGCAGATGAGCGAGCGGGAGAACGCGCCGACGGGCGGCGCGGACACCGAGGGAAAGACAATCGGAATCGTCCTTGCCGACGACCATGCCGTAGTGCGCAGCGGGCTGCGGCTGCTGCTCGACAGCGAGCCCGACTTCGAGGTGCTCGCCGAGGCGGCCGACGTGGAGAGCGCGCGGCGCTACGTGCACAGCCACCACCCGCGGGTGCTGGTACTCGACCTCAACATGCCCGGCGGCTCCAGCCTCGAGGCGATTCCCGCGATCCGTGCGGAGTATCCCGGCACCCAGATCGTCGTGCTGACGATGCAGCAGGAGCCCGCGTTTGCACGCGAGGCGCTGGGCGCCGGCGCGCTCGGCTACGTGCTCAAGGAGGCCGCCGACGAGGAGCTCGTCGAAGCGGTGCACCGCGCCGCCGTGGGCGAGAGCTACCTCAACCCCCGGCTCGGGGCGCGCATCGCCTCCGAGCCACCCCCCGGCCCGCCCGACGGCCTCTCCGAGCGCGAGGCCGACGTGCTGCGCCTGATCGCGCTCGGCCACACCAACGCCGAGATCGCCGGGCAGCTTTACCTCTCCGTCCGCACGGTCGAGACCCACCGCTCCCACATCCAGCAGAAGCTGCACCTCTCCAGCCGCGCGGAGCTCGTCCACTACGCGATCGAGCGGGGGCTGATCTACACCGGGGGCGCGTCGGGAGGGTAGGGCGCGCCGGAAGGCGTCGAGGTGGCTCGGCGCGCCGGATCTCACGTGCGCCGAGTCCGGCGGTGCGCGATCGGGCTCGCCGCGACACCCGTCGGCGGCTGAGGCTAGCCTTGGCCGGTGCCATCGCAACCAGCGATCGATGTCGTGGTGCCGGTATACGAGCACTACGAGCTGACCAACTCCTGCCTGGAGCATCTCGCGCGGCAAAGCGTGGACCACCACGTGATCGTCGTCGACGATGGCTCGCGCGATGGCTCGCCCGAGCGCCTGGAGCGGGAGTGGCCGGATGTGAGGGTGTTGCAGCTGGAGTCAAACGGCGGCTACACCCGTGCGGTCAACCGAGGTGTGCGCGCCGGGGAGGGGGAGTATGTGGTGCTGCTCAACAACGACGTGCGGGTGGGCAGCGAATGCCTGGAGCGGCTGGTTGCCCCGCTGCAGCGCGATCAGCGCGTCGGCTCGGTCGCGGCGTTGATGCTCGCCCCGGGTGAGCGGGGCGCGATCGACAGCTTCGGTGTGAGCGCCGACGTCACGCTCGCCGGCTTCGCCCGCATGCAGGGCCGCCAGCCCACCGGGATCGACGCCGCGGGCCCGGCGCTGACCGGCCCGGAGGGCACCGCCGGCGCCTACCGGCGCGCTGCGTGGGAGCAGGTCGGGGGCTTCGACGAGACGATCAGCGCATACATGGAGATCCTCGACCTGGCCCTGCGCCTGCGCAGCGCCGGCTGGTCGACCGCCCAGGCCCCCGACGCGGTCGGCGTGCACCTCGGCTCGGTCACCTACGGCCACCGCTCGCCCCGGCAACGCCGTCAGGCGGGCTTCAGCCGCGGCTACCTGCTGCGCCGCTACGGCGTGCTGCGCCGCCGCGCCGCGCCGCGGGCGCTGCTCACCGAGGCGCTCGTCGTCGCGGCCGACGCGGCCGTGTGCCGCGACCTGGAGGCGCTGCGCGGTCGCCTCGAAGGGTGGCGGGCAGCCCAGGGCCGCGAGCGCCACCCGTGGCCTCCTGAGGAGGCGATCGACCACTCGATCTCGCTGCGCGAGTCGCTCGCACTGCGCCGGGGGGCGTTACGGGACTCGTGAGCGCGGACTTGCGGGGGTGTCTTCCTGTCGGCGAGCACCGACCGGTGGTACGGCTATTGCTGGGCGGTGTCGATGTCGGCGGGAGTCGGCAACGAGTCCGTCTGCACGCTCGCGGGACTGTCTGCGAGTCCCTTACCCACGAGATCGTGGATGTCGCAACTGACCAGCGTGCCGCCGGCTTGGTCGGCCGCCGCCACGTAGGCCGCGTCGTATACCGAGATCGTGTGATCGTCAGCCAGCTTCGCGGCGCGGCTGAGCAGTGCGGTCGTAGAGGGTATGACCCCACCGTCACCGGCGATCCGGTCGACTGCTTCCAACAGCGGGGCGACACGGGCGAGCTCGCACCAGCCGCGAACCGCCACGTTCGCCACCTCGTAACGGGCCAGATCGAGCGTGGTGAGCGTCACATCGGGGTCGGCGAGCAGCGTCTGGGACGCCCCGTGAAACTCGTCGTCGGAATCGAACGCCGCGAGGATCACGCTGGCGTCCAGCAGCAGCGTGCTCAAGCTATGGCCTTGTGGCTTTCACCCGCTCGGCAGCCGCACCGCCATGCCGTGCGGTCTGCCGCATGAGTCGGTCCATGGCCGCCGCGCGATCCGTGCGGCGCCTGCGTAGCGCAGAGTCGGCGAATCCCCGCAGAACCGCGCTGCGGGAGGTGCCGAGACGAGTTGCCTCAGCATCGACCTCGCTGAGGAGATCGTCCGGCATCGACACCATGACCTTCGTCATGCCTGGAGTATACCGTGGTATACGGAGGATCGCAACGGCACTCCATGTGGTGTCGATCCTCGTCGAGAGCGCGCCGCGCAGTCCGTATCACTATGATACGCTTCGTACACATGCCGGGGAGAACTTTCATGACGCTGCTCGAGCGCGCTCAGCAGCAGTACGGCTATCTGACGCCAGGCGACGCACGAGAGCTGGACATCGATCCCACCCAGCTGCGCTTGATGGCGGCACGTCACACGCTGGAGCACCTTGGCCACGGCCTGTATCGGATGCCGCTGGTGCCAAGTACGCGGCTGGATGCCTATATGCAGGCGATCTTGTGGACCGGCCGGCGGGGCGTGCTCAGTCATGGGACTGCTCTGGACTTACACGAGCTCTGCGACGTGAACCCGAGCGCCATCCACGTCACTGTCCCGAGCGGCTTTCGCACTCGGAAGGTGGTTCCGGAGATCTACCGGTTGCACCGTTTCGATCTGGACCCCGTCGAGGTTGGCTGGCACGAGGGCATCCCCATCGTAACTCCGGAACGAGCCATTCTGGGTGGCATCGAGCAGGCGCTTGGCTGGCAGCTGATCGATCAAGCCATCGACACGGCAGGTGCCCGTGGGCTTGTCACTAAGCCGGCCGCGAAGCGGTTGGCCGCCCTGCGCCATCTACCACCGGTAGCCAAAGGTGGCTGACAAGGCCGCTGGACCCGCTGCAGGTCCCCCTGCCTGAGGCGGCCAACTGCGTCTCGCTGCGCTACCAGGTCGCTCAAAAGCTCCACGCCTGCACCGAGGTCTTCGAGGGAAGGCGCGAGAATGACCGGTTCCGCGACATCATGGACATCCTCCTGGTCGAAGGCCTGCTGTACGACGTCGGCCTTGTTCGTGTGCGTGAGGCCTGCATCGACATCTTCACGGTGCGCGAGAAGCACACCTGGCCCCCGAGCGTGACTGTGTACGACAGCTGGCGCATTCCGTTCGCCGAGCTGGCCGGCGAGAACGGCTTCACACCCGAGGACATCGACGAGGCGGCAGCAGCCCTCGTCAAGCTCATCGCTGCAATCGAGGCCTCAACGCGACAATAACCACGCTGCCGCCGGCTTTAGGCAGCCTCCAGCCAGGCCCTGCGCAAGAAGAAGGGCGGGTAAAGCTGTCCGGGCCGCTCTCCAGCAGATAGGTGTCGCGCTTGTCGGCGGCCCGCTCGAAGCCCGCTTCGAGCAGCAGCATACGGTCGAGCATGAATGCCGTGGTGCGCAGGTGGGGATTGGGAAAGCGCGGGTAGTCCCGTCGCGCGCGCGGGAGCATCGCGATCGGGCGGTTCCATCGGATGCAGCAGGGGGCAGGAATCCGGAGTTTAGGATCCGACCACCTCGCAGACTATTGTCCCCGGCAGTGATATCAATGACGCCAAGAGACTCCTCAGCAGTGGGCTTGTGAGCGCGGGACGCACGCGCGAACGCACCAGCGCCCTCGATGTGCGTCGGCGGGACCTCCTGGAGTGGCTCTCGCCGTGGCTGCCGGTCGCGCTCGGCGGACTCGGGACACTGGTGGTGCTGGTGCGCCTGCCGCACATCATCGGGGTGCTGTACACCGACGGCGACGTCGCTTCCGCGCCTGTGATCGCCACGTTGATCGGGCACGCGCCGGGCTCGCGTACGGTGCTGCTCGGCCAATTCCCATGGTACGAGTCGCTGTGGTTCATGCGGTTGACCCATGGTCTACCCGGCTACCGGGAGATCTGGGAGGCCGCCCCGGTTGCGTTCACCGCCCTCGCCTACGGCCTGGTGGTCCTCTGCGCCTGGGTGTGCTTCGGGCGAACGCGGGCGTTGCTGGTGGCCGCACTGCTCGCGGGCACGACGGTGTCGCTGCGCAAGACCCTCTTCACGATGGACTTCCACGGCCCGCTCGTGGTCCACGACTGCGTGCTGCTCGCGGCGCTCGTGCTGGTGCTCCGTGCGCGGCTGAGCAGCTGGGCGGTGGGGGCGCTCGCGGTGATCGTCGGCGCGATCACCGCGGTCGGGGTCGCTTCGGACAAGACGATGTTCATCGCCGGGGTCGCCCCATTTCTGCTCGCCGGCATCCTGCTGTGGGCGCGGACGGGGCGAGCGCGAGAGCGCCGAGCAGCGCTGTTTGTGCTCGCGGTGTGCGCGATCGCGGTGCTCGGCGGGGAGCTGGTCACGACGGTGATGCACAACGACCATGTCACTCCGACGGGGTACACGGTGTCGTTTGTCGCGCCCGAACACCTCATCGCGAACCTCGAAATCTTCATCAACGCATTTGCCTACCTGGTGGGCGGCAACTTCTTCGGCGCCCCCGCGAGTGCCACGAGCTTCTTGACGTTCGCGGCGGCCGCGCTCGGCTTCGCGGCGCTGTTGGCGGTGGCGCGCTGGTTGTGGCGCCGGGCACCCGCGCTGCTCGTCCACCCCAGCGAGGAGGAGTCCCCGCAAACGGCGGCGGGCGTCGGCTACATCTTCTTTTGGGCGCTCGTGCTGATCTGTCTCACGGGAGGCTTCCTGCTGTCGAGCAGCCCTATCAACCTCATCTCGGCGCGCTACATCGCCGCCGACTTCGTCGCGCTCGCCGCGCTGCTGCCGGTGCTCGCCCCGCTCGAGCGTCGCGCCTCACATACCGCTGTGGTGCTCGCGATCTCGCTGTTCCTCGTGCTCGGCCTGTACTTCGACGTAAGCGAAATCACCGGGGCATCGGGCGCCTACCCTTTCCCGAACGGCCGCACCGTGGGTGAAATCGAGCGCTACCTCCTCGCTCACCGCGCCACGCGCGGGTACGCCCCCTACTGGGACGCGGCCGACGTGACCTGGGGCACCCATCTGCGTATCCAGGCCTACCCGCTCACCGGGTGCGCCACACCGCTCGGCGTCTGCCCGATGCCGCTCAACCAGATCTCAAGCTGGTATGAGCCGAGCGGCGCCCACGCCACGTTCCTGCTTACCGACCCCGCCACCACCAGCAACATCCCCGTCCCCGGCTCCTTCGGGACACCGGTCGCGCAGGCGACCTTCGGCAACGTCCACGTCTACGTGTACAACCACGACGTGGCGGGCGCGCTGAGCCCGGGCGGGTGACCCCACAGACCCGCTCGATGATCTGGCGGGTGAAGCTCTTTTGGGCGCTTTGAGGTTCGGGGGTGGTGCCGGGTGATCGTCCGCGTGAGTCGGCTGGCTCCTCGTGCGTGTGGGCGCGGGACTTCCGTGCCCCGCGACGACGCTATGTCGATGTGCGGCAGCTACGCGCGGCGGAGGATGGCGATGAACTCATGGCCGTTGGGTCGTAGCGTCTCGATCGCGAAAGGAAGTCGCAGCTCGGTGCGCGCGTACTCCAATAGTGCCCTGAACTCCCGTGGTGTCCAGACGTGGAAGTGGATGGAGTAGTCGCTCTGCTCGAGTTCCTGCACGCGTGCAGGAACTTCGGCGGCTGGAGTTTTGTCCACGAGGCGCGCCCATTCCTCCTGGTGTATCGGTCGTGACCAGCCGGGGCTCTCGCGGTGGTCGCGGACGATGTGCTCCAGGGGTGTGGGCGGGCGGTCAGCGTCGAAGGTGCGGCGGCGGTGGGGTACCGCGAGGTAGTGAATTCCCTCGGGGCGGAGCACGCGCAGATGGTTGGTGAGCGTTCCGAGTGGGTCTTGGGTGTGCTCGATGAAGTGGTTGGCGATGACGAAGTCCACCGAGGAGTCCGGCTGGCTGGAGAGGGTCTCACCGTCGTCGACGATGTCCACCTCGACGAGGGGCTCGGCGGCGAGCTCGGGGTAGTGGCTGCGCAACCCCGCGCAATCCATCCGATCGACGTAGCGCACCGTCGCGTCTGGGGGCAGTGGCAGCGGCCTGTGCAGCGCGCCGATCTCCAAGCCGCTGCCGTGCAGATACCGCGTTGCGAGTTCCCGGCGACAATTGCGAATCCGTCGATTCTGGGGGAAGGCTTTGATCTTGGCCGCGTAGCCACCGAGTGATGCGCCGAGGCGCCTGGGCGCACTGGGCGAGCTGGGATGTGAGCTCACGAGATCAATCATTCCATAGGGTGGGCGTGGCCTGCGGTCACCGACGCTCGTCGGTCGCGAGAGTTCCGCAGCCCTCCTTGGCTCGCCTGCGATCCCCACGCATCGCGTGAGAGTCGTCGGCGCAGTCGTGTGGAGGCTCGCTCCCAGTCGCGTGTGCGGTTGTCGGCGATGAGCAGGTTGCGCTGGTCCTCCGCGCGGTAGGTGGCGCTGGCAGGCCACTCCTCGATGTCGTAGGCGCGGCCGTCGCGGCCGACGACGACGGGACGTAGGCCGCGCGCGAGGATCTGGCGGGTAAAGCTGTGCGGGCCGCTCTCGAGCAGGTAGGTATCGCGCTTGTCGACGGCTCGCTCAAAGCCGGCCTCGAGCAGCAGCGCGCGGTCGAGCATGAACCCGGTGGTGCGGATGTGGGGATTGGGAAAGCGCGGGTAGTCGCGTCGTGCACGCGGGAGCATCGCGAGCTGGTAGGGCCAGTACACGGGCTTACCGCGAATCCACTCGGCCTGGCTCTCCCAGCTGCCGGTTGCGCCGGCTACCCCGACCTTCGCGCCGTTCAATGCTTGCGCGAGCCGCTCGAGCCAGCCGTCGGCGAGGACCATGCTGTAGGAGTTCAGGAAGCACAGGCGCTCGTGCTCCAGTTGGCGGGCGGCCAGTGCGTAGGCAGGGAGGTCGAGCACAGGGCGCGTCAGCTCGATCAGCTGGTGCTCGGTGTCGTCTAGCTCCGCCAGCAGGGAGGCGCGCAACCCCTCGCCTCGGGAGTCGCTGACTCCGTCGCGCGGCTCGTCGCGCTCCGCTCCGTTGAGGACAACGATCAGCTGGTGCTTGGCGCCCGTGGGGTGGGCGTCGTAGGAGCGTAGGAACTCGCGCAACGGCGCGGGACCGAGTGGCGCCCAGGCTAGATAGATGAGGCCGATCATCGCCACCCCGAACGCGCGGCGTCCTCCAGTTGCGCGACGCTGACCATTCGCGCGCCTTGCACCTCCCTCCGCTTGCGCAGTGCGGCCGGCAGCCCGCTCAGCGCGTCGCGCATCGCGCGCGTCCACGCACGCAGCCTACGCTCGCGCAGCGCGCAGTAGAGATTGCCCGCTTGGCCGCGCAGGAGCGAGGGCGCGTGGCGGATCAGCGCGGGCATTGGGTAACACTTCGCGATCAGCCACACCGGATTGCGCCAGAGCAGGTAGCCGTTGCTGTCGGTCATGCCCTTACCCAGGGTCGCGCTGCCGCGGTGATAGAGCACCGCCGTTGGCACATAGCGACATCGCACGCCCGCGAGTTGTGCGCGGAAGGCCCAGTCGATGTCCTCGTAGTACGCGAAGTAGTCCTCATCGAAGCCCCCGACTGCCTCCAGTGTCGAACGGCGGTAGAGAGCCGCCCCACCACACGGACCAAACACCTCCTCGGGTGCGTCGTACTGCCCGTCGTCGCGGTCTCCATGGCCGCGACGACGCCCGCCACCGCGCCAGGTGAGCAGATCTCCGGCGCCGTCCAGCACGTCCCGCTCGGCGAAATCGAGCATCTTGGGAGTGACTGAGCCAACCTCCGGGTGGCGATCGAGTTCCCTGATGAGCTCCGCAAGACAGTCTGGATCGAGCTCCATGTCGTTGTTGAAGAGGCCCACCAGCTCGCTGTCGGCGGCCTGGAGGCACGTGTTCATGGCGGCGCTCACCCCGCGGCGCTGTGGCTGGCGCACGACCCGCACCCGTGGCCACTGTGCTGTCAGATAAGCCAGCGAATCGTCCTCGGAGCAGTCGTCCACCACTACGATTTCGAAGTCCGTGAGCGTCTGGCGCTCCAGCGATGGCAGCATCTCCTCCAGTAGCGCACGGCCGTTGTAGTTGGGGATCGTCACGGTCAGTCGGGGGCGAAGTGATTCTCGCTCCCGATTGCTCACGATGCGCTTCCCAAAGTCGGTAGAGACGGATCAGCCTGCTGCCCCCAAGCATACGCCGAGAGTAGTCGCCGTCGCTCCAGCCCGCCGTTAGCATAGAGGCGCGTCTGATTGTCGGCGATCAGCAGTTCCTCTTGATCGCCTTGCCAGAAAGTTCGGCTTTGGGGCCAATGCTTGGGCTCATGGAGAGAGCTATCGCGAGCGACCACGGCTACGCGCAATCCCAAGCGGAGGATCTGGTGTGTGAGGCTGTCGTGTCCACTCTCCAGCGAGTAAGCATCCATCTTTGTGTGGATTGCGCCTGTGCGCAAGTCATTAAGTATGGCCCGCTTGGCTATGAATCCGTTCGTGCGCAGGTGTGGCGCCGGGAAACTCTCGAAGCGACGGATCTGCTCTGGCATCGGCGCGAGCCCTTTTAGGAGGGTCGTTAACGAGCCGAGCCGGGAACGGGGCATTGGCCTGGATGTTGGCTGCAATCCCGCTTCCCGTTCAAGCTCCATCGCCCTGTAGAGCTCACGTGCCGTCTTCCTCTTCGGGAAGACCCTCCGGTAGGGGCTTGGCAGGAAGAGGGTATTCAACGCCGCGGAGCGGAAGCTCGCCCATGAGCCGGTCGCACCAGCCAGCCCAACTCGTGGTTGGTCGAGGGCAAGAGCCAGCTTTGCGAGCCAGTCAGACGCGAGCAGCACGCTATGAGAGTTCAGGAAGCACAGACACTCGTGTTCCAGGCGCTCGGCAGCTACGGCGTAGGCAGCGAGATCCTGCAAGGGTTCTGCCAGCACAAGCCGGCGGTGCTCAATTCCCTTCAGCTCTGCGTTCAGCGCTGGCCGGCAATCATCGCTCACACCGTTGAAGAGCATGATCAGCTCGTGCTCGGCACCGGCTGGGTATGCGCGATATGACTCGAGGAACCTACGCAGTGGCGCCGGGCCTAGAGGCCCCCATACAAGGTGAATGACAGCGATCATCGACTTGACGCCTGTCGTGATGAATGGGGTAGCGCGGTGCTCGTATAGCGCGCCGGCTCCCGCCTCAGCACGCCCACTCCCGCACCATTTGTCCAAACTTGGTGCTGCCGACCGTGCGTGATCGTTGGATCTGCCGGCGAGCGATCAGCCAGTGTGGCAGCTTATACAGCACACCTCCTATTGCGCGCAGGTGGACGCCCAACATACCGGCGCGCGCACTGCGGAGTACGATCTGGCATTGCGCCCAGCCTATCCAAGGCGCGTTCGTAACCAGAAACCCAAGCGGGGGACCCTTGATCAATACCGCCAGCAGGTTACGACGGTGCAGTCCAAAGTAGAAGCGGTTGAGCTCGCCCCCAGTGGTGGCACTTCCCATATGGTAGGCAACAGCGCTGGGCACGTAGCGGCAGCGGTAGCCTAAGAGCTGCGCTCGTAGACCCCAGTCGACATCCTCGAAGTAGGCATAGAAGGACTCATCGAATGGACCCACGGCCGCGAGTGCCGAAGTCCTGTAGAGGGCGGCGCCGGCAGTCGGTGCGAAGACTTCCGCCTCATGGTCATATTGGCCGTGATCAAGTTGCCCGTGACCACGTCTGGTGGCAATTCCTGAGCGAGTAAAGATATCCCCCGCACCGTCAAGCTCCTCGCGGCGCCAGTAGTTGAACAGCTTGCACGATGCGGAGCTGGCCTCCGGGTGACGCTCCAACGCAGCGACGAGCTCCCCCAGCCAATCGGGGTTCAGCTCGATGTCATTGTTGAGCAGGGCGACCAACTCGTTCTCGGCAGCCCGCACGGCGATGTTGAGAGCTGCCGCCACGCCGACGTTCCCGGTTCCGGTGTTCACCACGCGAACCTCAGGATGCTGTTCGTGCAGATACGCTACAGAGTCGTCGGTGGAGCAGTCGTCGACCACGACAGTCTCGAAGTCCCGATAGCGCTGTGCCGCGAGAGAAGGCAGCACTACCTCCAGTAGCTGGCGGCCGTTGTAGTTGAGGACCGCGACGGTGACCCTGGGTCTGTGTGAATCGCGTCCGGATTCGGTCATCGTGCGCGGAGCACCATGCCTCTCAGGCCGCCGAGCAGCTCCCGTAGCTCGGAGGGGAACCGCCGGCATAGCGCGAGGACCGCGAGGTAGACGCAGGTCGCGACGATCGCTCCGGCGATCGGCTGGATTGGCAGCAGCAGCCCGACTGCGGTGGCGGCGCATCCGGCGAGTGCCGCCACCGGGATGATCCCTATCGGCAAATGGGCATCAGGCAGTGCTCGGATAAGGATCAATGCCGAGACCAGCCCGAGGCCCGTCTCGCCGGCCAGTACGGCCAGCGCTCCGCCACGCGCCCCCAGCTCGGGTGCGAGCAGGAGGGTGACGGTGGCGGAGACGACAAGGGCCATTAGGTTGGCGATCAGCACCGGTCGGAAGCGTCCCATCGTCAGCAGCGGGAAGCCACAGGCAATCGCCGTGAAGTTGCCGACGAGGGAGAGCGCCTGGATGCGCAGGACAATGATCGCCGGATCGGCTTTGTGGCCGCCGAGCACGTGAATCCCAAAGGCAGCTCCCACCTCGACGCAGACCACAAGCCATGTGGCCATCAGTATTGAGAGCTCAAACAGCCGCCCACTGGTGCGTGCGAAGCGGGCACGATCGTTGTGCACGGTTCGCACGAGGATCGGAAAGATCGGCGCAATGACCATCCCGGGCACGCCGATCAGGACTTCCATGATCCTGAAGGAGATCGCGAAGTATCCAGTCTGTACAGCGGCCGCGATCAGCGACATGGCTACGATCGCGACTCGTAGGTAGACGATGTTGACGGCGCTGACTGTCGCCCACGGGATCGACTCGCGCAGCAGATGCCACCAGTGCCCGGCATGGAAGGACGGCTTCAGCGAGGTATAGCGCACGACGAGCGGGATCGTGACGGCCAGCGAAACCGCCGCTGCAGGGATCGCGATAGCGAGTAGTGGCACGATGCCGGCGCCGGCGATCACCAGCGCGATGATCAGGGCGACGCTCACGCCCTGCCGCAACAGTTCGATCGCCGAGGCCCAGCCGAAGCGCAGCCGGCTCTGGAGCGTCATCGAGAGCAGGCTTTGCAACAGCTGCAGCACCAGGCCCGCGCCTGCGAGTACCGTGCCAATCACCATTGCGGTGCTGTAGCCCGCCACAGCCGCGAAGGCGACGACCAGGGCGACGCCCGTGATCGTGAGTAGCAGGCGGATGCCGATCGCGGATCGCATCATGCCCCGCCGCTGCTCGTCGCCAAGTGTGGCGAAGCCGCGCAGGACGATCGTGTTCAGCCCGCCCTCGGTGAAGCCAGCGACGATCGTGACCAGCGCGACCACCGTCATGTAATGCCCGAATTCGACTTCCCCGAGGTGCCGTACCAACAGCGGGGCGGAGATGACTGAGAGCAGCAGTCCGGTGACGTAGGCCCCGGTACGCACAGCGCTACCGCGCAGCGCGGTGGGCCCGGCCTGCGCAGTATCGAGCACGTTCTCCGTGGTTGTCGGCTCGGCCGTTACGATCGGCATACCCTCAATCTTGCAGCTTGTGGCGGCGGGGCGCGTCGCGCTGACGGAGAACCCCAGCCGTGCGGTAGCTTGCCGAGCATCGCTGTGCACGTGGCGACGAAGGCTCCTCCATCGCCCCTGAGAGTGATCGCGGTCCTAGGGTCGCGTCCCGTGAGCCGGGATTTGAGGTCGCGTGCGCAGCCCCCACTCGCTCTGGGTCGGCTTACCTCTCTACGACGACCACGGCACGGCCGGTTGCCTGCGCCGTTACGTGACCGCTGGCATCCGTCAGCGTAACGATGACCGTGTAATGGCCAGGGCGTTTCCAGCGGTGACGCCCGCTCACACGCAGGGTGCCGACGCCTCTCACGGCTCCTGTGCTCTTGGTTCCATCGCCCCAGGAGATCGTAGCGCGGAGATCGGCCGAGGGCATCTTGGCACGAATCCGCGCTACCTCGTAACGCCGAACCGGCGAGCCGTTTCGCACCTTGAATTCGCAGCCGACGGCCGACACGCTGCTGTTCTTAGGCGGATCGGAAGCCGGAGTATCACACGGCACCGGAGCTGGCGCAGAGCGGATCTCTGCTTCCATTCCCGATCCTTGGGAGTATGTTTGGCCGCTCACCACGTCGGTGACCTTCGCCCGGATCTTGAACACGCCAGGGCTTGTATAGACGTGTGTGCCTGTGACCACTACGCGGTCTTGTTTGTGGGTCGTAATCGTGCCTACGCTTGTAGTACCGTCGCCCCATTCAATCACAGGGTTCGAGACCGCGTCCCCATTCGGAATACAAAAGATTCCTTGCGAGTAGGTGATCGGCTGACCAGCAACACCAAGCTTGCTTATGCCTGGCAGGGCGAACACGCATCCGGCCGGGGTCGGCGTGTCGGCTCTCGCAGCTTCGGGGGCCGCCCACGCTAGTCCGATCAGGAGCACCGCAAGCCATCGTCTCATCGGTCCACCTCGTCTACTTTGCTTTGGCGCTACTCCAATGTATGCTTCGACGTAGTCTAGCTCGTACTCGCACGCCCGTCCACCTTGGCCGGCCCCGTTTGTCGGTCCACCGGACCGAACTCAGGGGGTCAGGCCATCGCAGCTCGCCTCGCGGACGTTCGAGGGTTGAAGTCAAGCCCAAGACGAAGGTACCGTCATGAAGAATGGAGTGGATCATCTCAGTGGGTGCGCATATTAGCTCCAGTGATCAAAAGCCACCACTAAGGAAAGGGATCAGACGCAATACCGTCGCCTGACCCCTTCCTTTTCCTCCTATATTGCTAGAGCTGCATTTTCCAGCTAGTTGAGATGCAGGTTGATATCTGACAAAGCGTATGACAACTCATAGCCGATGGCAGCCCCTGCTTCGTTGCATTTTTTTTCATTGCCTGCAACGTGTATTGCCGTGCCATAACCACCGGCTGCCCAGGGACCGCCGCTATCTCCCGGGAGACTCAGGGCACAGATTTGGTCCGTGTGACGCAGAGCGATGATGCCCCTACCCTCTTTTGAGTAGTCGATGGGAGTGGTCACATTGACCCACTGCACGATACCACACTGGTTTCCAGAATTCTCACCCATATGGCACTCAAATAGACCCTGGTATGCTGTCAATGGAGTCGAGCTAATGGCATAATTTTCGTTTGAACCCCAGGCCACTATACCGTGATTTGGTTCGGGTGGTTCACATCCCTCCGTTGCGATCACTCCGACATCCTCTTCTTCATTGAGTCCTGATGCGATTCTAAAGCCCATCGCGCAGCCAATTTCACCGTGTGGAGGAAAAGCCGTCCCCCATTGGTTGTTGAACCAGGCAGTCCCTTCTGGGTAGAAGCAGTGACCTGCCGTCAACAGATAAGGATATCCACGTTCGTCTCGCACAAAAAATCCCGATGTACAGACGTGATATTGGCCACTATTAGCGCTGCTGATCAATGGAATACCGCCGCGCAGCGGAAGATTGCAAAAGGGGAAGGTACAGGCATTTGCGTTGATCTGAAGACTTTGTGGTGATACGGGTGCCATTTCCGTCTTAACTGTGTTGGTCGACGCCACGTTTTGGGCCTTTTCTATGCTGCTTGGTGCAAGATTGGTAGCAACTTGTACCCTAGCCCGGAACGTGCACTAGGCGCGTGAGGGGGACTGCGAGTGGCTGTTTTGGTGGGTCGGTCACTTGTTGATCGGTGATCTGGTTGGGTGGCGTTGTTTGTGGTGCGTTCCCGCGGGAGCGGGGCGTGTGCTTGGCTTGTTTCGGGGCAGCGGTGATTACGGCCGGGTGACCGGGTGGTCTTCTGGGTGGTGGCGGGGTCGCTGGTGGCTGGTCTCAGCTGCTCGCGGCGTGAAGCGTTTTGAGTTTCTGGAACGCGGCGAGGAGCTCGGCCGTCCACGGCCATGTGTCTTGGAGGTGGAGCTTGCAGCGGCGGCCGGAGAACGCGAGGCGCCCAGCGACGTGTAGTAGCCGGTAGCGCAGCCGCTTGGGCTCGGCCTTGGCGAGCTCTCCGTCGAGCAGGAGTGCTTGGGTCCAGACGATCAGGTCGTGCGCGAGCATCACGATCTCCAGCCATACCTCGTTGAGCTGAAACTCTTTGAACGGGAACTTGGAAAGGCCGGTGTCCTTGTCGTCACGGATGCGGTCCTCGACGTGCGCGTGCTGGCGGTGGCGGCACTCCAGGACGGCGATGTCGGGGTCGGCCTGGTCGGTGAGGATCGCTTGGAAGCGGTACCCGTCGTGGTCGATGAACGACATTTGTGCTCCGGGGTGTGGACGCTCCCTGCGCACGATCAGCCTGGAGTCCTCGGGCCAGCCGGACAGATCGACCATGCCGGTGATCTCGCAGACCTCGCCGTTCTTGCGGGCCGACCCGTCCTGGTCGAGCGCTCCTATCCACGCGTCCGTGGGGATTGTGAGGATCGCGCCGCGAACCTTCTCGGTCAGCTCGTAGCCAATCGAGTAGCGCATCCGTGCCTCGCGGCAATAGTCAACGAGGCCATGCGTAGCGCCGGCTGTGTCCGCGCGCACCAAGATCTCCAGAGACGCCACGTACCGGGCGGGGATCTGCGTCAGCGCCAAGTCCAGCGCCGCCACATGATCCGCGGCGGTGTTCGAGCCGGCGTTCCCGGGGCGCAAGAGGCCACCGAGTGCCTCCCTGGTCTCGTCCAGGTAGACCTGCAGCGGGTGAAACCCGTAGCCGCCCTTGTAGGTTCCGGCCGCCTTCTCCTTCTCCGAATGCGTGGTGATCAGTGTCGCGTCGACATCGAGCGTCAGCCGCTCAGGCGCACCATGCAGCTCCCAGAACCGCTCCCGGGCGCGGGCGTGCGCGACACGCAGGGCATCCAGCAACCCCGGCTCAGACGCGACCCGGTCGATCATCCGAAACGCTGTCGAGTCAGACGCCACCGCCCCGAACAACGCGTCCTGCTCGCGGACCACGCCGAGATCCGACACGCACTCGCCACCGTCGACGAGCATCACCGCGAGATCGCGGAATACCCTGCCCGGATCATGACCACGACGCCGCTGCTTGATTCCGGCCAGCCCCCGCGAGAGCGCCCTCGTAAGACCGACCTTATCGGCCACCTGGGCGACCAGCGCGCTGCCCGCATGCGAAACCAAACCGGCTCCGTCCGACGTGACTTCTACGGTTACCGGGCGTCCATCACGCATCACCTTCAAGGTGACCTCCAAAACTCGGGATTCAGGATCTGAACAACCCAAGAATCCCTGCTCCACCGGACGTAATCCGCGCCCCCGCTCAACCCGGGGGCGCGGCCATTACTGCACGCCCTGGGCTAACTGAGCGCGTCTCAAAATCGTAGACTACTGAGACTTGCTGCTTATGCACCAGTGAGGTGAGTTCGGTACCGATTTCTTCTTGCGCATGTTCTACTTCTGGTGTTGTAGCTGGTACGGATTCAAACTCTGTTTGGCTTGCGACACCGGTTTTCTGAACTACTGCTTCGACGGAGGCACGATCCACATTCGGCCCGATACCAACATGGAACTGGCCCGTCTTGAGATCAAACCAGACACCGGAATAGTTTGCACCTAGCGTGCTCTCAAGCGTTCCTGCGATGTTCCCTGCTCGCTGCTGTAGCTGAAGATCGCCTTCTGCTTGTTGTGTAGATATGTCTTCTTCCTGGGCCAATGTCGTGACCTCGGTCGGAGACAGCAGCTTCAGACCTGCAACCGAAGCCGTCGCGCTGGAGCTACACACGAGGGTCACACATGTTATAAGTGGAACGACGAGCCTGGGTATCATATGTTACGGTTCCTTTCTTGGTGTTCATACTCACAAACAAATGGATGAGCAAAGCCGCAGCGGCAACATTGAGTCTGAGTTCCTGCGGCAAGTCCTTGTCGGTGTGTCGGGTCGCTCGGGATTGAGTTGCTTGGACATCGCTCAGGGCCTATCGTTGTCTCAGGCGGGGTGCCAGCGGGGTTGCGGGTCAAAGCGCCGGATGAATCTCCGGCGAGCGGCGCGATGGGCTGCCTGGGCGTGGGCAAGGGTGCATACATCGCGCTGACGACCCGCCGCCTCTCCTTCGGCGGGCGTCTGCGCGAACCCGGACCCCGAGGCAAGCCAAAGCAAGGACGAACTCTTGGGGCAACCCTGCCGTGCCCAGCTCGGATGGGAGTCGGAGACATTGACCCGGTACCGCAGTCTTACGCTTGCGTTTGCGGTCATGAGATAGATGGTGCACGACGCTGCGCGCAGGTCAATACCTTTAAGTAAGCATTCCGAAAAGCAGTCTGCGCCTCGATATCCGAGCTTTTGAGAATGTGGTCATCGCAGCAAATCCTGGCCTTTCCCCTGCTCCAGCCCGGATTCAGGGGATCCATGCCTACCGTCGCGCGTGCTGGGCGGAGGTCCTGGGCGTTGTGGCGGGGTACCTTTAAGTAAGTATTTCTTAGGAGGAGCCGACGCCGATCGAGCGCTCCGTGTAGGGTTTGTGCGGTCGGAATACTCCTATCGATGAGGATGAGCAAATGTCGGGTCGTTGTGCGGGAGGGGGCTGAGTGTCTGCCAAACACGCGCTGCTGGGGCTCCTGATCCATCGGTCGGCGTACCGCTACCAGCTCGGCGAACGCTTGGAGGAGCGCCTCGGGCCGGCGTGGAGCATCAACTCCGGTCAGCTGTATCAGACGATCAGACGGATGTGCGAGGAGGGTCTGATCGAGCGGATCGATGGCGAGGTGGAGGACCAGGACGAACGACATGTGTTCGCGATCACCCCGAGCGGCGTCGCGGAGTTCGATCGCTGGTTTGAAGAGATCAGGGGTGGGGCTCGGCTGTTGCGCCGACCATTGCTGGTCAAGATCGCGTTGGCTGGCCCCGAGCGCCAGAAGGACGCGTTGAAGCAGATTGAGGCCTACGAGCGCGACTGTGCCGCCCGTTTGAAGGTTCTCTCCTGTCAGCGGGATGAGATTCCCGAGACGCCCGAAGTGGGGTCGCGGGTGCGGGCCGATCAGGTATTCCTCAGGCTGGGGCTGAGCGCCGACGTCGCGCATCTGGAATGCGAGCTGGGATGGGCCAGGCATGCCCACGAGCGGGTTTCCTGGCTGCTGACCGAGGATGCGATCTGGCCCTCGGAGTACGGGCGCTCCGGCGCATCCAAGGATGCCCGCGATCGTCAGATCGCTCGCGAGGAGCTGTTCGACAGGATCGCCGCCAAGCAGCGCAACCTGACGTCCCCCAAACGCCGGCGGGATCGCGATGGCTGACGGGCTCGTGTCCCTGCAGGCAGCCAGGCGTCTGGGCGCGAAGCGCTGAGGCGATGCTTCGCCTCGAGCAGATATCCAAGTGCTACGACCGGCCCAGTGGGACCAGGGTCGCGCTGGACGACGTCTCGCTCGAGCTTGATCGTGGCCAGATCATGGGCATCTTCGGCCCGAGTGGCTCAGGCAAGACGACGCTTCTGCGGATCGCGGCCGGCCTGCGCAAGCCGGATAGCGGCATCGTCACCTACAACGGGGAGCGCCTTGACCGGATGTCCGCGGCGCAGCGAACACGCTTTCGCCGTCGCGAGATCGCGTGCGTATGGGCGTCGCAGTCGTGGCAAGAGCGCCTCAGCGTGGTCGACCATGTGGCGATGCCGCTGCTCGTGGATCGCTGTGGGCGCCGCGACACCGAACGGCGGGTCCGCGAGGCGCTGCTTGCCTGCGAGGCCGAGCGGTGCATCGGCATAGACCTGCGTGAGCTTTCAGACGGCGAGCGTCAGCGCGTCGCGATCGCGCGCGCGCTCGTCACCGAACCCCGACTGCTGCTCGCCGACGGCCCGGCGTCGAATCTCTCGCTCCTCGAGCAGGAGGGCATCATGGTGCTGCTCGCCGAGCTCGCGCACCGGGCGAGGGTTGCCGTGCTGATCACCGACAGCGACGCGGAGACCCTGCTGCGAGCCGACCCGATCCTCTACCTGCGCGATGGCAACCTCGTCAATCCCGAGCCGATCAGCGAAGGCGGGAAGATCTACGAGTTCCCGTCTGTCGGGTCGCACCGCGCCGCAGCCGATGCTTGAGCTGGAGCACGCGCGCAAGGACTACGTGAGTCCCGGCGGAATCGTCCACGCCGTCGCAGACGCGAGCATGAGCGTCAATGGTGGAGAGCTTGTGGCGATCTTCGGCCCGAGCGGCTCGGGCAAGTCGACGTTGCTGTTGCTCGCGGCCGGGCTGCTGCGCGCGGACGCCGGAAGCGTGCGGTTCGAGGGTAGCGACCTCGGCGCGCTGTCAAAGCGCGAGGTGCTCACCTACCGGCGGATGAAGCTCGGCTTCGTCTTTCAGGGCTTCAACCTAGTGGCGGGCCTCACCGCTGAGGAGAACGTCGCGATGCCGCTGCTGCTGCGCAGGATCAACCACCGTGAGGCGGGTCGTCGAGCGCGGGCCGCGCTCGACGATGTGGGGCTGCGGCATCGTGCGGGTCACACTCCGGCGATGCTTTCTGGCGGGGAGCAGCAGCGCGTCGCGATCGCGCGGGCGCTCGTTGGCGAGCCAAAGCTGATCCTCGCGGACGAGCCGACGGGCAATCTCGATACCGAGACCGGGGATACCGTGCTCGACCTGCTGAGCGCGCTTCCCCGCCGGCGGGGGGCAGCTACCGTTCTTGTCACGCATGACGTACGGGTGGCGCACTATGCCGATCGTGTGCTCGGGATGCGCGACGGCCGGTTGACGGAGCCCGATCTGGAGGCGCAGGCGGCGATTGGTGGATGATCGGCTACCTCCGTACTCTGCTCCTCTTTTACCGGCGTCATCTGCGTGTCCAGCCACTGCGCGAGCTGATGGCCGTCGTTGGGGTGGCGGCCGGTGTCGCGCTGCTGTTCGCCGTCCAGGTCGCTCACCGCAGCATCACGGGCTCCTTTGAAGAAATCGCGCACGGTGTCGCCGGCCGCGCGACGCTCGAACTCGCCGCTCGGGGACCCGAAGGCTTCGAACAGCGCATCGCTGAAGAGGTCGAACACATGCCCGGCGTGAAGGCCGCCGCGCCGATCTTCGAGCAGCCGATCGTCGCGGTCGGACCGACGGGTCGCCGAGCGCTGACGCTGGTGGGCGCTACCGAACAGATCAGTGCGCTCGGGGGCAAGCTCTCCTTGGAGTTCCAGCGCGCAGGCGAAACCTCTCACCGGGGGCTGCTGGTCTTGACCGAACCGACCGCGCACGCTATCGGCGCTCGGCCGGGCACCCTGCTCGCGATCCGCGTCGGCGCGCGCACGGAACACCTGACGCTCGACGCCACCGTGCCCAGCGGCAAGATCGGTCCGGTCGCCGAAAGCCCGGTCGCCGCCGCCCCCCTGCCGATCGTGCAGAGCCTCACCGGATCGGCGGGTCGCGTGACATGCGTCCTGATCGAGCCCCGGACCGGACGCGAAGCCGCACTGCGCCGCGCGCTCACAGCCCGCTTTGGAGCCACGCTCAACGCCCGCCCGGTCAAGACCGAAGCACAGCTGCTCGCGTCCGCCGCTGGACCGGAAAAGCAGGTGACGCTGCTCTTCAGCGCGATCAGCCTCGTCGCGGGCATCATCCTCGCCTACAACGCGCTGCTCCTCGCAAGCGACGAGCGCCGGCGCTTCATCGTCTACCTGATCGAGACCGGCACTCCGGACTCGATGATCGTCGCCTCGCTCGCCTTCGACGCATTCATCCTCGGTCTCGTCGGCTCCGTACTCGGGCTGCTCGCTGGCGATGTCATCTCGCTGATCGCCTACCGGACGGTACCCGGCTACATCGCGGCCGCGTTCGCAATCGGCGGACAGCGAGTCGTCGGGCTGCCAACGGTCCTGATCGCGCTCGGCGGTGGGATGCTCGCGGCCTTCGCCGCGACGGCCCTGCCGGCTGCCGTCGCTCTCCGCGCGGGTGCCGCGGCCGAGCCCGAAGCCGTCGGGCGCACGCTCTCGCTCGCGCGCAAGCTGCATTTCTCGGATGCCGTGGTCTTCGCCTGCGGAGCACTGCTCATATCCGTCTCGGTGGCTGCGTCGGCGCTGAAGCCGCAGACGACGGTCGTGGCGCTCGTTGGGCTCGCGGCCGGACTCGTGATCTGCCTTCCCATGATCCTGCGCCAACTTCTCTTGCTGGCCCGCGCAGTATCGCGACACTCGGACGACCCCGCCGCGCGCCTCTCCGTCGCCGAGCTTCGAGGCTCCCCCACGCGCTCGGTCGCGCTCCTGGCCACGGGAATGGTCGCGGCCTTCCTGATGGTCCTGATCGGCGGCTCGGTCGCAAATGTTCAGCGAGCTGCCAGCCGAGGTGCCACGGACCTGCTCTCGAGCGCCAGTCTATGGATCAAGCCTGGCGGACCGGAGAACGTCTACGCGACGCAGCCCTTCGCGTATAGAGAAACCCAACATCGACTGCAGCGTCTTAGCGTCGTGGGCTCAGTACTGCCATGGCACGATTCCTTCCTCGATTTGCCGGGAAGGAGGGTGTGGGTCCTCGGTGTTCCGCCCCAACTCTCGGCACAGATTGCACCGAGCCAGCTGGTAGAAGGGTCGCTCCGCGCAGCCGACATGCATTTGCGCGAAGGCGGCTGGGCGGCGGTCAGCCAGACGATCGCTCGCGAAGACCATCTGCGCATCGGGGAGCGCTTCACGATCCCCACCCCCACAGGCTACGCCAGCCTCCGACTCGCCGCCACGATCGCGAACTACGGCTGGCTATCGGGAGCCATACTCATGAATGGCGATGACCACACGAGGCTGTGGGGTAGCGCTGTCGCCACCCAGCTAGCTGTTGCGCTCAAGTCTGGTACCTCGATCGAACAGGGCAAGCGAGCCGTCGAAGCAGCGCTTCCGGCTGGCTCAGCGCTCACGGTCAAGACGGTTGGCGAACTGCGATCGGAAGTCAGCGCGGTCCTTGGCAGCACCCTCTCGCGGTTGAATGACACCACGATCGTCGTGCTGATTGCCACTGTCGCATCCGTTATCGCCCTGATGATCGCCGCAATCTGGCAGCAGCGGGGGCGACTTGAATCCCTGATCTCGATCGGCATGAGCTTTGGCCAGCTTGTAAGGCTGATCTTCTACGAGAGTGGCCTGGTGCTGCTTTCCGGCTGCTTCATTGGCATTGCCGCAGGCCTCGTCGGTCAATATCTCATTGATGGCTGGCTTCACCAGACCACAAGCTCCCCGGTTCAGTTCTTGCCGGCGTGGCAACTTGGGCTGCGCACCATTGTGATCGTCGCCGGGATCTCGGTGGCAGCATCGATCATCGCAGTCACCCAGACCAGCCGATTCCAGCCGCGGGCTGCCTTCTCCACCGAGTGACCCGTCACCGCTATCTATTTCTCAACTCTTATGAAGATATGGGACGCAAGATGGGAGAGCCGATAGCCTCAAGTCCCCACAGTGCAATCCCCCTATGGGTCCACAGGCAAACACCATCATTGCTGCACGGCGCTCGCACGATCCAGCGTCCGACCTATCCTCGAGCACCTTCAGCGCAGGCATCCGTCTGCTGCCCTGCGACCTCCAAGCCGACGTGCGCCAGTTCTACTACCTGCTGCGCACAATCGATGATCTGGTGGACGAGGAAGATCCGTTGGCAGAGCAACGAATCGAAGCGATCGAGTGCTGGGCACACCGGCAGGACGCAGACACACCCGAGACGCGCATCCTCACCGCCCTCTCGAACCGATACCCGCTGCCACCGCAAGCACTGATCGAATTCTGCAAAGGGATGCGCTGCGACCTCGCGCATGACACGATCGAAGACGAAGGCGACCTCGAACGTTACTGCCAGTATGTCGGCGGCTCAATCGGAGTCGTGCTCGCCAAGATGTTCGGCACCTCGCACCCGGACGGCGAGAGCAAGATGGCGCTACTCGGCAGGGCCTCACAGCGCACCAACATCCTGCGCGACATCGACGAGGATCTCGCGCATGGCCGCGTCTACATCGCCCGCACCACGATCGAGCGCTTTGGCCTCCCCTCGCCCGGCGTACGCGAGGAGCTCCTTCGCGACCAAATCGCTCGCGCCGACCAGCTCTACGACGAAGGGCTCGAGGCGATACCGCTCCTCACTCGCGGACAGCGGGGGATGGCGCTCGCCGCGGCGCTCTATCGCGAGATCCTGCGCCAAATCGAACAAGCAGGCTACGGGCGCACAGCCGGGCGCGTCACCGTGCCCGCTAGGCGCATACGCCAGTTGACCACCAAGCACCGCGTCACGCGCTACCGAGACCACTTGTAGCCTCGCGCGTGGTCTTCTACTCCTCGGCCCACGGGCAACCAGCGCCCACCGGGTTGGCGATCACGCATAATCGATTCATCTCAGCCAGATGGCCAGTAGGATCTAATTCGAGATGAAGAGATTGTTTTGGTCATCCTCAAGCCTCGGTCAGGCCTGCACGCCACATCGATCGGAGACCATGGGGTGCGGCAAGCCAGAGCCTCCCCGCTATCAACGAGGACCGGCGGTGATCGCGATCCTCGCCGTCGTGAGCACCACGCTCGTCGGCGTTGCTGACTCCACCGCTGCCAGGCGCACCAGCGCCCACTCGGCCCGAACGCTGAACGGAGCCGCCACCGCGCACCTGCATCTCGTCAAGGCAAACGGATCGCAACTCGACGAGGAAGGCCCCGTGACCGGCGCGCTCCCGGGCACGATGCGCGCCGTGCTTACGACGGGCAACGTCTTCTCCGGGAGTTTCACCATTAACACCAACGGCGGCTCGATCGACGGCCACGGGAGAGCGACCACACACGGAGCGGGGCGCTACCAAAGCTTCAGCGGCTCGATCACCGTCACCGGCGGCAGCGGCCGCTACAGCCACGCGCATGGACGCACCGGGCTATCCGGCACCTTCGACCGCCGCACTTACGCAACGGTCATCAAAACAACCGGCACGCTCTCGTATTAGCCCCCACCCAAAGGACGAGCCGCACGCCTAATCTACAGGGCCATAGCTGTGCTCTTGGCCTGCGCGTGCCTGCCAACCACCGCACAAGCCTCCCAATCAGCCAAGCTCCACGTCACATTCACACCAAGCCGGCTGGGCGACCCCACAACACTTGCCTTCCACATCCAGATCACCATGCCCCCCAACCACGCGCCGTCCCCCACGTCGCGTGCATATCTGGGCAAGCGGCTCAGGGAATGTTCACCACGACATCCTGGCGAACGGTGTATCCAGCGGCGATCGTGACCTGTTGCTGTGGCGTCCTCATGGCCTGGCCATTGGAGAAAGCGTTACCGAAGGTTCCCTGGATGGTGTAAGTGCCCGGGGCAAGCGGGATCGTGGCGAGCTGTCCGCTGGCGACGCTGTCACTGGCGACGATCGCACCGGTGCTTGAGCTGGTCACTGTGATGGTGCCGGGAGATGGCGTTCCGGACCGGCAGTGCGGGGAGAGCCTGAGCGGGCCTCCGTCCAGGAACAGCCCACTGACCAGCTCGGTCGGTCCCCGTTTCACGAGCGGCTCGCCGGCCGGTGGCCCTGGGTCTGCCGACTGAGAGCACAGCGGCTTCAGCCAGACCGTGACCGTCTGTTTCACGCTGGCTGCACGACCGGCGCGCGGCGTCTGACGCACGACTGGTTGGGCCAGGTTTCGGCTATGCGGCTGCTGTTCGACGATCTGGCCGCTGCCGGCTTCCCTTGCTAACAGCTTGCAGCCGGCTCGCGCCGCTCGGTGTCGCGCGGCGGACAGGCTCAGGCCAACCAGCTTCGGCACGTGGGCGCAGGCATGACGTGCCCGTCGGGAGCGTGGCGCCGCCGCAGAGTGAATGGTGGCCCCGGCTGTTCCTGCGGCGCCCGCCGGCTTGGCATACGTGGAGGCGATCGAACCCTGACCGGAGAGAGACGCGGCAACGACAACGGGCAGTACCAGCCTCATGGCGCGAACCATGATCCTCGTTATACAGCTTTACCGGGGCATGCTCGCGTTTCGCACGCGGCGTGCACCGTTAGGGGCTACGTGACCAGCTCGGCCTGGTCGTCGACGCGGGCGAGGCGCGCGTCGGTCGTCAGCAGCGGGATCGAGTCGAGCGCGGCGGCAAGCTCGGAGTAAAGCGCGTCGACGAGGCGCTGGTTCTCGCGCCGCTCCCACGCGCCTGTGAGCAGGCTGGCCAGCGGGTGGCGTTGAATCGGCGCGGCGGCGAGCTCCCCCAGCGCAGTGGTCACGGTTGTGTGCGGGACCTCGCCGGCGCGATGGAGACGCCCCAACGCCGAGAGCACCTCTGCGTCGAGGTGGGCCGGAGCGTGCAGCCGGTGGCCGCGCATCCGCTCACGAACTTTGACGCCGAGATCGGTGCCCAGCAGCGCCTCCACGACCACGGAGGCGTCGAGAACGAGATCCTCAGGCACGAACGGAGTCGCCCAGCTCCGCGCGGGCCTCGTCGATCGCGTCGATCACACGCGACTGCCTCACACGTCGTCCGTGAGTAGCGCCGCACGGGCGGGCTGGTGAGCCTCGTGCCATGGCGCCAAGGAGGCAATCAAGTACGCTGTAAGTTATGTGTGCTACGTTGCGGGCATGTCACCTGCGGCAACGGGCGGGAAAGCCCGCAAGGGCGAGCCTTTCAGCATCCGCTTCAACCTGCCTACCGATCACTTCGTCGAGGATGAGGCCAGGAGGACCCGCCGTTCCAAGAGCGCGATCGTCGAGGCTCTTACCGAGGAGGCGGCGCGCACCCGTCGCTTCGCCGGGATCGGCTTCCGCGGTGAGGACGCCGCCCGGCGCCCGTGGGTGATCGGCTCGGGCCTCGATGTCTGGGAGATCGCCCAGATGCTCGAGGACTTCGGCTCGATTGAGGGCCTCGTTGAACAGACGCAGCTGAGCGAGCCGCAGGTGCGTCTCGCCGTTGCCTACCACAACAGCTACCCCGATGAGATCGCCGAGGCGATCGCGGAGAACCGTCGCACCGCCGAGCAGCTGAGCGAGCTCTACCCGTTTATCGAGCTCTCGCCGGCGGCATAGGCGCTCTTGCGGCTGCTGCTCGACGCGAACCTCTCCCCTCGCGGTGTAGCCGCGAAGCTACGCGAGGCCGGACACGATGTGCTCGCGCTCGCTGAAGACGCCACCTTTGAGAGGCTCCCCGACCCCCAGGTGCTGGAGCTCGCCGCATCGGAGCAGCGCGTGCTGATTACACGCAACAGTCGAGACTTCGCGCCGCTCGCGCGCCAGTGGGCCGAGGCCGGACGCTCGCACGCAGGCATCATCCTCATCTGGACGCTCGACCACAGCCAGTTCGCCGAGATCCGCGCCAGCGTCGAGTGTCAACTGCGCCAGCGACCATCCCAGGAGCAGTGGCGCGACATCACGGTTGCACTCTGAGCCGGTCGATCGGCCGCGTGGGCACGGCCCCTCGTGCCAGCTCGTCGGGGAGGTATACGTTGACCCAGGCCATGCGCATAATGTAGACACCTGTGGTTGAGATACTGCTGGGTCCGCGCTGGAGTTGGGCTTCGCGTCTCGTCCTAAGCAGGAGCGAAGCGCGGCGGTTGTGAGGCGCTCGCAATGCTTGGCCGAGCAGATGTGTTGCTGAGGGTCGTATGGGTGCTGGGGGTGATGGTCGAGGTCAGTTTCGAGTCGCAGCGCGTGGGACTTCGATCCATACGAGCAGCGGACCGGCGCGACGCTGGTTATTGGGCTTGCGCGGGTACACGCGCCGACGTAGGGGCACGACCAGCCCGTCGAATGACCGATGATCGAGGCAGTAGTGAGCGGCCTTGGCCCAGCCACCGATCGGCTCGGCGGTGTAGTCGTGGCGGCGGATCAGGCCGTCGTTCGCGTCAATGTAGAAGACCTGCTCACGGGAGTGTGTGTGTACGTGCTCCGGGAACGTAACGGCCAAGCGCCGCCAGTGCTCGCCGTTTTCCACCCAGGGATCAAGCTCAACCACCTGATAGTCCTCGCGTGCGAACAAGAAGGGTGTCGAGACGTATGTCCAGATCGCGTAGGCGGCGAAGTAGAGGATGTCCAGCCGGTCCCACCACAGCCTGTGGCGCAGATCCCGGAAGGCGCTGCGCGCATTCTCACGGGCTTCTACGAGCTCTCCCGCGTCCGTCTCGACTCTGACCGTTCCGTCCTGTTCGAGGACTCCTCGTTGGCCGGGCGTCGGGTAGGGCGTGAGGATCACGTGCTGGCCGTGTGTCGCGACCCGCGCCTCGACATCGCGCACGGCATGGCCCTGAAGCTTGGAGGCGAACGCAAGACCACCCGATGAGATCTGCACACTGACCTCGCTGGCGCTCTCCCAGAGGTCCAGGCCCCCGTGTGCCGCGATGGCTTGCTCAACAATGTCAATGGTCACGGGAGGATGTCAATCAAGCGCTGTCGGTTGGAGGCGTCGATCCACACGCGAGCCTAACAAGACAGGGCGAGCCAGTCCCCGTCCGGCTCAGACCGCTGCGCGCTCTCTGGTCGGGGCCACCGATCTCGCCAGCTGGCCCGCCGCCCGGTTTCGGCTCGTCCAGTACGTTTAATCGACTGCGGATCGACCGCGACCGTTCCGTACCCACCCACGCGAAACGCACGCTGAGATGACCTATGACAACGAACTCGCCCATCGAATCCGCGAGCAGCTCGCTGACGAGCACGGCGTAACAGAGAAGGCTATGTTCGGCGGCCTGGCGTTCCTGCTCGACGGCAACATGGCGGTCGGAATCTCCAATGGCGGGGAACTGATGGTCCGTGTCGGCCCGGATGCGTCTGATGAGGCGCTCGCTCGACCTCACACGCGCATCTTCGACATGACTGGCCGGCCGATGAAAGGCTGGATCCTCGTCGCCGCGGAGGGATTCGCGACCAAGCGCCAGCTCGGCGCCTGGGTACGGCGTGGCGTGGCGTTCGCCCGAACTCTCCCGGCCAAGGGGTAGCGCGTGCCCGTCGACGTGGAGAGCCTGATCGAGATCTCCCGGCCGCGCGATGAGGTTGCCAGCTATGCGTGTGACCCCGATAACGCGACCGCCTGGTACGAGAACATCAAGGCAGTCAAGTGGGCGTCGCCCCGGCCGCTCGCGGTCGGCTCGCAGATCGCGTTTGTCGCCGAGTTCCTCGGCCGGCGCCTCGCCTACACCTATGAGGTGACAGAGCTCGTCCCCGGCGAGCGGTTCGTGATGCGCACCGCCGAGGGGCCATTCCCAATGGAGACCACCTACACCTGGGAGGACACCTCTGACGGTGCCACCCGGATGACGCTGCGCAACCGAGGCGAGCCCGCCGGCTTCGCCAGGCTCGCGGCTGCGGTAATGGTCCGCGCGATGCGGCGGGCCAACCGCAAGGATCTGCGCCGGCTGAAGCAGATTCTCGAGCGCAAGGCTGTTCGCAGCAACGGGTAGCGAGGTTAGCGCCGCCCTTCCACGCTTGGGTGATAGCCGTCGTGAGTCCAGGTGTGCTGGCGAGCGTCTGGTAGACGACGCAATAGCGCTCCGTCAACCGCTGTAGCGTGGCGAGCTGCTCCTCGTCGGCATCCGTCACAAGCTCGAATGAGAGGCGGATCGCCGAGAAGCCGACCGGAGCATCCCTCGCGACGCCTAGTGTCCCCCGGAAATCGAGATCGATGAACGGTGTCAGCTTCCACAGTGGATCATGCGGGTCGACGCCGCTGGACTGGTAGCGCACAGTGGCGAGGGAGAAGAAGCGAGACACCCCGAAGCAGCCGATCGACGGTGTGTCTACTCGTATGCGCGAGCTTCCCGCCGAGGTCGCGCGCGCGCGATTTGATGCGGAGGCGGATGACGCTGCCATCGAGAAAGTGGCACGGCCACGGATGGATGCGGTGCTCATGGCTTGCAAGCTCGCCGCGGACGATCTCGAAGCGCTGCATCAGAGGTATGCCGACATCACAAACCTTGACCTCACTGGTTACTCGCGGGCGTCTGCGATCTGGTTGTTGTCGGGCCGGACGCTGGGCCTCCTGCGCGCTGCTCGTTCAGGTGAAAGCCTGGATCTACAACGAGGCGATGATCACAGGCCGTGCCATCCACGAGGCGTCTCGCGTGCTATTTGCTTTCGGCGCCCCGGAGGCGGATGACGTAGTACGCCTGTGGCTCGATGACGAAGGTCGCCACGGCTATGTGAATCAAGGCATGGCACGCGCGGCCGAGGAGCACTACGAGGCGACGCTAGTGTCGTGAGTCAGAATTTCGCGGCCGCCTCGCGGCGTCTGGACGCGCCTGGACTCACCCACCCGGCAGGGCTGCTCCGCATCCCCTCGACAAAGGACAAGACCGAAACGTTGTATGACTTGATGAGCCGTGCGGCGCACAACCGTCGCTCGTCCTGCGTGGACGCAGTATGGGAGCCCGGCCGCCGGATGGCTTATGGCTGGAATCCGTCAGCGGTTAGGCGCGCTGGATACACCGCGTGGGCGGCGTCCATGACCACAGAGGTCTTGAACTCTGTCGGCGACGCATTGAGAGCGCTGTACTCGCAACCGCAGTTCTTCACCGATCGCATTGTGCCCTTGCTGAAGAGCATCGAGGCGGTTCGCCAGTCGGCGCCGCTCGACGAGGACTCGATCCGTCGCGAGTCGGGCACCTCCTAGGTCGAGCGCTATAGCCTTCCAGGACAGCCCGCCCTCTCGCTTGACGCGATCTCCTACATCGCTCTCGCGCATCAAGTCAGAGCCGGTGGAACTCCGCGCTGAAGACAGCACGAGCCGTGGCATACATTGCTTCGTCGAGTGGCTTACGGCACTTGACCTCGTTCATGACCGCGTAGCCGGCCGCCGCAAGGTTCTCGGCAAGCTTCTTCTCGAGCGCCGCGATGAGATCACGGCATTTCTTATGGGCCTCCATTCTGTCGGCCTCGTCAATAATCGGCCCGTGAGTAATCAATCTGAATGCGCACTGCTCAGGACGGACGTCCCGCTTGCCGAGATCGCACTTTGAGCAACTCCGCGTCCGGGCGACTTGAGATCCACATATCCGAGCATGCGTATCTGGTATAAGACCCGAATGAACGGAATCGTGGAGACAGAGGGACACGACAACGAGTCCGGCTCGGAAGAGGACGCCTTCGTGTCGCTGTCGATCGCGCTGACGGGGTTCGACGGCTACGAGCTGGCCGCCACCGGTTCGACCGCTGAATACCAGACGTGGCTGTCCCAGAGCTTCCCAGCACCGTTCGCAGAACTACTGGGACGCTGGCGGCAGATCGAGCGTCATCATCCGGACCCGCAGGCTCGGGAATGGGCGTTGCGACGCGAGATCCTCGCCGACCCGCGCCTGGGCCCGTTTGCTCGTAACATCGCGCTGCTCTGGTACGTCGCAGGCTGGGCCGAACTTCCCCCCGAGTGGTCGCAGGTCTGGCACCTGCCGAGGACTCCCAGCCGGGTCTTCGCTTCGGCCTATGCGGAGAGCCTCGTCTGGAAGGCGGCTGGGACGCACCCGGTCGGCGCCAACCCGACGGGGTTCGGCAGCTGGGCGCTGCCGCCGGGAAACGCCCAGGGTGGGACGGTCGCATGAGCGCGGGTGAGCGCGCCGGGCGGTACGATGTGGTGATCGTCGGCGCCGGCATCAGCGGCGCGATTCTCGCCAAGGAGCTGGCCGAGGCCGGCGCAGAGGTGCTTGTGTTGGAGGCGGGCACCGACGAGGCCCGCACCTTCGCCGGCTACGAACGGCAGCTCCAGAGGTTCCGCGGGGCTCTCTACAAGACTCCCGAGTCGCCCTACCTGTTCAATCCCAACGCCCCGCACCCGGACCTGCCGGGAGTTCCCACGCCCGGCGCGGACTACTTCGTCGAGCGGGGGCAGCAGCCCTACCGCAGCACCTACGCGCGCACCGTCGGCGGCACGACGCTGCACTGGATGGGGATCTGCCTGCGGATGCTGCCGGAGGACTTCCAGCTGCGGACCCGCTTCGGCCACGGGCGCGATTGGCCGCTCTCCTACGGGGATCTGGAGGCGGACTACGCCCGCGCGGAGCTGGAGATAGGGGTGGCAGGCGACGTCCCCGAACAGACCTACCTGGGCGTAGAGTTCGAGCCGGGCTACGAGTACCCGATGCAGCAGATCCCCCCGTCCTGGCTCGATCGCCAGATCGCCTCCAGGGTGGACGGGCTGACGGTCAGCTACGGCGGAGTGGAGCGGGCGCTGCGGGTGCGGGGCACGCCGTCCGGGCGCAACTCAACGCCCAACCCCGGCTACCGCCCGGTCGGCGCCGTCGATCACGGGTCGGGCTGGAACGATCCCGAAGAGGGGCAGGTGTTGGTCGGGGAGATGGGCGAGCGCTGCCAGGGCAACACCGCCTGCACGCCGATCTGCCCGGTCCAGGCCAAGTACAACGCGCTGAAGACGCTGAGCAAGGCGACGCGCAGCGGGCGCGTCCACGTCCTCACCCAGGCGGTCGCAGCGCGGGTGCTGACGGACGGTCGCCAGGTGACGGGCATCGAGTACCTGCGCTACGAGTCGCCGGACTCTCCCCGCCACACGGTTGAGCTGGCGCGGGGCCGCGCCTACGTCCTGGCTTGCCACGCGGTCGAGAACGCCAAGCTGCTGCTGCACTCGGCCGTCCCGGACCCCAGCGGCCTGCTCGGCCGCTGCGTCTACGACCACCCGACGGTGCTGGCCTGGGGGCTGATGCCCGAGCCGATCGGGTCGTTCCGCGGGCCGCTGTGCACGTCTGGCATCGAGGACCTGCGTGGCGGCGAGTTCCGCTCGCGCCTGGCGGCCTTCCGCCTGGAGATCGGCAACGAGGGCTGGCTGTGGCCGATGGGCGCGCCTAAGAGCACGGTGATCGCGGCGCTCCAAGAACAGAACTTGATCGGCCGCGGACTGCGGGAGGGGCTCGGCGACGTCATCTCCAGGCAGTTCCGGGTGGGGATGCTCGTCGAGCAGCTGCCCGATCCCGCCAACCGCATCACAATCGACCCCGAGCACGTCGACGGCTTGGGACTGCCGCGGCCGGTCGTGACGTACAACGACTTCGACGACTACACGTTGGCGGGCATCAAGGCGGCGAGCGAGGTCGCCGCCCAGATCTTCCGCGTGCTCGGCGCGCAGGACCACACCGACCCCAAGCGCAACACCGTCACGACGGCCAGCTATGAAGGCGGCGAATACCCGTGGTACGGCGCGGGTCACTATGCGGGCACGCACCTGATGGGCGACTCCGCCTCCTATTCGGCAGTCGACTCCCGCCAGCGCTTCTGGGCTCAGGACAACCTGCACGTGGTCGGCCCGGGGAGCATGCCGACGATGGGCACCGCCAACCCCACCCTCACGGTCGCCGCACTGGCCTTCCGCAGCGCACGCGACATCATCGAGGCTCTGGAGCTGCGCGATGGCCGCCACGCCTGAGCAGTGGTCGCTGCAGGATCTGCGCCTACACCTGCAGGCGGCGGTCGAGCTGGAGCTTCTGGTCATCCCCCCATACCTGAGCGCCCTCTACTCGCTGCGCCCCGGGTTCAACCGCGTAGCCGAGCTGATCCTGCGCTCGGTCGTCGTGGAGGAGATGCTGCACCTGACGCTGGCGGCCAACGTGCTGAACGCGGTCGGCGGGCACCCGAGGGTCAACGACCCCACCTGGACGCCGCGCTACCCGACGCAGCTGCCCTTCCACAAGGGGAGGTTCGAGGTTAGCCTGCAGCCGTTCGGCCGGCCGGCGCTGGAGACCTTCCTGACGATCGAGAACCCCTCCTACAAGCCTGCGCAGCCCACGCCCCCGCCGCCCGGCGCGGCCGTGCCGAGGCTGCTGACGCTGGCCGCCGGCGATCGGGAAGGCTACGAGACGGTCGGTGCCTTCTACAAAGCGATCGAGGCTGGGCTCTGCGCGATCGTCGCACTGCGCGGGGAAGAGGAGGTGTTCACCGGCGATCCCTCGCTGCAGGTGAGGCCCGAGCACTACTACGGCGCAGGCGGCGAGGTCGTCGAGGTGCGGTCCTTGCAGACGGCACGGGAAGCTCTTCGAGCAGATCGTCGAGCAGGGGGAGGGTGAGCTGACGCTACCATTGAGCGGAGAGAAGTTCGACCCCTCGCGGGACCTGGCGCACTTCTACCGCTTCAACGAGCTGCACGCGGGCAGGCGCTACTTGGCCGAAGACACGCCGGACCGGCCGACGGGGGACGCCATCGAGCTGAACCTGGTGGCGGTCTACCCGCTGAAGGTGAACCTGCGCCTGTCGGAGATCCCGCCGGGCGAGGTCCGCCGGGCCGCCACGGACTGCGCCGTGATGTGGACGCGTCTGCTCGACCAGGTCCAGTCCGGGATCTCTGGCGAGCAGGAAGCCCTGAGGGAGGCGGTGGCGAGCATGTTCGAGCTCAAGTACGCGGCGCAGCAGTTGCTGCGCGTGCCGCTGCCGGGCGAAAAGGCCAGCCACGCCGGCCCGACCTTCGAGTACATGCCATCCGAGACCGGGAGGAAGAAAATGAGTGAGCCAGGGAGCGCAGCGTCCGCACGGCCGCTGCCGCCGATCGCCGAACAGGGTGACGACGTGCCCTTCTACTATGCGTCGCTGGTCGTCGTGGAGGTTCTCTACCTGGTCGATGCGGCCGTGGCGGCGGGCTACCTGGCGGGCTCAGGGCTGGACCTGGCCCGCTTCGAGGGCGGCAGGGGCGCAGCGGGCTTCAACTTCCAGATGTACACGAGCCACTTCCCCAACTCGATGGGGCGGATTATCGAGCTCGAGATGAACATCCTGGGCCTGCCGTCGGGTCGCCCGGCGCCGCAGGTCGGTTTCCGCGACTGGGTGCTCGGCCAGGACCAGTCGCGCCTGATCGGCAATCACCGTGTGCACGTTCCCTGCGACGACCCGATCGCGATCGCGGCGGGTGAACGGAAGTTTGGCGAGCCGAAGTTCCTGACCCAGTTCTTGCAGGACGTCCCGTCGGTCAACGGGCCGGCGACGGGTACATGGAGGTTCACGTGCTGTGACCCCGAGCACCCGCCTGGGCCCAAACGCGAAGAAGGCGAGGCCCGCACCCACGCGATCTTCTCCTGTGAAGCGCAGACGGCAGGACTGCAGACCGAGCTCTCCTATCCCTCGCCGATCACCGAGTACGGCACGGTGACGGCGGCGGGCCCCGAGCAGGGCAAACTGATCGGCGCGCGCTGGAACGTCTTCGGTCCGTGGCAGACGTGGTTCCTGGACTCGGGCGAGAGCGGCCGGGTTTCGCTGACGTATGGGAAAAGCAGCCACCCGATGCAGAGTGACCTGAAGAAGCTGATCGCGGACGCGCTGCCGGCGGTGGTTCGCGCTTACAGCTACACCCCGTGCTCGGTGCAGCCGCGGACGTTCTGGCCATGACAGGCCCGCTGTGGTCGCGCCTGGACGCGATGTACCTGAAGTTGATGGGCGACGTCGAGGGCGGGCGCTTCGACTACATCGTCCTCGGTGGAGGCTGTTACGGGATCTGCTTCGCCCACCGGGTCCTCGAACTGGACGACTCGGCTCGCGTGCTGATCCTCGAGAAGGGCAACATCCTGATCCCCGAGCACTTCCAGGATCTGCCGAGCACATACCTGGACCTGCTGACGCACCCCGACTGCTTCGACCTGCCATGGCAGCTGGCTCCGGGCACGCAGCTGAACATCCACCCGGAGGTGCCCTACGTGGGCGGGCGCAGTTTGATGTGGAACGCCTGGGTTCCCCAGCCTACACGCGGCCAGCTGGCGGCTTGGCCGAGCACTGTCGTGCAGGCGCTGGCGGCAGAGTGGCAGCCCGCGTCGAAGCTGCTGGGGCGCCGTGCGGCGATCGAGATCGGCGGACGCTTCGGCGAGCTTCACCTGCAGGCGCGCGAGCGCCTGGCAGGCGGCCTCGGCGCCGTCCTGGACGCCGAATACTGCCCCGCCCCGAGCGCGCTCGAGTGCGTGATGGCCACGCGTGAGACTGACGCCTTGCACGGATGGCGCCGCTTCGCGGCCATCAACGTGCTGATGGAGGACATCCACAGCCACGGCGATCGCCTGACGGTCGTCGGCAACGCGCCGGTGGAGCGGGTGGTGGTCGAGCAGGGGCGCGCGACGGCGGTGCAGACGGCGGCTGCGACAATCCCGGTCGGCGAGGCTCAGGTGCTGATCGCCACTGCGACGATCCCCGCGACGACGCTCGCGCTACGCTCCCTGCCGGAGGAGAGGCTGATCGGCAACAACCTCCTCGGGCACCTGCGCTCGCAGGCGATCGCCCGCGTGCCCCGCGCGGCGTTCGACCTCGGCGAGGAGGAGCTGGAGGTGGGTGCTCTGTACGTGCCGGGCGCCGATGCGGACGGCCGCGAGTTCCACGTGCACGTGAGCCTCGTGTCCAACCCGCGCCCCGACGAGCAGCAAGACGACCTCTACCGCGTTCACCCTGACCCGTCGCTGATCCGCTGGACGCAGGATGCCGACCACATCGGGATAGCTCTGCAGGGCCTAGGCGAACTGCCGGGAGAAAGACAGGCAGGAGCCCGCAACCGCGTGACCCTGGCTGGCGAGGAGACGCTCGTCCAGGTGCAGTTGACGGCCTCCGACGAAGCCTTCTGGAGCCGGATGGAGGAGGCGATGCGCCAGACGAGCGAGATCCTGGCAGGCGGGCACAGACTCGAATTCGTCCAGGCCGACGGCTCCAGCTGGAGCACGAGCTGGCCCGACCCCGCGGCGCTGCGCGACACCTCGCTGGTGCACGAGGCCGGGACCTTATGGATGGGAGAGGACCCGGCTACGTCAGTGACTGACGTCAGCGGCCGGTTTCATCGTGTCGAGAATCTGCACGCGGCGCCCGGAGCGTCCCTGCCTACAGCGGGGTCGTGGAATCCGACGTATACGGGGGTGGGGCTCGTGTTTCGGATGGCCGGGGCCGCCCAGCGCAAGCAGGCGTGTACGAGAGCTCAAGCTGCATCGTCAGGGCTCCAGTCGCACCGGCAGCGTCTTGTGCTGGTTGGCGAACGCTGACTCGACGTGTGCGCACTCGCCGGCGATCTGGATCTCGGGGTAGCGCTTGAGCGTCTCCTCGATCAGGATCCGCAACTCCAGTCGCGCGAGCGCGGTGCCCAGGCAGAAGTGCCGGCCACCGGCACCGAACGCCTGGTGCTCGGCTTCGCGCGTCAGGTCGAAGCGGTCGGGGTCCTGGAAGCGCGTCTCATCGCGGTTGGACGACGGGTACCACATGACCAGCTTCTCGCCCTCACGGATGCGCTGCCCGTGCAGCTCGGTGTCGCGTGTGGCCGTGCGGGCGAAGTGCGCGAACGCCGGGAACATGCGCAGTGACTCCTCGACCGCCGCCGGCACCAGCGAGGGGTCCTCGAGCACCATCCGTCGTTGCTCGGGGTTTTCCATCAGCGCCCGCATGCCGCTGCAGTAGGTCGCCTTGGTGCTGTCGTTTCCGGCGGCCATCAGCAGTAGGAACCCCATCACGATCTCGTGGTCCTCGAGCCGCTCGCCGTCGAGCTCCGCGTGCACGAGCACGCTCGTCAGGTCATCGGTCGGCGTCGCGCGTCGTTCGGCGATCAGCTTGCCGCAGCGCGCGAACACCTCGGGCACCTCGCGCTCCATCACGCTCTGCGCACCCTCCGGCGTCGCGTCCGGGTCGCCCGCGCCGACGATCGCGTTCATCAGGTTCGCCCATGCCTGGTCGTCCTCCGCCGAAAGGCCCATGAAACTCCCGATCACCCGCGCCACCACCGGCTGGGCGACGTCGCCAACCAGATCGCAGGTCTCCCGGCCCTCGAGCCGCTCGAGCACCTCGATCGTGATCGCGCGGATCGCGTCCTCGTGCTCGGCGATCCGCTTCGGCGTGAAGCCACGCTGGAACAGCGCCTTCAGCCGGTCGTGCTTGGGCGGGTCCATACCGATGAACATCGCCTGCTGCATCTCCAACGACAAGCCTGCGTTGGACGCGGTGAAGCCGCCGATTTCGGAGGAGTAGGTCTGCCAGTCACGGCTGACCTCGAACACGTCCTCGGCGGTCGTCACCGACCAGAAGCCGTCTTCGTCGGGAAACTCAGCGATGCCGCTCGACCAGTGAACCGGACACTCAGCGCGCAACCGCCTGAACAGCTCCAGCGGCGGCCCCTGCTGGAAGTGGGCGCGGTCAGCGACGCCCAGCTCGTCAAGCGGCGTCTGATCCTGGCTTGTAGTGCTCAAGTGTCCTCCCGTCTTGACTTGGCTTGGTCTGCAGACGCAGCCTACTCCTCGGGCTGGCCGCCGCCGCAGAGCTCGAGCTATCGCCTGCCGCCGCGTGCCCAGTCGCTCGGATCGACCGAGCGGGCGGTCCTGGTTGTTAAAGCGAATGCCTTTGCGGTGAACATGGAGCCCAACGGGGCGCCAGCATGCGGCAGGCAACCTGAGCCAGCCCAGACCTCTGCCCCAAAACGCAGGATGCACCTGCGGTTCACCGCGACACCACTTCTCCTACGCCAAGGGATAACAGAAGCCCAGCCCTACGCCACCGCAGCAATCGCAACAGACGAATCTGGAGCGCGTCGTGTGACGGCATCCAGACGCCTGCTCGCGCGGCGCGATGCGGCCGCGCGGCCGGTCTGACCTGGACAGATTGCCGACGCCGAGGCGCATCGATCGATGCCGGTTGTTCTCGTTTTAGAGATCCCCGCGTGGTGGCCGGCGACACGGGCCGTTCGAATGGTCGACTGGCGCGGCAGCTCCCACAAACTGCCCCTCCCTTTTTACGAGGAGTCGCTGAAGAACTTTGCGGTGCATCCAGCGTCGGCGTATGCCTTTACGACTTGGCCTGTACTCTCATCCTCGATTGTGGTGTAAATGTCGTCGATGGCTTCCTTGGTCAACGAATATCCAAAGGTCTTATGAGCTACCTCGGTCTCGACATCCGCTTCACTTGGTAGGGCGTAACTTCCGGTGTTCTCGTTGTACTGCGAGTTCTGCACGATGAAACACACCAAGTCCTTCCCATCATCGCCGTATTGCTCACGAGCACTGTCGATCGCTTCGGCCGACGCGTCCGCGAACTCATGAGCGTGGTCTCGGGCCCAGTTGCCGAAACCCTCGATGACGGCGTGCCCAGCATCCACCGCAGTACCGCCACCACAGCCAGCCAGCAGACCCGCGCTTATCGCGAGCACTGCGAGCATCGAGCTACCCTGCCTAAGCATCCTGGATCACCATCTGAAGCGGATGCTATAGGGTTGAAGGCAAGCTGGCGGTTTCTGGTGTTACGTACCCCACAAGCGCCAGTCTGCGTATCTGCTGGCAAGGTCCGGGGGTGGGGGCAGATCCGGTAGCTGCGCGGCGTCAGCCAGGTTCCACATCGCATAGACGTTGAAGGTAGGTGGAGGATCGGGAAACGACATGATGCCGTATGGGTTGATGAATCCCCGGCGGCCATCGGTCAGTGCGCTAATGGAGATGTTACCGGGTCGCGGAGGGGCAAGGTTCGCTGTCCAACCCGTTGTGCGTGCTCGCCTGGGCTCACTCGGTCCAGAGAAAATGATTCGAGCCATGAGGGGGCGCTTGTAGTGGTGGAGGCAGTTGGCGACCCTTTGGAGTCCTCGTTGCGATGAGCCACGCATGGACATCGTCGTCATCCCACGCGTTTTCGAGACCGCCAGACCAAATATCTGGCAGGAGTTGGCGCAGCGTCTGCCCCAGGCCGGGGTTTGTTGGTTCTGCCGGGAGGAGCCGTTTGAGACGGTCGACGTCGGCGAGCCGAAGGAACCGGATGATGCGCTCGATCGGGTGTTCATGCGTCAGCTCGCTGGCAACGAGATCCTCCCAGTCAGACCACGCCTGATCTCGTAGCGCCTCCTTGCGGGCCTGTTTGTCCTTGCGCACCTTCTGGATCTTGGCCTGCTCCGCAGCGAGATGAGCGTCACATAGACGCTGGTCCCCGGAGATCGCGCTGTGGTTGCCGCAGACCGGCTTGCCGCATTCGCTACACAGGCCAATCGCGAAGGTGCTGCACGCGCATAGCAACGACGTGCCGGGGTCGCCTTCTTGGTATTCCGCGCGACAGACGATGCGACGTTTCTTGTACAGCACGCCGGGGCCCAAACGCGCGTCCGTGAGTCCTGGGCCGCCGATCTCGTCCGTGACCCAGCGCGGGGAGGTGCATACCCAGAACCCCAGGGCGATCGGGTCGCATCCGAGTGGCCAAGCGTTTAGGAAGAGCCCGCCCGCCGCTGACGATACTTCCGGGGCGCGAGCAATGTACTACGCGACCTTCGACTCAGCGGCTCGCTCCATGGTGCTCGCCACCACATGGGCATGCGCACTCGGAGGCCGGGAGTGCTGAGAGGTAGCAGTTCAGGGTGCAGCCGAACGGGGGTATGGGAATCCTCTGACTCTGATGGAGTGCCTTGGCGCTCGGCCCAGCGCCGTGGCGAGATAGGCTGCGCAGGACCTGCGGCTGGCGTCGGTGCCAGTACGCCTCGATCTGTGCCTTGGTCGTGGGGAGCATGTGGTCGTCGTCCACGTCGTCGAGGTATCCGAGGCTCTGAACGATGTGGGGGATGCTTGCGTCCTCGGGTGAGACTCCATAGCGCGTCTGGTAAAGGCCGAGGCCTTCTTCGAAGGGCCTTCCCGTGAGTAGCTCGATCTGCTGCAGGTCGAAGTAGTCGCGCAGCTCGCCGCGGCCGCCGATCGCGTTCACCTTCATCGCGAACAGGTCGGATATGCCCAGCACCGAGATGCCCTGCACAATCAACGGCGCGTCGATATTGGGTCGGCCATCATGCAGGAACTGGAGCTTCGCGTCGCCCAGCTGACAGTTCAGGGTTCCGGCGGCGCGACGTGTCACAGCGAGCTCGCCTTGTGCTCGCAACATACGCTCCAGTGCGTCGAGGTCCAGATCGCCGTCGGTGAAAAAGAAGTCCAGATCGCGGCTCTCGCGATGCCCGAGATGCACCGCCAGCGCTGTGCCGCCGGCCAGACTGCAATCGGGCGGGATGATCGGCGCGACCAACTCCCACGCCTCGGCGGTCGCGGGCGGCAGGATCCTGCGCAGCTCGCCTGGAAGCGTCACCGTTCGGTGTCGCCTGCCAGGTTGCGCGCGAGTGCACGCGCCTCAGGGGCAATCCCGCGGGTGGCCGCCGCGTGCTTCCAATCCGCTTCGCTCAGGTTCTCCGCGCCCCACGCCAAACCCTCGGGATCCTCCGTCTGCAGCAGTCGGCGCGCGATGTAACCACCCGCCTGCCGGACATCTCTCTGCGAGTCGGCCGTATCCCAGAATAGGTAATCGAGCGATGGCGGCACCCTCGCTGCGCTGGTGACCGGGGTCGCTCGCTCGGGTTTCCGCACCAGCGCCAGGCTCCCGGCGATACGTGACCACTCGGGCGAGGCGTAGTTTGCGCAGATCACCCTGGCGGTATGCGCGTGCCGCCCGGGAAGCGAGCGCTCCTGCACGTTGACCAGGCCCTTTTCGCGCAGGCATTGGAGCGCGCGGCTGGCGGCAGTTGGCGATACGCCCGCGCGACGCGCGACCGTTCGCTGTGAGACCAGCCCCAGCGGCGAGCGCGCAAGCGCTGCCGCGACCAGAGTCTCCGCCCGCCCCAGGCCGTCGACCGCAGGCATCGACCCAAGACGCACGCGAAGCACCTCGACCTGCTCGGCGCTCAACGTCGTCGGCCGTCCATGTCGCACCTCGGTCCCGAGGTCGGCAAGCGCGCGCAACACCCGGGGGACGCTCGTGCCGAGCATCCTCGCGGCTTGCCGCGCCGACACACAGTGGGTGTCCATATCGTTACAGTGTAGCTGGTTGGCGTTACGCTGCAGGCCTCGCAGAACTGGGCCGGAAGGGGTTCTCCACACGGACCGAGCCGATCTGCTGACTGTCGTTCAGATCCTCGCTGAGCAGCCGCTGGCAGCCGCCGCGGGTGGCGGCTGCGACCACAAGGCCGTCCCAATAGGAGAGCTGCGCGGAGCGGCTGATTTGGGTCCCGTGCATGACGAGTGTCGCGTCGATCGGCACGACGGTGAGCAGTGCGAGCCAGCCGATCGCCTCGCTCGCCTTCTCCTCCGTGATCGGTTGGGCGAGCTTGCGGGTGACCGTGACATAGAACTCACCGAGGATCTGGGCGCTCACCACGAGTTTGCCGTAGCGCTTGGACCCAAGCGACCGACGAGCGAGATCCCGCTTCTCGGGCTCGGAATCGTCGACCGCGTAGACGAGCACGTTTGTGTCTACGAACGTGCTATCGCTCATAGAGCTCGTCGCGCGTCCACTGTCGGCCGCCCGGTCCGCTGCCTGCGTGGACCGACTCGGCGAGCGCGAGGAAGCCGGCGATGCCCGAAGGCGTCGAGTCGCCGCCGACAAGCTCCTCCAGATAGCCGCGCACGAGCGAGTTCACGGAGGTGTCCTGTTCGAGGGCGCGGATCCTGGCTCGCTTGAGCAACTCGTCACCGATGGAGAGCGTCAGGTTCGCCATCTCATTCGATCCCGTGTAGCACGGGTTCAGTGTAGCACGGATTAACTGTTGCTCTGACCACGATCCAGTGACGCTTGGACCTGTAAGCGCTCAGGCTACTTTCCAATGTGAAACCTAGTGTGGTGCGCCGTTAATTCGTCGTAGAAGTCGTGATATGGACTCCAGGATCTGCTCTGCGGTCTTGACCCAGATGAATGGTTTGGGGTTCTCGTTCCACGCGTTGACCCAGTCGCGGATGTCTTTCTCCAGTGCCTGGACGCTGCGGTGATCAGAACGCCTGAGCAGATCGTCGGTGAGATAGGCGAACCACCGCTCGACTTGGTTGATCCAGCTCGAATAGGTCGGGGTGTAGTGCATGTGAAACCGCGGGTGCGCGGTCAGCCAGTGCTGGATCGCGGGGCTCTTGTGAGTGCCGTAGTTATCGCAGACGAGATGCACGTCGAGATACTCGGGGACCTGGCTATCGATCTTGGTCAAGAACTTCTTGAACTCGATCGCGCGGTGGCGGCGATGCGTTGAGCTGATCACGGTCCCGTCAGTGGTATTGAACGCGGCGAACAGGCTGGTAGTGCCATGGCGCAGATAGTCATGAGTGCGCTTCTCCGGCATCCCGGGCATCATCGGGAACGCCGGTTGGGAGCGCGCCAAGGCTTGCACCTGGCTCTTCTCATCCACGCTCAAGACCACCGCGGCCTCGGGCGGGTTCAGATACAGGCCGCAGATGTCATAAACCTTCTCCACAAACAGCGGGTCGTTGGAGAGCTTGAACGTGTCAGCCCGGTGAGGCTTCAGATCAAACGCCCGCCAGATCCGCCCGATCGTCGACGCCGATAGACCAGAGCGCTCGGCCATCTTCGCGCGCGACCAGTGCGTCGCGTTCTCCGGCGTGCTCTCCAAAGTCGCGACCACCACCTCCTCGACCTGCCCGGCGGTAATCGACGCCGGGCGCCCCGGCCGCGGATCATCCGACAAACCATCCAGCCGCAGCTCACAAAACCGCTGGCGCCACTTACCGACCGTCGTCGCAGTCACCCCAACAGCCTCAGCGACATCCTTGTTAGACCGGCCCTCCGCGCACCCCAGCACGATCCGCGAGCGCAACGCCAACGCCTGAGAAGACTTCCTACGACGCTCCCACCGAACGAGCTGCTCACACTCCCGCTCGGTCAACTCCAACACAGCCTTGGGACGTCCAGTTCTTGGCATACCCAAGCATACCACACTTCTCACACGAACTTCAGGCGCAGGACACTAGTTTCCAGTTCCAGACGACAGGATGCTTCATCGACGTGCAGGCGGCTGGAGGCCGTCCGCGCGGAGTTCGTCATCGAGCAGGTCGAGGACGTTGTCGAGGACTTCTCTGGCACGCTCGCCGCTGAACTGGGCGAGGCTGTGGTTGATGGCCCTTCTGTGCGGCCGGAGCGGGTCGGCTGCCTCCTTGTCGAGCGTGCCGGAGGAAGCGATCCAGACGCTCTCGAAGGCCAGTGAGGAATGCTCGGCGATACGATCGAAGTCGGCGTCGTAGTGCAGTACGCCGAGTTCGTGGGCGGCGGCGATCGCTGCGACGAGGTAGTCCTGGTGTGGGAGGCGGTGAAAGCCGGCTACGTGTCGCGCGAGCTTGGCCTGGGCCTCGAGCGCGGCGCCAACCACGGCCTCCGATAGCTCCAGCGGTCTGAGTGCCTCGAGTTCCTCTCTCAGCTCTGCATGCTCGCGGGCGTTGCGCGCGCTGTATAGGACCTCGAACTCCAGGATCGGCGATCGGTAGAGGTTTCCTTCCTCGAGCGCCCGAAGCCAGTCGGCACGCACGATCTCGTTGCCTCCGCGCTGAAACGCAGAGTTGTCGACGACGAGCTTCCTGCCTTTGAACGCCGAGCTCACCCGCGCTGCCACTGCGCGGAGGCCTCGCGGAGTGCCGCATAGTCGAGGCCCTCCGGCCGCCGGAAGCGGTCAGCCAGACGCTGGGCGGCCGCACGCCGGCGCTGCTCGTAGTCTTCTTCCGCTTGGCTCCCCTGCTTAAGCGCCTCCTCGCCCTTGCTGACGAGCGCCGCGAGGATCTTTGAATCTGAGGTTCCGGGCGGGAAGCTGCGCCGACTTCGCCGGAGTGCGAACTCGACCTTCTCGTCACTCGTGATGGTGTAGCGGTGCTTCTTCGTCGGCATACGAGGAGGGTAGCACTAAGTGCGGCACCTCAGCCGGCCCGGCGCCCGACCCGAAGGCTGCTGCTTCTACCCCATGAGCGAGAGCGCGGTCAACCCCCGCACCGACTCTCCTCGTCGTCTGTAGGAGCAGTTCTGAGTGGTGCTGCCGGTTTGCGAGGCCCTAACCACTCTCTCGGACACCGGTTAAGAGTCGGGTTGATTCTTGCTGGCTCCTGGGCACCTCTGGACGTCGCTGGCAGCTTCCGCATCCGGTCGGAAAACCGTGCTCCACAGCACTGCCGTCAGCCCCACGCCTATGCCCGCGACAGCGAAGAACTCCACCATGTCGGTGAGTAAGCGCGACGAAACTACGCTTCATACTGGGGAAACTAGCCTGAGCGGCAACATGTGGACCAACACGACCGGACGGTCGATGTCGGAGGCGTAAAGCCCGCTAACGGCCATACCGGACGTATACTGGGAGGATGCGCTCGGACCTTCCGGCGGTGGCTCGGGATATCGACGTGCCCGAGCGAACCCTGCGACGAGCTGTGCGGCGAGGAACCGTGCGCTGCCGCCGTCCCGGCCTGCGACAGTTCGAGCTGGCGGCCGATGAGCGGGCGTATCTGCGCGAGCATTGGAACACCATCTCCGCAGTCACGGAGGTGCTGAGGACCGAGCGCAACGTTCGCCTGGCGGTGCTCTTTGGGTCTCTGGCACGCGGACAGACGGGGGAGGACTCGGACGTGGATGTGTTGGTCTCCCTTGCCGAGGAGCGCCCGATGTACCTCTCCCACCTGGCCGCGCGCTTGACGCGAGCGCTCGGGCGCGACGTCGAGGTGCTCTCGCTGGCGCATGTGCGCGCGCACGACCCGGCGCTCCTCGGCGCGATCATGCGAGACGGACGCCCCTTGGTGGACCGTGACGGCTCCTGGCCTGCGCTGATCGCCAAGCGCCGCGGTATCGAGCGCGCCGCGGCGCAGGCACGCGCAGAGCGCCACGCCCGCGCCGTCCGCGCCGTCGCGCAACTGACCGGAGCGTAGGTGAGCCGGAAACGCGATGACGCGGATCACTCCCCCGGCGAGCGGCCCCACCGCCGTCAGGTGACCGTCTCCGAGGAGGACCGCGACCGCATCGAGCGACACCTGGAGCGCATGCCACTGGAGCGCGACGCGCTGCTGTTGGCGATGCGTCAGTTTGGGGCGGATTTCGACTGCGACGTGTGGCAGACGGCATACGAGGCGTTCTCGGCCGAGGAGCACAACCGGGTCGTGCAGATCACGGGCAATCTGCGCGCCCTGGTGGACAACGCTGTCGAGCTGGTGCGCTTTTCGGCGACGTTGACTGGACTGCGCCCCGCCGGGCGCCGACCGAGCGCAAACGCCGACATCGAGGCACTGCGCGCCGATGGCGGACTGACCGGCGAGCAGACCTACAAACTCGTGCAGCTCAAGGAGCTCTGCGACAGACTCCGTCACGCCTACGCCTACGTCGACGCCGACGACGTGCACACCGCGGTGCACGCCCTGCTGAAGCTCCTCCCGAGCTTCACGGCCTCCTACGTCCAATGGCTGGCCGAGTACGGTGTAGAGCTCAGCTGACGCCCCGGACACCTCACCCTGGCAGCACTCCACCAAGGGGGAAAGTACGTGTCACATTGGAAACTAGCCTGAGCGGCAACAGTGGAGAACCTGCCTACCCCTCGAAAACCCCCACCACGTTCGAGACCCCCGCGGCGAACGGGAAGTCGTCCTCCGCTTCGCAGAGCACGCGGAACTGGTAGCGGGCGGGGCCGGGGAGGCGGAAGCGGTACAGGTAGGCGAAGCGCCCGCCCGCGTGGGTGTGGATCACGTGGAACTCGATCCACGGGCCACGGGGGGAGCGGGCCTCGAGTACGAGCTGCTTGCCGCCGGGTGGGATCGGGCCGCCGCGCAGGCGGCCGCTGAAGTGGATCGCGCCGCCGGAGGCCGCGGTGCGGGGGGAGATGTGCAGCCGCAGCGCGGCGGGGATCGTCAGCGTCAGTGCCTGCAGCGCCGCCGGTTGGGCTTCGGCCGGGTTTTGGCGATAGCCGATGCGCAGCGTGCCGGAGGGAAGGTTGCGGGGGAGGGCGAGGCTCCAGTGGCCGTTCGGGCTGGTGCGCGGCGCGGCGATCAGCGTGGTGGGGGCGCCCCTGTAGGCGGGCAGCTCGCAGACCTCAAGTTGCGCGTTCGGGATCGGAGCCCCGCCTGCCCGAGCCCCGCTCGTCGCGGCCGTGCCGGGCGGGCCGCCGCTCGTGCTCGCCGGGCCGCTCAGCGTCCCTTCGATCGTGTGCGCGGGGCCGTAGCGGGCGCGCAGACGGGCGCCCCTGTGGCCCTTCCAGCCCGCGGTTAGAACCGGGCTCCGGCCACTCGCCGGCGCGCTCGGGCCGCACCCGGCGGGCGCGGGCGGGCTCGCCGGCAGCTGGTTGGCGACGGTGATCTCGCGGTCGAGCACCGTGGCGGCGTTGCCGGCGGCGTCGGTCACGCTCACGACGAGGTGGTGCTCGCCGTTGGTCAGGGCGGTCGTGTCGAACGGTATATCGGCGCTCGCTTCCGCCGGGCACGGCTGCGTGTAGAGGAAGGCCGGCAGCCCGTCGGCGGTGCCGCCGACGTTGTGGCAGCGCCCGCCGTCTTCGTTAACCACCTCGTGCTCGAGCGTCTGGCCATCGACCTCGACGATCGCTTCGTACACCCCCGAGCCGGGGTCGCTCGTGTGGAAGGCCACGTCGCTGGTGCCGCTGACGGTGGGGTCTTCGGCGAGGCCGCCGCTCACCGCGGAGACGGTGGGGCCCCTGGGTTGGGAGAGGGTGATGTCCGCGGCGAACAGCTCGACCTCGGCGTCGTAGGTGATTTTGCCGCCTTCGTTGGTGGGGCATGGGACTTCGTTGACGAAAGCGCCGCAGTATGCACTCAGGGACAAATATGGGCTGTTCAGCGCGTCGCTCGGTGCAATGACCCGATTTTCCGTGGCGAAGGGATCAGCAAAATTGCCCTGGCCAGGGCAGCTTTCATCTGTGCCTTCTTCTGCGGCGCATTTATCAAAAATGATTGCGTTGTTGCCAAGGTCGGCAACACCCGTCAGCAAGAAGAGGTACGAGGCATGTCCGTTGGATCCACCAAGTGTGCTGCCTGCGCGCCATATCGTCGCATCTGTGGCCGTCTCGCCTTTGGGGGCGATGAATTGCCACGTGGCTTTATCAGATTCCAAGTCTGCGAGGTGCGTATCGCCAGCATCGACTGCCGCGATCAACCCGCCCCCGGACGCACAGGTGTTCAATGTCGGGTCGTAGCTGGGGTGTTCCGACGCGCTCCACCCATCCGTCGGCGCGACCTGTCCGGACGGGGTGCGGCACGAGTACACGTGGTACTCCCCGGCCCATGCGCTCACCACGAGCACGGCCAGCGCAAGGCCGGTGGCGAGGCCCGCTGCGAGCCCTGCGGCGACCGCTCCTCTCAACGTCCCCAACGTCATCTCCTCCATATGTCGGTCGGGATCCAGCTATGCCCCCCCTGCGAATTGTCCCACGCGGTCGCCGACTACGCGCAGGGTTCGCCGTCGCCACCGGTGGCGCGCAGGGGTTCCACGCTGCGGCCTGGGTTGCGCGGGTGCCCGGTGTGCACGGCGTGCATGGGTGGTACCGCGCGGGGTGCGCGTCGTGACGTCGCGCCGGGTGGTACCGACACTCCGCACGCGCCGAACGGTGTCCTCGGCGTCCTCCGGCCGGCCGCTACCCGGCGGCGAAGCGCAGCGGCAGCTCGGCGAGGCCGTAGATGCCGGTGATGCCCTCGAACACCGGCTCTCCCGCCAGCTCCAGCCCCGGCATCCGCGGGGCGAGGAAGGCGAGCGCCTCCTGTAGCTCGACGCGCGCGAGGCTGGCGCCGACGCAGTTGTGCACGCCGGCGCCGAACGTCAGCACGCGCGCGCGGTCGCGCTCGGCGGCGATGTTGAATTCGTCGGGATCCCCGCCCTGCCCACCGGCGCCGTCGCCCCCGGGGAGGTCGCGGTTGCCGGTAAACGCGCACACCATCACGATCGTGCCGGCCGGGAAGGTGACGTCGCGGAAGGTCACCTCCTCGACGAGGATGCGGGCGGTGAAGGGGGTGATCGGCTCGAAGCGCAGCGCCTCCTCCACGGCCTGCGCGGCCAGCTCGGGCCGTTCCCCGAGCAGCTGCCACTGGTCGGGGTGTTCAGCTAGCAGCCTGACCGCGTGTGCGAGCTGGCTCTGGGTCGTGTCGACGCCGCCGATCAGGATGTTCAACACGAGGTTCACGCACTCCACGTCGGAAAGGCGCTCGCCCTGCTCTTCAGCGGCGATCAGCAGCGAGATCAGGTCATCCCCGGGCTGCTCGCGGCGCGCGCGCACCAACCCCCACGCGTACTCGTAGAACTCCGACACCGCCTGTTCGATCGCCGGTTTCTGCTCGGTCATCGAGATCGCGTCGAACTGGCGCTGGATCCAGTTGGACCAGTGGTGCAGCCGCGGGGCATCCTCCAGCGGCGCCCCCATCACGTGCGCAATCGCTTGTGAGGGGTAGGGCTTGGCGACGTCGCTGACGAACTCGCAGCTCACCATGCCATCCTGCCCGGGCGCTGCACCGGGTGACACGGCACTCGCCACGGCCTGCACCGCTGGGTCCTCCGCGCGATCGGGGGGGCCGGCGGCCTCAGACCCGGCACCCTCCCCGACCCCCCCTCCACGGCCGGCCGTCCCGGCCGGGCCGCTCATCCCACCCCAAATCCCCTGGAGCAGCTCGCGCATCACCGGGCGGTAGCGCTCGACCGTGCGCGGGGAGAGGGCAGGGTTGACGAGGCTGCGCAGGCGGGTGTGGTCGGGGCCGTTGATGTGGAGGATGTTGCGACGCATCTCCTCGAACAGCGGCCCCTCGCGCACGTCGAAGATCTCCGCGATCGTCATTCCGGGGAAGATCGCCGCGCGCGTGCGCAGGAAGAACTCGACCGCCTCGCGGTCCAGCACCGCGTAGCCGTACGGCCCCGTCGCCAGCCAGCCGCCGCCCGAGCGACGATCGGCCAGCAGCTCGCGCATCCTGGCGTGGAAGCGCTCCCCTCGCAGCGTCGGGTCGAGGTAATCGAGGGTGGGCAGCTCCAGCTCATCCACGCGTGGCATGCGGCGACGCTACCACGCGCGACACCGCGCGCGGCGCGTCACATCCCTCGTCCCTTTTCCCTCACCCGCGGCGGTATGGATGCCCCCCAATCCGCGGGGTGCTCGCCCACCGCGTGCGCGCGCCGAGTGTCCCGCTCTATTTTTTGGGGTGCACGATATGCTTCAGTCCCGCTCCGGGAGTGAACTTGGGGGCCTTCGAGGCCTTGATTTTGACTTTCTCCCCGGTACGCGGGTTGACGCCCTGACGCGCCGCCCTTTTCACCACGGAGAACTTGCCGAAGCCGGTGATCACGACCTCGTCGCCTTTCTTCAGCGCCTTGCCCACGGTTGCGACGAACGACTTGAGCGCGCGCGAGGAGTCGGCTTTGGAGAGACCGCTGTCGTTGGACAGCGCGTCGACGAGCTGCGTCTTGTTCATGGAGCTTCCTTTCGAATGAGGGGTCGGCGAGCCGCGCCCTCTTTGTTTGGTCCAAATACGAGCAAGGCGCGCAGACTAGCGCTATCGGCGGAAAGACCGCTTGCCAGAAAGGGATGGGCATCTTCTACCCGCGCCGGCCGCGTCCCCGGCGGGGGTTCCGCGAGGTGACTCAGTGCGACGGCGACGCGGCGACGTAGGCGGGCCTCGCGAGCTTCTTGCCCGGGTTCAAAAGACCCATCGAGAGAGCGGGAGGGCGCTTAGCAGGCACCCTTCCCGACCACCCCCCGCTCATGGAAGACGCGCGAGCTTCTTCCCCGGGTTCAGCAGCCCCTTCGGGTCGAACGCCCGCTTGATCTCCTCGTGCAGGCGCAGCGCCCCCTCGGGCCACTGCCGCGCGAGCTGGCCGCTCTTGCAGAGGCCCACGCCGTGCTCGCCGCTGATCGAGCCGCCGAGCTCCACGGCGAGCGCGAACAGCTCATCGGTGGCCGCCGCGGCGGCGGCGAGATCTGCCTCGCTGCGCGGATCCGCGAGCAGGTTGGCGTGCACGTTGCCGTCGGCCCCGTGCCCCCACGCGCACGAGCGAAGCCCGTGGCGGGCGGCGATCTCGGCGAAGCGCGCCAGCGCCTCGGCGAGCCGCTCGACGGGGACGACCACGTCCTCGCTGACCTTCCCGCCGCGCATCGCGCTGACCGCGCCCGGCACGCGGTCGCGCCATTCCCACATCGCCGCGCGGTCGGGGCGGCGCAGCTCCAGGGCGCCCCCGCCGAGCACCGCGGCCAGTTCGGCGTGCGCGGCGCGGGCCTCTTCGCGCGTGCCGTCCACCTCGGCGAGCAGCATGAACTCGGCGTGCACCGGCAGCGCCGTCCCGTTGCCGCCGGCCCACGCGCCGGCCGCCATGCGCAGCGCCTCGCCGTCGAGGAAGTCGAGCGCCGCGGGGACGATGCCCGCGCCGAGCACGTCGAGGATCGCCGTGCACCCCTGCTCGCGAGTCGCGTGGAAGGCGATCAGCGGCAGTGCCGCCTCGGGCGCCGGCGCCAGGCGCAGGCGCACGGCGGTGACGATTCCCAGCGTTCCCTCGGAGCCGATCAGCAGGCTCTTGAGGTCATATCCGGCGACGTCCTTGCGGTAGGCCCCACCGAGCGCGATCGTCTCGCCGGGCGCCACCACGACCTCCAGGCCCGTCACCCAGTTGCCGGTCACGCCGTACTTGAAGGCGTGCGGTCCGCCGGCGTTGGTCGCGACGTTGCCGCCGATCTGCGACTGCTCGGAGGCCCCCGGGTCGGGCGGGAAGCACAGCCCGTTCTCGCGCGCGATCCGCTGCACGTGACGCGTGCTCACGCCGGCCTCGGGCGTCATCCGCCACAGCGCCGGCTCCAGTTCGCGCACCGCGCGCATCCGCTCCATCGAGCACACCACGCCGCCGGAGAGCGGCGCGCCGCCGCCGAGCCCGGCGCCTTCCCCCGCGCGCGGGATCAGCGGTACGGCGCCGCCTGCCAGCCCGGTGCCGCCGCCGCGCGGGATCAGCGGCAGGTCGTGCTCGTAGCAGAGCGCCATCACAGCCGCCACCTCGGCGGTGCTGCCGGGGCGCACCACGAGGTCGGCGCGCCCACTCAACCCCCGGGCGCGGGTCGCGTCGTGGTTGTACTGACTCCACTGGCCCCCGATCCCACCCCCGTTTGCCTCGTTCGCGGGGTCGGGGGGCGCCAGCACGTGCTCGGGGCCGAGGAGCCGCGCGAACTCGGCCTGCAGCGTGGTGTCGGCCACCGTGGTCACCATTTCAGCCTAGCCCGTGAGCGACGAGCGGCGACGCGGCCGGGGTGGGGGACGCGGCCGGGGGGTCGGCGCGGGTGGGTGAGCCCAACACCCGCTCGAGTTGGCGGCGCATCAGGCGGTAGCCGCTGAACGGGTCGACCGCGGGATGGCCCAGCATGAAAGTCGTCTTGCGGTCGCACAGCGCCGTGTTCGCCGGCAGCGACGGCGTGGGGGGGCCTGTGTGGCCCGTGGGGCCGTCGCGCACGAGTTCCATCTCGCAGCCGAACGCGCGCGCGAGCAGCCGCATCTGCGCGAGGCGGCCGATGGTCGTCGGGCCCGCCGTGTTGAAGAGGCCCTCGCACTCCTGCGCGATCAGCTCGCAGAGGCGCTGGGCGTAGTCCCACGCGTAGGTCGGCGAGCGGCGCACGCCCACCGGCGCCAGCAGGAGTCGCCCGGCGCGCAGCGAGGTCACCCAGCGCAGCGGCGCCCCGGAGCGCTCCCACACGTATCGCACGCGCTCGTCGGCTTGCACCGGTGGAAGGGGATCGTGGGGGAGGGGGGCTCGCACCTCAGCTCCGGCGGGGGTCGCGAGGTTGACGCCGGCGGGGATCGCAAGGTTGACGCCGTACACGTCCGCGGGGCGGGTGATCAGCCAGCTGCCGCCGAAGCCCTGTACGAGCTGCTCGCGGGCCAGCAGCGAGCGCCCGAGCGCTGTGGTCGGCTCGGTCGGGTCTTCCTCATCCCAGCACTCCTGCGAAGGCCGCGACCCGCTGAAGACGTGCTCGCAGGAGACCAGCGCGTAGCGGGCCCGTACCGCGTGTGCGGCGGCGAGCGTGTTCTCGGTGCCGAGCTCGTCGGCCTCGGCCAGCTGCGAGTCGCGCTCCAGGCGGCCGTCCCCGCTCGGCGCGCCGGCGTGCACGATCACGTCCGGTTCGAGCTCTTCGGCGAGCGTCACGCAGGCGTGGCGGTCGGTCACGTCGAGCTGGGCGGTGCGCGCCCCGAGCAGGCTGACGGGCGTCTCGCGCCAGGTGCCGACCACGCTCCAGCTCTGCTGCGAGGCGGCCGCGGCGACGTTTGAGCCGATCAGGCCGCTGACGCCGGTTACGAGCAGGCGCATCGCGGTCCTCCCGCACAGCCGTCCCGCACCGCTCCCGAGCAGCCACATCGACCCCGCCCCCGCGTGGCCCTGCCGTCAAGTCCTCTGCCCCGCTCCTCTCCCTGCCAAAACCCGCGGCGCTGCATTCCCCTGCCGCGCATCGCACTTCTCATTATACATCGATGTACGTCCCTATCAAGGACATGTAAAAATGCCACATGTCGAGAGATGCCCAACCTTAGGGTTGGTGGGCCCTTATGTCGGAATGAGGCGCAACGATCCGGTGGGAGCCGCCGCCCGGGCGGCAGGTACCCGATCAGCTCGCGGGCAGGAAGGCGTTGCTGCCGTAGCGCGCGAAGGGAAGCGGCGCCGAGCCGAGGTGGTTGGCGAGCATCCAGCGCGACAGTTCGGCGATGTGCGCCGGCTGGATCGTCCCGAACGGCACGCCCCCGGCATCGAACAGCGGCAGGTAGGCGCGCAGCGAGGCGGCGGTGAGCGCGCGCGGCAGGGCGGGGTTGGCGCGCAGCAGCTCGCCCAGCGAGCGGGTGGGATCGCGCAGCGTGTCCTCGTAGCCGCGCACTGTGGCGGCGAGGAAGTCGCGCACCAGCGCCGGATCGGAGCGCGCGAGCGCGCTGTTGGTGAACGCCACCAGCCCGGGGTAGGCGGGGCCGCCGTTGCGGTCCAGCCAGAAGGGCGTGATCGGATGGCCTTCCACTTCGAGGCCCACGCCGTCGTCGGGCACGAAGCCGGTGAACGCCGCCACGCGCCCGGCGAGCAGCGCCTGCGCGCCGTTGAAGCCGACGGTCACGACGTGCACCTTCGACGGGTCCCCGCCGGCGTGGCGCACCTCGGTGTCGAGCACGGCCAGATCGGAGGGCACCCCGGTGATTCCCACCGCGCGGCCCTGCAGCTGTGCGGGCGAGCGCAGGTGCTCGGAGGCGAGCGCGATCAGCCCGCCGACGGGGCGCTGCACCAGCGCCATCACCGCCTCGTCGCTGCCGCCGTGGTCGATCTCGCTCGCCACGTCGCTGCCGTCGGCCAGCCCGAACTGCGCGCGGCCGGCGCCGACGAGGCTGAGCGGTTCGACGGTCGCGCTGGGGGCGACCACCTGCAACTCGATGTTCTCGCGCCGGTAGTACCCCGCCGCCAGCGCGCGGTAGATGCCGGCGTGCACCGCGTTGGGCGTGAAGTCGAGGATCAGCGTGGCCTTGGTTGGGCGCGCCAGCGCGCCAGGGAGCAGTTTCGGGCCTCCAGTCGCGCCGCATCCGCCAAGCCCGAGCGCCACCGCCGCAATCAGCGCCGCCAGGTGTCGGTATCTTGCAGTCATCGTGAAAAGCGCCATCTCCCCACCGCAGGCGGACGTGGCCGGCGGGCGCACGCTATCTGGCGAACCGGTCGAGGAGCTCTACACCGAGGCTGATCTGCCTACCGGCATAAGCACCTCAGCAGACCCAATTGGGCGCCCGGGTGAGTACCCGTTCACACGCGGAGTGTACGAGTCGATGTACCGCGGGCGGCTGTGGACGATGCGCCAGTTCGCGGGGTTCGGCACCAGCGAGGAGACCAACGAGCGCTTCCACTACCTGCTCGAGCACGGGCAGACCGGGCTCTCGACCGCGTTCGACATGCCCTCGCTGATGGGCCTCGACTCCGACAGCCCGCGCAGCCTCGGGGAGATCGGGCGCGAGGGCGTGGCCGTCGACACCGTGCAGGACATGCGCACGCTGTTCGCGGGGATCGACCTCGGCGAGGTGTCGGTGTCGATGACGATCAACGCCCCCGCGGCGATCATGCTCGCCTTCTACGTGGCGGCTACCGAGACCCCACCAGAGCAGCTGTCGGGCACGATCCAGGCGGACATCCTCAAGGAGTACATCGCCCAGAAGGAGTGGTGCTTCCCGATCGACCCGGCGATGCGCCTGTGTGGCGACATGATCGAGTGGTGCACGCGCCGGATGCCGCGCTGGCACCCGATCTCGATCTCCGGCTACCACATCCGCGAGGCCGGGGCGACGGCGCAGCAGGAGCTCGCGTTCACGCTCGCCGACGGCCTCACCTACGTGCGTCAGGCCGTCGAACGCGGCCTCGACGTCGACGAGTTCGCGCCGCGGCTCTCGTTCTTCTTCAACGCCCAAATCGACTTCTTCGAGGAGCTCGCCAAGTACCGCGCCGCGCGGCGCATCTGGGCGCGGGAGATGCGCGAGACCTTCGGCGCGAAGAATCCGCGCTCGTGGCTGATGCGCTTCCACGCGCAAACCGCCGGGGTGAGCCTGACCGCGCAGCAGCCGCTCAACAACATCGTGCGCACCACGGTGGAGGCGCTCGCGGCGGTGCTGGGCGGCGCGCAGTCGCTGCACACCAACTCCTACGACGAGGCACTCGCGCTGCCGACCGAGGAGGCGGTGCGCGTGGCGCTGCGCACGCAGCAGGTGATCGCGCACGAGACCGGCGTGGCGAGCACGGCGGATCCACTTGGGGGCAGCTACTTCGTGGAGGCGATGACCGACCGCATGGAGGCGCGCTGCTACGAGTACTTCGAGAAGATCGAGCAGCTCGGCGGCATGGTCGAGGCGGTCAAGCGTAACTTCCCCCAGCGCGAGATCGCCGACGCGGCCTTCGAGCTGCAGCAGCAGATCGACGCCGGCGAGCGGGTGGTGGTCGGCGTCAACAGCCACGTGCTCGAGGACGAGCAGCCGCTGGCGATCCTGCGCATCGACCAGGCGCTGGAACGCAAGCAGCTCGATCGCCTGCAGTCCGCGCGCGCAGGGCGCGACGGCGCCCAGGTCGAGCGCACGCTGGCCGCGCTGCGCGAGGCGGCGGCGGCGCCCGATCGCAACCTGATGGAGCCGCTGCTTGCCTGCGCCCGCGTCTGTGCCTCCGAGGGGGAGATCGTCGAGTCGCTGCAGCAGGTGTTCGGGGACTACACCGAGACTCCCGTCTTCTGAGGAGGAGGGGTGGGATGTCTTTAAAAAGCTCTCTAACACTTCACAAAATGAAGGATTGGGGTCTGAAAAGTTGATCGCAAACCCCACGCCTCAACCCCATGCCTCCACGATCGCAACGCGCTCTTAACTTGACCTTTGCCTGCCCTTAGGGTGGCGTGGAATACGTTTGAGGCCGATGCCCGAGCGACGGATCGACAGGCGCACGTTTCTGAAGGGGGGAGTGGTCGCCGGCGGGGCGCTGCTCGGCGGCACCGCGATGGCGGCGGTCGCCAAAGAGGTCGCGGAGCCGACGGCGAGCACACCGACGGCGCCCCCGCGCACCCGGCGCCCGCCCCAGCAGCCCACGACGAGCGTGCCCGAACAGACGCTCGGGTCCACGCCGTCGCCGGCCCGGCGCGCGCCGGTGCGCTCCGCGCAGCCGAACATCCTCGTGATCGTGGTCGACCAGCTGCGCACGCCGCAGTGGTTCACCGCCTCGCCGGCGCTCGCGCGGATGCTGCCGAACATCTCCCGCCTGCGCCGCGAAGGGGTCTCCTTCGAGCACCACTACACCGCCTCCAACGACTGCACGCCGGCGCGCTCGACGCTGCTGACCGGCCTCTACACCCACCAGACCGGGTGCATGATCACCGGCGGCTCGACGCTCGACCCGGGCTTCCCGACGTGGGGGAAGATGCTGCGCGAACATGGCTATGAGACGTGGTGGTACGGCAAGTGGCATCTCACGCACAAAGACAACAAGTGGACGGTGCTGGCCAACGCGGGAGCGCTCGAGCCCTACGGCTTCGCCGGCGGCACCTACCCCTCGCCCGACGGCGGCCCCGGCCAGGGCTGGCGGGTGGACCCGCTGATCGCCAACCAGTTCGAACAGTGGTTCTCCGAAAATGGCGACTCCGCCCAACCGTGGTGCACGACCGTGTCGTTCGTCAACCCGCACGACATCGCGTGGTGGCACAAGTGGAGCGAACAGGTCCCCTCGGAGCGCACCGCACCGGCGCTGGTGCGGGGGCTGCCCCCCAACTACGAGACGCCGGAGATGCTCGAAGCCCAGCACAAGCCGCTGCTGCAGCTCTCGCTGCAACAGACCGCGGCGAGATCGTTTGGGCCGGTGCCGTTCACCGGCCCGCAGGCGCTCCCGAAATGGGAGCAGTTCATGGACCTGTACGTGAAGCTGCAGCGCAACGTGGACGAACACATCGGCCAGGTGCTGCGCACGCTCGAAAGCGACCCCCGCGTGGCGGCCAACACGGTGGTGCTGTTCACCTCCGACCACGGCGAGTACGGCGCCTCGCACGGCCTGCGCGGCAAGGGCGGGGGGGCCTACGAGGAGGCGATCCGGGTGCCGCTGATCGTCAAGGACCCGCGCGGCGCGCTCACCTCGGCGATCCGCCGGCCACGGATGCAGCTGACCTCGAGCGTGGACGTGGCACCGCTGCTGCTGCGGATCGCCAGCGGCTCGGATGCGTGGCGCACAGAACAGCGCTACGCGCACATCGCCGGCCGCGCCGACCTGGCGTCGATGCTTGCCAACCCGCGCGCCGCCGGGCGCCCGTACGTGCTGCACGCGACCGACGAGATCGTGACCGAGTTCGCGACCGAACTGTTTGCGGCCGACGCGCCGCGGCACGTGGTGGCGCTGCGCACCGCGAACGCGAAGTTCGCGACTTACTCCAACTGGAGCGCGGAGGGGATCGCGCCCGAAACCGAAGGGCAGGAGCGCGAGCTGTACGACTATCGCACGCGCTCGGGGCGCCTGGAGCTCGACAACGGCGCCGGCGCCAGCCGCCTGGAAGGGCAGCTGCACAGGCTGTACGAGCGCGCGCTGCGCACGGAGCTGCGCGGCGCGCTGCCGCGCCAGCTGGCCGACGCGCACGGGCTGGGTCTTGAGAACTACTTCCTCACGGCCAAGAAAGCCGCGCGCGGCGCGGCCGCCGCGAGGCTGCGCCGCGAGGAAGGCGAACACGGGCCGCTGAGCCCGTTCGGCGAATCGGGGGACCCTCCGCGCGGCGCAAGCCCCGCGGTTGGCGAATCTCCTGAATCAGGGGACGGGCTGCGCGGCCGACGTCCCCAGTACCTGACCCGTCGCCGATAGCGCCCGTACCGCAACCTCGGTGCCGGCGGAGGCGCTCACCGGGATCGTCGTCTGAAAGCCGTTGCGCGGCACGGTGGTGAGCGGCGCGAGGCTTTCCGCCGAGGATGAGGACCCATCCCCCCCGGCGGGCTCCTGAACAACCTGCCAGGAGGCGACGCCGGTGGCGCCGTTCCAGCTCGCCTCGACCGTCGCGCGGGCGGGCGGGGTCGATTGGGCCTGCACGGCGATCGCGGGCGCGGTCGCCGGCTGCCCGCTCCATTCGGAGGAGAAATAGGTGCGGAAGTCCTGCACGTTCTTGCCGAGCGTGCCGTCGAGCAGCACGTGACCGGAGGGGCTGAACTCGGTGAAGTTCGGCAGCCCCCCGTAGCCCAGCAGCCAGTCACCGCCGGGCAGGCTCAGCGTGTCGCCCTGGCTGGAGGCCAGCAGCGTTTTGCCGGGGTTGGCGAAGCGCTTGAGGAGCGTCACCGTGTGAGAAGAGAAATCGGGGCGCAACAGCAGGCCGCTCGATTCCCGTTCCTTGGGCGGGTCGGAGGCGTTGTTGAACAGCGAGACCACCCCCCCCGGCTGGAATTCGGCGTCGTGCTGCCAGTAGAAGCGCACGCCGCGCCCGAGCTTGAAGCTCGAGTGCCCGCCGTCACCCAGCAGCCAGTTGTAGCCGCCGGTATGCATGTTCACGTCATACAGCGTCCACGTGTTGCGCGCGGAGAGCATCACATTGCCCGGTTCGCCGGAGCCCGTCCCCCCGGATTGGAGCCCGTCCCCCCGGGGGAGATCGAGTTGATGTGAACGTAATCCCACGGGTATTCCCCGGAGGAGACGTGGTTGAGCGAATCCCGCAGCGGAATGTGCCCGAGCGCGTGCCACTCCCACATCACCAGGCCGGTCTTGATGTCGATCTCCTCGATGATCGAGTCCAGCAGGATCCCGTGCGCGGAGCCGTGCACCGAGGAGAGGTTCATGTGGATCGGGTCGAAGGCGTCGATCCAGGCGGTGCCCTGGGGTGTGAGCAGGATCTCGTGCAGGTCGGCGCGGTAGCCGTTGCCCGCGCGGACGGTGGCGATCTGCTGGTAGGAGTTGTTGTAGATCACGTCTTCGCCCTCCCCGAACCCCACCTTGATGATGCGGCCCTGCCACCAGGTGAGCGCCGGTTTGCCTTCGTAGCTCTGCACCTGGAAGTTGGTGGCGGAGTCCCCGCGCGGCAGCGGGTGAAACCACACCAGCGCGCCGTTCTGTTCGGCGATCATCGGCCCGGGCGCCCCCAGGCCCTGGTAGGGGGCGAGGAAGAGGTCGCCGCCGGCTGCGCCGGCCCGCGCCGGCGTCGTGAGCGTGACGGTCGAGGGGGTCAGTTCGGGCGCCGAGAGGTAGTGCTGCACGGCGTGCGGATCGCCCGGGTTGAGCGGGAACTGCACCTGGCTGACGGCCGCCTGATGGGCAACGGTGAAGGTGGTGGTGACCGGTTGATTGGGAGCCCCCCCACCCGTGCCCGCGAGCGCATGCACGGTGACGCGCTCGCCCGCGACGAACGGCCTGTCGGGGATGAAGCTCGCGCCGGTGCCGGTGGAGTACGCCTGCAGACGCCCCGGGTGGGTTCCGCTGCGCGAGCCGACCACGCTCACGCTCGCGACCCGCGCGCCCGCGCCGCCGAGGAAGCTGATCTGCGTGGCGGGCGAGGCGTCGGGGGTCCCGGGCAGCGGCGAGACCGTGACGGGGTTGGCGGCCGCCGCGGCGACCGAGGCCTCATCGCCGAGCGCGATCGACGCGGAGGTGGCGCTGCCGCCGCAGGAGCTGAGCGCCACGGCGAGCAGCGCCGTGGCGAGCAGCGCGCCGAGCGCCCTCAAAGTCCCCGCTCCTGCGCGGCCTTTGCTCTTATCATCCTCTTGGAATCTCCTCGTAGGCTTAGCATGGACCTAACATAACCGTTGCCGGCGTACCGTGGCGCAGGGAGGCAGGCTTCGCGCACGTGGCACCGAAACTCATAGCCTGCGGCGTTGTCTGAGACTAGGATGCGCCCTTCAACCGGCGGGCGCCTACCGGAGGACCGATGCAGCAGAGACGATTGCGGGCGACATCGTGAAGAAGAACGATCGCCGTCCGGGCCACACGGACGGACCGTGGACGCCCGTGCGGGTGTGGCGGCGCGGTGGGCATAATCTGGCGCATGGGCACCACCGCTGGCTGCGCCGCGGGTTGGTGCTCGGAGGCGTCGTGGTGCTCGCGACGAGCGCCGGCGCGCTGACGCTCGGCGGCAAGCGAATCGTGGCCGAGGAGGCTGCCTTCCGCGGGCCGGCGGCGCCGCGGTGCGTGCCGAGCACGCTGAACCGCACTGATGTGCTGTCCGGCACGCAGCTGCGGGTCTCGCCGCTGCCCGACTCCCTGGACGCCACGCCGCACACCCAGATCAGCCTGCTCGGAGTGCCCGGCAATCAGCTCAAGCAGGTCACCGTCAGCGGGTCGGCCACCGGCGTGCACCCCGGCCGTCTGGCCGCCTTCTCCCAGGGCGACGGCGCCAGCTTCCTGCCCGCCGCGCCCTTCCAGCCCGGGGAAATCGTCACGGTGCACGGCCAGCTGCTCGCGCACGGGCACTGGGAGCCGTTCGCCTTCCACTTCGCGGTCTCCGTGCCCGACCCGATCCCCCACCAGCCGCCGGGCAAAGAGCCGGAAGGAAGCTCCGCGGAGGTGCAGCGCTACCACTCTGCGCCCAGCCTCAACGCCCCCTCGATCCAGGTCGACGCCGGCGCCGGCTCCTCGAGCGCCGCCGGGGACATCTTCTCCGCTCCCTACTCCGGACCGGGCGGCGACGGCCCGATGATCACCGAACCCAACGGGCAGCTGGTGTGGTTCGATCCGCTCCCCAAGGGGACCTACTCGACCAACCTGCAGGTGCAGAGCTTCGAAGGCCAGCAGGTGCTGACGTGGTGGCAGGGGTACATCCCCCCGCAGGGGTTCGGCGAGGGGGAAGAGGTGGTGGCCAACAGCTCCTACAAGCAGATCCTGCACATCCACGCCGGCAACGGCCTGACGGCCGACCTCCACGACTTCCACCTCGAGGCCAACGACACCGCCTTGATCACCGCGTTCAACCCGATCCGCTGCAACCTCACCGCGATTCACGGACCCCAGGACGCGGCGGTCAACGACAGCCTCTTCCAGGAAATCGACCTGCGCACCGGCCTCGTGCGCCGCCAGTGGGACAGCATCGACCACGTGGCGCTGGAAAGCTCCTACTCCACCCCCTACGGCGCCAGCGACGAATGGCCGTTCGACTTCTTCCACGCCAACTCGCTCGACCCCGAGCCCGGCGGGGAGATGCTGATCTCCGCGCGCAACACGTGGGCGCTGTACCAGGTCAACGAAGAAACCGGCGAGGTGGTGGCGGAGGCCGGCGGCAAGCACAGCACGATCAAGATGGGCTCGGGCACGCTGACCGCCTTCCAGCACGACGCCACGCTACTGCCCAACGGCCTGATCTCCGTGTTCGACAACGGCGGCGTGCCGATCGTGCACCCGCAGTCGCGCGGGATCCTCGTGGCGCTCAACCAGAAGACGGGCACCGAGACGTTGGTGTCCGAGTTCGAGCACCCCGGCACTGCGCTGAAGGCGGGCAGCCAGGGCAACGTTCAGCTGCTGGCGAGCGGCAACCTGTTCATCGGCTGGGGGGCCGAACCGTGGTTCTCGGAATTCAGCACCTCCGGCCAGCTGCTCTACGACGCGCACATGCCCCCCGGCGATGAGTCCTACCGCACCTACCGCTTCCCCTGGACCGGCACGCCCTCGGGCGCGCCGGCGATCGCCGCCAGCGCCGGAAAATCGAGCCCACCCACCCCGGTGACGGTGTATGCGAGCTGGAACGGGGCGACCGAGATCGCCTCGTGGCGAGTGCTCGCCGGTCCTTCCCCCACGCAGCTCGCCGCCGTGGCCAGCGGCCCGCGCAGCGGCTTCGAGACGGCGATCGCCACGCCCGGCCCCGAGGCGTACGTGCAGGTCCAGGCGCTCAGCGCCTCCGGCGCGGTGCTGGGAACCTCTCCCGCGATCAAGGGGTGACCCCCAGCGGGCACGCCCCGGAGCTCGAGGCGCTGGCGCGGGAGATCGAAGCCTGCCGGCGCTGCCCGCGGCTGGTCGCGTGGCGCGAGCAGGTGGCGCGCGAGCGGCGCGCGGCGTTTGCGCACGAGCGCTACGCGGCGCACCCGGTGGCGGGCTTTGGCGATCCTGCCGCACGGGTGCTGATCCTCGGGCTTGCCCCCGCGGCGCACGGCGGCAACCGCACGGGACGGATCTTCACCGGGGACCGCTCCGGCGACTTCCTGTTCGCCGCGCTGTGGCGCACCGGCTTTGCCAATCAGCCGACATCGACCCGCCGCGACGACGGCCTGCGGGTGCTGGATGCATGGGTGACCGCCGCGGTGCGCTGCGCACCGCCCGCCAATCGCCCCACCGGCGAGGAGCGCGACGCCTGCCTGCCGTGGAGCGCCGCCGAGCTCGAGCTGCTGGGCGGCATCCGCGTGATCCTCTGCCTGGGAGCGTTTGCGTGGGATGCCGCGCTGCGGCTGCGGGCCGGCGTCGCCGGTGAGCCCCTGCCACGGCCGCGCCCCCGTTTTGGCCATGGCGCCGAGCATCCCGGGGTGCTGGCCGAACGGGGGATGCTCGCCGGAGGCGAGTGTCCCCCCGCTTCGGTCGCGCTGCTCGGCTGCTTTCATCCCAGCCAGCAGAACACCTTCACCGGCAGGCTCACCGCGCCGATGATCGACGCCGTCCTGCACCGCGCGCGGGAGTTGGCGGGGCTCCCCGGGGTGAGCGAGGCGCAACCATCCGTCGAGTCCGCGCAGGCGCCGTCAAGCGAAGCGGGCCAGCCTACGATCTAAAGGGCGATGGATACGTTTGTGGGCTCGCGTCGTACGCGCCTGTCGTTTGCCGGGCCGCTTGTAGGCGCGCTGGTGGCCGCGCTGCTGGCGCTGACGCTCGCCGCCGCCGGCCCCGCCGGCGCCGCCGAACCCGGGGTCGTGCTCGCCGACAGCTTCAGCCCCCACGTCGGCGATCTGAAGGCGCTCGGCGTCCACTGGGTGCGCGTGTTTGCCACCTGGCCCGATCTGGAGCCCGAGCCCGGCGAGTACTCCCCCAGCTGGATCGCCAACTATGAACGGCTCTTCCGCGAACTCCCCGCCGGCACGAAAGTGATCGTCGACGTCGTCGGCACGCCCCGGTGGGAGACCGGCTCCTCCAACGAACACACGCCCCCCGCCAACCCCGAGGATTACGCCGCGTTCGTCGGCGGCCTCGCCCAGCGCTTCGGTCCTCACGTCGCCGCGTATGAGCTGTGGAACGAGGAGGACTCCCCCAGCTGGTGGGTCGGCGCCCCCGACCCCGCCGCCTACGCCGCGCTGCTCAAGGCCTCCTACCCGGTGATCAAGGCCGCCGAACCGAACGCCACCGTGCTCGTCGGCGGGCTGACCGGCAACGACTATCCCTTCCTCGAAGCGCTCTACCAGAACGGCGCCAAGGGTTACTTCGACGCCGTCGCCGTCCACACCGACACCGCCTGCAACATCGTCTCCCCCTACAGCTTCCTGCGCGAAAACGACGGGCACATGATCCCCGACTCGTTCCTCGCCTACCGCGAAGTCCACAACGTGATGCTCGCCAACGGCGACGACAAGCCGATCTGGATGACCGAGCTCTCCTGGCGCACCACCTCCGCCACTTGCGAAGAAGGGGTGTGGGCCGGGCAGAAGGCTCAGGGCGTCACCGAACAGCAGCAGGCCACCTATCTCGCCCAGGCCTACCACTGCCTCGCCCAGGACCCCTACGTCCAGGTGGCGATCTGGTTTCCCCTCCAGGACCAGGGCGCCGACGTCTCCGGCCTGCTGCGCGCCAACGGCTCCCGCAAGCCCTCGTTCGCCGCACTGCAGGCCTACGCCCACCACGGCGATCAGCTCTCAGAACCCTGCGGGTCCTTCTCCGGACCGAGCATCGACGTCTCCAGGCCCGCCGATCACACCACCTACTCGGGCACGCTGCCGATCAGCGTCTCCGCCCGCGATCCCCAGGGCGTGGGGCGCATCACGCTCGAGATCGACGGCAGGCTGATCCGCAACTACACCAACCAGGCGTTCCCCCGCACGCTCGCCGGAGCGCTGCACTGGCACGGCGCCGCGCACATCCGGCCCGGGCGCAACGTGCTCACGTTCATCGCCGTGGACAAGCTGCGCAACACCAGCCAAGCCAGCATCGTCATCTACCACCGGATGCCGCGCAGGCACCGCCACAAGCACCGCGGCTGAGGTCCTATCCCGGTAGGCCCTAAATCTCCGGCCCGGAGCGGGGCTGCCGGCCTATCCCGGGATCCTGACCGGCCGGGCCGGAGGGATCTGCCCGCGCTCCCCCACGAGGTGGCAAACTTCAGGCAATGCCCGCCGACCGTCCGCGGCCGTCTCTGCGCGAGCGCACCAACGGCTACACCGTCACCCCGCGCCAGTACGTGGTGCTGGCGTACCTCGCGCTCGGCGCCCTCACGCTGATCGTGCTCACCGGCGCCGCGGTGCGCCTGACCGGCTCCGGTCTCGGCTGCCCCACCTGGCCGAAGTGCTACGGCAACCTGTACCCGCCGCTGAAGACGCATGCGGTGATCGAGTTCTCCAACCGCCTGATCACCGTGCCCGTGTGCCTGGCCGCCGGCCTGGCCTGGCTCGGCGCGCTGCGGCGGCGCCCCTACCGCCGCGACCTCACCCGGCTCGCGGCGCTGCTGCCCCTCGGCGTGATCGGGCAGGCCGTGCTCGGCGGGCTCACCGTGCGCGGAAAGCTCGACTACGGCTGGGTGATGGGCCACTTCGCGCTCTCGATGCTGATCCTCGCCGCCGCCGCCGCGCTCGTCTGGCGGGCCGGCCGAAACGACAAGCCGGGCGAGCGCCTCCGCGGCGGCGATCGCACGCTTGTGTGGTCGGCCCGAGCGCTCGTGGCGCTCGGCGCACTGACGATCTTCGCCGGCACCGCCGCCACCGCGGCCGGGCCCCACGCCGGGGGCAACCCCGGCGAACACATCAACCGCCTCGACTTCGACGGGCGCGGCACGATGGACTTCGTGATCCACCGCCACGGCGAGATCGCCTTCGCGTTTGGTCTGCTCGCGGTGTTCGTGTGGTGGCTGGCGCGCCATCGCGGCGCCGAGGAATTCGTGCGTCGCTGCACCACCGTGCTCTGCGTCCTGCTCGCCCTCCAGGGCGCGGTCGGCCTCGACCAGTACGAGACCCACCTGCCCACCGAGCTCGTGTGGGTCCACGTCGTCCTCGCCTGCGGCTGCTGGCTGGCCGCGCTGTGGACCGCCCACGCCGCCGGGCGCCTCCCCGAGGCCCTCCCGGAGCGCCCGGGGGTGGCCGCGGAGCGTCGCGAGGCGCCGCCGCCGCCGGTGCAAGTGTCGGCGTGAACTGCCTGAATCCGCGAATCTGTCCTGACGAGACGCTAATCTGCCCGTTTTGAGCAATCACAGCCCATCTAAGGGAGGAGTGCCAAACATGACCAAGAACGATCTGGCAGACAAGGTCGCGGAGCGCACCGGACTGGCCCCCAACCAGGCCCGCCAGGCGCTGGAGGCGACGATCGAGACCGTCTCCGACGAGCTGGCCGCCGGCGGCGAGGTCGCCATCGCCGGCTTCGGGAAGTTCAGCGTCAGCCATCGAGCGGCCCGGCAGGGACGCAACCCCGCCACCGGCGCCACGATCAGCATTGCCGCTAGCAAGGCGGCCAAGTTCTCCGCCGCGAGCGCGCTGAAGAGTCGCCTCAACTGAACCGAGCACCGCTGGACAGCGACCGGCCCCGCACCCGCCGCAAGATCCGGCGGCGGCGCGCGCTCGCGGTCGGGGGCCTTTTGGCCGTGCTTGGCGCGGTCGTCGCTGTGGTGGCCCTTGTCGCCGGCGGCTCCTCGACGCCCTCCACCGGCGCATCGGCGCACGTCCGCGCTGCCGGCGGGGCGGGCCGTGCCGGGCAGGGGGGCGGGCCGGGCGCGGCGGCGCGTTCGCGCGGGCGCGCAGCCGACGGCGCGCGCTGGTCGAAACGGGGACTCGCACCAAAGGTGCGTGTCACCCGGCTTCGGTCCGAGGCGGTGCCGATCCTCATGTATCACGTCATCAATCCCCCGCCCGCGGGGGCGCCGTTCCCCGGCCTGTACGTGCCCGCCGAAGAGTTCGCCGAACAGATGCAGGCGCTCGCGCACGCGGGCTTTCACGCGATCACGCTCGATCAGCTGTGGGCGAACTGGAGGGAAGGCGCGCCGCTGCCGGCGGGCAGGCCGATCGTGCTCACGTTCGACAACGGCTACCAGTCCCAGTACACCAACGCCTTGCCGATCCTGCGCCGGCTCGGCTGGGACGGCGTCGAGAACCTGCAGCTCACCGGCCTGCCCCCCTCCCAGGGCGGGCTCTCCCACGAACAGGTGCACGGCCTGATCGCCGCCGGTTGGGAGCTCGACACCCAGGGCTTCAGCCACGCCGACCTCGCGACGCTCGACCCCGCCGAGCTGCACTACCAGGTGGCGGTCGCCCGTAGCGAAGTGCAACGCCTCTACAACGTGCCCGTGAACTGGTTCTGTTACCCCTCCGGCCAGTACAACGCCGCGGTGGTAGCCGCCGTGCAGGCCGCCGGCTACCGCGGCTCCACCACCGTCGTCCCCGGCTGGGCTCAGCCCGGAGCAGATCCCGACCAGCTGCCGCGGCTGCGCGTGCTTGGCGGCACCAGCGGGGCGCAGCTGCTGAGCGAGCTGGCCGCGATACGGGGGGATGCGCCGCCGCCGGCCTCCTACGAAACCTCCTGAGGTGCGATAGCCGGCGCATATCTGCGTCCTCAGTCGCTCGTGTGCAAAGCACACTTCGCTCCTTGCGTCCTTGATCTGCTTGGCTCTCGCACCTCAGGAAGGGTGATGATGGTCCGCTTCGGGGCAGGGATCGATAGGATGCCGCGCATGACGTCTGTGCCCGGCTGGGGCTCATGGACCTTCGAGCCGCTCCCGCTTGTCGCGTTGGTGCTCGCGGGGGTGCTTTACGCGCGTGCCTACCGTCGCGCCGCCGAGCGCTCTGGCGCGGTGGGGGCCGGCCATTGGGTGCCGTACGCCGCCGGCCTCGCGGTGGTGGCGGTGGCGCTGTGCTCGCCGCTTGATGCGATCGGCGACGGGTACCTGCTCTCAGCGCACATGGCCCAGCACGTGCTGCTCTCCGACATCGCCCCGGCGCTGCTCGTGCTGGGACTGCGCCGCCCGCTGCTGCCGCTCGGTCTCTCCCGCAGGGCGCTACTCGCGGTCGCGCCCGGTGGGGGGCGCTTCGGGCGGGTGCTCGCGCGGCTGACCTCGCCGTGGGTGGCGATCCCGCTGTGGGCGATCGCCACGTGGGTGTGGGCGATCCCGGCGGTGTTCGATTTCGCCACCGAACACTCCGCGGTGCACGCCTTCGAGCACGCCACGCTGTTCTACACCGGCCTCGCGTTGTGGTGGCTGATCGTCGACCCGCTGCCCCGCGCCCGCCTGCGCCCCGGTGGCCAGCGCCTCGCGCTGCTCGGCTTCTCGCGGCTGGCGAGCGCCGCGGTCTGCCTGCCGTTGACGTGGCTGACAAAGCCGGAGTACCCGCTCTACATCCACGCCCCGCGGGCATTCGGCCTCTCGCCGATCGCCGACCAGCACTTCGCGGGCGCCGGCATGTGCTTCCTGGAGTTCCTCGTCTTCGGCATCGGCTTCGTCGCGGTCTTCATCAGCGTGCTGAACCGCAGTGATGCCGGCGACGCCGTGGCCGAGCGAGCCGCGGGCGACCACCTCTTGACCTGATCTGATCCGCTGCGGCTGTACACGGGCCACGCTGAGGCGGGAGAGCCAAGCAGATCAAGGACGCAGGGAGCGAAGTGTGCTCTGCACACGAGCGACCGAGGACGCAGATATGCGCCGGCTATCGCGCCTCAGCGGTCGCGTAGGTCGTGGCCGAGCCCAGCTCGCTGTGGCTGTAGTCGTGCTCGGCGATTGCCGGGGTGAAGCCGTTGGAGAGCGGGATCGTTTTGCTCAGCGCCCACAGCACGAATTCGATCGAGGTGGGCTTGCCCTTTGGCGGGCAGATGCCGCCGTAGGTGGCCTTGCCGGAGCCGTTGAGGCCCACGACCGCCCCTGCGGGCAGCTGCCCGGCGGAGATCCCGGAGAGGCTGGGGTCGATGCCGGCCACGATCCAGCGGATCCCGCCTTCGGTTCCGTCGGAGCTGTCGTCGATCGCGAACAGCACGAGCTCCTTCGTGTGGGCGGGCAGGTGCTGCCATTGCAGCGGTGGTGAGACATCGGCACCGTCGCAGGTGTACTGCGCGGGGATCGTGCCGTTGCGTTCGAACGCGGGGCTGCTGATGGCCATCGCTCCGGGAATCGTGGGCAGCTCGCCGCTTGCGTTCGAGCTCGCGCTGGTCGACGATGTCGCGCGCGATGCGGAGGAGGTGGAAGAGGAGGAGCCCGACGAGGAGGGGCTGCTTGCCGCCGGCGGGTGGGGGGTGCCTTTGTACTGCTTGCAGTCTTCCATCACATACCCGCGCTGGCAGCTGGTGCGCCCGCGCCAGCGCGCTTCGAAGCTTTTCTGGAAGTCGCTCAGCAGCAGGTGGGGTTCGGTGGATGCGGTCTTGCCGGCCGTCACGTGCTGGGCGATCTTCGCATCGAGCAGTTCGCCCTTGACGCGCATCAACAGGTCGGCTTCGGTCTCGCCGACGGAGGCGAGGTAGTGCGCGAGCTGGGATGCCTTGGGATACTGCTTGGCGGTGTCCTGGTGCAGTCGCCGGCGCACTTCCGCTTCGCTCACGTCGACCCCGAGGTGGGCCGCTTCGGCGAGCACCCACTGTGAGGTGATCAGGAAGCCGAGCACCTGGTTCTTGAGCGCCGCGTGCGCCGGCGCGCCGTGCGTCGCGGAGTGGCTGATCGCGGCGGTCACCGACACCCAGTGCTCGAAGGACGCCTTCGTGATCGGCGTCTGCTGCACTGTCGCCACCATCGGGCCCGACGAGGTCTGCGCCACCTGCGCCGCGCTGCCGGGCTGGCCCGCGGCGGTAACCACGGTGGTCGTCGTCTTCGCGGCGCCCCCGCAGCCGGCGAGCGCGGCGATCCCCATCAGCGCGGCGAGCGCCGCGGGCGCAACAGCTCTACTCCCCATGCACTTAATGCAATCAGGTTTGCGCGGACTTCGTCGCGGTTCCACAAGTCCGGCCATCGCGTTACGTCCCTGAGGTCCGAGGGCCAAGCAGATCAAGGACGCAGAGAGCGAAGTGTGCTCTGCACACGAGCGATCGAGGACGCAGATATGCGCCGGCCATCGGACCTCAGCCGCAGCCGGTGTTGTTGCCGCAGCTGCTGCAGGTGTAGCAAGAGCCGGTGCGCTGCATCATGCCCCCGCACTGGCTGCAGGCAGGGCCGAGGTCGAGGCCCCGCAGCCTGGCCGGCACCACCGGCGGGGTGTCGGTGAAGGCGCTTGCGGGCGCGCTCGACCCCCCGTTGCCCCCCGATCCGATCGATCCCCGCCCGCCGACGTCGCCGATGTGCTCGCCCGCGCGGGGGCCGGCGGTGTCGGAGGCGATCATCGACTGGGCTGCCTCCTGGGCGGCCTTGCGGGCACGCACCTCGGGGGTGAGGATGCCGAGCTCCTCCTGGGCGTCGGTGTCGAGGAAGCGCGAGGCCAGCCAGCGCATGATGTAGTCGGGCATCGACTTCGCGAAGGGGATCTCCGGGTTGCCCGTGATGCCCTCGGGCTCGAAGCGCATGTAGCTGAACTTCTGCACCAGAGTTTCGAGCGGCACCCCGTACTGAAGGGCGATCGAGATCGCGGTGGCGAACGAGTTCATCATGCCCCGCAGCGTCGAGCCCTCCTTGCCGATGTCGGTCAGGAAGATCTCCCCGACGGTGCCGTCCTCGTACATGCCCGCGGTGATGTACCCCTCGTGGCCGCCGATCGAGAACTTGTGGGTGATCGACTGGCGCTCGCGGGGCATCCGCTTGCGCCGGGGGCCGGCCTCGGCGAGCGCTTTAGCGACAGCCTTCTCCACCAGCGCATCCACATCGACCTCGGCCTTGGCGGCCTGCTCGCCCTGCTGCGCGTCGGTGCGCAGCGCCTGGGCGGTCTTCGAGCCGTCGCGGTAGATCGCCAGTGCCTTGATCCCGAGCCGCCACGCCTCGGTGTAGGCGTCCTGGATGTCCTCCACGGTCGCGCTGTGGGGCAGGTTGACCGTCTTTGAGATCGCCCCCGAGATGAACGGCTGCACCGCGCCCATCATCTTCAGGTGGCCCATGTGCGAGATCGCGCGCTCGCCGACGGCCACGTCGAACACCGGCAGGTGCTTCTCCTCGAGGCCCGGGGCGCCGACGATCGTGCCGTGCTCGGCGAGGTGCGCCTCGATCTGCTCGATCTGCGGCTCGGAGTAGCCGAGCGTCGCGAGCGCCAGCGGGACGGTGCGGTTGACGATCGTCATCTGCCCGCCGCCCACCAGCTCCTTGAACTTGACCAGCGAGAAGTCGGGCTCCACGCCGGTCGTGTCGCAGTCCATCAGGAACGAGATCGTGCCCGTCGGCGCCAGCACGGTGGCCTGGGCGTTGCGGTAGCCGAGGCGCTCGCCGAGCTCCACCGCCTCGTCCCAGACCTGCCGCGCGGCTGTGAGCAGCTCGCGGTCGGCGCAGGTCGCATCGGCGATCGCGTGGGCGGAGTCGCGGTGCATGCGCATCACCGTGTTGTGCGCCTCGCGGTTCTCCGTGTAGCGCTCGTACGGGCCGAGTGCGCCGGCGACCTCGGCCGAGCGGCGGTAGGCGCGGCCGGTCATCAACGCCGTGATCCCCGCCGCCGTGCCCCTGCCCAGCTCGGAGTCGTAGGGCATCCCGTCCGCCATCAAGTAGGCGCCGAGGTTGGCGTAGCCGAGCCCAAGCTGGCGGAAGGCACGGGCGTTGACCGCGATCTCCTCGGTCGGATAGCTGGAGGGCCCGACCACGATCTCCTGGGCCAGGAGCATCACGTCGACCGTGTGCTCGAAGGACGCCACGTCGAGGGTCCCGTCGGGGCGGCGGAACTTCATCAGGTTGAGCGACGCGAGGTTGCACGCCGAGTCGTCCACGTGCATGTACTCGCTGCACGGATTCGACGCGTTGATCCGCCCCGAGCGTGGGCAGGTGTGCCAGCGGTTGATCGTCGTGTCGTACTGCATCCCCGGGTCCGCGCAGCGCCACGCGGCCTGGGCGATCTCGCGCATCAGCTCGCGCGCTCGAATGGGATCCCCACCCGCCCCGCCGACCGGCTCGCCAGTGACGCGCGAGGTCAGGCGCCACTCGCGATCCTCCGCGACCGCCCGCATGAACTCGTCGGTGACTCGCACCGAGTTGTTGGCGTTCTGGTACTGGATCGAGAAGAAGCCCTCGCCGTCGATCGACATGTCGAAGCCCGCGTCCCTGAGCGCCTGCGCCTTGTCCTCCTCCTTGGCCTTGCACTGGATGAACTCGCGGATGTCGGGGTGGTCGACGTCGAGCACGACCATCTTCGCCGCGCGGCGGGTCTTGCCGCCGGACTTGATCGTGCCCGCCCACGAGTCGGCGCCGCGCATGAACGACACCGGCCCCGAGGCCGTGCCGCCCTTCGCCAGCGGCTCCATCGAGCCGCGGATGTTCGACAGGTTGATCCCCGAGCCGGATCCCCCGCGGAAGATCATGCCCTCCCTGGTGTTCCAATCGAGGATCGACTCCATCGTGTCCTTCACCGAGAGGATGAAGCAGGCGCTGCACTGGGGGTTCTCCTCGAAGCCTACGTTGAACCACACCGGCGAGTTGAAGGCGGCCAGCTGGTGCAGCAGGATGTGCGTGAGCTCTGCCTCGAAGGCCTCGCCGTCCTCGTCGGTCGCGAAGTAGCCGCGCTCGCGTCCCCAGGCGGCGATCGTGCCGGCCACGCGCGCGATCATCTGCTTGACCGAGTGCTCGCGGGAGGGATGGTCCAGCTGCCCGCGGAAGTACTTCTGACTGACAATATTTGTCGCATTTTGCGACCAACTCTTGGGGAACTCCACGTCACGCTGCTCGAACGCCACGCGGTCCCCGTGACCGATCCGCGCATCGCGCAGCTCCCACTCCACCGCCTCGAAGGGATGGGTCCCGGGAGACGTGAAAAGACGCTCGATCGACAGCGCCGCGCCGGGCGTTGCCTCCGCGAGGGTGGTGGTGGGGCTCGTTGTCTGCATCGGCCTTGCTCCTTCCGCGCCGGCGTCGCTCGGCGGACGCCCACTCGACTCTGTTTTAGCTGGGCCAGCTATGGTCTCCAGGCCGTCGGACGGCAAAAAACGAGTAACGCAGAACCCTTCATTTTAGAGGAGGAATGCGATTCGGCCGGGTTCAACGTCCCAGTCTGAGCCAGTCGGCGAACTCCTCCCAGGTGCCCGACAGGCGCCAGCTCGCCTCCGCGATGCAGTGGCGCAGCGACACCCTCCAGCGGGGCTCGTACGCCCACCAGCGCGCCGCCGCCCACACCAGGCACACGACGATCAGCGCCGCCGCCAGCGCCGCCGCCACGAGCGCGCCGGTGGAGAGCTTCGTCGTGGGCTGGGTCGTGTGCTTGACGACCGTCAAGGCGAGCGTGGGCGAGACTTCGAGGATGCGGTGCATCGCAACCGTCATGGTAGTCACAACAGATCCGCGATCGCCGCCAGTGCGTCGCTCAGCACTCGATCGGGCGGCAGCTCGGCATCGATCAGAGTGATCCGATGCGGCTCCGCGCGCGTAAGGTCTCTATAGGCGGTGTCGATCCGGGCGAAGAACTCCTCCCCCTCCAACTCCAACCTGTCGGGATCGCCCGCCCGCGCGCTCTGACGAGCGCGGCCGGAGCGCAGCGAGACGCACAGCAGCAGCGTGCGGTCGGGCTCCAGGCCCTCGGTGGCGAAGCGGTTGATCTCGCGGATCTGCTCCACCCCCAGCTCCCGGCCTGCGCCTTGGTAGGCGAGCGAGGAGTCCACGAAGCGATCGAGCAGCACCAGCGCGCCCGCGTCGAGCAGGGGACGTACGCGCTCTCCCACCAGCTGCGCGCGCGCCGCCGCGTACAGCAGCGCCTCCGCGCGCGCGCCCACCGCGAGGGCGGGATCCTTCACCAGCTCGCGGATCCGCTCGGAGAGCCGTACCCCGCCGGGCTCGCGCAGCAGCTCGACCCGACGCCCGCCTGCTCTGCCCGCCCCGCGCGCGGCGATCTCGCGTGCGAGCGCCTGCGCGAGCGTGGTCTTGCCGGCGCCGTCGAGCCCCTCGATCGTGATCAGCGTACCCGCGGGCATCTCCGGACCGTATCGGCTATGTCAGGATTGACCGCGTGAGCCTGCCCGGCCTGGACGACCATCCGCACGCCCGCGCGGTGCTGCTGCCCGCGGTGAGGTTCCTCGACGGGGAGGAGGCTTCCATCGGCGGGCAGGGGAGCGGGCGGGGGCCGACTCACGCCTACCTCTTCCACGGCCCCGCCGGCGTCGGCAAGCGCACCGTCGCACGCGCCTTCGCCGCGGCGCTGCTCGCCGCGGGGTCGGCCGCTCCCGAGGAGGTGCGCGGGCGCGCGGCGCGCGGGGCGCACCCGGATCTGACGTGGGTCACCCCCTCCGGCGCGGGGGAGATGCTGGTGGGCGACGTCGAGGAGGCCGTGGTCGCCGCGGCGACCCGTACGCCGTTCGAGTCGCGCCGACGGGTGTTCGTGCTGGAGGACGCGCACACGCTCAACGATCAGGCCGCCAACCGCCTGCTGAAGACGCTCGAGGAGCCTGCTTCGTTCGCGCACTTCATCCTGCTGGCCCCCACCCCGCGCGAGCTGCTGCCGACGATCGCCTCGCGCTGCCAGCAGGTCCGCTTCGACCCGCTGCCGCCCGCGCGGATCGAGCAGCGCCTGCGGGAACGCGGCGGGGACAGCGGCGGGGAAGCCCTCGTGGCCGTGCCCGGCGAGGAGCCGCCGGTGGGGGCCGGCGGCGAGCCCGCCACCGTGGACGCCCCAATCGCGGACGCGACGCTCGCGGCCTGCGCGCGCCTCGGGCTCGGGGACGCGCGGCTCGCCGGCCGCCTGGCGGGGGAGTGGGGTGGCCAGCTGCGCACGCGCGTGGAGGCGTTCGTGCGCGGCGCGGTGAGCGGCGACACCGCCGGGCGCCCGTGGATGGAGCTGCTGCAGGCCGCTCGCGACGCCGGGACGGGCGCCGGCGAGGAGCTGGCGGCGCGCGTGGCGGGCGAGCTCGAGCTGCTGCCCGCCAAGGAGCGCAAACGCCACGAGCGCGAAGCCGTCGAGGCCCAACGCCGTGCCGAGCGCCGCGCGCGGGGCGGTGCGCTCGACCTCGCGCTGCGCCTGGCTCAGCTGTGGCTGCGCGACCTGTGGTGCGTGGCGGAGGGCGCGGGCGAGCTGGTGTACGCGCTCGACCGCCGCACCGAGCTGGAGCGCGACGCCGCGGGCCGCTCCCCCGCGCGGCTGCGCGAAGGGGTGGAGCTCGTGCGCGACACACGCCTGCGGCTGGCGCTCAACGTCTCCGAGGAGCTCGCCCTGGAGTCGCTCGCCTACCGGCTGCAGGCGCTGCTGGCTGAGCCGGCGGCGTAGTCCACGGGCGCGGCGACCGAGGCGGGGAGACACTCGCCTGCGGCGCGAGTGCCCGTTTCCGCCGGCATCCCCTGCTCGACCAACACCATGACCCGCCGCGCGACGGCTGCGCGCAGCGCCCGCACGGAGGCGTGGTAGCGGCGCGCTTTGGCCGGCAGCGGCTGGTGGATCGGCCCGAGCGCGTCGAGCCGGCGCAGCGTGGCGTCGGCTTCGCGTGCGAGCCCCGCCGCCTCGGCCCACACCACCTCGAGGTAGGCGTGGGCGGCGGGGAGCTGCTCCTCGGGCAGGCGCGCGCCCGTCTCGAGCTGGCGCACGACGGGGATCACCTCGCGGCTCAGCCAGCGCTGCTCGGAGTGGGCGCGCAGCAGCAGCGTGACGTCCGGCGGATGCTCGCAGGCATGCATAGGCTCAACCTCGACGGCGTGCGGGGAAGGCCCTCTAAAGGCATGCCGGCGGTGGACCGATGTCGAAGTGTGCGCCTCGAACGCGACCCGACGGCCCGCGCGCCCGGGCAGTACACCCGCTCGCTGGTGCAGCGGCTGCGGATCCGCACACTGCTGACGCTGGGGGCGCTGGCGGCGGCGACGACCGTGATGGGACGGCGCTTCGGCTGGCAGGATCCGCGCTTCCTGGGGGCGGAGGTGGGGCTGCTGCTCGCGATCTTCGCGATCTCGCGGTGGGTGCTGCCGCTGGTGGATCGCCACGACAGGGGTGCGCGCGGCGAAGAGCACGTGGGGCGGCTGCTGGAGGGGTTGCCCGAGCGGGGATGGCACGTCGTGCACGACGCGAGCTTCGGGCGGGGCAACGTCGACCACATCCTGATCGGCCCGGGAGGGGTGTTCACGGTCGAGACCAAGAGCCACCCGGGCCCGATCCGGGTGGGGCGGCTGCACGGCTCGGTGCTCGGCCAGGCGCAGGCCCAGCGCAAGGCGGTGGAGGGGATCGTCGACGAGCACGTTGAACCGCTCGTGGTGTTCAGCCGCGCGTGGGTGGACCGCCCGCTGAGCCGGCGCAAGGGCGTGCGCGTGGTGCCGGCGCGGATGCTGACGGGCTATGTGGAGCGCCAGCCGCAGCGGCTGGACGAGCAGGCGGTGGAGCGCGCGCACGCGCGCCTGGCGCGGACGCTGGCCGAGACACACACGCCCACGCGTCCCGCCCGCCTGCGTCGCCGCTTGGTCGAGGGCCGACCGGCGCCGCGGTAGGAGACAACCACCGACGCGCCACGAAGCCGGCCGCGCCGCCGCGGTAGAGTCGGTAGGTAGATGGCCAGCGCAGCAACCACCCTGCCGGCGGTCGAGCGGCTGAGGAGCACCTCGCTGCCCCCAGGGCCACGGTGGCCGCCGCTGGCGCAGACCGTGGCGTGGGCGGTGTCGCTGCCGTGGATGCTCGACCGCTGTGGCGAGCGCTACGGGGAGATGTTTACGATGCGCTTCTTCCCCAGCGGGCGGCGGATCGTCGTGGTGAGTGGGGCGGAGCTCGTCAAGCAGGTGTTCACGGCCCCGCCGGAGGTGGCGCCCTCGGCGGCGGGAAGCTCGCCGATCGCCGCGGTGATGGGGCCGAGCTCGGTGCTGACGCTGACGGGCCCCGAGCACCTCCGCCAGCGGCGCCTGTTGCTGCCGCCGTTCCACGGGGAGCGGATGAAGGAGTACGAGGAGACGATCGTGCAGGCGACGCGGCGCGACCTCGCGCAGTGGCCGCTGGGAGTGCCGATGGCGCTGCAGGAGCGCACGCGCGCGATCACGCTGGAGGTGATCCTGCGCGCGGTGTTCGGGGTGGAGGCGGAGCGGATGGAGACGATGCGCGAGGCGGTGGGCGCGCTGTTCGCGCCGCTGACGCTGCCGATGCTGCTGCGGGTGGCGCTCAGCCGCCCGACGCTCGAGCGCCCGAAGGGCGGGTTCGGGCGGGCGCTGGACCATCTCGACGAGGTGCTCTACGCGGAGCTGGGGCGCCGGCGTGCGCAGGAGGACCTCGGGGAGCGCACCGACATCCTTTCCCTGCTGCTGCAGGCGCGCGATGAGCAGGGCGTGGGGATGAGCGACGCGGAACTGCGCGACGAGCTGGTGACGTTGCTGCTGGCGGGCCACGAGACGACCGCGACCTCGGTGGCGTGGGCGATCGAGCGCCTGGTGCGCCACCCCGACAAGCTGGCGCGCCTAACTGCCGAGATCGACGAGGGCGAGAGCGAGGAGTACATGCAGGCCGTGATCCACGAGACGATGCGCGTGCGCCCCGTGGTGCCGCTCGTGGTGAGGGCCCTGGAGGAGCCGCTGCGCGTGGGCGAGCACGAGCTGCCGGTGGGGACGCGCGTGGCGCCGTCGATCTGGCTGACCAACCGCGACCCGCGCACCTACGAGCAGCCGCGCGAGTTCCGCCCCGAGCGCTTTCTCGGCCGCCAGCCGGAGACGTTCGCCTGGATTCCGTTCGGCGGCGGCATCAGGCGCTGCATCGGGGCGTCGTTTGCGCTGCTGGAGATGAAGCTGATGCTGCGCACGATCCTCGGTGAGCTGGAGCCCTCGCTCCCGCGCGAGACGCGGCGGCGACGTCTGCCGACCGCAGCGGGACGGCGGAGCTTCGAGCGGGGCGAACGCATCCGCCGCCGCGCGATCACGCTGGTGCCGGGGGACGGCACGCGCGTGGTGTGGCGCCGGCGCGGGTAAGGCTGGGATGGAGACCCCCACAAGGGGGGTCAGGGTGGGGTGGCGTGTGACAGCCCGCGAGCGAGCGTACCGGCCGGAGCGAGCGGTACGGTCGGTAGATGACGGAGATCTTGGAGGCGATCGAGACCGCGCGCCGGGAGCTGGAGGGTCAGCCCGGCGACGCGCTGGCGTGCGCCCGCGCGCGCGGCGTGCTGAGCCAGGCGCGAGAGCTGTGGGGGACGCTCGACGCCGAGCAACGCGCGACGCTGGGCGGCGCGGCGGGCCGGCTCAAGGAGCTGGTGGACGCGCAGTCCCAGGACACCGCTCCGCCGCCGGCCCCGGAGGAGCTGCTGAAGCGCTTCGGCCTGGATACCTTCCGCGCCGGCCAGCGCGAGGCGGTGGCGGCGGCGCTCGACGGACGGGACAGCCTCGTGGTGATGCCGACGGGGGCGGGGAAGTCGCTCTGCTACCAGCTCCCGGCCTTGGCGGGGAGGGGCCTGGTGGTCGTCGTGAGCCCGCTGATCGCGCTGATGAACGACCAGTGGAAGCGCCTCGAGGAGACCGGCGTGAAGGCGGTGATGCTGGCGTCGGGGATGGAGGAGGGACACAACGCGCGCGCGCTGCTCGACATCGAGTCGGGCTGGGCGCAGCTGGTGCTTGCTGCCCCCGAGCGCTTCGCCTCACGCGCCTTCAGGGAGGCGCTGGGGACCCGCAAGGTGGGGCTGTTCGTAGTGGACGAGGCGCACTGCGTGGCGGAGTGGGGCCACGACTTCCGCCCCGACTACCTGCGCCTGCACGGCGCGATTGCCGCCCTGGGACGCCCCCCCGTGATGGCGGCGACGGCGACGGCCACCCCTCGGGTGGCGGCCGAGATCGCGGCGAAGCTGGGGCTGCGGGAGTGGGTGTCGGTGAGCTCGGGCTTTGACCGGCCGAATCTCGCGTTCGACGTGGTGAGGGTCGAAGGCAAGGGCGCCGTGGCGCGCAAGCGCACGGCGCTGCTGCACGTGCTCCAGCGCGCCGAGGCGCGCCCGGCGATCGTGTACTGCGGGACGCGCAAGGACACCGAGGAGGTGGCGGAGCTGATCGCGGGCAGGGGCATCGCCACGGTCGCCTACCACGCCGGCCTCTCCCCGGTGCAGCGCCGCCGCGCGCAGGAGACGTTCATGGACGGCAAGGCGGAAGTCGTGGTCGCGACCAACGCGTTCGGGATGGGCGTCGACAAGGCGGACGTGCGCACGGTCGCGCACTGGGCGATCCCGACAAGCCTCGAGGCCTACTACCAGGAGGCGGGCCGCGGCGGACGCGACGGGAAGCCGGCCCGGGCGCTGCTGCTGGCCTCGCGGATGGACCTCGGCCGCCTGATCCGCTTCAACACCGAGCGCCAGAGCAGCGTGGAGGATGTGCGCGCATACGTCAACCGCCTGAGCCGCCGCGCTCGGCAGGGGACCGTGGAGATCGCGCCGGGGGAGCTGGACGACAGCGAGCGGGTGCTGCTCTCGATCGCCGAGCGCGCCGGCGCGGCGGAGCTGCAGCCGGGCGCGCGCGGGGTGCTGCGGGTGCGCCTCACCGGCCAACTGGACGGCCGCGCCGCCTACGGCGCGATCAAGGCGGCGAAGGACCGCGGGTGGGAGTCCTACCGCGCGATCGAGCGCTTCATCGCCAACGCCAGCGAGTGTCGCCGCAAGCAGATCCTCGAGCACTTCGGGGATTCCCAGGAGGGAGCGCGCGACGGCCGCTGTTGCAGCGTGTGCGACCCCGACCCGGAGCTCGAACGGGCGCTTGCCGCCGGCGCCGGCCGGCCTACGCAGGTGGGCGCCCGCGGCGATACAGGGCGCGCGGCGCGCAACGGATCCGCGACGTACGCCTCGCCAGTCGTGCCGGCTCACGATCCGGTCGACGAGGGGCACTACGAGAAGCTCAGGGAGTGGCGCCTGGGTCGCGCGGGCGGAAAGCCGGCCTTTACGGTGGCGGCGAACACGGTGCTCGAGGAGATCCTGCGCAGGTGCCCGCGGAGCGCTGAGGAGCTGATCGAGGTCCGTGGCATCGGCCCCGCCTTCTGCGAGACGCACGGCGGGTCGCTGCTGGAAACATTGAACGAGATCGGCATTCTGCAGGCCCCCAAGGCCTGATTTTCCTGCAAAAAGCGGACTTTCCAAGTCTGATCTGTCGTAATCCTGCAACAGGATCGGATCCGACCTGCGCATCAGGCCTTGACATAGTCCTACCAAATAAACTAGCATTGACACATGGCCGCCGGTCGCCAGTCGCTCGTCCTTCCTCTCCCGAGGGACGCGCTCCACTGTGCTCCTGGGTCACAAGCTTTCTCTGGCAGGCCCGCCCGGATCGTAGGGCGGACCCCCGGAACCTCGAATGGGCTAGCGTCGCTGCAGTTCGGCGAAGCTGGTCTTCCGAGGCCGAACCAATCCTCTGCGTGCCAGAGCAGGGAGCAGAGACAAACCGGCCCCAGGACGCCTCTAAGGGAAAAAGAAGGGCGCCCCAGGGCCAAGTACGACAAAAAGGAGCATATCAAATGCAGTCAAGTCGAGTACGACTCATGCTAGTCGCGCTGCTCGGCGTGTTCGCGTTCAGCGCAGTCGCCGCGGCGGCAGCGCAGGCCGAAGAAGCGCCGTTCTGGTCTATCGGAGGTACAAGACTCGAAGAAGGTAAAACACACTATATTACTGCGAAAGTATATAACGTCGGAGAAGCCAAAGGGTTCACGCTTAAAACTGCTACCGGACAGATCATCAGATGTCCATTTATAAGACTCAAGGAAGGCGTGCTCTTAGGCTCGAAAGCGGGCAACCCTGGCACGAACGATGAGGTAATCGAATTCTACGGTGAACCAGGGAACACATGTATTGTAGAAAACAACGGTGCTGGCTGTAAAGTCAGAGAACCGATTGTGACGAGTTCTGTTAAATCGGAGTTGGTGGAGTCAGAAAAAAGCACAACCGCTGCGCTCTTAGTCGAGTTCTTTACAACATCAGGCCCGTTCGTAACGCTGCATTTCGAACCCGCAAAACCAACATGCATAATAGAAGAAGCCGCAGTGGCGGGCAAGGTCGCCGCGGAAGTGCGCGAAGACCCCAATAACGGGACGCTCGGTGGGGTAGTGAAATTACCAAATACAAAAATAGAAGCCAAGTCGTGGCTGCTCAACTTCCCGACCACCCCGATTAAACATGTTTGGTTAATCAAAGGTGGCCTGGGTGAAGAAACAAAAATCGAACTGACTTTCGCCGGGGAAGAATCGACGTTGACTGGTACCGCGTTAATATTACTGGCGAACGCCGAAAAAAAATCTGAAGAAACACTTTGGAGCCCGTTACCGTAATAAGTAAGGGCTGATCCAAAATTAGAGCGTGCGGGGTCTGGGCGCTTGTCCGGGCCCCGTGCGTGTTTCGTTTTCGCCGGAGATGTGTTGGGTTCAGCGATATGAGTATGGAGAGGGGTTGGACGACGGTGCTGAAATTGCCGGGTGGCTCGTTTGCTTGTGGGCGTATGTGGCTGGGGGTGGTATTGGTGTTCGTGCTGACGACGTACTCGGGTGGGTGGGCGGCGGGGTCGGCGCGGGCGGTGGAAGCGTCATGTTCGAATGAACAGGTTCGGGCTGAGCAGCCCTTTGGGTTGGTGCTTGCGGATTGTCGTGCTTATGAGATGGTTTCACCACTTGAAAAGAGCGGTAACGGCGCATCGTTTCTAGAGAGTCGCGCGTCAGTATCGGGTGAAGCTATCGCCTATCTTGCTCCTGGGTCCTTCGCTGGCCCGAAGTCGGCGTTGCTGGAAAGCCGGTATATCTCTCGTCGTGGCGCAGGGAGCTGGTCGACTCGGAATGTCTCTCCACCACTTTATACCGACTACCGGTCGACTCCTCTCTTTCCTTCTCCGTTTGGCCAGTCGTTGTTTACGCCCGATCTTTCGAGCGGTGTTTTGGAAAGCAGGTATACTCCCCTCGTAAGCGGTGAACCCGTGGGGTATGTGAACCTCTATGTCGCAAGCACCGAAGGTGGCTCTTTGCAAGTCGTGACAGACGTCCCGCCCGTGAAAGAATATCATCCCTTTGAGGAGAATTCTAATGATTCAGATCCTTTGCCGGAGGGGGCATCGACGGATCTCGGCCGCGTAGTTTTTCAGCAGCTCGCGAGCCTGTGCTGCGGAGCGTCACCTGGGCGGGGGCACATATATGAGTGGGAAAATGGCAGGCTTAGTCTGGTGGATGTGGCACCCAAAGGAGCGAAGTTTCAAGAAGACGACGATGTCGGGTCGACCGCTGAGACTAACGAACCTTATAAGTTTGGGAATCCGTGGCGTGCGGTCTCTGCCGATGGCTCGCGGGTGTTCTTCACGGCGGGAGACGAAAAGGAAATCTTCGGCTCCACGGATCTGGAAATTTTTGGCCAGGTGTATGTGCGTGAGAATCCGACGAGTTCGGTTGAGGGTTGTGGGGTGTCTGGGGGTGCGTGTACGGTGGAGGTGTCGGCGTCGCAGAGGAGTGTGCCTGATTCCCATGGTCCGCGGCCGGCGTTTTATCGTGGTGCAAGTGTTAGTGGCTCGCGGGTGTTTTTCACGAGCAGAGCGGAGCTGACCAATGACGCGAACACGGGTTCGGCGGATGAGGCCGCGAACTTGTATGAGTTTGATGTGGAATCAGGGACTCTGACAGATTTGACAGTCGGGGCTGGTGCCGAAAACCCGGATGGCGCCGCAGTGGTTGGTTTGGTTACGGCCAGCGAAGATGGCTCATATGTGTATTTTGTGGCTAACGGGGTGCTCGCTAACGGCGCGAAGGAGGGGAATTGCAGTGTTAAGGTTGGTGAAGGAGTAGTTGTGGGTGGGCGGTCGTGCAGCTTGTATGTGGAGCATGATGGCGTTGATGGGTGGGAACCGCCAAGGTTCGTCGCTACGCTTGCCGGTAGCGACCTCCAACAGTTCATCGGAGGAGCACAGAGTGGGAATGGTGATGAAGCTGATTGGGTAGGTTACGAAGATGAAGATTTGGATCTTGGTCCGGGGCAGCATACGGTTCGGGTGTCGGGGGATGGGTCGTTGTTGGCTTTTCAGTCGGAATTGAGTTTGACGGGGTTTGATAATGAGGCGGCGGAAGTGGGGGAGTGTGGGGAAACCGGTAGGTGTCAGGAGGTGTATTTGTATGATGCGGTGACGGGGAAACTTGTGTGTGTGTCTTGTGATCCTGGGAGTGCTTTGAGTCCGTTGGGTGCGCGGCCGGTTGGGCCGGCGGAGCTTGGCGGCCATGAAGAAGAGTCTGGGAGTGCGACTAAAACTGAACCGTTTTATCTTCCGCGTAATTTGTCTGAAGGTGGTGGGCGGTTGTTTTTTCAGAGCCCGGATGCGTTGGTGCCGCATGATAGTAATGGTCGTTTGGATGTGTATGAGTGGGAGTTTCCGGGTGTGGGGTCGTGTACGTCGGGGTCGCCGAGTTTTAGCGTAGGCGGTGGCGGGTGCGTGTTCCCGATTTCCGATGTGGCGGGCTCGGGTGAATCGCGTTTTATGGATGCGAGCCCGGACGGGAATGATGTGTTCATCTGGACGGCCGATCAGTTGGTGCCGTCGGATACAGATTCTCGTGCGGACGTGTATGACGTTAGGGTTGGTGGTGGGTTTCCGGTGTCTGTGCCTCCGCCGGTGTGTGTGAATGCGGATTCGTGTAAACCGCCTGTTTCGCCGCAGCCGGGTGTGTTTGGTGCGCCGGCGAGCGCGACGTTCTCCGGTGCGGGGAATATTCAGGTGGTCGCGCCGGTGGTGAAACCAAAGGCGAAGCCCAAACCCAAGCCGAAGTCTAGGGCGTGCAAGAGGGGCTTTACCACGAAGCGTGGAAAGTGTGTGAAGAGCAAGCCGAGGAAGAGTGGTAGGGGCCGTTTGGTGGTTGTTAGGGCTGGGGGGAGGTAGGTTATGGTTAAGCGGCTTGTGTTGGTGCCTGTGTGTCTGGTGTTGTTCGTGGTGTTTTTGCCTGTTACTCCTGTGATGGCTGAATGTTTTGGGTTGCCGGGTAATGAAGGGTTTGGGTTGCAGAGCTTCGAAGTGGCGGCCGTGAATAGGGATGGGTCTGCGGATCTGCAGGCTGGTTCGCATCCTTATGCACTTGTGACGAGTTTTGCTATGAATGAATCAGTGTTTGATGCGGAAGAAGAAAAATTTCTTGCGTCGGAAGGTTTGAAGGATGTTCAGGTGCAGTTGCCGCCGGGGTTTGTGGGGAATCCTACTGCGATACCGAGGTGTGGCTACCAGGCGTTTCTTAGCTCGTCGTGTCCGGATGGCGCGGCGGTCGGCGAGGCAACGTCGGGGCTGGCCGAACCCACTTCTGGTTATGTGAGTCCGCGGACGCATAGGCGTGTGGACCAAATTACTTATATTACTAATCCTGTATATAACGTGGAACCGCCGGGAAGAGTTCCGGACGAGCTTGGCATCCTCGTTAAGGGGTTTTACCCGGTGCTTTTGGATGCCTCGGTTCGTACGGGTGGGGATTATGGGATTACGGTAGGTTCTCGTAATCTAACTGAGGCTATCGTGGTGGCCAGTGAGAAGGTAACGGTTTGGGGGGTGCCTGCGGACCCGAGCCACGATGCGGTCCGCGGGAGATGTCTCGGTGAAGGTGAAAGTACCCGGGAACGGGCAGAAAATGGACTGCCTCATGATGAAGAAGAATCTAAGTGCCCCGACCCTGAAGTTGAAGCGCCGGGGGCTTTGCCGGTGGAGCCGTTCTTGACGAATCCGACGTCGTGCGGGGAAGCACGGGAAGCGAAGTTGAGCGTCGATGGCTGGGATGATCCGGGAAACTTCACAACCGGTGAAAACATTATCTCGCTAGGGGCGTCGCTGCCGCCTTTGACGGGTTGCGAAAAGCTTGATTTCAGCCCGTCGCTCAGTGTTACGCCGGATGGTTCGGCGGGGAGTACGCCGACGGGGTTGAATGTCGGGGTGCGGGTGGCGCAGGAATCGACGAGTAACCCGGCTGGGCTTGGGGAGGCCGATATCAGGGACACGACGGTCACGCTGCCTGCCGGGATGCAGGTCAGTCCGAGCGCGGCGGATGGTCTGCAGGCGTGCTCGAACACGCAGATCGGGTTCCTGGGCGTGAACGCGCAGACGGGCGTGGATGAATTCACCGACAGCCCACCTGCGTGTCCTGACGCGTCGAAGATCGCGAACGTCAGGATCGCTACGCCGTTGTTGGAACATGAATTGACAGGTTCGGTGTATTTGGCGGCACCACAGAACTTTACGGGTGTTCCGGAAAACCCGTTTTCTTCGCTTGTGGCGATGTATCTGGTCGCTGAAGAACCGGCGACTGGTGTGCTGGTCAAGCTTCCGGGACAGGTGGAACTCGGCGGCGAACCTGGTGTGAGCAGCGGTCTTGAGCCGGGGCAGGTCAGGACGACGTTTCAGAACACGCCGGAGCTTCCGTTCAGCGACCTGGAGCTCGAATTCTTCGGGACCGATAGGGCGCCGTTGGCGACCCCGGCGTTGTGTGGGGCGTATGAAACGCAGTCGTCGTTCGTGCCGTGGTCCGGTACGGCGGCGGTGAGCCCGTCCTCGAGTTTCCAGATCACCTCGGGTCCCGCGGGGGCGCCGTGCGCGGACCCGTTGCCGTTCGCGCCGTCGCTGACTGGCGGCTCGACGAACATCCAGGCTGGGGCGTCCAGCGCGTTGGCGACGACGATCACCCGCGAAGATGGCCAGCAGGACATTCAGACGGTGCAGTTGCATCTCCCCGCGGGTCTGTCCGGCATCCTCAGCGGCGTGAAGCTCTGCGCTGAAGCGCAGGCGAACGCCGGTACGTGCGGCCCGGAAAGCCTGGTCGGGGAAACGATCGTCAGCGTCGGTCTCGGCAACGACCCGTTCACGGTCACCGGCGGGAAGGTCTACATCACCGAAAAATACGAGGGTGCCCCGTTCGGCCTGTCGATCGTCAACCCGGCGACGGCCGGGCCGTTCGTGCTGCAGGAAGGAAGGCCGGTCGTGGTCCGCGGCAAGCTTGAACTCGACCCGCATACGACCGCGCTTACGTTCACGAGCAACAGCGAAAGCGAGGGGTACGCGATCCCGCACATCATTGAGGGTATCCCGTTGCAGATCAAGCACGTCTATGTCACGATCAACCGGCCCGGGTTCACGTTCAACCCAACCAGCTGCAACAAAACACAGATCACCGGGAGCATTGGCAGCGACACCGGCGCCAGCTCGCCGGTGTCGGTGCCTTACCAGGTCACCAACTGCGCGATCCTCGGGTTCGCACCGAAATTCAAAGTTTCGACGCAAGCGAAGACGAGCAGGACGAACGGGGCGAGCCTGAACGTCAAGCTCTCCTACCCCACCGCGGCGTTCGGTAGCCAGGCGAACATCGCGAGGGTCGCGGTGAACCTACCCAAACAGCTTCCGTCGCGCTTGAAGACGCTGCAGAAAGCGTGCACCGCGGCACAGTTCACGGCCAACCCCGCGGGGTGCCCGCCGGCTTCGATCGTGGGGCACGCGAAGGTCGTCACGCCGTTGCTGCCGGTCCCGCTGGAAGGACCGGCGTATTTCGTCAGCTACGGCGGCGAAGCTTTCCCGAGCTTGATCATCGTCCTGCAGGGCTACGGTGTCACGGTCGACCTGGTCGGCACTACGTTCATCAACAAGCACAACGTCACGAGCAGCACGTTCAAGACGGTCCCCGACCAGCCGTTCAGCACCTTCGAACTGAACCTCCCCGAGGGGCCGTACTCCGCGCTCACGACCGAAGAAAAAACCAGTCTCTGCAAATCAAAACTGGTGATGCCCACGATTTTCGTTGCGCAGGACGGCGCGGAACAACACCAGAACACGAAGATCGGCGTGAGCGGCTGCCCCAAGAAAAAGCTTACCCGGAAAACCAAACCGACGAAGAAGACCAGCAAGAAGCGCAGGTAGCAGCAACACAAACCGGCCCGTCGGCCGTCGGTGGACGGGCACCAGTGATTTCGAAAGGAAGGAAGTAAATGCGAAATCGCATTCGTAGCACACTGTTGGTATCGGCCGCGCTAGCCGCGATCCTCTCCGCTATCGGCGTCTCCTCGGCGATGGCGACACCGAAAGGCGAATTCGCCGTGTTCGCGCAGTGCCCGACGAGCAATGGCGAAGTGACCGGTTGTCTTGTTTCGCGTAGCGAAAGTGGGCATATCACAATCGGTAAACAGGAAGTGCCGATCGTCAAAACACAGACCCTGCAGGGCGGCACCGAAAATATAGGCGGTGGCATGAAAAGGATGGTCGGCGCGCTGAACGGCGAAACGCTGACGAAAACCCCGCAGAAAGTCCCCGGTGGGATCCTCGGCCTCGTCGAATGCAATAAGATCACCGGCGAAGGGTTCTGGGAAAAACTTGAGCGCGGAACGTGCGAATTCTTCTTCGAAAACAAATATACCGGGGTGGAAGCCACGACCGAACTCGCAGCCCCAGCCAGCTCAGTGACGCTGGATCTGCTGAACGCCGAGATCGAAAACGGAACCGCGCTGACACTCCCGATCAAGGTCAAGTTGGAAAACCCGCTGCTCGGCAACGAATGCTACATCGGCTCCAACTCGAACCCAATCACGCTGCACCTCACAACCGGAACCTCAGGCTCCGCCAAAGGCAAATTCGGGGAGCCCGAAACAAAGGCCGAAGGCGGCATCCTCGTCGTCAAATACAACACCCTCGTCGACGGCACCTTCTCAGCACCCGAAGCCACCGGCTGCGGCGAATTCTTCTCGTTCCTACTCGACCCAATCATCAACTCAAAACTCGGGCTCCCCGCAGCATCAGGAACAAACACCGCCGTCCTCAACAACACAATCGAACTAGCCAACGCCGAAGCCGTCAAAGAAAGCGAATAACAGCGGTAGCAAATCTCAATGCAGTAGGCATGTAGGACATAGGCACCAAGAAGTCCGAAGTGCGTGGGGTCCGCCGCCATGCGGCGGACCCCAACGCTTTATACGCCCAAGCATGACCGGCAGTCGGCGGTTCACGGGGTGGCGCGGCGCACGGTGCTCGAGGAGATCCTGCGCAGGCGCCCGCGGAGCACCGAGGAGCTGATCGAGGTCCGTGGCATCGGCCCCGCCTTCTGCGAGTCGCACGGCGGGTCGCTGCTGGAAACATTGAACGAGATCGGCGTTCTGCAAGCCCCAGGGCGTGATCTTCCTGCAAATGGCGGACTTTCCAGGTCTGATCTGTCGTAATCCCGCGACAAGATCGGATACGACTTGCGCATCAGGCCTTGACATAGTCCTACCAAACAAACTAGCATTGACACATGGCCACCGGTCGCCAGTCGCTCGTCTCGCCTCTCCCGAGGGACGCGCCCCACTGTACTCCTGGGTCACAAGCTTTCTCTGGCAGGCCCGCCCGGATCGTAGGGCGGACCCCCGGAACCTCGAATGGGCCAACGTCGCTGCAGCTCGGCGAAGCGGGTCTTCAGAGGCCGAACCAATCCTCTGCGTGCCAGAGCAGGGAGCAGAGACAAACCGGCCCCAGGACGCCTCTAAGGGAAAAAGAAGGGCGCCCCAGGGCCAAGTACGACAAAAAGGAGCATATCAAATGCAGTCAAGTCGAGTACGACTCATGCTAGCCGCACTGCTCGGCGTGTTCGCGTTCAGCGCAGTCGCCGCGGCGGCAGCGCAGGCCGAAGAAGCGCCGTTCTGGTCTATCGGAGGTACAAGGCTAGAAGAAGGCAAAACACACTACATTACTGCGAAGGTATATAACGTTACAGGTCAAGAAGAAGGATTCACGCTGAAAGCTGCTAGTGGTCAGACTGTCAAATGTCCATTTACAAGACTCAAGGAAGGCGTGCTCTTAGGTTCGAAAACAGGCAACCCTGGCACGAACGATGAGGTAATCGAATTCTTTGGTGAAGCAGCAAAACCATGTACTGTAGCAAACAATGGCGCCGGCTGTACTAAAGTCAAAGAACCGATTGTGACGAATCCCGTTAAATCAGAGTTGGTAGAGTCAGAAAAAAGTACAACCGCTGCGCTCTTAGTCGAGTTTTTCACAGAAAAAAAAGGAGAAGAAACCCCGCCGTTCACAAAACTAACATTCGAACCAGCGGCGAATTGCACAGTTAAAAGAAACTACGGTGAATGGTAAGGTTGCTGGCGAAGTACGTGAAGACCCAAATAACGGGACGCTTGGGGCAGTAGTCAAATTACCAAATGGAAAAAAAGAAGCCAAGTCGTGGCTGCTCAACTTCCCGGGTACCGCAATTCACCATGTTTGGTTAATCAAAGGCGGCCTGGGTGAAGAAACTAAAATTGAACTGCTCAGCTTCGGGGAAGAATCGACGCTGTCTGGTACCGCATTAATATTACTGGCCAATGCTAAAAAAGAAACCGAAGAAACTCTCTGGAGTCCGTTACCATAAGTTAGAATTGATCCGACAATAAGCGCGCGCGGGGCCTGGGCGCCTGCCTAGGCCCCGCGCGCCACGGATTTGCTGGAGACGTGTGGGCTGTGTGATGAATATGGAGAAAGGTTGGAGGACGGTGTTGAAACTGCTTGGTTGCTCGTCTGCTCGTGGCCGTATGTGGTCCGGGCCGGTGTTGGTGTTCGTGCTGACTGCGTACTGGGGTGGGTTGGCGGCAGGGTCGGCATGGGCTGTAGAAGCGCCATGCTCGAATGAACAGCTCCGGGCTGAGCAGCCGTTTGGGTCGGCACTTGCGGATTGTCGTGCATATGAGATGGTCTCGCCGCTTGCAAAGAGTGATAATGGTGCTTCGTTTCTGGAGAGTCGTGCGTCGGTATCGGGCGAAGCGGTCGCCTACGTTGCTCCGGGGTCTTTCGCAGACCCGAAGTCGGCGTTGCTGGAAAGCCGGTATATCTCTCGACGTGGCGCAGGGGGCTGGTCGACCCAGGATGTCTCGCCGCCCTATACCGACTACCGGTCGAATGCTCTCTATCCTCCTCCGTTTGGCCAGTCGTTGTTTACGCCCGATCTCTCGAGCGGGATTTTGGAAAGCCGGTACACTCCCCTTTTGAGCGGTGAACCCGTGGGGTATGTGAACCTTTATGTCGCGAGCACGGAAACCGGCGCTTATCAGATTGTGACAGATGCCCCACCCGTAAAGGAATATAAGCCCTTTGCGGAGGGCTCCAATGATAGGGATCCTCAGCCGGAGGGGGCCTCGACGGATCTCAGCCGCGTAGTTTTTCAGCAGCGTGCGAGCCTGTGCTGTGAAGCGTCGCCTGGGCGCGGGCACGTGTATGAGTGGGAAGATGGCAGGCTGAGCCTGGTGGATGTGGCACCCAAAGGAACGAAGTTCCAAGCCGAAGACGACGTTGGGTCGGCCGCCGAGACTAACGAACCTTATGCGTATGGGAATCCGTGGCGGGCGGTCTCGGCTGGTGGCTTGCGGGTGTTCTTCACGGGTGCAGAAGGAGGAGAACCGACGGCGATCTTTGGTCAGGTGTATGTGCGTGAGAATCCGACTAGTTCGGTGGAGGGTTGTGCGGTGTCTGGGGGCGCTTGTACGTTGGAGGTGTCGGCGTCGCAGAGGAGCGTTCCCGACCCTAATGGTCCGCGGCACGCGTTTTACCGTGGTGCAAACGTCAGTGGGTCGCGGGTGTTTTTTACGAGTAGGGCGGAGCTGACCGATGACGCGAACACAGGTCCGGCGGATGACGCTGGGAACTTGTATGAGTTTGATGTGGAATCAGGAACATTGACAGATTTGACGGTCGGGACTGGTGTTGAAAACCCGGATGGAGCAGCAGTGGTTGGTCTGGTTACGGTCAGCGAAGATGGCTCATATGTGTATTTCGTGGCTAATGGGGTGCTCGCTAAGAGGGCGAAGGCAGGGGATTGCAAGATTGAATATGGTGAAACACCAGTTGTGGGCGGGCGGACGTGCAGCTTGTATGTGGAGCATGACGGTGCTGATGGGTGGGAACCGCCGAGGTTCGTCGCTACGCTTGCCGGCAGCGACCTCCTACCGTTCACCCCAGAAGCACCGAGTGGCAATGGCGATGAAGCTGATTGGATAGGCTACGAAACAGAAGATCTCGATCTTGGACCGGGAGCGCATACGGTCCGGGTGTCGGGGGATGGGACATTGTTGGCTTTTCAGTCGGAATTGAGTTTGATGGGTTATGATAACGAGGCGGCTGAAGTGGGGGAGTGTGGGGAAGCCGGTAGGTGTCAGGAGGTGTATTTGTATGATGCGGTAACGGGGAAGCTTGTGTGCGTGTCGTGTGATCCTGTGAGTCCTTTGAGTCCTTTGAGCCCGTTGGGTGCGCGGCCGGTTGGGTCGGCGGAGCTTGGCGGCCACGAAAACGAGACTGGGAGCTTCACTAAAACTGAACCGTTTTATCTTCCGCGTAATTTGTCTGAAGGTGGTGGGCGGTTGTTTTTCCAGAGCCCGGATCCGCTTGTGCCGCGTGATAGTAATGGTCTTCTGGATGTGTATGAGTGGGAGTTGCCGGGTGTGGGGTCGTGTACGTCGGGGTCGTCGAGTTTTAGCGAAGGTAGTGGTGGGTGTGTGTTCCCGATTTCTGATGTGGCTGGGTCGGGTGAATCGCGTTTTATGGATGCGAACGAAAGCGGGAACGATGTATTCATCTGGACGGGTGATCAGCTGGTGCCATCGGATACGGACTCTCGTGCGGATGTATATGATGTGAGGGTTGGTGGTGGCTTTCCGGTGTCTGTGGCTTCACCGGTGTGTGTGAATGCGGATTCGTGTAAACCGCCTGTTTCGCCGCAGCCGGGGGTGTTTGGTGCGCCGGCGAGCGCGACGTTCTCTGGTGCGGGTAATATTCAGGTGGTCGCGCCGGCGGTGAAACCGAAGGCGAAACCCAAACCCAAGCCGAAGTCTCGGCCATGTGGGAGGGGCTCTGCCAGGAAGCGTGGGAAGTGCGTGAAGAGTGTGCGCCACGAACGCAAAGGGAGGAAGTCCCGGGCTAAGAAGGGTTCGGTGCGTTTCTGATGCGGTGTTGTGCAGGAGATGGAGGAAGGCCCTCCGTGGTCGCCCTGCAGGGGGAGGCCACAAACCGCCCACAAGCTGCTGCGGTCAAGAGTCGTGGTGGTGAGCGTTGTGGGAAAAGGCGTGTCTTTGAGCGCGTCAGGTATGACCCAATGAAGGCGAACGAAAGTAAACCGCAGATGACGTGTCGAAACGCATTAGATGACATCAAAACCGAGCTTGGGTTTTTAGCTCGGGATGAGTCTGGCGGAAGCCTGCTGACTGGCCAGGTGGTGTCCGGCATGTATGCGGCGCGAGCGTGGGTCAGGCTCTTGTATAGAACGTGGGAACCTGTCGTCTCGTGGAATGGTTGGCCAGTGGTTGCGGACCTGCGGCCGGTCGTTCCAGGGAGGGCTCCAAGTGGCAGAAGCCACGAGGGGCGAGCTCCTGTTGCGGGGCACAGGGTCGGGCCGACTGATAGTAGTGATGAAGGTCCTGTAATGGGGCTGGAGCGAAGCGGTCGGGCCATTCAGGCTGGATTGTTGGGTAACCGCGATGTTGTTGTCGTGGGAGGAACCAATGGTTGAGTCAAAGTCGCAAACGAAGTCGTTTGTTATTTCCAAGAAGGTTGTTCTGGATGCCTGGGAAGACGTCAGGTCTAACCAGGGCGCTGCTGGTGTGGACGGGGCATCGATCGAGGATTTCGAGAGGGACCTTTCGGGGAACCTGTATCGAATCTGGAATAGGATGTCCTCGGGGTCGTATATGCCGCCGGCGGTGAGGGCGGTGCAGATACCGAAGAAACATGCGTTAGGGGTCAGGACTCTCGGTGTGCCCACTGTCGCTGACAGGGTTGCGCAAACGGTCGTAAAGAGGTACCTCGTGCCCAATGTGGAGCCTGTGTTTCACGCGGACTCGTATGGTTATCGGCCGGGACGCTCGGCTCATGATGCGTTGGCGGTCTGTCGGGAACGGTGTTGGAAGTATGACTGGTTGATCGACCTTGATTACCAGTCGTTTTTCGACTCGATCGACCACGAGCTCATGTTGAAAGCGGTAGCTGCCCACACCAAAGAGCGGTGGATCCTTCTCTATGTGGAGCGGTGGCTGAAAGCGCCGAGCCAACGAGAGGACGGCACCATTCTAGCGCGGGATCGCGGGACCCCTCAGGGTTCGGCGATCTCTCCTGTGCTGGCAAATATCTTCTTACACCATGCATTCGATGCGTGGATGGCACGGGAGTTCCCGGCCGTCCCGTTCGAGCGCTACGCAGACGATGTTGTCACGCACTGTAAGAGTGAGCGCCAAGCGCGGTTTGTACTCGGCGCGATCAAGAAGCGGATGACATTACTCGGCCTAGAGCTGAACTCTGGCAAGACACGCGGTGTGTATTGCAAAGATTCCAACCGCAAGGGCTCGTATGGGCAGGAGCGGTTTGATTTCCTCGGGTTCACGTTCCAGCCGCGCCGTGCCAGTAACGGAAGGGGGAAGCTGTTCGTCAGCTTCCTCCCGGCGATCAGTGACGATGCCGCAAAGAAGATCCGCCGAACGATCAAGCGATGGAGGCTGCACTTATGGAGCGGAAGGAACCTCACGGACCTCGCACGGGAGATCAATCCTGTCGTGCGGGGATGGATCAACTACTACGGCCGTTTCGCGCCGTACAAGTTGACCGGGTCGCTATGGGGCATCGACAAATACTTGGTGCGCTGGGCGAAACGCAAGTACAAACGACTGCAAACCAGCAGCAGCGACAAGCAAGCCTGGGCCTTCTTGCAAGGCGTGACGACACGCGACCCAGACCTCTTCGTCCACTGGCAACTGGTACGCACCCGCGACCGAATGGTGGGAGCCGTATGACTGGAGACAGTCACGTCCGGTTCTGTGAGAGCCAGGGGCTGCAACGCCCCTGGCCACTCGCCAAGCCGAGGAAGAGTGGTAGGGGTCGTTCGGTGGTTGTTAGGGTTGGGAGGTAGGTTATGGTTAGGCGGCTTGTGTTGGTGCCTGTGTGTCTGGTGTTGTTCGTGGTGTTTTTGCCGGTGAGTCCTGTGATGGCTGAATGTTTTGGGTTGCCGGGTCATGAAGGGTTTGGGTTGCAGAGTTTTGAAATGGCGGTTGTGAATCGGGATGGGTCGGCGGATGTGCAGGCCGGTTCGCACCCTTATGCGCTTGTAACGAGTTTTGCGCTGAATGAATCAGTGTTTGATGGGGAAGAAGAAAAATTCCTTGCGTCGGAAGGTTTGAAGGATGTCCAGGTGCAGCTGCCGCCGGGGTTTGTGGGGAACCCCAATGCGGTGCCGAAGTGTTCTTACCGTGAATTTCTCACAAAAGCGTGTCCGAATGATACGGCGGTCGGGGAGGCGACGACGGGGGTCGGTCAACCTTATGGTTATGTGAGCTCACGTACACACAGGCGCGTAGACCAGGTTATATATATTACTAATCCTGTATATAACATGGAACCGCCAGGAGGTGTTCCGGACGAGCTTGGCATCCTTGTATTGGGGTTTTACCCGGTGTTTGTGGATGCGTCGGTTCGTACGGGTGGGGATTATGGGATTACGGTAGGTTCTAGTAATATCACCGAGGCTATCGCGGTGGCCAGTGAGAAGGTGACGGTTTGGGGGGTACCGGCGGACCCGAGTCATGATGCGGTTCGCGGGAAATGTCTCGGGGAAGACGAAAGCTATCGCTCGGCGGCAAGGCCTCATAACGAAGAAGAATCGGTTTGCCCCGACCCAGAATTGGAAGCTCCGGGGGCTTTGCCGGTGGAGCCGTTCCTGACGAACCCGACATCGTGCGGGGAAGCACGCGAAGCAAAGCTGAACATCGATGGCTGGAGTGATCCGGGTAACTTCACGACCGGTGAAAACATTATTTCGCTGGGGTGGGCGCTGCCGCCGCTGACGGGTTGTGAAAAGCTTGATTTCAGTCCGTCGCTCAGCGTTACGCCGGATGGTTCGGCGGGGAGTACTCCGACGGGGTTGAATGTCGGGGTGCGGGTGGCGCAGGAATCGACGACGAACCCGGCGGGGTTGGGGGAGGCCGATATCAGGGACACGACGGTAACGTTGCCGGCGGGGATGCAGGTCAGTCCGAGCGCGGCGAATGGTCTGCAGGCGTGCTCGAACGCGCAGATCGGCTTTTTGGGCGTGAACTCCGGGACGGGGGTGGACGAATTCACCGACAGCCCGCCAGGGTGTCCTGATGCGTCGAAGATCGCGAACGTCAGGATCGCAACGCCGTTGTTGGAACACGAATTGACAGGTGCGGTGTATTTGGCGGCACCACAGAACTTCACGGGTGTTCCGGAAAACCCGTTTTCCTCGCTCGTGGCGATGTATCTGGTCGCTGAAGAACCCGCGACGGGTGTGCTGGTCAAGCTTCCGGGGAAGGTGGAACTCGGCGAACCGGGTTTGAGCAACGGTCTCGCGCCGGGGCAGATCAGGACGACGTTTCAGAACACGCCGGAGCTTCCGTTCAGCGACTTGGAGCTCGAATTCTTTGGGACGGATAGGGCGCCGTTGGCTACCCCGGCGTTGTGCGGGGCTTACGAAACGCAGTCGTCGTTCGTGCCGTGGTCGGGTACGGTGGCGGTGGATCCGTCCTCGAGCTTTCAGATCACGTCGGGTCCTGCGGGGGCGTCGTGCGCGGACCCGTTGCCGTTCGCGCCGTCGCTGACGGGCGGCTCGACGAATGTCCAGGCTGGGGCGTCCAGCCCGTTGGCGACGACGATCACCCGAGAAGATGGCCAGCAGGACATTCAGACGGTGCAGCTGCATTTCCCTGCGGGTCTGTCCGGCATCCTGAGCGGCGTGAAGCTCTGCGCTGAAGCGCAGGCAAACGCGGGGACGTGTGGCTCGGAAAGCTTGGTCGGGGAAACGATTGTCAGCGTCGGTCTGGGCAACGACCCGTTCACGGTCACTGGCGGGAAGGTCTATATCACCGAAAAATACGAGGGTGCCCCGTTCGGCCTGTCGATCGTGAACCCGGCGACGGCTGGGCCGTTCGTCTTGCAGGAAGGAAGGCCGGTCGTGGTTCGCGGTAAGCTTGAACTCGACCCGCATACCACTGCGCTGACGTTCACGAGCAATAGCGAAAGCGAGGGGTACGCGATCCCGCACATCATCGACGGTATCCCGTTGCAAATCAAGCACGTCTACGTAACGATCAACCGGCCCGGGTTCACGTTCAACCCAACCAGCTGCAACAAAACGCAGATCACCGGGAGCATTGGCAGCGATACCGGCGCCAGCTCGCCGGTGTCGGTGCCCTACCAGGTCACCAACTGCGGGATCCTCGGGTTCGCACCAAAATTCAAGGTGTCGACCTCTGCGAAGACGAGTAGGGCGAACGGGGCGAGCCTGAACGTGAAGCTGTCCTACCCCACAGCGGCGTTCGGGAGCCAGGCGAACATCGCGAGGGTCGCGGTCGACCTGCCTAAACAGCTTCCATCGCGTTTGAAGACGCTGCAGAAAGCGTGTACCGCCGCACAGTTCGCGTCGAACCCCGCGGGTTGTCCGCCGGCGTCGATCGTGGGGCACGCGAAGGTCATCACGCCGTTGCTGCCGGTCCCGTTGGAAGGCCCGGCGTATTTCGTCAGCTACGGCGGCGAAGCTTTCCCGAGCCTGATCATCGTCCTGCAGGGGTACGGTGTCACGGTCGACCTGGTTGGCACCACGTTTATCAATAAGCACAACGTCACGAGCAGCACGTTCAAGACGGTCCCCGACCAGCCGTTCAGCACCTTTGAACTGAACTTGCCGGAGGGTTCGTACTCCGCGCTGACGACCGAAGAAAAGACCAGTCTCTGCAAGTCGAAGCTGGTGATGCCCACGATTTTTGTCGCGCAGGACGGCACGGAAATCCACCAGAACACGAAGATCGGTGTGAGTGGCTGCCCCAGGAAAAAGCTTACCCGGAAAACGAAACCGACGAGGAAGATCAGTAAGAAGCGCAGGTAGCAGCAGCACAAACCGGCCCGTCGGCCGTCGGTGGACGGGCACCAGTGATTTCGAAAGGAAGGGAAGTAAATGCGAAATCGCATTCGTAGCACGCTATTGGTATCGGTCGCGCTAGCCGCAGCACTCTCGGTGCTCGGCGTTTCCTCGGCGATGGCGACACCAAAAGGCGAATACGCCGTGTTCGCGCAGTGCCCGACGCACAATGAAGAAGTGACCGGTTGCCTCGTTTCGCGTAGCGAAAGTGGGCATATCACGATCGCTAAGGGCTCTCGACTTAGTTTGTGAAGGGGTTTGGTGGGTTGTGTAGAACTGGGGGTTGTGGTCGATGAGCGCGCGATTGGTGAGCGGTATCGGCTGTTGAATGCGCAGGGGTTGCTGGACGAGCGTACGCGGCGGTTGTGGGCGGCAGCGGAGGCGCGCTCCGCTGGCTATGGAGGGCTCGCGGCGGTGGTGAGAGCTACGGGGATCTCGGAGTCGACGGTGCTGCGTGGCCTTGCCGATCTGGATTCTGAGGAGCGGCCAGCGCCGGGGAAGATGCGTAGGCATCCGGGGCGCACGCCGATCCTTGAGCGCGAGCCGGGACTTTGGGAGGCGTTGGAGCGCCTCGTTGATCCGGTTACGCGTGGGGATCCGGAGTCGCCGTTGCGGTGGACCTCGAAGAGCGGCGCGAAGCTCGCGCAGGCGCTGCGGGAGATGGGGCACGACGTCGTTGACCGGACGGTGCTGCGGTTGTTGAAGGCCAAGGGCTACAGCCTGCAGGTTAACCGCAAGACCCGGGAGGGCGAGTCCCATCCCGATCGCGACGCCCAGTTCGAGCACATCAACCAGACCGTCACGGCCGCGATCGCGGCGAAGGAGCCGGTAATCAGCGTCGACACCAAGAAGCGAGAGCTCGTCGGGGATTTCAAGGCTGTCGGCTCAGAGCTTGAGCCGAAGGGTAGGCCTGTCGAGGTCCGCACGCACGACTTCAAGGACAAGCAACTCGGGCACGCGATCCCCTACGGCGTCTACGACTTGACTGCGGACGAGGGATGGGTCAGCGTGGGAATCACCAGCGACACCGCGACGTTCGCCACGAACACGATCCTCGATTGGTGGCAGACACTCGGCAATACGCGCTACCCAAACGCCACTACGTTGACGATTACCGCTGACTGCGGTGGCTCGAACTCCAGTCGCACCCGCCTCTGGAAGCTCGAGCTGCAACGCCTCGCCGATCAGACTGGCCTGCAGATCGCGGTCTGCCACTTCCCGCCCGGAACGAGCAAGTGGAACAAGATCGAGCACCGCCTGTTCAGCTTCATCTCGACCAACTGGCGCGGCAAGCCCCTCATCAGCCACGAGGTCATCATCAACCTCATCTCAAACACCACAACCAGCACCGGCCTGAAGGTCTACGCCCAACTCGACGACCGCGAATACGAGAAAGGCATCAAAGTCAGCGACGAACAACTCGCCACCATCAATATCAGCCGCAACCCATTCCACGGCGACTGGAACTACACCATGGCTCCTTCACACGCTAAATCGTGAGCCCTAAACAGGAAGTACCGATCGTCAAAACGCAGACGCTGCAGGGCGGCACCGAAAATATAGGCGGTGGCGTGAAAAGGATGGTCGGAGCATTGAACGGGGAAACGCTGACCAAAACGCCGCAGAAAGTCCCCGGTGGGATCATCGGCCTCGTCGAATGCAACAAGATCACAGGCGAAGGCTTCTGGGAAAAACTCGAGCGCGGCACGTGCGAATTCTTCTTCGAAAACAAATATACCGGGGTGGAAGCCACGACCGAACTCGCAGCTCCGGCCAGCTCGGTGACGTTGAATCTGCTGCTCGCCGAGATCGAAACCGGGACCGCGCTGACGCTCCCGATCAAGGTCAAGCTCGAAAACCAGCTGCTCGGCAACGAATGCTATATCGGCTCCAACTCGAACCCAATCACGCTGCATCTCACAACCGGAACATCGGGCTCGGCCAAAGGCAAATTTGGGGAGCCCGAATCAAAGGCCGAAGGCGGCATCCTCGCTGTCAAATTCAACACGCTCGTCGACGGCACCTTCTCAGCACCAGAAGCCACCGGCTGCGGCGAATTCTTCTCGTTCCTAATCGACCCGATCATCAACTCAAAACTCGGGCTCCCCGCAGCATCAGGAACGAACACCGCCGTCCTCAACAACACAATCGAACTAGCCAACTCCGAAGTCGTACGCGAACACGAATAACAGCAGCGACAAGTCGCAACGCAGTTTGGCGACGTAGGATGTAAGCACCAAGAAGTCCGAAGTGCGTGGGGTCCGCCGCCATGCGGCGGACCCCAACGTTTTATACGCCCAAGCATGACCGGCAGTCGGCGGTTCACGGGGTGGCGGCGCATGGTGCTCGAGGAGATCCTGCGCAGGCGTCCGTGGAGCGCCGAGGAGCTGATCGAGGTCCGCGGCATCGGCCCCGGCCTTCTGCGAGACGCACGGCGGGTCGCTGCTGGAAACATTGAACGAGATCGGCATTCTGCAAGCCTCAGAGCATGATTTGCCTGCAAATAGCCGACTTTTCGTAAGCGTTCAGTTGGTTGGGGGACATAGCGGGGTGCTGTCGAACCTTTTGGTGTGGAGCGGGTTGAGGCGGAGGCGATCTATGACCAGGGCCGGGAGGTCGTGGTGGAGGTGCTTCTGCGGATGGATCGTCAGATCCAGATGCTCACTGAGCGTGTCGCTCGTCAGGATGAGCGGATCGCTCAGCTCGAGCGCCGGCTGAATCGCAGCTCGCGTAACTCTTCGATTCCCCCGAGCGCCGATCCGCCCGCCAGCACACCTAAGCGTGGCAAGGATCCATCGGGTCGTAAACAGGGCGCTCAGCCCGGTCACGAGGGCAAGGGTCGCCCACTCCTGCCGGCGTGGGCGGTGGACGAGATCGTCGAGTATTGGCCCGAGCACTGTCGCTGCGGGCATGCCTTCGTCGAAACCGAGCGGGTCGCGGTGGGCGAGGCGGTGCGCTGGCAGGTCGAGGAGCTGCCCGTTACGCAGGTCCAGATCACCGAGCATCGCGCTGCGCGGGTGCGCTGCCCGGGCTGTGGGGAGCACACCCGCGGGGAGCTGCCTGGGGAAGTCACGCAGAGTGCGTTCGGGCCGCGTTTTCAGGCGGCCGTCGTGACGCTCTCGGTGCGCAACCGTGTCTCCCGCCGAGATGTGGTGGAGCTGTGCGAGCAGCTCTTCGGCTCGAGGATCAGCACGGGAACGGTGGACGCGATCCTCGCCCGTGCCAGCGACGCGCTCGCTGACCCGCACGCTGACCTGCTCGGCGCGCTTCGCGGCTGCGGCGCGGTGAATATGGACGAGACGGGCTGGCGGACAGCGGGGCAGCGCCGCGCGCTGTGGGGCATCTTCGACCGGCGCCATGCCTATCTGCAGATCGCGCCTGGCCGTCACGAGGACCACGCCAAGACCCTGCTCGCCGACACGAAGGCGATCGTGACGTCCGATCGCTGGTGGGCCTACACGCACCTCCCGTTAGCCCGCCGCCAGCTCTGCTGGGCGCATCTGAAGCGAGATTTCGCCGCGCACGCCGAGGGCCTCGCCGCGGAGAAAGAGTTCGGCGAACACGGCCTGAAGCTCTCAGAGCGAGTGTTCTGGGCCTGGGAGATCTTTCAGAACACTGCCGATCGCCCGAAGCTGAAGCGCACGATCCGTCGGTTGCAAAGCGAGTTCAAGCCGATCATCGCGGGCTACGCCTCGAAACGGGCGCGCAACAAGTACTGCCGCGGCATGGCACGCAACCTCATCAAGGCATGGCCCGCACTATGGACATTCGCCCACCACGACGGCGTGCAGCCGACCAACAACCACGCCGAGCGCGCACTCCGCTCAGCAGTCATCTACCGCAAGCTCTCCCTCGGCACCCAATCCGAAGGCGGCGAACGCCGCATCGAGCGGCTCCTCTCCGCGCACACCACCTGCCGCCTCCAAAACCGATCACTCTTCGTCTACCTCACCGAAACGCTCACCGCCCACGCCCGCGGCGACCCCACCCCACTACTCACCTGAACACCCCAACCAACTGAACGCTTACGACTTTTCAAGTCTGATCTGTCGTAATCCCGCGACAGGATCGGATAGGACCTGCGCATCAGGCCTTGACATAGTCCTACCAAATAAACTAGCATTGACACATGACCGCCGGTCGCCAGTCGCTCGTCCCGCCTCTCCCGAGGGACGCGCTCCACTGTGCTCCTAGGTCACAAGCTTTCTCTGGCAGGCCCGCCCGAATAGTAGGGCGGACCCCCGGAACCTCGAATGGGCTAGCGTCGCTGCAGCTCGGCGAAGCTGGTCTTCCGAGGCCGAACCAATCCTCTGCGTGCCAGAGCAGGGAGCAGAGACAAACCGGCCCCAGGACGCCTCTAAGGGAAAAAGAAGGGCGCCCCAGGGCCAAGTACGACAAAAAGGAGCATATCAAATGCAGTCAAGTCGAGTACGACTCATGCTAGTGGTTCGTCCTGGAAATTCGTTGATGGGCCTGCGAGCGAAAATCAAGCCCGCCCAGGACGCAGGAAGCCGCAATAGTGGTGCTATTGCGGCTTCCGAGGACGCCGGCGGGCGCAGATTTGCAGCCGCCAGACCGCAGCGAATTTCCAGGATGGGCCACTAGTCGCACTGCTCGGCGTGTTCGCGTTCAGCGCAGTCGCCGCGGCGGCAGCGCAGGCCGAAGAAGCGCCATTCTGGTCTATCGGAGGTACAAGGCTAGAAGAAGGCAAAACACACTACATTACTGCAAAAGTCTATAACGTCGCACCAGCCGTAGGGTTCACGCTTCAAGCTAGTACTGGTCAGACTGTCATATGCCCATTTATAAGACTCAAGGAAGGCGTGCTCTTAGGCTCGAAAGCAGGCAACCCTGGCACGAATGATGAGGTAATCGAATTCTTTGGTGAACCAGGGAACACGTGTACTGCAGCAAACAATGGCTCTCCCTGTAAACCTAGAGAACCGATCGTGACGAATCCCGTAAAATCAGAGTTGGTAGAGTCAGAAAAAAGCACGACGGCGGCGCTCTTAACCGAGTTCTTCACGACATCTGGCCCGTTCGTAACTCTTAGCTTCGAAGGAACGGGATGCTTGATTAAAGAAACCATAGTGTCTGGCAAGGTGGCTGCCGAAGTACGCGAAGACCCGAATAATGGGACACTTGGGGCAGTAGTCAAATTACCAAATACTTCACCAAAAGAAGCTAAGTCATGGCTGCTCAACTTCCCGGCCACCCCAATTAAGCATGTTTGGTTAATCAAAGGCGGCCTGGGTGAAGAAACTAAAATCGAACTGGTCAGCTTTGGGGCAGAATCAACGCTGTCTGGTACCGCATTAATATTACTGGCGAACGCTAAAAAAGAAACCGAAGAAACGCTTTGGAGCCCGTTACCGTAAGTTAAAGATGATCTGAGTTGGAGTGCGCGGGGCCTGGCTCCTGTTTGGGCCCCGCGTATCTTGCTTTGCTGGAGATGTGGTATGGAGAGGGGTTGGAGGACGGTGTTGAAACTGCTGGGTTGTTTGTCTGCTTGTGGCCGTACGTGGCATGGGCTGGTGTTGGCGCTCGTGCTGGTGGCGTACTGGGGTGGGTTGGTGGCGGGGTCGGCGTGGGCGGTGGAAGCGCCGTGCTCGAATGAACAGTTTCGGGCTGAGCAGCCGTTTGGGTTGGCGCTTGCGGATTGTCGTGCATATGAGATGGTCTCGCCGCTTGAAAAGAGCGGTAGCGGCGCTTCGTTTCTAGAGAGTCGTGCGTCGGTGTCGGGTGAAGCGGTCGCCTATCTTGCTCCGGGGTCTTTTGCTGGCCCGAAGTCGGCGTTGCTGGAAGGCCGGTATATCTCTCGACGTGGCGCAGGTGGCTGGTCGACCCAGAATGTCTCGCCGCCCTATACCGACTATCTGTCGACTGCTGTCTATCCTCCTCCGTTTGGTCAGTCGTTGTTTACGCCCGATCTTTCGAGCGGGATTTTGGAAAGCCGGTTTACCCCTCTTGTGAGCGGTGAACTCGTGGGGTATGTGAACCTTTATGTCGCGAGCACGGAAGCCGGCGTTTATCAGACTGTGACAGATGTCCCGCCCGTGAAGGAATATAAGCCCTTTGCAGAGAGCTCCTTTGATACGGATCCCCAGCCGGATGGAGCCTCGACGGATCTCAGCCGCGTGGTTTTTCAGCAGCGTGCGAGCCTGTGTTGTGAAGCGTCGCCTGAACGGGGGCATGTGTATGAGTGGGAAGATGGCAGGCTGAGCTTGGTGGATGTGGCACCCGAAGGAGCGAAGTTTGAAGCCGAAGATGATGTTGGGTCGGCCGCCGAGAGTAACGAGCCTTACGTGTATGGGAATCCGTGGCGTGCGGTCTCGGCTGATGGTTCACGGGTGTTCTTCACGAGCGGAGAAGGAGAACCGACGGCGCTCTTCGGCCAGGTGTATGTGCGTGAGAATCCGACCAGTCCGGTTGAGGGTTGTGCGGTGTCTGGGGGTGCGTGTACGGTGGAGGTGTCGGCGTCGCAGAGGAGCGTTCCCGATCCTAGTGGTCCGCGGCACGCATTTTACCGTGGTGCAAACGTCAGTGGGTCGCGGGTGTTTTTCACGAGTAGGGCGGAGCTGACGAATGACGCGAATACGGGTTCGGGGGATGAGGCCGCGAACTTGTATGAGTTTGACGTGGAATCGGGGACATTGACAGATTTGACGGTCGGGGGTGGTGTTGAAAACCCGAATGGCGCAGCAGTGGTTGGGTTGGTTACGGTTAGTGAAGATGGTTCGTATGTGTATTTTGTGGCTAATGGGGTGCTCGCCAAGGGCGCGAAGGAAGGGAATTGCAGGATAGAACCTCGTGAAAAGCCAGTTGTGGGTGGGCGGATGTGCAGCTTGTATGTGGAGCACGATGGTGCCGATGGGTGGGAACTACCGGCGTTCGTCGCTACGCTTGCCGGCAGCGACCTACAACCGTTCACCCCAGAAGCAGAAGTTAATAGCGGGGAAAGTGGGAATGGCGATGAAGGTGATTGGATAGGCTACGAAGATGAAGATTTCGATCTGGGTCCGGGGAAGCATACGGTTCGAGTGTCGGGGGATGGGACGTTGTTGGCTTTCCAGTCGGAATTGAGTTTGACGGGTTATGATAATGAGGCGGCGGAAGTGGGGGAGTGTGGGGAAACCGGTAGGTGCCGGGAGGTGTATTTGTATGATGCGGTGACGGGGAAGCTTGTGTGTGTGTCGTGTGATCCTGCGGGTCTTTTGAGTCCGTTGGGTGCGCGGCCGGTTGGGTCGGCGGAGCTTGGCGGCCACGAAAACGCGCCTAGGAACGCTACTAAAACTGAACCGTTTTATCTTCCGCGTAATTTGTCTGAAGGTGGCGGGCGGTTGTTTTTCCAGAGCCCGGATGCATTGGTGCCGCATGATAGTAATGGTCTTCTGGATGTGTATGAGTGGGAGTTGCCGGGTGTGGGGTCGTGTACGCCGGGGTCACCGAGTTTCAGCGAAGGCAGTGGTGGGTGTGTGTTCCCGATTTCTGATGTGGCGGGCTCGGGTGAATCGCGTTTTATGGATGCGAGCGCGAGCGGGAACGATGTGTTCATCTGGACGGCCGATCAGTTGGTGCCTTTGGATACGGATTCTCGCGCTGATGTGTATGATGTGAGGGTTGGTGGTGGGTTTCCGGTGTCTGTGCCTTCGCCGGTGTGTGTGAATGCGGATTCGTGTAAACCGCCTGTTTCGCCGCAGCCGGGGGTGTTTGGCGCGCCGGCGAGCGCGACGTTCTCCGGTGCGGGTAATATTCAGGCGGTCGCGCCGGTAGTGAAACCGAAGACAAAACTAAGACCAAAGCCCGAGTCGAAGTCTAGGGCATGTAGGAAGGGCTTTACCAGGAAGCGTGGAAAGTGCGTGAAGAGTAAGCCGAGGAAGAGTGGCGGGGGCCGTTCGGTGGTTGCTTGGGTTGGGGGGAGGTAGGTTTATGGTTAGGCGGCTTGTGTTGGTGCCTGTGTGTTTGGTGTTGTTCGTGGTGTTTTTGCCGGTGAGTCCTGTGATGGCTGAATGTTTTGGGTTGCCGGGTCATGAAGGGTTTGGGTTGCAGAGTTTCGAAGTGTCGGCTGTGAATAGGGGTGGGTCTGCGGATGTGCAGGCTGGTTCGCATCCTTATGCGCTTGTGACGAGCTTTGCGCTGAATGAATCAGCGTTCGACGCACAAGAAGAAAAGTTCCTTGCGTCGGAAGGTTTGAAGGATGTTCAGGTGCAGTTGCCGCCGGGGTTTGCGGGGAATCCTACTGCGGTGCCGAGGTGCGGCTACCCGGCTTTTATCACCTCGTCGTGTCCGAATGATGCGGCGGTCGGTGAGGCAACGTTGGGGTTTGCCGAAGCTACTGGTTATGTGAGTCCGCGGACGCATAGGCGTGTGGGCCAGATTGTGTATTTTACTGATCCTGTATATAATGTGGAACCGCCGGGGGGCGTTCCGGACGAGCTTGGCATTCTCGCCAAGGGGTCTTACCCGGTGCTTTTGGGCGCATCGGTCCGCACGGGTGGAGACTATGGGATCACGGTAAATGCTCGTAGCATTACCGAGGCTGTCGTGATAGCGAGCGTGAGGGTGACGGTTTGGGGGGTGCCGGCGGACCCGAGTCATGATGCGGTTCGCGGGAAATGTCTCGGTGAAGAGGAAAGCACCCGTGAACAAGCAGAAGACGGATCGCCTCATAACGAAGAAAAGTCGGTTTGTCCCGACCCGGAATTGGAAGCTCCGGGGGCTTTGCCGGTGGAGCCGTTTTTGACGAATCCGACGTCGTGCGGGGAAGCACGCGAAGCGAAGCTGAGCATTGATGGCTGGAATAATCCGGGTAACTTCACGACCGGTGAAAACATTATTTCGTTGGGGTCGTCGCTGCCGCCGCTGACGGGTTGTGAAAAGCTTGACTTTAGTCCGTCGCTCAGTGTTACGCCGGATGGTTCGGCGGGGAGTACTCCGACGGGGTTGAATGTCGGGGTGCGGGTGGCGCAGGAATCGACGACGAACCCGGCTGGGTTGGGGGAGGCTGATATCAGGGATACGACGGTAACGTTGCCGGCGGGGATGCAGGTCAGTCCGAGTGCGGCGAATGGTCTGCAGGCGTGCTCGAATGCGCAGATCGGCTTTCTGGGTGTGAATGCGCGGACGGGGGTGGATGAATTCACCGATAGGCCGCCGGGGTGTCCTGATGCGTCGAAGATCGCGAATGTCAGGATCGCAACGCCGTTGTTGGAACACGAATTGACAGGTGCGGTGTATTTGGCGGCGCCACAGAACTTTACGGGTGTTCCGGAAAATCCGTTTTCGTCGCTGGTGGCGATGTATCTGGTCGCTGAAGAACCCGCGACGGGTGTGTTGGTCAAGCTCCCGGGACAGGTGGAACTCGGGGAACCGGGTGTGAGCAATGGTCTCGTGCCGGGGCAGATCAGGACGACGTTTCAGAACACGCCGGAGCTTCCGTTCAGCGACTTGGAGCTTGAATTCTTTGGGACGGATAGGGCGCCGTTGGCGACTCCGGCGTTGTGCGGGGCGTATGAAACGCAGTCGTCGTTCGTGCCGTGGTCGGGTACGGCGGCGGTGGATCCGTCCTCGAGCTTTCAGATTACTTCGGGTCCCGGGGGGGCGCCGTGCGCGGACCCGTTGCCGTTCGCGCCGTCGCTGACGGGCGGCTCGACGAATATCCAGGCTGGGGCGTCCAGCCCGTTGGCGACGACGATCTCCCGCGAAGATGGCCAGCAGGACATCCAGTCGGTGCTGCTGCATCTCCCCGCGGGTCTGTCCGGCATCCTGAGCGGTGTGAAGCTCTGTGCTGAAGCGCAGGCGAACGCGGGGACGTGTGGCCCGGAAAGCCTGGTCGGGGAAACGATCGTCAGCGTCGGCCTGGGCAACGACCCGTTCACGGTCACGGGCGGCAGGGTGTATATCACCGAAAAATACGAGGGTGCCCCGTTTGGCCTGTCGATCGTGAACCCGGCGACGGCTGGGCCGTTTGTGCTGCAGGAAGGAAGGCCGGTTGTGGTTCGCGGCAAGCTTGAACTGGACCCGGATACCACTGCGCTTACGTTCACGAGCAACAGCGAAAGCGAGGGGTACGCGATCCCGCACATCATCGACGGTATCCCGTTGCAGATCAAGCATGTCTACGTCACGATCAACCGACCCGGGTTTACGTTCAACCCGACCGGCTGCAACAAAACAGAGATCACCGGGAGTATCGGCAGTGATACCGGCGTCAGCTCGCCGGTGTCGGTGCCCTACCAGGTCACCAACTGCGGGATCCTGGGGTTCGCACCAAAATTCAAAGTTTCGACGCAAGCGAAGACGAGCAGGGCGAACGGGGCGAGCCTGAACGTGAAGCTGTCCTATCCCACGGCGGCGTTCGGTAGCCAGGCGAACATCGCGAAGGTCGCGGTCGACCTGCCTAAACAGCTTCCATCGCGTTTGAAGACGCTGCAGAAAGCGTGCACCGCCGCACAGTTCGCATCCGACCCCGCGGGTTGTCCGTCGGCGTCGATCGTGGGGCACGCGAAGGTCATCACGCCGTTGCTGCCCGTCCCGTTGGAAGGCCCTGCGTATTTCGTCAGCTACGGCGGAGAAGCTTTCCCGAGCCTGATCATCGTCCTGCAGGGCTACGGTGTCACGGTCGACCTGGTCGGTACCACGTTCATCAACAAGCACAACGTTACGAGCAGCACATTCAAGACGGTCCCCGACCAGCCATTCAGCACCTTCGAACTGAACCTGCCCGAGGGGCCGTACTCCGCGCTCACAACCGAAGAAAAGACCAGTCTCTGCAAATCAAAACTGGTGATGCCCACGATTTTTGTCGCGCAGGACGGCACGGAAATCCACCAGAACACGAAGATCGGTGTGAGCGGCTGCCCCAAGAAAAAGCTTACCCGGAAAACTAAACCGATGAAGAAGACCAGTAAGAAGCATAAGTAGCAGCAACACAACCCGGCCCGTCGGTGGACGGGCACCAGTGATTTCGAAAGGAAGGACGTAAATGCGAAGTCGCATTCGTAGTACACTGTTGGTATCGGTCGCGCTAGCCGTGGTACTCTCGGCGCTCGGTGTCTCCTCGGCGATGGCGACACCAAAGGCGAATACCCCGTGTTCGCGCAGTGCCCGACGCACAATGAAGAAGTGACCGGTTGCCTCGTTTCGCGTAGCGAAAGTGGGCATCTCACAATCGGTAAACAGGAAGTGCCAATCGTCAAAACGCAGACGCTGCAGGGCGGCACCGAAAATATAGGCGGTGGCGTGAAAAGGATGGTCGGCGCGTTGAACGGGGAAACGCTGACCAAAACGCCGCAGAAAGTCCCCGGTGGGATCATCGGCCTCGTCGAATGCAACAAGATCACCGGCGAAGGTTTCTGGGAAAAACTCGAGCGCGGCACGTGCGAATTCTTCTTCGAAAACAAATATACCGGGGTGGAAGCCACGACCGAACTCGCAGCCCCGGCCAGCTCGGTAACATTGGACCTGCTGCTCGCCGAGATCGAAACCGGGACCGCGCTGACGCTCCCGATCAAGGTCAAGTTGGAAAACCCGCTGCTCGGTAACGAATGCTATATCGGCTCCAACTCGAACCCAATCACGCTGCATCTCACAACCGGAACATCGGGCTCGGCCAAAGGCAAATTTGGGGAGCCCGAATCAAAGGCCGAAGGCGGCATCCTCGCTGTCAAATTCAACACGCTCGTCGACGGCACCTTCTCAGCACCAGAAGCCACCGGCTGCGGCGAATTCTTCTCGTTCCTAATCGACCCGATCATCAACTCAAAACTCGGGCTCCCCGCAGCATCAGGAACGAACACCGCCGTCCTCAACAACACAATCGAACTAGCCAACTCCGAAGTCGTACGCGAACACGAATAACAGCAGCCGACAAGTCGCAATGATGTAGGCATGTAGGACGTAAGCACCAAGCAGACTGACGTACGTGGGGTCCGCCACCCGTGGCGGACCCCACACTTTATACGCCCAGCATGACCGGCAGTCGGCGGGTCACGGGGTGGCCGCGCATGGTGCCGGAGGAGATCCTGCGCAGGCGCCCGCGGAGCGCCGAGGAGCTGATCGAGTCCCGTGGCATCGGCCCCGCCTTCTGCGAGACGCACGGCGGGTCGCTACTGGAAACATTGAACGCGATCGGCATTCCGCAAGCCTCAGAGCATGATTTGCCTGCAAATAGGCGACTTTTCAAGTCTGATCTGTCGTAATCCCGCGACAGGATCGGATCCGACCTGCGCATCAGGCCTTGACATAGTCCTACCAAATAAACTAGCATTGACACATGGCCACGGCTCGCCAGTCGCTCGTCCTGCCTCTCCCGAGGGACGCGCTCCACTGTGCTCCTGGGTCACAAGCTTTCTCTGGCAGGCCCGCTCGGATCCTAGGGCGGACCCCCGGAACCTCGAATGGGCCAACGTCGCTGCAGCTCGGCGAAGCTGGTCTTCCGAGGCCGAACCTATCCTCTGCGTGCCAGAGCAGGGAGCAGAGACAAACCGGCCCCAGGACGCCTCTAAGGGAAAAAGAAGGGCGCCCCAGGGCCAAGTACGACAAAAAGGAGCATATCAAATGCAGTCAAGTCGAGTACGACTCATGCTAGTCGCACTGCTCGGCGTGTTCGCGTTCAGCGCAGTCGCCGCGGCGGCAGCGCAGGCCGAAGAAGCGCCATTTTGGTCTATCGGAGGTACAAGGCTCGAAGAAGGCAAAACACACTACATTACTGCGAAAGTATATAATGTCGCACCCGCCAAAGGGTTCACACTGAAAGCTACTACCGGTCAGACCGTCATATGCCCATTCATAAGACTCAAGGAAGGCGTGCTCTTAGGCTCGAAAGCAGGCAACGCCGGTACGAACGATGAGGTAATCGAATTCTTCGGCGAAACAGGGAATCTATGTACTGTAGAAAATAATGGCGCGGGCTGTACTAAAATCAAAGAACCCGTTGTGACGAATCCCGTTAAATCAGAGTTGGTAGAGTCAGAAAAAAGTACAACCGCTGCGCTCTTAGTCGAGTTTTTCACAGAAAAGGTTGGGGAAATAGCTCCGCCGTTCGCGAAACTAGTATTCGAACAGGCGGCATGCACACTTAAAGAAACCACGGTGTCTGGCAAGGTCGCTGGCGAAGTGCGTGAAGACCCGAATAACGGGACACTTGGTGGGGTAGTGAAATTACCGAATACAAAAATAGAAGCCAAGTCATGGCTGCTCAACTTCCCGACCACCCCGATTAACACGTTTGGTTAATCAAAGGCGGCCTGGGAGAAGAAACAAAAATCCAACTGGTCAGCTTCGGGGAAGAATCGACGCTGTCTGGTACCGCGTTACTATTATTGGCGAACGCTAAAAAAGAAACCGAAGAAACGCTTTGGAGTCCGTTACCGTAAATTGGAACTGATCTGAAATAGAGTGCGCGGGGCCTGGAGCCTGTCCGGGCCCCGCGTGTCTTGTTTGCTGGAGATGTGTGGTATAGAGAGGGGCTGGAGGACGGTGTTGAAACTGCTGGGTTGTTCGTCTGCTTGTGGTCGTATATGGCTCGGGCCGGTGTTGGTGTTCGCGCTGACGGTGTCTTGGGGTGGGTTGGCAGCGGGGTCGGCGTGGGCGGTAGAAGCGCCATGTTCGAATGAACAGCTTCGGGCCGAGCAGCCGTTTGGGTTGGCACTTGCGGATTGTCGTGCATATGAGATGGTCTCGCCACTTGAAAAGAACGATAACAGTGTCTCGTTTCTAGATAGTCGTGCGTCGGTATCGGGTGAAGCGGTCGCCTATGTTGCTCCGGGGTCTTACGCTGCCCCGAAGTCGGCGTTGCTGGAAAGCCGGTATATCTCTCGACGTGGCGCGGACGGCTGGTCGGCCCAGAATGTCTCGCCACCCTATACCGACTACCGGCAGACCGCTACCTATCCTCCTCCGTTTGGCCAGTCGCTGTTTACGCCCGATCTCTCGAGCGGGATTTTGGAAAGCCAGTACACTCCCCTTCTGAGTGGTGAACCCGTGGGGTATCGGAACCTCTATCTCGCGGACACGAAAGTTGGCTCTTACCAGGCTGTAACAGACGTCACGCCCGTAAAAGAATATAAACCCTTTGGGGAGGGCGGTTTTGATACGGGTCCCCAGCCGGAGGGAGCCTCGACGGATCTCAGCCGCGTAGTTTTTCAGCAGCAGGCGAGCCTGTGCTGTGAAGCTTCGCCTGGGCGCGGGCACGTGTATGAGTGGGAAGATGGCAGGCTGAGCCTGGTGGATGTGGCACCCGAAGGAGCGAAATTTCAAGCTGAAGATGATGTTGGGTCGACCGCCGAGAGTAACGAACCTGCTGTGTATGGGAATCCGTGGCGTGCGGTCTCTGCTGATGGCTCGCGGGTGTTCTTCACGGCCGGAGAAGGAGAACCGACGGCGCTCGTCGGCCAGGTGTATGTGCGTGAGAATCCGACGAGTCCGGTTGAGGGTTGTGCGGTGTCTGGGGGTGCGTGCACAGTGGAGGTGTCGGCGTCGCAGAGGAGCGTTCCTGATCCTCATGGTCCGCGGCCGGCGTTTTATCGTGGTGCGAGTGTTAGTGGGTCGCGGGTGTTTTTCACGAGCAGGGCGGAGTTGACCGGTGACGCGAACACGGGTTCGGCGGATGAGACGGCGAACTTGTATGAGTTTGATGTGGAATCACGGGTACTGACAGATTTGACGGTCGGGGCTGTTGCTGAAAACCCGAATGGCGCGGCAGTAGTTGGTTTGGTTACGGTCAGCGAAGACGGCTCATATGTGTATTTCGTGGCTAACGGAGTGCTCGCTGAGGGCGCGAAGGAAGGGAATTGCGTGCTTGAACGTGGTGAAAAGCCAGTTGTGGGTGGGCGGGCTTGCAGCTTGTATGTGGAGCATGATGGTGCTGATGGGTGGGAACCACCGGCGTTCGTCGCTACGCTTGCCGGCAGCGACCTCGGACCGTTCATCGCAGAAGCACCGAGTGGAAATGGCGATGAAGCTGATTGGATAGGCTACGAAGATGAAGATTTCGATCTTGGTCCGGGGCAGCATACGGTTCGGGTGTCGGGGGATGGAACGTTGTTGGCTTTTCAGTCGGAATTGAGTTTGACGGGTTATGATAATGAAGCGGCGGAAGTAGGGGAGTGTGGGGCAACTGGTAGGTGCCAGGAGGTGTATTTGTATGATGCCGTGACGGGGAAGCTCGTGTGTGTGTCGTGTGATCCTGGGACTCCTGGGGATCCGTTGGGTGTGCGGCCGGTTGGGTCGGCGGCGCTTGGCGGCCACGAAAACGCGCCTAGGAACCTTACTAAAACTGGACCGTTTTATCTTCCGCGTAATTTGTCTGAAGGTGGTGGGCGGTTGTTCTTTCAGAGTGCTGACGCGTTGGTACCGCAAGATGGCAATGGCCTTCTGGACGTGTATGAGTGGGAGTTGCCGGGTGTGGGGTCGTGTACGCTGTCGTCGCCAAGTTTTAGTGAAAGTAGTGGCGGTTGTGTGTCCCCGATTTCCGATGTGGCGGGCTCGGCTGAATCGCGTTTTATGGATGCAAGCGAAAGCGGGAATGATGTGTTCATCTGGACGGCTGATCAGCTGGTGTCGTCGGATACGGACTCTCGTGCTGATGTGTATGACGTGAGGGTTGGTGGTGGCTTTCCGGTATCTGTGTCTTCACCGGTGTGTGTGAATGCGGATTCATGCAAACCGCCCGCTTTGCCGCAGCCGGGGGTATTCGGGGCGCCGGCGAGCGCGACATTCTCCGGTGTGGGTAATATTCAGGTGGTCGCGCCGACGGTGAAATCAAAAGCGAAGCCCAAACCCAAGTCGAAGTCTAGGGTGTGTAGGAAGGGCTTTACCAGGAAGCGTGGTAAGTGCGTGAAGAGTGTGCGCCACGAACGCAAAGGGAGGAAGTCCCGGGCTAGGAAGGGTTCGGTGCGTTCCTGATGCGGTGTTGTGCAGGAGATAGAGGAAGGCCCTCCGTGGTCGCCCTGCAGGGGGAGGTCACAAACCGCCCACAAGCTGCTGCGGTCAAGAGTCGTGGTGGTGAGCGTTGTGGGAAAAGGCGTGTCTTTGAGCGCGTCAGGTATGACCCAGTGAAGGCGAACGAAAGTAAACCGCAGATGACGTGTCGAAACGCATTAGATGACATCAAAACCGAGCTTGGGTTGTTAGCTCGGGATGAGTCTGGCGGAAGCCTGCTGACTGGCCAGGTGGTGTATGACTGGTTGATCGACCTTGATTACCAGTCGTTTTTCGACTCGATCGACCATGAGCTCATGTTGAAAGCGGTAGCTGCCCACACCAAAGAGCGGTGGATCCTTCTCTATGTGGAGCGGTGGCTGAAAGCGCCGAGCCAACGAGAGAACGGCACCATTCTAGCGCGGGATCGCGGGACCCCTCAGGGTTCGGCGATCTCTCCTGTGCTGGCAAATATCTTCTTACACCATGCATTCGATGCGTGGATGGCACGGGAGTTCCCGGCCGTCCCGTTCGAGCGCTACGCAGACGATGTTGTCACGCACTGTAAGAGTGAGCGCCAAGCGCGGTTTGTACTCGGCGCGATCAAGAAGCGGATGACATTACTCGGCCTAGAGCTGAACTCTGGCAAGACACGCGTTGTGTATTGCAAAGATTCCAACCGCAAGGGCTCGTATGGGCAGGAGCGGTTTGATTTCCTCGGGTTCACGTTCCAGCCGCGCCGTGCCAGTAACGGAAGGGGGAAGCTGTTCGTCAGCTTCCTCCCGGCGATCAGTGACGATGCCGCAAAGAAGATCCGCCGAACGATCAAGCGATGGAGGCTGCACTTATGGAGCGGAAGGAACCTCACGGACCTCGCACGGGAGATCAATCCTGTCGTGCGGGGATGGATCAACTACTACGGCCGTTTCGCGCCGTACAAGTTGACCGGGTCGCTATGGGGCATCGACAAATACTTGGTGCGCTGGGCGAAACGCAAGTACAAACGACTGCAAACCAGCAGCAGCGACAAGCAAGCCTGGGCCTTCTTGCAAGGCGTGACGACACGCGACCCAGACCTCTTCGTCCACTGGCAACTGGTACGCACCCGCGACCGAATGGTGGGAGCCGTATGACTGGAGACAGTCACGTCCGGTTCTGTGAGAGCCAGGGGCTGCAACGCCCCTGGCCACTCGCCAAGCCGGAGAAGAGTGGCAGGGGTCGTTCGGTGGTTGTTAGGGTTGGGAGGTAGGTTATGGTTAGGCGGCTCGTGTTGGTGCCTGTGTGTCTGGTGTTGTTCGTGGTGTTTTTGCCGGTGAGTCCTGTGATGGCTGAATGTTTTGGGTTGCCGGGCCATGAAGGGTTTGGGTTGCAGAGCTTCGAAGTGGCGGTTGTGAATCGGGATGGGTCGGCGGATGTGCAGGCTGGTTCGCATCCTTATGCGCTTGTGACGAGCTTTGCGCTGAATGAATCGGCGTTCGACGCGGAAGAAGAAAAGTTCCTTGCGTCGGAAGGTTTGAAGGATGTTCAGGTGCAGTTGCCGCCTGGGTTTGTGGGGAACCCCACTGCGGTGCCGAGGTGCGGCTACCCGGCCTTTATCACCTCGTCGTGTCCGGATGATGCGGCGGTCGGCGAGGCAACGTTGGGGCTTGCCGAACCCTATGGTTATGTGAGTTCGCATGCGCACAGGCGCGTGGACCAGGTTTATTATATTACTGATCCTGTATATAACGTGGAACCGCCGGGGGGCGTTCCGGACGAGCTTGGCATACTCGCCAAGGGGTCTTATCCGGTGTTTGTGGACGCGTCGGTTCGCACGGGTGGAGACTATGGGATCACGGTGAATGCTCGTAACATCACCGAGGCTCTCGTAATAGCGAGCGTAAAGGTGACGGTTTGGGGGGTGCCGGCGGACCCGAGTCATGATCCGCTTCGCGGGAAATGTCTCGGTGAAGCGGAAAGCACCCGTGAACAAGCAGAAGGCGGATCGCCTCATGATGAAGAAGAGTCGGTTTGTCCCGATCCGGAATTGGAAGCGCCGGGAGGGTTGCCGGTGGAGCCGTTCTTGACGAATCCGACGTCGTGCGGGGAAGCGCGCGAAGCGGAGCTGAGCGTTGATGGCTGGAATAGTCCGGGTAACTTCACGACCGGTGAAAACATCATTTCGTTGGGGTCGTCGTTGCCGCCGCTGACGGGTTGCGAAAAGCTTGACTTCAGTCCGTCGCTCAGCGTCACGCCGGACGGTTCGGCGGGAAGCACACCGACGGGGTTGAACGTCGGGGTGCGTGTGGCGCAGGAATCGACGACGAACCCTGCTGGGTTGGGGGAGGCCGATATCAGGGACACGACGGTCACGCTGCCGGCGGGGATGCAGGTCAGCCCGAGCGCGGCGAACGGCCTGCAGGCGTGCTCGAACGCGCAGATCGGCTTTCTGGGTGTGAATGCGCGGACGGGGGTGGACGAATTCACCGACAGCCCGCCAGGGTGTCCTGACGCGTCGAAGATCGCGAACGTCAGGATCGCCACGCCGCTTTTGGAACACGAGTTGACAGGAGCGGTGTATTTGGCGGCACCACAGAACTTCACGGGTGTTCCGGAAAATCCGTTTTCGTCGCTTGTGGCGATGTATCTGGTCGCTGAAGAACCCGCGACGGGTGTGTTGGTCAAGCTCCCGGGGCAGGTGGAACTCGGCGAACCTGGTGTTAGCAATGGTCTCGCGCCGGGGCAGATCAGGACGACGTTTCAGAACACGCCGGAGCTTCCGTTCAGCGACTTGGAGCTGGAATTTTTTGGGACGGATAGGGCGCCGTTGGCTACCCCGGCGTTGTGCGGGGCGTATGAAACGCAGTCGTCGTTCGTGCCGTGGTCGGGTACGGCGGCGGTGGACCCGTCCTCGAGCTTTCAGATCACGTCGGGTCCTGCGGGGGCGTCGTGCGCGGACCCGTTGCCGTTCGCGCCGTCGCTGACGGGCGGCTCGACGAACGTCCAGGCTGGGGCGCCCAGCCCGTTGGCGACGACGATCACCCGCGAAGATGGCCAGCAGGACATTCAGACGGTGCTGCTGCATCTCCCTGCGGGTCTGTCCGGCATCCTGAGCGGTGTGAAGCTCTGCGCTGAAGCGCAGGCGAACGCGGGGACGTGCGGCTCGGAAAGCCTGGTCGGGGAAACGATTGTCAGCGTCGGTCTCGGCAATGACCCGTTCACGGTCACCGGCGGGAAGGTTTACATCACCGAAAAATACGAGGGTGCCCCGTTCGGCCTGTCGATCGTCAACCCGGCGACGGCTGGGCCGTTTGTGCTGCAGGAAGGAAGGCCGGTTGTGGTTCGCGGCAAGCTTGAACTGGACCCGCATACCACTGCGCTGACGTTTACGAGCAACAGCGAAAGCGAGGGGTACGCGATCCCGCACATCATTGAGGGTATCCCGTTGCAGATCAAGCACGTCTACGTGACGATCAACCGGCCCGGGTTCACGTTCAACCCAACCAGCTGCAACAAGACGCAGATCACCGGCAGCATCGGCAGCGATACCGGCGCCAGCTCGACGGTGTCGGTGCCCTACCAGGTCACTAACTGCGGGATCCTCGGGTTCGCACCAAAATTCAAGGTGTCGACCTCTGCGAAGACGAGTAGGACGAACGGGGCGAGCCTGAACGTCAAGCTCTCCTACCCGACGGCGGCGTTTGGTAGTCAGGCGAACATCGCGAGGGTCGCGGTGAACCTGCCTAAACAGCTTCCATCGCGTTTGAAGACGCTGCAGAAAGCGTGCACCGCCGCACAGTTCGCGTCGAACCCCGCGGGTTGTCCGCCGGCGTCGATCGTGGGGCACGCGAAGGTCATCACGCCGTTGCTGCCGGTCCCGTTGGAAGGCCCGGCGTATTTCGTCAGCTACGGCGGTGAAGCTTTCCCGAGCCTGATCATCGTCCTGCAGGGGTACGGTGTCACGGTCGACCTGGTCGGCACTACGTTCATCAATAAGCATAACGTCACGAGCAGCACGTTCAAGGCGGTCCCCGACCAGCCGTTCAGCACCTTCGAATTGAATCTGCCGGAGGGGCCGTACTCCGCGCTCACGACAGAAGAAAAAACCAGCCTCTGCAAATCGAAGCTGGTGATGCCCACGATTTTCGTCGCGCAGGACGGCACGGAAATCCACCAGAACACGAAAATCGGTGTGAGCGGCTGCCCGAAAAAGCTTACCCGGAAAACCAAACCGACGAAGAAGACCAGTAAGAAGCACAAGTAGCAGCAACACAAACCGGCCCGTCGGCCGTCGGTGGACGGGCACCAGTGATTTCGAAAGGAAGGGACGTAAATGCGAAATCGCATTCGTAGTACGCTATTGGTGTCGGTCGCGCTAGCCGCAGCACTCTCGGTGCTCGGCGTTTCCTCGGCGATGGCGACACCAAAAGGCGAATACGCCGTGTTCGCGCAGTGCCCGACGCACAACGAAGAAGTAACCGGTTGCCTTGTTTCGCGTTCGGAAAGTGGGCATATCACGATCGGTAAACAGGAAGTGCCGATCGTCAAAACGCAGACGCTGCAAGGCGGCACCGAAAATATAGGCGGTGGCGTGAAAAGGATGGTCGGCGCGTTGAACGGGGAAACGCTGACCAAAACCCCGCAGAAAGTCCCCGGTGGATTGCTTGGCTTGGTCAAGTGCAACGAAATCAAAGGCGAAGGGTTCTGGGAAAAAATCGAGCGTGGCGCCTGCGAACTGATCTTCGAAAACGGGACAACGGGGGTGAACGCCACAACCGAACTCGCAGCCCCGGCCAGCTCAGTGACCCTGGACCTGCTGCTCGCCGAGATCGAAACCGGGACTGCGTTGACGCTTCCGATCAAGGTCAAGTTGGAAAACCCGCTGCTCGGTGGCGAATGCTATATCGGCTCCAACTCGAACCCGATCACGCTGCACCTCACCACCGGAACGTCAGGTACCCTCAAAGGCAAATTCGGGGAAGCCGAATCAAAGGCCGAAGGTGGGATCCTCGCCGTCAAAAACAACACACTCGTCGACGGCACCTTCTCAGCACCTGCAGCCACCGGCTGCGGCGAATTCTTCTCGTTCCTAATCGACCCGATCATCAACTCAAAACTCGGGCTCCCCGCAGCATCAGGAACAAACGCCGCCGTCCTCAACAACACAATCGAACTAGCCAACTCCGAAGTCGTACGCGAACACGAATAACAACAGCCGGCCACACAACACGGTAGACAACCAAGAAGCCTGACACACGCGGGGCCCGCCTACCAACCGGCGGGCCCCGCGCAGGGCCGCGGCGCGCCACAGCGGGAGCTCACCGCTTGCTTGCGGGGACCGGCAAGGCGCTGCGCGCCCCCAGAGCCCGCACACGGAGACGAGGCAAGAGACCTTACGGCCGGCGCCATCCGACTCGGGCAGAGTCGGGCGCTCCTGGGGATTCCCGGCGCGCGGGCATCGGCCTCGCCTTCTGCGAGCCCTACGGCTGATCGCGCTGCTGGAAACATTGAACGAGATCCGCATTCCGCAAGCCTCAGAGCATGATTTGCCTACAAATAGGCGACTTTTCAAGTCTGATCTGTCGTAGCCCTGCAAGAAGATCGGATACGACCTGCGCATCAGGCCTTGACATAGTCCTACCAAATAAACTAGCATTGACACATGGCCGCAGGTCGCCAGCCGCTCGTCCTGCCTCTCCCGAGGGACGCGCTCCACTGTGCTCCTGGGTCACAAGCTTTCTCTGGCAGGCCCGCCCGGATCGTAGGGCGGGCCCCCGGAGCCTCGAACGGGCCAACGTCGCTGCAGCTCGGCGAAGCTGGTCTTCAGAGGCCGAACCAATCCTCTGCGTGCCAGAGCAGGGAGCAGAGACAAACCGGCCCCAGGACGCCTCTAAGGGAAAAAGAAGGGCGCCCCAGGGCCAAGTACGACAAAAAGGAGCATATCAAATGCAGTCAAGTCGAGTACGACTCATGCTAGTCGCACTGCTCGGCGTGTTCGCGTTCAGCGCAGTCGCCGCGGCGGCAGCGCAGGCCGAAGAAGCGCCGTTCTGGTCTATCGGAGGTACAAGGCTGGAAGAAGGCAAAACACACTACATTACTGCGAAGGTATATAACGTTACAGGCCAGGCGGCAGGCCTCACGCTTAAAGCTAGTACCGGTCAGACCGTCGTATGTCCATTTGTAAGACTCAAGGAAGGCGTGCTCTTAGGCTCGAAAGCAGGCAACCCTGGCACGAACGATGAGGTAATCGAATTCTTCGGTGAACCAGGGAACACGTGTACTGTAGCAAACAATGGCACCGGTTGCAAAGTCAAAGAACCGATCGTGACGAATCCCGTAAAATCAGAGTTGGTGGAGTCAGAAAAAAGCACGACAGCGGCGCTCTTAACCGAGTTCTTCACGACATCTGGCCCGTTCGTAACTCTTATCTTCGAAGGATCGGGATGCGTGCTTAAAGAAACTCAGGTGTCTGGCAAGGTGGCTGCCGAAGTACGCGAAGACCCGAATAATGGAACACTTGGGGCAGTAGTCAAATTACCAAATGAAAAAAAGGAAGCCAAGTCATGGCTGCTCAACTTCCCGAAAGAAGCTATTAAACATGTTTGGTTAATCAAAGGCGGCCTGGGAGAAGAAACTAAAATCGAACTGGTCAGCTTTACGGCAGAATCAACGCTGTCTGGTACCGCATTAATATTACTGGCGAACGCTAAAAAAGAAACCGAAGAAACGCTTTGGAGTCCGTTACCGTAAGTTAAAGATGATCTGAGTTGGAGTGCGCGGGGCCTGGCTCCTGTTCGGGCCCCGCGTATCTTGCTTTGCTGGAGATGTGGTATAGAGAGGGGTAGGAGGACGGTGTTGAAACTGCTGGGTTGTTCGTCTGCTTGTGGTCGTACGTGGCATGGGCTGGTGTTGGCGCTCGTGCTGGCGGCGTACTGGGGTGGGTTGGCGGCGGGGTCGGCGTGGGCGGTGGAAGCGCCGTGCTCTAATGAACAGCTTCGGGCTGAGCAGCCGTTTGGGTTGGCGCTCGCGGATTGTCGTGCATATGAGATGGTCTCGCCACTTGAAAAGAGCGGTAGCGGCGCTTCGTTTCTAGAGAGTCGCGCGTCGGTATCGGGTGAAGCGGTCGCCTATCTTGCTCCGGGGTCTTTCGCTGACCCGAAGTCGGCGTTGCTGGAAGGCCGGTATATCTCTCGACGTGGCGCAGGCGGCTGGTCGACCCAGAATGTCTCGCCACCCTATACCGACTATCTGTCGACTGTTGCCTATCCTCCTCCGTTTGGCCAGTCGTTGTTTACGCCCGAACTTTCGAGCGGGATTTTGGAAAGCCGGTACACACCCCTTCTGAGCGGTGAACCCGTGGGGTATGTGAACCTCTATGTCGCGAGCACGGAAGCCGGCGCTTATCAGATTGTGACAGATGCCCCACCCGTGAAGGAATATAAGCCCTTTGCAGAGGGCTCCAATAATACGGATCCCCAGCCGGAGGGAGCCTCGACGGATCTCAGCCGCGTAGTTTTTCAGCAGCGTGCGAGCCTGTGCTGTGAAGCGTCGTCTGAACGGGGGCACGTGTATGAGTGGGAAGATGGCAGGCTGAGCCTGGTGGACGTTGCACCCGAAGGAGCGAGGTTTCAAGGTCCAGCCAACGTTGGGTCGGCCGCCGAGACTAACGAACCCTACGTGTATGGGAATCCGTGGCGTGCGGTCTCCGCTGATGGTTCACGGGTGTTCTTCACGGGCGGAGAAGAACCTAAGGTGGCACTCGGCCAGGTGTATGTGCGTGAGAATCCGACCAGTCCGGTTGAGGGCTGTGCGGTGTCTGGGGGTGCGTGTACGGTGGAGGTGTCGGCGTCGCAGAGAAGCGTTCCCGATCCTAGTGGTCCGCGGCACGCATTTTACCGTGGTGCAAACGTCAGCGGGTCGCGGGTGTTTTTCACGAGTAGGGCGGAGCTGACGAATGACGCGAATACGGGCTCGGCGGATGAGGCCGCGAACTTGTATGAGTTTGACGTGGAATCGGGGACATTGACAGATTTGACGGTCGGGGCTGGTGTTGAAAACCCGAATGGCGCAGCAGTGGTTGGTCTGGTTACGGTCAGTGAAGATGGTTCGTATGTGTATTTTGTGGCTAATGGGGTGCTCGCTGAAGGCGCGAAGGAAGGGAACTGCAGGATTGAAGCTCGTGAAGCACCAGTTGTGGGTGGGCGGACGTGCAGCTTGTATGTGGAGCATTACGGTGCCGATGGGTGGGAACCACCGGCGTTCGTCGCTACGCTTACCGGCAGCGACCTGCAACCGTTCACCCCAGAAGCAGAAGTGGATAGCGGGGAAAGTGGGAATGGCGATGAAGGTGATTGGATAGGCTACGAAGAAGAAGATTTCGATCTGGGTCCGGGGAAGCATACGGTTCGAGTGTCTGGGGATGGGACGTTGTTGGCTTTTCAGTCGGAATTGAGTTTGACGGGATACGATAACGAAGCGGCGGAAACGGGGGAGTGTGGGGAAACCGGTAGGTGTCGGGAGGTGTATTTGTATGATGCGGTGACGGGGAAGCTTGTGTGTGTGTCGTGTGATCCTGCGACCCCTGGGGACCCGTTGGGTGCGCGGCCGGTTGGGTCGGCGGAGCTTGGCGGCCACGAAAACGCGCCTAGGAACGCTACTAAAACTGAACCGTTTTATCTTCCGCGTAATTTGTCTGGTGGTGGTGGGCGGTTGTTTTTCCAGAGCCCGGATGCGCTGGTGCCGCATGATAGTAATGGCCTGCTGGATGTGTATGAGTGGGAGTTGCCGGGTGTGGGGTCGTGTACGTCGGGGTCGCCGAGTTTCAGCGAAGGTAGTGGTGGGTGTGTGTTCCCGATTTCTGATGTGGCGGGCTCGGGTGAATCGCGTTTTATGGATGCGAGCGCGAGCGGGAACGATGTGTTCATCTGGACGGCCGATCAGTTGGTGCCTTCGGATACGGATTCTCGCGCTGATGTGTACGATGTGAGGGTTGGTGGTGGGTTTCCGGTATCTGTGCCTCCGCCGGTGTGTGTGAATGCGGATTCGTGCAAACCGCCTGTTTCGCCGCAGCCGGGGGTGTTTGGCGCGCCGGCGAGTGCGACGTTCTCCGGTGCGGGGAATATTCAGGTGGTCGCGCCGGTGGTGAAACCGAAGGCGAAACCCAAACCCAAACCGAAGTCTAAGGCGTGTAGGAAGGGCTTTACCAGGAAGCGTGGAAAGTGCGTGAAGAGTGTGCGCCACGAACGCAAAGGGAGGAAGTCCCGGGCTAAGAAGGGTTCGGTGCGTTCCTGATGCGGTGTTGTGCAGGAGATGGAGGAAGGCCCTCCGTGGTCGCCCTGCAGGGGGAGGCCACAAACCGCCCACAAGCTGCTGCGGTCAAGAGTCGTGGTGGTGAGCGTTGTGGGAAAAGGCGTGTCTTTGAGCGCGTCAGGTATGACCCAATGAAGGCGAACGAAAGTAAACCGCAGATGACGTGTCGAAACGCATTAGATGACATCAAAACCGAGCTTGGGTTTTTAGCTCGGGATGAGTCTGGCGGAAGCCTGCTGACTGGCCAGGTGGTGTCCGGCATGTATGCGGCGCGAGCGTGGGTCAGGCTCTTGTATAGAACGTGGGAACCTGTCGTCTCGTGGAATGGTTGGCCAGTGGTTGCGGACCTGCGGCCGGTCGTTCCAGGGAGGGCTCCAAGTGGCAGAAGCCACGAGGGGCGAGCTCCTGTTGCGGGGCACAGGGTCGGGCCGACTGATAGTAGTGATGAAGGTCCTGTAATGGGGCTGGAGCGAAGCGGTCGGGCCATTCAGGCTGGATTGTTGGGTAACCGCGATGTTGTTGTCGTGGGAGGAACCAATGGTTGAGTCAAAGTCGCAAACGAAGTCGTTTGTTATTTCCAAGAAGGTTGTTCTGGATGCCTGGGAAGACGTCAGGTCTAACCAGGGCGCTGCTGGTGTGGACGGGGCATCGATCGAGGATTTCGAGAGGGACCTTTCGGGGAACCTGTATCGAATCTGGAATAGGATGTCCTCGGGGTCGTATATGCCGCCGGCGGTGAGGGCGGTGCAGATACCGAAGAAACATGCGTTAGGGGTCAGGACTCTCGGTGTGCCCACTGTCGCTGACAGGGTTGCGCAAACGGTCGTAAAGAGGTACCTCGTGCCCAATGTGGAGCCTGTGTTTCACGCGGACTCGTATGGTTATCGGCCGGGACGCTCGGCTCATGATGCGTTGGCGGTCTGTCGGGAACGGTGTTGGAAGTATGACTGGTTGATCGACCTTGATTACCAGTCGTTTTTCGACTCGATCGACCACGAGCTCATGTTGAAAGCGGTAGCTGCCCACACCAAAGAGCGGTGGATCCTTCTCTATGTGGAGCGGTGGCTGAAAGCGCCGAGCCAACGAGAGGACGGCACCATTCTAGCGCGGGATCGCGGGACCCCTCAGGGTTCGGCGATCTCTCCTGTGCTGGCAAATATCTTCTTACACCATGCATTCGATGCGTGGATGGCACGGGAGTTCCCGGCCGTCCCGTTCGAGCGCTACGCAGACGATGTTGTCACGCACTGTAAGAGTGAGCGCCAAGCGCGGTTTGTACTCGGCGCGATCAAGAAGCGGATGACATTACTCGGCCTAGAGCTGAACTCTGGCAAGACACGCGGTGTGTATTGCAAAGATTCCAACCGCAAGGGCTCGTATGGGCAGGAGCGGTTTGATTTCCTCGGGTTCACGTTCCAGCCGCGCCGTGCCAGTAACGGAAGGGGGAAGCTGTTCGTCAGCTTCCTCCCGGCGATCAGTGACGATGCCGCAAAGAAGATCCGCCGAACGATCAAGCGATGGAGGCTGCACTTATGGAGCGGAAGGAACCTCACGGACCTCGCACGGGAGATCAATCCTGTCGTGCGGGGATGGATCAACTACTACGGCCGTTTCGCGCCGTACAAGTTGACCGGGTCGCTATGGGGCATCGACAAATACTTGGTGCGCTGGGCGAAACGCAAGTACAAACGACTGCAAACCAGCAGCAGCGACAAGCAAGCCTGGGCCTTCTTGCAAGGCGTGACGACACGCGACCCAGACCTCTTCGTCCACTGGCAACTGGTACGCACCCGCGACCGAATGGTGGGAGCCGTATGACTGGAGACAGTCACGTCCGGTTCTGTGAGAGCCAGGGGCTGCAACGCCCCTGGCCACTCGCCAAGCCGGGGAGGAGTGGTGGGGGTCGTTTGGTGGTTGCTTGGGTTGGGGGGAGGTAGGTTTATGGTTAGGCGGCTTGTGTTGGTGCCTGTGTGTCTGGTGTTGTTCGTGGTGTTTTTGCCGGTGAGTCCTGTGGTGGCTGAATGTTTTGGGTTGTCGGGTCATGAAGGGTTTGGGTTGCAGAGTTTCGAAGTGTCGGCTGTGAATCGGGATGGGTCTGCGGATGTGCAGGCTGGTTCGCATCCTTATGCGCTTGTGACGAGCTTTGCGCTGAATGAATCAGCGTTTGACGCACAAGAAGAAAAGTTCCTTGCGTCGGAAGGCTTGAAGGATGTCCAGGTGCAGTTGCCGCCCGGGTTTGTGGGGAATCCTACTGCGGTGCCGAGGTGCGGCTACCCGGCTTTTATCACCTCGTCGTGTCCGAATGATGCGGCGGTCGGCGAGGCAACATTGGGGTTTGCCGAAGCTACTGGTTATGTGAGTCCGCGGACGCATAGGCGTGTGGGCCAGATTTTTTATTTTACTGATCCTGTATATAATGTGGAACCGCCAGGGGGCGTTCCGGACGAGCTTGGCATTCTCGCCAAGGGGTCTTACCCGGTGCTTGTGGAAGCATCGGTTCGCACGGGTGGAGACTATGGGATCACGGCAAATGCTCGTAACATCACCGAGGGTCTCGTAGTAGCGAGCGTGAAGGTGACGCTTTGGGGGGTGCCGGCGGATCCGAGTCATGATGCGGTTCGCGGGAAATGTCTCGGTGAAGCGGAAAGCACCCGTGAACAAGCAGAAGACGGATCGCCTCATGATGAAGAAAAGTCGGTTTGTCCCGACCCGGAATTGGAAGCTCCGGGGGCGTTGCCGGTGGAGCCGTTTCTGACGAACCCGACGTCTTGTGGGGAAGCGCGCGAAGCGAAGCTGAGCATCGACGGCTGGAATAATCCGGGTAACTTCACGACCGGTGAAAACATTATTTCGCTGGGATGGGCGCTGCCGCCGCTGACGGGTTGCGAAAAGCTCAACTTCAGTCCGTCGCTCAGCGTTACGCCGGATGGTTCGGCGGGGAGCACTCCGACGGGGTTGAATGTCGGGGTGCGGGTGGCGCAGGAATCGACGACGAACCCGGCTGGGTTGGGGGAGGCTGATATCAGGGACACGACGGTCACGTTGCCGGCGGGTATGCAGGTCAGCCCGAGCGCGGCGAATGGTCTGCAGGCGTGCTCGAATGCGCAGATCGGGTTCTTGGGCGTGAACTCTGGGACGGGGGTGGACGAATTCACCGCCAGCCCGCCAGGGTGTCCTGATGCGTCGAAGATAGCGAACGTCAGGATCGCAACGCCGTTGTTGGAACACGAATTGACAGGTTCGGTGTATTTGGCGGCACCACAGAACTTCAAGGGTGCTCTGGAAAACCCATTCTCCTCGCTCGTGGCGATGTATCTGGTCGCCGAAGAACCGGCGACGGGTGTGCTGGTCAAGCTCCCGGGGCGCGTGGAACTCGGCGAACCGGGTTTGAGCAACGGTCTCGCGCCGGGGCAGATCAGGACGACGTTTCAGAACACGCCGCAGCTTCCGTTCAGCGACCTGGAGCTCGAATTCTTTGGGACCGATAGGGCGCCGTTGGCTACCCCGGCGTTGTGCGGGGCATACGAAACACAGTCGTCGTTCGTGCCGTGGTCCAGTACGGCGGCGGTGGACCCGTCCTCCAGTTTCCAGATCACCTCGGGTCCCGGGGGTGCGTCGTGCGCGAACCCGTTGCCGTTCGCGCCGTCGCTGACGGGCGGCTCGACCAATATCCAGGCTGGGGCGCCCAGCCCGTTGGCGACGACGATCACCCGCGAAGACGGCCAACAGGACATCCAGACGGTGCAATTGCATCTCCCCGCGGGCCTGTCCGGCATTTTGAGCGGCGTGAAGCTCTGCGCTGAAGCGCAGGCGAACGCCGGTACGTGTGGCCCGGAAAGCCTGGTCGGGGAAACGATCGTCAGCGTCGGCCTCGGCAACGATCCGTTCACGGTCACCGGCGGGAAGGTCTATATCACCGAAAAATACGAGGGTGCCCCGTTCGGCCTGTCGATTGTCAACCCGGCGACGGCTGGGCCGTTTGTGCTGCAGGAAGGAAGGCCGGTCGTGGTTCGCGGCAAGCTTGAACTGGATCCGCATACGACCGCGCTTACGTTCACGAGCAACAGCGAAAGCGAGGGGTACGCGATCCCGCACATCATCGACGGTATCCCGTTGCAGATCAAGCACGTCTACGTAACCATCAACCGGCCCGGGTTCACGTTCAACCCGACAAGCTGCGACAAAACGCAGATCACCGGGAGTATCGGCAGTGATACCGGCGCCACATCGCCGGTATCGGTGCCTTACCAGGTCACCAACTGCGCGATCCTCGGGTTCGCACCGAAATTCAAAGTTTCGACGCAAGCGAAGACGAGCAGGACGAACGGGGCGAGCCTGAACGTCAAGCTGTCCTACCCGACGGTTGCGTTCGGCAGCCAGGCGAACATCGCGAGGGTCGCAGTCGACCTGCCCAAACAGCTCCCATCGCGCTTGAAGACGCTGCAGAAAGCGTGCACCGCCGCACAGTTCGCATCCGACCCCGCGGGGTGTCCGCCGGCGTCGATCGTGGGACACGCGAAAGTCATCACGCCGTTGCTGCCGGTCCCGCTGGAAGGCCCGGCGTACTTCGTCAGCTACGGCGGCGAAGCCTTCCCGAGTCTGATCATCGTCCTGCAGGGGTACGGTGTCACGGTGGACCTGGTCGGTACCACGTTCATCAACAAGCACAACGTCACGAGCAGCACGTTCAAGACGGTCCCCGACCAGCCGTTCAGCACCTTCGAATTGAACCTGCCGGAGGGGCCGTACTCCGCCCTCACGACCGAAGAAAAAACCAGCCTCTGCAAGTCGAAACTGGTGATGCCCACGATTTTCGTCGCGCAGGACGGCGCGGAACAACACCAGAACACCAGGATCGGTGTGAGCGGCTGCCCCAAGAAAAAGCTTACCCGGAAAACCAAACCGACGAAGAAGACCAGCAAGAAGCGCAAGTAGCAGCAACACAAATCGGCCCGTCGGCCGTCGGTGGACGGGCACCAGTGATTTCGAAAGGAAGGAAGTAAATGCGAAATCGCATTCGTAGCACACTATTGGTATCGGTCGCGCTAGCCGCAATCCTCTCCGCGCTCGGCGTTTCCTCGGCGATGGCGACACCGAAAGGCGAATACGCCGTGTTCGCGCAGTGCCCGACGAGCAATGGAGAAGTGACCGGTTGCCTCGTGTCGCGTAGCGAAAGCGGGCATATCACGATCGGTAAACAGGAAGTGCCGATCGTCAAAACGCAGACGCTGCAGGGCGGCACCGAAAATATAGGCGGTGGCGTGAAAAGGATGGTAGGCGCGTTGAACGGGGAAACACTGACAAAAACCCCGCAGAAAGTCCCCGGTGGGATCCTCGGCCTCGTCGAATGCGACAAGATCACCGGCGAAGGGTTCTGGGAAAAACTCGAGCGCGGCACGTGCGAATTCTTCTTCGAAAACAAATATACCGGGGTGGAAGCCACGACCGAACTCGCAGCCCCGGCCAGCTCAGTAACATTGGACCTGCTGAACGCCGAGATCGAAAACGGGACCGCGTTGACGCTCCCGATCAAGGTCAAGCTCGAAAACCCGCTGCTCGGCAACGAATGCTACATCGGCTCCAACTCGAACCCAATCACGCTGCACCTCACAAGCGGAACCTCAGGCTCCGTCAAAGGCAAATTCGGGGAGCCCGAATCAAAGGCCGAAGGCGGCATCCTCGCTGTCAAATACAACACGCTCGTCGACGGCACCTTCTCAGCACCAGAAGCCACAGGCTGCGGCGAATTCTTCTCGTTCCTACTCGACCCGATCATCAACTCAAAACTCGGGCTCCCCGCAGCATCAGGAACGAACACCGCCGTCCTCAACAACACAATCGAACTAGCCAACTCCGAAGTCGTACGCGAACACGAATAACAGCAACAACAAACCGCAATGCAGCGGTGATGTAGGACGTAAGCACCAAGAAGACTAAGGTGCGTGGGGTCCGCCACCCGTGGCGGACCCCACACCGATAAAACGAAAGACCCGGTCGGCTGGCTACAGGGCCAGGAGAAGTGGACCCTCCCTGGGGGCGTCCGAGGGCACAGCAATGGCCTGGCGAGCAGTGGGGAGTTGACCAGGACGCCGACGAGGATCAGAGAGATCTCGACGCTTAACCGGAGTTCTACGCGGATAGCGTCGGCGTTAGTTCGAAGACACGCGGGACCCGGACGGGTGCGCCCAGGCCCCGCGTACTCCATTTTCAGATCAAGCTAACTTACGGTAACGGACTCCAAAGCGTTTCTTCGGTTTCTTTTTTAGCATTCGCCAATAATATTAATGCGGTGCCAGACAGCGTGGATGTTTCCCCTCCGGAGACTAGTTCGATTTTGGTTTCTTCACCCAGGCCACCTTTGATTAACCAAACATGATGAATCGCTTCTTTCGGGAAGTTGAGCAGCCATGACTTTGCTTCTTTTTTTTCATTTGGTAATTTGACTACTGCCCCGAGCGTCCCATTATTCGGGTCTTCCCGCACTTCGCCAGCAAACTTACCCGACACCGCGGTTTCTTTCAGTACGCATCCCGCCCCTTCGAATACCAGCTCCCCAAATGGGCCTGATGCCGTGAAGAACTCGACTAAGAGCGCAGCGGTTGTGCTTTTGTCTGACTCCACCAACTCCGATTTAATGGGATTCGTCACGATCGGTTCTTTGATTTTACAGCCGGTACCGTTGTTTGCTACTGTACAAGGATTACTTGTTTCACCAAAGAATTCGATTACCTCGTCGTTCGTACCGGGGTTGCCCGCTTTCGAGCCTAAGAGCACGCCTTCCTTGAGTCTTATAAATGGGCATACGACAGTCTGACCAGTAGACGCCCTAAGCGTGAACCCTGCCGCCTGACCTGTAACGTTATAGACTTTCGCAGTAATGTAGTGTGTTTTGCCTTCTTCTAGCCTTGTTCCTGTGATGGACCAGAACGGCGCTTCTTCGGCCTGTGCTGCCGCCGCGGCGACTGCGCTGAACGCGAACACGCCGAGCAGTGCGACTAGTGGTTCGTCCGTGAAGTTCTTGGGTTATGCCTCGAGGACCTTGCCGGTGTAGGTCCACTTGAATGGTTTGGCGGTTTGGTTGTAGGTCTCGATGAATGCGAGCATCTGCTCGGCGAGGTCTTCCTCGCTGAAGAACATTCCGTGCTTCAGGAGCCGGCGGTAGAGGATCGAGAAGAAGATCTCGATCTGGTTCAGCCACGAGGCGTGCGTTGGGGTGAACTGAAAGCTCCAGCGCGGATGCTGCTCCAGCCAGTCGGTGACCTCTTGCGTGCCGCGAGTGGAGAGGTTGTCACTGACCGCGACGATCTTCTGGCCCTTCACAACCGGGATCTCGGAGTCGAGCTGGTCCAGGAAGCGGATCAGGTCAAAGCGGTTGCGTGTCTTTGACGCCATCGCGAGCACGTCACCCTCGTGAACTTTCAGGCACGCGAATAGGCACTGCGTGCCGTTGCGGGTGTATTCGTGCTCGCGCCGGATCGGGCGCCCATAGGCTGGCTGGATGTCCGGCTTGGTGGGAGCCTTGGCCTGGATTCCCGTCTTCTCGTCCAAGGAGACGACGAGCACGTTCTCTGGCGGATCTACGTAAAGACCACAGATCTCGCCCAGGCGCTCCTCGAACTCCGGTTGGGAGAAGTCGCTCATGATCCAGTAGTCAGTCAGGTGCGGCTTGACCTCCGCGCGCGAGAGGATCACATGCGCCTGGGAGCCCGACATCCCGACCGCCTCGCCGAGTTGCTCATAGGTCCAGCGTTCCTGCTGCGCTCCCTCGGGCGTCTCAGGCGGGCGGGTGCACGCCTTCGCAATCAGCCGCGCCCTGTCCTGCTGTGAATAGATCAGCGGTTTGCCGGATCTCGGCAAATCCCCGAGCCCGGCGATCCCGTCCCGCTCATAGCGTGCACGCCACTTCTGCGCCGTGTTCACCGAGCACCCCACCAACCGGCCGATCTCAGCCGCCGAGCGGCCCTCCGCAGCCCCGAGCACGATCTGGGCGCGCTCGAGCATCCGCACCTCCGCGGTGCTAGAGCGAACGATCCGATCGAGCTCCGCTCGATCCCCATCGTCGATCTCGATGCGCTTCGCCAAAGCAGGCATACCGAACCCCCATCATCGCTGGACACACCAGCAACCGGTTCGGCAAAGACTACGAGACCCCTCCAACCACACCCAAACTAAAAGGATGCACCACTAGCATGAGTCGTACTCGACTTGACTGCATTTGATATGCTCCTTTTTGTCGTCGTCTACTATGACCCGCTGCCGAGGAAAGCACGCTGGGGTCCGGACAGGCGCCCAGGCCCCCGGCACTTTATTTTGAGATCAGCTCTGACTTATGGTAACGGACTCCAAAGCGTTTCTTCGGTTTCTTTTTTGGCATTTGCCAATAATATTAACGCGGTACCAGTTAGCGTTGATTCCTCCCCAAAGGTGACCAGTTCGATTTTTGTTTCTTCACCCAGACCGCCCTTGATTAACCAAACATGCTTAATCGAAGTGGTCGGGAAGTTGAGCAGCCACGATTTGGCTTCTTTTTTTTCATTTGGTAATTTCACTATCCCACCGAGTGTCCCATTATTTGGGTCTTCGCGTACTTCGCTAGCAACCTTACCAGATACCGTGGTTTCTTTAAGTGAGCAATCCGCCGCTGGTTCGAATATTAGTCTTGCAAAAGGTTCACCTTCTTTGGTGAAAAACTCGACTAAGAGGGCTGCGGTTGTACTTTTTTCTGACTCTACCAACTCTGATTTAACGGGATTTGTTACAATCGGTTCCTCGAGCTTACAGCCGGGGCCATTGTTTGCTATATTACATAGATTCCCTGTTTCGCCGAAGAATTCGATTACCTCATGATTTGTACCGGGGTTTCCTGCTTTCGAGCCTAAGAGTATGCCTTCCTTGAGTCTCATGAATGGGCACGTGATAGTCTGACCTGAAGCAGCTTTCAGTGTGAACCCTTTGGCGGTTCCGACATTATATACTTTTGCAGTAATGTAGTGTGTTTTGCCTTCTTCGAGCCTGGTTCCTGTGATGGACCAGAACGGCGCTTCTTCGGCTTGCGCGGCCGCTGCGGCGACTGCGCTGAACGCGAACACGCCGAGCAGCGCGATTAGCATGAGTCGTACTCGATTTGACTGCATTTGATATGCTCCTTTTTGTCGTACTTGGCCTTGGGGCGCCCTTCTTTTTCGGGTAGGGACGCCTGGGCTTTATCCGTTTAGCGGTAACATCTGACGCGCGGGACCCGGACAGACGCGCCCAGGTCCCGCGCACTCTATGTCAGGGCAACTTCAATTCAGGGTAACGGACTCCAAAGCGTTTCTTCGCTTTCTTTTTTAGCGTTCGCCAGTAATATTAATGCGGTGCCAGACAGCGTTGCTTCTTCCCCGAAGCTGACCAGTTCGAGTTTTGTTTCTTCACCTAGGCCAGCTTTGATTAACCAGATATGCTTAATCGCGGTAGCCGGGAAGTTGACCAGCCATGACTTGGCTTCTATTTTTGCATTTGGTAATTTCACTACCCCACCGAGTGTCCCATTATTCGGGTCTTCACGCACTTCGCCAGCTACCTTACCAGACACCGTGGTTTCTTTTGTCGTGCATCCAGTTCCTTCGAACTCTAGTTTTACAAATGGGCCTGATGCCGTAAAGAACTCGACTAAGAGCGCAGCGGTTGTGCTTTTTTCTGACTCCACCAACTCTGATTTAACGGGATTCGTCACGATCGGTCCTTTGACTTTACAGCCCGTGCCATTGTTTTCTACAGTACATGGATTCCCTGTTTCACCGAAGAATTCAATTACCTCATCTTTCGTACCGGGGTTGCCTGCTTTCGAGCCTAAGAGCACGCCTTCCTTCAGTCTTATAAATGGGCATAAGACAGTCTGACCGGTAGTAGCTTTCAGTAAGAACCCTGCCGGTTGGCCTGTAACGTTATATACTTTTGCAGTAACGTAGTGTGTTTTGCCTTCTTCGAGCCTGGTTCCTCCGATGGACCAGAACGGCGCTTCTTCGGCCTGTGCTGCCGCCGCGGCGACTGCGCTGAACGCGAACACGCCGAGCAGCGCGACCAGCATGAGTTGTACCCGATTTGACTGCATTTGATATGCTCCTTTGTCGTCGTCTACTATGACCCGCTACCGAGAAAAGTACGCGGGGTCCGGACAGGCGTCCAGACTCCGCGCACTCACGCACTTAACCTTCAAGGCCGGGTCTAATCTACGGTAACGGACTCCAAAGCGTTTCTTCGGTTTCTTTTTTAGCATTCGCAAGTAATATTAAACGTGGTACCGGACAGCGTCGACGTTTCCCCGGAGCTGACCAGTTCGATTTTGGTTTCTTCTCCCAGGCCACCTTTGATTAACCAAACATGTCTAATCGCGGGGGGTCGGGAAGTTGAGCAGCCATGACTTGGCTTCTTTTTTTTCATTTGGTAATTTCACTACCCCACCGAGTGTCCCGTTATTCGGGTCTTCACGTACTTCGGCAGCAACCTTCCCAGACGCCGAGGCTTCTTTCGCTATGCACCCTGTTCCTTCGAATTGTACGGTCATGAACGGACCAGATGTCGTAAAGAACTCGACTAAGAGCGCAGCGGTTGTGCTTTTTTCTGACTCAACCAACTCCGACTTAGCCGGATTCGTCACAACCGGTTCATGGACTTTACAGCCCGTACCATTGTTTCCTACAACACATGTGTTCCCTGATTCACCAAAGATTTCCAGCACCCCATCGGCCGTACCAGGGTTACCTGCTTTCGAGCCTAAGAGCACACCTTCCTTGAGTCTAATAAATGGGCATGTGACAGTCTGACCGGATTCAGCTTTCAGCGTGAACCCTGCCGACTGGCCTGTAACGTTATATACTTTTGCAGTAATGTAGTGTGTTTTGCCTTCTTCTAGCCTTGTGCCTCCGATAGACCAGAACGGCGCTTCTTCGGCCTGTGCGGCCGCCGCGGCGACTGCGCCGAACGCGAACACCCCGAGCAGCGCGACCAGCATGAGTCGTACTCGATTTGACTGCATTTGATATGCTCCTTTTGTCGTACTTGGCCCTGGGGTGCACTTCTTTTTCGCGTAGAGGCACCTTGGGGCTCTTATCCGCTTAGCGACAAAGCCTTACACGCGGGACCCGGACAGACACCCAGGTCCCGCGCACTCTACGTCAGAACAACCTCAATTCAGGGTAATGGACTCCAAAGCGTTTCTTCGGTTTCTTTTTTAGCGTTCGCCAGTAATATTAATGCCGTGCCCGATATCGTCGATGTTTCTCCGAGGCTGATTAGTTCGATTTTTGTTTCTTCTCCCAGACCACCTTTGATTAACCAAACATGTTTAATCGCGGTGGTCGGGAAGTTGAGCAGCCATGACTTGGCTTCTTTTTTTTCATTTGGTAATTTCACAACCCCACCGAGTGTCCCATTATTGGGGTCTTCACGTACTTCGCCGGCAAGCTTGCCTGACACCGTGGTTTCTTTCACTACGCATCCCGTTCCTTCGAATTCTAGCTTTCCAAATGGGCCTGATGCCGTAAAGAACTCGACTAAGAGTGCAGCGGTCGTGCTTTTTTCTGACTCCACCAACTCTGATTTAACGGGATTCGTCATGATCGGTTCTTTGACTTTACAGCCCGTGCCATTGTTTTCTACAGTACACGTATTTCCTGTTTCGCCAAAGAATTCAATTACCTCATCGTTCGTGCCAGGGTTGCCTGCTTTCGAGCCTAAGAGCACGCCTTCCTTCAGTCTGATAAAAGGACATCTGATAGTCTGGCCAGTAGCTACGATAATTCTGTATCCTGTCGGCTGGCCTGTAACGTTATATCCTTTTGCAGTAATGTAGTGTGTTTTGCCTTCTTCGAGCCTGGTTCCTCCGATAGACCAAAACGGCGCTTCTTCGGCCTGTGCGGCCGCCGCGGCAACTGCGCTGAACGCGAACACGCCGAGCAGCGCGATTAGCATGAGTCGTACTCGACTTGACTGCATTTGATATGCTCCTTTTTGTCGCAAATGGCCCTGGGGCGCCCTTCTATTTCGCGTAGAGGCGTCTTGGGGCCGGTTTGTCTCTGCTCCCATCTCCGGCACGCAGAGGATTGGTTCAGTCTCTCCGGAGCCGCCCCGCGGCGCTGCTGCGGCGCCGGCCCGTTCGAAACCTTGGGGACCCGCCCGAGGACGTTCCGGGCGGGCCTGCCAGAGAAAGCTTGCTGAGATCGCGATCGAATTTTTTCTCCTTGTCGTCTTCAAGGCCCCCCGCCACCGTCGCGCGGTAGGGGCACCCAATCGTCCCGGCCGAGAAGGGTGTGCTGGACCTGCTGGGCCGGCTTCCCTCTGACGGGTCTCCATATGGTCTAGCATGACCCGCCGGGGACAGATAGGGATCTGCCGGCGCCTACGGCTCATTGAAACCTCCTGAAGACTGGAAAGCGGCTAACGATAAGGATTTAGAGGCTTGGGAGGGCAGGCCGCTCGAAATTCGAGTTTGCTGGATCTGTTTCTGACGCCCCGGGTCTCCCTGGGCGCGCGTACCAGTACTGAGTCCGCAAGCGTCGGCTCCTCTCGCGGGAGGAGCGATGCGGTCTATGAGAGGCGCCTCGAGGAACGGAAAAACGCTTTGAGCCCGTTACGGTAGGTCGGGGCGCTGTTGACCTGGGGCTCGCCGCATGCGGCGAGCCCCAGGTTCAGCCGGTCGGGCGTCAATGGTATCCGCCCGCCCTATCTCAGTCGGCTATATTACTTTGCGGTGACGGCCCAAGTGCCTTCACCGACCGTAAACTCAGGGCCAGGTCCTTCCACATCGAACCTCAAGTTTGCGCCGGTCACGCCGGCGCCTTCTTCGCCGTGAAGTCCGGGATCCTTGATCTTCACGTTTTCTGGCAATATTTCTGGGTTGCTGGCTTCCCCGGTGTATACGCAGAGATTTCCGGGTTCAGCTTCCGGTTTTTCCGCCGTGCCTTCGCCGCAACCTTCGCCCGTTTTAGCGGCTTCGCCAAGGATGAAAAAGTGGACGTGGTTCCCGTCGATCACGGGGCTCCCAGGTTTACCCGCGGCCAGGGGAATAGAAAAGGAGATGGGAACAAATGCATGGCCTTCAGATGGATTGTTATTTTGGTTGGCCGTGAAGCTCCACGCGCCGGTCTCTGTCTTGCCGGATGGCAGTGTGTCGGTGAACCCGGTAGTTCCTTCTTTGCCTTCTTTGCCTTCTTTGCCTTCCGGCCCTTCTTTGCCGGCAGATCCAGCAGCGCCCGCGGGTCCGGTTTCTCCTTTTGCCCCTGCGGCCCCCGCAGGGCCTGCAGGGCCCGTCGCTCCGGCGGGACCGGTCGCGCCCCGGGGGCCGGCAGGTCCCCGGGGGCCAGCTTTGACCTTGCTCTTCTTCTTGCTCGCAGTCGCGACGACGGTGGTGGTCGTGGACCTACCCAAGGTTGCCCCGGGGGCCGTTTTGGGGGCGGGGCCATTCTGGCCCCCGAATGCAAAAGCTCCGCCTGCCATAGACAGAACTAGCGCCGCGAATGCGATCGCCGTACTGGCATGTATGTGTCGGACAATCTTTGAAATCATGTTTCGCCTTTCGTTGTTTAACGATGAGGCGCCCGGACAAACTGCCGTCCGCGACGCGCGCGTACCCGAGGTTCCTCGGGTCCATGGCGTGGATCGGCCGGTAACGGCCGGCTGCAGGCGTCGATGACCGCCCGCCCCGACCGGGAGTCGGTGGATCCAGACCCAGAACAACCATCCTCCCGCTATGTCATAGCTATACCCCTCCCATCCCATTAGCCATCAACATCCTAGCTGGCGATAAGTCGCGCCGCTGGGAAAGATCTACGCCGTTGAACGCGCGTCATGGCCGCACGGGCAAGCGCCGTATCGGCCCCAATTGCCCGGAGAGCCGGGGCGTGGCCACGGCCGAGGAGGCGGACGCGGGGCACCTGTCATTGACATGATCCTATACTGATCGGTGGCCCCCCACCGATCCGCGATCCCCTTCGAGGATCGGCCGGCAGCCCAGGCGTGCGCGAGGCGTTGCTGCGCCGTCAACCGGTGCCGCCGACCCCAGGGGGGGCACCCCTTACGTGTGCGGTCAGATGAGGACGGCTGCGGACAAGGAATACACCGTCGTCCGGGTATCCCGCTGGCAGAGAATCGAGAGCCGACGGCCGGAGTCGAACCGGCGACCCCCGCTTTACGAAAGCGGTGCTCTGGCCATCTGAGCTACGTCGGCATTGGGCTACCGCATCGTATCGCCGAAGGAGCTGTCGTTCTGATTCCGAACGAAAGGGATCGTCATCACCGATCGGTAGCACTACTGCTACCGTGTAGGGCGATGGCAACGATCCCGCAAAAGGAGCTACGCAACCACGTCGGTGAGGTGCTGCGGCGCGCAGAGGCCGGCGAACGGTTCACGATCACCGTCTCGGGGCGTCCCGTCGCCGAGCTCGGCCCCGTGCGCACACGTCAATGGGTGTCCAGCATCCAGCTGGCCGACCTCTGGGCGACGCCGCCGGATCCCACGCTCGAGCACGATCTCCAAGCGCTGGGCGGGCAGCTCGCAGACCCTTGGGCCACCAGCTGACGGTGGCGGTTCTGCTCGATACCTCGGTGCTGATCGCGGCCGAGAAGGGGCCTGAGGAGGACGCGGCGATCAGTGTCGTCTCGCTGACGGAGCTGCACTTCGGAGTGCTTGTTGCACGCGACGATGAGACTCGTGCGCTGCGAGTGCGCCGGCTCGGCGCCATCGAGGAGCACTTCGACGCGCTGCCGTTCGACGCTGCCGTAGCACGCGAGTGTGGGCGGCTGCACGCGCTCGTCGCCCAACGCGGAGGAGCGCCACGGCGCCGAGCGATGGACCTGGCAATCGCGGCCACCGCCAACGTCCACGGCGTGCCGTTGATGACCTACAACATCAAGGACTTCCAGATCATCGCCGAGGAGGTCGACCTCCGCGAGCCTTGAGGCTGGCGTTTCGGCGTTTGGGTCCGCTTCGCCGGTGCCACGCTCGAAAGCTGCGGTGTCAACGGAATGAAGGGTCCGGGGTTCGAGTCCCCGCGTCGGCTTCGCTGAGCTTGGCCATAGCCGGTGGGGGGCCATGGGTGGGAGCCTCCCCCGCCGATATCCTCCATGTGGAGGCGTGAGCTATGCACTACGCGATCTTCGACAGCACCGGCAACCTGGTCGAGTCCTTCGAGGACGAAGAGTCCGCGCGCAAGGCCTTGAGCCAGATCGTTGACGCCGAGCCCGAAGCTGCCGAGCACGTAGCGCTGTTCGTCCACGGCGAGGACGGGATGCCTGTCGGCGACCCGACCTTTGCTCGCGCCGTGTCAGGCGTTCGCCGAGGTCCGTTCCGCCAATGAACGGCGCACATTGGCCGCCCAGGCGTATGCCGGCGGGTCAGCCGATCCTCGCATTGCCGGCAGCTCGTGGAGCACAAGAGCGTCTCGGCGTCTGCCTGACGCAGCGCCGCCGCTGGCGACATTTCGGCGGGTGCAGGAGTGGATGGGCCACGCCAACATCCAGACGACGATGCGCTACCTGCACTACGCGCCCCGCGAGGAGGACGCGCGGCTGGTGGCCGAGGCGTTCCAAGTCGAGGCTCCGAGTGCCTCGACCAGACAGCTACGGGCCACCCTGGAAACAGAACGCGACTGTGCTCGGCGGCTTTAGGCTTTGCTTGCGATGTCGCGGCAGCGTGAAGCGTTCTTGAAAGAGGCTGATATGAAAGCAGGCGATATGGGGATGGAGCAGATCCTGTGTTCGCTCTATAGGCGAAGTTCCCTGGGCTGATGCCGCGCACCCAAGCCATCTACTACCGGGACAGCCAGGGGCGCCAGCCGGTCGAGGAGTTCATCGACGAGCTTCGACCCAAGCATCAGGTGGTAGTGGATCTCGCGATCGATCGCCTCAGCGGTCTGCATCCGAGCGAGCCGCCCCTGGCGTTTCCGGCAACCTCCCAAGTCGACGGGGAGCTGCGGGAGCTGCGCTGTCACTACGGTCCGGTGCTCTACCGCGTGCTTTACAGGCGATCCAAGAACCTGTTCATCCTGCTGCATATGTTGCGCAAGAACAGTGGCAAGATCCGGCAGGCGGATATCGAGATCGCGCGGGCACGGTGGGAGGACTTCAGGGCGCGCATGGATTCCCAGCCCCGGCGGCCTCCTCGCGCGGCGGGCGGCGATGCGCCATGAGGCGATCCCCTCTCTCTTATCGATTTTGGTAAGCTACGCTCGACGCGTCTTTAGCCGTAGGTGGATCAATGGAGCGACAGGCACAGGCAATCTCTCCGGTCGGGACTCCCCATAGGGAGTCGATGCGCCGCCGTGCCCGCAACCCGGAGTACCGCGCCGAGCTTGAAAGGCTGGCTCCCTATGAGGCGCTGGCCCGGATCGTCATTCGCCGCCGGGGCCAACTCGGGCTCAGCCAGGCCGAGTTGGCCCAGCGCATGGGGACCAGCCACTCCGCGATCTCTCGCATCGAGAGCGGCCAGCACGCCACAACCGTTCAGACGCTGCGCAGGCTCGCGGTCGCGCTCAAGACCAATCTCGTTGTGGGCTTCGCGGACGACATAGCCGGCTTGGGAAGCGATGCGGGGGTTGATGCGCGCCAAGCGGACCTCATCGCGGTCGGTTGACAATCCCCGATCGGGGCTGAGATATCGCGAAGGCCGTCGGATCGGACCGTGCAACCCATCATCGCTACAGCGCGGACCTCGGACGCTGCGCCCAGGGTCCCAGCCGCTGGTAAGCTCGTTCGTTCAGTCGGGAGCCTTCGGGAAGGTTCATATGCAAGGGACCGCTGTTCGCCACCGGGCGAAGGCGATGGAGGGGCGTTGAAGAATGTGGGGCTCTGAGCCTGACAGCCATCCACTCGGCCGTGGTGGCCTGCCGGATCGAGCAGGCGCCACGCGGGTGCTCGGCGCCGCGTTGCTCGCTGTGGGCGTCATCGGCCTCGCGAGTGCGAGCGGCTCCGCGGCGACCAGCTCCCCGCCGCGCCCGGGCGCAGCTCGACGGGCGATGCTCGCTACCGTGCCCGCTCCTCCAGTCGCAACCGCGGCGCACGTGCTGAACGTGAAGGACGAAGGGCACCTGCACTCGGTGAGCAACTCCGGCGCCGAACTGCTCGAGGAAGGGAAGGTGTCGGGGACGATTCCGGGGAAGCTGAAGGTGAGCTTCGACATCGGGGCGACCGTCTCCGCGAAGTTCACTATCTATGCCAACGGCGGCGGCTCGATCAGCGGCAGCGGCGGAGGCGCACTGCACTCGACCGGCGTGTACTCGAGCTTCGGCGGCTCGCTCAAGGTGACCGGCGGCTCGGGTCGCTACGCGCACGCGCACGGCACCGGCACCCTTTCGGGCCAGATCGACCGCAAGACGTATGCGCTGACGGTGCATGCCGACGGCAAGCTGTACTACTGAGCGCTCCTGATCAGGCGGGCGCCCCCCCGGCCGTCCCAGCCTTGCTCTTGGCCTTGCGCGCTGCCGAGTGCTCAGCCTTCTTCTCACGTGCCTCGCTGTAGGACTGCGCGAGCAGCGTCTTGCCGTCAGACCAGCCGAAGGCTCGCACGAGCAGCACGATCGCAAAGATAATGCCCCAGGCGGTTGTCAGGAGCTGCTGCGACACGGAGTAGGCGGTGGCGTTGGATGCGCTGGTGATGCCCTTCAGCGAGAGCACGTTGAAGCCCTGCACCACCCCCGCCCCACCCGGAGTCACCGAGCTGACGTTGGCGATCGAGTTGCCGGCCACCACGCGCATCAGGATGTGGAAGCTGACGGGGATGTGGTAGGCGGACAGGAAGACCGCGATCACCCCCAGCATCGCCACCCAGCTGATCGCCTCCGGCAGCACGACGCGCCCGAGGAAGGCGCGGCGGTGGCCGAGGATTTGCCCGCCGACCTTCGCCTGCTGCCACCACTGCTCCACACGCCGGCGCAGCACCCGGCCCACGAGGAACAGGAGCACGGCGAGACCGACCAGCAGGATCGCCGTGGCCCACGGGTGTTCGCTCACGAACCCCAGCTGCAGCGAGAACGACCCGCCGACGGTCAGGAAGAGATACACGTAGCAGAAGGCTCCGATCAGGGTGAAGAAGATCTTCTCGACCGCCATCCCGGCGAGCACGCCGGCGAACGTGGCGGCGGCGATGATCGTGGTGAACATCAGCAGCATCACCAGCGTGCCGAGGTTGGCCGGCAGGACGGAGTTCAGCGCGACGGCCGCCGCGTAGCAGGCCAGCACCTGGATCCAGCGGACTTCGGAGTCGGGATAGCCATAGCGGAGGATCCAGTACCAGGCGTACGCGGTCGCGGTCGTCTGCAACGAGATCAGCGCGAGCGCCGCGATCACGTAGCCGATCGGGACGCTCGTGATCGTGTCCCAGATGTGTTTGAGCCAGCCGGTGATGTCCCACCCGGCAAGCGTCGCGGCGGCGCCGATCACGACGACGATCAGCGCGCCGATCAGGATGCGCGTCGGGTGGATCCGTCCGAGCGCCGCTGCGAGCGCCGTAGCCATGCGCTTGATCTTACGGCGGGGTAGGCAGGCCGAGCAGCTGGATGACCGCGAACACGAGGATCAGCACGCCCACCCCGATCAGCGCGTAGCGCGCCTGGCGCAGTGGGAAGTGGCCGCTGATCCCGACGATGAACAGCACCGTGGCGAGAAACACCGTGTCGCGCACATACTTGTCGCCGGTCGCCCCCGCTTCGGTGCCCTTCGCGAAGCTGGCGTCCGCCTCGGCGTCGTCGGCGTTGGCGGCGCGTTCCTGGGGAATCACGTACTGCGGCATGTAGGAGGGACCGGGTGGCGCCTTCGGGTTGTGCGCGGGATCGGTCGCCAGCCACGCGTAGAAGGCGGGCCGGTAGCCCGGACGCAGGCGCTTCTCCGCGAGGCGTTCGGCATTGACGTTGCCGGCCGTGAACGCGCTGAACCAGGCGTTGAACGACACCGAGTCGAGCGTGCGGATCTGCAGCGCTTCGAGGTCGGCGCGGTTGGCCTTGGTGCGCCCCGCCGACGCTTTAGCCAGCGACACCGATGAGTAGGTGCCCCACTTGGCCGCGGCGTAGCCCGAATAGGCCGCGAGCACCGCCACCAGCGACAGCAGGATCGCCTCGGTGATCGACAGCAGCCGGTCCCGGCCGTCCTTCGGCGGATCCTCGGCCGCGACGTGCTTGTGCTCGCCGATCTCCTTGCCCACCTCGCTTGCCGAGAGCCCCTCCGCCATCAGGCGCACATCCTAGAGCCGCTCCTGCGGGCGCGTCTGCACGCTACGCAGGGCGGCGCCGTGCGCGGCCGTATTGTCCGAGGCGAAGATGGAGGCCAACTACGACGAGACCCTGATTGCCGGCCTGGCAGCGGCTGAGAAGCAGGTCCAGCAGAGCTACCGGCCCATCATCGCCGTCCATAAGTGGTTCGCCAGGCGCCCGGGCACCCTCTTCCGTGGGCTCGCCCTCGCCGAGCTGGACAAGCGCCCATTGGCCGAGCACTTCTTCGAGAGCCACGACTTCGACGGCGTCTGCCTCGACCCCTTCCAGGGTGGGGGCACCGCGATGTTCGAGGCCAACCGCTTGGGCCTTTCGGTGATCGGCTACGACACGAACCCGATGTCCCGATGGCTGGTCGAGCGAGAGCTGGAGCCGCTCGACGTAGCCCTGTTCGTGTCCGAGGGCGAGCGGATCGCCACTGCCATGGAGGCGAAGGTCGGCGAGTTCTACGAGACCCTCTGCGAGGAGTGTGGGGGCAAGGCGACGGTCAAGTTCTTCCTCTGGGTCAAGACCCATGTCTGCGAGTGTGGTCGCGAGCGGCACCTCTTCGCGGGCCCGCTGGCTGCCGGACGCGGGATGAAGCGGCACACGCACGACGTCCTCGTCTGCGGCGCCTGCCTGGAGGTCGATCAATACCTGCCCGATGAGGAGCACGAGGACTGCCCCGGCTGCGGCGCCCGCTACGAGGAGACTGCGACGCCGAACTCCTGGACGTGCGAGTGCGGGCGCGACATCCGCATTGGCCGCGATGCCGAGCAGCTGCCTCGGCACACCCTCTTCGCGCTGGAGTACCACTGCGACAAATGCAAGGGCCGCAAGGAACGGCGCGGGCGCTTCTTCAAGGGCGCCGACGCCAAGGATCACGCGCGCTTCATCGACGCTTGCGAGCGCTTCAAGGATTTAGGCAGATCGCAGTACTGGCCCGATGACCTTATCCCCGCCGGCGATGAGAGCGGTCGCCTCTTGCGCTGGGGCTACCGCCGATGGTGCGACCTCCACAACGAGCGCCAGCTACTCGGCCTGGCACTCCTCGCCGCGGAAGTGGCCGGCGCCGCCGAGGCGGTCCGCCCTGCCTTGGCGACCGTGTATTCCGACTTCATCCGCTACCAGAACATGGTCTGTCGCTACGACACGGCTGCCCTGAAGGTTCTCGACGTGTTCAGCATCCACGGCTTCCCTGTGGGCCGGGTGCAGTGCGAGTCGGCGCTCGTTGGGCTGCGAGGCATCGGATCGGGCGGGTGGCGCCATTTCCTCGCCAAGTACGCGAGTGCCAAGGATTACTGCGAGAAACCTTACGAGACCGTGTGGAGCAATGGTCGCAAGACGCGCGTCGCCGTCCCCGGGGAGCGCATCGCTGCCGAGTTCATCGACCGTGTGGCCGACGTCGGGCGCAAGCGCGCGGCGCTCTTGATCTGCGGGAGCCTTGCGGTCGAGCCGCTTCCGGAGGGCTGCGCGGACCTCTGTCTGACGGACCCGCCGTACTTCTCAAACGTTCAGTACTCGGAGCTGATGGACTACCTCTACGCATGGCTGCGGCGTCTGGTGCCGGAGACTCCGTTCTTCGCCTCCGCCACGTCCCGCTCCAAGGACGAGGTGACCGGCAACACCACGAACGGGCACGGCATCGACACTTTCGCCCAGCGCCTATCGAGCGTCTATGTGGCCGCAGCCCGAGCTCTCAAGCCGGGCGCTCCGTTCGTCTTCACCTACCACCACAACGACCCCCTGTCGTATGCGGCGCTCGTGGTCGCGGTTCTCGACGCCGGCCTCGTCCCCATCACCACGCTCGCCTGCCCCTCGGAGATGCGGGGCTCGATCCACATCAACGCCTCCAACAGCAGTCGCGTCGACTCTGTCTTCATCCTGCGCAAGCCTCCCGTGAGCGAAGCCGGTGATCGCAACGTGCCTGTCGCCGAGCGCCTGCACGAGCACGTGCAGCACCTCCTCGACGCCGGGCTCCGCGTCTCCGTCGGTGACCAGCGCTGCATCCGCTACGGGCTCTTGGCTGAGGAGGTGATGCGCTCGCTCGCGCCATCGTGGAACCCGGCCGAGCCCATCGAGGCGCGGATGGAGCTGGCGCGCTCGACGCTTATCGCCTTGGACGCGCAGGAGCCCGCCGGCGATCTCTCCGAGGTCGTCCCTCCTGAGATGCGGGCGGCTCAGATGGAGTTGGTCGCGTCCCGATGAACTTCCTCAGCGGGCCACGCTCGGCGACGAGCTCGGGGAGCTGCTCGAGCGTATAGACCTGCCCGTCGGACGCCTCCAGGATCCGCTGGAGGTCTGGTGGGCGATGTGAGAAGCCTCGACCATCGATGACCGTGAGTATCTGCCGCCGTTTATCCTTGCGGCGTTTATTCTCATAGCTGCGCAGGGATTGGAGGCGCGCAGCCTTGTCGCGGGCAGTTCCGTCGTCTTCGGTCAGCTTGGCCTCGATGATGACCTTGGTGAGTTTGGGGTCGCTCGGGATCAGGAAGTCAGGCGCCTGCTCGAAGCCGGGCACCGCCTCCCGGTAGCGAGTGGCGCGGCCGTCGATGCGATGCTCCTCGAGCAGTTCTGCGATGCCGTTCTCGATGAGTTTGCCGACGATGTCGCTGACGCTGTCGCGGTGGGTCGCGTACGGACGGCCCAGCATCCGCTCGTACAGCAGCTCCGAGTAGGGGACCATCCCACGTTCGAGCAGCCGCTGTATCGATGCCTGCCCGTCCTTCGTGTCGATCTTGTCAAAGCGATGGACTTTATCCGCGGGTACGGGCGGGCACGGGCGGCGAACGACATCGGCGAGGAAGGGCACGATGGCGCGGACCAGATGGTCACGCATGCGCTCAGGTGCGAAACGCGCCTCGCCCTCGTCGAACACGAGCCGCTCACCTCGCCGAGCGGCTGCGTCCACCTCACGCGCGTCCGCCTGCTTCACCTCCGGGAAGGCTCCTCGTGCTTCGGCCTCCTTGATTGCCACCCACGCAGCCTCCCCGGGCGAGAGGCCGACGATGTTGCGCAGCACCGTCCAAGCCCGCGGGTCTCTGGCGATGGCTCTCAGAACGGCCTCCCCGCTGAGGTCTGCACCTTCGCCGGTCTCCTGCCGGAAGGCCTCGTATCCCTGCTCGAAGTCGTCGCGCTCGCAGAATGAGCTGCCGCGCGGCATTTCGATGAAGAAGCTCTGGAGCGTGTCAAGGACAGCGTTGGCGCGCGTGACGTACTCCGGGATGACGCCTGGAAGCGGACGCGCAGGCGGGGTCTCAGCCCCGTTGTCTTTACGACGGCTTGCTCCGCGCTTCCTCCCCACCACTGGCTCGAGTGGATCTGCCGACATGGCAGGCATCTTTGCATCGGTGGCGGACGCTGCGTTTCGCGCGGCGGGCAGTTCGCGTCGCAGGGGCGACATCGCGTCATCTCGCACGCTCACGTTTGCCTCTACCGGGTTCAGGGTAGGCAGATATTGCTGTGCGTCTCACAGACGTCGTGGGCTACGGGATGAATCAGGGGTCGCGATGGCCTATCGCAGCGAGCCCGATTCCGAGACTGCGCGCGAGGGCCGCCGCGGCAGATCCGCGGGGCTTAGGCGGGCGCAACCTTCAAAAGAAAGATGGAGATCATGGATAAGGCTGAACAGAAGATCGCACAGTACCTAAACGAGGCGCACGCGACAGAGCAGGCGCTGGTAAGCGTGCTGCAATCGCAGATCGCGATGACCCCCAGGGGCAGCTACCGTAAGGCACTCAAATCCCACCTCGAAGAGACGCGTGACCACGCGTCTCGAGTGCAGCGGCGACTAGGCGAACTCGAGGGAGGTCGCAACCCGGTAGATCTCGGGATAGGACTCATCCAGGGACTTCTTGGGCAGGCACTCGCCCTGAGTAAGGCACCGCTCGATCTCGTGCGTGGCTCGGGGGGCGAGGAGAAGGTCCTCAAGAACGCGAAGGACGCGTGCGCGACCGAGGCACTCGAGATCGCGACCTACACCGCGATCGAGCGTCTCGCGAGCTCTGTAGGCGACAAAGATACGCAGGCTCTCGCGAGCTCCATTCTGGCTGATGAGCAGAGGATGCTCGAGCGTGTTCTGGCAGAGATCCCCAAGCTCACCGAGGCAGTCGTGCAGTCCGAGATCCACGGAAACCCTTCTTACGACATCACCAAGACCGGCGCCGCCGACGCCGCCCGCGCAGCATCCGAGAAGGTAAAAAAGACCTCGCGTGAGGCTGCCGCGGGTGCGAAGCGCAGCGCTCGCCAGGCGCGCAAGGTGCCCGGAGTCGCACAGGCGGAGGGCCAGATCAAGGGAGCGATGGCTTCGGAGAAGGATCTGGCGATAGCGAGCTACAACAAGCTGACCGCTGCCGAGATCATCGAGAAGCTCGCCGACCTATCCCAGGTAGACCTCGCGAAGATCGACTCCTATGAGCGCAAGAATGAAAACCGCACGACCATCCTGAGCCGGATTACCAGCCTGCGCAGCGATGAGCCGTGGCCGGGATATGACGAGCTCAGCGTGGGCGAGATCCGCACGGTGCTGCATGAGGGCGACGAGGTCCGCACTGCACGCGTGCGCTCCTACGAGCGCTCCCACAAGAACCGATCAGGTGTCATCGATGCCTCTGATCGCGAACTGGCCAAGGGGTAGGAGCCATGAAGGCAAGTTTCATGCAATGTTTGGAAATGCTTGGCCCCGCATGCACCAAATCAGACTCTAGTGTCGTGAGTCACTAGGAGACTTACTCAATGATCCTGCGCATCAACCGACTTCATACCGAGTTGCTGGCAGGACGTGAGGACGCGAACGAGCCAGAGGAATAAGGAATACGCGCATGAAGAAACTCCTAGAACTCATCCTATGTATCCTGCATCCGATCGCCGTGATCCTGATCTGGCTCAGGCTGATCGGACGCAGCGACCTCAGCCTCCTTGGACGCATCGCCTGGGCGGTCGCCGCAATCGTTCCGTTTGTCCCATTCCTGTACGTGCTCACAGGCAACGAGATCCTATAAATGCGCAGTGAACGACCTGCATCGCACATCTTCGCAAATCAGTTGGGATTGAAAGCTGTTGATCGACGTGCTCAACGTCGGCGTCGATGCCGCCATGCCACTCGCCGGTGCTGCCATGCCCAGCGTCGATGCCGCCAAGTCCACCTGAATAGGCCGACTGCCAGCAAGCGTGAGATCCTTCTGCGCCATTTCATCGTCGTCGCCATCCTCTCTGATCGGCGTCGCAAGAACCGCGGACGCTGCGCAGCTCCAAGTATGACCGAGCCCACGGTTTGCGGTGAATGCTAGCGGGCATAACAGAGACATGGCACACAACGAGATCCACATAGACGCGCCGCCAGAGCGGGTGTTCGCGGTGCTCTCAGAACCGCGATCGTTCGCCCGTTGGGTAGTCGGCTCGAGGGAGATCCGGCGCGCAGACCCGGACTGGCCCGCAGTGGGGACCGCCTTCGACCACACAGTCGGGATCTGGCCGATCGCGCTCTCCGATCACTCCGAGGTGATGGAGTGCGAGGCGCCCCGGCTGCTGAGACTGCTCGTCAAGGCTCGTCCGCTCTCGCGGGCTGACGTGACGCTGCGGTTGCAGCCGAAGGGCAAAGGCACGTGCGTGAGCATGGACGAGATCGCCGCCGATGCGCGAAGCCGGCTTCTCTTCAACCCCCTCACCGATCCCCTGGTGCGGCTACGTAACAACGTGTCCCTCAGGCGACTGAGGGCCCTGTCTGAGGGGACCGAGCCGATCCCCAGCGGCTATCTGCCGCCGCGTGACAGCGGCGTCGAGGGCCACGTCACGGGCCGTAGCGGCCCGGCGGCGAGCTAGCGCCCGCGGCGAGACGCGCAGGGGTCCGGCGCCACGGCAACAGCCGGCTCTCACGCAGCAGCGCGCGCGCTGCCCCGCGGCCGCTGATGCCGTGCACCGCGCCGCCCGGATGTGTGGATGCGCCCGCGAGGAAGAGCCCCCTCAGCGGCGTTCGGTAACGCGAGAGCTGCGGAGTAGGGCGAAAGACGAGCTGCTGATCGAGCTCGTAGGAGCCGCCGCCGAGATCCCCGCCGACGAGACTGGGGTTCTCCCGCTCGGTCTGCGCCAAGGTGCGCATCGCCCGTGCCCGCACCACCCCCCCGAAGCCGGGCGCGAAGCGCTCGAGCTGCTGCTCGATCAACTCGGCGACGTACTCGTCGCCCTCGCTGTGCTTGGGAGGCACGTGTGCGTAGACATAGAGGGTGTGCCCGCCTGCGGGCGCACGCGAGGAGTCATACAGCGATTGCTGTCCGACGACGAGCGCCGGCCGTGGCGGCAGCTCGCCGCGAGCGCCGGCCTGGGCGGCCGCGGTCAGCTCGTGCAGCTCGCCGCCGACGTGCACGACGGCCGCCTCGCGGGCCTCCGCGGCAGCCCAGGGCACGGGCGCTGAAAGCGCGTAGTCGAGCTTGAACGCACCTGTTCCGTACCTCCAGCGTCGCAGCCGGCGCTCCAGACCGTGCGGCAGCGCGGTGTCCGGCACCAGTCGCGCGAGAACGCCTGCACTGACCGTCGAGATGACTGCCTCGGCCGCGATCTGCTCGCCATCCTCCAGCTGCACACCAGCCACCCGACCGCCGCTCACAAGCAGCCGGCGGACTGTCGCCGAGCAGCGGATCGTCACGCCCTCTCGCTCGGCGCGGCGCAGGAGCGCCTTCGTGAGCTCGCCCATCCCTCCCCGTGGCAGCGGCCAGCCGTGGCTGTGCCCCATCAGCTGAAGGAGAAAGCCGAAGGCACCGCTGAGCGTGGTGGAGGGAGGCAGCCCGGAGTGCTGCGCAGAGCCCGAGAGCCACGCTGTAGCACGCTGGTCGCCGTCAAACAGGTCGAGGCCGAGCGCTTCGACCGAGCCAAGCAGTTTACGGGTCCACTCCGCCAGCTCGCCGCGCAGCCCTCCTGCCAGCCGCAGCGCGGGCCGTAGCGGCGGCAGCGGCGAGAGCACGCTCTGGACGAACGGATCCGCGAGCGGCAGCATCTGCTTCATCGCTGCCGCCCAGCCCGGGCCGGCCGGGCCGAGCGAAGCGACCGTCGCCTCCACGCTGCGGTGCAATGCAATCGCGCTGCCGTCAGCGAACGGATGCGCGAGCACGTGTGGAGGGTCTATCCAACTGAGACCCTCGCGCTCCAAGTCAAGCTCTCGAATCGCCGAAGATGCGGCGGCCATCGGCACGAAGGCAGCGCAATGGTCATGCACGAAGCCGGGGAGCGTGAGCTGCGTGGAGACAGTCGCGCCGCCAGGTTGTGGCGCGTGCTCGAGCACGACCACGTCGAGGCCGTGTGCAGCGAGATGGATCGCTGCCACAAGGCCGTTGTGTCCGCCTCCGATGACGAGAACCCGACCCACTACCTGCAACCTACCCCGACGCCATCGCGTTCACGCACCGGCCGACGCGCCATGCAGCCGTCGATCGTGGCGAACATGGATGAGTTCTTGGCTGGCTCCGCAGAGCGCCCCGGCTGGGCATAGCTCGGCGGCCACGGAGCGGCGGGGATTGCGGATCCCGGCGAACGCAATGAGACCTCCGCTCGCGACGAGTATGGCTGCGATTGTGTCCGCGACGCGGAAGGCGTGCACCGCCGCATCGCCGAAGGCCCCCCTCAGAAGAAGGCGCTCGCCGGGGCGTACTCCCTCCAGGCTCGCCGCGCCGAGAGGCTGTCGCTTGGCGAGGCTGATCGCCTGGCGTCCAGCGGGATCGATTGCGGACTGTCGTAGCGTCGCGTCGACCCGACTGGCAAAAGCTAGAGAGACGACGGCTCCCAGCACAGCGACTGCGAAGAGCTGCGCGATGCGTGAGAGCGTCGTATTCACCGCGGCGGCGACGCCTGCGTGATCCTCCTCCACTGCCCCAAGGACGGTGGCGGTCAGCGGCGCGACAAGCATCGCGAGTCCCAACCCGAACACGAGCAGCGCCGGCAGGATCTCGCTTACGTAATCGGCGCGCTGATCGACACGCGCCAAGAGCAAAAGGCCGCAGCCAGCGACCAGAGCCCCGAGGCTTATCAGCACCCGCGACCCGATGCGGTCGGCGAGTGCGCCGAAGCGGCGGGAGAGCACGATCATCAGCGAGGTGACGGGCAGAAGGGCAAGCCCCGCCTGTACGGGACTGTAGCCGCTGACTTCCTGCAGAAATACAGGCAGCAGAAAGATCACGCCCCCTAGCCCGAGGTAGGCGGTCAATGTCGCCAGGTTTCCGATCGTGAAGTTGCGCTCGCGAAACAGGCTCAGTGGGAGCATCGGCGCCCGAGCTCGCGCCTCGTGCGCAATAAACGCGATCGCCCCCAGAATCCCTACCGCGAGCGAGCCGATCACCAGAGTGCTCCATCCGCGCGCAGGCTCCTCGGTCACGGCGAACACCACACCCGAGAGCGCGACCGCCGCCAAGAGCGCCCCCGGGAAGTCCAGACGCCCACCGGTGCCTGCGTTCGCGCTCTCAGGCACGCCACGAGCAATCAGCGTCACGGTCACGAGCACGAGCGGCGCATTGAGCAGGAAGATCAGGCGCCACGAGCCGGCAGCGATCAACAGTCCCCCGATGAACGGCCCGATAATCCCGACGATCGAGCTGAGCGCGGTCCATGTCCCGATCGCTCTGGCCCGCTCGTCTTCGGGAAACACGTGGATGATCACCGCCAATGCGGTAGGCGTCACCAGCGCCGCGCACACCCCCTGCATCGAACGAAACACGCACAACTCGGGGATCGACGACGCGACCGCGCAGAGAGCCGAAGTGAGTCCGAACCCGGCAACGCCGACCAAGAACACGCGCTTCTGACCCAACACATCTCCAAGCGAACCGCCGATCAACAACAGCGACCCGAGCGCCAGCAGGTATGCGTTCGTCACCCACTGCTGGCCCGCCAGACCGCCACCGAGGTCGCCGCGAATCGCAGGCAATGCGACACTGGTTACAGTCGCGTCGAGGAACACCACGCTCGAGCCGAGCACGGCTGCGAGCAGGGTCAGCTGCTTCTCGCGCGGTGTGGCCACTGGTCGGACGTCTAGCACATGCGCAGATTGGCACCTCACGAGCGCCACTCGCCTCGCGACCGCACCTTGGACGAATGAGCGGCAAGCGGGAGCGCTCAGGCACCGTCCCTTACGTCGGTAGCTCGTGCTAGCCGGGGTTCGTGGCCGCGACGATCCAGACGGCTCCGCGGCCGACTATGGAGCCGTCGGGCTTCTGCCAGGCGGCGTAGTGGTCCCCCAGGGCCTCGGCGATCTCGCCCCTACGGCTCTCCCCGTACTCGCCGTTCAGACGGATCAGCTCGGCGCCGGGTCCGATCGCGAGCAGGGAGTCGATCGCTTCGTTCATGTCCGCGCCCATGAAGTAGTCGAAGTCGCGCTGATGCAACTCGATCTCGTCGAACCCGGCGGCCTCGAGAATCCCGCGGGTGGTCTCGGGGTTCCCGAGCGAGAATGGCCCGGGCCCGCAGGTGTCAGCCTCGTACTCCTCAGGGCGCGAGAGGAACCGCTCAACGACCTGCTCGGTCTCCGCCCAGAGCGGGCTTTCGGCCTTGCGGCGCCAGCAGACCTTCGCGAGCGTACCGCCGGGCTTGAGCGCGCCGCGGATCGCGCGCATAGCCGGAACCGGTGCGGCGAAGAACTGCGTTCCCATGCGCGAGAAGGCGTAGTCATAGATCCGATCCCACTCAGCCGTCTGCGCATCGGCGGTCTCGAACGCGATGTTCTCGACCCCTGCCTCGACGGCCTCGCGACGGGCGTCCTCGATGAACCGCGGCGAGGAATCGGTGCCGAGCGCGAAGCCTCCCGACCCGGCGAGCTCAGCCAGCCGCTGAGTCGTCTCGCCGAAGCCGCACCCGATGTCGATGCAGCACCCACGCTCGGGCGGCGGAAAGAGCTCGAAGACCTCCTCGGTGACCTCTGTCAGCGCGCCCACGAACACTTTGCGGTTCGACTTCCACCGCTCATACAGGACGGTGTTCCATACGCGCACCGCTTCCTCGTTGGCGACCGCCACCGCCCCCGCGCCCTGCTGTTGCATCATCGGCTGATACTACACCTCAACCGCCCGGATTTCGCAGGACAAGCGGGAGTGGCGATGTCGAGACGGCGGCTCGAGCACAACTGTCGGGCCGCCCCGTGACGGAAGACGGTCTTGGTGGCCTTCAGCGTTTCGACCGACTAAGACGCCAGCGCCAGCGACGTCTTACCCGCATTCGCGAGGCCGGCGTATTCGCGCCATTGAGGCTTGGCCAGATGCATCTGCACGACGCCGATCCGCCGCTCGGTAAAGCCGGCCTCGCAGTAGGCGAGATACATCCGCCACAGCCGCCGAAAGCGCTCGTCGTAATCGAGGTCTTCCAGCCGCGTGCCGGCGGCCTCAAAGTTGGCGCGCCAGCGGCGCAGCGTTTCGGCGTAATGTGGCGTGAGGTCCTTGAGTCCGACGGTTCGCAGGTCGGTGTGCCGGGCGACGCAGCGTGCGATCACCTCGAGACTGGGCAGGCAGCCGTTGGGAAAGATGTGCGTTCGAATGAAGCTTCGTGAGGCCTTCTCTACCGTGTAGGCGCGGTCGTCGATGACGATCGCCTGCAGCAGCATGGCCCCGTCCTGAGCGAGGAGGTTCGAGCAGCGCGCGAAGAACGTGTCGAAATCGCGCCACCCGACCGCCTCGATCATCTCGATCGAGACGAGCTTGTCGTAGCTCCCGCGCAGATCGCGATAGTCCTCGCATAGCACCGTGACTCGGTCGGCGACCCCGGCCGCCCGCACCTGCGCTTGGGCGTACTCGTACTGCTCGCGCGAGATCGTGGTGGTTGTGACCCGACAGCTCCGCGTTCTCGCGGCGTGCACGGCAAAGCCGCCCCATCCGGTGCCGATCTCCAGCACGTGGTGGTCGGACCGGAGGTCCAGCTGGTGACAAACCAGCTCGAGCTTGGCTCTGGAGGCCTCGGCGAGCGTCATCCCTTGGCGCGGGAAGTACGCGGAGGAGTACATCATCGTTTCGTCGAGCATCAGCGCGAAGAACTCGTTTCCGAGGTCGTAGTGGGCCGCGATGCTGCGGCGACTGCGCACGCGTGTGTTGCGTGCCCGGATGCCGCGCGCCGTCTGGAGCGGTATCCGCGCCGGCGCAAGACGGCGACGCCACTTATCCAGGCCTGTGATGTTGCGTGCCGCCACCCGCACGAGTGCGGTCAGATCGGGGGACGCCCACAGCCCATCCGTGTAGGCCTCGGCCATCCCGCGGCTTCCGTGCAGCAGCATCGGCCAGAACCGTGGCGAGCGAACCTCCACCGTCGCCTGCGGGCTGCCGTGACCCAGTGTAAGCCGCTGCTGGCCCTCGACGATTGTCAGCTGGCCTTCGCGGAGATGCGCCAGCAGGCCCAGCACGACGCGCCGTGCCACACGCTGCCCGGCCATCACGCCGGCACCTGCGGACGGGGATGAAGTGGCACACCCTTGAGCTTGAGCGCAAGTGCATGGCCGTAGATGAGCGCCAGCACGCGCAACGTTGCGGCCGGGTAACGCGCCGTGACGCGGACGAGACGGCCGCGGGTGAACGGGGCACGACGCAGCGCCAGCGTCGCGTCGAAGGCAGGTCGCTCGCGCTCGTGGCTCTCGATGTGAACCGACAGCGTCGGGCCGGGCGCGGCGACACGCCATAGGTAGCGCTGCTCCATCGCCATGAACGGGGACACGTGCAGCTTCTTCTCAAAGCTCCCCGTGAGAACGGGTCCTTCATCCGTTCTCACGAGTACGTAGGCGTGGCGCTCTCCCCACGGCGTGCTGGTCACCTCTGCCACGACCGCCTCGAGTTGGTCCTGCGCAGTGAAGCAGTAGTAGAAGCTGACCGGGTTAAAACAGTGCCCGAAGGTGCGCAGCTGCGTGAGCAGACGGATCGGCCCCGTCGGCAGCCAGCCCGTCCGGCGCTCCACCTGCATGCGCACCGCATCCGCAAGTCCGACCGAGGGATCGCCGAGGTAGTCGCATCGGCGGAAGCGAATGAGGCCCGGACGGTCAGCGACAAGCCGTCCGCCGAGCAGGCCATCGAGCTCCTCCAGGTCGAGGTACGCAAGCGCCACGCGGTGGCTGAACTCGTGGTACCGAACCGCAAAGCGCCGGTGGCGGATCGTGCCCTCGTAGATCGCACTGGCTTTCACGCCCCCACCGCCTCCATTCGCCGGGCGCCGATCTCGCGCACGACCCGGAGCGCGCTCTTAGCGCCGTCCTCGTGGAAGCCACATCCCCAGTAGGCGCCGCAGTAGTGCGTGCGATTGGGTCCGCTGATCTCGTGGTGGCGTGACTGCGCCGCGACGCCCGCGGGCGTGTAGACAGGGTGCGCGTACTGGATCGTGCGGATGATCCGCTCTGGGTCGATCGCGGCGGTACGGTTGAGGGTGACGCAGAACTCGCGGTCGGCCCGCAGTGACTGCAAGCGGTTCATGTGGTAGGTCACCGTGCAGCGTCCCGTAACGCCCTCGTCCAGATGGTAGTTCCAGCTCGCCCACGCGCGCCGGCGCCGCGGGAGCAGCGAGCGGTCGGTATGCAAGACCGCCTCGTTGCTCAGATAGGGGATCACCCCAAGCAGCTCGCGCTCGCGATCGCTGGGGTCGGCCAGCAGCGCAAGGGCCTGGTCGGAGTGCGTCGCGATCACCACCGCGTCGAAGCGCTCTGCCTCACATTCGCGGGATGACACGGCGACGTGGTCCGGATGGCGAGTGATCTCCCTCACCGGTGTCGAGAGCCTGAGACGCTCGCGCCAGGGCCGCGTGAGCGCCTCGACATATCTGCGCGACCCTCCGGTGATCGTTCGCCAACGCGGACGCTCACGGAATCCGAGCATTCCGTGGTTGTCGAAGAACTCGACCAGGAAGCGCGCGGGAAACGACCACATCTGCGCCGGATCCGCGGACCACACAGCCGCTGCCTGGGGCACTATCAGCCGCTCCACGAAGGCGCGCGAATACCCCCCGACCGCAAGCCACTCGCGCAGCGACGGATCCTCCTCGGAGGCGAGCAGCTCGCGGGCGTCGCGGTTGAAGCGGACGAGATCCGCGATCATCCGGTGAAATGACGGCCTGAGCATCTGGCCGCGGCTCGCGAACAGCCCGTTCGGCGAGGCACCGTTGTACTCGAAGTCGCCCCCGTCGCTCACCCCGAAGCTCATCAGGGAGGCTTGCGTCTCCACGTCGAGTTCGTCCAGCAGCCGTTCGAAGTTCGGGTAGTTGCGGTCGTTGAAGACGATGAAGCCCGTGTCGAGGTCATAGACCCCCGTCTCGGTCTCGACGCGCACCGTGTTGGCGTGTCCGCCGGCCCGATCGCTCGCCTCGAACAGAACGACATCGTGCTCGGAGTGCAGCCGGTGCGCGCACACGAGCCCGGAGACTCCTGCGCCGATGATCGCGACCCTCATACCCAACTTAAACGGATCGCAGGGCACCGCAGATCAGCGGCGATGAACAGATCCCTGCGCTGGGCGCCCACAACCTGCCGTCGCCCTGCTCCCTTGATGGCTTTCAGCGTCATCTGGTTCAGTGTAGAGCTTTTGTAGAGGTTCGGTAAAAGTTCGGTAGACTCCAGTTGTGACCGACGGTCCACGACTGCGTATTGGCGAGCTCAGCAGACGCGTTGGTGTGAGCCCCGAACTGCTGCGCGCCTGGGAGATGCGCTACGGGCTCCTGCGCCCTGACCGCACTGCAGGCGGGCTTCGTCTCTTCTCCGAGGAGGACGAGCGGCGCGTGCATCTCATGCGCAGGCACATCGCCGCCGGGCTGTCCGCCTCGGAGGCCGCCCGACTCGCCTCCTCGGGCGAGGAATCGGCCTCGCGCGAGGGTTCGGCGAGTTTCGCCGAGATCCAGACGACGCTCGCGCACGGCATCGAGGCGCTCGACGAGCCGATGGCCCAGTCGGCGCTCGACCAGCTGTTCAGAGCTTTCGCGCTCCCATACGCGCTGTCGGAGGTGATCCTCCCGTTTCTGCACCAGCTCGGTGAGCGTTGGGCGGCAGCGGAAACGAGCGTCGCCCACGAGCACTTCGCGAGCAACGTGCTCGGCGGGCGGCTGCGCGCGCTGACTCAGGGCTGGGGGAACGGCGTGGGCGCGCGCGCCGTGCTCGCGTGTCCGCCCGGCGAGCGACACGAGTTCGGCCTGCTCTGCTTCGGGCTCGCCTTGAGGGAGCACGGCTGGCGGATCACCTACCTCGGCGCAGACACGCCTCTGTGCGAGATCACCGACGCCCTTGGGGAGCTCTTGCCGACCATAGTGGTGCTCTCCGCGATCAGCCGGCAGCGCTTTCTCGACGCCGGCGAGGAAATCGGCGTTCTCGGGAGTCGTGTGCGCGTGTGCGTAGGCGGCGCAGGCGCCACCCCGGCGCTCGCCCAAGCGATGGGCGTCGAGTTGCTCGGCGGAGATGCGATTGGCGAGGCGGCCCGCGTTGCAGCGTGAGCGGCCCGCGTGCGGTCGGGAGCCCCTAGTTCAGCGGTGGGACACGCTTGTCCTCGGCGAGTGCCTGGCGCAGCGTGGCCTCGAACCCGGCGGGTTCTATGTCAAAGAGCCGGCGGGCGGCGTCGTCGGTCACGACCGTCTCGGTGCTGAGCCCCTCGATCAGTGGGCGCGCGACACCCGCGTCGACCGGTGTCACCAGACCGATCCACAGCGAGGACAGCCACGGTGTCAGGAACGGGACCGGGATCTTCGGGCGCGGACGCTTGCCGAGGGTGCGCGCCATCACGTCGAGCATCTCACCGTAGGTGAGAACGTCCGGGCCTCCGATCTGCAGCTCACGGCCCCTCGAGGCCTCGAGGTGAGGCGCCTGCGAGAGGTAGCTCAGGACGTCATCGATCCCGATCGGCTGGGTTCTGGTCGCGAGCCAGGCGGGAGCGATCATCGCGGGCAGACGCTCGACCAGGTATCGCAGGGTGCGATAGGACTCGCTTTCGCTGCCGACCACCATCCCGGCGCGGAAGTAGGTCAGCGGCGGGCCGTGCGCCTCGAGCTGTCTGGCGGTCTCGTGGCGGCTTCGCAGGTGCTCGGAGCGGGGAGCGTCACCGAGGCCACCGAGGTATATGACGCGGCCAATGCCCTCCCGCATGGCCATGCGCCCGAATCCCTCGGCCGCCCGTCGCTCGCGCTCTGCGAAGTCCGAGGCGTTGCCGCCCCGGCCCATCGAGTGCACCAGGTAGTAGGCGACATCGACGCCGCGGCCGGCGCCCGAGAGCGACTCGGGACGGAGAACGTCCCCCACGTGGACCTCGAAGCCCTCCCCGAGCAGCCCGCGCGCACGAGTGCCGTCACGGTCGCGGACCAGGCACCGCACCTCATCGCCGCGCTCGCCAAGTCGGCGGGCGAGACGCCCGCCGATGAAGCCGCTGGCGCCTGTGACGAGGACGTACACGGGAACACAAACCTAGCCGACGCGAGCAAGCCGACACGGCGAGCCGATGCGCCAAGCGCGCCGTGCGAGCGGTTCGATTGCCCAGGACGGACCGCGTGATCAACTCGCTGCTCGACACGATCCTCGACCGCACCGTGGTTGCGGGCTACACGAGTATCGGCTATCGAGTCCGCAGTCGCACGTGGAGCCCCGCCGACCTGCCGGCGCTGGACGGGAAGGTAGTGCTCGTCACCGGCGCCACGTCTGGGCTCGGGCTCGCCGCCGCCGAGGGCTTCGCACGCCTCGGTGCCGCCGTCTGGCTGCTCGCCCGCAGCAAGGAGCGCGGTGAGCTGGCTCGCCAGGAGATCGTGGCACGGTCGGGCAATCGTGATGTTCAAGTCGGCCTCTGCGACCTCAGTGACCTCCAAGCCGTGCGGAAGTTCGCCGAGCGCTTCAGCGGCGAAGTGTCGCGCCTTGATGTGCTCGTCAACAACGCGGGCGCACTGCTCGGCGAGCGGACGCTCTCGGTCGACGGCGTCGAGCTGACATTCGCCACCAACGTCCTCGGACCGTTCCTGTTGACGAACCTGCTGACCCCGCTGCTCAAGAAGAGCGCGCCTGCTCGCATCGTCAACGTGTCCTCAGGCGGTATGTACACGCAGCGGATCCACGTCGAGGACCTGCAGAGCGCCCATGGGGAGTTCGACGGTGCGACCGCCTACGCTCGCACCAAGCGCGCCCAGGTGATCCTGACCGAGCAGTGGGCGCAGCGGCTCGAGGGCAGCGGGGTGGTGGCTCACGCGATGCATCCCGGCTGGGCGGACACCCCGGGCCTTGAATCCTCGCTGCCACGCTTCTACGGCGCGGCAAGGAGGCTGCTGCGCACGCCGCAGGAAGGCGCCGACACGATCGTCTGGCTGGGCGCCGCTCCCGAGCCGGCACGCTGCTCCGGCGGCTTCTGGCATGACCGCCGAGAACGCCCGACCGATCGCGTGCCGTGGACCAGGGAGACCTCAGAGGACCGTGAGCGGCTCTGGGCCGAGTGCGAACGATTTAGCGGCTGGCAGGACATTCCGGCCACAACCCACTCAAACAGATAAGGAGAAACCCGATGGCCCGCTACAAGGCAACAGTCGACACGCCCCATCCCCCAGGCGAGGCTCGCCTTCAAGCGGGTCGGCGATCGCGCCCTCGCAGGTATGCGCAAGACGCTCGGAACCAAGCAGCCCATCTCGTGAGCGGCAGACGTGTTTACGGCGCCACTACGGGCTTTCGCCGTCGGCCTTTCGAGGCCAAGGGCGCATACTGGACGGCCTGACGCTGCAAGAGATCGCGGACACAAACCGGGCTTACGGACCAGCGCGTACACACGGTACTCAGTGACTACTTCGGCGTCTCGGGGACGCTGGCCTCCGCGAAAGCACGCAGGCGCCGTCGCAGGAGCCGATGACCCGGCAGGAGCCCGACCTGTCGGCGCGCTTTGGGGGATACCCCGCGGCGTGGCATCGGGGGGTGGGTCTTTGGGATCGTCCGCGCAACGCAGTACAGAAGCCACGTGCAAGCGCGCGGGACCTCCCCTGTCCCGCGACCCGGCGCTGAGGCGCGCGCCGCGCCCGGAGAACGCACCAAGCCCACCGGCCCCGGCGAGCGAGCTGCGGCTGCGCAGATCCAGCGGGCCTTTCATGGCCGCAGTGGTGGGGTTATGCTTTGGAGGTGACTGGAGGCGTTGTTCAGCTACGGGTGGATTTGGGTCTTGCCCCGGACGCGGACGCAGCGGAGCTCGATGAGGCGGCGCGGCAGTTGCGATCAGAGCTGCTCGAACTTGACGTGGCTGACGTTGCCCAGCTCGCCAAGGGTCCACCTCCGCCGGGGGCGCGCGCCATCGAAGCCTCGATAGTGGGGGCGCTGGCGGTAACGGCGGCACGTGGGGTCGTGGCCGCGGTTGTTGGGGCGCTTGCGCAGTGGGTGGGCAGCAGCTCAAACAGGACTGTGAAGATCACGCTCGGTGAGGACTCGCTCGAGCTCTCCGGAGCGTCGCTTGAGGATCAGCGCCGGTTGGTGGAATCCTTCCTCGCCCACCATGCCACTCCGTCGACATGACCGAGATCGTTCGCGACGCGCTGATTGTTGCGGTGTCCGACTACAGCGACCTCAAGCTGCGGCAGCTGCGCGCGCCGGCCGTCGACGCCGAGCGGCTCGCGATGGTTCTGCGCGACCCGTCGATCGGAGGCTTTCGGGTGGAGGTGGCGAGCGACGTGCGCGAGGGGGAGCTACGTCGGCGGCTCGCACGGTTCTTTGCCGACCGCCACCCTAACGATCTCCTGTTGGTGCACTTTTCCTGTCATGGGGTTAAGGACGACAGCGGCGAACTGTATCTAGCGGCGATGGATACCGAGAGCGATATGCTGGCTGCGACCGGCGTGGCCTCGGGCTGGCTTAACGACCAGATCGGACGCTGTCGCTCCAGGCGGGTCGTTGTGTTGCTGGACTGCTGTTTTAGCGGATCGTTTCCATTTGGGTCACGGACCCGGGCGGGTGAGCAGGTCAACATTCGAGACCACCTCGACGGCCGAGGACGGGCGGTGATCACCGCGTCGAACTCAATGGAGTTCTCGTATGAGGGCGATGAACTGACCGGAGCCGGGCAGCCCTCATTCTTCACCGGCGCCGTCGTCGAGGCGTTGGCAACCGGGAAGGCCGACCAGGACGGCGATCGGCGGATCTCGGTCGACGAGCTCTATGACTATGTTTATGAGCGCGTCCGCGAGCGCACCCATAGCCAGAGCCCGACGATACTGAGCAGTCTTGAAGGGCCACTGTACATCGCCCGCAGCAGCTACCAGCCGCCCGTCGAGCCCGCCACCCTCCCGAGAGAGCTTCTGGCCCTGATCGAGAACCAGTTCGCCGGCGCGCGCTTGGGCGCAGTGGAAGAGCTCGCAAACCTACTGAAATCCAGCGACGCAGGCATCGCCCTCGCCGCCCGTCACACCCTCGAGCTGATGCTGGGCGACGACAGCCGTAGCGTCTCAACACGAGCCGAGCAGGCGCTTGCAGCGGCACAAAACACGCCCGAGTCACAGCGTACACCCGGCCTCGACACGTCAGCCGAACAGCAGAATACCCACCGAATCGCCCCCCGACCACACGGTCTCGCCGTCCCGCCGTCCGGGGGTCTCTCTACGCGGAGGCTCGTCCCTGCCGGGATTGTGACGGTGCTGGGTGCCGTGCTGCTGATTGGCTCGATGTTCATGCCGCGGTATGAAAAAAAATCCTCATGGGGTTACAGTCCCTCTTATGCAGTGCTGATCATATTGCTTGCCGTTATCGTGGTCGGCTTGGCTGGCGTCGGTGTGCGACGTGGGTGGGGTTGGTGGCTGCTCGCCCAGCTCGCGATCGCGTACTTTCTGGTCGCCGCCTCGTTTCCCCTTCAGTGGCAAAAATACAACCGCCTGGAAGTGGGTTGGTGGTTGACAGTCACCGCGTGCGTCGCCATCGCGGCGAGCGCAACCCAGAGCTTTGCAGCCTTTGACTCCGACATGCTGTCGCGAGTCTCCCGGCGCGCGGCTGCGCCTGCGCTCGCCAGCGTGATTGTGATCGTGTTGGGTGCCGCGCTGCTGATTGGCTCGATGTTGTTCGTGCGGCAGATTGCCTATTACCACCCGGGGCCGCACGAACAGCTATATACAACTTGGCTGCCCGGCCAATGGTATGAAGTGCTGATCATATTGCTTGCGGTTATCGTGATCGGCTTGGCTGGCGTCGGTGTGCGACGTGGGTGGGGTTGGTGGCTGCTCGCCCAGGTCGCGATCGCGTACTTTCTGGTCGCCGCAACGTTTCCACTTCAGCGGCTCGGATACAACTACGAATCCCTGCCGGTGGGTTGGTGGCTGGCGGTCGTTGGATGTGTGGCTATCGCGGTGAGCACCATCGCGGCAGCTACTCTCTGGTGGCCTCGTCATACTGCAGTTGCGCTTTGAGCCAGCCGGTTTCAATGGAGGTGTCTACTGGCGCCGCGCCCGGCACATAGCGAGGGCGGCGGAAGGGCCTGGCGCTGGTCGCGATCCTCGCCGTTGCCGTCGTGGTGCTCGGCGCGAGCTTCACCGGACCCGCGACCTTCGGGTTATGAGCCCATTTCGGGGGTGTCGTGGGGTGTCGCTGTGTCGGTCGGTTTGGCTCTATTGCTGAGGATGCGGCTCACGGCTGATTTGCCGATGTCGTTGAATGGCGTGGGGCATGTTTGCACTTTGTTTGCACTTTTGGGCGGTCGTCCGCTGATCGGCCATGTCCGCTGTACCGACGGCTTGCTGTCCTACGGCTCATACTTAGCGCTCTTGGTCTGTCGGGCGAACCAGGATCTCGTTGATCGCGAGGTGACGGGGACGGGTCACCATGTAGACGATCGCAAGCGGCGTCGGTCCCACCGAGGCGATCCGCTCAGCGAGATGCTCCAGTCGCTGCGCGCGGCGAGCCACAAGCGCGACTGTTGCGCCCCGTTCGGCAAGCGCGAGCGCGGTCGCCTCACCGATGCCACTGGAGGCACCTGTGACGACGGCGACGGTTGAGTCAAGCGCAAGCGCGTCAGGCATCGGCGCTCAGTATCTCAAGGCCCGCCGCCGGACTACTGAATCTGGACGCCAGCACACGACGCCGTGACGATCCGTGCCTCCGGGCAGCGCGACGCGTCGTCCGCTATCTACGCGAGGTCTCGCCAAAACACGACACGAGGTTGACCCTGGCCGGAGTAGTCGACAACTTCCGCGACAGACATGCCAAGCGCGCGATGAAAGGCAATCGAACCGTCGTTGGTAGGGATGAAATCGCCTTGAGGGCCGTCGCGCCACGGTGGCGGGCAAGCGTCTCAAACTCGCCGTACAGCCTTCGTCCGAGGCCGGCTCGCCGCGAATCGGCACGCACGCCAACGAGATGCACGTAACCGACTTGAGTTGGTGCGACAAATCCGAATAGATACGCCGCCACGCCTCCGCTCCCGTCACGCACGACGAGGGCCGTATCCCCGAACTCGTGAATGAACATCGGGTGATGCCGCGCGCGCATATCGCGGTCGCCCCAATAATCGGCGAGCGAGTCGATGATCGCGCCGTAGTCGGCGGTCGTAGCACGCTCGGGCAACATCGAAGGCGCTGAATACCACATATTTCGTCGACGCGTCCGGCGCCGGCGCTCGCGGGAGCGATGCCTTCAACTCAACGCTGAGCCGGTCGGGCTTACTCGGGAAGAACCAGCAGCCGTTCTTCCTGCCGACGCTCACGCTCGCACCACCAACGCTCGACAAGGAGCGGTGGGATCACGGTCAGAACAGCGAAGATTGCGAGGCGCATCGGCTTATCGAGCCCGTCACCGCTATGGAGGACAAGGCCCGAGAGCGACCCCACCGCCCCGGCAGCTGCCGCATAGCGCTTGGGAGCACGCCCCTTGCGTGACCGGTGCAATCTGCGCCACCACGGCACGGGCTTCTCCCCGAACGGATTCGCTGCAAGCCCGCCCACAGGCGAGCATTCTAGGCGAGCTGCGCGGCGGGACTTCCAGCGCTAGGTCCGTGCGCGTCGCGAACACGCCGCAGCCGACGCGGAAGGCTTGCTGCGCGCCGAGGGGCTTGAGCCGAGTCCCGAGCACCAGGCGCTTGCCGCCCGCTGGGTGGCGGGAGAGATCGACGACGAGCAGTTCGAGCGCCTGAACATGGAGCAAGTGCGCGAGCGCCTGGCTACGACCGCCAATCGGCTACGCGCAGGGCGTCTTTGTCGAGCTTGCTCAGGAGAACTTCCTGTAGGACCTCGATCGCACCGCCTTCCTGAAACGGCGCACGCACTACGACGCCGAGATGTACGCGGTCCATCCGTTCAGGGAGGGCAACACACGCAGTCTGCGCGCGTTCTTGGGCCAGCTCGCCGGAGAGGCGGGACATCACATCGTCTGGGAGCATCTCGATCACGAGCGGGGCTTCGCCGCCAACGTGGCCAGCCTCAACGGCCAGAACGAACTACTCCGCGTCTTGCTGGAGCCGATGTCGACAGGCCCGCAGGCTGAGCATCGTCTTGACGGATTCCTCGTCATAGAGGCGAATCATGCTCCTCATCGCCCAACAGGACCTCTGACCAGTCGCGTAGGACCGACAGAAGCTCCGGCACCGTCGAGCGGTCGAGAACTTCCTCAAAGCGGTCCTCATACCGAGCGGCGACCGCCCCACGGAGTCAATTCCTCGATCTGCTCGCGGCCACCGGGAGGATCGATCCCATAATGCTCCAACAGCGAGGTGAGATAGCTGATGCTGTGCGTCCGCTCGTAGTCGATCTCGTTGAAAGCAAGCACAGCCTTCAGGCGCTTCTCGACAGCCTGCCGAGCGTGAAATCCCAGCATGTCGTCGGGCACGTCGGGATCGTCCAGCAGCTTGTCGATAACCGATTCGTCGCCCACTGCCTTCCGTATAAGCAGCAGGGCCAGCTCGCGCGCTTCAGGACTCGGCAACGACCCGTCCCTCAGCCATCGCGTCGTGGATCATCGTACCTTTGACCGACCCCCACTTGCGCACGTGCTCCTCACTGGCAACGATCACATCGGCCGGGATCAGCAGCCGCCCGAGGATTCGTCCGAGACGCACCATCTCGCTAAAGCGATCGTCGACCTCCCGCTCGATCACCAAGAAGTCGAAGTCGCTGCGATCGTCGCCATCCGCGCGTGCGCGGGAGCCGAACAGGATCACCTTGGTCGGTGCAGTTGTCGCCTGGATAATGGCTCGACCGGCGCGCTCGACCGTTGTATCGGCAGCGCTCATCGCCGCTCCCGAACGACCATCGTGCTCCGCCTCGCGATCCTCAACGTCAACATCCGAGCCTGATTCTAGCCCTCCTGGACCGCGTGCTTGAGCGCTCGCCGATACGACACGGCTCCTCGAAAACCTTAAGAGCCTCCACGAAAAGCTACAGCCACACCGCATCGCGACGCTTCGAGCTTGGATCTCCGACCTGACCAGTCTGTTCCCCCCTCACACCGGGCACAGCGTCAACGACTCGCTCAACGAATGGGTCGCCTGGGCTGAAACACAACCGAAAACCGGCCCTTTGGACACGAAGAACAAGCGACTTTTGCGACGCCAAGGCGAGCGCTGGCGCGCTCTCTTGTCCGGAGAGAAGCGCGGCACCGATGATCTAAAGTTCGGCGAGTACGTCGACGCTGGCGTACAGGCGTTCTCCCAGACGGGAACACTTGCGTGGCAGTTCGCGAAACGCTTCCTGCTTGAGATCGGTGCGGTGCTCATCCTCCTCGTGGGTGCCCATCGGACAAACCGTCGCTAGCTGGCCGATCTGATAGCTAGATCTCGCTGGCGAGACGCTCGTGGACTGAGCGCACGGCGCTTGATCCCTCCCCCACGGCTGCGGCGACTCGCTTCATCGAGCCGTGGCGGACGTCGCCCGCGGCGAATACACCGGGCAGGGATGTCTCGAACGGAAGCGCACCGGATGTGCCTGCGCTGGGCTCCTCTGGCAGTTGGCGGTCGGTGAGAACGAATCCGTCTCGGTCGAGCATCACGCCGTCTTTCAGCCACGCGGTCGCAGGGCGTGCACCGATGAAGCAGAACAGGCCCGAGCAGAGAGTGGTCTGCTCTCGCCCCGTCGTGGTGTGCTTGAGCGTTACCTGCTCGAGCCGGGTCTCACCAGCCAGGCCATGGACTTCGACACCGGTGAGGAGATCGATTTTCGGGTCGGCCTCGATTCGCTCGATCAGGTATTGCGACATGCTCTGGGCGAGATCCTCACGCCTGATTGCGATCGCAACGCCGCAGTTGTTCTGGGCCAGGTAGAGAGCGGCCTGTCCCGCGGAGTTCCCGCCCCCGATCACCAGGACAGATGTCCCATTGCAGACGCGTGCCTCGAGGTCGGTTGCCGCGTAGTAGACGCCGGCGCCCTCGAAACGATCCAGATCCTTCACGGCCAACCGCTATCTTGCGGGGCCAGCGCCATGCTCGCGAGCAGGACGTCGAGGTCCTCGGTGTCCTCCACATCGATCCAGGCGTGGGCGAGGTGGGAGTGTTCCGCGAATGCACGCAAGCTCATCGCCTCGGGCGAGTACCTCGAGCCGACGATCCGGATCGCCTGGGCACCCTCCCCCGATCGCAGAACCTCACGCCGCGCGAGGAGCGCGCTGAAGATGGTGTCTGCGAGTGCCGGGCGGCCGCTCATGAGACGACGGAGCTGTGCCTCTGGGATCACCAGCACCCGGCCCGACTTGGTCACACGGCAGCTGAGTGTGCGGCGCTGGCCGGTCAACAGGTTCAGCTCGCCCGCGAAGCCGCCAGGTCCATAGGCGGCGATGAGGATCGCATCCGTGCCGTCGATTCGGACGATCTCGACCTCACCCTCAAGGACGACGAACAGGTCGTAGGACGCCTCTCCGGCCTGGAACAACAACTGCCCGACGGCCACCGGCCGCTCACTGCCAAACGCGGCTACCTCCGCGAGCTCGGAGGCACGCAGCACCGGGAAGGCGCCGGCATCTTCTTGACCGCCCGGCGCGCTCATCCGCGCCGGCGCGTTCGTGGTGGGAAGCCAAGCGCGAGCATCAGCCGGTGCAACCTCCCCCTGGCCTCGGCCGCGTGCTCCTCGCCGGCGGCTAGACGAACCGTTTGACGAACTCCAGCGAGGTATCGGCGACCAGGCGCCAGCCGCTGTCGATGGTCAGCGCGTGCCCGCGATCCGGGAGCTTGACGATCTCAGTCACGCCCTTGTTGCGGTTCTGTTTCTTGAACGAGGCGTTCGCGATCGCCCACGGCACGGTGTGGTCCTTTTCGCCGTCGATGATCAGCAGCGGGCCGCGGTCGGGGTTCTTGGTGTCCACCTTGGCCTCCGTCCACGGGTTCAGGTTGGCGGTTGCCGCCTGAAACAGCGGAGCGCCGGGGGCGGGCACAGCGAACGTGTGGTACAGCTCCTTGGCCTCATCTTCGCTGACCGCGTTGGCGAAGGCGTAGCGGAACTGCTCGTAGGTGAGCGGGACCGCGCGGTTGCGGTTGGCCGGATTGCCCAGCACCGGCCGGGAGGACTTCAGCGCAGAGACGGGCAGCGGCAGCACGCCGCGAAACGGCGCGGGGTCGATCGCCACCGACGCGGCCGCGAGACCCCGTCCGGCGATGATCTGCGCGAGCAGCCCGCCGAAGGAGTGCCCGATGACCGCCGGCTTCTTCTTCAGCTTGCCGATCACCTCATCGAAATGGTCGGCCACCTGCCCGACGGTCTTGTGGGCGAAGACCTCGGGGTTCGCGTTGGCCTCCTCGACGGTTTGAGGATCGTCCGGCCACCCCGGCGTCAGCGCGGTGTAGCCGGCCTGCTCGAATACGGTCGCCCAGCGGTCCCAGCTGCTCGGCAGCAGCCACAGCCCGTGTATGAACACGACCGGCGTCAATTTCGTGGCGTTCGCCTTCTCGATCTGCTTCGCCTCATACTCGTTGATGCTCGCCATCTCCTCGCCTCCTGGGTATCGGCGCGGCGATCGTCAGGTAGTGGCCCTGCCCCGTCGAGAGCGCCGCCGCGAGCTGCTTAAGACCAGGGCGTCAGATTCATGCGTTGACATCATCCTACCCCTGTTGCGATTGCCCGCAATCGCGCATCGGCGGGTTCGCCACCGGCCGATTCACAACACCAGAGGAGGTGGCGACGCTGATCACGATATTGGCCTCCGAGCGGACCGGCAACGTCACTGGCGTGAACTACATCATCGACGGCGGGCTCATCAAGACGACCTGAAGGAGAGCGCCGTGCCGCCCCGTGGCGGCGATGTGATGCGTGCCGGCCCGACGATGACCTTCTGCAGTCGGCGGACCGCATCCAGGTGATCGCCCGTCCAGATCATTCGGACGGCGGTTGCGCTCGCGCTGCCGTCCTCGCCACGCAAGTCGCGACGGACCGCGTCGACGAGTCGCCCGTCGGCAACCTTGTCGTGTGCGAGGGGCTTGCGCAGCTCTCGCCCATTGACGAGGCTGCGTGCGAGGTCGTCGTACCAGACTTTCAAGAGCTCGCTCATCTCGAGAAGCTCCTGCCGGGCCGCAGCCCGGTCGCCGGTGGCCGAGCCGTCCTCGCGCAGCCATAGATCCAGGACGGCGTCGGCGGCGAGGCGAACGCCGGCGACCCCGGTGACAAGACTGGTCACCTCCGCGAGCGGGACTGGCTTGGCGCCGCGCTCGGCCAGGTAGCTGCGAAACGTGTCGTCCAATCGTCGGTCCGCCGCAGTTGCGCGAGCAGCATCGTTGGCCGGGACGGCGGGAGACGGACCGCTGATCTCGCAGCAGAGCATCCCGAAATCGACAGCGCTGGCGAGGTAGTCCGCGCTGTCGGTGTATGCGTCGGCCAACGCCCGGCGCAGCGCGGCCTGCGCGCCACGGGGCCAGAAGAGCAGTCCGACGGCCAGGCTCACTGCGCACCCGATGGCAATGTCCTCCAGCCGCAACAGGCCCACCTGCCATCCGGCAGGCTGAATGATGTTGAAAAGGAACACCAGCGTAAGCGTAAATGCGGCCTGCCCAGCCGCGAACGAGATCGCGGCTGGTGCGACTCCGGCGAGCAGGATCGCAGGCGGCAGCAGAAACCACAACAGCGTTGTATTGGTACCGATCACCGCCAGCATCGCTGCGCCGATGATGAATCCGACCACGGTGCCCAGCAGAGCACGAATCACACTCTGCCCTGTGTTCAGAGCGTTTGATCGCAGCACGGAGAGCGTGCCGAGAACCACCCAGAACGAGTGCTGCACTCCAGTCCGGTTGGCGACGAATACCGCCAGCCCCAGCCCGACGGCACCGCGCACGCTGTTGTGCAGCCACACGGAGTGTCGATCAACGTGCGCTGCTGCGCGCTCATGCGCCGCGGATAGCGCCCCAGCCAGGCCCTCGGGCTGGCGGCCGAGCAGTCGCTCCAGCCAGCTGCGTCGCTCGGCGGCCGCTGTGAGGTCGATGTTGGCTCCGATCAGCGAGACCGCAAAGCCGAGCTCCTGCGCGCGGAAGCTCGGATCGAGCGACGTGATGAATTCGCTCACCTGCTCATCGACCGCGTCCGGGCTTGACGCAGCTGGCGTCCGCCTGACCGGCAGATCAGCTGTGGCACTCTCCTCCATCCCGCTCATCGCGTCGGTCAGCTCGACCAAGGCGCCGTGCAGAGCATCGCAGTTCCCGCCCGTCACCTCGAGCAGATCTGCTCCCCGTTCGAGCACGGCAGCCGCAGTCGCCTTGACCGCGCAAGCTGCGTGGTTGACCGGGGCGCCCTCCAGAGGCGGCGTGGACTGAACGACGATGGTGTTCAGCCAGTTCAGCTCGTCCACCAGGCGCACGATTGTCCGTGCCGCAGTGCCCAAGCTGGTCGGCCGGTATGGCGTGGCGAGAAATCCATGGTGGAGCGCAGCGACCGCGCCGCTCGCCTGCGCGACCGCATCATTGCGATCGCGCGCAAATGACTCGCTCTTGTCGCTCAGCATGTACGCGACCTCCGTGCGCATCCGTGCTGCCAATGCCCTACAGGCGGTGGTGGCCGCCGAACGCAGCGGACCGCGCGTGGGTGCTGGCCAAAGCAGTCCGACAGCGATCAGCGAGGCAGCAGCGGCCAGCGCCCAGCCCGCTACGCGATCCGGCACCGATGACACTCCTCCGGCGATTGTCGCCGGCAAGATGAAGGCCAGTAGCAGCGACGTGGTGGCTCCAACCAGCACCGAGCTGACGACTCCGGCGAAGATCACCACGAAGCCAACGACCGCCATCGTCGCGGCCGCGAGCCAGACGTTCTGCGAGACCAAAGTACCGAGGCAGACAAGCGCACATCCCGCGACCGCGAGTGCAGCCTGGGCCCGCAGGCGGTCCAGCACCGGGCCGTCGAAGTCGACCAGCAGCAGCATCGCGAACGAGCCAAACGCCGCGAACGTCGCCAACGCGGGATCGGCGATCACCTCGTCCCCCAATGCGAACATCGCGGGCATCACGATCGCCGCTCGCCCGGCACGGCGCAGCGCGAGGTGGTCGGGATCACGCCGGCCAAGCCACTGCAGTGGATGCAAAAACTGTCGTTCCACCCGCCTGTCCGATGGGTACGGTCTCCTGGAGCGTCATCCTAATCTACCGCGGCTCCGGGACGAGAAATCCGAACTGGACGTCGGCCGGTAGGTGTGTGTGGCTCTGGTGGCAGTCTCTCTGGCCACGCCACCTGGTTCGTCCTGATCTGCCCCGCAGATCTCTGCAAAGAGCGCCGCGGATGCCACCATGAGCGGCGTGGAGGTCGATCGGCAAGGCGCAGCGAATGTCCTCGGGGGTGACCTCGAGGTACCCGAGGAGCTGAGTCGGCGCAAACTGCGCACGCGGCTGCTGCTCTTGGCGGGGCTGGTCCTCGCCGTCGTCGCGATCGTGACACTGCTTCCGGGGCTCGAAGGGCTGCGGACCCGCCTGTCGCATGCCAAGCCTGCATGGCTACTTCTTGGCGTGGGGCTGAAGGTGCTCTCCGGCCTGGGGTATGTCGCGGTCTTTCGCATGGTCTTCTGCAGGCGCATGAGCTGGCGCGTCAGCTATCAGATTGGCATGTCCGAGCTCGGTGCGAACGCGCTCTTCCCCACCGGCGGAGCCGGGGGCCTCGCGCTTGGAGCCTGGGCTCTGAAACGAGGCGGGATGCCAACGAGTGAAATCGCGCGGCGCACTGTTGCCTTCTTCCTGCTGACCAGCGTGGCAAACGTAGTCGGCGTGATCGTCGTCGGGGTCGGTCTTGCCGCCCGGGTGCTTCCGGGAGAGACGAACCTGGCATTGACCCTCGTCCCCGCCGTCATAGCCGCCATGTCAATCGTGGGAGCGCTCCTGGCTGGGCGCGCTGCCGCGCGCCTGCACTTGCGCCTAGAACGCAGCGAAGAAGGCGAGTCCACCCGCCGCTCACGAGCGGTATTGAAGACCCTGGTCGCGGTCGCAGACGGCGTCAATGAAGCGGTCGCGCTCCTGCGCGAGGGCAACGCTTGGCTGATCGGCGGGATAGTCGCCTACTTGGTGTTCGACGTGATGATCCTGTGGGCGACGTTTCGCGCCTTTGGCTCCGCGCCGCCCCTGGCGGTTGTGTGGATCGGCTACCTGATCGGCGAGCTGGGTGGGCTGATTCCGGTTCCCGGGGGGATCGGTGGCGTTGACGCCGGGTTGGTGGGCAGCTTCGTCCTCTACAACGTCCCGATCACCGCCGCGGCGTCCGCCGTGCTCGCCTACCGAGCGATCGCGCTATGGGTCCCGGCGATCCTAGGCTCCGCCGCCTTCATCTCCCTGCGCCGAACCCTGCGCCACGAGTCCGCCGAGATCGCCATCTGTGCCCCCCAGACCGAGATGGAGGTAATCGGGCTCGGCCGCGTCGTCATCGGCCCGCCGACAACGACACGGCCGTAGGGCCCAGCCGCCGGTGCGATCCAGACGTTGGTATCCATGACTGCTCGGGGCGGCTTGCTCACTTGTGACTCCGCCGCTCAGTGCGAACGGCGCGGACTTCTTCGACGGCCGTGCTGCAAATCCTCAAAACAGCACACTCCGCACGACGGCTCTACTCACGGTACGAGCACTACCTTTTTGGAGCGGACACAGCCGCGCGCTCCCTGCTGAACCTCTCGGCGAAGACATTCGGCCGCGTGCCGCTCACGACAGCGATCATAAGGCGCTGTGACGCGAGGTGCGAGCACTGCTTGCTCGACACGGCTTGGGCGTCCTTCACTCACCTCGCTTCGCGCGGCATGCGGGGGCGGGATGAGCGAGTCGGTCTGTACTTGTGCTCCTGCGATGCCGTGATAGATAATATTTTGGCTGCGAATCATGGTCTCAGCATGTGCGGCCGTGGCTGCACTGTAACGGCCGATTAGAGTGGAGATGGCCAAGCTGATCTATGCGGTGATCGCCTCGCTTGACGGGTACGTCAAGGACGAGGGGGGCAGGTTTGACTGGGCGGCGCCGGATGACGAGGTGCATGCGTTCGTTACGAGCGCGCTCTTGGCGACGACGAGCAGCAACTGCTCACGAGTCAGGCCGGTCTGATCGATGCGAGCCTTGATCAGCTCATCGGTGGTGATCGGGTCCGAGGCCATCAACGCGGTTGCTCAGCCGCCCCGACGATCGCCGGGTCTTCGTATACGAGCTATCGGGAGTTCACGGGCGCGGTGCCGGTCTCTGGCTCACGGCCAGGAGCGAGCGGAACCGCGGACTTGCGGCCGACGTGCAACGCGAGATTGTCCGTCCTGCCCGTAAGAACGCCGTGTGACGAACCGAAGAGAGGCTTATGAATGGGACCTCCTTGTCGAGTCGGTTCTAGGTGACGGCTCTCATCGCTCCTCCTCGGTGCGGACGAGGCGACCGCGGACGATCAGCTTGCTGGGCGCGCGTGTGATGCCTAGCGGGCTCCAGGTCATTCCGAGCTCGCGCTGGTCGGCGAGTGCGGTGGCCTCGATCTCGAACTCGCCGTCGAGGGGGATGATGGTCGCATCGACGTGTAGCGGGATGTGCTTGCCGGCGGCGTGCAGCCGCCCGCTGGCCTTGAGCGTCTTGCCGTCCAGGGTGGCTGTGTCGGCCTCGAAGCTGACCTGTGGGTGGTTGGAGACGTCGAAGAAGTGGCCGGAGCGCAGGTGCTTGTTGCGCTGCTTCTGTTTGGTGTTGAGGCTGTCGGCGTCGATCACCAAGTCGACTGCGGGGTGGCCCGATAGGTCCAGGCTGCCGTGATAGCTGTCGAACCGTCCCTTGACGGTCATCAGGCCGTAGAAGTGGGGTACGTGAAACTCGACGCTCGATCGCGCTGGGTCCAGGCGCCACGTGCCGCTAGCAAGACCGCCGAGCGTGTCGGGCAAATCAGTGGATTGGCTGTTCATGTCAGGTCCTTTCGGTATTAGGTGTCCTCACGCTGCGACGGGCGCCCACTGGGCGTCGATCTCACGCTCGGCCGCAGCGAGACTCTCGGCCGCTAGTGGCTTCAGCTCGGCCATCTGCGGGTTGGAGTTGGCGAGCGTCAGTTCCGCGGTGATGAAGCGCGGCTCAAGACCGGTCAGGCTGAGCCCGTGCGGCAGCCAGGGCGCGGCGTGGTCCCAGCCCTCGCGCGGCGTGCCGGGCTGGTAGCCGCCACCTTTGGAGGCGAGCACGAGCATGTCGCGGCCGCCGAGCAATCCGGCGCGGGTCTCGGCGTCGATCGAGAGCCCGGGCGCGATCATGTGGTCGACCCACGACTTGACGCTGCTCGGAGGTCCGAAGTTGTAGATGGGAAGGCCGAAGATGATCGTGTCAGCGTCGAGCACCTCGCCCACAACCTGCTCGGTCAACGCCCAGGAGGCGGCCTCGGCCGGCGTGCGCTGCTCAGCGGGCACCATCCGCGCGCGGCCGGTCTCGTGGGTGAAGTGCGGAAGCGGCTCGGCTCCAAGGTCGCGGTAGGTAATCGTGCCGCCCGGATTCGCAGCGCGCCAAGCTTTTGCGGCGCGAGCCGTGAGCGCGCGACTGACGGAGAGATCGCCCTGGACGCTCGAGTCGATGTGGAGGAGATGCGCCATGTTGTCGTCCTTTACAAGTCGTTTGCAGCTCGTAAATCAGTTGTAGCAGACAACACAGTTGGGAAGTGCCCTAGACTTGTATTCATCGTCACGACCGCCACCCGCCACCGCTCCTCCGCGCTGCTGGACTACCTCGCGCGCCTCACGAGGCTGCGCGCAGAGTCCGCGCTCGCACCGCTCGGCCTGCGTCCCCGCCACCTCGTCGCGCTCACGGTGCTGCGCGATCACGGAAGTCCTACGCAGCAGGCGCTCGCGGCAGCGCTCCAGACCGACCGCACCAACCTGATCGGGCTGCTCAACCAGCTCGAGACGGACAGGCTAATCCTGCGCCGCAGATCGAGCGAGGACCGCCGCCGTCACATCGTCGAGCTGACGAGCGAGGGCGCGCAGCGCCTGTCGGATGCCGAGTCCACGCTGGCGGCCGCCGAGGATGAGGTGCTCGCTGCGCTCGACGCCGACGAGCGCGAGCAGCTCTACCAGCTGCTGGCGAAGGCGACCACAAGCCACGTCGTCGACTGCGCGGCGGCCGCCGCCGAAGAACTGCCCGACAGCGACTGCTAGCGCGTGCGCTTGACGGCGGGAGGTTGTCCCGTTCGCCGTAGAAGTTCTCGGGTGGCGGCCGGGGTGTGATGGTTACACGTTGACGGTCGTTAGCGCCTTCTCGTGGGTGGTCGGGTGAAGGGGCACGCGCCGGGTAGCGAGGTCGCGTTCGACGGCGAGTGCGAGCTTCGCGAGGTCTGAGTAGCCGACGATCTTCCGGAATTGAGTCTCGGCTTCAAGCATCCCGGCGGCGGTCCAGCGCAGGCACATATCGCCGGACTGCCAGCGCTTGACGTTGCGGGAGCTGCGACGGATGATCTCGATCATCGACTCGATCGGGTTCGTCGAGGCCAGGGTCTTCTTCAGCCGCCCGCGAATCCCCAGGCGAGTGAGCGTGAGGGTCTCCTGCAGGCCCTCGACGAGTGACGCGGCCGCCCCGGGATGGGAGTGCTCCAACTCTCCGGCGAGAGCCTGTAGCCCGTCCAGCGCGAGCGTGTGGTTATCACTGGCCCATGCCCGTCGCAAGCGCGCCTTCACGGCGGGCCGGTCGCGCTCAGGGAGGTGCTCCAACACATTTCTTTCCTTGTGCCGGATGCAGCGCTGCACCGGAACCGGGCCGAAGACCTCATCGACGGCCGCCCGTAGTGCCTTTGACCCATCGAGGACGACGAGGACGCCCTGCTCGACGTCAAGGCCACGCTCGACGAGGTCGGCGAGGAGATGCGCAGTGACGGTCTTGTTCTCCGTGGAGCCGTCCCACAATCCCAGCGGGAGCTTCACCCCGTCGGTGCTCACGCCGAGCGCGACAATGCAACAGCGGCCCTTCAGCTCGATCCCGTCAACCATCAACGCCGCCAAGCGAACGTCCGCGAGATCACGGTTCATTAGGGCGTCCAGGTGCTCCCGTGTGCGGCCGATGAACTCGCGGCTGACCGCCGACTTCGACGCCGAACGCTCCCCGGCGCTCACCTGTTCACCGACGGGCTCACGAGTCCGGGCGAAGCGGCGGGTGCTGACACCGGCGAGCATCTGCTCCAAAACGACACGCGTCAACGGGTCACGGTCAGCGAAATACTCATACGTCGCCAACGACACCTCCTGCGCCCCATCGGCGGTCCTGGCGCGGGGGCGCCTCACCGCGACCCGACGACCCCCGAGGGTGACCTCGCCATCTTCGTGGCCGTGGCGTACCGCAGTGCGCTCCCTGTTCTTGGCGTGCTTCGGGCCGACGACCTCGTCCAGCTCGGCCTCCATCATCTCGCCCAGCACGCCCAGCCCCAAACCGACGCTGAGCGCCAACAGCCCATCCTTCGCGGTACCGGCCAGCTCCCCCAACGCGTCCTGCACAGCCGGTGGAAGTCCCAGCGCAGCACTCATGACCTGCTCCTGCTCTACGGTCTTCATGGCGGTCCCTTCGTCTCGGTGGATGATTTCGCACTCGCCACAGTCCCAACGGGACCGGACGAGGCGGAAGGGCCGCCACCTACAAACTTCTACGAGCTACGGGACAACCTCGGAAACGACGCCCAAAGCTAGTGACTAACGACACAAAGGTCTTTCCGGCTCTGCCAAAGCCGAGCCTGGGTGCTCCGGCCGCGTCGCCCAAGATGGCCCTTTGTAGACAACTGCCATAGCGGGGGCGGGATTCAGGCGGATATCCCCGACCCGGAATCTCGACCCGACAGCCAGGGACGGAGCGTGTCGGTCGGGCCCGCCTTCAGCATCAGCGAGCTTCGGCCGCTCCCATAGCGGCCGAGAGCGGGAGCACCATCGCGGTGGCCTTGGCTACGCCGGCTGCGAGCCTCGCCGCAACTCCGCGCGCAGCGTCTCGACGGTCCAAGTCGGACATCCGCAGCCAAGGAAGTCGTTGTCGCCAGTCAAGATGCCGGCGTTGAGCACCATTGCCAGCGCCACGGTGGGCCAATCGCGCTGATCGCGCGGCACGCGTTCAGTGGCCACCTGCTCCAGCGAGGCGTATATGTCGCGCGGAACGACCTCGATCGCGCGTGCTTCGACCAGCTTGCCCACACCCTGCTGCAGGATGACGCGCTGCTCGGCAGTGAGACGCCCCTGCTGCTCCAAGATGCTGAGACGCCGGGATAGCTCGTGCTCGGTCTCCTCCCATTGATGCTCGGCGACCAAGAGACGCAGGTCCGGGTCGAGCAGAAGCTCTCGGCCCCGCTTGCGCAGAAGCTCGCCAACGAGCACGCTGGCGTCGGCGACGACGATCACTCGTGAAGCGCCTGGCGCAGGTCGAGTAGACCGGCTAGCTCCTCCTCGCCCATGCCGGTGTCCTTTAGCACGCGCTCGACTGTCTCGCCCAACTGGGCGACGGCACGCCGAACGTCATCCTCGTCGCGCTCAACGGGGATGTAGAAGCCGATCACATGACCATGCTTACTGACCGCGACCGGCTCCAGCCCCGACAGATAGGTCGTGGCACGATCGCGAAACTCTCTAACACCGACGCTCTTCATGTGGTCACCATGTGGTCACAGTAGCATGGTCACGCACGCGGCTCCCGCGCGTGCCATCCGGCGCCAGGACGCATGCTGACCGGCTCGTCGCGGACATCTCCCGATACGCTTGCTCGTCGTGATCACTGGGGAGCTGAAGGCGAAGGTCGACCGGATCTGGGACGCATTCTGGTCAGGCGGCCTTGCGAATCCGCTCGAGGTCATGGAGCAGATCACGTATTTGCTCTTCATCCGCCGGCTGGACGAGCTGCAGATGACCAAGGAGAACAGGTCGAATCGGCTCGGAACCAGCCTCGATGACCCGATCTTCCCGTCGGGCGACGACGACCTCGACCGGCCTTTCGCGGATCTGCGCTGGTCGCGCTTCAAGGATCGCGATCCGGCGGAGATGTTCGCGATCGTCGGCGAGCGCGTTTTCCCGTTCCTACGCGAGCTTGGCGGCGAGGGGTCTACTTACTCGCATCACATGCGCGATGCGCGATTCACGATCCCCACCCCAGCGCTGCTCGACAAGGTCGTGGGCATGCTCGACGAACTGCCGATGGAGGGCCGCGACACCAAGGGTGACGTCTACGAGTACATGCTGAGCAAGATTGCAACCGCGGGGCAGAACGGGCAGTTCCGCACGCCACGGCACATCATCGCCCTGATGGTCGCTATGACGGCGCCGACACCCAAGGACGAGATCTGCGATCCGGCGTGCGGGACCGCCGGCTTCCTCATAGCTGCGAGTGACTACGTCCGGCACACCTATCGCGACGTCGAGATCGATCGCGTGGCCCGTGAGCACTTCCACAACAGCATGTTCCATGGCTTCGACTTCGACAACACCATGCTTCGGATCGGGTCGATGAACATGCTGCTGCATGGAGTCGAGGCCCCGGACATCCGCTACCGCGACTCCCTCTCCGAGGGCGCGGGCGAGGAGGAGGGCATCTACTCGCTCATCCTCGCCAATCCGCCATTTGCCGGCAGCCTCGACTACGACACCACGGCTCAGAACCTGCTGCGGGTAGTCAAGACGAAGAAGACCGAGCTACTGTTCCTCGCCCTCTTCCTGCGGCTACTACGGCCCGGCGGCCGCGCCGCGGTGATCGTGCCGGACGGCGTGCTGTTCGGATCGACGAACGCCCATAAGGAGATGCGGCGGATCCTCGTCGAGGATCAGAAGCTGGACGGGATCGTAAAGCTGCCCAGTGGCGTGTTCAGGCCATATGCTGGCGTCTCGACCGCAATTCTGCTGTTCACAAAGACGGACAGCAGCGGCACCGACTACGTCTGGTACTACGACGTGACCGCCGACGGCTACAGCCTCGACGACAAGCGCACGCCGCTGCTGAACGAGGACAAGATCGGATCTGCTCCCGACACCGAGCTGTCCGACGAGGAGATCGAGAAGAACAACCTGCCAGACGTCCTCCTCTGCTGGGGCGAGAGAGATGGCGATGAGCGAGAGCGGCCGCGGACGGACCAGAGCTTCTGCGTGCCAAAGGAGGACATCGTCGCGGCGGGCTACGACCTCTCGATCAATCGCTACAAGGAGGTCACCTATGACGAGGTCGAGCACCGGTCGCCGACAGAGATCATTGTCGAGCTCGACGGAATTGAGGATGAGATCCGCTCGGGCCTCAAAGAACTGAAGGGGATGGTGAGTTGAAGGCCGGCTGGACCGAAGCTGCCCTCGGGGAAGTCGCGACCATGACTCGGCAGACGGTCAAGCCAGCAGATATAGCTGACGGCACGCTGCATGTAGGGCTTGAGAACATCGAGCGCGGAGGTACGTTTCGAAACGTGCGTAGAGTGAACCGCCCCGGGAATCTTGGAGGCCCTACTTCATGAGAGGATGGGCTGATGGGAAAGACCAACAACAGATATCCGGTGGAGGTGCGCGAGCGGGCTGTGCGGCTGGTGCTCGAGCATCGTGAGGAGTACCCCAGTGGGTGGGTAGCGGTGACCTCAATCGCGCAGAAGTTCGGGTGTACGGCGCAGACGTTGCAGGGTTGGGTGCGCCGGGCTGAGATCGATGGTGGTGTGCGGCCGGGAACGAGCACTAGTGACGCTGAGCGGATCAAAGAGCTTGAGCGCGAGAATCGTGAGTTGCGCCGGGCGAATGACATTTTGAAGGCGGCTTCGGCTTTCTTCGCGCGGGAGCTCGACCCGCAGCCGAGAAGATGAGCGCCGTGGTCGATGCGCACAAGGGAGAGTTCGGGGTCGAGCCGATCTGCAGGACACTGGGGGTCGCTCCGTCTACCTACTACGCGGTGAAGGCACGTGAGCGTGACCCGTCTGAGCGGGCGCTGAGAGACGAGCGGATGCTCGTGGAGATCCGCAGGGTGCATGAGGCCAGCAAAGGCCTCTACGGCGCCCGCAAGGTGTGGTGGCAGCTGGAACGAGAGGGCATCAAAGTCGCGCGCTGCACGGTGGAACGTCTGATGGCCAAGCACGGCCTGAAAGGCGCGATACGCGGCAGGCGCTGGCGCACCACGATCCCTGATGGGCAGGCTCAGCGCGCACCGGACCTGGTGGATCGCAACTTCACGGCGAGCGCCCCGAACCATCTGTGGGTCGCCGATTTCGAGCGCCACGAGGCGCTTTGGACCGTGCGGTGATGAAAGGACACCGCCTGTGGCTCGTCGCAGCGGGCCGCGTGAAGCTGGGGGCAGCCTGATCCTGGGGACACGGGTGAGGGTGGACAGCAGCCCCGACAACGACGGGACGGGCCGGTACTGCCAGACGGTCTGGGTCCGGCAAGCGAGATGGGAAGGTGTACGTGAGAAACCAGCGTCTGAAAGCTCCTCAAGAGCAAACCACCAGCTCTAATCTGGCAGATTTGGGCTGGGTAGCAACGCGTATCCATGCTTCGGTGTGGATAACTCCTGGGCTGGTCGATGTCGCTGGCCGGGAGGCCACGGTGAAGGACTGCGGCGTAGTCGTGGCGATGTTGCAGGGGCATAGCTGGGCACCTAACCCTGTCGATCGGTTCAAGGTGAACGTGGGAACCGTCCGGGTGGCCCCCTCACCAGCCAGCAGGATGCTGGCTGGCGGGAAGGCCTGTCGTCGGCTGATGCCGCCGGGATGGGGCGGAGGACCCGTAGTAGTCCGAGGCCGGGAAAGCCGGCCGCATGGCGAAGGGGTCCAGCGGGTTCGCAGAAGCAACGCGGATCGTGGAGGTCGCTGGTGAATACCGGTGTTCCGTGGCCCGACCTCGATGAGGCCGAGCGGCGGGTACACGAGATGCAGAGCAAGCTGCACCAATGGGCGAGCAGTGATCCTGCCCGCCAGTTCGATGACCTTTACAACCTCGTCTATGACCCGGCGTTCCTGGTTGTGGCGTGGAACAGGGTCAAGACCAACAAGGGCGCACGATCGGCTGGTATTGATGGCATCGCTCCGCGGTCCATCACGGCCGAGGGGGAGTTCCTCGCCGGGATCAGAGACGATCTGAAGACCCGGCGGTTCCTCCCCACGCGGGTGCGGGAGAAGACAATCCCGAAGGCAGACGGCAACGTCCGTCGGTTGGGCATCCCGACTGCCGCAGATCGTGTTGTGCAGTCCGTGTTGAAGCTGGTAATCGAGCCGATCTTCGAGGCGGATTTCAAGCCGTGCAGCTACGGTTTCCGTCCGAAGCGCCGCGCCAAGGACGCGATCGCTGAGATTCACTACCTCGCTTCGCCCACACGGAACTACGAGTGGGTGTTCGAGGCAGACATCACGGCGTGCTTCGATGAGATCTCCCACTCGGCGCTATTGGGCCGCGTGCGGGCACGAATCGAGGATAAGCGCATCCTCGGACTGGTGAAGGCGTTCCTGCGGGCCGGCATCCTCACGGAGGCTGGGTTGAGCCGGGACACGATCACCGGCACCCCACAAGGCGGGCTGCTCTCACCATTGCTTGCCAACATCGCCCTGTCTGTCTTGGACGAGCACTTCACGCGCAAGTGGGAAGAACTCGGGCCAAGCTGGACACGCGCCAAGCGCCGCCGCGCTGGTGTGCCGGCCTACCGCCTCGTTCGCTACGCGGACGACTTCGTGGTCATGGTCGGCGGTACCCGCACGAACGCTGAAGCGCTCTGGGATGAGGTGAGCACGGTGCTCGCTCCGATCGGCTTGCGCCTGTCGGAAGAGAAGACGAGGGTCTGCCACATCGACGAGGGGTTCGACTTCCTCGGGTTCCGCATCCAGCGGAGAGCCTGGAGAGGCCGGGCCGGCAAGCGAGCGGTCTACACCTACCCATCCAAGAAGGCCTTGGCCTCCGTGATGGAAAGGGTTCGCAGGGCCACTCGCCGCAAGCGTCATCGAACGCTCGCCGAGCTGCTGCGCCAGCTCAACCGCATTCTGCGGGGATGGTGCAGCTACTTCAGACACGGGGTGTCCTCGCGCACGTTCAACTACCTCGACCACTTTGCGTGGTGGAGAGTCGTTGGCTGGCTGCGCAAGCGCCACCACGGGCTGAACTGGGGGACGCTCAGCCGCCGCTACCTCCCCGGATGGGAGATACGCGACGGCGGTATCGAGATGTTCCGGCCACAAAGGGTCGCGGTCAGCCGCTACCGCTACCGGGGCACCCGAATCCCCACCCCCTGGACGAGCAAGGAGGGAGAAACACTCCCACCAACGGCATGAACCCGTGGAGAGCCGGATGCGCGGAGACGTGCAAGTCCGGTTCGGAGGGCGGGCCGAGGAAACGGACCGGGCGAAACCCCGGCACCGCGCCTCGGCCCGACCCCTACACCTATGTCAGCACCTGGTCGGGTGTGTGCTATGTCGCGTTCGTGATCGACGCTTTCTCCCGGCGGATTGTTGGCTGGAAGGCTGACGCGACGATGCAGACGAGTCTTGTGCTCGACACGCTGGAGATGGCGCTCTGGGCGCGTGACCACGCTGGCCTCCCTGTCGGTGAGGGAATAATTCATCACTCCGATGCCGGCAGTCAGCTTGGGCTCAACCGGTCGTCGCAACAGCCACGGTTGTCTGTGATTGATGCCCATTTTTATCAGGTGGTGTGGTTACCCTCTTCTTGGGAGGCAGAGACGACCCCGAAGGGGCCGTACTCCGAAGGACTGGTAACGCTTGTGCGCTCGTCGCGTTCGCGTAGTGCTGTGGCGTATTGAACGGAGGTGAGCGGGCTGGATGCTTGCGAGTGCGCGCTGCTGTGGGTCAGCTCGGCGTTGCTGCTGTTGAGGAAAGGTACTCGTCGAGGGCTTCGGCGGGGGTTCTCCAGTCGAGTGTCTTGCGAGGCCGGCTATTGAGCGTGGCAGCGACCGCGGCGAGGTCCTCGACGGTGTGTCTTGCGAGGTCTGTGCCCTTCGGGAAGTATTGGCGGAGCAGGCCGTTGGTGTTCTCGTTGGTCCCTCGCTGCCAGGGGCTTTGAGGATCACAGAAATACACTTGAAGCCCGCTGTCGATTGTGAGCTGTGCGTGTTGTGTCATCTCAGCACCTTGGTCCCAGGTCAGCGATCGGCGCAGCTGCTCGGGCAGCGTGGTGATCTGATTGGTGATAGCGTCGCGCACCGCCTCGGCGCCGCGGCCAGCGAGCGGTGGCCCGTTCTTGACTCTTTGGCCGCCGTGGCCGGGCATCGGTGGTAGGTGAAGCAGCATTGTGAACCGGGTGGTGCGCTCCACGAGCGTTCCGATCGCAGTCCGGTCTGCACCGAGGATGAGGTCGCCCTCCCAATGGCCAGGTATAGCTCGGTCCTCGGCCTCTGCGGGACGCTCGCTGATCATGATCTGCTCGGTGATGAAGCTCTTGCCTTTCCCGCGGACGCGGGCTCTGGGGACCCTGAGCGCCCTGCCACTGCGCAAGCAGGCGGTGAGCTCGCGCCGCAGCGCGCCGCGGCCCTGCACGTAGAGCGCTTGGTAGATCGCCTCGTGCGAGATTCGCATCGACTCATCATGCGGGAAATCTAGGCGCAGCCGGTTGGAGATCTGCTCCGGGCTCCACGCCCTCGCCCACTTGCGGTCTTGGCGATGCGGCTTGTTGCGACCCTTCCAAGGCGCCGTCGCGGGCCCTGGCACCGCTGTGCCGTTGGGTCGGCGGACCTGGCCGGAGAGCCGCTCCTGCACGTACTCGCGCAGCTGGGCGTTGGTGGCAAGCTTCGCGGTCTTCGGGCGGCGCGCCATCAGCTCTGCCTTCCACTGCGCGACCGAGGCACGGTAGTCGAGCTTCCCACCGCGAGTGGCAGCGTTGCGGCGCAGCTCCCTGGAGATCGTTGATGGAGCACGCCCCAACCGGCGGGCGATCTCCCGAACCCCGGTACCTTGGGCCTTCAACAGCGCGATCTCCTCCCGCTCCGCAAACGACAGATACCGGCCTGAGATTGGGTCAAGCATGAACGTTGGCATCCCGCCACGATCCCTGAACCACCGGCCGCCAGCCGCCTGCGACGCTCCGACGGCCAGCGCAGCGTCCTCACTGCTCAAACCCCTCGCGATCTCACGCCAGAACAACCGCTCCACATCGCGACGCAGCGACGGCGCCCCCGGCGACTTCAACAGCGCCCTGCCCGTCAACTCCTTCATCCACCCCGCTGGCCTGCCCATAAACACCTCCACAATCAAGGTGTTGCGAGGACCAGTTGAATCCGCCCAGTATACCAGTTTTGCGTTCACCCAGAGACTCGTCGACGCTGGCGTGGACCCCTCGATCGGGTCTGTCGGAGATGGGTACGACAACGCGCTGGCCGAGACAACTATCGGACTCTACAAGACCGAGCTGATCAACCCTCAGCGGCCGTGGAAGGCGCTTGATGAGGTCGAGTTCGCGACGCTGGAGTGGGTCGACTGGTACAACAACGCTCGGCTGCATGGAGCGTGCGAACGGCTCCCCCCGGCCGAGTTCGAGGCTAACCACCTGGCAGCTCAAACGTAGGCCTGTGGACATGCCGGGCTGTGGACAGCAAGCTGACCACAGCCCTTGGACAACCCCTCCCGGGTTGCCCACATGACCACAGGCCCAGCCACTCCCGACACTCATATTTATGGTATAACTGACACAGTTACTCAAACGACCAGCCTCCAACGAACTCGGGGCGGTTCAGAGTGACTAATGGGGAGCTGGCAAGCGCCAAGTTCGCGTTCGATGCGTCCAATATCCTTTATGGGAAGCTACGCCCAAACCTCGGGAAGATCGCTCGCCCCACATTCGCAGGGGTCTGTAGTACTGACATCCTACCTATCGCAGCAGGATCAGCGATCGACCGTGATTACCTCGCACGCTATCTCGCGTCGCCCAAGGTCGTAGAACTTGCCGCATCGCGTACTTCCGGGGCCAATCTACCGCGTCTGAACCCTCGGGTACTTGCGAGCTTTCGAGTTCCCCTCCCGCCACTCGACGAGCAGCGGCGGATCGCGCGCGTTCTTGACAGCGCTGACAACCTACGGAGAGCTCGGATTCGGTCCATCGACACAGCCATGCATCTACCCTCTGCGATACACCGCGACATGTTCGGAGCCCATAGTCAATTTCAGAGAGTCTGTGTCGGTGAACTCACAGACATCATCAGCGGGATCACGAAGGGGCGCCGTGTAAACGGACAGGTGCTGACAGAGGTTCCCTACCTCGCCGTTGTAAACGTACAGGATGGGCACCTGGAAATGAGCCGGCTCAAGACCATCGCCGCCACGCAACAGGAGATCGTACGCTATCGGCTCATACCCGGGGATCTGCTACTCACTGAGGGAGGTGATCCAGACAAGCTCGGGCGAGGAGCACTCTGGTGGGGGGAGATTGCGACATGTATCCATCAAAATCATATATTTAGAGTTCGGGTACGCGATCCGGAACAGATTGATCCGGTATTTCTGCGAGCTGAGCTTGCGTCGCCGGAGGCGCGAACGTATTTCCTACGAGCGGCGAAACAGACAACGGGCATCGCGTCCATCAATAAGACCCAGCTCCGTTCACTGCCGGTGAGGGTCCCATCGATTGATGTTCAACGTGTATTTGTGGCACGAGTAGATACGACGACGCGGATAACGACGAATTTTAGGCGCCATTTCGCGCGTCTCGATTCGCTCTTCACCTCGCTACAACACAAAGCGTTCAACGGCGAACTCTAGCGATGTCGGCATGGGCCAGGCGATCGAACTTCGAGTTTCTGAGGACGACCTGGCCTGATCTCGCGACTGAATCAAGCAACGCCGAGCGGAGCGCCGCTGCCGATCCGCGCACAAGCTGCTTCTACGCCCGGCGGGCGCTTGAGCTCGCCGCCCATTGGATGTACGACGCCGACAACTCGTTGCGACGTCCTTATAGAGACGACCTCTCGGCGATGCTATTCGAGCCGTCCTTCCAGTCGACGGTCGACAAGCGGATCAGGACCAAGATGGACTTCATCCGCCGCCAGGGCAACGCTGCGGTCCACGATTCCCGGCCGGTCAAGCGCGAGGCGGCGATTGACGTAATCCGTGAGCTGTTTCACATCATGTTCTGGCTCGCACGCACCTACGCACGCGACCCCGCGGATGTCCCACAAGCGGCGCTTGCTTTCGACGACGCCGCAATCCCGCGACCGCTGTCGGCCGAGCAGCGACCGGCGTCGATCGAGGCTCTCCAGCGGCGGGAGGGAGAGTACGCCCGGCAAGATAAGGAACTTGCCCGTGCACAGGCTGACAACGTCCAACTACAGGCTCAACTTGAGCAGTTGCAGGCCCAGATCGCGCAGGCTAAGGCTGTCAACGAGGCAAGGCCCGACGAGCACGACTACAACGAGCAGGAGACCCGCGACCGCTACATAGACCTGTTGCTGCGCGAGGCGGGATGGCCGCTCGATGAAGATCACGATCGCGAGTACGAGGTGCATGGCATGCCGACTCGCAACGGCGTGGGCTACGTCGACTACCTCCTCTGGGGAGATGACGGCAAGCCGCTCGGGTTGGTCGAGGCGAAGCGGACGCGACGCGACCCACGCGAGGGTCGCCAGCAGGCGAAGCTGTATGCCGACTGCTTGGAGCAGGAGTTCGGCCAGCGACCCGTGATCTTCTACACCAACGGCTACGAGACGTGGCTCTGGGATGACGAGCGCTACCCACCCCGGGGCGTTCAGGGCTTCTACACCAAGGATGAGCTGGCGCTGCTAGTCAACCGGCGCACGAGCAGGCGTGCCCTCGCGGACATGGAGATCAACTCCTCGATCGTCGAGCGCCACTACCAGCAGCGCGCAATACGGCGTATATCCGAGGCGTTCGATCGCGACCGTCAGCGCAAGGCGCTTCTCGTGATGGCAACGGGGGCGGGCAAGACCCGCACGGTGATCGCGCTGGTCGATCTGCTGATGCGCGCCGGGTGGGTCAAGCGGACCTTGTTCCTGGCCGATCGCGTGGCGCTGGTGAAACAGGCGGCCGGCGCGTTCAAGGCGCACCTGCCGGATGCCACAACGGTCAACCTAGTCACCGAGCGCCGTGAGGAAGGGCGCGTGTACATCTCGACCTACCCGACGATGACGGGCCTAATCGGAGAAGGACAGGCGGGCGAGGAGCGGCGCTTCGGACCGGGGTTCTTCGATCTCGTGGTGATCGACGAGGCGCACCGCTCCGTCTACCAGAAGTACCGCTCGATCTTCGCCTACTTCGACTCGTTGCTCGTCGGGTTGACCGCGACCCCGAAGGACGAGGTCGGCCACGACACGTACGGGCTGTTCGACTTGGAGCCGGGTGTTCCCACCGACTACTACGACCTGAAGGAAGCAGTAGACGAGGGCTTCCTTGTGCCGCCCCGCGCGATCGCGGTTCCGCTGAAGTTTCCGCGCAAGGGCATCCGCTATGACGACCTGAGCGACGAGGAGAAGGAGCAGTGGGAGTCCCAAGACTGGGGAGATGAGAGCGAAGAACCGCCCGACTCCGTCGCGGCCCAGGCGGTCAACCGCTGGTTGTTCAATGCCGACACGATCGACAAACTGCTCGAGACGCTGATGACTCACGGCCACCGGGTGGCAGGCGGCGATCGGCTCGGCAAGACGATCATCTTCGCCAAGAACAGCGAGCATGCCGAGTTCATCGTCGGGCGCTTCGACGCCAACTACCCGGAGCGTGCGGGCCATTTCGCGCGCGTGATCACGCACCGCACCGAGTACGCACAGTCGCTGATCGACGCCTTCTCAGTGGTGGATAAGACACCACACATCGCCGTCTCGGTCGACATGCTCGACACCGGAATCGACATCCCCGAGGTCGCCAACCTCGTCTTCTTCAAGCCGGTCCGCTCGAAGACGAAGTTCTGGCAGATGATCGGCCGCGGTACCCGGCTCTGTCCCGACCTGTTTGGCCCAGGCGAATCCAAGAGCGACTTCTTCATCTTCGACTGCTGCGAGAACCTCGCCTATTTCAACGAGCACCTCGAGCCGAGCACGAGCGGCGTCGGTGAGTCGCTGCGCCTGCGGCTGTTCAAGGAGCGCGTGCAGCTGATTCTCTCGCTCGCCGAAGCCGAGAACGAGGGGAAACTCAGCAGTGGCGAGGGGGGGCTGCACGCCGAGACGATCGCGTTGCTTCGCAAGCAGATCGCGAACATGAACGTCGATAACTTCCTCGTGCGTCCTCAGCGGGAGTGGGTCGAGCGCTACCGCGCCGATGAGCCATGGACCGAACTCGACGTAGAGCGTGCAATTGAGCTCTCAGATCGCCTGGCCGACCTACCGACCGCGTTGCCGGATGACGACGAGGAGGCAAAGCGTTTCGATCTGCTGATCCTCAAGCTCCAGATCTGCCGGCTGCTTGACACGCCCGGACTGGAGCGGCTGCGCCACCAGGTCCAGGAGATCGCATCGGGCCTCATGGAGCAGCTTGCGATCCCCGTGATCCGCGAGCAGCACGAGCTGCTCGACGAGCTTTCCGGCGATGAGTGGTGGGTGGACGTGACACTGCCGATGCTTGAGCACGCGCGACTGCGCATCCGCGGCTTGGTGCGCCTGCTTGAGAAGCGCAGGCGGGCGTTCGTCTACACCGACTTCACCGACGAGCTATCTGAGATCGAAGAAGTAGAGCTGCGCGAGATCCGCGTAGGCGCCGACTTCGAGCGGTTCCGCGAGAAGGCACGCGCCTATATGCGCGAGCATGAGGACCATGTCGCACTGCAGCGCCTTCGGCGCAACCTGCCCCTGACGGAAAGTGACACCGAGGAGCTTGAACGGATGCTGCGGGAGGCCGGGATCGGCTCCCCCGAAGACCTGGAGAGGGCGAATCTGGAGGAAGGCGGTCTCGGCGGCTTCATCCGCTCCCTGGTAGGGCTGGACCGCGACGCCGCAACCGATGCGCTCTCCGGATTCATCGACGGCAAGACGCTCAGCGCAGATCAACACGAGTTCGTCGCCATGATCGTCGAGCAACTGACCATGAACGGCACGATGGACCTCGGCCTGCTCTACGAACCGCCGTTCACGACCGTCGCACCTGGCGGTCCCGAGGCGTTGTTCGCCGACGCCGAAGTCGACGACCTGATCACTGCGATCCGCGCGGTGGACACCAACGCCCGACCAAAGGAAGAAGCCGCCTGACCCGCCTATCTACGTAAGGCTACGAATCACGATCAAATCTGCCCCGAGAAACAAAGACCACCTCGGCTTAGATACGTGCCGTACCCCGCGTCGCCGATCCACACGAGCCTGCGCACCACACTTTCCAGTCGACGTATTCACCACAGAGCTACCAGTGCACGGCCTAGCACGTCACCATGAAGCCATGTGGGGCACGTTCCTCCTCGATATCTACCAACAGCAGCAAGCGCGTGACGTCCGTGACGCACTGGAGACCGTGCTGGGCCCAGAGTCGGGCTCAGGCTGGGCGACTGGTGGCGTGTACGTGTTCTGGAACCCGGACACGCGCGAGCCGCTGTATGTGGGGATCGCCGGAGATCTGCCCGAGCGCTTCGCGCAACACAACGGCCTGCGTGGCTGTCCAGCGTCGGGCTGTAAGCGCGAGCAGCTCACCGAGTACTTCGCTGAGGAGTCGGAACGGCTCGGCTACACCGTCATCGCGCTTTCGTCGCTGAGCCAGCCAAGTACACACCGCCAGCGGAAGTCGCTCGGGCTCGAGGACCCGGAGCTCATCGAGCTCAACGAGGCGCTCTCCGCTGAGGCTCTCGACGAGATCCGCGCGCTTGAGGGCCGCATGATCGCGCTCTACGCCCAGCAGTTCGGGAAACCGCTCCGCTGGAACGAGTCGCCTGGGCGTCTCCCACGCGTCTCACCTAGCTCCCAGGACGGCACCCTGGCCACGGCCGTCGGCATCTTCGACTGCCTCCTCCAAGGACGCAAGACGATCCGCCACCTTGCCGACGACGGCGAAGCGATGCTCTTTGAGGAGCATCTTCACGGCGCGCGCATGGCCGCGGTGCGAACAGCGATTCTCAACGGTCAGGGCTTCCGCAACGACGTCCTGCGCTGGCACCTGGAGAGCGACCAAGCGTCCTCTTTCCTCGCCGACGCGATCCTGGAGAGTGGCTATCTCGATCAGCGCAACCCTGTAACGATCGGCCCCGTCCTCGACCCACCGGAACATGATGAGCCAGCCTCGTCGGCCGAGCCCGCCAGCGCGTGAGTCACGACTCAGCCGGGGCCGTAGCCTTCAGCGTTCTCGACCGTAGCGGCCTCCGAGCCAGGAGCTGGTCCGGCGGGCTCGGCAACCACGGTCTCCGCGGTCAATCCGGCTGCCTTGAGCAGCTGCGCAACTCGACCTATCTCGCTCGGCGCCGGCGTTGTCGTCAGCCGCTCCAGCATCTCGCCCCACATCTCCTGCAGCGTCAGGAAACCGACCGAGCACCCGCTGAGGTTCGCCGAGATCGTCGGGTCGCTGTCCCACGCGGCGGCGTCTCCCTTTAGGCGGGTCACCGCGATCCGATAATCGAAGTCGCCCTGGCCAGTCCTCTCCTGGATCGCCTGGCGAAACGCCTCGCTCCACTTCGGGATCCAGAGCTCGCGGAAGTGCCGCCACGTCGCCCGCTTCGGATTCTTCTTCTCGCCTCGCAGCTCGGCGAGTTTCGCGGTGGCATCGAAGCCGCTCTGCCAGGACTTGCAGCTGACGACAACGACTCGGTTCCGCCCCAACACGCCGGGGTGGTAGCCAACGACATCGACGTCAGATGGGACGGAGTCGTCCGTAGCGCGGTACTCGGGGTGGTCCGCGCGTGGGCGGAAGCCGACGTTGTGGATCGTGAAGTAGCCCTCAAACTGGAGGTAGTCGTCGACGATCTGCTCGAGCACATCCTCCTTCACGCGAGCAAGGCTCGCACGAAGCTCGGACGCTCGGCGACCGCCAAGACGTCAGCGCGCGCCGCTCGTCGCGCCGCGACCTTCAAGGCGGATCGCCACCGGTTTACCTTCGGCGCTCGGGTGGGACATTTGGCAGCCCCCACCCTCGTGTGACGTCGAGGCGACGCGGCATCGCGACGAGAAAGACGCGTCGCGCCAGCGGCGAGCGGTAATAGTGATGACGCGCGGCGAATAGCCAGTGGCCGGCGAGCCATGCGAGTCCACCGAGCCCCGCAATGAGTCCGGCCATGATTGATCCCGTGTCGGCGGCGAGCAGTAGCCCGACCGTCATCGAGATAGCGCCGCTCACGCGCAGCGCAGGCCCTCCGGCCAGCCAGATACCGATGCCGATGATGGCGACCCAAGCGGCGATACGAACCAGGGCGCTCATCGCGGGTGCCCGGTGATGGTGGCTGTTCGGGAGCTTCTTTGCACCTCGATACTCCTTTGTTGGCGACGCGCGAATTCTGCTCCGTACAGGTGTAGCTCGACCGCCGCGGAAGCTCAAGTCGCACGCGTCCCGCGTTCCCGCCGATCGCTTCGGATGGACTTGATCTTCGCCGCGGATCGAGCTAGACGTTGAGTCGTCCAAAACCAAATAGTGGCCGAGACGGGCGCGGGAACGCCCGCCCCGGCCTGTAGCACCGAAGAACAGACCTTCGATGCCACTGGATCACCGTACTGCCTACGGAGATGGTCCTGCGGGTCGCTGCGTCCGTGCCTGTCGGTGCCGAAAGGAGCCGCAAATGAGCACCACGGAGCAGGGAGACCAGGCGACCGACGAGGGCGTGGAGCTGCCGGAGTCGGCCCGACGATCCCGCGAGCTGTATGCCGCGGACCTCAGACGCGTTGAGTCAGTCTCGGACGCGCAGATACTCGCGGCGATCGACCGCGCCGAAGTCCACGACGAGCAAGACGACGCCTCACGCGCAAAGATCGCCGCGCACCTGGGCTTCGCACATAACTCGTGGACGACAAAGCAGCTCCGGCCGCAGATCGACGCACTCAAGGCCGCTGGGCAAGTCTGCGACGTTCGCCGCAACGGGCTGGACCTACTCGCGCTAACCGCCGCCGGACGCCGCGCGCTTGAGAAAGCACGAAGCACGGGAGGAGCGATCCTGCCGGAGTCTCCCCAACACCGAAGGTGGCGGCACTCGCGCGCGATGGCGGGCGACCGGATCGAGGGGTTCCGCGAAGCGCTCCGAGCTTCTATGGCCGAGGTTGGCGCACTGCTCGGTTCGCAGCAGGCACCATCGGATGCGTGGTTCGAGTTCGGTAAGCGGCTGAGCGCTGAGTGCAAGCGCCTCGGGTCCGCCACGTACTGCCTGTTCGAGTGGGAAGAGCCCGACGACGCGCGTGCCGACGTTGACGAGGTTCTAGGCCGACGCAACGTATGGGAATGGGACAACACCTACGGCTGCTAGACGCGCCGCCCAGACCGGCCGAGCGGGCCGGCGGATGCACACGGGATACCCGGCGATTCCCTTGGATTACCGGGGACTCGGAGGAACTGTGCGGAGCCCTTGACTTCCCCGGCGGGTGGAGCTACACCGTCCCGTCCGCGATGCCCTCCACCCCCACCGCCACCAACTCTGCGCCCGACTCTTCGGCTTATCGCGTCGGAACTGGCTTGCCCTTGGCTCGGAGCCGATCGGCAAGCCGACAAGTGCCGTTCTTGGCCTGCTGGTGCGGTTTGTGGACGGCTCTCGCGCGCCCGACTGTCTCTCGTCTGGAGGTCTGTTTTGTCTAGCTCTGCTTCTGGTGACCGCGTTCGTGTCGTGCGGCCTCGTCGTCGTAGTGATCCTGGCTGCGCGCTGACCGATCTCGACCGTGGCCTGCTGGATGTCCTGTGCTCCCACCGTGTGGTGCGCCAGGACCAGTTCGAGCGTCTGTTCCCCGAGGTTCCTCAGCGCACGCTTCGCCACCGTATGCATCGGCTGCACGAGCAGGGGCTGGCTGGCCGCAGCCGTCCTTACCGTGAGCGAGGTTCGGCGCCGAACCATCACTGGCCTACTCGCCGCGCTGATGGCATCGCTCATGGGAAGCCGATCCCTCGCGGTGGTGATCGCGACGAGCCCAACCCCTTGTTTCTCGCGCACGCTGCTGCGATCACGGAGCTGTTCGTCGCTCTCGAGGCAGCTGAGCGTCCGGAGTTGCGGGGCTTCTACCGCGAGCCGCGCCAGGTGTTCCGTGACTCACGGCGCGAGCGGACGCTCGCTCCCGACGCCCTCGTGGCGCTCGTCAACGAGCGCGATGAGCCTTCCCTCGCGTTCGTGGAGATGGACCTCGGGACGATGCCCCACGCTCGACTGCGCGCCAAGGCAGAGATGTACGTCTCGTTCGCCGGCTCGGATGCGTGGTGCGAGCGCTACGAGTTCCTGCCCGCGCTGGTCTTCCTGACGACCGGCGAGTCCCGCGCGCTCAGATTCCTGCACGCTCTGCGTGTCGTCATCGAGCAGCACGAGCGCCGGTACGCCACCGTCCGCCTGCCCGCCGCAGCAGGGCCGGTCGTGTTCGCTCCCGGCCGGATGCTGGGCGAAGCGTGCCTGACGCACCTCGACGGCGAGACCCCGATGACGCTGATCGACGTCCTCAACGAGGCTCGCGCACCATATGACCGAGAGCGCCGAGCCGCTGAGAAGCGACGGCGAAAAATCGAGCGCAAACGCGCCCAGATCCGAGAAGACCCGCTGGTCGTGCGCTGGCTGTTGCACCGCGATAGCGGGGACATCGCCGCCTATATGGGGCAGCTCGACGAGGTCGGGAGCACCGCGGTCCAGATAGCGATCGCGTCCAAGGACGACGATCTGCTGGCGGAGGAGCACGCGATGCTCGAGGTCGTAGGCCGCGAGCTTGAGGATGTCCTGATCGAGCCGGGCTTCCACGAAGTCCCGATCCCCAGTGCGCCTGCCGTGCGAGCGGTTGCGGAGCTGGTCGAGCGCTACCGATCCGAGCAGCGCAAGCGTATAGACGAGATGACCGCGCGCTACGGCGAAGGACCAACACTGCGCCATGCACGCGCGACGCTCGACGGCGGCGAGCTGCTCGACTGCGCTGCCGTCGCCAGGCTTGCGGGCCGGGCACGCTCGGACTCCGAAGCGATGGTCGAGCAGGAGCAACGGCGGGCCGCCTACGAGCAGTGGCGCGAGCACACCGCCGTCGAGCGAGTAAGGCAAACGGGGCTGCTCAAGCAGCTCACCCACTCCCGCGAGGAGTTCTACGCCGCAATCGACGACGAGCACCTGTGGGCCTGCAGCCGCTGCCGCGAGACCGTCTACCCCACGTGCAACGCGACCCGAGCCGGCGGCCCGACGAAGGCGCCGTGCCCTTACTGCAACCCGTCCGTACGCCAAGGCCCCCGCGACCAGCAGGCCCTCGACCGACCCGCCTACCTGCCCAACGAGGAGGAATACCAATGAGCAGCCGACGCGAAGCACCCGGCCGCTGCGAAGCACAAGGGCGACGCCGGCCCGGCAATCGGGCCGCGCCCGGACACGCACGCAGCAGACGCCCGGATTGCTCCCTTCAGGACAGCTCGCGCGAAGCCGGTCCATCGAATGGGCACCTGGCGTTCACGATCCGGGTCCTCCCCTTGGAAGGCCCGGACGCGGACAACCTCCGCACGCGCCAGCTCGCGGCGATCGTGCAGCTTCTGCGCCGTGCCAGCGTCCAGACCCGACCAGCCGAAAAGGAGGTCTGAAGCTATGAGGTTCGCGTACTTCGGTCGCACATCAAGCGAAGACGCCCAGGACCCGTCGCTGTCGATCCCGCGTCAGCTACGAGCCTGCGAGAGCATCGTCCAGCCACTGGGCGATGAGATCGTCGCCCACTATTGGGACATCGAGAGCGGACGCAAGAGCCTCGCCGAGCGCGGCAAAGGCGCCGACGGCACCGCACTCGGGATCTCGGTTCCACGCGACGGCGGCATCAACGACCTGCTCCGTGATGCTGCCCAAGGCCACTTCGATGCCGTGATCGTGGAGAGCATCGACCGACTATCGCGGATGACCGCCGACGCCACCCGAGTCGAGCAGGAACTCGAGCACCACGGTGTCAGCCTATTCGCGGCCGACGAGCCGATGGTCACGAACGCAACTGCGATTCTCACACGCCGCGTCAAGCAGGGCGTCGCCGAGTGGTACGTGCGCGACCTGCTGGAAAAGAGCCGCCGCGGCATGGAGGAGTCCGTGCGCCAGGGCTGGCATACCGGCGGCCCGGCGCCGTACGGCTATCAGCTCCAGGAGCACGCCCACCCTAACCCGCACAAGGCGAGGGAAGGCAAGAAGAAGCACCGGCTGATCGTCGAACCGATCCGCGCTGCGGTCGTGCTGATGATCTTCACCGATTACTGCCGCAACGCGCTCGGGATGGGCGCGATCTGCGACAAGCTCAACCGCGACCTCGAGCGCTTCCCGCCGCCCGCGCGCAACCCTAAGGACGAGAACGGCCTCCCGCCGACATGGAGCAAGTCGCAGATCCAGGCGATGCTCCGCAACCCGAAGTACACCGGCTACAACGTCTGGAACCGCCACGACAAGCGCAAAGGACGGCCGCTCATCCGCCCGCGCGAGGAGTGGATCTGGAGCGCGACACCTACCCACGAGGCGATCGTCCCGCGTGACCTCGTCGACATGGTCACCGAGCGCGCCAAGCGCAACGAGATCCGGCCCGGCCGGCGCGCACCAAATCCCTACCCGCAGCGCAGAGGGCACCGCCCCGGACGGCTCTACCCGTTGCGCGGCCGGGTAGGCTGCAGCCTCTGCGGACGGCGGATGGAGGGCAGCCACCAGAAGGGAAAGAACTGGTATCGCTGCCGCTTCGTCTACAACCGCGGCGCGATCGCCGCCGACGCCGCCGGGCACCCCCGCGCGCTCGGCATCAAGGAGGAGGTCATCCTCGCCGAGCTGCTCGACTTCATGGGCAGGCGCATCTTCGGCCCCGACCGGCTGCGCCTCCTGCAGGCTGAGCTGGCCGAGTCCGCCTCCGGCGACTGGCAAGCAAACGACGAGGAAATCAAGAAGCTCGACGTCGAGCGCGAGCAGATCGAGCGCTCCATCTACCGACAGACGCTGCGCCTGGAGGAGTACGACGACCCCAACCACCCAGTCATCGCCGCGGCCAAGCAACGCATCGAGGAGCTGACCAGCCGCCACGCCGCCGTGAAGGACGCAACTGCCCGCCTCAAGGCAGACCGCCCGACCGGCGTCCGCCCCGAGGAGATCGTCGAGATGCTCGACGCCATACCCGACCTGCGGCACGCGCTCGCCAACGCCGACCCCGCCGAACTCGCCGACATCTGCGACGCCTTCCAAATCACAGCCGTCTACGACAAGGCCAATAGGACCGTCGAACTGTCCGCGACGATCACCTCCGAGCTGCTCCCAAAAGACAAAACCCCGACCGATGAGGACGACCCGGTCGGGGGATTCGTATATAGCGGGGGCGGGATTCGAACCCGCGACCTTCGGGTTATGAGCCCGATTTCTGCTCCCCGATGCGCTGAAAACAGGCCCGAAACGCTCGACCTGACTGCCGCTCCAAGCCTAGCGATTCAGCTAGTTTGCTACCCCAGCCGCTACCCCGCCTCGATCTGCTACCCAACTGCTACCCCAAGGAGTATGATTCGGGTCAGCCCACAAAGAAGCCCCCGCGCGACTGTCATCGCCGAGGGCATGGACACACCGGAGGCCCGGCATGTCAGCGCCAAATCCTACCGCCACAGTCTTTGTCCGAGAGCAGCGCGGCCAGGCGTTCTACGAAGCCTTCTGGCGCTACAAGGGCAGGCAGCTAAAACGTCGCCTTGGCCCGGCATGGCTCGACCAGGACGCCGCCGGCGAGTGGACCGCTCGCAAAGGCCGCGTAGCGGATGGCTACCTCGATGAGCGCCGGGCGCACGTCGTCGCCGCCGAGCTGGTCGCCTCCCACGTCGAGCAGGCCGACAACACAGAGCGCACCGAGCGCGAGCTTCGAGCCAAGGGCGTCACCTTCCGCGAACTCGCGGGCGCGTACTTGGACTGGATGGCGAACGTCAAGGCCGCGAAGCCCTCGACGCTGCGGGACTACCGTTCGGTGCTCGCCGAGCCCGATCAGGCGTACGGGCGCGGCAAGGGCTCGACGCTCGGGCGCACCATGAAGGCCCTCGGTAACAGGCCCGCCCGCGAGATCACGACGCGGGACGTGGAGGCGCTCCTGGCATCGGTCGCCGCGGACGGGGTATCGCCGCGCACCGTAAACAAGGTCCGCGAAGTCATCAGAGCGATCTACAGCTTCGGCATGAGGAAGGCAACGTTCGGCCTCTCGGAGAACCCCGCCGCCGAAGCCGACAAGCGCGAAGCCCCGAAGCCCGGCCCGCTCGCCTACTACAGCGCCGAGGAGGTCGAGGCGCTCGCGCGGGCGATAGAAGCCGGCAGCGAGCGCACGCAGGACGGCGAGGCCGTCCGGGTATCCGCATACGCAGGTCTTCGCCTCGGCGAGCTGCTCGCGCTCCGCTGGCGCGACGTGGACTTCGCCGGCAGTCGCATCACCGTGGGCCGCGCGCTCAGCGCCGGCGTAGAAACCTCCACGAAGTCCCGTCGCGTCCGCCAGGTGCCGATGCCCGACCAGGCTGCCGCCGCCCTCGATCGCCTCAGTCGCCGCGAGAACTTCACCGCTCCCGGCGAGCTTGTGTTCTGCGGCCCCCTCGGACGCACCCTCGACGCCTCGGCGCTGCGCCGGCGCTACCGGAAGGCGCAGGCCGCCGCAGGGCTCGCGCGGCTGCGCTGGCATGATCTTCGGCACACCTACGGCTCGCTGCTCGCCGCCGCCGGTGTGGACCTCGTGAAGATCAAGAGCGCGATGGGGCACAGCAACATCGCCACGACCGAGCGCTACCTCCACGCTCGCCCCGCGTCCGAGCAGGCCGCCGAGTTCACGCGAGCGTTTGCGCCCTCGGTCAGCGACCCGAGGCGGCGGTCGCGGTCGGTTGAGCGGGGCGGGCCGCTGCGGACCGTCTGGTTGCAACGAGGGCGCCACGTCGCGCCAGGCGAGCGGCTTCATCAACTCCCAGCTATGGGCGTGGCGAACTGGGCGACGTACTCCCACGCCTCCTTCGCGGCGTCCTTGAACGAGATCGCCCTCGCGGGTGCTCGTTCGTGATGCTTGCGGCCCGAGCAGTGCCGGTGCACCGGCGGACTATGGCTCGCGTGACGCTCATAGCCGCCAATCTCACGCCCGTCGATGATGAGGAAGTAGGCGTAGCGAGGTCGCGTGATCCCGCTTCCCCTGACCGCGACTTTCTCGTGGATGAACAGACAGGTGTTCGCGTGGTAGCCGTTGAACAGCACGGGGCCGTAGACCATCCCGCGCTGGTCGCCCTCCTCCGCTGAGAAGAGCGAGACACGCTCGGGGATATGCAGCGAGCAATCTTTGATCTCCCGCTCGCGGGTTTGGAAGTACTCCCAGACATCCACGGAGGCTACGCGCAGGTGAGGGCTTGGCCGACGCGCTCAGCGACCGGGCGGGGCTCGACGCCCGCGCCATCCGTGAGACGCTGGATATCGTCCCGGAAGGCGGCCCATGCGTGCTGGTTGAAGCGTGGGATGTCCAGCTTCTCGCCGGCCATGTAGCGCGCGTAGAACTCCTCGGTGCTCATCCCGTACTCGCGCTCGAACTCGCGGACACCGCGGTCGAGAGACTCGGCGTTGTAGTAGAGCTTCTGCACGGTTATCGCCTTCTTGCGTTAGAGCATCGGTACGACCCGACCCTGCCTTGAGGCGTTCACAAGGCGACGGCTTATGATACCAGGGCTATGAGCGTCGGCCCCGTCCGATTAGAGCCCGGCGAGGAGGTCGGCCGGGATGCCGAGCGTTTTGGCGAGTTTGACGATCCGAAGGGGATCGTCCACAAGCCGTCGGACTGGTAGGTCCCTGAATCGCAAAGGCCGCCCGGAGGCGGCCTCGCATCCCTGCCGCCGAAGCAAACAGGGGGGGTACCGCCACGATAGCGCCCGCCGGGGGCGTCCGTCGAGGGTCGTCCGGGAACGCCGCCCAGCGCCCGCCGACGCGCGCCCCTCAATGCTCGGCTTCGACGGCCGCGCCGAGGTCGCCCATGCTCACCCCGAGCGCATTGGCGAGCTGGCGGACCGTCGGCCACGACGGCGATGTCTGCCCGCGCTCGATCCGCGAGTAGGTGTTGAGCGCGATACCTGCCGCCTGGGCCGTCGCTTCCTGCGATAGCCCGCGCGCCTCGCGCAGCCGGCGCAGTACGGCTGGCAGAGCTTGATCCACAGGCTGATTCGGCGCAGGCATCCCGAGCATCGTCGCGCGCGTCGCGCCTCCCGGTCTACGACAAATATGTCTATACACTGCCGTTTCATCCTTGAGGGTGTATGCTGGCCGCACGTAGACAAGTGCCCCCGCACCGCATACACGGCCGGGGGCGTGGCACCGAGAGCGCAAACTCCCGGCGCAGCGGGAACCCTACCGGGTCCCTTCCTCGCCAGAAGACCGCCCCCGGGGCCTCCGACCATCAGGAGGAACCGAAGATGACCAGTGAGCAGAATCCGATCGTCGGCGAGCCGGCCTACATGGCTGGACGGGCGATCATGTTGCAGCTACTCCAGCCGCCCGAGGATCACCGGGAGTTGTGGACTTGGGCGGATCTGCGCAGGCAGATATCGGACATCGACCCGGCGATCGTGGATGCGGAGCTTGCGCGTCTGGCGGAGCTGGGCGCGGTGGTGGTCGATGGAGAGCGGCTGAAGGCGAGCGCGTGCGCGCGTTGCCTGGACGCGCTCGGCCTGATCGGGGTCTGACGATGAGTGCGCCCGATCCACAGACCGACCCTGTCCAGTTCTACGAATACGCCAAGCGGCGCCGGGCGCGCGGGCTGGGGGTGCTGCCGCCGCCGTGTGACACCATCGCGTCCCGCAGGAGCGCTATGTCGAGATGCTGCGCTTGCGGCTGGTGGAGGGCCTGAAGCTACGCGAGGTCGGCGAACGCACGGGCGTCGGCCCCGAGCGTGTGCGGCAGGTGCTCGCGCACTACTTCCATGTGCCGCGCGCACGGTTCCGGGCGCACCGTGGGCTGGCGCCGGGGGAGCGCCGGCCGACCCCGGAGGAGTTCGAGGAGCACTTCGGGCAGCTCCCCACGGATGGGGAGGGTTGAGCGGTGGCCGTCGTTGACGCACACATGACGGTGACGCCGCCCGCGATCCTCAGAGAACGGCTCGCCGCCGCGCGGGACGCCAGCGTGGGCTTCGATGAGGCGTGGCCCGTGGCGTTCGCGGCAGCGGTGAACGCCGCGCAGTGGGAGCGTGGGGAGTGGCGGGACATTCTCTCGGGCATGGTCGAGACGTGGCGCGCGGCGTGGGAGCGCCGCGACGCCTCGTGCGCGGAACGCGCGGTCTTGGCACTCGTGACGCCCGGCGGGACGCCGCTACCGGAACGCGCGTGCGAGAACTGCGGGCAGGAGATACCCACCGCTCGCCACCGCGCGGCGCGGTTCTGCTCAGACGGCTGCCGCCGCCGCGCCACCTACCTACGCGAACGCGCGGCGGCGTAGGAGTGATGCGTGATGGCGAACGCCTACACGGCCGAGCGCTCACGGCTGCTGCTCGCATTCGGCAAGAAACTGCGCGCCGAACGCGAGCGGCGGAACGTCTCGCAGGAAACTCTCGCGGACATCGCCAACGTCCACCGAACGCACTTCGGCGGACTTGAGCGAGGGCGGCGCGAACCGCACCTATCGATGCTGCTGGTCCTCGCGGACGCGCTGGAGGTCCCGCCGGGTGCCCTGCTCGAAGGTCGGGCCGTGCCGAGGGAGCGCAAGGCCCCGACGCACTCCAAGGGCGGGACCGGGGGGAGGCGTGATGGCTGGGCATGACGCCTACACCGTCGAGCGCGCCCTGCTGCTGCTCACGTTCGGGGAGAACGTGCGCGGCCTGCGCAAGCGGCGGAGTCTCGCGCAGGAAGGGCTCGCGGAAGTCGCCAGTCTGCATCGCAACGAGATCGGCATTGTGGAGCGCGGCGAATGCGAGCCGGGCCTGCTCGTGCTGCTGATCCTCGCGGACGCGCTGAAGGTCCCGCCGTGCGTCTTGCTCGACGGGGTGCCCGTACCGACGGAGCGCAGGCCCGCGCGCGTGGTGATGCCAGGGGGCGGGACATGATTCCGCCCGCAGTCTTGAGGGAACGGCTCGCCACCCCACGGCGCGGCGGCGTGGGCTTCGATGAGGCGTGGCCCGTGGCGTTCGCGGCAGCGGTGAACGCCGCGCAGTGGGAGCGTGAGGAGTGGCGGGACACTCTCTCGGGCATGGTCGAGACGTGGCGCGCAGCGTGGGAGCGCCACGACGCCTCAAGCGCGGAACGAGCGGTCCTCGCACTCGTGGCGCCCGGCGGGACGCCGCTACCGGAACGCGCGTGCGAGCACTGCCGCAAGGAGATCGACCCCGACCGCCACCGCAACGCGCGGTTCTGCTCAGACGGCTGCCGGCGCCGCGCCACCTACCTACGCGAACGCGCGGCGGCGTAGGAGGGATGCGTGATGGCTCGCAAGGCAACAGGCAAGGTCATCGAACACGAGGGTAAGGACGGGCACACCTACCGAGCGCTGCGGTTCATAGCTCAGTGGGAGAGCGCTCGCTTCACACGCCACGCGCCGCTTGCGCCGAAAATGCCCTGATCGCCAGTGTTTATCGGGGATTCTGGCCGTCAGCCTGTGGCGTGGATGCGGCGGGATTGGACGCGATTCCGCGTGATTTGGGCACTGGATCGCTGGTGCCCAAACGATCCGGCGGGGTGCGGGCGCCCATTTGCGGCGCCCCTACCGCAGCCCTGAACACATCCGAACCGAACTGGGTATTTTCGCTCAAGCAACTGCCGCGGGGCTCGTTCTACAAGCTCCTGCGTCCCCACGAATCGCAAAGGCCGCCCGAAGACGGCCTCGCATCCCTGCCGCCGAGGCGAACAGGGGGATGGCCCCATGTAAGCACATCGAACATCCGAAGTCCAATGTGCCGTCGTCGACTTACGGGTGCATCTAACTCGTGCGACGCTTCATAATGAGCCCTACTTCGCCGTAGGCGCTTCCAGCAAATCCTCCCAGGTCGCCGGGGGCCTCGTGCTGGATATCTACGAAGCGTCCCAACTTGCTCGTCCACCTACCGTCAGTGGTCTGACGGGCGGCATGAGTTGGGACACCGGCCGTATTGACGTAAACGGCTATCTTGGTGTACCCAGCCTCGAAGTGCGCCTCGTCGCACGGCTCGTAGCCTTGTAGTTCAAAAGCTTCACGGAATCGATCAAGCGTACACTCACGTTCGACCTCGTTGGGCCAGTAGCTACCATATGCTGGCCACCACCAATGCTCGTCATCATCCGCCGCCCAGGCTACGCAGTTGTAGTTTCGGTCAGACGGACTTGTGATCGAGTACCGATCAGGGCTGAGGTCAGGAAAGAGCCGCGCGAGGTCGGCCTCTACGTCAGTCAACGAAGGTAGCCGTTGTTGCTACCCCACAGCAGCCATGCACTGACTGCGTCGGGCACAGTCGAGTTATGTGGTGCAGGATCAGCACCGGTGATGTGGTGTAGTGCCCAGAACCAAGGCGCCGATGTTCTCCTCATATGCTCAAGAATGAGGGGAACAGCCTGCAGACCAAGCCCAATGATACTCTGATACGCAGGATGCATGACAAGCTCGTTTGTAGACGACACGAGCAAGGTGTCATCTTCCCATTGTTTCGCGAGCTGCTCAAAACGGGCACGCAGATCGTTTTGCGACCGTAGGTAACGCGTTCCCAGCGCCACGACATCGACTCGTGACGACTCCGTCCAGTCCCAACGTTCGCGTGTGTGTTTGGCGGGGAACACCTTATTCGGACTGTGCCAGTCACGGGCAGAAAGATGTGCCACATGTGATGCGGACCGCCTTCGCAGGTCGTGCGCCTCATGTAACTCCATCGTGACGTCCTCCGAGCTCGAAATAAGTGAGTCCGCTAGCCTCAAGAACGCCACGCAAGGTGTCGGTCTTGGTGAGGGCGCGCTCGATAAGCCGCGCGAGTCGCAAAAGGTCGTGACGATCAAGTGCGACGTAAACCTCACCTAGCTCTCCCGCCTCAAAGAACTCGATCTTTAGTACCTCGTTTATGACGGCTCCGTCTGGAGCGACCGACGGGTCATCACCAAAGATCGGGCGCACATCGCTAAAGACACGAGCATCGTGAAAAACCTTCGCATGCTCCGTTTGGATGTCCGCTGCCCGGGCCGTGGAGGAAATCGCTGGCATCTGAATGAGGCGCGCAATGCGCGCAGCGACAACGGGTCGCAGATCTGCCGCGAAGTCCATATCCCGGGAGTCGGCGACAAGCTGTCCGAGCCCCGCAGCCGTCCAGCCGTGGTACTTCTGCTGGGTGCAGAGCGCCATGGTTGCTCGGACGAGCGCTTCCGCCATGTCGTGGTCAACGCCAAGCATCTCCGACGCACGGGTTCGTAGCTCGGCAGACGGAAGGAAGGATGGGAGATCTGCAAGTCGGTGTGCGACCTCTTCGAAATCCGAGTCGGAGAGCTTCGCGAGTTGGGTCAAGGCCTCCTTGTGCCGAGTGGGGATCCGGAAGTCGTCAGGCATGCCAATCATTTGCTCGCGAGACAAGACTCGGCGGCTGGCTCATGCGCAGGGCAAGCCAGCGCACAGAACGGCATCTTCGCGGCTGTTCGGAGTTGGCGAGTGATTTGGTCGAAATCTTGCATGGCGAGCGGCGGCAAATTGTTCTGTCCGAAGCAGACCCTAGATTGTTGCAAATGCGAGATATGCACGATACCGAGATGGCGAGGACAGCCATCGGGGACACGAGCAAGCCGCTTCGGACAGCTACCTACCTGCTCCGCTTCACGCCCGACGAGAAGGCTGGGCTGGAGCAGAAGGTGCGCGAAGCAGCGGCCGAGGGCAGGTCGCCGTTGACGCTGGCGGATGCGCTACGCGAGGGAGCGGCACTCTACCTCGACGATCTACGGCGCAGGTTGGCCGCCAACGAGAGCGACGCGGCGAGAACGTAGCTCCATGAGTCAGATGCCGAGTCCGTGCCTATAGGCCACGCCTAGCACTGCGCAGTTCGCCCGCGCGGTCAGCGCGGACACGGAGGCGAAGCCGACGCCTCCGGCGCACGTAGCGGTGGCCACCCGGCCGCGACAACTCCCGCCATTCGGGGTGCCCGTAGTCCTCGCGCGCTCGACCACCGACTCGCGCGGCTCCTCGGTGCTGCTTTTCGTTCGCGTTGCGTTCAGCGATCAACGAGCCCACTCGTCGGGCGCGGCGCCGGGCTGCCATGCCCGGGTGACGCCGCCGCCTTCCTGGCGAAGTTCTCGGCTGTAGTCGGAGAGCTGCGCGTGAAACGCCAGCTCGTGCCGCGGGTCTTCTGCGGCCTGGTCGATCCAGTCGCGCCAGACCACGAGCGCGCACAGCACCTCGACGTGCGCGGCGTCCTCCCACCAGCCGTCTTTCAGGTGCGCCAGCGCGTGCGGGTAGCGGCCGTAGAGGGCCACGATCGAGCCCCACATGTAGGACCGCCATTCCGGGTCGCCGAGAACGGGTTCGATCCAGGGCGCGTTTCGATCCGGGGCTGTCGTCGGCGAGGAGGCCGAGATCGAGGAGTCATCGCGGCGGGGGTCCTTTCCCTCGGCGAGCGCGGTGCAAACCATCTGCGATGCGATGCGGGACGCTGGTTCTCCCCGCTGCTCGGCGAGGGTCTCCAGCTGGGCCATTGTTGGGTCCGGCAGGGTGATCTTCATGCGGTAGCTCATCGGGCTCCCCTTTGTCGTGATTGACGAGCGCGCTGTTTGCGCGTCTGTGGTTAATGACCGCGAGATCGCCAAAACGGCCACGCAATTTGGGGACACCTGTGGGTCCCGCTCGGGACCCGTGCATCTAGTCTGTGCTTCGTTGGTGCTGTGGGGCGGGCGTGACCCGGGGCGCAGCCCGTCAGGCGAGCGGGCGTTCGGGCATCGCGGGCCGCCGGAGGTGGTGGACCAGCCTGTTGATGATGCGCGAGGTCGCGCCGCGGGCGAACCGGGAGGCCGCGAGGAGGCCGCGGCCGCAAGTCGTTGGCCGTTTGCCGGCAGTTGCGGTCATTAACAACATGAGCGCCTCCCTCCACAGCGGAGTGCCGGCCCAAGTGGGCTCGACAGCGCACCGCCCCCTCACCGCCGCCGACGTGCTGAGCGCCCGCGAGGTCGCCGAGCTGCTGCACATGCCGACAAGCACGGTCGAACACCTCGCGCGCCAGGGCACCCTGCCGTCGCGCAAGATCGGCCGCAGGCGGCTCTTTGTGCGCCGGCATGTCGAAGCCGTGCTCCTCGGTGAAGCCGCGCAAACAGGCCCCGCTGACGGCTAAGTGCTACCCAAACCTGCTACCCCATCACGATACGAGTCGAACGCTAAGGCACCGTGGACAGCGAAAAGGCCCGGATTTCCGGGCCTTTTCTGGAGTAGCGGGGGCGGGATTCGAACCCGCGACCTTCGGGTTATGAGCCCGACGAGCTACCAGACTGCTCCACCCCGCGGCGGATTCATCAGTCTAGCAAATGGTTTGGGGCCGGATGAGGCGCCGCCCAAAATGCCGTTCCGTTTGCCCGCCTCGGCGGGCCCAACGCGCAGCCACACCCGGACCGGCCTCAACCTGCCACGTGCGACACCCACCCGCGCGCCCCGTACCACGCCACCTCCGTCCCCCGACCGGCCGCTCTGCGGCAACGGTCCTCTCCCAACCCCTGCGTCTGAGCGGCCGCGCGCGCCGTCGCATCCCCTACCATCCTCGCCCATGCGCGTCGCCGTGGTGGACATCGGCACCAACTCGACCCGGCTGCTCCTTGCCGACGTCGAGCCCGATCGGTCTGTCACCGAGCTCGTGCGCCTCTCCCGTGTTACCCGCCTCGGCGCGGGCGTGGACGCCCACGGGGGGCTTTCGCCCGAGGCCGTCGAACGCACCTGCGCGGTGCTCGCCGACTACTGCGGGCTGATCGACCGGCACGGGGCCGACGCCAACCTCGCCGTGCTCACCTCCGCGGTGCGCGACGCTTCGGACGGGGCCGCCTTCACCGAACGGGTGCGCAACGACTACGGGCTGGATGCGCGCACGCTCTCTGGAGACGAGGAGGCTGCGCTCACGTTCCTTGGGGCGATGTCCGACCGTGAGCCCTCGCCGGAGCCCACCGTTGTGGTCGACATCGGTGGTGGGTCCACCGAGTTCGTGGTCGGGCACAACCACACCGCGGGGTTCCACGTCTCACTGCAGGCGGGTGTCGTACGCATGAGCGAACGCCACATCCACTCCGACCCGCCCACGCCCGTGGAGCTGCAGCGGCTTGCTCTCGACACGCGCTCGATCTACCTCGATGGCCTGCCCCCCGAGGAGCGTGCGCCGGTGCGGCACGGGATCGCCGTCGCCGGCACTGCCACCTCGGCGGCCGCGATCGACCTGGAGCTTGACCCCTACGACTCCGAGCGCGTCCACCGCCACGTGCTGCTGCTCGCCACCGTCGAGCTGCTGCTCGCCCGCCTTGCCGACATGACCGAAGCCCAGCGCCGAGAGGTCGTCGGTCTGCATCCCGACCGCGCTCCCACGATCGTCGCCGGGATGATCCTGCTCGGGGAGGCGATGCGCGCCTTCGAGCTCGACCGTGTGGAGGTCTCCGAGCATGACATCCTGCGCGGGGGCGCCCTGCGGCTGGCCGGGCTGGAGTGAGATCCGCGGGGGACTTGCCCGGGGCGGCCCGGGCGCTGACTGCACCTGCCATACCCGCTGGCGCTTCCCGCGAGGCTCATCTGGTGGGCCCCGCCGATGCTCGACCGAATAGAATCGGTCCGCAAGCACTTCCAAAGAATGGCTCAAATGGCTGATCTGAAATCTTTTTGGATTGGGCTTGCATTGGATTCCGATATCCGATACACTGTTTTGCGAGGAGGTGTAGGGCGCTGTGTCTTATACCCCTCAGCCGGTCCATAGACCTGGGCGAACATGCCGAGCGATCGGCATTCCCGCCGTCCGGGTCACCCTACCCCCGAGGCCTCTGAGGAACGTACCCCTGCCTGTCCCTCGAGGCCTTCCTGAGGAAGCCGTCCCCTGCCGGGCGGCTTCCTCGCTTAACCTGGCTCCACCGATAACGGGCTGAGCATCTAGATTCGATGCCCGCCCACCCCGAGCCAGAGGCAATTGACCGAGCATCCGTAGGGTGACCCCTCGGAGCGAGGGCGATTGACTCTGGCGAAGCGTCATCCGGCGGCGATGGGACCCCGGGATCGGTGGATCCAGGTTTAAGCGAGGTTGGATCGGCGCGGGTATGCCACGCTCGGGTCTGTCAGCACGTTCACCAAGGCGGGGCGGTTTGCCCCGAGGGCTCGCTCGAGCGCGCCGCGCAACTGCTCGGGGCGCTCGACCAACTCACCCTCGCAGCCCAGCGCCTGCACCACCTCGTCGTAGCGGGTGCCCGGCCGCAGGTCGGCCGCCACCGAGTACCCATACACGAGCTCCATCGGGTGCTTCTCCAGGCCCCACACCCCGTTGTTGCCGATCACTCCCACCACATTGACACCGTGGCGCGCCAGCGTGTCCCACTCCATCCCCGCGAAGCCGAACGCGCCGTCGCCCAGCAGCAGCACCACCTGACGCTCGGGCCGCGCCAGCTTCGCCGCCAGCGCGTACCCCGGCCCGGTGCCGAGACACCCGAACGGACCGGGGTCCAGCCAGCATCCCGGCTCGAAGCTGTCCACCACGCGGCCGGCGTAGGAGACGAAGTCGCCGCCGTCGCCGATCACGATCGCGTTGCGATCCAGTACCTGCGCCAGCTCGCCGTACACGCGCAGCGGGTGCAGTGGCGCCCGCGCGTCCATGAGCTCAGCCCGCTCGCCCGCACGCAGCTCCGCCTCTGCTGTGCGCAGTTGTGCGACCCATGCGCGGCTCGGGCGCTCCCCGCTTGTTCCACCCGCCGGGGCGCCTTCGCTCGCCGCGCGGCGCAGGTCGCTCAGCGTCTCGCTCAGCGACCCATACAGCTCCACCGCCGGTTCCCGCGGGTGCCGGCGCTGGGGCTCCGCCACGTCGATCGCGACGATCTCCGTGTCCTCTCCCAACGCGCCCCCGAAGCCCAGCCGGAAGTCCATCGGCACCCCGACCACCAGCGCCACGTCCGCCTCCCGCAGGGCGCGGCTGCGCGTGCGCGAGAAGTACAGCTCGTGATCGGCCGCCACGCACCCCCGTGCGAGGCCGTTGAGGAACACCGGGATACACAACGCCTCTGCCAGTTCTCGCAGCGCCGCCTCACCGTGGCCCCAATAGAGGTCGGTGCCCGCCATGATCACGGGGCGTTCGGCGCCCTCCAGCAGCCTTCCCGCCGCCTCGACCGCCTCCGCCGGCGCTCCCTTCGTGCCCTGGCCGTCCTCCCGCCGGGCGTCGGGCTCCTCGGCCTCCATGAACACGTAGTCCATCGGCAGATCGACGAACGCCGGGCCTCCGTGTGGGGCGAGCGCCGCCGCGAACGCGTCGTCCACCAGCTCGGGGATCTCCGCTGCGCTCCCCGCCGTCGCCGCCAGCTTGCTCAGCGGTGCCACGAAAGGCACGTGGTCGATCTCCTGCAGCGAGCCCTGCCCCCAGCGGCCCGCCGGCGCGCGCCCGCCCAGCACCACGATCGGGGAATGGTTGGCCTGGGCGCTGGCGATCGCGCTGATCCCGTTGGTCACCCCCGGTCCCGCCGTGAGGGCGCACACGCCCACCTCGCGCGTCACCTTCGCCCAGCCCTCCGCCGCGAACGCCGCCGTCTGCTCATGGCGCACATCTACGATCTCGATTCCCTCGGCGCGGCAGCCGTCGTAGATCGAAAAGAGATGACCACCCGACAGCGTGAACAGCCGGCTCACCCCGTGCGCCTTCAAGCGTCGTGCGACCAGGCGGCCGCCGTGGAAGGAGGTCGTCTGCTCCTGCGGCGGTGAGGTGCGCTCCGCGGCCATGCTCGCTGCGACTCTACCCTCGCAGGGAGCAGATGCTCCCACCGCCTTCGGACCCGGGCCTCGGTGAAGGGCGTGGGCAACGCGGCCCTGCGCCACCGGCACGAGCCGTGGCCGCCGGGCAGGCGGCGGCGAGCCGCGGTCGCAACGCCGTGCGATCCGTCCGCTGCATGCCGCAGGATGCCGGGCTCTTTGACGCCCTCCCATTCGACATCCCTGCGCACATGGCAACACCGTGCGCTCGACCGCATGGCCGATTGGCGAGAGGGCCCGTTCCTGATCTCTGCTGCGCCCGGCGCCGGCAAGACACGCCCTGCGCTGGAGCTCGCAAAGGATCTGCTGTCCAAGGGGATCGTCGGGCGCGTGGCGGTGCTCTGTCCAACGACGCCGCTCACCCGTCAGTGGGCCACGGCCGCAGCGATTCTCGGGGTGCAGTTGCAGCCCGACGCCAAGGGCCCGAATCCACCACGCGACTTCCATGGCGTCGCCGTCACCTATGCGCGCGTGGCGAGCGACCCGCGCGGCTGGGCGGCCAAGGTGCCGGCTGACATGCTCGTGATCGTTGACGAGGCGCACCATCTCGGCGAGGACCTGGCGTGGGGCACCGGCTTTCAACGGGCATTCGCCTCGGCACCACGTTGGCTGCTGCTGTCGGGAACGCCGTTTCGCTCCGACGCCACCCCGATCCCGGGCGTGCGCTATGACCACGACGGAGTGGTCGTGCCCGACGTCTCCTACACCTATGCAGAGGCGGTCGCCGAGGGAATCTGCCGCCCGGTGGCATTTGTCACGTTCGACGGGACCCTGTCGTGGCGCAGCGGCGAGGACGTTGTCGAATCCTCGTTCGAGACGGTGCTGAGCGCGCGTGAGGCAAGTCGCCGCTATCGCACTGCCATCTCGACCGATCTGCCGGAGGGGCTGCCGCGGATCCTGCGGGAGGCCAACGCCAAGCTCGGGGCGCTGCGCGCGGAGGGCCACCGCGACGCGGGCGGCCTCGCGGTCGCGGCGGACGCGACGCACGCCCGGCGGATCGCGAAGCTGCTGGGCGAGACGACTGGGCGGGCGCCGGTGGTTGTGCTGCATACCGAGGCCAACGCCGCGCGCAAGCTCGCGGACTTCCGCGGCTCGCGCGAGCCGTGGATAGTCGCGGTGAACATGGTCTCCGAGGGCGTGGACATCCCGCGGCTGCGCGTGGGGGTATATGCGACGGCCGCCAAGACGCCGCTGATCTTTCGTCAGATCGTCGGGCGGTTCGTGCGCACGATCCCGACCGATCGAAGATCGGCCAGCGGAGCCGAGCCGAGCTGGCTGTACCTGCCGGCCGATCCCACCCTGCGTGCACACGCCTCGGAAGTCGAAATCGAGCTACGCCACGCCCTCCACCGCGACGAGCCCGAGGAGGGCTGGGACGAGCCGGTGCAGCGGCGCGCAAGCGAGCCGTCTCCCACCGCGGAGTTCGTACCCCTGAGCGCCGAGTTCGCCGCCCAGATGACCCTGTTCGGCGCGCCCCCGAGAGTGCACTCCCATTCCCCCTCCCCCTGCCCCTCCCCCGCCAGTGCCGCCGAGGAGGCTCCCGAACAGGGCCCAGTGGCCGCGTTCGAGCGTCAAGAGCAGCTGCGCCAGGAGCGCAGTCGCCTGGTGGCGGAACTGCACCGCCACGCCGGGCGCAGCCACCGTGAGATCAACGCCTGGGTCAATCGCACGGTCGGACTCGAACGGGTCGAGACCGCAAGCATCAAGCAGCTGGAGCGATCGATCCATGCGCTGACGCGGGAGCTCGCGCGCGGCAGCCGACCGTCGCGAGCATAGCCCCGCAAGCTTGCGGCGATTAGAGCGATGCCCGGGGTGGGAGTCGAACCCACAAACCCTTTCGAGGCGCCGATTTTAAGTCGGCTGCGTATACCGTTCCGCCACCCGGGCGCGGATGCCCTTGCTCCTCTCTGGACTACCCGCCCTAGTTTATGAGAGCGCCAGGCCGGAGGGGCCGTGGCGCTGTTTATCTTCCCTTGGGGGTATACGGGTAGACCATATGCAGGAGCCCGACCAGCGACTCCCCGGCCGCAACTTAAGCGGTTGGTACCGTGTCTATAAGGATAAAGCCGCAACGCCGCGTCAAGAAGATGGCCCAGCCGGCCAAAAGCCGGTAAGCCGAAACGGGGATTCGCGCCGAAGGCGCGTGTCACCGGGCTTCGGTTGGGCGCCTCTTTCGCAAGTCGAGACCACCGTGGAGGTCACCGCACTAAAATCAGGCGTCGCACCTGGCCTGCGAGGGGCCAGCCCGTTGCTGCGCCTGCAGCCGGACGAGCGCCTGATCGCGCTCACGCGTCGTGGCCAGCACGCCGCCTTCGAGACGCTCTTCTCCCGCTACCACTCGCGCCTGCTGTCCTTCTGCCGGCACATGCTGGGCTCGCGCGAGGACGCCGAGGACGTGCTGCAGGAGGTGTTCGCCGCGGCGTTCAACGCGGTGCTGGCCGACGAGCGCCCGATCAACGTACGCCCGTGGCTGTACCGGATCGCGCGCAACCGCTCGCTCAACCACCTGCGTCGGGCCTCCGCGATCGGCGTGGACTCGATGGACATCCACTTCGCCGAGCACGGCCTCTCCACTGGTGATCAGGTGCTGCGCCGCGAGGGCTTCCGCCAGCTGATCGGCGACGTACAGCAGCTGCCCGAGACCCAGCGTACCGCACTGCTGCTGCGTGAGATCGAGGCGCTCTCCTACGAGCAGATCGCGCTCGCGATGGACACCACCGTGCCCTCGGTGAAGTCGCTGCTGGTGCGCGCCCGCATCTCCCTCGCGGAGGCCGCCGAGGCGCGCAAGCTCAGCTGCGAGGAAGTGCGGGGTGAGCTGGGCGAAGTGGCGGAGGGCCTCATCAAGATCAGCCCCCCCGCGCGTCGCCACCTGCGCGACTGCGAGCGCTGCCGTACGTTCCGCAAGCTGCTCAAAGACAACAACCACGCACTCGCCGCCATCTTCCCCGTCGGGCCATTGCTGCTGCTCAAGCACCTGGCGCTCGGCAAATTCGGCGCCTCCTCCGCCGCCGGCCACGCCGCCGGCGCCGGGAGCGCTGGAGCCGGAGTCGGCGCCGCGGGCGGAGCGACCGGAGGAGCCGCCGGCGCCGGCGCCGCGGGTGGACTGCTCACGGCGGGCGCCGGGGCGGGGGCTGCCGGGGGCGCGAGCGCCGCGGGGGGCCTGGTGACCGCGGGAGCCGGAGCGATCGCGACGAAGGCCGCCGCCACGCTGGCCGCCGCCGCGCTCGTCACCGCCGGTGCGGTCGCCGTCGGCCATCCCAGCCATGTCCGCCGTCACCCGGCCACCGCGGCGGCGGTCGCCTCGACGGGCCCGGTCGTCGTTCGCTCCGCCCCGCTGTTGGTGCGCTCGGCACCTCAGCCGATCAGCGCCGGCGTCCACGTAGCCGCGGTGACCGGCGCTGCGCAGATCGCGACCCGCCGCGTCCACCGCCGCCCGCAGCCCAAGTCTCAGTTCGCCACAGGCGCCGCCGGTACGCGTCTGCATCCCCGCACCTCCGCCCCCGGCGATGTCGCGGCGCCACCGCCGGCCGTCAAGCCAGCCGTCTCCGCGCCCGTCGCCCAGCCGCCGGCGACGCCACCCGCGGTCGTGCAGGTCACCACCGAGACCACCGCGCTTCCCCCGGCCGCCGCGACCACCACCAGCACTCCCGCTCAGCCGGCTGCTCCGCCGGTGGTGAGCACGACGCCCACCACCACCGCGCCTCCGGTCGAAACTGGGCCGCCGCCTGCCACCACCACGGAACCGACTGCCACCGCCGGCGAATCGACGGAACCGGGGTCGGAAGCACCCGGCGCCGGCGAAACCGGTGTGACCACCGCGCCCAATCCGGTGGCGGCCGCCGGTGGCGGCACCTCGGCGCCCTAGCAGGGCCCCAAAGGATCCATGCCGCCGGGTGGCGCGGACCCGCTCGAGCGGTCTATTCCAGCGCGAACGTCCCCAGCGGTTCTTCCAGGGCGCCTTTGACGCCCACGTCCAGCGGCGAGGTCACCTGGTGGTTGCCCGCGACGGTGGTGAGCATCGCGATCTCAAGGCCCCGGCGCGCGCCCGGCTGGTCGGGCAGCAGCAACACGTTGCGCCCGTACATCTCCCGCCCCCGCACGGCGGTCGTGTAGAAGACGTTGTATGTGGCGTAGCTGGACACCGCGTCGATCTGCGTGCTGCCCTGCCCGCGCAGCACGAACCCGCTCTGTCCGGGGGCGCGGGCGGCAGCCAGACGTTTGATGTAGCCCGATGCGTACATCGCCAGCGCCGCCCCGAGCGCACCGTGGTAGGGGGGCAACACGAAAGGCCCCACCGCGAAGGAGTCCTCCAACCGACCATCCACGACGCGCCGCACCCTCGCGTACCCGCCGGGGGCCGGGCTTGTGCGGTAGAGCCCCGCGTAGCTGAAGCTGAACGGCACCGGCCCTCCACGGGAGAACGTTGGGCTCGCGAGCGTCAGCGCCGTACCCGCGATCGCCGTCACCAGCAGCGCCGCCACCGTCACCCACAGCAGGCGAACCCCCGCCGACGCGCGTCGCCAGCGCGGTGCGAGCAGCTCCCCGAGCGTGGGACCGTACTCGCTCTTGAGAGGCAGCGTGGGCATCGAGCCTGAGCCTATCCCAGCGAGGGTCGGGGCTCGGTGAGTGGTGGGCGGAGCTGGTACCTGGACCGGTGCGGTGATGGCAATCGGCAATCGGCAACCGGCAACCGGCAACCGGCAATCGGCAACGGGCAATCGGCAATCGGCCCGGGCCTAGCCGAGCCCGATGACCTTCAGCCGCCGGCTCAGAGCGGTGGCGGCGAATTCGCGGGTTTCGGAGATCCGCACGCCGAGCAGTTCGATGTCCTCTTCGCTCTCGTCCACCCACTTCGGTCGCAGTACGCCCTCGGCGGCGGGTGCGACCTCCGCGAGCGTGCGACCGATCGCCCGCTTGTAGCGCTCGTCCTGTAGGGCCATGTCGCGCAGGAAGCGCGCCCCGAAGGCGACGTGGCGGTGCTCGTCGCGCGCGACGTTGATGAAGCCTTCGACGAAGGCCGGGAGCGTGCCGACGCGTTCGTTGTAGGAGATGATGAAGTGCTGGCCGGTGAGCGCGAGCATGCCCTCGATCACCATGTGGTAGATCGTGACGGCCTCGACCAGCGCCTCGGTGTCCTCGGGCTCGTGCGCGAGCCGGTCGACGCGCCCGCGCAGCAGCTCGTCGAACAGCTCCTCGAACTCGGGGTTGAGGTGTTGGCTGGTCTCGGCGAGGCGCCCGCCAAGGTCGTCGGCCTCGAGCACCCCCACCTCGGAGTAGAAGCGATCGAAGAACGCCACGTGGCGGGCCTCGTCGGCGATTTGGGTGCAGAGAAAGATGCGCATGTCCTCGTCGGGGCAGGCGCGCATCATCGGCCCGAGCTCAGCGGCAACGCGCTGCTCGCCGACGAAGAATGAAGAGAGTCCGTACATCCGCGCATAGCGCTCTTCGGCGTCGATGCGCTCATGCCAGTCGATCCGATCCTGGCTGAAGTCGAGGTCCTGCACCGCCCAATGCTGGCGCTCCCACAGCGAGTACAGCTGGCGGTAGTCGAGCAGCTCCACCCGGCCGTGCTCGCCGGCCTCGGTGAGCGCCGGGTCGCTGGTGGCGCGAAAATCCTCACGCTCCCCCAGGCTCGACGCGCTCTGCCCCGAAGGGCTCTGCACCTGCTGTGCGCCGCCGTCAGACACCCGCTCAGTCTACGCTATCGCTGGTCGTCCGGCCAGGGCTCATTCCCCGACTGAGAAGAGCGCTTCCAGGTCGTGGCGGGAATAGGCTTGAAAGGCGACCATCGTCTGCGTGCGTGAGACCCCCGGGAGCGTGGTGATGTGCCCGGTCACGACGTCGGCGAGCTGCTCATGGTCGGGGACGCGGACGATCGCGACGAAGTCCCACTCGCCGGTCACCGAATAGGCCTCGGCGACCCCCTCGATGTCCGCGAGCGCGCCGCCCAGTGTCGAGAGGGCGTCGCGTTCGGACTCGATCAGCACCACCGCGTGGGTCATGGGGTGCGCACGCGGGTCATCAGAGCGGGGGAGGGAAGGGGTCGGGTCACGGCGTATGCGACTCCCCGGGCGCGAGCACCACCACCTGCGACGCGCCGGCGGCCTCGACGTCGGCCTTGAACGCCTGCGCGTTGGTGTGGATCGGGGGGAAGGTGTCGTAGTGGCAGGGGACCGCCTGCTTGGCACCGATGAGCCGCGCGGCCTCGACGGCGTCGAAGCGGTCCATCGTGTAGTGGCCGCCGATGCACATCAGTGCCACGTCGATCGGGTGGCGGCGGCCGACGAGCTGCAGGTCGGAGAAGAGTGCGGTGTCGCCGAGGTGGTAGACAACCTTGCCCCCAATGCCGATGAGGAGACCTGCGGGGACGTTGGCGGTGCCCTTGGGAGTCGTGGAGGTGTGCCAGGCGGGTACCAGCTGCACCCACCCCCAATCGAGCTCCACGGTGCCACCGAGATTGGGGTCGTGCACGTTCTGCACGCCTTCGGCGGTGAGCTCGTTGGCGATCTCGACGATCGCCACCACGTCGGCGCCGCTGTGCTTGGCGATCGAGACGGTGTCGCCGAGGTGATCGGCGTGCCCGTGGGTGAGCAGAATTGCGTCAGGGCTCAGCTCGTCGGCGCTCACCGCCGCCTTGGGGTTGCCGGTGAAGAAGGGATCGATCAGCACCGTGGTGTCGCCATCGCGCAGCTCGAAAGCCGCGTGGCCGAGAAAGCGGATCTCCATGTTCGATATGCCCTTTCGCTCTCGCTTGTGTTTCAATTTTTTGATTTGGATGGGATATCTGATGGCGAGCCGGGGGCGCTCCAGGTGCGCCCGTGCGCGGTGCAAGTGCTTGCAATCGTACGCCGAGTTGCGCACGCGCGTGCGCAACGTGTTTGCTTGCGACAGGCGACGCCCACCCTCACGACGCGCCCGCGCGAGCGCTGCTGAGACCGTAGCCCAGCACCAGCCCGACCGCGGCGCCCGTGACGCCCGCCAGCCAGCTGGCTTCCCAGCGGGCGAACGGCATCGCCAACAGCACCGCGGCGATCGTCGCGGTGCCGAGCAGATCGCCCTCGTAGTAGTGCTTGGCGCGGGCGGCCCGCAGGTCGGGCATGGCCCAAGCGGCGAGTAGCGCGAGCGCACCGGCGTTGGCGCCGGCGACGATCGGCAGTGGGTAGACCGCGAGCGCGACCAGCGCGCCGGTGGCGCCGGCTCCGAAGAACGCAACCAACACTGGGATGGGCCCGTGGCGGCGCTCGAGCAGCCAGCCAAAGATTGCCACCGCCAGAACCGCTGTGAATGCATATATCCCGGCATACACTTCGCCCGCGTAGGCGAACTGGGTGGTGAGGAGCTTCCACCAATCGCCGCGCAGCGGGCCCACCACGACCAGGTGGTAGAGACCGAGGTAGCCGCCGCTGGTGAGCACCCACACCACGCAGCTGGCTGCCACCAGCGCGATCGTGGCGTACGGTCGGGCGTCGGCGCGCACACCGGTAATCTCGCCCCGGCGCAGCCGCCCGAGCGAGGGCACCTGCAGCCGTGCTCGCTGCGAGGCACGCAGGGGGGTGTGCTCGCGGGGCAGCTTCGGCGCCCGCCGCCGCAGTCGGTGCCCGCAGTAAGGGCACTCGGTGATGTAGGGGCTGACCTCCGACCCGCACTGCTTGCACACCACGAACAGATCGGCACCCGAAGACATCGCCGATCCATTCGAGGGCCCGCCGGAAGTCTCTCCCGAGGGACCAGCGGCGACCCAGCGAGCGGGCCGCGCCTTCCCTCCGCGCCCGCTCGGCGGTAGAGTCCGAGCATGACCTCACTCGGCTATGACAAGCAGCTCTACATCCTCGCATTCGACCACCGCGGCTCCTTCCAGAAGAAGTTCTTCGGCATCGACGGCGAACCCGATCCTGAGCAGACGGCGATGATCGCCGACGCCAAGCACCTCGTCTTCGAGGGCCTGCGTCAGGCCGTTGCCGCCGGCGCCGATCCCTCGGTGACGGGGGTGTTGGTGGACGAGCAGTTCGGGTCCACGGTTCCCGAGGAGGCCCGCGCGCAGGGCCTGAGGCTGGCGATGCCCGCTGAGCGCTCGGGTCAGGAGATGTTCGACTTCCAGTACGGGGAGCGCTTCGGCGAGCACATCGAGCGTTTCAATCCCGACTTCACGAAGGTGCTCGTGCGTTACAACCCCGGAGGGGACGTGGAGGGCAACCGCGAGCAGCGCGAGAAGCTCAAGCAGCTATCCGACTGGTTGCACGAGCACGAGCGCAAGTTCTTGTTCGAGCTGCTCGTGCCCGCCACACCTGCCCAGCTGGAGGCGGTGGGCGGCGACGGCGAGCGCTACGACGCGGAGTTGCGCCCCGAGCTGATGCGTCGCACGATCGCCGAGATCCAGGAGGCGGGGATCGAGGTGGACGTGTGGAAGATCGAGGGTGTGGACGCGCGCGCCGACTGCGAGATGCTCGTCGCCCAGGCCCGCGCGGGTGGGCGCGAGGGCGTCGTGTGCGTGGTGCTCGGCCGCGGCGCAGACGACGCGAAGGTGGACCACTGGCTCGGGGAGGCCGCCCCCGTGGATGGTTTCGTGGGCTTCGCGATCGGGCGCTCGATCTGGTGGGACCCGCTCAAAGCGTACGTGGACGGCAAGATCGAGCGTCGCGTTGCCGCGCAGCAGATCGCGCAGAACTATCTGCGCTTCGTTAAAGTGTACGAGCGCGCCGAGGGCAAGGCTACGGTGGGGTAGCTCGATGAGCTCCGGCCCCCCCAGGGAGTAGGCTGGTGGTGATGCAGGCGATGAAAATGAGGCGCAGTGTCGCCGAGATCGAGGAGGCATTCGCCAAGGAGATCTCGCTCGATCGCCACCGCCGCGACTCGCTGCGCCGCACCGCCGAGCAGCGCGCCCTGAAGCGTCAGGTGCAGCGACGCAATAAGCGGGGCACGGTCCGCTTCACGCTGCTGGTGCTGGCGCTGATCCTAACCGCGGTGATCGTCACCGTGGCGATGTTCTTCACGCTCTACCAGTTGCTGGGCAGCTAATCCTTCTCGCCTAGCCCGTGGAGGGCGTCGTCCACCTCCGAGCGGACCTCCTCGAGAGGTTTGCCTTCCCCCTGCTGGCGCTGGATCTCGATGTAGATCTCGGTCCGGAAGACGGGCACGTCGTGAGGCGCCTGAATGCCGATGCGTACCTTCTCGCCGACCACCGACAGCACCGACACCTCGACATCGTCGCCGATCATGATGCTCTGGTTGGTCTTGCGCGTCAGGACCAGCATTCCACGTACCCTTTCGTTTGGGCCGACGGCACTGACACGATCACCGGCAGACCAGACCTTTCATCCAAGCATATATTCGAGAGCCCGAATGGGCTTTCGTCCGGCGGCCGACCGGCTCCGTCCATATAACGTGGGCAAGCGCAGATTTCTACCGCGACATGGGCAAAGCTACGCATAACTGCCCATCGGCCGCCCGCCGCGGCTCCGCCGCTGGCGCGGGAAATAGGGGCCTTGCGCGTAGCGGCGACGCACGCTGAGGCGATCGACGACGTCCATGCGCTAGTCTCCCGGACCGTCCATGCCGCGCAAGTCGCTCCGTCCACAACTCAACCAGATCCGGGCCTGGGTACGCCAGGGTCGTACCGACGCCTGGGTCGCCCACCAGCTCGAAGTCACCGTGCAGGAGATCGAGCAGTTCAAGCGCCAGAACGACCTGGGAGGGGAGGAGGCCACGCCGGGCACCGGCACGGGCGACTTCAACGATGAGATCGATCTCCGCGCCGAGGACGACGCCCTGATCGCCGCCGAGCTCGAGGAGGCCGCGCTGGAGGCCGAGCGCGAGCGCGCCGAGGCCGAGGCGGCGGCGGAGCGCGAGCGCGCCGAACGGGCCGAGCGGGGCGTGGACGAGGATGAGATCGACGAGGATGAGGACGAGGTGGAGACGCCGGCCCGCCGCCGAAGCAGGCGCGGAGGGCGCGGCCGGCGACGGTCAGCCACACGCAGCACCGCTCCCCTGGAGGGCACCTTCGACCACGGCGAGGAGGGCTACGGCCTGTGGCTGGACCCGGCCGTTCAGGACAACCCGATCTACGCCGAGCACTGGGCCGGCCACCGCCCCGTGGAGGTTGTGGTCGAGGAGGACCAGATCATCATCCGCCGCGTCGGCGGCGAGGACTAGGGCGCCGCTGGGACTGCGCTGGCCGATCAGCGAGCGCATCTGATCGCTGATCGGTCTGCGTCCTCGGTCGCTCGTGTACCGAAGCCGGGAGACACTCGCTTCGCTCGCATCCCCGTTTCGGCCAGCACACTTCGCGGGGTGGGTGGGCCTCGATCAAGTTGCCTCGCTTGCCCAGCGACGCCCTAGAGGCGTTTTCCTACTCCGCAGCCACCTGCCGTCCCCCCGCATAGTCGGACGCCTCACGCAAATAACGCCCGAAGGCGGCGTCCACGACGATGCCCGAGTCCCACGCCCACGGGTCGGCTGGGGCGGTGTCCATCGCCAGCTGCAAGCACCACGAGGTGCCGCGCTCGTATATCTGCGCGAGCTCATCCGCCGAGAACCTGCCGCCCAGGCGTCGACGCAGCTCCGCCACCAGCGTGTCGACCACCCGCTCCAGCAGCGGCCGTCGCTCCGACGGAGCCTGCTCGAGTCGGCGCTGGCCCTGGCGCCACTGGTGGATCGCGTTCTCGAAGCCCGGCACGGGCCGCGAGGGTAGCAGTGCTCAGGGCCAGCGCTGGGCCGCGGGCGCTCAGTTGGAGGGCAGGCCCGTAATCACGTAGGTCTGCTCGCCGGGGCGGATCATCCCGAGGCGGCGGGCCTCCGGAACGAGCGTCGCCGGGCTGGTGAGGGAGGCCTGCTGAGCCTCGAGCGCCGCGTGCTGGTGCTCCAGCACCGCCAGCTGCGCGCTGGCTCCCCGCGCCTCTTTCCATGTGGACACCAGCGAGACGCCGGCGCTCAGGTACAGGTACAGCAGTGCCCCCAGCACGCACAGCATCGCCATCCGGCCCAGGCGGTCCCAGCGCACGCGCATCGTCGATCGCATCCCTTCTCGCATTCGCCCCCGACGGGGAAGCTCCTGCCACTGAAAGAAGAGGACCCGGCTGTGCACCCCCTCGGCCGCGAAGAGGACCCGGCTGTGCACCCTCTCAGCCGCGAAACACCGAGCGCCCGGGGAACTCGGCATCGGCGCCCAGCTGCTCCTCGATGCGCAGCAGCTGGTTGTACTTGGCGGTGCGATCGGAGCGCGCGGGGGCGCCGGTCTTGATCTGCCCGCAGCCCGTCGCCACCGCGAGGTCGGCGATCGTGACGTCCTCGGTCTCGCCTGAGCGGTGGCTCATCACGGCGGTGTAGCCGGCCTCACGCGCCAGCGCGATCGCGGCGAGCGTCTCGGTGAGGGTGCCGATCTGGTTGACCTTGACGAGGATCGAGTTGGCGACTCCCAGCTCGATCCCGCGCCGCAGACGCTCGGTGTTGGTGACGAACACGTCGTCGCCAACCAGCTGCAGATGCGCTCCGACGCGTTCGGTGAGAGCCTGCCAGCCCTCCCAATCCTCCTCGGCCATGCCGTCCTCGAGCGAGACGATCGGGTAGCGCGCCGCCAGCATGGCCCAGTAGTCGGCGAGCTCGGCGGCGCTCAGCGTGCGGCCCTCGTGCTCCAGCACATAGGCGCCGTCGCGGTAGAGCTCGCTGGTGGCAGGGTCCAGCGCGATCGCCACATCTGTGCCGGGCTCGTAGCCGGCGGCCTCGATACCGGCGACCACCATCTGCAGCGCCTCCTCGTTGGAGGCGAGGTTGGGCGCAAAGCCGCCCTCGTCTCCTCCGGCCGTGGAGAGTCCGCGCTCATGCAGTGTGGCCTTCAGAGCGTGGAACACCTCGACGCCCATGCGCAGGCACTCCGAGAAGCTCTCGGCGCCGCAGGGCACGACCATGAACTCCTGGAAGTCGACGCTGTTGTCCGCGTGGGCGCCACCGTTGAGCACGTTCATCATCGGCACCGGCAGCACCCGGGCGGCCTCCCCGCCGAGATAGCGCCACAGCGGCAGCCCCTCCTCGGCGGCCTGGGCGTGCGCCGCGGCGAGTGACACGCCGAGGATCGCATTGGCGCCCAGGCGCGACTTGTTGGGGGTGCCGTCGAGCTCGATCAGCGCCTTGTCGAGCCCGCTCTGGTCGCCGGCGTCCAGTCCCCGCACCGCGCCCGCGATCTCGCCATTGACGCCCGCCACCGCGCGGCTCACGCCCTGCCCGCTCCACTGCTCTCCACCGTCGCGCAGCTCGGTCGCCTCGAACTCACCCGTGGAGGCCCCGGAGGGGATCGCCGCGTGGCCGTGCGCGCCGGAGCGCAGGGCGATCTCCACCTCGACCGTCGGGTTGCCCCGGCTGTCGAGGATCTGGCGGGCGTGGACTCTGTCGATCTGGCTCAAGGTTCGTCACACACGCCCAGGGGGCGCCTGGAACGTGCTGAACGCGCGCTAGCCGGCAGGCGTGGCGGGTGTGGCGGGCGCGGGGACCGGGGTGCTCGGCGTGGTCTTCGGCGCCTTGTACTGCTTGCACCGCTGCATCACGTAGCCCGCGCGGCATTCGGTGCGTCCCTTCCACTTCGTTTCAAATTCTTTGACGAACTTGGTGAGTGCCGTCTGCTGCTGGGTAGAGCCGAGCTGGGTTTTGATTGTTTCCTTCACCTGCGCGAGGCTCTGCTGGGTGGGGGCGTGGACGGCCTTGACTTCGTAGATGTAGTAGCCGAAGGGTGTCTTCACGGGGCCGCCGAGCACGCCGGGCTTGGCGGCGAATACGGCTTCGCTGAGGGCCTTCTGCTCCTGGCCCTTGACGACGCCTTTGACTTCGCCGCCGGTGCTCTTGCTGGTCGGGTCGATCGACTTGCTCTTGGCGACGCTCGCGAAGCTCTTGCCCGATTCGATTTCCTTCTTCGCCTGCTTGGCCTGCGCTTCGGTCTTGGTGAGGATGATCCGCAGGTCGCGCGATTCCGGTTTGCCGTACGTGGACTTGTGTTCGTTGTAGTACTTGGCGATCGCCGCTTCGTTCACGTTCTGCTTGGCTTCCTTGGTGACTTTTTCCTGGATTTTGGTTGTGAGCATGCTGAGCTTCACCCGCAGTAGCAGGTCGGAGATAGTCTGCCCGGTGCTCGCCAGGAATTTCTGGAATTCGGCTTCCTTGGGGAACTGCTGCTTCTTGAGTTCGTTGAACTTCTTCTGCACTTCCTTGTCGCTGAGCTTGACGCCCTGTTCTTCGGCCTGTCCGATCACCCAATCGGCGCTGATCAAGAAGCCCAGCGTCGTCTGCTGCAGCCCCTTGTACTGCGATTCGCACTGGGACTTGAGCGCCGCTTCGGTCTTCGGCTGCTGGCCCTTGGCGGGCTTCGGTTCGATTTCTTTGAGGTGGGCGATGCAGTTGGTGTAGGCGGGGGGATCGGGCACGACCGTTTTCGGCGCTTTCTGCCCCGGCGTCGCCGCCGAGCTGGCGGAGGCCGCCACTCCCAGCCAGTGTTCGAACGTCGCCTTTGAGATCGGCTGGCCGTTGACCTGCACTACGGCGTTGCTGGGGATGCCGCCGCCGCAGGCGGCGAGGCCTGAAGCGGCAAAGAAAACGGCGCCCAGCGCCGCGACAAAACGAAAAGGCTTGAACACAGCAGGGCGACTCTAGCGCAAATCCACGAGCTTGTGTAGGGCCGCCTATCCGGCCGCGCCCGCCGCTCCGCCGGCCCCTGCCGCGGCCGGCGCTCCGGCGGCGGCCTTCGGCGCTTTGTAGCCTTTGCAGTCCTGCACCGTGTAGCCCGTGCGGCATTCGGTGCGCCCTTCCCAGCGTTTGCGGAATTCCTTGACGAACGCGGTGAACGCCGTCTGCTGCCGGGTGGAGGCGAGCTGGGTTTTGATTGTTTCCTTCACCTGCGCGAGGCTCTGCTGGGTGGGGGCGTGGACGGCCTTGACTTCGTAGATGTAGTAGCCGAAGGGTGTCTTCACGGGGCCGCCGAGCACGCCGGGCTTGGCGGCGAATACGGCTTCGCTGAGGGCCTTCTGCTCCTGGCCCTTGACGACGCCTTTGACTTCGCCGCCGGTGCTCTTGCTGGTCGGGTCGATCGACTTGCTCTTGGCGACGCTCGCGAAGCTCTTGCCCGATTCGATTTCCTTCTTCGCCTGCTTGGCCTGCGCTTCGGTCTTGGTGAGGATGATCCGCAGGTCGCGCGATTCCGGTTTGCCGTACGTGGACTTGTGTTCGTTGTAGTACTTGGCGATCGCCGCTTCGTTCGCGTTCTGCTTGGCGCCCTTGGTGACCTTTTCCTGGATTTTGGTCGTGAGCATCCCGTACTTCACCCGCAGCAGCAGGTCGCTGACGGTGTAGGAGGTGCTCGCCAGGAATTTCTGGAATTCGGCTTCCTTGGGGAACTGCTGCTTCTTGAGGGTGTCGAACTTCGCTTCGACTTCCTTGTCGCTGAGCTTGATCCCCTGTTCTTCGGCTTGTCCGAAGACCCAGTCCACGCCGATCAGGAAGCTCAGCGCCTGCTGCTTGAGCGCTGTGTACTGCTGTTCACACTGGGACTTGAGCGCCGCTTCGGTCTTCGGCTGCTGGCCCTTTGCGGGCTTCGGTTCGGTCGCTTTGAGGTGGGCGATGCAGTTGGTGTAGGAGGGGGGGTCGGGCACGGCTGGTTGGGCGGCCTTCTGCCCCGCGGCGGTAGCGCTCGCGGCGCTGGCGGCCACTGCCACCCAGTGATCCAGCGTCGTCCTCGTGATCGGCTGGCCGTTGACCTGCACCACGGCGTCGCTGGGGATGCCGCCGCCACACGCGGCGAGGCCGGAAGCGGCAAATAAAACGGCGCCCAGCGCCGCGGCAAAACGGATCGGCTTGATCACAGGAGCGGCACTCTAATGGATGTCCGTAATGGGCGCCTAACGAGTTTCTTAAGGACGCTTATGCGGCTTTGTGCGCTGGGCTATGCGACCCAATCCCGGTCGAGCCCCCGGGCCTATGCGGCCTCGCGCACGACCGACAGGAGCACGTCGGCGGCGTGCACCACGGCGGGGAAGCGCTCGGGGCCCTCACTCGGGACGCGTACCGACACCTGCGATTTTCCCGATTCATACAGCGCCTCGGGCAGCTGCTCGCGCAGGCGCCGCGCGCGTGCCGAGTCGAGGTCGATCGGCGTGACCGCGAGGCGATCGCCGCGGAAGCTCACGGCACGCGCGCCGGCCTGGCCAAGCTTGATGCGGGCGCGCTGCAGCGCGAGCAGGTTGCCGAGCGGCTCGGGCACAGGCCCGAAGCGGTCCTCGAGCTCCTCGCGCAAACGCTCGACATCGGCGACCTCCAGCGCCCCCGCGACGCGGCGGTGGATCTCGATCTTGGCCTGCTCGTAGGGGACGTAGTCGGGGGGCACGTAGGCGTCGACGTTGACGTCCAGGCGCACCGGCTCGGGTAGCTCCTCCTCGGGCGTGCCGCTCTCACCGTCGGCTCCGCCTTCCCTGACTGCCTCGTCGAGCATCTGCATGTACAGCTCGAAGCCGAGCGCCGCCACATGCCCGGACTGCTCGTCGCCCAGCAGGTTGCCCGCGCCGCGGATCTCCAGGTCGCGCATCGCGATCTTGAAGCCCGACCCCAGCTCGGTGTAGTCCGACAGCGCCGAAAGTCGCTGCGCGGCCTCCGGCGTGAGCGCCGCCGCCGAGTCGTACAGCAGGTAGGCGTAGGCGCGCTCGCGGCTGCGGCCCACGCGCCCGCGGATCTGGTAGAGCTGGGCGAGGCCGAAGGCGTCGGCGTGCTCCACGATCAGCGTGTTGGCCTGGGGGATGTCGATGCCGGACTCGATGATCGAGGTGCACACCAGCACCTCCGAGCCGCCCCGCAGATAGTCCATCATCACGCTCTCCAGCTCCCCCTCGCCCATCTGGCCGTGCGCCACGGCGAAGCGCACCCCGGGGCACAGCGCCCGCAGGCGCTCGGCCGTCTCCTCGATCGACTCCACGCGGTTGTGCATGAAGAAAGCCTGCCCGCCGCGTTCGTGCTCGCGCATGATCGCACCCCTCACGAGCTCCTCCTCGTACTCGCCGACGTAGGTGCGCACCGGCCGGCGGCCCTCCGGGGGGGTCTCGATCACGGAGATGTCGCGCAGCCCCGCCAGCGACATCTGCAGCGTGCGGGGGATCGGCGTGGCGGACATCGAGATCACGTCCACGCGCAGCTTCAGCTGGCGCAGCAGCTCCTTCTGCTTGACGCCGAAGCGCTGCTCCTCGTCAACGACCAGCAGGCCGAGGTCCTTGGCGCGGACGTCGCGCGAGAGCACGCGGTGGGTGCCGATCAGGATGTCCACGCCGCCGGCGGCGAAGCCCGCGATCGCCGCCTTCTGCTCGGCGGGGCTGCGGAAGCGCGAGACGTGGTCGATCGTGACGGGGTAGTCGGCCAGGCGCTCGGAGAAGGTGCCGTAGTGCTGCTGGGCGAGGATCGTGGTGGGCGCCAGCATCAGCACCTGCTTGCCCTGTGTGGCGGCCTTGAACGCGGCGCGCAGCGCCACCTCGGTCTTGCCGTAGCCGACGTCGCCACAGATCAGGCGGTCCATCGGCCGCGGCGCCTCCATGTCGGCCTTCACCGCCTCGATCGCGTCGCGCTGGTCGGGAGTCTCGGTGTAGGGGAAGCGCTGCTCCAGTTCGCGCTCCCACTCGGAGTCGAGCTCGAAGGCGTGCCCGGCGCGCCGGCGGCGCTCGGCGTAGAGGGCGAGCAGCTCGCCCGCCAGCTCCTGCGCGGCGCGGCGCGCGCGCGACTTCATCGCCTCCCAGCGCGCGCCTCCGAGTTTGGACAGAGGCGGGTGATCGCCACCGGCCCCGACGTAGCGCGAGATCTTCGCCAGCTGTTCGGTGGGCACGAACACGCGGTCGTCGCCCTGGTATTCGAGGTACAGGTAGTCGCGTGTGACACTCGCCACGGTGCGCGTCTCGAAGCCTGCGAAACGCGCCACGCCGTGGTCTTCGTGCACGACGATGTCGCCGGTGCGCAGCTCCGTGAAGGAGCGCAGCGCCCCACGCCGCGGCCGGCCGTCGGCGTTTACGTCGGGCCGCTCGGCCCGGCGGCGGCGCAGCAGGCGGTGCTCGGGGAACACCGCGAGCTTCAACGAGGGGGCGATGAAGCCTTCGCGTAGCGAGGCGACCGCAAACCGCAACGACGCCTCCATCGGTGCCGCGGTTACGTCCACCCCGGCCCCACCGGAGCTCGACTCCGGCAGGGCCACGCCCTCGGAGCTCCGCGCGGTGGCGGCTTTGGGCGACTCGCCGCCGGCACGCTGGCCCGGGGTGGGTGGGTTGCCCATCCAAACGGCTTTCAGACGCGCGAGGTTGTACGCCGCGCGCTCGCCCTCGCCGCGGTGGGGGAAGGTCACCACGGTGCGGTAGCCGGAGCGCACGAGCTTCTCCAGCTGCGGCTCGGCTTCCGCGAGCGAGCGCGCTGCGGTGTCGGCGGACTGCGCGCGCAGCTGCAGCTCCTGGTCGGCGGCGAGCGAGGAGAGCCAGATGCGCGTGTGCCGTCCGAGCGCGGCCCGTATCTCCGCGGGGCTGACGTACAGGTGGTGAGCGTCGGCATCGTGGAAGGCCGCGCACACGTCGCTCCAGTGGTCCTCGAGCACCGGGTCGAGCTCCTCCTCGGCGGCGACGATCACCTCGGTCGCTCGCCGATCGGCCCGTCCTCCTTCTTCTTCTTCTTCTTCTCCTCCTGCTTGCTCCTCGCCGCCGGCATTCACCAGATCGAGCAGCGCCCCGAAGCGCTCGACCGGCAGCAGCTCGGCAATGTCCGGGCGCTCGCCGGCGTCCTCGAGCGCGGCGATCTCCGCCAGCTCGCGGTGCTCGGCCGCGAGCTCCGCCGCGGGTGCGATCTCGACTTCATCCACCTCGCCCAACGAGCGCTGGGTGAAGGTCGAGAACCAGCGCAGCGATTCGATCTCCACGTCGAACATGTCCACGCGCACCGCCCGCTCCTCGGTGGCGGGGAAGATGTCGAGGATGCCACCGCGCATCGCGAACTGGCCTCGCTCCTCGACCTGATCGGCGCGCTCGTACCCGGCCGCCACGAGCTCGCCGGCGCACTCATCGAGGTCGAGCAGCTCGCCGCGGCGCAGCGTGAACGAGCTCGGGCGCAGCGCGGGGTCGGGCACCTTCTCCGAGAGCGCCACCGCGGAGACGACCACGACTGGAGGCCCGCCCACCCGCTCGGCCGCGGACTCCTCGGCCAGCAGCGCGTCCAGCGCGGCCACCCGCAGCCCGATCAGGTGTGCCGGGGGGGTTAGGTGGGATTCGTAGGTCACCCCGCGCGAGGGGTAGTAGCGCACCCGCCGCGGCGCCAACCACGCGCGCAGGTCGCTCGCCAGCTCGCGTGCCGCGCGGTCGTCGCCGACCACGACGAGCGTCGGCCGCGGGCCGCTGATCCCCACGGCGTCCGAGTCAGCCGCGCCGGCAACGCCGATATCGGCGAGGCTGGCGATCAGGTAGGGGCGCAGCGAGGCCGACACGAACGCGTGCCCCCCCTCGCGCGCCAACCGCGCGCTCTCCGGATTGTCCTGCGCCAGGCCCAGTAGCGAGCGCAGGCTCATGGCAGGTGTCCCGCGTTCCCCATCGACTCACAGAGGGCGTAGCCGCTCGGCATTCGGGCTTGCCTCCGTGCCCCCACCCGCCGGCCCCTCGAGGGCCGGCCATCAAACCTCATCTGACCCCTCCTCGCGCACCAAGCGCTCGACTTCGTCGGCCGCGCGCTCCACCAGCTCGCGCACCTCCTCCGGGGACTCGCGGAAGCGGCCGAGCACGTGCGCGGAGACGATCTCCGGGTCGGTTGAATCGGGGCGCCCGACACCGACGCGCACCCTCCAGAAGTCTGCGCCCCCAAGCTCCCGCTTGAGCGACTTCAGCCCGTTGTGCCCCGCCGTGCCGCCGCCCAGGCGCGTGCGCAGCTCGCCGAAGGGGATGTCGATCTCGTCGTGCACCGCCACCACGCGCTCCAGCGCCAGCTTGTAGGAGCCGCGCGCGGGTCCGGCGGAGCGGCCGGCCTCGTTCATGAACGTCTGCGGCCACAGCACCGCGACCGATACCCGCCCACCCGCTCCGGGGCCGGTGCGGCCCTCCGCGAGCAGGGCGCGGAAGCGTGGTTTGGCGCGCTGCAAGCCCCATCGCTCGGCCAGCGCGTCGGCGACCATGAAGCCCACGTTGTGACGAGTGCGCGCATACTCCCTGCCGGGGTTGCCCAGCCCCACTATCAGCCAGTCGGCGGGCGTGCCAATCATCGCTTGCCTGTGCGAGAACTACGCCGCTGTGGCGGTCGGTGAGCAAGCGAGGCAAGGGCGCAGTGAGCGAAGTGTGCTTTGCACACGAGCGATCGAGGACGCAGCATCGCGCTGGCCGAAACGGGGATGCGAGCCGAAGGCGAGTGTCTCCCGGCTTCGGTCAGCGGCCGCCCCAGCCCGGCGAATGGCCGCGGCAACGACCGCCGCAGAGCGTTTACTCCTCGGAGGCGCCGCCCTCGGCGCCATCGGCCTTCTCGGCCTCGCCGACGACTTCGGTCTCCGCTTCGATCTCGGTTGCCGTTTCGCTCTGCAGGCGAGGTGGCGTGAGCGTTGCCAGCACCGTCTCCTCCAGCGGGTCCAGCAGCGTTACGCCCGCCGGGGGTGTGATGGCGGCGAGCATCAGCGTCTCGCCGATGTTCATCTCCGCGACGCTGTGCACGATCGACTCCGGGATCCCCGTGGGCAGCGCTTCGATGTTCAGCTCGCGCGTGATCAGCTCGAGCACGCCGCCTTCGCGGACGCCGGGGGCATCCTCCAGGTCCGTCAGCTCCAGTGCGACCACTGCCTGGATCGGCTTGTCCAGGCGCACCCGCAGCAGATCGACGTGCACCGTCTCCCCGCGCACCGGGTGGCGCTGGGCCTCCTTGAGCACGACCGGGGTGGGGGCGGCGCCGTCGACGCTCAGGTCCAGCACGGCTCCCGCCTTGGCCAGCGCGAGGCGCAGCTCACGGGCGTCCACCTCGAAGCTCAGCGGCTGCTCGCCGCCGCCGTAGAGAATCCCGGGCACGCGGCCGTCGCGGCGCGTGCGCCGTGCCTGGCGCGAGCCATCGGGCCGGCGGGCGCGTACGGCGAGTTGGGTGGAGGTCTGGTCGGCCATATCGCGGGGGGAGGACTTTAGCAATCGGCCGCTCAACTGCGGCAATCGGCCGTGGAGCCGATCCGCGGGCCGACGCGCAGCAGCGCAACGGAGATGCCCGTGAGGAAGTCGCCCGAGCGGCGGACCTGCACGCACTGCACGACCGGGTAGCGCCCGCTGACCTTCCACGCCACCCGCGTTTCGCCGACGGAGCCGCTCAACGTGTGGTTGGTGGTGGACTGCGTCGAGAGGAGTTCCACCGCCCCCGGCCGCCGCAGGCCGGCGGCGTCCGCGCGCACCGTCGCGACGCACGAGGGGCTGGCGCGGCAGCCGGAGAGTTGCGCGAGCATTTCCCGCACGTCGCCCCGCGCCTCGGCCTGCATCAACGCCCACTCGTGGTCGCGTTCGACGTTTTCCGCCGAGAGGTAACGCGCGAGCACGCCGCTGATCGTGAGGAACAGCAGCACCCCGACCACGATCAGCACGCGTTTCAGAACAGCTGGTTCTCGCCGCCGAACACTTCGCTGACCGAGTCGTCGGTGAAGATCCGCCGGATCGAGTCGGTCAGCAGGTCGGCGCAGGGGAGCACGCGGATGTTCTCCGGGCGCTCGGCGGCCACCGGGATCGTGTCCGTCACCACGATCTCCTTCAACCCGCAGGCCACCAGGTTCTCGAACGCGGGGCCCGAGAAGACCCCGTGGGTGGCGGCCGCGTAGACGCTCTTGGCGCCCGCTTCGTAGACGGTCTGGGTGGCCGCCGCGAGCGTGCCGGCGGTGTCGATCATGTCGTCCACGATCACCGCGGTCTTGCCCTTGACGTCGCCGATCACGTAGGCGATCTCCGCGACCTGCTGGGCGGGGCGCTCCTTGTCGAGGATCGCGAGCTCGGCGCCGATCTTGGAGGCGAATTTCTTGTTGAGCTTGACCCGGCCGGCATCCGGCGCAACCACCACCAGGTCGGAGAGGCCGAGGTCGGCGAAGTACTGGGTGAGCATGAACAGCGCGGTCATGTGGTCCACCGGCTTCTGGAAGAAGCCCTGGATCTGGCCGGCGTGCAGGTCCATCGTCAGCACCCTGTCTGCCCCCGCCGCCTCCAGCATCCGCGCCACCAGGCGCGCGGAGATCGGCTCGCGCGGCGCGGACTTCTTGTCCTGGCGGGAGTACCCAAACCAGGGGGTCACGGCGATCACCCGGTGCGCGGAGGCGCCGACGGCGGCGTCGATCATGAACAGCAGCTCCATCAGCGAGTCGTTGGCCGTCACCCCCGTGTGGGGGTTGCCGCAGGTGGACTGCACGATGAACACGTCGGCGCCGCGGATCGATTCGTCGTAGCGGCAGTACACCTCTCCATTGGAGAACGTCTTCAACGTCACCGGGCCGAGATCCATCTGCAGCTTGTCGGCGATGTCCACCGCCAGCTGCGGGGTGGCGCGCCCGGCGAACAGCATCAGCCGCTTGTTGTAATCGATCGGCAGACTGGTCGCGGCGCTCGCACGCGTATCCATCGCGCTGCTCATTGCTCCTCGGAGTGTAAAGCGCTCTCACGACGCTCCGCGTACCCCTCGCGATTCTGCTGGCGCGCGCGCGCCACACCCAGCGCGCCGGGAGGGATGTCCTCGGTGATCACCGAGCCCGCTGCGGTGTAGGCATCGTCACCGACGGTCACCGGGGCAACGAACGCGGTGTCCACCCCTCCGCGTACGCGCTTGCCGATCGTCGTGCGGTGCTTGGCGTGGCCGTCGTAGTTGGCGGTGATCGTGCCCGCGCCGAGGTTGGCGCGCTCGCCCACGTCGGCGTCGCCGATGTAGGAGAGGTGCGGGACCTTCGCCCCGGGGCCGATCGCGGAGTTCTTGACCTCCACGAACGTCCCCACCTTCGAGCCCTCGCCCAGCACCGCGTCGGGGCGCAGGTAGGCGAACGGGCCCACGCTCGCGCCGGCGCCGACCACGGCGCGGTCGAGCCATGAGACCCGCACCGCCGCCCGCTCGCCGATGCGCGAGTCGATCGCGGTGGTGTGTGGACCGACCGTGGCGTGCTCCCCGATCTGAGTGCCGGTGGCAGTCGTGTGCGGACCCACGATGGCGCCCGTGCCGACCTCGGTCGCGCCGTGCAACGTGGTGCCCGGCTCCAGCCGTGCGTCCGCGCCGATCCGCACGTCCACGTCCACCCACGTGGCGAGCGGGTCCACGACCGTCACCCCGGCGCGCATGTGCCGCTCGAGGATCGCGCGCTGCGCGAGCGCCCGCACCTGGGCGAGCGCCACGCGGTCGTTGACGCCGAGCACGAGGTGCGGGTCATCGACGGCGTGGGCGAGCACCGCGGCGCCGTCGGCGCGCAGCAGGTCGAGCACCTGCGGCAGGTACAGCTCGCCCTGGGCGTTGTCGGCGCTCAGCCGCGGCAGCGCCGCCAGCAGCGCCGCACCGTCGAACGCATAGATGCCCGTGTTGACCTCGCGGATCTCGAGCTCCGCCGCCGTGGCGTCGCCGTCCTGCTTGGTCTCCACCACCCGCGCCACCGCCCCGCGCTCGTCGCGCACCACGCGCCCGTAACCGGATGGATCGTCCAGCACGGTGGTGGCCATCGTCGCCGCCGCCCCACCCGCGAGGTGGGCCGCCACCAGCTCCGCGATCGCCGCGGCGCTCACCAGCGGCACATCGCCGCTCAGCACAACCACGGGCGCCGCGGGGTCGATCGCCGCGGCGGCCGCGGCCACAGCCCCGCCGGTGCCGTTGGAGACGGGCTGCACCACCAGCTCGACACCCTCCGGTAGTACCTCGGCCAGCGGCCGCGCCGGCGAGTCCACCACCACAACCTTGCCGGCCCCCGCCTCAAGCGCCGCCACTACGGGCCACAAGCCCATCGGCCTACCGCACAGCTCGTGCAGCACCTTCGGCACGTTCGAGCGCATGCGCGTTCCCTGGCCGGCGGCCAGGACAACAACAGTAGGTGCGGTCGTTGCGGTCATAGCTCACACCATCGGCACTGGGGGGCACTCACACTAGTCCTCCCTCCGGGGATCCCGGCCGCGCGAGCCGGCAACTCCAAACCTTCTCCCTTCGGGGAAACTGTCCGGCGCTTGCGCCGGGCAGAGGGGGTCGCGCTTGGCGCGGAGCTGGGGGGCAGGGACTCGAACCCCGATTCTCAGGACCAAAACCTGATGTCCTGCCGTTGGACGACCCCCCAAGGGGCCTTCATCGTAGCCATCACGACCGCCGCGATCCCCGCGGCACGCGCCCCGCTCCCGCGCCGGCCTCCGAGGCGGGGCCGCCGGTGTGGGCGATGCCGAGGACGCGCATCGCCTTCAACCCAAGCGAAAGCTTCTCGCGGCCGTCGCTGGAACCGACGTCCAGCCCGGAGAGCTCGCGCACGCGCTCGAGGCGGTAGTAGATCGTGTGACGGTGGGTGAACAGGCGCTGGGCGGTGCCCGCGACGTTGCCGTCGGCGTCGAGGAAGGTCTCAAGGGTGCGCACCAACTCGGTCTCGTACTGCTCGTCGTAGGCGACCAATGGCTCGACGGTCTCGGCGTAGAAGCGCTGTAGCTCGCGGGGGTTGTCGCTCATCGTGGAGAGCAGCAGCCGGTAGGCGCCGGTCTGCTCGAAGGCCAGCGCCCCCTCCTGCGCCCCGCCCTCGGCGACGTTGGCGGCGAGCAGCGCCTCGCTGGCGGCGCGCGGCAGGTCGGAGGGATCCTCGGCGATGCGGCTGCGCCCGACCGCGAAGGTGCAGCCGGGCAGGCCGGCCTGCAGCTCGCGCAGCACCGAATCGGCAGCGCGCGCGGCAACTGCCTCCTCGCCGCCGGGCACCAGCAGCAGCACTTCCGCGCCGGCCGCGCCGCCGCCCAGCCCGACCCAGCCCTCGGGGCCGGGCGTCCTGCTGCGCCCCGCGGAGGCGGCACCGGCGGGGCTCTGGACGCCTCCCTCGCGCTCGGTGAGCGCCGCGATCGAGCGGCTCACCACGGCGCGGGCGCCACGCTCGGCGACCGCCCGCACCCGCGAGCGCCAGCCATCCTCGGTCGGCGCCTGGGGGTGGGCGCGGGCGACGATCATGCTGGCGCCGTCCTGGAGCTCCAGCGAGAGCTCGCGCCCGCGCGCCAACAGCTCCTCGCTATTGCTCAGCTCACGAGCGAGGATCGCGCGCAGGAAGTCGGCGGCTGCGTTCTCGGAGGCACGGCCGGGCGCCCGCACACGCTCGACCTCGGAGGCGATCATCGTCACGAGCAGGCGTCGCATCGAGGCGGAGGGCTCGGTGCGAGCGCGTACGTGCAGCGATCCCACCACGGCATCGGCCACGCGCAGCGGGATGCTGCTCACGCCGTCCCCCCCGCCAGCAGCGAACGCTCCTCCGCGGGCGAGCGGGCCGCCACCGCCAGCGTTCCCCCCTGCGCGTCGGTGACGGCGAGGCTGGCGTCGAGCGCGCGGGCGGCGGCGCGCACCACCTCCGGTAGCCCCGCGCCCGACTCGACCGCCTCGGTGACGGCATCGAGTGAGGAGAGCTCAGCCACGGGCCACTTAAACCCAGAAGTAAACGACGGCAAGCCCGCCGGCAACGCCGATGCCGACGAGTACGCCGAGCACATACAGCGAGAGGACGCTCGCCGCCACGCGCTCCCAGATGCGCGAGTAGGCCGACCAGGTGGGGGCGAGGATCAGGCCGACGAACAGCGCCAGGCTGAACACCGCCGCGCAGGCGGCGATGAGGTAGGTGACGTCGGTTTCGGTCATCGGGCTTCTAATTGTTACCTACGGCGCGGGCGTCCGCTGGGCGGGACTGCGAACCGATCGTATGGTGGACCGGGAGGGCTTTCGTCTGGGCCGACTCGCAAACCGGCACGCCCTACCGCGCCGGCGGGCCGGTGGCGGGAGTCACGCGCGCGAAGTTCGCCACGACCGCCTCCGCGGCGAGCGGCGCGGGCACGCGCTCGGCGAGCGCGCGGGCGGCAGCGCGTGCGCGGGCGGGCCCGCGGGACCCGGCGAACAGCCCGAGTACGGTGGGGCCGGAGCCGCTCACAAGCGCCGAGTCGGCGTCCGTCTCGCGGGCCTCCAGCAGGGCGGCGTCGATCTCGGGGCAGAGGGTGAGTGCAGCCTCCTCGAGGTCGTTGCGCAGAAGCTCCGCGGGCGGTAGGGGGGAGCCGTCGGCGAGCGCGGCGGCGAGCGCTCGGTCGGCATCATCGAGCTCCGCCCGCTCTCGCACGAGACCCATGCGATCGGCTTGCGCATACACCTGGACGGTAGCGAGGGGACGCGCGATCGGCAGCACGAGCACCCCCAGGGGGATGACGGGATCGGGCAGCGCCTGCAACTGCTCCCCGGCCCCACGCGCCAGCCATCGCCCGGGCTCCACCTGCGCGGGCACGTCGGCGCCGAGCGTGCGGGCGAGCTTCGTCAGCAACTCGCGGTCACCCAATCCCGAGGCGGCGGCGGCGAGGCGCAGCGTGGCGGCGGCGTCGCCCGAGCCACCGCCCAAGCCGGCTGCCACCGGGACGCGCTTGACGATGTGCAGTTGCAGCGGCGGCGCATCCCAGCCGGTGGCGGCGCGGAACGCGGCGAGCGCCACGGCAGCCAGGTTCTCAGCGGGCGGGGCGGGCGGGTCTCCCAAACCCGGACACACCACCACGTCGCCGCCCGCGTCGGGGTTGGGCGCTGCCTGCAGCGTGAGCTCGTCCGCCAGCGAGATCGACTGCATCACGGTCGTCAGCTCGTGGCGGCCGTCAGTGCGGGTGGGGCCGAGGAACAGGCCGAGGTTGATCTTCGCGGGGGCGAGTGCCCGCAGCGGGAGGGCTTTCACAGAGAGTGCCCCAGTCGCCCGGTGGCCGGGTCGGGTCCCTCGTCTCCCTGCAACCCCATTGCCTTCGCGAGCGCCACAAACTCTTGCGAGGACAGCCGCTCGGCGCGCACATCCAACGGAAGTCCCATGCTCGCCAGTGCCGCTCGCACCTGCTCGCGCTCCGCCACGCCGGCCAGCGCCAGCGAGCGCGCGAGCGCCTTGCGCCGGTGGGCGAAGGCGCCGGCGATGAGCGCGCGCAGCGCGGGCGTGGCGGCGAGCCCGGTGCGGGTCAACTCGACCAGCACGGAGTCCACATGGGGAACCGGGTGAAAGACGGTGCGCGGGATTGCCCGCGCGACGCGCACGCGGCAGGCGAGCTGGGCCAGCACCGAGGGCACCCCATAGTCGCGCCCGCCCGGCTCGGCGGCCAGCCGCCGGCCGACCTCGCGCTGCACCATCGCCACCCATCGGGCCACCCCCGGCAGCTCCTCGATCGTTCGCAACAACGCCGTGGCGGCCACACCGTAGGGAAGGTTGGCGATCACCTTCGTGGGGGCGGGGCGCATCCCGGCGAGGTCCACCGCCAGCGCGTCGCCCCAGTGGAGCGTGACATTGGCGAAGCGCGCCGTGGCATCATCCAGCGGGTCGCGTAGGCGCTTGTCGATCTCGACCACGTGTACGTGGGCGGCGCGCTCGGCAAGGTACTCGGAGAGCACTCCGACGCCACCGCCGATCTCGAGCACGACGTCCGCGTCGGAGAGCTCCGCGAGACGGCCGATCACCCCGAGGATGTTGGAGTCGATCAGGAAGTTCTGCCCGAGCTCACGGTCGGGGCGCACGTCGAACTCGCGTATCCGGCGCAGCGTCGGCTGGGTTGGTGCACCCTGTTCGTCCGGGGTGCTCTTGCCAATGCCCGAGCTCGGCTTAGTGGAGCGCGACCTTGGTGCGGCAGGGCGGCTGCCCGGTGAGCGCTCGCGCATGGTGCCTGCCCCGTTCACCATCCGAACACGCGCGCCGCGGTTCGCTGTACGACAGCCCCCAGCTCATCCACCGACACCCCCCGCAGCTCGGCGAGGAAGGCGGCGGTGTGCGCGACGAACGCGGGTTGGTTGGGGTGCTTGCGCACCTTCTGGGGTGTGAGGTAGGGGGCGTCGGTCTCCACCAGCAGGCGCTCGTCGGGCACCCGCTGCGCGGCGGCGGCGAGCTCGGCGGCGCTTTTGTATGTGACGTTGCCCGCGAAGGAGATCGCGTAGCCGCGTTCCAGGCACTCCTCGAGGTGGGAGGGCATCGAGAAGCAGTGCATCACCACGCTCACCCCCTCGGCATGTGCCGCGAGCTGCGCGAGCGTGTCCCCCTCCGCGGCCCGCGTGTGGATCACGAGCGGCTTGCTCACCTCGCGCGCGAGCTCGATCTGTGCGGCGAACGCGCGCTCCTGGTCGGCCCGTGGCGCGTAGTCGCGGTAGTAGTCCAGGCCCGTCTCCCCGATCGCCAGGCAGCGGGGGTGGGCGGCCAGCGCGCGCAGCTCCTCCAGGGCGGCGTCGTCGAAGCCGGTCGCGTAGTTGGGGTGGCGGCCGATGGCGGCGTATACCTGCGGGAACGCCTCCGCCGCCCCCAGCGCCGCACGGCAGGAGGCGCTGCCCGTGCCGACGGTGAGGATGCGCGTCACCCCCGCCTGCTCCGCGGCGGCCACCAGCTCCGTGTTGGGGGGCTCGCAGAGGTCCAGGTGGGTATGGCTGTCGATCATCGTGCGGCGTGTCGGCGGTCGTTCTTTTTTTGGATTGGGCGAGCTCGTGTAGGGGACGGGCTCACGTTATGGGAGAGCTCGTGGTTTGGGAAGTTATGGGAGGAAGCTCATGGCTTGGGAAAGTCATGGGAGGAGCTCATTGCTTGGGAAAGTCATGGGAGGAGCTCATTGCTTGGGAAAGAGCGGTTCGAGCTCGCCGACGGGAGCGGCGGGGGTAACACCTGTTCCGAGACAGGCGGCGGCAAGCGAGCGGTCCGCGGCGCCCAACGCATCCAACAGCTTTTCGGTGCTGGCTGGCAGGTAGGGGATGAGCAGCAGGCTCACCACGCGCACGCCCTCCGTGAGTGAGGCGAGGACTCCATCCAAATCCCCCTGCTTCGCCTCGTCCTTCGCCAACGTCCACGGAGCGCGTTCCTCAACGTAGCGGTTGAGGCGTCGCACCCGCTGCCAGATCGCATCGAGCGCCTGTGTGAGCTCGGCGCGGTCGAGCAGCTCGCACACCTCCTCGGCCAGCCCCTCGAAGTCCCCGGCCAGCTCGGGATCGATTGGCGCCGCGGGGAGCACCCCGTCGCGGTAGCGGCGCACCATCGCCAGCGTGCGGCTGGCGAGGTTGCCGTACTCGTTGGCGAGCTCGCTCTCGTAGCGCTGCTCGAAGGCGGTCGTGGACACCGAGCCGTCCTGGCCGAAGGAGACGTCGCGCAGCAGGTAGAAGCGCAGCGCGTCCGCCCCGAAGCGCTCGATCACCGCGAACGGGTCGAGCACGTTGCCGAGCGACTTGCTCATCTTCTCCCCCTCCATCAACAGGTATCCGTGCACGAACAGTCGCTTGGGCAGCTCGATCTCGGCGGCCATCAGCAGCGCCGGCCAGTAGATGGCGTGAAAACGCAGGATGTCCTTCGCGATCAGGTGATAGTCGGCCGGCCAGAACATGGATGTGAGGTCGGTGCTCACATCGACAGCGGGGGCGGGATCCGGAGGGGCGGAGCTCGACGCCACGTCCTCGCCTGCCGCCGGCCGGTCGCCCACCGCCATCGCCATACCCCGCGGCGCCGGCGCATAGGAGAGCGCCGAGTAGTAGTTGAGCAGCGCGTCGAACCACACATAGAAGACGTGCTCAGGATCCCACGGCACCGGTACGCCCCACGTCAGCTTGTGGCGCGTGAGCGGGACGTCGCGCAGGCCCGAGCGGATGAACGCGAGCGCCTCGTTGTAGCGCGTGCGTGGGGCAACGAAGTCCTCACGCTCGGCATACAGACGCTCCAGCTGCTCCTGGAAGGCGGAGAGCTTGAAGAAGTAGTTGTCCTCCTGTTCGCGGACGAGCTCGATGTGGTGGATCGGGCAGCGGTGGCCCTCCTCGATCTCGTTATCCGCCTTGAAGTCGGCACAGCGCGGGCAGTACCAGCCCTCGTAGGTGCCCTTGTACACGTAGCCGTTGTCCCGCACCCGCGCGAGGATCTCCTGCACCTTCGCCATGTGCTGGGGGTCGGTTGTGCGGATGAAGAAGTCGTTGGACGCCCCCAACCGCGGCGCCAGCGCGCGGAAGCGCTCGGCGTTGCGATCGGCGAGCTCCTGGGGCTCGATCCCCAGCGCGTGCGCCGCATCCGCCACCGGCTCCCCGTGCTCGTCGGTGCCGGTCAGGAAGAACACCTGCTCGTCGCGCTGGCGGTGGTGGCGCGCCAGCACGTCGGCGGCGATCGTCGTGTACGCGTGCCCCAGGTGGGGGGCCGCGTTGACGTAGTAGATCGGGGTGGTTACGTAAAAGCTCATCTCACTGAAGGCGGGTGCTCGGGAGGGGCAGGCCCCTCTCCCGCCAGACATCGCCCGCCCAGGCTACTCGCTCGCCTTCTCCACCAATCCGCGATAGAGCTCATTTGCGCTCGCGCCCGTCAGTCTCGCCACCACCCCTGCCGCCGGACGCGCTCGCGCACCCGCCGCGACCAGCTCGCGCAGCGCCGCCAGCGCATCCTCGCGAACCGCGGAATCCCGCCCCACTCCCTCCGCGGGGCCCACGACCAGCGCCACCTCCCCTCGCGGGGGCTGCTGCCGATAGTGGGCCGCCAGCTCCGTGGCGCTCCCGCGACGAACTTCCTCGTGGAGCTTGGTCAGCTCCCTGCATACTGCCACCGGCCGCCCGGGGCCCTGTTGGGCGAGCAGGTCGAGGGTGGCCGCCAGGCGGCGAGGGGACTCGAACGCGACGAGCGTCGTCGCGTCAGCGTCCAGCACCCGTTCCAGTTCTGCCCGCTTGCGCGGGAGGAAGCCGACGAAGCACCAACGCTGCGCCGGCAGGCCCGAGGCGACCAGCGCACTCACCGCGGCGCTCGGGCCGGGCAGCGCCTCCACCGGCACCCCCGCCGCGATGCTCCTCCGCACGAGCTCGTAGCCGGGGTCGGAGATCAGCGGTGTACCCGCGTCAGACACCAACGCCACTGTCGCGCCCGCCAACATCCGCTCCACCAACTTCGCCGAGCGCTCACGTTCGTTGTGCTCGTGGAAGCTGAGTAGCTCCCGCGGCTCGATCTCATGGCGGCGAAGCAGCACGCGTGTGTGGCGGGTGTCCTCGCACGCAACCACATCCGCCTCGCCCAAAGCCTGCAGCACCCGCAGCGTCACATCCTCGAGATTGCCGATCGGCGTGGGGCACACCACCAGCCTCCCGTTTGCAGGCGCCTGCCCAAAGTGCGCAACGTGCGCCTCGCCGCCTGGCATTGGGCCAATATAGAGAGCGTCGATGCCCCGGGAGACCGACCCCAAGCCGCAGTACACCCGCTACCGCGCGGGACGTAAACTGCTGCGCCCTAGCCCTGAAGATGTGGGCGGGAACGGATCCGCTGGGCCGGCACGGAGCAGTGGAGGCAGCCTGTTGGAAGAAGGTCGAGTAGGCCCGCCGCCTGGTCGAGGAGGCCCGCCCCCGCCCAATCGGCCCCGTGGCCCGGGCGCCGCGGCGCCCGGCGCACGGCCCTCGCGATGGCGACGGATCACCCCCAAGCGCGCCGTGCTCGGGCTGCTCGCGGTGGTCGTCGGCTGGCTGGCGCTCTCGCTTGTGCTGTTCCTGGCCAGCTCGCACTTCCGGCGCGTATCCCCACCGGCCGACGTGGCCAGCCAGCTTGAACCCGCGGGCTTCCTGCTCACCTCAGCCAACAACATCCTCGTGCTGGGCTCCGACAAACGCCAGAAGGGCTCAAGGGAACCGGGTGCCGACATCAACGGGCCCAGCCGCTCGGACTCGATCATGCTGATCCGTACCGGCGGCGGCCACGCCGCGCGCCTCTCGATCCCGCGCGACACCGTGATCGAAATCCCCGGTCACGGGTTGCAGAAGATCAACGCCGCCTACGCCTTCGGCGGACCCGCGGAGTCGATCGCGGTGATCAAGCACTATCTCGGAGTCCCGATCAACCATCTGATCGAGGTCAACTTCGAAAACTTTCCCGAACTGGTGGACGCAATGGGTGGGATCACCTACACCGGTGGCTGCGTGGTGTCCTATCTCGACGGCGGCTCGGCCGACGGCGGCTTCACGCTGCGCCTCTCCGCCGGTACCCACCACATCGACGGCAGGGAAGCGCTCGCGCTCGCGCGTACCCGCGAGAACCGCTGCGCTCCGCAGCAGACCGACCTCAACCGCGAGGAACGCCAGCAGAAACTGCTGCTGGAGATGAAGTCCCAGCTGCTCTCCTTCTCGAGCTTCCTGCGCCTGCCGCTGATCTCCTGGAACGCGCCGCCGACGATCATCTCCGACATGAGCGGCCCCGAACTGCTCGCCCTGTTCGCCGCCCTGGAGCTCGGCGGCACGCCCCCCACGCGCCTGTTGACACCCACCGGCCAGATCACGCTGCCCGACGGCGAAGAAGGCCTGACCGTCTCCGAAGAAGCGAAGCGCGCCGCGGTGGCGCGGTTCATGGCCGGGTAGCCCAGGGGCAGCCCCCTGTATGGCTGGTCCTGTCTGCGCCGACCCGCCTGCCAGGTCTCGCGGATCGGATTGCTCTCAGCTCTTGGCCGCGACCGGCTCGGGCTTCTTCGCGGAGGAGCCCTTGTCGGGCTTCGGTTTGCTCTCCGAGGCTGAGCCCTTGTTCGACGAGGAATCCTTCTTGTCCGCCGAAGAGGAGTCCGAGGGGCTGGAGTCGGTGGAGGAGGCGGACTCCGCGGCCGCGTTCTCGCGCTGGCGTTTGCGGGTGCCGTAGTCGGTGTTGTAGAAGCCCTTGCCCTTGAAGTGCACCGCGGGGGCGTGCAGCACACGCTGCACCTTCACGCCGGTCTCCGGGTCCTTGATCAGGGCTTCATCGGAGAACGACTGGAGAACCTCGAAAGTGGTCCCATCCGGGCGGCGGTACTCGTAGATCGGCATTGGCACTCGGATTATAGGAGTGCCAAGCGCGAAGGGGAAGGCCGGCAGGCGATGCGGCTCAATCCGCCAGCAGCGCGCGCGCGCTGACGATGCCGGCACGAACCGTCGCGGTGAAGTCGCGGTCGGGCTCGGTGAGCATTCGCAACGCAAACCCATCGCCGAGCGAGAAGAGGATCTCGGCGATCGCCTCCGGATCGGCGTGCAGGCGCAGCACGCCCTCATCTTGGGCCACGGTGAGCATTCCCGCGACCTGCTCGCGCATCGTGCGCATTAGGTTGGCGTACTCCGTGGCGATTTCGTCATTGCGTCGCGAAAGCGTGAACAGCTCGAACAGAAGCGTGATGAAGTCGGGGTCCTCGCGAATCGCGTCCTGCAGGTGCTGGGCCATCAGGCCGATGAAGTCGTCGGCCGTCTGAGCCCCCGCGAGCTGCTGCTCCAGGCGCTCCAGGCGCAGCTGGCAGTCTCGCCGCACGGCCTCGGCGAGTAGCCGCTCCTTGGTGCCGAAGTAGTAGTGCAGCAGGCCCCGCGACACGCCCGCCTCGCGTGCGACGCGCTCGAAGGTGGAGCCTGCCGTCCCATGCTGGGCGACGCTGCGGCGCATCGCCTCCACGATGCGCTGGGCGCGCTCGCCTGAGAGCGGCCTGGCGGCTCTGCCGCGCGAGCCGCTCTCCACGACGGAAGCCATCATCGTCCTCAGGTGCAGCCACGCCGCCGGTGAGGCGTAGTAGGCCTCAGGAGGCGGGTGCGCCCACCGAGCTCGGCGCCTCCTGCGCCGGCATCGTGGTCGAGCTGTAATCAAACTCCTCCTCGGCCCCGAACAGCAGGTCGAGCACCTTCGAACGCAGGCTCTCGCTGAGCGCCACGGCGAGCACGCCGGCGACGAGCGCGAGCATCAGCGCGCGGCCAAAGCCTCCGCGCCGACGCCGGCGCTTGGGGGGCTCTTTGAGCGCGGTGCTCGCGTCGCGCAGAGCGCCGACCGCCTCGGCCAGCTCGCGCTGGAGCTTGCGATCCTCGAACAGCGCCTTGGTCGCCGGCTTGCCATTGCTCATCCGCCCGTAAGCGCTGCGTGCAGCGAGGTAGGCCGCGAGCAGGCTGCCGCGCAGCTCCTCGTCCTCGATGATGCGCTTCACATATTGGTTGCCCTGGGCGGCGCGGGCCGCCGCCGAAGCCTTGCCGATGCTCTCTTTTGCCGCCATGCAGCCACCGCCTCTACTTGGAGCTTGGTTACCGTGGGTCCACCCCAATATACCCCTCCGGCGAAGCGCTATGCGTGCAGCGCGGCCTACGATCGCTACGCGCTTGCGGCGGGGGTTGCGCAACACATGGCGCCCGGCCGGCCCCTCATGCGTGCAGCGCGGCCTGTTCCTGCGCGGTGGGAAAGGCCCAGGCGGCGCGTGGGCGCTCCTGGCGGAAGACGAAGCGCAGCTGCGGCGGCGGTTTGAGCTGGGCGGCGTGGGGTCGGAACGTGGCACAGGGCTCCTGTAAATCGAGCGCGCAGAGCATGTTGCGCTTGAAATAGCATTCCTCGCACGTCACCTTGCGCGCGGCAACGCGCGCGCTGTTCCTTCCCTGCGCCAAGGTAGCTCCCCATAGGTCGAGTGTTTTCGAGTCGCCCGCCCATCCGGCTGGCGGGTGAGAACTGACGACGGCGGGGATCAAAGCACCTGCCGACGCTCCGCTCAAGGGGTCTTCTCGCAAATCGCAGAGAAAAGATTTTCTACCCCGGAAAGAGCTGGCAAAACGTCACTTTCCTGTGACGATCACGTGGATACGCCGCATTTTCCGAGGTTCTGTGCTGCTCTCACCGGCCCAACCCGAACATCGCGGCGGCGCGTCGGCCGCTCTTCCGGTCAAACCTATGGCCTCGGCGACGTGTCGGCAACATCGCGGACGATCGCCTGCCGATGTCATCACCCCGCCAGGCCAAAGGCCTCATCCGCGCGATCGGCGACGTGGCGGGCGATCGCCAGCGAGGAGGTGGCTGCCGGCGAGGGCGCGTTGCGCACGTGCAGCGCCCGCTCGGTATGGGAGAAGACGAAATCGTCGACGAGCTTGCCGTCACGCCCGAGCGCCTGCGCGCGAATGCCGGCGAAGGCGGATTGCACGTCGCCGACCCGCAGATCCGGCACGTAGCGAGCGGCTGCGCGCACGAAGGCGGTGCGCGAGGCGGCGTGACGCAGCTCGCTCGCGCCCGTCCGCCACCAGTTGGCGAGCATCCGCCAGGTGCCGGGCCAGACGAGCGTGTCGAGCAGATCCCGACCATCGAGTGTCGCGAGGCTGTAGGCGTCGCGGGCGCCGACCATCAGGGCCGTCGGCCCGATCAGCACGTCGCCGTCGATGTGCTTGGTCAGGTGAACGCCGAGGAACGGCAGCGACGGGTCCGGCACGGGGTAGATCAGCGAGCGGACCAGCTCGCGGCGCGCGGGGGCCAGGCGCAGGTAGGCGCCGCGGAACGGCACGATGCGGGGGTCTGGATCGGCGCCGGCGGCGACGGCGAGGCGGTCGGCCCACGCCCCGGCGCAGAAGACCGCATTGCCGGCCTCGGTGACGCCGTGCGCATGCGCGAGACGCAGCGAGCGCCCCACCACGGAGACCCCCTCGACGCCGCAGCTGACCGCCACCGTGGCGCCGGCGTCGAGCACGTCCCGTGCGTAGGAGCGGGCGACCGCGGCGAAGTCGGTGATGCCGGTGTCGGGCGAGTGCAGCCCGGCGATTCCGCGTGCGTGGGGCTCGAGCGCCTCGATGCCGGCGGCGTTGATGCGGCGCAGCCCGGGAACGTCGTTTGCCTTGCCACGGCGTTCGAGCTCGTCCAGACGCCCCAGCTCGCTCGCGCCGGTCGCGACGATCACCTTCCCGCACCGCTCGTGGGCGATCCCCCGCTGCTCGCAGTACTCGTACAACTCGCGCGCGCCCTCCACGCACAGGCGCGCCTTCAGCGAGCCCGGCTGGTAGTAGACTCCGGCGTGAATCACCCCAGAGTTGTGGCCGGTCTGGTGCATGCCAAGCTCGGCTTCGCGCTCGAGTACGCACACCGAGCGGCGCGGGTGGCGGCGGGTCAGCTCACGCGCCAGCGCCAGCCCGACGATCCCCCCGCCGACGATCGCCAGATCGCACCGGGAGGGCGCTTGTGAGGCGAGCTCAACGTCTGACGGCGGCACGCGCGTCATTATTGCCGGTCTGATGCGCATTCTTCTCACGGGCGCCAGCGGATTCATCGGCTCGACGCTCGCCCCCGCGCTGCTGGCCGAAGGGCATGAGCTGCGCGGATTGACGCGCGACCCCGCGCGCATGCACAGCGCACTTGGGGCGCACGGTGGCGTCAGTACGAGTGATGCACCACCCGACACGCTGCCGGCATCCTCCACGCGTGAGGCACTCCCGGCGCACGACCACCCATCCAGTCCGTCGATCGAGGTAGTACGTGGCGACGTCCTCACCGGTGAAGGGCTGGCGCGCGCGCTCGAAGGAGTGGAGGTCGCCTACTACCTGATCCACTCAATGGAAAGCGCCCCGATGGGTGCGGCATCTCCAAGCGACTTCGCTGAGCGCGAGCGCCTTGCGGCGGGCACCTTCGGGGCGGACGCGCAGCGTGCGGGGGTGGGGCGGATCGTCTACCTCGGTGGCCTGCTGCCACGCTCCGGCCCCGTCTCGCGTCATCTGGCAAGTCGCTCAGAGGTAGAGGAGATCCTGTTCGAGCACGTCCCCGATTCCGTCGCCCTGCGCGCCTCGATCGTGATCGGCGCGGGGTCGCGCTCATTTCGCCTGCTGGTACGGCTGGTAGAGCGCATGCCTGTGCTGACGCTGCCGGCATGGCGCAGGTATCGCACCCAGCCAATCGACGTGCGTGACACGATTGAGATGCTCGCTGCCGCCGCCCATCTTGCGAGCGTGGGTGGCCGGACGTTGGATATCGGTGGACCGGAGGCGCTCACCTATGAGGAGCTGCTGCGACGGATCGCCGAGCTGTTGCTACTGCCCCGGCCGACGCTCGGATTGGGAGTGACAATGACACCGCTCGCCGCGCACCTCGCGGCCACGCTGGCCGGCGAGGATCCCGCGTTGGTGCTTGCGCTGATGGAGGGACTCCAGGGGGATCTGCTGCCCGCTGCGGACCACGCCGCCGAGCTGCTGGGGGTGCAACTGCATGCTTTCGACGATGCCGTCGAGTGCGCGCTGCGCGAGTGGGAGGCGGCCGAGCCGCTGGCCGCGCGATGAGCGTCGTCTCCCTCTCCGCCCACATCGCCGCCTCTCCGGAGGAGGTGTGGAAGACGGTGATGGACCCCCACCGCCTCGGCGAGTGGGTCACGATTCACCGCGCGCTGCGGCGTGCCGACGGCGGGCCGCCCGAGGTGGGGTACGAGATGGAGCAACAGGTCCACTTGCGCGGAGTGAGTCTCGACGTTCACTGGCGTCTGGTGCAGTGCAAGCCATGCCGGTTGGCCGTGTGGGAGGGTCGCGGGCCGGCCCGCTCGCGCGCTCACACCGAATACGCGCTACGGGCCGAGGGGGATGGCACGCACTTCGACTATCGCAATGAGTTCCGTCCTCCGCTGGGGCCCGTGGGGGCACTCGCCTCACATGCGCTCGTCGGGGGAATGCCCGAGCGGGAGGCGCGGCGCACGATCGAGCGCCTGCGCGAGCTGCTTGAGAATGGCAAGGCCGGAACTCCTAGGAGCCCCTAACAAAATAGGCGGGCACGTCTGGATGCGGCCCTGTGCGCTGCGCGGGGCTTTGTCCTCGGATCGTGTCGTAGGACCACTACTGCCACGATCCTGCGTCCGCGCCCCGCTTGGCCCAGGACCACCCCAGCCGCACCCGCCTATTTTGTTAGGAACTCTAAGGCCACTCGGCGGTAACCGGGCGAGCGCCAAGGCCCGCCCTCGTCACATCATCGATTTCCCTCCGACATGACAGTCTGCTTGCGCGGCGGTACGACGACCTGTGAATGTTGTAAGGTAAACCGCAAACCCGTGATGAAAATCACGCAATCCGAGTGAACAGGATGCAACTGTGACCGACTTCCTTGACGAGAAGCACCGAGAGATCACCGATCGGCTGGCTGAATTGCAGCCGCTGGTGGAGGAGTACCAGCGGCTGGAGGCAGCCGTCGCCGCGCTCGACGGCTTGGGCAGGTCGGCCGCCGCTCCCGCTGCGAAAGCCACTGCCAAAGCCACCGCCAAAGCCGCCGCCAAAGCGACGCGCAAAAAAACTCCCGGCCGCCGTGGACCGGGCCGGCCGCGGGGCTCGAAAACCAAAACCAAAGCAGCTGCCACCCCGGCGACAACGACAACTGCGGCGGCCGCGCCGGCAGGACGTGGAGGCGCCAGGCGCAAAGCCGGCCGCCGCAAAGGCAGCGGCACTCGCGCCGCGCAGGCACTCTCCTTCGTGCAGGAGCAGGCCGGCATCACGATCCCGGAGCTGGCCTCCCGCATGGGGATCAAGCAGAACTACCTCTACCGCGTGCTGCCGATCCTCGAGGAGGAAGGCAAGGTAACGAAGCAGGGGAGAGGTTGGCACCCGAAGGCCTAGTCTCGTCGCCTTCGGTCGCCGGCGGGGCCGGCGACCCCTTGTCCTCGATCGCTCGTGTGCTGGCCGATCGGTCGATCGCATCTGATCGACGATCGGCACACTTCGCTCACTGCGTCCTTGCCAGGAACGACGATCCGTCGGCCTTGGGGTATTGCCTCAAACTGGTTGACGGAGCACCAAATGCAAAACAGCCCCGGCGTGCCGATACGCCGGGGCTGTTTTTTGGGGTGATTCGGTTCAGAGACTCAGATACAGGGGCCGGCACACAGCGACCGGCCCCTGCTGCAGCCGCCTGGAGATCGGTGAGGCTCAGATCAAACCGAGCTCCTGCACCGCGGTGCGCTCCTCCTGGAGCTCGTTGACGCTTGCGTCGATGCGCGCGCGGGAGAACGAGTCGAGGTCGAGACCCTCGACGATCGACCACTCGCCATCGGCGCACGTGCAGGGGCAGCCGCAGATCAGGCCCTCGGGAATGTTGTAGGAGCCGTCAGAGGGCACGCCCATCGAGACCCAGCCACCGTTGGTGCCGAGCACCCAGTCGTGCATGTGATCGATCGCGGCGTTGGCGGCGGAGGCCGCCGAGGAGGCGCCGCGCGCCTCGATGATCGCGGCGCCGCGTTTGCCCACGCCGGGCAGGAACCCCTGTTCGATCCACACCTGGTCATCGACTGCGTCAGCGGCCACTTGGTCGCCGACCTTGGCGTGGAACAGGTCGGGGTACATGGTGGGCGAGTGGTTGCCCCACACGCCCATCTGGGAGATGTCGCTCACCGGAGCACCGAGCTTCGCCGCGAGCTGTGCGATCGCGCGATTGTGGTCGAGGCGCAGCATCGCGGTGAAGCGCTCGCGCGGGATGTCGGGCGCGTTGTTCATCGCGATCAGGCAGTTGGTGTTGGCGGGGTTGCCGACCACCAGCACCCGCACGTCGGGCGCGGCGACCGCGTTCAGCGCCTTGCCCTGAACGGTGAAGATCTCACCGTTGGCGCTGAGCAGCTCGGCGCGCTCCATGCCCTTCGTACGGGGACGCGAGCCGACCAGCAGCGCGATATTGGTGGCGTCGAAGGCATCCGCCGGGCGGTCGTGCAGGTCGAGGCCGGTGAGTAGCGGGAAGGCACAGTCGGTCAGCTCCATCGCGACTCCCTCCAGCGCGCCCATCGCCTGCGGGATCTCCAGTAGGCGTAGATCGACCGGCTGCTCGGGTCCGAGCAGCTGACCCGAGGCAATGCGAAAGACGATGCTGTATCCGATCTGCCCGGCGGCGCCGGTGACGGTTACTCGTATGGGGTTGCTCACGGATTCATCTCCTGGAAGTCGGGGTGGTTTTGCCGGCTCGGCGTCACGGGCTCGAAGCCCTTTGCGGCGCCTATGCCATCTCCTTTTGAAGGTTGTCGTCGATCGAGCCGAGGAACTCCTGCGTGGTCTGCCACGGCTCCTCGGGACCGATCAGCAGTGCGAGGTCCTTGGTCATCTTGCCGCTTTCCACCGTCTCCACACAGACCCGCTCCAGTGTCTGCGCGAAGCGCGCCACCTCGGGCGTGTCGTCCATCCGCCCCCGCGCGGAGAGCCCGCGCGTCCAGGCGAAGATCGAGGCGATCGGGTTGGTGGAGGTGGGCTTGCCCTGCTGGTGCAGGCGGTAGTGGCGGGTGACCGTGCCGTGCGCGGCCTCGGCCTCGACGGTCTTCCCGTCGGCGGTCATCAGCACGCTGGTCATCAGCCCAAGCGAGCCAAAGCCCTGGGCGACGGTGTCGGATTGCACGTCGCCGTCGTAGTTCTTGCAGGCCCACACATAGCCGCCCTCCCACTTCATCGCTGCCGCGACCATGTCGTCGATCAGCCGGTGTTCGTAGGTGATGCCGGCGTCCTGGAAGTCGGCCTTGAACTCGGCGTCGTACACCTCGGCGAAGATGTCTTTGAAGCGCCCGTCGTAGCGTTTGAGGATCGTGTTCTTGGTGGACATGTAAACCGGATAACCGCGGTCCAGCCCGTAGCGCAGCGAGGCCCGCGCGAATTCGCGGATCGAGTCGTCGAGGTTGTACATCGCCAGCGCCACCCCGCCGCCGGGGAAGTCGTACACGTCGAGCTCGATCGGCTCGCCGCCGTCGGCGGGAGTGAAGGTGAGCACGAGCTTGCCCGCGCCGGGCACGACCATGTCGCTGGCACGGTACTGGTCGCCGAAGGCGTGACGACCGATCACGATCGGCTTGGTCCAGCCGGGCACCAGACGGGGGATGTTGGCGATCACGATCGGCTCGCGGAAGATCACCCCGCCGAGGATGTTGCGGACGGTGCCGTTGGGCGAGCGGTACATCTCCTTGAGGCCGAACTCCTCCACGCGCGCCTCGTCGGGGGTGATCGTCGCGCACTTGACCCCAACCCCGTGGCGCTTGATCGCCTCGGCCGCCTCCACCGTCACCCGGTCGGCGGTCGCGTCGCGGTGCTCGATGCCGAGGTCGTAGTACTCGAGCTCGACATCGAGATAGGGGAGGATCAACTGCTCCTTGATGAACGACCAGATGATTCGTGTCATCTCGTCGCCGTCGAGCTCGACGATCGGGTTGTTCACTTTGATCTTGGCCATTGGCGGGTCCTATCGAGAGCGGGAGGGCTTTGCGCGCGGCGATGCTATCGCGAGCCGGTAACCTGTCGGTGCGATGGCCACTGTCTCACAGCCCGTCGGTGAGGGCGCTGCGCCGTGGAAGACCCACGAGGTCGCCAACCAGGCGCCGCCGCTGGAGGGCGTGGACGTCTTCTCTAGCAACCTGCCCCTGGTCGAGGCGCTCGAGCGCGAGGGCGGCGGCTGGGCGCGGGAGCGCGCCGCCACCCTGGGGCGCTTCGTCGGCGGCGAACCGCAGCAGTTCTGGGGGCGCCTGGCGAACGAGAACAAGCCGATCCTCCGCACGCACGACCGCTACGGCAACCGCGTCGACGAGGTCGAGTTCCACCCGGCGTGGCACAAGCTGATGCGGATGGGCGTGGAGAACGAGCTGCACTCGCTGCCGTGGACGAGCTCCGAGTCCAGCGCGCACGTCGCCCGCGCCGCCCTGTACATGACCGCGATGCAAGCGGAGGCCGGCTTTGCCTGCCCGATCACGATGACCTTCGCGGTGGTGCCCGCGCTGCGCGCGCAGCCGGAGCTGGCCGCCGAGTGGGAGCCGTTGATCACCGCCACGACATACGACCCGCGCCTGGCCCCGGCGGGCGAAAAGGGGTCGGCGATCGCCGGCATGGCGATGACCGAGAAGCAGGGCGGCTCGGACGTGCGCGCCAACACCACCATCGCGCGCCCCCTGAACGGCGGGGGCGCCGGAGCCGAGTACGAGATCACCGGCCACAAGTGGTTCTGCTCGGCGCCGATGTCCGACATCTTCCTCGTGCTCGCGCAGACGAGTGAGGAGAGCCCCGCCGCCCCCTCCTGCTTTTTGATGCCGCGCGTACTGGGAGACGGCAGCCGCAATGCCTTCCACATCCAGCGCCTGAAGGACAAGCTCGGCAACCACTCCAACGCCTCCAGCGAGGTCGAGTTCCACGGAGCGTGGGCGCGGATGGTCGGCGAGCCCGGCCGCGGAGTACCGACGATCATCGAGATGGTCGGGCACACGCGCCTGGACTGCGTGATCGGCTGCGCCGCCGGGATGCGCGCCGGGGTCGTGGCCGCCACCCACCACGCCGCGCACCGCGGTGCGTTCGGCAGGCTGCTGATCGACCAGCCGCTGATGCGCAACGTGCTCGCCGACCTGTGCGTGGAGTCGGAGGCTGCCACGATGCTGGCGCTGCGCCTCGCGCGGGCCTACGACGAGGCCGGCGCGGAGTTGCTCGCCTCCAGCGATGAGCTGAGCGACGCCCACCAGTTCAAGCGACTGGCGACCGCCGTATCGAAGTACTGGGTGTGCAAGCGCGCACCCAACCACGCCTTCGAGTCGCTGGAGTGCCTTGGCGGCAACGGGTATGTGGAGGAGTCGGGGATGCCGCGCCTGTACCGCGAGGCGCCGCTGGCCTCGATCTGGGAGGGCTCGGGCAACGTGATGAGCCTCGACGTGTTGCGCGCGCTGGTGCGCACGCCGCGCTCGCTGGAGGTATTCCTGCACGAGCTCGAGGAGGCGCGCGGCGCCGACCGGCGCCTGGATGCCCACCTCGACGGCCTCAAGGACCTGTTCGTGGACCCCGCGACGCTCGAGTCCCGCGCCCGGCGCGTGGTGGAGTCGATGGCCCTAGCGCTGCAGGGCTCGCTGCTGGTGCGCTACGGCGACCCCGCCGTCGCCGACGCCTTCTGCGCCGCGCGCCTCGGCCGCGACGCGGGCCTCGAGTACGGCACGCTGCCGGCGGGCACGGACTTCGAGGCGATCATCGCGCGCGGCCGCGTGCAGGCGTAAACCCTGCCAACGCGCACCACAGGAGAGGCCCTCACACAAGGTTAAGGGCCTATCCCGGTAGGGACGTGCTTCTGGGGCGGTCGATGGTCGAGCGAGGCGCGGACGCAAGGGCGAAGGCGTGGTGGGCCACGTCGAGCCCGAGGACAAAGCCTCGCGAAGGCCATCGACCGCATCCAGTGTGCGGGCCTACCGGGATAGGCCCTAAGGCGCAATCGTGTGGGGTCGCGTCCGACTTCTGCACCCAGCCGAGGGCTGATTTGGGATAGTTGACTGGGATCAGGGCAGCGGCGGCCTACCATTGAGGCCTATGCCCGTACGCAGGAACTTCCAGCTGGCGCGCGTTTTCGGCATTCGTATCGGGGTTGGGATCAGCTGGTTTGTGATCCTCGGCCTGATCCTGGTCTACTTCGCCGACACGCTCACCCCCTACTTCCACGAAGTTCTCGGAGGCTCGCGCACCACTGCCTACCTCGTCATGGTCGCGATCGTGCTCTCGTTCTTCGCCTCCGTGATCATGCACGAGCTCGGCCACGCGCTGGTCGCTCGCCGCAACGGCGTCCCCGTGATGGGCATCGAGCTGTGGGCGTTGGGCGGCACCACCCGCACCGGCCCGATGCCCCGGGCGGGGGTCGAGCTGCGGGTGGCCGCGGCGGGGCCGCTCGTGACGTTGGCGGTGATCCTGATCAGCACCGCACTCGGTGTGGCGGCGGCGAGCAGCCACCACTTCTTCGCGGTCGCCGTCGGCGGTGGCGGCGTGGTCACAACGCCCGTCGCGCTGTGGCTGAGCTGGGTGGTGACGCTCAACGTGCTGGTGCTGATCCTCAACCTGATTCCCGCCTTCCCGCTCGACGGCGCCCAGATCGTGCACGCGCTGCTGTGGTGGCGCAGCGACGACCGCAACCACGCAACCCGCGTGGTTGGGCGCATGGGGCAGGGCTTCGGCGTGCTGCTCGGGGCGGCGGGGCTCGGCGTGCTGCTGGCGCTCCGCGACTTCAGCGGCGTGGTGATCGCGTTCATGGGGCTGTTCGTCTACCAAAGCGCCACCGCGGCGGTGTTGCAGGGGACGGTCAACCAGCGCATCCAGCGGCTGAAGGTGGCCGACGTGATGGACACCGAGCCGGTGACGATCCCCGCCGAGACGGGGCTGCTGGACGCCCAGGAGCACTTCTTCGGGCGCTACCGCTGGCCGTGGTTTGCGGTCGTCGATCCAGCCCGCCACTTCCTCGGGGTGGTGCGCTCCGAACGCGTGGACGCGGAGATCGCCGCCGGCCGACCCGCGTTGCCGGTGAGCGACGTGCTGGAGGAGAACCTGCCGATCCGCATCGAGCAGGACCAGCCGCTGGAATCGCTGCTGCGCTCCGAGGGCCTCGGCCGCCTGGGAGCGATGGTGGCCGTCGACGACGACGGGGTGCTGCGCGGGGTCGTGACCCTGGCGCAGATTCGCCAGGCGCTGCGCCCGGCCGCCGGTGTATAGAGTTCCCGCGCGCATGCCAGCACACGACGTCTTGATCATCGGCGCAGGTCTCGCGGGCCAGCGCGCGGCGCTCGCCGCGGCGCAGGGCGGCGCGAGCGTGGCGATCGTCAGCAAGGTCCACCCGGTGCGCTCGCACTCGGTGGCCGCCGCCGGGGGCATCAACGCGGCGATCTCCGTCGACGACGACTGGCACTCGCACGCCTACGACACCGTCAAGGGCTCCGACTTCCTCGGCGACCAGGACGCGATCGAGATCATGTGCTCGGAGGCGCCCGCCGAGGTCATGCACCTGGAGCACATCGGCGTCACCTTCCACCGCAACGAGCAGGGCCTGCTCGACCTGCGTGCCTTCGGGGGTGCCTCGATGAAGCGCACTGCCTACGTCGCCGACATCACCGGCCAGGCGATCCTGCACGTGCTCTACGAGCAGCTGATGCGCCACCACGAGACCGTGGAGCGCTTCGAGGAGTGGTTTGTCACCTCGCTGCTGCGCGACGAGCAGGGGCGCTGCTGCGGAGTGATCGCGCGCGACGTGCGCTCCGGGCGGATGGAGGTGTTCCACGCCAAGAACACGATCCTCGCCTGCGGCGGCGCCGGGCAGGTGTACAGCCCGACGACCAACGCGCTGATCGTCACCGGCGACGGAATCGCGCAGGCCTACCGCATCGGCGCGCCGCTGATGGACATGGAGATGGTGCAGTACCACCCGACCACGCTGGTCGAGAACGGCCTGCTGATCACCGAGGGCGCGCGCGGCGAGGGCGCGGTGCTGCTCAACGCCGAGGGCGAGCGCTTCATGGAGCGCTACGCCCCCAACAAGCTCGACCTCGCCTCCCGCGACGTGGTCTCGCGCGCCGAGCAGACGGAGATCCTCGAGGGCCGCGGCGTGGGCGCCAACAAAGACGGTATCTACCTGGACATCACCAAGGTGCCGCGCAAGCGCACGCTGGAGGCGCTGCGCGAGATCGTCAACATCGGCAAGGACTTCGCCGGCGTGGACATCACCCGCGAGCCGATCATGATCCGCCCCGGCCAGCACTACATCATGGGCGGCGTGAAGACCGACGTCAACGGCGCCACCCCGATCGAGGGCCTGTACGCCGCCGGCGAGGTGGCGTGCGTGTCGGTGCACGGCGGCAACCGCCTCGGCGCCAACTCGCTGCTGGACACGCTGATCTTCGGCCGCCGCGCGGGCGAACACGCCGCGGCGCGCGCGCTCTCGATGCCGATGCCCACCGCCTCGGGCGGGCAGCTGAACGACGACGTCGCCGCGATCGACGCGATCCTTGCGCGCGGTAGGGATGGGAAGCCCACCCGCCCCCGGCGCATCTCGGAGATCAAGCGCGAGCTCGGCGAGACGATGAACCAGTACGTCGCGGTCTACCGCGACCAGGAGGGCTTGGAGCAGGCACTCGGCGTGGTCAAGCGCCTGCAGGAGGAGGCCAGGAGCGCCTACGTCGATGACCGCGGCACGGTCTTCAACCAGGACGTGCTCGGCGCGCTGGAGCTTGGCTACATGCTCGACTGCGCCGAGGCCACGGTGGTGGCGGCGATCGAGCGCAAGGAGTCGCGCGGCGCGCAGTTCCGCACCGACTTCCCCGAGCGCAACGACGAGCAGTGGCTCAAGCACATCGACATCTCGTTCGGCGCCGATGGTGCTCCTGAGGTGAGCTACTCGCCGGTCACAATCACACAGTGGCAGCCCGAGGAGCGCAAGTATTGATGATGAACATGGTGCTCCCCCGACTGCGCCGCCACGAAGAGCGAGCCCCCATCCAAATCCCAACCAAGAAAAGATCCGGGGAGGTGCTCCGCTGATGGCCGAGACCCACCGTCCACCTGAGCAGTTCAAGCTGCGGGTGCGCCGCTTCGACCCCGAGTCCGGCGAGGCCCCCTACTGGGACGAGCACACGATCGAGCTCGAGCCCCACCGCTCGGTGCTGGAGGGCATCCTGCAGGCGAAAGCCCGCTTCGACGGCTCGATCGGGATCCGCTGCTCCTGCCGCGCCGCGATCTGTGGCTCGTGCGGGGTGCGTATCAACGGCGAACCGGGCCTCGCTTGCCACACCCACCTCGACCACGCCCGCGCATCCGGCAAGGACGGGGTGATCGAGATCGAGCCGATGGGCAACATGCCCGTGATCAAGGACCTGATCGTTGACATGGACGCCGTGCACTGGAAGAAGATCCAGCGCGTCACGCCGTGGCTGCTCGCCAAGCAGCCCGTCCCCGAGCGCGAGTACGTGGTGGCGAAAGACGCGATGGTCGACGTCACCCAGTCGATGGCCTGCATCCAGTGCGGCGCCTGCGTATCGGACTGCCTGGCGATGGAGGTCGACCCCGGCTTCATCGGCCCCGCCGCGCTCGCGAAGGCCTACCGCTTCGTCGGCGATCCGCGCGACGATCGCCAGCGCGAGCGCCTCGTGGACCTCGCCGAAGACCCGCAGGGGATCTTCGACTGCACGCACTGCTTCAAGTGCGTGGAGGCTTGCCCCAAGGACGTCAACCCGATGGGCCAGATCATGCGTCTGCGCCGCGTCGCGATATCCGACCAGCACATCGTCGACGCCAACAACGGCGAGCGCCACGAGGCGGCTCTGACGACGCTGGTGCGCGACTACGGGCTGCTGCACGAGGCCGAACTACCGCCACGCTCCTACGGGGGCAACTCGTGGTTCGGGAAATTTCACCCGGCTGCAGGCAAAGAGCTGCTCTCGCTGCTGCCCACCGCCGTCAAGGCGATCGCGCGCGGGAAGATCGGCGTCAAACTGGCACTGTTCGGCCACAAGATTCCGCCGGCCGACCTACAGGCCGTCAAGCGGATCTACCAAACCGTCGAGAGCCGGCCCGAACGGTATGAGCTCAACCTCTACATCTCCGGCGAGGACGAAGACGAGCCCACGCCGGTCGGCGTCACCGCGGGCGGCGGTGGCGGTGGGGACGATCCGGCGGCGGCCGGGGAAGGGAGCGCGAGCTGATGAAGGTCGCCTACTGGCCGGGCTGCGTCAGCCGCGGCTTCACCCCTGAGCTGCACGGCTCGATGGCGCGCGTTGCCCCCCTGCTCGACATCGAGCTCGTTCAGCTCGACCGCGCCAACTGCTGCGGCTGTGGCGTGATCGCCGAGCACAACCAGGAGCTCGCCGACACGCTCAACGCGCGCACCTTCGCGCTCGCCCAGCAGGTCGATGGCGCGGAGCTGATGATGAACATCTGCTCCACCTGCCAGGGCGCACAGGGCGAGTGCCAGGAGCGCCTCGACGCGAGCGCCGAGTACCGCGCGCACGTCAACGCCACGCTCGCGCCCGAGGGGCTCGCGTACGAGAAGGGCCTGACCAACAAGAATTTCCTGTGGCTGCTGGTCGAGGAGCTCGGCCTCGACGAGCTGCGCTCCCGCGTGAAGCGGCCGCTCACCAACCTCAAGGTGGGGCCCTTCTACGGCTGCTACATCGTGCGCCCCCGCAAGCGTCTCGGGATCGACGCCGACACCCCTCGCGATCACTACCTCGAGCAGGTGATCGAGGCGCTCGGGGGCACCGTGATCGAGTACGCCGGGATGCGCAAGTGCTGCGGCTTCCCGATCGTCACGATGAACAAGGAGGCCTCGCTGAAGCAGGCCGGCCGCCACCTCGGCGACGCGGTCGATGCCGACGCCGACTGCCTGGTGACGCCCTGTCCGCTGTGCCACCTGAACCTCGACCTGCAGCAGCCCGCCGCCGAAGGCGTGGTCGCACGCGAGCTGCGGATGCCCGTTCTGCACCTCCCGCAACTGGTCGGCCTCGCGCTGGGCCTTGCCCCCAAGGAGCTGGGGATGAGCCGCCACGTGGTGCGGCCCACGTCGGTGATCGACTGGTCGACGTCGGTCGTCGGCGCAGCCGCGTAGTCTGCGCCGGGTGAAGATCCTCACGCAGTGGAGCGGGAAGGGGGCAGGCCCCCCTCCCGGCCTCCCCCCGTGTAAGTCTGGATCGCGTCCGTGAAGATCCTCACCGTCGTCGGCAACCGTCCCCAATTCATTAAGGCCGCTGCGGTCTCTGGGTTGCTGCGCGAGCGGCACGAAGAGCTGCTGGTACACACCGGCCAGCACCACGACGACTCGCTCTCGGCGGTCTTCTTCCGCGAGCTGGGGCTGGCGCGGCCGGAGCGCGAATTGGGGATCGCCGGGGGGTCGAACACCTCGCAGCTCGCGCGGATGCTTGACGCGCTGGAGCCGCTGATCGAGCAGGAGCGCCCCAACTCGGTGCTGGTGTACGGCGACACCAACTCTACGCTCGCCGGCGCGCTCGCCGCTGCCAACACAGACGTTCCGATCGCGCACGTGGAGGCCGGGATGCGCTCGTTCGACCGCACGATGCCCGAGGAGCGCAACCGCGTGCTCACCGACCACCTCACTGAGCTGCTGCTGTGCGCGTCGGACACTGCCGCTGCGAACCTGCGCGCGGAGTCGATTGCGGGGCAGGTGGAGGTGGTGGGGGACGTGATGGTGGACATCGCGCTGCGCCTGCAGCCCGCCGCGCGTGCGGACACGCGCGCGTTGGCTGCCCACGGTGTGCGGGCCGGCGAGTACCTACTGCTCACCGCGCACCGCGCCGGCAACGTCGACCCGCCCGAGCGCCTACGGGCGCTGGTGGAGCTCGTACGGGCACTGCCACCGCCGGTGGTGTTCCCGCTGCACCCGCGCACACGCGCGCGTTTGCTCGACACCGGGCTGCTGGAGGAGCTGGCGGGAATCGAGGGGCTGCGCGTCACCGAGCCGCTCGGCTACGGCGAGCTGGCTGCGCTGCTGTGCCACGCCCGTGCGGTGCTCACCGACTCCGGTGGCATCCAGAAGGAGGCCTACCTGGCGGGGGTGCCCTGCATCACGCTGCGCTCCACCACCGAGTGGGTCGAGACCGTCGAGGCCGGGTGGAACACGCTTGTGGATCTCGCCTCCGCCGCCGCGCTCGCCGCGCTCGAACGCCCGCCGCCCGCTGAGCGGCCACAGCTGTATGGAGACGGGCACGCGGCTGAGCGTTGCGTGCGGGCGATCGATACGCTCGCCTCGTGAGCGCGCGTGAACGCTGCACACCCCCCCGGTCGGTGGGCATGGAGGCCCACCGCCCGTGCGCTCGGCGCCAAAGTGACCCGCGCGGATGATCTCCAATGACTGCGCGGATGATCTCCAATGACTGACATGGAGGAGACCGTCCAGGTGCCCGCCACGGGTAGCATCGGCGCCCGGATGGTTGGCCTCCGCGAGCAGACGGTCGTCCGGGTCGGCGTTGCCGGCCTCGGCTACTGGGGGCCCAACCTCGCACGCAATTTTTCCTCGCTCCCCGGCTGCGAGCTGCGCTGGCTGTGCGATCCCTCTGAGCAGGCGCGCGTGCGGGCGGCGCAGCAGTTCCCCAGCGCCCGTGTCACGGGGGAGCTACAGGAGCTGCTCGAGGACCCCGAGCTCGACGCGGTGGTGCTCGCCACGCCCGTGCCCTCGCACGCCGAGCTCGCCGTGCGCGTGGTGCAGGCCGGCAAGCACTGCTTCGTGGAGAAGCCGCTCGCCACGACCGCCGCCGACGCCGAAGCGGCCGTCGCCGCGGCCGAGCGCGCGGGGCGGGTGCTGATGGTGGGGCATCTGCTGGAGTACCACCCCGCCGTCGATCGCCTGCGCGAGCTGCTCGCCGGGGGCGAGCTGGGGGAGCTGTACTACGTGTATGGCAATCGCTTGAACCTCGGCAAGCTGCGCGCCGACGAGAACGCGCTGTGGAGCCTCGGCGCGCACGACGTCTCGGTGATCCTCTCGCTGATCGGCGAAGAGCCCTCCGAGTGCGTCGCGCACGGGCGCTCCTACGTGCGCGCGGGCGTTGAGGACGTCGTCTTCTGCTACCTGCGCTTCCCTTCCGGGATCGTGGCGCACCTGCACCTCTCCTGGCTTGACCCGCACAAGGAGCGGCGCCTGACGGTCGTCGGCGCGCGGCGGATGGCCACGTTCGACGACATGCTCCTGGAGGGCAAGCTCACGCTCTACGACAAGGGCTTCGACGAGGACGTTCGCTCGTGGGGGGAGTACATCGCGCGCTCGGGCGCGATCTTCTCACCGCCTATCCCTCCGGTCGAGCCGCTGCGCGTGGAGTGCGAGCACTTCCTCGATTGCCTGCGCACCGGCGCCACCCCGCGCTCGGACGGGCACTCGGGGTTGCGCGTCGTGCGCGTGCTGGAGTCGTTGCAGCGGTCGCTGGATGGCTAAGCCCGGGGGCCGTGGGCGCTGCTGTGGCGTCGGAGGGAGCGCCATGTAGGGTGCCGGTCGAGTGTGGATGTGGCGCGGCGACGAGGGGGAGGGGAGGGGGTGCACTATTAACTTTTTAATGGCCGATAGCAATGGCTATACGTTTTTGGGTTTGTACAACAATTGCTATCGGCCTTTTAATTTTTTATACCGACCCCTCCGCTCTCCTGTATATACCATAGCCCAACCGTATATGCTTTAGTAATTATAAGAAAGAGGACAAGTGCGCCCAACCTTTGACCTACAATCCCACTCGCTGCACTCCGACGGCGAATTCCCCCCCACCGAGGTGGTCCGCGCCGCCGCCGCCGCGGGCGTGGAGCTGCTCGCGCTCACCGACCACGATTCGGTTGGCGGCGTCGAGGAGGCGTTGGCGGAGGGCCCGCGCGCGGGCGTGCGCGTGATCCCCGCCACCGAGCTCTCCTCGGTGGACGAGACCTACGAGGAGCTGCACATCCTCGGCTACCTCGTGGATCACCGCGACGCCGCCTTCGCCGCCACGCTCGGGGATCTGCGCGGCGACCGCGAGCGGCGCGTGCTGGCGATGGCCGACCTGCTGCGCGCGGAGGGCTTCGCGCTCGACGACACCGAGCTGCGCCGTCGCCAAGCCGCCGGCGACCCGCTCGGGCGCCCCCATCTCGCTCACGCGCTGCTCGACCACCCCGACAATGCCGCCAGGATCGCCGCCGAGGGGATCGGCAGCCTGCGCGAGCTGTTCCCGCGCTATCTTGTGCCCGGGGTGCCAACCTACGTCGCGCGCACACGCCCCACGGTCGCCGAGGCGATCGAGCTGATCCACTCAGCCGGCGGCGTCGCGGTGTGGGCGCACCCCTTCTGGGACGTCGCCGAGCCCGAGACGGTGCGCGCGATGCTGGAGCGCTTCGCCTCGCTCGGGGTCGATGGCGTAGAGGCCTTCTACCCCACCCACACCGCCGCGCAGGTGGGGCTGCTGTACGAGATCGCCGAGGAGCTGGATCTGCTCACCACCGGCTCCTCCGACTTCCACGGCTCCGAGCACAAGACCTTCGCCGGCTTCAGAGCGTTCGAGCTCTACGGCCACCCGCCGCGTTTGGGGCCGCTGGACACAGCGAGCGGATCTCCAGTAAGCGCATAACCCGCTCGACCGCCTCCTCCACCGGTTCCTCGCCCGAGCGCACCACCACGTCGGGGTGCTCCGGCGCCTCGTACGGCGCGCCCACGCCGGTCATCCCGCGCAGCTCGCCCGCTCGCGCCCGCGCATACAACCCCTTGGGGTCGCGCGCCTGGCAGAGCTCCAGGGGAGCGTCCACGAATACCTCGATGAACTGCAACCCCGCGTCGGCGTGCAGCATCGCCGCCGCCGCCCGGTCGGCCGTGTAGGGGCTCACCAGGCTCACCAGCGCGATCGACCCCGACTCCGCCAGCAGCTTTGCGACGTGCGCAGTGCGGCGCACGTTCTCGCGGCGCGACCGCTCGTCGAAACCGAGGTCGCCGTTGAGCCCGTGGCGCAGATTGTCCCCGTCGAGCAGGAACGCGGGCCTGCCGTCCTGCACCAGCCCCTCCTCCACGGCGCTCGCCAGAGTCGACTTGCCAGCCGCCGGCAGCCCCGTGAACCACACCGTCGCCCCCGCCCACCCCAGCGCCTCCCAGCGCCGCTCGCGGCTCAGCGCCGAGCGCTGCCAGCGCACGTTGGGGCTGCGGTCCGGCATTTACTCCACTCCCTGGCGCTCGAACGTCTCTTCGACGCGGATCGTGTCCGGGCCGGAGAGCTCGAACGCGGCGTGCAGCGCCCTCACCACCGAGTCCACGCGCTCGCGCGGGATCACGCTCGAGATCCTGATCGGCGAGGTCGTGATCATTTTGAGGTTGAGGCCCTCGGCGGCGAGCACGTTGAACACCTTGGCCGCCACGCCCGGGTACGTGCGCATGCCGGCGCCGACGATCGACACCTTGCCGACGTCCTCGTTGGGCACCAACTCCGCGAACACCTCGCCCCTCAGCGGCTGCAGCGCCGCGCGCGCGTCGCGCATGCGCTCGCGAGGGATCGTGAAGGAGATCTTCGCGAACTCCGCCTCAATCGGGAGGTGCTGCTCGATCATGTCCACCTCCACGCCGGCGTCGGCGATCGCCCCGAAGATGCGGGCTGCCATGCCCGGCCTGTGGGGGACGTCCACCAGCGTGATCATCGCCTCCGAGGTCGAGTGGGTGACGGCGGTTATGACGGGTCTCTCGGCACGGTCCATGTTCTCTCCTTCCGACACCACCAGGGTACCGGGACGATCGTCGAACGATGAGCGGCAGTGGATGCGCACCCCGTGGTTGCGCGCGTACTCGACCGCGCGCAGCTGCAGCACGCCGGCGCCGGTGGATGCCATCTCAAGCATCTCCTCGAACGTGACCACGTCGAGCTTGCGCGCGTCGGGCACCACCCGCGGGTCGGCGCTGAACACGCCGGGGACGTCGGTGTAGATTTCGCACACCTCCGCCTGAAGCTCGGCGGCGACCGCGACCGCGGTCGTGTCCGAGCCGCCGCGCCCCAGCGTGGTGACGTCCTGGGTGGCGGTGGAGACGCCCTGGAAGCCGGCCACCAGCACGATGTGATCCTCCTCGAGCGCCTCTTTGACGCGATCGGCGCGCACCTCGATGATGCGCGCGCGGGTGTGCCAGGCGTCGGTGACGATCCCCGCCTGCGAGCCGGTCAGCGAGATCGCGCGGTGGCCGAGGTCGCGGATCGCCATTGCGCACAGCGCGCAGGAGATGCGCTCGCCGGTGGACAGCAGCATGTCCATCTCGCGCGGGTCGGGCGCGGCGGACACCTCCTCGGCCATCGCGATCAGCTCGTCGGTGGTCTTGCCGCGCGCCGAGAGCACCGCCACCACGTTGGCCCCCCCCTCGCGGCGCTCGACGATCCGCCGCGCGGCGCGCTTGATCCGCTCGGCGTCGGCGACGGAGGTGCCGCCGAACTTCATCACGACGATGTTGGACACGCACGCAGGATAGGACCTCTCCCACAAAGGTGGTGGCGAACCGGAATGGCCCCGATGCCTATCCTGGGGGTCATGTCAATGAGTACAACCACTCGATCGGGGGTTTAGGGCGTGGCCTACCGCACCAGCATCTTCATCGACTTCTGGAACTTCTCGCTGCAATGGAGAAACCGCGCCCACGGCGATCTGATCGACTGGCGAAAGGTCCCCGCGGAGCTGCTCGGCGAGAGCGAACGGCAACTGCAGCTCGCGGGGTTCGGCGACACGCTACACCTCGAGGAGGCGCTGGTGTACGCCTCCTACGACGAAGACGACCCCGGCAGGAAGCTGAAGGGCTGGCTGGATGCGTTCCTGGACAAGCAGCCGCGCTTTCGCGTCGCCACCCGCGTGCGCCGTTCCAAACCGAGATCGGTGTACTGCAGAGCGTGCGAGCACTCGATCGAGAAATGCCCCAACTGCCAGGAGACGCTGCGCTGGTCGACCGAGAAAGGGGTCGACACGGCGATCGTCACGGACCTGCTCTCGCTGGCGGGCGAGGGCGCGTTCGACGCGGCGATCCTCGTCTCCAGCGACACCGACTACCTGCCCGCCGTCCAATGGCTGCAGTCGCGCGGCTTCAAGGTGATCAACGCCACCTGGGCCAACCACGGGCACGAGCTTGCGCGCGCCTGCTGGGCCTCGTTCGAGCTCGATGCGATCGTCTCCAAGCTGCGCCAATCGAGCCCCGCCGGTCGGGGGTCCGAGGCCGCCGCGCGGGCGGTCTCCGATGAGGAGATGCCCCCGCTCGAGGAAGTCACCGACGACCCCCGCCCGCCGGTGCTGGGGGATGCGACGGACGATCGGGACGGGGCACTGGAGGGCGGTGAGGGAGAGCTGCGCCCCGCGACGGCACCCACCACCGGCTGACGTCTCCACGCGGATCGGTCTTCGAGTCGGCGCCCCCATCGGGCTGACCCCCACGTGGATCGGTCTTCGAGTACGCGCTACAGCGCGCGGCGACCTGAGAGCGCCCTGCCCAGGGTGACCTCGTCGGCGTACTCGAGATCGGATCCCACGGGCAGTCCGCTCGCCAGGCGCGTCACCCGCAGCTCGGGGGCGCGCTCGTGCAGGCTCTGGGCGATGTGCAGCGCGGTCGCCTCTCCGGTCGTGGTCGGGTTGGTGGCGAGCACGACCTCACGCACCGTCCCGTCCGACCCTCTACCCACGCTCAACAAGGGCTCGGACGGGGAGGTGGAGTCGTCGGGGGGGTGGGGGGCATCGCGCGAGATCGTCCCGCCCGCCACGCGCGCGTAGAGCTCGGCGATCTTCAGGTCCTCCGGATCGACCCCGTCGATCGGCGAGAGCGCGCCGCCGAGCACGTGGTAGACGCCCTCGAATTCGTGCGTGCGCTCCATCGGGATCACGTCGGAGGGCTCCTCCACCACGCAGATCACGCCGTGGTCGCGGCGCGGGTCGCGGCAGATGCGACAACGCGGCTCGTCGGTGAGGTTGAAGCACACCTCGCACAGCCCAATCCGCTCCTTGACGTCGAGGATCGCCTGCGCCAGCGCCGTTGCGTCCTCGCCGGAGGCGCGCAGGATGTGGAAGGCCAGCCGCTGCGCGGTGCGGTTGCCGATACCGGGCAGCTTCGAAAGCTCGGTGACCAGTTTCTGGACGGGGGGCGCGAAGGTGCTCACGCGCGTGACCGGGTGCTGATCTGGTGGAGGGTCATCTCGTGGGTGGTCGGGTCATCGGTGGACGGTGCGAACGGAGCCCACCACCGGCTACAGGCCCGGCAGTCCGAGCCCGCCGAGCGCGCCCAGGTCAAGCCCCCCGGTTGCTCCGCCCATCCGCTCGGCCGCGAGCTCCTGGGCGGCGCGCAGCGCCTCGTTGACAGCCGCCAGCACCAGGTCGCCGAGCATCTCCACGTCCTCGGGGTCGGCCGCCTCGGGGGCGATTGTCACCGACCGCACCTGCAGATCGCCCGACACCTGCACCTTCACCACGCCCCCGCCCGCGGCCGCCTCGACGGTCTCGTGCTTGAGCGCCTCCTGGGCCTGCTCCATGTCGCGCTGCATCTTCTGCACCTGCTGGAGCATCTGCTGCATGTTGGGTCGCTTCTGCTGGGGCATGCCTAGTCAACTCCCTCGTTCGCGCTCACGAGCTCCTCTGCGTCGAGCTCATCCTTGAAGCGTGCCACCCACTCATCTTCGCTGCTTGGCGCCTGCACAACCTGTCCCTCCGCGGGTGGGGGCAGCTCCTCGCGCAGCTCGTACACCACCCGCAGCCGCCGCTGCCCGGTGAGCTTGCGCAGCGCCTCGGTGACCGTCGCGCGGTGAGCGTTGTCCTCGGCTTTCTTCTTCAGGAACGACGCCGTCGCGGCGAACGCCACGGTCAGCTCCTCATCGCTCCTGGCCACCGCGCGTGCATCCTTCAGCACGGCGCTCAACAGCTTGTTCTCGATCCCCACCAGCTCGACCACGGCCGGCCACAGCGTGTCGAGATCGCCAATATCGTGCGTCGTGAAGGATGCCGCGGGCGCTTCCATGGCGATGTCATCGGATTGTGGCGTTGCGGCTGCCTCGACATCGTCCATCCGCGCAAGCTCCTCGCTCGGCACCGGCGGTGGCGGAGAGGTGATCTCGGTGGGGGGCCTGCTCGGGGACGGCTGTGGCGGAGGGGTGGTCTCGGCGGGTTGCACCGCCGCAGCAACTGTCAGCAGGACGTCAGCGGGGTGCGACACGGCGGGCTCCCCGGTCGGGTGGGCGCCCACCAATCCCCGCTCCAGGCGCTCGATCCGTGCCAGCAGCGCCTTCAGCGAGCCATCGGTCTCCGGGCGCGCCGCCTTCACCAGCGCCAGCTCTAGCTGCGTGCGCGGCTCGCCGCCGGCCTTCACCGCCTCGAGCGCCCCGCCCAGCTGCTCCAGCAGACGCACGGCCGTCGCCTGCGGCACCCGCTGCGCCTGCGCCTGCAGGCGCGTGTCCGCCTCGGCCGTCAGCGACAGCTCGGCGGGCACTTCACCGAGGGTGTGCACCACCAGCAGCTCGCGCGCGCGACCCTCCAGGTCGGCCGTGAACGCGCCCGCGTCCCGGCCGCCCTCCGCGCAGCGCGCCACCGCCAGCAGCGCGTCTCTGGCGCTCCCCCGCGCCACCGCGTCGATCGTCTCTTCCAGGAGCTGGGAGTCGGTCACACCCAGCACCGCCAGCACGTCCTCCAGCACGATCTCGGGGCCGCTGTAGGTGAGCAGTTGCTCGAGCGTCCCCAGCGCGTCGCGGAAGCTGCCCGTGGCCGCGCGCGCCACGGCGGCCACCGCCTCGGGTGGAATCTCGATCCCCTCGGCCTGCGCCGCGCGGCGCACCACGCCCGCGATCTGCTCGACCGTGGGGCGCTGGAAGTCGAAGCGGTGGCAGCGGTCCACCACCGTCGCCGGCACCTTCTGCGCCTCGGTCGTCGCCAGCACGAACACCGTGTCGGGCGGCGGCTCCTCGAGCGTCTTCAGGAACGCGTTCCACGCCGCCTGCGAGAGCATGTGGGCCTCGTCGAGGATGTACACCTTGCTGCGCCCGCTCACCGGGGCGAACGCGACGCTCTCGCGCAGCTCGCGGATGTCCTCGACCGAGTTGTTGGAGGCGGCGTCCATCTCGATCACGTCGAGCGAGCGCGCGGCGGCGATCGCGCGGCAGGACTCGCATTTGCCACACGGCATTGATTGGGATCCGCTCGGCCCCTCGCCCGGCCCACCCCCGACCACCACGCGCTCGCAGTTGAGGCACGCCGCAAGAATCTTCGCCATCGAGGTCTTGCCGGTGCCGCGCGAGCCCACGAACAGGTAGGCGTGGTGCACCCTCCCGCGCTCCACCGCGCTGCGCAGCGTGCGCACCACGGGCTCCTGGCCGACGACGTCGGCGAACGTGCGCGGGCGGTTGCGACGGTAGAGGGACTGCTGTTGTTGCTGATTATGATTATCGCTCTCCGGCACCCTGGGGGGTGAGTCTATCCGGCCGCTCTCGGCGCTCTGCGGCTAGCGTGCGCACCTGTGGCCTCACCCACCAAAAAGCTTTTGAAAAGCCCCTCCACCACAGCTCGGGCGGCTAAGGACACGCCCCAGGGAGCCGCGGAAAGCGATTCGCGGGGTGGACCCACGGATACCGGGCGTCTTCCCGCTCGCCTCGCCGTGCCGCTGGTGATCGTCGTGGGGGCGGCGTTGCTGCGGGTGATCAGTGGCGTGGGGTTTGCCAACTACGACACGCTGTATGCGCTCGTGTGGGGGCAGCAGTTGACGCGCGGGGAAACCCCGCAGTACGGGATCCCGATCGCACCGACGCCGCATCCGCTGGTGGAGGCGCTGGGGGTGGTGGCTGCTCCACTGGGACCCCACGCCAGCGAACAGATCGCCGTCGCCCTCGGCTTCCTTGCGCTGGCGGCGTGCGGGTGGGCCGTGTACCGGCTGGGTGCGCTGTGGTTCAACCGCCCGGCCGGCGCCGTTGCGGCAGCGATCCTGCTCACGCGCGGGCAGGTCCTCTCCTACGGGGCGCGCGCGTACGTAGACATTCCGTACCTGCTGCTGGTGCTGTGCGCGCTGATCGTCGAGACCCGCCGGCGCCGCGCGGGAGCGCCGGTGCTGGCGTTGCTGGCGCTTGCCGGGCTGCTGCGGCCGGAGGCGTGGGCGTTCTCGGGGCTGTACTGGCTGTACCTCGCGCTGCCGACGCCGCGCACCCCCAGCCGACTCGCCCGACTGGCGCTGCTCGCCGCGGCCGCCCCGATCGTGTGGGTCGCAAGCGATTGGGCGGTGACCGGAAACCCGCTGTGGTCACTGACCAACACCCGCCACACCGCCGAAACGCTGCACCGCGAGACGGGCATCGGGAAGGTGCCCGAGTACATCCCGCGGCGGATCGGGGAGATTCTTGGCCCCTTCGCGCTCGTGGCCGCCGCGCTCGGCGGGGTGCTGGCGCTGGTGTGGCTGCGCGCCCGGGCGCTCCCCGGCGCGCTCGCGGGCATCGTGGCGGTGGGGGTGTTCGCCGCCTTCGCGAGCGTTGGGCTGCCGATCGACACCCGCTACGCGTTCCTCGCCGCGGCGATCCTGTGCGTCTTCGCCGGCGCCGCCGTGTGCGGCTGGGCGGAGTTGCCGCGCGGCGACCCCCACCGGCGCTGGTGGATGCTCGCGGCCGCCGCGTCGGTGGTGGCGCTGGCGGCATCCCTCCCCTCGCAGTACCGCACCAACCACCACGAACTCGACGCGTTGGGCCAGCAGCAGCGCATCCAAAACGAACTGACCGCGCTGGTGCGCGCCGGTGCGATCACTACCCGCTGCGAGCCGATCGGCGTAACCAACCACGCGCCGGTGCCGCTGCTGGCGTTGTGGTTGGAAACGCCTCCGAGCAACATCGCCAACCTCCAGATGGGCACGATCGCGTACGGCACCTTCGTCGACCCTGCCAACGCAGAAGTCCAGAAGCACTACATCCTCGACCTCAACGACCCCCACGAACCGGTCGCCGTGCCCGAAGGCTTCATGCTGACGCACACCAATCGCTCGTGGCGGATCCTCCAGCAGTGCCGGTAACGGACCGTGCACCCCCCGTCGAGGCTCCACAGCCGATCGCCGATCGACGCTCGCGACTCCGGATCGGGAACGCCCGCTGCGCCTGCCGGGGATCGCTTAAGGCTGCTTCCTTCCGGACCTGACCTGGTTCACAAGCCGACACCGCGCGGGACCCGAGCCATCGACGCCCCGAACGGCGGAGCGACCGGGAGCGAACCCCTCGGGAGGGAATTCAGCCCCGCTAGAGCGGATTGCGGGTGCAGGGCACCGCTACCTCCCCGCCTAGCACGGTCCGTCATGGATCCTAGCGCGCGGAGAGGCCCGGCGAGAGTCCCGTACGAGGGCGGGCGGCGCGCGCTCGCCCGCGGCGCTCGGGCGACTCCAAAGGGTGGTGCACCACAAATGCTTCCCGTTCCGTTAGGCTGCCCAACCGTGATGAACCTTTCCAAACCCAACTTCCCCCACCGCAGCCGTGACTTCGCCACCCGTGGACGCCTCGACCTGCCCCCGCGTCTCGGGATTGCCATCGCAACTCTCGGGGCAGCGGCGCTGATCGCCGGCTGCGGGTCGAGCGGCTCCAGCACGATCGCGGTCGGCAACGAGTCCCCCGCGGCGGCCTCCGTCGTCGAAAAGACCCCGGTGTCCACCACCGGCACCACACCCACCAGCGGCCCGCTCGCCACCGAGCCGACGATCACGCCCCCCAAGGGCCCCGCCCCGACGAAGCTCGTGACCAAGGAAATCGTCCCGGGCACCGGCGCCGAAGCTAAGGCAGGGGAGTCCGTCACGGTCAACTACGTCGGCGCGCTGTACAGCAGCGGGAAGGTGTTCAACGCATCGTGGGAAACGAAAGAACCCTTCACCTTCACGCTCGGCGAGGGCCAGGTCATCAAGGGCTGGGACCAGGGCGTCGTCGGCATGCGCGTGGGAGGCAGGCGCGAGCTGATCATTCCCTCCGAACTGGCCTACGGCGCGAAAGGGTCGCCGCCCAAGATCCCGCCGAACTCGCCGTTGATCTTCATCGTCGACCTGCTGTCCGCATAAAAGCCGGAGGGACGACCTCCTGGTACGCGCGCCTCGCCGCGGCGGCGCTCTCAAGCGTCGCCGTCGCGGGGGTGGCGGGCTGCGGGGGAGCCCACCCCCGGCCGGCCGCGCTGCGCGTGGAGCGCGTGGACTTCGTGGCGCTGGCACACACCCTGCAGCGGCTGCAGAGCCCTACCACTGCTGAGGTGGCCGCGGCGCGCGTGGCATGGCCGTCGCTCGCCGGTGGCCTGCCCCGCGCCGTTGCCCCCGCGCTGCATGCGGAGGCGGCCACCGCCGAGCGCCTCGCCGCGGCGCTCACGCTGCCCGCGGAAGTGACCACTGAAGGCAGCGTCACTGGTCCCGCCGCGGAGCTCGCAGGCATGCTCAAGTCCTACGTCCGCCTCACCCAGCGCGGATGGCAGTACCTCGCGACGGCACTCGGCGCGGGGTCGGGGATCGCCGTGTCGCATGCAAAGGCCCCCGTCCACCAGGCGGCGCGCGTGGGGGGGAGCGCAGCGCCCGCGCCTGGCGGCGGGGGTGGCGCGGCGGTTGCGCCGGGCGTGGGTGGCGCAGCGGCTGCACGGGGCGCCGCACCGGCTGCACGGGGCGCCGGGGTGAGCACAGCGGCCGCACGGTTCCTGCGCGCCAACGCGGCGCTCTACATCTACTGCGTGTACGACGGCCACTGGGACCTGTCGCTGATCGGCAAGGTGGTGCAGAGCGCCTACGGCGATCTCGGAGGCCCCTCCGCGTTCGGCGCTTCGCTGACGCCGAGCCAGGTTGAAGCGCTGGCGCGGGCCTACTCGATCCCCGCCGCCCGCCTGGAGCCGCATCCGGCGCCCAGCGTGGTGGTGTAGGGCCGCCGGTCGCTTGTGGGCAAGGGGCCGACGGCGCCCTGATCGCCAGTGTTTATTGGGGATTCCCACCGCTGGCCGGCATCTCGGATGCCTCGGGATCGGGGACAATTCGGCGGGTTTGGGCAGCGGAATGGGGATGCTGCCCAAAGCCGTGCTCGCCGCATCCCGTGCCGAGAACTGCTCCTCGCCCCCGATGTGCGGGTCATCCCGATGGGCTTCGAGCTGTTCTCTTGCGACTCTTCGAGTCCGTCGGCTCCGATCTCCGGCATGGGACCACGGTAGCTGTCCTCCGGCTGCATACACGAATGGGCAGCAATGGGCAGCGGCGCCCCGCGATGCCACTCCGGTCCAGCCGGCGGGCAGCTTGAAAGCCCAATAGAATCAGGCTTCAAGGGCACGTAGCTCAGTGGGAGAGCGCTCGCTTCACACGCGAGAGGTCGGTGGTTCGAAACCACCCGTGCCCATCCCCCGTTTCCCCTGTATCCAAGCCAAATGCTTGACCGGCGGCGAAAGGCGTTGGAGGGGGCCAAGCTGGGCGGTGGGCTAAACGGTGGGCTAAAAGCCAGCCCCGGAGTCCCGTAAATTACGTCCTTCGGAACTATTGCTCCGCTTTTGTCGTAGCTTGTCGCTAGTGCCGTCATCGTAGGCACGCATGCAAGAGCGGTTCGTGCGCACCAGATATTTGGCTCCAGAACTAGTCTTTGGGGCATTGCGCCGGGCTCAATGCCTAATTTGGGGGCACACGGGCTTCGAATGAGCGACCTGTCGTCCCAGCAACAACACATCTGATGTTCGAGACGCGGCCCATCGCCGTATGCCGATTGGCTGGTTATGGGTGCTATATTAGAGGCAATCTGCTAGGAAATTTGGCGGTTATTGATCGTACCTTTGAGGAGGACACAAGTGGCCAGCACAAGCGTCGCGCATCCCACTAACCCCGATGATTTCCCCTCTCCAAGCGATACAGAAGCCCTCTACGCCCGTATCGTCAGCGAGATCCGCGATAGTGGGTTGAGCACCGCGGACATCGCGCGCCTCGTCGGAGTCGCCGAACGCCAGGTGCGCAACTGGACCTCCGGCGGCAGCACGCCGAGCGGGCGCAACCGCGATCGTCTACTTGAGCTGCACTACGTGACGCAGGCCCTGCGCGACCTCTACACACGCGAGGGTGCCGAGATCTGGTTGCACGGCCGCAAACGCAGCCTCGCGGGCCGCCGCCCCGTGGACATGCTCGCCAGCGGCTCCTACGAGGAGGTGCTCGACGCCATAGAGCGCAAAAGCGCGGGGGCCATGTGAGGCAGCGCGACCTGCTCGCCGCGGTCGCCCGCATCGACCCAATCCGAGTACAGGGCACATTCGAACGGCACACATCTCTGCGCTGGGAGGAGCTAAAGCCCAGCGCCGCCGGCGGACGGTGGGGTGCGCGACGCGCCTACGAGGCTCTCTACCTCGGACGTCCGCGCAGCAGCGTCGTGATCGAGGCTTACCGCCACCTCGTCGATGACGAGCTCGACGACACCGGCGCTCTCGCCGCGAGTGTCTTGGAGCGACGCATAGTGACCTGCAAGATCGATGTCCCTAAAGTCCTCGACCTTCGCGAGAGCGCCGCCCGGGCGGCGCTCTCCCTGACCGATGCGCGGCTCTTCTCGGAGGTAGGCGACTACACAGCCTGCCAAGCCATCGGGGCCGCCGCGCATCAGCTCGGACTCGCGGGACTCATCGCGCCAGCCGCGAGCAGACGCGGAGAGACCCTCGCACTGTTCCCCGCAAACCTCCCCGCCGAGCGCTGGCCCAGAGTCACCAAGCGCGACATCTGGCGAGGCCTTCCACCCGATCCGCGGCATCTGCGGCTCGTCGACGAAGCCTGACAGGGCGCTCGAACCAGGGATCGAGTGGCGTGTTCTCCCGCGACAGCCAAGCGCGCCTCGACTTGCGCACCGAGCCCGCTTGGCTGGTTAATCCGCAGGACTCCCACAGTCCTGCGGAATCCGGGCTGAGATAGCCAACCTGCAACGGCATTGCCGGATGCCCTGCTCTCTCACGAGAGCGCCCTGACCTGCTCGATCTCAGCGACAGATCCCTGGCTTAGACCCTTCGGCTACCAGCCTCGTGCATCCTGTTCATCGTTGAATCCAACGATGAGTGAAGTATCGCTGGTGGGGTCTGAGCGTCGTGCCCGGTGCTCTAACCATCGACACCATGCCTCGATGCGATCGCGCTCAGCGTCCGTCAGCTCTGGAAGCCGCTGGCGAAGTGTCGCGGCGTACTCCGCGAGAGCGTGGGCTTGCCGCCAGGCGTTGATCTCTGCCATGGCGCGAGAGGCCCGAGCCTCCTCGATGCGCGCCAAGCGAGCACGTTCGGCGTGCAGGGCTTGCGCTCGTTGGAACTCTTCTTGACGTCGTCGTGCGTTCTCCGCGGCAAGATCGTCTGCGACAGCGCGTGCTTCGAGCGAGCGGAATACCTCGCTCAGTGAGCCGCCCAGCGAGCGCGGGCTGTCGGTCCAGCTGGCGCGACGACCGTAGCTTTCCGGCAGCACGACCCGGAGCCTGCCCGTTGGCTCTTTGCGCTTGCGCTGCGGGGGAGGCATCTTGTGGGCGCGATCATCCTTCATCCACGAGTGCTCGTTGCGCCACGCCTCGATTTCCTCCTGTGTGAACGGGAGCGTCCGCGTCTCCTCGTGCACTTCGATCGGGTAACGGTGCTCACCGATCACGATCGACACGCCTGGATGGTGGCCGTACCCGTACCGATCCTTGGAGTAGGGTTCGATGCTCCAGCTGCGGCGTTTCGCGCCCACCATCAAGCTGTGAGCCAGTATCAGGGCTCGATGAGTGCGATCACGGCTCACGACCATACGTACAACACCGGGTCGTTCGCCGACGACCAGTCGCCCGTCTAGCGCGGGACGCAGCCCCTGCGCTGCTGAGCGAGTGGCGCGGATCAATGGGTGCGCTTGACGGAGATCCTCCGCGATAGCGTCGTCGCGGCTGGCGACCGGCACGGCAGCAGACTGCGGCAGAGCGGCGGGATCTGTTGGGGCGCGCCGAGCTGGTCGGGGTGGCCGCTTACGACGTGGAGGTGGAGACGCCAGGTAGGCACTGCCCGCGTCCGTGATTGCGGCGCTCCAGGTCCGCCCGCGGCCAGAGACTCGGATCAGACCCCGGCTGCGAAGGGCCGCGGCCGAGATGCGATGCGCTGAGCCATCCATCGCACCATCAGGGCAGCCATCTGCCACCCATCTGAGAACCGCGACCTGGGCTTCGTTCAATGTGTGGCCCATCTGGACGCGAATTGTCTCGATACCGAAATCCTTTTGGCCCACCGGGGCCGTTTGGTGGGCCAAATCCACCGGGAAGCACCGGCATCTAGAGGGATCGACGCACGAAGGGCGCAGACCTGCACATGGCTGTTAGAGCCGTTTCTTGCGCTTCCTTGGGCCTTTTCCAGACCGCTTCACACGCGAGAGGTCGGTGGTTCGAAACCACCCGTGCCATTGAGCCCTGCCGATCGAACCAAGACGCTGGTTCGATCGCTTCTACCTGCCCAGTAAGGGGGGTCGGTCTAGCGCAGGCGATAACTTGCGCTCGTGGCGATCAGCCTGCCGCTTTGGGACGCGAGCCTATGCTTGTGAGTTTCGCAGCGGCTCGCGGGTCACGACGGTGAGCGTCGCGGTTTGCCGCACACGAAAGCCGAGCTCCTCGTAGAGCCGGATCGCGCCCGTGTTGGTGCTCATCACGTGCAGGAATGCTCGTTCCGAGCGCCGCTGGATCCCTGCGATCAACGCGCCCATGAGCTGAGAGGCCAGCCCCCGACCGCGATGATCGGGTTTGGTGCAGACGGCGCTGATCTCGGTCCAACCATCCAGACGAAACCGCTCGCCGGCCATCGCGACGAGCTCCCCGCCGTGCCTGATGCCCAGGTAATCGCCAAGCTCGATGGTTCTGGTCAGAAACGGCCCAGGCTCGGTCTGGGCGACGAGCTCGAGCATTTCGGGGACATCCGCGCCGCCGAGCGGGATCGCCTTGGCGCAGTCGGCCCCGGTGACCCGCTCCTCGATCATCTGCACCAGATCAAACGCCTGAACTGCCCGCCAGCCGTCTGGCAGCTCAGCGCTGCCGTACCGGCCGGCCACGTAGGTTCCCGGCGCAACGAGATCGGCGGCGTCCCGCCAGTCCTGTGCCGTGGGCGGTGAGGGCAGAGCGAGGAACGGCGCCATGTCGGCCGGATATCGGCGCGCTCGCCCACGCACCTGCGCAAGCTGTGCATGCGAGCCGCACAGCGACGCGTACGCCGGATTGTCGAATTGGGCTTCCTCGGTCGTCAACATGCCGCATCAATACCACGCAGGCTTCGCGATGCTCCACCACGCGCTTGGACCGCTTCTGCTGATTCGTCGCGATTACTCCTGCGGCTGGACGAGCCGTGGGTTCCAGAGGACCTCCCATAGGTGTTCGTCGGGATCGCGAAAGTAGCCGTTCTCGCTCCGCCGCTCGTGCTCACTCACCCCGACCCGCCTGTGCGGTGACTGCCCACACGCGGTGCGGCACCGCGAGCGGGTCCTCGGCGAAGCGCTCGCGGAGCATCGCCGTCAGCTCCTTCGAGCAAGCCCCCACGCGGTCGGCGTTCAGGGTGCCAGCGATCGGTGCGCTCGCGCGTACGCGGCCGACCCACGCCTCGTGCGAGTAGGACACCATCACGTCGAAGGAGAACGTCTCGATCTTGGTGAAGCCCGCGGTCTGCAGATCCACGAGCCACTGCGGATACAGCCCGGCACGATCCGCGAACGGCCAACTCGGGGTGTACCGCAGGATGATCTCCTCCGTCGCAGCCACCACGTTGCCCTCGATTGGGAGCCAGTCGAAGTGCGCGATCACCACCGCGCCGCCGCTCACGAGCAGCCGCGAAACCTCAAGCGCGGCGGCGGGCCGATCGAACCAGTGCCAGCACTGGCCTGCACTGACCACATCGAACCCACCGCCGGGCAGGCCGGTCGCCTCCGCCCGCCCCTCGACATGAGCGACCCGCACACCGGCCTCGCGATCCAGCCGCCTGGCCTGCGCCAGCAGCGGCGCTGCCACGTCCACACCCGTGACCTCGCACCCACGCTGCGCGAACAGCCGCGCGAGGCTTCCCGTCCCGGTGCCGAGGTCCACGACACGCGCGCCGGGGCGCACCACACCGATCGCCGCGAGGCGATCGAGCAGCTCGGGCGGGAAACCCGCACGGTGACGGGCGTAGTCATCGGCCGTACGGCCGAAATCAGGCGAGCAGTCACCCACCGAGCCAGCTTACGTAGGAGCCGTGTCGCCCTGCCTTCTCGCAGCTCATGCACCGCGTGGCCCGGCGGTTGAGCTCCGGCACGGCGGTGTCGGAGCCAGCAGCGCCGCGACCTCCTCCTCGGAGGTCGGGCTGAAGTCCCCATACCACAACCCGATCGCCCACAGATCAGCGGGCGTTTGCACGCACACCACATCATCGACCCACCCGCGCGACTGCAGCGCTGAGGCCGGGGCGGCGACCGGTACCGCGAGGATCACGCGCGCCGCGCCGCGCTCACGCAGCGAACGCGCGGCCGCCTGCGCGCTGTGGCCGGTCGCCAGGCCATCGTCGACGAGCAGCACGGTTCGTCCCGCAACCGCCAGCCGCGGGCGCTCGGCGTAGCGGCTCGCCGACCGTTCGGCCAGCTCACGCCGCGCGCGCTCCACCACCGCGTCGAGCTCGGCGGGGCTCAGCCGCAGTCGCCGCACTGCCTCGTCGTCGATGATGAGGACGTCGTCCTCGGCGAGCGCTCCGATCCCGTACTCCGGGTTGCCGGGCGCCCCGATCTTACGCACGAGCACAAGGTCGAGTGGAGCCTGCAGAGCGCGCGCAACCTCGGCCGCCACCGGCACCCCGCCGCGCGGGATACCCACCACGACCGGGTACTCGTGGCGGAGATCGCCGAGCAGCGCCGCCAGACGGCGCCCCGCGTCGTGGCGGTCGGCGAAGCGCACATCGCCGTCCCCCAGGCCGAACGGCAACTCGACGATCGAGTTGACCGCACCGGTACGCCGCGGGGGCCGCGCCTGCGTCATGGGATCGTCCTCTGCGCCATCGGCCGATCATCCCCCCGGCAGCCTTCACCCTCACGAGTGTCTCCCGGTCCGGGTACGGGCCGCTCGACCTCCACCACGTTCAGAACGTCCACCCCTCCGTAGTGATCTGACTTCACCGCTCGCGGCATCGCGCTCCCTTTCGGCGCCTCTTCATCCGTTGCGCCAAGCGTAGCCCGCACTGGCATGAGCGAGGTCTCGAGGGAGGCAGTGCCGCATGCCGGCCGATCTCTGGTCGGTCTGTTTCAGGGTCGTGCATGCACGACCCTGCCGTTGGCGCATGCGCCAACGGTGGACCCGCCGCATGCGGCGGGTCCTGTGACCGCGCATGCGCGGTCACACGCAACATGCGAAGGCCGCAAGCCGGCGCTTTAGCGCGATCAGTCCGGGTATTCGTCCTTGCGCAAGGTGCGAGGCTCGTCGGGCTGGGGCTTGGGCGTGCGCTCGAGCAGGGAGGTGAAGTATGGCGCGACGAACGGATCGGGTGCCCTCACCGTGTAGGTGTGGTAGACGGTCCCGTTTTCGCGCGCGAAGGCGATCCAGGTGGGGCTCTCGCGCAGCCCGTCCTTCAGCTCGGCCCCGATCTGGTGCGACCACTCGACCAGCCAATCGGGCGGCTTGTCGACCATCTCCTTGATCTGGGGGACATGCTGCGCCTGCTCCTCGGACAGCGCCAGCCCGAAGTCGAAGGGAAACTCGGTGTTATGGGTGGACACGTAGGGAAACTCCCAGCCCATCCGCTTCCTGTAGGCCGTAAGCTGCTCGATCGGCGCCCGCGAGAAGCACAGCAGCGTCACGTCGCGGTGGTTGAGGTGGACGAGCGACCCGTCGAGGCCGTCGCCGAGGGACGTGCACCCGGGACACGCGCCGTTGGTGTAGTCGGGACCGAACATGATGTTGTAGGCCAGCAGCTGGGAGCGGCCGTCGAACAGCTCGGCGAGCGTCTTCTTTCCGTCCTCCGTATCGAACTCGTACTCCTTCTGCACCGGCACCCAGGGAAGCCGACGGCGTTGCTCGGTCACCGTCTGGCCAAGCTTCGCGTGCTCCGCCTCGAGCTTCGCAAGCTCATCTCGAGCCTCCTGCCATTCCTCGCGGCTTCCAATCTTCTCGGGCATCGTCCACCTCCGTTGACTGTTGGGTTACCTCAGCGTAGGCGGCACTGTCCACCTCCGTTGACTGTTGGGTTACCTCAGCGTAGGCGGCACCGTCCACCTCCGTAGACCGTTGAGTCACCTCAGCGTAGGCGGCCATCGTCCACCTCCGTAGACCGTTGGGTTACCTCAGGGTAAGCGGCATCGTGATTCTGGTTGCCGCCCACTACGCGAGACCGGCGCGCCACGCCGAGCTCATCGCCGTTTCATGCCGCCGCGGTTCCGGCGCGACGAAGCCAGTCGAGGCCGTCGAGGATGAGATCGAGCCCCACGCGAACTCGACGGCGTTGTCGTACCCGGACTCGGGGAGCCGAATTTCGGCGCGGGGTGGTGCTGGTGTAGGGTCTCGGGTACGTGGCCGATGCACCCAAACCCATCACAGGCCGCTGCCTATGCGGTGGCGTGACCTATAGCGTCGACGCCGAGCCGGTATGGCAGGGGGCTTGCTACTGCGCCAACTGCCAGCGTCAGACCGCCACGGCGTTCTCGGTGATCGTGGGTGTACCGAGCAACACGCTCACGGTTGAGGGCGGCACACTCGCCTCGTTCAAGACCGCCAGCGAGGGCTACCAGAGCACCACCGAGCGGCGGTTCTGCTCGGCCTGCGGGTCGCCGATATTCAGCACGATCGAGTCGATGCCGGGAGTGGCCTTCCTGAAGGCAGGGACGATCGACGATCCATCGTGGATCGAACCGACGGTCGAGATCTGGACGTGCTCGGCGCAGCCGTGGGCACCGCACTTCGAGAACGCCGTGCGGTTCGAGCGTACCCCCGGCTAACCACGCGCGCGATCGACGTCATGCCTGCCGCGGCTGTCGAGCCGTGGCTCGTGCAGATGAGCCCACCCGAGGGGTGCTGCGACGATGACTCGCTCGCGACGCGCCTCGCCCCGCCTCGCCTCGCCTCGCCTCGCCTCGCGGTACAGTGGCCTCGACGGCAGTCGTGCTCGCGAGCTCTCGGGAACGACCACGGACGGCGAGCTCTCGGGAACGACCAATGACGTGATCGTCCCCGGCCGTCGATTCTCCCGCAACGGCTTGCGGCTGCGCTAGCCTGGAGTAATGCTCACTCAGGCAGATCGCGCCGTCGAGCGCCGACGGGTGAAGCTGGAGGAGTTGCCGCGCCCGGTCCAGGACGGCTCGCTGAGGATCAGCAAGATGACGGCCGAGGAGCGCTGGCGCTATTCCGCCGCGCCGGCGAAGGCTTGGCGCAAGTGACGAGCTTCTTCGTCGCCGGCATCGAGTCGGACGGAGCGCGCGCCGAGGAGGTCTACAGCGAGCTGCGCGAGCGTTCGCTGCTCGCTGCCGGCTGCCCTGCGCGCTCTCGGCGGATCTTCAAGTTGAGCTGTCGCTTCGAGGGGCAGGACCGGGAGATCGAGGTCGGCAGGCCGCTGTCCAAGGGCAGCAATGTCGTGGTCGCGATCCTCGACCACGGGCGCTTGGAGGACTTCTGCGTGCATACCGACGACTGCGGCGAGAGCGCGCTCGCCCGCGTCGGTCACCCCGTCTACTCGGTGACGGAGTTCTCGTGAGCGCAGAGTGCGCGGCCGGCGACGCCGAGATCCGCGCCATTGTGAAGCGGTTGGCACGTCCTCACTCCTCCGGTGGCAAGGTCATCGAGCGTGCCGCGATCCTCGCCGAGGGCGACGACTTCGCGGCGGTCATGGAGTGGATCACCGCGCACGCCGGGATACCCGAGGCGCAGGTTGCCAAAGCCGCCAGCCACGGCCTGCACGGCTCGCGGCTGAGCTACGGCGGCAGAGCAGAACCACGAACACCGCTTCGCTTCGTGCTGCCGTCCGACGCGCTGGCCTGAGCCTGGATCCACCGATCCCGGGGTCGCACCGGCACCGGATGACGCATCGCCAGGATCAATTGCCCTCGCTCCGAGGGGTCACCCTACGGATGCTCGGTCAATTGTCCCTGGCTCGGTCTCCGGCACCGGATGCTCAGCCCGTTATCGGTGGATCCAGGCTGAGTACCCCACAGAGGCGCTCCCCTAGCGGGCGTGAACGAATGCGTGTGGGAGCATTTGGCGATGAGCGCCGTTGACCGCTTTGCAGGCGACCCCTACACCGCTCCGAACTTCGCGGCGGCGGCGCTGATCACCGAGAGACCCGGTAGCGAACGTAAACGACACGAGAGGCAAAAGTCTGCGTCTCGATCAGCTCCAGATTGATGCAGTCGTCCAGGGCCGGGAAGTAGGGGGTGCCGCCGCCCAGGACGACCGGGCTGACGAAAAGCCGGTACTCGTCGATGAGGCCCAGCCCCATGCAGGTGGAAGCCAGACCAGCGCCGCCGACGGCGAGGTCCTTACCCGGCTGTTGCTTGAGCTTGGCGACCTCCTCGCCGACACCGTCCCGGAGCAGACGCGCATTGCCCTCGACTTTCTCGAGGGTCCTCGAGAAAACGATCTTCGGCAGCGCCTTCCAGATGCGCGCGAACTCGAGCGAGTGCTCCGCGGCCGACGGGTTTTCCTCTGCGGTCTCCCAGTAGAGCATCGTCTCGTAAAGCCGCCGGCCGCAGAGATGCGCGCCCACCTCCCGCGTCTGCCGGTTGTGGAACCGATGCAGCTCCTCGTCTGGCGCCCCCCAGTCGATCTCTCCATCGCGCCCGGCGATGAAGCCGTCCAGTGACACCCCCATCGAGTAGATCAGCTTTCTCATCACGGTGGTCCTCGGTTGACGCGCATTCTTGCGCGTTCGATGACCTCACGCCGTGTCCAGGCTCATCGACACGTGGTGGGCTGCCTTTCTGCTCGCTGGCCCGGGACCACGGCTGCGAGACGCTGATCCGTCGCCCGTCCAGGCGGGTGTGTACGTTTCGGGCATGAGCGACGGGACGCTCGCACGGAGCTACGGCAAGGTCTTCAACGAGGTTGCGGTCGAGTACGACCGCATTCGCCCGACCTATCCCGATGCGCTCGTAGACCGAGCATGCGAGGTGGCAGGTATCGGGGACGGCGACCGGGTGCTCGAGATTGGCTGCGGGACCGGTCAGCTGACGCGTAGCCTGCTCGCGCGAGGGCTGCGCGTGACCGCATTCGAGCCGGGAGATCAACTGGTCCGGGTCGCCGAGGAGAACCTGAAGGATGCGGGCGATGTGGAGTTCGTCCACGCGCGCCTTGAGGACATGCAGCTGCCTCGCGATAGCTACGAGGCGGTGTTCTCGGCGTCCGCAATCCATTGGGTTGATCCTGATCTGAGCTGGCGGCGGATCGCCGATACGCTCGCTCTCAACGGGACGCTCGCCCTAATCCAGTACTTCGGCCTTCGGGAGCAGCGCAGCGTCGATGACCAGGAGGCTTTACTGTCGGCGCTGCGCAGGCACGCGGGGGAGATCGCCGCGACCTGGCCCACCTACCGCGACCTCGATTGCACGATCGCGGGTGTGCGGGAGCGCTGTGGGAACGTCGCGGATGCCTGGGGCTGGCTGGGGAGCTACGACATAGGGCGTGACTACGCAGCCGATCTCTTCGAGGATCTACAGCTCGCAACGGTGCCAACCCTGATCGAGCACACCGCCGGTGAGCTCAACGCCCTGCTCGGCACGATGTCATTCTGGGCACGGCTCTCACCCGACCAGCGTGACGCCCTCGTGAACGAGAATCACGCTCTTCAGGAGCGCCTGGGGCGGCCACTCCGGGCGAGCACGGTCGCCGCACTTCTCACCGCGCGACGCAGTGCCGCCGCGCCTCAACCTTAAGGACGTGCTCGCCCGGCATTCGGCTCGTGCGCTTCGGCGCGAGCTTGCCGAACAGGCCCCAGCTGAGCCCGTCGCGGTGCCCGTGTTCCGAGGGGGCGACGGTCCGTTGCCCGGCGTTGATCTGCGGTCGAACAGGGCGTTGCGGGAAGTGCTCGACCGTGGCGCCAGCGGGATAGCCGAGCTGCGTTGAAGTTGCTCGACGTCAATGTGGTGCTGGCGGCCCACCGCGACGACCACCCCGATTTTGACACCGCCAGGACGTGGCTCGATCAGACAATCGCGGCGAATACGCCCTTCACGATCGTCGATCTGGTGGCTGGCGCGTTCCTGCGTATCGCGACCAACAGGCGCATCTTCTCGATACCCACGCCGGTGGATGCGGCGTTTTCCTATCTGAAGGCGCTGCGCGCGCAGCCCGCGCACGTCATGCTGGCGCCTGGACCGGGGCATATTGCTCTGCTGGAGCAGCTCTGCGCAAGTGCCGAAGCGTCAGGGGATCTCATCGCCGACGCGCAGCTCGCGGCGATCACACTCGAGCACGCTTGTGACCTGGTCTCCTTCGACCGCGACTTCGCCCGTTTCTCCGAGCTCAACTGGAGCCGCCCATCGACCTAGCAAACCAATCCCAGCGAAGGCGACGAAGCCAGGGCGGGCGGTCCCAGTCACGCCCAGCCGGATCGCGAGACTGCACCCGAAATTCTGACTCAAGACACTAGGGTGTTTTGTTGTAGATCAACTGGCACCGCGGTTTGGGTGATGTGAACCGGAATCGCTGTTCGGCGATCTCTGTGACCTGTCCGGTGTCGTGGCACCGCGTGTAGACTTCTCCGGACGTATATCCAAGGAAATAGGTAAACGGGCAGTCGATCTGATACGGCGAGTGTCGCACGCATGCGGATTGGTGTTGGACTTCGTCGCTGCTTGGCCTCGAAGGCCCATAGGTGTGGGGGAGCGATTCTGCCTGCTTTGCAACGTGACGGGCGCCCGCCACGGTCACGGTCCACGCTTGATGTATCGTGAGAGTGCGCCAGTGATGACTGGACGTCGCCTGTGCGGCCCCAGGGACAAGCGGCGCCAAGCACAGGACCACCGCCGAGATCGTGGCTCCTCGTCTCACAACGTGGGCGATGATACCCATTCCTCTCCACCCAGGGATGGAGAGCGGAGCCAAATCTAGGAGGGCTCTACCGGCTCTATCTCGACGGAGTCCCTGGGTATGCGACAGGCCTGGTCGACCGCGGTCTGTCGCGTGCACAGCAGCTCGAACCACTAGCTCGCCAAGGCCTTGGTGATTTCCACGGTTAGCTGCTCGTAGCGGTCCTTGTTAAATAGCTTCCCATTTCGCCCGCTGTTGACCCAGACGATCAACTGCAACTCGACGCGCCGGCCGCTAGCATCCTCGTGCCACTGAGCGGATGCGAGCCAGTGACGCCCCTTCGTCTTGCTGTTCTTCAGCTCGGAAATCTGAGCCGGAGTTAGACTGAACCCGATGTAGAGCGCATTTCCTGCTTTGGCGGGATAGTAGCGGTGAAACTCAGGTTTATATACAACGCCCTCATGCCATTTGCCTCGACCTCCAGTTTCAGCAAACCAAGCGTCGAAATTGGCGTTCAGCGCCTGGCACACAGTTTCGACGCGCTGTAGCGCAGCGACCTCATCCAGCGCTGTGGGAATCACGGTGGGCTCCTCGGCAAAGCGACGATTGACCGTCTTACGCACTTGCTTGGTGACAAACCCCACGTTTATACCCCCTCGCCGGCGTGCTTGCTCTCGACGTCTCCGGTACGCAGCGCCTGATCGGCGCTCACTGGACCTAGGTCGACCTGGCCGTAACGGCTGCGCCCGCTGCGCCGGTCTTTATTCGAGACGCTTGTGGCATCGGCTTTGGCTGGACCCAGTTCGACGTGGCCGTAACGGCTGCGCCCGCTGCGCCGGTCTTTGTACCGCGCCGTCTTGCTGGCGAACTCGAGCACGTAGATGGCTACCCCGAGGCCAATGAGGACGACGGCGGCAGTTCCGGTTACGACGATCATCGAACCCCCTTGCAGCGACGGACCATAGGAGAACACCGAGCACCAGCATACTAGTTGGTGTCGCACAGCGAACGACGCTCCGCTACGCCGTCCGCCTAGCGGAATCGGCATGCTGGCGCAGCTTCTCCGCACGACAAGGGGACGACAGATGCGGCGCATGAGGTCGGGCCGGACTCGTGAGCACGACCACCTAGCCGATTAGCAATACGTCATTCCCTAAGAAGCGAGTCGCGGCCTTCGTCAGACACTGCGCGCAGCATATTCTTATCGTGCCAGTAGTTCATCTTCTTGTTCGCTATGTAAGCCCAAGCAGCGTAGATGACGAGCTGGAATGCTACTTCCTGCTCCTCCTTGCTACGAAAGGTAAACTCAGATGGCTTAAGACGGTGTTTCTTTATCGCCGGCAGGTAGACATCGTCGCGGTTGATTGTAAAGCAGTATATGTGGCCGGACGTATCTACATCGAGGGCCGGCGCGCCGGTTAGCGTTCCGCTGTCGATCATGCCAATGAATCTACGACCGGTGATTACAAACTGGCCCGCTCCTGCAGCAACGGTACCGTTTTTCAACTGCAGACCTATCCCGCAAAGAAGATGATTCCAACGCGGCTCTGGTCCGACCGCATCGTTTTCACTAAGCAAGTTGCTAGCCGGCATAATCAGCACCTTGTCAGCGGGAGGTGCGCTTGCCTTAATCGTCTCGACCGTCTGCCGCACGAGCCGGATACCTACGTTGCTACGCTGTGTAGGCAGCGAATTGCGGCTAAGCGTAAAGTCAGCGACTTTCAGACCCATAGATGAACTCCTCCGATCGCCACTACTACTGGCAACTTGACTTCCAGTTCGCTGTCGCGGCCACCTTATCACAGGTGCCTCCAAGCGCTGGGATGAGGCTAAGAGCTGTTGCGCGCAGTCAGTCGGGCACCTACTTCCAGTTAAACTTCATGTCGAGCTGCCCGCATGCTTGGCCGGTTGCTGCGACGACCTCGAGCACGACGCGGCGCACGGCGTCGGCCGGCGAATCTACGAGGGGTGCCATGTAGGTGTTGACCGCAGTCGTGACCGCATCCTGCTGTGCGACGACAAAGCACGCAACTCCGATTGCGCTGACGGCATGTCGGATCTCCGGGGGCCCTGTCACCGACGCGTAGGCTCTACGAACGACCTCTTTGTCCTCCGGCTTTAGCTTGCCTCCAACCATCTCTCCGAACCGGCAGAGGCAGCGAAGGATTTCCAGAGTCGAAACACGCGAAAGAGCATCTCGCGCGGCTGCCACGGTGTTTGCGTCGCCTCTCGCGTGAGCCTCCACCAACTGCATGGTGAGCGAGAATGTGTCGGGACGTTTCTTGAAGAGCGCCATTGGTCTCGATTCGCTGGGTGTCGTCCGTCTCGTCGTTCGCGATCATACGACGGTCGCCAGCTGCTTGAGATCTTCTCCGCCATGACACGCGCTGGTCAGCCATTGCTCGTCCCGTGGCGGGTCATCGTGCCGCGAGCGCAGCCAGATTGCGCTTGTGGACACGATGGGTCCAAGTCGGGGACGCCTTGACGGGCGGGCATCTCTCCTCACATCGCAAGTCCTCGCCGTCGACGTCACTGTGCGTGGCCGTTGATTCCGATGGCCGTGCAGTGGTCTCGACCGACCTGCCATCGACGCCGCCGAGCGACTACAAATCTTAGCCGCCGGCCTGCCTGCTATCCTGCCGACCCATGGTGATTGCTAGCGGCGGGGGGGCGGCGGGCATTGGCATTCTTATCCTCATCGCTCTGTACTTTCTGCCCACCATCGTCGCCGCTTCGCGTAAAGTCGTCAATCTCGGCAGCATCGTGGTCATCAACCTGTTTCTAGGTTGGACGCTCGTCGGGTGGGTCGTGTCGCTCGCGATGGCCGTGCGCACGAAGCCGTAAGCCTAACCGCCCGAGCTATGAAACACCTGTACTGATCTCCGACGTGCCATCGGTGGAAATCTGTATTGGAGACGGCGAGCCCTACGGCCTCGGTGAAACCACGAACCACATCGTCTTGGATTTCCAATGGGGCACGGCGCAGGGACCCGGTAACAACGAGGCCGGCGGACCGAGCCCCGAGCTCATCGCCTTCGTCGATACCCTCGCGGTCGCCCTGAACCACAGCCACCCGCCACGCAGCACCGACCAGGGAACCTACTAGTCGCACCTCCCCCGACTTGTCTGCCGCGACCGCTGCCTGGCAGGTCTGACTCCTCGGAGTGGGACAGACCCTCCAGAGTGTGTATGAATACGAGCGTCGCTCGGACGCTCGCTCGGCTGCTGAAGTGGGGTCAGGGTGCGGCATCCGGGTTCCATTGGAGCTGGTGGAGAGCGGCTTGCGCGGTTGCGCTCTAGGGAGGGTCTTGGTGGGCTGCTGTGGTGAGGGTGACTGTTAGGGTTGTGCTGAGCCAGTGTGCGTAGCGTGATGGGCTCCATGCGCACTCGCTGGTGAGCCGCAGATAGAGGGCCTCGTGCGTGAGCGCGTAGATCATGTCGGCTGCGTCTGTCGGGTGGAGTCCGCTCTGTAGCATTCCGCGCGCTGCGAGGCTTGCCGCTACCTCCGCATACAGGCCCCGCTGAGCGGCGTGGCCGCGATCGCATAGCGGAATGAGCCGCGGATCACCGGCCGCCGCGATGTCGGCTATCACGAGCAGGCGCGCAGTCCGCTCAAGGGCGGCCGTCTCGTGTCGCGTTAGGCGGTCTAGTACTTCGTCTGAGGGGGCATTGAGGATCGCGCGCCAGTCATCGCGGGCCGTGATGGGTGTCTCCTGGTCGTCGCCGCGGACCGCCACGCGGATGACCTCAGAGAGCAGTTGGGCCTTTGTCGGGAAGGCGAGGTAGACAGTCTTCTCGGCGACATCTGCGTGTTTGGCGATCGCCCTCATGCTTGTCGGTGCGTAGCCGTCGCGGAGAAACAGCGACTCGGCCGCGGTGCGGATCCGCTCGCGCGTTGCGCGGGCGTCTGCCTGGCGTTTGGCGGAGCGGTAGCGGCGGGAAGGAGGGCGATCGCGTTGTGATTCTTGACTTGACATTGGCTACAGTGCTACGGTAGCCAAATGGTCGGACAACTCACCGGAGGCAGCGATGTCAGATAGCAACAAGGCGATTGCGCGGCGACTGTACGAGGAGGTCTTCGAAGCGGGAGAACTCGACGTTGCCGATGCGCTCGTGGCGCCTGATTGCCGGGACGCCGGGGATGTGCAGGACCGTCGCGGACCTGAGCGCGTCAAGGAGGTCGCGACGATGTTGCGCGCGGCCTTTCCTGATCAGCATTGGGAGATTCACGAGCTGATCGCCGAGGGCGACCGTGTCGTGATGCACAGCTCCATTAGTGGTACGCACACTGGGCCATTCATAGGCATGCCACCGACTGAGAGGACGTTCAGTGACGTCCACCACATCTACATCTTCACTTTCCGCGACGGCAAGATCGTGGAGTACCGAGCCGTCAGGGACGACATCTCACTGATGCGCCAACTCGGCGTGATCCCCAACCACCAGCAGCGCGACTGACCTCCTGACGTTTAGCCACCGGCTCAAACCCACGCCAGTCACACTTCCGCGACTAAACGAGCGCGCGTTAACCACGGCGTCGAGTGGATACCGGCGACCTCGAGCATGCGATCCTGCGCATTGACCACGAGGCCTCCACGGCTCCCAACTCTCGCGCTACGCAGACGAAAGCTCCACAGATAACAATCGTCCGTCCTGCCCGCGGCAGACCTTCGCCGCGAACGCCCCGAGATAGAACCAACGTCGCTAAGGGCTCTCGACTTAGTTTGTGAAGGGGTTTGGTGGGTTGTGTAGAACTGGGGGTTGTGGTCGATGAGCGCGCGATTGGTGAGCGGTATCGGCTGTTGAATGCGCAGGGGTTGCTGGACGAGCGTACGCGGCGGTTGTGGGCGGCAGCGGAGGCGCGCTCCGCTGGCTATGGAGGGCTCGCGGCGGTGGTGAGAGCTACGGGGATCTCGGAGTCGACGGTGCTGCGTGGCCTTGCCGATCTGGATTCTGAGGAGCGGCCAGCGCCGGGGAAGATGCGTAGGCATCCGGGGCGCACGCCGATCCTTGAGCGCGAGCCGGGACTTTGGGAGGCGTTGGAGCGCCTCGTTGATCCGGTTACGCGTGGGGATCCGGAGTCGCCGTTGCGGTGGACCTCGAAGAGCGGCGCGAAGCTCGCGCAGGCGCTGCGGGAGATGGGGCACGACGTCGTTGACCGGACGGTGCTGCGGTTGTTGAAGGCCAAGGGCTACAGCCTGCAGGTTAACCGCAAGACCCGGGAGGGCGAGTCCCATCCCGATCGCGACGCCCAGTTCGAGCACATCAACCAGACCGTCACGGCCGCGATCGCGGCGAAGGAGCCGGTAATCAGCGTCGACACCAAGAAGCGAGAGCTCGTCGGGGATTTCAAGGCTGTCGGCTCAGAGCTTGAGCCGAAGGGTAGGCCTGTCGAGGTCCGCACGCACGACTTCAAGGACAAGCAACTCGGGCACGCGATCCCCTACGGCGTCTACGACTTGACTGCGGACGAGGGATGGGTCAGCGTGGGAATCACCAGCGACACCGCGACGTTCGCCACGAACACGATCCTCGATTGGTGGCAGACACTCGGCAATACGCGCTACCCAAACGCCACTACGTTGACGATTACCGCTGACTGCGGTGGCTCGAACTCCAGTCGCACCCGCCTCTGGAAGCTCGAGCTGCAACGCCTCGCCGATCAGACTGGCCTGCAGATCGCGGTCTGCCACTTCCCGCCCGGAACGAGCAAGTGGAACAAGATCGAGCACCGCCTGTTCAGCTTCATCTCGACCAACTGGCGCGGCAAGCCCCTCATCAGCCACGAGGTCATCATCAACCTCATCTCAAACACCACAACCAGCACCGGCCTGAAGGTCTACGCCCAACTCGACGACCGCGAATACGAGAAAGGCATCAAAGTCAGCGACGAACAACTCGCCACCATCAATATCAGCCGCAACCCATTCCACGGCGACTGGAACTACACCATGGCTCCTTCACACGCTAAATCGTGAGCCCTAACGACAAATGAAGTCTATGTTGACGGCACCTCGGAGGGGGTCACGGTGGTCACGGGCAGACCCGTGCCCGACACCTTGCTCGGAAGGTCGAGCTTCAACCATCGCGACAGTCGTGTGGGCAGTGTTGAGATGATCACCTCGTCGAAGCCGTACCGGTTGATCGCATCATGCACCGCTGCGCCCGGGTCGGGGGCACCCACGATTCCCTCAACGGGGGTTCCGGCGGCCTCGCTCAGCAGGGGCAGAGCCTGATCTAGCACGGCGTTGGCCTCGCCAGCGCCCTGGTCCTCAGGGTCGACGATCTTGTGCAGACCGTGGGTCGCGTTTGGGACGAGCAGCGTGAACGTGCACGGCCCGCGCCCAGCCCGCTCTCGCACGGCGTCGAGCAGGGGTTGTGTGGCGGCAGTCTTGTGTGCCACCACAAGTACTCGGATGAGGGTCTCGGAGGACTCCACGGTCGGGAACTCCCTTCTCGGTGGTTGGCTCTGATGATCGCACTTGCGCACTCGCAGCGCCAGGTGTTAGGCGTATTGTTTCTCCCGCAAGCAGTCGCGGACCATTTGGCCCAGGCTACGCGTCGATTCGTGCTCAGAGCGCTTCGACGTCGCGTTGTGCTTCGGGATCTTGCATCGGGTGACCGACCCCCGATCGCGCTGCTCAGATGAACACGGGGCCCTGGGTGTCGTTTCCTGCCGTAGCTCTCGTGTTGGTGGCCAAGAGGGAAATGGGTTACCCTTGCGGCTCTCTCCGCAGCATCCAAGGAGGCGACAATCGCGAACCTACAGGATGTGAGCCCGACGGTGGGCAACACGGCGCTACCTTCGTCGCGGTTTGTGAGCGGGCGGATGCTTTCGCTCGCGAGTTCGGATGACGGTACCTTCGTCGTCGCGGGCTCCCTTTCGAGCGACCTTTGGGTCTCCGAAGACAGCGGCCAGTCGTGGGCGCAGCTTCAGTGGCCGCAACCCGCCCAGGGGCAGTTCGGCGTTGCGGGTGCGATCGGCGGCTACTGCGTGCCGGACGTGGCCGTCGGTCCCGATTCCGCGCGCTGGCGGGTCGATCGCGACCCGCGCCTGCTGGCGGACCTCACCGGCGACCGTCGCGCCGACATCGTCGGCTTCGGTGAGACCGGCGTTTGGACGGCACTCGGTAACGGCGACGGGACGTTCGAGCCTCCACGAGTCGTGCTCGCGGACTTCGGACAGGAGGCCGGCGGCTGGCGCGTTGACGCCCACCCTCGCTTCCTTGCCGACCTTCGCGGCATCGGCCGGTCGGACATCGTCGGCTTTGGGGATGCCGGCGTGTACATCGCACTCTCAAACGGCGACGGCACGTTCGGCCCTGTTCGTTTCGTCGTCGACGACTTCGGGTTGGAAGCCGGCGGCTGGCGGGTCGACAGGCACCCGCGCTTCCTCGCCGACGTGACCGGTGACGGCCGGTCGGACATCGTTGGCTTTGGGGATGCCGGCGTGTACGTCGCGCTCGGGAACGGCGATGGCACGTTCGGCCCTGTGCGCTTGGTCGTCGACGACTTCGGGTTGGAAGCCGGCGGCTGGCAGGTCGACAGGCACCCGCGGTTGCTCGCGGACATCACGGGCGACGGCCGGTCGGACATCGTTGGCTTTGGGGATGCCGGCGTGTACGTCGCGCTCTCCAACGGCGATGGCACGTTCGGCCCCGTGCGGTTTGTCGTTCCAGACTTCGGCTACGACACCGGGTGGCGCGTCGAGAGGCATCCGCGTCTGCTCGGCGACCTGCGCAGGACCGGCCGGTGCGACATCGTCGGCTTTGGCGACGCCGGTATCTATGTGGCGCTCGCAAACGGCGACGGCACGTTCAGCTTCCAAGCGCAGACGGTCGTTCCAGACTTCGGCTACGAGGCCGGGGGCTGGCGGGTCGACAGGCACCCGCGGTTGCTCGCGGACATCACGGGCGACGGCCGGTCGGACATCGTGGGCTTCGGCGACGCGGGCGTGTACGTCGCATACAGCAACGGCGACGGGACGTTCGCGTTCGACCCGGTGCCCGTTGTCGAGGACTTCGGATACGACGCAGGCGACTGGCGCGTCGAGAAGCACCCACGCTTCCTGGCCGACCTGCGTGGCAATCGACGTGCCGACATCGTCGGCTTCGGCGACGCTGGCGTGTACGTCGCGCTTTCGAACCGCGACGGAACGTTCCAGCCGCCGCGATTCGTCTTGCCGAACTTCGGCTGCGAGTTCACGGTGCTCGCGATCATGCGCTGCGCCCGCGAAACGGACGACATCGGCGTATGGCGCTCGAGCGACCGCGGGCGCACCTGGTCGCTCGTCCACCGATTCCCAGGCTCGGCAGGCAGCCCACAGTTGCCGACCGCTGGCCAGCTCGTGTGGGCGCCCGGGACTGCGAACTTCGTGTACGCAGCGGGCGGGACGGCGCTGGCGGCCAGCCACGACGGTGGCGCGACGTTCACGAACGTGATGCCGATGGGCGCAGGACAGTTTCAATCGGTCAACCATGTCGCCGTGGCCACGACGATGCTCGGGGCCCTGTCTCCGCCGGTGGTGTATGCGCTTGGCGAGCGGTCGGACGGGCCGCTGATGTTCGTGTCCTTCGACGCGGGCGTGCACTGGATCGAAGACGAAAGCACGACACTACCCGACCTTCGCGTCGGGGGCGCGGTCGGCCTGTCGAACTCGCCGGCGGCGAAGGTGCTCGTCGTCTCGCCACGCTCGCCGCTGGAGGTGTTCGTGTCGGCGAACCAGGTCGGGGCGGCGACCGACATGCCGGGCATCTTCCGCGGCGACTATCTGCAGTTTCTGGCTGCGCATGCATCGAGCTGGGAGCCGGTACCGCTGCCGAACCTCGGCCCGCAGTTCAGCGGCAACGTGTTCATGGAGGCGACTCGGCATGGACAGGGGGACGTGCTCTTCTACAGCCCGCAGCGTTCGAAGACGTACGTCGGTCCCCTCGATCCGATCGACGCCTCGGACTGGCACGAGCTCGACGAGGGCCAGCACGTCCACGTCGACCTGCACGGCATCTATCTCTCCCCCGGCTTCGAGGCGACGTTCGTGGACGGGGGGTATCGGCACATCGGCGGCATGGTCTGGCAGACCAGCGACGGCGGCGTGCACTGGAGCAAGGACGGCGGCATCACGTTCGATCGCGGCAAGAACGTCAACACCCTGTCGTGCGTGAACATCGCGGGTGTCGCGCGCGAAGGGGAGGGGCCGGTCATCTCGCTCAACACGGGCGACAACGATGGCTATACCTTCAGCGACGGCGGTGCTCACTGGCAGCCGCAACAGTATGGAGGCGGTGACAACGATTGCTCCTTCGCCGATCCGCTGCGGCCGCACTCGATGCTGCTCTTCACGCCGCGCTGGGACGCCGACGGGAACGGCGTGTCGGCAAGCCTTGGCCAGACGCTCGCTCTCTACGACGCCGACGTCGGCGAGCTGCCGAACGTCGCGAGTGGCACCGCCATGCGCCACATGGTTCCCGGGCCGCCGCTCCTGCCGGGCAGCGTGCTCTGGAACGCGAGCAGCGGCTTCGGGCTGCGCGGCTTTCGGCCGATCGTGCTCAACCTCCCTGGCGACGAAGACGAGGAGCCGGGGGACTACATCTTCATCCGGTTCTTCGGCAACACGACGATCAACCACGTCCAAATCCCGAACAACCTTGCCGTGCTTCTCCGCACGCGTCGCCTCCGCGACATCAAAGAGCGCACCGACTGGAACACCCCGGGCTCATGGCGCGTGGAGAAGCATCCGCGCCTGCTCGCCGACCTGACCGGCGACGGGCGGGCCGATATCGTCGGGTTCGGCGACGCGGGCGTTTGGACTGCGCTCAGCAGGCCGAACGGCACGTTCGCCGACCCGAGCTTCGTGCTCGCTGGCCTCGGGTACGATGCCGGCGGCTGGCGCGTCGAGCGGCACCCGCGCTTGATGGGCGACCTACGCGGGAACGGCTGGTCGGACATCGTTGGGTTCGGCGACGCCGGCGTGTACGTAGCGCTCAGTGAGGGCGACGGCACGTTCGGCCCGGTGGAGTTTGTCGTCCCTGGCTTTGGCTACGAAGCGGGTGGTTGGCGGGTGGATCGTCATCCGCGTTTCCTCGCCGATCTCACGGGGAATGGCCGGGCGGACATCGTCGGGTTCGGTGATGCGGGCGTGTATGTGGCGCTCGGGAACGGCGACGGCACGTTCGGCCCGGTGGAGTTTGTCGTCCCTGGCTTTGGCTACGAAGCGGGTGGTTGGCGGGTGGATCGTCATCCGCGTTTCCTCGCCGATCTCACGGGGAATGGCCGGGCGGACATCGTCGGGTTCGGCGACGCCGGCGTGTACGTAGCGCTCAGTGAGGGCGACGGCACGTTCGGCCCGGTGGAGTTTGTCGTCCCTGGCTTTGGCTACGAAGCGGGTGGTTGGCGGGTGGATCGTCATCCGCGTTTCCTCGCCGATCTCACGGGGAATGGCCAGGCGGACATCGTCGGGTTCGGTGATGCGGGCGTGTATGTGGCGCTCGGGAACGGCGACGGCACGTTCGGCCCGGTGGAGTTTGTCGTCCCAGACTTCGGCTACGAAGCGGGCGGCTGGCGGGTCGATAGGCACCCGCGCTTCCTCGCCGACGTGACCGGTGACGGCCGGGCGGACATCGTCGGCTTCGGCGACTCGGGCGTCTACATCGCCGTGAGCCAGGGCGACGGCAGCTTCAGCTATCAGCCGCAGACGGTGGTACCCAACTTCGGCTACGAAGCCGGCGGCTGGCGGGTCGACAAGCACATCCGGCTGCTCGCCGACCTCCGTGGCCTCGGGCGTGCGGACATCGTGGGCTTCGGCGACGCCGGGGTCATGATCGACCTGAGCAACGGCGATGGCTCGTTTGGCGCGCCGCCGCTTTTCGTGATTCCGAACTTCGGCTACGGCGACAGCGGCCCAGTCGAACAGCAGGGGCCGTTCCTGCCCGCAAACGACGCGGGCATCGTTCAGGCGTCCGGGGGCCACACCGGGACCGTCTTCTTTCTTGGCGGCGACAGCGGGAGCCGGCTGTGGAAGTGGAGGGAAGGGATGACGGCATGGCAGCAGCTTGTCCCGGGTGGCGGTGCGGGTGCCGCGCGCCGCTTTTTCGTGAACCCTTACGAGCCCAACACGATCTATCTCCTGGACTCGCAGCACGTCATGCGCTCCGACGACGGCGGCTCGACGTGGCAGATCGACCAAGATCTCGAGCAGCAGCTCACGTGCGGGGGCCGCATCCCTGTCACGCGCAACGAGGATGACGACGGGATGGGCGATCACCTCGACGTCGTGCTGACCGACATGCAGTTCGATCGGCTCGATCCAAACCACCGGTTCGCGGTCGGCCTCGGCGGCGCGTTCATGACCCGCGACGGCGCGAGCTGGGAGCGCCTGCTCGACACGGGCGCGTTGCGCGGGCGGCTGTCGAACTGCTACCTCGACTGGATCTCGACACCGTCCGACCCCACGCTGTACGTCTCGTTTGCGGGGCGGGGCATCGTGAAGATCAACGCGCTGTGAGCTTGTCGGCGCGGGTGAGCGCAAGCTTGTAGGTCCCGTCGCGCTGCGGCGTCAGCCGGCTGCCGTCGATCACGACCGAGCGTCCATCGTCGAGCGTCACCAGGACACGATCGTCGGGCAGCGCCCGCGTGCGCCCCTGTCCCTCGGTCGTCACAACGTTCTGCGGCTGTGGTGCTTGTCGTTCCACGGGATCAGACGCTAGCTGGCCGCGGCTCGGCCCGGGCACCGAGGTGCGCGAGAATCATGGATCCTATGATGCCACGATCGACCTGTCTGCAACAGGGGCCACTCGCAAGAGGCGTAGGCGCAGCCGTCGCGAGCAACCGGCCGGCGCGCGACAGCACGGGCCACCACGCGGCCTGAGCTCTTGCATCGCCCATTGGTCTTGACAGCGTGCCAAATTTCGATATATGATGCTTCCCAAGCAGTGCGGAGACTCGCCGGACTGTTGGGTCGGCTGGGTGCCGACATGAGCTCATGAGGTGCTCCCGTGAAAAACAGACACGTCAAATCGACGTTTTGGGTTGAGGTAGCCCTTGCTTCATTTGGCGCCTTTCTAGTGGTCCTCACGGCCGTGTGGGACGATTGGATCGAGGGGGTCTTCGGCTTCGACCCGGACCATCACAACGGCTCTTTCGAGTGGGCGCTGGTGATCGTCTGCATCCTGGTCACAGTGATCTTTGGAGTGTTGGCGCGAAACGAATGGCGCAAGGCCGCGTCGTCGTCGGCATAACACACCGTCCGATCAATGCAAGTTCGTGCAAGCTCCTCCGGATGGTCGTCCGCGACGAGCTGCTCTACCAGCGCGTCCCCCAGAGAGCGCAGACGCATACGGACCGCCTCATCGAGCTGCTCGTCCCCGGCGTGCTGGTAGCTGTCGAGATCCGCCCGGTCGTCAGCGGCGCATCGAGGCTGTTCCTCGGTGCCGGGCCACGGGGCGCTCCAACGCCGCCGGGGCCGCTTATGTTCTGGACGCCGCGACCATAGCTCCACTCTCGCCCCAGATCGAGCCCCGATCGCCGGTAATCCACCGTGATCGGGCACAATCCCCACGATCTCAGGCACTAGCCCAGGGCGTGCAGTAATGGCCGCGCCCCCGGGTTGAGCGGGGGCGCGGATTACGTCCGGTGGAGCAGGGATTCTTGGGTTGTTCAGATCCTGAATCCCGAGTTTTGGAGGTCACCTTGAAGGTGATGCGTGATGGACGCCCGGTAACCGTAGAAGTCACGTCGGACGGAGCCGGTTTGGTTTCGCATGCGGGCAGCGCGCTGGTCGCCCAGGTGGCCGATAAGGTCGGTCTTACGAGGGCGCTCTCGCGGGGGCTGGCCGGAATCAAGCAGCGGCGTCGTGGTCATGATCCGGGCAGGGTATTCCGCGATCTCGCGGTGATGCTCGTCGACGGTGGCGAGTGCGTGTCGGATCTCGGCGTGGTCCGCGAGCAGGACGCGTTGTTCGGGGCGGTGGCGTCTGACTCGACAGCGTTTCGGATGATCGACCGGGTCGCGTCTGAGCCGGGGTTGCTGGATGCCCTGCGTGTCGCGCACGCCCGCGCCCGGGAGCGGTTCTGGGAGCTGCATGGTGCGCCTGAGCGGCTGACGCTCGATGTCGACGCGACACTGATCACCACGCATTCGGAGAAGGAGAAGGCGGCCGGAACCTACAAGGGCGGCTACGGGTTTCACCCGCTGCAGGTCTACCTGGACGAGACCAGGGAGGCACTCGGTGGCCTCTTGCGCCCCGGGAACGCCGGCTCGAACACCGCCGCGGATCATGTGGCGGCGCTGGACTTGGCGCTGACGCAGATCCCCGCCCGGTACGTGGCGTCTCTGGAGATCTTGGTGCGCGCGGACACAGCCGGCGCTACGCATGGCCTCGTTGACTATTGCCGCGAGGCACGGATGCGCTACTCGATTGGCTACGAGCTGACCGAGAAGGTTCGCGGCGCGATCCTCACAATCCCCACGGACGCGTGGATAGGAGCGCTCGACCAGGACGGGTCGGCCCGCAAGAACGGCGAGGTCTGCGAGATCACCGGCATGGTCGATCTGTCCGGCTGGCCCGAGGACTCCAGGCTGATCGTGCGCAGGGAGCGTCCACACCCCGGAGCACAAATGTCGTTCATCGACCACGACGGGTACCGCTTCCAAGCGATCCTCACCGACCAGGCCGACCCCGACATCGCCGTCCTGGAGTGCCGCCACCGCCAGCACGCGCACGTCGAGGACCGCATCCGTGACGACAAGGACACCGGCCTTTCCAAGTTCCCGTTCAAAGAGTTTCAGCTCAACGAGGTATGGCTGGAGATCGTGATGCTCGCGCACGACCTGATCGTCTGGACCCAAGCACTCCTGCTCGACGGAGAGCTCGCCAAGGCCGAGCCCAAGCGGCTGCGCTACCGGCTACTACACGTCGCTGGGCGCCTCGCGTTCTCCGGCCGCCGCTGCAAGCTCCACCTCCAAGACACATGGCCGTGGACGGCCGAGCTCCTCGCCGCGTTCCAGAAACTCAAAACGCTTCACGCCGCGAGCAGCTGAGACCAGCCACCAGCGACCCCGCCACCACCCAGAAGACCACCCGGTCACCCGGCCGTAATCACCGCTGCCCCGAAACAAGCCAAGCACACGCCCCGCTCCCGCGGGAACGCACCACAAACAACGCCACCCAACCAGATCACCGATCAACAAGTGACCGACCCACCAAAACAGCCACTCGCAGTCCCCCTCACGCGCCTAGTGCACGTTCCGGGCTAGTGCCCGAAATCACCGCCGATCAATGGCGATGCTCGCTGATCCCGCGCCGCCAAAACCGACCGATATGCAGGGATCTTTAGAAATGGAGCTAGGGGGACTCGAACCCCCGACCTCCTGGGTGCGATGCGCCCGCTCTGCACGGCTGTTCCGTATTGAAAGGTGCCAATTAGCAGGGGATTTATGCGTCAGCGAATGCGCCGAGGTTGGCGCGGATGCAGGCGGATCGTTGGCGATTATTCACGACTCGGGCACTCCCGGCGACGAGTGCCTGAACGCGACCCACGAGCATTTGACAGACGTGCGCGGCCGGCAGGCGCCCGCCAGTCGCCGGCAACTCCTCGGCAGGGCCGCCTTTACCGGCGAGCATGCGACCGACTTCTTCTCCGTCGTCCTGAGCATAACCCTGGATCTAGCCGACTGGTATGCCTGCTTTCGCCACAGGAGCAGGAGCAAGCCGAGGATCCTGGCAGACTGCTGGTGGTCGTCCAATCCAGGCGTGAGCGAGGGCCCTGCCTGGACGCTCGCTCGCTGAGCAAAGCGCTAGCGCAGCTGCCTGCAGGAGCAACGGTAAGCATGAGCCAGTATCCCGGCTGGGGCAAATCAGTTGTAGGTGAAGCGGTCGGCAGGGTTCTTCTTGGTGGTCTTCTTGCTCACCTTCGCTGTGCATCCACCGTCCCGGTCTTTAGCTACTCCTGGCGAAAGCATCGTGAGCCTACCGTTTCAGCACAAAGGTCCTCGTCGCGATGATCGCCGTCTTGCCGGTCGGCGTGAAGGTGCCCTTCGCGGTCAGCTTGAGCTTCGTGGCGTGCTTGAGCAGGCTCTTGCCTGCGGCGGTGAGCTTGATCTTGATCGTCGCCGTCCCGGCAGCCGAGAACGTTCGTTGACCAGCGCCGGCGAGCACCGACTTCGGCTTCGCCTTCTTGGCGAGCTTCGCGCCGGGCGGCAGGTAGTACCAGTCGATCGCCGCACTGCCCGCCTCAAGCGCTTTGAACGTGACCGTGAACCCGCCGCTCTTCAGCAGCGCCGCGATCTTCGCCGCTTTGCCCGACGGCGTTAGCTTCCCTCCGAGCAGCGCCGTGATCTCGGCGTCCGTTGCTGCTTCCGCGTGTTTCTTGGCTGCCGCTTCTTCTTCTTCTTCTTCTTGGTGTTTCCTGGCTGTGGCTTCTTCTTCGGCGTGTTTTTTCGCCGCCGCTTCTTCTTCCTGTTTCTTCTTGGCTGCCGCTTCTTCTTCGTGTTTTTTGGTTTCTTCGTTGATGGTGAGCGCGAAGCTCCAGGTGCCGGTGTCCCCTGCCGTGTCGGAGTCGGTTCCAGAAACGGTGTAGGCACCTGGGGCAAGCGTGGTAGCTGCGGTGATCGCGCCGGAAGAGTTCACGACCACGTCGGAGGAGTCAGCCGACGCGGTCTCGGTGTAGCTGACCGTACCAGCGGCGTTGGTGACGGTGAGCTGGCCGCTATACCCGGCCCCACCCGCGACGGTAGCCGACGTTGGCGGTCCCTGCGTGAGCAGAACCCCCGATCCCTGGCCCACGAACCCATCCCCGAACTGATCGACGGCCACGCACAACGCGACCGACGGGCACGCCACCCCTAACATGGGGTTGGTGCTGTCGATCGTGGTCGGCGTCGGGGTCCCGGGCGAGGTCGGGTCAAACGTCACCTGGTTCCCGTCATAGTCGACGGCGGTGCACTGGCTGCTCGACGGGCACGCCACCCCGCCCAGGCCGTTGGTGCCGTCGATCGTGGTCTGGGTCGGAGTCCCGGGCGAGGTCGGGTCAAACGTCACCTGGTTCCCGTCATAGTCGACGGCGGTGCACTGGCTGCTCGACGGGCACGCCACCCCGCCCAGGCCGTTGGTGCCGTCGATCGTGGTCTGGGTCGGGGTCCCGGGCGAGGTCGGGTCAAACGTCACCTGGTGCCCGTCGACGTCGACGGCGGTGCACTGGCTGCTCGACGGGCACGCCACCCCGAGCAGTTCGGCCAACGCGGTGGTGATTTCGTTGCTGTCGATTATGGTCGGGGTCGGGGTCCCGGGCGAGGTCGGGTCAAACGTCACCTGATATCCGTTAGAGCCGACGGCGGTGCACTGGCTGGTCGACGGGCACGCCACCCCGTGCAGGCGGAAGTAGAAGGCGTTGCCGATCGTAGTCGGGGTCGGTGTCCCCGGCGAGGCGGGGTCAAACGTCACCTGGTTCCCGTCATCGTCGACGGCGGTGCACTGGCTGGTCGACGGGCACGCCACCCCGGACAGGGAGTCCAGGTCGTTTACGATGCCTTCGGGCGGGGGGCTGTCGTCGATCGTGGTCGGTGTCGGGGTCCCCGGCGAGGTCGGGTCAAACGTCACCTGCTGCCCGTAGCCGCCGACGGCGGTGCACTGGCTGGTCGACGGGCACGCCACCCTGTTCAGGGGGTCGCCGGCGTTGTCGACGATCGGGGTCGGGGTCGGAGTCCCCGGCGAGGCCGGGTCAAACGTCACCTGCCGCCCGTCCTGGTCGACGGCGGTGCACTGGCTGGTCGACGGGCACGCCACCCCGCCCAGGGGGCTGGCGCTGTCGATCGTGGTCGGGGTCGAGGTCCCGGGCGAGGCCGGGTCAAACGTCACCTGCTGCCCGTCATAGTCGACGGCGGTGCACTGGCTGGTCGACGGGCACGCCACCCCGCCGGTCAGCGCGTGGGTGTCGATAGTGGTCGGGGTCGGGGTCCCGGGCGAGGTCGGGTCAAACGTCACCTGATATCCGTCAGAGTCGACCGCGGTGCACTGGCTGCTCGACGGGCACGCCACCCCGTCCAGGATGTTGTCAGCGGTGCTATCGATGGTGGTCGGGGTCGGGGTCCCGGGCGAGGCCGGGTCAAACGTCACCTGCTGCCCGTTAGAGCCGACGGCGGTGCACTGGCTGGTCGACGGGCACGCCACCCCGGACAGGCCGTTGGTGCCGTCGATCGTGGTCGGGGTCGGAGTCCCCGGCGAGGCCGGGTCAAACGTCACCTGCTGCCCGTTAGAGCCGACGGCGGTGCACTGGCTGGTCGACGGGCACGCCACCCCGGACAGGCCGTTGGTGCCGTCGATCGTGGTCGGGGTCGGAGTCCCCGGCGAGGCCGGGTCAAACGTCACCTGCTGCCCGTTAGAGCCGAGGGCTGTGCACTGGCTGGTCGACGGGCACGCCACCCCGCCCAGGCCGTTGGTGCCGTCGATCGTGGTCGGGGTCGGAGTCCCGGGCGAGGCCGGGTCAAACGTCACCTGCTGCCCGTCATCGGCGGCGGCGGTGCACTGGCTGATCGACGGGCACGCCACGCCTTGGAGTTGCGATGGGGCGTTGTGGTCAAGCGTGATCGGACCGGACCAAGACAGCGACGCCGACGCGGCCTGCGGCAAAGCGGCGAACAGCAAAAGCGCTGCGGTGAAGGCAACGATGCGCGCGAGGCGCAACCCTGACCGCGCACAAACGAGGCTCGGCGCGAACAGCGGCGCGATACTCGAACGGATGAAACCACCCTGAAACCCCATAGGACTCCCTTCCCTGTAAAGGCCCAAGCCTCGCTGCGGGCCGGACAGCACTCAAACCGGTGCGCCGCGAGCGTATCAGCGAGCACAAGCAGGGGAAGCCTGCTCACGCGCACCCCACGTCGCTCGGGGCAGCTACGACGTGACGTCGCTCCCTTCGTGCCAAAGCGAGCGTCCGGGTCAACCGACGCGAGGCTGCCCAGTTGGACGATCTGGAGAAGTCGATGTTGCTCGTTGACCTGCGGCTGCTCGAGGGCCAATGCAGAAGTCTGGCCTTGCCATCGGTCATCGCTCGACGCCGAACTCAGAGATGGGGAGGGCTGCAACCGGTGCCCGCGCGAGTAGCGCTACCGCAGCTGATGCACCGTCCCGCCTCGGTTGTCTGGCTCGCTGAGCAGCTCGGCGAATGGGCTTGCCGCCATGCGAGTGCGGATGTCTTGAGCGTGCCGGGCATCGTCGAAGAGATGGGTGTATGTATCGAGGGTGATGGTGATCCGTGCGTGGCCGAGGATGCGGCTGACTTGTGCGACGTCGAGCCCAAGATCGACGATCAGATGGCTGGCAAAGGTGTGGCGCTTATGCGGAATTCCGCATAACCGCCATTACGCGGACGGCGGGGTTATGCGCCCTGCCGAGCCGTTTGGCTGGTGAGGGCGCTGCCGGTGGTGATCTTGTCCGCATAACGTGGGCGGGTTGGGGTTAGGGCTCACGATTTAGCGTGTGAAGGAGCCATGGTGTAGTTCCAGTCGCCGTGGAATGGGTTGCGGCTGATATTGATGGTGGCGAGTTGTTCGTCGCTGACTTTGATGCCTTTCTCGTATTCGCGGTCGTCGAGTTGGGCGTAGACCTTCAGGCCGGTGCTGGTTGTGGTGTTTGAGATGAGGTTGATGATGACCTCGTGGCTGATGAGGGGCTTGCCGCGCCAGTTGGTCGAGATGAAGCTGAACAGGCGGTGCTCGATCTTGTTCCACTTGCTCGTTCCGGGCGGGAAGTGGCAGACCGCGATCTGCAGGCCAGTCTGATCGGCGAGGCGTTGCAGCTCGAGCTTCCAGAGGCGGGTGCGACTGGAGTTCGAGCCACCGCAGTCAGCGGTAATCGTCAACGTAGTGGCGTTTGGGTAGCGCGTATTGCCGAGTGTCTGCCACCAATCGAGGATCGTGTTCGTGGCGAACGTCGCGGTGTCGCTGGTGATTCCCACGCTGACCCATCCCTCGTCCGCAGTCAAGTCGTAGACGCCGTAGGGGATCGCGTGCCCGAGTTGCTTGTCCTTGAAGTCGTGCGTGCGGACCTCGACAGGCCTACCCTTCGGCTCAAGCTCTGAGCCGACAGCCTTGAAATCCCCGACGAGCTCTCGCTTCTTGGTGTCGACGCTGATTACCGGCTCCTTCGCCGCGATCGCGGCCGTGACGGTCTGGTTGATGTGCTCGAACTGGGCGTCGCGATCGGGATGGGACTCGCCCTCCCGGGTCTTGCGGTTAACCTGCAGGCTGTAGCCCTTGGCCTTCAACAACCGCAGCACCGTCCGGTCAACGACGTCGTGCCCCATCTCCCGCAGCGCCTGCGCGAGCTTCGCGCCGCTCTTCGAGGTCCACCGCAACGGCGACTCCGGATCCCCACGCGTAACCGGATCAACGAGGCGCTCCAACGCCTCCCAAAGTCCCGGCTCGCGCTCAAGGATCGGCGTGCGCCCCGGATGCCTACGCATCTTCCCCGGCGCTGGCCGCTCCTCAGAATCCAGATCGGCAAGGCCACGCAGCACCGTCGACTCCGAGATCCCCGTAGCTCTCACCACCGCCGCGAGCCCTCCATAGCCAGCGGAGCGCGCCTCCGCTGCCGCCCACAACCGCCGCGTACGCTCGTCCAGCAACCCCTGCGCATTCAACAGCCGATACCGCTCACCAATCGCGCGCTCATCGACCACAACCCCCAGTTCTACACAACCCACCAAACCCCTTCACAAACTAAGTCGAGAGCCCTTAGCGTCGGAGCGAGTCGAGCCAGGCGATCAGGGACGGGTCTGATGTCCAGTCGGGAGGGCGTCAGATTAACTGTGTAGGCTGGGTTCTTGGTTAATTGTAACAGTGACTCCGTGCGTGTCAACTAGTGATGGTTAGTTTGCAGTGTCGGGGACGCGGTCGCCGAAGTGGATCTTGAATGCGAGCAGTGCGGCTGTCCAGTTGCGGGTTTTTGTCCATTGTGGGACGGCGTTTTGCAGAGCGAGGTAGACGAGCTTGCGCGCGGCGTCCTCGGTCGGGAAGCTGCCCTTGGTCTTGATCGCCTTGCGCAGCTGGCGGTTGAGCGCCTCGATCGCGTTCGTCGTGTAGATCACGCGGCGGACCTCGTCGGGGAACGCGAGGAACGGTGTCACGTGCTCCCAGGCGTTCAGCCAGGTTTGGGTGATCACCGGGAACCGTTTGCCCCACTTCTCGTCGAAGGCCTCGAGCTCGGCTTGCGCCTGGTCGGCGTCCTTGGCGGTGTAGATCGGCTTCAGGGCGCGGGCGACCTGCTCGCGATCGCGGCGTGGCACGTAGCGCAGGCTCGCCCTGATGAGGTGAACGATGCATGTTTGGACGGTCGTCTTGGGGAAGATCGCCTCGATCGCCTCTGGGAACCCCTTGAGCCCGTCGACACACGCGATCAGGATGTCCTGCACGCCGCGGGTCTTCAGATCGTTGAGGACCTGCATCCAGAACTTCGCGCCCTCGGTCTCCTGGAACCACATGCCCAGCACGTCACGGTCCCCGTCGAGCGTGACGCCCAAGGCGAGGTAGAGCGCGCGGCGCTGCACCGTGCCGCCCTCGCGGATCTTCAGCACCATGCAGTCCAGGAACACGATCGGGTAGATGTCCTCCAGCGGCCGCTTGGCCCAGTCACGCACGTCGTCCATAACCGCGTCGGTCACGCGGCTGATCAGGTCACGGCCAACCCTCACGCCGTAGATCTCGGCCAGGTGCGCCTCAATGTCGCGCACCGACATCCCGCGGCTGTAGAGCGCGAGGATCTTCTCGTCGAACCCGACGAACCGGCGCTGACGCTTGCGCACGATCTTCGGCTCAAAGCTCCCGTCCCGATCGCGGGGAGCGTCGAGCTCGACCTTCCCATGCTCGGTGATCAGCGTCTTCGGAGTCGTGCCGTTGCGCTGGTTCTCCGCGCCGCCGGGCGGCTCGCAGTGCGGCTCGTAGCCCACATGGTCGGTCAGCTCGACCTCCATCGCCCGCTCCACCAGCCGCTTGGTCAGCTGCGCCAGCAGCCCGCCGGGCCCAGCGATCTCCTCCTCGGTACTCGCGCCAGCGAGCAGCTCATCGACCAGCTCATCGCTGATCCGCTCCGACGGCATCCCCAGAGCTTGCCGCAGACGGCGGCGGCCACCGGCACGCTCGACGGCCTCATCGACCAGCTCCAGAGAGAGTTCCCGCCCCCGGCCCGCGGCCGGGGCCCCCGCGGCGGACGCGCCGCGGTCGGTACCGGTCCGCTGCGCTCGCCCTCCGGGCTCCCTGCACTCCACGGTACCGACCGCGGGAAACACCAGCTCCTGCGACTCCATGTGATCCTGCGTAGTAGTAGGCATAGCGATCTCTTTCGCTCGTGCCTACACAGATCCTCGGACACTCCCCCAGTCGGGCATGGCGTGTGGAGCGAGGGGTTCGTAGGCGTTCTCGATTGCTTTGCGTTTCGTGTCCGCGTCTGCGCGGGCGTAGATCTCTGTGGTGGACACGTTGGCGTGGCCGAGCAGGTCGCGGATGTAGATCAGGTTGACGCCGGCCTGGATCAGGTGCATCGCTCTGGTGCGCCGGAGCGTGTGGGGTGTGACCGGCAGTCCGGGAGCCCAGGCGGGGTCGCGCGCTCGGGCGGCGCGGATGTGGCGGGCCAGGAGCTTGGCGATCCCGGATCTGGTTAGTCTGGAGTGGTTCGGCCCGTGGAACAGCGGGGCCGCGTCGGCGCCGAGGCCGGGGTGCGGGTCGATGTGTTTCAGGTAGTCATCGAGCAGCCGGGCGGTTGGTTCCATGACGGGTACGTACCGGATCTTGGATCCCTTGCCGTGGATCGTCACGGTCATTGGGTTGGCGGTGCGGATGTCTGCGACGTCGAGGTCGCAGAGCTCTTGAACGCGGGCGGCTGTGTCGTAGGCCAGGGTGAGCAGGACGGTGTCCCTGACGGCACGGCCGCTGGCGGTGCCAGGCTCGGCGAGGAGTGCTTTGACCTCGTCTGCTGTCAGGTGCCCGAGCTGCGGGCCTGGGGTGTTCTTCTGCCGGATCGCGAGGACTTGGGTGACCTGCTCGAGGTGGTCAGGCTGCTCGATGGCGGTGTAGCGGCAGAACGACTTGATCACAGCGAGGCGCTGGTTGCGGGTTGCTGTCGAGCAGCCCCGCTCGGCCTCCAGCCAGTCCAGGAACCGCAGCACTCGCGGCCGGTCGATGTCGGCCAAGCGCAGCTTCTCCGGCGGTATCCGCTCCGCGTCTTTGAACCAGGTGAGCAGCAGTTTGATCGCGTCTCGGTAGGAGGCGATGGTCCTCGGCGACGCAGCGCGCTCCCCGGCCAGATGGTCGATGAAGAACCTCGTCAGCCAGCGCCCCGCGAGGTCTTCTGGGCGTGTGCGCTGCGAGGTCATGACTGGACCTCCAGCGCCGCGGGGATCACGTAGCCGAACCGCAGTTGCGCTTTGGCGATCACGTCGGGGTAGGCGTCCGCGGTCAACCTCAGGTAGTACTGGGTGCCCCGAAGGTCGGCATGACCCATGTAGCAGGCCAGGTAAGGCAGCATCACGGCAAGGTCTTGGCCGGTCGCGGCCCAGCGTCTCAAGTTCGCGACCGCGAACCCGTGGCGCAGCGAGTGAGGGTGCGGGCCGCCGGCGAAGTGCGGGATGCCGGCGTCGGCCAGGTAGCCGCGGAACCGCATGTAGATGGTCGCCTGGTTGATCGGCCTGCCCGCCGCGCGACTGTAGAACACGTAGTCACTGCTCTCGGGCGATGGGTGCGCCGCCGCCACATACCCGTCCAGGGTTGCGGCGAGCCGGTGGGTGATCGGGACTGTCCTGCTCTCGCCGTTCTTCGTGTCACGGATCCGTAGCGTGCCGGCACGCGCGTCCACGTCCGCCAACCGCAAGTTCAGCGCCTCGGAGATCCTCAGCCCAGTGCCGCACAACACTCGGAACAGCACCGGGTCGACCAGCGCCTTGTTCGAATAAGAGGACATGCCCTGGCAGTCGATCGCGGACGGCCGAGCTCCTCGTCGCTGAACACATACGGCGGCTGATTACGGACACGGACCCGGGCCATCGCGGCCGGGGTGTGAGCATCCCAGCCGGCGGCGTGGGCATACTCGGCCAACTGGCGTAGCGCCAGCGTGTTGCGCCGCACCGTGGACGCTCGCAGGTGACGGCCGTAGAGAAACCCGTCGAGGGCTTCTTTGGTGATCGACCCGTCCGGGTAGCCCTCCCGCTGGCAGTGCTCCGCGAACTGGCGCAGAACCCGTTCTTAGACTTTGAACCTGTATCCGCCGGCGTGACGCAAAGCGACCAGGTCGGCGACCAGGCCCGGCAGCGTGCTCTCATGCATCACGCTCACCCGCCCTGGCGTGTTGAGATGACGTCCTCAACGTCCAACGCGCAACAGCGCAGCCGGTCGATGTCGAACCGCAGGTAGTACGCCTGGGTCGTGTCGCTGGAGGCGTGTCCCAGCACGGCTGAGACGACCGGTATCGGCGTGTCGTTGCCGATCATCGCGACAGCCAGCGCGCCGCGCAGCGAATGCATCCCGCACACCTCGCCCGGCGCGAACGTGATCCGCGCGCGGGCCGCATGCCGCGACAGCCGGGAGGCGACCGACGAGGCGCTCCCGAACGCGTCGAACGGGTGGCGGTGCTTGACGAACACCTTCGGGCAGGCGGTCTCCGGGCGGCCGCGCCCGACATAGTCGATGATCGCCCAGCCAACATCGTCCAGCAGCGGCAGGCTCAACGGCAGACGCGTCTTGTGCTGGACGATCGTGATCGTCTTCGCCCGCCAGTCCAGGTCGCTCAGCTCGAGCTGGCGCAGATCGGAGATCCGCAGGCCGAGCCGGGCAGTCGCCAAGATCATCGCGTAGTCACGTTTGCCGGCTGCGGACTGACGGTCGATCACGGCCAGCACCCGCCGGATCTCCTCCACCGTCCACAGGTGCGGCTCGGACTCGTGACGGACATGCCGGTGCGGTGGCAGCCGGTCCGCCAGACTCTCCGGCGTCCAGCCCGTGGCCGCCAGAAACGCCAGAAAGTCCGCCACACACGATCTCATCGCCGCGACCGTCTTTCGCCGCAGCCGTCGCTGGCGCACGAAGAAGCCCGAGATGTCCCGGACGCCGAGCGCAGCCAGATCATCCACGCCCACCTCCTCCAGATAGCCCAGAAACCGGCTGGTCGCCCTGTCCTTCGCGACCACGGTCGCCTCAGCGTTGCCGCGCGCACGGCAGCAGGCAAGGTAGTCATCTCGCAGCAGACGGAACCCGGCAGGACAACCATCCTTGACGGGGATCACCGACCGATCGACCTCGACCGCCCGGCCGGCCAACACGTCCGCGAGCAGCACCACCGGCCGGCGGACTGCCTTCACATCCCTGTCGTTGACCGACTCTCGCAACGACCCCAACCTGACCCCGGCCTGCTTCTCGACGAAGTCGATGCACACCCGCTCACTCACCGCGCTCAGACCACGACCGTCCAAAAAGGCGACGAACCGATCCAGCACGACCTGCTGGCATCGGACCGTTCGCTCCGTCCTCCCAGCCTCCCGCAACACCGCCAACACACGGCCGACGGCATCCTGCACATCTGCCTCTCCCATAAGAACCACTCCTCTGCTCGATAGTGCAATGAACCGAGAGCGGCTCTTCGCCGATCCCGGCAGCACCAAGCAAAGCTGCAAGCCAGCCCACGACGCCCCCTGATCGCCTGGCTCGACTCGCTCGGACGCTAACCCCAACCCGCCCACGTTATGCGGACAAGATCACCACCGGCAGCGCCCTCACCAGCCAAACGGCTCGGCAGGGCGCATAACCCCGCCGTCCGCGTAATGGCGCAGATCATGAAATCGCAATGGCGGCCAGCCCTCTTGGTCGAGCCCAGCCGAGCGAGCAGCGCGTTGGAGCACCCGCCGAACGACATTGCGATGTCCGTAGGGAGTGCCACAGGCGGTGGCAAAGACCCAGTCGGTGTCCGCCGCGAAGGGCGTCGCCTGCTTGTGCGCAGCGAGCAGATGCGCCAGCTGGGCGACGAGTGGAATCTTGCGCACCGAGGCGGCAGTCTTGGTCGGTACGCGGCTGGCGGGCATCTCGCGATGGGCGCGTGAGAGCTGCAGCCGCACATGGATCACTCCGCGTACAAAGTCGATGTCATCCCAGGTGAGGCCGAGCATCTCTGAGATGCGCAGGCCACTGAAGAGAGCTGTGGCGACCATCAGGCGCCCGGGTGGCGGGCAGGCCGCCAGGAGCCGTTCGATCTCGGCGCGGCCCAGGACGCGTTGGCGGCGACGCACAGCCCACGGGCGCTCCTCGGGCTCGAGCTGATCGATCGGGTCGAGGGTGATCCAGCCGTGGCGCCGGGCGTAGCGGATGATGCTGTGCAGGGTCGCCAGGGCGCCGGCTGAGGTCTTGGGCGAGCAACCCTTGCGGCGAAGCTCGAGCAGCAGCTCGGCGATCGCATCGACGGTGATCGACGCGATGCGATGGGAGGCGAGCGCCGGCAGCAGGTGAGCGTCGAGCTGGTAGCGGTGGGCCTCCAGGGTGCGCGGGTGGCGTTCTGCGGCGGCGACCTTCGCCTCGAAGCGCTCGAGCCACCAGGCGGCGACGGTGTCGAAGCGAAGGCGCGGCGAGACGGGCTCGAGGCCGCGCTGCGCGGTGGCGATCAGTGCGGCACGTCGCGGCGCGCGAGGTCGAGGTCAAAGCCGACGGTGCGAAACCGCAGCCTGCCGGCGTGCCGGCAGCAGACCGCGTACTTCCCGTTGGCCTGCCTGTAGATGCCGCGCTCCACGCGGACACGACGGCGGGTGCCGCTCTCAGATCCCATGTCTTCCTCCTCGATCGCATGGGACCTCCGTACGCTAGCCGACCGGAACGGCATCTGGCCCGGGCGGTGGGCAGGTTGACCGGAAGTTGACCAGCGTGCCGCGGGCTATAAGGCCGTCCCGGCTGAGAGCGTCGAAACCCATCGATTTGCAGCTGGTTTGTGAATGGAGCCAACCGAAGTCAACTCGAACCGCTTTGCGCGGCTCCCTGGTGGGCGGATGTCGCTTGACGACGCGGAGTAGACGCCTGGCGAGCCGCGCCTGGCGAACCGTGAAGTGGCCGGGACGAACGAAACCCCGGCGGTTTGGCCTGCCCCCGAGGGGGCTGCACAGGGACCGTTCCGGGGTCTTCGTTCCCTATGGTAGCGCGGGCGACCCCCAGATGACCACTCCCGACCCACAGCTCTCGTCGTCGGACCTCAAGCGCCTCTTCAGCGCCGAGCGGCTGAGCACGTACATCGACCACTGCGGCGGGGATTTCGCAGCGGCGGTCGAGATGTACCGCTGGAACGCGGCGATCACCGCCGCGTTCTGGGAGCCGATCGGCCATCTGGAGGTGGCACTGCGCAACACGCTCGATGAACGACTCTCCGTCCGCCATCGCCGACTCGAACGGTTGGGCTCCTGGCTGGACGATCCCGCGGAGGAGCTGAGCAGCCGGGGGCGTCTGGACATCGCAGGCGCCCGCGACCGCGTAAGGCAGAAGGGCAAGCGCGCAAGCGACGGGCAGACGATCAGCGAGCTGAGCTTCGGATTCTGGCGATTCCTCGTCACCAAGAAGCTCACGGGATTGTGGCCGGATCTCGCCAGCGGTTTCCCGCACGCGCCCGACCGCCAGCTTGGAACAGTGGAGGGTCCACTCGCGCGTCTGCACGTCTTCCGTAACCGTCTCGCGCACCACCAGCGCGTCTGGAGCCACGCTCCCAGCGAGCGCTATGAGGATCTCCTCGCCCTCGCCGGGTACATCGACCCCGTTCTGCCTGGTTGGATCGCGGTCACCAGCAAAGTCCCGCAGACACTCAGCGCTAGGCGCTAGCTTGATCTGCGGTGTCGAACGCTTACCGGACGGCCCGCCACCGTAATTACTCGCCTATCTCTGATCGGCGACTTTGGCTCGCGTTTGAACCAGATCTCACCCATGAGAGCGACATTTGCGGGTACGCCATAACCAAGCAACGTCTCCACCGCGCTGCGAATCTGGGTGACAGCGCTTGCGTACTTGCCTGAAGTCTTCAGCTCAATAAAGATAATGCGCCGGCAGTTAGATTGTCGGGGCACCGCGACTGCGTCACACATCCTATCTATATGAATCGCCCCGAGTTCGTTGGAGGCTGGTCGTTTGAGTAACTGTGTCAGTTATACCATAAATATGAGTGTCGGGAGTGGCTGGGCCTGTGGTCATGTGGGCAACCCGGGAGGGGTTGTCCAAGGGCTGTGGTCAGCTTGCTGTCCACAGCCCGGCATGTCCACAGGCCTACGTTTGAGCTGCCAGGTGGTTAGCCTCGAACTCGGCCGGGGGGAGCCGTTCGCACGCTCCATGCTGCCGAGCGTTGTTGTACCAGTCGATCCACTCCAGCGTCGCGAACTCGACCTCATCAAGCGCCTTCCACGGCCGCTGAGGGTTGATCAGCTCGGTCTTGTAGAGTCCGATAGTTGTCTCGGCCAGCGCGTTGTCGTACCCATCTCCGACAGACCCGATCGAGGGGTCCACGCCAGCGTCGACGAGTCTCTGGGTGAACGCAAAACTGGTATACTGCTTGGGCTCAACCGGTCGTCGCAACAGCCACGGTTGTCTGTGATTGATGCCCATTTTTATCAGGTGGTGTGGTTACCCTCTTCTTGGGAGGCAGAGACGACCCCGAAGGGGCCGTACTCCGAAGGACTGGTAACGCTTGTGCGCTCGTCGCGTTCGCGTAGTGCTGTGGCGTATTGAACGGAGGTGAGCGGGCTGGATGCTTGCGAGTGCGCGCTGCTGTGGGTCAGCTCGGCGTTGCTGCTGTTGAGGAAAGGTACTCGTCGAGGGCTTCGGCGGGGGTTCTCCAGTCGAGTGTCTTGCGAGGCCGGCTATTGAGCGTGGCAGCGACCGCGGCGAGGTCCTCGACGGTGTGTCTTGCGAGGTCTGTGCCCTTCGGGAAGTATTGGCGGAGCAGGCCGTTGGTGTTCTCGTTGGTCCCTCGCTGCCAGGGGCTTTGAGGATCACAGAAATACACTTGAAGCCCGCTGTCGATTGTGAGCTGTGCGTGTTGTGTCATCTCAGCACCTTGGTCCCAGGTCAGCGATCGGCGCAGCTGCTCGGGCAGCGTGGTGATCTGATTGGTGATAGCGTCGCGCACCGCCTCGGCGCCGCGGCCAGCGAGCGGTGGCCCGTTCTTGACTCTTTGGCCGCCGTGGCCGGGCATCGGTGGTAGGTGAAGCAGCATTGTGAACCGGGTGGTGCGCTCCACGAGCGTTCCGATCGCAGTCCGGTCTGCACCGAGGATGAGGTCGCCCTCCCAATGGCCAGGTATAGCTCGGTCCTCGGCCTCTGCGGGACGCTCGCTGATCATGATCTGCTCGGTGATGAAGCTCTTGCCTTTCCCGCGGACGCGGGCTCTGGGGACCCTGAGCGCCCTGCCACTGCGCAAGCAGGCGGTGAGCTCGCGCCGCAGCGCGCCGCGGCCCTGCACGTAGAGCGCTTGGTAGATCGCCTCGTGCGAGATTCGCATCGACTCATCATGCGGGAAATCTAGGCGCAGCCGGTTGGAGATCTGCTCCGGGCTCCACGCCCTCGCCCACTTGCGGTCTTGGCGATGCGGCTTGTTGCGACCCTTCCAAGGCGCCGTCGCGGGCCCTGGCACCGCTGTGCCGTTGGGTCGGCGGACCTGGCCGGAGAGCCGCTCCTGCACGTACTCGCGCAGCTGGGCGTTGGTGGCAAGCTTCGCGGTCTTCGGGCGGCGCGCCATCAGCTCTGCCTTCCACTGCGCGACCGAGGCACGGTAGTCGAGCTTCCCACCGCGAGTGGCAGCGTTGCGGCGCAGCTCCCTGGAGATCGTTGATGGAGCACGCCCCAACCGGCGGGCGATCTCCCGAACCCCGGTACCTTGGGCCTTCAACAGCGCGATCTCCTCCCGCTCCGCAAACGACAGATACCGGCCTGAGATTGGGTCAAGCATGAACGTTGGCATCCCGCCACGATCCCTGAACCACCGGCCGCCAGCCGCCTGCGACGCTCCGACGGCCAGCGCAGCGTCCTCACTGCTCAAACCCCTCGCGATCTCACGCCAGAACAACCGCTCCACATCGCGACGCAGCGACGGCGCCCCCGGCGACTTCAACAGCGCCCTGCCCGTCAACTCCTTCATCCACCCCGCTGGCCTGCCCATAAACACCTCCACAATCAAGGTGTTGCGAGGACCAGTTGAATCCGCCCTGACTGCCGGCATCGGAGTGATGAATTATTCCCTCACCGACAGGGAGGCCAGCGTGGTCACGCGCCCAGAGCGCCATCTCCAGCGTGTCGAGCACAAGACTCGTCTGCATCGTCGCGTCAGCCTTCCAGCCAACAATCCGCCGGGAGAAAGCGTCGATCACGAACGCGACATAGCACACACCCGACCAGGTGCTGACATAGGTGTAGGGGTCGGGCCGAGGCGCGGTGCCGGGGTTTCGCCCGGTCCGTTTCCTCGGCCCGCCCTCCGAACCGGACTTGCACGTCTCCGCGCATCCGGCTCTCCACGGGTTCATGCCGTTGGTGGGAGTGTTTCTCCCTCCTTGCTCGTCCAGGGGGTGGGGATTCGGGTGCCCCGGTAGCGGTAGCGGCTGACCGCGACCCTTTGTGGCCGGAACATCTCGATACCGCCGTCGCGTATCTCCCATCCGGGGAGGTAGCGGCGGCTGAGCGTCCCCCAGTTCAGCCCGTGGTGGCGCTTGCGCAGCCAGCCAACGACTCTCCACCACGCAAAGTGGTCGAGGTAGTTGAACGTGCGCGAGGACACCCCGTGTCTGAAGTAGCTGCACCATCCCCGCAGAATGCGGTTGAGCTGGCGCAGCAGCTCGGCGAGCGTTCGATGACGCTTGCGGCGAGTGGCCCTGCGAACCCTTTCCATCACGGAGGCCAAGGCCTTCTTGGATGGGTAGGTGTAGACCGCTCGCTTGCCGGCCCGGCCTCTCCAGGCTCTCCGCTGGATGCGGAACCCGAGGAAGTCGAACCCCTCGTCGATGTGGCAGACCCTCGTCTTCTCTTCCGACAGGCGCAAGCCGATCGGAGCGAGCACCGTGCTCACCTCATCCCAGAGCGCTTCAGCGTTCGTGCGGGTACCGCCGACCATGACCACGAAGTCGTCCGCGTAGCGAACGAGGCGGTAGGCCGGCACACCAGCGCGGCGGCGCTTGGCGCGTGTCCAGCTTGGCCCGAGTTCTTCCCACTTGCGCGTGAAGTGCTCGTCCAAGACAGACAGGGCGATGTTGGCAAGCAATGGTGAGAGCAGCCCGCCTTGTGGGGTGCCGGTGATCGTGTCCCGGCTCAACCCAGCCTCCGTGAGGATGCCGGCCCGCAGGAACGCCTTCACCAGTCCGAGGATGCGCTTATCCTCGATTCGTGCCCGCACGCGGCCCAATAGCGCCGAGTGGGAGATCTCATCGAAGCACGCCGTGATGTCTGCCTCGAACACCCACTCGTAGTTCCGTGTGGGCGAAGCGAGGTAGTGAATCTCAGCGATCGCGTCCTTGGCGCGGCGCTTCGGACGGAAACCGTAGCTGCACGGCTTAAAATCCGCCTCGAAGATCGGCTCGATTACCAGCTTCAACACGGACTGCACAACACGATCTGCGGCAGTCGGGATGCCCAACCGACGGACGTTGCCGTCTGCCTTCGGGATTGTCTTCTCCCGCACCCGCGTGGGGAGGAACCGCCGGGTCTTCAGATCGTCTCTGATCCCGGCGAGGAACTCCCCCTCGGCCGTGATGGACCGCGGAGCGATGCCATCAATACCAGCCGATCGTGCGCCCTTGTTGGTCTTGACCCTGTTCCACGCCACAACCAGGAACGCCGGGTCATAGACGAGGTTGTAAAGGTCATCGAACTGGCGGGCAGGATCACTGCTCGCCCATTGGTGCAGCTTGCTCTGCATCTCGTGTACCCGCCGCTCGGCCTCATCGAGGTCGGGCCACGGAACACCGGTATTCACCAGCGACCTCCACGATCCGCGTTGCTTCTGCGAACCCGCTGGACCCCTTCGCCATGCGGCCGGCTTTCCCGGCCTCGGACTACTACGGGTCCTCCGCCCCATCCCGGCGGCATCAGCCGACGACAGGCCTTCCCGCCAGCCAGCATCCTGCTGGCTGGTGAGGGGGCCACCCGGACGGTTCCCACGTTCACCTTGAACCGATCGACAGGGTTAGGTGCCCAGCTATGCCCCTGCAACATCGCCACGACTACGCCGCAGTCCTTCACCGTGGCCTCCCGGCCAGCGACATCGACCAGCCCAGGAGTTATCCACACCGAAGCATGGATACGCGTTGCTACCCAGCCCAAATCTGCCAGATTAGAGCTGGTGGTTTGCTCTTGAGGAGCTTTCAGACGCTGGTTTCTCACGTACACCTTCCCATCTCGCTTGCCGGACCCAGACCGTCTGGCAGTACCGGCCCGTCCCGTCGTTGTCGGGGCTGCTGTCCACCCTCACCCGTGTCCCCAGGATCAGGCTGCCCCCAGCTTCACGCGGCCCGCTGCGACGAGCCACAGGCGGTGTCCTTTCATCACCGCACGGTCCAAAGCGCCTCGTGGCGCTCGAAATCGGCGACCCACAGATGGTTCGGGGCGCTCGCCGTGAAGTTGCGATCCACCAGGTCCGGTGCGCGCTGAGCCTGCCCATCAGGGATCGTGGTGCGCCAGCGCCTGCCGCGTATCGCGCCTTTCAGGCCGTGCTTGGCCATCAGACGTTCCACCGTGCAGCGCGCGACTTTGATGCCCTCTCGTTCCAGCTGCCACCACACCTTGCGGGCGCCGTAGAGGCCTTTGCTGGCCTCATGCACCCTGCGGATCTCCACGAGCATCCGCTCGTCTCTCAGCGCCCGCTCAGACGGGTCACGCTCACGTGCCTTCACCGCGTAGTAGGTAGACGGAGCGACCCCCAGTGTCCTGCAGATCAGCTCGACCCCGAACTCTCCCTTGTGCGCATCGACCACGGCGCTCATCTTCTCGGCTGCGCGTCGAGCTCCCGCGCGAAGAAAGCCGAAGCCGCCTTCAAAATGTCATTCGCCCGGCGCAACTCACGATTCTCGCGCTCAAGCTCTTTGATCCGCTCAGCGTCACTAGCCCAGGGCGTGCAGTAATGGCCGCGCCCCCGGGTTGAGCGGGGGCGCGGATTACGTCCGGTGGAGCAGGGATTCTTGGGTTGTTCAGATCCTGAATCCCGAGTTTTGGAGGTCACCTTGAAGGTGATGCGTGATGGACGCCCGGTAACCGTAGAAGTCACGTCGGACGGAGCCGGTTTGGTTTCGCATGCGGGCAGCGCGCTGGTCGCCCAGGTGGCCGATAAGGTCGGTCTTACGAGGGCGCTCTCGCGGGGGCTGGCCGGAATCAAGCAGCGGCGTCGTGGTCATGATCCGGGCAGGGTATTCCGCGATCTCGCGGTGATGCTCGTCGACGGTGGCGAGTGCGTGTCGGATCTCGGCGTGGTCCGCGAGCAGGACGCGTTGTTCGGGGCGGTGGCGTCTGACTCGACAGCGTTTCGGATGATCGACCGGGTCGCGTCTGAGCCGGGGTTGCTGGATGCCCTGCGTGTCGCGCACGCCCGCGCCCGGGAGCGGTTCTGGGAGCTGCATGGTGCGCCTGAGCGGCTGACGCTCGATGTCGACGCGACACTGATCACCACGCATTCGGAGAAGGAGAAGGCGGCCGGAACCTACAAGGGCGGCTACGGGTTTCACCCGCTGCAGGTCTACCTGGACGAGACCAGGGAGGCACTCGGTGGCCTCTTGCGCCCCGGGAACGCCGGCTCGAACACCGCCGCGGATCATGTGGCGGCGCTGGACTTGGCGCTGACGCAGATCCCCGCCCGGTACGTGGCGTCTCTGGAGATCTTGGTGCGCGCGGACACAGCCGGCGCTACGCATGGCCTCGTTGACTATTGCCGCGAGGCACGGATGCGCTACTCGATTGGCTACGAGCTGACCGAGAAGGTTCGCGGCGCGATCCTCACAATCCCCACGGACGCGTGGATAGGAGCGCTCGACCAGGACGGGTCGGCCCGCAAGAACGGCGAGGTCTGCGAGATCACCGGCATGGTCGATCTGTCCGGCTGGCCCGAGGACTCCAGGCTGATCGTGCGCAGGGAGCGTCCACACCCCGGAGCACAAATGTCGTTCATCGACCACGACGGGTACCGCTTCCAAGCGATCCTCACCGACCAGGCCGACCCCGACATCGCCGTCCTGGAGTGCCGCCACCGCCAGCACGCGCACGTCGAGGACCGCATCCGTGACGACAAGGACACCGGCCTTTCCAAGTTCCCGTTCAAAGAGTTTCAGCTCAACGAGGTATGGCTGGAGATCGTGATGCTCGCGCACGACCTGATCGTCTGGACCCAAGCACTCCTGCTCGACGGAGAGCTCGCCAAGGCCGAGCCCAAGCGGCTGCGCTACCGGCTACTACACGTCGCTGGGCGCCTCGCGTTCTCCGGCCGCCGCTGCAAGCTCCACCTCCAAGACACATGGCCGTGGACGGCCGAGCTCCTCGCCGCGTTCCAGAAACTCAAAACGCTTCACGCCGCGAGCAGCTGAGACCAGCCACCAGCGACCCCGCCACCACCCAGAAGACCACCCGGTCACCCGGCCGTAATCACCGCTGCCCCGAAACAAGCCAAGCACACGCCCCGCTCCCGCGGGAACGCACCACAAACAACGCCACCCAACCAGATCACCGATCAACAAGTGACCGACCCACCAAAACAGCCACTCGCAGTCCCCCTCACGCGCCTAGTGCACGTTCCGGGCTAGTGCTCGTTCCCGGCCGCACACCACCATCGATCTCAGCCCGGCGCACCCAACCCTGCAACGTCTGCGCCGTACACCCGAACTTCTGCGCGATTGAGGTCACCGCTGCCCACCCACTGGGGTACTCCTCACGATGCTCGAGCACCAGCCGCACAGCCCGCTCGCGCACCTCCACCGGATATCTGTTGTTGGTCTTTCCCATCAGCCCATCCTCTCATGAAGTAGGGCCTCCAAGATTCCCGGGGCGGTTCAGTGGCTGGCACGCGACGACGCCGTTCAGTACCGAACGGCTCGGACAGGCTGCAGTCTCTTACCATCACTTCATATACGTCCTCGGAGGCGGCGACGGTTTCGAAACGTATTACAACACCGTCGAATACGCCGAAGTCGGAGCAGACGGCAACATCACGCCGTCGGGCTGGCACACGACCAGCTCGCTCAACATCCCGCGGGCGGCGCTGAGTGCCAACATCGCGGTCATCGAAGGGCGGCCGTACATCTACGCGATCGGCGGAGCGGGCAGCAAGCCAAACGGTGAAACGATCCATTTCGCGAATGCCGAGTACGCGGAAATCCATCCGGACGGTTCCCTCGGGGCATGGACGGTGAGCCCGAGCGAATTCGAAAAACCGCGCTCGTCGATGACGACCGCGATGGTCGGCCATTGCCTCTATGTGGTCGGCGGCTTCGGGGAAGCGTTCACCGAAGTGCTGGGCGAAGTGCAGTACAGCTGCCTCAACTCCAACGGCTCGCTCAAGCCGTGGAGGCTGAGTGCCAACTCGATGCACGACGTCCGCTTTGGCGCCGAGATGCTGGTCGTGCCATCTTTCGTCACGGCCGCCACAATCGAAGCCGCCGACTCAGGACAGAACGTGCCTGCGCCGGCCAAGTTCATCGAGATCGGCGGTGACGCTGGCGAAGGTAACTACCTCACGGAGGTCGAGTCCACGACCGCGTACGGCCGCTTGGGCAACGCGCCGTGGAAAGTGGCACCCGAAAGTAGCTTCCTGCCGCAGGGACAGTGGGGTCAAACCGGCGTGATACTGCGCGGCAAAGCGTACGTGCTGGGCGGTGTGCTGCGAGATCAGGAATACCTCGATCAGATGCTGTTTGCGCCGGTAGGCGCTCTGCTCGAATGATCGAGAAGTGACTGCCGCCGTCTGGAAGAGGGACGGCGGCGCGGAGCCAGTCACGGAGGCCGCGCTCGATGGGCACGGCCCCGTGCTGTGCCATGAACGTCCAGCGCCCTCGAGGGGCCCGTTGGGCAAGGACATCTGATTTCCCGGGTGGAGTGCCGCCGGCCCGACTCTTCCCCCGGAGCACGATGAGGTCGGCGTGCAGCTCCGTGAGGCCTTTGCGGACCCCGGGGAATGCCTTCCCGCCCGCTTCCTGGACGCGCCGTCCCTATCCCGTTGATCCGAGCGAGCTTCGCTGGCACAGAGGAGGACGAAGATCGTGCGGGCCGAGAGCAACGCCGAGGACGAAGTGCCGCTCATCTCGGTCTTCCTGGCGCCCAATCAGCCGCTCGGCGGTGACGTGATCGTCAAGGAGTCAGACCGCCATCAGGTGCTCGACGCTGTGATCGAGTACGGCGACGCCCTGGTCATGGTCGTGGAGAACAAGGTCGCCGAGGCAAGCGATGCCCAAGCTCGGGAGTTGAACATTGCGGGCGCAGGGGTCGTGATCGCCCCAGGCCAAGCGCGGCAGGTCGTGACCTGGCCCGAGGTCATCGGTGACATCACCGGCATTGTGGAGCGCGGATTGGTGGGCGGCGCCGAGCGCACTGTGCTTGAGGACTTCCTCGCCTACGTCGAGGACCACTTCGCCGAGCTTGGGCCTTACCGCACGCTTGAGCTGGCACGAGGCAACGCCTTCCGCACGGAGCGCCGGCTGCGAGCGCTGCTCGCCGAGGCCTCCGGCCGTGACGCCCGGATCGACAAGTGGGGTCCGACGCTTGACCTTCCCGAGCTGCCCGGCACCGCCTCGCGTGCCTATCTCTTCCACGTCAAGGATGGCATCGAGCTGTCGGTGTATCCGGCAGACACTCTCTCGCAGGCCCGCGCCTTCTACACGCGCCCGGCGGCTGTCGCAGCGCTTCAAGCCCTGGCGGAGGCGCCCGAGTGGCAGGTCATGCCCAACTTCCATTTCGGGCACATGGAGGGAGGCTACGCCTGGACGACCACGACGATCGACGCCGAGCGCTACATCGCCCTCTGGCAAGCCAAGATTGACGGGACCATCTCCGTGAAGCGCGAGGACTGGGATGCGTACTGGGCTTGGCTCACCCAGGAAGGCCTCGCCGCGCCTGACGATCGGCCTGAGTTCAACCGGCACTTCACAGCCACGAACCGACAAACCGCAACTCCGCGCCCCGGCTTGATGGTGGTGCGCCATTGGGCTCTGAGAGAAGCCGAGGAGCTTGACAGCCTGCACATACTCGCCACCGAGATCGCCAAAGCTCTCCAGCTAGCGAGAACCGCCTTGTCGGCATCCTAAGCGGGCGTAAGCGCCCTCTGCCGACTGCCGTCGAGCGGACCCCCGCCGCACCGAGAGTAAGACGAGGTCCGCAGAGTCAGGCTCGCCAGCCCTTGGAATGGGTTGGGGCTTTGCGCTCCTTTGGCACGCACAGGTCCTCGAGCAGGGTCCCTGGCGGGACCCTCAATGCGTCCGCGAGGACTAGCAGCATCGCCAGGTGTGGTTCGCGCCGACCACGCTCGAGCGCGCTGAGATGAGTTCTGTGGATATTGGCGATCTTCGCAAGGGTTTCCTGCGAGAGGTTGCGTCGCTCGCGCTTGGCTCGCAGTTTTTCTGCGAATGCCATCAGCAGCTGCGCGCGCTCGGTCTTGTAGGCGTCGTCTGCGATCTTCCGTTTCTCTGACGGGCTCATGGCCGGGAGGTTCGGCGCTGGCGGGACCGCGAGACGCGTTCTCCCTCGCTGGCCCTGTATCGGCGGGGTTTCTTGCTAGTTTGATGCACCTTGCGGGCGCTGGCCAGCCGCTTCAAACAATTCCCCACGGCACCGGAGGAGCGGCCGAGGCCCTTCGCGACGGCCGTCGGCGCAAGCGGCTCGTCTTTCGCCTGCTTGCGCATGTAGTCGAGCACGAGCCCATCGAGCTGACCTGGCCTCAGCCGATCACCGGCGGGCTGGCGCGCCTTGCGGGTTCGGCTGCGGGCGAGCCTCCAGTGGTCCGGTAGCCGACGGGAGCCGTCGCGCTGGCCCTCGGTGCGTCTCACCTTGCCGGCGCTCTCCAGCTTTGCGAGTGTTTTGCTGACCGTTGAGCGGCCCAGCTCTCCCGCCGTGGCGATCTCCACTGCGGTCATGTTGGGGTGACCTGACAGGACGTTCATCACGGTCTGCTCGGCCGATGGTTTGGTGGTCTCCATCATTGAGGTTTATCCTTACTTTTGTTATGGGTTAGGAGTGCCATGCGTGAGAGGGGTGTGGTTTCAGCTCAGCCGGTAGCCGATTCCGCGCACGTTGACGATCCAGCGTTCGCCGCTGGCGGCGAGCTTGCGGCGTAGGCGGCTGGCGTGGCTGTCGAGCGTGCGTGTGGAGACGGCAGTCTGGTACCCCCACACCGCCTGAAGGAGCTCCTGCTTGGGGAACACCCTTCGTGGGTCGCCTGCGAGGTGCAGCAGCAGTTCGTACTCAAGGCGACGCAGCTGCAGATGATCGCCGTGGAGGCTGGCGGTGTACCTGTTTGTGTCGATCGCGAGCGGGCCGATCTGCAGCGGTCCTGCGTTGTGGGTTCTGTCGGCGCGGCGCAGCAGGGCGCGCAGGCGTGCTCGCAGCTCCAGGTATCTGGCGGGGCGGGCGATGAAGTCATCGGCGCCTGCGTCGAACGCTCGCAGTAGGTCGGGCTCCTGGGTGCGGGAGCTGACTACGATCAACGGGATGTCCTCCTGCCAGGGAGACTCTCGGGAAGCTTGGGTGTCGCGTCCGCGGATTTTCTTGAGCAGCTCCAGCGCGCCATGCGGAGAGTCCAGCTCCCCGAGCACGACGAGTTTTGGTGGGCGCATGCCGGCCACCGCCCGGGCGTGACCGGCAGTCAGCGCAAGCTCCGCCGGATGGTTATCCGCGACGAGCTGCTCTACCAGCGCGCCCCCCAGGTCCGCGTCGGTCTCGATGACGAGAATCGCTTGCGCGAGCCCGCTGCTTGCTGGCTCGCGCACAGGGAGATCAGCGTCACTCATAGCCGTTTCCTACCTCTGGTGTCTCCATGTGACCCACGAGGTCTTCGATGGACGCGGCGAACTCGCGAAGCGCGAGCACCTGCGTGGTTGTCGCCTCGCGCTTCGGTGGTTCACCCTGCTCGGCGCGTTCGGCGTCGACCGCGTTGGCTTCCTCGAGGTCGTCTGCGGCGACGAGCAGCCGGACGTCGAGCGCCTCGGTCATCGCCCGATGGTGCTCACGCAGGTTGATCCGGACAGTGGCCGGCTGTTTGGGTTCGTGCCAGCCGATCAGGTCGAGTAGCGCCCAGGTACGCTCGAAGCGCTCACGCTGCTCTGCGTAGCACTCGGGGTGGTCCTCGCGCTCGAACTGTTCGGTGGTCTGCGAGACGCCTTCCGCAGCATCACCGAGGACCGTGTGTAGACCGTCACGCAGTTCGCTGGCCATCTCGGCAGGCACCGTGATGATCAACGCCGCAAGGGCCGATGCAGCCTCCTCCTCATCCTCGTTGACCCACAGGCCGGCGACGTTGCGTCGGCTGCCGCGCAGCCTGTACAGCCGTGCAAGGCCCGCCACGTCGAGCTGCTCGTCCCCAGGATCCTTGTAGTCCTCGATGTCCGCGGTCTCGTCGTCGGGCTCCTCCCACTCATACAGGCAGTAGGTCGCCCGCCCGAGCTGCCGGTACACCTGCCCAAGACTGTCCGCGAGCTCCAGCCACGCGTCCGAGCGCACCCGCCGAGACGACCCGAGCAGTACCACGGCCTCCTCCGTGCCACGCTTCGCGCACTCACGGAACCTGCCGATCCGCTCGGCCGCGACCCCACGCGTCCGGCGCCACTCGCGGTGCTGCGGAGCCTCTGGCAGCTCCTCGACCTCGCCTGCCTTGCGAGCGACATTCAGCCGTTCGCGGCCCGCGTCGGTCAGCCCCCACACGTCAATGCCCTTACGACGAGCATTGCTCACCAGTCCGTGCGTGATCAACCCCTTCAGCTGCGGGCGCAACCGGCGGCTCGTCCAGCTATTACGGACGAACCCCAAGTGCGTGACCACCATCCAGAACGGGATCTCCTCCCGCTCTCCGGCACGATGGCGCTCAGCGCGGTAAATCGCGGCCAGCACCAGCTCATCCGAGACTGGCTCAAACCGCCGCAGCTCGCCACCCGTCTTCGAGTCCTCAGCGCGCGCCCTGGCCGGCGTCCTGCCGACCCCAGCGCTTCCGCGCTCCTGCTTGTCGCCTCTGTTCGGCATCGCACCTGCTCCTTCGCTCGGGCAACACCGAGCAGCAGGCCGCGATCAGCCGCACGCCATCACCCGCCACGCGCACAGCGCGACGCTGCGAGACAATCAGAGGCGCATCGAGGCTTACTCCTCGGTGCCGGGCCCCGGGGCGTGCCAACGTCGCCGGGGCCACTTATGTTCTTCGGACGTCGCGACCATAGCTCCACTCGCGCGCCGAATCGAGCCCCGATCGCCGGTAATCCACCGTGATCGGGCACAATCCCCACGATCTCAGGCACTAGTGCCCGAAATCACCGCCGATACATCGCGATGCCCACCGATCCCGCGCCGCCAAAACCGGCCGATATGCAGGGATCTTTAGAAATGGAGCTAGGGGGACTCGAACCCCCGACCTCCTGGGTGCGATCCAGGCGCTCTCCCAACTGAGCTATAGCCCCGCACACGGCCCGCGCGGCGGGTGGCCGTGGGGCAAGTGTAGGGCGTCGCGAAAAAATGCGCCGGGCGGACCGCTAGAGTACGTCGCCGCAATGGGATTGCTGGACGATGCCATACGCGAGCACCTCGAGCTTCGGCGCCGGCACGGCGCCGACCCCAGCGAGGTGGCGAGCAAAGAACATGAGGCTCTGGGCCCCGCGGCGGTCCGAGCGGAAGGCATGCTGCCCGCGGATGGCGCGGGCGACGGTGCGCTTTTTGCCGCAGGGCCCTCGATGCTTGACGGCAACATGACCGCCGAAGACCGGCGGCCGGAGCCTCGGGCGGGTGGTCGGATCTCGGATAACGCGTATCTCAGCGAGGAGACGGTCGAGCTGGACATGCGGGCGGTGCTGGACGCGGATGCAAGCGTGGGAGTCGCCCACGCCGCGCGCGGCGGCATGCGCTCGATGACGAGCACCACTCCGGTTAGAGCACTGCACTGAGCTACCGACCGACGAGGTTGGAGGCCCTCGGAATCGGCGGCTCACCCCTCGGAGGCCTTGCCCGCGGGGGTCTTCGGTTTGACCACTTTGGCGCGTTTGCTCGCCGCCGGTTTGGCGCGGGTCGGTTTCTTCTTCTCGTTCCCCGCGAGGGCGGCGCTGGCGGCCTTCACGCGCGCCGCGGCCGACTCCACGGCCTCCTTGGATGACTCCTCCGGCTTTTTGGTGGTGCGTGCCCGAGCTTTTTTGGGTCGTGCGCGCGCTGGCTCAGGGGCGTCGGCGGGCGGCGTGGCGCCATCCACCGCCGCGACCACCGGCTCGGTGGCACCCACCGACTTCCCGACGCCCTCCGCGACGCTGACGGCCTGCGCGATGCTCTCGGCCTCGCTGGCCACGGGGATCGGAACCCCGGCCGTCCCGGGATTTGGCCGGGCGGCGGACGCACCCGCGCTCTTGGGGCCTTTGCGCTTGCGCTTGTTGTTGCGCGCGCGGCGCTTGGGGAAGTTGCGCAGCAGCTCGCGCGCCAGCGCCGGAGGCTTGCGCGCCATCCGCGTGCGCGCGCCGCGCAGCGCCTCTTCGGCCTCGGGGGTGTGCGCCAGGGCGGCCGCCAGCAGCGCGGCGGCGAGGCGGCGGTCTTGCTTGCGCGAGGCGTGGATCAACCGCCGAGCGTTGCGCGCGTGGGCGCCGCCGGAGGAGTTGACGAGCAGCCCCAGCAGGCGCTTGGTCTCCGGCCACCGCTGCACCGCGTACTCCTCGTGCAGCTCGCGCGTGTACTCCGCCAACCGCCAGATCCACGCGCTGGCCTGGTCGCGGCGGCCGATACGCCGCTCCACCAGGGAGCGCAGCATGATCTTCGAGGCCTCGCGGCGCTCCTCGCGCGACCACGTGCCGATCACGTCGATCGCGGTGTCGAACGCGTCGGGGTCGCGGCCCGCGGCGATGTCGGCCAGCGCACGCAGCCGCAGTTGCGGGCTGGGGTTGCGTTGCACGGCGGTGATCAAAAAGCGGCTCTTGAGCTCGCCGGCGCGGTCGAAGTGCAGCATCGCCCGCGCACGGCGCCAGCCGGTGGCGGAGACGCGCGCGCCGGCGAGCGCGGCCCACACGTGCTGCTCGCCGTAGTCGAGGTTCTCCACGGCGATCCGCCACAGCTCACGCTCGAACACAGCGAAACGCCGCTCCTCCTCCGCGCACACCGGCAGCACGCGGCGCTCGACGCGCATACGCCGTCCGCGCCCGCGGCGCACCGGGCCGACGACGATCGCGCCGCCGCGGTAGACGTCGCGGTCGAGCAGCGAGTGCAGCGTCACCACCGGGTCGTCGTGCTTGGTGGCGGGGTGCACGAAGTCCACCACCAGCCCCGCCTCCTTGCCGGGGTTGCGGCGCGTCACGCGCCCCACGCGCTGCTGGTAGATGCGCTTGGAGGCCGTCGGCGCGAGGTGCACGCACACCGTCGCGCGCGGGCTGTTCCAACCCTCCGCCAGCAGCTGTGCGTTGATCAGCACGTCGATCTCGCCCCGCTCGTAGCGCGCGAGGATGCTCGCCAGCTCGCGCTTGGGGGTCTCGCCCGAGACCCCCTGCGCCTTGATCCCTTCGGCGCGGAACGCCTCGGCGAGGTTGTAGGCGTGGCGCACGCCCGCCGCATACACGACTCCCGGCACCCCGTTGAAGCGAGTCTTGTAGAGGTTGGCCATCGCCATGTTGAAGGGCTGCTGGTCGAGCAGCTGCGCGAGCTCGTCCTGGTCGAACTCGATGTCCACCTCCCCGCGGCGCAGCGGAACCTTGGCGATCGTGCGCACGCCCACACCGGGCGGGATGCGCACGCAGCGCAGCGGCGAGATCACCCCCCGGCGAGCCGCCTGGGCGAGGTCGAAGCGCGAGGTCTGCGTGGGGAACAGGTCGGTGACGTGGCGCGCGATCAGCGCCCCGGTGGCGGTCATGCCGATGAAGATCGGGCCGGTCCACGCGCGGATCGCGCCGCTGGTCTTCTCCCCCAGCGCGGTGTGCGCCTCGTCGCAGATCACGATCGTGTAGGCGCTCGAGATCTTCCCGGCGTTGCGCACGAACCACTGGTAGGTCTCGACCGACACGGGGCCCTGCGTGGAGTCCTCGCCCATGTACAGCGGGCGGGAGATGCGCCGCGAGTAGCCGCGGTCGCGCAGCTCGCCGAGGAACTGGTCGACGAGGTTGCGCCGGTGGGTGAGGATCAGGATGCCGCCGGTCTGCGAGGCCTCGACGAAGCCCAGCGCCGCCACCGTCTTGCCGGCGCCGGTGGCGTGCTCGAACCAGAAGCGCTTGGCGGCGTTGGGGTCCTCGGGCTGGTCGGGGAGCACGTCCTCCTCGCCTTCGTCCACCCAGTCGAGCGGCTCCTCGTCGCTCTCCTCGGCCTCCTCGGCGTTGCTCTCGGGGAGTGGCTCCAGCTCGTCCTCGAGGTCGCCGAGCTCCTCCTCTTCCTCCTGCTCCTCATCCTCCTCCGCGGCCGCGATGCCCTCGTCGTCCGTGTCATCGTCCTCCGCGTCCTCGTCGTCCGCGTCCGCGACTGCGCCTTCCTCCTCGTCCTCATCTACGTCCGCGACCCCGACTCCATCCTCGGGCTCGATCCGCCCGTTCTCTTTCTCTCCCACCCGCTCCGGCCTTGCCACCGATCGCGCCGAGTGGGGGGGAGCACTGTCGGCGGAAACCTTCCCGTTGCCGAGGATCGCCGCCGAGGCCAGCAGCTCCGGAGAGGCGGCAGCCGCGGCGCGGCCGTTGCCGTTGGCGCCCGAGCGTTCGGCCTCCGCCAGCAGCGCGGTGAGGGTGCCCGAGAGCGCATCCACCTGGTGGGCGGAGAGCACGGTGCCGTCGTGCAGCCGCGGCTCTTGGTCGGAGAGCACTCTTTCAAGGCCCAGCAGCAGTGAGAACTCCCGCCGCCACGCGGTCGAGGGGTAGCGGACGCGCTCCCCCTCGAGCTCCACCAGCGCCGCGTCGAGCGCCCGCCGGCGCGGGGTTGCGAGCCCGCCCACCCGTGCGAGCGCCACGGCGGCGTCCTCCCCCTCGTGCAGGAAGCGCTCGCGCACGAACTCCTCCGCACGCGCGATGTCGGCGGAGCTTGGGATGGACGCGACCGCAAGGGCCACTGGTGTGGACTCGGCCATAGAGGCAATGGACTTCGAGATGGAGCCGCCGCAGAATGAGCACTCGGCGTGGCTCGGAGCGCCGGCCCCGCCGGCAGACCCCCGGATACCCGGAGCAACTTGGCTCCGAGTACATCCAAGATACAGCACTCCGCGGCTGGATTGAAGGGGCCGCGTCACGCGCACTATCCGACCGCCACGAGGCCGGTGGCCCACGCAGTGGATGGGCGCGCGAGCGGAACGCGGCCCCGCGTCGATCTGGCATCCTCAGCGCGGTGTCTCCCAAGCGTGCGATCGCACTCGCCGGCGGCCTCGTGCTCGCGGCCGTGCTGGTCGTCGGCCTTGTGCAGCTCGCGGGTAGCCCGGCCACCGCGCCGACGCCGCCGGCGAGGGGGCCGACCCCCGCGCAGATGCAGGCGCGCCTGGTGGGATCGCCGGCACCGCTGGCGGTGTTGCCCGACGTCTATCGCTACGCGATGGTGGGGTGAGGCGATGGTTCGTCCTGGCAATTCGTTGATGGGCTGGCGAGCGAAAATCAAGCCCGCCCAGGACGCAGGGAGCCGCAATAGTGGTGCTATTGCGGCGAGGAGGACGCCGGCGGGCGCAGATTTGCAGCCGTCGACCGCAACGAAAAAATTTGGGGGAGGGGCAAACAGTGCCTGAGATCCGCGTGGACCCGCTCACCGGACACAAGACGATCGTGGCTGGCGAGCGCTCGCGGCGGCCGGGCGGCGAGCCGCGCTGTGTGCCCCCCGACCCGATCGACTTCGAGAGCGACCCGTTTGCGGAGGGTCACGAGGACCGCACGCCCCCAGAGCTGTACGCGGTGCGCCCGGGCGACGGGCGGGCGGGCGGGACTCCCAACGGCCCCGGGTGGACGGTGCGCGTGGTGCCCAACCTGTTCCCCGCACTCACTCCGGAGGTGCCACAACGCGATTCCCCCGCAGCGAGCCTCCACACCCCTCCCCCCATCCCAACCCATCCAATACCCGGCGGCTCACCCGCCGCATCGGCCCCCGCGGCCGTCTCGGCGACGCAGCCCGGAGCGCGGGACCCTCGCCCCGACCTCTTCACCGCGATGCCCGCCACGGGGGCCCACGAGGTGATCGTCAATGCGCCGCAGTCGGTGTACTCGCTGGCGGAGCTGCCCGCCGAGCAGGTGGCGGCCGCCGTGGAGGTGTGGCGCGAGCGGATGCGCGTCCACGCCGAGTGCGCCTGCGTGCAACTGATCGTCAATGAGCGCCGCGAGGCGGGGGCGTCGCTGCCGCACACGCACGCGCAGCTGTACGCGCTGGACTTCGTGCCGGCCGACGTGGCTCGCGAGCGCGAGCGTGCGGGGGCGTATGCGACGCGCATGATGGGCAGCGACCTGCTGGAGGATCTCGTGGCCGAGGAGGTGCGCCGCGGCGAGCGGGTGGTGGCGATCGACGAGGAGGCTGTGTTGATGGCCCCATACGCCTCGCGGGTGCCCTACCACCTGATGCTCGCGCCGCGCCGCCCCCGCGCGCGCTTCGAGCAGGCGGGCGCGAGTGGGGCGGCGCTGCTGCACGATGGGCTGCGCCGCCTCGCGCGCCACCTGGGGGCGAGCCCGCCGCTGAACCTGTGGGTGCGCACGGCGCCGCGCGGGGCCGAGCGCTTCTGCTGGCGCATCGACGTGTTCCCCCGCCTCACTCACCTCGCGGGCCTGGAGCTCTCCACCGGGGTCAACCTCAACATCGTGGCACCCGAGGACGCGGCCGCGCACCTGCGCGAGGCGTGAGGGCCTCAATACGCTTCCAGGCTGCCGTGGACCAAGCGATGCAAGGACGCAGTGAGGGAAGTGTGCCGATCGTCGATCGACGGGATCGACTGATCGGCCAGCACACGAGCGAGCGAGGACGCCGCAGCGCGCCGCGTCCACGGTAGTCTGGCGGCGGATGCCACCGGTTGAGCGATTCGTACCCCGCTTCGCGGCGGAGCCTCCCCAGGAGGCGCTGCCGTACGGCCGCTGGGCCGAGCGGCTGCAGCGGGAGCTGCTGGAGGCCTCGCGGGACCTGACCGATGCGCCCGAGGATCTCGGCGAGCCGGGGGAGATCGTGTGGTACCCCGACCGCAGTTGGCATGGGCGCACGTACGTGCCGGCGACCGCGACCACCACCGGCGGGTATGAGCTGTACGGGTACGTGCGCTACGTGCCCGCGGGGGAGGAGGGCGGCGAGCCGAGCGACTTCACCGCGCAGGTGGACTTCACCGACCAAACCGCCGCCGCCAACCCGCAGTGGAGCCTCGACCTGTGCGACGAGGTGATCGGCCGCTGGCGCGGGCCGGGCGGCGACGTGGCGGCGATGACGCTCGTGTGGGGCCGCCCGCTGGTGGCGGGGGGCGCGATCGTCACGGCGGAGCTGGCCGACCTCGCGGTGGACCAGTGCGAGCTGGCCGACAACCGCTTCACGCTGATCGCTCCCGACGACTTCCGCCACTACCTGCTGGAGGTCAAGTTGTGGAGCCACAAGGGCAAGCAGCTTGCGGGCGAGTCGCTGTACGAGGGGGATGAGGGGGAGGATTTGGAGGGGGGGCGCGAGAGCGAGTGAACGCCCCGGGGTGGCACGCCCCACCGGCTGGACCAATTCGTGGGCGAGGAGCGCCGCCGCTTCAGGTTGATGGTGGAATGCCGACTACTCGCGCATGCGAGCAAGGCGCGCGCGTCTCAGCCTGACCACCCAGGTCGCGTTGCTGAGCTTGATTCCGATCGTCGCGCTGGGATTCGTCCTCGCGCGGGTGCTGCAGGCGCAGATCGTGCAGCGCACTCTTGCCGACGCCGACCAGTCCGCGCAGCTGGTCGCTCGGCTGGGGGTCCAACCCTGGCTGACTCCACGCGACCTGCACGAAGGGCTCAGCGCGCAGAGCGTCCACAGGCTGGACGAGCAGCTGCGCACGCGCTCGGTGAGCGATCTCGCGCGGATCAAGATCTGGAGCGCGGCGGGCCGGATCGTGTACTCCGACGACCACGCCCTGATCGGGCACCGCCTCGGCGCCGACGACGATGACCTGCATGACGCCCTCGCCGGGCATCCCGATCCGGGCGATCTGGTTACACCTGCCCCCCACACCGAGACCGCCAGCGAGGTCGGGTTGGGGCGGCTGGTGGAGGTGTACGTACCGCTGCGCTTCTCCCACTCCGGGCCTCCCGCCGGCGCGTTCGAGATCTACCTGAGCTACGGGCCGATCGCCGCCACCGTCGGCCACGACGAGCGCACGATCGCGCTGGTCGTGTTCTTCGGCTTGGCGCTGCTGTGGGCGATCCTCTTCCGGATCGTGGCGAGCGCCTCCACGCGGCTGCGCCGCCAGGCGCGGGAGAACGATCGCCTCGCGCGTTACGACCCGCTCACCGGGCTGCCCAACCGCACGCTGTTTCGCGAGCGCGTCGCGCAGGCGACCGAAGCCGGGGGACGCTCGCTTTTGGCGAGCATCCCCGTTTCGGCCAGCATCCCCGAATCGGCCAGCGCCGCAGGCGAGCGTCCCCCGGTTTCGGTCGCCGCCGGGGCGAGCGCGGGGAAGCTCGCGGTGATACTGCTCGACCTCGACGCGTTCAAGCAGATCAACGACACGCTCGGCCACGGCGCCGGCGACGCCGTGCTGCGCGAGGTGGCGGCGCGCCTGCGGGCGGAGCTTCACCCCGACGCGCTGCTGGCGCGGCTGGGCAGCGACGAGTACGCGATCCTCACCCCCCGGGTCCAGGGGGAGGATCAGGCGCTCGCGATCGCGGCGGCGGCGCAGGCGGCGCTGCAGGCCCCGGTGACCGTCGACGGGGTGGCGCTGAACGTCGAGGCGAGCATCGGCATCGCGCTGGCGCCCGACCACGCCAAAGCGGCCGACGAGCTGCTGCAGCGCGCCGACGTGGCGCTCGATCGCGCGCGCGTGCGTCGCGGGCGTGTGGAGGTGTACTCGCCCGAGCGCGACCACTCCGGTGCGGAGCGGCTGGCGCTGCTGGGCGAGGTGCGCCCGGCACTGGAGCGGGGCGAGTTCACGCTCTTCTACCAACCCCAAATCGCGCTGCGCACGGGGCGCGTCACCGGTGTGGAGGCGCTGCTGCGCTGGCGCCACCCGCGACAGGGCATGATCCCGCCGCTGCAGTTCATCTCGCTGATCGAGCAGACCGCGCTGGTGGGCCCGCTGACGCTGCACGTGATCGACCTCGCGCTGCGCCAGTCCACGAGCTGGCGGCACGCGGGGTTGCAGCTGGGGATGTCGGTGAACCTCTCTGCGCGCAACCTCCACGACCCCGAGCTGCCCGAGCAGATCGCCTCGGCGCTCGAGCGCCACGGGGTCCCGGCGGCGGCACTCACGGTGGAGGTGACCGAGAGCGCGGCGATGGCCGACCCCGCCACGGCGGTGGGGGTGCTGGAGGCGCTGCGCGCGCTGGGCGTGGGTGTGTCGATCGACGATTTCGGCAGTGGCAACGCCTCGATCGCCTACCTGGCGAAACTGCCGGTGGGAGAGTTGAAGATCGACCGCTCGTTCGTGACCCCGATGTGCGAGAGCACCCGCGAGGAGGCGATCGTGCGCACCACGATCGACCTCGCCCGCCACCTCGGCCTGCATGTCGTAGCCGAGGGGATCGAGACCGCCGAGGTGTGCGAGCGCCTGGCGGAGATGGGCTGCGACGCCGGCCAGGGCTACCTGATCTCACGTCCCGCGCCGGCGGAGGAGTTGACGCCCTGGCTGGTGGGCCACATCGGCGAGGACTCGCTGGCGGTGTCCACCAGCTGAGTGAGAGTCGTGCGCGGGAGCCACGCGCCGCAGTCGCGGGTGGGCGTTCGGGTGGGGTGTCGAGCCGGCGGATGCTCGGCTGCGTGTCGGGTCGGCAGCTGTCGCTGCATTCGAAAAACGGGGCAGAACCCATTCGCGGGCAAGGGGCGCCGTTACCCTGACGCTCGATGCGAGCACTCGTCCAGAGAGTCACCCGCGCCGCGGTGAGCGTGGAGGGCCGCGAGGTGGCGCGGATCGGCCCTGGGCTGTTGGTGCTGCTGGGAGTCGCCCACGACGACCAGCCAGCCATCGCCGAGCGGCTGGCGGCGAAGGTCCGCGCGCTGCGCATCTTCGCCGACGGGGAGGGCCGCATGAACGAGCCGCTCGGCGAGCGGGAGATCCTGTGCGTCAGCCAGTTCACGCTGTACGGCGACGCCGCGCGAGGCAATCGCCCGAGCTTCGCCGCGGCCGCCGCTCCGGCGCACGCCAAACCGCTGTATGAGCGCTTCTGCGACGTGGCCGGCGCGCAGCGGGGGGTATTCGGCGCGCACATGGTTGTGGAGCTGGTCAACGACGGGCCGGTCACGCTGTTGCTTGAGGGGTGACAGACGCCCGTGGGAGCCGTCGCGGCCGGCGCTGCTGAGGCACCGCGAGGCTTCTGAGGAGCTCCCAGAACGCGTCGTCCTCGAACGCGTTGGCGAGGATCAACAGCGTGAGCAGGCCCGGCTCGCATTCGCCGCGCTCCATGATCCCGATCGCGTTGCGGTGCAAACGCACCTTGTCCGTGTGAGCAAACGCTTCCTGCGAACCGTGTTCGGCGCGCAGCCTTGCAACCTTCATGCCGAAGTCGCGCAGAATCGCAACACGCTCCTCTGTGTAGGTCGCCATCCACAGCAACCTAGAGTGTGGAAGGCAGTTGTCTACAACCTGTTATGTGCCGTTTGTGCCCTTTTTGTCACAGCTAGGTGTCCGTCGGACAAGTAGCAGCGTTTTTGGATATGCTGCCGCTTCTGCACGCAGCTATGTGCGAACGACATAGGCAGCGCTGTTTGCACGACTGCCACCAGGCAGCCGCCCGGCGATCGGCGCTGCCCGTCAGAGGAAGGAGCGAGAGTGTTACGGACGCAACCGCACACCCCAGTCACCCACCCCCAAGCCTCCCGCCCGCCCCGCGGATTCAGGTGGGACGGCTGATGTCACGGGTCAGCGCGTTCTACGGGATCGCGATCTGGATGTACCACGACGAGCCGCACCACACCGGACGTCCACACTTTCACGCAATCTGCGCCGGCCACGAGGCCACGGTCGATATCGAGGACCGCGCAATCCTCGCGGGGCGCCTGGCGCCCCGAGAATGCCGACTGGTGAACGAGTGGGCAAAAGCGCATCAGCCCGAGCTGCGCGAGAACTGGGTCCGCGCTCGCCGGCACCAGCCGCTCGTCCCGATTGAGCCGCTGCACTGAACGCTCTACCATGGCGGTCATGCGCAGCACCCCCCTGCTCACCGAGGCCCGGCCGCTGGAGGGGTATGGCGTCCATGTCCAGTTCGAGGACGGCACCACGGCCGACGTGGACCTCTCCTACCTGCTCGACTACGGCGGCGTGTTCGAGCCGTTGCGCGACCCGGCCTACTTCGCGCGGCTGCGCGCGGATCCGGAGGCCGGCACGATCGTCTGGCCCAACGATGCCGACATCGCTCCGGAGACGCTGTACGCGCGTGCCCGGCAGCGCGCCACGGCGGCGGCGTAGAGCCTACGTATGGCATTGCCCCATTAGGCGAACATGAACAGCGGCACGTAGGAGACGACCGGCATCGGCCCTTCGAGGCCGATCACGCCGCTCAGCCACCCGTACTGGAAGGTCGCGGTGAGTACGCCGTAGGCGGCGGCGATCGACAGCAGGTTCATCACCGCCGCGACCCCCACACACCCCCGGTCGCCTACCGGATGAACGGGATCAACCCCGAACAGCGGGAATGGGACAACGTGCCCGCCGCGTGGGCGTCGTTCAACGTCGGCGGGATGGGGTGTGCGACGTGCGCTCGAAGGTGTGGCGGATGGAGAACCTGTACGTCGGCGGCAACAACGTGATCCCCACCGCCACCGCATGCAACCCGACACTCACCAGCATCGCGCTGGCGCTCCACTCCTGTCAGGCGATCACCGCGGCGATGGCTGACGGGGAGGAGGCGTAGACAATTGGCCGGCGGCCCACCAAAACATCTTCAACAGCCCCGTCGGCCACCCGCGGACCGATGAGTCGCACGCGGGCGTATCCAGTAGGCGGTGCGTAGGGGCGTCGCGCGACCAGGCGGGGCGCGTGCAGGCTCAGGCTCAGGCCCCGACCAGCTCGGCGTCGGGCGCCTCGGCATATTCGAGCGCGGCAGACTCCGCGGCGATCCGCCGCGCTGTGGCGTTCGCCCAGCCGGTCGTGGAGAGCAGCCCGAGCGCGAGCACCGTGAGCCCGCAGCCCGTGACGACCCACCACGCGGCGTGGCTGGAGGCGACGAAGCCGGGTCCGACCACGCTGAGCGCGGTCGCCGCGATCGCACCCGCGATCGCCACCCCCAGGGTCTGTCCGACCTGACGCGAGGTCGAGGCGACGGCGGCGGCCACGCCGGCCTGTGCGGGAGGCATGCCGAGCACGGCCGTTGTGGTGATCGGCGGGTTGACCATGCCGAAGCCGATCCCGAAGATGACGTAGGCGGGTAGCAGCGAGTCGAGCGGCGTGTGCGCAGTGAGCCCCGTCAGCAGCCCCCCGCCGAGCGCGATCCCGACCCCGCCGACGAGCAGTCCCGCACGCGGCCCGCGCCAGCCGACCAGGCGCCCGGAGAGAGGCGCGAAGATCAGCGTCATCGCCGCGATCGGCAGCGTGTAGAGGCCGGCCGTGAAGGGCGAGAGGTGGCGAACCTCCTGCAGGTAGAGGGTGTTGAGGAACAGGAAGCTGCCGAGCGCCGCGAACGAGCAGACGGCGATCGCGCTCGCGCTGGAGAAGGGGACGCTGCGGAAGAAGCGCAGTTCAATCAGCGGCTCGGTACGCCGCGACTCGTACGCGATCAGGCCGACTAGGGCCACGGCCGCGAAGGCAAACAGAGCTACGCTCTGCGCAGAGAGCCAGCCGGCCGCGGGCGCCTCGATGATCGCGTAGGTGAGCGACGCCAGCAGCGCGATCATCAGCACTTGGCCGACCGGATCGAGGCGCCGTGGACGCGGCGCCCGCGACTCCGGGACAAAGCGCATCGTCAGCACCAGCGCGGCGAGGCCGACGGGGATGTTGATCCAGAAGACCGACCGCCACCCCGCCGACTCCACGAGCGCGCCACCGACCACCGGCCCCAGTGCCAGGCTCAAGCCCACCGTGGCCCCCCACATCCCGATCGCCTGCGCTCGCTCGCGCGGGTCGGTGAAGACGTTGCGGATGATCGACATCGCCACCGGGTTGAGCATCGAGCCCCCAACCGCCTGCAGCATGCGAAACGCGATCAGCCACCCCAAGGTCGGCGCGGCGCTGCACAGCAGCGACCCGAGCGTGAACAGCACCAGCCCGGTCTCAAAGACTCGCCGCCGACCGAGGCGATCGGCCATCGAGCCGGACAGCATCAGCAGGCTGGCGAGCACCAGCGTGTAGGCATCCACGGTCCACTGCAGACCAGACACCCCCGTGTGCAGTTCGCGCCCAATCGAGGGCAGCGCAACATTCACGATCGTGTTGTCCAGCCCGACGATCAGCAGGCTCATGCAGCAGATCGCGAGGATCAGCCGCCGCCGGGCGCGGGACGGCTCGGAGGCGGCGCTCTCGGCCGCGCGTGCGTCGCTCATGTCTGGCTGGCTGGCCCGCTCACGGGTCTAGCAATAGCAAGGTGCGCGGGTCGCTGTGGGTCGATGCGCACATCCAGGTAAAGGAGATCAGCGCGTCTACGGGATCGTCGTGACGATGTACAGCACTCAACTTTGCCCCGTATCAGGGGATTTTCTCCAGTGCCCCCGCCAGGAGTCGAACCTGGATCCACCGCTTAGGAGGCGGTTGTCTTATCCATTGGACTACGAGGGCGTAGGCCCGAGCGGCGCAGGGGCCATTGGAAGGCTACCGGGCTCGGTACGGTGCGACGGGGCCTGCTCGCAGGCTACCGCGGCGGATGCAGGGCGGCGAGGCGGTCGAGGTCCTCGCCGGTGAGGCGGTGGGTGATCCACTCCGGCATCGTTTGGGCCCGCAGACCGCTGTAGAAGCGCAGCGCCGGTTCGTTCCAGTCGAGCGCGGCCCATTCAAGGCGCTTGCCGCCGCGCTCACGCAGGCGGGCCGCTACCGCGGCCAGCAGCGCTCGGCCGACGCCCTCGCGGCGGTGGGCGGGGCGTACGAACAGATCCTCCAACCACACACCACTACTGGCGAGGAAGCTGGAGAAGGTGGGGAAGTAGAGCGCATAGCCGACCACCGCGTGCGGGTCCTCGAGCTCGGCGATCAACGCCTCCGCCGCCGGGTGGGGGCCGAACAGAGCTTCGCTCAGCTGTTTCTCGGTCGCCTGCAGCTCGTGCATAAGGTCCTCGTACTCGGCCAGCTCGACGAACATCTCGAGCAGCTCGGGCACGTCGCCGTCGCACGCATCCCTGATGACCAGCGGCCTGGAAGGGGCCGGTGGGTCGGGCGGGGGGGTGCGATCGCCGGCGGCCGCACGACGGTGGGGCGCCGAACGGTGGGGAAGCTCCGGGGAGTCGTCGGCGACTGCGGCCACACCATCACCGGTCGGGCCGCTCGGGGTAGATCTCGTCGATCGTGGTGAGCGCCGCGTACTCGCCCTGCCCCTCGCCGAGCGCTGCCTGGATCGCCTGCGCGCCGCCGGCGAGACGGTCGAGCACGCTCACAACACCCACCACCGTCAGGCCCTCGCTGCGCACGCGCTCCAGTGCCTCGATCGTGGAGCCACCGGTGGTGACGACATCCTCGACGAGCACGCAGCGCTCGCCCGGGGCGAGCTCGGGACCCTCGATCCAGCGCTGCAGGCCGTGCTCCTTGCGTTCCTTGCGCACGATGAACGCCTTCGGGATACCGGCCGTGAGTGCCGCGCACGCCACTGGGATCGCGCTCACGGGAACGCCGCCGACGGCGCTCGCCCCCCACGCGCGGGCCTGATCGGCGACCAGCGCGCCGATCGCGGTGAACGTGTCGGGCAGCAGGATCGCGCGCTTGGCGTCCACGTAGTACTGCGCCTTGCGGCCGCTGGTGAGCGTCACCTCGCCGATCACCAGCGCATGCGCGCGCAGATCCGCCTGCAGGCGCACGCGTGCCGCTCGGGGGCTGCTCGTAGGTACGGCGACCGTGTCCACCAGGGGATCTAATCTAGCTCGATGCTCTTGCGCCTTGCCCGCTCGTGTACATGTTCACCCTCCCGTGGGCGGCGCCGTCCGGGCGCGCGCGGCCGGTAAGGCCGGTCACGTGCTTGGCGTGGGTGTAGCCATGCTGCGGATCGCCTCGCGGGTTGCCTGCTTAATCGTGATCGTGTCGTTTGGGCTGTTCGTCATCGATCAGACCAGCAACGCGTCCACCCATCAACAGGAAGCGCTGAACGGAACGAATGGAGGCCCAACGTCCAAGCCGGCCGCGCCTCCCGGGAAGGAGGGCGAAACGCACAAAGTGATCGACGAAGTCGCCGACAAGCTCACCTCGCCCTTCTCCGGGATCACAGCGGGCTCCACCAGCCAATGGGTCATTCGCGGGGTCGGCACCGTGATGGCGCTGCTCATCTACGGCGTTGGCATCGGATTTCTGGCGCGCGTCCTGCGCCTCAGGGTGTAGCCGGTCCGGTGGTACGGGCAGTCAGTAGTACACGTCCACGGGGGTCCCGAGCCGTACCCACGCGTAGATTGCCGGTGCGTCCGGGATCGGCACACGCAGGCAGCCGTGGCTGGCGGCGTAGGTGGGCACTTCGGGGTATCCGTGGATCGCGTAGCCGCGGATGAAGTAGTTGGAGTCCACCATTCCCTCCGAGTTGACCCCCGGCGTCTTGAGGTAGACCTGGAAGCGGCCCAGCACCGTCGGGGTCGAGGGCTTACCGGAGCTCATCGTGTATATGCGCCGCACTTGCCCGTCCGGTTCGATCTCGGCGAGCACCTGTGCGGCGAGATCGGCCTCCACATGCATGCCTTCCCGCGGGTAGCGCACATGGAAGGTGCCTGCCCTACGCCGCAACAGGTGGAAGACCTGGGCGTCTGTGTCGGGTACGCGCACCAGTCCGGTCACCTTGCGATAGGCCGTCACCGCTTGGCCGGTCGCTTCGTCGAAGACGCCGTTCAGCGGCACCGCGTAGTGCAGTGCGCTCAGCGTCGACTGCAGCAGCCAAACTCCTGGGCCGCGCGTGCCTTCGTGCATGTCGGGGGCGATCACGCGCATCTCCACCGGCCTCGCGTTGAACGCCGCCATCTGTGGCGTGGCGGCGTGTGCTGCGCTCACCTGTATCAGGCCGGGCCGAGAGCTCGAGTAGCCGAGGCGGAAGCGGCCCACCCCGCCGGGCCCGGGAAGCACGCTTACGGTGTTCGTCGCGACGTTGCGTCCATCCCGGGCGAAGCGCACGGTCACAGTTTGGTTGGCCTCGAAGGGGCGCACCACGCCCCTCAGCACGAGGCGTTCGCCGGTGAGCAGAAACGCCAGGCGGCCGCGGACGTGCCGGGTCGCGAGCGTCATCTGCCCGGCAACCGGACTCGGCGGCGGGGATGGTGGTGGAGCTGCGATCACCGCCTCGATCGTAGGGGGTCGGGACGACGTGTCCGGCCTCACGACCGCGGGTGGGGAGGGGGTCTGCTCGCGATCACCACGGCGGCGGAAGAGCGTGTTGCGACGGCCAGGCCCGCGGGTATCAGCCGGCGAGGATCCCCGGCGATGGGGTGATCACTCCCACCCACCGCAGCGTCAACCCGAGCAGCGCGATCATCCCCAGCGCCGCGACGGTCAGCACCGGGATCTGCCAGCCCCAGCCCTCCAGGGCGCCAAAGGCGAGGCAGTTGTTGAGACAGTGCGTCGCGATGCACGGGTATAGCGAGCCGGTGTAGCGGTACAGCAGGCACAGCCCAAACCCAAGCGATGCCAGCGGGATCAGATCGACGACCGGCGCGGATCCGGTGTGCACACCGCCGAACACCAGGCCCGTGATCAGCGCCGCCGGCCACAGCCCCCGCCAGTTGTACAGCGCCCGGAAGATGAACCCGCGGAACAGGAACTCCTCGCAAATCGGCGCCACTACGCACGTCAGCCATGCGCTGAGCAGCAGCAGTGCAGTCCCTTCGCCTGCGCCCAACTGTTCGAGCAGTTTCTCTTTCGTGTGGACGTTCAGGATCTCCGCCCAGATCGCGCTGAACACCAGGAACGTGAACAGCGTCACGAGCATCATGCCGAGCGCCCACAGCCAACCAAGGCGCGGGCTCAGCCAGCCGATGCCGGGGCGCTGCAGCCCGAACTGCCATGCGCGCACCGTGCGCCCGCCGACTTTGGCGAGCAGCACCGCCACCAGCACGAAGGCGGCGTCCTGCACCACGGTGTCGAGGATCTCCAGCCACCCGGGGATCGAAGAGGAGGTAATGCTGACCCCGAACAGCGCCGCCGGGATGTCCACCACCAGCCCCCCCACCGCCGCTAGCAGCAGCCCGCCGAACAGCGCCGCCGGTGCTGTCCACCACGGCCAGGTGTTCGCCGGCAGCCTCGGGCCGGGAGGGCCGGGAGTCTCACTCGGTGTGGGAGCAAGATAGGGCTCGACTGGGAATAGGAGGAGCTCGGTCTCGAGCGGCGGGGGGGATGGGATGTCTGGCTGGAGCTCCATATGTGCACTCATCGTCGTCGGGGTCCAGCCAGCTTACGGTCAACGTGCGTCGTCCACGCCGCTGTTCTCGATGCCTGCATCCGCGCGGTTGTCTTTGCCGCCAACGCGCTACCCGCCAACGCGGTCCCACCAGCGTGCGGTGCCCACCAGCGTGCGGTGCCCGCCAGCGTGCGGTGCCCGCCAGCGTGCGGTGCCAGCCAGCGTGCGGTGCCCGCCAACGCGCGGCGTCAAACAACGAGCAGCGGTGGCAGCTGCGCCAGCGAGGAGATGCTCGGCACGGTTGGGGGTGGCTCCCCGGGCTCGGCATCGTCGCGGCGCAGCAGCACCGCGGGGATCCCGGCGGCGAGCGCCCCGTGGATGTCCTGGTCGAGCGAGTCTCCGACGTGCACCGCGCGGCCGGGGGCGCACCCCGCGAGCGTCAGCGCGGCCGTAAAGATCTCGGGGGCCGGCTTTGGGTGCCCCACCTCAGCTGAGGTCACCACACCGTCAACCATCTCCTCCAGCCCCACGTTGCGCAGCACGGCAGGCAGCGATACATCCCAGTTGCTCACGACCACCAGCGTCAGGCCGCGGGCGCGCAGTCGCGCAAGTGCTGCGGGCACGTCGGGGTAGGAGCCGAAGCGCAGGGAGTCAAGCGTCGCCGTGCTCAGCTGCTCGAGCGAGAGTGCCTCCACCGCCTGCGGAGGGAGCTGCGCGCGCAGCACCTCGGCGCAGCGGCGGCGCAGATCCTCGAGCGCATCCGGGTTGCGTCCCTCGTGGTGGTGGGTCCGGTAGTAGGCAATCTCCGCGCGGAAGGCGCGCTCGGCGTCGGTGAGCGAGAGCTCCACGCCGTGAGCGTCGCGCAGTCGCTCCACCAGCCTCGGCCACGGCGGTTCGAGTGCCACCAGCGTGCCCAACCCATCCAGCAGCACCGCGTCGATGTCGTCCAAAGGCACCCTACCACTTCACAAAATGAAGGGTTGGGGTCCTAATGACATATTCATATTCAATCCCCCGCATCGCCAATTCGTCCGCCCTGAGCTCGACCGGCGAGCGCGCTACGCCACCCAATGCCAGGTCGCGAACTCGCCCACGAACAGCGCCATCAGCAGGGCCATCGTCACCAATACCGGCAGGCGCGCCCGCGGCCGTTCCGCCAGCCATGCCCCAAACCACATCGCCAGCGGGAACAGCACCACCTCGAAGCGCGGCAGCGACATCAGCGGCTGGGGCGCCACCGGGTAGGAGAGCGGCAGCGCGAGCGCAGCCAGCACGTAGGCGCCGTAGGCCAGTGGCAGGCGGCGCAGCACGCCGACCACCATCGGTACCGCCGCGAGCAGGAACGCAAACAGCATCACGTTGTGGCCCGCGTCCACGAACGGGTCGCCGCCCGCCACTTTGAAGTAAACGTGCGTGCGCTGGAAGGAGAGCAGCTGACGTACCCCGTCGAAGGCCGCGCGCGCGCCGTCCCACACGGCCACATACGGGCCAGCGAAGTGCCTATTCCACGCCTCCTGGGCGTGGAACGGCAGCAGCGCGCTGCCGCCGGCCAGCGCCAGGTAGGCCATGTACGCGCCCACTCCCACCGGCAGTGCCACCATCCATAGCGCGTCGCGGCGAATTCGATACCGGGGCCGCCACCAGGGGCGCGTTGGGGGATCAGGTTGGCCGGGGAGCTCCACGGACCGTGCTCCCGCCGGGTGCACGCGACGCCGGGAGAGGAAGTCCGGGGCGCGGTCCTCCCGCGGCCCGTACAGGTAGAGCACCAGCATCGGCACGACCAGCACCAGCCCCGCGCTGCGGGTGGCGCTCGCCAGTGCCCCCAGCACGCCCGCCCATCCCCACCGTCCCTGGCGAGCGCACCAGAAGAGGCCGACCGACAGCGCCAGATACAGCGACTCCGAGTACACCGCGGAGAAGAAGAACGCCATCGGCGCGAGCGCCGTCACGAGCACCGCCAGCCGCGCCACGTCGCGGTGGGCGCTGTGGGCGACAAGGCGGCCAAGTTCCAGCGTGCTCAGGCGGTGGATTCCATACAACGCCGCCGCCAGCGCCACCAGCGATAGTGCCACGCCGGCGGCGATCGGCGGGGCGCCCAGCTCTGAGAGCGCGCGCACGCCGAGCGGGTAGAGCGGGAAGAAGGCCGCTCGCGAGCCGGTGCCGAAGGAAGCGAGGTCGGGGCGGTAGCCGTGGTGGGCGATCACCAGGTACCACACCGCGTCCCAGCGCGCCACCGGGGCCACGAGCAGGTTGCCCAGCCAGCCGAAGCCGCTCGTCACGCCGGTGGGGTCGAAGGCGCTGCGCGCCCGCCCCACGCCGAACGTCACGACCGCACCGACGCCCGCCACGAGCACGATCAGGCGCGATAGCCACAGCGCCCGCCAGCAGTCGCGTACTGCGGCCATCCGTGCCTGGTCGGCGCGCAATCGGGCATACCAGCCTGGTGTTGTGGGGGCCTTGGGGTCCCGCGAGCTGGTGGCCTCGGTCGCCGGCATACTCGGAGCGCCGGCCAGCGTCGCGGTGGCAAGCTCGCCCGCGCCGTCCACAACAGCCATCTCGGCGGTGTCACTGCTCATATTGTCGGTGCGTCCGCGCTCGTTCAGCGCCGCAGACGTGCGGGAGGAAACGGACGTGACTGGCAGGAAATCACAGATCGAGGAGGTACCCTCACACAAGCAGCCTTCACGCTCCCTTCGCATGTCCAGACTCGCACGCCAGCGCCGCCGCCACCACCGGGGGCCTTCCCGCATCTTCTTCGTCGTCTTGGTCGTGCTGGCGAGCGCGCTGTTCCTCGGCACCGTCGGCGCGGTGGCGTACGTGATCGCGGTGGCCGACTCCACGCCTGGCCTCGCCGGGCGCCAACCGATTGTCGACGGCGCCTCCTCGCAGGTGTACGCCGCCGACGGTACGCGCCTCGGGTTCATCCAGTCCAACGAGTTGCGCTCCCCGATCCCCTGGTCGCAAATCACCGCCAACCTCTCCAACGCCACGGTTGCGATCGAGGACCAACGCTTCTACAAGGACGACGGCATCGACCCCACCGGGATCTTCCGCGCCGCCGTCAAGGATCTCGTGCACGGCGAAGCCCTTCAGGGAGCGTCCACGATCACGATGCAGCTGATGCGCAACGTCTACCTCGGCGGCGACGAGCGCACGTTCAAGCAGAAGATCACCGAGGCGAAGCTGGCGCTCGAATACAACGAACACCACAGCAAGCGCTCGATCCTCACGAGCTACCTCAACAGCGTCCCGTACGGGACAGTCGGCGGGCAGACCGCGATCGGGGTGCAGGCCGCCTCGCGGATCTTCTTCGACAAACCGGCCTCTCAACTCGACCTCGAGCAGGCCGCGCTGCTCGCCGGACTGCCCCAGGCGCCCTCCGAGTACAACCCCTTCCTCTACCCAGTCGCTGCTCGCCAGCGGCGCAACGAGGTGCTGGGCAAGATGGTCGAACTGCACTACATCACCCCGACACAGGCGGCCGCCGCCAAGCGCGCGCCGTTGGAGGTCGCGCACGGCGACTTTTACTCAGAAAAAAAAGAAGGCTTCTTCTTCGAATACGTCCGCCAGCAGCTGATCCAGCGCTACGGGCGCAGAACCGTGGAACGGGGCGGTCTGCAGGTCCATACGACGCTCGACCTGCACAAGCAGGAACTGGCGCAGAAGGCGATCGCCGAGGTGCTCGACGAGCCCGGGGACCCGGCGTCGGCGATCGTCACGATCGACCCCCACAACGGCGACATCGAAACAATGGCGGAGTCCGAAAGCTACGAGCAGTCGCAGTTCAACCTCGCCTCCGAAGGCCACCGCCAGCCGGGTTCGACCTTCAAGGCGATCGATCTAGCCGATGCGCTCTCGCGCGGCGTGGACCCCAACAGCACCTACTACGTCTCCAAGACCCTGACCAAGGGCTGGCTGGCGGCGGAACCGAACTATGAAGTGCACACCTTCGAGGGCACCTCGCTGAACAAGTCGATCAATCTCGTGCAGGCGACGCTCGCCTCCGACAACACCGTCTACGCGCAGCTCGCCGCCGACCTGGGCGAGGAATCGATCACCGAAATGGCGTACAAAATGGGCGTCAAAACCCACCTGCTCGGCAACCCCTCGCAGGCGTTGGGGGGCCTTGAATATGGGGTCACGCCGCTGGAAATGGCCGACGTGTACGCCACCCTCGCCGACGGCGGCTACCGCAACGCGCCGATTGCGATCACCAAGGTCGTGTTCCCCGGTGGCCGGGTCGACTCCAGCTGGGGCACGCCCCACCGCGTGAAGGTGCTCTCCAACGGGGTCACCGCGGAGGAGACCACGATCCTCCACGAGAATGTCCTCAGCGGTACCGCGGTGCGCTCGGCGATCGACTGCCCCACTGCCGCAAAGACCGGCACAACCACCGAACTGGTCGATGCCTGGCTGGACGGTTACACGCCCGAATACGCGACGGTCGTGTGGATGGGCTACCCCAAGGAACGCGTACCGATGACCGATGTCCACGGCGAAGCTCAGCAGGGAGGGGCGCTGCCCGCGGTGATCTGGCACGACTACATGGCGGCGGTCACCGAAGGCAAGCCCTGCGTGGAATTTCCTCAGCCGACCGAACCGCTGGTGTACCGGCCGTTCTTCGGCAAATACGCCACCATGGACCAGTCTGGCGCGCCCGGCACGGGGCTCGAACCAAACCTCGGGCTTGGTACCGGCAGCAACGCTGCACCTAACACTCACGTCAAAGCCCATCACGGCAAGGAAACCCCCGTACCCGGCGTGGCCAAAGAAGCGCCGGCCGCGGGCACCGAACCGCAGGCGGGCGCTGGGGCTCCCGCGGAAAAAGCGCCCGCCGAACCCGTCGCTCCGAACAAAGCTCAGGCCGAACCGGGTGCTGGCACTCCGGGCGCCGGCGGGGCGGGCGGGGGCAATACCGGCACGCCCAATGCCGGCGGTGGCGCGGGAGGCGCCACGAGTGGTGGCACCGCGCCGCCGTGATGACCCCGACCGGCTCGGGCCGCGCCGGGGTGAGGGATCTCGACGGTGGTGGCACCGCGCCGCCGTGATGACCGCCTGGTGCTAGGTTGTGCGCACTCGTGGCAAAGGAAGACAAGGTCGAATTCGAGGGCGAGGTGATCGAGGCGTTGCCGAACGCGATGTTCCGCGTGAAGCTCGACAACGATCACGTCGTGCTGGGTCACGTCGCTGGCAAGATGCGCCGCTTCAGGATCCGCATCCTCCCCGGGGATCGCGTCCGTTGCGAGCTCTCCCCTTACGACCTCGACCGCGCGCGAATCGTCTACCGGCATCGCTGAGGCGTGTCCGAGAGCGGGCGGCGCGGGCGTGCCGATCCTCGCCAAGCACCTGCAGAGGACTCGACGACCGTGTCTGGACGCGGTAGCGAGCTCGCTCTGATCCAGGCGATCGCGGCCGAGCTCAACCAGGGGGGCGGTGCCGGTCGCGCAGACAGTCGGGTGCTGCGCGGAATCGGCGACGATGCTGCCGTGGTGCGCGCCCGGGCGGTGTGTGTGACCTCGGTGGACGCGATGATCGAGGGGGTGCACTTCCGGCTGGGGGAAGGCTGGATGACGCACGCACAGGTTGGCTGGCGGGCGCTCGCCGCGGCGCTGTCGGACCTTGCGGCAATGGGTGCCGAGGCGGGAGAGGCGTACCTCGTGCTGGGACTGCCGCCGGGGTTGACCGAGGGACAGGCGCTCGAGCTGGTGGGCGGCGCCCACGCGCTCGCGCGCGCCACCGGGGTTGCGATCGTTGGCGGCGACGTGGTGGCGGCACCCGCGCTCATGGTGTCGATCACGGCCGTCGGCTGGGCCGATTCCGAGGATGAGCTTGTCGGCCGCGACGGAGCCCGCGTCGGCGACCTCGTTGGGGTGACCGGCCGCCTTGGCGGGGCCGGGGCGGGATTGGCGGTGTTAGAAAGACGGGTCGTGCTGGAGGGGCAGGTTGTGCCCGAGTCGGGTGCCATGCCCGAGGCGCAGGCTGTGTCCGAGGCGCAGCCTGTGCGACGGGACGGGACCGGCTCGAAGCGACCGGTCGGATCGGCGGTGGACGCCGTGCTCGCGCGGCTGCGCCACCCCGTGCCCCGCCTCGCCGAGGGCCGGGCGCTGGCCCACGCGGGGGCGCGAGCCATGATCGACCTCTCCGATGGCCTGGCGACCGATGCCGGCCACGTCGCCCGCGCGAGCAACGTGCGCATCGAGATCGACCTCGGTTCGCTGCCGCTGGACGAAGGGGTCGCGGAGATCGCGGCCGCGTTGGGAGTGCCGGCGTGGCAACTGGCGGCGGGGGCGGGCGAAGACTACGAGCTGTGCGTCTGCTTGGATCCGGCGGACCGCGAGCGAGCCGAGTCGGCGCTCGCCGAGGCGGGGGGTGTGGGCATCACGTGGGTAGGACGTGTGGAGCGGGCAGCGGGTGGAGTCGCCATTGGTAATGGTGGCATTGCCGAGGGCGGGGATGGGAGGGCCCTGGCTGCAGGCGAGATTGCGCAGGCCACGGGTGAGTCCTCGCGGATTGGAGTGGTGCTGCTGGACGCAGACGGGCGCATCCAGCAACTGGAGGGATTCGAGCACCGCTGGTAAGCGCCGACGGCGCTCCAGGGGTGCTTCGCTGCCGGTCCGGACGCGTCGATCAGAGATACATAGGACTACCCGAATAACCCGACGGTCAAGATCTGGCCACGGCGTCCGATATTCGTGCCATGCGTACATCACTGCTGCCGCTGGACTCGGTGCTGGGGCCCCGCGAGCGTCGCGTGTTGGGCACCGTCACAGCGGTATTGATCGCACTCGTCGTGGCGACCGGCGCTCACGCCGTCTTCGGCATCGGTGGCAGCGCCGTCGAAGAACCGATCCGCGACTGGTTGACCTCGGCGGTGTACATCCTCGTGGGGGTGATCGTGTGCTGGCGCGCGGTGCGCACCATGGAGTCGCGGAAATCGTGGATGATCTTCGCGCTCGGCATCTCCGTCTACGGCCTCGGCAACGTGCTGTGGGCAGCTTGGATCGAACACCTCCCCAACCCCCCGATCCCTTCGATCTGCGACGGAATGTGGCTGACGCTGTACCCATGCTGCTACATCGGGATCGTGGGCCTCGCACGGTTGCGCGAGCGGCGCGTGCCGGCGCGGATGTGGCTCGACGGCATCGTCGCCGGGCTCGGGATCGCGGCGATCGGGGCGGCGATCGTGGTGCGCCCGGTGCTGGCTACGGTGTCGGGGGACACCGCGGCAGTGATCACCGAGATGGCCTATCCGCTGTGCGACCTACTGCTCGCCGCGCTGGTGGTGGGAGTGCTCGCGCTGCGTGGGTGGCGGCTGGACCGGATGTGGGCGATGCTGGGCGCCGGCTTCCTGGCGCTGGCGGCGGCCGACTGCCTGTACGCGCTGCAGGTGGCACACGGTGCCTCCGCCCCCAGCGCGCTCACCAACCTGACCTACGACATCGGCGTGATGCTGTTGGCGCTGGCGGCGTGGCAGCCGGGGGCGGCGATCGAGACCGACACCGTCCCGAGCTCCGCGGTGCTCGCGATCCCCGCCGCCTTCACCATGAGCGCGCTCGGATTGTTGATCTACGACCACTTCAGCCGACTGGACCCGATCGCGCTGACGCTCGCGATGCTGACGATGCTGGTGGCGTTTGCGCGCGTGGCCCTCACCTTCCGCGACGTGCACGCGCTCGCCGAAACACGCCGCCAAGCGATGACGGACGACCTTACGCTAATGCCCAACCGCCGCCACTTCCTGCGGCGCGTGCACGAGGGGATCATCGCCAGCCGGGCAACCGGCGAGAGCCTGGCGCTGCTGATCGTCGACCTCGATCACTTCAAGGAGCTCAACGACACGCTCGGCCACGACGCCGGCGACCAGCTGCTGCGCCAGGTGGGGGAGCGGCTGCACGAGGCGCTGCGCTCAAGCGACACGGCCGCGCGCCTGGGGGGAGACGAGTTCGGCGTGCTGCTCTCCGATTCCAGCGACGGCGCGAACGCGGAGCTGGTCGCGCAGAAGATCCTCAAGGCGATCGCCCAGCCCTTCCCGATCAAGAGCGTGGGCCTGCGCGTGACGGCGAGCATCGGGATCGCCCTGTTCCCCGAGCACGCGGAGAACGACGAGCAGCTGATGCAGCATGCCGACGTCGCGATGTACGAGGCGAAGGCTGCGCAATCGGGGTATGCATGTTACGCGCGTGAGCGCGACAAACATTCGCTGGAGCGGCTCACGCTCGCCGGCGAACTCTCAAAGGCGCTTGAAAACGGTGAGATAGAAGCCCACTTCCAGCCCAAGGCGGACGCGGGCAGCCGCCGGATCGTCGGCGTCGAGGCGCTCGTGCGCTGGCAGCATCCCACGCGCGGGTTGATCTCGCCGGCGGAGTTCGTGACAGTCGCCGAGCAGGCCGGTTTGGGGAGGGCGCTGACGCGCAGGATGCTCGACCTGGCGCTCACACAGGCCCGGATCTGGCGCGAGGAAGGCTTCGACCTGCACGTCGCGGTGAACACGACGGTGGCCGACCTGCAGGACACGCAGTTCCCGGCGGAGGTCGCGGCGACGCTCGAGGCCCACGGGCTCCCCCCGGAGGCGCTGGTGCTGGAGGTGACCGAGAACATGGTGCTCGCCGACCCCGTGCGGGTGGGAGACGTCCTCGCGCAGCTCGGCGAGCTCGGCCTCGGCCTCTCCCTCGATGACTTCGGCACGGGCTTCTCCTCGCTCACCCACCTCAAGTCGCTGCCGGTCGGAGAGGTCAAGATCGACCGCTCGTTCGTCGGGCGGATGACCACCGACCCGGTCGACGCGGCGATCGTGCAGGCGACGATCCAGCTCGCGCACTCGATCGGCATCCGCGTGGTGGCGGAGGGGATCGAGGACCAGGTGACGTGGAGCTCGCTGGTGGCCAACCGCTGCGAGTTGGTACAGGGCTACGCGCTCTCGCGGCCGCTGCCGGCGATCGACCTCGACACGCTGCTGCGCGCCCAGCCGTTGCCCGACGTTGGGCTGGGTGGGATCGCGGACGGGCAGGGACAAGTCACGGAGCTCGACGTCGCTTCCTTGGAGAACGGGCACGGTGCGCACGACCAAATCGACGGCGTGGGCGAGACAGGGCAGATCAACGGCGAGCTCGACGGAATCGTCGGGCCGAGCCACAATGGCGCCGGACCGGGTGCCCTTTCGGCAAAAGGGCACGGCGGGAATGGGCACAACGGGAATGGGCACAACGGGAATGGGCACAACCGCCGGCCGGCGCGCAGGGACCCCTCCGAGGCGCTGCGTGACCTCACGGCGCTGACGCGCTCACATCCGATGATGGACGCCGTGATCGAGGAGATCGACGGACGCATGATCCGCGTGGGGTCGCGGTGGTTGGCGGACTTCGCGTCGTGCAACTACCTCGGGTTCGATCTGGACCGCGAGATCATCGAGGCGGTGCCGGCGTACCTGGACGCGTGGGGTACGCATCCAAGCTGGTCGCGGCTGTTGGGCAGCCCGGTGCTGTACGAGCAGATCGAGGAGCGCCTCACGGCGCTGCTGGGCAGCGCGGACTCGTTGGTGCTGCCGACGATCACCCACATCCACCTCGCGACGATCCCCGTGCTCGCGGAGTCGGGCACGATCTTCCTCGACTCGCGCGCGCACAAGACGATCTATGACGGTGCGCAGATGGCGCGCGCGCACGGCGCCACCGTGAAGCGCTTCCGTTTCGAAGACCCCCAGCACCTCGACGAGCTGCTGCGCGGCGCGCGCGGCGAGCCGCGCCTGGTGTGCATGGACGGGGTCAACTCCATGACCGGCAACCCGCCCGACATACGCGCCTTCGCGCAGGTCGCCCGCGAGCATGGCGCGCTGCTGTACGTGGACGACGCTCACGGCTTCGGTGTGATCGGCGAGCGCGGCCCCGAGGAGCGCTGCCCGTACGGGACGCTCGGCAACAGCATCGTCCGCTATTACGACGAGAGCTATGAGAACCTGATCCTGGTGGGTGGCTTCTCCAAGGCCTACTCTTCGCTGCTCGCCTTCATCGCCTGTTCGACCGAGGTGAAGGAGCTGTTGAAGGTGGCAGCGGCGCCCTACCTCTACTCGGGGCCCTCGCCGGTCGCCTCACTGGCGACTACGCTCGCCGGCCTCGATGTCAATGAACGCCGCGGGGAGGAGCTGCGCGAGCGTGTGTGGAGGCACACCGCCCGTGTGCTGGAGTGCCTTACGCGACTGGAGGTGCACACTCCCAACCACTCGGGGCTGCCGATCATCGAGATTCCGCTACGCGACCACGAGCGCATCGGAGAGGTGGGGCAGCTGCTGTTCGACCACGGCGTGTATGTCACGCTCGCGGCCTATCCGCTGGTGCCCCGCGAGGATGTCGGCTTTCGCGTGCAGCTGACGGCGGCCAACACCGATGCCGAGGTCGACATGCTGATCGCGGTGTTGGAGCAGCTCGCCGGGCAGGATGAGCTGAGGTCCGTGGAGCAGGAGAGCTCCCCGCCGGTCGAGCAGGCGAGCGCCCGATCCGTCGAGCAGACGAGCGCTCCACAGCCCGAGTCGGTGGCATAAGGAGCCCGGGCCGGGCCCGCGCGCGCCGATGCAATACGCAATTTGCGGGAACGTGGGCCTCTTCCCGTCAGATCCTAAACCTGGATCCACCGATCCCGGGGTCGCACCGGCACCGGATGACGCATCGCCAGGACCAATTGCCCTCGCTCCGAGGGGTCACCCTACGGATGCTCGGTCAATTGGGGCGGGTGGGCCTCAATCGACGGGTGGGCGGGCATCGAATCTAAATGCTCAGCCCGTGATCGGTGGATCCAGGCTAAACGGGGCGCGATCGTGAGCACGACATGATCGCCCGCTACCGCGCCCTGTTCTCCGCGCCCGGGGTGGGCCGGCTGCTGGTCAGCTCGGTGGTGGGGCGCCTGCCCTCGGGCATGTTCTCGCTGGCGATCCTGCTGTTCGTCCATGAGAGGACCGGCTCCTTCCTGGCGGCCGGCCTCGCGGTGGGAGCGTTCTCCCTGGCGGGCGCATTGATCGGCCCGCTGCTGGGGGCGCAGGTCGATCGGCATGGGCAGACGCGCGTGCTGCTCGGCGCCGCGCTCGCCCAAGCGGGACTGCTGGTCGCGCTGGTGCTCGTCGGAATCGAGACCCCCGCCCGCCCGCCGGTGGCGGCGATCGTCGCGCTGGCGGCGTTGGCGGGCGGCGCACTGCCGCCGATCGGGGGTTGCGTGCGCGCGCTGTGGCCGGAGGTCGCCCACGGCGAGTCGCTCGAGACCGCCTACGCCCTGGACGCGACCACTCAGGAGACGATCTGGACGCTCGGCCCACTGCTGGTGGGCCTGACGGCGGGGTTTGTCTCGCCCGCCGCGGCTGTGCTGTTGTGCGCCGCGCTCACGGTGTGCGGAACCCTCTACTTCGCGACCTCCACACTCTCCCGTGGGTGGCGCGCAGAGGTACGGGAGCGCAGCCGAGGGAGCGCGCTGGGCGCCAGTCCCAACCTGCGTATGCTGCTCTACACGGTTGTGCTCGCGGGGGTGGTGATCGGGGCGGTCGAGGTAGGGCTGCCCGCGCTGGCGGTGGGGCAGGGGGCGCGCTGGTCCTCGGGCCCGCTGCTCGCCCTGTTCAGCCTCGGCAGCATGACGGGCGGCCTGGTCTACTCCGCCAGGAGCTGGGCGCTTGAGATCGGCCGGCGCTACAGCGCGATCCTGATGGCGATGGCGATCGCGGTGGCGCCGCTGATTGCGGTGCACTCGCTCGCCCCGGTGTTTGCCCTCAGCGTGCTCGCCGGGCTCTGCCTCGCGCCGATGATCTCTTGCCAATTCTCGCTTGTCGGGGCGCTCGCGTCAGAGGGCACCGTCACGGAGGCGTTCACCTGGCATCGCGCCGCGACCGTCGCCGGCATGGCGGGGGGCTCGGCGCTTGGGGGGTCGCTGATCGACGCCCACGGCCCCGGCGGCGCATTCGCGCTGGGCTGCATCGGCGTGGCGGCGGCCGCGGCGCTGGCGGTGCTCGGACGCCGGCGCATCGAACCTGCCGCGATCCCCGGCATGACCGCAGAGGCTCCGGTCGCGCTCCGAGCCCCCGCCGAGTTGGAGCCCGCGCAGCCGGGAACGCTCGCCGTGGCCATCGGAGAAGGGACTCCGATCGCGGCGGCGGCCGAAGTGCCGGCGCTGCCGGTGGCCGCGGAGGGACCGGTGCCGTTCAAGCTCGCGGCTGAGGCGGTGGCGCTGGCCGTGCAAGCGGTGGCGCTGGCCGGCGAGGCGCCGTTCACTTCGACGGTCGAGCAGCCGGCGCCTTTCAGGCTTGCAGCCGAGGCAGTGGCGCTCGCAGCGGAGGCGGTGGCGAGCGCCGCGTGAGACGGCGGCGCGGCAGCGCCGCCCCCACGGGTGTGGTCTTGGTGAGGCGCGCATATACCAGCAGTCGTTCGGCGGCGCTGAACGGGGGCGTGCAGGCGGAGAGCACGAGGCGGCTGTAGCCGGCGTGGCGGATCGCGGCGTACACGTCGGAGGGCACGACGCTGCGGTGCCCCATCACCGTGTAAACGAAGTGCGCGTAGGGCATGTCCAGGAGGATCCGATCGCCGCGGCGCAGCTCGTCGATGTGACGGAAGGGAGCGAGGAAGGTGGTGCGGTGGCCGGCGATCGCGGTGGTGCCACCCAGACCCGGGAAGCGGGTGCCCGGGTAGATGCTCTGCGTGTAGATCCCCGGCCCGTTCTCCAGTTCTTCGGTACCGGTGCCGTACACCAGCACGAAGTCGGCGCCGATGCGGGGGATGCGGATGGCCCCCACGGCGCTGCCGAGCGCCGCGTGTCGCGCAAGCTCGCTCGCCAGGAAGGCGACGCGCCGGCGCTCGTCCACGAGCTCCAGCAGGCGCGCGCTCTCCCGCGCGGTGGGCTTGGCGTGTTCGAGCGTGCGCAGCGTGCCCCGCAGCTGGTCTTGCTGCAATTTCGCGTACAACGCCGAGAACGGCTCCTGCCACACCAGCGTGACGCCCACCTCGAGCAGCGCCAGCACTCCTAGGACGATCAGCGTGCTCGAGAGTGCTCGCAGGACGCGGCGAACGCGCGCGGGGCCCCGTCGGCCGTGCAGGGGGGGGTTGGTGGTGAAGGGGATCTCGGACACGATCGATCGACCCCGAACGGGGTTACCTCAGGCGATCTGACACCAGACTACCCGGGGCGGACACCAAGACTGGTCGCCTCACCGTCGCAGCGAGGACTCAGTGCCACCCAGTGACCCGGGTCCGGCATAGGACAGCGGTCCGCGACCGAAGCCGGGAGACGCGAGCCGGTGGCTCGCATCCCCGTTTCGGCCAACGATCGGCTCGCGGTCGGCCAGCCACTCGTGCGGCTCGCCCGCATCATGCTCGTCGATGCCGCTCGGGGCGAGCGCGACCAGCAGTGCCGCGGCGAGACAGCCAAAGGCGACGCTCCACAGCACCGTGCCCGCCAGCCCGATGCGCCCGCCGGCGAGCAGCAGCAGGGTGGTGTGGGGCACGCCGCCAAGCCCCAGGTGAAGCTGGTGAGCGTAGAAGGCCACCAGCAGCGCGAGCGGTACCACGCCGAGTGCGACCAGCACGAGTGCCTGGATGCGGCCCCCGCTCGCGCCGCGCCCGCTCGCGCCCCACGCGCCGATCGGCGCGCCGGCGAGCACCAGCCACAGGTTCAGCGCGGGTATGAGCAGCAGTGCGGTGAGCGGATCGGACACCCACACCACCACCGTGAGGCCGCCGAGCACGAGCAACATTCCGAGCGCCGCCGCGTCGGCGTGCGGGCGAACGGGGAACCGGCGGGCCGCCGCGTCGTACGGGTGGACGGGGAGCCCGATCCGGCGCATCAGCGCCGGCCAGCCGAGCCAGGCGAGCACCAGCACGAGCGCGCTCGCCAGCATCGCCTCCACGGCGTGGTTGTCAAACGGCAGCGCTGCCGAGGAGACCGGCGGGCTTGGCGCGGGGATCGCGCCGAGTGAGCCCAGCAGCGTCGCGAAGGCCGCGCACGCGAGGAACGGGAGCGCGCACGCCAGCGCCCACACCACCCAGCGCCCGATCGGCACACGCCGCCGGCGCAGGCGCGCGAAGCCATCCCCGAGTACCGCCAGCGCGGGCAGCAACAGCGCCGCCACCAACAGGCGCAGCGCCCACGCGGGGACCGCCTTCTGCTGGATCGGCAGTCCCGTTTCCAGGCCCCTGCCGGCTTCGCCACCGCCGATTTCGGGCCCTCCGTCCAGTGCGTACACGGCGGTGAGCGTCGCACGGCCGAGTGCTTCCAGCCGCGCCGCGCTCACCGGTTCGCCGGCCGGGGGAGGCAGTTCGCCGCCGGCCCCCACCAGCACCGCGGGCAGCCCGCGAGCCCCGAATGGGCCCTGTTCGCCACCGGCGAGCGGGAAGACGAGGTGCGCGAGCGCCGCGAGCGTCCCCGGTGCGTCGCTCATGACCCCCGTCTGCTGGGCGATCGCCGTCGCTACCGTGCTCTGCAGCAGCCCCGGCGCCGAGCCGGCCGAGTCCGAGAACGACGCCACCAGCGGCCCGGACGTGCGGGTGCCCGCGAGATCGCCGAGCACCAGCGCGGCATCGATCGGCCGTCCCGCCCCGTCTTCGCCGGCCACCTCTGCGCCCGGTCCCCCTGAGCCCGCTCTTCCTCCCGCCATGCCAACCAATTCGCTCGCGTGTGCCGCGAAGTCCGCGGCGCCCCCGTTCCCGCCCGAGCCGCCGCTGGTGGAGACCAGCACGATCGTGCGCTGTGTCTCGCCGGCGGCCAGCACCCGCGCGAGTTCGAGCAGCGCCGCGGTCCCCGACAGCTCCGCCTCTGCGCCCCGGCCGGCGGCATCGCGGTGGGCGAGGATCACGATCGGCGCCTGCCCCGTGGTGCCCGGCCGTTGCGCGACCACGGTCGTGAGCGTGCGCTCCCCTTCGATCGTCGGCGCGCTCACGCTGCGGGTGCTCACCGCGAAGCCACCCTTGGCGGCGCTTCCCAGACCACGCAGCGTCTGTGCCACATACTCGGCGAGCCGCTGGTCGCCCGCGCTGCCGGGGCGGCGTTCGGGAAACTGCCGGGCGAGCCCTTGCAGCGTGGCGAAGGCGCGCGCGCCTTCGAAGGCTTCGGGAGCGAGGTTGGAGCTCAGCGGCGCGGTGCGCCCGGTGAGCGAGAAGCCCGCGATCACCAGTGCGAACAGCAGCGGCAGGAAGGCTGCGCGGTAGATGCGTCCGTTGAGCACGCGGCCCAAACCATAACGTCAGCCATCGGCGTGGGCGACGCGGTAGGTGACCCCACCTGGCGCAGCCGAAGGCGGAGCCTATCCAAAATATCCACATACATCCGGCCACCACGGTCGCCTGGAATCCCGCATGCACCCCGGGGCGCCTGGAGGATCGGTATCGTGCGCGCGTGCTCCAGCCCGTCGCCGTCGGAACGAAGACGCTCGCCGATTACACCCACATCTGCGGGCGCGACCTGATCGATGAGATCCGCGAGCTGGCGGAGCCGCTGAAGGGCAGCCGCGTGGCGCACGTCTCCGCGACGGCGTTCGGCGGGGGCGTGTCGGAGATCTTGTACACGTTGGTGCCGTTGATGCGCGACGTGGGGTTGGAGTGCGAATGGCAGGTGATCTACGGGCGCGAGGAATTCTTCAACGCGACCAAGCTGATGCACAACGCCTTGCAGGGCGCGCCCGAGGACCTCGACGAGGAGCAGTGGGAGACTTGGAGGCGCTACAACGAGATGAACGCCCGCGAGCTGTCCGGCGGGTGGGATGTGTGCCTGATCCACGATCCCCAGCCGGCCGCGCTGCACAGCCTGGTGCCGGGCAAGGCGAAGGGGTGGGTGTGGCGCTGCCACATCGACCTCTCGACTCCCAACCCGGAGACGATCGCGCACCTGATGCCCTACATCGAGGACTATCCCCAGTCGCTGTTCCACATGCGGGAGTACGTTCCACCGGGGATGAACGGCCACGTCAACGTGGTGCCGCCCGCGATCGATCCGCTCACGCCGAAGAACATGGCGCTCTCGCCCGAAGACGCCGCGTATGTGTGCGGCCAGTTCGGGATCGACGTGGACCGGCCGCTGATATGCCAGGTGTCGCGCTTCGATCCCTGGAAGGATCCGCTGGGGGTGATCGACGCGTATCGCATCGTCAAGGAGCGGATTCCCACCGCCCAGCTGGCGCTCGTGGGGTCGATGGCGAGCGATGACCCCGAGGGGTGGGACTTCTTCAACGCCACGATCGCCCACGCCGACGGCGACCCCGACATCCACATCCTCAACAACTTCAACAACGTTGGGGCGATCGAGGTCAACGCGTTCCAGTCCCATTCCGACGTGCTGATCCAGAAGTCCACGCGGGAGGGCTTCGGCCTTACCGTCGCGGAGGCGATCTGGAAGGCGCGCCCGTTCATCGGCGGCAACGTCGGCGGGATTCCGCTGCAGGTCGAGGACGGGGTCACCGGCTTTCTCGTCTCCAGCACCGAGCAGTGCGCCGAGCGCGCGTACGAGATCCTCGAGGATCCGGCGCTGGGCAAGTCGCTGGGCAAACGCGGCAAGGAGCACGTGCGCGCCAACTTCCTCACGCCGCGCTATCTGCGCGATTATCTACGTATCTTCAACGAGCTGCGAGAATCATGAGCGAGTCGCCGGCACAGCGAGCCCCGCTGGTGCTGGTGAGCAACCGGGGGCCGGTGACCTTCCAGGCGGGCGGCGAGGTGCAGCGCGGCTCGGGCGGGCTGGTGACGGCGCTGACCGGGCTGGCGTCGCACCGCGAGGCCGTATGGATCGCCTCGGCGATGAGCGAGCAGGACGTGGAGGTCTCCCGCGCCCACGGCGGCCGTGCGTTCCCCGTGCGCTCGCCCGCGGGCGAAGAGTTCCAGGTGCGCCTGGTGGCGAGCGATCCCGAGGCGTACGACCGCTTCTACAACGTGTTCGCCAACCCGATGCTGTGGTTCATCCAGCACTACCTGTGGGACCTCTCCAACGCCCCGGACATCCGCCGCCACGAGATCGAGGCGTTCGAGTTCGGTTACAACGTCGTCAACGAGGATCTCGCGCGCGCCGTGGTAGAGGAGCTGGAGGGGGCGAGCGAGCCGGTGGTGATGGTGCACGACTATCACCTGTACACGCTCCCCGACCTCGTGCGCCGCGCGCGCCCGGATGTGTTCCTGCATCACTTCATCCACATCCCGTGGACGCAGTCGGATGCGTGGCGGGTGCTGCCCTCGCGGATCCGCGAGGAGATCTTCGCGGGTCTGCTCGCGAACGACATCATCGGCTTTCACACGCGCTCCTACCGGCGCAACTTCCTGCAGTGCTGCGCGGATTTGATGGACCTGGAGGTGGACTTCGAGCGCGGCAGCGTGCGCTACGGCGAGCGCGAGGTGTGGGTCCGCGCCTACCCGCTGCCGATCGACCACCGCGCGACCCGGCGCATCTCCCAGGGTGCGCGCGTGCAGGAGCTCGAGCGCGAGCTGTTGGCGCGCCGGCGGGACTTCCTGATCCTGCGCGTGGACCGCGCCGACCTATCGAAGAACGTGCTGAGGGGCTTCTCGGCGTTCGACCTGTTCCTCGAGCAGCACCCCGAGTTCTCCGAGCGGGTGACGTTCATGGCCCAGCTGATGCCCTCGCGTACGGACGTGCCCCAGTACGCCGAGTACCTGGAGCGGATCGAGGCGCTGGTGGCCGTGGTCAACCACCGTCACGGCACGCCCGACTGGATGCCGATCCAGCTGAAGCTGCGCGACGACCTGGAGGAGGCGATGGCGGCGTACAAGCACTACGACGTGCTGCTCGTCAACGCGATGTTCGACGGCATGAACCTCGTCGCCAAGGAGGGTCCGCTGGTCAACGAGCGCGAGGGAGTGTCGATCCTCTCCGAGAACACCGGCGCGCACGAGGAGCTGGGGGAGTACGCGCTGTCGGTCAACCCATTCGACATCCAGGAGCTCGCGGACTCGATCTTCGCGGCGCTCACGATGCCTCCAGCCGAACGCCACCGCCGCGCGCGGGGACTGGCGGAGATCGTCACCTCGCGTGATCCCGGCGACTGGATCGACGAGCAGCTGGCGGACATCCGCGCGAAGGGACTGTCACGGTAGGGGAGAGTGGGATGAGGACCCCGCCCGCCGAGCGGGCGGGTCTGGATGGGTCACGTAATTCGGTCCCAAACCCGCTGTCACGGAAACCAAGGTCGCTGAAGAGCCAGCCGGGTATTGCGATAGTATATATAGGCACGGGCTGGGGTTGTTATAAAAAATTCAGAACCCGATAGCAATTGCACACGGCTTTTTCAATTTTGGTTCAACACCCCGCCCTATTGCAATAGCTATACGCCCCTCTCTGCTCCCAACCGACCCCACTACCGGCTGTTTTGGCAATCTCGGTAGTCTCTGTTTGCTCGGTGCGACCTCTACCCGTCTGGTCTCCAATCGGCCGTACCCATAGGCCCTGTTATCATCCGCGCCCGTTCGCATGACTCTGCCCGCACCCACATACGATCTCGTGCTGATGCTCGACGCCGAGGCGGAGGAGCCGGCGCGCGCGAAGATCCTCGCCGACGCCCGCGAGGCGATCGCGGCACAGGGCGAGCTGCTGCGCGACGACGATTGGGGGGACCGTGCGCTCACCTACCCGATCGCCCACAAAGCGACCGCGAAGTACCACCTGCTGCAGTTCCACGCCGGCTCTCCGGAGCTGTTGAGCGGTCTCGACCGCACCCTGCGGATCGCTGACGAGGTGGTGCGTTTCCGGATCGTCAAGCTGAAGCCGGGCACCCCGGACGCGCCGGACATGAGCGCCCCGGGCGCGAGCGCAGCGGTTGTGCCCGCCGCGTCCACGCCCGAGCCGGTTGTTGCGGCCGAGCCCGTCGGCTGAGCGCTCTGAGAGCCAGTGTGCGCGCCCGGGACCTCGCGGTTGCCGGCCTGCGTACGTGGGTAATACACTCGGGGTCGTGAACCGCTTGGAGAGCAGCGATCCATCGATCAACCGTTCGGACGTGCTGAGAGCATCCCCGCCGATGTTCGAGTCGCGTCTGCTGGACTTCTTCTCGCGCGTGCACCCCGCGGTGCCGCCACTGCTGTTCGTGCCGGTGATTGCGGTGATGGCGGCATGGAGTCTCGCGCAGCTGAGCGTGGCGGCGACGGTCGGCCTCACCATGGCCGGGTACGCCCTGTGGACGCTGTTCGAGTACTGGCTGCACCGACTGGTGTTCCACTTCGAGCCCGACCATGGCATCGGCGCGCGCCTGCACTGGATCATCCACGGCATCCACCACGAGCACCCCAACGACCCGCTGCGGCTGGTGATGCCGCCGGCTGTGAGCGTGCCGTTGGCGGCGATCGTGTTCGGCGTGCTGTACGTGGCCTTCGGCGAACGCTACGCCCCCGGGCTGGCGGTCGGCTTCTTCACGGGGTACGTGGTGTACGACACGCTGCACTACTACCTGCACCACTTCGCCCCCAAGGGGCGGGTGGGGAGGATGCTGCGCGAGCGCCACATGCGCCACCACTTCCAGGACGACACGCGCGGCTTCGGGATCAGCGCGCCCTACTGGGACGAGGTGTTCCGCACCTCCCCGCGCAGCCACCGGGACTCCGGCTGAGGCTGAGCCCGGCCTGACGCCCCAACCGCCACCCGGGAGGCTCTGAGCCGCCCGTAGCCACTCAACGCGCACCGGCGAGCTCGAAAACCACGCAACGAGCGGGATCGTGGTGCAACCGGGCGGAAGTGCCGCCCGTGGGCCCCTCTAGACTCGGGGACTTCATCTGAGACGAGGCCCCGCAATGCGAGGGGTGTGAGACAGCCGAAAGGAAGAAGCCGTGGCCGCAACGAACATCAACCGGGTCGTGATGACCGGCAACCTGACCAAAGACCCCGAGCTGCGCTCGCTGCCCAGCGGCACCTCCGTGTGCGAGCTGCGGATCGCGTGCAACACCCGCCGCAAGGACCAGGCCAGCGGGGAGTGGACGGACAAGCCCAACTACTTCAACGTAAAGGTGTGGGGTGCGCAGGGCGAGAACGCCGCGCGCTTCCTCTCAAAGGGGCGCCCGGTGGCGATCGACGGACGCCTGGACTGGCGCGAGTGGGAGGCACAGGACGGCGCCAAGCGCCAGGCAATCGATATCATTGCCGACTCGGTGCAGTTCCTGGGTTCGCGCGATGACTCCTCCGGAGGGGGGAGCTTCGCCGGAAACGGGGCCTCTCAGGGTGCCGACACCCCCGTCAACGAAGGGGATTTCCAGCCCGCGCCGGTCGGCGCCGCAACAGGCGACGACGACATTCCGTTCTAAGCACAAGGGAAGGTAGAGACCAGTGGCAAAGGCACGGGGCCGCGACAAGCCGGCCCGTAGAAGAGAGAAGCGAAGCGGCCCCGGCGGCGGCCGGCGCAAGCCGTGCCAGCACTGTCGCGACAAGATCGAGCAGGTCGATTACAAGGACGTGGCGACCCTGCGTCGCTTCATCTCCGAGAAGGGCAAGATCCGTTCGCGGCGGATCACCGGCGCCTGCCGTCGCCATCAGGCGCAGGTGGCGCGTGCGGTCAAGCGCGCCCGCGAGCTGGCGCTGCTGCCCTACGTGAACGAGGGTGGCCGCGACGACAACCCGCGCCGCGAGCGCGGCGACCGCGACCGGGGACGGTAGGCGTGCTTCGCCTGCACCTTTCCGCGCGCCGGCGGGCTCACTGATGCCCGAGGCGATCCTCCTCAAGGACGTCGGGACGCTCGGCGAGCAGGGCAAGGTGGTGGAGGTGTCCAAGGGATACCTGCGCAACTTCCTGATCCCCCGCAAGCTGGCCCAGCCGGCCACCAAGGGCGCCGTCGAGGCCGTTCGCCGCCGCCAGGAGGCCGAAGAACGGGCGGAGCGCGAATTCGTGGAACGGGCGCAGACCAACGCCAGTCTGCTGAACAAGACCGTGTTGACGATCCCTCAGCAGGCGGGTGCCGACGGGCGCCTGTTCGGGTCGGTCTCCGCCCAGGACATCGCCGAGGCGATCCGCGAGGCGAGAGGCCTGAAACTCGACCGCCACAACGTGCACCTGCCGGAGCCGATCAAGAACGTCGGCACCTATATGGTCGTGGTGGACGTCGTCGACGACGTGACGGCGACCGTCAAGACAATGGTCGTCCCCAAGAAGTAAGCAGGCTCAGACGATCGTCCGCCGCACCTGCAAGCATGTTTTGGTGCAGGAGTTTTCCCTCGGAGATAGCGGGTTGTCCTCTGCTGCGCGGTGCGGCGCCGGACTAGAGTCGTGGCTATGAGCACCGTCGCTGCCACCAACGGGGCAGGCGCCTCCACTGTGGCTCTCGCCCCGCCGCACAACCTGGAAGCCGAGCAGTCGGTGCTCGGCGCGATTCTGCTCTCCGATCACTCGATGTACGCCCTTGTGATCGAGGAGGGGCTGCGCGCGGATGACTTCTATCGCGATCGTCACCGTTGGATTTACGAAGCGATGCTCGCCCTCTATGAGGAAAGCGAGCCCGTTGATGTGCTGACGGTCATCGAGCGCCTGCGCCAGACGGGCAAGCTCGATGAGGTGGGCGGGTTGGCCGCCGTGGATGAGCTGACGGGGGTGGTGCCGGCCGCCGGCCATGCCCGCCGCTATGCGCAGATCGTTCGCGAGAATGCGCTGCTGCGACGCCTGCTGGCGAGCACGTACGAGATCCAGGAAAGCGTGCTCGGCCACCACGCCCCCCCGCGGGAGCTGGTGGAGCGGGCCGAGAAGGCGATGCTGGAGGTCGCGCGCGACGATCGCAAGCAGGACTTCCGCACGATCGAGGACGTGCTGCACGAGGAGCTCGACAAGCTGCACCGGCTCTCGATCGAGGGCACCTCGCTGACCGGCACCCCCTCAGGGTTCAAAGACCTCGACGAGATCACCGGGGGCTTCCAGCGCGGGAACCTGATCATCATCGCGGCGCGCCCGGCGATGGGCAAGAGCGCGCTGGTGTGCAACATCGCCGAGAATGCCGCGGTCGAGCACAAGCGCCCGGTGGCGCTGTTCTCGCTGGAGATGGCAGAGGCCGAGCTGGCCCAGCGCTTCGTCGCCTCGCAGGCGCGGATCAAGGGCGATGAGCTACGCAAGGGCCGCGTCTCCGAGCAGCGCTGGCCGAAGATCCTCACGGCCAGCCAGCGCCTGGCGGCGGCGCCGCTGTGGGTAGACGACTCCAGCGACGTGGGCCTCCTGGAGATCCGCGCCAAGGCGCGGCGCCTGCACTCCCAGTGCGAGGGCGGGTTGGGGCTGATCATCATCGACTACCTGCAGCTGATGCGTACCGACAGCCGCTACGACAGCCGCGTCACCGCGGTGGGCGAGTTGAGTCGCGGCCTGAAGATCCTCGCACGCGAGCTGGGGGTGCCGGTGATCGCGCTCTCGCAGCTCTCCCGCGCGGTGGAGACGCGTCCGGACAAGAAACCGCAACTGTCGGATCTACGCGAGAGCGGGAACCTCGAGCAGGACTCTGACCTCGTGATGTTCATTTACCGCGACGAGTACTACGACGAAGACTCCGAGCGCCCCGGCGAGGCGGATCTGCTGATCGCCAAGCATCGCAACGGCGCCGTCGGAAAAGTCACGCTGACCTTTCACAAGGAGTATCCGAAGTTCATGAACTACGCGGGCGAACGCTACGAGCAGTAGGACAGCGACAGACGCGACGTGGCGCGCACAGCAGCCGACGCGACCGCCGCGAGGGGGCACGTCACAGCACATAACCTAAACGCCCGATAAGCTGTTCGAATCGCTAGATACCTCTCCTTGACCGCTTCGGCTCCTCGCAATCGTGGACTCGGGTGGACCGGTCTTGCCGGAGCGCCGTGGGGACCTCGTCAGCCAACCGTGGGAGGACATGCATGATCATCGCTTCAACCAGCTACCCGTTCCTCGAAGTGTTCTGGACGATGTTGATCTTCTTCGCATTCGTGATCTGGATCTGGATCTTGATCGGGGTGTTCGCCGATCTCTTCCGCCGCCACGACACGTCGGGGTTCGCAAAGGTACTGTGGATCATCTTCATCATTGTGCTGCCCTACTTCGGGGTGTTCATCTACCTGATCGTCGAGCACCGCGGCATGGCCGAACGCGCGGTCAAACAGCAGCAGGCCGCCCAGCAGGAATTCGACAAGTACGTTCAGTCGGCGGCCGGCAAGGGCGACCCGACCGAGCAGATCGCCAAGGGCAAGCAGCTGCTCGACAGCGGCGCGATCACGCAGGCGGAGTTCGACGCGCTCAAGCAGAAGGCGCTCGCCTAGTAAGAACGTCTTTCAAATAGGCGGTAGGGCGTTCCTGGACCAAGCTGGGCGCCGCTGGCCGAGACGGGGACCGATTAGGGAGACACTCGCTCCGCGCTCGCATCCCCGAATCGGCCAGCGCCGAAGGCGCGTGTCTCCCGGCTTCAGTCGGTGCAGCCCGTGCTACCGATCGAAGATCGGCCGGCACGGGCAAGACGGACCGTGGCGATCCAGCGCCGCGTCCGGGGACGCCCTGATCGGCCCCTACACTCCATGCGGCATGCCAGGAATAGTGATCGTGGGCGCCCAGTGGGGCGACGAGGGGAAGGGCAAGATCGTCGATCTGCTCGCCGAGCACGGCGACGCGGTGGTGCGCTTCCAGGGGGGCAACAACGCCGGGCACACGATTGTGCGCGACGGCGAGGAGTGGAAGCTGCACCTGATCCCCTCCGGCATCCTCTACGCGGGCAAGCGCTGCGTGATCGGTAACGGGGTGGTGATCGACCCGAAGGTGCTGATCGAGGAGCTCGACGCGCTGCGCGCGCGGCGCATCGACGTCAGCGGCCTGCGGATCTCCGCCAACGCGCACCTGATCATGCCCTACCACCTGCTGCTCGACTCTGCCGGTGAGGCCAAGCTGGGGCGCCTGCAGATTGGCACCACGCGCCGGGGGATCGGCCCGTGCTACGCCGACAAGGCCGCACGCCTGGGGATCCGGGTGCAGGATCTGCTCGACGAGAAGATCCTTAAGAAGAAGATCGTGGCGGCGATGGAGCCCAAGCGCCTGTCGCTGCGCCCGTTCGAGAAGGACCCCACGCTCGACCTGCGCACGATGACCGAGGAGTACCTCACCTACGGGCATCGCCTGGAGCAGCACATCGCCGACACGGCGAAGCTGATGTGGGAGTTGCTGGACAGCGGCAAGCGCGTGATCTTCGAGGGCGCGCAGGCCACGATGCTCGACATCGACCACGGCACCTACCCCTTCGTCACCTCCTCCAACCCCGTCGCGGGCGCGGCCTGCATCGGCGCGGGGGTGGGGCCGAAGGACATCGACGAGATCTGGGGGATCGCCAAGGCATATGCCACGCGTGTCGGGGCTGGGCCGTTCCCCACCGAGCTCGACGACCAGATGGGCGACTACCTGCGCACGCGCGGAGGGGAGTTCGGCACCACCACCGGCCGGCCCCGCCGCACCGGCTGGCTGGACCTCGTGGCACTGCGCTACGCGACTCGCTTGAACTCGCTCTCGGCGCTGGCGATCACCAAGCTCGACGTGCTCTCGGGCCTGGATCGGATCAAGGTGTGCACGAGTTATCGCGGCGCCGAGGGAGCCGAGTTCGACAGCTTCCCCTACCACCAGACGGTGCTGCACCACACGACCGCCAAGTACACCGAGCTGGCCGGTTGGAGCGAGGATATCGGGGAGTGCACGAGCTTCGCCGAGCTACCGGAGGCGGCGCGGGAGTACATACGCTTCATCGGCGAGCACGTGGGGGCGCCGGTGGCGCTGATCGGCGTGGGCCCGGGCCGCAATCAGGTCGTGTGGACCGAGGTCGGCCGCCAGACGCTCGCGGCGCGTAACGGCAGCACGCCGGATTAATCGCCTTCGTCGCTCACCAGTCCCATCAGCGCGTCGACGACCTGCGGGTCGAACTGGGTGCCGGCGCAGCGCGTGAGCTCGGCGAGCGCATCGGGGATGCTCATCGCCTCGCGGTAGGAGCGGGTGGTGGTCATCGCGTTGAAGGCATCGCAGGCGGAGACGATGCGCGCCTCCAAGGGGATCGCCTCGGCACGCAGCCCGTCGGGGTAGCCCGCGCCATCCCAGCGCTCGTGGGAGGAGCGCACGATCTCGCCGACCTCGCGCATGAAGCCTCCGACGCGCTCGAGCATCCGCTGGCCCTCGATCGTGTGGGTCTTGATGATCTCCCACTCCTCGGGGTCGAGCGTGCTCGGCTTGTTGACGATCTCCTTGGGCACCGCGATCTTGCCCACGTCGTGCAGGAGGGCGCCGAACTCGACGTTGCGAGCGCGGTGGGCGTCCAGCCCCAGCGCCGCCGCCACGCCGAGCGCGAGGCGCACCACACCGCGGCAGTGTTCGCCGGTGTAGGCGTCGTCGGCCTCCACCACATCGCCCAGCACGAGCGCGGTGCCACGGTAGGCATCGCCCAGCTCGATCAGCTGCTCCAGGCGGGTGCGGCGTTCCCTGGAGAAGATCCGCAGGATCGCAAACAGCGGCGCGATCAGCACCACCGCCCAGCGATGATGTGCTCCAGCGATCGCGACGAGCAGCCCGAGCGGGGCGAGCGCGGCGTCGATCAGGTAGACCTCGCGTACCTCCCCGAGTAGCTCGCGGATGCCGATGCCGTCGCAGAGGCGCTCGCGCGCCGCGTTGGCGGCGAAGTCGCACGCGAACTGCGCGGCGAGCGCGAGCGCGAGGATGGCCACCGAGCGGAGGTTGGGGAACGCCGTGGGAGTCGTGTCGTGCGCTAGCAGCAGTACGAGCACGGGTCCGAACGAGAACCAGCTGTTGGCGGGCACCGTCAGCAGCCGGCTTGGCGCAACGCGCCCTCGCAGCACCGCCGGTGTCATGCCGAGCGCCAGCGACAGCGCCACCAGCAGCGGCACGAACGGAAGCGGGACGGCGAACAGCAGCGGCACGAACACGGCCTGGGTGGGGACCGTGAAGCCCGAGCCGACGTCGATCCTGATACGTGCCGCGACGGCCAGGCCGATCACGTACAGGGCGGCCACCGAGATCGAGTGATGAGATCCCCACCCGACCCCTCCCCACCCCAGCCCGCCCGACTCGCGTCCGCTCGCGCTCACCGCCAACAGCAGCGCGGCGCATGCAAAACCGCCACCGACGATCAGTTCGCCACGCCGCTCGGCCACGTCCATCCGCTGGTCCTGGCGCAGGAACGACGTACGCGCGCGTTCGGACTCGATGATGGCGTACGCCGACACGGATCTACATACCCCTGCGTGCTTATCGCCCGGCGGACTGTGCGCCTTGAGCTGGGCGGCAACGCGTCCACTGCCGACGATGACGTTGATTCCGGTGAACAGAACAAGGCTCGTTGAACCAGCGTAGATCCCAACTATTGGGGCTGCCCTGCCGCAGGGTTCATACATGCGTCCAAGCCCCTTCCACACACGGCGGTCTTGCTTCATGCTGGCCACCAGCTTCAAGCGCTCACATCACCCACTTACTGAAAAAGGCAAACTCGTCGTGAGACGAGGACGCAAAGCAAGAGGTCTCCCGCTTATCCGATGGGAGATGGCTCGGCCGCCGGTAGAACCACGGAGGCACTTGTGTTCTCGTTTTCATCTTTTCTCAGTCGCCGCCAGCTCCCAGCCCTGGGGAGCATCGTCCTTTCAACAGCAGCTCTCGGCCTTGCGTCGCTGCTGGCGCCGCTCGCCTCGGCGCAGGCGGCTCTGGTGAGCACGGGGGCCTGCAACGAGGCGGCGCTCAGTCAGCCGTTCGCCCAGTGGGGTGACACGAACTCCTACGAGCTGGTGCCGCAGGGCGACTTCGAGGGCTCGCTGTCGCAGTGGGTCCTGAGCGGCGGAGCGGCGCGCGCGCCCGAAAGCGAGCCCTACGGGGCCACCGGCGAAGTCGGTCACTACTCGCTCGCGCTGCCCGCGGGAGCGACGGCACAGTCCCCCTACACCTGCGTGAACGCGAGCTACCCCTCCTTCCGCTTCTTCGCGCGCAACGGCGGCCTGCTCTCCACGGTGCTGGTGCAGGTCGTGTACAAAACGGCGCTCGGCCCCGTCGCGCTGCCGCTGGGGGCGGTGGCGCTGAGCGACACCTGGCAGCCGACGCTGCCGATGCTCACCGGCTCGGCTGTGGGCGGTCTGCTCTCTGGCGGCACCGCCCAGGTGGCGCTGCGCTTCACGGCGCTCACCGGCGAATCGCGGATCGACGACATCTACATCGACCCCCGCATGCGCTGAGCTTGGACCGAGCTGGGGCCGTGGCGGGCAGGGACGCCCGAGGGCGGGGGCGCGACCGGTCGGGGGGCCGGTTGCGCCTCTCTGGTCGCAGACTCTACCGCCGTGCGGCGGCGAAGCCCGCGAGTGTCGCGGCCGCCATGCCCGCGGCGACGGCGAGCGGGAGCGTGAGACTCTGCTGCTCGAGCAGCGCGCCGATCAGGGCGCCGAGGAGCAGCGCCACCACCGCGCCGGTGCGCCGGCGGGAGTTGCGCGGGGCGCCGCCCGCGGGGTCGGCCACGAGGCCGGTGAGCGTGAGCGTCATGACGGTGGTGGTGAGATCGGGGACCGCGAGCTTGCGCACGGTCGCGTTGCGCACGCCCATCGCGATCGCCACCAGCGCGATCACCGCGTAGGCAGCGAGCGAGCCGATCGTGACGGTGACGGCGGCGGCGAGCACCGCGGCGCAGGCGAGCAATCCCGCCTCGAGTGCCAGCGCGACACTCACGTGCCGGCGGCGGCGTTCGGCCAAGCGAGCGGCGATGCGCCCGCCGATGCCCGCGCCGAGCAGGAAGGCGAGCAGCGAGATCAGCGGTGCCAGTACCGGCAGGCCCCCGGCGTGGGCGAGACCGAACCCGAGCAGCACGACGTTGCCGGTCATGTTGGCGGTGAACACGTGACCCAGTCCGAGGTAGCTGACCGCGTCGATCAGCCCGGTGGTGACGGTCAGCACCAGCAGCACCGGCAGCAGGTGCCGGTCGTGCGCGGCCGGGCTCACGCCGCCTGTTCGCGCAACACGGGGCTCCAGCGCTCGGGCTCGCGCTCGGCCTGCTCGTGCGCCCAGCGGAAGTGGTGGATCGCCGAACGGCGCAGCGGCTCGCCGAGCAGCAGCCCCGCAAATGCCCAGCGCCGCGCGTGGCGCGGGGTCTCCAGCGCGAGCGCCAGCGCACCCGCAAGCACCCACAGCTGCAGAACCCGGTTGTAGGCGGGCAGCTGCTCGGACGTCATCCCCTCAGCTTCGACGAGCTGGGGGATGCCGCCGCGCAGCTCCCACGGCCACTCGACGAAGTGCACGATCCCGCCCGCCAACCCGGCGCCGTTGTTGAGTGCCAGCCACTTCTCGATCGCCTCGCCCTCGCCCAGCCACGCCGCCGCGGCCCACGCGGGCAGCCCCGTGGCCCACAGCGCCACCGCGCCGCGCCGGCCGATGAACGGCTCGAATACCAACCCCACGCCGGCGCGCACCTCGAAGGTGTGATGCGCGGCGGTGCCGAGCGCGTTCATGACCGTGAATGGGCGACGCGGTTGGTGGGCTCGACGTGGCATCGTGCGCCCGCTCCTTTTTACTCCGATGGCGCCATCCAGGTGGCGTCGTCGAGCTGTGGTGGGTGGTGGAACTCCTCGGCGTGGGTGAGCATCCAAGCGGCCGCCTCGTCCATGCGCAGCATTGCCAGCGTGCCGGCCGCGGTGAGGTGGACCGCCTCCGCCAGCACCGCATCGAGCATGGCCCACCCGGGCTCGCCGGTGAAGGCCACCGCGAAGGGGTGGAACAGCAGCGCGAGATGGCCCTTGCGCCGCGCATGCGCGTGCAGTGCGGCGATCAGCTCCTCGCCCAACTGCTCCGGCCCGTACGGCTCGGGATCGCCGCGGTAGCGCTCGCGCAGTCCGGCGAACTGCGGTAGGAACGCGTAGGCGTCGAGGAGCTGCCAGCGGAACGGCAGCACGGCGAGGCCGTCGAGCGTCCCCTCGCGCTCGCCAGCGGGGGAGACGTAGGTGTAGCCGCGCTCGGCGAGCAGCGAGAGCGTACGCGCCGTCAGCCCGCCGCCGGGGGGACGAAAGCCGCGCGGCTCCACGCCGATCGAGCGCATGGCCTCCGTGGCGCGGTCGAGCAGCGCCACCTCGGTGAGGCCGTCAAGCGCCCCCCACTCCTCGTGACGCCAGGCATGCACGGCGACCTCGTGGCCCGCCTGTGTCAGATCGTGCAGCGCGGCGGGGTACATCTCGGCATTGAGCCCCTCGACGAAGAAGGTCGCCCGCACGCCCCTCGCGACGAGCAGCTCCAGCAGCCGGGGGAGCACTTCGCGCACCGTGAAGTGCTCCCCCTGGGGCACGTCCTCGGGCCACATGCCCAGCTGTAGCTGGGCAGCCTCGCCGAGATTGTCGAACGTCACCGACACGGCGGCGCCGGCGGTGCTCGCTCCCCACGCGCTCATCGGTTGAGAATAGTCCAGGCACGCCCGTACAATCTCCGCTCAGCGGGCAAAGTAGTAGAGCTTGGCGCCCGATCCGGAGGCGCTCTGTCCGGCCACGTGTACCACGGTGCCGTGGGTTTCGAGCCAGCGGTCGCGGGTCTCGATCGTCGCGTTGCTCGCGCCCGTGGCGCCGGGCACACCGCCGCCGCCTGGACCGCCCGCGGCGTCGTTGCCGCCGAACCCGCTGCCTCCGAACCTGCTGCTGGAGCGGTTCGCGGTTGCGTTGTCGCCGAACCCTTCGCCCGGACCGCCCGTGGCGCCGTTGCCGCTCGGCACACCGCTGCTCGGACTGCCCGCCGCGCTGCTGCCGAATCCGCCGCCGGAGCCGCCGAGCAGGACGTAGTACAGCTGACCGGTGTCGATCAGGTGCTCGACCTGCGCGAGGGTGGGGGCGGGGTCGGCGCCCATGAAGCCGCCCATGTCGATCACGTTGCGTCCGCTCTGCAGCGCGATCGCGCCCGCGGTGTTGGAGCCGACCGCCGCGACCATGTATTTGGCGGAGCCTTGGTGGGCCTCCAGGTACTTGATCACTGCGTTGCTGACGTTCGCGCCCCCGGCGCCGGCGAGACCGCCACTCCTTGCCGCGCCGGCGAGACCGCCACTCCTTGCCGCGCCGGCGAGACCGCCACTCCTTGCCGCGCCGGCGAGACCGCCACTCCTTGCCGCGCCGGCGAGACCGCCACTCCTTGCCGCGCCGGCGAGACCGCCACTCCTTGCCGCGCCTCCGGCGAAGGCAGCTGGAGGCAGACCACTGGCACGGGCACCCGCGAGAGCAGCTCCGCCAGGACCGCCGCCGGGGAAACCGGCGCCTGTCGGCGGCCCCTGCGGTGCCCCGCCGCTCGGCCTGCTCCCACCGAACCCGCCGCCGGGCGCCCCGGCGAGGCCCGTGTTCGCGCCGGCGGGGCCGGCGAGCGGATTGCCGCCGGTGAGCGTGTCGCCCACGGTGGCGATCGCGTAGGAGGCGGGGCCGGCGAGCACGCCCAGCAGCCCGGCGACGGCCGCGAAGGGGAGCAGCAGGCGCAGGCTCGGGGCGTGTGGGCGCCGCACGGATTCGACCCGCGCCAACAGCAGCGCGCCGCCGGCGAGCGCGGCGAGCACGATCGCGGTGGGCGCCAGCCATGGCACGAACCCGCTGGCGCGGGCGAGCAGCACCGCCGCCCACACGGCGGTCCCGATCGCGATGGCGCCAAGCGCCATGGCCCAAACGGTCGAGCGCCGGGCACGGTCCCACAGTTCGACCAGACCGCCGGCGGCGAGCACCGCCACGGCGGGGGCGAGCGCGGTCGTGTAGTAGGGGTGGAAGATGCCTTCCGAGAAGCTGAAGATCGCCCACGAGACCACACCCCAGCCGCCCCACAGGATGTAGGCGGAGCGGGCGGCGTCGGTGCGGGGCGCGCGCCGTCGCGCCCACAGGCCGAGCAGCAGGCCGAGCAGCGCCAGCGGCAGCAGCCACGAGATCTGGCCGCCGACGATCGGGTTGAAGAGCCGGGTGAAACCGGCCGTCCCGCCGAAGGTCCCGGAGCCGGTGGGGCCCGCGGCGCCGGCGCTGCCGGAGACACGGCTCAGCCCGTTGGCCCCAAAGATCAGCGAGAACCAGGAGTTGTCGGTGGTGTCGCCGACGAACGGCCGGTGTGCGGCGGGGACCAGCATCATCGCGCCATACCAGGCGAAGCTGACCGCGAGCATCGCACCACCGCCGGCCGCGAGCTGTGCGACGCGCCGGCGCACGCTGCCCTTGCCGGCGATCATGAACGCGAGCGCGAGGCCGGGTACGACCAGGTAGGCGGCGAGCATCTTGACGTTGAAGGCGAGCCCAATGATCAGGCCGCACAACAGCAGGTGGCGGGTGCGTCCGGACTCGAGCGCCCGCACGAGCGCCCAGGCGGCGGCGAGCTCGCACAGCACGAGCAGCGGATCGGGGTTGTTGAAGCGGCTCATCGCCACGAAGATCGGTGTGAGCGCAAGTATCAACGCGGCGAGCAGCGCGGCGCGATGCCCGAGCGTGCGCCGCACGACGTTGTGCAACAGCAGTACCGAGGCGATCCCGCAGAGCGCCTCCGGCAGCAGCATCGAGAAGCTCGAGAACCCGAACAGCCGTCCGGAGAGCCCCATCAGCATGTTCGACAGCGGCCCCTTGTCGAGGCTCTCCAGGCCCGAGGTGTCCACCGAGTTGCTCAGCCACGCCCACCAGTTGCGACTCGCCGCCTGGGCGGCCTCGGCGTAGTAGGTGTTGGCGTACCCGTTGCGGGTCAGCCCCCACAGGGTGAGCACCCCGGTGAGCAGCCCCACCAGCCACAGCAGCGGGCGCGACCACGCGGGGTCGGCCTCGCGTCCGCGCACCAGGCGGCGCAGCGCGGTGCGGGCGCGCTCGCCCAGCGCGAGGTCGGGGAACGTGCCGCGGTGCTCGGATCCCTGCGACCGATCGTCGATCGGCGGGGAGGTGATCGATGGGGCTGACATGCGTGATCCTTTCCGTCGCGTCGTGAGTCGCTGCTGGGCGTACTCTCGGCGCCACGGGTAGGGGGAACATGCGCGGTACGTAAGAAGTACGTCGGAGGCTGTCGGCGCGTGCGTTGCGCGTGGACGGCTCGTTGGGCAAGATTGCCCGTTCGGGTCGCAGACGGGATGCGGTTGTGACGCAGCGGGTGGTTACCGGCGAGGAGACACGAGCGGGGAGGAGTCGCTGAGTGATGTCGCCAGCGGCGCCCCAAAGCTGGCCTCGAGCCGCGCGCCGCCACCTGGCGCGTTCTCGGCGCGCACGTACCCGTGGTGGGCCTCGGCCGCCTGGCGCACGATCGCGAGGCCCAGCCCGGAGCCCGGCAGCCCGCGGGCGCGCTCGGCGCGGTAGAAGCGCTCGAAGATGTGCGGGAGGTCGGCCTCTTGGAAGCCGGGGCCGTGGTCGCGAACGGCGAGGATGCCCTCGCGCAGCTCGATCTCGACGAGGCCGCCCGGAGGGCTCCACTTGCGCGCGTTGTCGAGCAGGTTGGCGACGGCGCGGTTGATGCGCTCGCCCGCGCCCCGTACCACCGTGGGCTGTAGCGAGACCTCGAAGCGCAGATCGCAGCGCCGGCGGGTGCGCTCGACGGCGTCGGCCACGATCTGGTCGAGGCGCACGTCGTCGGTGGCCAGCTCGCCGCGAGTGCCGCGCGCGAGCTCGACGACGTCGCTGACCAGCGCCGTGAGCTCGTCGAGCTCGTCGATGATGTCTTGCCGCAGCGCCTCGCGATCATCGGGGGTCAGGCGGCCGGCCTGCTGGAGTACCTGAATGTTGGCGCGCAGCGAGGCGATCGGGGTGCGCAGCTCGTGACCGGCGTCGGCGATCAGGTGGCGCTGGGCGGCGACGGAGAGCTCGAGCTGCTCGAGCGTGGCGTTGAAGGAGGCGGCCAGGCGCGCGAGCTCGTCGCGCCCGCTCACCTGCAGGCGGCGGCTGAGGTCGGGGTCGCCGGTGAGCTGTTCGGTATGGCGCGTGAAGCGGGCGATCGGAGTGAGCGCGGTGCGCGCGACGATCGCCCCCAACAGCGCGGCGAGCGCGATACCGGCAACGCCGACCAGCAGCAGGATCAGGAGGATGTGGCTGAGCTCGTGGTCGACCGTGGTGAGCGGCAGTGCGACCAGCTCTGCGCCGCGAGGGCCGGCGCCGAGCGTGAGCACGCGCAGGTGGGTGCCCCGCACAGTGCGGTCGGCGAGCAGCTCCCCGCGCCCGCTCGCGGCGATCGCCCGCTCGCCGCTGTCGGGCGCGATCGTAGGCGAGGAGCCCTGGCCGCTTGGGATATCGACCGCGCCGGTGGGGTCGATGAACTGCACATATCCCGAAGGCCCACCGAAGCGCGCGGGCGGGACGCTGCTGGGCAGGGCAGGAGGTGCGCCGCCTGCGCCGCCCGGGCTGCCTGCGCCGCCACCTGGGCCTCCGGGTGGGGGACCCGGGCGGTGTCGCCCGCAGCTGACCCGCCTGCATCGCCGCCACGGTTGGATCGGCTGCCGCTGGCTCCCTGTCGGCCTGTCACGCCGCCACCGCCACCGGTGGATCCACTGCCGCTCGCTGCGGCTGCCCCCGGCGTGCCTGGCCCCCCAGGCGGCGACGCGAGGAGCCCGGCGGCGCGCTGGCGCAGGGAGGAGTCGACCTGGCCGCGCAGGTCGGAGCGCACCGCGACATACACCACCACCGCGGCGAGCACCACCGCGATGGCGACCGCGAGGCCGGCGACCGCGGCGATGCGGGCGCGCAGGGTCACGTGTGGGCCTCGCGATTGCGAGGGCCGACTGCGGTGTGGGCGCACCCCTTCAGGGACGTCGCCGAGCCCGAGACGGTGCGCGCGGCAACAGCGATGCAGGCGCGCGTCACGGCTCGCGCAGGACGTAGCCGACGCCGCGGACGGTGTGGATCAGCGGACGGGCGCCGATCTCCTCCAGCTTGCGGCGCAGGTAGCCGATGTACACGCGCAGCGCGTTGGAGGCGGGGCCGAAGTCGTACCCCCACACGCGGTCGTAGATGGCGCCGCGCGAGAGCACCCGGCGGGGGTTGCGCATCAGCAGCTCCAGCAGCTGGTACTCGGTGCGGGTCAGCTCGGCGAAGCGCTCGCCCACGACGGCGCCGTGGCGGTCGCCGTCGAGACGGATCTCGGCGAAGCAGAGCGCGTCGGGGTCGCCCTCGCCGGAGCCCTCGGGGTCGGTGCGGCGCAGCAGCGCGCGCAGCCGCGCCTGCAGCTCGCCGACGTCGAACGGCTTGACGAGGTAGTCGTCGGCGCCGGCGTCGAGGCCGTCGATGCGATCGGCGACGGCGTCGCGCGCGGTGAGCATCAGGATCGGCACGCGGTTGCCCAGCCGGCGCAGCCGGCTGCACACCTCGAGGCCGTCGATGCCGGGCAGGCCGATGTCGAGCACGACCGCGTCGGGCAGCGCCTGGGCGACCAGCTCGATCGCCTGCGCGCCGTCCTCGGCGAGCTGCACCTCGTACTCGGCGAGCGTCAGCGCGCGCCGCAGCGCTTCGCGCACCGCGCGATCGTCGTCGACGACCAGGATTCTCACCGCTCGATTGTGACGTGCGCGCGCGCGGGCGCGGATCGCTCATACGTTGCGCTTACACGCGCGGTGTCGGCAGGGGTGAGTATTGGGGATCGTCCGCGCGGGTGGGCGGCGTCCCAAGCGACTGGGGCTGGGCCTCCGTGCCCAGCGGCCGCGCGGGTGAGTGGCCCATGCCCGGGGTTATATGTTTCGTGGAGCGCAATGGCTCAAGCCACCTTCTACTTCGACCTAGGCTCGCCGTATGCCTACCTGACGGCCGAGCGCCTGGGCGGCGGGGTACGGGGCGGCAAGGTGCTGGGTGGCGAGGTGCCGGGCGGCGGCGCGCTGAGCGGCGGCGCGGTCGCCTGGCAGCCGATCTCGCTGGGGGGCCTGTTCAAGGCCAACGGGCGCTCCTCCTGGGCGGTCGGCGACCCGGGCGCTCGTGAAGAGGGGATCGAGGAGATGCAACGGCGCGCGCGGGCCTACGGGCTACCCGAGTTGAGCTGGCCGGATCCGTGGCCGAGCAACTACCTGCTCGCGATGCGCGTCGCCACCTATGCATTCCAGGTGGGCCGCGGTGAAGCGTTCGCGCTGCGGGCCTTTCGCGACGCCTTCCAGCATGGTCGCGACCTCGGCATCCCCGAGCAGGTGCTGCAAAGCGCCGAGCGCGCCGGCCTCGACCCGAGCGCGGCGCGCGCGGCGACGGAGGACCCGCAGATCAAGCAGGCGCTGCGCGCAGCCACCGACGAAGCCCACGCGCGCGGGGTGATCGGCGTGCCGACGCTCGCCGTGGGTGGGGAGCTGTTCTGGGGCGACGATCGCCTAGTGGATGCCGCGTCGGCCGTTGCTCGGGCGGGCGGGTAGCGAGTCAGCTTGGAAGCAGAGGGCCTGTATAGCCATCGCAATAGGGTTGGGTGTTGAACAAAAATTTTGAGAGCCGTGCGCAATGGCTATCGGGTTCTGATTTTTTTATAACAACCCCACCCCTTGTCTATGCATACTATAGCTATACTGAATAATCCTCCGGAGCACGCCAGGCAGCACACGTTGAACCGGGCCACGACCAGCGGGGGGCCGGATGGCACCGTCGCCCATCGCCCAGAGCGCCCACGTCGCCTGGTGCGCGTCGCCGTCAAGCGCGCGGTCGGCATGCGATGCGCTACCCCTCCCCATCCCAACCCCTTAAAAGTCCCCCACCGCGTCGCTACAGCCGCCGCCCGGCGAGGCCCTCGGCGGCCTCGATGATCGCGGCGTAGTCCTCATCGCCGTGGCCGCGGCCGACCGTCGCGGCGAGCAGGTCGCGGGCGTGGGCGGCGGCGGGGAACGGCATCCCGGCGGCCTGCGCTTCCTCGAGGCAGAGGCGCACATCCTTGAGCATGTGGGCGGTCTTGAACAGAGCGGGGGTGTAGTCGTGCGCGCGCATCGCGCCGGCCTTGAGGTCGAGCTGCGCGGAGGCGCCCGAGCCGCTGGAGAGCACCTGCGCGAACGCGTCGAGGTCGAGGTCACAGGCGCGCGCGAGCAGCAGCCCCTCGGCCAGCGCCGCGGCGTTGGCGGCGCCCACGGAGTTGTTGATCAGCTTCAGCATCTCGCCCTGCCCGAGCGCGCCGACGTGCACGATCACCTCGCCCATCGCCTCCAGCAGCGGGCGCGCGCGGGCGAAGTCCTCGGCCGCGCTGCCGGCCATGATCGTCAACGTGCCCGCCTCGGCGCGTGGGGCGCTGCCGGTGACAGGCGCGTCCAGCATCCGCACCCCGCGCTCGGCCAGCGCGGCGCCGATACGGCGGGTGTCGAGGGGGGCGATCGTGGACATGTCCACGCACAGCAGCCCGTCGTGCGCGCCGTCGACCACTGCCTCTCCGCTCGGCGCTGCGGCTCCTACGCGCGGCCCTGCACCCCTCGCGCCCTGCGTCGCGCCGCCCTCGCCGAGCAGCACCGAGGCGACCTGCTCGCCGTCGACGACCATGCTCACGACGATCTCGCTCGCTCGCGCGACCTCGGCCGGAGTGTCGACGGCCACCGCGTCGTGCTCGGCAGCCCACCGCGCGGCCTTGCCGGCCGTGTGCGTCCAGACGGTTAGGGGAAAGCCGGCCCGCCGCACGTTGGCGGCCATCCGCGAGCCCATGATGCCGAGGCCAATGAATCCGATCCGCTCGGGCATTCCTGCATCCTCCTACAACGGGAGCCTCGATGCGCAGCCCGGCTCGTGAGTGGGCCGGTCAGAGCACGCCCGGGAGCGCGACCCCGAGCGCGGTGCCCAGGCAGCGGGTGGTGTTGAGGATCCCGCTGAACACACCTACGCGCGAGCGAGGGGCGGCGCGCATCACGGTGGCGTTGTTGACGGGTATGAACGCCCCGAGCCCGGCACCGACGAGCGCGAGGCCGATCGGCAGGACGGCGCCCCCCCCGCTCACAGCCAGCATGCCGAGTCCGAGCGCGGCGAGCAGCGGCCCGCCGAGGGTGAGCACGCGGGCATCGACGCGCTCGGCGAGGCGGCCGGCGAGCGCCGCGCAGATCCCGAGGGCGACCGGCAGGATGGCGAGCTCCAGCCCGGCGAGCGCGGTGGGGAGATGCAGCGCGGAGAGGTGGTAGGAGACGGTGTAGAGCGTTCCGAACATAACCGCGTACGCGGCCAGCGCGCCGCCGAGCCCCACGGCGAGGCCCTGCGCGTCGAAGCGCTCACGCGGGGCGGCTGGGCGGTCCGCCGCGCGGGGGACGCCGCTGGGATTCTCGCCGGGGGCGATGCTTTGGAGCCCCGCATGCGCTGCACGGCGAAGCTCTCCACGCCCGACACCGTGAAGCGCCCCGTCGGCGGTGCGGCTGCGCGGCAGCAGCACCCACGCGAGCGCGATCCCAAGGATCCCGGCGGGGAGGTTGACCAGGAAGATCAGCTGCCAGCCGCCGAGCGCGAGCAGCAGCCCGCCGATCGCGGGGCCGAGCGCGAGCCCGACGGCCTGCGCGGCGCCCTGCACGCCGAGGCCGCGGGGGAGCAGTCGGGGGGCAGGCTCTCGACGATCAGCGCGACCGAGTTGGCCTGCAGCATCGCCGCCCCGAGCCCCTGCAACACGCGCGCGGCGATCAGCCAGCCGGGCGTGGGCGCCAGCCCGCACAGCACCGAGCCGAGCGTGAAGACGGCGAAGCCGTAGGTGTAGAGCAGCTTGCGCCCGAAGCGGTCGGCGAGCAGCCCGACGGGGACGAGTGTGCAGGCGAGCACCAGCATGTAGGCGAGCGACACCCACCGCACCGCGCCCGCGGCCTGGCCGAGGCCGGCGCCGATGCGGGGCAGGGCGAGCGTCACGATCGAGGCGTCGAGCTGGCCCATGAAGGCTCCGATGCACACAGTCCCGACGACGAAGGCGCAGGAGCGGGGGCTTTCGCGAATCCGCGCGGGGCGTGCGGGCTCGCGCAGCAGCCACGGCCGCGTCGAGAGGGGTGTGTGTAGAAGCGCGTCCATAACAGGATTGAAGCGCTCTTTGTCTCATAGGTCAAAGACATTTTTATTTATATTTGGATAGGGTAAGTTTATGGATGAGAAACGACTGCGGTACTTCCTGGCGGTGGTCGAGGACGAGAGCGTGACGAGGGCGGCGACCCGGCTGCACGTGGCGCAGCCCTCGCTCTCGCAGACGCTGCGCGCGCTGGAGGGGGAGCTGGGGGTGGAGCTGTTCCACCGCGTGGGCCGTGGCCTGCGGCTGTCGGCTGCCGGCCACGCGCTGGTCGGCCCGGCGCGCGAGGTGTTGAGCGCGATCGACGCGGCGCGCAGCGCGGTGGGCGAGGTGGCGGAGGTACTGGCGGGCACGCTCGAGATCGCGGCGCTGGCGACGCTCGCGGTGGACCCGCTGGCGGCCCTGATCGGCCGCTTCCGCCGCGCGTACCCGGGGGTGGCGGTGAGGGTGCAGGAACCGCCCAGCACTGCGGGCGTCGGCGCGATGGTGCGCGAGGGAACCTGCGAGCTCGGCTTCGCGCGCCTGCCGCTGCCCCGCGACGACTTGCACGCGCGCGAGCTGGGCAGCCAGGAGCTGCTGTTCGTGCTGCCGCCCGACACCTCCCTGCCGGGCGAGGGCGCACTGGCGGCGGGCACGCTGCGCGACATCCCCCTCGTCGTGAGCCCGCCGGGGACCTCGACGCGGATGCTGTTGGAGCAGGCGCTGGAGGCGGTGGGCGTGACCCCGCGAATCGCGGTGCAGACGGACGCGCGCGAGGCGATCATCCCGCTGGTGCTGGCGGGTGCGGGCGCGGCGCTGCTGCCGGCGCCCCTCGCGCACGAGGCCGGCCGCCGCGGCGCGGTGGTGCGCACCGCGCGCCCGCGGATCGTGCGGCGCATCGGGCTGGTGCACCGCGACGGGCGACTCTCCCCGGCGGCACGCGCGTTCGTCGCACTCGCCGGCGGCTGACGCTCCCATCCTCGGCGGGGCCTATCGTGCAGGGTTCATGTCTCCCCCCTTTCACGCAACCCTCGAACAGGGCGAGGCGGTGCTGCGCTTCCCCTACGACGAACGCCTGCGCACGCTGCTGCGCGCGATCCCCGGACGGCGCTGGGATCCACAGGAGCGGGCGTGGTGCGTGCCGCTGGAGCCCGAGCCCGCCGAGGCGCTCGCGCGGCTGCTGGCCGAGGTGCCGCGGCCAGAGGTGAGCGAGGCGCTCGCGAACGCGATCGAGCGCCGCCGTCGCAAGCGCCGGCGCGGGGAGTGCGTGGTCGAGCGGGTGCGGCCCGACGCGGGTTGGTGGCTGGGATTTGCGACCGACGGCGATGCGGAGCTGCTCGAGGCGCTGATGGAACACCCTGACGCCTACGGCCTGCCGGTGATCGGGCGCGCGCAGATCCCACTCGACGAGCTCGCGGTGCGGATGGTGGGAGAGCTGAACACCCGCTTCCCGAGCCTGCGCCTCAGCGAGGATGCGCGACTGGCGCTGGTGGCGCTGCGCGAGCAGGCCCGCCGGGAAGCCGGCGGGGGACCGCGGGGCGCCGACGGGCAGGGCAGCGAAGCGGGAGGCAGCTGGTCGGGGGGCCGCGGATCGGAGGATGGAGAACCGTGGGGCGCCGCCGACGGTCGCGGATCGCGGGATGACGGAGAGCGCGGCGGCGAGTCGGAGAGCGAGCGGCGGCGGGAGCAGGCAATGGCATCTCGCCTCGACGCGCTGGACGAGGTCGCGCTGTGCCGCGACCGCCGCGGCCGGGAGTGGATCCTGCTCGCCGCCGTGCACGCCCCGTTGGCGCGCGTGCTCGCCGAGCGAGCTGGCCTGCGCGGGGGCGCGGGCCCCATGGGGACGTACGCGCTTGCGGCGGTGTCGCACGACGCGCCGCAGATCGCCGAGCTGCTCGACCAGCTGGAGGCGGGGAGCGTCGACGCGCGCGTGAGCGCGTGGCTGGAGCGCGCTACCGAGTGGCGCGGCAACATCGAGGTGGGAGGTTCAGGCGAGGAGCCGGTGTTCCTGCTGCTGGGCGATCCCGACCGCCTGCCTGCCGCTCTGCGCGAGCGCGCGGCCGCGGTGCCGGGCGGCGTCAGCGTGCCGCTCACGCTGGAGTCGTGGCGGCTGATGGACGGGCGGCTGCGCGGCTGGATCAGCTCGGCCGCGTCGCGCTGCGCGGCGGCGCTGCGCGATGGGCGTCCGGCGCCACCCGCGGTGCTGGAGCGCTCGGCGATCCACGACGACCCCACGTTCGTGCTCGCGCCCGGTCACGACCCCGCACAGCTGGAGGCGTTTGCGGGCCTGGGGGGAGCGCTGCCGGTGAAGCCGCGGCGCGGCGCCGGCGCCGGACACGAGCACGCCCAGATGCCGGCGATCCGCGCCGACCCCTTCTGCGTGCCGGAGCTCGACGCGTTCCTGGCCGAGCACGGGACGTGGGTGGATCCGTCGGCGCTCGAGCTGCTGCAGGAGGTTCGCGAGGAGCACGCCCGCGCGGCGGGCCTCGTCGCGCTGTCGGTGGCAACCGACGCGGCGCTCGAGGTTCCGGGGCTGGGGGGCGAGCTGAAGCCCTTCCAGCGCGCCGGCGTCCGCTACATGCTCGCCCAGCGGCGCGCCTTCCTCGCCGACGAGCAGGGACTGGGCAAGACGATCGAGGCGCTCGCGGCGATCGAGGCCGACGGCGCCTACCCGGCAGTCGTCGTATGCCCGGCCAGCCTCAAGCTCAACTGGCTGCGCGAGATCGAGCGGTGGCTGCCGGGGCGCGGCGTGCGCGTGCTGATGGGCACCGGCCGCAGCTCCTTACCGCTGGCGGAGATCAACGTGGTCAACTACGACATCCTCGCCGCGCGGCTGGAGGAGCTGCGCGCGCTGCAGCCCCGCGCGCTGGTGCTGGACGAGTCGCACTACTGCAAGAACGCTGCGGCCAAGCGCACCCGGGCCGTGCAGCGGCTCGCCGCCGCGGTGCCGCGCGACGGCCTCGTGATGGCGCTGACCGGCACGCCGGTGATGAACCGTCCCCCGGAGCTGATCGCCCAGCTGCGGATCCTCGGGCGTCTGAACGACTTTGGCTCCGGCGCCCAGTTCGGCCGGCGCTTCCGCGGGCCCGACGCGCACCTGCGCCTGCACTGGCATCTGCGCGCGCGCTGCTTCGTGCGCCGCCTGAAGTCCGAGGTGCTGCCGCAGCTGCCCGCCAAGACGCGCGCCGTGGTGCCGGTGGAGCTGACCAACGAGGCCGAGTACCGCCTCGCCGAGCGCGACGTCGTGGCGTGGCTGCAGAGTCAGCCGCTCGACCTGCGCACACTCGACGCGAAGGTCGCCGCGGCGCTGCGCGCCGAGCGCCTGGTGCGGCTGAACGCGCTGAAGCTGCTCGCCGCGCGCGGCAAGCTGCACGGGGCGCTGGCGTGGATCCACGACTTCCTCTCCTCCGGTGAGCGCCTCGTGGTGTTCGCCCACCACCGCGAGATCCAGCACGCCCTGATCGAGCGCTTTCCCGGAGCGCTGCACATCCTCGGCAAGGACAGCCCGAACGCGCGTGAGGCCGCGCTGCGCGACTTCCAGGCGCCCGACGGGGAGGGCAACCAGCTGATCGTCTGCTCGATCGACGTCGCCGGGCAGGGGCTGACGCTGACGCGCTCCTCCAACGTCGTGTTTCTGGAGCTCGACTGGACCCCCGCCAAGCACGACCAGGCCGAGGATCGCTGCCACCGCATCGGCCAGCAGGATGCGGTCAACGCCACCTACCTGCTCGCGGCCGACACGATCGACGAGACGATCGCCACGCTGCTGGAGCGCAAGCGCGCCGTGATCGGCGCCGTCACCGACGGCCGCGCGGAGGGCGAGGAGGGCGTGGTGGATGCGCTCGTGCGCTCGCTGCGCGGCGAGCCCTACCGCCACCTGCGGGCGGTGGCCTAGTGTCTTGAGTCAGAATTTCGGGTGCAGCCCCGCGAGGATGCTGCCGCGGCCCCGTCCCGTGCGCCGCGGCGCGGCGCCGTCCTACAGCGGCCAGTAGTGGCCCACCTGCGCTGCCGCGCGGGTGCTCAGCAGCGCCTCGGGCGCCGCGGAGATCGCCTCGCCCCCGCCGGCGAGGGCGAGGAGCGTCGCCTGTACGCACTCGCCCAGCGCGTGCGGTTCGTACCCTCCCTCCAGCACCGCCCCCAGCGGGGCGCCCCATGCCCGCGCCGCGTCGCGCACCTGGCAGGTGATCTGCGCGAAGGACTCCGTTCGCAGCCGGCACCCCGCCAGCGGGTCGGCTGCGTGCGCGTCGAAGCCCGCCGACACCAGCACCAGCTGGGGCTCGAACGCCGCCGCCGCCGGCAGTACCACGTGCTCCAGCAGCGACAGCCACAGCTCCTCTTCGGAGCCGGCCGGCACCGGCAGGTTGATCGTGTAGCCCTCGCCCTCGCCGGAGCCCACGTCCCCGAGCGGGCCGCTGCCGGGGAAGATGCCGGCCTGGTGGATGCTCGCAAACAGCACGTCGTTGCGCCGGCGGAAGATCTCCGCGGTGCCGTTGCCGTGGTGGACGTCCCAGTCGAGCACGAACACGCGCTTCACCCCGTGCTCGCGGATCGCCAGCTCGGCAGCGACCGCCACGTTGTCGAACAGGCAGAAGCCCATCGCGCGGTCGCGTTCGGCGTGGTGGCCGGAGGGCCGCACCCCGCAGAAGCCCACCGTCGCCTCACCGCCGAGCAGCGCCTGCACCATCGCGCATGCCCCGCCCGCGGCGTGCAGCGCCGCGCGGTAGGAGGTCTCGCCCACGTACGTGTCGGCGTCGATCGTCCCACCGCCCGCTTCGCACAGCTCGCGGATCGTGTGCACGTGGCGCGCGCTGTGGACCCACTGCAGCTGCGCCTCGCTTGCCGCGGGAGCTTCGCGGCGCTCCCACCCCAGCCAGTCGAGACTCTCCAGATGACTCTCCAGCGCCACCAACCGCTCTGGCGTATCCGGGTGGCCGGGCATCTGCGCGCGTGGGTCGTGCTCCAGGCACGCGGGGTGGTGGAAGTAGAGGTTGGCGCTCACCCTCAACCCGCGAACAGCGGCGGGCGGCGCTTCTGCCAGCCCTCGGCCTGCTCGAGCTGTGCCGCCAGCGAGATTAGGCGCGGCTCGCTGTTGGCCGGCCCCAGCAGCGAGGCCCCGAGCGGCAGACCCTCCGCGGTGAGGCCCGCCGGCACGTTCACGCCCGGCCAGCCCAGCACGTTCCACGGCCAGGCGTAGGGGCAGGCGCCGACGACGACCTTGTCGGTGTCCCAGTGGCCGAGGCCGTCGATCGCTCCGATCCGCTCCGGCGGCTTCGCGGTCGTCGGCGCCAGCACCACGTCCACGCGCTTGAAGACTCTCCCCACCTGGCGCTGCAGCGGGCGCTCCAGCGCCTTCGCCAGCGCCAGCACCGGTCCCCCGAAGAGGCGTCCCATACGCGCGTTGTTCAAGGTGCGCTCGTCCAGCAGCGAGGGATCCGGGACGCGCCCCGTCCACTCCCTCAGACCCGCCATCGAGCGTGGCATGAACGTCAGCCCGATCAGCCGGTAGGGCGGGTCGTCGCCGATGACCTCATGACCCAGCCCGCGCAGCACCTCCGCCACACGCTCCACCGCCGCGCGCACCCGCTGGTCGAGCTTGGCCGGCGCGAGGCTAAACGGGATCCGCAACGACAGTCCGATGCGCAGGCGCCCCGGCGCGCGCTTGGCCGCCATCGCGTACGGCTCGGCCGGCGGCGGGGGGCGGTGGCGGTCGCCCGGATGGCTGCCGCTCAGCACGTCCAGCATCAACGCCGCGTCGCCCACCGTGCGCGTCAGCGGTCCCAGGCACGTCAGGCCATGGAACGCCTCCGCGTCCGGCCACGTCGAGATCCGCCCGCGCTGAGGCTTGATCCCCACGAGGCTGGTCCACGCCGCCGGGATCCTCACCGAGCCGGCGCCATCCGAGCCGACCGCGGCGCTCACCAGCCCCGCCGCCACCGCCGCCGCGGCTCCGCCCGAGGAGCCCCCGGGGGTGTGCTCGAGGCTCCACGGGTTGCGCGTTGCCCCGTGCGCGCTGCTCTCCGTGAATGGCCATTGGCCAAGCTCGGGAGTGTTGGTCTTGCCGACGATGACCGCGCCCGCCTGCTTGAGGCGGCGAACCGACTCGCAGTCGGCTGCGCGCGGCGTGAAGCTGCCCGAGCAGCCGAAGCGGCTCTCCTCGCCCGCGAGGTCCACGTCGTCCTTGATCGCCACGGGGACCCCCAACAACGGCGCGCGCTCGCCCTTTGCGCGGCGGCGGTCGGCCTCCCGCGCGTCGGCGCGTGCCCCATCCGCGCGCACACAGCGAAACGCGTTGAGCGTCTCCTCGGAGGCTTCGATGCGCTGCAGCGACAGCTCCACCAGCTCCCGCGCCGACACCTCCCCCGCCGCCAGCATCCGTGCGTGCTCCGCCACCCCGGCAAACGCCAGCTCCGCGGACGGGGCGGGCGCGCCGGCGCTCACGAGCCCGGTGGTCGCCTGCGCGAAGCGAGGTGTTCCTGGTTCTGCTGGCGCTCGCCCCTGATTTGAATCGCCATGTACACGACGATCACGTTGACCACGATCCCGATCCCGATGAACGTGATGATCAGGCCTACGTCCTTGCTGAAGGCGGGGCTTGAGGCGAGAAGCATTGGTCGGTGGCTCTCCGTCGAGGTTCGCTGGACGTTTGGGAAGCCTACCATCCGCCCGCGTCATGGTGTGCCTCGCTCGCCTCGCCGGGCGCGCATCGCGGGCGTCGCGAGTGCCACCCCGCGCCATGGTCCGCGCGCCCGCTCCAGCCGCGGTCGGTAGCCTTAGGGAGCCGCCGTGCATCGCGCACGATGTTGGAGAGGTGCCGGAGCGGTTGAACGGGCGCGACTGGAAATCGCGTAACGGGGGTTGACCTCGTTCGAGGGTTCGAATCCCTCCCTCTCCGTCCCCCTCTGCTGAGGCTCCGACCACTCGGACATCTGCGCACTCAAGGATGCCGCCAGATCGACGAGGGTGGCAGCCATTCTCGGTGGGCCTGACCACATGGCGAGCGTTCGGTCGTGCCACGCCACCTCGAGATCGACTTCGGTCTGGCCCGCAAGATCTGCCGCCAGCTCCAGGTGCCGCCGTCTGGCCCGCGCTGACGCGTGGTGTGCCGGCGGTGGGCGCGGCGGTCTGCTCTGGCCCCGGCGCGGCCCCGCCGTTCCCAGGCGGAACCGACAGGGTCGCGATCGGGCATTTGCAGCGTTCGGTGGTCCCCCAAAGCCCACATGCCGGGGCTGAGTGGCCGTCGAAAGCTCGCGGCGTACCTGCCGGTTACGATTGAGACCCGATGGTAGGCAGCCCGGTAGTGTTGGGGATCGCGTCGCGGCTGGCTCGGTGGCCGCTCAACCGGGCCGGGATTAAGCCTGGCAGCACGGATACAGGGTGGCCGTGGCACCCCAGACGCCGCACGCCCACTAAACTGACCCCCCTGCGCCAGTAGCTCAGCTGGATAGAGCGTCGGTCTACGGAACCGAAGGTCGGGAGTTCGAATCTCTCCTGGCGCGTTGCAGGAAAGCCCCGCTCAGGCGGGGTTTTCTGTAGCCGTTCAGTCCTGCGGGCTTTGATAGCAAGGTGCGTGTGGGTGGGCGGCGAACTTTGTTGGTGTGGAGCGGTCTGAGGCTGAGGCGGTTTACGACTCGGGGCGTGAGGCGTGCGTGGCGTTCTTGATTGGGCTGGCGACTGGGCAGCGGCGGTTGGAGGAGCGGCTGCGGGCGTTGGAGGCGGCGGCTTTGGCGAGTTCGCGTAACAGTTCCTCGCCACCTTCCACGGACGCTCCGAAGACTCGCCAGCAGCGTCGAGCGGAGGCGCGGGAGAGGGCCAAGGAGCTGGTTCGCAAGGATGGTCAGCGGCGCAAGGCGGGCGGGCAGGGTGGTCATCCGGGCGCGGGGCGGGAGCTGCTGCCTTTAGATCAGATGCAGGAGGTCGTTGACCATTACCCTGAGGGGTGTTCGGGGTGCGGGCGGGAGTTCACTGACAGCGAGAAGGTCCCGCGTCACGGGCCGGGGCGTCATCAAGTTGCCGAGTTGCCAGCGACCGCAGTCGTGTACTGCGAGCATCGCACCCATCGGTTGCGGTGCCCGGGATGCCAGAGGCGAACTCGCGCGAGGCTCGGGACGGTTGGCGAATCGGCGTTCGGGCCGGCCTTGCAAGCCGCGGTCGTTGGGTTGACGGCACGCAACCGGATCTCGCGACGGGATATGAGCGAGCTCCTCTCAGAGCTGTTCGCCGTTCGGATCTCGGTCGGCGCGATCGACGCTATCTGTCAGCGCACCTCACTGCTGCTTGCCGGGCCGCACGAGCGTCTGGCGAGCCAGGTGCTGGGATCCGGGGCGGTCAACGTCGATGAGACTGGCTGGTACCTGGCCGGCGAGAATCGCACGATGTGGACGGCCGCGACCCCGCAAGCGGCGATCTTCCGGATCGTGAAGGATCGCCACCGCGACCGGCTGGGGGAACTGCTCGGTAGCGAGTTTGAGGGGATCGTGACCTCCGATCGCTGGTGGGCATATGACCTGCTCGATCCCGAGCAACGACAAGCCTGCTGGAGTCATCTCCAGCGCGACTTCCGGTTCCACAGCGAGGGCTTGGCTGCCCAGCAGATCTTCGGAGCAGCCGGCCTCCAGCTCACCCGCCGGCTGTTCGCGACCTGGCATGCCTACGTCGAGCATCAAGACCGCGCTCGGCTCGCCGTCGAGATGACACCAATCCAGACCGAGCTGCGGGAGCTACTCGAACACGCCGGCAAGAAATCTAAGCGCCACCGTCTTCACCGCCGGTTCGCGAACAACCTGCTGAAGCTCTGGCCCGCGCTGTGGACATTCATCACCGTTCCCGGCGTCACCCCGACCAACAACGCTGCCGAGCGCGCTCTCCGCGGACCGGTCATCCACCGCAAACTCTCCCACGGCAACCAATCCGAGGAAGGCGAGCGGTTCACCGAACGATCCCTCTCCGCCTCGGTCACCTGCCGCCTACAACATCGCAGCCTGTTCGCCTACCTCCGCGATCTCCTCGCCGCCCACCAAACCGGCGGCGCGCACCCCGCCCTCGAGGGCGTCAGATTAACTGTGTAGGCTGGGTTCTTGGTTAATTGTAACAGTGACTCCGTGCGTGTCAACTAGTGATGGTTAGTTTGCAGTGTCGGGGACGCGGTCGCCGAAGTGGATCTTGAATGCGAGCAGTGCGGCTGTCCAGTTGCGGGTTTTTGTCCATTGTGGGACGGCGTTTTGCAGAGCGAGGTAGACGAGCTTGCGCGCGGCGTCCTCGGTCGGGAAGCTGCCCTTGGTCTTGATCGCCTTGCGCAGCTGGCGGTTGAGCGCCTCGATCGCGTTCGTCGTGTAGATCACGCGGCGGACCTCGTCGGGGAACGCGAGGAACGGTGTCACGTGCTCCCAGGCGTTCAGCCAGGTTTGGGTGATCACCGGGAACCGTTTGCCCCACTTCTCGTCGAAGGCCTCGAGCTCGGCTTGCGCCTGGTCGGCGTCCTTGGCGGTGTAGATCGGCTTCAGGGCGCGGGCGACCTGCTCGCGATCGCGGCGTGGCACGTAGCGCAGGCTCGCCCTGATGAGGTGAACGATGCATGTTTGGACGGTCGTCTTGGGGAAGATCGCCTCGATCGCCTCTGGGAACCCCTTGAGCCCGTCGACACACGCGATCAGGATGTCCTGCACGCCGCGGGTCTTCAGATCGTTGAGGACCTGCATCCAGAACTTCGCGCCCTCGGTCTCCTGGAACCACATGCCCAGCACGTCACGGTCCCCGTCGAGCGTGACGCCCAAGGCGAGGTAGAGCGCGCGGCGCTGCACCGTGCCGCCCTCGCGGATCTTCAGCACCATGCAGTCCAGGAACACGATCGGGTAGATGTCCTCCAGCGGCCGCTTGGCCCAGTCACGCACGTCGTCCATAACCGCGTCGGTCACGCGGCTGATCAGGTCACGGCCAACCCTCACGCCGTAGATCTCGGCCAGGTGCGCCTCAATGTCGCGCACCGACATCCCGCGGCTGTAGAGCGCGAGGATCTTCTCGTCGAACCCGACGAACCGGCGCTGACGCTTGCGCACGATCTTCGGCTCAAAGCTCCCGTCCCGATCGCGGGGAGCGTCGAGCTCGACCTTCCCATGCTCGGTGATCAGCGTCTTCGGAGTCGTGCCGTTGCGCTGGTTCTCCGCGCCGCCGGGCGGCTCGCAGTGCGGCTCGTAGCCCACATGGTCGGTCAGCTCGACCTCCATCGCCCGCTCCACCAGCCGCTTGGTCAGCTGCGCCAGCAGCCCGCCGGGCCCAGCGATCTCCTCCTCGGTACTCGCGCCAGCGAGCAGCTCATCGACCAGCTCATCGCTGATCCGCTCCGACGGCATCCCCAGAGCTTGCCGCAGACGGCGGCGGCCACCGGCACGCTCGACGGCCTCATCGACCAGCTCCAGAGAGAGTTCCCGCCCCCGGCCCGCGGCCGGGGCCCCCGCGGCGGACGCGCCGCGGTCGGTACCGGTCCGCTGCGCTCGCCCTCCGGGCTCCCTGCACTCCACGGTACCGACCGCGGGAAACACCAGCTCCTGCGACTCCATGTGATCCTGCGTAGTAGTAGGCATAGCGATCTCTTTCGCTCGTGCCTACACAGATCCTCGGACACTCCCCCGCCCTCCTCTGACCCCAAACCAGGAGGACTGAACGGCTACCCAAAAGCGTAAGCGTTCAGTGGGTTGGGGGGGGGCATGGCTCTGTCTCGTCGAATATGGGGATGTGGACCGGGTTGAGGCGGAAGCGATCTATGATGCTGGCCGCGAGGCGGTTGTCGAGGTGCTTTTGCGTATGGACGCGCAGATCCAGGCGTTGACTGAGCGGGTGGCGAGGCAGGATGAGCGGATCGCGCAGCTGGAGCGGCGTTTGGGTCGTAGCTCGCGGAATAGCTCGCGGCCGCCGAGTTCTGATTCGCCGAGCACGCTAGCGAGGCGCGGGAAGGATTCCTCCGGGCGTGAGCGTGGCGCTCAGCGTGGCCATGAGGGGCGCGGCAGGGATTTGCTGCCTGCGTGTGCGGTGGATGAGGTGATCGAGCACTGGCCCGAGTGCTGCGGCTGTAGTCACGCCTTCGCGGAGGGGGAGCTTGTCGCGGTCGGCGAGCCGGCGCGCTGGCAGGTGGAAGAGCTGCCGGTGATGACGGTGCGCGTGATAGAGCACCGTGCTCAGCGTGTGTGCTGCCCGGCCTGTGGCGCTCACACGCGGGCGACGCTGCCTGCGGCGGTCGCCCGTAGCGCGTTCGGCCCGCGCCTGCAGGCCGCGATCACGACCCTGTCGGTGCGCAACCGTATCTCCAGGCGCGATGTGGTGGAGCTCACGGAAGAGTTGTTCTGCGCGAGGATCAGCGTGGGCGCGGTGGACGCGATCCTTGCTCGCGCGAGCGAGGCGCTCACCGAGCCGCACGCCGACCTGCTGGGGCAGCTTCGCGGTGCCCCAGCGGTAAACATGGACGAGACGGGGTGGCGCACCGCGGGTAAGCGCCGCGCGCTTTGGGGCATCTTCGACCGGCGCTACGCGTACCTTCATATCGCGTCCGACCGGCACGAGGATCACGCAAAGGGTCTGCTCGCTGATACCAAGACGATCGTGACTTCCGATCGCTGGTGGGCTTACGCGCACTTGCCGTTGGCGCGCCGCCAGCTCTGCTGGGCGCACCTGCGCCGGGATTTCACCGCGCACGCCGAAGGCTTGGCAGCCGAGAAAGAGTTCGGCGACCACGGCCTCGAGCTCTGTGAGCGCGTCTTCTGGGCCTGGGAGGTCTTCCAGAGCACCAGCGAGCGCCGCGAGTTGAAGCGCACCATCCGCCGCCTGCAACGCAAATACAAGCCGATCATCTGCGGCTACGCCTCAAAGAGGGCGCGTAACAAGCGCTGCTGCGGCATGGCACGCAACCTGCTGAAGGCGTGGCCAGCGCTGTGGACCTTCGCCGCCCACGACGGTGTGCAGCCAACCAACAACCACGCCGAGCGCGCTCTACGCAGCGCGGTCATCTACCGCAAGCTCTCCCTCGGAAGCCAATCCCAGAGCGGCGAGCAGCGCACCGCACGGCTCCTCTCGGCACACACGACCTGCCGCCTACAAGGACGCTCACTGTTCATCTACCTCACCGACGCGCTCACCGCCCACGCCCGCGGAGATCCCACGCCGCTGCTCACCTAAGGGCTCTCGACTTAGTTTGTGAAGGGGTTTGGTGGGTTGTGTAGAACTGGGGGTTGTGGTCGATGAGCGCGCGATTGGTGAGCGGTATCGGCTGTTGAATGCGCAGGGGTTGCTGGACGAGCGTACGCGGCGGTTGTGGGCGGCAGCGGAGGCGCGCTCCGCTGGCTATGGAGGGCTCGCGGCGGTGGTGAGAGCTACGGGGATCTCGGAGTCGACGGTGCTGCGTGGCCTTGCCGATCTGGATTCTGAGGAGCGGCCAGCGCCGGGGAAGATGCGTAGGCATCCGGGGCGCACGCCGATCCTTGAGCGCGAGCCGGGACTTTGGGAGGCGTTGGAGCGCCTCGTTGATCCGGTTACGCGTGGGGATCCGGAGTCGCCGTTGCGGTGGACCTCGAAGAGCGGCGCGAAGCTCGCGCAGGCGCTGCGGGAGATGGGGCACGACGTCGTTGACCGGACGGTGCTGCGGTTGTTGAAGGCCAAGGGCTACAGCCTGCAGGTTAACCGCAAGACCCGGGAGGGCGAGTCCCATCCCGATCGCGACGCCCAGTTCGAGCACATCAACCAGACCGTCACGGCCGCGATCGCGGCGAAGGAGCCGGTAATCAGCGTCGACACCAAGAAGCGAGAGCTCGTCGGGGATTTCAAGGCTGTCGGCTCAGAGCTTGAGCCGAAGGGTAGGCCTGTCGAGGTCCGCACGCACGACTTCAAGGACAAGCAACTCGGGCACGCGATCCCCTACGGCGTCTACGACTTGACTGCGGACGAGGGATGGGTCAGCGTGGGAATCACCAGCGACACCGCGACGTTCGCCACGAACACGATCCTCGATTGGTGGCAGACACTCGGCAATACGCGCTACCCAAACGCCACTACGTTGACGATTACCGCTGACTGCGGTGGCTCGAACTCCAGTCGCACCCGCCTCTGGAAGCTCGAGCTGCAACGCCTCGCCGATCAGACTGGCCTGCAGATCGCGGTCTGCCACTTCCCGCCCGGAACGAGCAAGTGGAACAAGATCGAGCACCGCCTGTTCAGCTTCATCTCGACCAACTGGCGCGGCAAGCCCCTCATCAGCCACGAGGTCATCATCAACCTCATCTCAAACACCACAACCAGCACCGGCCTGAAGGTCTACGCCCAACTCGACGACCGCGAATACGAGAAAGGCATCAAAGTCAGCGACGAACAACTCGCCACCATCAATATCAGCCGCAACCCATTCCACGGCGACTGGAACTACACCATGGCTCCTTCACACGCTAAATCGTGAGCCCTAAGCAGCCCAACCCACTGAACGCTTACCCAAAAGCGTCAGTTTGCAGGCATTTCCCAGTCAGACCGTGTGCCTACGGAACCGAAGGTTGGGAGTTCGAATCTCTCCTGGCGCGTGATTGATCTGCCCTGGTTTTTGTGGAGTCACGGGGACCCCGTCAGCTGCGCATGGCACACTATTAGTGGAGCTATGGCCGAGAACGCGATGCACGTCACGCTCGCTGGCGACCGTGCCGGCGACTACCTAGTCGAGGAAGAGATGCCCGACGGGCGTCTGCTGCTGCGTCCGGACTCGTCCTACCCGAAGGTGATGCCGTCCTTCGGCGGCCGGGCCGCGACTGTCGAGGAGTTCGAGCGTATCCTGGGCGCGCTCCCCACCGATGGGGAGGGCTAGTGCCGGCGACATCCGGGCAGGGTCCGACGTTCCGCGTCGAGTTCGACCTGGCAGCGCTCGCGGAGGACTCCGATCACAGCAGCCCCAAAGGGCGCGCGGTCTTGCGCGACGCTATCCGTGAGCTGAGCCGAGACGGCATCCCGGCGGCTCGGCTGAAAGCCTGCGAAGACCCAGGCCGCGACGGAACCAGCCTCCCCAGCTGCGCGAAGACCTATCTGCCCGCACCGACCGGGACATGGGGCATGGTCTTCCAGCTCCGCCTGGACGAGGACCAGCATCCGCTGCTCGTCTGCCTCGCGTTCGGAGTACGCCATCCCTCGCGGAGTTGGCAGCCCAGCGTCTACGAAGTCGCTGATCGTCGCCTGCATCGCAAGCAGGCGTGATTTGGCCGACTTAATCGTGATTTGGTCGTGATCTGTGGGACCCAATCCCGCTTAGTTGCAAAGGATTCTTGTCAGGACCGCGATTCTACGGAACCGAAGGTCGGGAGTTCGAATCTCTCCTGGCGCGTCCACCACGGAGCACCCGAACACACAATTTGCGGGGTTTTAGTGGGCAGGAGGTGCCCTAGGCCCGCGCACAGCTACGAGCTGCCTCCGGCCGAGACTACCCGCGAACGACCTATGGATCGCCGCCACAGCACTCGCACACGAGCTGACACTCCTCACCGCAGACACCCGCCAAGCAGCTCTCCCCGGCATCCAGGCGACGCTCATCACCGCCCTCTAAAAACGACGAAACCCCGGGCGTCGCCTGCGGCACCGCTGGTGCGTGTAAGTGCCGGGTTCGCTGTCGCCAGTCGAAAGCACGGCGGGGCGGGCGAAGACAGAGACTGCTGCTACGCGCCGAGCTCCGCCAGGAAGCCGAGCAGCTCAGGAACCACCACGGCGGCGTTCTCGCGGTGGGGCCAGTGGCCGGTGCCGGGGGCGATCAGCGCTCGGCTGGGGGGCGCGAGCAGCTCGGCGGTGCGGGTGAAAAGCTCTCGCTCACCGAGCGCTTGGTCGCCGCCGATGATCAACCCCGGCACGGGCGGGACGCGAGCGATCGCCGGGGGGAGGCCGCCGAAGGACAGATCGCGGTAGTAGGCGATCGCGCCGTCGAGTGTGGCGGGCGAGGAGAGCGCTTGCCTGGCCCGATTCAGGGTTTCCTCGCGCTCGGCACCCGACCAGCCCGGCGCCCACCGCCGGTAGAGCCGATCGAAGTAGGCGAAGTCGTTGCGCCTGCAGGTGCGCGCCGCCCACGGCAGCTTCAGCGCCATGAAGTGGCGGAATGCCCACAGCGCCGCTGGTGTGCGCCGCAGCACGCTCGGGTGAGGAATCCCGGCGGTGACGATCGCGCGCACCCGTTCGGGGGCCAGCGTGGCCGCGACATAGGTGATCAGCGCGCCCCAGTCGTGGCCGAAGAGCACGGCGCGCGAGGCGCCGATCGCGTCGAGCACCCCCAGCCCGTCGTGTCCGATCGTCTCGGCGTCATAGCGGCGGCCGGGGACGATCGTCTCGCGGTGGTACCCGCGCAGCCACGGCACAGTGACGCGCCAGCCGGCGTCCACGAGCACGGTCTCGATTTCCGACCACGAGTAGGGGGTGTCGGGGAACCCGTGCAGCAGCACGATGTCGGGGCCCTCGCCCCTCTGGGAGACGACGTAGCGCTGCCCGTCGCCGTCGATCGTGCGGAACTCCACTGGAGCAGTCTATGTGCCGGCCCCACGCGGGCGTTGGCTCGCCAACACCTCGCCTCTGTCCGGGCAGTCGATCCAGCGGTACATCAGCCGGCCAGGCGTGATCCAGCGGGAATCGGGCGAGCGAGGAGGAACGACGGCGGCCCGCTCCGCGCCTGCGCCCGATCGCCAGTACGCTAGGAGACGAGATGAGCGACGCCCCCAACCTGATCACGCTCCAGGGCCTGGAGTCGATGCGCGTGGAGCTCGAGGCCCTCGAGGGCGAGGGCCGGCGCGAGATCGCCGAGCGGATCAAAACCGCGCGCGAGTGGGGGGACCTGAAGGAGAACAGCGAGTACCACGACGCGAAGAACGACCAGGCGCACCTGGAGACGAAGATCGCGCGGCTGCGCGAAAAGATCTCCACGGCGGTGGTCGTCGAGGAGGGCGAGACGACCGACGGCGCGGTCGGCTTCGGCTCGACCGTGGTCATAAGCGATCAGGACGGGAAGCAGCGCACTTGGACGATCGTCAGCTCGCACGACGCCTCCCCCGCGGAGGGCCGCCTCTCAGCCGAGTCGCCCGTCGCCCGCGCGCTCGTCGGCCGCCGTCCCGGCGACGAGGTGACCGTTGCGCTGCCCCGCGGCGAGAGTGTGCTGAGCATCGTCAGCGTCGACTGACGCCAGCGCCGGCGGCTCGATCTCATCCGCGGGTGTGGCAGCCTGGAGCGCTCCCCCCGCCGCCGCCGGCCGCACTGACCGCGACCCCCCGAACGAGGCGATGAACGCCTCCACCACATCCGGGTCGAACTGCGTGCCGGCGCAGGCGCGCAGCTCGGCGATCGCCTCGGCGATTGGGATCGAGGAGCTGTAGGAGCGCTCGGAGATCATCGCGTCGAAGGCGTCGCAGACGAAGATGATCCGCGCTCCGAGCGGGATCCGCTCGCCGCTCAGGCCGTCGGGGTAGCCCTTGCCGTCGAAGCGCTCGTGGGAGGAGCGCACCAGCCCGGCGACCGGGCGCAAAGCGGCGGCGGCCGCGAGGATCCGCTCGCCGAGGATCGTGTGGCGGCTCATGAAGCCCCACTCCTCCGCGTTCAGCGGGCCGGGCTTGGAAAGGATCGCGTCGGGGATCGCGATCTTGCCGACGTCGTGCAGCTCGGCGGCGCGGGCAAGCACGTCGAGCTCTTCGCCTTCCATCCCCAGGCGCCGGCCGACCTCCAGCACGAGCGCGCCGACGCCGCGCTGGTGCTCCTGCAGGTCGGGGTGGCGCTCCTGGAAGGCCTGCAGCAGCACGTCGCGCAGCTGGTGCACGGCGGAGGCCTCGCGCGTCTCCTCCTTGCGCCGGTAGAGGCGCTGGTCGGCCAGCTGCATCACCGCGGCGGGGTCCTCGAGTTCGGGGGGAATGCTGACGACGCCGTGCGCGGCGCCGATCGAGAAGCCCGGGCCGCGCTCGGAGAGGGCCGCGACGGAGGCCGCCGTCAGCGCGTCGATCTGCTCGGCACAGTCGCGCAGCAGCACGCAGAACTCGTCGCCGCCCATGCGGTAGGCGGTGCCGTAGGGGGCGACGACGGTCTTCAGCTTGTCCGAGAGGCGCGCCAGCAGCGCGTCGCCGGCGGGGTGGCCGAAGGTGTCGTTGTAGCGCTTGAAGCCGTTGAGGTCGTACAGCATCAGCTCCCACGTCTCGCCGCCCGAGACGCGGCGGCAGGCGACGTTGAGGTCCTCCATCAGCTGCCGACGGTTGCCGAGGCCCGTCAGCGGGTCGGTTAGCGCCAGGCGGCGCGAGCCGGCGAGCATCGCGATGTTCTCGCGCACCGTCATCATCAGGTGCACGCACACCGTCAGCACCGTCACGGCCGCGAGCACCAGGGCGACCGGCGTGAGCTGGGTGTGGGGGAGGGTGCCGTAGATCAGCACGCCCAGCGCGGCGAGCAGCGAGAACGAGGGGACCGACACCAGGCGCCAGTCCTCCACGCGCCGGCGCGCCGGGCGCGGCCACGGCGTCCAGGCGGCGACGGCCAGCAGCGCGGCGGAGGCCGGCCACAGGAACTGCGCCCAGTCGCCCACGTGAAAGCTGTTGGTTGCGGTGAGGTCGAGATAGGCGGAGTCGGCCACCGCGCTGCACAGCATCGCGACGGCGATCAGCAGCCATACGCGCCCGGGGCGCCAGCCCGTCATGCCGAGCGCGCCGAGCGTGAACACCAGCAGCAGCAGGTCGCCGATCGGGTAGGCCAGCGCGACCCCCAGCGAGGCGGTGTCGCCGTGGGCGCCGTTCAGGATTGGAGGCAGGATCAACGCGGCCCCGACCGCGGCGGCCGCGAGCCCACCGATCAGGCCGTCCAGCCACATGCCGATGCGCAGCTCGCGCAGGTGGGCGCCCAGCAGCAGCACGAGCGCGACGTAGCAGCAGGGGTAGAAGATGAGGTAGAGCGCGTCGGCGGGGGTGACGCTGCCCCCGGCAGCGCCCGGGCCTTCGACGAACAGCGCGTAGTAGAGGTCGCCCAGGCACCAGCACGCGAGGCCGGCGCCCATCGTCAGCCAGGCGGTGCGCTGCGCCTGCACGACCACGCCGCGGGCGATGACGGTGCAGGCCGAGGCGCCCATCAGCACTCCATAGACGGCGTGGTCGAAGAGCCCCCCGCGCGAGCCCCCGCCCATGCCGGTGAGCGTGTGCAGCGCCAGCACCCCAACGCCCCCGACCAGCAGGGCCAGGGTGAGCGTGGCTGGGAGGGGTCTTGTTCGCATCGTCGTGTGCATCCCCACTACTCCAAGCATCGGCGGTGGGGGAGCGGCGCTGAAGTTGAATTGCCGGACGTGCGCGAGTTGTCGAGGCGCGCCGCGAGCGCCACGGACGCGCCCCGGCCACCGTCGCAGCGGGCCGCGCACGCAGCTGTTCGAGCCCGCGGCCCTACCGTGCGCGCTTCAGGCCACGCACGCAGCTGTTCGAGCGGGCGGTCCTACCGTGCGCGCTTCACGCGGCTCACGAAGCGCCGCGGCGGGTGGCGGTAGAGGCGCTCGCCCTCGCGCAGCGCGCGCTTGCGCAGCTTTCGCCGTCGCGCGGCGATCAGCCGCAGGAGGCGCTTGCGCACCTTGCGCTCGCCCGCAAACGCGCGCGAGCGCTCCCGCACCCGCGCTTCGAGCAGCGCGAGGTCGTGGTCCTCACCGAGCATTTCCCCGAGCCGGTCGGCGCGGCGGGCGACGCGGCGCACCGGCTTATACGCCTTGCCACCGCGGTCGAGCGTCTCGGTGGCGTAGCGCAGCTCCTTGACGCGTTTGCGCCACGCGTGCAGCGCCTCCACGCTCTGGCGCCGGCGCGCGGTGCGCATCCGCCGGCGACCCCGCGTGTAGATGTCCTCCAGGCCGGGCGCGAGCAGTCGAAAGTCGCGTTCGCGCATCTCCCGGCGCTCCACGCGCGCGCGCACCGCGCGCAGCTCGATCACCACCTCGCCCCGCACACGGGGGTCGTGGATCGCGTGCGCGGCGGCGGTGTCGCGCTCGGCCAGCAGCTGCGTGCGCAGCGTGCGCAGCGCGGCGCTGCGGGTGAAATGCGAGGGATCGCGCCGCACGAGCGAGTCGAGCGTGCCGAGCATCACCTCGGCGTCGCGCGCCCCCGCGAGGCGCCGGCCGCAGTCGCGCAGCGCGGCGTTCTCGCGCGCATAGCGCTTGGCGCCGAGCTCGGGGCGCAGCAGCACCAGCAGTGCGCGCAGGCGCTTGAGCGCCTTGCGGGTCTCGTGCACCGTGCGGGCGCCTGCCTGCGCGGGATCGCCCGCCCCTTCGCCGTCGCCCGACCGGGGGCTCTGCGAGCGGCCGTCCGTCGACCCGCGGCCCCCCGGCCCGCTTCGGAGACCCCCCGCCCCGCTTCGCGGCGTGCCTACCCAGTCGGGATAGGCCTCCAGCAACTCGACGGCGAGTGAGAGCTGGTGGAGGATTACGCGGCGCAGCCCCTCCGCGTAGGGCTCGCCGGGGAGCAGCGCCGGTCGGCGGTTGGGGGGGCGGTGAGGCGGGCCGCCCTTCGCGCGCTCGGCGCGGCGCTCCAGCTGGCCTTTGGCGAGGGCGACGGCGACGCCGATGCCGACCACCGCGAGCGCGCTGGCGAGGGGCGCCACAATGGGGCGATGCCCCCGCGCCTTCCGTCGGCCCCATGGTGGACGGTGCGTCGCGCGGCGAACCGCAAGCCCGCGACGTATCGGTGCCCGTTCTGCGGCCATCAGCTGCCCGCGCTCAGCGAGCACATGCTGATCGCTCCTGAAGGCGACACCCGCCGTCGTCGCCACGCGCACACCAAATGCGTGGTGCGCGCGCGCGAACGGGGGCAACTGGTCATGCGCGACGAGTGGCTGCGCACCCAGCCGCGACCCACGCCGTGGTGGCGGAGGCTATTGCGCCACACCGACGGCCCTCAGGCCCCGTAGGTGTGTACGTATTCCGGCTGCACGCGGATGATCACGCGCTGTTCGCCGGGCTGGCGGTAGGGGTAGGTGTCCTGGCCGAGGTACTTCATCGCCAGCGCGTCGATGTGTGCGTCGGCACCCTCGTGGGTGCGCTCGGCGACGCGTCCGCGGATCGTGAGGTACTCGTAGGGGTTGTCCATGTTCTGCACCGTCAGCGTGACGCGGGGGTCGCGTTCGAGGTTGCGCGGCCACACGCGGCCCTCGGCGGTGTTGACCGTGGGTAGCCCGTCCTGCAGATCGACCCACACCGGCGCCGCATGCACCGAGCCGTCGGGGCGCAGGGTGGAGACGTTGCAGAAGTTCTTGCCCCGCAGCAGCGCCTCGGCGGGACCATCGATACTCGCGCTCATCAGGGGTACTCCTTCCTCGTGGGGTTATCGCACCCCATCAAGATAGGGGAGAACGCCTCCCCCCACGGTGGACCGCCGCGCTAGCGGAGCGACCGTCGCCGGATGCCCTCGCGCGAGACCTCCCATGGCCGGCGGCGGGCGGGTGTGAGCGCGACGAGCGGGGGGCCGGTGGCCGGGCTACTGGCGCGAAAGGCTCGCGGAGGAGCTGGCGGGTGGGATCGGGTCGAGCGGGACGAGTTGGCCGTTGTTGAGCTGGAAGTGCACCGTGGCCAACCCGCCGGAGGGGCAGCAGAGGGAGTCGTGCGCGCGGTAGAGCGCGTAGGTGAGGGTGACTTCGGTGTCGCTCTGGCCGACGACGTCGACCGAGGCGCTGGGCTCGGTGGAGTCGGTGCCCAAGTAGTGGTTGCCGAGGAAGAAGAAGGCGCGCTCGTTGTAGGGGTCGGTGGCGCCGGTGCGCGTCCCGATCAGCACCCGCAGCGTTTGGTTGGCGTGGTAGTCGGAGAGATCCCCCGCCGTGTACCCATGGGCGCTCACGACCGCCGCGGCGGTCGTGGCTTCGGTGGAAGCGGCTTGTTCGGCGGACTGTCCCCCGTGTACGAATGCAGGCGCGGGCGCGGTGTGCGTGGTGCTGGGCTGTTCGCTTGCGCTCGAAGTGCCGGTTGTGGTCGTCGCGGTGGAGGTCGTGTGGGCCGGCGTAGACGCGGTGGACGCGGTGGGTGCGGTGGAGCTCGTGTGTGCGCCGGCCTGCACGCCGGTGCTCGCCGTGGGGGCGTCGGACGCGGTGACCGTCTTCGTGCCACCCCCGCAGCCGCCGAGCAGCACGCCTCCCACGGCTCCAAGAGCCAGCGCGCATGCCAGCGGCAACGCCCGTCGCATCATCGTCCCACTATTCGCCGCCACGCAGACACTCACCTGCTCGCCAACACCGTGGCGGTCGAGTGGTTGCGCCGGCGGTTGGGGAGCCGGCCTTTTTTGGTGCGCATCCGCGCGGCGGGTTTGCGCACAAGCGCACTTGTCTGGGCCTCCGTGCCCAGCAACGGCGCTCGCCGGCTCAACCTCACGCGACCGCCCTTGACAAGATTATTAGTGGCTGCTAATCTCACGTTAGTTAGTAATCACTAATTTTCTCCAACCACCGACCAACCTCGCCAACCACGGGGAAGTAGGTCGGGGTGGCAGCCGATAGGAGGACGCTATGAGCAGCTCGCGCAGGAACAACTGGACCCTCGGGATCGTCTCCACGGCGCTGTTCATGGTGGTGCTCGACAACCTCGTGGTGTCGATCGCGCTGCCCTCGATCCACCGCGACCTCGGCGCCTCGATCCAGTCGCTGGAGTGGACCGTCAACGCCTACGTGTTGGCGTACGCAGTGCTGTTGCTGACCGGCGCCGCGCTCGGCGACCGCTTCGGGCGCAAGCGCATGTTCCTGGCGGGGCTCTCGCTGTTCACCGCCGCCTCCGCGGGCGCCGCGCTGTCGCCCAGCACCGGGCTGCTCGTGGCCGCCCGCGCGGTGCAGGGGATGGGCGCGGCGATGGTCACGCCGCTGACGCTCACGCTGCTAGCCGAGGCCTTCCCTGCCACCCGCCGCGGGATGGCGCTGGGGGTGTGGTCGGGCGTCTCCGGCTCGGCTGTGGCGCTCGGGCCGCTGGTGGGGGGCGCCGTCGTGCAGAGCATCTCCTGGCACTGGATCTTCTGGATCAACGTTCCGATCGGCCTCGTGCTGCTGCCGCTGGCCGCCGCGCGCCTGCGCGAGAGCCACGGCCCCAACGGCACGCTCGACCTGCGCGGCCTGGCGCTCGCGTCCGCCGGCGCGTTCGGCATCGTGTTCGGAATCGTACGCGCGCAGTCGCTTGGCTGGACCTCCACCACGATCCTCGCTTCGCTGAGCGCGGGTGCTGTCCTGCTGGCCGCGTTTGTCGCGCGGGAGCGCCGCACGAGCGAGCCGATGCTGCCGATGTCATTCTTCTCCCGCCGCGCGTTCGCGGTAACCAACTTCGCTTCGCTCACAATGTACTTCGGGATGTTCGGGTCGATCTTCTTCCTATCTCAGTTCATGCAGGACGTGCTGCGCAACAGCCCCCTGGAGGCGGGGCTGAAGATCCTCGTGTGGACCGGCGCCACGATGGTGGTCGCGCCGTTCGCGGGCGTCTTCTCCCAGCGCTTCGGCAGCCGCCCGTTCATGCTCTCGGGCCTCGCGCTGCAGGCCGGGGCGCTGGCGTGGCTGGCGTCGATCCTCTCGACCGACACGCCCTACGGGGAGATGATCGTCCCGTTCATCATGGCGGGCGCCGGGATGGCGCTCGTGTTCGCCCCCTCCGCCAACGCCGTGCTCTCCGCCGTGCGCGCCGACCAGGCCGGGCAGGCCTCCGGCGCCACCAACACGATCCGCGAGACCGGCGGCGTGCTGGGGGTGGCGGTGCTCGCGACGATCTTCACCCACGCGGGTGGCTACGGCTCACCGCAGGCATTCGTAAACGGCCTCGAGCCGGCGCTGTGGGTGGCCGTAGCGATGCTGGGTGCCGGCACGCTGGCGGTGCTGGCATTGCCGTTCTCGACCAAGGCCGCGGAGACCGAGCCGGCTGCCGGCGACGGCGCGATCGCGCAGGACGGTGGGCAGCGGCGCCCCGCCCGTGGCGTGCCACACCCGGCCGGCGTGGTGGGGGAGGCCGCTTGAGCACCGCCCCTGATCCCGAGCGCACGCGCTCGAACGGCACGGCCACCGACCCCCCACCCGCCGACGCCGGCGAGCCCTCCGGCGGGACGCCGCCCGCCCGCACGCGCGTGCCCGCCGCGGAGCGCCGCGAGGAGCTGATCACCGCGGCGGTGCACGAGTTTGCGCACGGCGGCCTGCACGGCACCCCGGTCGAGCGCATCGCGCGGCGCGTGGGCGTCGCCCAGCCGTACGTGTTCACCCTGTTCGGCAACAAGCGCGAGCTGTTCCTCGCGGCGCTGGAGCGCAGCTTCGAACGGATCGCGGCCGCCTTCGAGCACGCTGCCGCCGACTTCCGCGAGGGGCGTGCGCCGGCGGAGTGCGAGGACGCCCTGGAGGCGATGGGCAAGGCCTATGTGGAGCTACTCACAAGCGATCGCGACTACCTGATGCTCCAGCACCAGTCCTACGCCGCCTGCGACGACGAGGTGGTGCGCGCCCGCGTGCGCCGTCGCTACGCCGAGCTGGTCGGCCTCGCGCAGCGGCTGTCCGGGGCGGAGGATGAACGGATCGATGACTTCTTCAGGCACGGGATGGCGCTCAACGTCGCCGCCGCGCTCGGCGTGGAGGACCTCTCGAGCGGCTGCGCGTGGGTCAAGTCGGAGCTCGCCGCGGGGTAGGCGGCCCGCGTAGCGCGCGACGCCGGCGACTGGCCGCAACGAGGTAACCCGCGGCGCCGGGCAGACGCAGTGCGCACCCCCGGCTCTGGGCGAGCATGCCCTACCATTGGGGCCACGTCCGCGTCAACCGACACCCCTTCGAAGCCCAAGCGCAGCAACCGCGAGCTGGCGCGCACAACTGGGCTGGTGACGCTGGCGGTGCTGATGACGCTGTTCGCCGTGTTCAACCTCGAAAAGGTCGAGGTCAGCTGGATCTTCGGCAAGGGTCAGGCGCCTTTGATCGTCGTGATCGTGCTCTCGGTGTTGGTGGGGGTCGTGTTCACGCACTTCGCCGAGCGGCGCTCGGCCAAACGCCGGTAGCCCTCGCCCCCCTGCTCGCCCCGCGGCGTTGCCGTGGCGCGCGAGGCCACGATCGCCCGCACCGCCGCCTCGGGGCCGAGGTAGGGCGTGAGCACCACGTAGGAGATGTACTCTGAGAGCAGCGGCAGCCGGTGACCTCTGTCGGCGATCGCCTCGCAGTAGAGGATGTTCCACAGTCCGCCCGCGATCCCCTCGACCGCGATGCGGGTGCGCGGGCGCCGCGGCGCCCCCTCGGTCAGCAGCGTCGCCACCTCGTAGGCGAGGTCGCGTACGCTGGCGATCGCCGCCGGCCCCGCTTCGAGCGCTCTCACGGCAAGGGTCATCAGGCGGGCGGGGCTGGACGCGAGGTGGGCGAGCAGGCCGTCGATCGTGTGGCACACGATCGACGGCCACTCCGCGGGCACGCGCTGGGGACTGGCGATGAACTGCAGCAGTTCGTCGCCCAGCACGTCCAGCGCCTCCAGGTAGCACGCCTGGGGGTCGGGGTAGAGCTCCGTCACCGCCTCGAACGGCAGCCCCGCGCCTTCGGCGATCCGCGGTGAGCTGAGGTCTGCGAACTTCCGCTCGCGAAGCCCCGCCTCGATCGCGCTACGCAGCACGCGCGCACGGCGGCTCCCTCCGCCGCATGCGTCGGGCTCGAGCTCGGACGTCTCCGGGAAGGGCTGGTTGGCGCAGTGGCGTGGGAGCAGCCTTGCCAGGGCAGGCGACTGGAATAGCAGCAGCCACTTTCCCATCTCCCGGACGAGCGGTTGGAGATCCTCGGTGTCGTCGTCGAGCAGGCGCATCTGCGTCGCACGCCGCAGTCCTCCCACGATCGCCCTTACCACCGGCGGTGGCAGCGCCTCGGAGCCCTCGCGGCCGGCTGCCCCTCCAGCAGCGGGCTCCCCACTGTCGGCGGGTGGGCAGCGACCGGAGAGGGCGCCCGCGAGCAGGCCTTCACAGATCGCGGTTGTCTTCTGCAGGCGCCGCAGCCCCTCGGCGCCCGCGGTCTGGGAGTCGGCGATCGCCAGGCGCAGCGCCTTCGGGTTCTGCTCCAGTTCCGCGCCCAGCGCCATCAGCACCGCGCGCAGGCGCTCCCGCTGGTCGCCCTCTGCTGTGCGGTAGGCATCGGTGAGTCGCTTGATCGCGCGATTGGCGATCAGGTCGAATGTTGCCATGAAGCATTCCTCCTTGCCGGAGAACTGCTCGTAGAACGATCTGCGCGAGACCCCCGCCAGCCCGACCACGAGCTTCACGCTGGTCTGCGGGTAGCCCCGCGTTGTGACTGCCTCGATCATCCCTCCGTGGATCCGGATGCGCTGGTTGTGGGCCACCCCCGGAGCGCCGAGTGGGTGGGGCCCTCGCGGCAGGCGGGCGTACATCGGCACGATCTTCGGGGATGTCTGCTGCTTGGACTTGCCGCTCTCCTTCGCCGGCGTGGGCATGCTCGCCGTCGCCTTGCGTGTGCCGGCCGTGGCTTTGGTCGTGCTCACCGCGGCTTTGCGCGCGCCCGGCTTACGAGCATCGCGCCCCGCTTTGCGCGCATTCCCCTCAGACGACCCCGAGCTCCCTCCCTTGGACTCAGACATTCGACCTCCCTGCATCCTCTCGAAACTCCGACTGTCATGGTATCCCGTAGACAAGGCATTTTCATGTCAGAGATTTTTTGTCTACAGCGTACTCTACGCAATCCCCTCCCATCGCGTCAAGCAACGGCGATCTCACAGCTTTCCCCAGCAATCATCGCGCTTTTGAGGATAGCGCCGCAGCCGGGGACGGGCCACGGCTCACACCCGCGAAAGGCCCCCGGCTTGATCGCAACCGGCTCGTAATGCGAGCCGGCGGATGTCTACGACTTCATTGATCCTCGGGGTGGCGCACGACCACCACGGGGCACACGGCGCGGCTCAGCACTGCTTTGGAGGTGCTGCCGAGCAGTTTGGACTTCAGCCCGCCCAGCCCGCGCGAGCCGGTCACGATCGCGCGCGCGCCGTGCTGCTCGGCTGCCTCCACGATCGCATCGGGGGGATCGGTGAGGTCCTCGACGGCAAGCGGCCGCGCGTCAAGGCCCGCCTCGCGGGCGAGCGCGGCACCCTCCGCGGCGACGCTCTGCGCGTGCGCCTCGCTTGCCCGCTCCACCTCCCGCGTGACCGAGGGATCGAACGGCAGCATCGTGCTGCCCATCCCGGTCGCGTCCGGCACGATCATCATCTCCGCCAGGCCGGGCTCCCACACGGTGAGCACGATCGCCTCGGCGGGAGCAAACAACCTGCCGGCCTCGCTCACCGCGGCACGCGCCGGCGGCGAACCGTCGTAGGCGATCAGGATCGGGGACGGCTCGGCCATCGCCTCAGCCTAACCGCTAGTACGGTCGCGGGCTGCGCGGTGGCTCAGGCTCAGTGCAGGATCACCCGCAGCAGGATCACGCCGAGGCCCATCGCCGCGCCGATGCACAGCTCGAGCGCCAGCTCCGCCGGCTGCGCACGCGCGCGCAGCCCCGCGAGCAGCTCGAACGCCAGCAGGCTCGCCACGCAGGTCCACAGCGCCACGGTGACGCCGATTTCCTGGTTGGCCCCGACCGCCCACGCGACCAGCAGCGCCAGCAGCGGCGCGCCCGCCCCCCGCACGATTGCCCAGTCGCGACCCAGCGCGCGCGCGAGCCCGGACGCGGTGAGGCGCTCGCCGGCCGTGAGGCGCTGGCCGAGCAGTTCGGCGTAGGAGTGCGCCAGCCAGTAGACGATCAGCGCCACGGTCACCGCGGCGATCGTCTCGGGGTAGGTGTCGCGCAGGCTGCTCTCGGCGGCCAGCAGCGCGCCGACGGTGATCGTCCCGTACACGGCCCCCGCCGGGTTCTCGCCGGGCAGCAGCCGGTCGAGCGTGCGGATCACCAGCCGCCGCGCGCGGGCGGCCGCGCCGGGGGTGTCTGCGCGATCGCGGCGTGCCGAGCTCACGTGCTCCACATGATGACCATCCGCGGCGACGGCCCGCACGCGCTCGGCAGCGTCAGCACCCTCCTCTCGCAACGCGCAGGCCGGAGAAGAGGCAACGCGCAGAGGCAACGCGCCGATCCGGCTGAAGGCAGACAACGTGCCGGCCCAGGCCGCAGGGGACAACGCCAACGCCACGAGGTACCATGCGAAAATCGCGCCGACGTAGCTCAGCTGGTAGAGCACTCCATGGTAAGGAAGGGGCAGAGGATCGTCTCGCCCCCTTCACAAACAGAAAGTGCAGCAGAGAACTCGCTCGCGGTAAGCGTTCAGTCCCTCGAGGTGTTTAGCCGAGTAGCGGTGCCGGATCCCCACGCGCGCTGGCGCTGAGCAGCTCGACGAGGTAGACGTGCAGGCTGCGGCGTTGCAGGCGACAAGTGATCGATGCCGAGAGCAGCCGAGCGATGCGTCGCTCGCCTTCTTCGGATTGGCTGCCGAGGGAGAGCTTGCGGTAGATGACGGCTCCGCGCAGGGAGCGCTCGGCGTGGTTGTTGGTCGGCGCTACGCCCGGGATGGCGGCGAACGTCCATAGTGACGGCCAGAGCTTCAGCAGGTTGCGCGCCATGCCGCGGCAATACTTGTTGCGCGGTGACTTGCCTGAGAAGCGCCGCAGGGCGGGCTTCAGCTCGCGCCTGAGAATGGTGGCCTGACGTTTGAGCTCGCGTCGCTCGCCAGTGTGCTGAAAGACCTCCCATGCCCAGAACAGCCGCTCACAGACGTGCAGGCCCAGCTCACCGAACTCTTTCTCCAGGGCGAGACCTTCGGCGTGCGCGGTGAAGTCCCGTCGCAGGTGTGCCCAGCAGATCTGCCGTCGCGAGAGGGGCAGATGGCTATAGGCCCACCAGCGGTCTGAGGTGACGATCGCCTTGGTGTCGGCGAGCAGGGCCTTGGCGTGATCCTCGTGGCGATCGGGCGCGATCTGGAAATAGGCGTGCTCGCCGGTGAACGCGCCCCAGAGGGCACGCTGGGATCCGCGCAGGCGCCAGCCGGTCTCATCCATGTTCAGATGTCTGCTTGAGCGCACGGCCTCCAGCAGATCCTGGTGGGGCTGGGCGAGCGCGTCCCCGACACGGGAGAGCACCTTCTCGACGGTGCCCGTTGAGAGGCGAGCTTGAAAGAGCTCTTCGCCGAGCTCGACGGCGTCCCGGCGCGAGAGACGGTTGCGAACCGAGAGCGTCGCGATCGCCGCTTGCAGCCGGGGCCCGAGATGACTGCCGGCGAGCTCGGGTGGAAGCTCGCCGCTGACGCGCGCACCGCAGCCGGGGCAGCGCACGCGCTGGCAGCGATGCTCGCTGACTTTGACTGCGATCACGGGCAGCTCTTCGACCTGGTGGCGCGCGGGCTCACCCATAGGGATCAGCTCGGCCTGCCCAAACACGTGACCGCAGTCGCAGCTCGCTGGCCAGTGGTCGATCAGCTCGTCAATCGCCCATGCCGGCAGCAGCGGTCGCCCGTGACCCTCATGACCTGGTTGGGCGCCAGCCCTGCGCCCTGAGCGATCCTTGCCGCGCCCGGGCTCACGCCGCGACAGGTCTGAGCTCGGTGGCCGCGAAGAGTTCCCGGAGTTCTTGGCCAACTGGCGCTCGAGCTTCTCCACCCGCGCCTCGAGCTGCACGATCCGGCGATCCATCGCCAGCAGCACCTCAACTACAGCCTCACGCCCCGCGTCATAAACCGCCTGCGCCTCGGTGCGCTCCACGTCCAGTGATTCGACACCGCGGGGTTATATCCCCCAACCAACTGAACGCTTACCGCTCGCGGGGGCTTCCTGGGGGCATTCTGGGCCTTGAGGGATACCAGCGGTGGCCTGACGGCCTCGCGCGTCGAGCAGCGCACACGCCGGCAAATGCCGCGTGCTCTGCGATGGTCGAGTGACCTCATCTGCGAGCCGATGTGGGACTGAACATGCGTCCGAATCGGATCCCAGGGGTTGAGATTCGCCAGCGCCGCTCGCGCGGCGGTCAGACCCAGTACGCCTACAGGGTCCGGTTCCAGAACGCCCTGGGCAAACGCGACCAGCGGACATTCGACTCCCCACAGGACGCCTTGGACTTCAAGGCACGCCTGCGCCTACTCAAGCGTTCCGGCGACCTCCCGGCGCTCGAATCGGGACGCCAGACGCTGGAACAGTTCATGGAGGAGTTCTGGCGTCTGTATGTCGAGACGCGGCTCGAGAGGAGCACTCGCAGGAAGTACCGTTGTCTCTGGAACGCGCACATCAACAGGCGGCTCGGTGCGATGGAGTTGCGCCAGATCACCCCGTTGGTTCTCTCGGAGTTCGTTCTCGAACTCGAAGAGGCCGGGGCGGGAGCGGCCACGATCCGAAGCTGCCTGGGCCTGCTGCAGAGCATGTTCGCGCGGGCCGTCGAATGGGACCGGGCGAGCGTCAATGTGGTCAAGCTGATTGCCAAGCCGCGCGTGCGACGCAAACGCGCGATCAAGCCGCTGCGTCCCATCGACGTCGAGGCGCTGCGCAGACAGATGCTGCTGAACTCCGACCACGGGTTGCGAGACGCAACGCTCGTAAGTGTTCTCGCGTACGCCGGCCTGCGCCCCGAGGAGGCACTCGCCCTCGATATACCCGCACGTGCGCAGGGCGACCGTCCTGGTCGAGCAGAAGTGGATCGACGGCGAGATCGTGGCCGGCCAGAAGACCAACCCGCCCGCCACGCTGTCCACCGTTGCTCGATGCGCTGCAAGCCGATCTACGGGAGTACCAGCGCGCATGCGGCGGACCCGGCGGTTTGATCTTCGCTCGCCAGGACGGCACGCCCTGGCGCGATCACGACTGGCGCGACTGGCGATCACGTGTGTGGCAGCCGGCCTGCCAGGCGATCGGCATAGCGACGATCACCAAGACCACGACCGTTAGCAACGGCACGCGCAAGACCAAGCGAACCTACGAAGGCCCCGTGCCCTACGACCTGCGGCACAGCTTCGCGAGCCTACTCATCCACGAAGGCAAGCACTCGATCGTGCAAATCTCCGAGTGGATGGGGCACAGTCCCGCAACTCTTCTCACCCACTATGCACACGTCATCGCTGACCTCGCGAGCAAGCCAAGCTTGCCGAACGAGAACACGATCAAGGTGGCCCGCGGGACCATGCGGCTCACTGCGCAGAACTGTCAGATAGGACCCCAGGGTAATAGCGTCATTACTTACTGGTACTAGATGACGCATAGATGTCTTTCCGGCCGGAGGCCCGGTGTCCGATACACCGGCAGTGCTCACGAGCTGCGTCTAGCTTTGCTGGTGCTCGTCCACCGCGAGGCTACAGCGGGTAGCGCCGGCGCATGAACGGCGAGAAGTGTGGGACGGTGAAATTGACCTCCCCGTGGTCGGGGCTGAAGATCAGGCCCTTCTTGATGAGGCTGTCTCGGTGCACAGAGGACGAGCTTGCCCGACCGCCGAGGCGCCCGGCGACGTCTCCCGTTTTGTAGGGGCCGTCGCCGAGGTCCGCCATCGCGGCCATGTAGCGTCGCTCGGCGGGCGTGGCCTTCTCGAAGCGCACATGGAAGAACTCCTCGTCGAGCTTGGCCTGGACGACCGGCTCGGCGGCCTGCACGTCGGCAAGGGTGATCGGTGAGCCCGGCGCCATGTTCCACGTCTCCTTGCCGTAAGCCTGAACAAACGCGGCGTAGCAGCCCGAGAGCTCAACAATGCGCGCCAACGCGTCATCTTCAAAGCCGACGCCCTCTGCTTGGGCGGGCTCGAACAGCGCCTGGCGCGCGGCGTCGGGGCTCAGCGGTCCGATCTCCGGGTAGGAGAACAGACGCTCGGCATAGGACTTGGCGTCCACCATCAGGCCAGGAAGCTGGGGAAGGCCTGCGCCGGCCAATGCGATGGGCAGCTGCTTTTGGGACATCCGGTGCATCGCGGCGGCCACCGCCTCCATCTCTTCGCGCTTGAGGAACTGCATCTCGTCGATCAGGAACACGACGCCGGTATCGTGCGCCCGCGCCGTGTCGCCAAGCTCCACGAACAGGTTGGTCAGGTCGCGCTCGAGGTTGCCTGAGCCGCCGCCGACCGCGCTCGGGTCGAACGAGAACTCGACGCTGCCCTCGATGCTCGCGCCGACCTTGAAGCCGCTCAGTAGACGGGTGAAGGTTTTCAGCCGGTCGCCGAGCGCACGGCGACGGTCGAGACGCAGCAGCGCCTGGTAGGCGGCGTCGGCGAGCTCGGCACGAAAGTCTGTGTCCGAGCGGATCTCGATCGGGTCGGGCGCCGTCCATCCCGAGGCGTCCGCGATGCTCTCGAACTCCAGCAGCAGAACCGTCTTGCCTACGCCGCGCAGACCAAAGACAATCATGCTCGGCTCGTTCATCTCACGGGCCAGGCGACCGAGCATGGTCCTGAATTGCTGCTTCTGCGTCTCTCGGCCTGTCAGGGCGCGCGGAGGGTTGCCGGCGCTCATCGAATATGGGTTTGCGAGAGGGTCCACGGGTGCAAGGTAGCAGAGCCGTCAGAAGGTATAAGGCGCTATCAAGAAAACTTGATAATGGCTTATAGGATCTGATAACCCTCCTGGCTGCGCTCCCAGCCCAACGCTCCGCCAGCCATCAACCACCTGAGGCCGCTCGTCAGCGAAACGTACTACTTGGGCGGAGCCTCAGCCAACGGGCTACCGCTTGACAGCGAGAGCAAGCGCAGGATCAGCGTTGGTCCGCGCTACTACTCGTCGTCCATCTCAGCAGTCTCGGCGGTCTTCACCGACACGCTCGCATCCATGACTAAGCCTGGATCCACCGATCCCGGGGTCGCACCGGCACCGGATGACGCATCGCCAGGACCAATTGCCCTCGCTCCGAGGGGTCACCCTACGGATGTTCGGTCAATTGGGGTGGGTGGGCCTTAATCGACGGGTGGGCGGGCATCGAATCTAAATGCTCAGCCTGTTATCGGTGGATCCAGGCTAAGCACTCGTGTCGGGTGTTCGCCGACCTCGGCTCCATGAGCGTTGTTTCCCACGGCGCTCCTATCTGCCTATAAAACCCGATCACCAATGCCAGGTTATAGTAATTACACCATCAAAATAAGCCCCAAATTCGGGCTGCGGCGATACCACCGACCACGTGGATGTCTCCGCTCCAGGCGACACCGTCTGTGTTAGCGGCCAATTAGACGCCGGGGAACCATCGTTGAATGCTCCTTCTGTACCGAGCCCCAAGCCAGCGAAGCATTCTTCGTGGTTTGGGGGTTGGACATGGGTGGTGAAATCTAGAGCTCCCTTGATAGCGCCATCGCGCTCACCGAGGACCAGCATGGGGTCTCCGTCCAGGTAGTTTGGTTCGTCCGCGAGGTTAACCGTCAACGGAAAAGAGCAACTCCCCCCTGTTAATGGGATATACCCGTAATCGGTGCCGGTCAGCGTTTCGGCGCGATATTCGCAGTACGACACAGTCGCGCACTCTCCCACGCTTTGCGTGCCAGTAATCGTTACATCGGCTCCCAGTAGGTTGCCAATTTCGCAGCCTTCGCAGCTATACCCAGCCAGGTGGCCGTCTACGGTCATCGTGTACGACATGGGGAATGGACTCATGCCCTCGGGCGTCACCGTGATGGGTTCCGTTTCGCGACTATCGAACGGCTTGCCCGGGTCCGCGTTGGCACGGACGGTGACCGTGTAGGTCTTGCCGTTTGTAAGGTTCGGGATCGTAATTTGGGTACCGGTGGTTTCGTGTTCTTCGCCATTGATGAATACGGTGTAGTTGCTGACTTCCTTGCAGCCGCAAGGCGGTTCCCCATCAAGCGGGCTGGCGGCGGGGTTCTTTTCTGGTGCGTGCCACGAGATCGTTGCGCTTTCGTTGCCCGCCTGTGCTTCCACATTGGTCGGCTCACCCGGCGGCGCCGTCCAAGGCTACGGGCCGGCTTCGATTACCTTGCTCGCGTTTACTCCGAGTATGGCGGACTGCAAACCGACTGACACCTGGACAACGCTATCCAGTCTCCACAACGGTTCGTCGCTGCGAGAATGGACCTTTACCCGCAAACCGGGACTGACCGCGAGATACGGGACTGCGGGCGCCAGAGCACAATTCCTAAATGCTTCGCAGGCTAGGTACCTGAGACCCTCCAGATCGAAGTAGAGCTTGAGTCCTACCGTCGTCGCCCGTCAGTCCCAGTCCTCGTCCAGAGCGCTGGCCTCAGCTGTACACCGGGTGGGCGTTTGCTTTCGTGGCACGCGATAGCGAGGGTCTTGTTGCGGGCTCCGCTCAGTCTGCCAGGGGCCACGCCTTGAGCTCTACGCGGGCCGTTCCATTGTTGCCGAGGTGGTAGACGGCAACGCCCGCAGCGTGTATCGTGAACCCGTCGAACGGTTCGGCCTCGATGATCTTCAGCTCGTCGAATTTGGCCACACCGACTGTGAGGTGGGGGAAGTAGTTGCCCGCGCCGATCTGGGCAGGCACGTACTTCTCGACCCAGTCGATGATGGTCGGGCTGATCTCTTCGCCAGGGTCGGTCACGAACGCCTCTGCGGTGCCTCCTGACTCAACGAAGGGTGAGACCGAGGCGACGAGCTTGGCCTGGAAGTCGAGCACCTTCGGGCTGACCTCCACCTGTAGCACGGTCGGCCCATAGCCTGGGAAGCCCCAGTCGGCGTGTGTGATCTTGACGACCTCATAGGAGAGCGCGGCCATGTCGGTATCCGCCACCGTCTTCTCGACGGCGTCATATACATGGTCGAGGTCCACGGTGCGCACATAGCGCTGCAGCGTCGTGATGTGCGGCTGGTGGGTGTCGTCCAGAACCCACCCCTCGGGCATGCTCTTGAGCATCCGGGCGTTGACCTCACGGGCGCGCTTGATCGTGGCGTCGTCGGGGTTGATCAGGATGTCGATTGCGGTCAACTCGCTCATGAGATTTGCCTCTCTCTAGAAGACGGTGGTCCAATCGTTCTTCATGCTCGCGACGGCCCAGCCAAGCTCCTTCGCCTTGGTCAGCGACTTCTCGGCACCGTTGGTGTAAGCGAACTCGCGCGCCTCATCGTCATGGTTGACGAGCACTGCGAACTTCGCCGCGCTCAGCATCTCGATGTCCACGTCGGCGTTCCCTCCCGCGAACACGGGGAGCCGGCCGGTCTGAGCGAAGATGTGCTCAGGCTTACCCGGACCGACATCGAGGCTCCCGAGTACCTGCCCGGCACGCACGATCCTCCCGTCGGAGTACGTGTACTCGGCGGCGGTGCCGATCACATTCTCCTTATAGATCCCCCAGGTCTCCTCGGCGAACACGCGCATGAAATCCCGGCCACCACCGGAGCACACGAACACCCGGAATTTGTTCGCCTTGAGGAGGTCGAGCAGCTCGAGCATCGGCTTGTACACGAGCTCGACGTAGGGCACGCCAAGCTTCGGCTACTTGACCGTCGCAAGCCACTCCCGTACCTGCGCGTCGAACTCGTCCGGCGCGGTTCCCGCCCACGAACGCGCGAACGCCGTAAGCAGGGGTTCAACCGCTTTCGGGTCCTGGACAGCCAAGCCCGCGAAGAACGCCGGGTCTTTCTCGACGATCGCCTTATACGGCTGCTGGCCGGCGAGCGACGGGTCCTCCTTGATCTCCTGCGCCCACTTGCGGAACACGAAGTCGAACTGCGGCGGCAGCGGCTGCTCCACCCACAACGTCCCGTCGTTGTCGAACGTCGCGATCCTGTCCGCTACCGCGACGAACCCCGGACCAGGTTGGGTCGCTGATGTGACAAAGTCAACGATCGCCTGCTTGGCGGCGCCATCGTTCCAGCTCGCAAGTACGTCGCTCACGGGTCGCTCCTTCGTGTGTCGGTGTCGGCGATGCCAGGGGCACGATCTCGCCGCTATCGATGGCCTGTGAGAGGCGCTCTTTAGCGGCGATGGCCCCGACGTTCTGCGCTGCCTTGCGGCTGCCGAACTCCAGCATCAACAAGTGATGCGTGCGAGACACGAGCGGCAGGATCCCCGCCGCGAGATCCGATCCCGCACCTGCGCTCGGCGCGACCCCCGCGGGAGCTTGACCCGCGCTCTTGGTCATGAATCCTTCCCCATCATGCATCCCCCTCCCGGACGGATACGCACTCGGAGTTGCAAGCGTCGAGCCACACACTATCGGGATCTCAACCGATGCAAAGCCCAACGCCGAGCGGAAAACTACGGACACAACCCAAACCCAACGGGTCATGCGAGCAGTTGCCGTTTCGCCGGTGATAGCCACGCGGTAGCCTGAGCTGTAGGGATCGCCAACTCACATGAAAGGAGCCAGCGATGACCGACGGCTATGACCAGCCGGGCTATCCGCCACCAGGCGACACTCCACCCTCAGGTGGGGGCCATGGTGAACCGCCTCCTTCCGGCGGGGCTCCGCCAGCGTACGGTGGCGCTCCGTACCCTGGCCAGGATCCCACCGATCCGTCGCAAGGGGGCGGAGCTCCGCCCGCCGGGGACGGGCGCTCTGGCGGCCGCGGGCTGGCGATCGCCGGCGGTGCGGCACTGGTGATCGCGCTGATCGTGGTGGTCATCCTGCTGGCGTCCAAAGGTGACTCCAAGACCACATCGACCGTTACCAACCAGTCGCTCAGCATCGGGCACACCACGACTGTCGCGCCGGCCACGACGGTCACCCATCAGACGACGGTCACGGCACCGACGACGACCGTCACTGCGCCAGCCAAGACGACTACTGTCACCACACCCTCTCCGCCAACCACGCCGACGACCACGCCCGCCAAACCGGCGAGCACCGACACCAACCCGGCTCCTTCGAAACCTGCTCCCTAGGCCCCTCATTACCGCTGCACCTGCTCGCCGGCCTCAACGCCGTCTCGGCCGCGACATAGAGGCGCGTGAGCCCAGCGAGGTTGTGGCAATACTTTGGCTTGCCGTCGTGGAGATCGCTCCACTCCAACCCTGGGCCCACCGAGTGTATAGTCAAGGCTCAGACGACGCGCCGGGCTTCTCCTCTGCTCATGTCCGCGTGTCTGCCGATAGAGCCGGGAGAACCGAGGCGCTTGTGCCGGTACCCACGGTGGCGCACTTGACGGTGGCCGAGCGCGCGGCGCGCGGCAAGGCAGCAAGGTCCGAGGTACCGCGCTCCAGTCACGCGGTCTTCCAGGCGGCGGCCCACCGCGACCCGATCGGGCTGTTGCAGAGCCAGGCGAAGACGCGGGTGCCGGAGCTCGTGCCGATCCGCTACGGCCGCATGCTGGTGTCGCCGTTCACGTTCTACCGGGGGGCGGCGCTGATCATGGCAAGCGACCTGGCGGCGACGCCGCGCTCGGGGCTCACGGTGCAGTGCTGCGGCGACGCGCACCTGTCGAACTTCGGTGTGTTCGCCTCGCCCGAGCGGCGGCTGATGTTCGACGTCAACGACTTCGACGAGACGCTCCCCGGCCCGTGGGAGTGGGACGTCAAGCGCCTCGCCGCAAGCATGCTGATCGCCGCGCGCTTCAACGGCTTCCCGGTCAAGGATCAGGAGCAGATCGTGCTGGACACCGTCGAGGAGTACCGCGTCGCGATGACGGGCTTCGCGGCGATGAACAACCTCGACGTGTGGTACGCCCGCCTGGACATCGAGAACACCCTCAAAGAGCTGGGATCGCAGCTAAAGTCGAGGCAGGTCAAGCGGACCGAGAAGGCGCTCACCAAGGCCCGCACCAAGGACAGCATGTCGGCCTTCTCCAAACTGACGCACGTGGTCGACGGCGAAGCGCGGATCGTCGCCGAACCGCCGCTGATCGTGCCGATCGACGACCTCGTCAAGGGCTCCGAACGCGATGAAATGTTCGATGGCCTGCACGAACTGGTGCGCTCCTACCGCGCCACGCTGGAGCACGACCGGCGCGTACTCTTGGAGGAGTTTCGCCTCACCGACTTCGCGCGCAAGGTCGTGGGCGTGGGCAGCGTCGGCACGCGTGCCTGGATCGCGTTGATGATGGGCCGCGACGGGCAGGACCCGCTGTTTCTGCAGATGAAGGAGGCGCAGGAGTCGGTGTTCGAGGAGTTCCTCGGACCCAGCGAGTTTGAGAACCACGGCGAGCGGGTCGTGACCGGCCAGCGGCTGATGCAGGCATCGAGCGACATCTTCCTGGGCTGGCTGCATGTCGAGTCCGGGATCGACGGCCAGGAGCGGGACTTCTACGGACGCCAGTTGAAGGACTGGAAGGGCTCGGCCGAAGTCGAGCAGATGGTCCCTTCGGGTCTATCCGCCTACGGGCGGATGTGCGGGTGGACGCTCGCGCGTGCGCACGCCCGCAGCGGCGACCGGATCGCGATCGCAGCCTATCTCGGCCGCGGACCGAGCTTCGACCGTGCGATCGTCGAGTTCTCAGCCGCCTACGCCGAGCAGAACGAACGCGACTACAAGGCCCTCGCCAAGGCCGTCAAGGCCGGCAAGATCACCGCCCAAGCCGGCCTCTAAAACCGAGATCAAGGAGATCCAGATGTCCTCAGAACCGGCAGTTCAGCCCGAGGAGTTCGAGGCGCTGTTCGTGCAGAGCGCCCAGCGAGTCACCAGCGGAGATGGCGCATTCACGCTGCACAATCTCGCCCCCTCGACACTCATGTTCTCCGACCGGCCCGAGCGCATCGTCGGGCATCTCACCGCAGAACAGTTTGTGGAGGGCTGGGGACATGGTGAGAACAGCTTCCTCGCCGATCCGCCTAACGCTGTGCTCTCGTTCCTCGCGGCCGGGGATGAGACCCCCGAGGACGTGGTGCTTACGCTCACGAACCCGCGCTTGGAAGGGGAGGATCTCACCTACAGCGCCACCGTCCTTGAGGGCGAGATGCCAGATGCGACCGGGCCCTGCTCACTGTTCATCGACCCGATCGGCCGGCCACTGAGCCCGGTGTCTGTGATGGGCGTGCGGCGGCGTTCGCGGCGGCGCACGAGGCGCCTCTGAGGCTCCCGAGTCAGCGGCACCTTCTGGATGCCTGAGAGATCGCATAGTACCAGCGTTAGCACATTCGACTATTCGCTAGAAAAGGGGAATTTATGAGAGGTGTAGGCAGCGCGTTGTTCGTAGGCATCCTGTTGATGATCGCGGGCTTTCTCAACGTCATCTACGGCATCGCCGCCGTGGGAAATTCACACTTCTACCTCAATGACACGACGTATCTCTTCTCGAGCCTCCACACGTGGGGGTGGATCACGATCGTCCTGGGCGTCATCCAGCTGACCGCCTCCGTCTCGCTCTTCGGCGGCGGCAGTTACGGACGCGTGGTCGGTATCTTCGCGGCCACGCTCGGCGCGATTGGCGCGCTGCTGGACATCGGGGGCGCACATCCGTGGTGGGCGATCGGCGTATTCGCCATCTGCTTGATCTGCGTCCACGGCCTTGTGGTACTCGGCGAGCCAAAGACCGCCTGACCGGGGTCGCGGGGTACAGGCACAGCGGCCACTACGAGATCGCGGGAGAGACAGCGTGAGCTCGGTGGATATCGAGCTCACGCTGGTGGGGCTCGTCGCGATGCTCGAACCGGCGACCCTTGCGTCCTCCGTGTTGGCCCTCGTCCTCGGTGACCAGCCGCTGCGGACGGGCTTCTGGTTTTACCTCGGCGGCCTGGGCGCGACACTCGCTGTCGGTGTCCTTGCCGCCTTCGTACTCGGCAACGCAGCTGCCTCACACGTCGACTCCCAAGACATGGGTCTCGGTGTTCGGCGTCATCGCCGGCGCGCTGCTGCTCGCCTATGTGGCGCGAGCCATCCGGCGACCGGTCGACCCGCAGGCGACAGCGAGGAACATCCAGCGTATGAGCAAGGTCGCCACGGCCCCCGCGATAACGATCCTCGGTGCCGGTGCCGTACTCGCCAACGCTGGCGTGTTCATGGTCATCGCACTGAAGGACATCTCGCAACTGAACCCCACAGCCGAGCAGTACATCCTTGACTGGGTTCTGTTCGCGGTGGTCTCGATGCTCCCCCTCGGTCTCGCGCTCGTAATGCTCCTCCTCACGCCCGGGCGAACGATGCCGATTCTCACGGTCGCTCGCGGCTGGATCGAGCGCCACGCCCGGACGGTCGCCCTGGTCATCCTCGTAGCGCTCGCCGCATCCCTCCTACGCGACGGCATCTCCGGTCTCACAAGCTGATGCCGCCCCCACCCAGCAAACGAACCGCAGGTGACGCTCACATAGGATTGGCTCGATGACCTCGGTCGATACTGAGCTGGCGCTTGTTGCTCTAGGGGCAATGCTGTCGCCCACAACGCTGTTCCTCTCGGTACTGGCGCTCGTCGTGGGGGAAAGACCGATGCGGACCGGCTTGTGGTTCTACCTCGGTGCGCTGGGCGTGACACTCATCATCGGCGTCATCGCAGCGTTCGTGCTCGGGAACGCTGCCGCTTCCCCAAAGCCCAACACACCGAAGACGTGGGTCGCTGTCATCGACGTCCTCGCCAGCGTAATGGTGTTGTTCGCCGTCGTTCGATTCAGCTGCATCGGTGAATACTCCGCCGTGCCGGCCGTGAACAGCGGAGAAAATGCTACGGACGAACCGGGCGAGTACCATGACGCAAAACGACACTGCGCTCGTGCGCGCTGAGACTCCTGTGGCGCGTCTATCTCATAAGTGTGTGGCTCCTCTCGGCGCGGTAGGAAGCCGGCTGATTATGTGTTGGCGAGGACTGTGGCTTTATTCCCGGCAGGTGCTTGCTCGGCATCGATTGAGGGGTTTGAACGTGGCAGGAACAGCAGGCTGAGGGCGACGCCCATGAGGGCGATTCCGGCTGACACGAGGAGCGCGATGTCCATGCCTTGCACGAAGGCGGTCCGTACGGACGTTAGTAGCGAGGGCGACTGGAGTTGTTGTGCGACTGCCACGCCACCAAAGACGCTCTGGCGGACAGCGCTGGCGGTTCGTCCCGATAGGCCCGAAAGGCTGAGGTGGGCGATGTAGCCGGCGCTGACTACGCTGCCGAGGATCGCGATGCCCAGTGGTCCGCCGATCTCGTCGACCGCCTCGAGCACTCCTGAGCCGACACCGCTGCGATCCGGCGAAAGCTCGACCAGCGCCGCGGAGGTGGAAGTGGCCAGCGCGAGACCCATCCCGGCCCCGACGAGCACCATCCACACCGCGACGAACAGGCCGCTGGAATCCACGCTCGTCGCGGCCCCCAAGGACAGCCCCACGACGAGCAAGCTGAACCCTGCCGCAACGGCGATCTTGGCGCCCACAAGTTTGGCGAGGCGTGCGGCCGGCACGGCGCCCATCAGGACTCCGCCGATCAGCGGCAAAAGCTTCAGCCCCGAACCCATCGCGGTCGTGCCGAGCACGCCCTGGAAGTACTGCGGCATCGTGAACAGGACACCGATCAACGCGAGGAACGACATGGCGGCGAGAATCGCGCCCCAGGTGAATGAGGGCGAGCTGAACAGCGTCATGTCGAGCAACGGCTGACCGCCAGGACGACGTGTCAGCCGGCGCTCCCAGGCGAGGAAGCCGACCAGGATCGCGATACCGGCGAAGATCATGAGCAGGGCAGAAGGGTTGCTCCAGCCATCCTCGCCCGCCCTGATCAGTCCGTAGGTCGCCGCCACCAGGCCGAGGACCGAGGCCGTCACCCCGGTCAAATCCAAGCCCGGTCGGTGCGGAGCTCGAAACTCCGGCAACAGAGCGACGGCAGCCACCAGGCCGATCGAGGCGATCGGCACGTTGACCAGGAATACCCAGCCCCACCAGTAGTTGGTCAGAATCCATCCGCCCAGGATCGGGCCGATCGGCATCGCCAGGAAGTTCCCAGCGGCCAAGATCCCCACTGCCTTCGGGCGCTCCTCTCGATTGAACAGCACCGTGAGCGAGGAGATCGCCATCACGATCACTCCTGCCCCGGCGAGCCCGAGGAGCACCCGAGCGGCCATAAACTCAGCCACCGACGTCGAAAACGCGCATGCCACCGAACCCACCCCAAAGAGCCCCAGGGAGAACAGGAAGACCTTCTTGTGTCCGTAGCGGTCGCCGAGCAGGCCGGCCGGGAGCATCGCCGCCGCGAGTACGAGGAAGTACCCCGAGGAGAACCACTGGAGGTCCGTCTCTGACGCCCGCAGCGACTTCGCCAGCGTAGGGAGGGCCACACTCAGGACCGTGCTGTCGATGCCCACGCACAGGATGGTCAGGAACACCGCGCCGAGTGTCCACCACCGGCGAGATCCCAAACCCCGAGAATCGGCCGGCGCGATCATCCGCCGGATGCGCTCGATTCCGAGAATGTCGCTCCCTCGCCCGTGCCGGTGGAGGGGTGGCGGTGAACGGTAATGCACGCCGTCGCGATGGCGACGGCGAGGACGGCCAGCGCGATGTATGGGAACTCGCTGTAGGGCACGGGCTGCCCTGGCTTGCACAGCTCGACAAACGGGACGATGAGCGTCAGCGCCCCCAGGGTCGGGATGGCGATGTGCCGCAGAATTGAGAAGGACTGACGGTGGCGGCGCCACATGAACACCGGGAGCGAGAGCGTCGTCAGGAAGTACACGAACAGGATCACGATCGTGCCCATCGTCGAGCACTCCGCATACAGCCCGACCGGGTTCGTAGAGCCGCCGTCCAAGCCGACGAGGTGGGCCACCCACCAGACCGCGATGATCCCCAGTCCACCCCCGGCCATCACCAGCAGCGCGTTTACCGGTGTCTCGCCAGGCTGACGCAGGTGGCCAAGGCGTGCCGGGAGCAGTCCGGACCTACCGCCGTCGAAGAGCATGCGCGCTTGGGAGTTCGCGCCCGCGATAAGGGTGGCGAGTACGGCGACCGTTCCGCCGATCCATGCCAGCACGGCGGCTGCACCGAGGTACTGGTCGGCTACGGTCAGGAACGGGATCGACGAGCGACCGATGGAGGAGACGTCATAGTGAAAGCCGGTGACGGTGGCGTAGGCAAAGAAGACGAAAAGAGCGACGCCAATCGCGATCGAGATGTGGAGCGCTCGCGGAACGCTGCGCTTCGGGTCGCGGGTCTCCTCGGCGAGCGCTGGCCCGTTTTCCCATCCAATCAGCATGTAGAGCGCGAGCGGGAAGCCTCCTGACAGGCCGGCCAGACCGTGGGTGAGGTGCGACCAGGAGAACGGAATGGCCGAGAGATGGGCCCGCTGCTTGACGAGGACGACGACGCAGAACGTGACCATGATCGCGACCTGCACGAGGACCGCCAGGCCCACGGCCTTCGTGGAGAGCTTGACGCCGCGCATCGTCAAGCCGATGGCGCCGGTGGTCAGCACCAGCGCCATCGGCTCCCAGGGTATGTGCAACGAGGTGTAGTGGGCGAGGGTCAGCGTCACCATGCCACCCGACATCGTGAAGATCCCCGCTATGGCCACCGTGTACCCCACCACTACCAACAGGGCCGTGACGACACCGGCCCGCGCTCCCAGCGAGGTCTCGACGTACGATCACGAAGGCGCGCCCGCCAGGACCTGGCTGGGCTTGGACACCAGCAGCTCTTCCTCGGCCGAACGTTGGAGCTGGTGCCCTGTCCGCCCTGCGGGGAGGCAGGGCGGACAGGTGGCCAGTCGCGGCCGCAGTAGAGGGGATGCGGCTCGCTCGTCGATGGCGGGGGGTGAGATGGCCATCGGACGTTTGACGACGAGCGCGAGAGGCCGCGCTTGCCTGAAGTTGTCCCCCACCTGGCCTTGCTGGCGTTGCTTTCCCGAGATCGAGGTGCTCGTCGGCGCCAGCTCGTCATCGACTCGAGGCAGCGAGTTCTCGTCGTACAGCACATCGATGGGCAGAGTCGAGCTGAACAACTCGACGATTACACGGCTACGCGCGACACACCGTGGACAGTGTCGAATCGCCGTCCGACATGGACGCACCTCAATGCTCAGGCCACATCGAGGACAGTTCAGGTGCCCGCAGCAAATGCTCACGTCAACCTGCGTGCTGGTGCTCATGAGCCCCCCGACTGGTCTTGGCCGTCGCCGAGGGCGCTCAGCCACGCCCGTCGTTTGGCGACGTACCCGCTCGGAAGCGATCCTCTGCGGGCGCAGATGGCCGAGGTCATTTGGCGAGCGCCGAGCCGTTGGCCGGTGGTGGCGCTAGTACAGGTGCCGCAGGGAAGTCACCCGCGGCCACCGCCTCGCGTTTGAGGAACGCTCCGAGCTCCTGGATGGTGCTCATCAGCGGCGCGGGGAATACGACGGTGGAGTTCTTGTCGACCGCAATCTCCACGAGCGTCTGCAGGTTTCGCAGCTGCAGCGCAAGGGGGTGTTCCATCATCACATCCGAAGCGCGCGCGAGCTCACCGGCGGCCAGCGCCTCGCCCTCGGCGGCGATGATCTTGGCGCGCTTCTCGCGCTCGGCTTCCGCCTGGCGTGCCATCGCGCGCTTCATCGAGTCCGGGAGCTGGATGTCCTTCAGCTCGACGGTCGTGACCTTGATTCCCCACTCCTCAGTCTGCACGTCGAGGATCTCGCGGATGTTCTGGTTGATCTTGTCGGTCTCGGAGAGGGTCTCATCGAGTGTATGGCGGCCCACGACCGCGCGCAGCGTCGTCTGCGCAATCTGATTGATGGCGACTTCGACGTTTTCGATCGCCACCACCGAGCGGATCGGATCATCGACGCGGTAGTAGGCAACGGCGGAGACGTCGACGCTGACGTTGTCGCTTGTGATGATGCCCTGCGACTGGATCGGCATCGTGACGATCCGCAGCGACACGCGGTGGACCTGGTTGATCAGAGGCGCGAAGAAGATCAGGCCCGGCCCGCGCGCCCCGTCGCGGACCTTGCCCAGATGGAACATCACGGCGCGCTCGTACTGCTTGAGGATCCGCACGGACAGCGCCAGCCCAACCAGCGCCACAAGTAGGACGGCAACGATCACGTAGACGATCATGTTTGTCTCTCTGTTGATGGGTTCATCCCCAGAGCGCTGGCACCGGGGAGACGGTGTTGATTGGGCGCTCCGATCAGGCGTGCGATGACGGGCTCCTGACGCGTGCGTTGCGGCGTTCGACCGTTCAGGTCGATGCAAGAACGCCGGCCGAGTGTCGGAGCCAGAAAATCAGAGCCCACCGAGGTTTGAGGCGAGCGACATCTATCCTACCACTGCTATCCGCCGCGAGCCGGATGGCTGAACCGTGATGAGCTACCGCGAGACCAAGCATCTGCGTGTCCTGATCGCCAACGAGCGCAAGGATCGCTTGGCGCTCGTCGCTCCGATCGTCGTTGGCCTGGGACACGAGGTGATCGCACGCGAGATCGACGTCGAGGACGTGGGCCCAGCGACTGCCAGAGAGCGCCCCGACGTTGCGCTCGTAGGACTCGGGGAGAGCTTAGAGCACGCCCTCACACTGATCGACAAGATCGTACGGGAAGCCGCCTGCCCGGTGATCGTCCTACTCCACGCTCGCGACCCCGAGTTCATCAACGAGGCGTCGAAGCGAGGCGTCTTCGCCCACATCAGCGACGCCGACGTCGAGGATTGGCAGAGCGCGATCGACATCGTGCTTCGACGCTTCGCCGAGTATCAGGATCTCCAGGGCGCATTTGGGCGCCGCGCCCTGACCGAGCGAGCCAAGGGGATCCTCATGGAGCGCCACGGCATCGACGAGGCGAGCGCTTTCGAGATGCTGCGCGAGCAATCCCGTGTCGATAACCGCAAGCTCATCGACCTGGCCACGGCGGTCGTCGATGGCCACCGTCTCTTGCCGCGAGAACCCCAGGCTCCATCTCAATCGTGACGCTCACGCAGCGTTCAGAGCGCTCAGCACGGCCGCCCACCAGCCCACAGGCGGAGCAGAACCGGACCGCTAGACGCGATCGACAGCCAGCAAGCTCTCGCCCGCTCCCCGGTGTCGGCGCGGTGCAAGCAGCCGCCGCCCTCGGCGTTGACGCGACGACGATGACTGGTCTGGGGGCGGTAGCCCAAGCTCCTTCCCATATGGCATCTCGTTGGGCGCTGCGGGCGTCACTCGTTCGCCGAGAGTGTGTGTGGGCCTGGTCCCCTGGTGAGCTCGCCCGCTCTCACCATGTGTGAGACCTCTGCGGCGATCGTGCCGCGGTCGGCGTTCAGTCCCTTGGCCATGTCGCCGGTAGTGCTCTGCGGGTGCTCCTTGACGTATCCAATGATGCGCCCGTCGATGTCGTCCTTGTGCTGACGTGTTGTGGCTCGACGGTCGCTGGCGCGACGTGCGGTTGCTCGGCGTGTCGAGCGTTGCGGGACTACTGCTGGCGCGTGGGGCGTCAGCTCCCGCGGGGACGCCCCGTCCCCGGTTGGTGGAGTCTGCATTGCTGAGAACCTCCTGACCCTCATGGAGGTGCCGCGCGAGAGGAAGAGAGTTCGAGACCCGACGCGTGGATTAATGAGCCAGGCCCCGGGGGTCTCGATCATGGCCTCAAGCTCCGCGCCTCGGCGCGGTCGCGCTTCGGTGACTTTCGGGCTTGCGAGGCTGAAGTCCTGCCCGCAGGGTCAGCTCAACTACCCATAGTATCCACTTTCCGGGTCCGCAACAACAACGGGCTTGCTGTCCCCCGACGCGGGGTAACGGTGGGTGCCGTTGGCGACGCAGCGAGGGCGGGGCGGCGACCCAGGCGCCCTCGGTGAGCTTGGTGATCGCGGCGATCAGCACGACTGCCGCCGAGAGGACCGCGCCGAGGAGGTTCGTGGCGAGCGCTGAGCGCCATCCCCGCTCGCGGTGGCGCCACCAGTGCGCGACCATCCCGCTCTGAGCAAGCGTGAAAGTGAGGAACACGCCGATCGCAAACAGTGGGATCAGCGGGGCGGTCCGGCCGTCGAAGGCCGCGTAGATCACGGCCGCGGGGACGGCGAGAGTGCAAGGATGCCATTGCTGAACGCGGCCCATGCGCAGGAACAGCCGAGGGACATAACCGTCGCGGGCCAGCTCCAGCTTGCGGCCGGCTACGCCGCATGAGCGTTGGCCGGTCGGCCTCGCCGACAGCTCCAGACAAGCGGGATGCGGCAGGCGATACGATTGCCCTCAGTGCCGACGTAGCTCAGCTGGTAGAGCGCATCCATGGTAAGGATGAGGTCGCGAGTTCGAGCCTCGCCGTCGGCTTTTTTACCGCAACGTCACCGCAGTTCGATAACGTTTTTGTCCACGGTTGTCCTCACTTGTCCGCAAGCCGAGGGCAGCGAATCATCAGCACAGGAGTCAAAAATGACGCTCTACCTAGCGATAGGGCGTCCCGACGGTCGTCCAGCCGGTCTCGGATCCTGGCTGCGAAGGCTATAGTCGGCCCGGCGATGAGGCGCCACCACGTCACGCGGCGCGCCGGACTCGCGGTCTTGGTGCTGACGCCGTTGCTGGCCCTGATCGGCATGGCCGGCTCGGCAGGCGGCTACTCGATTCAGTTCTGCGCCCAGATCCCGATCGTCGGTGGAATTCCCCCGTGGGGCTTCCACACGGGCGCGCCGATCACGGGGGCGAGCGGCAGCTACGCCCGGGGCCACGGTGACATCGACCTGTCCGACAACACCGTCTCCGGGATCCTCTGCCAGGTCGACCGTGTCTCCAACCAGCCCGACCGTCTGATCATCATGACGGTCGAGCACCACCTTGTCTACCACTCGCATTACGCGGTGATGTGGGGTTTCCCCGGGAACATCATGAAGATCGTCGTCCGCGTGCGGAGCAGCACCGACCCGCGGTGCAAGATCGGCACCCGCGGCCGTGTGACCCTGTTCGCCAGCTACAACGGCGTGCGCAGCGACAGCGTTCGGTTCACGTTCCCGGCCGCCTGCGAGGACCACGACCATCTGTATCACGGACCGCAGGTCAACAACCAGGTCCCGCCGCTTTAGCCTGGATCCACCGATCCCGGGGTCGCACCGCCGCCGGATGACGCTTCGCCAGAGTCAATCGCCCTCGCTCCGAGGGGTCACCCTACGGATGCTCGGTCAATTGCCTCTGGCTCGGTCACCGACGCCGGATGCTCAGCCCGTTATCGGTGGATCCAGGCTTAGGGCGTCTTCTCGTGTGCGGTTGTTCGGTGGCCACAGCGCCCGCGCACAGTGCGGTGGGGAGGACGAGGCCCATTGCGACTTGCCTCCGGGCTGTCAGCGTGGCGCGAGTACGCTGCGTGGCGCGAGCACGCGCTTGTGTCCGACCCGAGTAGGATCTGTGTCGTTCGCAGGGTATGGAAATGATGAGCATTTCGGTAAACCAGAGTGAGGGGGAGAGCCGTATGTCCTATCCCGTTATCTTCGAAGCCGAGTACGTCGAGCAGCGCAATCGGCTCACCGCTTTCTTCAGGCTGATCCTGGCGATTCCGCTGGCGATCTGGCTGTACGTGTACGCGATCGTGGCCTACGTGGTAATCGTGATCGCGTGGTTTGCGATCGTGATCACGGGTGCCTACCCGCGCGGCCTCTACGACTTCGTCGCGGGCTTCACGCGCTTCCTCGCGCGTGTGACGGCCTACACGGCGCTGCTGTGCGATCCCTACCCGTCCTTTGGCGGCTCCGACGACCCCGCCTACCCGGTGCGGATGCGGTTCGAGGGGCCGCTCGATGGCTACAGCCGCCTGAAGACGCTGCTGCGCATCATCCTCGCGATCCCGATCGTGATCTTGCGCTACGTCATGAACCTGATGCTCGAGGTCGGCGCGATCGCGGCCTGGTTCGTGATCGTGATCACCGGCAAGATGCCGCGCGGCCTGTTCGACCTGATGGTGCTGGCCAACTCCTACATCGCGCGCTCGGATGCCTACGTCGCGCTGCTCACCGAGACCTACCCTCCGTTCCAGGACGAGCAGACACGCGCGGCGGGAACCTCGCCCGCCGCACACATGCCGTAGCTCTCCGGAGCTCGATCTGACGGAAGCCGGCCGTGATGATCGGCCGTCCCCCGTCCTGGGTCTCGTGGGGCGTCGGGTGATGTTCGATGCGCGCGTGGCCAGCTCCAACCCGACGCCGTCAGCCGGTCTCGGTCGGCGTCAAGATCATCACCGGGATGACGCGCTCGGTTTTCTGCTCGTATTCGGCGAACTGCGGAAGGCGCTCGGCTTGCTCTCGGAAGAGGCGCTCGCGCTCCTCGCCGGAGGCCTCGTTGGCAACCACATCGAGCGTATCGGTGCCGACCTCGATCTTGACGTGGGGCTGGGCCTTGAGGTTGTGGTACCAGTCGGGATTCGCCGGCGCTCCGCCCTTCGAGGCGAACACGACATAGCGTCCACCATCGCTCTGGTAGGCGAGTGGGTTGGTGCGGCTCTTGCCGGACTTCGCGCCGGTGTGGTGCAGCAACAGCAGCGGCATGCTCGCGAACATGCCGCCGACGCGTCCTTCGCTGGCGCGGAACTCCTCAATGACCTTCGCGTTGAAATCTGCGGGCGACGTGGACATGGTGCTCCTCGGGACGTGGATACAGGGCAGGACGCTGACCAGTCTATGAGTAGCGGACATGGAGCCTGTTCGGGCCGGTCCGTTTGCCGGCTCGGCGCGAGGGCTGTCGGTGAGCCTATGGCGTAGCCAGCCGTCTGCCCGAGCGTCGACTCGACGCAAGCACGAGCTCAAACGCCCGATTGGGCGAGGATCTCACCGGCGGCGACAGCTTCTGCGAGTCGCCGGTAGTCGCGCTCGTTCTGATCCGCGTAGGCCGTGGCGAAGCGGGCGATCGCCCGGTCGAATGCCGAGCCGGCACCCAGGTAGGCGGCGATCGCGAGGCGGTCGCCGGAGCGGGCGTGCGCGCGGGCCAGCGACCACCCGCATGCGCGCGTGTATGCGTGCAGACCGGCCTCGCTCAGCGTCGAGAGGTCCGCGGATGCCTTCCAGTCCCACAGCTGGCGCACGTAGAAGTCGTGTTCGTTGCCGTCCAACCCGACGCTGCGCTGCCAGCCGAGGAAGATATCGCTGGCGGCCTGGGAGATGCGCTGGCCGCGCACGACCCGCTCGCCGTGGTTGGCGAGCTCGCTGGCGCCGAGATAGGGCTCGAGCACCGAGGGTTGCGCCTCCTTGGCCTGCAGCACGAGCGGATCCTGCCCGTCGCGGCCGACGAGCAGGAACACCCAGGCGCGTGTGCCGACGCTGCCGACGCCGACCACCTTGCGCGCCATGTCGACGAACCGGTGCGTGCGAAACAGGTACTCCCGATCGGCGTCGAGGCTTTCGGCATACCGATCCAGCACCTTCTGCACGAACGCCGACTGCTCGCGCGCGTCGACTGGGCCGACCAGCTCACGGATCGGGACGAGCAGCGGCGGGACGTGGCCGAAACGCAGCCTGCCGTCGGCGCGCTCGGTCAACTTCTTCACCGCCCGCAGGCTCGTCTTGCGACGCGCATTGGCGAATGGTTGCGCGAACTCGATTCGCCCCCTGCCCTTCAACCTCCCACCGAAGCGATCGACGAGCTCGCTGGCTGTCAGGCGCTCATACCAGACGTCGATGTGGCTGCGCCCGGCGAAGTCGCGCATCGCCTCGCGGTACTCGCGCACGCACTCCTCGACGATCCATCGGCGGCTGTCCGCGGGGAGGCCCACGTCGCGGCCGGCGATCTCGGCGCTGGCGGCCATCCGCTTGAGGTCCCACTCCCATGGACCTGGAAGCGTCTCGTCGAAGTCGTTCGGGCTGAACACGACGCGGCGATCGGGGGCCGCAAAGCCGCCGAAGTTGGAGATGTGGGCGTCCCCGCACGCCTGCACCACGATCCCCGAGTCTGGCGTCGCCGCGAGATCCGCCGCCATCACGGCGGCCGCACCGCGGTAGAACGTGAATGGCGAGACGAGCATCCGCCCGTAGCGGATCGGCACGAGCTCCGGTACGCGCGTGGCCGCTTGGGCCAGGAGCACCGCGACGGGATCGGGTCGGTCGGGCGCCGGCGACCACTCGCCGTGGGCCGACCGGGGTGTGGTCCGGCGGGCCGCTCGACCGCGCTCCGCGGACTCCCCGGACTGCAGCTGTGAGTAGCGCGCGGCGGGTTCAGCGGCCATGGCTGTTGAGCTCCTTTGCGACGTTCACCACCGATGTGCGCTGGTAGAAGTCAACCGCGACGATAGCGCCGTTGAAGCTGCGCTTCTTCAGGCAGCGCTCGATGCGCCCGCGCAGGAATGGCGTCCGGCCGATTGTGGCGTTCAGGGTGGCGCTCGGTGGGAACGGGGGGATCCAGTAGTTGATCAGCAGCAGCGGGCTGTCCGCTTCGCCCCTGTAGCGCTCGCAGCTCAGCTGATCCGGGCGCGTGGCGCCGAGCGGCGTGTCCTGGATGAACGAGAACGCGGGCATGTACCAGGCGGGCGAGCCACCCTTCTCCTCGGCGAACACCACGAGGCGCTGTTTCCGCGCGATCAACTCCCCCAGGGTTGGCATCGGCGCCCGGCGGTCGAGCGTCGCGACATAGTGAGTGAGCCCGGTCTGCTCGAATGCCCGCTCGATCGTGGCTGGGGGGACGTAGTCCTCGACAATCACGATCACCACCTGGTCGGGATGGCGCTCCAGGAAATCCCCGATCACCTCCAGTTCCCGATTCAGCGGCTCGGCTCCCAGCTCGCACAGGGTGTGGCACAGGTAGGGCTCGGGTGTGCCGTTCAGCGTGCCCACGCCCACGCGGCCGGCGACTCGGTCGGCGACGCGCAGGGCGCTCGCGGGCACCTGTGCGGCGACCTTGTTGCGATCGGACCCCTCGGCACGCAGGTCGGTCCGCACCCGGCCGGTCGCCGGGTCGTACACCCCGAAGTGAACGTCGAGCAGCAGCGCCCGGATGCCGTCGTCGAGCTGGCGTGCGATGCCGTAGCGCTGGTTGGCGAAATACCAGCCCGGCTCGGCGGAGGCCGCGAACGAATTGTGCGTGCCGGGGAACACGACTTCGTCGAGGCGCCGCCCGCACAGCGCCGCGGCGCCGTCGCAGCTCGGAACCGCTGCCGCCTGGTTGTGCTTTTGCGCCCCAGAGCAGCCGGCGAATAGCACAACCACGAGCCCGGCCACGATCGGACCACGAAGGCTCGCCAAGCGTATAGTGAGGGCACAGACGACGCGCCGGGCTTCTCCTCCGCTCATGTCCGCGCGTCTGACGATAGAGCCGAGAGAACCGAGGCGCTTGTGCCGGTACCCACGGTGGCGCACTTGACGGTGGCCGAGCGCGCGGCGCGCGGCAAGGCGGCGCGGGCCGAGGTGCCGCGCTCCAACCACGCGGTCTTCGAGCCGGGCGCTCACCGCGACCCGATCGAGCTGCTGCAGCGTCAGGCGCAGACGAGGGTGCCGGAGCTCGTGCCGATCCGCTACGGCCGGATGTTGGTGTCGCCGTTCACGTTCTACCGGGGGGCCGCGCTGATTATGGCCAGCGATCTGGCGGCGACGCCGCGTTCGGGGCTCATGGTGCAGTGCTGCGGCGACGCGCACCTGTCGAACTTCGGCGTGTTCGCCTCGCCCGAGCGGCGGCTGATGTTCGACGTCAACGACTTCGATGAGACGCTGCCCGGCCCGTGGGAGTGGGATGTCAAGCGCCTTGCCGCCAGCATGCTGATCGCCGCGCGCTTCAACGGCTTCCCGGTCAAGGATCAGGAGCAGATCGTGCTGGACACGGTCGAGGAGTACCGCATCGCGATGACGGGCTTCGCGGCGATGAACAACCTCGACGTGTGGTATGCCCGCCTGGACATCGAGAACACGCTCAAGGAGCTGGGGTCCCAGCTCAAGCCGAGTCAGTACAAGCGGACCGAGAAGGCGCTCACCAAGGCCCGCACCAAGGACAGCATGTCGGCCTTTTCCAAACTGACGCACGTCGTGGACGGCGAAGCACGGATCGTCGCCGAACCGCCGCTGATCGTGCCGATCGACGACCTCGTCAAGGGTTCCGAACGCGATGAAATGTTCGATGGCCTGCACGAACTGGTGCGCTCTTACCGCGCCACGCTTGAGCACGACCGGCGCGTGCTCCTGGAGGAGTTCCGCCTCACCGACTTTGCGCGCAAAGTCGTCGGCGTGGGCAGCGTCGGCACGCGTGCCTGGATCGCGTTGATGATGGGCCGCGACGGGCAGGACCCGCTGTTCCTGCAGATGAAGGAGGCGCAGGAGTCGGTGCTCGAGGAGTTTCTCGGACCCAGCGAGTTCGCCAACCACGGTGAGCGGGTCGTGACCGGCCAGCGATTGATGCAGGCATCGAGCGACATCTTCCTGGGCTGGCTGCATGTCAAGTCCGGGATCGACGGCCAGGAGCGGGACTTCTACGGACGCCAGTTGAAGGACTGGAAGGGCTCGGCCGAAGTCGAGCAGATGATCCCCTCGGGCCTGTCCGCCTACGGACGGCTGTGCGGCTGGACGCTCGCGCGTGCGCACGCCCGCAGCGGCGACCGCATCGCGATCGCGGCCTATCTCGGCCGCGGACCGAGCTTCGACCGTGCGATCGTCGAGTTCTCAGCCGCCTACGCCGAGCAGAACAAGCGCGACTACAAGGCTCTCGCCAAGGCCGTCAAGGCAGGCAGGATCACGGCTCAAACCGGCCTCTGACATACCGGCCTCTGATCCTGAGAACGTCTTTCAAAATAAACGTGCCGGTCTTTGAAAGACATTCTGAGCAGCCCGTCGCCCGCTTGACCCGCCGTCTCACCGCTGACTCGCTGTCTTACCGCCTCTTGGCCGGCTTGTGTTTCTTCGCGGGCGCGTAGTGGCGCTTGGCGGCGGCGATGCAGCTCGCGCGCCCGCTCTTCTTCAGCTTCTCGCACTTCTTGATCGCCCGAGCGAGCTTTTGGGTCGGGGTGAGCACCGCCGGCTTGGCGCTCGCCTGTCCGGTGGTGGAGGTTGTCCCCGGGCTCGTGCCGGCGCCCGAGGTGGACGGGCTCGACGGGGTCGCGCCCGAGCCGCTGCTGCCCGTCGACCCCGTCGACCCCGACCCCGAGCCGCCGCCGGGCGATCCCGATCCCGGGTTGGTGCTCGGGCTTTCGACCGTGTAGTCGATCGTCGCCGTGCCCTGCTGGCCGTCGAGGCTGAGCGCCGTCACGGTGTAGCTGTGGGGACCCGTGGTCGAGGTGTCGAGCGTGCCCGGGCTGGTGCTGCCATCGGCGTCGGTGCACGAGGCGATCCCGGGCCCTCCAGCTGCCTCCGTACACGTGAAGCTCGTCGCGACGGTCTGGCCGAGGGTATAAGTCTGATTGTCGGCGGGGGAGGCGATTGAGGCCGTCGGTGCCCCGATCGCGGTGCCCGCGATCGTGATCGGCAGCGTTTGGGTCGAGGCGTTCGCGCTCCCCGAGGTGTCGCTGACGGTCAGCGACACCTGGTAGGTGCCGGGCTTCAAGTAGGTGTGTTTTGCCTGCGCGCCACTCGTCGTGTCGATCGGAGAGCCGTCGCCGTAGTTCCATTCGTAGGTGGCGATCGGCGCGCTGATGTCGTACGACCCGCTTGCGTTGAAGCTCACCGCGTTGCCAGTCTGGCCGCTCGCGGGGGCGGTGAACGACGGCGTCGGCCCGATCCGCGCGACGCAGCCGGCGGCTTCGGTCGGTTCCGCCGGGACGGGCGTTTGCGTGGGGGCGTTGCTCCAGATCTGCTGCGTGTAGTAGCTGTGCCCGTCGATCAGCTGGTTGAAGGCGGTGTCTTCGGCGAGGCTGCCGCCGAGCGGAGTGCCGTAGATGTCCGGTTGGCTTTCCACGATCGGGTAGGTGCACTTGTCGGCGACCTCGTTGCCTTCCTTTGCTTCGACATACCCGGTGCCATCCGAGGGGTCGGTGGCCGACTCCACGATCTCGTGGATCTCCGAGTCCAGCGTGCCGTCGGTGTCTTTGTTGCCGTCCACCCCCGGGGGCGCCTGCCCGGAGTCGCATGCCGGTTCATCGGGCAGGACGCTGTAGGTCGCCACCTCGTTACCGGGCGCGATCCCGGTTATCTGGCTGTGATAGGCGCAGAAGGGTTCTTCGCTTTCTCCGGAGAACGTGCAGGAACCCGCTTCGATGCACACGGAGACCCCACCGGGGGTATACAGCAGGTATTGCGCTTCCGGAGATGTCGGCGCGTTTATCCGCCAGCCACTGTTGGCTTTGATCTGGTTGAGGATCTCGGCCTGGATCTGACTGTCGGTGACGCACGGCTTGTGAGCTTCGGTGCAGCCTTCGGCTTCTTCCAGCGGGGGATACGGCGTATCGTCGAGCGCTTCTCCGCCGAACGCCACCCCGCCGGTGATGTGTTCTTTGTTCGCGTTGGTGTACTGCGTGGCGACCGAGAGCTCGTCGGTCGTCAGCGACTCGTCGGCCTGCAGATCCTTGGCGTATTGGATGATCGGTTCGGTGTAGGTGGGCGAGAAGCGTTTTTCGGGGTCCCATAGGATCAGGTAGAGCGTCGATGAGAGCATCAGCGGGCCGCCGCCATAGGTGACCGACTGCTGGGGACCGCCGATCGTCAGCGGCTTAACGCCCCCCGCCGGCGAGGCGAGCCCGGTGGCTGCCGCTCTGCCAGGCAGGGGAGTCTCACCGTAGGCCCTGCCATGGATGAACACCACCCGGGCCTGCGCCACGCAGGCGGCCATGGCTGCCAGGGCGATCGCCAATGCGGCGGCCATGCCGGCACGCCTGAGGCTGAGGACGACGCTGCGCGCCGGGGCGGGGGGTTGGTCTGGCCTCCGCGACAGCTCGTCCCTCCGGGTCGTCAGCCTCATGCCGCTCTTAAGCATACGGGCGAGGCGTGCGACGCGGGCGGTGCGTGCAAGACGAGCCGTGCGTGCGATACGGCGCGGGGTGCGATACGGCGAGACGGCGCCCTCGGGGTGGCCGGGCGGACGCTGCGCGCCCAACCTTCCACCGTGCGAAACTGCCGCCATGATTGATCGCACCCTCCTGAAACGACTGACGGTGCGGGGCGCCCGCAAGGTCCCGGAGATCACCGTCTACTTCTGGGTCATCAAGGCTCTTTCGACCGCGATGGGCGAGTCCACTTCGGACTACCTCGTGCATGCGATGGCGCCCGAGGTGGCCGTCGGCCTGGGGTTCGTCGGCTTCCTCGCAGTCCTCGCATGGCAGCTCTCGCGCGGGCGCTACGAAGCTTGGCCGTACTGGTCGGCGGTGGTTATGGTCGGCGTGTTCGGCACGATGGCCGCCGACGTGCTTCATGTCGGCTTCGGCATCCCCTATCCGGTGACGAGCACCTTCTACGCGATCGTGCTGGGGGCGGTGTTCGTCAGCTGGCAGCGCACCGAGCGAACGCTCTCGATCCACAGCGTCGACACCCCGCGGCGGGAGGCGTTCTACTGGGCCGCGGTGGTCGCAACCTTCGCAATGGGGACCGCCCTCGGCGACCTCACCGCCACCACGCTGCACCTGGGCTACCTGGGCTCCGGCCTGCTGTTCGCCGCTGTGATCGCCGTGCCCGCGATTGGCTGGCGGCTGGGGTGGAACACGATCTTCTGCTTCTGGTTTGCCTACGTCGCCACGCGGCCGCTCGGCGCGTCGTTCGCCGACTGGATGGGCAAGTCCAAGAGCGTCGGTGGCCTCGGCCTTGGCGACGGCACCGTCGCGCTTGCCCTGGGGATCGTCATCTTCGGCCTGGTCGCCTACCTGGCGGTCACGCGCCGGGACGTGCAGGGTGGCAGGCACGCCGCGGAGGAGCCGCACCCGCGGGGGGATTCCGTGCCGGAGAGCGCCGACTGAGGGTCCGGGTGTACAGGCGGATGCCCAGCCGCGCCTGAGCCCGCGAGGCGCGGCGGCCTCGGTGGACCCGCCGTGCGCGCTTGGGTCTGGCTGGCCGGCCTCAGCGAATGCCGTCGAGCAGTTCCGCGGGCGAGGCGAGCCCAAGGCCCCTGGCGAGGATCACGAGCGTCTCCAGGCGTGGCGAGCGCTTGCACCGCTCCAGGAGGCTGATCTCGGTGCGGTGCAGGTTGCACGCTTCGGCGAGTGCCTCCTGCGAGAGCCCCGAGCGCTCCCGGTGCGCGCGCAGGTTCTTGGCGAACTGGCTGCGTATCTGCTCCACGGACACCCGCTAACTGTCCCGCGTCGCAGACGAGAGTTCTACAGATCTTTGTCTACATTCGGTCGGCATTGCGGAACCTCCACCTGCCGGTCTGGGTCATAAACATTTTGCCAAGCTTATCGACAAGTCGGCTTTTGTCTGTATCGGCAGTCAATAAGCTTTTTTCACGTCTGGCCAGTGTGTAGGGCTTGAGCTTTAGCGCACCTCTTGGGCTCGCCGGACGTGGCTCGCGGAGCTGGGGACGGGGTCGGTGGGTCGATGCTCAGATGCCGATGAAGCCGAGCGCGTCCAGGTGCCAGGCGCACGGCGATGCCCACACCCGCTCGCCCTCCGCGTGCACCACGCCCCGTTCGCGCAGCCGTTCGAGGGCGACGCCGATCGCCTCCGGGTCGACGTCGTAGAGCTCGCGCTCGAGCTCCCCGCGCGTCCAGTGCGGCGCGTGATCGTCGCGCAGCAATTGCAGCACGACCAGGCACTGCGTGCCGTCCCGCTCCAGCGGATCTACCTGCTCCTCGGGCATGCCGCGTTCTTCGGTCCGCGGCGCCCATCCCCTGCAGACAGTCGTCTAAGTTGGCGCGAAAAGACGCATAGGGGAGGGGCAGGGATGGATGGATGGTGGGGGCAGGATTCGAACCTGCGTAGGCAGAGCCAATCGGTTTACAGCCGATCTCCTTTAACCACTCGGACACCCCACCGCGGGTGCTGAGGCAGTTTAGAGGGGCCAGGCCGGAGAAGCCGCGACGACTCTGTGCGCGGCAGCTCTAGGTCGCGTTGACATGCGACAGCGAGGCAGGACCGAGGGGCTCGGCGCCGGGGCGACATGCAGGGCTTCGGCACAGCCGCCCGGCTGCCGGTTTGAGCGGTGGGCGGCCTACGAGGCCTCGCGCAGCAGCTGCGCCTCGGGCAGCGTCTGCAGCTTCTTGAGCGTGCGGTTCTCGATCTGGCGAACGCGCTCGCGCGTGATGTTGAAGGCGCGGCCGACTTCCTCCAGGGTGCGGGAGCGCCCGCCGGTGATGCCGTAGCGCATCTCCAGCACCTCCCGCTCGCGGCGGGGCAGCACCGCCAGCACGCGCCCGACGGTCTCGCGGCGCAGCGACTCCGAAGCGGTCTCGAACGGCGATTCGGCGGCGATGTCCTCGATGAAGTCGGCCAGCGCGGAGTCGTCCTCCTCGCCGACCGGCTTCTCCAGCGAGATCGGTTGCTGCTCGATGCGCAGGATCTCGCGCACCTCCCCGATCGGGTAGTCGAGCTCGGCGGCGAGCTCCGCGGTGCTGGGCTCGCGCCCCAGTCGCTGGATCAGCACGCGTTCGGCGTGCATCACCTTGTTGAGCTTTTCCGCCATGTGCACGGGGATCCGGATCGTGCGGCCCTTGTCGGCGATCGCGCGCGTCACCGCCTGGCGGATCCACCAGGTGGCGTAGGTCGAGAACTTGTAGCCGCGGCGGTAGTCGAACTTCTCCACCGCTCTGATCAGCCCCAGCGAGCCCTCCTGGATCAGGTCCAGGAAGGTGAGGCCGCGGCCCATATAGCCCTTGGCGATCGACACCACGAGGCGCAGGTTGGCCTCGACCATCTGCTGCTTGGCCGCCACGTCGCCGCGCTCGATGCGCTTGGCGAGGCACACCTCTTCCGGTGCGCTCAGCAGCGGCACGCGTCCGATCGAGCGTAAGTACAGGCGCACCGAGTCGAGGCTGGACTCCGCGCCCTCGAGCCCGGCGGGACGCAATTCGTCCAGGTGTGCGCGCAGCTCGACGACCTGGTCGAGGTCCCCGTGTGCGTCTGGGCCCTCATACCCCCGTTCCTGGCCGTCGGCGATCAGCGTCTGCAACTCCTCGATTTCGACCACCGCGACCTCCGCCGCGGCCGACTCCACCGGAGTGCCGATCCCCCCGCCTTCCAACCCTGCGAACTCAAACAACGCCTTCTCGCTCACCTCTGTGGACCCCCAGGATCCATACTGCGCCCATCGCGGCGACCCGCACCCGCCGCGCCTCCCCTACCAGCCTGCTCCTGCGCGCCTCCTACGCGTCTCTTCGGTGACTGCCACCGGCTTGCTCCAAGTCCTCTCCAGCCTTCTCTCTGCTCTGCTCGCCCATTCCGGGGCTCTCTGCATACCCAAACCCGCAATAACCCTTGGCGTTGCGGCCTTGCCCCGAATGATCTGCGGAGTGATACCAGATATCAAGGCCCCCGTGCGCAGCTTCACGCGATGAGGGTCACGGGACGTGGGCCCTTGGCACTCTTCGGTCGGGTGGGATCGCTTGTACTACGCTTGGCGGGCGGTGCCGACCACGATGCATGTGAACCCCTCGCTTGACCCGCGGGTGCCGCAGGACGTGCAGGCCCGCGCGCCCTCCGTGCGCGTTGGCCTCTCGCGCGTGGGAGTGACCGGCGTGGAGAAGGTGGTGCGCATCCGCGACGAGCTGTTCTTCGCGCGCCTGGAGTGCTTCGTCGACCTGAGCCGCGACCAGAAGGGCGCGCACATGTCGCGCTTCGAGGAGGTCGTCAACGAGGCAATCGGGGAGGTTGTGCTGACCGAGTCGCCGTTTCGCGCGGAGACGCTGGCGCGCGACATCGCCGAGCTGGTGCGCAGCCGCCAGGGGGCCGAGCGCGCCGAGGTGACGGTGCAGGCGCGCTACCCGGAGCACAAGCCGGCCCCCGTGTCGGGCGTTTTGACGCAGGAGATCTACACGCTCCACGGCCGCGCCGTGGCGCTGGCGGGGAGCGGCACGCGCCACATGGTGGGGGTCTCCGCCACGGGGATCACCGCCTGCCCCTGCGCGCAGGAGCTCGTGGCGGCGCGGGCGCGCGAGCGCCTTTCCGAGCAGGAGGGCTTCTCCGCCGAGCAGATCGAGCGTATCCTCGCCGCGGTGCCGGTGGCCACGCACAACCAACGCGGGCTCGGCACGCTGCACATCGGCTGCCTGGAGGGCTGCGAGGCGGAGATCGACGCGAAGGCGCTGCTGGAGATCGTCGAGGGTTCGATGTCCTCGGAGATCTACGAGCTGATGAAGCGCTCCGACGAGGTCGCGGTCGTTGAGAAGGCCCACCGCCGTCCGCGCTTCGTCGAGGACTGCGTGCGCGAGATGGTCGCCGGCGTCGTGGCCGCCTTCCCCGCGCTTGACGGCGCGAGCTTCGTCTCCGCGCGTCAGGAGAACCTCGAGACGATCCACGTGCACAACGTCGTCGCCGAACGCCACGGCCTACTCTCGGAGCTGCGGGGCGAGATCGACTCCGGCCTGCCCGCCTCGCATCAGACCACGCTGGAGGAGTGGCTCAATGACGGGGCCGCGGGGGCGCCGGGTGCGTAGGGCGCTCGCCAACCTTCTCGCCCCCTCCGCGGCCGGCCTTTAGGCCGGGCCGCCCATCCAAATCGATCTTTGCCGCTCGCCTCAGCTGTGCGACTGCGCCTGCGCCATCCGCCGGCGCAGGCCGAAGAAGAAGTCGAGGCCCGAGAGCACCGTCACGAGCACGGTCGTGTACAGCAGTAGCGCGACCCACAGCGGTTTGCCCTGCACCGCGATCACCGCGAGGATCGCCGCGATCTGCATGCACGTCTTGACCTTCCCGAACATGCTGGCGGCCATCACCACGCCGGCCTGCGTGGCGCCGAGGCGCAGCACCGTCACCGCCAGCTCGCGGGTGATGATCACCATTGCGACCCACGCCGCCAGCCGCCCCAGCGAGACGAGCGAGAGCAGTGCGGCGACGATCAGCAGCTTGTCCGCGAGCGGGTCCATCAGCTTGCCGAAGGTCGTGATCGACCCCCGCGTGCGCGCAAGGTAGCCGTCCGCGAAGTCGGTCAGCGACGCCAGCGCGAACACCACCGCCGCCAGCACATCGCCGGAGGCGGTGTTGCCGAGCAGGGCGACGACCAGGACGGGGACCAGCATGATCCGCAGCACGGTGAGGATGTTCGGTAGGTTCAGGGGGAACATGTCGCGGGTGGATGGCGTGGTGCGCGGCGGGCGCACATGGTGGTAAGGCAGCATTATGTCGGCAAGGAGGAATCGCACATGAACAGGCGCACGTTGGGGCCCGGCGGCCCCGAGGTTTCGGAGATCGGGTTGGGGTGCATGGGGATGTCGGCGTTCTACGGAGCGACCGACGCGGATGAGTCCACGGCGACGATCCACCGAGCGCTCGAGCTGGGGTGCGACTTCCTCGATACGTCCGATATGTACGGGCCGCACACCAACGAGGAACTGGTCGGCCGCGCGATCGCCGGGCGCCGGGATGAGGTGTTTCTGGCCACCAAGTTTGGGATCAAGCTGGAGCTGGGTGGGCGGGACGGGTCCTGGCGACGCTCGGTCGACGGCAGCCCGGCGTACGTGCGCGAAGCGTGCGAGGGCTCGCTGCGGCGCCTCGGCGTCGAGCACATCGATCTCTACTACCAGCACCGTGTGGACCCCTCCACGCCGATCGAGGACACCGTCGGCGCGATGGCCGAGCTGGTCAAGGAGGGCAAGGTCCGCCACCTCGGCCTCTCCGAGGCGAGCGCCGCCACGATCCGCCGCGCGCACGCGGTGCACCCGATCGCCGCAGTGCAGAGCGAGTATTCGCTGTGGACGCGCGAGGTGGAGGAGGAGATCCTGCCGACGCTCGACGAGCTGGGGATCGCACTGATCGCCTACTCGCCGCTCGGCCGCGGCTTCCTCGTCGGACGCTTCTCCTCGCGCGAGGAGATCGAGGAGGGCGACTTCCGCCGCTACGGCCCCCGCTTCAGCGAGGAGAACTTCGAGGGCAACTACGTCCTCACCGAACGCGTCCGCGAGCTCGCCGTGGAGAAGGACGTCACCCCGGCGCAGCTCGCGCTGGCGTGGGTGCTCTCGCGCGGCGAGCACATCGTCCCGATCCCGGGCACCAAGCGGCGCTCCTACCTGGAGGACAATCTCGCCGCCGCCGCTGTGCGGCTGAGCCCCGAGGAGTCCGAGCGGATCGCCGCCGCGGTCCCGCCGGCGACGGGCGATCGCTACGACGCGCAGGGGATGACGACGGTCAACCGGTAGGAGCGTAGTTTTTCTTCTGGCACGCTAGGGTGGCCCTCATGGACATGCAACTGGTGCCGATGGTCGTCGAGCGCACCGCGCGCGGGGAACGCGAATTCGACATCTACTCGCGGCTGCTCAACGAGCGGATCATCTTCCTCGGCACCCCGATCGAAGACCAGGTCGCCAACCTCGTGGTGGCGCAGCTGCTGCACCTCGAGGCCGATGACCCCGAGAAGGACATCTCGATCTACATCAACACCCCCGGCGGCTCGATCTACTCGGGTCTTGCGATCTACGACACGATGAACTTCGTCAAGCCCGACATCGCGACGATGTGCGTCGGCGTGGCGATGTCGATGGGCTCGCTGCTGCTGGCTGGCGGCACCAAAGGCAAGCGGGCCTGCCTGCCCAACAGTCGCATCCTGATCCACCAGCCCTCCGCCGGCTTCGAAGGGCAGTCCACCGACATCGAGATCCACGCCCGCGAGATCCTCAAGGTGCGCGCGCGCATCGATCAGATCTATGCCCACCACACCGGCCGCGCCGAGGAGGAGGTCCGCCGCGACATGGAGCGCGACCGCTTCTTCACGGCCGAGCAGGCCTTGGAGTACGGGATGATCGACCGGGTGCTCGAGAGCCACTGAGGCTCAGGCCACCCCGTGCTCGATCGCCCCCAGCCCCTCGATTTCGATCCGCACGACGTCCCCCGCTGACAGAAAGCTCGGTGGGCTCTGCCCGAGCCCCACGCCCGAGGGCGTGCCCGTGAGGATCAGATCCCCCGGGAACAGCGTGCAGGTTTCGCTGATGAACGACACGAGCTCGGGGACCGTGAAGATCAGGTTGGAGGTGTTGGAGTCCTGGCGCAGCGAGCCGTTGACCCACGTGCGCAGGCGCAGCGCGTGCGGGTCGGGGATCTCCTCGGCGGTGGTGATCCAGGGGCCGTAGGGGCAGAAGCCGTCGGCGCCCTTGGCGCGTGTCCACTGCGGCTCGCGGCCCTGCAGGTCGCGCGCGCTGACGTCGTCGGCCACGGCGTACCCGGCGACGCGCCCGCCGGCCCCCATCACCACGGCGAGCTCGCCCTCGTAGTCGAGGCGGCGCACCACCGCGGGGCAGCGCACGGGCGCGTTCGGCGGGGCGGCGGAGGCGGGCAGCTTCATGAACACCAGTGGCTGCGCGGGCCGCTCGCCGCCGGTCTCGGCTACGTGGTCGGCGTAGTTGAGCCCGATCCCGAAGATCGCCCGCGGGGCTGGCACGGGCGCGAGCAGCGTCACCTCCTCCAGCGGCCAGGTGGGCCCCGGCCCGTCGGCCCCCCCGACCGCGGCGGCGCTCTGCGCGAGCGCGGGGCTGCCCAGCACGTCGAGCACCGTCAGGCGCTCGTCGGCAAACGCGGTGACGCGGCCGTCCGCCACGGTGCCGGCCCGCGGGGCGTTGCTGCCGGGAGGCTTGAACGTGGCGAGGCGCACTTGCGGCAGCGTACCCGCCTGGTCACCCTCTATGCTCGCCCGGCGCCATGGCCGGCTTGAGCAAAGTGGAGCGCCTCCTGCTGGCGGCGGTGGCCGCGGTGACGGCGTTGGCGGGCGCGGCCAACTACGGCGCGTGGGCGCCGGTGCCCCGCTTCGCGCTGGCGACGGTCGCGCTGGCGGGATTGGCGTGGGCCGTGGCGCTGGGAACCGAGCAGCTGGGAGAGCACATCGGCGCGGCGGCGACCGGGGTATTGCAGGCGACGCTCGGCAACCTGCCCGAGTTTCTGGTCGTAATCTTCGCGCTGAAAGCGGGCGACCTGGTCGTCGCCCAAACGGCGCTCGTGGGCTCGCTGCTGGCGAGTGCGCTGCTGGTGCTGGGGTTGACGATCGTGGCGGGCGCGCGGCAGGCGCCGGACGGGATCATGCGCTTCTCCTCGCGCCTGCCCAACGACGCGACGACGCTGCTGCTGGTGACGGTGTTCCTGATTGTGCTGATCGGCCTCGCGCTCAGCTCGGGCAGCGCCGCCGGCGCGCACGTGGACACGATTTCGATCGTCGGCGCCTGCTGCCTGCTGGGGGTGTATGCGACGTGGCTGGTGCCCTACCTGCGGCCCAAAGTCGCGGCCACCGGCTCGCGCGCCGTCCCCCAGCCGCTGGGTGAGCCCATGGCGCGCATCTCGCTGCGCGCGGCGCTCGTGCTGCTGGTGGCGGCGGGTATCGGCGCGGGTTTCGTCTCGGAGTGGTTCGTCACCGCGCTGCGCCCGGCGATCGCGATCCTGCACATCTCGACCGCGTTCGCCGGCCTCGTGATCGTGGCGATCGCCGGCAACGCGGTGGAGCACTTCGCCGGCATCACGCTGGCCGCGCGCGGCAAGGCCGACCTCGCGATCGCCGTGGTCAAGAGCTCGGTGGCGCAGATCGCCGCGTTCCTGTTCCCGGCGCTGGTGCTGATCTCCCTGGCGCTCCCCACGCAGCTGACGTTCGCGCTGCAGCCGATCTACATCGGCGCGCTCGGCCTGATGACGATCGCGGTGTGGCAGGTCACGGGCGACGGCGAGGCGGCCGCCTTCGAGGGCTGGGCGCTCGCGGCGATCTACGTGATCGTGGCGGTGGTGGCGGCTTATCAGTAGGGACTGTCAGCGATCGTACGCGCGCCCACGTGGCAGAACATGCTCGATGACGATTTGGCGTACATGTGGCCGGCGACGGAACAGAACCCGCCAGTCGCCTACACGCAACCGCAACTGGTCGGAGCCCGCCAGGCGCAAAACATCGACGCTGGGATCCTCTGAAGCAAGTCGGTCGAGCGCTGCGAGCACCCGTCGTCTGACGGGAGGGTCGAGCCGCCCAACCTCCTTGTCGGCGCGTGGGGTGAGCGTTACAGTCCAGGGAGCGTCGCTCACCGGTAGCCGTACTTGCGCTTGACCTCCTCGAACGGGATCAGACGTCCCGCGGGGATATCCTCGTCCGCTTCCGCGATTGCCTCTTCCTCCTCGGTGGTCAGTGGCTCGTCGTCCTCAGGACGTGAGTCGAGCCAGCGGGCGAAGCTGTCCCCTTCCTCGCCCTCCCGCCGCGAAGCCACATACCGCAGCGCATCGTCGGCCTCGGCCTCGCTGAGCTCGTCCACGAGCTGGTGCAGGCGTTCCTTGACGGTCATTGGTCGGATTGTAGTTGCCACCTCTTCTTCATCCGCCCGCGCGGCGGAGGTGGGACAGCCGAACACTACCCCCGCGTCAACCCCCCGATCAAAGCCCCCGCCAAGCCCCCGGCGGTGGCCGCCTGCGCGTTGCCGCCCTCCACGCCCTCCACCGGCGCGATGAACATCGTCTGGATCGCCAGGCGTCCGGGGCCGGTGAAGCGGTTCCAGGTGAGCTTGCCCCCGCCGCCCATCAGGCCCGTCTTGAGCCCCATCGTGACCGACTCCATCGTGACGGTGGGGTCCTTGTAGAGCCAGGCGCCGGCCTCGACGTCGAGCTGCTCGCCGGCGCCGAGCTCGACGAGGAAGACGTTGCCGTTGCCGTGCAGCCACACGATCGCGTCGCCGGTGGTGGCGCGGAACTTGTCGATGAAGAAGCCGGTCCCGCCGAGCAGCATGTTCTGGATGCCCTTGACGCGTTCGAAGGAGTAGTCGAGGTTGTCGGTGGCGGCGATGAACTGGTGCTCGCGCACGTCGAGCCCTTCGCCGAGCTTCAGGTGCATCGGGATGCACTGCCCGGGCGCGTCGCGCGAGAAGGCGATGTGCCCGGCGCCGAAGGTGCGCGTGACGAAGTAGTCGAGCCCCGCGATCTTCCGTTTGACCCCGCCCGACAGCTTCTTCAGCTCGATCTCCACGCGCGTTTCCTTCCACAGCAGCACGTGGTGCTCGAACATCACCGAGCCGGGCCCGAGCACGACCTGCAGCTCGGGCACGAGCTCCCCGCGGATGTGGTAGGTGACTTCCGCGAAGCTCTCGTCGCGGATCGTGGTCGGAATCGGCTCGGGCAGCTGCATCGCATGGCCTCCTTGGGCTGGCTTCAAAAAAAGTGGTGGTGGGCGCGGGTGGGTGGGCACCAATCATGGCGCGGCCTCCGGCTGGATGGGGACGTATCGGCTGGTGAGCGGGTTTGGATGAGGACCCCGCCCGCCGAGCGGGCGGGTCCGGATGGGCCACGTGCTGTGGAGGCCCGGCCCGCGTGTACGTGCGCGCGTCCTGCGAGCCGGCGCGGGTTGGGCGATTGGGTGCGATTACCGAAGGGACTTGACAACTGGCCCGCACTCTGCGTATAGTGGTCTTATCCTGCTGTTGAAAAGGACCGCGGGGGGAGTGTAGAAAGCAAACATAGGGTCTGGCTCGGGTCTGGGCCACGCTTGTCGACGACCTTTTTTCAAAGAGGCGCAGGTGTTGCCCGGTAGAGGTGGGTTTCGTATGGATTCTTCCAGGGAGGGGATGGTTCGATGACGGCTGTGACAAACGGCCCCGCGCCGGGCGTGGAGCGGCATCGTCTTGCGACCTCAACACCGACTCGACAATTCGCGTGCGTAGCGCTGGGCGCTCCCACGTCTTCAAAGGAGAGGTAACCGATGTTCTCAGCTTTACGTAGGCAGCTCAGTCCGGCCACGGTGTTGGCGTTTGTGGCGTTGGTGTTTGCGGTGACTGGTGGCGCGTTTGCCGCGAGTGGTCCCGGTGGTTCTTCCGGCGCGAAAGCGTCGGCGTCGAGCGTACTGGGGCGTGTGGCTAAGAGCAAGGCCAAGCCGAAGGCCGGCCCCCGTGGCCCCGCCGGCCCCAAGGGCGCAACTGGTGCAACCGGTGCGACGGGGGCCACGGGCCCGGCCGGAGCCACAGGCCCGGGGGGACCGGCGGGCGCGAAAGGTGAAACTGGGGTTGCTGGTACCAACGGCACTAACGGCGAACCCGGCAAAGAAGGCAAGGAAGGCCCGGAAGGCAAACAAGGCGTGATTCATCCGGGTGAAACACTCCCTCCCGGGGCGACCGAGACCGGCGTATGGAGCTACGGAGACGTGAAGGGTCTCGAAGAAGGAGAATACATTAAGATACCGATTAGTTTCACCCTCCCGTTGAAGACCTCCTTGAACGCGGCACATGTTCATTTTCTGGTAATCAATGGCACCGCCGGCAGTGGATGCGTTGGCACCGCTGAAGCACCGACCGCTGAAGCGGGCTACCTCTGTTTGTACACGAAGAATATCAGTAACGGGGCCGAATTTAGCGAAAAATCCCTCATCGTCAACCCCGAGATGGGAATCCTTGGGGCTGGTACGACTGGGGCCATGCTTTTCGCGAAGATCGGACCAAAACTAGTTGAAAACACCACTACCCACCAATATGAAGAAACCACTTACTCAGGCTTTGGCACTTGGGCTGTGACTGCCCCCGAAGAAGAAGCGTAGTCAGCTAATTCACAAACTCGGACAGCCCCAGGGCTGTCCGAGTGCCAGTGGTCTCGTACACGCTAACCGATACACGCACCACATCCAATGAGAAAGGCGCGATAGTGAAACCGACCGGGCAAATCACAAAGATCCTCGCTGTCCTCATGGCGGCGCTCGGTCTCGCACTGTCGATGCCTTCGCTGGCCTCGGCCGCCTTCGTGCGCCCCTTTCTACGTCAGATCACGGGCACGTGTCCTTCGCCCGGTGTTTGTGCGGCCACGGAAGTGATCCCTTTCGAGGGACCCGGGGGGGTAGCGCTGGACGGCAAGGACGATCTCTGGGTCTGGGGTAGTAATAATGGTGGTAAGGAAGCGCCGCCGTTTCAGCTCGATGAGTTCAGCCCTGCTTACAGCGCCATCGAACCAAATACGTTGCTCGAAACTCTGGCGATCGAAGGCAAGAACCCGCCCGAAAACCAGTACCACGAATCTGAGGGGCTCACCCCACCCGACAGTCTCGCCATTGACAATTCAACTGGTTCTTTTTATACTGCCGGTAAAAATACCCTCGGTTCTTACAGTCCTTACGTTGAAGTATTCGACAGCGCAGGCGCCTTTGTCAAGCGCATCGGTCCGGTCAGCTCCGGTGCGCATGTCGCCGTTGACGACTCGACCGAACCCTCCGCCGGCTCTGTCTACGTTACCCCAGGGTCAGCGGGAGTAATAGAGAAGTTCAATGCCGCTGGCGAAAAGGAGCCCTTTGAAGGCTGTGGCACGGAATGCTCTGGTTATCTTTCCACCAACGAAATCACTGGTGCCCCCGGCTCTAGTTTCTTAAGGTCCGCTGGTAATGTCGCCGTCGGTTCCCACGGCGACCTCTATGTTACTGTCCAGGAATACCCGCACTTCGATGAAGTAGCGATACTTGAGTACGCTCCCAGCGGCAAGTTCATCCGGGTCTTCACCGGCCAGCAGACTCCGGGCCTCGACGGAAGTCATTTCGATGGCTTCGGTGGTTCCCCTGTAGGTGTCGCCATAGACCCCACCGATGGCGATGTGCTTGTCAACATTTCGGGAAATGGCCAGACTGGCCTTGAAGGCAAAGCCGCGGTCGACGAGTTCGACTCGACTGGCCATTTCCTCGGCCAGATCATCGAAACTTCCCCAGGTAATCGCTTGCGCTCTGTAAACGGAACGACCGAAACGACCGAAATGACCGTGGATTCCAGAGGCGATCTCTACGTCGCCGATTCCACAGAACACGCTGTCGATGTGTACAGCGAGGGTCACTTCGTGCCCGGCGTGTGGCTCGGGGAAGCGACCGGGCGCGCGGCCACCAAGGCTGTGTTGAATGGTTCGGTTAACCCCGAGGCTGATGTAAATCCGGAACATGCGGGTCTGGCGGAATGCTATTTCGAATACGTAAGTGAAAAGGCGTTCGACGAAGCTGAAGCAAGGAAAGAAGAAGGCTTCGCCGATTCCACGAAGGCAGCATGTGTGCCCGCAGCGGCGTCGATCGAAGCCAACGAAACCTACCAGCCGGTCCACGCCGACATCGCCGAACATATCAGTCCCGGTGTAACCTACCGTTATCGTCTGCTGGCCACGACCGGTGGCGCTCACGGCGGCACGCAGGAAACCGCGGCGCTGGCGTTCACCACGCCGCATGCTCCCGAAGTCCTCTCTAGTTCGGCCGGTAACCTCTCTTCGGCGTTCGCGGATCTGGAAGCTACGATCGATCCGCTCGGCGCGGAAACGGCCTACCATTTCGAATACCTTCCCGCGGCTGAGTTCGAAGCCAACGGAGATTCGTTCCTCGGCCCGGATCTACCCACCAGCGCCCCCATCCCCGACGGAGCGATTGGCGCGGGCGGGCCGACGGGCCGCTCAGCGGAAAGCGTGGTGCAGCAGATCGGTGGTCTCGCACCCGGTACTGCTTATGACTTCCGTGTCGTAGCAACGAACGAATGCGAAGCGATCGAACATCCCGGTAAGCAGTGTGTCGTGCCGGGTGAAGCGCAGGTGTTCGCGACGCTCCCGGCGGTGGAACCGGGGTTGCCCGACGGGCGGGCGTACGAGCTGGTCACCCCACCAGATAAGAGCGGCGCCGCAGACATGTTCGCCCTGCCGGAAACCAATGGTGAATTCTTTAACCACGATGTCGGTGTCGTCTCGGAATCCGGTGATCAGTTCCTGCTCCAGACCTTTTCGGGTTTCGGCCCGTTCCCGTTTTCCGGTCAGGGGGCGTATGTCTTCTCTCGCCACTCCTCGCGGAACGATCCGGAACGGGCCGAATGGAGCTATACCTCGCTTGCTTCGCCCTCGCTCGGCGTTCAGGTCCTCGATGGTGCTGGTGCTGGGGTGTTGTTCGATCCTGCCGATTTCTCTGAGGTGGGGTTCGCCGATAGTGCCGGTTCGGCCGGGAGCGTGGAAGGTTCGCGCCTAACGAGCCTGCTTGGTCCTCCCGGTGGTCCCTACACGGTGCTGCACGCGGACTCGCCGGCGCATAGCGCGTCGATCACGGGCGCGGGGGAAATCAAGGACGAAGAAAACACCCATCTCGCAGGTAGTTCGCGTGATCTGAGTCACGTCGTCGTGGAAAGCCGCAACCATACTCTCGCTCCGGGCGATGAAAGCCAGGATTCGGGCAGTAATGCTCTGTATGCATACTCGGGGGGCGAGCCGCAGCTCGTCAATGTCAAGAACAACGGGACGCTCATCAGCGATTGCGGTGCCGTGCTCGGCGAAGGAGGGGGTGGCGGTGGCAGTACGCACAACGCCGTTTCGGGGAACGGTGCGAGGGTCTTCTTTACGGCCCCCGATCCTGGCGCTGTGAACGACGGTCCGGGCTGTTGGAATGGTGTCACGACGAACGCTCCGCAGTTGTACGTGCGCTCGGGTGCTGGCACGGTTGAGGTCTCTCAGCCCGAAAAGGGGGTTCTTGAAGAAGGGCATCCGCCGATACAGCATCGCGCGCTCTATGTCGGTGCTGCCGAAGATGGTTCTCGGGTGTTCTTCGTCACCGAAACCGAGCTCACCAAGAACGATGAGGGTATCCATGATCCTGAGCTTTATGAATATGACGCCGAAACGGACGAGCTGAGTCGAGTCTCGGCCGGTGAAGCGGGCGAGCCGGGTGACACGGCGGGCGCCGATGTCAAAACGGTGCCGGCGGTCTCCGCCGAAGGCACAGCGGTTTACTTCACGGCGTTTGGGGCGCTCGCCAAAGACTCCAAGTCTTATACGCGAGGAGAAGAACTGGTCAACCTCTACCGTTACGACACGAGCGCAAAAACTACGACCTACGTGGCGACTGTCAGTACGGCTGACTATACGACAGCGGGTGACTTCGCCACCGCCGACGATCCCAGTGCGAATTGGTACACCACGCCGGATGGGCGTTACCTGTTGTTTGCGACCTCGCGCGAACTGACCGATTATCACACCGCCGGTCCTTGTGCGACACTGCCAGATAACGGTGGTAACGGGAACGGTCATTGTGACGAGCTGTATCGTTATGATTCTGCCACCGGCGAGCTTGTATGTGTGTCGTGTAATCCCGGCGGCTTGCCGCCTGTCTCCCACGCGGAGTTCGGTCGCTCCGCCTACGTGAGCCCCGCCGCGGGTCCGGTGCGCGCGATGTCAGATAACGGGTCGTATGCGTTCTTCGACACGGCGGATGCGCTTGTCTCCACGGACAGCAATAAAACATTGGATGTGTATGAGTGGGAGGCGCAAGGTACGGGTGGTTGTGAGCTACAGCGGGGCTGCGTGGACCTGATCAGCTCGGGCAAGGATGCCTACCCGTCATACTTCCTGGGCGCTAGTTCCGACGGCTCAAACGTTTTCTTCGGTACACACGGTCGTCTCGTTCCCGCTGACGCGGACAGCTCCGGTGATGTCTATGACGCCCGCATCTGCACCGCCGAAGAACCGTGCATCAAGCCACCTGTAGGGGAAACCGCGCAATGTGAAGGCGATGCGTGTCATACGCCGCCGCCCGCGCCGATCGACGCGACGCCTGCATCGTTGACGTTCGCGGGTCCGGGCGATTTAGTCAGTGAACTGTCGTCTGTGCCTCCGGCGAAGGCGACGACCAAGAAGACCGTACCGTGCGCTCGTGGCTTTGTCAAAAAGAAGAACAGATGCGTACGAATCAAGAAAAAGAAGACCGGGAAGCCGGTCCACGCGAAGAGGTCAAGCCACAGCAAGGGGAGCAAGTGATCATGCGTACTTCCAGAACACTTACCCTGCTGTTCGTACCCGTCGTCGTCCTGGTGATCCTCGCGTTCGTTGCCGCGCCGGCGCTGGCGGTCGAAGGTGGTCCACAGTGGACTTTGAGCTCGGTTGCGCGTCCCACGAACATCGCTCCGGGCGCGAAGCCGGGCGAAGACTACTACCAGGTGCTGTTGACGAACAGCGGCGGCGCGGCGAGCAACGGCTCCTCAGTAACGATCACCGACGAACTGCCACGAGGACTAACGATCGACCCCGCGGGCGTGTCTGGCATAAACCCGCTGGCTGGTGTCGGGGGGCGGGCGGCATTTCCGGAGGCCAACTTCAGTTGCGCGCTGCGCGCCTGCACTTACACCGCGGTTGTAGTCCCCGACGAAACCATCGAACTGGTCGTCCCCGTCGATGTCTCCGCTGAAGCGGAAAAACTCTCGCCGCTCACCAATGTCGTGCATGTCTCCGGTGGCGGCGCGCCGGCTACTTCGATGTCGACATTGACGATGATCTCCTCGCGGCCGGCGGGCTTCGGTATCGCTCCCGGTGGCGCGACGACCGCGCTCTCGAGTACCCAGGCGGGCGCGCACCCCGACATCACCAACACGATCGCCTTTGACACGGTCAACGCGGAAGGCTCGACCGCGGGGGATTTCAAGAACGTCACGTATCGTTTGCCGCCCGGTTTTGCCAGCGACTTCCTGGACACCCCTACGTGTCCACCCGCGGAGTTCCTGACCGAAGACTGTCCCGTGGACACGCAGATCGGAATCACGACGGGCATCCTCAACGGCGGCAACAAATTCATCCAGCCCGTGTTCGACATCTCTCCGGGCCCGGGCGAAATCGCGACACTGGGGTTCAGTCCCTCCCCCGGCTCCCTTTACATCGAGGGTAGCATCACGCTGCGCCCCGGTGATTACGGCGCCGACGTCGCCTTCAGGAACACTCCTCAGGGCCTCATTGAGGTCGACAATGTCTCGCTAACAGTCTGGGGCGTGCCGGCCAACCCGATCCACAACCCGCTGCGCAAGCTGCCCCAAACAGCAAAAGGCGGCAATAATACCTCCATCGGTGGCTCCTCTGAAGCTGCGCCGGCGCCGTTCTTTACGAACCCGACGGCGTGTGGCTCAGAGCCGTTGGAGTCGGAATTCAGTGTGACGTCGTGGCAGCAGCCCAATGAAAGCGAAAGCCCGCCGCCTACAAAGATGTCGTTTGGTCCGATCACGGGTTGTGACCGGTTGGGGATGGAACCGTCGCTGACGGCTGAAGCGACGACGAGTGACGCGTATGCCCCGACGGGTCTTGATCTGAATACGAGTGTGCCGCAGACGTATGAAAACCCGGAAGGGTTGGCGACGTCGACGTTGAAGCGGGCGGTGGTGACGCTTCCGGAAGGGATGACGGTCAACCCGTCGGCTGGTGCGGGGTTGCAGGTGTGCAGCGAGGCGCAGTATGAAGCGGAAGCGCTGCAGTTCGTGGAAGGCCAGGGGTGTCCGAGCGAGTCGAAGTTGGGGACGGTGAAGATCCTCACGCCGGTGTTGAAGGAAGAAGCGAGCGGGTCGGTGTTTCTCGCGGAACCGGCGCCGTCCGGGGAAGCGGGCAGGAACCCGTTCGGGTCGTTGCTGGCGTTGTATATCGTTGCGCGGATCCCCGAGCGGGGGATCCTTATCAAAGCTGCGGGCGAAGTGCAGGCCAACCCGGTCACGGGACAATTGGTGACGACGTTCGATACGACGAACGTTGCGGCGCCGCACGCGGGGTTGCCGCCGTTGCCGTTCAGCTTGTTGACGTTCCGTTTCAACCAGGGAGCCACCTCTCCCTTGGTGACCCCGCCGACGTGCGGCGACTATGAAGTCAAAGCGGCGTTGACGTCGTGGTCTGACCCGGATGGTGTGCCGTTGACGCCGTTGATCCCGCCGTTCCCGATCGACAGCGACTGTCCCTCGGGTGGCGTGCCGCCGTTCGCGCCGCAGGCGATCGCGGGCACCGACGACAACAGCGCGGGATCCTACAGTCCGCTGTATCTGCGGATCGTGCGTAACGATGGCGAACAGGAGATCACGGGGTTCGCCTCGCAGCTGCCGCCGGGACTGACCGCGAACCTGACCGGTGTCCCGTTCTGCTCGGAAGCGGCGATCGAAGCGGCCAGGCAGAAGAGCGGTGTCGCAGAGGAAGCCAACCCTTCGTGTCCGGTAGCGAGCGAAATCGGGCATACGGTCGCTGAAGCCGGTGTCGGTGCCGTGCTCGCGCAGGCACCCGGGAAGATCTATATGGCGGGCCCCTTTGATGGTGCTCCGTTCTCGGTTGCGGCGATCACGAGCGCGCATGTCGGCCCGTTCGATCTCGGCACCGTCGTTGTGCATCTGCCGCTGAACATCAACCCGGAAACGGGGGCGGTGAGCATCCCGGCGGGTGCGGCGGACCAGATCCCGCACATCATCAAAGGGATCGTCGTGCATATCCGTGACATCCGTGTCTACATCAACCGCCCCAGCTTCACGCTGAACCCGACCAACTGCGACCCGATGAGCTTCTCCGCTACCGTGATCGGTGGCGGCGCGGACCCCACCAACCCGGCGGATAACGACCCGGTGACGGTCACCAACCCGTTCCAGGCAGCGGATTGCTCGAGCCTGAAGTTCGCCCCCAAATTCTCGGTCTCGACCAGCGCCAAGACCAGCCGTCTAGACGGCGCGAGCCTACACGTGGATCTTGCCTACCCCAGCGGCTCGCTCGGCCAGGACGCGAACATCAAAGAGGTCAAGGTGGACCTCCCCAAACAACTCCCCTCGCGGCTACCGACGCTGCAGAAAGCCTGCACCGAGGCGCAGTTCACCGCGAACCCCGCGGGGTGCCCCGCGGCATCGAGGATCGGCTCCGCGACCGCGGTCACACCGATCCTGCCGGTCCCGCTGGCGGGCCCAGCGTACTTCGTCTCAAACGGCGCCGCGAAATGGCCCGAACTGATCATCGTGCTCCAAGGCGACGGCGTCACGATCGACCTACACGGCGAAACACTGATCAGCAAAGCCGGGGTCACCAGCAGCACCTTCAAGACCGTCCCCGACCAGCCCGTCACCAGCTTCGAACTCACCCTCCCCGAGGGGCCCTACAGCGCGCTGACCGCGCTCGGGAACCTCTGCACCACGAAGAAACTCGCGATGCCCACCGAATTCCTCGCCCAGAACGGGGCGCAGATCAAACAGAGCACCAAGATCACGGTCACCGGGTGCCCGAAAGCGAAGAAGCCCAAGAAGAAGAAGGGTGAGGCCGGCAGGAGAGGTAGGAAGGCCGTCGGGGGGAAGCGGAAACAGAAGTAGGGGTGAAGATGTGGCGGCCACCTCGCGTATCCTTGACGGAGGCACGGCGCGCGGCGATGTGAGCCGCGACGCTGGGCGCTTCGGCGGTGACCGCGATGGCGCGGGCCACGATGACCACCATGTCGTCCTGACCCGCGAGCGTGTGAGCGACCTCAAGCGCGCGCGGATCCTCGCCGCGATCACCGAGCTGACGCGCCAGCGCGGAGTGCGGGGCGTGACGGTCGCTCACATCGCGGCCCGCTCGGGCGTCTCGCGGCGCACCTTCTACGAGTTGTTCGACGATCGCGAGGATTGCCTGTTGGCGGCGTTCGAACATGCTGTGGGGCGCGCCGCCGAGACGGTGCTGCCGGCCTACGGGGCGGCGAGCGGCTGGCAGAAGAGCATCACGGCCGGCCTAGAGGCGGCGCTCGGGTTCCTCGACGCCGAGCCCGCGCTGGGCGCCCTCTGCGTCGTGGACGCGCTCGCGGCGGAAGGCGCGGTGCTGGAGCGCCGCGCGCGCGTCGTGGAGGTGCTGGTCGACGCCGTCCACGAGGGGGGGTGCGCCAAACTCTCCGCCGCAGCGCCTGGCGGGAAGACGAACGGCGGCCCCCCAGCACGGGGCTCCGCCGGTCGGGGCTCACGGAGGCGGCCCCCGAGGATCGTCGCCGAGGGCGCGGTGGGGGCGGTGCTGGCTGTGATCCACGCGCGTACGGTCGCGGCCGACCCCAAGCCGCTCAGCGACCTGCTTGGCCCGCTGACGAGCATGATCGTGCTGCCCTATCTCGGCCTCGACGTGGCCCAGCGCGAGCTCGCGCGCCGCCCACGCCGGCGCCGAACCGCTCCGGTGCGGGCCGCCGGCGACCCGTTGCGCGAGCTCGACATGCGCCTCACCTACCGCACCGTCCGCGTGCTGCTCGCGGTCTCCGAGCGGCCCGCGGCCTCCGGCCGGCAGGTCGCCGACGCCTCGGGCGTCACCGACCCCGGCCAGATGTCAAAGCTCCTCTGGCGCCTGGAGCACCTCGGCCTGATTGCCAACGAAGCCCCCGACCGCGGGCGCGGCGAGGCGAACGCCTGGAGCCTCACCGCGCTCGGCCGCGAGGTCGAGCAGGCAATCCGCGCGCAGGCGGGCTTTTGAGGCTTCCGCAAAGCTTCTAGCGGCCGGCGAGCCGGTGACCCACCTTCTTGGTCGGCCCGAGCCCGTGTCGATACGCCGCTGACCTCGGCCGTCCGCCGCGGTGGCCGATCCGTGCGTCTACCCGGGCACAGGTGTGCTGCGCAATCTCGCAGCTCCGCCAGTAGTATGCTATACTACCTCTATGAGTAAGCGCCTGCAGGTGGTGGTCGCGGACGATGAGCTCGCGCGCTACCAGCGCACGGCCGAGGCGACTGGGCAGACCCTCTCGGAGTGGGTGCGCCAGGCGCTCAGGGAGGCCGAACGCAAGACCTCCAGCGGCGACGTCGAGGCCAAGCTGGTTGCCATTCGCAAGGCCGCAAGCTATGGGCGGGCGGGCGGACGCGAAGTCGACATCGACACGATGCTGGCCGAGACCGAAGCCGGACGCCTGGCCGAGATCGATGCGGGGCTCGGCGGCGCCGACGGCGTGTGATCTTCCTCGATGCGAACGTCCCGATGTACCTCGTGGGGCAACCGCATCCCCACAAGGCCGACGTGCAGCTCGTGCTCGAGCGGCTGACCGCCGAGCGACGGCGGCTCCTCACAAGCAGCGAGGTCTTCCAGGAGATCCTCCACCGCTACATCTCGACCGAACGCCGCGACAAGATCGAGCCTGCGTTCGAGGTTCTGCGCAGTCTCGCCGACGAGGTGCTGCCCGTCGAGGAGCAGGACGTCTTCCTCGCGAAGGACCTCGTGCACGCGCACCCATCCTTATCCGCGCGCGACGCGCTGCACGCCGCCGTAATGCGGCGCCGGCAGATCGCAGAGATCGTCACGTTCGACCGGGGATTCGACAAGCTGAGCGGGATCAGGCGGCTGCCGTAGGCGAGCTGCGCATGTGGCGTCAAGCGCGGTCCGTGAGGGCTCGGCGAATTTGGGCATCGCGCTCCTCGCGGCCTGCATGGATCGTCGCGACGATCTCCTTTGAGGAAAGATTCGACACGGGTTCGTCCTGAGCTAGACCATCGAGCCAGTCGCGTTGCAGGATGGCCCGCAACGCCAGCGCGTCCATGGCCCGCTCGGCATTCTCCGCGTTGTCCTCTATCTCTCCGGACTTCCAGGCGGCGAGATAGGCAAATGGGTCTCTGCCGGTAACCGCTTGAAAGGCGGCGACGCGGGAGGAGACCTCCCCGTGTGTGTCCGCGTGCTCATCGGGAGTTGGCGCAGCGTCAGCCCGCGGTGTTGCCTCGAGCGAGCGCAGATATGCCTCAAAGGCCGCGGCCGGCACACGCACGGACCGGCCGATACGGATGTGGGGCAGCGTTCCATCCTTGATGAGCTTGTAGACCTGCGAGCGGTGCAACGAAAGCCGCCCCGCGATGTCGGAGGGCTTCAGGTAGCTGTCTTCGAATGTGCTCATCGCGCCAACTTCCCCCGCCAGGATACAGATTTCACACTCTTGAGCGACACTATCGACAGTATCGACACACTTAGTCGCAGAGTTGACCCGAGCCGTTGTGCAGAATGCGGCCGTGGCTGGGGACACCGACATCTGGTTCGTGCACGAGCGCTTCGAGCAGCTCCGCCTTCTACTGGAGCGGTGGGGCTGGGAGATCGTCGAGCGCGGCGACCTCTCCGCGTGGGACGAGGGATGCAGCCGCGATCCCGTGATGGGTGTCGTCCGCGTCCGCGGCAGTCGCGTATGGCCGCACGGTGGTCGCGTCACGTTCACCGCCAAGGAGTGGTGGGGGCGTCCACCGTTGGAAGGGCCCGAGCGCCAGCGGGGATTGGTGCTGGCCGGCTACCACTACACCGCCCAGTCGGCGCGACTACAGATCCGGCACTGCTACGACACCGTGCGCCACTCGGACATGCCATTCCACGTCCATCCTCATGGGGACCGGCGAGTCCTGCCTGAGGCGCCGATCACCGTCGAGCAGGCGCTCACGGCTTTCGAGCAGCGGCTTGCCGAGGAGCTCCACCGGGAGGTGCCTGTCGAGTGCGGCAAGTGAGGTGACTCCTCGAGCGGCGGCTTACGGAGTCTTGCACCCTCGCGCCACGATCGTCGGAGACAGCGCCCGGGGACTCCACCGGGGCCCCCGCCGCGTCGTAGGCCCGCCGCTGCCGCCCCCCGCGTGCGAAGAACCGGTGGGAACGCGACCGCAACACGCAAACCGCGCTAGACTTGCGGGACCTCGCGCCAGGCGGGGTTTTTCTTCGCCTGGGGCAAAACCTTTGCACACGACGACAGTGGAAGAGTGGGATCCGAATGGCCCGCGGAGACGTACGCATCGCAGTCACGCTTGCTTGCGAGGAGTGCAAGCAGCGTAACTACCAGACCAATAAGAGCAAGCGCAACAACCCCGACCGGATCGCCCTGCGCAAGTACTGTCGCTGGTGTCGCCGGCATACCGGGCATCGGGAGACCCGCTAGCGCGGGAGCGCGCTGTGGCCCGTGACCGTAAACGCGCCAAGCAGCGCCGGGAGCGGCGTGCCCCTCGGGGTGCGCCCGCTGCCGCGCACGCCGAGATCCACCGCGCCGATGTGCCCGGTGCGCTCGAGCACGCCTCGGGCGAGGTCGACGAGTTCGACGCCGCGCTCATCGCCGGCGCGGGTGGCGTGCCGATGCCCGCCGACGGGGTCTCCGAGGAGGCCGAAGACGGGAATGGCTCCGGCCCCGTGGATCACAAGGCGCTCGTACCCGATGCTGAGGCCGAGGCTGCGGCTAACATCGAGCCCGAGCGGGCGCTGCCCGAGCTGTTCCTCGGCGGCGCCCACATCGAGACCGCCCCTGGCGGAGATGGTGGCCCGCCCGCCCGCTCCGGCCGCGGCGGCGTCGCGCTGGAACCGGCCGGCGAAGGCAGCGGCGGAGACGAGATCGAGCGGGTCGCCGAGCGCCGCGAACGCCGCCGCTCGCTGCCGGCCCGCGGGATCGCCTTCCTGCGCGCCTCGTGGGCGGAGCTGCAGCGCGTACAGTGGCCCGACCGACCCCAGGTCTCGCAGGCCACGGCGGTCGTGCTCGGCTTCGTCGCGGTCGCCGGCGTCTATCTTGGTGCCGCTGACTGGGTTGCCCAGAAGATCATCAATTTCATCCTCTGACGTCCGATGACCTGCGCATATCGGCGTCCTCAGTCGCTCGTGTGCACAGCACACTTCGCTCCTTGCGTCCTTGATCTGCTTGGTCCTCGGACGTCAGAGCGTTTCTGTTATTCCTATCCGTCTTTTTCCGAGGCCCGCTAAGGAGCCTGAATGTTTCGCTGGTACGTCGTCAACACATACTCCGGTCACGAGAACAAGGTCAAGCACAACCTCGAACACCGTGTCGTCTCGCTCGGCCAGCAGCGCGCCGTGCGCAACGTCGTTGTCCCTACCGAAGCCGTTTCGGAGATGAAGGACAACCAAAAAATCACGGTCGAGAAGCGCACGATGCCCGGCTACGTGCTCGTCAACATGGAGCTCAACGAGGATTCGTGGGGCGTCGTCAAGGGCACCCCCGGCGTCACCGGCTTCGTCGGCGCCGCCCAGGAGCCGGTGCCCTTGACCCAGGTCGAGGTCGATCGCCTCTTGCACAAGGAGGTCGCCACGGCGCCGCGCACGCGCGCCCAGTTCGCGATCGGCGAGACCGTCAAGGTCGTCTCCGGGCCGCTGTCGGACTTCTCCGGTGAGATATCCGAGATCAACGACGACGCCGCCAAGCTCAAGGTCCTGGTATCAATCTTCGGCCGGGAGACCCCGGTCGAGGTAGGCTTTGATCAGGTGAAAAAGCTCTAATGGCCAAGAAGGTTCTGACAACGATCAAGCTGCAGGCGCGCGCCGGGCAGGCATCCCCCGCCCCGCCGGTTGGCCCTGCGCTGGGCCAGCACGGCATCAACATCATGGAGTTCTGCAAGTCCTTCAACGCCCAGACGCAGAGCGAAACGGGCACGATCGTGCCGGTCGTGATCACCGTCTACGAGGATCGCTCCTTCACGTTCGTCACGAAGACGCCCCCCGCCGCGGTGCTGATCCGAGAGGCGCTGCGGCTCGAGAAGGGCTCCGGCGAGCCGCACCGGCTCAAGGTCGGCAAGCTGACCCGCGCGCAGCTGGAGGCGATCGCCGAGCGCAAGCTGCCCGATCTGAACGCCCACGACGTCGAGCACGCCTCGCGCATCATCGCCGGGACGGCGAGGTCCATGGGCGTCGAGGTGGAGGCGTAGCCATGGCAACCCACTCCCGCCGCCACGCCGAGGCGCTCGCGAAGATCGACCGCGAGCGTGACTACCAGCCGGCCGAGGCGATCGCGCTCGTCAAGAGCCTCGCCGCGGCGAAGTTCGACGAGTCGGTCGAGGTGCACATTCGCACCGGCCTCAACGTCCGCCACGCCGACGAGCAACTGCGCGGCACGATCGCGCTGCCCAACGGCCTCGGCCGCGACGTCAAGGTAGCGGTCTTCGCGCAGGGCGCGAAGGTTGCCGAGGCCGAAGCCGCCGGCGCCGACGTGGTTGGCGGCGAGGACCTCGCGCAGCGGATCCAGGAGGGCTTCGACGAGTTCGACGTGGCGATCGCCACCCCCGACCTGATGGCGGTCGTCGGGCGCCTCGGGCGGATTCTTGGGCCCTCCGGCAAGATGCCCAACCCGAAAGTCGGCACGGTCACGATGGACGTCGCCAAAGCGGTGCAGGAGTCGAAGTCCGGCAAGGTCGAGTACCGCACCGACCGCACCGCGATCGTCCACCTCGTGATCGGCAAGGCCTCCTTCGGCGAGCGCGCGCTGCTCGAGAACTACGCAGCCGTCGTCGAAGAGCTGATCCGCGCCAAGCCCTCCGCTGCCAAAGGCCGCTACCTGCATACCGTCACGCTCGCCTCGACGATGGGCCCCGGCGTGAAAGTCGACCCTTCCCGGACCCGCGATATCGTTGAGGAGGGCTCGCCCGCGGCAGTCGCGGCTTGAGATCCCCTCAGCACCACAACACCAGCTCCACGCAGCAGGCACAACACAGACAAGATCCCACCATCGGCAACCCGAGACCCCCGGCCGCCGCCTGACGGCAGAAGCCCGGGACAGGAGCCACAGTGAACCGAGACCAAAAGGCCGCGGCGATCGCCGAGATCGCCGCCGACATCGAGAGCTCCCAGGCGGTATTCGCCGTCGACTACCGCGGCATCTCCGTGCCCCAGGCGGCCGAGCTGCGCGCCAAGCTGCGCGAGGCCGACGCGGTCTTCCGCGTCGTCAAGAACTCGCTGACCGAGCGCGCCGCCGACCAGACGGGAGCGGAGGATCTGAAGCCGCTCCTGCGGGGTCCCACGGCGCTGACATTCGTGCGCGGCGACGCCGCGCTAGCGGCCAAGGCGATCGCCGACTACGCGCGCATCACACAGCTGCTCCCCTTCAAGGGCGGCGTGATGGAAGGCGCCGCGCTCGACCCCGACCAGCTGCGGGCGATCTCGCGCCTGCCCTCGCGCGAAGTGCTTTACGGGCAGCTCGTCGGCGTCGTCGCCTCGCCCATCTCGGGACTTGTACGCACCCTCGGAGCGCTCGTCGGCGGCCTCGCCGTGGCGCTCGGCCAGGTGCGCGAGAAGAAGGAGTCCGGGGAGATCCCCGCGGGCGAGCCCCCCGCCACGGCCGCGGCGGATGCGCCCGCTCCAGAGGCAGAGTCCCCCCCTGCCCCCGAGGCACCTGAGACGGAGTCCCCTGCCGCCGAGGCAGAGGCTCCCGTCCCGGAGGCGGACATCGAGAACCAAGCTGAGCCGGCTCCCGAGGCGGCAACAGATGACAACCAGGCGGACGCCTCGGCTGAGGCCGACACCGCCGAGGCGAATCCCAAGGAGGATTGATCACGATGGCAACCAGCACCCAGGATTGGATCGAGGAGCTCAAGGGCATCTCCGTGCTCGAGCTCGCCGAGCGCATCAAAGCGCTCGAGGAGGAGTTCGGCGTCTCCGCCGCGGCCGTGGCCGCGCCCGTCGCGGCGGCAGGTGGCGCCGGCGGCGGCGAGGCGGCCGCCGAGGAAGAAGGCCCCTCCACCGTGAACGTCGTGCTGACCGGGGCCGGCGACAAGAAGATCCAGGTGATCAAGGTCGTGCGCGCCGCCACGGGCCTCGGCCTCAAGGAGGCCAAGGCGCTCGTCGACGAGGCCCCCAAGCCGGTCAAGGAGGGCATCGAGAAGGACGAGGCCGACAAGCTCAAGCAGGAACTCGAGGAGGCCGGGGCGTCGGTCGAGCTGAAGTAGGCTCGGCGGGTCGCTTGGGCGTCTTTACCCGCGGCTAACAAATCGCCGGATTTTCCGGTAGAATCGCGCTCGCTGGCCGATAGCCGCAGCCGCCTCGGAGGCATGGAGACCGCGCCACATACGCGGTTCTCCGGAGGCGGGGTCCGTGAGCGCTGGCTGCCCACTTGAGGGTGGCGGTGGCGTGTGCTATCTTGACGGGTCGCGCTCGCCTTGCGCTGTTTTGCACTCGTCGTGTCGTCTCTCTCCTCGAAGGAGTCTTCCTTGGCTGCTGCTGATGCCCTCCGGACGCGCCGGACCTTCGCGCGTCTGAACAAGTCCTGCGACGTACCCAACCTGATCGATATCCAGCGCCGCTCCTTCGAGTGGCTCACCGACCCGCAGAAGGGTGGTCTGCGGGAGACGATCGACGACATCTCGCCGATCGAGGACTACACCGGCAACCTCGCCGTCCAGTTCGGCGAGATCGCCTTCGACGAGCCCGTGGCCAACCTCGAACAGTGCCGCGAGAAGGACCTGACCTTCGCGCGCCCGCTGACGGTCACGGTCGCCTTCATCAACCGCGAGACGGGTGAGATTCGCGAGCAGTCGGTGTTCATGGGTGACTTCCCCTGGATGACCGAGCGCGGCACGTTCGTGATCAACGGCACCGAGCGCGTCGTCGTCACGCAGCTCGTGCGCTCCCCCGGGGCCTACCTGATGGAACCGAAGGACCGCGAGAAGCAGGTCTTCATCGCCAACCTGATGCCCGCCCGCGGCTCGTGGCTGGAGCTGGAGATCGACAAGAAGGGCAAGGTCTACGTCCGCATCGACCGCAAGCGCAAGCTGCCCGTCACGGTGCTACTGCGCGCGATGGGCTACGCCGCGGACGAGGAGATCATGCGGATCTTCGAGAACTCACACTACATCGCCAACACGCTGGACTCCGACACGGAGGCGACGCGCACCGAAGAGGGTGCGCTGATCGAGCTGTTCAAGAAGCAGCGCCCCGGCGAGCCGCCCTCCGTGGAGAACGCCAAGGCGCTGCTCAACCAGCTGTTCTTCGACCCCAAGCGCTACGACCTCACGCGCGTGGGGCGCTACAAGCTCAACTCGCGCCTGAACCAGCAGACCGACCTGGACGTCCGCACGCTCACCAAGGACGACATCGTTGCGCTGATCAAGGAGCTCGTGTCGCTGCCCAAGCGCCTCGGCCTGCCCGAGAAACCGGAAGTCGAGATCAAGGACTACGCCGCCGAGGCGCTGTCGATGCCGCGCGAGCCCGTGGCCGACCACCTCGACGAGTACGAGCACTTCGGCAACCGCCGCCTGCGCACCGTCGGCGAGCTGATCCAGGAGGCCTTCCGCATCGGCCTCTACCGGATGGAGCGCGTCGTGCGCGAGCGCCTCACCACGGAGGACGCCGACACGATCACGCCGCAGACGATCATCAACATCCGCCCCGTCGTGGCGGCGCTGAAGGAGTTCTTCGGCTCCTCCCAGCTCTCGCAGTTCATGGACCAGACCAACTCGCTGGCCGGCCTCACCCACCGCCGGCGGCTCTCCGCGCTGGGCGCGGGCGGGCTGACGCGCGAGCGCGCGCCGATCGAGGTGCGCGACGTGCACCCCACCCACTACGGGCGCATGTGCCCGATCGAGACCCCCGAGGGGCCCAACATCGGCCTGATCGGCTCGCTCTCCTCGTTCGCCGAGGTCTCCGAGCACGGCTTCGTCACAACCCCCTACCGCGTGGTCAAGGACGGCGTGGTGACCGAGGAGATCGTGCGCCTGGACGCCACTCAGGAGGAGGAGCAGCTGATCGCCCAAGCCAACACGCCCGTGGACGAGAAGACCGGCAAGCTGAAGGGCAGCGAAATCCTCTGCCGCACGCAGGCCGGGCAGTACGTCACGGTCGGCCCCAAGGACGTCGATCTGGTCGACGTCTCGCCCGAGCAGATCTGGTCGGTCGCCACGGCGATGATCCCGTTCCTCGAGCACGACGACGCCAACCGCGCGCTGATGGGCTCCAACATGCAGCGTCAGGCGGTGCCGCTGCTGAAGGCCGACGCGCCGCTGATCGGCACCGGCATGGAGCGCCGCGCGGCGCTCGACACCGGTGACGTGCTGCTGGCGAGCAACGGCGGCACCGTCGAGTTCGTCGACGCCACCCAGATGGTGGTGCAGCGCGCCGACGGCAAGAAGGACGAGTACGAGCTGCAGAAGTTCATGCGCTCCAACCAGGGCACCCTGATCCACCAGAAGCCCCGCGTGAACGCGGGCGAGAAGATCAAGGCCGGCAACGTGCTCGCCGACGGGTCCTCCACCGACAAGGGCGAGATGGCGCTCGGCAAGAACCTGATGGTCGCCTTCATGTCCTGGGAGGGCTACAACTTCGAGGATGCGATCATCCTCTCCAAGCGCCTCGTGCAGGACGACGAGCTCACCTCGATCCACATCGAGGAGTACGAGATCGACGCCCGCACCACGAAGCTTGGCGAGGAGGAGATCACCCGCGACATCCCCAACCGCTCGGAGGAGTCGCTGCGCAACCTCGACGACCGCGGGATCGTGCGCGTCGGTGCCGAGGTGCTCTCCGGCGACCTGCTCGTCGGCAAGGTCACGCCCAAGGGCGAGACCGAGCTGACCGCCGAGGAGAAGCTGATCCGCGCGATCTTCAAGGAGAAGGCGCGCGAGGTCCGCGATACCTCGCTGAAGGTGCCCCACGGCGAGGGCGGCGTGGTGATCGACGTGAAGACCTTCTCCCGCGACGCCGGCGATGACCTGCCGCCGGGGGTCAACGACCTCGTGCGCGTGTTCGTCGCCAAGAAGCGCAAGATCTCCGAGGGCGACAAGCTCGCGGGCCGCCACGGCAACAAGGGCGTGATCTCGAAGATCGTCGACGTGCAGGACATGCCGTTCCTGGAGGACGGCACGCCCGTCGACGTGATCCTCAACCCGCTCGGCGTGCCTTCGCGCATGAACGTCGGGCAGATCCTCGAGACCCACCTCGGCTGGGTGGCCGCCAAGGGCTGGTACGACGATGGCACTGACGCCTATCAGGAAGCCAGTGGCGAACGCAAAAACGGCGATCCCGCGCGCGTGTATGTGTCCACGCCCGTGTTCGACGGCGCCACCGTGGAAGACGTCGACCAGGCGCTCGTCAAATGGCAGGACGAGCACACCGGGCGGATCCGCATGGACGTCGACAAGAGCCGCCGCGCGGGCGAGCAGGCCTCGGGCAAGATGACGCTCTTCAACGGGCGCTCCGGGGAGCCCTTTGCCCAGCAGGTGACGGTCGGTTACATGTACATCCTGAAGCTGCTGCACCTCGTCGACGACAAGATCCACGCGCGCTCCACCGGCCCCTACTCGCTCGTCACCCAGCAGCCGCTGGGCGGCAAGGCGCAGTTCGGCGGCCAGCGCTTCGGTGAGATGGAGGTGTGGGCGCTGGAGGCGTTCGGCGCCGCCTACACGCTGCAGGAGATGCTCACGATCAAGTCCGACGACACCGTTGGGCGCGTGAAGGCGTACGAGGCGATCGTCAAGGGCGAGAACATCGCCGAGCCCTCGATCCCCGAGTCCTTCAAGGTGCTGCTCAAGGAGATGCAGTCGCTGGCGCTCGATGTCAACGTCGTCTCCGAAGAGGGCCAGCGCGCGGAGATGCGCGACGAAGACGACGACCTGCTGCGCGCCGCCGAGGAGCTTGGCATCGACCTCTCCGGAGTGCGCGCGCCGGCCCCCGACGCCGCCGACGAGGCGGTCGAGGGCGAGGACGACACCGACGCCGGCGAGGCCGCCGAGCAGCCCGTGGCGGACGACGGCGTGGAGGTCGAGGATGCGGACTCCGCCGATGAGCTCGAGGAGGTCGAGGAGGATCTCGGCGTCGACGAGCTGCTGGCCGACGGGGCCGGCATCGACCTCGCGGACGTGCTGGGCGATGGCGTGCTCGAGCCGGAGCTGGCCGAGGAGGTCGTGGCCGAGGAGGTCGTGGTCGAGGAGGTCGAGGAGAGTTGAGCAGAGATCGAGAGCTGATTACACCCGCGAGCGAAAGCGCTAAAGCATGATCGATATAAACAATTTCGACGCCATCGAGATCGGCCTCGCCTCCTCCAAGCAGATCCGCGGTTGGAGCTCCGGCGAGGTGACCAAGCCCGAGACGATCAACTACCGCACGCTCAAGCCTGAGAAGGACGGCCTCTTCTGCGAGCGCATCTTCGGTCCCACCAAGGACTGGGAGTGCTACTGCGGCAAGTACAAGCGCGTGCGCTACAAGGGCATCGTGTGCGAGCGCTGCGGCGTGGAGGTCACGCGCTCGAAGGTGCGCCGCGAGCGCATGGGCCACGTCGACCTGGCCGCGCCCGTCAGCCACATCTGGTTCTTCAAGGGCGTCCCCTCGCGCATCGGCTACCTGCTCGACATGGCCCCCAAGGAGCTCGAGAAGGTGTCTGTACTTCGCCGCCTCGATCGTCACCTGGGTGGATGACGAGGCACGCACGAAGGATCTGGAGACGCTCGAGGTGGAGGTCAACAAGGTGCTCGACTCCTACACCGCCGAGCGCGAGGAGCGGGTGCTCGAGCTGCGCGAGTCGCTGGGGCGCCGCGAGACATACCTGGAGAGCGGCAAGCAGACGGGCTTCTCCGACGAAGACCACCTGTGGGCCGACTCGCTGGACGTCAACCTAAACAAGCTCTCCGACGAGGAGCGCGAGAAGCTGCTCAAGGAGCTGCGCAAGGCCTTCGAGGCCGACATCGCCGACACCGAAGCCTACATCGAGGACGCGGCCGAGCGGATGCGCAACGTGTGGGAGCTCTTCAAGACGATGGAACCCAAGCAGATCGAGCACGACGAGACCACCTTCCGCGAGCTCAAGGAGCGCTTCGGCTCGCCCTACGGCTTCGGCGAGTACTTCCGCGGCGGAATGGGCGCGGAAGCGATCCGCGACCTGCTCCAGCAGGTGGACCTCGAGGCCGAACGGGTCGAGCTGGAGGACCAGGTGAAGACCGCCAAAGGCCAGAAGCAGGCGCGCGCGGTCAAGCGCCTGAAGGTCGTCAGCGCCTTCCTGCAGTCGGGCAACCGGCCCGAGCAGATGGTGCTGGACGCCGTCCCGGTGATCCCACCGGAGCTGCGCCCGATGGTGCAGCTCGACGGCGGGCGCTTCGCCACCTCCGACCTCAACGACCTCTACCGGCGCGTGATCAACCGCAACAACCGCCTCAAGCGGCTGCTCGACCTCGGCGCGCCCGAGATCATCGTCAACAACGAGAAGCGGATGCTGCAGGAGGCCGTCGACGCGCTGTTCGACAACGGCCGCCGCGGGCGCCCCGTCACCGGGCCGGGCAACCGTCCGCTGAAGAGCCTCTCGGACATGCTCAAGGGCAAGCAGGGCCGCTTCCGCCAGAACCTGCTGGGCAAGCGCGTGGACTACTCCGGGCGCTCGGTGATCGTCGCCGGCCCCTACCTGAAGCTGCACCAGTGCGGGCTGCCGAAGATCATGGCGCTGGAGCTATTCAAGCCGTTCATCATGGCGCGCCTGGTAGAGCGCAAGTCCGCGCAGAACATCAAGGCCGCCAAGAAGATGGTGGACTCGATGATCGGCGAGGTGTGGGACGTGCTCGAGGAGGTCATCCACGAGCACCCGGTGCTGCTCAACCGTGCGCCGACCCTGCACCGCCTGGGCATCCAGGCGTTCGAACCGCTGCTGGTCGAGGGTAAGGCGATCCAGGTGCACCCGCTCGTCTGCCACGCCTTCAACGCCGACTTCGACGGCGACCAGATGGCCGTGCACCTGCCGCTCTCCGCGGAGGCGCAGGCGGAGGCGCGGATTCTGATGCTCTCCTCCAACAACATCCTCTCCCCGGCCCACGGCGCGCCGCTGGCGACGCCCACACAGGACATGATCCTCGGTGCCTACTACCTCACCTACGGCCTCGAAGCCGACGAGCTGACCGCCAAGCAGGAGCTGTTGGCGGGGGGTAAATGGCCCGCGAACGAGCAGCGCCCGCACGTCTTCCGCACCGCGCAGGAGGCCGAGCTCTCCTACGAGGCGGGCGTGGTGACGCTGCACGACGTGGCCGAGTTCCGGCCCTTCGGCCGCGAGGGCGGCCACCTGCTCACCACGGTCGGGCGGATCGTCTACAACGACCGCATCGAGCGGGCGCTGGCGGAGGCGCTGGGCGAGGAGTTCGACGCCTCCAAGTACACGTTCGTCAACCAGTCGATGAAGAAGCGCGACACCACCCGCCTCGTGGACGCGCTCGTGCAGGCTTACGGCGCGACCACGATCTCGCTGGTGCTCGACGCCTTCAAGGACCTCGGCTTCAAGTACTCCACCCAGGCGGGCATCACGATCTCCAAGAACGATGTGGTGATCCCCCCGCGCAAGGGCGAGATCATCAAGAAGTACGAGGACATCGTGGCGGAGATCTCCGAGCAGTACGACATGGGCCTGATCACCCAGGAGGAGCGCCACGAGGCGGTCGTGGAGAAGTGGAACGCCGCCACCGACGAGGTCGCGGACGCGATGATCGAGAACCTCGACACGCTCAACCCGATCTTCATGATGGCCAACTCCGGGGCGCGCGGCTCGTTCAAGCAGATCCGCCAGCTCGCGGGGATGCGCGGGCTGATGGCCAACCCGAAGGGCGAAATCATCGAGCGCCCGATCAAGGCCAACTTCATGGAGGGCCTGTCGGTGCTCGAGTACTTCATCTCCACGCACGGCGCGCGAAAGGGCCTCGCCGACACCGCGCTGCGCACCGCCGACTCCGGCTATCTGACGCGCCGTCTGGTGGACGTCGCCCAGGACGTGATCATCCGCGAGCCCGACTGCGGCACGGAGGAGTACATCGAGATGGCCATCTTCAAGGATGGAGGCGACCCCAACGACAACCTCGTGGGGCGCTTCGCCGCCGCGGAGATCGCCACCAAGCGCGGCCGGGTGCTGGCCGAGCAGGGCGTCGAAATCGGCCGCGCAGAGTTTGCCGAGATCGTCAAGGCCAACCAGGACGACCACGACCGCGGCACGCAGGTGACGGTGCCAGTGCGCTCGGTGCTCAAGTGCCGCGCCCAGAGCGGGGTCTGCCAGGCTTGCTACGGGCGCGCGATGGCGACCGGCCAGATGGCCCAGATCGGCGACGCCGTCGGGATCATCGCGGCGCAGTCGATCGGCGAGCCCGGCACGCAGCTGACGATGCGCACCTTCCACACTGGGGGTGTCGCGGGCGCTGACATCACGCACGGCCTGCCGCGCGTGGTGGAGCTGTTCGAGGCGCGCAAGCCAAAGGGCCTCGCGCAGATCGCCGAGCAGGACGGGACGGTCGGGATCGAAGAGACAGAGAAGGCGCTCACCGTGGTGATCATCGACGCGGCTGGTGAGGAGCACCGCCACGCGTTCCCGCGGCGCACGCGCCTGTTCGTGCGCCAGGGCGAGCAGATCGCGGCGGGCAAGCAGCTCAACGAGGGCTCGCTGTACCCGCACGATCTGCTGAAACTGCGCGGGCGTACCGAGACCGAGCGCTACCTCGTCAACGAGGTGCAGGAGGTCTACGTGTCCCAGGGCGTGGACATCAACGATAAGCACATCGAGCTGATCGTGCGCCAGATGCTCAAGAAGGTGCGGGTCGATCAGAAGGGCGACACCGACTACCTGCCCGGCCAGTTCGTGGACCGCTTCGAATTCGCTCGCGTCAACGACGAGCTGGACGCCGCCAAGAAGGAGACGGCGCAGTTCGAGGACATCATCCTCGGCATCACGAAGGCGTCGCTGAACACCGACTCCTTCCTCTCGGCGGCCTCCTTCCAGGAGACCACGAAGGTGCTCACCGATGCGTCGCTGGAGGGCAAGACCGACCGCCTGGTCGGACTCAAGGAGAACGTGATCATCGGCAAGCTGATCCCGGCGGCGACCGGCCTCAAGCGCTACCGGCGGATCGAGATCGAGCCCTCCGAACCGCTCCCGCGCGCAATCGACGAGGTCGGTTTGCTCGACCACGAGGAGATCGCCGCGGAGCTCGGCCTGCAGGGGGGCGACCCGCTCGGCGGCACCTACGGCCAGGAGTTCGACGCCGACCTCGCCTCGCTGGAGCGGATCGGCGCCGGCGACTCGGACCCCGGGTTCGTCGAGGAACTGGCCGAGCTTGAGGTGCCCGACGTCGTCGAGGAGTAGAGGGTGGGGGTAGGGCCGCCGTGCAGCTCGCCGCACCACGTGTGCAGCTGTGCGGCCTCCCGCTCGGTGAGTCCTTGAGCGGGGATGGTCTGCACGAGCAGCGTCGGGGCCGTGCGCGCTGAGGCCCACGTGTGGCAGGCAGTGTCGAGGCAGTCGTCGACCCAAGCCAGCGGTCGCACGCCGGCGTAGGCGTCGATCGCCGAGAGCTTCCAGTGGCCGTGTAGCGACTCGCCCGCTGCCGTGCCGCGCTCGAAGCTCAGGTGGGGCAGCCCGCGGGGTAGGCCCAGCAGGTGCGGAAGGTACTCGTCGGCCTTCTCCTCCCAGCCGCTGCACCAGACCAGCTCGAAGAGAGACACAAGCGCGAGCAGGTGCCGGGCGGCGGCGGCCGAAAGGAAGTGGGGTATGCCGTCGATCGAGTGCCAGGACCCCTCGGGAGAATCGTGCGCGGGAAAGCCGAACAGCGAGAGCACCCCGTCGATGTCCACCAACAGCAGGGGTTTTCCCCCTGGCTCGGACCCGTCGCCCGTCGGTGGCGTCACCTGCGAGGAGAGGCGGTGGGCGGATGGGTCCACAGTTGAACGGGTCCTTGCATGTACTGTTAGCCGGGCGTTAGCACGGCGCCAAACCCACTGCCCTTTAGGTTCCACACAGGTCGGCGAGACTAATCTGCCCGGATCGACTCGGCGCAGTAAAGCATCCACCAGCGGGTGCCGATGGAGCTGCACCCTGTCCCCCACCGCCTCCCCCACTCCAATCTATGACTCTTGACCTCGGCATCCTGCTCTCGCTCGCCTGCGCCTTCGTGGCGAACCTCGTCTTGAGCAGGAGGGGGGCAGGCCCCCCTCCTGGCCACCCCCCCGTGTCATGACGCTCGATCTCGGCATTCTGCTCTCGCTCGCCTGCGCCTTCGTGGCGAACCTGGGCTTCTTCTACAAGTACCGGGGGGCGAACGAGGTCGGCGCGGTGAACGTGCGCCACCCGCTGCTCTCGGCAAAGGTGCTGTTCTCATCGAAATGGTTTGCGGTGGGGATGCTCGTGGCGGTCGCCTCATGGATCTTGCACGTCGGGGCGCTGGCGCTGGCGCCGATGTCGGTTGTGCAGGTGTCGCTCGCGGGCGGCGTGGTGCTGATCGCGGTGATGGCCGACCGCATGTTCGGCTTCAAGGTCGGCCCGCGGCAGTGGGCCGGGCTGTGGCTGATGGCGGCGGGCCTGGTGATGCTGGGGCTGACGCTGCCGGCGATGCACGGCGCCGACGCGCGCTTCTCGGACCCGGCGATGATCTCCTTCGAGGCCGGCCTGTTTGGTATCGGCGGCCTGTTGATCATGGGTCCCCGGATGGGCGGCCGCACCGAGCACCACGGCGTGATGCTGGGAGCCGCGGCGGGGATCCTGTTCGGGGTGTCGGACACATCGATCAAGGCGCTGACGGGGATTGTCGGCGCGCACGGAGTGCTGGCCGTGATCCTCAGCCCGTGGCTGGCGGTGGCGCTGGCGGCGTCGATCGTCGCCTTCTACGCCTCCGCGCGCGGCCTGCAGGACGGCGAGGCGGTGCCGGTGATCGCGATCACGGGGACGGCCGCCAACATCGCCGGGATCGCGGGCGGGATCGTCGTGTTCGGCGACCCGATGCCCGGCAGCGCGGTGGGCATCGTCTTCCAGGCGCTGGCGTTCGTGCTGGTGATCGTGGCCGCAGCATTGATGCCTGCGCCGACGCGCGCGGCTGGCATCGCGCCCGAAGCGGCCTGATCGCCCGGCAGGATCGCGATAGGCCCCACGATCCGGTTGACACCGACCATCGGCGGGCACTGCCCGCCAGGTGCGCTCGCGCTGCTACCATCCCCGACCGAATGCCAACCACCTCCCAGCTAGTACGCAAGGGCCGCGAAGCCCCGAAGAAAAAGCTGGCCACCCCGGGACTGAAGTCGGGGAAGGGCCGCAAGAAGAAGGTCGTCGCGCCGCAGCGGCGCGGGGTGTGCACGCGCGTGTACACCACGACCCCGAAGAAGCCTAACTCCGCCCTGCGCAAGGTCGCGCGCGTGCGCATCTCCGGCTCGATCGAAGTGACGGCGTACATCCCCGGCGAGGGTCACAACTTGCAGGAGCACTCCGTGGTGCTGGTGCGGGGTGGCCGCGTGAAGGACCTCCCGGGCGTGCGCTACAAGGTCGTACGCGGCACGCTGGATGCGGCCGGCGTCAACGATCGCAAAAAGGCGCGCTCGCAGTACGGCGTGAAGAAAAAGTAATGCCCCGTCGCGCAGCCGCACACGTACGCCCGGTCGAGCCCGACGCCGTGCACCGCTCGAAACTGGTGCAGCAGGTCATCAACAAGGTGATGCTGGACGGCAAGAAGTCGGTGGCCGAGCGGATCGTCTACGACGCGCTGGCGATCCTCGGAGAGCGCAGCGACAAAGACCCGCTGGAGACACTGGAGGCCTCGATCAAGGCGCTGACGCCCAACCTCGAGGTCAAATCGCGTCGCGTGGGCGGCGCCACCTACCAGGTGCCAGTCGAGGTCGCGCCGCGCCGCGCCCGCACGCTGGCGGTGCGCTGGCTGGTCGAGTTCGCGCGCCAGCGCCGCGAGAAGACGATGGCGCAGCGCCTCGCGCACGAGCTGCTCGACGCCCAGTCCCAGCAGGGTGGCGCCTACAAGCGCAAGGACGACATCTTCCGCATGGCACAGGCCAACAAGGCCTTCGCCCACTATCGCTGGTGAGCGAGCCGATGACCGGCGCAATACCGCGTCCTCGGTCGCTCGTGTGCAGAGCACACTTCGCGGGGTGGGCGGGCCTTCTAATCCTTGTCTTGCTTGGTCCTCGGCTCGCTCAAACTTAAGGACCGCGGGGGCCTTGACAAGAGAAGATTCGGTACCTAACCTTTAGGTACCGAATGTCTTCGCCTGGATCGACACAGACGGCCGACGGCCGCATGAGCTACGAGGCCGGCCACATCCCGCGCCACGTGTGGGTGGTCTGCGGCGTGGTGATCCTGGGGATGATGATGTCGATCCTCGACACGACGATCGTCAACGTGGCGCTGGACACGTTCTCGAAGGACCTGCACAGCCCGCTCTCCCAGGTGCAGTGGGTGATCACTGGCTATCTACTCTCGCTGGCGGCAGTGATCCCGGTTACGGGCTGGGCGGCGCGGCGCTTCGGGGCCAAGCAGGTGTACATGGTGTCGCTCGTGCTGTTCACCGCCGGCTCGGCGCTGTGCGGCCTGGCGGGCTCGCTCACCTCATTGGTGGTGTTCCGCGTGCTGCAGGGCGCGGGCGGAGGGATGATCATGCCCGTCGCGATGATGATCATGGCGCAGGTGGCGGGTCCCCAGCAGATGGGCAAGGTGATGGGGATCGTCTCGATGCCGGCGATGATCGCGCCGATCCTCGGCCCGGTGGTGGGGGGCCTGATCCTGCAGAACCTGCACTGGTCGTGGATCTTCTTCGTGAATGTTCCGATCGGGGCGATCGCGGTCGCACTCGGTTGGCGGATGCTGCCTCGCACGAACCCGGGGGAGGCGGAACGGCTGGACCTGGTGGGCTTGGCGCTGCTGCCGGCCGGTTGCGCAGCGCTCATCTACGGCATCAGCGAGCTCGGCTCGGGCGAAGCGTTTGGCTCGGGCAAGGTGATCGTGCCGGCTGTCGCGGGGTTGGCGTTGATCGTGCTCTTCTGCCTGCACGCGCTGCGTGTGGAGCGCCCGCTGCTCGACATCCGCATGTACTCCAACCGCGTGTTCGCGGGGGCGGCGTTCGTGAACTTTGGCCTCGGGGCGGCGCTGTTCGGGGCGATGATCCTGGTGCCGTATTACTACCAAGTGGTGCGCGGGCAGGACGTGATCAGCACCGGGCTGCTCACCGGGCCGCAGGGGATCGGGGCGCTGGTGGCGATGCCGCTGGCGAGCCGACTGACCGAACGCTTCGGCGGCGGGCGCGTGGCGCTCACGGGCGTTTCGTTGCTGTGCCTCAGCACGATTCCGCTCACGTTCGTGGGGGCGCACACGTCGATCGTGGCGATCTCGGCGGTGCTGGTCGTGCGCGGCCTCAGCATCGGGCTGTGCTTCATGCCGGCGATGACCGCCGCCTTCGCGTCGATGCGCCCCGAGCAGGTCTCCGACGCGACGCCGCAGCTCACCGTGCTGCAGCGCACCGGTGGGGCGATCGGCACGGCGGTGCTCGCGGTCGTTTTGCAGCGCGCCGGCGTGGATGCCCTCACGGCCGAGGCGCGGGCAAGCGCGTTCGATACCGCCTATTGGTGGGCGCTGGGGATCGCGGCGTTGACGCTGATTCCCTGCATGATGCTGCTGCGCGCCGAGCGACCGCGGGCAGGAGCCGGCGAGGAGCAGGCCGCCGACGCGGAGAGCGCCGCCGCCCATCCCGAGCGGGTGGCGGAGCCGGTAGGGGTCTGAGCAGGGCGTGCGCCATGGCGACCTCCACGAGACGTCCAGTCACTCACGGCGGTGACATGTGTCCCCGGGGCCGCGGCGTTGGCGGGGGCCTGAGCGATGGAGCCGGCCAGTACGACGAGGCAGAGGGTTTGAAAGCGGAGGGAAGCATGGCGGTATCGGTGGAGGTTGCGCGGGAGGAGAAGCAGTGGGCGACCGAGCTGCTGGAGCTCGGCAAGGCGTTTCGTCGTACCTTCCGCAGCCTCAGCCGCCTACGCGGGCGCGACACCCACCTCGGCGCCGGTGAGCTCAGCCACGCGCAGTGCGAGCTGCTGTTCGAGCTGGAGGAGCGCGGCGAGCTGTCCGCCGGGGAGCTGGCCTGCGCGGCGCAGCTGACCCCGGCGACGGTCACGCAGATGCTCGACCACCTCGCCGACGGCGGCCATGTGGAGCGCGCGCGCTTGGAGCGCGACCGCCGCGTGGTCGTCTCCCGTCTCACGCCGCGCGGCCGGCAGGCGATCGAGGCCAAGCGCGCGAAGTGGCAGGGCCGCTGGGAGCAGGCGCTCGCTGACGTCACGCCACAGGAACTGGCGGCGGCGACGCGTGTGCTCGCGCGCCTGCAAGCGGTTTTCGAGGATGGCGCCACCCCGGCTGACGGAGAGGGCGAAGACTCGCCGCCGTCCGCGGACGCAGGCGTTCCGCGGTCGAACGTTAGTTGACCGTGCGGGGCGTGCCGCGGCGCTAAGCGCGTCGTCGGCACCGCCAGAGCGCGCCCAGATGCCGCATGAGTAGCCAAGATCCACGCGTGCGCTCCGCGGGCGGTTGAGTTCAATTCACTAACATTTCAAACATCGAGAACGAGTAGGGAAGTACCAAAACAGTTGACTTTTATTTTGGTTTCTGTTTAGGATCAGCTCAAGCGTTGATCCGGCGTCGTGACCGGGACGGGTGCGGTCGCGGCCGGACTTTTTGAAGTCAAGCCAGGAAGAGGGAGGTCAGACATGGGTTACAGGTCTGTGGGTCGGCCCCTGCGGGAAACGCGGTACGGTGGATGCGCGTCGATCGGTCGACGATTGCTCGAAGTCACGAAGGCTGCGCTGTTGCTTGGCGTGTTGTCGTGCGCGGTTTTCGTGCCGTCGGCAGGCGCGAGTGGCGGACAGGGGAATCGGTTGGGCTATTCGCTGAAGCCATCTAAGACGATGCCTTACACGCCCTGTCCTCCGGGCGGGCGGATGATCGAGTGCAACATCATCGTCGACCCTCCCGCGACCCCGACTCCCTCTGGCTACAAGATTCCCGGCGTCGCGCACGTCGTGGAAGGCGGCGGCGTGAACGGAGGGTACGGCGCGAAGGAACTGCGCTCCGCGTACTCGATCCCCGCGTCGGGCGGCACGGGCCAGACGGTTGCGCTAATCGACGCCTACAGCTACCCGAACGCCGAATCGGACCTCGCCAAGTACCGCGAAACGTACGGTCTTGAAGCATGCACCAAAGCCAACGGCTGCTTCAAAAAGGTCAATGAAAAAGGCGAAGAAGCAAACTACCCGAAAGAAAGCGAAGAATTCGAACAGAAACTGCTCGAAGGCGACTGGCGGCTCGAGTCGGCGCTGGACCTGGACATGGTCTCGGCAGTGTGTCCGCACTGCCACATCCTGCTGGTAGAGGCGACCACCCAAGAACCCAAAGACACCGCCGCCTCGGCCACAGAGGCGGCCAAACTCTCCGCGACCGAGATCAGCAACAGCTACGGCTACCCGGAGAACAACGAAACTTACTGCCCCGGCAAAAAAGGGTGCAGCGAATACCTGTCGTCGTATGACCACGCGGGCATTCCGGTGATGGTCTCCGCCGGCGACTCCGGTTACGACAACGGCGTGGGCGCGCCAAGCTGGCCCGCCACCTCCCCCAACGTCATCGCAGTGGGCGGCACCACCCTCCGCCGGGCGAAAAACGCCCGCGGCTGGTCGGAGTCGGTGTGGTTCGACAGCGGCGGGGGTTGCAGCCTCTACGAGGCCAAGCCCAAATGGCAAACCGACAAAGGCTGCGCCAAACGGACCGACAACGACATCGCCGCCGTGGCCAACCCGGAAACGCCGGTCTCGATCTACGAGGGCGGATGGTCGCTTGTCGGCGGCACGAGCGTCGCCTCGCCGCTCACGGCCGCGATCGAGGCTCACGCCAACAGCGCCACCAAGGAAGCGGCAGCCGAAGCCTTTTACAAAAAGCCCAGCATGACGTTCGACATCACCGAAGGCGACAACGGCTCCTGCACCCCTCCTGAAGAAGATGCATACCTTTGCACGGCCAAGGTCGGCTATGACGGCCCCACCGGCTGGGGCACCCCGAACGGTGTGTTCAATCTCAAAGGCTGGGTCGGTCGGCCGATACCCAATCTCTCCGCGCAGACGGACGCCAAAAAAAGCAGTCTGCTGGGCGTCGCGTGCCCCGCGGGGGAATCCTGCGTCGCGGTGGGGGCCTACGTCGACAGCGCGGGCGTCGAAGTGCCGCTCGCCGAGCATTGGAACGGGACTGCGTGGGCGGTCGAAGAAGCTCCCGAAGTCAACAAGGGCAGCCTTGCGGGCGTGGGGTGCGGCTCCTCGAGCGCGTGTACCGCGGTCGGGCACTATACGAATGCGGCTGGCGTCGAAGTGCCGCTCGCCGAGCACTGGGACGGCGCAGGATGGTCGCTCCTGGAAACCACCGTGCCAAGCGGCGCGAAAAGCGCCAGCCTGTCGAGCGTCGCGTGCCGGCTCGTGACAGAAGGGTTCGAAGAGGTCGAAGAATGCACAGCGGCAGGTCGCTACGTCAACAGCTCGGGTACCGAAGTGACGCTCATCGAGCATGGCGACAACGGCAGGTGGGCGGTTGCGGAAACCCCCAACCCGACAGGCGCCAAAGGCAGCAGTCTGGCGGGTATCGCGTGTGAGGAATTCTCCGGCACTCAAGCGTGTATGGCGGTGGGTCACGACATCAACAGCACGGGCACGGAAGTCACGCTCGCCGAGCTCTGGCTCGGAGGCACCGCCAAATGGGCGATCTCAGAAACGCCCAACCCGGCTGGCGCGAAAAGCGGCGGCTTGCTGAGCGTCTCATGTCCCGGCAGCTGCCTCGCGGTAGGGCGCTATGTCAACAGCTCGGGCACGGAAGTAACGCTCGCCGAGGCGTGGCCGCTGCTGGAAAAATGGTCGCTCCAGGAACCGGCAAACCCGACCGGCGCGAAAAGCAGCAGGCTGTCCGGCGTGTGGTGCAAAACAATTGAATCCTGCGAGGCCGTCGGTCGTTACGTCAACAGCTCGGGCACTGAAGTGACTCTGGGCGAGGGATTGAGCGTAAAAACGTGGTCGGTCCAGGAAACGCCGAATCCATCCGGCGCGAAAAGCGGTGGTCTGTCCGGTATCGCGTGTTCGACGATTGAAGCGTGCACCGCAGCAGGAAGCTACCTCAACAGCTCGAGTGCCGAAGCCCCCGTCGCCGAGCGCTGGGGCAGCACCAAAAAATGGGCGCTCCAGGAAGCCTCCATACCGAAGAACCCCAGTGGCAGCCTGCCGGGCGTGTCGTGTACGAGCAGTGAAGCGTGCACGACTATCGGGCATGCCCTCAACGCCGGCGGCACGGAAGTGACACTCGCCGAGCGCTGGAATGGGAAGGAATGGACGCTGCAGGAAGCCCTCAACCCGACGGGCGCGAAAAGCAGCAGTCTTTCTGGGGTGTCGTGTGCGTCGAGCACCTCGTGTGTGGCCGTCGGACGGTATGTAAACGGCTCGAGCGTCGAAGTGACGCTCGCCGAGGTGTGGAACGGCACGGCGTGGTCGTTGAAGGAACCGCTCAACCCTACCGGTGCCAAAGGCAGCAGCCTGTCCGGCATTTCGTGCAAGACCAGCGAAGCGTGCATGGCGGTCGGGCGTTACGTCAGCAGCTCGGGCACGGAAGTGGCGCTCGCCGAGCACTGGAACGGGAAAGAATGGTCGTTGAAGGAACCGGTCAACCCGACCGGCGCGAAAAGCGCCAGCCTGTCTGGTGTCTCGTGTGCGACCACCGAAGCGTGCATCGCGGTCGGCCATTACGTCAACAGCGCGGGTACGGAAGTGACGCTTGGGGAGAGCTGGAGTGGCACGGCGTGGTCGTTGAAGGAACCGGCGAACCCGACGGGCGCGAAAAGCAGCAGCCTTACGGGGGTGTCGTGTTCGTCGAGTGCATCGTGTGTTGCGGTTGGTCACTTCGTCAACAGCTCGGGTGTGGAAGTGACGCTTGGGGAGAGCTGGAGTGGCACGGCGTGGTCGTTGAAGGAACCGGCGAACCCGACGGGCGCAAAAAGCAGCAGCCTGTCCGGGGTGTCGTGCGCGACCAGCGAATGCACGGCGGTCGGGCACTACGTGAACAGCTCAGGTGCGGAAGTGACGCTCGCCGAGAGCTGGAGCGGCACGGCGTGGTCGATCCAGGAAACCCCCAACCCCGAAGAAAAAAGCAGTAGCCTGGCAGGTGTGTCCTGTGCATCCGCCACGGCTTGTCTGGCGAGCGGCAACTCCGTCGACGCGGGGGGCTTGGAAACAGCCCTGGCGGAGGAACACAGTTGAGCTAGTCGCCTCGAGCGCGCCAGGGATGAGCGCCCCGGCCGCAGGATCGCCCGGATACCCCCGCGCATCCTTGCTGTCCACCGGGGCGCTCGCCTTGGTGCTCGGCGCGCTGGTGGCGCTCTTCGGCTGCGGCGCCGGCGCGGGGAGCGCGTGCGTGACCGCCCGTTCGGCTGGGGGCGGACCGGGCGGCTGCGCAGCTGGCGTCGCGGGGAGGCCATCCGCTGGCACCGGCCCGCCGGTCGCCGGCGGCGCGATTGACACGGTCCACCCCGATGGTCTGGTCGTCGCGCTGACGGTCAAGCCGGTGGCCGTGAGGGTCGGCGCGCCCGTGGAGATCGAGCTCATCGCGCGCGCTGCGCGCGCGCCTGGGGTGGTCGGCTACCTGCTGCGTTACGGCGACGGTGCCACGAGCGGGTCGGGTGCGGTTCCCCAATTCTGCCTCGCCGTGGCTCCGCCGGTGCGCCGGGTGTGGCGGACCACGCATCGCTACCGCGCGCCGGGTAGGTACGTCGTATCCGCAAGCGTATACGTCAACTGCACCCGCGAACGCGCCGTCGCCACCACCCGAGTTCTCGTCCGGTAGCTCCCTCCGGTGCCCCGGAGGGGCCGTCGTGGGGTCGGCTGGAGGCGTCGCCGGGCTCCGATGGCCGGCTGCGGCCCTCGGGCCGTCGCTCGAGAGTTTCCGGGGACGCTCTCTGGAGTGCTTCTGCTATAGTCGGCCTTCGCTCGGCGGGCTGGTTGGGTGTGCGAACAGTGCCGTGCCGCTGCGGAGCGTGACATCAAGATGAAGACCCTGAGCACATAGCGACGCGAGCCGGCCTCACTGAAAGCAGCGCGCGCGGGCCCAGGGGGCCCGATTTTTTTGCCCCGACCCACCTGAGGACTGAAGCAGCGCAGCGCCACATCCCTTGCTTGACCGCGGCTACGCGCTGGGCAGCAACCACCACACAGCAGCACCCAACGCCACTCCACAGCACTCCACTCCCAGCACTCCACACCACTCACGCCCATGTCACGCAAGTTCACACTCGAGAACACCCGCAACATTGGGATCATGGCCCACATCGACGCGGGCAAGACGACCACGACCGAGCGCATCCTCTACTACACGGGGCGCACCTACAAGATCGGCGAGGTTCACGATGGCGCCGCCACGATGGACTGGATGGAACAGGAGCAGGAGCGCGGCATCACGATCACCTCGGCCGCGACCACCGCTGAGTGGAAGGGCAACCGCATCAACATCATCGACACCCCCGGGCACGTCGACTTCACCGTAGAGGTCGAGCGCTCGCTGCGCGTGCTCGACGGGGCGATCGCGCTGTTCGACTCGGTCGCCGGCGTCGAGCCGCAGTCGGAGACCGTGTGGCGCCAGGCCGACAAGTACCACGTCCCGCGGATCGCCTACATCAACAAGATGGACCGCATCGGCGCCGACTTCGAGCGCGGTGTGCAGACGATGGTCGATCGGCTCGGCGCCCACCCCGTCCCGATCCAGCTGCCGATCGGCGCCGAGGGTGACTTTGAGGGCGTGGTCGACCTCGTGCGTATGAAGGCGATCGTCTACAAGGACGAGCTCGGCAAGGAGCAGGACATCCTCGAGATTCCCGCCGCGCTCGCCGACGCGGCCGCCGCCGCGCGCGAGTACCTGCTGGAGGAGGTGTCTCACTACGACGACGACCTCGTCGAGCTGATCCTCGAGGAGGCCGAGATCTCCGAGGAGCAGCTCAAGCGGGCGATCCGTAAGGCGACGCTCTCGACCAAGCTGACACCGGTGCTGTGCGGCTCCTCCTTCAAGAACAAGGGCGTACAGCCTTTGCTCGACGCGGTGATCGACTACCTGCCCTCGCCGCTGGACGTGCCCCCAATGACCGGCACCGAACTTGTCAAGGGCGAGGAGGGCGAGCGCGAGGTCGAGCGCAAGCCCGATGACTCAGAACCCTTCACCGCGCTCGCCTTCAAGATCATGGCCGACCCCTATGTGGGCAAGCTCACCTACTTCCGCGTTTACTCTGGGCGCGTGCAGGCCGGCTCACGCGTGCTCAACGTCAACAGCGGTCGCACCGAGCGCATCGGGCGGATCCTGATGATGCACGCCAACGACCGCGAGGAGGTCCCCGAGGTCTACTCCGGAGACATCGCCGCCGCGGTGGGGATCAAGCAGGTTATGACCGGCGACACACTCGCCGCCCCCGATGCTCCTGTGCGCCTGGAGACGATCGTGTTCCCCGAGCCCGTCATCAAGGTCGCGGTCGAGCCCAAGACGAAGGTCGATCAGGAGAAGATGTCGATCGCGCTGGGGCGCCTCGCGGAGGAGGACCCCACCTTCCAGGTCCGCACCAACGAAGAGACCGGCCAGATCGAGATCTCCGGGATGGGCGAGCTGCACCTCGAAGTGCTCGTGGACCGCATGAAGCGGGAGTTTGGCGTCGAGGCGAACGTCGGGCGCCCCCAGGTCTCCTACCGCGAGACGGTACGCGGCACCGCCGAGAAGGTCGAAGGCAAGTTCGTACGCCAGACCGGTGGCTCGGGCCAGTACGGCGTGGTCTACATCAACATCGAGCCCGCCCCCGGCGAGGGCTTCGACTTCGTCAACAAGATCAAGGGTGGCGCGATCCCCTCCGAGTTCATTCCCGCCGTCGAGAAGGGCGTCGAGGAGGCGCTGGAGAACGGCGTCAAGGCGGGCTACCCGATGGTGGACGTGCGCGTCACGCTCGTGGACGGCAAGTACCACGAGGTGGACTCCTCGGAGATCGCCTACAAGGTCGCCGGCTCGCTCGCCTTCAAGGAGGCCGCCCGGCGCGCCAAGCCGGTGCTGCTGGAGCCGATCTTCGCGGTGGAGGTCGTCACCCCCGAGGAGTTCATGGGCGAAGTGATGGGCGACCTCTCGCGCCGGCGCGGACATCTGCACGGCTCCGAGCAGCAGGGCAACGCGCATGCGATCCACGCGCTCGTGCCGCTCAGCGAGATGTTCGGGTACGCGACCGACCTGCGCTCCAACACGCAGGGACGCGCCACATACACGATGCAGTTCGAGGGCTACGAGGAGGTACCCCCCAACATCGCGGAGAAGATCATCGAACAACGCACGGGGGAGCCAGTTCCGGCGTAAATCGGACCAGCGATCACGAAACTTGGCATTTAGATAGATTTCTCGGGTTCGCCCTCACGCGGGCGAGCACAACAGTCGATTCCAGAGGAGCAGAGCAAAGTGGCGAAGGAGAAGTTCGAGCGCGACAAGCCGCACGTCAACGTCGGCACCATTGGTCACATCGATCACGGCAAGACGACGCTGACCGCTGCCATCACCACGGTGCTGGCCGAGAAGGGAGGCGCCGAAGCCCGCAGCTTCGAGGAGATCGACAACGCTCCCGAGGAGAAGGAACGCGGGATCACGATCGCCACCTCGCACGTCGAGTACGCGACCGACAAGCGCCACTACGCGCACGTGGACTGCCCCGGTCACGCCGACTACGTCAAGAACATGATCACCGGCGCCGCGCAGATGGATGGGGCGATCCTGGTCGTGTCCGCCGCCGACGGCCCGATGCCCCAGACGCGCGAGCACATCCTGCTCGCCCGCCAGGTGGGCGTCCCCTACATCGTGGTGTTCCTCAACAAGGCCGACATGGTCGACGACGAGGAGCTCCTGGAACTGGTCGAGGTCGAGGTGCGCGAGCTGCTCTCCGAATACGACTTCCCCGGCGACGACATCCCGTTCGTGATCGGCTCGGCGCTGAAGGCGCTGGAAGGCGACGAGACCTACAAGCAGAAGATCCTCGACCTCGCCGCCGCGCTCGACGATTACATCCCCGAGCCGGTGCGTGAGCTCGACAAGCCGTTCCTGATGCCGGTCGAGGACGTCTTCTCGATCACCGGCCGCGGCACCGTCGCGACCGGGCGCATCGAGCAGGGGATTGTCAAAACGGGCGACACCGTCGAAATCGTGGGCGTCCACGACTCCACCTCCACGGTGGTGACGGGCGTCGAGATGTTCCGCAAGATCCTCGACGAGGGCCGCGCCGGCGACAACGTTGGCTGCCTGCTGCGCGGCACCAAGCGCGAGGAGATCGAGCGTGGGCAGGTGCTGTGCAAGCCCGGTTCGATCACGCCGCACACCAAGTTCAAGTCAGAGGTCTACGTGCTCAAGAAGGAGGAGGGCGGACGTCACACGCCGTTCTTCTCCGGGTACCGGCCGCAGTTCTACTTCCGCACCACCGACGTCACCGGCGTGGCCAAGCTGCCCGAGGGCGTCGAGATGGTGATGCCCGGCGACAACGTCCAGATGGAGATCGAGCTGATCCAGCCGATCGCGATGGACCAGGGCCTGCGCTTCGCGATCCGAGAGGGCGGTCGCACGGTGGGCTCGGGCGTGGTCAGCGAGATCATCGAGTAGCACGAGAGCGCTTCGGGTTTCCGGGGCGCTCTTCTTTTCGCCGGGAGGCGTATTCCCGGCTTGTTGCAAGCATCGACAATCAGATACGACGAAACGCGGCCCGCCCGTCGGCGCGGCGCGATGAAAGGGCCGGCCTTCCGCATGGCCGCCCTTCTCTCGCCGCCCGGCCAGTCAGCGGGAGCGCACCTGCCACGGGTTCCAGACACCCACCTGCGCAGGCCACCACCGAACCCACCCATCCCAACCCACCCACCAGAGAGAGCACCGAGAGCAGCTTCCATGGCACCAGCCGCCCAGAACAAGATCCGTATCCGCCTGAAGGCGTACGACACGCGTGCGATCGAGTCCGCCGCGAAGGAGATCGTCGAGACCGCCACGCGTACCGGTGCCACCGTGTCCGGGCCCGTGCCGCTGCCCACTGAGAAGAACGTGTACTGCGTGATCCGCTCGCCCTTCAAGGACAAGGACTCGCGCGAGCACTTCGAGATCCGCACCCACAAGCGGTTGATCGACATCCACCAGCCGACCCCCAAGACCGTGGACTCCCTGCAGCGCCTTGACCATCTGCCGGCGGGCGTCGACATCGAGATCCGCCTAGCCACGTGAGCGGGCGATCTTTCTCCCTCCCTTCGCACGACAGCCAACCACCCCCTCACATCACCATCCACTCCACATCAATATGCCCGCGATCCTCGCCAAGAAGCTCGGAATGACTCAGCTGTTCAAGGAGGACGGCTCAGTGGCGCGCGTCACCGTGCTGGAGGCTGGGCCATGCCCCGTCACCGCCGTGCGCAGCGCCGAGCGCGATGGGTATGACGCGGTGCAGCTGGCGTTCGGCGCCGCTCGCGAGAAGCATCTGACCAAAGCCGAACTGGGACACCTCAAGAAGGCCGACGCTCCGCCCATGCGCCACCTGGTGGAGTTCCGCGGGGATGGGGACCCATCTACCCAGCTGAAGCTCGGAGAGAGCGTGACCGTCGAGGCGTTCGAGGTCGGCGCCCGCGTCAAGATCTCGGGCGTCTCCAAGGGCAAGGGCTTTCAGGGCACGATCCGCCGCCACGGTTTCAAGAGTGGCCCCAAGTCCCACGGCTCCCACAACGTCCGCGCTCCCGGTTCGATCGGCGCCTCCGCCACGCCAGCGCGCGTGATGAAGGGCATCCGCGGGCCCGGCCAGATGGGCAACCGACGCGTCACCCAGCCAGGCCTGGAGGTCGTCGCCGTCGACCCTGCGCAGAACCTGCTGATGGTGCGCGGCTCGGTGCCCGGCCCCCGTGGCGGGGTTGTGGAGGTGCGCACCGATGGCTGATGCCGCGCTCAAAGCTCCCGTGCTGGGGGGTGCCGCCGGCAAGACCGTCGGGTTGGACGGTGCCACCTTCTCCGTCGGATTCCACATGCCGCTCGTGCACCAGAGCGTGCGCGCCGAGCAGGCCGCCCGTCGTCGCGGTACCGCTGCCACCAAGACCCGCGCGATGGTCTCCGGTGGCTCGGCCAAGCCGTGGCGCCAGAAGGGCACCGGGCGCGCCCGTGCCGGCTCCAGCCGCTCGCCGATCTGGACCGGCGGGGGTACCGTGTTCGGACCCCAGCCGCGCTCCTACACCTTCAAGGTCAACCGCAAGGAGCAGCGCGCCGCGCTGCGAAGCGCGCTCTCGCTGCACGCCTCGCGTGGGTCTCTCGCGGTGGTCGATGCGAGCGTATTCACTGCGCCCAAGACCAGCCAGGCGATGGATCTGCTCGATGACTGGAACCAGCCCCGTCCCACACTCGTGGCGCTTGCGCCCGAGGAGTCGGACGCGGCGCTGTCGTTCCGCAACCTGGCGCGTGTGGCGGTGCTGGCGCACGAGGATGTGGGCGTCGCCGACCTCGTGGGCGCCGCTTCGCTGGTGCTTTCACAGGCTGCGCTCGACGCGCTCACCGCGCGCGCCGGCGGCGGTGCTGGCTCGGCGAGCCCCGCGAACGCGAAGGCACCGGAATCCAAAGGCGCCGCGAAAGCCACTCCTGCAAGGGCCACGGCGGATGCTCCCGAATCGCCTGCGGAGGCCCCGCGGGACAGCTCTGGGGGTGAGGAGTAATGGAGCACTACCAGGTCATCATCCGCCCGGTCATCTCCGAGAAGAGCTACGCGCTCTCGGCGTTTGGCCGCTACACCTTCCGCGTGCATCCCGACGCGCATAAGACCCTCATTCGCCAGGCCGTGGAATCGCTGTTCAACGTGCACGTCGTCGACGTGCGCACCCAGAGCGTCAAGTCCAAGCCCAAGCGCCGGGGCGCGATCAGCGGGCGCACCCGCACCTGGAAGAAGGCGATCGTGCAGGTGCGCGAGGGCGAAACCATCCCCGTCTTCCAAGCGCTCGAGGGCGTGTAGACGAAGCCGAGAGCGTGTAGAGAAAGCAACCGACCACCATGCCGATTCGCAAACCAAAGCCCACCTCCCCCGGCCGCCGCTTCACATCCTACGCCGACTTCGCGGAGGTCACCAAGAGCGAGCCCGAGAAGTCGCTCGTCGAGGGTCTGAAGAAGAGCGGCGGGCGCAACGCGCACGGGCGCAAGACCGCCCGCCACCGCGGCGGTGGCGCCAAGCGGCTGTACCGCCGGATCGACTTCAAGCGGCGCAAGGACGGCGTGCCCGCCAAGGTCGCCGCGATCGAGTACGACCCCAACCGCTCCTCCTACATCGCGCTGCTGCACTACCTCGACGGTGAGAAGCGCTACATCCTCGCCCCCCAGCGGCTCACCGTCGGGATGACCGTCAGCTCTGGCGAGGGCGCCGACATTGCCGTGGGCAACTGCCTGTCGCTCGCGCGCATGCCGGTCGGCACCGTGGTGCACAACGTCGAGCTCCACCCCGGCCGCGGCGGGCAGCTGGCGCGCTCCGCCGGGGCCGGTGTGCAGCTGATGGCCAAGGACGGTGAGATGGCCACCCTGCGCCTCCCCTCCGGCGAGATGCGCTTGGTGCGGGCCGAGTGCCGCGCCACGGTGGGCACGATCGGCAACTCAGACCACCAGAACATCAAGGTCGGCAAGGCCGGGCGCAAGCGCCACATGGGCGTGCGCCCCCAGACGCGCGGTGTGGCGATGAACCCGGTCGACCACCCGCACGGCGGCGGCGAGGGCTCGACCACCGCCGGACGGCACCCCGTCACCCCGTGGGGCGTGCCCACGCTCGGGTATCGCACCCGCAAGAAGAACAAGCCCTCCGATCGCTACATCGTGCGCGGGCGTAGGCGTGGGAAGGGCAAGCAGCGATGAGCCCCACGAGCCCGCATGGCGGCGCTGGATCGGCGTCCTCCCTCGCTCGTGTACCGAAGCCGGGAGACACTCGCTTCGCTCGCATCCCCGTTTCGGCCAGCACACTTCGCTCAGTGCGTCCTTGCCCAGCTTGCCCTGCGGGCTCGTGGAACCGTGTATCTGGAAGGGATGGTTGTCGATGAGCCGTTCCAGCAAGAAGGGGCCGTGGGTGGAAGAGCGGCTGATGAAGCGCATCGAGGCGCTCAACGCCGAGAACCGCAAACAGATGATCCGCACGTGGTCGCGCGCCTCGACGATCTTCCCCGACATGGTGGGCCACACGATTGCCGTGCACGATGGCAAGAAGCATGTCCCCGTGTTCGTGTCGGAGTCGATGGTCGGTCACAAGCTGGGTGAGTTCGCCCCCACCCGCCACTTCCGCGGGCACGCGGGGTCCGGGAAGGTCCGTTGATGAGCGCCGAGGACGAGAAAGAGAACGAGACGCCGGGCGACACCCCGGCAGAGCCGGCCTCCAAAAAGCCGGCCGCGAAAAAGCCAGCGGCCCAAAAAGCCGCTGCAAAAGCTGAGAAGTCCGCGGAGGCCCAGCGGCCGAGCGCTGAGGCGGAGGAGCCGAGCGCGGGCGTTGCCGAGCCAGCCACCGAGGCCGAGGCCGAGGCCGAGCCCGAGGCGAAGAAACCCGCCAAAGCGAGGCGCGCCAAAAAAGCCGCTTCCGCCGCGGATGCAGCGGAGCCTGTCGCCGAGGAGGCCGCTGTCGCTGAGACTGTCGCCGAGGAGGCCGCTGCAGCGGAGACTGTCGCCGAGGGCGGCTCTGTCCAGGAGGCCCCGGCCAAGGAGGCCACCCCGGAGCCCAAGCCGGCCGCCGCCAAACGCAAACCGGCCGAGCGCCGCCAGGTGGTGCATGCCAAGGCGCGCTATGTGCGGACCTCCGCGCGCAAGGCGCGCATGGTGTGCGGGCACATCCGGGGGAAGTCTGTGCAGGAGGCACGCGCTATCCTCGCTTTCACGCCCCGCGACGCGGCGCGCGACTGGAGCAAGCTGCTCGAGTCCGCGGTGGCCAACGCGGAGAACAACCACGAGCTGCTCGAGGACGATCTGATCGTCCGCGAGGCCTACGCCGACGAGGGGCCCACGATCAAGCGCTTCAGGCCGCGCGCCATGGGCAGGGCGACGCCGATCCGCAAGCGCACCAGTCATCTCACGATCACGCTCACCCCGCGGCCGTAGAGCCGAGAGACAAGCACGACAGACTCAGACGGAAACCACCGAGCTCCCAACCAAAAGCACAAGCACCACCACCGCCCTGCAGCACCAGCCGTCCTCAATCACAGCATCCCCCGACGACACCGGATTTGGAATAGAGACGAGAGAAGATGGGACAGAAGGTTCACCCAGAGGCCATGCGCGTGGGCTACATCCACGACTGGAAGTCCAACTGGTTCAACGAGAAGAACTTCGCCGAGTACCTCGCGGAGGACATCCGCATCCGCCGGCACATCACCGACCGCCTTGCCCACGCGGGGCTCTCCGACATCACGATCCGCAAGGACTCCGGTGAACTGGAGGTCAACATCCACACCGCCCGCCCCGGCATCGTGATCGGCAAGTCGGGCACCGAAGTGGATGCCCTGCGGCGCGACCTGCACCGCATGACCCACAAGCAGATCAAGGTCAACATCCTCGAGATCAAGCGCCCCGAGCTCGACGCGAAGCTCGTGGCCCAGTCGATCGCCGAGCAGTTGCAGAACCGTGTCGCCTTCCGCCGTGCGATGAAGCGCGCGCTCACCAGCGCGATGCGCTCCGGCGCCAAGGGCGTCAAGGTGCAGGTTGCCGGGCGCCTCGGCGGTGCCGAGATGGCGCGCACCGAGAGCTACTCCGACGGGCGCGTGCCGCTGCACACGATGCGCGCCGATATCGACTACGGCTTCCACGAGGCCGCAACAACGTTCGGGCGCATCGGCGTGAAGTGTTGGGTCAACAAGGGCGAGATCATGCCCGAGGGCTACACCGGCGCCGACCTCACCGACATGACCGCTCCGCCTCCTCCGAGCGACGGCCGCGACGGCCGCGGCGGGGGACGCGACGGGCGCGAGGGGCGCGGCGGCGGTCGGGGCCGCGGCGGCCCGGGCGGCTCAGGTGGCGGTGGCCGTGGCGGCGGGCGTGGGCCTGGCGGTCCGGGTGGCGGGCGTGGGCCTGGCGGTCCGGGTGGTGGCCGCGGGCCGGGTGGTCCGGGTGGTGGTCGTGGCGGCTCCGGCGGTGGGCGTGGCCCAGGGGGTCCGGGTGGCGGGCGTGGGCCTGGCGGTCCGGGTGGTGGCCGCGGGCCGGGTGGGGCGGGCGGGTCCGGATCCGGCCGTGGCGGCTTCGGTGGTGGGCGTGGCCCGGGTGGCCCGGGCGGCCCGGGCGGTGGCCGTGGGCCAGGTGGCGGCGGCCGTGGCGGCGGCAGTCCCGAGGTGACCCGCTGATGCTCTCCCCCAAGCGCGTCAAGCATCGCAAGCAGCACCGTGGCCGGCGCGGGGGGATGTCGCGCGGCCAGGTGAAGGTGCAGTTCGGCGAGTACGGCCTGAAGTCGCTGGAGCAGGGGTGGCTCACCAACCGCCAGATCGAGGCCGCGCGTATTGCGATGACGCGCAAGATCAAGCGTGGCGGCAAGGTGTGGATCAACGTGTTCCCCGACAAGCCCGTCACCAAGAAGCCGGCCGAGACCCGCATGGGCTCCGGCAAGGGCTCCCCCGAGGGTTGGGTCGCCGTGGTTAAGCCCGGGCGCGTGATGTTCGAGCTCGCCGGGGTGCCCGAGCCACTCGCCCGCGACGCGATCCGGCTCGCGGCGCACAAGCTTCCCGTCAAGTCCAAGTTCGTGATGCGCGAGGAGTGAGCGGGGAGTGAGAATGAGGACGAGGCTTGAGCATCGGATTCAGCGCAACCGCACCCGCGCGAGGGTGGGGGAGACCGCGCGATGAACGCCAAGGAGATGCGCGACATGCCCGACGACGAGTTGGCGGAGCAGATCGGCACGCTGCGCAAGGGCCTCTTCGGGCTGCGCTTTGCCAACGCGACCGGCGAGCTCGAGAACACCGCCGGCATGAGCCGTGCCCGGCGCGACCTTGCGCGCGCGCTCACCGTGCGGCGCGAGCGAGAGCTTGGGATGTGACGAGATGGCCGATGACGAACAGGACAATGAGATGACCGACGAGCAGCAGACCGAGCAGACGCAGGCCGAGCAGGCCGCGCCGTCTGAGCAGACGCCCGAGTCAGCGGCCCCGGCGGCGGCGCGGGCGGCGGCGCCCGCCGAGCCGGTCGAGCAGCTCCCCCCCAAGGAGCGCCGGCGCAAGTCGCGCTCGATGCACGTCGGCAGCGCCCGCGAGCAGCGCACACCCGAGGAGCGCCAGGCCGAGCGCGATGCTGTACGTCACGCGAAGGCGGTCAAGCGCCGTGCGCGGCGCTTGCAGGAACGCGCCAAACGTGCCGAGCACCGCGCCTCGACGCCCGCCGCGCAGCCGCTCGCGCCCGTGCATCCCCCGCGCGAGGGCGCCCGCCGGGAGCGCCAGGGCGTGGTTGTGTCCAACAAGGCCGACAAAACGATCACCGTGCGCATCGATGTTGCCCGCCGGCATCGGCGTTACGAGAAGATCGTGCGCAGCTCCTCCACGCTGCACGCACACGACGAGAACAACGATGCGCACGAGGGCGACGTCGTGCGTGTGGTCGAGAGCCGCCCCCTGTCGCGCACCAAGCGCTGGCGACTGGTGGATGTGTTGGAGAGGGCACGATGATCCAGAACGAGACGCGACTGCGCGTGGCCGACAACACCGGAGCGCGTGAGATCCTCTGCATCCGCGTCAAGGGCGGCTCGCGCCGCCGGTATGCGCACGTGGGCGATGTGATCACCGCCACCGTCAAGCAGGCCACCCCTCACGGCACCGTCAAAAAGGGCGACGTGGTGACGGCGGTGGTCGTGCGCACGAAGAAGCCGTTCGGCCGCGAGGACGGCACCTACATCTCCTTCGACGAGAATGCCGCGGTGATCATCGACGAGCAGAACAACCCCCGCGGCACGCGCGTGTTCGGCCCCGTCGCGCGGGAACTGCGCGAGCGCAACTTCATGAAGATCGTCTCGCTCGCCCCGGAGGTAATCTAGGTGGCCCCTCCTGCAAATCCGCTGTCGTCTGGGTCGGCTGCAAACCTTCGCCTGCCTTTGTCCTCGGTCGGGTCCGTGGTGCTACCACTGTCCCCTCCCTGCGTCCGCGGCAGGCTCGGTTTTCGCTCGCCCAGACGCCATCGGACTCACAGGAGGAACCACTGATGGCACGCGCGCGAGCACAGACCGGCGGATCGAGCAAGGGCGGATCGCGGGCGAGCGGCGGCAAGAGCACGGGCACGAAGCGCACCGGCACGAAGCGCTCGAGCGGCTCGGCGAAGGCCGTGCGGCGCACGCTGCGGATCCGCTCCGACGATCGCGTGCAGGTGATCGCGGGCAAGGATCGCGGCAAGAGCGGCCGCGTCCTGCGTGTGGAGCCGGGCAAGGAGCGCGTGTATGTCGAGGGCCTGAACATGATCAAGCGCCACACGCGGCCGCAGCAGGTGGCGAACACCAGGCAGGGCGCGACCGTGGGTGGCGTGATCGAGCGCGAGGGGCCGATCCACGTCTCCAATGTGATGCTGCTGGATCCCAAAGGCGGCAAGCCCACGCGGGTCGGAGTCGAGCGGGAGAATGGCAGGCCCTTCCGCGTTGCCCGCCGCTCGGGAGCGAGGATCGACTGATGAGGGTCACTGCCGCGACACACTCCGCCATGAGCCACGACACCCACATCGCGCCATCGATCGACCGCGACGTTTCCGCAGTGGGACCGATTGGCTGCGACCGACTCACCGTGGAGGCGACCTACCGATGAGCACCGAAGCACCTGCACGCCTGAAGGTCCGCTACATGGAGGAGATTCGCCCGCAGCTGATCGAGCGCTTCGGCTACAGCTCCTCGATGCAGACGCCGCGCCTGGAAAAGATCACTCTAAACATGGGCGTCGGCGACGCCAAGCAGGACTCCAAGGCGCTGAAGGCTGCCCAGGACCAGCTTGCCACGATCGCGGGCCAGCAGCCGAGCGTGCGCCGCGCGCGCAAGTCGATCGCCGCGTTCAAACTGCGCGAGGGGATGCCGGTGGGCGTGTCGGTGACGCTGCGCCGGGAGCGCTCCTACGAGTTCCTCGACCGCCTGATCTCGATTGCGATCCCCCGAATCCGCGACTTCCGCGGCCTGCGCGCCCGTTCGTTCGACGGCCGCGGCAACTACTCGATGGGGGTGCGTGAACAGATCATCTTTCCCGAGATCGACTACGACACGATCGACCAGGTGCGCGGGCTGGATATTACGATCACCACGAGCGCCCGCGCCGACGTCGAGGCCTTTGCGCTGCTCTCCGCGCTGGGAATGCCCTTCTCCACCTACGGGCGCCCGGCGGAGTTCGCCCAGGCACTCGGGGAGAGCGCCGACACTGACTCGGAGAGCACTACCGACCAGGAGACGACTGACTGATGGCCAAGACCTCGCTGCGCGTCAAGCAGGCGCGGACGCCGAAGTACAAGACGCGTGCCTATACTCGCTGCAACCGCTGCGGACGGCCCAAGGCGGTGTACCGCAAGTTCGGGCTCTGCCGCATCTGTCTGCGCGAGCTTGCCCACAACGGCCAGATCCCGGGGATGACCAAGTCCTCGTGGTAGGGCTCGGGGTGAGCGGCGTGGGTGTATGTATCCCTCTTTTCGGAGAATGTATCACCATCGCGCACACTCGCTGAAAAGTACATACACAACTCCACGGCCCTCATACCATTGCATTAGAAGCCTACGGACGATCATGAAAAATCTAGGCCCTAACCAGTAAATACCATCGCACCCAATCTGACACCGAGAGCACACACGAACAAGCCATGCCCATGACCGACCCCATAGCGGACTTCCTCACGAGGATCCGCAACGCGATCCATGCCGCCCACGAGACGGTGCAGATCCCCGCGTCCAAACTGAAGACCGAGCTCGCGAGGATCCTCGTCGAGCAGGGCTACATCGAGAGCTGGTCGGTCGCGCCGGCGCCGGAGGGGGGCGCTGGCCAGGTGATCGAGATCCGCCTCAAGTACACAGCCGACCGCCGTTCGGCGATCGCGGGACTCAAGCGCGTATCGAGGCCAGGGCAGCGCACCTACGTGCAGGCCGGCGGGATCCCGAAGGTGCTGGGCGGGATGGGCACCTCGATCGTCTCGACCTCCCGGGGCGTAATGACCGGCCACGACGCGCGCGCCGCGGGCGTCGGCGGCGAGGTCCTGGCGCAGGTCTGGTAGCGAAGAGCGCGCGGGCGAGAGAGAAAGAGCGGGAGACACCACAAACGATGTCCAGGATCGGAAGACAGCCAATCCCCGTGCCGGCCGGCGTGACCGTCGCGATTGAGCCGGAGACGGTGCGCGTGAGCGGGCCGAAAGGCGAGCTGCAGGAGCGCGTGCACCGCGACATCCAGGTGGTGCAGGAAGGCGAACGGCTGCTCGTCACCCGCCCGACCGATCGCGGCGAACATCGTGCGCTGCACGGGCTCACCCGCACGCTGGTGGCCAACATGGTGCAGGGCGTCACTGCGGGCTACGAAAAGCGCCTGGAGATCCAGGGCGTGGGCTATCGCGCACAACTGAAGGGCAAGGATCTCGAGCTCGCCGTTGGCTACTCCCACCCGGTGCCGATCCCGGCGCCGAGCGGGATCGAGTTCGAAGTGCCCCAGCCCACGAGGATCGTCGTGAGGGGCATCTCCAAGCAGCTGGTGGGGGAGACCGCCGCGATCATCCGCAAGCAGCGCCCGCCGGAGCCCTACAAGGGCAAGGGCATCCGCTACGAGGGCGAGTATGTGGCCCGAAAGGTCGGCAAGCGCGCATGAGCCTCATGACCAAGCCCGAGCGCAGGCTGAAACGCCGCCGCCGGGTGCGCGCGAAGATCGCCGGCACCGCTACGCGTCCGCGGATCTCCGTGTTCCGTTCCAACAAGGGGCTCTCAGCGCAGGCGATCGACGACCTCTCCGGCCGCACGCTGGCAGCGGTCAACTGGTATGAGCCTGAGCTGCGGACGCTCGCCAAGGCAGAGCGCACCGCCCGCGAGGGAGCCCTGCTGGCCGAGCGTGTCAAAGCTGCGGGGGCCACCGAAGCGGTGTTCGACCGTGGCGGCTACCGTTATCACGGGAATGTCAAGCACTTCGCAGAGGCGCTGCGCGAGGCGGGCATCGTCGTCTAAGACCCTCCGTACTCCGGCCACTCTTCCCGGCCAACCACCGCTTCCCACCACCTTTACCGCTCTTCTCGCTCCCTACTCCACCACCTCCCTCTCCACCAGCGCGCTACCCTCTCGACTCCCACCATGTCCACCATCCCTACAGATCGCTCCGTCAACGCCGCCGGCCTGGACCTCCAGGAGCGGGTCGTCGAGATCAACCGCGTCGCCAAGGTGGTGAAGGGCGGGAGGCGCTTCTCCTTCACCGCCCTGGTGGTGGTGGGCGACGAACGGGAAGTGGTGGGGGTCGGCTACGGCAAGGCGACCGAGGTGCCGCTGGCGATCCAGAAGGGCGTGGAGCGTGCCAAGAAGGACCTCTTCCGCGTCCCCCGGCACGGCAGCACGATCACCCACCAAACCACCGGGATCTTCGGCGCCGGCCGCGTGCTGCTGAAGCCCGCCGCCCCCGGTACCGGCGTGATCGCCGGTGGGGGGGTGCGCGCGGTGCTGGAGCTGGCGGGGATCCACGACATCCTCTCCAAGAGCCTCGGCACCCAGAACCCGATCAACCTCGTGAAGGCCACGATCACCGGCCTACGCGGGCTGAACACCCCCGAGGAGGTCGCGCGCCTGCGCGGCCTGACGATCAACCGGGTGCTCGGCCTTGCCGACAAGCCAGCCGAGGGGGGGACGCTGGAGGCCGCCTCGCTCGATGGGGCACCTGCTGCCAGCGCCGCTGCCGAGGGGGTGCAGGCCGAGGCTGAGTCATCCGCTGAGAGTGCTGCCGCGGCCGCGACAGAGACCCCGTCCGCCGGCGCTTCCGAGCCGGCCGAGCAGGCTGCGACAGAGAACTCGTCCACCGAGGCTGCCGGCTCGACCAAGCAGGCTGCTCCCGAGGCGAACGAGCCCGCGACGGCAGTGCCGGAGGCCGAGACGGAGACATCGCCTGCGGCAGAGTCCGCCGAGGAGGGAGCGTCCTGATGGCTGCCTTCACGGTGGTGCAACGCCGGTCGAGCAACGGCTCGAACAAGCGCCAGCTGGACACGCTGCGCTCGCTGGGCCTGCGCCGGATCGGCCACACCGTGCAGGTCGACGACTGCCCCCAGGCGCGCGGGATGCTGCACGCGGTGCGTCACCTCGTGGAAGTTCAGGATGGCCCAGGTTCTGCAAAGCGCACGTCAGGCGCGAAGGGTGCCGTCAAAAAGAGCGCACCGGGCGTAGATGCTGCTGCGGAGGTGTCCCAGTGAGCCCCGCGGACGACCGCGAGCAGGAGCCCCGCATCGGGTTGCACAGTCTCGCCCCGGCCCCTGGCAGCCGCCGGCCGCGCAAGCGCGTCGGGCGTGGGGAAGGTTCGGGCACGGGCAAGACCGCCGGCAGAGGCCAGAAGGGCTACGGGTCGCGTTCGGGCGCCAAGAGCAGGGCCCGCTTCGAGGGTGGGCAGATGCCTATCCATATGCGGATGCGCAAGCTCCGGGGTCCACATATGAAGAAGTCGATGCCGTTCGAGCCGTTCCGCACGCACACCCAGGCGGTCAACATCGGCGATCTCGACGCGCGCTTCGAGGCGGGCGCGGAGGTCACGCTGGAGTCGATGCGCGGTAAGGGTCTCGGCACCCGCAAGGCGGTGCCGGTAAAGGTGCTGGCGAAGGGCGAGCTCGGCAAGGCGCTGACGGTCCACGCGCACGCCTTCAGCGCGAGCGCGCGCGAGCGCATCGAGGCGGCCGGCGGCAGCTGCGTCGTGCTGGACGAGTCGGCTTCCTGAAACATTCTTGAGAAGACCCGCGCGCGAGCGGCAATCTCGGTCTAGAATCGCCTGCGATGCTCTCGACGATCCTAAACGCCTTCCAGGTGCCGGACATCCGGAAGAAGATCGGCTTCACGGCGGCGATGCTGCTGATCTACCGTCTCGGCTCGCACCTGCCGGTGCCCGGGGTCAACCTCACCGCGGTCAACAGCATCCAGAAGCAGCTGGGGGGCTCGAACATCCTCGGCCTGCTGAATCTCTTCTCCGGCGGAAGCCTCTCGCGGATCGCGATCTTCGCCCTGGGGATCATGCCGTACATCACGGCCTCGATCATCTTGCAGTTGCTGCAGGTCGTGGTGCCCTCCCTCGAAAAGCTCTCCAAGGAAGGCGAAGTCGGGCAGGCGCGGATCACGCAGTACACCCGCTACCTGACCGTGGGGCTGGCGTTCGCGCAATCGGTGGGCTACGTCTTCCTGTTCCACTCGCTGCAGGCGAGCGCCGGGGAATCGGTCGTCACGAAGTTCGACTTCCCCCACATCTTCCTGATCGTGGTGTGCCTGACGGCGGGCTGCGTGCTGTTGATGTGGATCGGCGAGCTGATCACCCAGAAAGGCATCGCCAACGGCATCTCGCTGCTGATCTTCGCCTCGATCGTTTCGCGCCTGCCGACAGGGATCCAGGCCTGGTGGACGACCCAGAACCAGGTGTTCAAGGTGATGATGCCGTTCCTCGTGCTGGTCGTCGTCGCGGCGGTCGTGTTCGTGATGGAGGGTCAACGGCGGATCCCGGTGCAGTACGCCAAGCGCGTGATCGGGCGGCGGATGAGCGAGGGAGGCCAGACGTACCTGCCGCTGCGCGTGAACATGGCGGGGGTGATCCCCGTGATCTTCGCGGCCAGCATCATGGCCTTCCCGCCGACGATCGGGCAGCTCGTCAAAACGCATTGGGGCCAGGAAGTGTCGGACTTCTTCAACCCCAAAGGTTGGCACTACATCGTGGGGGAGTCGATCTTCATCATCATCTTCACGTACTTCTACACGGCGGTGACCTTCAATCCCGTGGACCAGGCGGACAACCTGAAGAAGTACGGCGGCTTCATCCCCGGCGTGCGCCCCGGGCGCCCGACGGCTGAATTCCTCGACCGGATCCTCGCGCGCCTGACATTCCCCGGTGCGCTGTTCCTCGCGGCGGTGGCGGCGCTGCCGACGATCCTGTTCGACCGCACGCACGTGGAACTGCAGCTGGGGGGCACATCGATCCTGATCGTGATCGGGGTCGCGCTGGAAACAATGAAGCAGCTGGAGGCGCAGTTGATGATGCGAAGTTACGAGGGCTTCCTCAAGTAGCTAGAGCAGGTAGGCTGAGGAGGGTGTCAGAAGAGCTGAACCTGATCCTTCTTGGCCCACCCGGCGCGGGCAAGGGCACCCAGGCGGACCGTTTGCAGAGCGACTTCGCGCTGGCGCACATCTCCACGGGGGACATGCTGCGCGCGCAGGTGGCGGAGGGCACAGAGCTGGGCAAAGAGGCGCAGCAATACATGACGGCGGGCAAGCTGGTGCCCGACGAGGTGATCGTGGGCATGATCACAAAGGGGATCGGAGTGGATGACGCTCGCGATGGGTTCCTGCTGGACGGCTTCCCGCGCAACGAGGCGCAGGCGCAGGCGCTCGGGCAGGCGCTGGAGGGGCTGCAGCGGAGCCTGACCGCGGCGCTGCTGATCGACGTGCCCGACCAGGAGGTCGTGCGCCGCCTCGGGGGCAGGAGGGTGTGCGTAAAGAACCCCACACACATCTACCACGTGGAGTTCGATCCGCCCAAGCGCGAGGGGATCTGCGACCAGGACGGCTCGCGACTGATTCAGCGCGACGACGACAAGGAGGAGACGATCCGCACGCGCCTGGAGGTGTACCACGCCAAGACGAAGCCGCTAATCGGCTACTACGAGAAGCTGGGACTGCTGCGCCGCTTCGACGGAAGCCGGTCCCCGAACGAGGTGCACGACCACATCCGCGCGACGCTGGCGACGCTGCGGTTGGAGGACAAGCTCTGACAGAGGTTCTCCGCTGGGGAGGAGCGCGACCCCTCGGGCTCCTCCCACTTCCCCGGATCCGGCTCCGTCCAGCGCTGCGGCCATTGGCGGCGGATCGAAGCTAAGCTCAAACCACATGATCATCAAGAAGACCCCCGCGGAGATCGAGAAGATGGCGGCGGCGGGCGACATCCTCGTACAGACGCTGGCGCTGCTGGAGAGCAGGATTCGCCCCGGCGTTCGCACCGAGGAGCTGGACACGGCGGCCGAGCGCTTCATCCGCTCCCACGGGGCGACCCCCACCTTCAAGGGTTTTCGAGGCTTCCCCGGCTCGATCTGCGCCTCGCCGAACGCGATGGTGGTGCACGGCATTCCCGGGCGCTACCGTCTCGACCCGGGCGACATCATCTCGATCGACGTGGGCGTCACGCTCGACGGCTGGGTGGCGGACGCCGCGCGCACCTTCCCCGTCGGCGAGATCGGCCCCGTCGAGCAGACCCTTCTGCGGGCCACCCGCGAATCGCTGTTCGCGGGGGTGGAGCAGTGTCGTGCCGGCAACCGCATGGGCGACGTCTCGCACGCGATCGAGCGCGTGGTGGAGCGCGCCGGACTGTCGGTCGTCCGCTCGTTGGTCGGCCACGGCGTGGGTCGCTCGATGCACGAGGACCCGCAGGTGCCCAACTACGGCCGCCCGGGCAAGGGCCCGCGACTGGAGGAGGGGATGGTGCTGGCGATTGAGCCGATGACGACCGCCGGCCGGCCCGCGGTGCGCGTCGGAGGCGACGGGTGGGGGGTGTTCTCCCAGGATGACTCGCCGGCGGCGCACTTCGAGTTCACGGTCGCGATCACCGCGAACGGCCCGCGCGTGCTCACGCCATGGCACCTGCGGGAGGGAGCCGGCGAGCAGTCGGCGAACGGCCGCGCCGCAACGGCTGCCCAGCCGGTGGGCGAGCAGGTCGCAAGCGCAGGCTGAGTCCCGGTCGAGCAGGCATCGGGGGCCCGGCGCAAGACGGGAGGCTCATCTGAGGGGGACTGGTCCACGAGGGCCTGCCGCGAGACACACGAGGCTGCTACTATCGACTGTCCGCGCACACGCGAAAGCGTTGTGTGCTGCGACCTTATCCTCGACCAGGTAGCGGCGGCCGTCCCGGCAGCCAGAGCCCGGCCGCCGGACCAGCCGAAAGGGATCATGAAGGTACGACCGTCGGTGAAGCCGATGTGCGAAAAATGCAAGATCATCCGCCGCCACGGGGCGGTGCTGGTCATTTGCCAGAACAAGCGCCACAAGCAGAGGCAGGGCTGATCTGGTGGCCTCGGATGATCGCCATGCTGCGTCCTCAGTCGGGTCCGTGCGTGTGCACTGTCCCCTCCTTGCGTCCTTGCCTGACGATCCCCGAGCCGCACCAGATCAAGGGCTGGTGGTGATCTGATGGCGCGTATCGCCGGGGTCAACTTGCCCCTCAACAAGCGCTCGGAGATTGGACTGACGTACATCTTCGGCATTGGGCGCTCGACCGCCAACAAGCTGCTGGCCGAGGTGGGGGTCAGCCCCGACACCTACGTACGCGACCTGACCGAGGACGAGGTGTCGCGCCTGCGCGACGCGATCGACTCCGACCTCACGGTCGAGGGCGACCTGCGGAGGGAGCGCTCCCAGGACATCAAGCGCCTGCAGGAGATCGCCTGCTACCGCGGCCTGCGCCACCGCCGCGGCCTGCCGGTGAGGGGACAGAAGACGAAGACCAACGCGCGCACCCGCAAGGGCCCCAAGCGGATGCAGGTCGCCGGCAAGAAGAAAGCCGGTAAGAAGTAATGGCGGCTCCGAAGCGCGCGCGCGGCAAACGCAAGCCGAAGAAGAACATCCCCGTGGGGCAGGCGCACATAAAGACGTCGTTCAACAACACGATCGTCTCGCTCACCGACGTGCAGGGCAACGTAATCGCCTGGGAGTCCGCGGGCGGCGCCGGCTTCAAGGGCTCGCGCAAGTCGACGCCGTTCGCCGCGCAGGTGACCGCCGACGCTGCCGCGCGCAAGGGTCTCGAGCAGGGGTTGCAGAAGGTCGAGGTGTACGTCAAGGGTCCCGGCAGCGGCCGCGAGACCGCGATCCGCTCGCTTTCCGCGGCGGGCCTCGAAGTGACGGGCGTCAAGGACGTGACCCCGCAAGCCCACAACGGATGTCGTCCCCGCAAGCGCCGGAGGGTGTAAATGGCAAGGGATTCAAGCCCCCAGTGCAAGCAGTGCCGCCGCGAGGGGCAGAAGCTGTTCCTCAAGGGGGAGCGCTGCCTGACTGACAAATGCGGCGTCGAGCGCCGCTCATACCCGCCCGGCGAGCACGGCAGGGGGCGCCAGAAACAGAGCGAGTACCGGCTGCAGTTGCGCGAGAAGCAGAAGGCGCGCCGCTACTACGGGGTGCTGGAGAAGCAGTTCCACGGCTATTACGAGAAGGCCTCGCGCCAGCCGGGGATCACCGGCGAGAACCTGCTGGCGCTGCTGGAGTGCCGCTTCGACAATGTGCTGGTGCGCCTGGGCTTCGCCGCCTCGCGCCGACAGGCGCGCCAGTTGATCCTCCACGGGCACTGGACGATCAACGGCCGGCGCGTAAACATCCCCAGCTATCAGGTGCGCCCGGGCGAGGTGATCGCGATCAAGGCCGGCACCCCTGCCACCCAGGTGATCAGGGACGCCACCGAGCTCACCGGGCAGATTCCGGCGTGGCTGCAGGCCGATCACGAGTCGCTGACCGCGAAGGTGCTGCGTAGGCCGGAGCGGCGCGAGGTGGCGGCGCCGGTGCAGGAGCAGCTCATCGTCGAGCTGTACTCGAAGTGAGAACGTGTCTTGAAAAGATCGGCACGCCTGGACAGCCCTGCGGCACCCGTTACAGGTGCGCTGGATCGCCACATGACGGCTCGCACGTGCCACCAGCACGCGCTTTGCCGCCCTGTGTCGCCCAGCTTGGCCCAGGAACGCCCCGGTCGCACCGCCTTTTTCAAGACACGTTCTAAGGGCTTTGCCGGCATCGTCCCCACTCGCGGGTGCGATGCCGTGGAGCCGGTGCCCAATAGGCGCCGGTCAAAGAGGGCGGCGCAGCCAGCCGGAGGCTGGCGAGCTGGGCCCCTCTAATCAGTCACCACGACGACGTTAGGACGCTGATGCTCGACTTCCAAATCCCCCGGATCACAAGCGAGTCCGTGGAGCAGAACCGCGGCACCTTCACGATCGAGCCGCTCGACCGCGGGTTCGGCTACACCTTCGGCAACTCGCTGCGCCGCGTGCTGCTCTCCTCGCTGGCCGGCGCCGCCGTCACCAGCGTGCGCATCGAGGGGGTGGCCCACGAGTTCTCGACGATCCCCGGCGTCAAGGAGGACGTGACCGATATCGTGCTCAACCTCAAGGGGATCGTGTGCCGCATGCACTCCGACGCCTCCGAGGTGGAGGCCCCCCTCGTGGTCACCGGCCCTGGTGAGATCACCGCCAAGGACATCGACCTGCCGGCGGGCGTGGAGATCCTCAACCCCGACGTGCACGTGGCGACGCTCGAGAAAAAGACCAAGCTCGAGCTGTATATGACGATCGGCCGCGGCCGCGGGTACCGCCCGGCGGAGGAGAACAAGTCGCCCGACCAGCCGATCGGGGTGATTCCGATCGACTCGATCTTCTCGCCGGTGAGGCGCGTGGCGTACGCCGTGGAGCAGGCGCGCGTGGGTCAGAAGACCGACTTCGACAAGCTCACCCTGGACATCGAGACCGACGGCTCGATCGAGCCGCAGGCGGCGCTGCGCGAGGCCGCGGAGCTGCTCATCAGCCAGCTGGCGATCTTCACCGACGCCGACCGCATCCAGGAGCTGCGCGCATCGCCCGGCGGCCAGCTGGACGGCCACGGCCTCGCCGTGGCGGGCGCCGGCGGACAGGCGGCACTGCAGGGCGAGGAGTGGGGCATCCTGATCGAGGAGCTGGAGCTGGGCGTGCGCTCCTACAACTGCCTCAAGCGCGCCGGCATCCAGACCGTGGGCGACCTGATCTCGAAGTCCGAGGCCGAGCTCAACGCGATCCCCAACTTCGGCAAGAAGTCGATCGACGAGGTGATCGAGACGCTGGAAGGACGCGGGTTGCAACTGCGCCAGGATTGAGCAGTACCTAACCCGCAAGCCGTATAGCTATTGCGCTCAGCATCGCCGGAAGGGCAGGGGCGTTGTTATAAAAAATCCAAGAGGTGTGCGCAATAGCTATCGGCCTTTAAAAAGAGCATCACACTACCCGCCCCCCCGCACCGCACTCGACTGATCTCACCCCGCTTCCGCACCGAACTCGACTGGTCCCCCCCCGCACCGCACTCGACTGATCTCACCCCGCTTCCGCACCGAACTCGACTGGTCCCACCCCCCCCCGCTCCCGCACCGCACTCGACTGATCTCACCCCCGCTCACGCACCGAACTTGACTGGTTAGACTCCACACACCATGCGACACCAGAAGACACGCAACAAGCTCAGCCGGGACTCGGCGCACCGCAAGGCGCTGCTCATGAACCTCACCAAGGAGGTGCTGGAGCACGAGCGGATCAAGACGACCGAAGCGAAGGCGAAGGCCGTGAAGCCGGAGATCGAGAAACTGATCACGCTGGCCAAGCGCGACGACCTGCACAACCGCCGCCAGGCCCTCTCGGCGCTGGCGCAGGACAAGTTCGCGGTGCACCGCCTGTTCGTCGAGGTCGCCCCCCGCTACGTCGACCGCCCGGGCGGCTACACCCGCATCCTCAAGCTCGGCCCGCGCCGCTCGGACTCGACCGAGATGGTGTTCCTCGAGCTGGTGTAGCCAGCTCGGCGCGCGTGGCGTGCCGATTGGGGTGGCAGGGGATCGTCCGCGCGGCGCAGTGAGTTGACAGGCGCCCGGGCGGTGGGCCTCCATGCCCACCGGCCACGGCGCCGTGCATTCCCCGCGCTCTCCCGGGCGCACCCCGCCGCGTCGGGTGGCGGGTCGCTGCGCGTAGCATGCCCGGCGATGAACACCAAGCTCACAATCGAGTACGACGGCGGCGAGTTCGCCGGGTGGGCGCGCCAGCCGGGGCTGCGCACCGTGCAGGAGGAGGTGGAGCACGCGCTGCGCACGATCCTCGGCGAGTGCGGCGCCGACGGGCAGCCGCTGGCGCTGACGGTGGCGGGGCGGACCGACCGCGGCGTGCACGCGTGGGGGCAGGTCGCGAGTTACGCGCACGAGGCGGTGGACCCCGCGCGGCTGAACACGCTGCTTCCCCCGGACGTCGCTGTGCTCGCCGCCGAGCCGGCCCCCGCGGGTTTCGACGCGCGCCGTGACGCCCGCAGCCGCACCTACTGCTACCGCGTGCGGAATCGCCGCGCGCGTGGGGTGTTCACGCGCGCAACCGAGCTGTGGTGGCCCCAGCCGGTGGATCGCCAGGCGCTCGACGCGTGCGCCGAGGCGCTCACCGGCACCCACGACTTCACCGCGTTCACGCCCACCGAGACCCACCACGTGCGCTTCGAGCGCGACGTGTGGGCGGCCGAGTGGCACGCCCTCCCCGCCCCGGTTGGCGACGGGGGGCCGGCCGGCGGAGCGTCGTGGCCAGCGTCGACTGCCGCGGCACCCGCCGAGTACGCGCACGCGCTTGCCGACGGCGACATGCTGGAGTTTTGGATCGAGGCCGATACGTTCATGCGCCACATGAACCGAGTGCTGGTCGGCACCATGCTCGAGGTCGCCGCCGGACGGCGCGCGGTGGAGGAGTTCGCGCGCCTGCTGGAAGGCCGGCCCCGCCCCGAGGCAGGCCCCACCGCCCCCGCGCACGGACTGGCGCTCGCGTCGGTCGCCTACCGGTAGGCCTCCGGGCACACCGCCGTCGGAGCGGCCCGCACGGGATGCGACGATCGCGCCGGCGCATGTCAGTCGAAGCGTTTGGGAGCCGATCACGCGGATGCCACACGGCCTATCGGCCATGGCCCCTATGCTGGACATGATGCTCAACGTACTGCTGACCAACGACGACGGGATCGAGGCCGAGGGGCTGCGCGCGATGCGCGAGGCGCTCGCGGTGCTGCCCGACGTGCGTCTCGCGGTGATCGCCCCCGACGGCAACCGCTCGGCGATGGCCCGCTCGATCACCACGCGCCGACCGCTGTGGGTCGAAGAGGTCGAGTTCTCCGACGGCAGCGTGGGGTATGCGACCGACGGCACCCCCGTGGACTGCGTGCGTCTCGCCCGCCTCGGCGTGGTGGAGGGCTTCGACGCCGACGTGGTCGTGTCGGGCATCAACCACGGCGCCAACCTCGGCGACGACATCACCTACTCGGGCACCGTTGCCGCGGCGCTGGAGGGCGTCGTACTGGGGCTGCCCGCGATCGCGGTCTCCCAGCAGTCCGGCGCGCGCGCCCTGGACTACCGCTTCCACGGCGGCTTCAACTTCGACGTGGCCGCCGGCTTCGTCGCGCGCCTGGTCGAGCGCCTGGAGTCGCTGCCACTGCCCCCCAGCACCCTGCTCAACGTCAACGTCCCCGCCGGACGCCCGGACGGCGTGGAGGTGGCGCGCCTGGGCAAGCGCATCTACCGCGACGAGCTTAAGCTGGAGCGCGAGGAGGCGGGCCCCCCCGCACGAAGGCGCTACTGGATCTACGGCGACGACCCCGGCTTCCACGACGAGCCCGGCACCGATCTCGCCGCCGTGGCCGCCGGCCGCATCGCGGTTACCCCGATGCACTTCGACCTCACCTACATCCCCGGCATCGAGGCGCTGGGCGGCTTCGACCTCGAGGGCCTACTCGATGCCGCCGAGGTGGAGGCGGGCTGACGGTCCTCGGCCGCCCGACCGCATGGACTGCCGTCGGCGGCCGGCGGTGGCAGGCGGCGGTTGCGCGAGGCCGTGACTCGACCGGCACCTCGCCTGCGGTGGGCCATCCTCATCGGGTGCTTGGCAGGCGGGGGTTGGCGAGGCCGTGACTCGACCGGCACCTCGCTCGCGGTGGGCCATCCTCATCGGGTGCGCGGGACGCCGTGATCTGGTAGTTTTCCTAACCCTATGAATGGGATTGCGGGGCTGCGGCTGGGTTGGTACTCGTGCAGGGGTCTGGCAGTGCCGGCGAAAGGTGCCGTCTCACGCCGACCTGTCCTTGCAATGCTCGCGTTCCTGTGTGCGGTGCTGGCTGTGTTGGCGGTGACAAGTGCGAGCGTATTGGCCTCGCCCGCGACCTATCTCCACAGCTTCGGTCCCTTCGAAAGGCCGACAGGCCTGGCGGTCGAAGAATCCACTGGAAACGTATTCGTCCCGGAGAGTGGTGAAGACTTCGACGCGGTCGAAGTGTTCGGTGCAAGAGGGGGTTCGCCTGCGGGCAATGCGCCAGCGAGGTTTTCTGGCGTGCAAACGCCCGCCGGAAGCTTTGAATTCGACAGGGAGTGGGTCGGCATCGCCGTAGACAACTCGACCAGCGCCGCAGCGGGCTCTATCTACGTGGTCGACAGGGGTCACGCGGTCGTCGATCGGTTCAAGCTGAGCGGGGGCGAATACAAATACGAATCGCAGGTGGGTGAATCGGCGACTCCTTTCACCGAACCTGAAGGTGTTGCGACGGATGCGAACGGCGACGTCTATGTGAGTGATCCCGGCGCCAAGATGGTCCGTGAGTTCTCGCCCGGGGGCACGGCGGAAATCGCCAGCTTCGCGGTTGAAGGTCTCGAGCGGAGCGTCGTTGTCGATTCCAGAGGTGACATCTTCGTGTATGGCAACCCCAACCATGCGTTCCCGGGTGCACGTCCGGCCGAGATATGGCGCAGCTCCGATACGACGGCGAGCGCCGAAAAAGTGACGGAAGTCCCTGAAGTCGAAGGGGCTGGCGCGGATGGGATCGACCGCGCGACCGACCTGGGCTATGTTGCGATCCATGGGCGGGTGGTCGAAGGGTTCGCGATGCCCAACCCGGTGAGAACCGGAGGCGAATTCGGTTCGGGGACCTTCTCGAACGCAATCGAAAACATCGCGGTGAACGAAAAGACCGGCGCGATCTATGTGGCCGACGCAGGCAACAAAAGTGTCTTCATCTATCAGGGCCCGCCCGCCCCGCCCGCGCGCTTTGCGCTCACCGTGTCCGTCACGGGCGAAGGCGAAGTCACCTCGACGCCGGCGGGGATCGCCTGCACAGCCGGAGTGTGCACACATGAGCTCGAAGGCGAAGTGACCCTGACGGCCGAGGCTGCCGCGGGCTACGAATTCGCCGGTTGGATCGGGTGCAGGCCAATATCGGCGACGACCTGCGCAGTGGACCGGACCGTGACCACCGAAGTCACCGCCGTGTTCTTGAAAGCGGCCAAGGAAGGCGTGGCCGGCAAAGCAGGAGCGACCGGCAACGAAGGTGGGGTCGGCCCCACCGGCCCCACCGGTCCCGTCGGCGAAAAGGGCGCCGGTCCCGCAGGTGCTCAGGGTCCCGCTGGCCCTGCCGGTGAACAGGGGCCCGCGGGCAAGGTCGAGCTCGTGACGTGCAAGACGGTCAAGGGCAAGCAGCACTGCACGACCAAGCTCGTCTCGGGCACCGTCAAGTTCGAAGCCTCGGGCACGGCCGCACAGGCGACTCTCTCCCGCCACGGCGTGGTGTACGCGGCCGGGACAGCCCGCGTGGAGCAAGGGCGCATGAGCCTACGCCTGCGGCCTCTGCGCAAGCTCGGCCGGGCAGGTACACGCTCACCCTGGTCAGCGGGGTGGGCCGGCACAAGCGGACCAGCACCGAGTCGTTCGCGCTTCGCTAGTCGCGGCCGCGAGGTGCTGGTAGGCGCTTTTCCCCCCTGTCGTTGCGACTCGTGTTGGGCAAGGCGCTCCCGTCGTAGAGCCGGCCGCCTTTCGTTCGCCCGGGCCGCGGGTCTTTCGTGGGGTGTGCGCGTACCTCGGTAGGCTGGTAGGCGTGACAGCGCAGGTGGTGGAGGCGGCCAGGGAGACGGGGGCATGACCGCCAAGGATCGCGGCACACAGCCGGGGTCGCGGGGCAGGAAGCCCCGCGCCCAAGCGCCTGGGCCGGAGGCTCCCCGCGCGGATGCGCCCCCCCTGCCCGACCCCGCGCAACACACCGCCGAGTTGCGCCAGCTGGTCGAGTACCACTCCCGCCGCTACTACGTGCTCGACGATCCCGTCATCGGCGACGACGAGTACGACGCGCTGTTCGATCAGCTGCGCGCGCTGGAGGCCGCGCACCCCGAGCTGCTCACGCCCGACTCGCCCACGCAGCGCGTCGGGGGCACCCCGGTGGGGCGCCTGGAGAAGGTCGCGCACATGGAGCCGATGCTCTCGCTCTCCAACGCCCGCTCGGAGGCTGAGTTCCGCGCGTGGGTCGAGCGGATGCGCAACCACCTTGCGCGCGAGGGCATCTCCCAGCCGCGCTTCGTGTATGTGGTCGAGCCGAAGGTCGACGGGCTGGCGATCTCGCTGATCTACCGTGACGGCGTGCTGGAGCGCGGCGTCACCCGTGGTGACGGCGAGATCGGCGAGGACATCACCCATAACCTGCGCACGATCCGTGCGATCCCGCTGCACATCGAAGACGCGCCGCCGCTGCTGGAGGTGCGGGGCGAGCTGTACATGTCGCTGCGCGACTTCACCGCGCTCAACGAGCGCCGCGCCGAGCAGGGTCTCTCGACCTTCATGAACCCGCGCAACTCCGCCGCCGGCACCGTCCGCCAGCTCGACCCCGCGCTCGCCGCTGAGCGGCCGCTGTCGATCTGGTGCTACCAGGTGGGGGTCACCGAGGGGCTCTCGTTCACGACGCATTGGGAATCCTTGGAGTGGCTGCGCGAGCACGGCTTCCGCGTCAACCGCGACATCCTCCAGCTGCGCGGCGAGGACGAGGTGATCGCCCAGTGCCTCGCCTGGCAGCGCCGCCGGGGGGAGCTCGACTTCGAGATCGACGGCGTTGTCGTGAAGATCTCCAACCTCGATCTCCAGCGTCGCCTCGGCTCGGTGGGCCGCGATCCGCGCTGGGCGGTCGCCTGGAAGTTCCCGCCCACCACGGCCATGACGCGGCTGGAGCAGATTGGCTGGAACGTGGGCAAGTTCGGAGACATGCGGCCGTTTGCGATGCTCGCCCCCGTCGCCGTCGGCGGCGTCACGATCAAGCTCGCCACGCTGCACAACGAGGAGGACCTGCGCCGCAAGGACATCCGCGAAGGGGAGGACGTGATCGTGCTGCGTGCCGGCGACGTGATCCCCCAGGTGATCTCCCCCGCCCCGCACGTCGTCGAGCACGAGCGCCGCCCGCCGCTGCCGCGCCCGCCCACGCACTGCCCTTTCTGCGGGACCCGCACCACCAAGCCGCGCGACTCGGTCTACACCACCTGCCCCAACCGCGCCTGCCCCGAGCGCGCCTGGCAGCTGCTCAAGCACTTCGTCTCGCGCGGCGCGATGGACATCGAGGGGCTCGGCGAGAAGCAGGTGCGCCTGCTGCAGCACGAGGGCCTCGTGAAGGTGCCCGGCGACTACTACCGCCTGGGAGAGCGTCAGGCGGAGCTGCTGGAGCTCGAGGGCTTCGCCGAGGTCTCGGTGCGCAACCTGCTGGCGGCGATCGACGACTCCAAGCAGCGTCCGTTCGCGCGGGTGCTGTTCGCGCTCGGGATCGAGGAGGTGGGGGAGGTGACCGGGCGCAACATCGCCCAGCGCTTCCGTGACATCGACGCGCTGCTGCGCGCCTCCGAGGAGCAGATCGCTGAAACGCCCGGGATCGGTGAGAAGATGGCTCGCTCGATCCGCGCCCAGCTGGACGAGCAGCACATGCGCGAAGTTGTTGCCGACCTGCGCCTGCTCGGCCTGCGCTTCGCCGAGGCTGGCCCGCCGCCCTCGGAGGGCGTGTTCGCGGGTCTCACCGTGGTGCTCACCGGCACGCTCCCCACCTGGACGCGCGAGTACGCCACAGAACGCATCCAGGCCGCGGGCGGGCGCGTCACCACCTCGGTCTCGCGCAAGACCCACTACCTCGTCGCTGGTGAGTCTGCCGGCTCAAAGCTCGAAAAGGCCCGCCGCCTGCAGATCCCCGTGATCGACGAGGACGGCCTGCGCCGGTTGCTGGGGGATGACGATCAGTAGTTCGCGAGCGTGATCGCCATGTTGTCCTGCAGCGTGTGCGCCGTTTCGGTTGAGATGCCGTCGTTGAAGAACGCAAACGCCAGCTCGTCGCCGTCGGCCGCCGCGCAGTAGCCCGCGAGGTTGGACACGTCCGTGAGCGTGCCCGTCTTGGCCTGGCAGCGGCCCTCGGCGGCGCTGCCTCGCATCCGTTCGGCGAGCGTCCCCGTATGGCCCGCCACCGCGAGGTCCCCGCGCAGGATCGTCCCCAGTTCGGTGTGCGCGATCTCGTTCAGCAGCGTCACCACTTCGTAGGGGGAGGTCTGGTCTTCTTCGGAGAGCCCCGACCCGTCCACCACTTTGGGATGGACGCTCAGCTCGGCGATCGTTTCGCGCACCACTTTCGCCCCCGCCGCCGTGGTGCCCGTGACGAGCGTCGGGGCCGTTGCCGCCGGGGTCGTGGTGGCGCCAGGAGCGGTCGTGGTACCGGGAGCCGCAGTTGTGCCGCCCGGGGTGATACCGGACCGCGGCCCCCCGAAGCGCGCGCCGAGGCCCTTCAGCAGCGTCTCGGCGAAGAAGTTGTCCGACGGCGGCAGCGTCAAGCCGAGCAGTTGGGCGATCGTCGGCGAGAGCGCCATCGCCAGCTCCACCGCTCCCGACGGCGTCGTTGCCGCGCCGCCGCCCTGTTGGACGACCACACCGGCTCCTCGCAGCGCCGCCCGCAGTTGGCGCGCCGCGTACGCCGCCGGCGCGTGGGTGCCCTTTTCGGTACCCGTTTCCCCGCGGTTGAATGCCAGCGCGCTGAGGTCCCCTTCGAGGAACGGGTCCCAGGCGTAACCGCTGGAGGGCTCGCCGCGCAGCGAGTCGAAGAAGGACTCGTCCCCGTACACCTTCCCGGTAACGCGCCGGATACCCTTCGCCTTCAGCTGTGCCGCGAGCTGCGACACCGACGTGCCCACGCCGCCGTAGCGGCTGCGGATGAACGTGCTGCTGCCGAACGTTGGGTCGCCGCCCCCGTGCAGGTACAGGTCGCCCTCCCACACGCCCCCCGGCGCGAGGTGGCCGACGCCGAACACGGTGGTTTCCAAGCGCGCCGTCGGCCCCATCCGCTCCAACGCCGTGATCGCGGTGTACAGCTTCTCCACCGACGCCGGCGGGTGGTGCTGCGTCGCGCGCTCGGCGAACAGTGGCTTGCCGGTGGTCATGTCGTACACATATGCCCCCGACTGCGTCCCCGCGAGGTCGAGCTCGTGCGCCATATGCTGCTGCAGCGCCGCGGTGCCGGCCGCCGTGGCGGTGGCCCCCCCGCGTGTTGGGTGGCGGGCGGCCAGCAGCCGAACGGGGGCGGAGCTCGTCGCCCCAGGGGAGGAGTCCGCCGCTGGCACGCCCGGAATCGCTCGCAGGTCGGGGTGCCTGGCCCTGGCGACGGCGGCGCGTACGGACGCCGTCATCCGCAGGTCGGCCGTGGCGGTTGTCCCAGGCACGAGCGCACTCGCGACGACGAGCGCGCAGAGGATGATCGGTACCAGTACAAACCGCCGGGGCACGCATCACTAGAATAAAGGGTGGTATGGGTAGCGTTGTCAAGCTGGAGGAAACCACCCGTCGCGCGCGGACCCGCCGCACGCGACGGCGGCCCAGCAAGACCGCGCTGGTGCTCGGCGGCGGGGGCTTCACCGGCGGGGTGTACGAGGTTGGGGCGCTGCGCGCGCTCGACCTGCTGGCGGTCAACAGCACCGTCAACGATTTCGACATCTACGTGGGTACCTCCGCCGGGGCGTTCATCGCCGCCCTCTGCGCCAACGGCGTGACTCCCGACGAGATGATGCGCGTCGCCACCAGCGAGGCTCCTCAGCCGTTCCGCGACATCGACCTCGGTGATCTGCTGCGCCCCAACCTCGGCGAGTTGCTGCGCGGGGGGGTACGGCTGCCGCTGCGCATCGCCTCGCTTGCGCGACAGGTCGTATCTCAGCCGAGGCAGGTCTCCGTGCTGGATCTCGCGCTCGGGCTCGCCCGGGCGCTGCCCTCCGGGCTGTACACCGGCGCCGGTATCGAGGGTTATCTGCACAAGGTGCTCTCCGAGCCGGGCCGCACCGACGACTTCCGCACGCTGCACGGCGGCCGCGAGCTGTTCATCACTGCCACCGACCTCGACACCTGCGAGCGGGTCGTGTTCGGCTCGGAGGGCTTCGAGGAGGTACCGATCTCCACCGCCGTGCGCGCCTCGGGGGCGCTGCCGATGGTGTATGCCCCCGTGCGGCTCGACGGCCGCGAGCTGGTGGACGGGGGGCTGATCTCCACCACCAACCTCGACATCGCCGTCGAGGCCGGCGCCAAGCTCGTGGTCGTGATCAACCCCGTGGTGCCGTTCGTCAACGACTTCACCACCGAAATCCGCACGCTGCGCGGTCGCCGCCCGCGGCACGTCTCGGACATGGGCTTCCCGCAGATCGGCTTCCAGGCGTTCAAGCTGCTCGCCCACCAGCGGCTGCACGAGATGGCCACCCGCTGGGAGGAACGCTACCCGGGAGTGGACATCGTGCTGATCGAGCCCGAAGCCAGCGACGAGCTGATGTTCCAGACGTCGATCATGAACTTCGCCTCGCGCATCGCGATCGCCCGGCACGGCTTCCAGTCGATCGCCCACCACCTCGCGGGGGAGTACCCGCACTACCGCGAAGTCACCAAGCGGCACGGAATCGACATATCCCCCGAGCGGCTGCGCACCGTCGTCGCGCACTTCGAAGCCGAAACCGCCGCCGAGGAGCACGAGCACGACTCCAGCGCATGGCGGCGGATCCTCGAGAGCACCACCGGCGCGCTGCTGCGCCAGAGCCAGCCGGCTGAGTCGGCGGGCGCCTGAGTCACGGCCTGAGTCACGGCCCGGCCGCCTGCTCCCGGGCGAAGTGTTTATTTTGCGGCCCGGCCAGAGGCCGGCAGGCAGGTATTGGGGCTGCGGCCGCGGGCTTCAGCCGAGCGCCTTGTCGACCGCGCTCAGCACCCGGCCGGTGGCGACGACGTTGCGCAGCGCGATGCGTACGTAACGCGGCTCGTCCAGCCCGGCGCCGGCGGCAACCAGTACGCCCGCGCGTTCCATCCGCGTGGCCAGCTCTGTGCCGTCGAGCTTCGGGTGGGCGACCCACAGGAAGTTGGCCTGGCTGTCGGTCACCTCGAAGCCGCGCCCGCGCAGCTCGGCGGTCAGCCGCGGGCGCTCCTCGCACACGCTCTGCACGTGGCGTTCGAGCGGCTTGGCGCCGGAGCGCAGCGCCTCCAGCGCGCCCGCCTGCGAGAGCTCGCTGACGCCGAGGTCGGGCTCGAGCTCCGCGAGCAGCTCCTCCGAGCCCGGTCCTCCCACCGCGTAGCCCACGCGCAGCCCCGCCAGCCCCCACGCCTTGGAGAAGCTGCGGAACACCAGCAGCCGCGGATGCTCCTCCAACAGCTTCAGCGACGCGTCGGTCGGCTGGGCGTCGGCGAAGTCGACGAGCGCCTCGTCCAGCAGCACTGCGACCCCCTCGGGCAGGCCTTTCAGCAGGCGCTCGAGCTCCGCCGCGGCGAGCAGCTCCCCGGTGGGGTCGTTGGGGCTGGCGAGCGCCACCACACGCGTGTTGTGCTTGGGGGCGGCCGCCAGCAGCGCGTCCACCAGCGGCGCCTCGTCGTCGCGGCCGAGCGGCACCGCGCGGCCGTGGGCGCGGCGCGCCATGATCGGGAACAGCGGGTAGGAGGGCCACGAGGTGAGCAGCTCCTGGCCGGGCTCCATCAGCGCGCGGGTGGCGGCGCTCAGCAGCTGGGCGGCGCCGTTGCCGACGATCAGGCGCCCCGCGGGGACGTCGTGGCGCTCGGCCAGCTCGTTACGCAGCCGCGAGCCGCGCAGGTGGGGGTAGCGCTGCATCCCCGCGCGCGCGGTGAACGTGAGCGCGTTGACGATGTTCGCGTGCGGCAGGTCCGGCCACGTCGTCTGCGAGAGATCGAGCGTGGTGACGCGCGCGAGCGCTTTGCGCCGGCGCTCGGCCGCCTCCTCGCGCAGCCCGCGGTTGACCTCCTCCTCGGGGACACCTTCGAACTGACGGTAGTAGTCGATCAGTCCCATGACGGCGGCGTGCGGCTAGGGGTTCTTCCGGCGATTGGCGCGAGGGTCCACCGGCGGGTCCCCGACTCAGAGGCCGCCGCCGGAGGGGGTGACCATGTTGCCGGTGCCGTTGAACAGCACGAACCAGATCGCGAACGCCGTCCCGCAGATCGCGGCGGTGATCGCGAACACGCGCCCGAGCGCCCCGCTGCGCTGGTCGATGCCGGCGGCGCGTCGCACGAGGATCCACGCCTCGTCGAGGTTGCGCATGATCTTCAGCGCCCCGAACAGCAGCGTGAACAGCCCCACGAACGCCGCCAGGATGCCGAGGCTGACGCTGCCGGACTGGTAGTTGACCTGCGCGCCGATCCACAGGCAGGCGACCGGGATCGGCCCCCAGCAGGAGAGGCTGAGCAGCGTCATCATCGCCAGCATCGCGTCGGCGAGGCGCCGGTCGACGCGCTGGCGCGACTCGCTGCCGCGCTCGGGTCTCCCGCGGTAATGGACCGGGGCCGTGCCGGGCCGCCTGCCTACGAACAGGCCGCCTGTGTCGCTGGGATCGCTGCGCATCTGTCTACAGCCTATCGGCCTGCGTACAACGAATCGAGAATATCGGCGTACTTTTCTTCAACGACGTTGCGCTTCACCTTCAGCGTCGGTGTCAGCTCGCCGCCGGCCTGCGAGAGATCGGACTCGAGGATCGCGAACTGCTTGACCTGCTCGACGTTGGCGTACTTGGCGTTCACGCGCTCGACTTCGCCCGCGATCAGCTCGCGGATCGCGGGCTCGCGGGCCAGTAGCGCCGGCTCCTGCGGCAGGTTGTGCTCGCGCGCGTAGCCGGCGATCTCCTCCTCGTCGAGTGTGATCAGCACCACCGGGTAGGGGCGCCTGTCGCCGTGCATCACCGCCTGGGAGATCCAGCGGCACTGCTTGAGGTCGTTCTCGATGTTGGCAGGCGTCAGGTTCTTGCCGCCGGCGGTGATGATGATGTCCTTCTTGCGCCCGGTGATCGAGAGGTAGCCGTCCTCGTCGAGCGAGCCGAGGTCGCCGGTGTGCAGCCAGCCGTCCTCCACGGCGCCGAACGAGGCATCGGCGTTGTGGTGGTAGCCCTGGAAGATGTTCTCGCCCTTGATCAGGATCTCGCCGTCGTCGGCGATCCGCAGCTGTACGCCCGGCAGCGCGCGGCCGACCGTGCCGAAGCGGTGGTCCTCGATCGTGGAGGCGGTGGCGATCGTGGACGTCTCGGTCATCCCATACCCCTCCAGCACCGGCACCCCACAGGCCCAAAAGAACTCGAGGATCTCGCGTGCGATTGGGGCGGCGCCGGTGGCGGCCTGGCGCATGCGCCCACCGAAGATCGCACGCACGTTTTTGAAGAGAGCCTCGTCGGCTTCCTCGAACGGCGCGCGCAGCTCCTCGGGGATCTCCTCTTCGCGGGCCATCATGTCGCGCACCTGCACCCCCAGCTTCAGCGCTGCCTCAGTCTTTGCGCGCTCCTCCGGCGGCTGCGCCTCGATCGCACCGTGGGCGAGCGTGTAGATCTTCTCGAAGATCCTTGGCACCGAGGGCAGGAAGGTCGGTTTGACCTCCTGCAGCTCGCCGACGATCTGCTTGACGTCACCCCCGAAGTAGGCGATCGTCGTGCCGCGATCGATTGCACCCAGCAGGATCAGCAGCGCGAACGCGTGGGCGAGGGGCAGGAACAGGTAGGCGATCTCGTCGTCGTGGATCTGCCCGATCTCCCGCACCATGTCAACCACGGAGCAGTAGTTGCCGTGGGTGAGCACACACCCCTTTGGCGGTCCCGTTGTGCCCGAGGTGTAGATGAAGGTGTAGGGGTCCTCGGGCGTGAGTGCGGCGCGGCGGCGCTCGAGCTCCCCTGCGTCGCTGTCGGTGGTCCCGTGGCCATCGACACCCGGGTGCTGCCCTGGGCCATCCGTACCGCCACTGTCCGCGCGTGCGCGGCCACGGGCACGCACCTCCGCCAGCGGGATCGCCTCAGCGGAGTCATCCGGGTCGATCGCGATCACAGTGCGCAGTTTTGGCAGGCGCTCGCGCACGGCGGCGACCTTGGCGAGCTGCTCGGCGTTCTCGCACACCACCGCGCAGGCGCCGGAGTCGGAGATCACCCAGTGGCACTCCTCGGGAGAGTTGGTTTGGTAGATCGGCACGACCACCGCGCCGGCGGCGGTGATCGCCAGATCTGCGTACGTCCACTCTGGGCGCGTCCCCGCAAGAATGCACACCCGCTCGCCCGGCTGAATGCCGAGGTCGATCAGGCCGAGCGCGATCTCCCGCACGATCTCGCCGAGCTCGGCGTAGGTGACGTCCAGCCAGGCACCATCCTGCTTGTGACGGATCGCCACGTGCTCGCCGAACGAGGCGACGGCACGGGGAAGGAGCTCGGCGATCGTGCTCCCCGCCGAGGCCGGCGCCGAAAGCGGCCGCGGATCGTGCTCGACCGTCGACCCCGTTGCGGCCTGCTCTGCGGTACCTGCCTCCATGGCGCTCTCCTCCGACGGATTGGATGACCCTTCCGGTAGGAGAGGATATTGCTTCGGGGGGGCTATTTGTTGCGGATGCCCCCGACCTCGGAGCATGCGATGGTTGGCGAGCGACAATGGCCGAATGACGATCGGCACGGGCGCGGAGAGGGGGGGTGACGCAAACTCCGCCGCGTTGGCGCGCCCGGGTGGGTCGTCGTCAGGCATCGTGCTGGTGCACGCGTGTGCGCAGTCGTCAAGCGCCATCGTGCCGGTGCACTCGTGTGCGCGGTCGTCAAGTGCCATCGTACTGGTGCACGCGTGTGAGTCATCGTCAAACACCACCGCGTTGGCGCACGCGTCCATGTCGAGGTCGAACGCCTCCCGCGTCAGTCGCTCACTAGCTAAAATACCCAAGTAGGAAAAATCTACCAGAGTAGGAAGATGTCTGCAAGCACCCCAACGGCGGCCCCGCGCGCTCGCGCCATGCACCTTGGCCCCGAACGCCGGCGGCCTCTGATCTTGGACGTGGCGTTCGGGCTGTTCCTCGAGCGTGGCTACAAGGCGACCTCGATGGACGCGATTGCCCGTGCCGCCGGCGTGACCAAGCCGGTGGTCTACGCGTGCTTTGCCAGCAAGGCAGAGCTGTTCGGGGCTCTGCTCGACCGCGAGGAGCAGCGCATGTTCGCGCAGTTCGGCGCCGCGTTTGCGACGGGCGCTGAGCCCGGGGACCTGGAGGCCATGCTGGTGGCCGGGTTCACCGCGATGCTCCAGGCTGTCAGCGATACGCCGGAGACCTATCGCGTCGCCCTACTCGGCGGAGGGGATGCCGACGCGTTGATCGACGCGCGCCTGCGGCGTGGACGCGAGCACTTGGTGGCGCAGCTCACCGAGATGGCGCGTCGTTGGTTGGAGGGGCGGATCCCCGCACTGCACCTCGACGGAAGCGCTCAGTTCGCGGCGCAAACGCTCGCGGGCGTCGGTGACGCGGGCTTGCGGATGATGCTCGCCTCGCCGGATCGGTGGACGCCCGAGGCTCTCGGCCGAGCCCTGGGGCGGTTCACCGCGGCTGGGTTTGCGGGGCTCGGGCAGGGATGACGCGGGCGACGATCGGGCGGGCACGACGAGGACCAGCCGGGCAGGGCGACGACCGCAGCCGGGCACGACGGGACCGGCCGGGCATGGCGACGACGGGGCCGGGCAGCGATCGGAACCGTGTAGGGGTCGCCTGCGTGCGAAGGTTGATGAGGTGCTCCGCGAGTGGACTCAGCCCTTCAGCGCCACGGGGCGCTGCGTCGGCGAGGCGCCCTGGCGCAGGCTGGCGAGGAACAGGCTCTTGTCGATCCGGCCCTTGAAGATCGGAACCCCCAGCTCCATACATTTGGAGAGGACCTCCTTGCGTCCCAGCCCGGCCTCACGGGCAAGCTCAGTGGGCGTCAGATGGTTGGCCATCGGCATCTCCTTGGTTGGGGGGAGGGAGAGGACTACGTGTACATATAGCGCCGCCGGCGGACGTTGGCAAGCCCGGATTCCGCGGGGGTTTCGATGGCCGGTGAACACAGGCGCGCGCGGGCGCGAAAGTGCCTCAACGCGGCGTCGAGCGCGGGGTCGCTCACACAGGGTTGGGGATGTCCACGAAGACATGACGCACCCCGAAGCGCTCGCTCAGGTGCTCCCCCAGGCGTCGCACCCCGAACGTCTCGGTCGCGTAGTGGCCGGCGGCGATGAAGTGCACCCCTGCCTCGCGCGCCTGAGCCATCACGCGCTCGGCCGGTTCGCCGGTGAGAAAGGCGTCGGCGCCGGCGGCGATCGCGTCCGCGAGGTGGTCGGCGCCGCCGCCGCTGACGATCCCCAGCCGCCTCACCAGCGGGGGGCCGCAGTCGAACGCGAGCGGCGCGCGCGCCGTGACCCGCTCGACGCGGGTCAGGAGCTCCGTGATTGGTAGGCCCGCACCGGGGAACCGCGCGAGGCACCCGATCGGTGTGCCACGGTGGGGCGCGAACGGCGCTAGCGGCTCGGCCTGCAGCGCGCATGCGAGCAGCGCGTTGTTCCCGACCTCGGGGTGGGCGTCGAGCGGCAGGTGGTAGGCCGCCAGCGAGATGTCGGCGGCGAACAGCACCCGCAGCCGCCGTGCCAGCGCGGCGTCGATCGGTCCCGGGCCCGAGCCCCAGAAGAGCCCGTGGTGGGCTACCACCAGCTCGGCTCCCTCCGCGCGGGCGCGCTCGAACAACTCCAGCTGGGCACTCACGCCCGTGGCAACCGTGGTCACCTCCTCCGCGCCTGGTACCTGCAGCCCGTTGGGCCCGTAGTCCGCAAAGCGCGCGGGTTCCAGCAGGCGGTCGAGCTCCGTCACGATGTCCCGCAGCCGGGTGGGCACGGGGGGAGGATAGTGGGCTGGAGGCGCGGGATGCGCAGGAGAGGCGGCCATGGGCCGGGCGGGCGGCTTGCGGGGGCGTGGGCGCGGCGCCGGAGCCCGGTTGAGGCGCGCGGTGTGGGATACTGGGGCCTGCGCCGGGGCGTGGCGCAGCCTGGTAGCGCGCACCGTTCGGGTCGGTGAGGTCCCGAGTTCGAATCTCGGCGCCCCGATCAAAAACCCCCGGAAATCGGGGGTTTTTGGTTTTTGGTAGGCATTCAGTTGTGGGTGGTCAGGGTTGGGAGTGGGTCGCCGTGGGCGTGGGCGGTGAGTAGCTGGCGTATGTAGGCAAATAGGGAGCGTTCTTGCAGGCGGCTGGTGACTGAGGCGGAGAGGGCGCGCTCGATGAATCGCTCGCCGTCCTTGGACTGGGTGCCGTGGGAGAGCTTGCGCATGATGACTGGGCTGCGGAGCGCCCGCTCCGCGCAGTTGTTGGTCGGCTCGAGGTTCTCCATGCCCACCAATGTATGCCCTAACCGGGCGAGATCTAGCCGCGGCCCTCGCCAGACTTCACGCTCGTGGACCGACACCCACTCAGCGTGCTCGGTGATTATCTGGCCGCGCAGCCGTGCGCCTGGGTGCGCGTCGCCGCCAGCCGTCCCGATGGCGACTGGCAGTTCGCGTTGCTGGAGGTCGCCGTGGGGGAGCCGCCGCCGTCCCGCTGCACCCGGACCCAGAGACGAGAGGCTATGCGCGTGTGTGGCGTGATCTATACGCCTCCGAGCCAGACTGGCTCGATCAAGCGCTCGCGCAGTTCGACTTGCCGAAGGTCTCTGAGATATTCACTACCTCCGAGTAACACCGACCGCAGCCCGGCACACGCCCGCTTGCGCCGGCAACGTGCAAGCGCTCCCGGGATCGCACGTCAGTCCCGGTCTTCGTCCTGACCGACAGCGTCGGGCTTGACCGTCGCGGCGCCTGCTTTCGATGGAAGGGAGCACTCTCGCTTGGCGGTCGTCGTCGGGCACCCGGAGGCTCAGCACGTCCCCGTCGCTTGATTGAGTCAGTCCATCGTGCAGGATCAGGACCACCTGTACCATGGACCGCAGGGTCAACAACGTGGTCCCGCTCCTATAGCCCGGTGCTCCGTAGTTTGGCCGCACTGGTAGGCTGCGTCACTTGGCCAAGGCGTCATGACTCCCAACAGGGGAGTCGGGAGGTAGACGGTGAGTAAGCTGCCAGTACACAAATCGGCCTGTGGGGTCGTCACAGCAGCTGCCGTGACGTTCGCCGTGGCCGGGCTAACCTTTGCCTGCGGGGCGCTGGCGGCGGGAGCGAACGGGAGCGCCGAACGTGTGTCTTCGGCGGCTGCGCCTGTGGCGTCAGTGGCACTCGCGAGCGACACCGGGCTTGGGGGCTTCCAGCCGCTGACCCCGTGGCGCCAACCGTCTGTCGAACTTCCGCCTCCGCGTTTGCTCGCCTACCAGCAGCTCGCCGAAGCTGGGGTTAGTCAGGCTTCGCACTGGCGCCATGGCGCCTGGTACTGCGAATACCTCCGCTGCACCCATGGTCCCTATCCACTTGTCACTATTTGGGGTGAGGTGCCGCTATTCGAGACCGCTGACGCGCTCAAGACGGCCTCGCCGTCATCGGCGCACCAAGCGCTCGTAGACCGTTTCGCGCGTGCGAACGAGCGCTACTGGGACGGTGCGCTTGGCGGCTACGCCCCTTACCCGGGAGACCGTGCAGGAAATGTTCAGGCGTTCTTCGACGATAACGGCTGGGAGGGGCTCGCGTTCTTCAACGCCTACAAGGCCACCCACGAGCGCCGTTGGCTCTTTGACGCCCAGCGCGCGTTTCACTTCATCGCCACCCGCGGCTGGGACAAGGACGGCGGGGGAATGTGGTGGAATACCAGCCATCCCTACCACTCAGGACCCGCTCTCGCGTCCGACAGTCTTTTGGGCATTCTGCTCTACAGCGAAGACCACGAACGCTGGCAGCTGGAAGACGTGAAGATGTATGCCGATTGGGCAAACGCCAACGACAACCACGACGAACGCCAGTTCTACCTCGAGAAGCCCAACCAGCCGGAATCGGTGAACGACTATGTGCAGGCTCCCCTGATCTACGCGCAGTACCTACTGTGTCAGGACGGGGAGGGAGAAGGCTACTGCGTTCAGGCGGGGCGAGTGGCGGCCACGCTCGCCGAGCAGCACGTCGACGAATATGGCTACGAATACAACTACGGGCCTGAGTACGACGCGATCTTTATGCAGTGGATGATGGCCTACGGGCAGGCAACGGGCGAGCCCTACTGGTTGAGGCTCGCGGAGGTCAACGCGGCGGCTGCGGCCACGAACGCCGGCAAGGGGCACGGACTCTGGCTCTCGAGTTGGTGGGACGGGCCAATTGCTGACCCTGAAACGCACCCGAACATGCTGCGCACCATGGGTGCCACGACGAGCCTCTTCGCTTGGGTCGGGGTGTACTCGAGCGCCGGCTCGTAAGACCGGAAGATCATAAGCGCCCCGAACTTTGAAGGACGGGTCAGATTGACAAATGGCTCGGATCTGGGCGCGCCATCGTGGTCGATAGGTTCCGCTCGCGAGCGCGCAGTGTAGAGCTCAGCGTAGGCGGATGGCGCTGATCCTTTCGATCTCGTGTACGAGCCCTTCTGCTTCGGAGAGCGCGACGGGAGGCTTTCCGGGCAGCGCGATCGACGATTCAGGGACGCACCCCTCGGGGTTGTCCGTGAAGGTGGCAAGCAGCGGGCCATGTTCTCCTTCGCTGAAGCTCAGCGACAGAAGTTGCGAGGTTCGGGCGATTCCCTGCGCGGGGCAGCTTACGGCGCGACCGGCTGATTCTTCGACGGGCAGTTCGTTGACGTCCTGCACGATCGTGCGCACGAGCGTTGGCTTGCGGATTATCACCGGCGGCGGTTCACTCTTGCGGGAGGCCCGATCGGTGACCGTGATCGTGACCGCGCCGACGTTTGCGCCGAGCAGCGAGTAGCTGGGACGCGCGCGCTCCCACGAGGCGGCGGCGGTAGCCCGCACGATGAACCTGTCGGCGCGCGCGCCGCGGCGCGCAATGTAGACGCCGAGCGCACGCAGCCGCAGCGCGCGGCTCCCCCTTGGCAGACGGAATTCCTCGCCCCAGAAGTTCACCGATTCGCGCTTCTCGATTTCAGGCAGCGATTCGTGGCCGTGGGGCGGCGTGAACGACGAGTCGCCGCTCGTGGAGGACACCTCGCGCGTCCCGGCGGGTAGATGCGCGGCGACATACGCAAAGACCCTGCTGGGCTGCGCAGAGGTCACCCAGACGGAGCTGCGCGCCACCAGTTTGGCGCGTTCTTCGGTGCCCAGCGACGCGGCGGGCGTGCGGATCGAGCCCAGCAGCTTGGCCTGCCCAGCCGGCACCCTCCTCAGGCGAGTGGCCCCCTTGGGCAGCGCCGCCGCCTTCAAGGCGCTCTGCACGGAGCGAGCTGCGATCAGCGCGCGCGCACTCGGCGAGGCCGATGGTTCGGCAGGCACATCAGGAGCGTTGGCGCGAATGGCCGCGGCGTGCACATGGTGCACCGGCGAGCAGCCCTCGAAGGGTTGGATGTCGACTTCGTTCTCGCCGCCGGGGAACGCGTACAAGGCGCGCGAGTAGTACAGCAGTCCGTCGGCGCAGCCAACGATGCGTTTCAGCGTGAGCGCGCCCTTTTCGACGATGAACTTGCCCGCGGCGCAGTCCGGCTTGCAGTCGTTCTCGTGGATCGTGACCGACGCACCCGCCTGTGCTGACCCATAGCCTTCTGAGCGGTCGTTGAAGTAATCGACTTCGCTGACGTAAAGGTTGCCATCGCCGCAAGCGAGGGTGATGCTGGCCGGGCGGAAGGTGTGCCCGCGACAGTCCTTGTTGGCGACATAGATGCGCGGATGGCGCTTAGATGCGCCGTGGGCCGCCGCACTTGCACCCGCGCTGGCAGTGCAAGCCGCTGCTGCGGCGATGCCAAGCACCGCAAGCAAAGCCAAAGAGCCCCTCGTACGGACTGTCATGGCTTTCCTACTACCCACGTTCCCTACACGCCAGCAGCGGAGCGACCCACGTTCCCTACACGCCAGCAGCGGAGCGCAAGCCACCGGCTTGGAGGCCACGCCAGCTGGGTCACCGGATGTGCACTACGGCGTGGTACGCGCGCAGTCCTCGCCGCCGGGACTGCTTCAGCGCACGCCACGCGGGTGCAAGCGGCGCAGTGATGCTTGCCGTACCGGCGCGCAGCGCCCTGAAGGCGCTGATGCCTAGCGACAGCGTGCTGGGGCGAAGCTTCGTCGTAGTGCAGAGGGGCACCCGCTTGAGGACGTGGGAGTTGGACGAGGCGGGCGTCAGCCACGGAAAGGGCGAAGAGTACTTCTCGGGCGCTACAAGCTCCACATAAACAAACTCTCCGACGCTTACGCTGATCGTGTGTCCGTTGGGGAGTGCAAGCCTTCCGATCCTGGCCGGAGCAGTAATGCAGGCGGCCTTTGCGCCGGCGCCCAGAGACCCTGCCGCCAAGAAACCCACGCAGAGGACCGGAAACGCAAGGAGCACACAGAGACGCCGCACAACCGGTTTCAAACCGTGGTCGCCTGCGGAGTTGCGAACCCTGCGCGGCAAGCGCGCTGCTCGGGCGCCTTCGTCCGCTTCTTGGTGGCCCAGGGTTTGGGTCCGGGTGGTGCGAGGCGGTTGAGCATGAGGCCGATCATCGCCCAGTGGACCATCGCTTCATGGGTCTCGGCCAGTCGCTGTAGTCGCGAACCAGGCGCCGCCAACGCAACAGCCAGGAGAACGTCATCTCGACCATGCCCGACAGACCAAAGCGCTCCAAAGTCGAGCGGACGCGGACCCTCCGTTGCAAATCCGTTGCAGGCCTCTGTCGTCTTGTCGGCTGACGCGCCGCCGCGATTGAGGCCAGGGGGCGTCGGGTCCAGTGCTCTGCGACAATGCCGCTTCCGTGAGCGTGCAGCCTCCGTCGAGTTCCGCGTCTTACGAGCAGATCGGCCTCGGGTACACCCACGCACGCCGCACCGAGCCGCGAATCGCCGAGCGCATCTTTGCTGCGCTCGGCGACGCCAGAAGTGTGTTGAACGTTGGTGCTGGCACGGGCTCCTACGAGCCGCCCGATCGTGATGTCCTAGCGGTCGAGCCTTCGCGTGTGATGCGCTCCCAGCGTCCACCCGGCGCTGCACCCTGCATTGACGCTTGCGCAGAAGCGCTGCCGTTGCCCGACCACTCCTTTGACGCGGCGTTGGCCGTGCTCTCCGACCACCACTGGCGCGACCCGATTGCCGGGCTACGGGAGATGCTCCGCGTCGCCCGGCGGGTGGTCGTCTTTCAGTGGGACGACGCGGAGATTGAACGTTTCTGGCTCGTCCGCGACTACCTGCCCGAGTATCACGCCCTGACGGTAGGGGGTCCTACCCTCCGCGAACGCGCGGCGGCGATCAAAGCGCGCATGGAGCCCGTCCCGATCCCGTTCGACGTGGTGGACGGCTTCTTTCACGCCTACTGGCGCCGGCCCGAGGCGTACCTACAGGAGCCTGTCCGCCGCGGATGCTCGGTTTGGGCGCGGGTAGGCGAGCTGGCTGAGCGTCGGGCAGTCACTGCGCTGGCCAAAGACCTCGACAACGGGGCGTGGGCAGAGCGTAATGCTGAGCTGCTCGACCTTGAAAGCATCGACCTCGGCGCACGGCTGCTCGTCGCCGATGCGGGGTAAACCTCACTCAGATGAGCCGAGCCATCCATCGGATCAAACACCAGTAGGCGTCTCGGCCGTGACCGCTCGACTCATCGTGAGGGAGATGCGACTAGCCGAGGTCGGCTTTCGGATCGACTACCTCCACAATGCCTCGGACGAGCACCTCCGGACGCTGGGGGTGGATCGAGCACTCCTACCCAGGGCGGGATGCTTGGCGAGCGTTCTACGAGGGGGACTTCGCACGTCCAGTACGCGACCGCACCAACTACTTGCTCGTATGGGAGCGTGATGGCTCCGCCCCTGGCTGAGAGCGCGACCCTTGGCTCGTGTGCCCCGCCGACCGTGACGGGGGTCGTGGGGTCAATCGGGTCCGCTGGCAGCCTCGGGTGGCAGGGGCTGTGATAATTCGGCCAGTGGAAGGGATCGACGCTTGGTGGTCGGCGGGGAAACGCGTGGAGGTCGACCTCGGCGGGACGGTGCGGCAGATCTTTCTGCGGCGGGCCGGAAGCGGCCCGACGATGACTCTGCTGCACGGGTTCCCAAGCTCCTCGCACGATTGGGCCGCGGTGCTTCCAGAGCTGGCCGAGCGCAACTCGCTGGTGCTGTTCGACTTCCTTGGGTTCGGCGCCTCGCAGAAGCCGGCCGACCACGACTACTCGATCCATGAGCAGGCTGACCTCCTCGAAGCCGTCTGGGCGCGCGAGAAGGTCACAGCCACGATCCTCGTGGCCCACGACTACGCCGTGTCGGTCGCCCAGGAGCTGCTCGCGAGGCGCGTTGGGGGTCGAGTTGGTCGAGGTGGACATGCTCAACGGCGGGCTCTACCCAGACGTTTACCGTCCCCAGCCCGGTCAGCTGGCGCTGCTGGACCCGGAGCTGGGGCCCCAGATCGGCGCGCAGATCACCGAGGAGCTGTGGATCGAGGGGCTGAAGCCCACTTTCGCCGAGGGCTTCGACGTGGCCGCCGCCGGGTCTGACATCTGGCGGGCGATGGCTCGGGAAGACGGTCAGCTGGTCATCCACCGCGTGATCCGCTACATGAACGACCGCACCATCCACGCCGACCGCTGGGTGGCTGCGCTCGAGCAGACCGACGTGCCGCTTGCCTTCGTGTGGGGAATGCTCGACCCGATCTCCGGCGCCCACATGGCCGAGCGCATCCGCGCACGGCTACCCGCTGCGCCGTTCACCGCGCTGGCGGACGTCGGGCACTGGCCCGCTCTCGAAGCGCCCGCCCGCGTGGTCGCGGCGCTACGCGACGGCGCGAGCGCCAGAAACCTTTAGCGGAACTGCCGTTTGCCCGTGTTCGCTGCTGTTCGATGGCTTCGGCGACCGCTGCGTGCAACGGCGGGCGCTCCACCGCTACCGTGCGTGGCTGGAGACCCGAACATGAGGTCTGAGGGCGCAGTGTCGATGGGAGAGGATGGCGCAGATGAAGGCAGCGGTGATCTACGAGAACGGCGGGCCGGAGGTGCTTCGCTACGAGGAGGTGCCCGATCCTGAATGCCCGGACGGCTGTGTCGTCATTGACGCCGAAGCGATCAGCATCGAGGGAGGCGATCTGCTCGCTCGCGCGGCCGGGGATCTGCCCGCGGTCCCACATATCGTCGGCTATCTGAGCGCCGGCACTGTCAGCGAGGTCGCCGCCGGGGTCGAGGGACGTGCGGTGGGTGATCGGGTGGTCGCCTTGAACGCAGCGGGCTCGCACGCCGCCAGGCGAGCGGTCCCCGCGGCGATGACTTGGCCGATCCCCGCCGGGCTTGACGCGGACCGCGCGGCGTGCGTGCCGGTTGCGTTCGGTACTGCGTACGAGTGCCTATTCACCGCCGGCAACCTCGCCGCAGGTCAGACCGCTCTGATCCACGCTGGCGCCGGCGGCGTCGGCATGGCCGCGATCCAGCTCGCCAAGCGCACCGGCGCGACCGTGATCGCGACCGCCTCCAGCGACGAGAAGCTGGAACGGCTGAAGGCGTTCGGACTCGACCACTCGATCAACTATGCGACCGAGAGCTTCGTCGAGCGCGCCAACCAGCTGACCGACGCGCGCGGTGCGGAGGTCGTACTCGACTCGATCGGAGGCCAGAACCTCATCGACAGCATCGGCGTGCTCGCGTACCGGGGAACGCTCGTCAGCGTCGGGTTGGCCGCCCGTGCGGGCTCGCAGGTCGAGGCGCGGTCGCTCTGGACGCGCAACAACGCGCTGCACGGCGTCTTTCTCGGCGGCGCGATCCTGTCGGAGTACGCCCGCGTTCATCCCATGATCGGCGACATGCTGCAGCGCGTCGCAAGCGGCGAGCTGCGGGTGGAGATCGATCGCTCGTTCCCGCTCTCGGATGCCGCCGCGGCGCACGAATACGCCGAGAGCCGCAAGGCGTTCGGCCGAGTCATTATCACGCCCTAGAGCCGTAGGCTAAGCCTGGATCCACCGATCCCGGGGTCGCACCGCCGCCGGATGACGCTTCGCCAGAGTCAATCGCCCTCGCTCCGAGGGGTCACCCTACGGATGCTCGGTCAATTGCCTCTGGCTCGGTCACCGACACCGGATGCTCAGCCCGTTATCGGTGGATCCAGGTTAAGCGGAGACCTGCCCCCGGAGAAGGGGCGCATGACAGACTGCGGCGAGCACCGTCGCGTTCTAAGTGCGGAAGTCCTTGGCGTGAACGGGCCACCCGCCTTGCGCTCAGATAGGCGTTCATCTCCTCGGCCGTCAGCTCGCGCCGGCCATCCGCGGCACGGTAGCCCTTCCGGTGAGCTGGCCGGTTACATCCGGCCATCGCGGGGTAAGCGATGACCAGAAACCGTCTGCGAAGGGAGCCGCCATGTCAGCAGTCCAAAGCAGCACAGGGATTCTCGCTGAGAGTGCCCGCGAGGAGCGCGGGCGCATCGTCGAGCTGCTCACCAAGGCGTACTGGATGGAGATCGAGACCGTGATGAGCTACCTGGCCAACTCCGTGAACCCAGATGGGGTGCGCGCACAGGAGATCATCAAGTCCCTGAACGAGGACATTCAGGAGGAGCTCGGGCACGCCACCCAGTTCGCCAAACGCATCAAGGAGCTCTACGGGATCGTGCCCGGCTCGATGGACTTCCGAGCCGAACAGGCCTACCTGCAGCCGCCCGAGCGCCAGACCGACATCGTGCACGTCATCAAGGGCGTGATCGAGGCCGAGACGGGCGCGATCGACTACTACAACCAGATCATCGATGCCACCGAGAAGTCGGATCCGGTGACCAACGACATGGTGATCGCGATCCTCCACGACGAGGAAGGCCACCGCCGCCTGTTCGAGGGGTTTTTGCGCGAGTACCGAGACCAGCCGTGAGCAGAACTCGACATACCCGTCCATGAGACCCCTCGAGGACGCCGACCATGACAGCTACGATTCGCTTGTGCTGCCAGGCGGGGTCGCAAACCCCGACCGGCTGCGCACATGTGCCGATCTTAAGTTGAGCTGCTACTGTTGACGCATCAGGTTGGGCGATACGCCCAGCATCGCAGTGCCAGCGCTCGTAGCCTTGCTCAAAGCATTTCCGCGTTCGCAGCACTATCAACGTCGGAGGAATGCAATGGCTAGTGGAACCGTCAAGTGGTTTAGCGACGACAAGGGATTCGGGTTCATAACGCCCGACGACCAGTCCAAGGACCTGTTCGTTCATCACAGCTCGATCGTCGGTGAGGGCTATCGCTCACTCGCCGAGGGCGCTAAGGTCACATACGAGTCGGAGGCTGGCGAGAAAGGCCCCAAGGCCGTCAACGTCCAAGCTGCCTAGGCCCTTCCGCGTCTGTCCGCCGTAAAGGTCGGCAGGCGCGGGCCTGTTTGGAGATGGCCGTGTCGCAGTAATCTGCGGGCGACGACACCTTTGTCATCGAGCACGAGGCAGTCGATTGCCTCGCCAATATAGTCGTGACCGTCGTACCAATCGCCCTCCTGGGTCTCGCGATCGCCGGTGTCGCCGGGTGCTAGCCGCGGGGTGCGGGCAGCGGGTAATACACCGTCAGGGAGGCGGACGAGGATAGGCCGCGTAGGGGAGTGGTCAACGTCAACCAGGCACGCACCGAAGATTACTCGCCGCTCGCAGGCACGCACCGAAGATTACTCGCCGCTCGCCGCTCGCTCAAGACCGGAACAGGACGCTCGCGCTGGCACACTTCCACCGTGCCCTCCGCCACCTATGAGCTCCTCGAGGGCAATCTGCACCGTCACGGCACCGTACGTCACGCCCACCCGCACACCGGGCCGCACGAGCACCACCACCGCGATGAGGGCCTCCACGACCATCGTCACGAGCACGGTCACTCTCACGGCCTCGTGGACGAGAGCATCAAGCGCTCCCGCGAGGGCATCCGGGCCGTCGTGCTGGCGCTCGCGATCCTCACCGTCACGGCCGTGGTGCAGGCGGTTGTGTTCGCGCTCAGCGGCAGTTTGGCGCTGCTGGCCGACCTGATCCACAACGGCGGGGACGCGCTGACCGCGATCCCCCTCGGCATCGCGTTCGCGCTGCGCTCCCCTCGCGCCGAGCGCCTGGCCGGCCTGGCGGTCGTGGCGGCCATCTTCATATCCGCATGCGTCGCGGCCTACGAGTCGATCCTGCGGCTGCTGCACCCATCCACACCCGGCCACCTGCTCGCCCTCGTGCTCGCTGGAGCGATCGGGTTCGCCGGCAACTGGTTCGCGGCGCTGGTACGCAGCCGCGCCGGGCACCGGCTGCAAAGCCCTGCGCTGATCGCAGACGGCAATCATGCCCGCGCCGACGCATACGTCTCGCTCGCGGTCATCGCCAGCGCCATCGCGATAGCCGCTGGCGCCCCGATCCTCGATCCCATCATCGGCCTTGGCATGACCGCCGTGATCCTGCGCATCACCCGCGAGAGCTGGCGCACGGTACGCGGACACGCCCATCGACATTAGGACCCAGGAAGAGGCCGAACCGGGCTCGCACGTGAATGCCGGTCGGCAGTGCGGACAAAGCGCATGGGTTAGTGTCCAAGGAGGACCGTGCTACGCAACGTCGCGCTTTGGCTACGACCGGCAGGGTGGCCGCCTCTGCCCGACGTGGTGCGCCGCCGGACGTTGCTGCTGGCGTGGGCTGCGATCCTCGCACAGGTCGTGTCACGCGAAGCTGCGGCGCTGCGACGAATACGCTAGCCAGTGAAACCATGAACAAGCAAGGAAAGGGTGATTGTTGTGAGCGCTGAGACGATGCCGCGCGCGGCTTCCGAGGAAGGCAAGCTCACCGCCCCGCTGATGGCGATGCGCACCGAGCTTGGGATGGTCGCGGCGTTGCTCGCCGCGGCGGGTCTGGCGTGGTGGTGGACGGTTGACCGGATGGCGGGAATGGATGCGGGGCCGGGGACCGACCTCGGCACGCTCGGCTGGTTCACGGGCGTGTGGGCGGTGATGATGGCCGCGATGATGCTGCCGTCGCTCGCGCCGACAGCCGCCGTTTTCGCGGCGTTGGTGCGGCGTAAGCCTAGCCGGGTGCTGCTGTTCGTCAGCGGCTACCTGCTTGTGTGGAGCGCCGCGGGAGTTGTGGCTTATGGCCTGTTCGAGCTCGGCAAGAGCCTGTTCGCGAACGCCCTGGCGTGGCACGGCGGCGGACGCCTGTTGGCAGCGGGTGTGCTGGTGGCGGCCGCGCTCTACCAGCTGACGCCGTACAAGCGCGCTTTCTTGCTGAGGTGCCGAAGCCCACTGCGATTCCTGCGCGCGAGGTGGCGCGAGAGCCGGTGGGGGGCCTTCTCAACGGGCCTGCGCAGCGGCGGATGGTGCCTGGGATGCTCGTGGGCTCTGATGGTCGCGCTATTCGCGCTTGGCGTCATGAGCCTCACCTGGATGGCGCTGATCGCGGGGCTCGTGGCGCTCGAAAAGGTCGGGCCATGGGGACCCGCCGCCAAGCTGGCGACAGCCGGCCTCCTGGTTGTGCTCGCGGTCGCGATTCTCGCCGTGCCTGGCGACGTGCCGGGGTTCGTCGTGCCCGGCACCTCAGGTTCGATGCATGCCATGAAGGCGATGGGCTCGATGCGGTAGAAGTCTCGACGAGGCGGGGTCGCATTTCCTGTGGGGTAGGCGATAGGCGATTAGGCGTCCCGTGCGCGGCCGTGAGGGTGGCCTTGACGGGGCGGGTCGAGAGGGTTAGGTTTCCTCCACAAGTGCCTGGAGAAAAGGACGGTTCTAATGATCGCAGAGCCGGCGCCGGGCGACATAAAGAGGAAGGAGAAGGGAACATGGGAAACAAAAACCGCATACTCGGTCTGGTGGCGGTAGTCGTCGGGGTGCTCGTACCGGCGGCATCGGCCGCCGCGCTGCCGCAGTACGTGGCGCTTGGGGACTCCTACTCCTCCGGAGTGGGCACCCGCGTCTTCTACGAAGAATCGGGCGAATGCGACCGCAGCCCGGACGCCTACGGGCCGAAGATCGCGGCCGCCAAGGGCTACACGCTGAGCTTCCAGGCGTGCAGCGGGGCGACCACCACGGAAGTGAACGAAAAACAGCTCGGCACGCTGAATGCCAGCACCAGCCTCGTCACGATCACGATCGGCGGCAACGACGCCGGCTTCAGCAATGTGATCATCAACTGCGCCCTCTACTACTTCACCTGTGGAGAAGCGATCGCCGAATCGGAGGAATTCATCAAGAAAAAACTGCCGGGGCTTTTGGAAACAACCTACAAAGACATCCACGAAAAGGCGACCACCGCCAAAGTTATCGTGCTGGGCTACCCGAAGCTGTTCACCAAAGAAGGGAAGACCTGCAACGTCAACTTCCTTACCTCGGGCAACGAGAAGAAAATGAACGAAGCCGCCGAACTCCTCGACAAAGTCATCCGCGAACGCGCGGAAGCGGCAAAATTCACCTTCGTCAATCCCACGAGCGCCTTTGAATCACACGAGGTCTGCTCATCCTCGGAATGGCTCAACGGACAGTCCCTGCCGCTGTCCGAAAGCTACCACCCCAACGTCTCCGGGCAGGCCGAGTTCACCTCGCTGATCGAGGCCGTGCTGTAGCACGGCCGGCTGTCGTGTGGCAACTGGCGGTGCGTCCGTCCGCGGTTGGCTCTGCGGGCGGGCGCGGGAGGCCGAGGAACTTGCGGTTGGAGGACTGCCCGCAGCCGGCAAGGAGCAGAACGGCCGTCAATCCACCCCAACGCCCACAGTAGGCGGGTTCGTCTGCCCACGCTCATCGACGTCGTTTGCCCACGCTCATCGACGTCGTTTGCCCACGCTCATCGACGTCGTCTGCCCACGCTCATTGAGCGAGCTCCTGCGTGCTGGCCAGAGCACCCGGACATCGAGGCTCGAGATTGCGCCGGCCGGCTACGTCATTGAAGCCCCTCGCGCGCCTCGCGCACGAGGGTGACCGCCTCGGGGAACACGGTCGCCATCACCGCACGGATCTGCTCCGCCTGCGCCTCCGCGCTGCCCTGCACGTTGATGCGGTTGACGGCCGCCACGGTCATGTCGACCGCGAGCTTGATCGCGTTGTCCGCCCACGCGAGGCGCTGCTGGCCCTGCATCTGCATCGCGAAGTCCGCCAAGCGCCGCTGCAGCTCATCGGGATCTCCGAACAGGTCTCCCAGACCACCGCTCTCCATGAAGCTCATCCTAGCGCCAAGCCCATAGACTGCCCACCCCATGCCCCGCAACCGCAATGGCGAAGAGCCGGCTGGAACGGCCCCCCAGCCTGACAAGAAGGCGATCCGTGCGCAGGTGGCCCACGAGAGTCAGCGCCGCAACCGCCTCGGGGTGCCTTCGATCGCGGGAGGAGTGCTCTTCCTGCTGGGGGGCGTGATCGTCACGACGACCCTGCGCCCGCTGCCGACTGTCGGCGCGATTCAGGGCCTGGCCCCGGCGCTGCGCGGCGAAGCCAATCCCAAGGTGAGCCCGGGTGCGGCCGAGGTGAGGTTCATCGACCACCACGCCTTCGGTCTGATCGCCGGCAATCTGCTGCAGGCGGTGGCGATCTTCTTTCTCGTCGCGATCCTGCTCTTCCTGCTCGGTGCCGTCCGCTTTCGCCGACCGGAGACGAGCTCGATCGCGCGGCCGCTCGTGCTCAGCGGCGGGGCGGTGATGGTGTTCGTGTCGGTCGCTCACCCGGTTGCGCAGGTGCTGAACGCGCACAACTTCGTCGATGGGCACGACTTCACCGCCGAAGCGGTCAACCACGCGCTGACCCAGAGCACGGCGCTGGAAATTAGCGAGTATCTGGGGCTGTTGGGGGGGCTGGCGCTGGCGGCGGGCATGGTCGTGGTGACGCTGGGCGCCACGCGTACCGGTCTGATGGCCCGCTGGATGATGTACCTCGGGATCTTCGCGGCGCTGCTCGCCTTCACCCCCTTTGGCCTGGCCCTGGGGGAGGTCCAGCAGCTGATTCCGGCCTTCTGGATGGTGAGCCTGGGCATCCTGCTGATAGGGCGCTGGCCGGGCGGCGATCCGCCGGCGTGGGCCGCCGGCGAAGCGCGGCCGTGGCCCTCCCAGGGCCAGCTCCGTGCCGAGCGGGAGGCCCAGCGGAGCGGGGGGCGCGCCGGACGAGTGCAGCCAAGTATCGAGGGGGCCACCAATGGCACGGGCGACGTGGCGCCCGAGCCGACGCGGCCGGCTCGCAGCGGGAGCGCCCGGCGGCGGCGCAAGCGGGGCGCGCGGGGGTAGGGGCAAGACGGCACCACCTCGCCCGGCTGCCCTGGTCAGCTGCCGCCGGCCCCCCTTGGTTCGCCGAATGATTGAGTTTCCCCCCGGGCGGGAATAATTCCTCCGAGAACGTGGGAATCGTTGTATTCCCCCTTCCCCGTTCACCAATGATCCACAAAAGCGTCCTGAGCCGCCCCCAGGAGGGCTGGCTGGAGGGAGGATCCCATGGAGGCAGCATCTATTCACCGTCCCGACTCGGTTCAGTCGATTCCGCGTCGCGACCCGCCCCCGGGCGAGGTGATGCAGGGGGCCGTGTGGAAACCGGCCGACCCGGGTCCGCTCGGTTTGGCGGGGTTCGCGATGACGACGTTCGTGCTCTCGATGTTCAACTCGAACCTCGTCGATGAAAAGGGCTTCCCGGTCGTGCTCGGCCTGGCGCTCGCTTACGGCGGGATCGTGCAGCTGCTCGCCGGCATGTGGGAGTTCCGCACCGGCAACACCTTTGGCGCCGTGGCGTTCTGCTCATTCGGCGCCTTCTGGATCTCGTTCTGGGCGCTGAACGTCTTCTACGCCAAGTCGATCGGCGGCAACGCCGGGCACGCGATCGGCGTGTACCTGTGGGCGTGGGCGATCTTCACCGCCTACATGACGGTGGCGGCGCTGCGCGTCAACCTGGCGGTGCTGACTGTGTTCGTGCTGCTGACGATCACCTTCATCCTGCTGGCGATCGGCGCGGTGGGCCCGCACGCGACCGTCACCCACTGGGGTGGCTACCTCGGCCTCGCGACCGCGGCGGCTGCTTGGTATGCGTCGTTTGCGGTAGTGGTCAACTCGACATTCGGACGTACCCTGGTGCCGGTGGTGCCTTTGGGCAAACGCGAGTGAGGCGTACCCTGGTGGCGCGATGGTGCCGTTGGGCAACGCTGCTAACGCATACCCTCTGGCGGTGATGGTGCCTTGAGCAAACGCGACTGAAGAAAGAAGGGCGAGATGGCGACTGAACCGACGTCTGTCTCAGGCGAGGCGCTCGACCGCGAGCTCGCGGAACTGCTGGAGGTGCAGACGTTCGAGCCCTCCGCCGAGTTTCGCGAGCAGGCGCTGCTGTCCGATCCCGCGGTGTACGAGGAGGCCGCCCGCGACCCGCAGGCGTGGTGGGCTGGGCAGGCGAAGCAGCTGCACTGGTTCGAGCCGTGGGAGACCGTGCTCGACGACTCCAACCCGCCCTTCTACAAGTGGTTTGTCGGCGGCCGGCTGAACGCCTCCTATAACTGCCTCGATCGCCACGTGTTGGCGGGGCGGGGCGAGCGCATCGCCTTCCACTGGCGCGGCGAGGACGGGCAGGAGCGCGACATCACCTATGCGCAGCTGCTCGCGGAGGTGCAGCGCTTCGCGAGCGCGCTGAAGGATCTCGGCGTGCACCGCGGCGACGTGGTGGGGATCTATCTGCCGATGATCCCCGAGGTTGTGGTCGCGATGCTCGCCTGCGCGCGCATCGGTGCCCCCCACAACGTCGTGTTCGGCGGCTTCTCCGCGGAGGCGGTGCGGGAGCGGATGGAGTTCTCCGAGGCCAAGGTGCTGATCACCGTCGACGGCGCCGCGCGCAAGGGCAAGACGGCGCCGGTGAAGGACCGCGTGGACGAGGTGATGGGCGATCTCGAGACGCTCGAGAAGATCGTGGTGGTGAGGAGCAAGGGGACGCCCTGCCAGATGCGCGAGGGCCGCGACGTCTTCTATGAGGAGATCCTCGCCGCCGCCGACGCGGAGTGCCCGGCCGAGCCGCTGGACGCCGAGCACCCGCTGTACATCCTCTACACCTCCGGGTCCACCGCCAAGCCGAAGGGCATCCTGCACACCACGGGGGGCTACCTCACCGGCGTGGCGGCCACCCACCGCTACGTGTTCGACCTGAAGCCGGAGTCCGACGTGTACTGGTGCGCCGCCGATGTCGGTTGGGTCACCGGCCACTCCTACATCGTCTACGGCCCGCTGTGCAACGGCGCCACCTCGGTGATGTGGGAGGGCGCCCCGGACTATCCCAACAAGGGCATCTGGTGGGAGCTGATCGAGCGCTACGGAGTCACCATCCTCTACTGCGCGCCGACGGCGATCCGCGCCTGCATCAAGTGGGGCGCGCAGTGGCCCAACGGGCACGACCTCTCCACGCTGCGGCTGCTCGGCACGGTCGGCGAGCCGATCAACCCGAAGGCGTGGCTGTGGTACCACAAAGTGATCGGCGGCGGGCGCTGTCCGATCGTCGACACCTGGTGGCAGACGGAGACCGGGGCGATCATGATCACACCGCTGCCGGGCCTCACCGCCACCAAGCCGGGCTCCTGCACGCACCCCTTCCCCGGCGTCGAGGCGGAGGTGTACGACGAGTCCGGCGGCTACCCGATCGAGCACGGCCAGGGTCTTTTGGTGCTCACCCGCCCGTGGCCGTCGATGCTGCGCACCCTCTACAGGGAGGATGAGCGCTACATCAAGACGTACTTCGAGCGCTTCGGCAAGGAGACCTACCTGGTGGGTGACGCGGCCCGCCGTGACGCCGACGACTACCTGTGGGTGATCGGGCGCATCGACGACGTGGTCAACGTCTCCGGGCACCGGCTCTCCACCGCGGAGGTCGAGTCGGCGATCGTCGCCCACCCCGATGTCGCCGAGGCGGCGGTGATCGGCCAGCACGACGAGGACACCGGGCAGGCGATCGTGGCGTTCGTGACCCTGCAGGGCGAGCTGGAGGGCGACGAGCGTGAGGTGGAGAGCATTCGCGCGACGGTCGCCGAGCGGATCGGCAAGTTCGCGCGCCCCAAGCGGATCATCTGGGCCGACGACCTGCCCAAGACGCGCTCGGGCAAGATCATGCGCCGGCTGCTGCGCGACATTGCAGAGGGCCGCGCGCTGGGCGACGTCACCACGCTGCGCGACCCCGGGGTGACCTCGCAGCTGGAGGAGCGCGTCAGGGAGCTGCAGGCGCAGGAGGACGGATAGACCCCGATAGCAGCCTGCCCGGTGGTGGCTGCCCGTTCGGCGGCGCCTGGCCATGCCCGCCCGTCGCCGGTTCTCTCACGATACGTTTACGTTGGTCTGTCAAGCTGGCGCACGTGAGGCCCCGCCGGGATGCAACCGACGCTGCATTCGCAGGCGGGCGAATCGTGCTCTCGAACAAAGGAAGCGACCGTGCCGATGCCAACTGACAACGGCGGCGCCCCGGGCCAGATGTCCGGCCACGCCGCGATCGAGACTGAGGGTGTGACCAAGCGCTTCGGCGCGCGCGCGGCGATCGACGGCGTCGACCTGTATGTCCCCCGTGGCAGTGCCTTCGGCTTCCTCGGGCCCAACGGCGCCGGGAAGACGACGATGATCCGCATGCTGCTGGGCCTCACTCACTCCAGCGCGGGCAGCATGCACGTGCTAGGTCGCCCGGTACCGGCCGAGCGCGGGCAGGCGCTGCGGCGTGTGGGCGCGATCGTCGAGGAGCCGCGCTTTCATCCTAATCTCTCCGGTCGCGAGAACCTGCGCATCGTCGCCGCCGTGCGCGGGCCCGACGTGCAGGCGCGGATCGCCCCCGCGCTCGCCCGCGTCGGCCTGAGCGAGCGCGCCGACGAGAAGGTGAAGAAGTACTCGCTCGGGATGCGCCAGCGTCTCGGAGTGGCGCGCTGTCTGCTCGCCGACCCGCTGCTGCTGATCCTCGACGAGCCGACCAACGGCCTCGACCCGGGCGGCATTCAGGAGTTCCGCGAGATGATCCGCGCGATGGTCGAGCAGGAGAACCGCACCGTCTTCCTCTCCTCGCACCTGCTCGACGAGGTGGAAAAGATCTGCGACGCCGCGGCGATCGTCGATCGCGGCAAGGTGATCGCGCAGGGCCCGATCGCGGAGCTCGCCAGCGGCGGCGAGGGTGCCCGCAACGAGCTGATCGTCGGCGTCGACGACGTCGAGCTGGCGCTCGGCACGCTCGAAGGCAGCGAGCTCGTGCGCGAGGCCCGCCGCTCCGACGAGGGCCTGCGCGTGGTGCTTAGCGGCGACCTCGAGAGCGCGGCGCAGGTGAACGCGAGCCTCGTGCGCGCCGGCGTGGCCGTGATGCGCGTGGAGCCCGTACGTCACAGCCTCGAGCAGCGCTTCCTGGAGGTCACCTCGCGACTCGACGGCACGGCACCGGACTCTGCCGCGCGGGCGCACGAGGAGGTGAGGGCATGAGCGCGGTCGCGCCGACGGCGCCCGCACCGGCCGGTCGCTCGAGCGACGGCGGCTCCCCAGTCACGCTCGCGGCGCAGATGTTCGGCGCCGACTTCCTCAAGCTGCGCAAGAAGCGCGGCACCCTGATCTGGGCGCTCGTGCTGGCGGTCGGCCCGGTGTTGATCTTCTTCGTTGTGACTGCCATTCAGCACGCCTCTGACCCGCAGAAGTACGGACCGGCTGGCGGTGTGTCCAACTTCCACGACGGTCTGCGTGTGATCGCGCTCCTGTTCGGGCCGCTGGCGGCGCTGCTGATCGGCGTGGAGGCGGGCACGGGGGATGCCTCCGCCGGCGTCTTCCGGGACCTCGTCGTAACCGGCCGCTCGCGGGTGGCGCTGTTCGCCTCGCGCGTCCCCGCGGCGCTGGCGATGTGCTTCTCGATCATGGGCGTCGCCTACGCGCTGCTGCTGCTCGGCACCTTCGTGTTCGCTGGAGGCCTGCCCACGCCCGAAGGGTCGCTGATCCTCGACGGCCTCGGCTTCATGCTGCTGAGCACTGGGATGCTGTGTGCGGTGTCGGTGGGCTTCGCGGCGCTGACCACCTCCAAGCCGGGGGCGATCATCGCCTTGATCGCGTGGCAGATCGTCGCCAGTCCGGTGCTCGCCAACATCGAATCGCTGGGCAGCGCCCGCAGGGGCCTCCTGAGCCAGGCGGTGTCGCACTACAGCCCGATCCGTCTTCCCGAAGGCGGCCACGGCGCGACGGTCACGATGTCCGGCGGCGTCGCCTGCATCGTGCTCGTGGCCTGGCTGGTGGTGTTCCTCGGCCTCGGGGCATGGCGCACCCGCACGATGGACGCGTGACCAGGAAGCCGCTAGGCGGCGCGATGCTGCGTCCTCAGTCGCTCGCGTGCCATAGCACGCCACGCTCCTTGCGTCCTTGCCTCGCTTGCCTACCGACTCCCTGGTCGCTGTAGTTGTAGTTAGACCTTCGGGTTCTTCGGCACCCACGAGCCGTCGTCCTGGCGCACGAAGTCCTGGAAGAGGTTGGGGGCCTCGGCAAGCATGAGGTGGGCGACTTTGTCGAACACGAGGCGCAGCTCCTCCTCGGCGCCCTCGGCCGTGCGCATCTCGATCACGTGGCGCAGGGTGCGGGCGTTGGCGCTCCACACGATGTCGGTGGAGAGACCGATCGGCGCAAGTCGGCGCAGCGCCGAGGTGACCTCCTTCTTGACGTGGAACGGCACCCCCTGCTGATCGATCCCAAGCTCGGCGGCGGCGCTCACCTGAAACTCCTCCAGCTGCTCCACGATCGAAATCACCTGCTCGCGCACCGGCTCCAGCGCCGGCGGCACGCGGAAGCCGATGTCGGTGAGGCGCACGTAGCGCAGGCTCTCCTGGCTGAAGGCCGAACCGGCGCGGTGACGGACGAGCTCGTGGGTGAAAACTCGTGAGACGTTGCGCAGCGCGAACGAGTAGCTGGCGTGCTCCAGCACGCTCCCGTGGCCGGAGCGCAGGATGTTGGCGAAGTACTCCCGCCGGTCGGTGCGGATCTTGGAGACGTTGGGGTTCAGGCCCGGCTCCCAGCTGCGGTAGCAGGCGCGCCCCCCGAACTCCAGGAGCAGTTCGCCCGCGTTGATGCCCGGGTGGGTGGGCTCCGATCCAGGCGCATCGCCGGTCTCGCTCAGGCGTCGCTCAAGCCATGACTCCCCGCCCACATCTTCCAGGTACGCGCGCATCCCCTCGAAGTCGATCGATGGGCGGGCGATCAGGAAGACGGTGGGGGTTGTCTCGTGCATCGGGCGAGCGATGCTAGGGCTTCGCCCGGACGATGGATATCCTGCCGGGCCATGTCCACAGCCGCCACCGAGCCCACCGACTCCGAGCTGGAGCAGGCTGCCTGGGACCTCGAGCCGCTGTTGGAAGGCGAGGGCGAGGCCGGCGTCGAAAGCAGGATGCAGGACGCGCTGACCCGCGCGCAGGCGTTTGCGGAGAGCTATGCAGGCAAGCTCGGCGAGCTGGACGGCGCGGGCCTCGCGCGGGCGATGCACGAGCTGGCGGAGATCTACGAGCTGGTCGGGCGCGCGGGGACCTACGCGGGGCTGCGCTTCTCTACCGACACCGCCAATCCGGCCAACGGGGCTCTGCTGCAGCTCGTGCAGGAGCGCGAGACGGCGATCGAGACGACGCTGCTGTTCTTCGAGCTGGAATGGGCCGCGCTATCGCAGGAGCGCGCCGAGGAGCTGCTCGCCGACCCGGGGCTCGACTTCTGCCGCCACCACCTGCGCAACGTGCGCCGCTACCGCGAGCACCTGCTGACCGAACCGGAGGAGAAGATCCTCTCCGAGAAGTCGCTGACGGGCGCAAATGCGTGGACGCGGCTGTTCGAGGAGCTGACCTCAGCGATCGAGGTGGAGCTGCCGAGCCGAGTCCACCCCCCCAAGGCTGGAGACGCCGCGGGGCGGGTGGGCGGGACCGGCGATGGGGAGGGCGCCGGCGGGGACGGAGCGGGTGGGACCGAGCGCGTCGCCCTCGACGTGGCGCTCAGCCGCCTGGCGCTGCCCGACCGCGAGGTGCGGCGCACCGCGGCCGAGGCGGTGACCGCGGCGCTTGAGCCCGGGCTGCGTACGCGCGCGTACGTGCTCAACACGCTGCTGGTGGACAAGTCGGTGGACGACCGCCTGCGCCGCTACCCCAACTGGCTGGCGGCGCGCAACCTCGCCAACGAGGCGAGCGACGAGTCTGTGCAGGCGCTTGTCGAGGCGGTGCGCGGCCGCTACGAGCTGGCGCGCCGTTGGTACCGGCTGAAGGCGGGGCTGCTGGGGATTGACCGCCTCGCGGACTACGACCGTATGGCGGCGGTGACGCAGGACGAGGTGAGCTTCACCTACGCGCAGGCGCGCGAGCTGGTGCTCGACTGCTACTCGTCCTTCTCCCCCGAGCTGGGGGGGCTTGCCGGGCGCTTCTTCGCCGAGCGCTGGATCGACGCGCCCGTGCGCCCCGCCAAGCGCGGGGGGGCCTTCTGCGCTTCGGCGGTGCCCTCGGCTCACCCGTATGTGCTGCTCAACTACACCGCGCGCCGGCGCGACGTGCTGACGCTCGCGCACGAGCTGGGCCACGGGGTGCACTTCGCGCTGGCGGCGCGCCAGGGCGTCTTTCACCAGGGCACGCCGCTGACGCTGGCGGAGACCGCCTCGGTGTTCGGCGAGACGGTCGTGTTCGGGCGACTGCTGGCGCAGGACACCACGCCGCAATCGCGCCTGGCGCTGCTGGCCGAGCACCTGGAGGACATCATCGCCACGGTGTTCCGCCAGGTCGCGATGAACCGCTTCGAGGAGCTCGTCCACACCGGCCGCCGCGAGCAGGGCGAGCTCTCGGTCGAGCGCATCGGCGAGCTGTGGGCGCAGAGCCAGGCGGAGTTGTTGGGCGACTCGGTGGAGATCACCGACGGGTATCGCAGCTGGTGGTCGTACATCCCCCACTTCATCAACACCCCCGGCTACGTGTACGCCTACGCCTACGGCCAGCTGCTGGCGCTGTCGGTGTACGAGCGCTACGAGGAGCGCGGCGCGGAGTTCGTGCCGCAATATCTGGAGCTGCTCGCCGCGGGCGGCTCGCGCAGCCCCGAGGAGCTGGGACGGATCGTCGAGGTGGACCTGACCGACCCGGGCTTCTGGGACGCGGGCCTCGACCTCGTCGAGCGCCAGCTGGAGCTGGCCGAAGCGGCCGCTCGGGCTGCTTCAAGCTAAGTCCCGGTAGGCGACCCGTCGATACGTTGGTGTGATCGCCCGCGCGTTGCTCGCCCTAACCGTGACGCTGACGCTCGCGGCTGCCGCGATCGCGCCGCCGGCAGTCAGCGCGCAGCCGTTGAACTACATGGCGCTGGCCGAACAAGGGCAGCACCAGAGCGAGGCGTGGCGCTCGGGGGGCTGGTACTGCGAGTACCTGCACTGCACGGGCGAATACCCGCTGCTGACGATCTGGGGCGACGTACGCATGTTCGAATCGGTGGACGCGCTGGAGCTCGCCGCGCCCTCGGCCGCGCACCGCGCGCAAGTGGATCGCTTCGGGCACGCCTCCGAGCGCTACTGGAATCCCTATCTGAACGGGTATGCCCCCTACCCGGGCGACCGCTACCGCGGCGCGGAGGCGTGGTTCGACGACAACGGCTGGCTGGGCGTCGCGTTCGTGGACGCGTACAAAGCCACGGGCGAGCGCCGCTACCTGCGCGACGCGCAGCGCGCCTTCAACTTCGCTGCCACGCAGGGCTGGGACGCGCCGGGCGGAGGCGGCATGTGGTGGAACACCGACCATCCCTACCACGCGGGCGAGGCGCTGGCGTCGAACAGCCTGTTGGGGATGCTGCTGTACGGGGTCGACCACCAGACCTACCAGCTCGACGAGGTGCGGATGTTCATCGACTGGGGCAACGCGCACGACATCGGCTTCCACGGCCTCTACCTGAGCGGTGGCCCGGGCAGCACCGTGATCGACTACGTGGAGGGGCCGCTGATCTACGCCCAGTACCTGCTCTGCCAGGCGAACGGCGACAACGACTACTGCGCCCACTCCGCGACGCAGGCACGCTCGATGACCGAAATCTATGGGGTCAAGTACAACTTCGCGCCGCTGTACGACTCGATCTTCATGGAGTGGATGATGGCCTACGGCAAGGCCGTCGGCGACAACCACTGGCTGGAAGTGGCGCAGATCAACGCCGCCGCGGCGACCCAGCACGCCACGATCGGGGATGGCCTGTGGCTCGGCAGCTGGTGGGGCGGCCCGATCAGAGACTCGCAGACGCTGCCCGGGATGTTCCGCACGATGGCGGGCACGACCAGCCTATTTGCCTGGCTGGCGTACGACTCGCAGCCGTAGCGGTCAGCAACAACGTCGCGGGCACGGCACGTCCAACTGCCTCAGCACAGACCGAGCCGCCTCTACGTGACGCACGAGGTCGAACAGCTTCAGAGCAGCCCGAGCCCGCTGCCCACGTGGCGCACGAGGTCGAACAGCGGCTGCGGGATGATCCCGAAGAAGAGCGTGGCGGCGCCGGCGAGGAGCGCGACGAGCAGGACCTCGGGCTGGACCGCGGGCGAGCGCGAGGGGGTGGGCCTCGCCGGTGCGTCGGGTGGGTCGAGCTCCGCGGAGCCACCGGCGATCGCGGGCAGCGGCGGGGACCCCGCGGCCGGGGTATCTCCGGCGGACCGTGGTGGCCCGCCGGCCGCCTTCTCCTCGCCGGGCGCCTCCCGCATCCACATCGCGGCGATCACCGGCAGGTAGTAGCCGAGCGAAATCATCGAGCCGACCACGATCACGATCCCCAGCCAGGTGTAGCCGCCGGATACTGCCGCGTCGATCAGGTAGAACTTCCCCATGAAGCCCGCGGTGGCGGGGATCCCGGCGAGGCCGAGCATCGCGAGCGTCATCGGCCACGCCAGCCACGGCTGCTCGCGGCCGAGGCCCGCCAGCGCACGGGTGCTGTCGCCGAGGTCGGTGGTGCGCTCGCGGGCGACGATCACCGCGAACGCGGCCATGTTCATGAACAGGTACACGGCGAGGTAGAAGACCGTGGCGCGCACCCCCAGCTGGGAGGCGACGACGACGCCGGCGAGCATGTAGCCGGCCTGCGCGACCGAGGAGTAGGCGAGCATCCGCTTCAGCGAGGACTGCCCGAGCGCGCCGACGTTGCCGACGACGATCGTGATCGCCGCGAGCGTCGCTACCGCCGGGCCCCAGCTGCTCTGGGCTTCGAGCAGCGCGACGTCGAAGAAGCGCAGGAAGACGCCGAGCGCGGCGACCTTCGTGGCGACCGCCATGAACGCGGTGACCGGTGTGGGCGCGCCCTCGTAGACGTCGGGGGTCCACTGGTGGAAGGGGGCGACCGAGGCCTTGAAGGCGAGGCCGGCGACCGACAGCGCGATGCCGGTCAGCAGCAGCACGTTGGTGGCGAGGCCTTTGCTGGTGATCGCCGCCGCGATCGCGCCGAAGTCGGTGGCACCGGTGGCGCCGTAGATCAGCGCGATCCCGTACAGCAGCGTCGCCGAGCCGACCGAGCCGATGATCAGGTACTTCAGCCCCGACTCCAGCGAGTGCTCGCGTTTCATTTCGGTCGCGCACAGCACGTACAGAGGGATCGACAGCAGCTCCAGGCCGATGAACAGCGCGACCGTGTTCTGCGCCGCCGCCAGCAGCGACATCCCCGCGATCGAGGTGAGCAGCAGCGCGTGAAACTCGCCGTGGCCGGCTTCTTTGGAGGCGAGCGAGCGCCACGCCAGCAGCACCGTCGCGGCGCCGCCGGCGACCAGGATCAGGTTGAGCATCAGCGCGAGATCGTCGATCCGCAGCGCGCCGGAGAGGATCGACTTCCCTTCGTTACTCCACTGCCAGATCGTGAAGCCCGCCGCCGCGCCGAGTGAGACGAGCGCGAGCGCGGGCACCAGCTGCTCGCGCACGCGCCGGGAGCGCAGCAGGCCGACGAGCAGCACCACCGCGGCGCCGCCGAGCAGCGCGATCAGCGGCGAGAGCCCGGCGAAGTTGACCGGGGGGCCTTTGAGGTGGGCGGTGGCGAGCAGCGTCATGGAATCGTGCTCGCGACGGCAGAGGAGCTTGATCTCTGTGCGGCCTGCGCAGAGGCGACCGACGCCTTCACGGACCCTTCGCTGCGCTGCAGCGCCAGCTGCGGGTAGACCGCGAAGAAGATGATCACCGCGACGAGCGGCACCAGCACGGCGGAGTCGAGCAGCGCGATCTCACGCGAGTCCACGCCGTCGCGGACGCGGTTGTGCATCGCGCGGATGAACAGGCGCAGCGCGTACACGCTTGCCATCACGACGCCGCTGAAGGCGATGATCGCGATGACCAGCTTCGCTTTGAAGACGCCCAGCAGGATCAGGAACTCGCCGACGAAGTTGGCCGAGCCGGGCATCGCCAGCGTGGCGAACGCGACGATCAGGAAGAGCGTGGCGAGCACCGGCGCGCGGAAGGCGAGGCCGCCGAGGTCGCGGACGTCCTCCGAGCCCCCGGCGCGCTGCGCGAGCAGGGCGATGATGAAGAACAGCGGCGCCACGACAAGGCCGTGGTTGACCATCTGCAGCAGCGCACCCTGCGCGCCCTGGGGGTTCAGGGCGAAGATCCCGAGCGTGATGAAGCCGAGCTGCGCGACGGAGGAGAAGCCGGCGATCAGGCGCACGTCGGTCTGCGTGAAGGCCATCACCGAGCCGTACAGAATCGACGCGAGCGCGATCAGCAGCATCAGCGTCTGCCAGTGCACGGCGGCACGCGGGAACAGCGGCAGCGCGATCGCCAGGAAGCCGTAGGCGCCGACCTTGGAGAGCACCCCGGAGAAGACCATCAGCACCTCGATCGGCATCGCGCGGTAGCCGTCGGGCATCCAGCCGTGCAGCGGGAAGGCCGGCATCTTCACGAGGAAGGCGGCGGCGAAGCAGAGGAAGATCCACTCTTGCGAGCCGGTGCTGAGCGGCAGGGCGTGCATCGAGGAGAGCACGAACGTGAGCGGCGTGCCGTGCTGTTCGGAGGTGAGCACGCCGGCGGCGATCGCCGCGGCCAGCATCAGCAGCGAGCCGACGAGTGTGTAGATCACGAGCTTGATCGTCGCTTTCACGCGATCGGGCCGCTCGCCCGCCTGGCCCTCGCCCGCCCGGGTCCCATCCGACCGGCCTGTGGCTGCCGTCGAGGGCTGCCAGTCGATCCCGATCAGGAAGTAGAAGGGGATCAGCATCAGGTCGAAGAAGGCGACGAACAAAGCAAGGTCCTGCGCGAGGAACGCCCCCAGCACGGCGGACTCGGCGAGCGTGAAAAGGAAGAAGAAGAGCGCCGGGCGCTCCGGTTTCAGCGCGCCCTTGCGCACGTTCAGTGACAGGATGGCCGCCGCGAACAGCAGCGTGGTCAGCCCCACGAGGAAAACGTTGAGGCCGCTGACGCCCAGCTTGTAGTGGATGCCGAGCGCGGCGATCCACACGACGTCGGTGACGTGCTGCAGGCCGGCGCCCGAGTGGTAGTCGGCGATGTAGCCGATCGACAGCCCGAGCGCGGCGAGCGAGCCGAGCAGCGCGACGCGGGCCGGTGCGCGCTCGTTGGCGCCCGAAAGCAACGCCCCGACCACGCCGCAGGCGAGAGGGAGCCAGAGGAGGATCGAAAGCGCTGGCATCAGGATTGGAGCAGGAAGTAGAGGCCGACCGCCCCGACGCCGAGCAGCAGCAGCGCGGCGTAGTAGCGCAGGAAGCCGCTCTGCACGGCGCGCACCGCGGCGGAGCCGGCGCGCACGACGCCGGTGGTGCCGCCGATCAACGTGCCGTCGACGAATACGCGCTCGAACGTGCCGCGCGCCCAGCGACCGGCGGTGGCGGCGGGGCGCACGATCAGCAGGTCGATCGCCTCGTCGAAGTACCACTTGTGCCACAGCAGCTCGTACACCGCGCCGAATCGCTCACGCGCGCGGACGGCGATCGCCGGCTCCTTGACCCAGATGCGGTAGGCGATCGCGATCCCGCTGAGGCCGAGCACCGTGCCGAGGCACAGCCCGAAGATCAACAGGCCGTCGCGGGTGTGGGGTTCGTACAGGGGTGAGGAAGCGAACGAGGGCCGCAGGAAGTCCACGATCACGTCGTCCACGCCGGGGACCTGCACGAGCCCGGCGCCGACGGCCCCGACCGCGAGCAGGCTCATCGCGACGCGCATCGGCAGGGCGCGCTCGGCGATCGTGTGGTGGGGCCCGGGGAAGCCGACGTCGGTGTCCTCCACTTCGCCGTTGGCCGGATTGGTCGGCACCTCGGCGTGGTGGAGGTGGCCGCCTTCGAGCTCGCGGGCCTCGGCGACGGGGTCGCCGTAGAAGGCGCGGAAGATCATGCGGAAGGTGTAGATCGCGGTGAGGAAGGCGCCGAGGTAGCCCATCGCGTACAGCGCCCAGTGCCAGCCGCCGCGCTCGGCGGTGACGAGCAGGATCTCGTCCTTGGAAAAGAAGCCGGAGAAGGGGGGGATGCCAGAGAGGGCGAGGCCGCCGATCACGAAGCAGGCGAACGTGAACGGCAGCGCCTTGCGAAAGCCGCCCATCTTCTCCAGCGACTGCTCACCGGACATCGCACCGATGATCGAGCCGGCGCCCATGAACAAAAGCGCCTTGAAGAAGGCGTGGGTCATCAGGTGGAACAGCCCGGCGGCGTAGGCGCCGACCGAGACGCCCATGATCATGTAGCCGATCTGGGACATCGTCGAGTAGGCGATCACGCGCTTGATGTCCGTCTGCACGAGCGCGATCGTGCCCGCGATCAGCAGCGTGAGTGCGCCGATCACCGCGCCGGTGTCCTGCGCGGCGGGGGCGAGTTCGAACAGGGTGTGCATGCGCGCGATCAGGTACACGCCGGCGGTGACCATCGTCGCGGCGTGGATCAGCGCGCTGACGGGGGTGGGCCCCTCCATCGCGTCGGGCAGCCAGGTGTGCAGCGGGATCTGGGCGGACTTGGCGGCGGCGCCGACAAGCAGCAAAAGGCAGCCGGCGGTGATGTCGGCTTCGCCGGAGTGGAACACGTGCGGGGCGGCGGCGAACACCTTCGTGAATTCGAGGGTGCCGGTGTGCTTGAAGATGAAGTAGGTGCCGAGCACCAGCCCGACGTCGCCGACGACGTTGATCACGAACGCCTTGATCCCGGCGCGCGTGGCGGTGGTGCGCCGGTACCAGAAGGAGATCAGCAGGTAGGAGGCGGCGCCGACGAACGCCCAGCCGACGATCAGCAGCAGGAAGTTGCCGGCGAGCACCAGCAGCAGCATCGAGAAGACGAAGAAGTTGAGGTAGGAGAAGTAGCGCGCGAAGCCGCGGTCCTCCTCCAGGTAGGAGACCGAATAGAGGTGGATCATCGTCGAGATCCCGGTGACGACCAGGATCATGTAGACCGATAGCGGGTCGACGAGGATCGAGACGTGCGCGTCGATCCCCACGGTCACCGCGTAGCTCCACAGCGAGGAGTTGAGCTCACGACCGGAGGGGGCGTGGCCCTGCAGCTTGATCAAAGCCCCGAGCGCCGCCACGAAGGCAAGGCCGATCGCCGCCGTGGCAATCCACCCTGCCGTGCGGCCTGGCAGCACGCGGAAACCGAAGCCGATCACAAGCGTCCCGAGCAGCGGGAACAGCAGCACCAGCCAACCGAATGTCGTCGCGCTCATCTACTTTTTGGCCCCCGTACACCAACTGGACCATCTGGTGGCATCGATTTCGGCCGAACCCACTAGACCACTTACCTGTAGGGGCTCAAAAAGAACAACAACATCTCCACGCCGAGCTACCCACCGGGCTGAAATATGTTGGGTAAATGTCATCCCTGCAGCTCCCGCATCTCATCGACGTCGATCGGGAGGCGCCGGCGGTAGATCGCGACGATCATGCCGAGGCCGATGCACACCTCGCAGGCGGCGACCGTCATCACGATCAGCGCGAGGATCTGCCCATCGCCGTTGCCCCACATGCGCGCGAACGCGATCAGCGAGAGGTTGGCGCCGTTGAGCATCAGCTCCAGGCAGAGCAGCACCACGAGCGGGTTGCGCCGCACGATCACGCCGACGGCGCCGAGCGCGAAGATGATCGCCGAGACGGCTAGGTACCAGGCGATGCTCATCAGCCGCTCTCACCCTCCGGGTCAAGCTCGTCACTCTGCTCGGCAGCACCGACGGCGACGGGCGTGCGACGGCTCCTGGCGACCCCTTTTGCTTCCTCTTCGGCGCCGCCCGAGTGCGAGGCGGCGAACTCAAGCCCGGTGACACCCTCGGCCATCGTGCCGGTGCCCCGGGGGCGCAACAGATCGAGCCGGGTGAGCTCGCGCTCCCCGGTCTCCGGCTCCTCCTCCAGCCCGCCGCGGCGCCGCGCAAGCACGACGCCGCCGACGGCGGCGATCAGCAGCAGGAAGGACGCGATCTCGAAGGCGAGCAGGAAGCGGGTGAGCAGCAGGTTGCCGATGTAGGCGGGGGTGCCGTAGGCGCGCGGTCCCGGCGTGTAGCCCGCGCCGTACCCTTCGATCGCCTTCAGGCCGGAGCCGAGCAGCGCGATCAACAGCTCCACCAGCAGCGCCCCCCCGAGCACCGCGGCGGCGAGGCGCATGTTGGCCCCTCCCGCCCTGCGCAGGCGAGCGCCGATGGCTTCGTCGGCCTCGCCGACGTAGGCGACGACGAACACGTACAGCACCATCACCGCGCCGGCGTACACGACGACCTGCGCGGCGGCAACGAATTCAGCGCGCAACAACAGGAACAGGATCGCCAGCGAGAGCAGGTGGGCGACCAGTGAAAGCACAGAAAAGAACGGATCGCGCAGCGCAATCACCCCGATCGCCCCAGCAATCGCCCCAAAGGCTGCGACGAAAAAAAAGATCGTGCTCACTCCCCCTCCCTCCGCAGCGGTGTGCGTTCCAGCGGCTCGGCGAGCAGCATCTCCTTGGTGAAGATCAGGTCCGAGCGCGAGTAGTCGGAGAGCTCGTAGTCGTGGCCCATCGTGATCGCGTCGAACGGGCAGGCGACCTCGCAGTAGCCGCAGAAGATGCAGCGCGACATGTTGATCTCGTACACGGCGGCGTAGCGCTCGCCGGGGGAGACGCGATTCTCGGGCGTGTTCTCCGCCGCCACGACACGGATGCAGTCGGCCGGGCAGGCGGCGGCGCAGAGCGAGCAGCCGACACACTTCTCCAGGCCGGTGTCCTCGAACTTGTGCAGCTTGTGGCGGCCGCGGAAGCGCGGGTAGACGGGGGTCTTCTCCTCGGGGTACTGCACCGTGACGACCGGTTCGCGCATGCGCCCGAACGTCGTGAACAGGCCGCGCACCGTCTCGCCGAATGTGCGCCAGGTGCTGCGCGCGGGGCCGGGCGCGGGCGTCCGCTTGACCACGATCACATCCTCGCCCGGGCTCCATGCCGTGACGTTGAGGGTGGCGGTGGCGTCCGCGGCGGAGGGGGGCGGCGCCTGCGGCGGGGACTGCGGGGGCGTGGGAGGAGTCGCGGGAGTGGCCATCAGTGCGTCACCACCGCAAGCTGAGCGGGAGGGGGGCAGGCCCCCCTCCCGACCACCCCCCAATTGGGTCGAGTGGTGTCGGAGATCCACATCAGTGCGTCACCACCACGAGCACGGCGGTCACCAAGGCGTTCAGCGTGGCCAGCGGCAGCAGCACCTTCCAGCCGAAGGACATCAGCTGGTCGTAGCGCAGGCGCGGCAGCGTGGCGCGCACCCAGATGAAGAAGAAGGTGAAGAGCCCCATCTTGAACAGCACCACGAACGGGTCGACCCATCCCGGCGGGTGGATGCCGAACGGCAGCAGCCAGCCGCCGAGGAACACGGTGGTCACGATCCCGGAGACGACCAGCACGTTGAGGTACTCGGCGAAGTAGTAGGAGGCGAAGCGCCCGCCGCCGAACTCGGTGTTGTAGCCGCCAACCAGCTCGGCGTCGGCCTCTGTCAAATCGAACGGGGCGCGGTTGATCTCCGCAAAGGAGGCGGTGAGGAAGATCAGGAAGCCGAAGAACTGCGGCACGATGTACCACATCCCCTCCTGCGCATAGACGATGCCTGTCAGCGAGAGCGTCTGTGCGGTCATGACCACGCCGACCAGCGCGAGACCCTGCGAGACCTCGTAGGAGATCAGCTGGGCGGCACCGCGCATGGCGCCGAGGAACGAGTACTTCGAGCCCGAGGCCCAGCCGCCGAGCATCACGCCGTAGAAGGCGATCGCGCCGAACGCGAACAGGTAGAGCGGCCCGATCGAGACGTCCACCCCGTACAGCCCGACCGGCTTGCCGAAGATGTGCTGGACGTTGCCGAACGGGATCAGCGCGAACGCGGCGACGGCCGTGAGGATCGAGATGACGGGCGCGAACGCGAACAGGAAGCCGATCGACGTGGTGGGGCGGAACTGCTCCTTGGTGAGCAGCTTGAGGATGTCGGCGAGCGGCTGCAGCGCGCCGTAGGGACCCACGCGGTTGGGGCCGTAGCGCGACTGGAAGCGCCCGAGCAGCTTGCGCTCGGCGAGCAGCACCACCGGCACGAGCTGCAGGCCGATGGCGAAGATCACGACGGCCTTGATGATCTGGATCCACCATTCTTCGTAGAAGCCGACGGTGGCGAGGATCATGAGGGCACCGCCACCGGCGCGAGGGGGGCGGCGAGGATCATGAGACCGCCACCGGCGTGACCATCGCGGCCAGCTCGTCCAGCACCCTGCGCTCGTCTCGCGTCTCGCCCGGACGCGCCACGCCGGGCCGCAGCCGCTGGACGCGCCCATCGGGGTGCACGACGGTGCCCTCCTTCTCCGCGTAGGCGAGCGCCGGAAAGACGACGTTGGCGTGCGCGCGGACGCCCTCGGTGAGGAACGTGGCGTGGGCGATCACCGTGGAGGCCCGCTCCAGCGCGCGCTCCCACAGCTCCGGCTCCGCCCACGGCGAGCGCAGGTGCTCGGAGGAGGGCAGCGGCGAGGGGCCCGCGAGCGGGTCGGCGTCCAGCAGGTAGAGCGCGCTCAGCTCCCCAGCGGCAAGCGCCGCGGCGATCCCGTGCGCGTCGAGTCCCTCCTCGTCGAGCTCGACGAGCTGCGGCCCGGCGTTGGGGAGCACGCCCGCCTCGCGCAGGCCGCGGCCGTTGGCGTGCGCAGGGATTTCGAGCAGCCCGGCGCCGTTGGTCGCGGCGAGCCCCAGCGTGGCAGCGAGGTCGAGCAGCGCCCGCACGGCCGGCTCGCCGTCGACGCCGGTGCCCAGGCGCTCGTGCCACAGCACGACGATCTCCTCGCCGGCGGCCCGCAGCGTGTCGAGCAGCTCCGTGCGCGCGTCCTGGTCGAGCAGCTGCTCCCGCACGGCGGGCACCAAGCGCAGCCCGTGGCGGCGCACCCCCTTGCGCAGCCGCAGGTCGAGGATCGCGGCGTCGGCGATCGGTTCGCAGTCGAGCAGCAGCACGGCGTGGGCGAACTCGAGGTCGCTCACCGTCGCCTGCAGGCCGGGCTCGGAGAGCGCCCGCAGCAGCTCGAGCGGCAGCGCGCCCGCGGTGCGCGAGTCCAGATGCGGCGAGCCCAACACCTCGCGCACGAGGCGCGCGAGCAGCAGGCCCTCCTCGCATGTGGCGCCGCCGCCCGCGAGCGCGCCGACACGCTCCCCCGCGCGGCGCAGCCCGGCAGCGGCCTCCTCTAGAGCGCGCTCCCAGGAGACGGGGCGCAGCTCGCCGCCGTCGCGCACCAGCGGCGCGGTGACGCGCGCGTCGCCGCCGAGTGCGGGATAGGCGAAGCGGCCGCGGTCGCACAGCCAGCCGTCGTCGACCTCGGGGTTCGGGCGGGAGAGCACACGCAGCACGCGCTCGTCGCGCACGGTGAGCGTGACGTTGCACTGCGCGGGGCACAGCGTGCAGACCGAGCCGGCGTCCTCGATGTCCCACGGGCGGGCGCGGAAGCGGTAGGGCTGGGAGGTGAGCGCGCCGACGGGACAGAGCTCGACGATGTTGCCGGAGAAGGGCGCGACGTAGGGATGGCCGTCGAAGGTGGAGACGTAGGAGTGCGCGCCGCGCTCCTGTAGCACGAGCTGGTGGTCTTCGGAGATCTCCTGGGAGAAACGCACGCAGCGGTAGCAGAGGATGCAGCGCTCGCGGTCGATCGCAATCAGCGGGGAAAGCGCGAGCGGCTTGACGAAGTGGCGCTTGGGATCGACGTAGCGCGAGAAGCCCCGACCCCAGCCGAAGGTGATGTCTTGCAAAGGACACTCGCCGCCCTTGTCGCAGACGGGGCAGTCGAGCGGGTGGTTGATCAACAGGAACTCGACCACCGAGTTCTGCGCCACCTTCACGCGCTCGGATTGAGTGTGTACGACCATGCCGTCCTTGACCGGCGTGGAGCAGCCGGTCTGCAACTTGGGGATGCCCTCGATTTCCACCAGGCACATGCGGCAGGCGCCGACGGGGTTGCCGAGCTTGGGCTCGTAGCAGAAGACCGGGATCTCGACGTCGCCGCGCTTGGCGGCGTCGACCAACATCGAGTTTTCGGGCGCCTGCACCTCGAGGCCGTCGATCGTGAAGGTGATCGTGCGGGGTTCGGGCCGCGGCATCAGTGGGCCTCCGGGTGGGCGCCGGGCGTACGGACGGTTGTCGGGGTGGGCCAGCAGGGCATCAGTGGGCCTCCCCGGCGCCGACGAGCGCGCCTTGGGCCGCGAGCACGCCCTCGGCCGCTGCGATGCCGCCGACGCCGACGCGCAGGCGCGCGGTCGCCATGTGGGCTTCGAACTCGTCTTTGAACTTGGCGATCATCGAGCCGATCGGCATCGCCATCGCGTCGCCGAGCACGCACAGACAGTTGCCGATGATGTGCTCCTGCACGGAGGCCATGATCTCGAGGTCCATCGGGGTGGCCTCGCCGGCGTCGATTCGCTCGAGCATCGTGACCGTCCAGTTGGTGCCCTCGCGGCAGGGGGTGCACTTGCCGCAGGACTCGTGGCGGTAGAACTTCGCGACCTTCAACGCCACGTCGAGGATCGGCGTGGCGTCGTCGACGACGATGATGGCCCCCGAGCCGAGCATCGTGCCGGCCTTGGCCATCGAGTCGAAGTCATAGGGGATGTCGAGGTCCTCGCCGGTGAGCACGGGCGAGGAGGAGCCGCCGGGGAACCAGCACTTGACCTTGCGCCCCTCCGCTGGCCCCCCCGCGAGGCCGTAGATGATCTCGCGCGAGGGGATGCCGAGCTCGATCTCGTAGTTGCCGGGCCGACGCACGTGGCCGGAGACCGACACGAGCTTCGTGCCGGTGGACGTGGCCACGCCGAGCTTGGCGTACTCATCGCCGCCCATCCGCAGGATCGTCGGCACGGTGCAGAGCGTCTCGACGTTGTTGATCAACGTCGGCCCCTGGTAGAGGCCCTGGTTGGCCGGGAAGGGCGGCTTCAGGCGCGGGTTGCCGCGCTTGCCCTCCAGCGAGTCGAGCAGGCCGGTCTCCTCGCCGCAGATGTAGGCGCCGGCGCCGCGGTGGACGACCAGTGAGAGCGAGGTGTCGGAGCCGAGGATCTTCTCGCCGACGAACCCGGCGGCGTGCGCTTCGGCGAGCGCGGCGTCGAGGATGTCGGCCTGCAGCACGTACTCGCCGCGGATGTAGATGAACGAGCGCGTGGCGCCGGCGGCGTGGGCGGCGATCACGATCCCCTCGAGCAGCATGTGCGGGGACTTCTGCATCAGCTCGCGGTCCTTGAACGTGCCGGGCTCGGACTCGTCGGCGTTGCACACCAGGTACTTGTCCATCCCGCCCTTGGGCAGGAACGAGACCTTCTTGCCCATCTGAAAGCCGGCCCCCCCGCGCCCGCGCAGTGCGGAGGCTTCGAGCTCGTGCAGCACCGCTTCGGGTGGCATCGCAAGTGCCTTGCGCAGCGACTCGTAGCCGCCGCGGCGCTGGTAGACCTCCAGCGTGTGCAGGCCGGGCTCGTCGATGCGGTCGAAGAGGAGCTTGTCGCTCACGAGCCGGCCCCCGATAGAAGCTTGTCGGTCACGAGCCCGCCCCCGGGTCGGCGCAGGGTCGCCGCGCAAGCTGCTTCTCGGGCAGCACCTCGCGCCCGGCGCGGATGTCCTCCAGCAGCTGCGGCACGTCGTCGAGCGTGAGCGGCCCCACGTAGGCGCCGTCCACGGAGGCCATCGGTGCGATGTCACAGGCGCCGAGGCACTCGAACGAGCGCACGTTGAATTCCGGATCCTCGCCCGCCGCCGCGCGCATTGCCTCGTACAGCTCGTCGGCCCCGCACAGCGAGCAGGAGATGTTGGTGCACACGTACACGGAGTGGCGCCCGACGGGCGTGGTCTCGAGCATGTCGTAGAAGGTCGCGACGGCAACCAGCTCGGCGGGAGTCAACCGCATCACGCACGCGACCTGGTCGATCGCCTCGGGCGAGCACCAGCCGTGCACCCGCTGCGCGGCCTCGAGCGCCGGCAGGATCGCCGAGCGGGGGTCGGGGTACAGCGCCATGTGCGCCTCGATGTCCGCGCGCAGCCCCTCCGGCACCGCCGGGGATGGGGACCCGCCCACCCCGGGGATCAGCGCCGGGTCCTTGTCGAGGTCGGCGGCCATGTCCCAGCCGGGCACACGCGAGCCGTGGGCATAGCGGGGAACGCTGCTCATGGGATCCTCCTGTTGTTCGGGTGGGTGCATGCACCCACCCGCCGGTCGGCGCATGCGCCGACCGGGCCATTGGCGCATGCGCCAATGGCGCTCATCTGTCTATCCCCCCGAGGATCGGGTCGAGCATCGCGGTGGTGGCGATCAGGTCGGCGATGTACGCGTCGCGGGTCATGTGCGCGAGCGCCTGCAGGTTGACGAACGAGGGGTCGCGCATGTGCACCCGCGCGGGCTTGGAGGAGCCGTCGGAGCGCACGAAGCAGCCCAGCTCTCCGCGGGGAGACTCGATCGGGTTGTAGACCTCCCCGGGTGGCACGCGCATGCCCTCGGTGACGAGCTTGAAGTGGTGGATCAGCGCCTCCATCGAGGTCGCGAGCTCGTGCCGGGGCGGTAGCGCGATCTTGCGGTCCTCGGTGATGTGCGGCCCCTCGGGCAGCCCGTCGAGCGCCTGTTCGATGATGTGGACCGACTCGTAGATCTCCGCCATGCGCACGGCGAAGCGGTCGTAGTTGTCGCCCACGGTGCCGACCGGGATCTTGAAGGCGAAGTCATCGTAGGAGGAGTACGGGTCGGCCTTGCGCAGGTCCCACGGGTTGCCGGCGGCGCGCAGCAGCGGACCGGTGACGCCGAGCCCCAGCAGCGTGTCGGCGTCGAGCGGGCAGACGTTCCGCAGCCGCTGCAGCACGATCTCGTTGGCGTTGAGGATCGCGCCGTACTCGTCGGCGCGCTTGGGCATGATCTTCAGGAACTCGCGCACCTTGGCCTCGAAGCCGCGGGGGATGTCCTCGATCACGCCGCCGACCTGGAAGTAGCGCGTGTGCATGCGCGCGCCGGAGGACATCTCGAACAGGTCGAGGATCAGCTCGCGCTCGCGCAGGCAGTACAGGAAGATCGAGGTGGCGCCGAGGTCGAGCACCGAGGTGCCCAGCCAGATCAGGTGCGAGGCGATGCGGTTGAGCTCCAGGTGGATCACGCGCAGGTACTGCGCGCGCTTGGGCACCTCCACCTCCAGCAGCCGCTCCACGGCGCCGCAGTAGGCCATCGCGTTGAAGTAGTAGGAGAGGTAGTCCATCCGCTCGATCACGGGGATCACCTTCCAGTACGCCTTGTCCTCGGCGGTCTTTTCGATCCCCGTGTGCACGTACCCGATGATCGGTTTGAGGTCGCGCGCGACCTCACCCTGAAGCGTTACCAGCAAACGCAGCACGCCATGCGTGGCGGGGTGGTGGGGGCCGAAGTTGAGCGTCAGCAGCTCGTGCGTGGCCTCGTCGCTGGTGGCAACCGCGTCGGCGCTGACCCCGGCGGCGCCGCCCACGCCCGACTGGTCGAGCGTGAAGCTCTGCTCGCCGCGGCGGTAGTCGGACACGGTGCTCATCGCCTCATCTTCCATGCACGCCGCCATGGGGGCTCAGGGTGCTCAACGGGGCGCCCCGAGCGTGGGGTTGTCGTTGTAGGTGAAGCGCACCGGCTCGCCCCCGACGGGGAAGTCGCGCCGCTGCGGGTGGCCCTCGTAATCCTCGGGCATCAGGATCCGGCGCAGGTCGGGGTGCCCCTCGAAGAGCACCCCGAACATGTCGTACACCTCGCGCTCCTGGTGGTCGGCGGTGGGCCATTCCACCGTCACCGAGTCGACCCGCGGCGCGTCGATCGGCACGCGCAGCAGGACCGTCACGCGGTCGACGCGGCTCATGTCGAGCAGCTCGTAGTGCACGCCGAGGCGCGGCTCGTGCGGGTAGTAGTCGACGCCGTGCAGGCTCGCCATGAAGGCGTAGCCCTGCCCGCGCAGATGAGCGAGCACGTCCCGCACTCGAGCCGGGTCGATCTCGACCGTCGCGCGTTCGCGGAAGAACACCGTGTCGCGAACCGTCTGCTCGCCGAGCTCCTCCCGCAGCCCGCGTGCGATGAGCTCCAGGCCCGTCGCGTCAGGCATCGCGCTCCGCTCGGGGGGAGGTCGGGAGGGGGGCTTGTCCCTCTCCCGCTACAACGTTCTCCTCCGTGCCGACGGCCTCGTAGCGCTCGCGCCAGCCGGCGTCCGGGTCGTCCTGCACCAGCTTGCGCAGCTTGAGGATGCCGTGCATCAGCGCCTCCGGCCGCGGCGGGCAGCCGGGGACGTGCACGTCGATCGGCATGAACTTGTCGGCGGGCACCAGTGCGTAGTTGTTGAACACGCCCATCGAGCTGCAGCAGGCGCCCATCGAGATCGCCCACTTGGGCTCCAGCATCTGGTCGTACAGCCGGCGGATGATCGGCGCCATCTTGATCGACACCCGCCCCGCGAGGATGATCAGGTCGGCCTGGCGGGGGGAGGCGCGGAACGCCTCGAAGCCGAAGCGCGCGATGTCCATGCGCGGGCCGGCGGTGTGGAACTGCTCCATCGCGCAGCACGCCAAGCCGAAGCCGAGCGGGAAGAACGAGTTGGAGCGCGCCCATGCGACCGCGCGGTCGAGCGTCGTCGTCAGCACGCGCTCTTCGACGTGGCGTTCGAGCTCCGCGCCCTCCAGGTGGGCGGGGAGGTTGAGGCCGTCCATCTGGCCGCCGCGCAGCAGCTGCGGCGCGTTCAGCCTGTTCACCTGCAGGCGGGCGGGATCGGCCGGGGCGCTGGGGCCAGGGAGCGGGGTGCGCCTCACCTCCACTCCAACGCACCCCTCCGCCACACGTACACGAACGCCACCACGAGCAGCACGATGAACACGGCGGTCTCGCTCAGCGCATAGCTCCCGAACGCGCGCAGCTGCACCGCGATCGGGTACAGAAAGATCACCTCGATGTCAAACAGGATGAACAGCATCGCGATCAGGTAGAAGCTGATCCCGAAGCGCAGCCCCTGTTTGACCTCCGACGGCAGGCCGCACTCGTACGGATCCTGCTTCTGCTTGATCGCCCGGCGCGGGCCCAGCACGCCGTTGAGCAGCGTGAACGCCCCGCCCACGGCGCCGCCGAGGATCAGGAACACGAGCGCGGGAAGATAGGAACGCAGCACCGCGGCTGTTATACCACCGCACGCCGATGCTTGTGCGAGAGTGTTACATAGTGACGATTTACGCAAGCGTCCCATCCGGCAGGAGCCAGCGGTGTTTGAGCGCACTGCAAGCCCGGGATGTTGAGCGCAGGCGGCTCGGTCTCAGCGTTCGCGGACGTGTGGCCCAGAGCCTTCCTCGCTGCGGTTGGCCTCGACTTCGGTAGGAGTGCCGTCGATGTCGCGCGTAACGTCGAAGCCGGCGAGCACATAGCGTCTCGGTGCGGCCTCAAGCGCATCTTGATCGACGTCAACAGTGGTGCGCGACACGTGCATCTGATGCTAGCGTGCGTCGCGCGATGAACGAATCGGTGGTGGTCGCCGCGCTCGTGGCCGCCGCGCTCAACGCGCTCCCCGCGCTGGTGGGCGGCTGGAGCTGGTACCGCTGGCGGCCCAGCCGCCCATTCTGGGTGCTGCTGCGCATCGGCCAGGGCGCCGCCGTCGTGTTCGCACTCGCCGTGGGCGTGCTCGCCGCCGCCGGCCACACCTCGAGCGAACGCCTCTTCTACCTCTACGCCCTGCTGCCGCTGGCCGTCGCCTTCGTCGCCGAGCAGCTGCGCATCGCCTCCGCCCAGACGATCCTCGATCAGCGCGGCCTGCAGAGCGCCCAGGAGGTCGGCCAGCTGCCAGAGGCCGAGCAGCAGGCTGTGGTCGCCGCGATCGTCCGCCGCGAGCAGGGCATCATGGCCCTCTCTGCGCTGGTCGTCGTGTTCCTGCTGCTGCGAGCCGCGGGCACCGCCCACGGGATCTGAGGGCAGCCCCGTCCCGTCGGGATGCGTTCGCGTGGCCCAGTCGCCTCGCGGTCGCAACGGTGGAGCCGCCGGAGACCGCTCGGTACCACGAGGTACTCCGTCGGAAACATCCAGTGGAACCCGGTGCTCTGGTCGCCGAATGAGCGCCCCCAGCGAAATCCCTGTGCTCACCGCATTCACGGTCCCCATCGTGCGGTCCTTGGTGGCCGCGACCACCTCCACCGGGTTGCGCCAGAGCGGGGCGACGGAGAATACCGATCTCCCCGGATGTCGGGGTCACTCGATAAAAAAGGAGAATACAGAATGCATTTCAATCACATACGGCAAATCATGGTCGCGCTGCTGGCGATGTTCGCGTTCGGCGCTGTCGTTGCGACAGCCGCGCAGGCCGAAGAAGCGCCGTCCTGGTCTATCAAAGGCAAAAGGCTCGCAAAGGGCGAAACCCACTTCATCACCGGCAAAGCATATAAAGATTTTACTTACACCAATAATGGTCTGACCCTTCGGTGCTCTATGATGAAATTCAAGGAAGGCGTGCTGTTAGGCTCAGAAGCGACAGAACCCGGTACCAACGACGAGGTCGTCGAATTCGAAGACTGCACGATCGAAGACAAAGCCGGTGAAACATGTCCGGTGCCGGCACTCGTAACGACCCCGCTCAAATCGGAGCTGGTGGAGGATATCACTGGGAAAAAGCTCTATATGGAGCTCTTTCCAAACAAAGGCACCACATGGTTGCAGGTCAAAACCGGTAGCGAATGCAAAGCAAAAGAAGAATTCATAGTAAAAGGCTCGGTGGTCGGCGAAGTCCGCACCGATCCGAACGACGGAGAACTCGGAGAACTCGTTGAATTACCAAATATGAAAAAACAAGCCAAGTCTTGGCTGATCAATTTTCCATCGACGCCAATCACAAAAATCTTGTTAATGACGGGTGGGAAAGGCTCGGAAGTAACAGTTGGATTGGAAAACGAAGTAGGATTCGCCGGTACCGCATTAGTATTACTGGCCAATGCAAAACGCGAATCGGTCGAAGAAGAATGGAGCCCGTTACCCTAAATGGATTGATCTGAAGCGGAGTTGCGGGGGTCCGGGCTCCGGCCCGGCCCCCCTTGCCGTTCCCAATGCGACAGCGCGAACGCATCACCCGCAAGCGCGGAGATCGCGCAGCGCGTTGTCTGGTGCCCCCGAACCTCAGGGTTCACGGGACGTGGGCCCTCAGCGCCGCACCTCGAACGCCCGCTCGCGGCGTGGCCCGAAGCGGTAGATCGAGAAGTGCGCGTCGAAGCTGGCGGCGACGGTGACACCCAAGCGCTCCATCACGGCGAAGCTGGTGCGGTCGACGATTGAGAAGTCCTGGTCGGGGAACGCCTCTCCGATCTGCCACGCGGTGTCGAGGTCGCCGGGCAGCACCGTCTCGATGGTTGCCAGGCCTTTACGGATCGTCCCCCAGAAGCGCTCGGCTGCGGCGAAGCCGCCACGACTGCGCATGAGTCGCCACGACTCGACGAGCACATGATCGGTCGTCACGAGGCTATCGGCGTCACGCAGTACCTTCCTCGCGCGATCGTAGCTTCTGTCCCCTGAGTCGGTTGCGGAGTAGAACACCGAGGTGTCGACGAACACGCTCAACGATCCTGCTGACCCGTCTCGCGGAGATGCTCTTTCCAGGCCGCTTCGTCGAGGTACTGCTCCTTGTGTTGTGCGATATCGGATCCGCCCGAATCGAACAGGCCGAAGATCTCGCTGATGTCGCCCTTGGGCTCGTCGCCGAGATCCCGGTCGAGTGTCCTGCGCACGTACTCCGCGAAGGAGATCCCCAGGTCCGAGGCGCGGCGCTTGGCGCGCCTGTGCGCGTCGGCGTCGAGCGTGATCTGGGTTCGCACCACCATTGGAGTGCCATCATACCATCATATGTAAAGCGGCGGTGCATCTCAATGGAGGCACTTCTCTTTCCGGCAGTGAGTCGGGGTTGGGCGCCATGGACTCGCAGCTCAGGCAGGAGCTCGGCGAAGTCAATGCAAAGGGACAGCGATGGGCATCGGAAACATATTGGGAAACCCGAGCTTTGGTGATCCGTGGAGCACCAACCATCGAGATCCTTTTGTTCGCCATGTTCCAGCTCCTCGATGACCTTGGTGGGCTCCGGTCTCCGGAAGGCCAAGCCATTTCTCTTTGCATCGAAGCCGGAGCGGGCACATACTGATCGCAGGGCGTCCCAGGCTATACAAATAAAGGAGGGTACCCAATGCATTCCAGTCGCGTGGGACAGGTAGTGGTCGCCATGTTGGCCGTATTGGTGTTCGGCGCCGTCGCGGCGGCGGCGGCCCAGGCCGAAGAAGCGCCGTTCTGGTCCATTGAAGGCACGAGGCTCAGGGCGGGCGAAACGCACTACATCACCGGAACACGTTTTATCTCCGAAAAAGAAAAAAATAACTTCGAGCTGTCCATAGACTTCGGAACTTTTAATGTGATTATCACGTGTGAAGCAGTGCGACTCAACGAAGGTGTTATTTTAGGTTCAAGTGCAGGTGAACCCGGCACCAACGGTGAGTACATCTATTTTGAAAAATGTAGCCAGAAAGGCAACGGCGAAAGCTGCACGGTGCAACCCGTGATAACAAAACGAGTCAGATCGGAGCTTGTGGAGGACGTTCATCGGGAAAGACTCGATATGGAGTTCTCTCCGGCGAGCGGCGTCATATTGATGACGGTTGGGTTTTTTGGCACCTGTAAAGTGGAACGGTGGAATTTGGCGGGTGAGTTGGCCGGCGAAGTACTCACCGATCCGGGCGAAGAACCTGTTTCAGCTACCAAATCAACAAAACAATCTAACTCATGGTTGATTAGGTTCCCAGCAACGCCAATCAAAGAAGTCTGGTTAATAAAAGGTGCGCTGGGAAACGCCGTTAAAGTCGGCCTGGAAGAAAGCCTAGGACCGGCAACACTTACAGGAGGTACCGCGTTAATATCCCTGGCCAATGCAAAACGCGAATCAATTGAAGAGGAATGGGGCCCGTTACCCTGAGAAGGTGACCCTGAAGTGGATCTGCCGGGTCCAGCCTCCCCGGCCTGGACCGGCAGATCCTCGTTGACTGGGAGAGGGGAGGGCGACGGTGCGATCCTGACCGCGAAGCCGATCACGCCGCTGGTCGCGTGCGCCGCTTGGGCTGGGCCGGCGCTCCCGCGCTGACTCAGCGCACGATTAGCGCGGCCGCCATCCCCAGCACGGCCTGATTGCCGACGGTGCTCGCCAGCAGGTAGCGGCCGGCCGCGAGGGGGGAGGTGAGCACCGACCCGCACCTACCGGGGAGCAGCGTGGGGATGTCGGTGAGCGTCGTCCGTTCGTCGGAGTCGAGGGTCCCTTGCTGCAGCGCCACATTGTGCGTGAGGATGCCGCGGTTGCACGCGGTGATCCTCAGCGGCCCGGCGGGCACGCTCATCGTCTGCGGCAGGATGCGGTACTCCTCGAGCGTGAGCGCCAGGCGATGGCCCGCCACGTGGGCCGTCTGCCCCGCCCCACAGCCGGCCAGCAGGAGCGCCGCGAGCAGCGCCGCTGCCAGGGGCTGGAGCAGCGCCACCACGAGGGGCCGGGGTCCCATCGGACGAGCCTATATATTTCGCGTCGCATGAGCGCCCAGCCGAAGCCTCGCATGAGCTCCCTACTGAAGCTCGCCGTCACCCTGGTGGCGGCTGCCGTCGCGGCCGTGGGCGTCAGCGCCTGTGGTACGCAGGGCATCCAGCTCTCCAAATCCAGCCCCAACTACAAGGGGGCCGCGCTGTTCCTGCAGCGCTGCTCGGGCTGCCACACGCTCTCCGTCGTCGGGGCCGAGGGCTCGGCCACCAGCATCAAGGATCGCCTGCGCACCAACGGCCCCAATTTCGACTTCCGCAAAGAGGAATACAACCAGGTTCTCTACGCGATCCGCAACGGCGGCTTCTCCGGCGCGATCATGCCGCAGAACATCGTCCTCGGCGTCCAGGCTCGAGAAGTCGCCGCGTTCCTCGCCAAGTACTCGGGCCTGCAGGCGCCCAAGGTGCCGTCGATCGAAAACACCGCGATCCCGGGCTCCTCCGAAAGCTCCACGACGACCACAGGCGGCTCTACCGGCACCGCGACGGCTGCCGCCACGCCCGCGGCGAGCACCTCCACCTCCACGGGCGCCGCCGCGGCATCCGCCGCCCCAAGCGGCAAGCACGCCGCCAAGTAGCGGCTCCAGTGGTCCATCCTGTGAATCCCGTTGACGCGGGAGGCCACTAGGCTTGGTCGCGTGCTCGACATCAAGCTGATCCGCATGCGGCCCGAGGAGGTGCGCGCGGCGCTCGCGCGGCGGGGGGCGGACGAGGGTGGTGCGGCGGCCGGCCTCGATCGCGTGATCGAGCTGGACGGGCGCCGCCGTGCGCTGATTCCCCAGCTGGAGGAGCTGCGCGCGCGCCGCAACGCCGCCGCCGACGCGATCGCCTTGGCTAAGCGCTCCGGCGAGGATGCCGCCGCGGCGATCGCCGAGCAGCGCGAGTTGGGCGCGGGGGAGAAGGCGCTGGCGCAGGAGCTCGCCGCCGTGGAGGCCGAGCTCGACACGGCGCTGCTGCCGCTGCCCAACCTGCCCGACCCCACCGCCGCCCCCGGCCCGGAGGACGAGTTGGTGCGGGTCGTGGGGGAGGCCGGGCTGGGTGGGCTCGTGGTTGGCGGCTCGGGGGTGGATGACGCTGGCGTGAGTGGGCTCGGCGTGGGCAGGCCTGGAGTGGGCGGGCCTCAATTCCCTCCTCGCGACCACCTGGAGCTGGCCGGGTCGCTGATCGACATGGATCACGCCGCGAAGCTGTCGGGCGCGCGCTTTGCCTACCTCAAAGGCGACCTCGTGATGCTCGAGCTCGCGCTGGTGCGCTGGGTCCTGGAGAAGCTACGTGGGCATGGCTTCGAACCGGTGATCCCGCCGGTGCTGGTGCGCGAGCGGGCGCTGTATGGCACCGGCTTTCTGCCCGACACCGAGCAGCAGATCTACAGCCTCCCCGCGGACGAGCTCTTCCTGGCGGGCACCTCCGAGGTCGCGCTCGCCTCGCTGCACGACGAGGAGATCCTCGACGCCGAGCGCCTCCCGCTGCGCTACGCCGGCTTCTCCCCCTGCTTCCGGCGCGAGGCCGGCGCCGCCGGCAAAGACACGCGCGGGATCTTCCGCGTGCACCAGTTCGACAAGGTCGAGATGTTCAGCTTCGTCGAGCCCTCCGCTTCGGACGCGGAGCACGAGCGGATCCTTGCGATCGAGGAGGAGATCCTCGGAGAGTTGGGTTTGCCCTATCGGGTGGTCAACATCGCCGTGGGCGACCTCGGCGCCCCCGCCGCCAAGAAGTACGACTGCGAGGCGTGGCTGCCCTCCCAGGGCCGCTACCGCGAGCTCACGTCGTGTTCCAACACCACCGACTACCAGGCGCGGCGCCTGAACATCCGCGTGCGCCGAGAGAAGCGCACGGAGATCCTCCACACGCTCAACGGCACCGCGGTGGCGGTCGGGCGCACGATCATCGCGTTGCTAGAGAACGGCCAACTCGAGGACGCCTCGGTCGCGCTGCCGGAGTGCCTGGGGCCCTACGGGGCGCCCGCCGTCCTGCGCGCTCCCGCCTGATCAGGCGCCAGCATCGGCGTTCGCCAGTAAGTTGCACCTACACCGCAACGGAAAGGACTCTTCATCGTGACCCGCACCCGCTCACTGCTCGTATGTATCTTGGCCCTCGGCGCTCTGGCGGTGTGGGTGGCGAGCGCACAGGCGTGCACTGACGAATGGACGAACACGAGCGGTGGCTCATGGGGTACAGCGTCCAACTGGTCGAAAGATGCGGTGCCGGGCAACACGGACGAAGTCTGCATCACGGCGGACGGCACATACACTGTGACGCTGGAACCCTACGCGGGCGAACTTGGCCACCCCGCGAACGGCGACACCGTCAAGTCGCTCACATTGGGTGGGTCGAGCGGGCATCAGACCCTCGACATCGAAGGACAGAGCAGTATCTCTGGCAGTAACGAGCAGCTGAATGCGGTCTCTCTCGCCATGTCGGGCGGGATGGCCAAGATCAACCCGACGGGTATGCTCATGCTCGATGCGACGGCATCCAACCGGCACGGCAAAACGTCAGGAGAAGACACGCCGGGCGGTGAAGCGACCTTTGCGGGAACCATCGTCAACGAAGGCCACATTGAGTCGCAGGTCGAGGACAACGCCTTCCATAACAACCTCGAATCGGGCGTGACGAACGAGGCGGACGGTGGCATCCAGGTCAGCTCGGGAGCGCTCCATGTGGGGTATCCGAATACCTACTCCGTGTCGGGGAGCAACAAAGGGGTGCTCACGGTGGATCCGGCGGCCTCGCTGCAACTGAGCAGCGGTGATCCCAGTGGGGCGAACGCCTACGAAAACGATGGCTCGGTTGTGGACGACGGGTCGATCGCGGTGTCAGGTGGGGAAGCCACATGGACGCAGGGTGGTGGCTCGGTTTCGGGCAATGAAGTGGTGCTGGAGAACGGCGCAACGCTCGTGGACTCGGCGGGGAGTGGGGCCTTTTTGGGTAACCACGAGTCGCTTACGGTCACGGGCACGATCCCCGTCGGCCAGACGGTGACGGTACGAGGTGAGCCGTTCAGCTCCGGCGGAGAGACCTCCTACAGCACGACCCTGAGTGGCGGGGGCAAAGAACTGGTCAACGATGGGACGCTCGTGCTCAACCCGACGGGGGCCGGCGAAGTCAGCGGCGGGGGGGTCAACGTCGAAGGCGGCTCGATTCACAACAATGGCGTCATTGACGCTCAAACCGAAACTGCCACCAGGGTGACCCAGCTCCTCGACAGCCTGACCAACGGCCCGTCGGGCAAGCTCGAAGTCAACGGTGGGATCTTCCAGGGCAACAACGGCTCCGTCACGACCAACGAAGGGCTTGTCACGATTGCGCCGGGTGCGGTCTATCAGCTTCAAGAGGCCGCGTCGTTCGTCAATCGCGGCACGCTGTCGCCTGCTATCGCGAGCGCGGCGAGCTTCGGCGCCATCCAGCTGACCGGCCCCTGCTGCAGCGGGCCGGGCAAGTTCACCGCCGGGGGGACGCTCGCGCCGGCTCTGAGTGGCGGGTTCGTGCCGGCCGCGGGGCAGGAGTTCGACCTCTTCGAGCTCGACGGCGGCAAGTTCGAAGGTATGTTCGGGGCGCTCGCCAACGGCTTCACCGCCGACTATGCGCATGAGGCCTCCGAACCCGCGTTTGTCGGGGTCGTCTACGGCGCGTCCGCGGGGGGTGGCCCCGGCGGTGGCTCGGCGCCGAAGCCGAAGCCTCCGGTCGTCCAGATCGGCTCGATCTCCCGCAAGCAGGGCAAGCTCGTCGTGACGCTCTCCTGCCCGGCCGGCGGCGCCGCCTGCCAGGCCGCGAGCGTCCAGGTGACCGTCGCCGAGCATTTGAGGGGGAGCAAGGTCATCGCCGTCTCCGCGCGCAAGGGCAAGAAGAGGGTGACCGTGAAGAAGAAGCAGGTGGTGATTGCGACCGGGAGCGCCTCGCTGGCGGCGGGCGCCTCCCAGACGCTCGAGCTCACGCTCAACGGAACTGGCAGCGGTCTGCTGAAGAAATTCGGCAAGCTCACGGCGATCGTCACCGTCAGCTCGGGCGCTCAGACGATCAGCACGGCAACCGTCCATCTGCAAAAGGCCGCGAAGGGGAAGAAGAAATAACCGCCGGGCCGCGGGCCTCGGTCCAGCGCGCCCGCAGACGTGGGGCATGGAGGCCCCACGGCCATGCGCTCGGGAGGCAGCTCACCCGCGCGGACGATCCCGGATAACTACCCTTCTACACCCGCTCCAGCGCGTAGCCGATCTCCAGGCCCGTGGAATCCACGATGTCGTCCACGCGCTCTTCGTGCAGCACGCGGTAGCCGGCCTGCGCGAACAGCTCCAACCACTGTGCGTGCGTGAGCAGGCGCTGGGTGGTGACCGAGTGCAGCCAGATGTAGTAGTTGTAGTAACCCCTCCCCTGGCGGTCTGAGCCGACCAGCTCGCCGCGGCCTTCCTCGTAGGGGTTGGACACCTCGACGATCAGCAGCTTTGCATTGGGGAAGCGCGTGCCGAACGAGCGCAGGAACTCCACCGTCCCCTCGACGCCGCGCTGGCCGACGATCTCGTGCAGCACGAACGCCGATACGACGAAGTCCACCTCCTCGCTCGGCGCGTAGTCGGGCGCCGAGGCGTGCTCGATCGCGATGCGCTCCTCCATGCCCGCTTCGCGCACGTGCTTGCGGGCGTCCTGCACCGTCTCCTGTGCGAGCTCCACGCCGATTGCGCGCAGCCCGGGGTGCTGGGTGCACAGCGTGATCAGGTACAGCGCGCTGCCGCAGCCGTAGTCCAGCACCACCCCTTCGGTGGCGCCGAGGCGCTCGATCAGTCGCAGTGTCAGCGGCACCGCGTCGTAGATCGCGATCCGCGCGCTGCCGCTCGCCACCCGCCGGTGGTTGCGCTCGATGCTCCCGTCGCCCTCGCGCATCAGCCTGCCGACGCCTTTGAAGAGGTCGCGGTAGCCCTCCATCAGCAGCTCCAGCCAACCATGCACCGCGCGTAGCTCAGAGAGGTCTTCGGCGAGGCGGTAGGTGCCGGCCTCCCTCACCAGCGCCCCCTCGGAGTGCAGCGCCTGCAGCAGCGCGCCGGTCAGCTCGCTCCCGGAGGCGCCCGTGGTCGCGCTGCCGGGTGAGCCCAATCGCCCCGCCAGCTCCTCGGCGCTGACGCCCTGCTCCAGGGCGCTCAGCAGCTGCTCATCTTCGAGGATCGCCATCAGGAGCTCCGCCGTGGCCCACCCGGCGAGATAGTCGAGCGCTCTCAGCAGCGTCGGCCGGAACGCGGCGCGGTCGATCGCCTCGGGGGTCGTCTGGGCGATGGTCTGGCTGGCGGCGTTCATGTCGGTATCTCCTTCTCCTCGATTGCGGTCAATCCGGCGATCAGCCGGTCGGCGGCCTCTTTGAGGCTCACGCCGATCCGCAGCCCCGCCGGCGCTCCGAGTGGAGCGGTCGAGGCGACGATCACGTTCCACCGCGCCGCCAGCGTCTCCCGGATCGACGCCGCCTCGGCGGGCGACGCGCAGGTGACGAACACGAAGTTGGTTTCGCTCTCATGCACGCGCTCGAACAGCTCCACCGCGCGCAGGCGCGCGATCAGCTCTGCGCGCAGCGTGCCCACCTCGCGCGCGTGGCGGCGCGGAAAGTCGGCGTCGCTCTCCAGCGCGCCGATCAGCGCTTCCGCCGCCAGCCCGCTCGTCGTCAGGTACGCCTGCCGCGCGCGCAGCCGTCCGATCAGGCGCTCCTCGCCGACGAGGCAGCCGATTCGCAGGCCCGCCAGGCCGCAGGCCTTCGAGAAGGAGCGGAACACCAGCAGGTTGGGGTGCTCTGTCAGCCACTCCATCCCCGGCGCGTGCGCGCAGAAGTCGGCGTAGGTCTCGTCCAGCAGCAGGTACGCGGCGCGCCACAACAGCGTGCGCAGCGACTGGGGCGCGAACGCATTCGCGGTCGGGTTGTTGGGGCTCGCCAGCATCACCAGCCGGCCGGCGGTCACCGCCCCGAGCAGCCCGCGCGGGAGTGCGTGCTCGGCGGTCAGCGCGAACGCCCTGCAGCGGTGATTGAGTGCCGCCGCGCGGTCGCCATATCCGTCGAAGCCCGGGGTGATGGTGTAGGGGTCGCCCAGCTCGAGGATGCACAGGTCCGCCGCCTCGTCCACGCCGGTCGTGAGGATCAGCTGCGGGGGATCCACGCCGAGGTGGTTGGCCGCGGCGGCCGTCGCGGTTGCCAGTGCCTCGTGTGGGTATATGTGCCCCCGAGCGATCGCCGCATGCACCCGTTCGATCGCGCCGGGCGGGGGCCCTCGCAGCGCCTCGTTGTGGTCCAGCTGTGCCACCTGGCTCTCGGCGCAGGTATCTGCCACTGCCGTCATCGCGCCACCACCGTGGGGTGCCGCGCGGGGATTTGCCGCGGCTGTCATCGCGCGCCCACGCCCTCGGGTACCGCGCATTGCAATCCCAGCGCGCCGATCCCGGCGGCGAGCAGCGTACGCAGCGCGCGGGCGGTGCGCGCATCCGCGTCGGCCGCGAGGTGGCGGCGGCTCAGGTGCCCGTAGAAACGCGCGAGCTCATACACGTCCAGCTGCTCCACGGCGCGCGCCAGCAGTCGGCGGTGGACCTCGGACTGCATCACCGCATGGCGGTACTCGGCATCCTCGGGCGCCGGGTCGGGCGGGCCGTCGTGGCGGGGATCCCACGCGCTCACCGCGGCACGCGCAAGCTCCCACCCCACTCCGCCCGTGAGGTCCAGCATCTCCGTAAGCGTGAGATCCACGGGCTTCCGCGTCGGGCGGCCGAGGTAGAACCCCATGGTCACCAGAGCCGCGAGGCTGCGAGCTCCGAAGCGCCCCTCGCTCCGCGCGGCGAGCTCTTTCAGCGCTGGGGAGGCGGTGAGCCGCTCGAGCATCCCGTCGATCAACGGGGGCCTGCCGTTGCTCGACTTCACCGCGTGGCCCTCTACGGTGACCATTCCGTAGATCACGTTGTCGCTCGGATGGTGCATCGGTCGGCGCTGCTCGCGGCGGGGCAGCTCTGCGCTGGGCGGATATCCGCCGACGTCGGCTGGATCCCCTGCATCCGTGGGCGCCGGCCGCTCGCCGTGCATCAGCGGCTCGTGGTAGCGCACGTATGCCTGCCACTCCTCGCCCACCAGCTCGATCGTGCGGGTCTCGCCGAGCGTCTCGCGCAGCGAGCGCCACAGCGCGATCGTGCGCAGGTGCTGGGTCGGAAAGCCGTCGGCGCGCGCCAGCAGCAGCCGCGGATACTCCGCCTCCCGCGTCTCGTACACGACCGCGCCGCTCTCCGTGCGCGTCAGCACGGCGCCGGCCACGCCGCGGTCGAGGACCCACTGGGTAAGCGGGCGCGAGTCCGACTCGTACACCAGCCGGTCGATGCTCACGCCGAGCGCAGCCAGCGTCTCCTCCTGGCCCGTCAGCGCCCATCCGCGCAGCTCTCGCCAGCGCCCCACGATCTCCGGATCGCCCGCGCTCATCCGCTCCAGCAACCGGTCGGCGAGGTCGTTGCGGACTGCCGCCTCGGCGCTCAGTGCCGGGTCATCGGCGCCCTCGGTCTCCCGCCGCTCGGCGCTCGGTGGTTGGTCATCGGTGCCCTCGGCGTCCGGCCGCTCAGCCGATCGCCCGGCATAGCGTCCGAAGCATTCACCCACGAAATGGTCGCTCTTGACCCCGACACCGCGCGGAGTGGTGTGCTCGGGCAGCTCCATGTAGCCCGCCAGCGCTTCGCCCATACTGCGGCAGTAGTCGCTCACCTGGCTCTGGCGCGTCACCCGTGCGCCCGCTGCCGCCAGTGCGCCCGCCAGCGCCTGGCCGAGCGCGATGTTGCGCAGATGGCCGATGTGCAGTGCCTTGGTGGGGTTGGCGTCGCAGAAGTTGACCACCACCTCAGCTCCGCCCAACAGATCGCTCGCGTCCAGCACGCCCTCCTCGCCCGCCTCCAGCCGCTCGCCGAGCCGCGCGATCGCCGCGTCGGCGAAGCGCACGGTCAGCGAATCCGCACGCGCGCTCACCGCGGCCACGTCTGGAAGCGCGGCGAGCACCTCGCGCGCCGCGGCCAGCTGTGACGTGGCCGTGCCTCGGGCCGCGCTCTGCCTCGCGCTCGTCCTGCCGGACGATCCCCGACCGGGTGGGTCCCCGCCACGGAAGATCTGCGCGTCGGCCCCCTTGCGCGGGCTGTGCAGGGGAATCACCGAGAAGCTCGTCTGCGGCGCCAGCGCGATCAGCGCCTGTAACAGCCGGTCGATCACTTCACGAGCGCAGAACGTTTATTGAATAGGCGGCGCCGCGCCGGTCTTCAAAACACGTTCCGAGTCGAAGAAGGTACGCCCGGCGGGGCTCGAACCCACATCGGCGGCTTAGAAGGCCGCTGCTCTTAGACCGGCGACTCGCGAGGGCTTTTTCGTACCAAGCGACCGCGGCGCGGCAGATAGCCGCCGGCCGGCGAGCTTCGCGGACACGGGGCCCGCGGCTCGTCGCCGGTTGAGTGACTACACCTGGAGATTCGGCACCACTGTTGTCGTGGCCGTTAGCCAGTTGAGCTACGGGCGCATGGGACGATCTGATCACCATGGGTCCGAGGGTAAGCCCGGTCTGGGGATCCCGCAACGCAAATTGCGAGGAGCGCCTGCTCGCCGCTCGCTCCCCCTTGGCGAGTCTCGGCATTTTCCCTGCACACACGGGAAATCCTGGGCGTTGTGGCCGGGTGGCTGAGGCCCGAATAATGGGAAACAGCGAGCGGCGGGCGCGTCTCAAATCCCGGCCGAGAGCTGGGAAACACCCGCCTACCGCACCCCAGGTAGGCTGGACAATGAGAAGATAATGTCGAGGGCAAAGATCAAGCTTGCCGGCGCGGAGAGGAAGACGTCAGGGTGCAGAAACCAGGGGGTTTGGTGGAGAACGACGAGCGTACGCGCATCTTCAGGGCGATGGCCGCGGCCGTCTGTGCCCAGGGTGGCATGGGCGGGAGTGGCCGGGTAGGCGGGAGTGGCCGGGTGGGCGGGAGCCGGGTGGGTGGGGATTGGGTGGGTGGGCATCCCATCACCCTCGCTGACACCGCCGCGCGAGCCGAGATCTCGTCGCGCAAGCTCCGCGGGCAGTTCGCCGACGTCGAAGCGTGCTTTCTCGGGGCCTTCGAATGGTGCTCGGAGCGCGCCGGCACCGCGATGGCGCAGGCCTACGCCGGCGAGAACGGTTGGGTCGAAGGGATCAGATCCGCTTTAGCCGCCGTCCTGGAGCTGATCGAGCGGGAGCCCGACCTGGCGCGGCTGTGGATCGTCTACGCCCTTGGTGGCGGCCCGCGCGTGCTGCGCAGCCGCGCCGCGGCAATCGCGACGCTGGCCGAGTACGTCGATCGCGGGCGGTTGGAGTCGAAGGTCCGCTCCGAGCCTCCCAAGATCACCGCCGAGGGGGTGGTGGGCGCGCTGCTGGCGGTCCTGCAGACGCGTCTGCTGGCGTCCAAGCCCGAGCCGCCCACCGCGCTGCGAGGCGAGCTGATGGGTCTGATCCTGCTTCCCTATTTAGGTGCCGCCGCCGCGAGGCGCGAGCTGGCCCGGCCCGCCGGCCGATCGTCGCTGGGGCGACGTTCGCAGCCCCCGCGCAGCGGGCGCGCGGTGATGGAGGGCGTTGGTCCGAGGCTCACCTACCGCACCGCCCGCGTCCTGACGGCGATCGCCGAGCGGCCCGGGTCGAGCAATCGCGAAGTCGCCAACCGCGCCGAGGTCGTCGACCAGGGCCAGATATCCAAGCTGCTCAGCCGTCTCGAGGCCCAGGGCCTGATCGCGAACGTCGGCGGCGGCGGTGTGCGGGGTGCCCCCAACGCATGGGAACTCACGCTCCGCGGCGAGCAGATCCAGCATGCGGTTGCTCCGCCTACGGCGGGCGCGGCTCCCGAGCGCTCGGAACGGTGAGGATAGGCGTTAGGGCTCGGAACGGCGAGGATAGGCGTTAGAGCACCTAGCCCAACCTGTGCCCTCGTCGGCGCGGGGAGCAGGTCGCCCGTCGCGCAGGCCCCGCCCCGAGCCCTACCCGAGCCGGAACCCCAGCGACCGCGCGGCCCCGTGCACAGGGGTCAGCGTGAGCCGATAGCGCCCCGCGGGAAGGGTGCCGCGACCCCGCAGATGCGTGCGGTCGTGGCCGCGGGGGGGGGAGAACGTGAACCCGCCCGGCGCCGAGTCCCAGCGCAGGTGCCCGTCGACGCGCACCAGCCGCGAGAGCGTGACCCGCACCCGCGCGGTGGCGCTGAGCGTGAAGGCGAAGGCGACCTGGGAGATGGTGGGCAGGCCCCCTGCGAACACCGCACTCGCGCGCGCGGTGAGCATGAGGTTCGAGAGGCGCGCGGCACCATCGCCGGAGCTGGCTTTGCCGCTGCTCGCAGGGGTGGAGGAGCCGGTGGCGATGGCGGAGCTGTGTGGCGAGGAGTTGCCCGCACCGGCGCCGGCGCCGCCCTCCCCGCTGTCACCGCTCCCGCCGGCGCCCGCTTCGCCCGTGGTGAGACTCCCCCCGCCGTTGCCTTTCGAACCCGTTTCAGCCGGCGCGGGCTTTTCTTCGAGCGGGCCTTCGGCCGGTTTGCCTTCTTTGGCTTTCGCTGCCGCTTCTTCTTCGGCTTTCAATTTGGAGGCCGCTTCCGCCGCTTCCGCTTCTGCTTTCTTTGTGGCTTCTTCGGCGTGTTTTACTTCGATCGCCCCCCGTTCCGCTTCGGTGAGGGGCGCGAGCGCCCCGATCCCATCGGGGGTGCCGACGCCGGCGGGGCCGTTGTAGCCCGGTCCTGCGTTGCAGATCAGCACCCCTTTCCCGCAGTCGAATGCGAACCGTGAGGAGAGTGGATTCATGGAACCACCGCAGGAGGCGTAGGAGGCGTCGCATTCGCCGTTGCCACCGGAGGTGACGGCGTGCAGCAGTCCGGTGCCAAGGTGTTCGTAGAGCGTCTGCGCCGGATATTCGACGCCGTGCGAGCCGCCGGCGAGCGCGAACATCGAGGCGACGATCGGCGAGGCGACGCTGGTGCCGCCGATCGGCCACCAGCCGAGCGGCGTGTTGATGGTTGTGACCTTGTTGCCCACCACTTCTTCGTGGTAGTCGGGAACCGAGTCGTAGACGGCGATGCCACTGTAGGGGTCGGCGTCGGCGGAGATGTCGGCGACGGCGCGTTTGGCTTCGGCGCCGGTGCCGCAGCCGACTTTCGCCCAGTCGGGCACCTCGCGCTGCCATTCGGGCGCCGAGAACTGCGTGCTGCAGCCGCCACCGCCGGCGCCGTAGTTTTCTTCCCCGCCACGAGGGTCGTCGTTCCAGACGGTCTCTTCCTTCCAGGCGCCCGTCGCCGAGACGCTGAGACGGGTGCCGCCGACGGCCACCACGTGAGGCGAGGATGCCGGGTAATCGGCGCCTGCGTAATACGCTTCTTCGGCGGCTTTGGCTTCCGCGGCCATCGTCCAGTTCAGGTAGCCGTCGTCGCCGGCGGAGGCGGTGATCACGGTGCCGGGATGGTCGAAGGCCGGGCTGTCGAGCGGCGGTTCGGATCCACCCCAGGAGTTGGAGACCTCGGTATCGCAGGCCTCGTTTTTGGTGCATGGGGGGGTCTTTTCCGCTTCATGCCCAATCCTCACGGCCGTTTCCTCAGCGGCTTCGAGGTCTGAGACGAAGTCCGTCGTGGCCTCCACCAGCACGATGTGGCAGTGCTTTTGGCAGATCGCGTTGGCAGTCTCGATGTCTGTAGAGATCTCGACCGCCCATCCCTCGGCTTCTTCCACCATGGTGCAGGCCGCTTCACGTCTCGCTTTGGTCGCGTTCGTGTCTTCGCAAACGGTCAGCTCTTCCCCGCGTTCCGCTTCGCTCGCGGGGAACGGCGGGTGGCCGCGTTCGCCCTGCTGGTTGACCTGCTCGAAGCAGCCGTCCGCTTCGGTGCAGGCTTCGATGCCGAATTCTTTGTCGTAGACCCCCAGGTCGGCTTCGGCTTCAGGGTCGTTGTAGGCGTCCACGAGCGCGATCGTCTGCGGCGCGGAGGCGGGAGCTTCGGCGGCTTCGCCGTGGAAGTAAGCCGCGCGCAGGTCCACCGGGCGCAGGCCATATGCGCCTCCTTGGGGGCCTGAGGCTTCAAGCGGGCCCGCGCGCGTGATCCCGAGCGGATGGGTGTGGGCGCGAGCTTCGGCGGTCCTCGGCACGAGCTCCACGGCGAGGCAGCTCGCCCGACCGGGCGCCGGCGCGTGACACGCCGGTCGGATCAGGTAGTTCGACGCGGGTAGCGGCGCCACCGAGCCCGCCGCCGTCGTGGGCAACAGCAGTACGATCAGCACCCCGGCTGCCGCCACTATGGCTGAGCGAACGTGCATTTTGAGCATCCCTGAACGTTGCACCTCGATCTGGTCCACCTCGCAATGATCGACGGTAGCGGGTCAAGATATGAGCGGTCACATTCATCGACGGACGAACGAAGACCGCGCCCGGCCTTTCATCTACGCTGATCGCAATGTCGCGCAAGCTCGGCATCGTCCCGGTCCCCAACTCGCGCTCGCGCCAGGAGGCGCTGGAGCGCCGCCGCGAGGCGAGCCTCGTGCTGGAGATGGCAAGGCTGCTGCTGAAGGGGGAGAGCCTCGCGCAGGTGCTGCCGACGGCCGCGGCGAGGATGGCGCAGGCGCTGGAACTGCAGTCGGCGGCGATTGTGATGGAGGCAGTCGAGGCGGATGCGCGCAGCGTGGCGTTCCCGCTGCGCGAGGGCGACCGTCGCCTGGGCACCGTGGTGGTGGGAGCCGACAGCTCCGAGCGTAGCCTGTACCGCCTGCAGGAGCGTGTGGTGCCGGCTCTCGAGGCGCTGTTGAGCGCCGCGCTGGAGCGCGAGACGCTGCAGGGCGGCGTGGTCGAGACGGCGGCGCTGCGCCAGGCGGACGTCGTCAAGACGGCGCTGCTGCGGGCGGTGTCGCACGACCTGCGCAGCCCGCTGACGGCGATCTCGACGGCGGCCGAGGCGATCGCACTGCCGGGGGTCTCCGCGCCCGAGCGCGAGGAGCTGGCGAGCGCGATCCTCGCTGAGACGCGCCGGCTGTCACGCCTGGTGGACAACCTGCTGGACCTCTCGAAGCTTCAGGCGGGCGCGGCGGAGCCGCGGCGGGAGTGGCTGTCGGTGGAGGAGGTGCTCGGCATGGCGCTCGAGGACCTCGCGCCGCCGCCGCCCACCAACCACGCAACCCCTCCATCCTCATCCAATCAACCACCGCAAGAGGAGTTCCACGTCACGATCGACCGTGACCTGCCCCTGGTGCGCGCCGACTCCACCCAGCTGGAGCGGGCGTTCGTGAACGTGCTGGAGAACGCGCGGCGGCACTCGGGCGGCCACCCGGTGTCGGTGCGAGCGCGCGTGGTGCGCACGATGGCGGGCGAGGGAGACCGCCTGATCGTGCGCGTGGTCGATCGTGGCCCGGGGATCCCGCCGGCGCAGCTGGAGCGCGTGTTCGAGCCGTTTTACAGCGCTGGGACGGCGCGCGGCGGGCGCCGCGGCTCGGGTCTCGGGCTGGCGATCGCGCGCGGCTTCCTCGAAGCCAACGGCGGCTCGCTGCACTTGGAGTCGCTGCCGGGGCAAGGTGCGACGTTCGTGTTCGAACTGCCGCTGGAGCGGGGCACTCCGGAGGCGGCCGCGGCCGTGGCGGCACGGGGAACGGAGGCGACAGCGACGGCTTCGGCGCGGGGATCGGCCGCGGCCGTGGCGGCGCGGGGGTCGGAGGCGGATGCGGCGGCTTCGGCTCGCGTGTCAGGGGTGGCGCCGGCCCGGGGGTCGGAGGCGGCTGCGGGGGCGCGGGGGTCGGAGGCGGATGGCGGTTGATGCATCGGCGGCGATGCCGCGGGTGCTGGTCGTCGACGACGAGTTGCAGATCCTCCGGGCCCTGCGGGTGGTGCTGCGTGAGGCCGGCTTCGAGGTGATCGCCGCGCAGAGTGCCCCGGAGGCGCTGGATCTCGCGGCGGTGAAGGCCCCGCGCGCGGCGATCGTGGATCTGGTGCTGCCGGGTGGCGACGGCGTGGAGGTGACGCGCAGCCTGCGCGAGTGGAGCGAGATGCCGATCCTCGTGCTCTCGGCGGTGGGTGAGGAGGAGCAGAAGGTGCGCGCGCTGGAGGCGGGGGCGGACGACTACATCACCAAGCCGTTCGGCACGCGCGAGCTGGTTGCACGCCTGCGCGCCGCGCTGCGCCGCAGCGAGGGAGCGGGCGAGGAGCAGCCCACGATCGCGACCGACGGCCTGGAGATCGACCTCGCGGCGCACGCGGTGCGCCGCGACGGCGAACCGGTGCACCTGACCCCGATCGAGTTCGAGCTGCTGCGCGTGCTGGCGCAGAACCGTGGCCGGCTGATAACGCACAAGGCGCTGCTGGGAGAGGTGTGGGGACCGGGATACGTCGACGACATGCAGGCGCTGCGCACGCATATCGCGCGGTTGCGAGGCAAGATCGAGCCGCGGGGCGAGCGCCCCCGCTACATCCTCACCGACCCGGGCGTGGGGTACCGGTTCGCAGGATGAGCAGAGTCGCCACCGCGCTGTGCGCCTTGGTTGTGGCCGCGGTGGCTGTCACGGATGCGAGGGGTGCCGCCCCCACCACGGGCTACCTCTCCGCCCCGACCGAGCAGCTGGCGGTGCCGGGGATGGCGGCCGGCGCCGAGGTCACCCCCGAGGGCGACGTGTACACGGGGTGGGCCGAGTACGAGCTGCGCTTTGGCCGGCGGCTGCGGTGGTGGGATCAGCCGACGCGCACGCTGCCGGACCCGGGGGTGCCGCTGCTCTCCAGCGCGCTGACCGACGGGCCGGTGCGCTACACGGTGACGCTGTTCGCGGTCCCGGCCGCTGGCAGCCCCGTGGCGTATGAGACGGTGACGGCCGCCAACGGCTCCAGCCGGCCGCAGGAGGCACGGGTGGCGATGCTGCTCGCCTACACCCGCGGCCGCCAGATCCATGGCCCGCACGGCGTGGCGACCGGCGCGTTCCGCTACGAGCGCCCGGTGAGCGGCACCACCACAGGCGCCTACGAACAGCCCGGGCAGCGGTTCTCCAGCACGTTCGACTACTCCGCTGCGGGGCGCGACCTCGACCGCTCCGGCCTGCTGCTGGCGCGCGGCCCGGCCGCCCCGAGCCGAGCGCTCACGACGCCGGGGTCGAGCACGCCGACAGCGCCCCACGACGAGAGGTTGTTCAGCGCCCGGTTGGGATCCCACGGCAGCGTGAGCTTCACCTGGCAGATCCCGCTCGACCCGCCGGCGGCCGGGGCGGGCGTCGACCACGCACTCGATGCGATGTCGCTAGGTGCCGCGCGCGCGGCGCTGCGCTCGCTGTGGGCCGCCCAGGAGGCCGGGATGATGCGCATCGAAGTGCCCGAGGCGAAGGTGGACGCCACCTACCGGGCGGCGATTGCGCAGATGCTCGAATCGCGCATCCAGACCCCCACGGGCTGGGAGCAGATGCCCAACCGCCTGCAGTACCGCGCCTTCTGGATCCGCGACGCGGCGATCGAGACGCAGGCGCTCGACCTTGCGGGGCTGCACGCCGCAGCGGCGCAGAACCTGAGCTTCGTCGACGCCTTCCAACAGGCCGACGGCCTCTTCATCAGTCAGGCCGGGCAGTACGACGGGTGGGGCGAGGCATTGTGGGCGCTCGCCCAGCACGCCGAGCTCTCCGGGGAACCGGCCTACGCCGCCGCGCAGCTCGGGCGCATCGGCGCCGCGATCGGCTGGCTGTCGGCGGCCAGTGCGGCCGACCCGCTGGGGCTGCTGCCTCCGAGCGACCCCGACGACAACGAGCTGGCGTACGGACACATCACCGGCGATGACCTGTGGGCGGCCGCCGGGCTGCGCTCGGGGATCGCTGCCGCCACGCTGGCGGGGCAGGCAGAGGATGCCACCGCATGGACCGCCGTCGACCAACGCTTCGAGGCCGCGCTCGACCGCGCGATCGCCACGGCGGTGGCCCGCGAAGGCCACATCCCCCCGGTACTCGACGCGAAGGGCGGCCAGGATTGGGGCAACTACTGGGCGGCCTTCCCCGTGCAGGTGCTGGGCGCCCGCTCGCCCGCCGTCACGGCCACGCTGCGATGGGCGCGGGCGCGCATGGCCGAGGGTCTGTCCACCTACCTGAGGGGCAGCGAGCTGCACGACTACCTCGGCTTTCGCATCTTCCAGACCGAGCTCGCCGCCGGCGACGCCGCGGACGCGGTGGCGGGGCTGTACGCGGAGCTGGCGCACACCACAGCCACCGACGCCGGCTGGGAGACCGGCATCGGGCCCTACCGCGGCCGGGCCTCGGCGACCAACCTCGCTCCGCATGGCACGTTCGCCGCCGAATACGTGGCGCTGCTGCGCAACATGTTGGTGACCGACACGCCCGTCGGTGGCGTGCTGCTGCTCGCCGGCGCGAGTCCCGCGTGGTTGGGGCCGGGGCAGCGCGTCGCCGTGACGAGCGCGCCCACCGACCATGGGGTGATCTCCTTCACCCTGCGCTCCACCCGGCGCGGGGAGACGCTCACCTGGCACGACACCCTCGCCGCCGGCACGCCGCTGGGCTGGAAGCTGCCGGGGTGGGCGCGTGACGCGCGCACCGCGAGTGGGCCGGTGAGCGGCGGAGAGATCGCGCTTCACGGCGACTCCGGCTCGCTCACCGTGACGTTCAGTGGTCACCGTCCGGCGCAATCTTACGCGCGCGCTGTTGCCGCGCTGAACGCCGCCTACCGCGCGCACGGCCGTCCCGCGCCGCTCGTGTCGGCCTCGTAACGAAATCGTTATATGCGCAAGCGAAATCGTCACACACCCGTGATGGCGTAGCGGGAATAGTGCACCTATGGACCTGGTGGCGGTGGTGATCGGGATCGCGATGTTCGCGATCCTGCTCGCAATAATCGAGGGGATCGACCGGATATGAGCATGCCTCCGGTGGGCGCATTCATCGCGCACATGAGCGGCGCCGACTTCTTCGGTTTGGTCGTCACCGTGCTGATCATCGCCTATCTCTTTTACGCACTCATCCGCGGAGAGAATCTCTAGGCGATGACCTTCTACGGCTGGCTGACGATCGCGCTGTTCGCGATCATCCTTACCGCGCTCGCGCTGCCGCTGGGCAACTACCTGGCGAGGGTGTACACCGGCCAGCGGGTCTTCCTGACGCCGCTGTTTGCGTGGCCGGAGCGGATCCTCTACCGGATCCTGCGGGTCAATCCGAAGCTCGAGCAGGATTGGAAGGCGTACGCAAAAAGCCTGATCGTCTTTTCGCTCGCGGGGTGGCTGCTGCTGTACGTGATCCTGCGCACGCAGGACGCCTTCTGGGTTCCCCACGCGCTCAACCCGCTTGGCTACCACTCGCCGTCGTGGAACGTGAGCTTCAACATCGCCTCGTCGTTCATGACCAACACCAACTGGCAGTACTACAGCGGTGAGACAACGATGAGCTACTTCACTCAGATGGCGGGGCTCACCGTCCAGAACTGGCTGTCGGCCGGCGTGGGGATCGTCGTCGCGGTGGCGCTGGTGCGCGGGCTGATCGGGCGCACCGGCAAGAGCCTCGGCAACTTCTGGCAGGACATCGTGCGCACGATCCTGTACGTGCTCGCGCCGCTCTCGGTGCTGGTCGCGCTCGTGCTGGTCTCCCAGGGTGTGATCGCCAACCTCTCCGACTACCTGGTCGTGCACACGATCACCGGCCTGAAACAGACGATCGCGATGGGACCGGTCGCCTCACAGCTGTCGATCAAGATGCTCGGCACCAACGGCGGCGGCTTCTTCAACACCAACTCGGCGCACCCCTTCGAAAACCCGACGCAGTTCACCAACTTCTTCGAGATGCTGTCCGTGCTGATCATCCCGGCGGCGCTCGTGTTCATGTACGGACGGATGACCGGCAACCGCCGCCAGGGCTTTGCGATCTACGGCGTGATGATGTTCATGTTCCTCGGCGCCGTGTGCGTCGCCTACATCGCCGAGGCCCACGGCTCGCCCGCGCAGCACGCGGCGGGTCTGCACACGGGTGTGATCAGCGGCTCGGGCGGCGGCAACATGGAAGGCAAGGAGCAGCGCTTCGGGATAGCAGGATCGGCGCTGTTCGACGTGGTCACCACGGTCACCTCGTGCGGTGCGGTCAACAGCGCGATCGAGTCGTTTACCGGCATCGGCGGCGCTGTGCCATTCGCCAATTTGTCGGCCAGCGAGGTGATCTTCGGCGGCGTCGGCACGGGGCTGTACTCGATCCTGCTGTATGTGCTGCTGGCGGTGTTCATCGGTGGACTGATGGTCGGACGCACGCCGGAGTGGTTGGGCAAGAAGCTCGAGGCGCGCGAAATCAAGCTCGCCGGCCTCGCGATCCTGATCACGCCGCTGGCGGCGCTGTTCGCCACCGCGCTGGCGACGGCCAGCAGCGCCGGGCGCAAGTCGATCGCCGAAGTGGCGACCTCCGCCAAGCTTGGCACCCACACCCCCCAGGCATTCTCCGAGACCTTCTACGCCTACCTCTCCCAGGCCAACAACAACGGCTCGGCGTTCGCCGGCTACACCGGCTATATCCAGCCCGCCGCCGGCAACCTTGGCGCGCACGGCATCACCTTCGCCGACCTGCTCGGCGGCTTCGACATGATGTTCGCACGCTACGCGCCGATCCTGTTCGCGCTCGCCGTCGCCGGCGCGCTCGCCGGTAAGCGCGTTACGCCCGCCGGCCTCGGCACGATGCGCACCGACAACGGCACGTTCGCGGTGCTGTTGATCGGCATCATCGTGCTCGTCGGCGCGCTCACCTTCTTCCCCGCCCTGCTGCTCGGACCGATCGTGCAGGGCCTGACAGGGCATTTGTATTGAAATGAAACGCGACATCGTACTTGAGATGGGGGAGGGCAGGCCCGGGAGGGCGGGCCTCCAAACTCCCTCCCAATTGAAATGAAACGCGACATCGTCACTTCGGCAATCGGCATCGTCGTATTCACGATCCTGCTCGGGCTGGTCTACCCGCTCGCGATCACCGGCATCAGCCAGGTCGCCTTCCCCGGTAACGCCAATGGTCAGCAGATCAAGGTCGACGGCAGGCTGGTCGGCTCGAAGCTGATCGGCCAGAGCTTTGCATCCCCGGTGATCGGCAAGAACGGTAAGCCGGAGGAAAAGGAAGAAGAACTCGTCACCGAAGCCGACCCGCGCTACTTCCAGTCGCGCCCGTCCGCCACCGAAGGGGGGGCGTACAACGCCGCCGCGAGCACCTTCTCCAACCACGGGCCCAACAGCGTGAAGACCAAGGAAGCCAACGAAGAAAACATCAAGGCCTACCTCGAACTGAACAAGAACCCGATCATCAAGGTCGAATACGACCCGGGGCTGACGGTGGCAAAGATCCCTGTTGACGCTGTCAACAGCTCGGCCTCAGGTCTTGACCCCGAAATCTCAGAGGCCAACGCCTGGATCCAGGCGCACCGCGTGGCGGCCGTGCGCCGTCTCTCGCTCGCCACGGTGAACGGGCTGATCTCCAAGTACACATCGGGCCGCGGCCTCGGCTTTTCCGGCGAACCGGGAGTGAATGTGCTCCAACTCAACCTCGCCCTCGACCGCCTGAATGGAGGAACGGGCTGATGTCAACGATTCCGGCAGCCACCGAACGCCAGGCGGTGTCGCTGTTCCAGCGCGACATCATCGTGCACGCGCTGATCGACAGCCTCAAGAAGCTCGACCCGCGCGTGCAGATCCGCAACCCCGTGATGTTCGTCGTCGAGATCGGCGCGGTGATCACGACGGGGACGTGGCTGATCCAGGCGTTTGGCGGTAAGCCGCTCGGCGGCGGCCACGAGCCGGCGTGGTACACGTTCACGATCGCCTTCTGGCTGTGGCTGACGGTGATCTTCGCCAACATGGCGGAGGCGTTCGCCGAGGGACGCGGCCGCGCGCAGGCCGACACGCTGCGCTCGATGCGCAAGGAGACGGTGGCTACGATGCGCGACGGCTCCACCCGCGCCGCCTCGGAGCTGACCCGCGGCGACATGGTGGTGGTCGAGGCCGGGGAGCTGATCCCAGGCGACGGCACCGTGACCGAGGGGATCGCGACGGTCGACGAGTCTGCGATCACGGGCGAGTCCGCCCCGGTGATCCGCGAGTCCGGTGGCGACCGCAGCGCCGTCACCGGTGGCACGCGCGTGACCTCCGACCGGATCGTCGTGGAAATCACCCAGGAGCCCGGCCACTCCTTCCTCGATCGCATGATCGCGCTGGTGGAGGGAGCAGAGCGGCGCAAGACGCCCAACGAGATCGCGCTCAACATCCTGTTGGCCGCGTTGACGCTGATCTTCATGATCGTCGTGGCAACGCTGCGCCCCTTCGGCTTGTTTGCCGGCACGGCGATCTCCGAGACGACGCTGATCGCGCTGCTGGTCGCGCTGATCCCGACGACGATCGGCGCGCTGCTGAGCGCGATCGGGATCGCGGGCATGGACCGCCTCGTGCGCCGCAACGTGCTCGCTCTCTCCGGCCGCGCCGTGGAGGCCTCGGGCGACGTGGACGTGCTGTTGCTCGACAAGACCGGCACGATCACGATCGGCAACCGCCTCGCATCGGAGTTCATCCCGATGCCGGGCGTGGCCGAGTCGGATCTCGCCGAGGCGGCGCAGCTCTCCTCGCTGGCGGATGAGACGCCCGAGGGCCGCTCGATTGTGGTGCTCGCCAAGCAGTACGGGCTGCGCGAGCACGACATGAGCACGCTGAACGCGACGTTCGTGCCGTTCACCGCGCAAACCAGGATGAGCGGTGTCGACTACGACGGCCAGCAGCTGCGCAAGGGCGCGGGCGACGCGATCGTCGAGTTCGTCAAGCATGAGGGCGGCTCGCCGCCGCCGGAGCTGCAGGCGCAGCTGGAGCGGATCGGCCGCGAGGGGGGCACGCCGCTGGCGGTCGCGCGCGACAGCCAGGTGCTCGGCGTGATCTACCTCAAGGACACGATCAAGGAGGGGATGAAGGTCCGCTTCGACCACCTCCGCGCGATGGGCATCAAGACCGTGATGGTGACCGGCGACAACCGCCTGACGGCGGCCAAGATCGCCGAGGAGTCGGGCGTCGACGACTTCCTCGCCGAAGCCACGCCCGAGGCGAAGCTCGCGCTGATCCGCGAGCAGCAGCAGGAGGGGCGCCTGGTCGCGATGACGGGCGACGGCACCAACGACGCGCCGGCGCTCGCGCAGGCGGACGTGGGCGTGGCGATGAACACCGGCACGCAGGCGGCGCGCGAGGCGGGCAACATGGTCGACCTCGACTCCAACCCGACGAAGCTGATCGAGATCGTCGAGGTGGGCAAGCAGCTGCTGATCACGCGCGGCGCGCTGACCACCTTCTCGATCGCCAACGACGTCGCCAAGTACTTCGCGATCCTACCGGCCGTGTTCATCAGCACCTATGCGACCACCGCGGGAGGCAAGGGACCGCTACACGTGCTCAACATCATGGACCTGGGCACGCCCGAATCGGCGATCGTCTCGGCGATCATCTTCAACGCGCTCGTGATCCCGCTCTTGATCCCGCTGTCGCTGCGCGGCGTGCGCTACCGCCCGATCGGCGCGAGCGCGCTGCTACGCCGCAACCTGTGGATCTACGGCCTCGGCGGCCTGATCGCCCCGTTCATCGGCATCAAGCTGATCGACCTGGTCGTGCACAACCTCTTGGGGGCGTAGTCCCCGCCGATCCCCGGGGTCGCGCGCCGAGCATTGGCCGGCTCGACTCTCTGGCCCGGTCTGCGTCAGGGTGCTACCTGACCCGCGAGCGCTGGCGGGCTTCCAGCGCCATCGCCTGTGCCACCTGCTCGCGCAGCGCCCGCAGCTCGCGCTGGCGTGCGATCACCCACAGCCCCAACAGCCCCACGACGAGCAGTCCGACGAAGCCGAGTAGCGAGCCGACTTTGGCGAGGGTGCTCGCCTCGTGGGCCGCGGGCGGGGGCAGTTTGAAGCTGCGGGGCGTTACCGGCGCGTGTGCGCCGGCGGTGGCCGTGCCGATCACCGGACGGGTGCTCTCGGCGATCGCCAGCAGCTGCTGCGGCGAGAGGTTGTTGGTGAGCGTGTTTTCGATCCAGTAGGCCGCACCCCCTTCGCGCCAGGCGATCGTCTTGAGGTGTTCGCCGTCGTAGAAGAGGCTGTAGGTGCGCGAGCCGACGTGGATTTCCTGGTTGGGGTCGCTGAGCAGCGGCGAGTCGGTCCAGGTGCTGCCCTGGATGTCGTAGTACTGGCCCAGTTCGCCCTCGTCGACGACCTCCACGTAGGCGGGGTACAGCTGCCGGCCCGGGCCCGCGATGTCATACCAGCGCACCACGTCCGGTTCGGATTCGGCGGTGGTTTCCTGGGCGCGCGGGACCTGTACGGCGAACGGCAGCCGCGGGGCGATCGTGCGTGCCTGCGCCAGCGTGGCGCTTGGGGTGGGTGACAGCGAAGGCGGGGGCGGGGGGGCTGCGGAACGCCCGTGCGCGGAGTGGTGCCCGCCGGCGCCCGAGCCGTGCAGCCGATGCGGCGCGATCGCGGCGGTGCCGCTGAGGAAGGAGTGCGCCGCTTCTTCGATCTGCTGCGGCGTGGCGGTGTCGTAGGTGCTGTGCAGCTCGACGTGGAAGGGCACCTGGCGCACCGGCTTGCCGGCCGATTCGACCAGCAGCTCGAGCAGCTGCAGCACCTGCGCTTCGCTGCGCAGGTCGGTTTCGACGGCCTTGCCGACGATGCGCTCAAACTTTTCACGGTTTTCAAAGAGCGTCGGCCCGTACTGGGCCTTGACGTCGAGCAGGAAGCGCTGGTCGCGGGCATCGCGGATCAGCGAGGTGCTTTCGTGGCGGTTGGCGACGAATTCGAGCGCTTCCTGCCCGCACAGCCGCTGGTAGCCGGGCTGCAGGTTGATTTCGAAGTACTGTTCGCCGCCCGGTTCGTTGACGTGGTGGTAGGGCTTGTCGACGGTCATGTACACGCAGCCCATTTCGTCCACGGCGCGCTTGAAGCGTTTGAAGTTGGTGACGAACACGAGGTTGGGGGTGATGCCGATCACCTTCTTGAGCGTTTCGACCATCAGCTTCACGCCGCCGGAGGTCGTTTCGCCGCTTTCCTCGTAGCCGAAGGTGTAGGCCGAGTTGATGCGGTTTTCTTCCAGCTGCCCGTTCAGCCGCGTGAACGGCACGCGCAGCTCGCGCGGGATCGAGAGCATCGAGATCGTCGGCTTGCTCGGATCGATGCGCACCAGCAGCATCTCGTTGGAGTGCGGCAGCACGGCCCCGCTCGGGTTGCCCTTGGGGGGCGGCCGTTCGTCGTTGCCGACCAGCAGCAGCGTCTCCGGTGCGCCGCTGGCCGCCTGCGGCAGGATGCTCGCGGCGACCTTCACCGGCTTGTTCTGGCGCAGCGCGGCCACCACCTTGCTGACCTCGTTGCGCGCCAGCACCGCGCTCGCCGCGCCCGAGAGCAGCACGACGCCGATCCCTCCGAGCAGCACGCGCTTGGCCATCCACCAGGGACGGCGCGGGGGCTCGGGAGGGAGCGGGCCGGGCGGTGGCGCCCCCAGCGGAGGTGGCGGCTGTGTGGCGATGGCGCTCAAATGACTCGACCTGGAGAGTAACGGCCTGGCCCGATCTGCTCGCTATGCCCCACTCACCAGCACCAGCCGCTAGGCCCCGCTCACCAGCACCAGCGCGAACGCCACGTAGGCGGCGATGATCAGCGCGCCGGGGAGGCGGCGCAGGCCGCGGTCCAGGTAGGCGATCGCCAGCGCGGCGGCGGTCAGGCCGAGGTAGCTGACGGCGACGAACGTGGTCGGCCCGGACGGGGTGCCGAGACCGACGATCGTCCCCGGGATCAGCAGGCCGGCGACGACGTTGAGCGCGTTGCTGTTGAGCGCGGTGCTGAGCGTCGCCGCCCCCCGGCCGCGGGATGCGAGGTAGACGGCGGCGACTGCGTTGGGGAGGCTGGTGACGGCGGCGAGAATCAGGCCGCCGACCACGATTCCGGGGATCGCGTGGCGCGCGCCGAGCTCCGAGCCGGTGCGCTCCATCGCGATCGAGGCGCCGACCACGACGAGCACCGCGAGCGCGGCCAGCGCACCGTCGCGCGCGCCGCCACGATCGGGGTGGATCGCCACTTCGAGCTCCAACTCCTCCTCCCTCACAGCCTCCGCCAGCCAACTCGCCCACGCGTCGGGAAGCGCCAGCCGCGCGAGCCGCTCACGACCCATGCCGAGGATCGCCAGGTAGGGCACCAGCAGCGCCAGCGCGGCGAGCAGCCCCACCGCCGGCGCCAGCGCCCCAACCACCACCAGCACGCAGACCCCGGCGATCCACAGGCTCACCGCCCCGCCCAGCTCGATCACGCGCCGGTGCAGCGAGATCCGCCCGGCGACGACCGCCGCCAGGCCGAGCAGCGCCGCCAGATTGAAGACGTTGGAGCCGATCACGACGCCGGCGCCGATGTGCGTGTCGTGCCGGGCGAGCGCCGTCACCGCGGCGGTGATCTCGGGCGCGTCGGCGGCCAGCGCCGCGAGCATCCCGAGCAGCGCCTCGGAGAGGCCCAGTCGCGCGCCCACGCGCTCGAGCCGCACGACCAGCGCCCACGACGCGCCGAGGCTGACGAGGACGCCGGACGCGAAGACGGCGCTCAGCAGCAGATCAGACACGGCTGTCGGGGCGCTGCGATTGGGGTCTCGAGCTGGCTGCTGATCACGTGAGCCTCCACGGCAGTGGCACGCCGACCAGACTTCCCGGCTCCCCACGTGCACTCTACTGGCCGTCGCTCGCCCGGCGCGGCGCTCGCCCGCCGCGTACAGGACAATGCCGAGCGATGCCCTCCGATCGCGGACACCTGAAGGTCTTCATCGGCATGGCCGCCGGCGTGGGCAAGACGTTCCGCATGTTGCAGGAGGGACAGGCCGAGGCGGAGGCGGGGCGCGACGTCGTGGTCGGCTACCTGGAGCCGCACGGCCGGATGGAGACCGTCGCCCAGGCGGAGGGAGTGGAGATGGTGCCGCGCCGCAGGGTGCGCTACCGCGACACCGAGATCGAGGAGATGGACCTGCCGGGGGTGCTGGCGCGCGCCCCCGAGCTGTGCCTGATCGACGAGCTGGCGCACACCAACGCACCGGGAGTGGAGCACGAGAAGCGCTACGAAGACGTGCGCGACGTGCTGGACGCCGGCATCGACGTGTTCTCCACCGTCAACGTGCAGCACCTGGAGAGCCTCAACGACCAGGTGACGCAGCTGACGGGCGTGCGCGTGCGCGAGACGATCCCCGACGCGGTGCTGTCGGCGGCGGACGAGACGGTGCTGGTGGACATCACGCCGGAGGCGCTGATCGGCAGGTTGCGCGCCGGCAAGGTGTACGCACCCGAGCGGGTGCAGGCGGCGCTCAGCAACTTCTTCAAGATCGAGAACCTCGCGGCGCTGCGCGAGACGGCGCTGCGCCAGGTGGCGGAGGGGGTGGAGCTCGAGCGCCGCGGCCGCGAGGCGCCGGTGGTGCGTCGGCGCGAGGACAGCCTCGTCGCCAGGACGACCCCGCAGGTGATCTCCGAGCGGCTGCTGGCGCTGGTGACGCCGACCCCCCGCTCGCAGCGGGTGGTGCGCCGCGCGTGGCGCTCGGCGCAGCGGCTGGGGGCGGAGCTCGACCTGCTCGTGGTGCGCCCGCCGGGGGCGACGCCCAGCAGGCAGGAGCGCGAGCAGCTGGAGGCGTTGCGTCGCCTCGCCTCGGTGCTGGGCGCGCACCTGTTGATCGAGGAGGCCGACGAGGTCGCGGAGACCGCGATCCGGGTGGCGCGGGGGCGTGGCACCACGTACCTGCTGATGGGCACCCCCAAGCCGCGCAACGCGTGGCGGCGCCTGAGCCAGCCGGCGCTGCCCTTCCAGCTGCTCAAAGGCCTGCCGGGGGTGGACCTGCGGATCGTCGCCGACCGCACGCTGCTGCCCACGGACGAGGCCGCCGCGGAAGAGGGGGCGGCGCTGTGAGCCATGTCGCAGGTGCACTGGGGGGGCTGCTGCGATGACTCCGCTCGCGGCAGCGTTGATCGTGGTGGCGCTGGCGGTCGGCTTCGGCGCCGCGGCGGGGATCGAGCGGTGGCGGCGCGGGCGCGCGCTGCGGGTCGGCGAGCGGGTGCGCCGGATCGCGTTCCCGTTCACCGGCGAGGGGCTCTCCGAACCGGCGCTGGCGGCCGCGCTGCGGCTGGCGCGCGCCGAGGGCGCGACGCTGATGCCGGTGTACCTTGCGCTGGTGCCGTTGCGCCTGTCGGTGGACGTGCCGCTACGCAGCGAGTGCGACGTGGCACTGCCGATGTTGGAGGCGATCGAGCGGCGTGCGGCCCGCGCGGAGGTACCGGTCGATGCGCGCATCGAGCGCGGACGCACCGTGCGCCACGCGCTGCGCGAGCTGGCCGAGCACGAGCGCTTCGATCGGATCGTCGTGGCGGCCGGCGCGGACAGCTCGGGGGAGGGCTTCACGCCCGAGGCTGTGGCATGGCTGCTGACCAACGTACCCGGCGAGGTGATCGTGCTGCGCCCCGCGAGTGCGGCACCGCAGACTTTGTTGCAGCCCGGGGAAGCGGCTCCACCGCAACCCCGGGGCGCCTAGCCTGTTGCGATGAACATGTCTCGATCCCTCCCTCGTTGGCCGAAACGGGGACTCGCGCCGGAGGCGCGTGTCTCCCGGCTTCGGCCCAACACCGCGCTGCTCTGCGTGGCGCTGATCGGCGTGTTGGCGCTCACGGCGATCGTGGCCGCGCCGGCCGGCAGCTCTCCCACCCGCTCCGCGATCGCGCGCGGGGCGTCGAAGAAGGCGCGCCCGCGTGGGCCTTCATACATCACCGGCCTCAGCGACTCGCACGATGAGATGTTTGGCAACCCGCTGTGGCAGCGGCTGCACACGCAGATCGCGCGCCTGACGGTGCCTTACGACGTGGCCGTGCGCCCATACGACCTGGAGCAGGCGGAAGCTTGGATTCACGCCGCGGAAGCGCGCCACCAGAAAATCCTCCTCGCCTTCTACCACTCCGAGTACACGCCGATGAAAATGCCGAGCGTTGCGGTTTACAAGCGCGACGTGGCGAAGTTCATCAAGAAGTTCCCACACATCCGCGAATACCAGGCGTGGGACGAGGCCAACCGCGGGTATGTGCCCGGCTACTTCCAGAGCCCCACCGCGGTACAGGACGCGCAGTACTACCAGGCGCTCAAGCGCGACTGTATCCCCTGTACCGTGGTCGGGTTGGACGTGCTCGACCAGGACGAGATCTACACGACGATCGACTACATCGCCGAATTCAGGCGCGAGATCGGTCGCCTGAGAACGGTGATGCCGACGACGTGGGGCCTGCACGACTACTCGGATGTCAACCGCTTCGAAAGCTGGCGCACGCGCGACCTCGTGGCCGACCTCGGCGGCGAAGTGTGGCTGACCGAGACCGGCGGGATCGTGAAGTTCGGCAACGACTTCCCCAACAAGAACGGCTCGGGCCTCAGGCGCGCGGCGAAAGTGCTGCAGTTCACGTTCGGCGTGGCGGCCTCCAACCCGCGGATCAAGCGCCTCTACATCTACGACTGGACGGGGGGCACGGCCTCGACCCGCTTCGACGCGGGCCTGACCAACGCCCACTACAAGCCCCGCCCGGGCTATGTCGTGGTCTGCAAGCAGCTGCACGTCGCGCACTGCAACGTCAAGACGGTCGATAACTGATCAATCAGTTGGGAGAGGGGTGGGAGATCGTCCGCGTGGCGGTGTGAGGCGACGAGGTCTTGGGGGCGAGGCCTCCGTGCCTCGCCTCGTCGGTCGATGACTCCCCGCGCCCCGGCGCATTGCGCCAAACCCGCGCCCCGACCAGCGCGAGCAGCGCGAAGCCGCAGGCCAGCGGGACGAGCGCGCGCAGCGGGTAGGAGCCGAAGTAGGCGCCCTTGGCGAGCGCCTTCGGGTCACCGGAGTGGAGGATGTCGAGCAGGCTCTGGTGGTCGATGCCGAGCAGCGTGGGGGCGAGCGCCGCGTACAGCGCCCAGGCACCGAGCGCGAGCAGGCCCGCGAGCAGCGAACGGTTCGTTAGACGCATGCGGGGGGTGACGTATGCTGCCAGCCCGATCGCGCCGAAGGCGGGGAGCAGGAAGACCCAGATCTCCCCCCAGCCGCGGCCGAGGCCGTAGGCGGTGGCGATCGTGGGCTGGAAGTAGCCGTTGAAGAGGTGGCGCATCCAGCTGACGGTCTCGGTCTCGTAGCCGATCAGGGGGTGCGTGATCGCGGCGAGCACCGAGCACGTGATCGAGACGGCGGCGAGCGCGATCGTGGGGCCGGGCCAGCGCTCGAACGCGATCGCCAGCGGCAGTGCGAGGAACGGCAGTGTCGTGGCGAGGAAGCGGGGGCCGGGCGAGCCGCCGCCGAAGGGCAGGAAGTAGCCGGAGTTGTAGGTGAGATACAGCAGGCACATGCCGCCGATCACGAGCGCCTCCGCGCGGCGCCCGCGGCGGTACAGCACGACCGTGCCGAGCGCCCCCATCACGAGCACGGGCGCGAGCGTCGCCAGGCCGCGGGAGTCGCCGAGCAGCGTCGCGGCCACGCGCAAAGAGGGGGCGGTGATCCCGAAGAAGCCTTTGTGCTGCTGGGGCACGTTGGCGTAGGCGACGTGCGTGAGCGAGTGGAAGGCGGCGAGGTTGTAGAGCGCGAGCGGCACCAGCCCCACGAGTGCCCCCGTCGCGAAGGCACCGCCGCGGCGCAGGACGCCGAGCGGCGTGAGCGCGTCGCGGCGCGAGAGCAGGTACAGCCCGAGCACGCCGGCGAGCAACGCGAGCGGGTACTCCGAGGAGATCGCGTAGCCGAGCGTGAGGCCGGCAGCCCCGCACAGCCACGCGCGCGGAGGCCCGTCCCGCTCGCGCATCAGCATCGTGAACGCGGCGAAGCCGAGGAACGCGGTGAAGATGTGCGAGAACAGCAGCGTGGAGAGCGTGAGCGCCATCGTGCCGAGCCCGAGCGTCACCGCCGTGGCGGCGCCGAACCCCGGTTGCAGGCGTTCGGCGGCGCTCCACACGAGCACCAGCAGCAGCAGGCCGGGCAGCACGTTGCCCCACAGCCCGATCAGGTAGATCAGCTCGTCGGCGCGCGGCTCGGCGGGCGATTCGCGCGCCCACTGTTCGGCGTCGAGGGCGTTCAGCACGACGTACCACGGCATCACGAACAGCGCGAGGCCCGGCGCGCGCGCCGAGTACCAGTGCCCGTGGTAGAAGACCTTGTCGCCCGTGTTGCGCTGGTAGGGGTCGATGTGGGTCTGTTCGTGGTAGAGCGCCTGCAGCAGGTCGTAGTGCGAGGTCTGATTCCAGGAGAAGTCCTCGATCAGCGTCGCGTAGGAGAGCCCCACGAGCAGCACTGCCACGAGCGCGAGGCGCCTCTTTCCTCTGGTAATCCGCGCTACGATCGGCTGAGGATAATGCGAGTCCTGGTCGTAGGAGCCGGAGGTGTGGGCGCGGCGTTCGCGGCGATCGCGCAGCGCCGGCCGGCATTCGAGCACGTGACCTTGGCGGACGTCTCCCCGCAGCGCGCCAGGGACGTCGCCGCGCGGCTGGACGAGGCCGACCGCTTCTCCGCCGAGCAGGTGGATGCATCCAGCCGCGAGCAGCTGGTGGCGCTGATCGCCAGGCTGAAGCCCGACGCGGTGCTGAACGCCTGCGATCCGCGCTTCAACGAGCCGATCTTCGGCGCCTGCTTCGAGGCACGGGTGACGTACCTCGACATGGCGATGACGCTGTCAAAGCCCCACGCGCAGCGCCCGTACGAGCTGCCGGGGGTGATGCTCGGCGAGCACCAACTGGCCCAGCACGAGCAGTGGGAGCAGGCCGGCCTCTTGGCGCTGGTGGGGATTGGCGTCGAGCCGGGGCTGTCGGACATCTTCGCGCGCTACGCCGCCGATGAGCTCTTCTCGCAGGTCGAGCAGGTGGGGGTGCGCGACGGCGCCGACCTGGTCGTCGAGGGGTACGACTTCGCGCCGACCTTCTCGATCTGGACGACGATCGAGGAGTGCCTGAACCCACCCCTGATCTGGGAGCGTGAGCGCGGTTTCTACACCACGCCGCCCTTCTCCGAGCCCGAGGTGTTCGAGTTCCCCGAGGGGATCGGCCCCGTGGAGTGCGTGAACGTCGAGCACGAGGAGGTCGTGCTGATCCCCCGCTGGATAGCGTGCGAGCGGGTCACGTTCAAGTACGGGCTGGGGGATGAGTTCATCGGCGTGCTGAGGACGCTGCACAAACTCGGCCTCGACTCGACCGAGCCGGTGACGGTGCGCGGCACGCAGGTCGCCCCGCGCGACGTGGTCGCGGCCGCGCTGCCCGACCCGGCCACGCTCGGCGAGCGGATGAGCGGGCGCACCTGCGCCGGCACGTGGGTGACGGGCACCGGCCGCGACGGCAACCCTCGCTCGACCTACCTCTACCACGTGGTGGACAACGAGCGGACGATGCGCGAGTACGGCAGCCAGGCAGTCGTGTGGCAGACCGCGATCAACCCCGTCGTCGCGCTCGAGCTGCTCGACGACGGCACCTGGCGCGGCACCGGGGTGCTCGGCCCTGAGGCCTTTTCACCCGGCCCGTTCCTCGAGCGCCTCGCGGCGTTCGGCTCGCCGCACGGCCAGCGCGAGGAAGCGTCGTAAAGGTCAGCCGCGCCCCGCGGACGACCGCCGGAATTCACTTCGCGCCGCGTGGCCGCTCCCTTGGGGCTTGACAGTTGCGCTGCGGTGCGTTACGCTGCGTCAGGAGTCCGGTTCTTCCGCTGTTGGGAGCCGGGTACATAGGGTCTGGTTGGGGTCATGCCGCTTTGTGGTTGACGTCAAATAGCGCTCACAGGGTCTGTGGCTGTGGGAGAGGGTCTGGATCAGAGCGATGAGGGAGTTGTTTGAGCGTGGTTTCTAGAGGGAGATTCATGATGGGGATGTGCGCGTGCGGCCGAAAGGCTGATGCTAGATGCGCCAGCTTGGCGCTGTCGCATCTCTCTCTCTCTCTCTCTCTCTTCGTCTAGCGGTCTAACCGCCAAGACGCCTCGTCGGGCGCGTTTGCGCCGTCTTTGCTTCGTCCCCGCGGGGGGTGGGTGCTGAATGCCCGCATCCGTGCGTGTGCGCGTGGGGGAGCGTCCTCGGCCGGTGGAGCGGCGTGCGCGGCGTGGGCCGGCTGGGTTGGTCTCGGCGGTGGGTGCGCCGCGGGTGCACGTGGAGGAGATTCAGCGTTCGCGGCTGTTGGCGGCGGCCGCGGCGGTGATCGATGAGGTCGGCTATGAGCAGACCTCGGTGCAGGGGATTGCCACCCGCGCACGGGTGTCGCGGCGAACGTTCTATGAGCTGTTCGGTAATCGCGAGGCGTGCCTGGTGGCGCTGTTGGAGGAGGCCACGGGGCGGGTCGAGCAGGACCTCGAGGCGGCTGGCCTTCAGGCCCTGGGGTGGCGTGAGCGGGTGCGTGGTGGCCTGTGGGGGATTCTCTCGTTTCTGGATGGTGAGCCGGTGTTGGCGCGGATCTGTGTGGTGCAGGCGTTGCATGGTGGCCCGGTGGTGGTGGAGTGTCGGGAGCGGATTCTCGCGCGGCTGGCGGCGGTGCTGGATGAGGGGCGCCGGGAGGGCTCGCGTGGTGGTGAGTGCACGTTGGTGACCGCGGAAGGCTTGGTGGGTGGCGCGTTTGGTGTCATCTACGCGCGTTTGCGCAGTGGTGATTGCCGTCCGTTGACGGGTTTGTTGGACGAGTTGATGGGGATGATCGCGTTGCAGTATTTGGGGGCGCGGGCAGCGCGTCGCGAGCAGGGGCGCCCGGCGCCTACGCTTGCTCGGGTGCCGGGTGCGCGCGGCAGTGTGAACGGCGCGCGGCTTGAGCGTGACCCGTTGGGGGATCTCCCGATGCGTTTGACGTATCGCACCGCGCTGGTGCTGCAGTGCATCGCTGAGCGTCCGTTGGCGAGCAACCGCCTGGTCGCGAGCAGCGCGGGGGTCACGGACCCGGGGCAGATCTCGAAGCTTTTGCGGCGCCTGGAGCGCTTGGGTCTCGCGGTGAACACCGGCGGTGGCCATCAGAGTGGTGAGCCGAACGCGTGGAAGCTCACGGCGTTGGGTTATGAGGTCGAGCGGCGGCTCAGCGTCGCGGCTCCCCGTGGGGAGGAGACTCGGTGATGCGCGACCCCCGAGTGCGTGTGCCCGTGCGTCGTCGGCCTCCGGGTGCGCGGTCTCGATTCATCTTCATTTTGTCGTGCGCTCTCGGCGCGTTGTCAGACAACAACAGCGAGGGGCGTTTGCTCGTTCCCTCCGTACTCCAGGAGGAGAGATAACCGATGTTCCAACAAATACGTAAACACCTGACACCGAGCACAGTAATCGCGTTCGTGGCCTTGGTCTTCGCGATGACGGGCGGCGCGTTCGCCGCCACGGGCGGCAGCGGGGGTGGCTCTGGTTCGAAGGCGACCGCGTCTGTGACACGTGGGACCTCGGTTGCCGCTGCCGCGAAGAGCAAGGCAAAGCCGAAGGCCAAGGCGGGTCCCCGGGGTCCCGCCGGTCCTGCGGGTAAGAGCGGGGCGACCGGTCTGGCGGGGGCACAGGGCGCGCAAGGGGCTCAGGGTCCCGCGGGCGCGGCGGGCGCCAAAGGCGAAACGGGGCCCGCGGGCACCAACGGAACAAATGGGACGAACGGCACCAACGGCGAAACCGGCTTCACCGAAACGCTGCCTTCCGAAAAGACCGAGAAGGGTGATTGGAGCGTGTCGGAAGATTCGGGTAACGCATTCGCGTTAATGGTCACTGGCGTTAGTTTTGGGATACCGCTCGTGACCGCGCCGACCGCGATTTTTGTTAAGGCGAAAGAGGCTACGCCCGAACACTGTTTAGGCAGCTTCGCCGATCCCGGCGCTGAACCGGGCTATCTCTGTGTCTTCGCGAATGTGGAAGAAAATATTTATCCCGGAGAACCTGGAATACACCCCGGAGAATTTGTACAACCAACGCCTTCCATTTGCGCTTTAGGTATCGCTGAATTTGCCCTCCAGTGTCTGTCCAGCAATGGAAAAGGTGCGCACTCCTCGGACGCCTCCGGTTTTGGTGTCGTTGCTTTCACCGAAAAAGCTGGATTTTCGACCGCATTCGGCACCTGGGCGGTGACCGCCAAATAGCAGAACCGGTATCAAGGGTGCTCTCCCCGGGGACGATCAGCTTCGTCCTCGGGGAGCCCGGCATCCACCCAACGACACACGCATCACACATCGCGATCGATGACTAGATCCAAGTACGACGAATCCTAAGGAGACAAGGTGAGTAACCGAAAGCACAAAGCAAAGACACCGTCCATCGAGATCGGATTCTTTGCCACGCTCGGTGCCTGCCTCCAGGGCCCGGGCCGTGGTGCGCCTTCGGTCGGCCGACACAGGCGCCCCCGCCTCCTCCTCGCCATCTTCGCCGCGCTCACGGTCGCAGCCCCGCTGCTCGTCTTCGCCGCGTCGACTCCCGCGATCACGCCTGCGTTTGAAGAAACGCTTGCGCATGCTCCCCAGATCAGCCTTGGCTGCGAGGGAGCCACCTACACCTCGATTTCCTGCGCCGGAAATATCCGTCCAGAAGAGCTTGAAACTCACTGGATCGTCGAATACGCCACGGTTCCGGGCGGACCCTGGACTCCAGTTCCCGGTGGCAGTGGCACGATCACCAAGGCCGAAGCTGAAGCGCATCCTAGCAACCTTTTCGAGGTTGAACCCACCGTCACCTCCGAAACCAAGTATTACTTTCGCGCGCTCGCAACCAACGAAAAGGGTAAAGAAGAACAGAAAGCCCAGTCCGAACCCGAGCCCCTCCGTCCCACGCCAGAAGTAAGTAACGTTTTCAACGCTGCCGCGACCTCTGCTCGTGTCGTGGGTTTCGTCCACCCCCACGGCTTCGAAACGCACTGGCGCTACGAATACGCCACCTCCAAAGAAGGCCCGTGGACGTCCGGCGCTGAAGGGGCTGTCTCCCAGGCCGAAGTCGAAGCATCCGAAGCTGCCAATGAAGGCGCCCCCAGGATCGAAGCTGCTCTCACCGGCCTGGCACCCGGGAGCCCATACTACGTTCGCCTGTTCGCCGAGGACGAACCGAAACCGGGCGTTCACAAGGAAGCGACGTCGGCGGATCTGAGCTTCGAAACCGCCGGGCCGCCAGCCGCCACAACCTTCCCGACGTACGCCCTGCACGGCGAAGCGGTTCGTCTGCTTGGTGCCGTCGGCGCGCATGCGGGTCCGATAGATGAGCTGCAGACTGTCGTTGTGGGTGGTGGCGCCACGGGCGGCTTGTTTGAGCTTTGCTTGGAATCTCAGTGTACTACCGCGACGGCTACGGCGCAGTTGACGGCGGGCTCCGATCAGGCGACGTCGATCGCGCTGCCTGTTGTCAAGGGCACGGGCGAGGTCCTCGGTCCTGAAGCGCCCGGCAGTAGGAGTGAAATAAGGGGGGTGGTGGCGAGTGCGGGTAGGTTTTTGCTTGGGCATCCGATCTCAGGGCCGGGGATCGCCCCAGGCTCGGTGATAGCACAGATCAACGGGAATAATCTGCTTCTTTCGAAGGAAACCACGGCCGCGGTCAGCGGCGCCGAACTGACTTCTGACGGCCAGGTCTTTGTCGAAGGCGAGGGGGTTTCCGGGAGCGGTGTGTCCGCCGACACAACGATCACACATATCGAATATCCGTCTAATTTCACCGCGACGTTGACGTTGTCTGCTGATGCGAGCGCTGGTGGTTCTGTGGCTTTCACGTCTGGGCTTCCGTTCGGGGCGTCTCCCAAGACGGTCGAAGATGCGCTGGGGGCTTTTTCTGTCGCCGGCGGTTCGGCCGAAGGCGAAGGCTTTGATGCTCGTCGTGCCGCTGACGGTAGTTACACGGTGGAATTCATTGGCACGCTCGCGGGCCGGAGCTTTCCGCAGATGACGGCTGTCGCGTCCGGTCTGACTCCTTCGGGAACGGTCACCGTCACCACGCTTGAAGATGGTTCGCGTCCGGTTGTTCATTACCATTTCGAATATGAAGCCCAGGGTGCCGGTTCTGAACCGTTTGCTCATGCTTCCTCCACTCCCGAAGAGGAAGCTGGGGAAGAAAGTGTTACCAGTAGTGCCGGTGAAGTGGTCGGCGTCAATCTTCCTGTTCTGTTGCCGGGCGAAACGTATCGCTTCCGTCTGACGGCCACCAACACCACCGCCGGTAATCCTGTCGTTCACGGTGTTCAGCAGTCGTTTACCGCTCCCGTCCCGCCCCAGTCGGCCTCCGAAGCTCCCTGTCCCAACGCTCGTTTTCGTACCGGGCCGTCCGCGAACCTGCCCGATTGTCGTGCGTATGAGCAGTTGACGCCGCGTGAAAAGCAGGGCGCGATCGAACCTTTCCGCCAGGAAGTCCAGGCCAGCCAGCAGGGCGCTGATGTGGGAGAGGATGGGGATCATCTCATGCTTTCTGAACAGTTCACCCATTGGGGATCGGGTAACGATGCTGGGCAGAGTCCTTACTTCTTTTCTCGTGGTTCGGAAGGGGTGTGGCAGACGACGGCCGCTACCCTGCAGCCCGAAGCGGGCGTCGATCATTACGTCCCTGAACTGGAGAGCCCCGATCTGAACAGTTTCGCGTTCTCCGCCGGGTGGAGCACCGACCCTAAATCGGAATCGCCCGACCTCGAATTCAGGGTCGGGTCTCCAGGTGGACCGTACGTAACGGTTGCCTCGGTGCCCCGTGCGGAGGCTATGGAACCGGAGTCACAGTCGACCTCTGATAAGTTGGGGTGGCTCGCAGCCTCTGAAGATTTCTCCAAGCTGATATTGGCGGTCACCGACCGCTCGCTCATTCCCCATCATGTCACGCCGACTGTCGGTGGCGCGGATCTCTATGAATATTCGGCTGGGGTGTTGCGTCAGGCAAACGTCACCGGCGTTTCGCCGGGCGCGACGATCGGTACGTGCGGCGCCGTGATCGTGAAGGGCGAAGCGGAAGAAAACGGGGGCGCGGAGACAGAACATGCGATGAAGAGTGGCGCTCACGCCGTGTCCGCTGAAGGTTCGCGTGTGTTCTTCGAAGCCGTCCCTGGTTCTGATTGTTCGGAACCCAGGCATCTCTACATGCGTGTGAATGGCACCGAAACGCGCGATCTCGGCGCCGTCACGTTCCTCGCCGCCAACAAGGAAGGCAGCGAAGTGCTGGTCGACAAGCAGAGTGGCGAAACCAGGGAATTCCTGCTCTATACCACCACGACCGGGCCGGCGACGACCAAACTCCTGTTCACCTTGCACGAACAAACGAATGAGGTCGCGGATCTTCGGATCTCGGAAGACTTCAACGTCATCTATTTCAATTCGGGTCAGCATCTCACTCCCGAAGCGCCACCCACTACGAGCAACGGATCGTCGACCTATCTCTACCGCTATGACATTGCGGCTGGGACCTTGCGTTTTGTCATGGAGACGGATATGAACGCCGGTCAGTCGCAGATCAGTCCCGACGGGCGCTATCTCTACGGTGCAGGCGTGGTCGCGGGTGTGCCCGCAGGCGGAGTCCCCGCGAGCAAAGAAGAAGGTAACGGGCAGGCGTTCCTCTATGACAGCGCCCGGAACACGGTCGAGTGCGTCTCCTGCGCCTCGCCTTTTAATCCTGAACCGAGATGGCCTGCCATCGTCCCTACCCGGGATTCCGAAAACGGGCATCGTAACACCCCGGACGGCACGCCGCGCGTGACGATGTTCTCCGCTGACGGCGACTACGCCTTCTTTGACACGATCGCCGCGCTCGTTCCCACAGATGTCAACGGTGAACATGAATTCAAGAAGGAAGATGGTGAAGAAAGAGCTCACGATGCGTACTCGGATTCCAGTGATGTTTATGAGTGGCGTCGGGCCGGTGTCGGCGGTTGCGCCGCGGTGCAGGGTTGTGTCAGCCTGATCTCCTCGGGGCATGAAGGTCATCTCGTGTTGTTGCTCGGCACGACCGAGTCGGGCGGTGACGTGTTTTTCACCAGCCGTTCGCAGCTCGGCCCCAACGACGACGACAACTCGCTGGATATCTACGACGCCCGCGTCGGTGGTGGCGAACCGTTGTTGGCGCCTCGCCCGGTGGAATGCGAAGGCGATGCGTGCTCGACACCGGTTGCGCTGCCGAGCGATCTGACGCCGGCGAGCGCGATCTTCCAGGGCGCCGGGGACCTTGTCGCGACCCTGCCGGCAGTAAAGCCCAGGCCTGGGCCGAAGCCGGGGAAAAAGACAAAGAAGAAGAAGCGGAGGCGGGCCAAGCCAAAGAAGAAGGGTAAGAAGGCTGGGAAGAGGGCCAGCAAGAGCAACGATCGGAGGGGGAGGTAACCATGCGTATTTCACCGAAGCTGTCCCTTTCCCTGGTCTTGATGGCAGGCGTGCTGGTTTGCGCTGCTGCGCCGGCTTCCGCGGCGCCCAGCAAAAAACCGTTCGAAATTGAACCCGGGAGCTTCCATTTCACGCCGTCCACCGATCAGGCCGGCGCCCATTCGAACTGGACGACCAGCTTCGACTTCGCCCACAACAAGACCAACGGCCAGTCGTTCAACGACGCCCGCAATATCGTCGTCAATCTCCCGGCGGGCTTTGACGCGAGCAACACTGCGGCTCCCACCTGCACGTTCTCTCAGCTCCTTGCTACTGGACCAGCCGTCGAATCCAGCGGGCTGATGCCGGCTTGTCCGCTCTCCAGCGAGGTTGGCCGGATCAGCCTATATTTTGGTGGCGAACAGATGAACTTGCCCGTCTTCAATATGGAAGTCAGCAGTTTTGGTGTCGCCGCCGAGCTCGGTTTCCGTGTTTTGACGGTCCCCGAGGTGTTGGTCGTCAACGTGCGTCCCGGCGACACCGGCCTGACGGTCACCTCGTCGGAAATCGAAAGCCTAGGCGAAGTTCGCAACATCGCCGTCACAACGTGGGGTGTGCCGGGGGCGCGCGAACACGACCTCGAACGCCAACAGGTATGCACTGAAGAAGCGCTTAAACAGAAAGAACCAGGCGGGTGCTACAACGAGTACAATGGTCCTCAGCCGGGTAGTTTCCCGGCCAAGCCATTCCTGTCGAACCCGACGAGTTGCGGCCCTTTCGAAGCGAGCATGAAAGCCGATTCGTGGGAGGACTCGGCGGCGTGGTCTGAAGCGGCGGCGCAGGTAGGTCCGATCGGTGAATGCGAACGCGTCCCGTTCGAACCGTCTGTGGTGGTTCAGCCGACGACGCGTTTTGCGGAATCCCCGAGTGGTCTGGACGTGTCGCTAGTGGTCCCGCAGAGCTGGTCTGAACCGGAAACGGTCGCGACGGCGAACCTGAAGGACACGACGCTCGCGCTGCCGGTCGGGATGACCGCGAACCCGTCGTTGGCGTCTGGTCTGGGGGCGTGCACCCCGGCGCAGTATGAAGCGGAAGGGAGCGGGTCGTTGCCGGGTGAAGGGTGTCCGGCGGAATCGAAGATCGGGTCGATCGAAATCGAAACGCCGCTGCTGACCGAAAAACTCGATGGCGCCGTGTATATCGCCAAGCCGTTCGACAACCCGTTCGATTCGCTGTTGGGCTTGTACATCGTGGCGCGGGATCCCGCGCGCGGGGTCGTGATCAAAGCGGCGGGGAAGATCGAACCTAACCCTGTGACGGGGCAGCTCGTGACGACGTTCGGTGCGACACCGGCGTTCGAAGGTTTGCCCGCGGGCGATGGTACCCCGCAGCAGCCGTTCAGCCGTTTCACGCTGAAGTTCCGCCCCGGAGCGACCGCGCCGCTGGTCAGTCCTCCCGCGTGCGGGACCTACACCGCCGAAGCGGCCCTGACACCCTGGTCAGACCCCCTCACCCCGCGCCTCGCGAGCAGCTCCTTCCAGATCGAAAACGGTATCGGTGGCGGCGCCTGTCCCGCGGGCGGGGTTCCGTCGTTTCACCCGAGTCTGATCGCCGGGACTTTGAACAACAGTGCGGGCTCCTACAGCCAGATGGATATCCACATCGCTCGCAACGACGGGGAACAGGAGATCACGCGCTTCTCCTCGATCCTACCGCCCGGCCTCACGGCGAACCTCTCCGGCATCCCGTTCTGCCCCGACAGCGATATCGAAGCGGCGAAGCTCGTCACCGGCGCGCAGGAGGAAGCCGCGCCGTCGTGTCCCGCTGCGAGCGAAATCGGGCATTCCCTCGTCGGCGCCGGCGTCGGCAGCGTGCTGGCATACACGCCGGGCAAGATCTATCTCGCGGGCCCGTACAACGGCGCGCCGTTCTCCGTCGTCTCGATCACCAGCGCGAAGGTCGGCCCGTTCGACCTCGGGACCGTCGTGATCCGCTTCGCGCTTGAGATCAACCCCGAAACCGGTGTCGTGACCGTCGACGCGAAAACATCCGATCCGATCCCGCACATCATCAAAGGGATCATCATCCACGTCCGCGACATCCACGTCTACATCGACCGACCCAACTTCATGATCAACCCCACCAACTGCGACCCCCTCAACTTCGCCGCCACAGTCGGCGGCGGCGGCGCGGACCCCACCAACCCCGCCGACCAGCAGTTCGTGACGACGAACGACTCCTTCCAGCTCGCGAACTGCCAGAACCTCAAATTCGAACCCAAATTCAGCGTCTCGACCAGCGCCAAAACGAGCCGAGCTGACGGCGCAAGCCTCACCGCGAAGCTCGCGATCCCCGGCGCGCTCGGCTCCCAGGCGAACATCAGCCGCGTCAAAGTCGAACTCCCCGAGCGGCTTCCCTCCCGGTTGCCGACGCTGCAGAAAGCGTGCACCGCCGCACAGTTCGAAACCAACCCCGCGGGGTGCCCGCCGGCGTCGATCATCGGGCACGCCAAGGCGATCACACCGATCCTCCCCGTCCCACTGGAAGGCCCGGCTTACTTCGTCTCCCACGGCGGCGAAGGATGGCCCAGCCTCATCGTCGTCCTCCAGGGGTACGGCGTCACGATCGACCTGGTCGGCACGACGTTCATCAGCAAAGCCGGCGTTACGTCGACGACGTTCAAGACGGTTCCCGACGAGCCCGTCACGAGCTTCGAACTGACGCTCCCCGAGGGCCCCTACAGCGCGCTGACCGCGCTCGGGAACCTCTGCACGGCCACGAAGACTGTGACGGTCAAGAAGAAGGTCACGGTCAAGGTCCACGGCCGCACGAAGACGATCATCCGCAAGGTCAAGCAGGCCGAGTCCGCGACGCTGCAGATGCCGACCGAATTCGTCGCTCAGAACGGCGCCGAAATCAAACAGACCACACCAATCACCGTCACTGGCTGCCCGAAGGCCGGGCAGCCGAGTAGGCATGCCACGCACGGGAAGCACAAGAAGCGGTAGCCTCGGGAAGCGGTGCGGCGTCCACTCGGCGCGCCGTTTCCTGTCCCTCTATCCAGAGTAGCTAACGGCTATACGCGCGTCCGCGTGGGAGGACGCGATGAACGATAATCGTACTGCTCTCACGATCGGTCTCGAAGATCACGCGCCAATCGCCTACGCGCAGGCGGGAATGAGATTGGCCGGTAAGCTTGCGTACGCCAGTGGCATGGTCGGGGTCGGCCGCGAGTCGTTGCAGTGCGGTGTAGACGCGTCGTCTGACTTGTGGGTCGAGGCGATCGAGGTCCTTTCTGCCGCTAGGAATGAATGCGACCGACCACGACTCCTCTGTCATGCGTCGCCGAGTTCTTGCATCACCTGCTCCAGCGGGATCAGCGGCGCTCCGGCCGCCAGCTCCGCGCGGCTATCCGCTATGGCCGCCTCGTCCTCGTCGGTCCAGGGCTCGTCGTCCTCAGGCGCGTTGGCGATCGCCCGCAACAGCGGATCTTCGTGCTCTTGCTCCACGAGTTCGAGCGCGCGCGCGGCCTCGCCATCGGTCAGCTCGTCAACCAGCTTGTGCAGGCGCTCCTTGGTCGTCACGGCGCCGATTTTAGCGAAGCGAGGCGTATGTGGCCGGCGTCGCGGTAGATCGGATCCCTTGGGGCTTGACAGTTGCGCTGCGGTGCGTTACGATGCGTCAGGAGTCCGGTCTTCCGCTGTTGGGAGCCGGGTACATAGGGTCTGGTTGGGGTCATACCGTCTTGTGGTTGACGTCAAATAGCGCTCACAGGGTTTGTGGCTGTGGGAGAGGGTCTGGATCAGAGCGATGAGGGAGTTGTTTGAGCGTGGTTTCTAGAGGGAGATTCATGATGGGGATGTGCGCGTGCGGCCGAAAGGCTGATGCTAGATGCGCCAGCTTGGCGCTGTCGCATCTCTCTCTCTCTCTCTCTCTCTTCGTCTAGTGCTCTAGCCTCGGAGCCCCCCTGCGTCCCGCTTTTGCGGGCCGCCCGGAACCCCCCGCAGGGGGGATGGGAAGTGGTGGGGCGTTTGCGCCGTCTTTGCTTGGTCCCCGCGGGGGGTGGGCTCAGGGCGGCTTTGATTGGGCCCGTGTGCGTGTGGGAGGCGTGCTGATGGCGGCCTCGGCGCGTGGTGGCGCGAGGACTGCTGTGCGTGTGCGTGTGGGGGAGCGTTCTCGGCCGGTGGAGCGGCGTGCGTGGCGTGGGCCGGCGGGGCTGGTCTCGGCGGTGGGCGCGCCGCGGGTGCATGTGGAGGAGATTCAGCGTTCGCGGCTGCTGGCGGCAGCGGCGGCGGTGATCGATGAGGTTGGCTATGAGCAGACCTCGGTGCAGGGGATCGCCACGCGTGCGCGGGTGTCGCGGCGGACGTTCTATGAGCTGTTCGGTAACCGTGAGGCGTGCCTGGAGGCGCTGTTGGAGGAGGCGACTGGGCGGGTGGAGCGTGAGCTTGAGGCGGCTGGCCTGGAGAGCCTGGGGTGGCGTGAGCGGGTGCGCGGGGGGTTGTGGGCGATCCTTTCGTTTCTGGATGGTGAGCCGGTGTTGGCGCGGATTTGTGTGGTGCAGGCGTTGCATGGTGGCCCGGTGGTGGTGGAGTGTCGCGAGCGGATTCTCGCGCGGCTTGCGGCGGTGCTGGATGAGGGACGCCGGGAGGGCTCGCGTGGGGGTGAGTGCACGTTGGTGACCGCGGAAGGCTTGGTGGGTGGCGCGTTTGGTGTCATCTACGCGCGTTTGCGCAGTGGTGATCGCCGTCCGCTTACGGGTTTGCTGGATGAGTTGATGGGGATGATCGCGTTGCAGTATTTGGGGGCGCGGGCGGCGCGTCGTGAGCAGGGTCGCCCGGCGCCTACGCCTGCTCGGGTGCCGGGTGCGCGCGGCAGTGTGAATGGAGCGCGGCTCGAGCGTGACCCGTTGGGGGATCTGCCGATGCGTTTGACTTATCGCACCGCACTGGTGTTGCAGTGCATCGCCGAGCGTCCGCTGGCGAGCAATCGCCTGGTCGCGAACAGTGCGGGGGTCACGGACCCGGGGCAGATCTCAAAGCTTTTGCGGCGCTTGGAGCGCCTCGGTCTCGCGGTGAACACCGGCGGGGGGCACCAGAGCGGTGAGCCGAACGCGTGGAAGCTCACAGCGCTGGGCTATGAGGTCGAGCGGCGGCTCAGCATCGCGGCTCCCCGCGGGGAGGAGACTCGGTGATGCGCGACCCTCGAGTGTGTATGCCCGTGCGTTGTCGGCCTCGGCGTGCGCGGTCTCTATTCATCTTCATTTCGTCGTGCGCTCTCGGCGCGTTGTCAGACAACAACAGCGAGGGGCGTTTGCTCGTTCCCTCCGTACTCCAGGAGGAGAGATAACCGATGTTCCAAGCACTACGCAAGCATTTGACCCCGAGTACATTCATCGCCTTCTTGGCGCTCGTCTTCGCGCTCACCGGCGGCGCGTTTGCCGCGAGCAGTCACGGTGGCGGCGCGGGCTCGAAGGCGACGGCGTCCGCCACACGCGGGACTTCCGTGGCAGTCACGGCGAAGAGCAAGGCCAAGCCGAAGGCGAAGGTGGGCCCTCGAGGTCCCGCCGGCCCCAAGGGTGCGACTGGTCCCGCCGGTCCCGCCGGCGCTGCCGGTGTCGGCACCCCCGGCGCGGCGGGTCCTCAGGGTCCCGCGGGTGCAGCGGGTGCCAAAGGCGAAACAGGACCCGCGGGTACGAATGGCACAAACGGGACCAATGGCACGACCGGCTTCACCGAAACCCTCCCCCCCGAAAAGACAGAGACAGGCGTATGGGTCGAGCCCCAGGGAGTCGAGTACCCGACGGCCCAGACCAACTTCATCGATGTGCCGATCTCCTTCGCCATCCCGCTTGAAGCGGAACTGGAAGCGAGCAACGTGCACTTCATCGAACCAAACGCGACACCACCTGCGGGCTGCAAAGGCAACGTCGCAAAACCAGAAGCCGCATCTGGGAACCTCTGCGTATTCGCGGCAGTCAATGAAGGGAACGGACCAGGAAACAGATTCTTTCCATCCTTCATCAATCCGACGGGGAAGACCCCGGCAGTAGCCAGCAAGACAGGAACCCTCATGTCGTTTGAGCTAGACGAATCGTACGAAGAAGCCGCGAGCGCCCACGGCACCTGGGCGGTGACCGCCGAATAGCCAAACCCGTATCAAGGGGCTCTTCCCGGGGACGGTCAGCTTCGTCCCCGGGGAGCGCGGCGCCGATCCAACCGACACCCCGCACCAGACCCGACGACTTGATCCCAAGCACCACCAACCCTAAGGAGACAAGGTGAGTAATCCAGAGCACAACGCGAAGACACCGTCCGCCAAGACCGGACTCTTCGCCATGCTCGGCGCCTTCCTCCCTGGCCCGGGCCGTGGTGCGCCTTCAGTCGGTCCACGCAGGCGCCCCCGGCTTCTTCTTGTCTGCCTCGCCGCGCTCACAGCCGCGGCCCTGTCGTTCGTCCTCGTCGCCCCGGCTCTCGCCGCCGGCCCTCCTATAGTCACAGGGGGGGAATCGGAACGGGAAACGGACGAATACTCATGTGAATCCAGCTTCCAAGGGCCTATCACTCATACCTCTGTCGGGGGCTTTACGGGTTGTGTCAATCCCAACGGCCTCAAGGCGACGTGGCGCTTCGAATATGCCACCTCCAAGGAAGGGCCGTGGACCCCGGTGTCCGGCGATGAAGGCAGTATCTCCCAGGTTGAAGCCCAGGAAGCAGCCGAAGAAAAGCGCGGCCACGCCAGCGAAATCTTCAGCGAAGCCTACCCGATGGTCCAGAGGGGGAACTTCCGTATCAGTAGCCATGGCATGCCGCTTACCGGTCTCAGCGGCGAAACGACCTACTATTTCCGTCTTGCCGCCACCAACTCGGATGGATCCGATTTCGGGGCCAGCACCTCTTTCGAGACCGAGCTCCTCCGTCCGACGCCTGAAGTAAAAGAAGTTTTCAACGCTGCCGCGACCTCTGCTCGTGTCGTGGGCCTCGTCGAGCCCCACGGCTTCGAAACGCACTGGCGCTACGAATACGCCACCTCCAAAGAAGGCCCATGGACGTCCGGCGCTGAAGGGACTATCTCCCAGGCCGAAGTCGAAGCATCCGAAGCTGCCAAAGAAGGCAGCCCCGAAGTCGACGCCGATCTCACCGGCCTGACATCCGGGACTCCCTACTATGTTCGCCTCTTCGCCGAGGACGAACCGGAACCGGGCGTTCACAAGGAAGCGACATCCGCGGATCGGAGCTTCGAAACCGCCGGGCCGCCTGCTGCCACCACCTTCCCGACGCACGCCCTGCACGGTGAAGCGATGCGCGCCCTTGGCTTTGTCGCTACGGATACCAGCCTGATCGATGAGATCCAGACCGTTACGGTCGGCGGCGGCGCCACGGGTGGCAACTTCGTGCTCTGCCTAGAAGGCGCTTGTACCACCGCCACGGCAACCGGTGCTGTGACCAGCGGCTCGAGCACGGTCGGCTTCTCCTCGCTGCCCGTCGTCAAGGGCACCGGCAACTTCAAAGAGTATGACTCTGAAATCACCGGTGTCGTCACCAGTGCCGGCCGGTTCCTCACAGGGCATCCGATCTCCGGCCCCGGCATCCCTCCGGGCACCCGGATAGGAGAAGTTCGGGGCACCACCATGCAAATCTCGAACCAAGCCACCGCCTCTGTGTCTGGCGCGGAACTCACTTCCAGTGGGGGGCTGCCTTTCACCGAGGGCGAGGCGATCTCCGGTGCTGGTATTCCCACGGACACGACGGTCGCGCACATCGAATACGAACCAGGCTTCGCCGCGGCGCTGACGCTCTCGGCCAAAGCCACCGAAAGTGGCAGTGTGCCTCTCACCGTGAGCCTGCCCTACAACGCGTCAGCCGGAACAGTGCATGACCTGCTCAAGGGGCTCGCTGGGATGATCGGCGAAGGCAACCTCGATGTCAGTGGTCGTGCGGGTGGGCCTTACACGATCGTCTTTGGGGGTGACCTGGCCGGTAAGGAGGTGCCGCAGCTGACCGCTGACTCTTCGGGGCTCACACCGTCGGGGACTGTCGCTGTCGCGACGGTCGAAGACGGTTCGAGCTATGCCACGCGTTATGACGTGGAATATGTCTCCCAGGCTCAGTTCGGCAAGCCGGGCGGCGAAGGTGGCTTCGCGAAGGCTGAAAGCACTCCGGAGGTCGATTTCGGCGGCGGCGGCAGCGGCGGCGAAACGGTTGGTGTCGATCTTCCCGGCTTGCAGCCCGGTGAAACCTACCATTTCCGCGTGACGGCGACCAATACCACCGCGGGCGACCCGGTTGTCCATGGCTCCGAACAGGTCCTCACGGTGCCCGTCGCGTCGAGTCAGGGCGCTGAAGGGGAATGCCCCAATGCGCAGTTGCGCAGTGAAGAGGCCTCCGCGCGTCTTCCGGACTGTCGCGCTTATGAGCAGATCACGCCGGTGGACAAGGAAGGCGCCATGGAGCCCTTCCACTATGGTCTCGAACTTCAAAACGAGGGGGTGCTCGTCGGCGAGGACGGCGATCATCTGATGCTCAACGAACCGTTTACTCAGTGGGGGTCGGGGACCGGTGTTGCCTTGAGTCCTTATTTCTTCTCCCGTGGCTCGGAAAGTGGCTGGCAGATGACCGCGGTTACGCTCGAGCCCGAAGCCGGCCTTGACAAATATGTTTCTGAACTCGTGAGCCCGGATCTCACTCGGCTCGCGTTCTCAGCGGGGTGGAACACCGGCGTGAACGCATCGTCCGATATCGAATTCAAGGTCGGGTCTCCCGGTGGCCCCTATGTCACGGCTGCCTCGGTGCCCCGCGAAGAGGCCAACCATCTAGGCTGGGTCGCGGCGTCTGAAGATTTCTCCAAGCTCATTCTCGCGGCGAGGGACCGCGGGCTCATTCCGGGTCATCGCACCGGGACCACGAGCGGCGCGGATCTCTATGAATACTCGGGTGGTGAATTGCGCCAGGTGAACGTCACGGGCCCCTCTCCGGGTGTCACGGTCGGCTCGTGCGGGGCTGTGATCGTGGCGGGCGAAGGGGAAATAAGGGAGAATGAGGTATCTTCTAATGAAGACGAAATGCATACCGGCGCTCGTGCCGTCTCCGCAGATGGCTCGCGTGTCTTCTTCGAAGCGGTCCCGGGCTCGGACTGCTCGGAACCTAAGCACCTCTACATGCGCGTCAACGGCGCCGAAACGGTCGATCTCGGCGCTGTCGGGTTCCTTTCCGCCAACAAGGAAGGGACCAAGGTGCTGGTCGAAAAGCGCAGCGGGGAAGCCGAGGAAATCCTTCTCTATGACACCGAATCCGCCACTGCCAAAGACCTCTTTACCCTGCACGAGGACAAGGTTGGTGCCCCGGTCGAAGTTCTGGTCTCTGAAGACTTCAATGTGATCTATCTATCCTCGGATGAACACCTGACCCCTGAAGCACCGCCCTCTAAAGAATCGCAGGGCGCGTACCTCTACCGCTATGAAATCGGCCCGGAAACTCTACGCTTCCTCTTCCAGAAGACGTCTGCTATAAGCAATGTGAGCCCCGACGGGCGCTACGTCTACATTGGTAGTGGCGAGGTCGCCGGTCTCCCCGCGGGCGGGCTCGACCCCCACGAGGTAAAGCTCAAGGAAGGGGGAGTCGTCGCAGCGGATTTGGACGCGTCGCAGGCGTTCCTCTACGACAGCGCTGAAAACGTGATCGAGTGTGTCTCCTGCGCGTCGCCTTTCGATCCCGAACCGACGCTGCCTGCCTTCGCGACCGGCGAAGGATCCGGGGCCGGGCACAGTTTGACGAGGGACGGTATGCCGGGCGAAACGATGTTCTCCGCCAACGGCGACTTCGCGTTCTTCGATACTCCTGCCGCGCTCGTCCCGCAGGATGTGAATGGGGAACGCGAACCGGAAGAACCCAGTGGGGAAAACCCGAGCCCGAGCATCTCTGTCTCCTCCGATGTGTATGAGTGGCGCAGGAACGGCATCGATGGCTGCGGGCACGTCCAGGGCTGCGTGAGCCTGATCTCCTCCGGGCGGGAAGGCTTTCGCGTGCTGCTGCTGGGGTCTACCGAGTCAGGGAGCGATGTTTTCTTTACGACGCGCTCGCAGCTGGGCCCGAACGACAACGATAACTCGCTCGATATTTACGATGCCCGCGTGGATGGTGGGGAACCGCCGCTGCCGCCGCGTCCTGTGGAATGCGAAGGCGATGCGTGTTCGACGCCGTTTGCGCCGCCGAGCGATCTGACTCCGTCGAGCGCGACGTTCCAGGGCGCCGGCGACGTGGGCGCGACCTCGCCGGAAGCGAAGCCCAAGCCGAAACCGGGGAAAAAGACAAAGAAGAAGAAGGCTAAGCCGAAGAAGAAGGGCAAGCAGGGCAAGCGGGCTGGGAAGAAAGCCAAGAAGAGCAACGACCGGAGGGGTAGGTAGCCATGCGTATTTCACAGAAGCTGTACCTCTCCCTGGTCTTGATGGCAGGCGTGATGGCTTTCGCCGCGGGGTCGGCGTCTGCGAAGCCAAGCGAACACCCGTTTGAAATCATTCCTGGCTCCTTCCAGATGATTCCGTCGGTCGATCAGGCGGGCGCTCATGAGAACCTGACGACCAAGTTCGACTTCGCTCACACCGGCAAAGGTGAAAGCTACGGCGATGTCCGTGACACTGTGGTGAGCCTCCCAGCGGGCTTTGACGCGAGCAACACGGCTGTGCCGACGTGCACCGATAGTCAGCTGTTGATGCCGGCGCAGGGTAGTGGCTCTGCTATTCCCGCGTGTCCGCTCTCCAGCGCGGTCGGTACGATCAGCTTCGATTTCGGTGGGGAAAAGGTCACGTTCCCTGTCTATAACATGCAGGTGACGAGCTTCGGTACGACCGCGCAGCTCGGGTTCAGGGTCGTCGCTGTCAGTGTGATCCTCACGGTCAATGTTCGTCCGGGGGACGCCGGTCTTACCGTCACTGCGCCCGATATCGAAGGGAAGGCCGAAATCCGCAATGTCTCGCTGACTGTATGGGGTGTCCCCGCGTCGCACGAACACGACCTGGAACGCCAGCAGGTGTGCTTCGAAAGCGAGGGGTGTGTAAACGAATATGGTGGTCCTCAGCCGGTTCATATCCAGGTGAAGCCGTATCTCTCGAATCCGACGAGTTGTGGGCCGCATGTCGCGACGATGAAAGCGGATTCATGGGAGGAGCCGGAAGCCTGGTCTGAAGCGGAAACGACGGTCGGTCCAATCGTTGAATGCGAACGTGTCCCGTTCGAACCGTCGATCGTGGTGCAGCCGACCACGGATACGGTGGAATCCTCGAGTGGGCTGAACGTCTCACTGCTCGTGCCGCAGGCGTGGGAAGACCCACAGACGATCTCGACGGCGAACCTCAAGGACACTGCGCTGACGTTGCCGGTGGGCTATACGGTCAATCCGTCCGCGGGGTCGGGTCTCGGGGTCTGTACCCCCGAGCAGCTCGCAGCGGAAACATCGGCTGGATTGCCGGGCTCGGGCTGCCCCGAAGAATCGAAGATCGGGTCCGTCGAAGTGGAAACACCGGTATTGGCGGAAAATCTCACCGGGTCGATCTATGTCGCCAAGCCGTTCGATAACCCCTCCGATTCGCTGCTCGGCTTGTATATCGTCGTGAAGGACGCCGAGCGGGGGATCATCGTAAAGCTCGCGGGCAAGATCGAACCGAACCCCGTGACGGGGCAGCTCGTGACGACGTTCGAAGAAAACCCGCAGGTCCCGTTCAGCAAGTTCACGCTGAAACTGCGTCAGGGTGCGACATCGCCCCTGGTGAGCCCGCCCGCGTGCGGGACCTACACCGCCGAAGCGGCGCTGACACCGTGGTCAGAACCCCTCACCCCGCGCCTTGTCAACAGCTCCTTCCAGATCGAAAACGGTATCGGCGGCGGCCCCTGCCCCGCGGGCGGCATACCGCCGTTTCACCCCAGTCTGATCGCGGGGACGCTGAACAACAACGCCGGTGCGTACAGCCCGATGGACATCCACATCACCCGCAACGACGGCGAACAAGAGATCACGCGCTTCTCCTCGATCCTGCCCCCCGGCCTCACAGCGAACCTCTCCGGGATACCGTTCTGCCCCGACAGCGATATCGAAGCGGCGAAGCTCGTCACCGGCGCGCAGGAGGAAGCCGCGCCGTCGTGTCCCGCGGCGAGCGAAATCGGGCACTCCCTCGTCGGTGCCGGCGTCGGTAGCGTGCTGGCATACACCCCCGGCAAGATCTATCTCGCGGGTCCATATAACGGTGCGCCGTTCTCCGTCGTGTCGATCACCAGTGCGAAGGTCGGTCCGTTCGACCTCGGGACGGTCGTGATCCGTTTCGCGCTTGAGATCAACCCCGAAACCGGGGTTGTGACCGTCGACGCGAAAGCATCCGATCCGATCCCGCACATCATCGACGGGATCGTGATCCACGTCCGCGACATCCATGTCTACATCGACCGCCCCAACTTCATGATCAACCCGACCAACTGCGACCCCCTCAACTTCGCCGCCACAGTCGGCGGCGGTGGAGCCGACCCCACCAACCCGGCCGACCAGCAGTCCGTCACGACGAACGACTCCTTCCAGCTCGCGAACTGCCAGAACCTCAAATTCGAACCCAAATTCAGCGTCTCAACCAGCGCGAAGACCAGCAGGGCTGACGGTGCGAGCCTCACGGCGAAGCTCGCGATCCCCGGCGCGCTCGGCTCCCAGGCGAACATCAGCCGCGTCAAAGTCGAACTCCCCGAGCGGCTCCCCTCCCGCCTGCCGACGCTGCAGAAAGCGTGCACCGCCGCACAGTTCAACTCCAATCCCGCGGGGTGCCCCCCGGCCTCGATCATCGGGCACGCCAAGGCGATCACCCCCATTCTCCCCGTCCCGCTGGAAGGCCCGGCGTACTTCGTCTCCCACGGCGGCGAAGGATGGCCAAGCCTCGTGGTCGTCCTCCAGGGCTATGGCGTCACGATCGACCTGGTCGGCACGACGTTCATCAGCAAAGCCGGGGTCACGTCAACCACGTTCAAGACGGTGCCCGACGAGCCCGTCACGAGCTTCGAACTGACGCTCCCCGAGGGCCCCTACAGCGCCCTGACCGCGCTCGGGAACCTCTGCACGGCGACGAAGACCGTGACGGTCAAGAAGAAGGTCACCGTCAAGGTCCGCGGCCGCACGAAGACTGTCATCCGCAAGGTCAAGCAGACCGAGTCCGCGACGCTTCAGATGCCGACCGAATTCGTCGCTCAGAACGGCGCCGAACTCCACCAGACCACACCAATCACCGTCACCGGCTGCCCAAAGGCCCACCCGGCGAAGAAGGCGAAGAGCGGACAAAGCAAGCGGTAGCCGACGGGGCGACTGCCAGTGACATTCGATGTCAGCTGGGGCAGACGTGGCGCCATGCCTCAACAGGGCGCTGGGACGAGACAGGCGCGCGCTTCGTAGCTCAGCTGTGCTTGGCGACGAGTTCGAGTTGCTCGACGGGGACCGTGACGAAGTCCAGAGCCACGCCCCGGTCGTCGGCGATCTCGACCAGCTTGTGGTCCCCGAAGTCGCTGACGACCGCGCCGACGGTGCCGGGCGGCCACTGGCCGATCCCCCTGGCGTGATCGGTAGGTTGGGTCAGCGTCTCGTCCTTGTCGACTGCTTGGGTCAGCGCAACGACGTCGTTCTCGTAGATGGCTTGCTGAACGGTGGCCACAGTTACTCCAGTCTAGTCGTCGATGTAGGCGGATACAAGTCGCGGCGGGGCGCCCGGAGTGCTGACGATCCAGGCGGTCCTGACGGTCGCGATACGGTCGGCCTTTGCGCCGATCCCAGGTATCGGCATGTCGACGACGCAGTTGACGCCCCATGGTGGGTTCTCTCGCACTTCGCATACCGGCGTGTCGAGGACGCGGGCCATGATCTGCGCTTCGAGGTAGTCGATTGCTTCGGGCGTGATGCCGAGGATCAGTTCAAACCCACGGGCCTTGGGGGCGCCGACCTCATTCGTGATGTTCAGGGAGTACGTCTCGAGCTTGTATCGCACGCCGAGCGCCTGCGTGGCGCGCGGAAGAAACTCGCCTACTGTGGGCGCCGTGGGGCTCACCGCTGTGGGCCGGGCCGGTTCACGCGACCTACCGTACGCGTGGCTTGGGATGAAGCTCTCGGGTGGGGTGCTGCTCGCGTCGCAATCCCCCTTGTTTACGGGGCATCGGCCTTCCAAAGTTGGCGCGAATGGGTCTTTCGCCCATCGGCGGCAGGCCGCGTGACGCCGCGATCCATTGGGGCTTGACAGTTGCGCTGCGGTGCGTTACGATGCGTCAGGAGTCCGGTCTTCCGCTGTTGGGAGCCGGGTACATAGGGTCTGGTTGGGGTCATACCGTCTTGTGGTTGACGTCAAATAGCGCTCACAGGGTTTTTGTTGTTGTGGGAGAGGGTCTGGATCAGAGCGATGAGGGAGTTGTTTAAGCGTGGTTTCTAGAGGGAGATTCATGATGGGGATGTGCGCCATCGGCCAAAGGGCTGATGCTAGATGCGCCAGCTTGGCGCTGTCGCATCTCTCTCTCTCTCTCTCTCTCTTCAGCTAGTGGTCTAGCCGGAGAGGCTCCTCGTCGGGCGCGTTTGCGCCGTCTTTGCTTCGTCCCCGCGGGGGGTGGGCTCAGGGCGGCTTTGACTGGGCCCGTGCGCGTGTGGGGAGCATGCTGATGGCGGCTCCGGCGCGTGGTGGCGCGAGGACCGCGGCGCGTGTGCGTGTGGGGGAGCGTTCTCGGTCGGTGGAGCGGCGTGCGCTGCGCGGGCCGGCGGGGCTGGTCTCGGCGGTGGGCGCGCCGCGGGTGCACGTGGAGGAGATCCAGCGTTCGCGGTTGCTGGCGGCGGCGGCTGCGGTGATTGATGAGGTTGGTTATGAGCAGACCTCGGTGCAGGGGATCGCCACTCGCGCGCGGGTGTCGCGGCGGACGTTCTATGAGCTGTTCGGTAACCGCGAGGCGTGCCTGGAGGCGTTGCTGGAGGAGGCTGCGGGGCGGGTCGAGCGGGAACTGGAGGCGGCGGGCCTTCAGAGCTTGGGATGGCGTGAGCGGGTTCGCGGTGGCCTGTGGGCGATCCTCTCGTTCCTGGATGGTGAGCCGGTGTTGGCGCGGATTTGCGTGGTGCAGGCGTTGCATGGTGGCCCAGTGGTGATGGAGTGTCGCGAGCGGATTCTCGCGCGGCTGGCGGCGGTGCTGGATGAGGGACGCCGGGAGGGCTCGCGCGGGGGTGAGTGCACGTTGGTGACCGCGGAAGGCTTGGTGGGTGGCGCGTTCGGTGTCATCTACGCGCGTTTGCGCAGTGGTGATCGCCGTCCGTTGACGGGGTTGCTGGATGAGTTGATGGGGATGATCGCGTTGCAGTATTTGGGGGCGCGGGCAGCGCGTCGTGAGCAGGGGCGTCCGGCCCCGCAGCCTGCTCGGGTGCCGGACGCTCGCGGTAGTGTGAATGGCGCGCGGCTCGGACGCGACCCGTTGGGGGATCTGCCGATGCGTCTGACGTATCGCACCGCGCTGGTGCTGCAGTGCATCGCTGAGCGTCCGTTGGCGAGCAATCGCCTGGTCGCGAGCAGCGCCGGGGTCGCGGACCCGGGGCAGATATCGAAGCTTTTGCGGCGCCTGGAGCGCCTCGGTCTCGCGGTGAATACCGGTGGGGGCCATCAGAGTGGTGAGCCGAACGCGTGGAAGCTCACGGCGCTTGGTTATGAGGTCGAGCGGCGGCTCGAGCGTCGCGGCTCCCCGTGGGGAGGAGGCTCAGTGATGCGCGACCCCAGAGTGCGCGTGTCCGTGTGTCGTCGGTCTCCGGGTGCGCGGTCTCTATTCATCTTCATTTCGTCGTGCCCTCTCGGCGCGTTGTCAGACAACAACAGCGAGGGGCGTTTGCTCGTTCCCTCCGTACTCCAGGAGGAGAGATAACCGATGTTCCAAGCACTACGCAAACATTTGACCCCAAGCACATTCATAGCTTTCATCGCGCTCATCTTCGCGATGACGGGCGGCGCGTTCGCCGCGAGCGGTGGTGGGGGCGGCGGTACCGGCTCAAAGACGACCGCGTCTGTGCCACGTGGGACCTCGGTTGCCGATGCCGCGAAGAGCAAGGCAAAGCCGAAGGCCAAGGCCGGCCCCCGGGGTCCCGCCGGTCCCGCGGGTAAGAACGGGGCGACTGGGGCGGCCGGTCCGGCGGGGGCCACTGGTCCGGCCGGTGCGACGGGTCCCGCGGGAGCCGGAGTGGCTGGTCCGCAAGGTCCCCAGGGGTCGCAAGGTCCCCAAGGTCCTGAAGGCAAAGCGGCTGCGGGTGGTGGTTTTCCCGAAACCCTTCCCGAAGGCAAGACCGAGAAGGGCGATTGGAGCATCTCCGTTGGGAAGCCTGGCGTCGCATTCGAAATTCTGGTCGCCGGGTTCAGTTTCGGGGTTCCGCTCGAAAAAGCCCCCGTCCCGATCTACGTCAAGCCGAGCGCAGGTGCCCCCGCCCACTGTACCGGTAACGCCGCCAACCCTGGCGCCGAAGCGGGGTATCTCTGTGTCTTCGCGACGGAAGAAAAAAACATTTATCCCGGAGAACCCGGGCTTGTGTCGCCCTCGATCTGTGCCCTCGGCACCACTGGTATCAATGAGTGTTCGGAGGAATCTGCAGCGCCGACGTCTTCATCGCACGCGGATCCATCCGGCTTTGGCGTCGTCGCCTACACCGAAAACGCAGGGGTAGCGGCCGCCTACGGCACCTGGGCGGTGACCGCCGAATAGCCGACCCGCATCAGGTGCTCTTCCCGGGGGCGGTCAGCTTCGTCCCCGGGGAGCGCGGCGCCGATCCAACCGACACCCCACGCCAGACCCGACGACTTGATCCCAAGCACCACCAATCCTAAGGAGACAAGGTGAGTAATCCAGAGCACGACGCGAAGACATCGTCCGCCAAGACCGGACTCTTCGCCATGCTCGGCGCCTTCCTCCGCGGCCCAGGCCGTGGTGCGCCCTCGGCCGGCCCACGCAGGCGTCCCCGCCGCGCCCGCGTCTTCCTCGCTCTGCTCAGTGCCGCCGCGCTTCTCACCCTCGCCGCGCTCTCCCTCACCCCCGCCTTCGGGGCCAGCGAACCTCCTAGCGTATTCTCTTTCAAAATCACGGAAGTCAACGCAACCCGTGCGGCCGTCTTGATGCTTCCAAGCCTCGGATCTACGTGGCCGCTCGAATACGCAACCAAGCGGGGCGGACCTTGGACGCTCGTGCTGGAACGTACCCCCATTGCCGAAGAAACTGAATCACTATCCGAAATCCGCCATCTCGAACCCGATACCCATTACTACGTCCGTACGCATGCCTCAAACAGTTCTGGGACAACTGAAAAGGTACTCGAATTCACTACCACGGCGCTTGCGCCCCCTATTCTCTTCCGTCCGCATTCCTCTATTAAATTTTCAGTTCCTCCAAATGTCAACGGAGAAGAAGGCTCCATGCCTAACTGCAGTACCGAATACATCTTCCCCTACTCCGGGAGCTTTTGCGGCAAGAGCATTCCCACTCCGACCGTTGGTCCCGGGGGTCTGGCCACAGAAGTCTATGCCAGCGGCATGAATACCACCTATCGTGTCGAATATTCGACGAGTAAGAGCGCGGTCGAAAGCGGCGCCGGCACGCCCATCCCCGGTGCTGCCGGGTCTCTCACAGCTGCCGAAGAATTCAAGGTTGTCAAAGTTCCTACGCTCGAAGGTCTTCAACCAGAAACCACCTACTACCTGCGCGCCGTCGCCGAAAACACAACGGGCGAAAGCTCCACGCTCACGCCGTTCACCACTCGAACCGCTCACGCCCAGGCGCAAGATATCGGTGTCAGCAACGTAACAGCCATCGCTGCTCGTCTCGACGGCGAGGTCAAGCCCAACGGTTTTGAAACTCATTGGCGTTATGAATACGCCGAAGCCGAAGGGGGTCCTTGGACTGTTGGTCCGGAAGGTGTGATCCCGCAGGCTCAGGCCGCTTACACCGAAGAAGGCGACAGGATTGAAGCGCACCTCACCGGCTTGGCTGCCTCCACCACCTATTACGTTCGTCTTCACGTCGAGAACGAACCCGAAGTGGGCCACCCGGCCGAATCGACTTCTGAACTGGCTCATTTCCAGACTGCCGGGCGGCCGACCGCCACCACCTTTCCCACCCATGCCCTCCACGGCGAAGCGATCCGTCTGCTCGGCGTCGTGAGTGCCAATGCCGGCCCGGTCGATGAGTTGCAGACCGTTACCGTCGGTGGTGGCGCTACCGGTGGCGTCTTCACGCTCTGTCTCCAGGCCCAGTGTACCGGGGCTACCGCCACCGCCGTCCGCACCGCGGGCTCTAACCAGGCGACCTCAATCTCGTTGCCCACCGTCAAGGGCACCGGCGACGTTCCTGGTTCCGAAGCACACAATTCTCAAGTAAGGAGAGAAGTGACGGGGGTCACGACCAGCGTCGGGCGCTTCTTGCCTCACCACCCGATCTCCGGCCCCGGCATCGCGCCGGGCACGGAAATACAAGAGATCAATGGGAGCACTCTGGTGCTCTCCAAGGAAACCACTGCCGCTATCGCCGGCGCCGAACTCACCTCCGACGGGCAGGTCTTCACCGATGGTGAGGAGGTCTCGGGTCAAGGTGTCGCTGCCGGCACCACGATTGCGAACGTCGAATACCCGTCTGATTTCACCGAGACGCTGACCCTCTCTGCCAACGCGACCGAAAGCAGTTCTGCGGCCCTGACCGCCGCTCTCCCGTTTGGGGCCCCGCCTTCAGCCGTCCAATTCGCGCTGTCGGTCTTCCCTGCCCTCGAAGGCGTCTCCTCTGAAGGCGAAAGCGTCCCCGCCCATGTCCGGCTCGCCTCAGACGGCTCCTATGAGATCGAAGTCGCCGGCGTTCTCGCCGGCGAGGATCTTCCGCAACTGACCGCGGACGCGTCCGGTCTGACTCCTTCGGGCACCGGCACCGTCACCGTCGCCACCGTCGAAGCCGGCTCGCGTCCCGTAACTCATTATCATTTTGAATACGAAGCCCAGGGGGCGGGTGGGGCGCCCTTCGCGCATCCCTCCTCCACTCCCGAAGAGGAACTCGGCGAAGAAGGCGCCACAGGCAGCGGCGGTGAGGTCGTCGGCGCCGATCTCCCCGCCCTCGTGCCGGGCGAAACCTATCGTTTCCGTCTCACCGCCACTAACACCACGGCCGGGAACCCCGTCGTCCACGTCGGCGAACAGTCGCTCACGGTCCCCGTGCCGCCGTCGCCGGCTGCCGAAGCGCCATGTCCGAATGAAGCTTTTCGTACGGGCCCTTCCGCGAACCTGCCCGACTGTCGTGCTTATGAGCAGCTCACGCCGCGTGACAAGAAAGGCGCGATCGAACCGTTTCGTCAGGGTCTTCAGCTGAACAATCAGGGCGCCGTCGTCGGTGAGGACGGCAACCATTTGATGCTCTCCGAACAGCTCGCGCACTGGGAATTCGGTACGGAAGCCGGTCAGAGCCCCTACTTCTTCTCTCGTCGGCCGGAAGGGAGCTGGCAGACGACTGCCGCCGCGTTGCAGCCCGAAACCGGCCTCGATCATGACGTTCCTGAGCTGCAGAGCCCCGATCTCACCAGCTTCGCGTTCTCCGCCGGGTGGCAGACCGGCGAACCCATATCACCCGATCTTGAATTCAAGGTCGGTCCTCCCGGCGGCCCTTATGTCACCGCTGCCTCGGTGCCCCGTGCGGAGGCCAAGGAGCTGGGTTGGGTCGCGGCCTCTGAAGATTTCTCCAAGCTGATCCTCGCGGTCACCGACCGTGGGCTGATCCCGCACCATTCCACCGAGACAGCGAGCGGCGCGGATCTCTTTGAATACTCGGGCGGGGAGTTGCGTCAGGCAAACGTCACCGGCGCCTCGCCGGGCACCACGATCGGCACCTGCGGCGCCGTGATCGTGAAGGGCCTCGCGGAAGCGAACGGGGGAGGAGACCCAGAAGACGAAATGTCGAGCGGCGCTCACGCCGTTTCCGCGGACGGCTCGCGCGTGTTCTTCGAAGCGGTCCCGGGGTCGAATTGCTCGGAACCCAAGCACCTCTACATGCGCGTGAACGGCGCCGAAACACGCGATCTCGGCGCCGTCAGGTTCCTTGCCGCGAACAAGGAAGGCAGCGAACTGCTGCTCGAAAGGCAAAGCGGCGAAACCGAGGAAGTCCTCCTCTATGGCACGGAATCCCCGACGGCCAAGGTCCTGTTCACCTTGCGGGGACAGGCGGGTTCGCAGGGTCTTGAATCTCTCGGGGTCTCCAAAGACTTCAACGTGATCTATCTCAAGTCGAGCGAGCACCTCACACCGGATGCTCCACCCGCTGTGAGTAATGACTCCTATCTCTACCGCTATGACATCGCGGCCGGGACCATGCGTTTTCTGATGGAGACGGACGCGGCGATCGCACCTTCTCAGGTCAGCCCCGACGGGCGCTATGTCTACTTCGGCGGCGAGGTCGCCGGTGTCCCCGCCGGCGGGGCCCCTGCCGGCAAGACAGAAAAGCTTGAGGGACAGAACTCGCAGGCGTTCCTTTACGACAGCGCCGAGAACTTGGTCGAGTGCGTTTCCTGCGCCTCGCCGTTCGATCCCGAACCGGCCTGGCCCGCCGAAGCAGCTCTCCGTGATTCCGAAAATGGTCACCGTGACACCGCGAACGGCACGCCGCGCGGGATGATGTTCTCCGCCAACGGCGACTACGCGTTCTTTGACACGATCGCCGCGCTCGTGCCCTCCGATGTCAACGGCGAACACGAATTCAAACTGGAAGACGGCGAAGAAAAAGAGAACGATGGATATTCGAACTCCAGCGATGTGTATGAGTGGCGCCGGGTGGGTGTCGGTGGTTGTACTGCCGTGCAGGGATGTATCAGCCTGATCTCCTCCGGCCGTGAAGGTCATCTCGTGTTGTTGCTCGGCACGACCGAATCCGGCGGCGACGTGTTCTTCACCAGTCGCTCGCAGCTCGGCCCCAACGACGATGACAACTCGATGGATATCTACGATGCTCGTATCGGTGGTGGTGAACCGTTGTTGGCGCCTCGCCCGGTCGAATGCGAAGGCGATGCCTGCTCGACGCCGTTTGCGGCCCCGAGTGATCTGACGCCGGCGAGCGCGACCTTCCAGGGCGCCGCGGACCTCGGCGCGACGCTGCCGGAAGCAAAGCCCAAGCCCAAGCCGAAGCCGGGGGAAAAAGCAAAGAAGAAGAAGCGGGCCAAGCCGAAGAAGAAGGGCAAGCGGGCTGGGAAAAAGGCCAAGAAGAGCAACGATCGGAGGGGTAGGTAACCATGCGTATTTCACAGAAGCTGTCCCTCTCCCTGTCCCTCGCTCTGATGTTGATGGCGGGCGTGCTGGCTTTCGCCGCCGGGCCGGCTACCGCGCTGCCCAGTGCAAAACCGTTCGAAATCGAACCCGGCACTTTCCATTTCACGCCGTCCACCGGCCAGGCCGGCGCTCATTCGAACTGGACGACCGCCTTCGACTTCGCCCACAACGGCAAAGGCAACACGTTCAACGATGTCCGCAATATCGTCGTCAACCTCCCCGCGGGCTTTGACGCGAGCAACACGGCGGTTCCCACCTGCAACACTTCCCAGCTGCTTTCCCAGGGACCAGACTTCGAACATCAAGCGGAAGCGCTGATGCCCGCGTGTCCGCTGTCCAGCGAGGTCGGGCGGATTACCCTCGATTTCGGCGGCGAACGGGACACCTTCCCGATCTTCAACATGGAAGTCTCCAGCTTCGGTGTCGCCGCGGTGCTCGGCTTCCGCGTTTTCGCGTCCCCGGAGACGCTGATCGTCAACGTGCGTCCCGACGACACCGGACTCACCGTCATCTCGCCCGAAATCGAAAGTCTCGGCGAAGTCCATGACATCTCCGTCACGATCTGGGGTGTGCCCGCGGCGCGCGAACACGACCTCGAACGCCAACAGGTATGTCTTGAATCAGAAAAAGGGTGCTCCAACTACTACGGCGGCCCCCAACCGGATAGCGGTTCGTCCAAGCCCTATCTCTCCAATCCGACGAGTTGTGGGCCTTTTGAAGCGAGTATGAAGGCGGATTCGTGGGAGGATCCAGCGGCGTGGTCTGAAGCGACGGCGCAGGTAGGTCCGATCGGTGAATGCGAACGCGTCTCCTTCGAACCGTCTGTGGTGGTTCAGCCGACGACCCGCTTCGCGGAATCCCCGAGTGGCCTGGATGTGTCTCTGGTAGTTCCGCAGAGCTGGTCTGAACCGGAAACGATCGCGACGGCGAACCTGAAGGACACGACGCTCGCGCTGCCCGTCGGGATGACCGCCAACCCGTCGTTGGCGTCCGGCCTCGGGGCGTGTACGCCTGCGGAGTATGAAGCGGAAGGGAGCGGGTCGCTGCCGGGTGAAGGGTGCCCGGCGGAATCGAAGATCGGATCGATCGAAATCGAAACGCCGCTGCTGAACGAAAAACTCGATGGTGCGGTGTATATCGCCAAGCCGTTCGATAATCCGTTCGACTCGCTGTTGGGCTTGTATATCGTGGCGCGGGATCCCGCGCGGGGGGTCCTGATCAAAGCAGCGGGCAAGATCGAACCGAACCCCGTGACGGGGCAGCTCGTGACGACGTTCGGTGCGACACCCTCGTTCGAAGGCCTCCCCGCGAGCGACGGCACCCCGCAGCAGCCGTTCAGCCGTTTCACGCTGAAGTTCCGCCCCGGTGCGACAGCGCCACTGGTCAGCCCTCCCGCGTGCGGGACCTATACCGCCGAAGCGGCCCTGACACCCTGGTCAGACCCCCTCACCCCGCGCCTCGCGAGCAGCTCCTTCCAGATCGAAAACGGTATCGGTGGTGGGCCCTGTCCTGCGGGTGGGGTCCCGCCGTTTCACCCGAGTCTGGTCGCGGGGACGCTGAACAACAGTGCGGGCTCCTACAGCCAGATGGATATCCACATCGCTCGCAACGACGGGGAACAGGAGATCACGCGGTTCTCCTCGATCCTGCCCCCGGGTCTTACGGCGAACCTCTCGGGGATACCGTTCTGCCCCGACAGCGATATCGAAGCGGCGAAGCTCGTCTCCGGCGCGCAGGAGGAAGCCGCGCCGTCGTGTCCCGCTGCGAGCGAAATCGGGCACTCCCTCGTCGGCGCGGGCGTCGGCTCGGTACTTGCATATACGCCGGGGAAGATCTATCTCGCGGGTCCGTATAACAGTGCGCCGTTCTCCGTCGTGTCGATCACCAGTGCGAAGGTCGGCCCGTTCGACCTCGGGACGGTCGTGATTCGCTTTGCCCTGGAGATCAACCCGGAAACGGGTGTCGTGACCGTCGATGCGAAAACGTCCGATCCGATCCCGCACATCATCGACGGGATCGTGATCCACGTCCGCGACATCCATGTCTACATCGACCGCCCCAACTTCATGATCAACCCGACCAACTGCGACCCCCTCAACTTCGCCGCCACAGTCGGCGGCGGCGGAGCCGACCCGACCAACCCGGCCGACCAGCAGTCCGTCACGACGAACGACTCCTTCCAGCTCGCGAACTGCCAGAACCTCAAATTCGAACCCAAATTCAGCGTCTCAACCAGCGCGAAGACCAGCAGGGCGGACGGTGCGAGCCTCACGGCGAAGCTCGCGATCCCCGGCGCGCTCGGCTCCCAGGCGAACATCAGCCGCGTCAAAGTCGAACTCCCCGAGCGGCTCCCCTCCCGGCTACCGACGCTGCAGAAAGCGTGCACCGCTGCTCAGTTCGACACCAATCCCGCGGGGTGCCCCCCGGCCTCGATCATCGGGCACGCCAAGGCGATTACCCCGATCCTGCCCGTCCCGCTGGAAGGACCTGCGTACTTCGTCTCCCACGGCGGTGAAGGATGGCCAAGCCTCGTTGTCGTCCTCCAGGGCTACGGCGTCACGATCGACCTGGTCGGTACCACCTTCATCAGCAAAGCCGGGGTCACGTCAACCACGTTCAAGACAGTGCCCGACGAGCCCGTCACGGGCTTCGAACTGACGCTCCCCGAGGGCCCCTACAGCGCCCTGACCGCGCTCGGGAACCTCTGCACGGCGACGAAGACCGTCACGGTCAAGAAGAAGGTCACCGTCAAGGTCCACGGCCGCAAGAAGACGATCACGCGCAAGGTCAAGCAGACCGAGTCCGCGACGCTACAGATGCCGACCGAATTCGTCGCTCAGAACGGCGCCGAAATCAAACAGACCACACCAATCACCGTCACTGGCTGCCCGAAGAAAGCACCCCCGGCGAAGACGGCGAAGGGCAAGCGAGGGAAGCGGTAGCCGGCGCGACCGGAGCGCGCTCCCGGTGGCACTCAGGCAATCGTAGAATGATTTGTAGTACACTGTTTAGCGTGGCTCGTGCCCTTCATGTCCGGCTCGATGAAGACTCCGAAGCCGCCCTCCGGGTGATGCGGGCTGAGGGGATGACCGACTCGCAGGCGGTTCGCCGGGCGCTGAGCGAGGCGCGCTCGCATCGCCGTCAGCGCATGGCGTTGCGCCAGGAGGCGCACCGGCTCGCCAATGACCCGGTGGACCGTGCAGAGCTCGAGGCTCTGCGTGGAGAGTTGGACGAGCTGATGCCGGAGTGGCCTGCCGACTGAGATGGATCGCGGTGAGATAGTTCGGATCCCACTGCCACGTCGAGCGCGTGGTCATGAGCAACAGGGCTCGAGGCCGGGTGTCGTGGTTCAGGCCGATGAACTGCTCGCCCTCAGCACCGTGCTCATCGCGCCGACCTCGCGCGGGGCGGCACCGGCGACATTCCGTCCACTGGTCGAGGTTTCCGGGGTTCCCACTCGTGTGCTGACCGACCAGCTGAGGGTATTCGACGTGCAGACCGTTAAGAGCGGCTTGGGCCGTCTCGCTCCCGCAGAGCTGGAAGCCCTGGACGAGGCGCTGGCACTCGTGCTCGGGCTGCGGATTTGATGAGTCACCCCGGGGCCACTTTGAGAACCCTCAGAATTCCACGCGCCCGGGAACGGGCCCGGTCGGCGGCGGCTGGTGGAGCAGCCCCGGTGGCGCCGTTTCGGTTTTGCGCGAGAAATACTCTTTAAAGAAAGGCCGCGAGATGAGCATGATGATGCCGCCCAAGATCATGCCGCCGATGCCCATCCACAGCGGCAGCGTAATGCCGAGGATCGGCTTCGAGGAGACGTTTTCCGCGTGGCCGTAGTAAAACGCCGCCTTCACCCCGATCCCGAACAGCATCAGCCCGCCGATCAGCGGGCCAAGGCCGAGCAGCAGGAAGTTGCGCGCGCTTTCCATCAGGTCGCGGCGGTAGTACCAGCCGCAGGCGACGCCGGTGAAGCCGTAGTAGAAGCAGATCGGGAAGCCGATCGCGGTGAGCGAGTCTTCGAGCACGCTGTTGGAGAGCAGCAGCAGCACGACCGTGATGATGATCGAGAGCAGGCCGAAGCCTAGCGTCGAGACGGTTGGGGTGAGGTAGCGTTTGTGGACGCGCGAGAGCAGGCTGGTGACGGCTTTCCAGTGCGCCATCGACAGCGTCGTGCGGGCGGTCGGCAGGATCGTCGTCTGCGTCGAGGCCGACGCCGAGGTGAGCACCGCGATGATCAAGAGCTTGTCGAGCGTGCCGCCGAGCACACCCGTCCCGAGTGCGTTGAGGACGTCTTCCTGGTTGGCTTCGTTGGTTAGAAAGCCCGTCCCGTGGAAGGACTGCGCGGCGGCCGTGACGACGACGTAGATCAGCACGAGCAGGATCGTCGAGACGACCGCGGCCTTGCCCGGGCCCTCGGCCGGGTCCTCGGACTCCTCGTTGACCGCGACCCCGGAGTCCCAGCCCCAGTAGATGAAGACCGCGAGCAGCAGCGCGACGACCAGGTCGCCGAAGCTCATCGCGAAGGGATTGATCCAGGAGAGCGAGGGCTTGATCGAGCCGGCCGGGGGATGGCTGCCGTAGACCTTGACGAACGCCACCACCGCGAACAGCCCGAGGATGAAGACCTCGGCGCTGAGCAGGAACTGCTGGATGCGCGCCGAGAGCTCGATGCCGCGATAGCAGATCCAGGTCATGATCGCGATCCACAGCACCGCGGCGATGATGATCGCCGCTTTGGATTCGCCGAGTTCGCTGAAGCCAAAGAGCTTGAACGTGTAGATCGCCGCAATCGCCGCCAACGAGGCCATCACGATCACGTCAGAGAGGAAGATCGCCCAACCGTTCATCCAGCCCGTCATCGGGCCGAACGTGCGCGTGACCCACGCGAACGTCGTGCCCGCGTCGGGGTCGGCGCGGTTGAAGTATTTGTAGGCCGCGGCGACCAGCAGCATCGGGATGAACGCGACGAGCATCACCGCGGGCGCGTGCACGCCGACGCCCTTGACGGCGAGGATGAACCCCAGCGTCGCCGCCAGCGAGTAGGCCGGCGCCGTGGAGGCGACCCCGATGACGATGTTCGAGATGTAGCCGATCGCGTTTTTCTTCAGGCCCTTGTCCATCACCCCTGAGGGGTCGGGTGCACCGGATTCCGCGACGCTTGCAGTTGCCATCTCATCTCCTCCGCTTCGAACGATGGACGGTCCACAAAAAAAACGGTGGGCGTGGGCCTCGTGGCAAACGCTACGACCCCCCCGGGCGAGGGACAATGGGCGCGATCCCCAAAGTTTCCCTTCTTTCTTATACATCTCGTATAATGAAGGCTGGAGGTCTTGAACGAGTGGCGCATTGATACATGCCTGAGTGCGGAGTACGGTTGTGCTAACTGTCTATCTGTATGGCCTGCTGTTCTGATGGAGGAGACCGGAGATGGCAACCACGCACCTGAGCGATTCGACCATGACGACCACCCCGGTCTCGTCGCCTGCCACTCCCGGGACTGGCCCCGCCGCGGTCGACGGCCACGCCGGGACTGGCGGAGGGGACCTCCAGGAGCTGGCGAAGCGCCACCTGTGGATGCACTTCACGCGGATGGGCGCCTACGCCGAGCACGAGGTGCCGGTGATCGTGCGCGGCGAGGGGTGCTACGTGTACGACCAGCACGGCAAGCGCTACCTCGACGGGCTCTCGGCGCTGTACTGCGTGAACATCGGCCACGGCCGCGCCGAGCTCGGGGAGGCTGCCGCGCGGCAGGCGAAGGAGCTGGGCTTCTACACAAACTGGAGCTACGCCCACCCGCGCTCGATCGAGCTGGCGGCGCGGATCGCGGGCCTCGCTCCCGGGGACCTCAACCGCGTCTTCTTCACCTCCGGCGGCTCGGAGGCCGTGGAGAGCGCGTGGAAGCTCGCGAAGGCCTACCACGCCGCGCGCGGCGAGCCTCGCCGGCACAAGATCGTCTCCCGCAACCTCGCCTACCACGGCACCTCGATGGGCGCTCTCACCGCGACCGGGCTGCCGCCGCTACGCGAGCCGTTCGAGCCGCTGACGCCGGGGGGTCACCACGTCGCCAACACCAACTCCTACCGCTGGAAAGAGGACCGCGAGGAGCTGTGGGCGGCTGATGCGATCGAGGAGGCGATCCTGTTCGAGGGGGCCAACACCGTCGCGGCGGTGATCCTCGAGCCGGTTCAGAACGGCGGCGGCTGCTTCGTCCCGCAGGACGGGTACTTCCAGCGCGTGCGCGAGATCTGCGACCGCCACGGGGTGCTGCTGATCTCCGACGAGGTGATCTGCTCGTGGGGGCGCCTCGGGTACTGGTTTGGGTGCGAGCGCTTCGACTACGCGCCCGACATGATCACGACGGCGAAGGGCATCACCTCGGCGTACGCGCCGCTCGGTGCGGTGATCGCCTCCGACCGGCTGATCGAGCCGTTCCTGCACGGCGACGCGATCTTCAATCACGGCTTCACCTTCGGCGGGCACCCGATGGGGTGTGCAGTGGCGCTCGCGAACATCGACGTGATCGAACGCGAGGGGCTGTGCGAGCACGTGCGCGCGCACGAGGGCGAGTTCCGCGCGATGCTCGACAGCCTGCGCGACCTGCCGATCGTCGGCGACGTGCGCGGCGCCGGCTACTTCCACGCGATCGAGCTGGTCAAGGACAAGGAGACCAAGCAGACGTTCAGCGACGAGGAGGCGGAGTACCTGCTGCGCGGCTTCCTCTCCGGCGAGCTGTACCGCCGCGGGCTGATCTGCCGCACCGACGATCGCGGCGAGCCGATCGTGCAGCTCTCGCCGCCGCTGATCGCCGACCGCGAGCAGTTCGCGGAGATTGAGGCGATCCTGCGCCCCGTGCTGAGCGAGGCGTGGGAGCGGATCGCGAGGCGGTAGGGGCGAAGATGAATACAAGGGGGATCCCAGGGGAGATGCCGAGCGTCGAGCGAGTGGTCCTCGCGACGCAGTGCTTGGGGCCGGTTGCCCGCAGGGGAGCACGATGCTGACCGTCGAGGGCCTCGTCTCCGAGCTCGGCCTGAAGCTCCTCAGCGGCCAGGAGTCGGCTCACGGGCAGGTTCGCTGGGTGCACAGCACCGAGCTGACGGACCCCACCCCGTGGCTGCGCGGGGGGGAGCTGCTGCTGACGACCGGCCTGCAGCTGCAGAGCGCGAAGGTCCAGCGTGAACTGATCGCGCGCCTGGCCGAACACGAGATCGGCGGCCTCGGCTTTGGCACGGGCTTCGCGCACAAGCGCCTGCCGCCCGCGCTCGCCGACGAGGCGCGTAAGCGCTCCTTCCCGCTGTTCGAGGTGCCCTACGAGCTGCCGTTCATCGCGATCACCGAGCGCGTGTTCGCGCAGCTGCTGGACGAGCGCTACGAAATGCTGCAGCGCAGCATGGCCGGCGACGTGCTCGCGGAGGCGCTGACGGGACGCCTCTACCCCGAGGAGCTGCAGGCGCGGCTGCGGCCCTTCGGGATCGGCGAGCGCGCGGCGGTGCTGGCGTTCGCGCCGCCCGACCCCGCGGTGGCTGCCCCCCTGGTCGAGCGGCTCCTGGCGCACGAGGAGCCCCCGCTCGCCGGCAGCCTGGTGGCGATCCGCACCGGCCTGCTGTGCGCGGTGGTCGACGGTGGCCCGCCCCCGCCGGCGAACGGCGCCCACTCCGCCGAGCACCGCGCCCCCGGCGAGCTCGACCCGATCGCGCTCGCTCGCCGGATCCGCGCGGAGCTCACCGCCCGCCTCGGGGGCGAGGTGCGCGCCAGCGCCAGCCGCGTGGCCCCGACGCAGTCGCTGCGCCTCAGCTTCCACGAGGCGCGCTGCGCGCTGGAGGCGATGCGCCTGCAGAACGGCAACGGCGCGGAGGTGGTCGCCTCCTATGCCGACCTCGGCGCCTTCCAGCTGCTGCTCTCCCTGCAGGACGACGACGCGCTGCTGACCTACTGCCGCGGCGTGCTCGGCCCCGTGGAGGCGGGCGAGGGCGAGTACGGCGACGAGCTGCTGCGCTCGCTGGACGTCTTCATCGAGCACAACGGCCACTGGGAGAAGGCGGCCAACGCGCTGTACTGCCACCGTCACACGCTGCGCTACCGCATCCGCCGCGTGGAGCAGCTCACGGGCCGCGACTTCTCCACGGCGCGCGATCGGATCGAGTTCTGGCTGGCACTGCGAGGAAGGGAGCTCGCGCGGTGATCCTAGGCTCGCATGGCGGCGCTGGATCGGCGTCCTCGATCGCTCGTGTGCAAAGCACACTTCGCTCACTGCGTCCTTGCCCAGCTTGCCCTGCGAGCCTAGGATGGCTGCGATGAAAATCGGAGTTCCCAGCGAGATCAAGCTGGACGAGTACCGCGTGGCGCTCACCCCCGCGGGCGTGCGCGAGCTGGGCTCGCGCGGCCACGAGGTGGTCGTGCAGGCCGGCGCCGGCGAGGGCAGCGCGCTGGCGGACGAGGAGTTCGTCGCGCAGGGCGCGCGGATCGTGCCCGACGCGCGCGCGGTGTTCGCCGAGGCGGAGCTGGTGTTGAAGGTGAAGGAGCCCCAGCCGGGTGAGGTGTCGCTGCTGCGCGAGGGGCAGACGCTCTTCACCTACCTGCACCTCGCGGCCGAGCCGAGCCTGACGCGAGGCCTGCAGGCCTCGGGCGCCACCTGCATCGCCTACGAGACGGTCGAGGACGCGCGTGGCAACCTCCCCCTGCTGGCGCCGATGAGCGAGGTGGCGGGCAAGCTCGCCACGCAGGCGGGAGCCTTCATGCTCGAGAAGCCGCTCGGGGGCCGCGGCATCCTGCTCGGCGGCGTCCCCGGCGTGGCGGCCGCCACGGTGCTCGTGATCGGCGGCGGCGTGGTCGGGATGAACGCGGCGATCATCGCGATCGGGATGCAGGCCGACGTGTTCGTGTTCGACCGCTCGATCGACCGTCTGCGCGAGCTCGAAGTCGCGTTCGGCGGCCGCGCTTCCACCGTCTACTCCTCGACGCTCGCGATCGAGCAGATGCTGCCCTCCGCCGACCTCGTGATCGGCGCCGTGCTGATCCACGGTGGCCGTGCTCCGCACGTGATCAGCCGCGAGCAGCTCGGTTTGATGCGCCGCCACGCGGTGCTGGTGGACGTCTCGATCGACCAGGGTGGTTGCTTTGAGACCTCGCACCCGACGACCCACTCCGATCCCACCTTCGAGGTCGATGGGATCACCCACTACTGCGTCGCCAACATGCCCGGCGCGGTGCCGATCACCTCGACGTACGCGCTGACCAACGCTACGCTTCCCTACGTCCTAGCGCTTGCCGACCACGGGGTGGAAGAGGCCCTGGAGCACGACCTCGGCCTGCGCCTCGGGCTGAACGTGCGCGACGGCCAGATCACCCATCCCGCGGTGGCGGAGGCGCTTGGTGCCACCGTCGGTCAGGGCAGTTGAGTCGATCCCCCGGTCACGGAGAGATTGCGATAGTAGATACAGGATCCCAAAAGAGAAAAGAGAGAGGGGGGAGAGAAAGGGGGGCGAGGAGGGATAAGTATGTATGAAAAATTTAGAAGGTGTGCGCAATTGCTATCGGATAAAAAAAAGTTAATACCCACCTCCCCCTCCCCTCTTTTTTTGCCCTTGTGAAGTCTCGCGACCCGAGGAGATTCAGATGGCCACCCAGATCGAGACCCTGAGCAACTTCATCGACGGTGAGCGTGCCCCCTCCGACGGCGACACCGAAGCGATCCTCAACCCCGCGACCGGCGAGGAGCTGGCGCGCGCGCCGATCTCCAGCGCCGCGGATGTGGACCGCGCCGTGGGGGCCGCGCGCCGGGCATTCGCGGGGTGGTCGACCACCCCGCCCGCCCAGCGCGCGCAGGCGCTGCTTGCGATCGCGGATCTAGTCGAGGATCACGCCGAGGAGATTGCGCGGCTGGAGGCGCTCAACGCCGGCAAGCCGATCGGTGCGGTGACAAACGACGAGTTGCCGGTGATGGCCGACAATCTGCGCTTCTTCGCCGGCGCCGCCCGCTGCTTGGAGGGCCGCGCCGCCGGCGAGTACATGGAGGGTTACACCTCCTTCACCCGCCGTGAGGCGGTCGGCGTAATCGGGCAGGTCACACCGTGGAACTATCCGCTGATGATGGCGATCTGGAAATTCGCTCCCGCGCTCGCGGCCGGCAACACCGTCGTATTGAAGCCCGCGGAGACCACCCCGATCACCACCGTGCGCCTGGCGGAGCTCGCGGCCGAGATCCTGCCGAAGGGCGTGCTGAATGTGGTGACGGGTCCGGGCCGCCCGACGGGCGAGGCGCTGATCGCGCACCCCGACGTGGACATGCTCGCGCTGACCGGGTCGGTGGACACGGGCAAGCACTTCGCGCGCACCGCCGCCGATACGCTCAAGCGCGTGCACCTCGAGCTCGGCGGCAAGGCCCCGGTGCTCGTCTTCGACGACGTCGCGATGGAGTCGGCGATGGAAACGATCGCCGGCACCGGCTACTACAACGCCGGGCAGGACTGCACCGCCGCCACGCGCGTACTGGCGGCCGACGGCATCTACGACGACGTCGTCGCCGGCCTGGCCGAGCAGGCTCAGGGCCTCGTGATCGGCGACACCCTGGACCCCGACACAACACTCGGCCCGCTGAATTCCGCCCGCCAGCGCGAGCGCGTGCAGGGCTTCCTCGCCCGCCGCGCCGCGCACGCCGAGGTGGTCACCGGCGGCGAGGCCCCCGAGCGCCCCGGCTTCTACCTGCAGCCCACGGTGATCGCCGGCCCCACCCAGGAGGACGAGCTGATCCAGCGCGAGATCTTTGGCCCAGTCATCACGGTGCAGCGCTTCTCCGATGAGGAGCAGGCGATCGCGTGGGCCAACGCCACCCGCTACGGCCTGGCCTCCTCGGTCTGGACGCGCGACGTGGGCCGCGCACTGCGCGTCTCGCGGGCGCTGCGCTTCGGCTGTGTGTGGATCAACGACCACATCCCGCTCGTCTCCGAGATGCCGCACGGCGGCTTCAAGGAGTCCGGCTACGGCAAGGACCTCTCGGTGTACTCGCTGGAGGACTACACCGTCGTGAAGCACGTGATGGCCTCGCTCCAGTAGGCCGATGAGCGGCACCCTCGACCCCTCTGGGGGGTTGGGGGAATGTCGCTACGCGCGGTGACCAAGCACCTGAAAGATCGACGTGAAGCCGGCGGCGAAGCCGTTGCGCGCCGCGCGCAGGTAGAGGCGCCACACCCTGACGCGCTCGCCGCCCGCCAGGCGCTCGGCCTCCGCGAGGTTGGCGTCCAGCCGCGCGATCCACTCGCTCAGCGTGTCGACGTAGTCCTGGCGCAGGCCCTCCACGTGCGTTGGCTCGACGCCGGCGCGCTCGAGTGCGAGCAGGATGCGCGAAACGTGCAGGGGGGCCGCGTCGGGGAAGACGTAGCGCTCGGAGAAGGCGCCCGCCTCGGGGTCGCCGTGGCGCAGACGCGCGATGCCGTGGTTGAGCAGCCGCCCGCCGGGGCCGAGCAGGCCGGCGAGCTGCGCGGCGTACTCGTCGATTTTGCCGGCGCCGACGTGCTCGACCATGCCGATGCTCGCGATCGCGTCGAAGTGCTCGCGCTCCCCCGACAGGTCGCGGTAGTCGCACAGGCGAATCTCCACGCGATCCTCCAGGCCCGCCTTGGCCACGCGCCGGCGGGCGAGGTCGGCCTGGTTGGGGGAGAGCGTGATCCCCACGGCGTTGACGCCGTGGCGAGCTGCGGCGTGCAGCACGAAGCTGCCCCAGCCGCAGCCCACGTCGAGCAGACGCTCGCCCTCTTGCAGCCCGAGCTTCGTGCACACCAGCTCGCGCTTGGCCAGCTGGGCCTCCTCCAGCGTGGTCGCCCCGCGCGAGAAGAGCGCACAGGAGTAGGTCATTGAGGAGTCGAGGAACAGCTTGAAGAAGTCGTTGGAGACGTCGTAGTGATGGCGCACCGCGCGCGCGTCGCGCGCACGGCTGTGGCGGGCGCCCCGCGGACGCAGCTCGCTGGCGGGAATCCGCGGCGGGCGAATCAGGCCGCACACCCGAGCCGCCGCGAGCGTCAGACGCAGGCGCGTGGCGCGGTCGATCGCGGGCGCGTGGAAGCTGTCGAGCAGCCCGATCACGCGGTCGAGGTCGTCGGCCTCCAGCTCGCCCGCGGCGTACGCGCGGCCGAGGCCCAGCTGCCCGGGGGCGCGCAGCAGGTGGGCCACGGCGGTCGGAGAGCGCACCGTGAAGACCGGGCCGTCCGGCGATGTCGCGGGGAGCTCCGTCCCGTCCCAGAAGCGCAGGGTGAACGGACGCTCCGGCAACGCTACCGCGAGCTCGCGGCGCAGCGGCTCACAGTTGCGGGCGAACGGCATTATCGGCGGCGGGGTCGGTCTGGTGTTGAGCGGGGGACACGATCACAGGGTTGGGGGGCGTGTCGCGGAGGGCATCGACGTTGGGTTGCAAGTGCGGTTGGTTTGGGGCGCGATCATGGGATCAGGAGTGTGCTTCGCGGGGCAGCGGCATCGGTGGTCTCTACTGTCCGGTTTCGGCGGTAAGGTCGTTGCGACAGAGTAGAGCGATGCTTGCTAGCTTGCCTACAGGACTCGACATGATCGATACCCAAATTCCCGGCGCTCTGGACGAGGATCTGCCCGGGCCAAGCGACTCCCAGCCACTCCCTCTCGGGGGCGACGGCGTGCAGTTCGCCACCCCTGGGCCGGAGGACATCCAACCGGTCGTCAACGAGACGCTCAACCGCGTGCTGACCGCGCTGATCACGATCGGGCCGATGCTCGCGCTCGGCTTCGTCGCCTGGCAGATGTGGGACGGGCTGCTGCACCGCTCCGATCTGATCGTGTTCGCGATCCTCTACCTGCTCACGGGACTCGGGGTGACCGTCGGCTTCCACCGTCTGTTCACCCACCGCTCCTTCAAGACCTACCCCGCGGTGCGCGGCGTGCTCGCGGTGTTGGGGTCGGCGGCGATCGAGGGGCCGATCATCTCGTGGGTGGCCGACCACCGCAAGCACCACGCCTTCTCCGACAAGGACGGCGACCCCCACAGCCCCCACGTCGACCACGGCGTCGGCGTGCGCGGCGCTCTGCGCGGCCTCGCCCACGCGCACGTCGGTTGGCTGTTCATCCACACCGAGCGCGGCTCGCGCGAGCGCTACGCCCCCGACCTGATCGCCGACCCGGTGGTCGAGTTCGTCGACCGCACCTTCTTCGTGTGGGCGCTTGGCGGGCTCGCCGTCGCCTTCGGCCTCGGCTACGCGATCGGCGGCACCTGGCAGGCCGGGCTCACCGGCCTGCTGTGGGGCGGCGCGGTGAGGATGCTCGTGCTGCACCACATGACCTACTCGATCAACTCGCTCTGCCACTTCTTCGGGCGCCGCGACTACACCACCGGGGACTACTCCCGCAACCTTGGCTGGCTGGCGCTGCCGACCTTCGGCGAGGCGTGGCACAACAACCACCACGCCTTCCCGACCTCCGCCAGCCACGGCCTCAGCTGGCGCCAGCCCGACGTCTCGGCGCTCGTGATCCGCGGCCTCGAGCGCACCGGCCTCGCGTGGGACGTGGTGAGCGTCCCCGAGGAGCGCCAGGCGCGCAAGCGCGTCGTCCCCGTGTAGCCCTATGCGGCGACGTTGCTCGGCTTGCCCGTCCTCGGCAGCACGTTGATCAGCTCGGCGGGGAGGACCGTCGAAGCCTCCCAGATCTCGAAGCCCATCAGATGACCGTCATCGGGGTGGCGGTCGATCAGGCCCCACGAGTGCTCCTCGCTGATGGCGCGCCCTTTCTCGAGCGAAATCAATGCGATGTCAACTTCGGGATCGTAGTGCAAATGCACCGCCATGGTGCCTCCAGGATAGCCGGGTCCGTTCTTCAGTCGTCCCACACGCTGACGATTCTCACGGCGGATTGATCGGTTCCGTAGGGGTGGTCGTAGACGACCCCGAACCGCCGCCGTCGACGAGCAGCCCGCGTATCAGCCAGTCGGCTCGGCCGTGGTTGATCTCGCGATCTGTGTGCCCATCGCGGATCGCCCGCTCCGCCGTAGAACGGTCGATCATTCGCTGCCTGCGCCGATCCGCGGCATGGGTTGTCCAGACGAATCGTTCAATTGCCATCGCCTCCGAGGCTACGCAGAGCTTGGGACGGTTCGCTCGTGCGCCTACGATTGATGCAATGACTCCCGCTCCCATCCCGACGGTGCGCGAGATCCTCTCGCGCCGGACGGGGGAGGAGCTGGAACTGAACGACCGCTACCTCAACCCGCAGATGGGGCGCATCCTGCGCACATTGGGGTTCGACAAGACGTGGACGGGGGGGAGGGTGCGCACCTGATCGACGCCGAGGGCCACCGCTACCTCGACCTGTTCGGCGGGTATGGTGTGTTCGCGATCGGGCGCAACCACCCCGAGGCGATCGCGGCGATCGAGGAAGTCATGGAGGCGCGCGCGGGCAACCTGCCGCAGCTGGGCGTCACGCTGCTGAGCGGGGTGCTGGCCGAGCAGCTGCTCGCACGCGCGCCGGCGAGCGTGGCGGCGATGGTGCCCGCCAACAGCGGCACCGAGGCGGTCGAGGCGGCGATGAAGATCGCGCGCGCCGCCACCGGCCGCGGGCGCGTTCTCTACGCCGAGCACGCCTTCCACGGGCTCACGCTCGGCTCGCTCTCGCTGTGCGGGGACGACCACTTCCGCGACGGCTTCGGGCCGCTGCTGCCCGACTGCGACCCGGTCCCCTTCGGCGACCTCGATGCGTTGGAGCGCAAGCTGGCGCGCGGCGACGTCGCCGCGTTCGTGGTGGAGCCGGTGCAGGGCAAGGGCGTCAACCTCCCGCCCGAGGGCTACCTCGTCGGCGCCCAGGAGCGCTGCCGCGCGGCCGGCGCGCTGTTCGTCTGCGACGAGGTGCAAACCGGGTTCGGGCGCACCGGGAGCTTCTTCGCGCTTGAGCATTGGGATCTACAGCCCGACATCGTCACCGTCGCCAAGGCGCTCTCCGGCGGACTCGTGCCGATCGGCGCCGTGCTCGTCTCGCGAGCCGCCTTCGATCGTGTGTTCGACGGGATGGAGCGCGCGGTGCGCCACGGCTCGACCTTCGGCGGCAACGACCTCGCGGCCGCCGCCGGCCTCGCCACGCTGCGGGTCCTGGAGCAGGAGGGCCTCGTGGAGCGCGCCGAGCGGATGGGCGCGCTGCTGCTGGAGCTGACCCGTCCGCTGATCGAGCGCCACGCGATCGTGCGCGACGTGCGCGGACTCGGCCTGATGTGGGCGATCGAGCTCGGCCCCCCCGAAGGGCAGGTCGCGCGCGCGACCTGGAACGCCCTGGAGCGAGCCCAGCCCGGCCTCTTCTCCCAGCTCATTACCGTCCCCCTCTTCCACGAGCACCGCATCTTCTGCCAGGTGGCCGGCCACCGCATGAACGTGATCAAGGCCCTGCCGCCGCTCGTGATCGAGGAGTCGGAGATCCGCCGCTTCGCCGCCGCGCTGGAAACGGTGGTGGCCGCTGCGGAACGGATGCCAACGGCGCTCACGCGCTTCGGGGCACGGATGGCTCGCAATATGGCCGGCGCACGCTGACCACCTGGTCGCGAGGCATGGAGGCCGAGCCCCGCCGCGCTCCGGACCCACGCCAACTCGCGCGGATGATCCCCAAAGAACAACAGGGCCGATCCCAGCTCCGGGCGGCGCCCCGCTAGCCTGTCACGCCGTGCCCGTTCCCCGCGAGGACATCCGCAACGTCGCGATCGTCGCCCACGTCGATCACGGCAAGACCACGCTCGTCGACGCCATGCTGTGGCAGTCGGGCGCGTTTCGCGTCGGCCAGGACGTCGCGGATCGGGTGCTCGACTCGATGGATCTGGAGCGTGAGAAGGGGATCACGATCCTCGCCAAGAACACCGCGCTCCACTATCGGGGGGTGAAGCTCAACATCGTTGACACCCCCGGCCACGCCGACTTCGGGGGCGAGGTCGAGCGGGGTCTGACGATGGTCGACGGGGTGCTGCTGCTGGTCGATGCCTCCGAGGGGCCGCTGCCGCAGACGCGCTTCGTGCTGCGCAAGACGCTCGAGGCACGGCTGCCGGTGATCCTCGTCGTCAATAAGGTCGATCGCCCCGACGCGCGCGTTGCCGAGGTGATCGACGAGGTGTACGAGCTGTTCCTCGACCTCGACGCCGACGAGTCGCAGATCGAGTTCCCGATCGTCTACTGCAACGCCAAGGCGGGCGTCGCGTCGCTCGAGTACGACGAGTCGGTGACGCGCGCCGCGTTGGTGGGCGGGAATCGGGCTAGAGCCGGTGGGAGCGGGACAGATGGGAGCGGGTCCGAGGCGGGTGCGGGGCCAGCCGTCGGCGGGGGAAGCCTCGCGCCGCTGCTCGACCTGCTGCTCGAGCACATCCCCGCGCCGACCTACGAGCCCGACCACCCGCTGCAGGCGCTTGTGACCAATCTCGACGCCTCCCCCTACGTGGGGCGCCTGGCGATCTGCCGCGTACGTCACGGCACGATCAAAAAGGGCCAGCAGATCGCCTGGTGCCGCGCCGACGGGACGATCTCGCGTGCGCAGGTCGCCGAGCTGTATGTGACTGAGGCGCTCGATCGCGTCGACGCGGCACAGGCAGGGCCGGGGGAGATCATCGCCGTGGCCGGGATCGCCGAGGTCACGATCGGCGAGACGCTCGCCGACCCGGATGATCCGCGTCCGCTGCCGGTGATCATGGTCGACGAGCCGGCGATGTCGATCACGATCGGCGCCAACACCTCGCCGCTGGCGGGCAAAGACGGCAGCAAGCTGACGGCCCGTCAGATCGAGGCGCGCCTGAATCAGGAGCTCGTCGGCAACGTCTCGCTGCGTGTCCGCGAGACGCACGGGGTGGGTGGGGAGTCCAAATCATTCGAGGTGCAGGGTCGTGGCGAGCTGCAGCTGGCGGTGCTGGTGGAGATCATGCGGCGCGAGGGCTTCGAGTTGACCGTGGGTCAGCCGCACGTGGTCGAGCGGGAGATCAACGGCAAACGCCACGAGCCGATCGAGCGACTCTCGGTGGACGTGCCCGAGGAGCATGTCGGCACTGTCACGCAGCTGCTGGCGACGCGCAAAGGGCGGATGGAGCACATGACCAACCACGGCACCGGCTGGGTGCGCATGGACTACCTCGTCCCAGCGCGCGGGTTGATCGGGTTCCGCACAGAGTTCCTCACGGAAACACGCGGCACCGGCATCATGCACCACGTCTTCGAGGGCTGGGAGCCGTGGGCGGGCGAGATCCTCACGCGTACGAGCGGCGTGCTCGTGGCCGACCGCCGCGGCGAGACCGTGACCTTCTCGCTGTTCACGCTGCAGGAGCGCGGGTCGCTGTTCGTCGGCCCCGGCGAGGAGGTCTACGAGGGGATGATCATCGGCGAGAACGCCCGCTCTGACGATCTCGACGTCAACCCGGTCAAGGAGAAGCATCTGACGAACATGCGCTCCTCCACTTCCGATGTGCTCGTGCGCCTCGACGCCCACCGTAAACTGACGCTCGACGAGGCTCTGGAGTTCGTGCGCGAGGACGAGTGCGTCGAGGTCACCCCGCAGAGCGTGCGCATGCGTAAGGTCGAGCTGGGGAAGACTGAGCGGATGAAGGCGGCGCGCATCAGGCGGGGAAAATGAGCGCCTGCACGCGCGCGGCGTGGGAAATGAGCGCCTGCGTGCACGCTCGTTACCGTCCGCGCGGAGGAGACCGCGGCACGGGAGAGTGGTGTGCGCGCCTGCGAGGGCTGAGGCGCAACCGGTGAGCGTCTGCGCGATCGAGGTCGCGGGGCTGCGCAAGAGCTACGGCTCGGTGCAAGCCGTGCGCGGCATCGACATCGCAATCGACGCCGGCGAGACGGTTGCGCTGCTGGGGCCCAACGGCGCCGGCAAGTCAACCACGATCGACATGATCCTCGGTCTCTCCGAGCCCGACGGCGGTACCGTCTCGGTGCTCGGCGGCACCCCCTCCGCCGCCGTCGACGCCGGTGAGGTCGGCGCGATGCTGCAGACCGGCGCGCTGATCCGCGACCTGTCGGTCGGCGAGCTGGTCGCGATGGTCGCCTCGCTCTACCCCGCGTCGCTGGAGGTGGCGGAGGCGCTGGAGCTGACGGGCCTCAGCGAGATCGCCGCGCAGCGCACGCAGAAGCTCTCCGGCGGGCAGACCCAGCGGGTGCGCTTCGCGGTGGCGCTGGTCAGCGACGCCAAGCTGCTCGTGCTCGACGAGCCGACCGTCGCGATGGACGTCGAGGGCCGCCGCTCCTTCTGGACGACGATGCGCGAGCTTGCCGCGCGCGGCAAGACGATCCTGTTCGCCACCCACTACCTGGAGGAGGCCGACGCCTACGCCGACCGCGCGGTGCTGATGGCGCACGGCGTGATCGTCGCCGACGGGCCTCCCACGGAGATCAGGGCGATGGTCGGCACCCGCACGATCCGCGCCACGCTTCCCGGCGCCGACCTCGACGCGCTCGGGCGGCTGGCCGGCGTCAGCGGCGTCGAGCGTCGCGGCGAGGCCGTGGTGCTGAGCTGCGCCAACTCCGACGCCGCGATCCGTGCGCTGCTCACCGCCTTTCCCGACGCGCGCGACATCGAGATCGCCGCCGCGGGGCTGGAGGAGGCCTTCCTGCAGCTCACCGGGGACGATGCCGAGGTGCCCGAGCCCGCGGCTGCGACCCCCTCCGTCGCCGGCGCCTTTGGGGAGAGCGGCCGATGAGCGCGGGGCTGTGTCGTGGACGCCCGCCGGCCGCGGGATTGGGCGCAGGAGCGGCACGCTGTTCGCTGCGGGACCGATGAAAGACCGATGAACGCGCTCCTCTACACCCGCTACGAGCTGCTGCGCACCCTGCGCAACCGCCGCTTCTTCGTCCTCTCGCTGGGGTTTCCGCTGGTGCTGTTCTTCCTGATCGCGGGGCCCAACCGCAACGTGCACAACCTCGACGGCACCGGCATCCCCGCACCCCTGTACTTCATGGTCGGGATGGTCTCGTTCGGGACGATGAGCGGGATGCTCTCCAGCGGCGCGCGGATCGCCGCCGAGCGCGCGGTCGGCTGGAACCGCCAGCTGCGCATCAGCCCGCTCACAACGAGCTCCTACCTGCGCGCCAAGGTCCTCACCGCGTACATGATGGCGCTGCTGACGATCCTCGTGCTGTTCGCGTCCGGCGCGGCGCTCGGCGTCTCACTGCCGGCGGGGCGGTGGCTGCAGATGACGCTGCTGATACTCATCGCACTGATCCCGTTCGCGGCGCTCGGGATCGCCGCCGGCCACATGCTCACGCCCGACTCGATCGGGCCGGCGGTCGGCGGCGGCGTCGGGCTGCTGGCGTTCCTGGGTGGCACCTGGTTCCCGATCCCCAGCAGCGGCTTCCTCCACGACGTCGCCCAGATCCTGCCCTCCTACTGGCTTGTGCAGGCCAGCCACGTCGCGCTTGGCGGGCACCCATGGCCCGCCAAGGCGTGGATCGTGATCGCCGCCTGGACCGTGGTCCTCGCGCTGCTTGCTCGCCGTGCCTACCGGCGCGACACCGGGCGGGTGTAGTGCCCGCCCGGCTGCGACTGTCCCTCGCTGGAGCCCAAGCTAACACCAGGCGCTAGGGTTCCCCGCATGACCCGCTCGATCAGACGTCTTGCCCTGGCCGCCATATGCGCGGCAACCGCGCTGGGATTTGCCGCGACGCCCGCGCTCGCCACCCACTTCCAGCCCGAGAGCTACACGGAACTACTGGCGCAGCTGCACCGGCGCGAAGTCGTCGCGATCGTGCTGCACCCCACGGGCCCCAAGGCCCACGCCTCGACACGCAACGGGCAGCACTTCACGGTTACCTACACCTCCGCGGAGGTGGCGCCGCTGAGGGCGGCTGCGACTGCCGGCGGCTCCTCGTTTGCGATCGCCGCGGCGAAGCCCAAATCCACCACGACCCACCACAAACTGCGCTATATCGCAGGCGGGGTGCTGATCGTCGTGATCGTGGTCGTGCTGGTCGTGCTGCTGATCGGCCGCCGCCGCACGCTGGAGGAGGAAGGTTCCGGCGGCGAGGCGACCTCCGCATCTCCGCCCGCCGGCCCGAGCTGAGGCCGATCGCTCAGAGGTGAGTCGCTTTCACATCGGAGGCGGACACGCCGACAGCAAGGGAGGGGGCGGCAGGGCTGCCCACGCCGGACACGCGCACGGGCACCTGCACGGCCCATTCCACGCTCCGCATGCCTCCGCGCGCCGCGTCGGCGCAGCGCTGGCGCTGATTCTGGGGTTCATGTTGGTCGAGGTCGTGGCGGGGGTGCTCTCGCACTCGCTGGCGCTGATCTCCGACGCCGCGCACATGCTCACCGACGCGGCCGCCCTGGGGCTCTCGCTGGTGGCGCTGCGCCTCGCGGCACGGCCGGCGCGGGGGGCGATGACGTACGGCTTCCTGCGCGTCGAGACGCTCGCGGCGCAGGCCAACGGGATCACGCTGCTGGTGCTCGCCGCGGCGATCGTCTACTCGGCGGTGGGCCGACTGATCTCCCCGCCGACGGTCTCGGCGTGGACGGTGGTCGGGGTGGCGCTGGCGGGGATCGCGGTCAACGGCGCCGCCATCGCCGCGCTCGCCGGCGCGGGGCGCGAGTCGCACATGAGCATCGAGGGCTCCTTCCAGCACATCCTCACCGACCTGTTCGCGTTCATCGGCACGGCGCTCGCGGGGGTCGTGATCCTCCTGACGGGCTTCGAGCGCGCCGACCCGATCGCCTCGCTGGCGATCGCCGCGCTGATGCTGCGCTCCGCGGTGGGTCTGCTGCGCGCCTCGGGGCGGATCTTCCTGGAGGCCGCCCCGCCGGGTCTGGACCCGCAGGAGATCGGGCACGCGCTGGCCGCCCACACCGGCGTCGTCGAGGTCCACGACCTGCACGTGTGGGAGCTCTCCGCCGGCTTCCCCGCGCTCTCGGCGCACGTGCTGGTCGCGCCCGACGCCGACTGCCACGCGGCGGGGCGGGCCTTGCGGGAGCTGCTCGTGGAGCGCTTCGGCGTTGAGCACACCACGCTGCAGGTCGAGCACGCCGGGGGCGGGGAGCTGCTGGAGCTGGAGTTGCCCGACGAGTGAGCGGGGGGAGAGGAGGGGGTTGCTGTCTTCTTTTTGGAGCCCTTACCAAATAAGATCGAGACTCAGTCTCATTTGGTTAGGGGACAAAAAAGAAGTGTCCTACCCCGGCCCACCTCGATTACCAGGTTGCTCGGGCTGGGGCCGGGGCGCTTTGCTCTTTTTTCAGGCCCTAACCAAATAAGAACAAGACTCAGTCTTATTATGGTAGGGTGCCGGGAATGAGATGGCTTGGCCGATCGCGACACCGCCGCCGCCACCTTTGCGTCCTCATCGCTCTGGCTGGCATTGCCGCGCTGCTCGCCGGCTGCGGCCAGGGGGAAGGGACCGCGGCCGGCAGCGGTGGCAAGCTCCAGGTGGTGGCCGCCGAGAACTTCTGGGGCTCCATCGCGGCGCAGCTAGGCGGTGACCGCGTGCATGTGCGGAGCATCATCGTCAACCCCGCCACCGATCCCCACAGCTACGAGCCCACCGCCGAAGACGCGCGCACGATGGCGGGCGCGCAGCTGGCGATCGTCAACGGGGTCGGCTACGACGAATGGGCCTCGAAGCTGCTCGCGGCCAGCCCGTTGAGCGGGCGCGTGACGCTGAACGTGGGCCAGCTGTTCGGGTTGCAAGACGGCGAGAACCCCCACCGCTGGTACTTCCCTGCGGACGTGTACGCGGTCGTCGGGCAGATCGTCCACGACTACGAGCGCCTGCGGCCGGACGCGAAGGGCTACTTCGAACAGCGCCAGCACACCTTCGAAACGCAGAGCCTCGCCCGCTACAACCAGTTGCGCCGTGAGATCCGCGAACGCTACGCCGGCACGCCGGTGGGCTACAGCGAGAGCATATTTCAGGGCTTGGGCGAAAACCTGGGATTGAAGCTGCTGACGCCCTACAGCTTCGTGAAGGCGATCGCCGAGGGCGGCGAAGTGACGGCGCAGGACAAGCGCACGGTTGACAGCCAGGCCGAACACCACAAGATTGCGGTGTGGGTTTTCAACAGTCAGAACGTCACCCCCGACGTGCAGCGCGTCAACGAACTGGCGCGCGCCGCGCATATCCCGATCGCGACCGTCACCGAGACGCTCTCGCCCGCGAGTGGCACCTTCGAGCAGTGGCAGGTCGCCGAGCTCGAAGGGCTGATGCGCGCGCTTCGCAAGGCAACGGGGCGGTAGGCGATGCCGACGCGCGACACCGCAGCCGAGGCGCAGCTCCCGCCGAGGGCACGGTGGGTCAGAGCGCGGGTGCCGCCACCCGAGCTGCGGGGGAAAGCGTGACCCCCGCGGTCGAGCTGACGGACGCGGCGGTGCGCCTCGGCGGGCGCACGATCTGGAGCGACGTGGACCTGTTGGTGCCTGAGGGCGAGTTTGTGGCGATCCTCGGGCCCAACGGGGCGGGCAAGTCGACGCTGCTCAACGTCCTGCTTGGCCTGCTGCGCCTCGACTGCGGCCGCGCGCTGGTGCTTGGCGGTGCGCCCGGCGCGCACAACGAGCGTATCGGCTACCTGCCCCAGCGGCGGGTGTTCGACGCCGGCACGCGGGTGCGCGGGGTGGACATGGTCCGCCTCGGCCTCGACGGACATCGCTGGGGCCTGCCGCTTCCGCCGGCGGGGCGCTTCGGCGCGCGCTCACGCGCGGCCCGCCTGCGCGTGCGGGAGGCGATCGAGCGCGTGGGCGCCGGCGCCTACGCGGAGCGGCCGATCGGGGAGTGCTCGGGCGGCGAGCAGCAGCGCCTGCTGATCGCCCAGGCGCTCGTGCACGACCCGCGAATGCTGATCCTGGACGAGCCGCTCGACGGCCTCGACCTGCCCAATCAGGCGGCGGTGGCGGCGCTCGTGCAGGGCATCTGCCGCTCCGCGGGGGTCACGGTGCTGCTGGTGGCGCACGACGTCAACCCGCTGCTGCCGTACGTCGATCGCGTGCTCTACCTGGCGGGCGGTCACGCCGCGATGGGGCCGGTGGAGGAGGTCGTCACGAGCGGCACGCTAAGCCGCCTCTACGGCGCCCCGATCGAGGTGCTGCGCACGACCGACGGGCGCCTCGTGGTGGTTGGACAGCCGGAAGCGCCTCATCTGCATGGCCCTCGCCACGTGCTGCGATGAGCCCGCCCGGACTGCCCCACCCACCGCGGGCGCTGGGCACGAGGCCCAGCGCCCAGGCGCCCAGGACACAATCCACCCGCGCGGATGATCCCCTATGAACCCCCATCTCACGTTCAACCTCGTCTCCGACGTCCACCAGCTGCTGGCCTACCAATTCATGGTCAACGCGCTGCAGGCCGCGGGCATCGTGGCGGTGACGGCCGCGGTGGTGGGCTGGTTCATGGTGCTGCGGGCCGAGACGTTTGCAGGGCACACGCTCTCGATGATGTCATTCCCGGGAGCAGCCGCCGCCGCGCTCGCGGGCCTGCCGCTGGAGTGGGGTTACTTCGTGTTCTGCGGCGGCGGGGCGCTGGTGATCGCGGGCTCCTCGCTGCGGGGGCGTCCCCGCAGCCTCAGCCGGCAGTCGGCCGTCGTGGGGATGGTCGGCGCCGGCGCGCTCGCGGTTGGGTATCTGCTGCTGAGCCTCTACGGGGGCGTGCTCGAGAGCTTGGAGACGCTGCTGTTCGGCTCGATCCTCGGGGTCACCCGGGGCGAGGTGCTGACGCTGGCGATCATCGGGGCGTGCGCCGTGGCATTCCTCGCGGTCGTGGGCCGTCCGCTGTTCTTTGCGTCCGTCGATGGCTCGCTCGCCACCGCCAGCCGCGTGCCGGTTGGTGCTCTCTCGGCGGCGTTCCTGTTCGTGCTGGGCCTCGCGGTGGCGGCGACGGCGCAGATCACGGGCGTGCTGCTGGTCTTCGCGCTGCTGCTCGCTCCCGCTGCGATCGCGCGCGAGCTGACTCCGCGCATCGGTCTTGGCCTGGGGCTGAGTGTGCTGCTGGGCCTCGCGATTGCGTGGGTCGGCCTGGGCCTCTCCTACTTCACCAACGATCCCGCGGGGTTCTTCGTCACCAGCATCGCGCTGGTGCTGTTCGTCGCGGCGCGCCTTGCGCGGAGTCGTCCGGCGGGCGGCCTGCGTGGCCGCGGCGCCAGCGGGCGTCCCGATGGCGAGCAGGATCGCACGGCGTCCCCCCTCCTACCGGCGGGGAGTCGCTGATGCCCCTCCAGGGGTTTCTCGGCAACGCGCTGCTGGCGGGCTCCTGCATCGCGGTGGCGAGTGGGTTGATCGGCTACTTCGTGGTGCTGCGCGTGCAGGTGTTCGCCGGGGATGCGCTCTCCCACGTGGCCTTCACGGGGGCGTTGGCAGCGGCCGCGGCGGGTCTCGACCTGCGCGTGGGGCTGTTTGCCGCCACGGTGGCGGTGGCGCTGGTGCTGGGGATCCTCGGTGGCTCGCGCGCACCCTCCCGCGCACAGGCCGACGATGTGACGATCGGGATGGTGTTCGTGTGGGTGCTCGGCCTGGGGGTGCTGTTCCTGGACATCTTCAACACGGGCGCCTCGGGCGCCAACGGGACGATCGCCTCGCGCACGCTGTTCGGCTCGATCTTCGGCCTCACCGGGGGTGAGGCACGGCTGGCGGCGCTGATCGCCGTGGCGATCGCGGTGGCGCTGCTGGCGATCGCCCGCCCGTTGCTGCTGGCCTCGATCGACGCGCCGCTGGCACACGCTCGGGGCGTGCCGGTGCGGGCGCTGGGGCTTGCCTTCCTGGGGCTGCTGGGCCTCGACGCGGCCGAGGCGACGCAGGCGGTGGGGGCGCTGCTGTTGCTGGGCCTGCTCGCCGCTCCGGCCGGCACCGCGCTGCGGCTCACCGCCAACCCCTACCGGGGGCTGGCGCTCTCGGCGCTGATCGCGCTCGCGGCGATGTGGGTGGGACTCACGCTGGCCGATCTGATCGGGACTGTGCCTCCGGGCAGCGCGGTGATCCTGGTGGCGATCGCCCTCTATGCCGGGGTTGCGCTGTGGGATGGGGTGCGAGTGCGCGTTGCGCCGGGCGCGCGGTCGGCGGCCGTGGATACCATCGAGATATGACCACCGTACCCACGCACACCCCGCCTCGCCCGCCGGAGTGCTCCTCCGTCGAGGATCCGGCCCGCACCTGGGCCACACGCGCCGAAGCGGCGCTGGCTGCGGCGGGCCGCAGGAGTGGCGGCGCCCGCCGGGCGCTGCTGCTGCTGCTTGGTGAGCAGAGCTGTGCGCTCACCGCCACCGAGATCGAACAGGAGCTGCCCGGGCGCTCCGCCCGGCCGGTGAGCCGCGCGAGCGTCTACCGGATCCTCGACGAGCTCGAGCGCGCCGGCCTGGTGGCGCGCGTGGAAACCGGGCAGGGGGTTGTGCGCTACGAGCGGGCGCACGACGCCGAGGGTGCCCATCACCACCATCTCGTGTGCGACAGCTGCGGCGTGGTGATGCCGTTCGCCGACGAGGCGCTGGAGCGCGCGATCGACGAGCTCAGCGAGCGCGTGCCGCTGGCGGTGTCAGAGCACGAGATCGTGCTGCACGGCGCCTGCCGCTCCTGCTCCTCCTAGTGTCGTGAGTGTGACCCACGCCCCGTTGCGCAGCAACAGCACCCCTTTCCTCTCCCCCCTCAGCCGACCTTCTCGCGCTTGCGGGCGGCGCCGTTCAGCGCGAGCGCTTGATCCTCGGCCGGCAGCGCGCGCACGGAGGCGCCCTCGATGTTCAGGCGCGGCAGCCGCCGGTCCATCCACCCCGGGAATCGCCAGGCGCGTGGGCCGACGATGTGCAGCAGCGCGGGCAGCAGCATGCAGCGGACGATCAGCGCGTCAAGGAACACGGCGCTCGCCAGGCTGAGGCCGAACTCCTTGATGACGCGGTCTTCCCCCAGCACGAAGGAGAGGAACACGCACACCATGATCGCCGCGGCTGCGGTGATCACGCGGCCGGTCAGCGCGAGACCCTCGCCGACCGCGCGGTGGTTGTCGCGGGTGTGGGTCCACTGCTCGTGGATGCGCGACACGAGGAACACCTCATAGTCCATCGAGAGACCGAACACGATCGCAAACAGCATCACCGGGATGAACGACTCGATCGGGCCCGGGCTGACCCCCAGCAGCCCCGGGAACCAACCCCACTGGAAGATCACCACGATCACGCCCAGCGAGGCGCCGATGCTGAGCAGGTTCATCACGGCCGCCTGCAGCGGGATCACCAGCGAGCGGAACACAACCATCAGCAGCAGTGCGGAGAGCAGCACCACCACGCCGATGAACAGCGGCAGCTTGTGGGCGAGCACGGTGGCGAAGTCGACGCCGCCGGCCGTCACACCGCCGACGTAGGCAACCACACCGGTGCGTGCGGCCACCGGGGGGATCACGTGTTCGCGCAAATCTCTGACGAGCACCGTGGTGGCGTACGCCTGCGGCGAGGAGTCGGGGTACACCGAGAAGGTCGCCACTTCGCCCGTCGGGTTCAGGCGCGGTGGGGTGACGGAGACGACGCCGCTCGCCGTGGCGAGCGCGCCCTGCAGTTCGCGCAGGGCGCCGGCGTCGTCGCGGTGTGGCAGCTTGACGACGACCTGCAGAGGCCCGTTGAAGCCTTCGCCGAAGCCCTCCGCGAGCAGGCGGTAGGCGTTGTAGGTGGTGGTGTTCGAGGGATCGTTGCCGGCGTCGCTGGAGCCCAGCCGCAGCGCGACCGCGGGAGCGGCGATCACGAGCATGATCAGCGCGGAGGGAAGCGCGACCCGGTGGGGATGGCGCCCCACGAAGTTGCTCCAGCGCAGCCACGCCCCGCCGCCGGCTGCGACGGGTGCGCCATTGCCCGCGAGGGCGCTGCCATTACCGCCACTCCCGGTTCCACTGGCTGCCGCGGCCACGCCGTTTCCGGATGCCGCGGGAGCCCCGTTGCCGGCGGGCATGGTGTTGCCGGCCGCGATCGTCGCCCCGTTTCCTCCCACGGCGCCGGCCCCCTGGGTCTCGCCTGTCCCAGCGGAGGCGGCCGCGGCGGCTTCCCTGCGGGCCCCGCCGGCGCATGCGCCGGCTCGGCCGCGCCAGGCGGGCACCCGCGAAGGTGAGCAGCGCGGGCAGCAGGGTGAGCGAGCTGAGCATCACCAGCAGCACCCCGATCGACGCCGAGATTGCCACGCCGTAGAGGAAGTCGACGCCCAGCAGCATCATCCCCAGCAGCGCGATCACGACGGTCGTGCCGGCGAACAACACGGCGCGCCCGGCGGTGTCCATCGCGTGCACGACGGACTCCTGCACTTGCCCGTGCGTGGGGCCCGGCCCGGCATAAGACTCGCGGAAGCGGGTGAGGATGAACAGCGAGTAGTCGATCCCCACGCCGAGGCCGATCATCGCGGCGAGCTCCGAGGAGAAGTTGGGGGTGTCCACGACGTGCGTGAACAGCGCGATCACGCTGAGGCCGGTGCCGAGGCCGAACAGCGCGGTGACGATCGGCAGCCCCATTGCGATCAGCGAGCCGAAGGTGATCAGCAGCACCACGATCGCCGCCATCAACCCGACCGCGGTCGAGAGGCCGAAGCCGGCCTGCTGGGTGGCCTCGATCGCCTGTCCGCCAAGCTCCACCTGGAGGCCCGGCTGCCGCGCGGCCTGAGCCACCTTGACGACCCGTTCGGCGGCGCTCACGGGGAGTAGGTTGGCTTTCTCGTCGAACACCACCGTCGCGAACGCGATCTGGTGGTTGGCGGAGATCGCCTTGCCGACCGCGGCCCCCCCGTAGGGGCTGATCACCGCGGATACGTGCGGCAGCTTGGCGACTTCGGCGAACATCGCGCTCATGTGCGCGCGCACCCCGGGGTCCAGCACGCTGCCGTCGGCGACGCGGAAGACGATCTGGTCGCGGTCGCCCGCCTGTGTCGGGAAGCTGTGCTCCAGCAGGTCCGATGCACGCTGCGCGTCGGAGTTGGGGAGCGTGAAGTTGTTGGAGTATTCCGTCCCCGCCGAGGAGGCGAGGGCGCCCACGGCGACGATCATCGCGATCCAGCCGATCACGACGAGGCGGCGGTGGGTGGTTGACCAGCGGGCGAGCTTGAGCATCGGCGACCTCGGGGTGGGTAGCGGTGGAACGGTGGGACAGGCGCAGGTGGGTGGACCCTGCGCGGGCGGAGCTTTCGTAGAGGGTAGAAGGTCGCCCGCGGACGTTCGGTGCTCCGTCTCGGCGTGTACAAACGTAGATATAGCCGTGGGATGTGGGCGGGTTGGCCCGCGGGCTTCAGTTCATCCGCGGGTCCAGCGGCATTCGTGCGATCAGCGCGTAGGCGCCGCCCTTGCGGGCGAGCACCCGCGCCCACAGCTCCTCGGGGTCCTCGGTAAAGACGTCGTCGGGCTCCGCGGGGTGGGCGATCCAGTCGCCGTTGTCGAGCTCCTCGTCGAGCTGCCCCTCGCCCCAGCCGGCATAGCCGGCAAACACCCTGCGGCGCGCGATCGCGTCGGAGAGCTCGTCGATGTCGGCCTCCGGCGCGGGGAAGCCGATGCGTCCGAGCACCAGCAGCCCCGCGGGCGAGGGGTCGAGGAACTCGGCGAGGAACACGATCGCGTTGGGCTGCACGGGCCCGCCGACGTACACCGGCTCGAGCTCCCCGGTGGCCTGCTCGAGCTGTGGCACCGCCTCGCCGACCGTCACCGTAGAGGGGCGGTTGAGCACGATGCCCATCGCCCCCGTTTCGTTGTGGGCGCCCACCAGCACCACGCTGCGCCGGAAGTTGGGGTCCATCAGCGACGGCGCGGCCAGCAGCAGCTGCCCGCTGAGCGATTCCTCCATACCCTCAGGCTACCCCTGTGGCCAAGGACTTATGTCAAGAGCGGCCAGCCTGACTCGGGTCGCCCGCGCTGTGGGACAAGCTACGGCAAGGGCGGAGCAACCTTTCCAGATCCGTTCATGCTTTTTGGAGCGTGGCGACGGTGACGTGGGGCCAGCGCAGGCCGTTGAAGTCGAGCTGGACCAGCTGCGTGTACTGCAGTTGCAGGGTGTTGGGGGCTCCCCCCTCGCCCTCGATGGCCTCGATCCAGAAGATCGCGTTGACCTCGACGGCCTTGGCGTTGCCGCCGGGCGGAAAGCTCGCCGCTTCGAGGAACGCCGTGTTTGCCGTCCCGCCGCCCTTGACCGGGGTGTGCAGAGTCGAGATCGCGAGCACGGTCGTGTTGACGATTTTCTTCCCCGCGAGGCCTTGCTGGAGGAAGCTGTTCGGGTTTCTCACCAGATCCTCGGTCACGCCGGGGGACATGTGGCGAAACGGCGTCCCGGTCGCGAGATTCAACTCGGTGAACACCGCCTCAGCCGAGGCGAAGTCGGAATTCGGCGGGGGCGGAGAGCCGACCGCGAAAGGGATGATGTTGTTTTCGCCGATGTGCGGCCCGCCCAGGATCGTTTTCCCGGTGCCCTGAGCAAGGATCGCGGTGCCATGCGGGATGGAGCCCATCCGCACCACCGTGGGAGGCTCCGCTGGATTGGTCGTGTGCGGGACGTTGGCCCAGATCCCCGGCTCGATGTGCAGTCCTTCCGTCGGGTCGTGCTTTTCAGCGATCTGCTGCATGTACGTGATGCCGAACATGTTGATGTCGGGCATGAGTAGTCCCCGGTTGGGGATCGCGCCTTTGATCCTGGTGAAGACGAGTTTCTCGGTCGTGAGATTCAACTCGAGAAAGCGGTCCTGGCCGCCTTCGGCGAGCGGGTGCGGCCGCCAGATGGTGTTGAAGCCATCGCCGGTCCACGTCGCTTCTTCTCCGTCCCCAACCAGCCGCGCCAATGGCCCAAGCGGGTCGGGGAGCAGCTCAAGCGGCTGCGCAGCCTCCGGGGCCTCGATCTCGGGATGGCCTTTGAACTGAAAGTTTGGGTCGGTTCGTGCCGTGTCCGTCATAGCAACTCCTTTTGGCGTGCTTGCTCATAAAGCGTGATCGCGGCGAAACGCGGGGCGGGATTACGACTGGCGTAGAGACGAAGTCGAGCCGCGACGCGAGAGGCTATCAGACCGTAGATTGAAATGTTCCCACATACGCGCCATATTCACACCCCTTCACATCTGCCATAGGCGGCATCGCTCGCCGGCTCCGCAGCTGCCGTGGGTGCGGGAACGGGGCATCGAGCTGGTGCGCGGCCACGGAGCTTTGGAGGGCCTCCGGGCAGGTGCGCCGCCACGATCGCGATCGCCGGCGAGGTGCCGCTGGAGCGCCTGTGGCGCGCTGTGCCGTCCCGTTCCAGGGGGGGCCGTGCCATCTGCCCATGATCACTACACGGTCACAACCGGCACCCGCGTCAGTGCAAACATGCAAGCTGTCCCGATAGGGGATGCTGTCCCGATAGGGGATGCTGTCCCGATAGGGGATAGGTGCGACGTGCGTTCCGTGCAGCCGGTTCACGACCTCTCTCTCCCGCCGGCTGCCTCCCGGATCTCACGCCGGCCCGAGGCCCCCTCAACCTCGGCGCCACTGTGAGCGTCGGCGGCCCGCAGCGCCGGGTCGCCGACGCTGCGTCGCCTCGTGGGAATGCGCTGGCGGTGCTATGCGCCGCCGGTTATGCTGATCGCGCATCGCGGAATAGAAAGGGCACGGCGTATCGGCCTAGCGCCGACCGCGCCACCTTAGATCGAGAGCGAAGGGCGGGCAAGCATGGCGAAGACACCGCAGGTGGGAGAAGAGGCGCCGGACTTCGAGCTGCCGGGCACCGACGGCCCATTCAAGCTCTCCGAGCACCGGGGCGAGCGCGTGGTGCTGCTGTTCTACCCGGGCGACAACACGATGGTCTGCACCAAACAGTTCTGCTCCTACCGCGACCGCGCGGATGACTTCGCGGCGCTGGACGCGACGGTGGTGGGTATCTCATCGCAGGATCTCGACTCTCACAAGGGCTTCATCGAGAAGCATGGCCTCACGGTGGCGCTGCTCGCGGACGTGGACAAGTCGGTGGCGAAGGCCTACAGCGCCTTCTCGTCGCGCCTCGGCACCAAGCGCGCGGCGATCGTGATCGACGAGCAGGGGATCGTACGCCACCGCCACGACCACATGCTGGGGTTGGACTACCAGTCGGTGGACGATCTCAAAGCGACGCTGGAGGCGCTGCCGAGCGCGTCGTCCGCTGCGTAGGCCGCGGCGGGCCTCGATCCGCTCGCGGAGCTGTCCGCATCGGCTGATCGGCCGTCGGCAACGGGAGCGCAGAGCCGCATCCGGCGAGGCCGAGTGAGCTTCGGCTACGTCAGCTGCCGGACCTTGGCAGAAGCCAGCCGAGCCAGTGCCGCACGATGGCGCTTGGCGCCACCCAGCAGCGCCGCGTCGAGCTGCGCGCGCTTGAACAGCCAGTGCACGTCGGCCTCCCACGTGAAGCCGATCCCACCGTGCATCTGGATTGCGCCGGCGGTGACCGACGGGCCGCCTTCGGCCGCCGCGGCGCCCGCGAGCGCCGCGGCCTCGGGTAGCAGCTGCGGGTCGGCGTCCGCGGCCCAAGCTGCGTAGTAGGCGGTCGAGCGCGCGCTCTCGGTGTGGAGCAGCATCTCCGCGCAGCGGTGCGCAACGGCCTGAAAGGACCCGACGGGGACGCCGAACTGCTTGCGCTCCTTGACGTAGGCGAGCGTCATGTCGAGCGCGCGCTGGCAGACGCCCACGACCTCGGCTGCGATCGCCGCGCGGGCCCGATCGGCCGCGCCGGCGCCGAGGGGCTCTCCCTCCCCCGCGACGGTCGCGAATCGCCGGGTGGGGTCGATCGAGACGAACTCGCCGGTCTCGGGCGAGGCGATCAGCTGAGCCTCGTCGCCGTCGATCACGAGCACCACCGCGGCGCCCTCCGCGTCGGCAGCCAGCTCGCGCGCGCCGATCCCCGCGCTCAGCTCCCCCGAGGCGAGCCCCGGTAGCCAGCGGTCCCGCTGCTCGGCGCTGCCCGTGGCCTGGATGACCGCAGCGGCGGTGGCCGTGGAGAGGAAGGGCGTGGCCGCGCATACGTACCCGAGCTCCTCGGCCAGGACGGCCAGCTCGACCGCGCCGAGTCCCTGGCCGCCGTGCTCCTCGGCGACCGCGATCCCCGGCCAACCGAGCCCCGCCAGCTCGCTCCACAGCGCCGCGTCGTACGCGGCGTCCTGCGCCGCCTCACGTACCTTGGCGAAGGGCGAGCGCGCGGCGAGCAACTCACGCGCGACATCCTTGATCTCTCGCTGATCCTTGCTGAGGTCGAAATCCACTAGCGCGACTTGGGAAGGCCGAGCACGCGCTCGGCGACGATGTTCTTGAGCACCTCGGTGGTGCCCCCCTCGATCGAGTTGCCGCGGGCTCGCAGCAGCTCATAGGCCCACGGATCGCCCGCCCGCAGCGCGCGGGGGCCGAGCAGCTCGGCGGCGAGCTGTGTGAGCCGCTGGTTGGTGTCCGACCACATCCACTTGGTCAGCGACCCCTCGGGACCGGGCTGGCCGTACTTCTCGATCGCGGTCAGTCCTCGGTAGGCGGTGAGCCGCACGATCTCGGTGCGCAGGTGCAGCTCGCCGAGGTGGTCGGCCGTGACGGGGTCATCGAGCAGCCCTTCGCGGGCGGCCTCCTCGATCACGCGGTCGAGCAGCTGGCGCAGGCGGACCTGCAGGAAGAACCCCAAGCCGGCGCGCTCGTTCATCAGCGTAGTGAGTGCGACCTTCCAGCCGTTGCCGGTGCCCCCGAGTACATTCTCGCTCGGGACGCGGGCGCCGTCGAGGAACAGCTCGTTGAACTCGGGCTCGCCGGTGATCTGGCGCAGCGGACGGATCTGCACGCCCTCCTGCTCCATGTCCATCAGGAAGTAGGTGAGTCCCTTGTGCTTGGGAGCGTCGGGGTCCGAGCGCGCGACGAGCATGCACCACTTCGAGTACTGCGCGCCGCTGGTCCACACCTTCTGACCGCTGAGCACCCATTCATCGCCATCCCGCACGGCGCGCGTTTTCAGGCTGGCGAGATCCGAGCCGGCGTCGGGCTCGGAGAAGCCCTGGCACCAGATCTCATCCGCGGTGAGGATCGGCGACAGGTAGCGCTCCTGCTGCTGCTCGGTGCCCCAGGTCATGATCGTCGGACCGGCGAGCAGCAGGCCGAGCACGTTGGCGGGAAGCGGAGCGCCGGAGCGACCAAGCTCCTCGAAGAAGATCGCCGATTCGGTGAGCGTCGCCCCGCGGCCGCCATACTCGCGCGGCCAGTGCACTGCAGCCCAGCCGCCGTCGGCGAGCCGGCGCTGGAAATCGCGCCGGTAGGCGTACTGGCGATCTTCGTCGCCCTCCGGCACAGGCCCGGGGTCGTTCGCGGCAAACCAAGCGCGCAGCTCGTCGCGGAATGCGATCTCCTGCTCGCCGAAGGTCAAGTCCATGAGTTCCCTCCTTCGCGGTGGCCGCGCGGTGCGATCAGTCCGATTCCCTCAAGGTCACCAGACTATCTTCTCAGGTGCCGCCCCGCTCCCCGATGAGGCATTCTCCGCCGGGGCCTTGCGCATACTGACAATCGATGTCGCAGTGCCCGATGGCATCTTCGGTCGAAGTGTCGAGGACATCGCCCACGGACGCGGAAGCTGGAATACGCTCAAGACCACTGCCCGAAGGGATCAGCCGATGAAACCGCAACACGCCCCATCAGGCACCGCGACCGCGGTGCCGCTCGCAACGAAGGCGCCGCACGCCGTCAAAACAAGGCACCATCTCGCCAAGGCGGTGCGTCTCAACCCCGCTGAAATTAAGCATGCGATGAGTGAGGTGGAGGGCTTCAACGCCAAGCTGGCGGTGATCATCACGCACGCGGTCGGGTCGATGGCGATGGCGTACATCTTCTGCCTGATCGCTCTCACCAGCCTGCCGGCCATCCTCATCGAGGCGGGCGTCCTCACCAGCGGCGACGTTCCCAAGTTCCTCACCAAGCCTGGGCTGATCCTGATCGTCGCGTGGATCGCGCAGACCTTCATCCAGCTGGTCCTCCTGTCGATCATCATGGTCGGCCAGGACGTGCAGTCGATCGCCTCCGACGCCCGCTCGGAAAACACCTTCAAGGATGCCCAGGCGATCCTCGACGCGCTGAACACAGAAACCGAGGGCGGCCTGAAGACGATCCTCGAAGCGGTCGAACGGCTGGCGAAGCCCGTTCAGCAGGAGGGCTCTGGTGTGGTCGTTGAATGAAGCCGCCCGTTTGCCGGCGGCCTTGATCTGCCCCCGCTTGATGCAGTCCGGTGGCTGACCTGGACCTTGCCGCCTCCTTTGCGCTCCCCGGCCCGCTCTACTCGACCGCGCGCCGCGCGTGGATCTCGATCAGCTCCAGCTGCATACTGCGAGGCTCCTCGCCGGGACCCGGATGCAACCGCCGCCAGGCGCCGTCGGCGCTGAGTTCCCACGCGTTCTGGTTGTCGTGGAAGGCGCGGTCGAGCACGTCGAGCACCTCGGCGCGCAGCTCGGGGGCCTCGATCGGCACGGCGAGCTCGACGCGGTGGTCGAGGTTGCGCGGCATCAGATCGGCGGAGGCGATGTAGACGAGCTGCTCGCCCGCACGCTGGAAGGCATACACGCGGGAGTGCTCGAGCAGGCGCCCCACCACCGAGACGACGCGGATGTTCTCGGAGATCCCCGGCACGCCGGGACACAGGCAGCAGATTCCGCGGACATTCAGATCGACCTGCACGCCGGCCATCGAGGCGCGGTAGAGCGCGCGGATGCAGTAGCCGTCGACGAGCGCGTTCATCTTCATCGTGATCCGCGCGGGCTGCTCGGGGGAGTGCGCGGCGATCGTACGGTCGATCTCGGCGATCAGTCCGTCGCGCAACTGCGTGGGGGCGATCAGCACCTTGCGGTAGTGCAGGGGGCGGCCGTAGCCGGTGAGGTAGTTGAACATGTCGGCGACGTCCGCGCCGATCTGAGGGTCGGTAGTGAAGAGCCCGAAGTCGGTGTACAGGCGCGCGGTGGTCGAGTGGTAGTTGCCGGTGCCGATGTGCACGTAGTTGCGCACTCCCTCGCCCTCGCGGCGCACGACGAGCACGCACTTGACGTGGGTCTTCAGCGAGGGCTGGCCGTACACGACGTGCACCCCGGCCTCCTCCATGGCCTTGGCCCAGTGGATGTTCATGCGCTCGTCGAAGCGCGCCTTGAGCTCGACCAGGGCGACGGCCTGCTTGCCGCTCTCGGTGGCATCGATCAGCGCGGGGACGAGCGGCGAGTCGTCGCTGGTGCGGTACACGGTCTGCTTGATGGCGAGCACGTTGGGATCGGCAACGGCCTGCTCCACGAAGCGCTCCACGGAGGTGGAGAAGGAGTCGTAGGGGTGATGCACGAGCAGGTCGCCTTCGCGCATCGCGGCGAGCACGTCGGGCCGCTCGCCCTCGTGGCGCAGCAGGCGCGGGTGGGTGATGGGGCTCATCGGTGGGTCGCGCAGCTCGGGCAGGCCGGGGAGGCGCACGATCTGCCACAGCGAGCCCATGTCGAGCAGGCCGTCGACGGGGTAGATTTCCTCCTCGGCGACCCCCAGTAGGCCGATCAGCTCGCTGCGCAGGGGCGCCGAGCAATGGGCGCCGAGCTCGACGCGCACGATCTCGCCGAAGCGGCGGCGGCGCAGCTCGTCCTCGACCGCCTGCAGTAGGTCGGCGGCGTCGTCGGAGACCTCCAGGTCAGCGTCGCGGGTGACGCGGAAGAGGTGGTGGTCGACGATCTCCATCCCCGGGAAGAGCGCGCCCAGGTGGTGGGCGATCACTTCCTCAAGCGCCACCAGCGTGACCCCTTCCGCGGCGCCCTCGCGGCCCCCGGCGGCGTCCTCGCCGGCGGCGGCGGGAACCTCGATGAAGCGGGGCAGGATCTCGGTGGGGACCTTCACGCGCGCGAACACGGTCTGGTCGGTGACGGGGTCGCGCACCAGCACCGCCAGGCTCAGCGAAAGGTTGGAGATGTATGGAAACGGCCGCCCCGGGGCAACGGCGAGCGGGGTGAGCGTGGGGAAGATGACTTGCTGGAAGTGCTTCGCCAGGTGGGTGCGCTGGCGCTCGTCGAGCTCTCCGAAGCCGACCAGGTGGATGCCGTGGCGGGCCAGGGCGGGGCGCAGTCGCTGCTCGAAGCAGGCGGTCAGACGCCCGCCCAGCTCGAGCACCTGCTTGCGGATCAGCCCGATCGTCTGGGAGGGGGTCGAGCCGTCCTGGGAGGGGTTCTCCACGCCGGCCTCGATCTGGTCGTGCAGGCCGGCGACGCGCACCATGTAGTACTCGTCGAGGTTGGTTGTGTAGATCGCGCAGAACTTCACGCGCTCCAGCAGCGGCAGCTCGTCGTCCTCGGCGAGCTGCAACACGCGCTCGTTGAAATCCAGCCACGAGACCTCGCGGTTGAGGTAGAGCGAGGGATCGCTCAGGTGGCGCTCCTTGGGCTGGAGCAGGTCGGGTGCCGGCTGGCGCTCGGTTTGGGCTTGATCGATGCTCATGAAGACCCTCAACGCTACACCCTGAACATATCGCTACTGTGACGGTGAGAGAGATGGCTCGCCAGCTCTGGTTGCTACGTCACGCGGACGCCGAGCCGCATGGAACCCGCGAGGACTCGAAGCGGCGTCTGACCGAGCGGGGCGAGCGTCAGGCACGTCTGGCGGGTGAGGCGATCGCGCAGATGGGCGTGGAGTTCGAGGCGCTGCTGAGCAGCCCCAAGGAGCGCGCGCTGCACACGGCGACCGTGGCGGCGCAGGCGTGGAGCGAGCAACAACGAGCAAAGCTGGAGACCCATCCGCCGCTGGCTGAAGGCTTCGACGCGCGGCAGGCGCTGGCGGTGATGAGTGCTCTACCCAGCCGCCCGCGGCCCGCCGGCGAGGCGGCCCCGCTCGATCGGGTCCTGCTGATCGGCCACGAGCCCGACCTCTCGACGGTGGTGGCGGAACTGACGGGAGCGCGCATCGATCTGAAGAAGGGCGGGCTGGCGATCGTCAGGATCGACGGCCCGGGCGGGCAGCTGCTCGTGCTGCTGCGCCCCAGCGAGCTGGCGTTGATCTGCGGTAACCGCGACATCCCACTCGCGCGGTAGGGTCTCGCGCGTGGCCAACGGACGCTCGGCATTCATCACCGGAATCACCGGCCAGGATGGCTCCTACCTCGCGGAGCTGCTGCTGGAGAAGGGGTATGAGGTACACGGCATGGTGCGCCGCTCCTCGACCGAGCGCTTCGAGCGGATCGAGCACCTGCGCAAGCGAATCACGCTGCATCAGGGCGACCTGCTCGACCAGCGCTCGCTGGTGGACGCGCTGCGCGCGGCCCGCCCGCAGGAGATCTACAACCTCGCGGCGATGTCGTTCGTGGCGGTGTCGTGGATCCAGCCGACGCTGACGGCGGAGTTCACGGGGGTGGGGGTGACGCGGATGTTGGAGGCGATGCGCGAAGTGTGCCCCGAGGCGCGCTTCTACCAGGCCTCCTCGAGCGAGATGTTCGGCAAGGTGCGGGAGGTGCCTCAGAACGAGCACACCCCCTTCTATCCCCGCTCTCCGTATGGGGTCGCGAAGGCGTACGGGCACTTCATCACGGTCAACTACCGCGAGTCCTATGGGCTGCACGCGACGTCGGGGATACTTTTCAACCACGAGAGCGCCCGTCGAGGCCTGGAGTTCGTGACCCGCAAGATCACATGGCACGCCGCCGCGATCAAGCTGGGTCTGGTGGGGAAGCTACACCTCGGCAACCTCGACGCCGAACGCGACTGGGGCTATGCGAAGGATTACGTGGAGGCGATGTGGTTGATGCTCCAGCGCGAGCAGCCCGAGGACTACGTGATCGCGACGGGCACGGCGCACTCGGTGCGCGAATGCCTGGAGGTCGCCTTCGACCAGGCCGGAATCGAGATCGACGGGCGGGTCGAGATCGATGAGTCGCTGGCGCGCCCCGCCGAGGTGGATCACCTGATCGGCGACCCCACCAAGGCGCGCGAGGATCTCGGGTGGGAGCCGCGGACGAGCTTCGAGCAGCTGATCAGGCTGATGGTCGACGCCGACCTCGAGCTGCTGAGTGGCTGAGACGCCACGTCGCGCGCTCGTGACCGGGCTGACGGGCCAGGACGGCTCGTTCCTGGCGGAGCTGTTGCTGGCGGAGGGGTATGCGGTAACCGGTGTGGTGCGCGGCTGGCCGCGACGAGTCTCGCTGGGCGCCGCCGAGCACCTGCGCGGCCGCGTGGAGGCAATACCGGGGGAACTGCTCGACCCCGAGAGCCTGCGCGCCGCGGTGCGGGAGGTACGCCCGCACGAGCTCTACCACCTCGCGGCGCCCTCGTTCGTGCCGGCCTCGTGGGAGCGTCCGGCGGAGACCTGTGCGGCGATCGTCGACGCGACCGCGGCGCTGCTGGAGGCGGTGCGCGGGGTGGACTCGGAGATCCGCGTGTGGGCGGCCAGCACCGGGGCGATCTTCGGCGACGCGGGGGAGAGCCCCCAGCGCGAGGGCACCCGCTGCCAGCCGGAGAGCCCGTATGCGATTGCCAAGCTGGCGGCGCGCGACCTCGTGGGGGCGATGCGTGGCCACGACGGGATGTGGGCATGCTCGGGGATCCTCTACAACCACGAGTCCGAGCGCCGGCCCGAGCAGTTCGTCACGCGCAAGCTCACGCGCGCGGCGGCGGCGGTGAAGCTGGGGCTGACGAGCGAGGTGGAGGTGGGGGACCTGGATGCGGTGCGCGACTGGTCGTTCGCCGGGGACGTGATGCGCGGCGCGTGGCTGATGCTCCAGCAGGACGAGCCCCGGGATCTGATCCTTTCAAGTGGCGAGCCCCACACCGTGGCGGAGTGGGCACGCGCGGCGTTTGCCTGCGTGGGCAGGGCGGCCGAGGATCACGTGCACGTGTCGAGTGAGCTGGTGCGCGCGCCGGAGGCCACGCCGATGGTCGGGGATTCGAACAGGGCGCGAGAGAATTTGGGGTGGCGCCCCAGTATCGGCTTCGAGCAGCTGGTGGAGCGGATGGTGCGGGCCGATCTGGAGGAGCTACAGACGACCGCGGGGCCGCGCGACCAGGCTTGATCAAGCTTCGATCGGATCGCGCGCCGACCGCGTGAGCGATGGGTGGATTTGAAGAGGACGCTCGGCGGAGGAGACGGAAGGGCTGGCGGCTAGACCAGCGCCTCGACGGCGAGTTCGCCCTCTGGCGTCGGAGCGGACTCGGGCTGCCGGGCGATTGGGATGCCCCCGCCGATCGTGCCTCCGGGCAGAGTGGAGGACCCGTCGCCGCCCGCGGAGGGCGCACCCTCCGCGGGTTCGGCGGCGAAGCGGTAGCCGATGCCGAAGTGGGTGTGGATGTAGCGCCACTCCGGCGAGGCCTTCTCGAGCTTCTGACGGAGCTTGCGCACAAACACGTCGACCGAGCGGTCGCCGCGGACCATCGCGTAGCCCCACAGCCGCGAGTAGATTTCCTCGCGCTCTAACACCCGCCCGTCGGCGGCGGCGAGCAGCTCGATCAGCTCGAACTCGCGGCGGGTCAAATCGAGGCTGTGGCCGGAGACGAAGGCCTGGAAGCGGTCGGAGCGGATCTCCACCTCGCCCGCGGTGAATGACTTGACCTCGGCGCGCCCGGCGGGCCGGCGGCGGCGGCGCACGACGCTCTGGATGCGCGCGATCACCTCCTCGGGGTGGCAGGGCTTGGTGATCCAGTCGTCGGCGCCCAAGCGCAGCCCGCGCACCCGCTGAGCCACCGTGGAGGGGCCGGTGCAGACGACGATCCCCAGATCGGGGAGCGCGCCGCAGAGGCGCTCCAGCCACTCCCACGCCTGTGGCCCCAGCACCGTGAGGTCGACGACGAGGGCGGAGAGGCGCATCGCGCCGATCGCCTCGGGCGGGACGGGGCTGCCGAGCACCCGGTGCTCCCAGCTGAGGCGGTCGAGGCGCTTGGAGAGCACCTGGATGAAGCCGCTGTCGCGGTCGAGAACCGCCACTCGTAAAGGCGGGGCTGTCGAGGAGGGGCTGCGTGCGTCCGCTGGGCCCCCCTGCTCGGCGCGGATGGTTTCCATCATCGCGGGCTCCAGTCTAAGCATATCTCCGGCCGCTGTGTTGCCAGCTCGGACGATGGTCACAGGATCTTCACAGCGGAATCCCGCTAATTGCGACAAATGTCACTCGGTCGCGCCTCTGTCGATCTCCCGCGAGCGCCCGGGCGCTCAATCTTGCCCAAACGGGTGAGAGGAGTCGGAGAACTCGCGGAATAGGCCGGTGACGACGAACGCGACCTGCTCGCCGATGTCCACGGCGTTGTCCCCGACCCGCTCCAACGCTCTGGCGACGAGGATCATGTGCATCGCCCATTCGCGCGTGTCGGGGTCGTCGCCGATGTCGAGCGCCATGCGGAAGATGTCGCGGTTGAGGCGGTTGATGGAGCTGTCCTGGCGCACGAGGTCCTCGGCCAGCGCGACATCGCGCCCGGCGAAGGCGGCCTTGGACTGGGTGACCTCGGAGCGGGCGAGCCCGCCCATCTTCAGCAGCGCCTCGAGCAAAGGGCGGCGGACCGGGGGCTCGTAGCCGGAGAGCGGGATCAGCTTGGCGATGTTGACGCACTGGTCGCCCATCCGCTCGATGTTCTTCATCACGTGCAGCAGCGCGGCGACGACCCGCAGGTCGCCGGCGACCGGGGCCTGGAGCGCGAGCAGCGAGAGGATCCCCTGGTGGATCTCCAGGTAGCGCCCGTCGACGCGGTCGTCGTCGGCGATCACCATCTGGGCGAGCTCGACGTCCTGATGCTCGAGCGCCTCGAGCACGCGGTCGAGCTGCTCGACGATGATGTCGAGCCCGCCGAGCGCGCGCCGCTCGAGCTCGCGCAGTTGCTCCTGGAAGTGCTGGCGGGGGGTGGTTTTCGACCTCGCGATCCCTCCCGTGCCCCCCGCGAGCGCGGTGCCTCCCGCGCGTGGGCTCCCCCTGGGCGGGACCGGCGCGCGCCCCTCCGAGGAATCAGCCGAACTTTCCGGTGACATATTCCTCGGTGCGCGGGTCGGAGGGTTTGGTGAAGATCTCGTCGGTCGGCCCGACCTCGACGAGCTCGCCGGCGAGCATGAACGCCGTGCGGTCGGCGACGCGGGCGGCCTGCTGCATGTTGTGGGTGACGATCACGATCGTGATGCGCTGCTTGAGCTGCTCGATCAGCTCCTCGATCTTCAGCGTGGCGATCGGGTCCAGGGCGGAGCAGGGCTCGTCCATCAGCAGCACCTCGGGGTCCACGGCGAGCGAGCGGGCGATACAGAGGCGCTGCTGCTGGCCGCCGGAGAGCCCGACGCCGGGGGAGGAGAGGCGGCCGGAGACCTCCCCCCACAGGCCGGCGCCGCGCAGCGCGGACTCGACGCGATGCTGCAGCTCGCCCCGCCGGGAGCGGCCGACCGTGAGGCGCAGGCCGGCGGCTACGTTGTCGAAGATCGACATCGTCGGGAACGGGTTGGGCTTTTGAAAGACCATCCCGACGGCGCGGCGCACGGCGATCACGTCGACCGAGGGGTCGTAGATGTCGAGCTCGTCGAGCAGCACGCGGCCCTCGGCGCGGGCGCCGGGGATCTCCTCGTGCATGCGGTTGATGCAGCGCACCATCGTCGACTTGCCGCAGCCGGAGGGGCCGATGATCGCGGTGACCTGGTTGGGGGGAAAGCTCAGGTCGATCCCCTTCACCTGCTCGGAGGAGCCGTAGAAGGCGCGCAGCCCCTCGAGGCGCACCTCGTGCGCGACCTTGGCGACGGATTGCGCGCCTGCTGCGCCTGTCGCGGCCTCGGTGGTCGCCGACTGCGCTGGGGAGCCGCCGGCGGGGGAGGAGCGTTCGTGCGGCTCGAGCATGTCCTCAGAAGTCTGCTCGATCGGGGAGGGATGTGCGTCGGGGCTCATGCAAGGCGGCTCCTGCGGGCGATCAGGCGGGCGACAAGATTGAGTATGAGGATCATCGCGACGAGCGTCAACGCGGCGCCCCACGCACGGTTTACCACTTCGGTGGTCGGGGACGTGACGTCGCTGTAGATCTGGTAGGGCAGCGAATTCATGAACGCCCCGAGGCTGAGCGAGGTCTTGTTGGTGTGCCCGGCGGTGAACAGCAGCGGCGCGGTCTCGCCGGCGGCGCGGGCGACCGCGAGCAGGATGCCGGTGAGCATCCCGGTGAGCGCAGTGGGCAGTACCACCCGGAAGATCACCTTCCAGCGCGGCGCGCCGAGCGCCAGCGCGGACTCGCGCAGGGCGCCGGGGATCAGCTGCAAGATCACCTCGGCGGAGCGGATCACGACGGGGAGCATCAGCAGCGAGAGCGCCAGCGAGCCCTTGTAGCCGGCGTAGGTGGAGCCGGTGCCGATGATCAACACGATGTAGATGAACAGCCCGAACACGATCGACGGGACCCCCGTGAGCACGTCGACGAAGAAGCGCACGGTGTTCGCAAACCACGCGGGCTGGCCGTACTCGACCAACCACAGTGCGACGCCGACGCCGATCGGGATCGCGATCGCCGAGGCGAGCGCGACCATCTCCAAGGTGCCGAGGATCGCGCTCTTGATCCCACCGATCGAGGAGCCCCCGAAGAAGGTGCTGCCGGTAGGGTCGGTCGTGAAGAAGTTCCAGCTCCACGCCCCGAGGCCCTTGACGAGCAGGTAGTAGACGATCAGCACGAGCGGCACCAGCGCGATCAGCGTGGCGGCGAGCAGCATCCCCCGCGCGAGCCGGTCGGCGCGCCGCCGCCGCGGGCTCACCGCGAAGCGCGCGAGGCGATCGGGCGTTGCGCCGTGCGCGCTCATCGCCGGCTCCCATGAGGGTGCGCACTCATGCGCCCACCGCCGCTGCGGCGCCGAGATCGGCCGGCCCCTCGCTCGCTCCTCCGCGGGAGCTGCCACGCGCGGCGCGCAGCACGAACAGGCGGGCGAGGGCGTTGACGAGCAGCGTGAGCACGAACAGCACGAGCGCGCAGGCAAACAGGGCGGAGCGGTGCAGCCCCGTGGCCTCGCCGAACTCGTTGGCGATCACCGCCGCCAGCGTGTAGCCCTGGCCGAAGAGGTGGTGGGCGAGTGTGGGGGAGTCGCCGATCACGATCGTGACGGCGATCGTCTCGCCGATCGCGCGGCCCAGCCCGAGCATCGCGCCCCCCACGATCCCGGGGCGGCAGTAGGGGATGATCGCGATACGGATCATCTCCCAGCGGGTGGCGCCGAGGCCGAGCGCGGCCTCCTTGTGGTCGGCGGGCACGGTGCTCATCACCTCACGGGCAATCGCGGAGACGATCGGGAGGATCATGATCGCGAGGATCAGCCCGGCGATGAAGCAGTTGGGGATCGTTACCAGACCGCCGCCGACGAAGGGGATGAAGGAGAAGTGGTGGGCGACCCATTCCTCGGCCGGCTCGAGCTTGGGGGCGAGGAAGAAGATGCCCCACAGCCCGTAGACGACCGAGGGCACCGCGGCGAGCAGCTCGACGAGCACGGTGAGCGGCGCCAGCAGCCGTTTGGCGCAGAGCTCGGTGAGGTAGATCGCGGTGGCGACCGCGATCGGCACCCCCATCAGCAGCGCCAGCGCGGAGGTGATCAGCGTCCCCACCAGCAGCGGCAGCGCGCCGTAGTGTTCGGCGGCGGGGTTCCATTCGTTGTTGAAGACGAAGCCGAGCACCCCGGAGGCGGCGAACGCGGGGCGCGCTTCGCCGAAGAGGCGCACGAAGAAGTAGACGATCAGGACGAGGATCAGCGCGGCGAGCGCGGTGAGCCCGTACTTCAGGGCGCGATCGGGAAGGCGCGCCAGCCCTGACCGTCCGAGGATCGGACGATCAGGGCTGCTGGGAACGGAGGTGGCCTCCATGCATCACCTGGCCGGCGTCGCCGCGCGACCCTGGTCAATACATATCTCTCTCAAGATGCTGCCTCCAAAGCGCCTTTCAGGCTAGCTCAGCTAGCTCAGCGGTGAGCCTTCGCACGTCAGTCCCGCGACCGCCGTCTTGGACTTGGCGAGGATCGCGGCCGGCAGCGTTGCGTAGTCGGCCTTGGAGAGGATCGCCTGCCCCGCGCCGAGACCGTAGTCGAGGAACTTCACGACGCCTTCCGCTGCGCTCTTGCCACCGGGGACGCCCGCCTTGCACATGTCCTTGTAGATCACCACGAACGTCTGCGAGGTGATCGGGTAGGCCTGCGGTGAGGAGGGGTTTTTGATCGCGAACGCGAGGTTGGCCGGCAGCACGATGCCTTCCGCGGCGGCGCTGGTCGAGGCCAGCGTGGGCGCCACGAAGTTGCCCGCCTTGTTCTTCACGTCGGCGTAGGTGAATTTGTGCGTCAAGGCGTAGGCCTGCTCGACGTAGCCGATCGCGCCGGCGGTCTGTTCGACCCCGCCGGCGACGCCGGCGTTGCCCTTCTCTCCGGTACCGACCGGCCAGGGGACGATCTTGCCCGAGCCGACCTTGCTCGCCCATTCCGGGTCGACGGCGGCGAGGAAGCCGGTGAAGCCGGCCGAGGTGCCCGAGGAGTCGGAGCGGTGGATCACCGTGATCGCGGTGCTCGGCAGCGTGACACCGGGGTTCAGGGCCTTGATTTCAGGTGCGTTCCACGTCTTGATCTTGCCCAGGTAGATGTTGGCGATCGTGCTGCCTTCGAGCTTCAGGCCGGACTGTACGCCGGGGAGGTTGTAGGAGACGGTGATCGCGCCCAGGAACATCGGGATCTGCACCGGTTCGCCGACCTTCGAGAGCGTTGCTGCTTCGGCGGCCTTCAGCGGCGGGTCGGAAGCTCCGAAGTCGACGGTCTTGCCTTCCAGCGCGGTGATGCCGGCGCCCGAGCCGACGGCCTGGTAGTTGACGGTGAGGCCGGCGCTCGCCAGCTGCGAGCCCCACTGTTCGTAGACGGGTGCCGCAAAGGTCGAGCCGGCACCGGAGATCGTGGCGGATGCCACGGGGGTTTTACTGGTGGTGCCGGAGCTCGTGGTGTTGGTGCTGCCGCATGCTGCGACGAGCAGCGAGAGCGCCGCTACACCCAGGACTGTCGCGGCTGTCTTTTGCAAGTTGATCACTATGCGTCTCCCTATGGCTTTTGTGTGGGGTCAATGGATCGGGGCAGGGTGAGGCATATGAGCCGCACGGCGCACCCCGCCCGAGCGATGCCAAACCTACTGTCCTAGTCCACCGCCACCGGCGTGTGAAAATTTCGTGAAGGCTGTTGCGGGGGGTCAGTCATCTGGGTGGAGGCCGGGAGGGAGGTTGGTTCTCCTCTGGCATGGGAGGGCGGGAGCGCAGCAGACCCCCCTCCCGCCACAGGTTGGGGTTGGAAGCGGTAGCCGAAGCCGGGGTGGGTGTGGATGAAGCGGCGGTCGGGCATCGCGGCTTCGAGCTTGGTGCGCAGCTTGGAGACGTACACGTCCACGGAGCGGTCGCCGGTGCGCAGCTCGCCCCCCCACACGACGCGGTAGAGCTCCTCGCGCGTGACGATCGTCCCGAGCCGCTTGGCCATTGCGACGAGCAGTTCGAACTCGCGCACGGAGAGCGTCAGCGCCTGGCCGGTGGCGAGCGCCAACCCCTCGGCGGGATGGATCTCCAACTCCCCCGCGTAGATGGTGCCGCTGTTGCCATGCCCGAGAAACTCTTCCACAGGCCAGCATGATCGAGGTCGGCGAGTGCCGCCGAGTTGCGAACTCGTGATTCATTCGTGAAAAAAATGTAAATGCCATTGCCTCGTCGGTGGGCAGCCGCCACAGGTGCCGCCCGGCGAATATCCTGCGCCGATGAGATTCCCTCTGCGCGACCGGCCAGACCGCCCGCGTCTCGGGTGCCTCGATCTTCGCCATTCTCTCCTGGTCCAGCCGACCCTCTCCAGTCCGGTTTGGGACACCACACCGCGATGAGCCTCCTGCGCCGCGGCATGGACGGCTCACTGATGGAGCTGGTGGAGGAGGCGGGGCGCAACGTGCAGCGCTCGGGCCTGTTGATGCGCGACCTGTTGGCGGACTTCCCCGAGCACGCTCCGCTGGCGCGCGATCTGAAGGTGTGCGAGCAGGAGGGCGACCGCATCACCCACGACATCATCCATCGCCTCACCGCCGGCCGCCGCGTGCGGGCGCCGTTCGCGGCCAGCGACGGCTACGCGCTGGCGACGGCGCTCGACGACATCGTCGACTACACCGAGCACGCCGCCGCGCAGATGGTGCTGTACGGCGTGGAGGCCCCGATGGAGCAGGCGCTCGAGTTCGCCGAGGTGCTTGTGGGCGCCGGCGAGCAGATCGCGAGAGCCCTGCGCTGCCTGCGTACCAGCACCGAGCTGGGTCCCCACCTGGTGGAGATCCATCGCCTCGAGAACGAGGGCGACCGCCTGCAGCGCGACGCCGTCGCCTCGCTGTTTGCGGGCGGCATCGACCCGATGGTCGTGATCCGCTGGAAGGATATCTTCGAGTCGCTCGAGGCTGCCGTCGACGCCTGCGAGACGGTCGCGCACGTGCTGGAGGGGATCGTGCTCAAGCAGCGCGGGCGGTGGCGGTAGGGCGGGCTCCCTTACGATCGGAGGTGCGTATCAAGCACTTTGGCTTGCTACCCCTGCACCTCGGCCCGCCGTTAAGGCGGGGCCGTGCTTTCTACCGCACGCCGGCCGGCTCAGGGTCCACCACGGGCGTGGGATCCTCAGGCATCGAACCCGCCGGCGCCACAGTCTCGCGCGCGGTCGCGGTGCTCCCCGTGCGGGCGCGGGCGAGCCACAGCCCGCCGCAGGCGAGCAGCGTGGCGCAGAGGATCCAGCCGAGCGCGGTGGTTTCCACGCCCACGTACTTCAGGCCGGAGGCGAAGATCACGAACGCGATCGCGGGGCGGACGTAGCGGTCGGGCATCGTCGAGGAGAAGCGCGAGCCGATATACACCGCGGGGACGCTGCCGATGATGAGCGAAGTGGTGACGCCGAAGTCGACGTGGCCGAAGGCGAGCGCCCCCAGCGCGGCGGCGGCCGTCAGCGGGACGGCCTGTGTCAGGTCGGTGCCGACCAGCTGGCCGGCCCCCAGGGCGGGGTAGAGGAACAGCATCAGCACGATCATCAGCGAGCCCGAGCCGACCGAGGTCATGCCCACGATCAGCCCGCCCACGATCCCGATCACCACGGTTGGCAGCGGGCGTGGCACCACGTCGTGCACGACCCCGCTGCGCGTGTTGCCGGCTCGACGGTCGAGCGCCATCCGCAGTACCATCGCGCCGGCGCCGATCAGCAGCGCTGTGCCGAGCACGATCTCGATTTTTTCCTGGTCCACCTTCGAGCCGCCCATCAGGTGCAGCAGGTAGGCGCCGAGGAACGCGGCGGGCACCGAGCCCAGCACCATCCAGCCCACCAGCTTGAAGTTGACGGTGCGCGCGCGCATGTGGACCCCCGCCCCGACCGGGCGCATCACGACGGCGGCGACGAGGTCGCTGGAGATCGCCGTGGAGGGCGTGATCCCGAACAGCAGGATCAGCATCGGGCTCATCAGCGCGCCTCCGCCGGCGCCGGTCATGCCGACCAGCAGCCCCACGATGGCGGCCCCGAGGACTATGTATGGATCGACGTGCATGGGAGTGGTTGTATCCCGCGATGGGGTGCCCACCTCCAGGGCCGACACGCCAACGCCCCTTTATACCAAAGTCGATTGATGAAGTAAAGCCGATCGATCAACTTGGGTTTATGGTGGTCGCGCCCCGCCGGCCTGAAACGGCAGGCCCAAGGTGCGTGTCCTGCGCCGGGCTGCCGCTCCGTTTGGCTGCTGGTTCCGTTCGGCTGCCGGTTCGTTTGCCCGTCGGTTCGGGTCCGCCGGTTCGTTCGCCCGTCCCGTGGCCGCTCAGAACGTGCTCGGCGGCGCGCTCGCTTCGACGCGCGCGCCGGAGGCGCTGCCGATCAACAGCACCTGGAAGGGGCTGGAGCCGTGCGCCGCGACTTTGCTCAGCACCGCCCGCCCGGCCGCCACGATCCGCGCGCCGCGGCGGGCGATCCCGTAGACGACGAGTTCGCGCTGGGTCACCGCGGAGTTGTTGTGGACGGTCCCCGCCACGCCGCTGCTGCGGCCTTCTTCGTTGGCGTGCACGCCCGTGAGAGCGATCCTCGGCACGCTGGCGGGCGCCTGTGGCGCTTCGCCTACGATCGCGCCGACGCTTGCCGGTGCGTCGGCGGCCTGCACCTGATCGTCGATCCATTCGAACCGCGCTCCCGCCGCGAGCAGCGGCACCGCCGTGAGCGCGGTTTCCAGGCCGGGGGTGTTGTTCTGGTAGAGCGTGTTCCCGCCCGCGCCCTTCACTGTGATCTCGATCGGCACGTCGCGTAGCGCGTGGGTGGAGACGTTGCGCAGCGTCACCACCACCGCCGTCCCTTCGGAGCTGTGCACCGACTGCGTGTTCAGCACCCGCACCGCGCTGCTGGCGTGGGCGATCGACAGGCCTTTGGCGGCTTGCACGGGGTGCGCGGCCTTGGCCAGCTTCGCCCGCTTTTCGAGTTGCGCGCTCTTTTCCTGGCTGCTCTCGCATCCACCCAGCGCGAGCGCGCAGAGCAGAAGCGAAAGGGCGATCCTCACCCGAAGGCTCCGCTGATGTAGTCGCGCGTGCGCTGCTGGCGGGGTTGCTCGAACACCTGCTCGGCGGTGCCGTACTCGACGAGCTCGCCGAGGTGCATGAACGCGACGTGGTCGGCCACGCGCTGGGCCTGCTGGAGGTTGTGGGTGACGATCACGATCGCCACGCTTTCGCGCAGCTCGACGATCAGGTCCTCGATCACCGCCGTGGAGATCGGGTCAAGCGCCGAGCAGGGCTCGTCGAGCAGCAGCACCTCCGGGTCGGCCGCCAGCGCGCGCGCGATGCACAGCCGCTGCTGCTGACCGCCCGACAGCGACAGCGCGGGGCGGTCGAGATCCTCCGCGACCTCCTCGTGCAGCCCGGCGCGGCGCAGCGCCTCGCGCACCGCCGGCTCCAACGTGGCGCGCCGGGCGCGGCGGCGTCGGCCGGGGGCCTCGCGCAGCGCGTAGGCGACGTTCTCGAAGATGCTCATCGGGAACGGGTTGGGCTGCTGGAAGACCATCGTCACGCGCCGTCGCAATGCGTTGACCTCGATCTCGTGGATCTCTTCGCCGTCGAGCGCGATCCGCCCGGCGCGGCCCGCCCCGGCGGTGATCTCGGTGAGGCGGTTGAGCGAGCGCAGCAGCGTCGTCTTGCCCGAGCCGCTTGCGCCGATCAGCCCCAGCACCTCTCCCCGGCGCACCGGCAGGCTGACGTCGCGCACGACCCACCGCTCGCCGTAGGCGAGCGACACCGATTCGATCTGCATCCGCTCTTCCGGGGGGTACGCCGCCGCCGGGCGCGCGGCGCGGCGGCGGGCGAGGATCGATGACCCTCCCGCCTCGCTTGCCACGCCACCCGCGCCGTTGCCCGAGCCATCGGCGGGCGACGTGGGCGCGACCACGCGCGGCTGCCGGTCGGCCGCGATGCGGCGCACGGGTGGGGGGAGCGTGCTCATCGTTTGGCCGTCCACGTGGTCGTGCTCAGCGTGAGCCCTTTGCTCAGGCGCGTGACCAGCGCGTTGAGCGCGAGCACGATCATCAACAGTACGAAGCCGGCGGCGTACGCCTTCTGGGGAGAGTTGCCGTCGCCGGTCGGTGCGTAGTAGTAGATGTAGTAGCTGAGCGTTGAGCCGGTGCCACGCAGCGTGCTGAGCAGGGGCGCCCCTCCGGCCCCTTCGAGCTTCAGCGTGTTGAGCAGGATCAGAATGATTGCGGTGTCGCCGATGATCCTCCCCATCCCCAGCACCGCGCCGCTGGCGATCCCCGTGCGGCTGGAGGGCAGCAGCACGCGCCGGATCGTGGTCGCGCGCGTCTTGCCGAGTGCGTACGACGCCTCACGCATGCGCGCCGGCAGTTGCAGCAGCGCCTCCCGTGAGGCGCCTACCACCAGCGGCAGCGCGAGCACCGACATCATGATCCCGGCGTTGAGGAACGACTGGCCGCTGACCGTGCCGTTGCTGGCGCTCCCGGAGAGGAACCCGAACAACGGACGCGCGAAGATCAGCAGACCGAACAGCGCCAGCACGATGCTGGGGATCCCGGCGATCGTCTCGATCGCCGACTCGACCGCGCGCGCCAGCCACCGCGGGCGCGCGTACTCGACCAGCCACACCGCGATCCCCACACCGGCCGGCGCGGCGATCGCGATGCCGATCGCGGTGAGGATGAATGTTCCGATCAGCGGGTCGAGAAAGCCTCCGGAGTGCTTTTCCTGCAGTACCCCCGTGGAGGGCGATTCGACGAACAGGCTCAGTCTCAACGCCGAGATTCCCTTGATGAACATGAACAGCACGATCCCCACCGCCACCACGCACAGCCCGATCCCCATGGCCCAGCACAGCCAGTACGCCAACCGGTCCACGAGCGGCCACGACGTGGTCGATTCGCGGCGCGGGCGCACGATCGCGGCGGTGGGCGGCGCCGGCGCGGTGCTCATTTGACTCGCCCTCTTGTCGTACTGCGCCCACATGGGCGCACAGGGCAAGCTGGACAAGGACGCACCGAGCGAAATGTGCTGGCCGAAACGGGGATGCGAGCGAAGCGAGTGTCTCCCGGCTTCGGTACATGAGCGAGGGAGGACGCCGGCCCAGCGCCGCCATGTGCGTTCATGTGCCGATCCCGTAGCGTTTGAGCGGCTGCCTGACCGCCCAGCCTGCGAGTGACAGCAGCGCCGCGCTGAACAGCAGCAGCGCGCCGATCGCATACACCGTGTGCCCGATCGGGGTGTTGGGGTTGTCGCCGAATTCCTTGACGATCGACGCCGCCAGCGGCTGGATCGGCTCGAACAGAAACGTCAGCCCGTCGAGCGGGTTGGGGGCGAACGGCCGTCCGCCGCCGAGCATCGCGAGCATGATCGCCTCGCCGAGCGCGCGCGCGGTGCCGAGCACCGTGGCGGAGACGATCGCCGGTCGCGCGGCGCGCACCGACACGCGCCAGATCGTGCGCCAGCGATTGACGCCGAGCGCCACTGAGCCTTCGCGCCAAGCGGGCGGCACGGCCGCGAGCGCGCCGGAGGTGAGCGCGATCATGATCGGCAGGATCATCACCGTCAGTACCAGCGTGGCGGTCAGCAGACCCTCGCCGCTCAGCTGCACCACGTACTGCACCGATTCCTTGCGCTGGGTGCTGATCAGGCTCTCCACCCACGGCGCGATCAGCAGTAGACCCACCAACCCGTAGATCACCGACGGCACGCCCGCCAGCAGCCGCACCACCGGTTCGAGCACGCGCCTCACCGGCACCGGGGCGAACTCTGTGATGAAGATCGCCGCGAGCGTCGAGATGACCAGCGCGCTCGCCACCGCGCCAGCGGTGCTCAGCAGCGTCCCCCAGATCAGCGGCCAGGCGCTGAAGTACAGCAGCGGGTGGCCGGGCAGCGCGGTGCCAGTCTGCATCGCCCGAAACTGGAGGACGGGATCCCCGCCGTTGCCAAACCAGCCGAGACCGTTGGCTTCGAACGACGGCCAGCCGTTGACCAGCACCGTCACCAGCATTGCCGCGATCAGCGCCAGCGTGCCGGCGGCCAGCGTGCCGAGCGCGAACTCCACCCGCCGGTCGCGGGCAGCCTCCTTCAGGTGGGCGGTGAGTTCCGCGGCGTGCCGCTGCCGATGCGCCTCCAGCGGGTTTGGGGGCGCGGCCGGCGGGACGGAGGGGGGGTGTGCCTCAGCGCTCACAGCCGTGCGCCCGCCGCCATGTCCCGTTCGCCTCGGCGTCCGTTAGTGGACGGCGATCCAGTTGGAGTTGATGATGTTTTTGGTGGTCTTGCTGCCGCTCGTCACCCAGGCGATGAACTTCTTTGCTTCGCCTTTGGGTTCGCCCTTGGTAACCATCCAGAAGTTACGCACGCCGCCGTACTGCCCCGAGCGGGCGTTGCGCAGGCTGCAAGCCACGCCCTGATAGGCGGCCGGGTGGACGCCCGCGGTGTAGGCGAATGAGACGAAGCCGATCGCGGTGGGGGCGGCCGAGACCGCGTTCTGCTCTTCGCCGTTGGAGTCCTCGGCACTGGCGGAGGGGGAGATCCGCAGGTCTTCGCCCATGAAGATGTTCTGGAAGGCGTCCTGCGTACCGGAGGCGCTGGAGCGGTCGAACAGTTCGATCGGACCGGAAACCTTCGCGCCTTCGACTTCGCTCCAGTCGCGGATCGAGCCGCTGAAGATGCCCTGGATCGTCGTCTGGGAGAAGTTGGCGACCGGGTTCTTGTCGTTGGTGATCACGCAGATGCCATCGCGCGCGATCTTCGTGAACACCAGCCCTTTGGGGTCGGTGCTGAGTGGGTCGCGCGAGGAGTCGCCGATGTCGAAGCGCCCGCTGGCCACGCCCGCGATGCCGATGTCGGACTGCCCACCCTCGACCTTCGGTTCGGGGGCGTGCGGGAACTGGTGGTGGTAGGCGGTCGCAAGTTTCTGAGCCAGCGGGAGCACGGAGGTCGAGCCTCCGATGATCAGGCGCCGGGTCGCGACAGCCGCCGCGGGGACGGCGAGCACCAGGGCGAGGGTCAGCGAGACGACGAGGGTGCGGTGAGCGCGCACAGGAACTCCTTTGCTTTCGGGGGCGTTGCAGTCTCAGTCGCGCGCCGGGCAGCCCAAGTAAACAGGTGGTGGCAAGTTGGAGAAAATTTGGTGAAAGACACGAGAGTGGCGTCTGACGATGTTTTGTTTTTGTGAAAGGGGTTTGCATTTCCCTCTCGCTCATGTAGACCTCGGGTCGATTCGGCGCCGACTCCTCGTCGCCACCTCGATCGTCTCTGCATGCGGCCACCGTCGCCAAGAGGCCTTTGCTCATGACCGACGAGCCCAGCTCCGACAACCCCGAGTTCCCGCCCGCGCCGCCGCCCGCGGCGAGTAATGGAGTCCCGCCCACCCGCGCCAACGGCGGGGGTGGGCGGGCATCCGAGACACCGAGCCGCGCCACTGTGCGCTCGGGTCTGGCCAAACGCCGCAGCCCGGTGCTGGCGACCATCGGCGCGAGTCTGCAGGGCGCGCGTCGGATCGCCTTCCGCGATCCGATCGCGCTCTTCCTGCTGCTTGCCTCGATCGGCCTGGCGATTGCATTCGCCACGCTGCTCGGCTCGATCGCACCCAGCAGCGCCGGGCAGCAGGTGCCGCTCAGCACCGTGCACAAGCTCGCCGGCCGCCATCAGATCGCAACCGCGCTGCTGCTCGATCATGACAACCGCGTCGAGTTCGTCACGACCGCGAAGGCTCCGCCGATCGCTGCCGACGGTGCGATCTTCGGCTCGAGCGGTGAAAGCGGCGAAGGCACCAAGAGCGGCAAAGGCGGTGCGGCGGGCGGTGCCAAGGAAGGCGCCGGGAACGCCTCCACCGCAGGCACCGGGAACGCCTCCAACGGCACATCGACCGATCTGGTGGGCACCAAGGTCCTGTGGGCCTCCTACCCGGCCTCGGGCGCGCAGACTCAGCAGCTGATCCGCGAACTGGAAACCGGCGGCGCGATCGTCACCGTCGACCAGCAGTCGGGCAAGGGCACGAAGACGATCATCGTGCAGTTCCTGATCCCGATCCTGCTGCTGGTGTGCCTCTTCTCGCTGTTCATGCGACTCGGCACCGAAGGCGCGGCGGGCGGCATCGCCGGTTTCTCGCAGTTCGCCGGCAAAGGCAAGAAGAGGGGCAAGGGCACCTCCGATCGCATCACCTTCGCCGATGTGGCCGGCGCCGGCGAAGCCGTGGCCGAGCTGCGCGAGATTCGCGACTTCCTCGCCGAACCGCAGAAATACCTGAGCGTGGGCGCCGCCGCACCCAAGGGCGTGCTGCTGGTGGGGCCCCCCGGCACCGGCAAGACGCTGCTCGCCAAGGCGGTCGCCGGCGAAGCCGACGCGGCCTTCTTCTCGCTGTCGGGCTCTGACTTTGTGGAGTCGCTGGTGGGCGTCGGCGCGGCGCGCGTGCGCGACCTCTTCCGCAAGGCGCGCAAAGCGGCGCCTGCGATCATCTTTATCGACGAGCTCGACGCCGCCGGGCGCAAGCGCGGCGCGGGCATCGGGCAGGGCAACGACGAGCGCGAGCAGACGCTCAACCAGATCCTCGTCGAGATGGATGGCTTCGCCGGCGACGGCGGCCTCGTGGTGATGGGCGCGACCAACCGGCCCGACATCCTCGACCCCGCGCTGCTGCGCCCCGGCCGCTTCGACCGCCAGATCGTGATCGACAACCCCGACGTGCATGGGCGCTTGGAGATCCTGCGCCTGCACGGCGGCAAGCGCCCGCTGGCCCCCGACGCCTCGCTGGAAGAGGTGGCGCGCCAGACGCCCGGCTTCAGCGGCGCCGAGCTCGCCAACGTGATCAACGAGGCGGCCCTGCTGAGCGTGCGCGACGGGCGTGTGGAGATCGACCAGCACACGCTCGAGGAGGCGATCGACCGCGTCGTCGCCGGCCCCGCCAAGCGCCACATCCTGAGCGCCGAGGAGCGCTGGCTGATCTCGATCCACGAGTCCGCCCATGCGGTCGTCACCGATGCGCTCGGCCAGACGACCTCCACGCGCAAGCTCTCGATCGTCGCGCGCGGCCGGCAGCTGGGCACCGCCGCGCACATGCTCACCGACCGCGACCAGGTGATCATGAGTGAGCCTGACCTGCACCGTCAGCTGATCTCGATCCTCGCCGGCTTGGCGGGGGAGCGGATGGCTTTCGGCAACCACTCGACCTCCGTCCACGACGACCTGCATGCCGCCACCGCCTTGGCGCGCTCGATGGTCACATCGTTCGGGATGTCACCCGCGCTCGGCCTCGTGACGATCGGCGAGAAGAGCGGCGAGGTGTTCCTCGGCGCCTCCCTGCAGGACCTCGGCTCGGTGGGGCCGCATACGCTGGACGTGATTGACGACGAGGTCGAGCGGTTGGTCGGCGACGCCGAGGCGCGTGCCACGGTGATCCTCGATCGCAACTGGAGCACGGTCGAGGAGACCGCCACCGCGCTGCTCGAGCAGGAGACGCTTTCGGGTGTGGCGCTGGAGGCGGTGCTCTCCACTGTGCAGGAGGTGACGCTCGAGGAGCTGCGCGACGTGCGCCGTGCCTCCACCCCGCCTCGCTTCACGCGGCGCGCCGACCCCGAGCAGGCGGGATGAGAGGGCGCTCGCACCGCCGCCTGCCCTCCCCGGCGATGGTCGTTGCGACGATCGCGCTCGTCTTCTCCACGACGGGTCTCGCCGACGCAGCCCGCCACGCGGTGGTAGCGGCGATCGACGGGCATCCGATCAGCTCCAAGCCCCACGCCGGCGCGCTGCTGACGCTGGGGCGCAACGGGAAATTCCCCGCCGCGGCGATCCCGACCGTGAGCACCGCCGAGGACGCGAAGCGGTTCGACGGCAAAACGGCCGAACAGGTCGTCGCCACCTGCCCACCCGACAGCGTCGACCTCGGCACCTGGTGCCTGGAATCGACGCCCTTCCCGCTCACCAAGGAAGACGTCGGCAAGAACAACTACATCTGGGCTTCCAAGAAGTGCGAGGAAGCAGGCGGCTGGCTGCCCTCCGCCTCCGAACTGCTCGGCGGCGCGGCGCGCGTGAAGCTCGAGTCGACGATCCACGACTCGCCGCTGACCGCCACGATCAACCTCGACCCCACACGCGGCCTGAAAGACGAACGCGAGATGAGCTCCTCGCTGGTCACGACCGAAGCGGGCTCGGCGGCGGCCGGCTTCGAGGGCGTCAGCGAAGGCGCCACCGGCGACCCTCGCCAGGGCCAGCCCAACCCGATCCCGCTGCCCGCCAACCCGCTGCCGGAATCGCTGCAGTACGTGGACGTCTACAGCGACGGCACCAAGGGCGGCTTCGCCGGCTCGCAGCCTGTCAACGAATCACAGAACTTCCGCTGCGCCTACGCCCCGAGCCCGGGTGCCCTCAGCAAATCGACCTCGTGAGATGCGTCGCTGGCCGAAACGGGGATACGAGCCAAAGGCGAGTGTCTCCCGGCTTCGGCCGAGGAAGACGCTCACCGCTCTCGCCGCGGTTCTGGCTCTCGCGACCCTCCCGGCCTGCGCGCAGGCGGTGATCCTGCCGGCGACGACGATCGACGGCCCCAGCGAGAGCATCGTCGGCTTCGGCGGCGCGGCGATGGCCGAAGACGGCAGCGGCGGAGTCGTCTACCTCAAGACCGTCGAAGGCGTCGCGCACGTGTTCGTCTCGCGCTGCGTCGAAGGGCACTGGCTGGCGCCGATCCGGGTGGACACCGAAGAGCAGTTCGCCGCCAGCTGGCCCCGCATCGGCGCGGCCGTCGGGGGTGAGCTGGTCGTCGTGTGGGCCACACCGTTCGCGACCAGCCCGACCACCGGCAAGCCGATCTACGAGTTGCTCGGCGCCGAGCTCGGCCCCGGCGCCGAACACTTTGGCCAGGCGATCATCGTCGACCGCGACATCGAAGAAGGGACCGGCACCAGCCCCGACCTCGCGGTCAGCTCGACCGGCCAGGCCGACGTCGTCTACCGGGTGATCAACACCAACAAAGTGGGGGTCTCGCTGCTGCGCGCGGGCGACGTGCCCGAGAGTGTCCGCGTCGCGCACTTCGACGGCCGGCGCTGGTCGAACCTTGGCGCGATCAACCGCGACGCCGCGGTCGGCATGCGCCCGCCGATGCAGGAAAACGCGCCACAGGTCGCGATCGGCCCGACCGGCAATGGCGTGGTCGTGTGGCAGGAGCCCGACATCGAAGGCGTCGCGCGGATCTGGGCGCGGCGGATCTTCGGCAGCGCGCTCAACTACGTGATGCCGGTCTCTGCCGAAGCTTACAACGGCGCGCCGATCACCGACGATGCCGACGCCCCCAGCGTCGCCTTCTCGCGCCTCGGCCAGGCCGAGGCGGTCTACCGCCAGGCGGCCGGTCCATCCTCGCCGCTGCCCGGACCGCGCATCTTCCTGAACATCCTGCCCGACGGCGAATCGGCCGGCGGCGGCGAGTTTCAGGGCGCGGTCATCGCCGACTCCGACGTCGCCGGCGGCAAGAGCGCGACCGTCGGACCGCCGGCGATCGACATCGACGAAAAGCGCTCCGTGCGCGTGCTCTACGACGACAACGGCACCCCCCGCGTGATCGAAGGCAACGACAAAGGGCTGACGGGGGCGCTCTCGCTCGGTCCCCCGTTCGCCGGCGGCGAAGAGGGCGTCGCCAGCGTCATGAACCCCGAAGGCGGGGGTGTCTCCGCGTGGCCGAGCGCCGAAGCGCAGGGTCATCCCGCGGTGGCGGTGCGCGAGGACTTCCCGAGCGGAGCTGTGCAGACGGCGCTGGTGAGCGGCGGCGCCGGCGGCGAAGTCGCGGAACTCGCGGTCGGGCGCTCGGGACTCGGCGACGGCCTGATCGCCTTCCGCCAAGGGCAGCTGGGCGACGCCGCGATCGTCGCCGCGCAGGCGACCGCGCCGCCCTCCCAGTTCGTGCTGACGCTGCCCAAGGGGTGGGTGAAACCGAACCAGGCGCTCGTCTCCTGGCAGCCCGCTCCCACCTCCGCCGGGCCGTTGAGCTACCACCTCGTGCTCGACGGTCACATCCAGCCCGCTCCCGCGGGTGAAGGAGTAGTCCTCTCCGCGCATCTTGCCACCCGCGGTCTGAGCTCCGGTCACCATCGTCTGCAGGTGCTCGCCACCGACAGGGACGGCGAGTCCACGCTGACCGCCCCCTCGACGCTGTCGATCGATGGCGTGCCCCCCACGGTCAAGGTCGCGCGCGCGGGAGGTGGCGCGGCGGTGCGCGTGCGCGTGCGCGATGCCTACTCGGGAGTCGATGCACACGCGGTGAGCGTCAGCTTCGGCGACGGCGCGTTTGCTCGTGGGCACGCGAGCTTCTCCCACCGCTACCACCACGCGGGCGTCTACCGCGTGGTGGTGCACGTGCGCGATGCGATCGGCAACGCGGGGGTGGTGAGTCAATGGGTGAGCGTGCGATGAGGGGACGGCCACATGTGGCCGTCCCAGGCAGGGCCGCATGCGGCCCTGCCCCGGGCAGTGCATGCACTGCCCGGCCAGTCGGCGCATGCGCCGACTGGAACAGCTTTACAAGTCATATGTGCGGTCCGGCCCTCGGCGCATGCGCCGGCAGGAGCAAGATTCTGATCCTCGCCGCACTGACCGTGTCTCTGCTCATGGCGCCGGCGCCGACCCTCGCCCAGGCGGACCTGTTCGGCCCGATCTCGCTCGTCTCCGAGGGCGCGCTCAACGGGGGCGTCGCGCAGCAGATGGAATACGCGCACGACGCCGCGATCTCCGGCAACGGCGTATACGTCGCCTTCGACGGCTCGATCGCGGGCGTCATCGGCGTGTGGCGGCGCGACCTGCTCACCGGCGCGCTCGAACAGGTGGCCGGCGGCGACGCCGAGATGCCCTCGATCAGCGCCAACGGGCAGTACCTGAGCTTCACCACCAACGAAGGCACGAGCCTGCCCGCGATCACCGACGAACTCCCCGACGAAGCGCCCAAGCAGGAAGCGGTCAACGTGTACGTGCGCAACATGGCGCTGGCGCCCGGCGAAGCGGGCGCCTTCACGGTCGTCTCGGCCGCCAACGGCTCCGCCGAACCGCTCGCCTACCACGGTGCGAACACGACGATGGGGGCGAGCGCCGCCGCCCGCTCGGCGATCAGTGTCGACGGCAGCGAGGTCGCGTTCGTCACGACCGCCGTCTCCAACCTCGTCGCCTATCCGAAGCTCGAAGAAGAAGAACGCGCCAGGGGCGAAACGCCGCAGCCGCACACGCCCGCCGGCCAGGTCGCCGTGCGCTACCTCGAAAGCGGCCGCACGGTGCTCGTCAGCCGCTGCTACTTCGAATGCGGGGAATCGACCGCTGCGGGGGCCGCCGAACCAGTCGTCGGCAAGGGGCAGCTCGGCGCCGTCTACCCGGGGGAAGAGCTGGAGTTCCCCACAATCCCGGAAACGGGCGAATGGCCGGGCGCCTCGATCAGCGCCGACGGCAGCACCGTGGCGTGGATGGGGGAGGAGATCGGCGAGCAGGCGGCGGCGCTTCCCTCCGAAACCCTCGACCCGAACTACACCGAACCGCTGTGGCGGCGGATCGCTCCGGGCTCGGAAACTGCCACGGAGCGGGTGACCGGAGGATCGGACCCGGGCAATCCCCTGTGCGTGGAATCGGGTGAGAGCGCGCTGCCGGCCACGCCCACCGCTCTGGATCCCTGCCAGGGGCCGTTCGTGACCGAACAGGGGGGCGGACGTCCCACCACCGGGGTGTGGGGGGAGAGCCGTGGCGTCGGCGACTTCATCCCGCGGCTCAGCGCCGACGGCTACACCGTCGCGTTCCTCTCCGAGGAGAAGCTGCTCGCCGAGAGCCTCGGTTTCGGGCCGGGCGGCACAGGGCAACCGAGCGATCTCTTCACGGCCGACATGCACCCCGGCCTCACCCGCGATCAGGCGCTCACCCCGCTGACCGAGATCGGGCCCGAAAAGGACACCTACGACGGGGCGATCGCCGACTTCGAAATCTCCGCCGACGCGGAGCAGGTCGCGTTCACCACGCTGCGCACGCAGTTCCCGCTCGGCTACCCCCAGTACGTGGACGCGCCGGCGTCCGAACCGGGGCTGCCGGAGCTGTTCGACGTCGATCTGCGCGACGGCACGCTCACGCGCGTGACGCACGGCTACACGGGTGGGCCGAGCGAACAGCCCCACAAAACCAACCTCCAGGAAGAAGACCAGTACGGGGCGCCCCCCAAGGGCTTCGGCGCGCTCTCGCCCGCCTTCTCCGCCAACGGGGAAACGCTCGTCTTTACCTCGACGGCAGACAACCTCGTCTATGGGGACGGCAACACGCCCCCCGGCGACGCCCCCTCCGCGGCGCCCGCCAACGGCAGCGACGTGTTCCTGGTCAAACCGGTGGCGTTCCCCTCGCTCTCCACCTCCCAGTCGTTCAGCCCCGCGCCCACGATGGGCACCGAACCGGCGTGGCGGCTGGGGGTGACGGCGCTCTCGCGCGCCAACGGCACCGTCGTGCTCTACGTGGCGGTCCCCGCCGTGGGGACGCTCATCGCGCGGGCGCGCGGGTCTTTGCTCGTCGGGGCGGGCGGCTCTCCGCGCGCGGCGCGACGCGCCCGGCACGCCCGGCGCTCCTCGCATTCGCGGCGCACCGTCCATGCTTCGCGCGCGCGCCAGCCCGCCGTCGCCACCCGCACGCTCGCGATCGCGGGACAGAACGCGCACGCCCCCGCCGGCGAATTGATCCTGCTCGTGTTGAAGCTGGACAAGGCGTATGCAGGGCTCGCCGCTCAACCGGGTGGCCTCTCCGCGAACGCCAGCCTCACGTTCACCGCGCGCGGCGAGCCGACCCTGCATGCGAGCATCGCGGTCGCATTCCAGCGCACCGCCACCGTGCGGCGCTCGACCAAGCGCGCCGCCACCCGCGCCCGGACCTATAGGGCCGCACAACGATGAGGCGCGCGGTCGCACACCTCCTGGCGTGCACGTTTGCCTGCGCGTGCGCCCTGCCCGCCGTGTCCGCCGCGGCGGAAGGCGGCAAAGGGGGCGCCGTATGGCGCCTGGAACAGCCCTCGCCGCCGAAAGCGCCGCCGGGGACGCCGGAACTGTCGCTGCCGATCGGCCTCGGGCAGATCGGCGACATCGAGTTCTGGGAACCCAATCGTGGCCTCTTGATCACGCATGGCAACGGCAAGGCCGTCCCCCCCGGCGTGTGGGCGTATGACGGCGTGGAATGGCGCGAGATCGCCGAAGTGTGCGGCGCGAGCGAAGGGAGCATCGCGTGGGCGGGCCCCGATGAATTCTGGACCGTCTCCGACGGGCGTCCGGGGCAGGTGAGCGAATCCTCGGGCACCAAGTTCGAACGGCAGGTGCCGCTCGAAGACAACACTTTGTGCCACTTCGCCGGGGGCAGCGTGGTTGGCTCCTACGCCCATCCGGCCGGCGAAGCCGACTCTTATCAGGCGATGCACGCGGCGGCGTGCATCCCGCCGCCGCCGCCCGCCGTGGACGCCGAGGATTGCTGGTTCGGCGGCGACTCCCTCCCCGAACCGCAGCTCGGGGCCTTCCACCTGCACTGGAACGGCGGCAGCCTCGAAGCCGAACCGTACCTCGGGGAAGGGCACGCGGTGGAGAGCATGAGCGTGCTCGAAGGCGTGCTGTACGAGAGCGTCCGCGTACGCGCCGAAGATCCCGTCGCCAAGGAAGAGAGCCGCTACCCGGTGCTGCACACGATCGAACCGGAAGCCTCGCCCCCGATCGCGCCCGAAGCGGCCGAACCGCCGCTGTACGGCTCCTTCGGCGAGCTCTCCGACGGGCTCGAATTCCTGCACCTCTCCTCGGCCGAAGGCGCGCTGTGGGGGGCAGCGGGCAAAAGCGCCAAGGCGACCGCGCCGGGCGAAGAACCGGGCCAGGTGACCGTCGTGCGCCGCGTCCAGGGCGTGTGGAGCCAGCCGTTCGGCCCCGGCTCGCCCACGTCGGGCATCACGGCGCACCCGCTCGGCCGCGTGCTGGGCAGCGAAGCCGAAGAACAGCGGCTGCTCGGTGGCGAAGCCAAGAGCGCGGCGGTCAGCGGGATCGCGGCCGAACCGGGCAGCGAAGACGCCTGGCTGGCGCTGCGCCCGCCGACGGGCTCAGGCGAAGGCGTCGGCGCGGTGCTCGTGCATATCTCGGCCGAAGGCAAAGTGCTCGGCACGCAGACGCTGCCCTCGAAAGCCGAAGCCGAAGCCGGTGTTGGCCCCAAGGGCGCGGCCGCGCGGATCTCCTGTCCGGCCCTCGAAAACTGCTGGATGGCGACCACCGAGGGATGGCTGTTCCACCTTGCGCCCGAAGGCGAACGGACGATGCGCCCCAACGAAATAAGCGGCTTTCACAATGTGATCGCCTACCGCCCCCTCGATCAGGGCCTGCCGCAGGTGGTGGCCGACGCGCCGCCCCCCGACACCTCGGGCCTCAACGAAGAAGGCTTCGTCGTGCCAAAAATCGTGAAGGGCGAAGAATCGAAGCCTTCGAGCGAATCGAAGGTACAGCTGCCGCTGCTCTCGCGCCTGCGCAGCAAGCTGATCCACCACACCACGCTGCAGCTGAGCTTCCACCTCGCCGTCAGGGCGCGCGTGCGCCTGCTCGCCAAGCGTCACGGCCGCCTAGTCGCGTCCACGCGCACGCTCACCCTGAAGGCTGGCAGTCGAACGCTGAGCCTCGGCCTCAACCCGCGGAGCTGGCCGACGAAGCTAAGCCTGCAGACGCACGCGCTCGCGCCGCTGCCGCTCGTCTCCTCGGTGACGGGCGAAGGCGCCAACGTCACGACCGTGTCGACCGGGCTGGTCGTGCTGCCACACGGTGCTTTGACGAGCGGGGCGGTTGGGTCGCCGCACGGCGGCTGGACAAGCGCTCGGGTTGCCTCACCACACCATTCTCTGACCAGCGGACCGGATCGGCTGCCTTGAGCGCCCGGAGGAATCCCCGCGTCCGAGTGGCGCGCGCGCGGCTGGGCCTGCTCGCGGGCGCCCTCGCCACGGCGATTGCGCTGGTGTTATCACTCGCTCTGCCCGGTTCCCACCGCGGCTCGCTCGCCGTCGCCCAGCCGGGCGCGCCCGAAGAAGCGCTGCCTCAGACCGATGCGTCGCTGCCGGCCGGTGAAGTGACGATGATCGGCGCGACGCCCGAAGAACCCGGGGCGCCCGGCGCCGAGGAGACGTGGGGCATCGGGCGCGAGGGCTCGGGCAGCAGCTCGACCACCGCGCTGGTCCGCTACTACGTGCATCCCGGGTCGGTGGAAGCGCAGGAAGGGACCTGGACACTGGGGCCGGCGCTGCCCGAAGAACTGCCCAAGGCGTTCAACCTCGCCGCGAGCCCGCTCGCCGGCCAGATGACGTCCAAGGGATTCGGTGTGCTGATCGGCGCGGAGAAAGGGGCCGCCGACAACGAACAGGTCGTGCTCGTGCGCAAGCCCGGCGGCGCCTTCGAAGCGACCGGCCCGGTGCCGGTCGAAGGCGAAGCCGAACCGCTGCTCGCCAAGGGCCAGCACCTATACGGCAGCAAGCGCGCGCCGATGCTCGCGCCGCTGGAAGAAGCCGGCGGAGAAGCGGGGGCGCTGGTGGCCCCGGTCAGCGAAGAAGGGCCGGTCGAGAACGAGGTGCTGCATTGGGATGGCCACCACTGGAGCAGCGAGCCGATCGAAGTTCCCGCCAACAGCTCGGAAAGCTTCCGCGTGCTGGCGATCGGGGCGAGTTCGCCCACCAACGCCTGGCTGCTCGCTGCGCTCTCCGCCAACTACCCGAGCGGCGCGGTCGCGCTCTTCCGCCGCGTCGAAGCCTCACCGGGGCATTGGAGCTGGAAGCCCGTGGCGCTAAGCGCCGGCGCGGGGGATGGCGAAGCGCATCCGCTCACGATCCCTGTTCAGAATCTCGCCCACCCGGGCGGCCCCCCGGAAGAGGAGCCGCTCACCGTGCCGGGGTCAGGCACGCCCGCGATCGAAGCCCAGCTCCTGACCGTCACCAGCGAAGGGATCTGGGTGGACGGCGCACGCGGGGACCTCACGCTGCACGCCCCAGTCACGGCGACGGCGTTCTTCAAGCCGGAAGGCGGCGGCGGAGGCACCGTGGAGTCGAGCTGGTGTGAGCTCCCCCCCGAAGCGCCCGCCGGCACCCCACTGTGTGAGCACGAGCTGCCCGAGCAGCTGCCGCTCGGCCCCGCCCGCAGCATCGCCTGGGCCAACGGATCAGGCTTTGGCGAGCGGGTGATCACCGGCCTGCCCGAAGGGGTGAGCCTGCGCCTGGAAGGGGAATCATTCAAGCGCGTGCTGGCGCTCGGCGGCGGCGAAGGCAGCAGCCCCGGCGGGCTGTATGGCGCCGCCTTCTCCTCGCCCACGGAAGGGTGGCTGGGCTACTCCGCGATGCCGGTCCACCTCGCGCTCGCGCCGAAGCTGCAGCCCAGCCGCCTGCAGCCGTGGCCGGTGTCGTTCCGCCGCCCGCTGGTGGCGGTCGCGCCGGAACCGGGTGCGCCCGTAGGCTCGCTCTCAAGCGGCGCGCTCGCGGTTGGTGAAAATGGAGCGGTCGCGCGCTACAAGCCCGGCGAGGGGTGGCTGCCGGAAAGTTTGCTGGGGCCGGGGGGACGGGCGGAAACCAGTGTGCGGTTGCGCGCGGTCGCCTGGCCCACGCCGCACCGCGCCTATGCGGTGGGGGAAGGGGGGGAAATGTGGCTGTGGCGGGCGGAGACGGGCCTGTGGGAACGCGATCCAGCCACGCCGATCAACTTCCGCGCGAATCTCTACGGCATCGCCTTCGACCCCGCCAACCCGGCCCGCGGCTACGCCGTCGGGCGCAATGCGGTCGGGCAGGGGGGAGTGCTGCTGCGCTACGGCAAGACCTGGACCGAAGAAACGGCCCTCCCACCGCAGGTGCAGGGCGCGACCTTCAACTCGATCGCGTTCTCCGGCTCGGAGGCGATCGTCGCTTACAGCAAGCAGCCCAACCCCCAGGTCAACGCGTTCGTCGGCGGGCTGCTGGTCAACGAAGGCTCGGGCTGGCGGGTCGACCAGGAAGCGGAAACGGTGGCCGGGGCCAGCTCGGTCCCCCGGGCCGTGGCGGGGCTGCCAGACGGCGGCGCCGCGTTCGTCGTGAGTGGCGGCGAAGGGGGTCAGTACCTGTACGAGCGCGAAGCGCCCGGCGCGCCGTGGCGGGTGGCGCCGACGCCGCTGCCGGGCTCACCGGCGGGGGCGCTCGCCCTGTTCCGCGAAAACGGGGCGCTGCGCGCGATCGTGACGGCCGGCGGCAATGGCCTCTCCTCGGGCAGCAGCTACACCACGCCGGGGTTCCCGCCGCCGCAGGCACCCACCGGCGGGATCTTCGCCGGCCCGGAAAGCGGCGGCGTGCTGCGCCAGACGGCAACCGGCTGGCGCGACGAGAGCCACGAACTCAACCCGGTCGGCGGGCAGGAAGGCTCGTTCGTCAACTTCGACCTCCCCTACCGACCCGACCCGATCTACGCGGTGCTGGTCGACCCGACCGGCACCCAGGGCTGGGCGGTTGGCGGGATCTCCGATTCTGAAGATCCATCTGTCGAGACAGCCGACATCGAGCGCTACCCGGCCGACGGCGTGGCACCGCTCGGGGCGGGCGCCTCGCCGGTGGCCTCACCCGGCCCGGCGACGTTCGCGTTCGGCGGCGAAGCCCTGTGCGCGGCACCCTGCTCCGACCGCGCGCTTGCCGGGGTCGGCCCGCAGGTGTGGTTGCGCGCGGCGCTGGCGCTCGCCGGCCGGGTGGGGGAATCGGGTGGTGGACGCCTCGGAGCCTTCTTCGACACTGGGCCCACCCTGACAGCGGGCACGTTCTTCGGCCCCAAATCCCCGCCGATCCCGTTTGCGGACGAGCTCGACAGCGCCGCCTCGATTTTCTCCAGCTCGGCGGTCCCGGTATACGACACGATCACCCCCGACGACCTCGATGCCCGTCCCGCGCAGGATGGGAGCGAGGGCTCGTGGGAAGCGGCGTTCGCCGCCTTCCCGCGGCCGTTCGGCAGCGGCGGCGCGGCGGGCCCCGCCGAAGAACCGACGCGCTGCGGGGCCTCGCTCGGCTGCGAGTCGGCCTACTACGCGGTGGAAAAGGAAGGCGTGTGGGTGCTGGTGCTCGACGACTCCCAGCACGGTGACGTCGACCAGGCGCAGCGCGAATGGGTCGAGCGGCGTCTGGGGGCCGCGGGCGCCGAAGCGAAGCCGGTGATCGTCGTCGCCAACGCCAACCTCGGCGCGCAGGTCGCCGCGCACGACGTCGAAGCGAGCAGGCTGGTCGCGGCGCTGGTGGGCGAAAACCCGGACGGCGCGGGCGACCCCACGCATTACGTCGCCTCGGCCTACTTCTACGACTCCCCCGAAGCCAATGTCCAGGAACACCTCGACTACAACGGGCGCCAGCTCGCCGCGTTCGGGTCAGGCACGCTCGGCTACGAGCAGCTATCCACACAGGACGCGGGGGACTTCCACGGCGCGAAGGGGATCCTGCTCGGTCACGTCCATACAACAGAACGCAAGGCGAACGACGAAGCGCCGGTGTCGGTCCAGCTGATCCCCGTGATCGGCGAACTGGCCCTGGAAGCAGACAACGGGACGCTGCTGCGTCGCAGCAGCGTGTCGATGTTCGAAGGGCTGGCGCGCCGCCCGCGCGCGGGCTGCCGGGCGAGCCAATCCGGCGAAACGCAGTGCGAAGAAGACCAGTACACGCCGATCCCCTCGCTGTGCGTGGTACAGGGCTGCCAGACGGCCGTGCTGCCGGAATACGAACTCGAATCCTCGGACAAGGAAGTGGGCCGCTTCGTCGAGCGCAACACCGCCTCCAGCAACCCCCACGAAGTGCTGCAGAACGTCAAAGGTGAACCGATCTCCGACGAACGGGAAGCGGGCAAGCCGCTGGCGGCGCAGTCGGGGCTGTTCTGTGCCTTCAACCCTGGCACCACAACCGTCACGATCCGCGCGGGCGGCCTCTCCGCCTCGTTGCCGGTCACGGTCGAGGCGGGCAGCGTGCGCGAGCCGTGCGGCACCGTGCCGCTGAAGCCCCGCTCGCTTCCGGAAACGGCCGTCAGCCCGCCGCCGCCACCTCCCCCGCCGAGCGTCGCGCCCACCGTGACGCCGGCCTCCTCCGCGCCTCCGCCGGTGCCGTTGCCTCCGCCTCCGCCGGTGGTCGCGCCTGTCCCGACGCGCCCGCTGCCGCTGCGCCCTCCGCCACCCCCGGCTCCCTTCTTCCTGCCCCTAGCCGCCTCCCTGCCGGCCGTGGCGTTCGTGCCGCCGCCGCTGCCCCCCGCAGCCAACCCGACGCCCCCGAGTGGCACTTCGGCCGTCACCTCCCCGGTGGAGGCGGCGCAGAAGGAAGAGGAGGAGGAGGAAGCGACCGAGTCGGTGTCCAACCAGGCGGTGGCCTACCGCTCCTACGAACACGAGCCTGCGCCCACCTACCTGATCGGCCTGCTCGTGCTGGCGGCATTCGCTGGCGCCTCGACCGGCCGCCGCTCGCGCCGCCGGGGTACGAAGCTGCGGATCGCCCAGGCCACGGTGTCGAGCAGGCGCGCCCAGCGGCGCATGGGCGACGGCCAGGGCAGGTGGTGAGCCGGCGGAGAGCGAGGGGTCAGCGGAGAGCGGTATCTCCGTGCGTCATCCTCGAGTCCGCAAGCTATTTCACCAAACATTCACCGCTTGGCAACACAATTGTTCACCGCTTGGCAACATGGCTTCAGGTCTGAACGGGCACTCTCTGCGTAACAACACGTGACGCTCCCGAACGACCTCTCGATCACCATTCGCCGATACCTGCCACTTGCCACGGCGTGCGCTCTGCTGGTGCTGTGCGCACTCGCCGCCGCGGCCCACGCCGAATGGGGGGAGTTGGGACATTCCGAAATCCTCGGGCCAAAAGTTCACGATGTGACCTTTACATCGAGTACGAGCGTGTTGGCGTTTGCTGTGGACTCGGCCAACTCCAGCTACTACATCGGTGACGAGCCGAATGAAGGCGAATTTAGGATCCAGCGGTTTGTCGAAGGCAAAGCGGAAGCGTCGATCTCGTTCATTCCGCCCGAAGCGAAAAAGGTTCATGACGGCATCGGCGAAACGGGGGTGGGGCTGCAGCTGGCCGTCGACTCCGTAAACAGCCGAGTGTATGCGCTCGTCATTTACAAACGTCGGGACGAGAGCGAAAAAGAAGAAAAAGAAGAAACAAAAGAAACCGAACAGTACGAAAAAGAAGAACAAGAAGAACGAGAAGGAAAGAAACCGCCGGGTAGTCGTCTGATTAAGGCACCCCACGAATACGTCCCACTCGACTCCGAAGAACACGCGGCGGGCGAGCTGTACGCCTTCGAACTCACGAGCGGCAAACTCGTCTCGGTCAAAGAAAACATTGCAGGCAAGCCGGCGCCGATCATCGGCGAAGCGACGTTTGCCGATCAGGGTGAAGAACCGAAGGAAGCGCTGCTCAATCCCCGTGGGATGGCCGTCGATCCCAAAGGCGGCGATCTGGTGATCCTGGGCGTAGAGGACGAAGAGTCCGACGAAAAGGTCGAGAAAGAAGAAGCTGAAAAACAGTGCCGAGCCGCCGCGCAGTTCGTCACCATCACTGCCAAAACGGGCAAACTCACCGGGGGGAAACTTGGCCACCGCTATGCCGATAAAGCCGACGCGCTGCGCCCCACCGAACCTGGATGCCAACCGGAAGAAGAGACCGACGTGCCGCTCTCGCCGGTGGTAACGCCTGGCGGCAACCTGCTCATCTATTCGGGCGCACAGAGCGAAGGGCAGATCTGGGAAGTGCCGACCCCGGGCAGCGAAAGCGGCGAAGGGGAAGTCGCGACCACTCCCACGATGATCTACAGCGAACACCAGCTCGGCAGCCTGCTCAACCTGGAACCGCCGGAAGAAGGAGCGGGCCCGGTGATGTCGTTCGCCCCCGAAGGCACCACCGAAGGCAGGATCTATCTGTCAGTCGAGGGCTTCGAGCACGAACCGCTTCCGCTCGCGCTGCACTACGCCGAATCCGAGGATAAGGCGTCGGAGGTGAGCGATCTTGGCTGGACCGCCGGTGGCGCCGGTGAAATGTGCGGCATACCGTCGCCTGACAACGTCACAGCGGTGATGGGCGCGGGCCACGAAAGCGTGCTTGTTCTAGATGCTTATCTGGAAGAAGGCGGGTCTCACAGCCCGCGCGTGGAAACCTTCGCGTTCGGTCCCAATGGCAACACGAGCGGGTGCCCGACGGCGACCCTCTCTGCGCCAAAGATGGTGGTTGGGCAGGACCAGGAAGCAGGGGAAGCGCGAACCCATGAACCCGTGAAGCTCTCGTCGGATCTCACCGGCGCTGACGCCAAGAGCGTGAAGTGGGAGCTCAAGTACAAAGACGCCGCCAACGGCGAAGAAGGCGAGGAAACGGTCGAACAGACAAGCGCCCAGCTCCACAACGTGGACGGCGAATACGAATTCCTGGCGCTGCAATACGAATTCAAGCACGCCGGCGAGTACGAAATCAGCGAGCTGGTGGAGGGCGACGATCTTGCCGGCGAAACGGTTAACGCGGCTGAAGTCCTCCATGTCGCTGTGACGGCTATGACGCCGATCCTCAAACCGGTACCGCCCAAAGCGGTTCGCGTGGGCGAAGAAGAAGCGACGCTTTCGGCAACCGTCGAAGATCCGAATGCAAGTGAACAACCCACAATGCACCTCAAGAAGGTCAAGTGGGAATTCGGGGATGGCAGTGCGGCCGTCGAAGAAACGCCAGGCGCATTGGCAGACGGGAGTGAACTGCAGATCAAACACAAGTTCGCCTCACGCTGCAAAGCGGGGAAATGCAAGGTCACGCTGACCGTCGAAGACACCGCCGCCGAAGGGACACCGGCCAAGACGACCTTTGAAATCGCGGTCAACGAAAGCCGCGCCGAAGAAGCGCAGCACCAGAAAGAAGCGGAAGAAAAAGCTGCCCTGGAAGTCAAGGAAGCGAAAGAAAAACAGGAAGCCGCTGAAAAAGCCGCCAAAGAAGCACAGGAAGCAAAAGAAAGGCAGGCAGCGGCTGAAAAAGCTGCCAAGGAAGCACAGGAAGCGAAAGCGGCGAAAGAAGCCAAAGAAAAAGAAGAACAGAAAAAACGCGAAGAAGAAGCAAAGAAAAAAGCCCCTACCCGTGCGCAGCTGCTCGCAAAAGCGCTCAAGACCTGCAAGAAGGAGTCCAAGGGTAAGCGGGCCAAGTGTGAAGCGACCGCGCGCAAGAAGTACGGCCCCAAGCGCAAGAAGAAGCACAAGAAGAAGTAGCCCCGTCTGTCGCGGTGAGGCACACTGCGGGTTCATAGCTCCCGGCACAGGCAGATGCGGCACAGGCAGATGGATGGAGTGGCAGGCGCTGGGGTCTTGCCTCGTGGAGTTGCCAATCAGCCCGTGTAAACGACGCGTGAAGCGTTTGTTATAGACCCGCATCGGTGCTGTGAAAGAGCGGTGAAGCGCCCCGACTCTGGGTGTGAACAGTCGGTGAAATCGGCTCAGGGGCACAGGATCGTAACCCTCTCCGTCGCCACGGATGCCAGATTCTCGTTTGCGAGGAAGCATTTCCCGCTCGCGCGGATGATGGATCTGCGCTGGAACCGGATACCAATCAGGAGGTAGCTACGTAATGACGTATCACTCCGCACGACGCATGCTCTCGGCGTGTATCGCCGCCGTGGCCCTGGTGGCCGCGCTGGCGATGGCGACGGCGGGCACGGCAGGTGCAACCAGCGACCTTACGAGCCAGTGCTCGGGGGCGAACATCAAAGGACAGGGGTCCACCTTCCAGGCTCCGGCGCAGGAAGTCTGGGACGTGGCCTTCAACGCGAGCGCCAACACGAACGTGTTGGGCTGCGCCGGCAACACGGGTCAGGGCGACCTCAAAAAGCCGACCGTGACGTTCGAATCGACCGGCACCCACTCCGGCAGCGGCGCCTGCCTGAAGGGCTTCGGCGACGGCGAAACGCCGAAATACGAGGAATACCCGTACTGCGGCACCGATGAAGCTCCCAACGCCGCTGCTGTGGCCGCGATGGAAGCCAACAAAGCCTCGAGCGACACAGAAACAAAAACGATCGAGTCGATCCCGGTCCTGCAGGGCTCGGTCGCGGTGATCGTCCACCTGCCGTCCGGCTGCGTGGCGCAGGATGAAGCAAAGGTCGGCGGCAAAGTGGTCAAACAGGGCCGACTGGCGCTCGACGACAAGACCGTCGCCAAGATCTACGAAGGCAACATCCGCAACTGGAAAGAAGTCGAAACGGCTCAGGCCGACTCGCACGACAAAATCACGTGCACGGGCGGTGCCACCGAAGAGGAAACCCCGATCAACGTGGTCGTGCGCACCGACAAATCAGGCACGACGCACATCTTCAAGTCGTTCCTGGCGCAGGCGGAACCTGCCCCGCATGAATTCGAAGCCGAAGAATTCAACGAAATCAACGAAGAAGGTACGTTGAAGAAAAACCCCTGCGGCGTGGTGATTCCGGCGGGCAAAGTGACGTGGGAAAAGGTTCAGGAAGGATGCGAAAACCAGCGTTGGCCGCTTGCCGCCAAAGTCGTCCGGCCCTTCACGAAGGGTAACCCGGGCGTCGTCGGCGAAGTCAACAACACGGCGAGCAGCATCGGCTACGCCGATCTCGCGGTGGCCCGCAAAGAAGGGTTCTTCTCAAAGAAATGCGTATCGCCGGTGAAAGCCCCCCTCTGCGGTGGGGAAAACAAAAAAGGTACGGAAACCAAACTCGGCGAACAGAACCACAAGTTCTGGGCCCCGATCCAGAACAGCGAAGTGGCCGGCGCCGAATACGCCGACCCCTCCAGCGATGGCGACGTCGAAAAAGCCGCCAACTCCAACTGTGCAAACACCAAGTACATCGGCAAAATCGGTGAAGTGATCCCGCCGACGAGCACACGTGAACTATGGTCCACGGTGAAAGCACAACTGGTGCAGGTCAAGTACTCGGTCTGCGGGCTCACGTACGACCTCGCATTGCTGACATACAAGCCGTACATCCTGCCGCACGGTGGGACGCCGGCTGAAGAAGAAAAAGGCAAAGAAGTGGCGCAAACCGCCAGGGACTACCTCCTGTGGGAGCTCAGCACCAAAGCACAGGGTGGCGGCTACGACATCAAAACCCATGACTACGAAAAGGTGTCGGGCACGGTCCTGAAAGAGGCCGAAAAAGGCGCCAAGGAAATCGGGTGGGCCGTCCCGTAGGGAGGCACACGCTCGCCAAGCGGTCGCCAATGCGGCCGTGATGGTGGAGTAGCACCAGAAGTACCAATGCAGCAAGGCCGGGGTCGCCCCAGGGAGGGGCGGCCCCGGCCGTCGTTTTTTTGGGGGAGAGGGCAGGTCCAAGTGCGGTTTCGCAGGCGTGAAGATCCTGCTACCCAAGGCGCTCCGCGTGGCGGGCTGTGGCTTGTGGCGATAGGATCGCGGGGTGGAGGCACGCGAGCTTCAGGACCAGATAGCGGCGTTCCCCCGCTGGCACTACCGCTTCGAGTTCGAGGGCGGAGTCACCACGCCGGTGGTGGACCTCGGCAAAGTCAACCGTCACGAGCAGCGCCGCCGCTACTTCTTCGACGCGCTGCTGCAGGTGACCGGCGGAACGCTTGAGGGCCGACGCGTGCTCGACCTGGGGTGTAACGCCGGCTGGTGGTCGCTGCAGGCGGTCGAGGCCGGGGCGGACTTCGTGCTTGGCGTCGACATCCGCCAGATGTACATCGACCAGGCCGACCTCGTGTTCGAGGCGAAGGGTATCGACCCCACCCATCACCGCTTCGAACAGGGCGATGTTTTCACACACAATTTCGGTGAGGGCTTCGACGTGGTTCTGTGTCTCGGCTTGATGGAACACATCGCCAAGCCGGTGGAGCTGTTCGAGTGCATGGCGGCGACCGGTGCCGAGCTGCTGGTGATCGACACCGTTCTCTCAGGTGCACGCTCGAGCTTCTTCGAAGTTTCACACCTCGAGGAGCCCGACGCGTACGGTGAGCTGGTGCTGGTGCCGACTCGTGACGCTGTAATCGAGTTGGCCGCACGGTCGGATTACAGCGCAGTAGCGCTCGCGCGCAACATCACCGACTACGCAGGAATGGAGGATTACCGCCGGCTGCGCCGGCTGGCGTTCATCTGCTCGCGTAGCGCGTCGCTGCAGATGCTGCCACAGGAGGCCGGTTCACCGCTGGCTGCGCGCTGGACGACGATGCTCGCCGCGGCGCGGCGCGGGTGAGGGGAAGCACACGAGCTTCGTCGGGCGCGGGCGCGGACAGTATGCTGCCCCCCGGGTTGACGGCTTTGTTCACCTGCTCGGCAAGACGACGCTGAAAGGCGGCCACCGAGAAGCGCTCGGCGTTCGCGCGTGCATGAGCGGGGTCGAAATCGAGCTTGTCGATATCCTCGATCGCCCGCGTGAAGGCGTCGACGTCATCGACTTTCACCAGCGATCCGGTGCGCCCATCGAGGACGGTCTCCAGCGCCCCACCGGCGGCGGCGGCGATCGCCGGCCGTCCGGCTGCCTGCGCCTCGACCACGGTGATGCCGAACTCCTCCACGCTCGGCACGATCACGGCGCGGGCGGTGGCGTACAGCTCGACCAGATCGCCGTCGCCGGCGCGCCCGAGGAACTCGGCCTCGGGGTAAGCGGCCTGCAGCTCGGCATGGTCGGGCCCGCTGCCGACCACACGGATCGGCGTACGTGCACGGCGGGCCGCCTCGAGCGCGACGTGCACGCGCTTGTGGCGAACCAGCTCGGAGACGACCAGCAGCGCGTCGCCGGGCGTGCCCGGCTGGAAGCGGTGGGTCTCCACCGGCGGGTGCACGATCGCAGCGTCGCGGCCATAGCAACGCTTGATCCGCTCGCGGCCGAGCTCGGAGATCGCGATGTAGGCGTCGACGCGGCGGCTGGCGGAGAGGTCCCACCTGCGAATGCGCCGCAGCTGATGGCGCAGCAGCGGGCGCAGCGCCGGGGAAACCTCACCCAGGGCGAACTCCTGCTCATCCCAGGCGTAGCGAAACGGGGTATAGCAGTAACAGATATGCACCGCGCCCTCGGGGGCCCGCAGGCCGTGCGCGAAGGCGCTGCTGCTGCTGATCACCACGTCCGAGGCCGGCGGCCGCAAACGCCCCGCCGCGGTCGGGTAGAGTGGCAGCAGCCGCCTGAAATTCGACTGGCCGGCGCCGAGGCGCTGCAGGGGTGAGGTGGTGATCTCGCGGCCCACAAAGCGCCCGTCGGTCCCCCGCTCGTCATAGAGCAATGTGAAGATCGGCGCCTGCGGGTAGAGCTCGGCCATCGCTGCGAATGTGCGCTCCGCGCCGCGCATCACCAGCAGGTAGTCGTGTGCGAGGCTGACCCGCTGCGCTGGTGGTGAAAAACTGGTGAAGTGCGTTGCCGGTGGCGTATGGGAGGGGCGGATCCGGCCGACCAGCGGTGAGAGGCTGCTCGCCGCGCCAGACGCTGGCGAGGGGCTGGGTATGTGACTCATTGCGTGTTCACAGTTGGTCCACAGACCGATCGCACACCGAGGGCGTCACGGGTCGAATGCAAGCTATCTGTGGCCGGCTGCGGAGATGTAAAAATGTTGGGGGGAAGCGGTCACGGTCGCGCCCGTTTCGCAACAACGACGTTGAGTTGGGGTACTCTCAGCCGGTGTGCGAGAGGTCTCCAGTGCACGCGGTGGGCCGCCGGTGGGCCGTCTCATGCGCGTCTTGATCACGATGCCGTGGGGCCGCCGTCTTGGCGGCGCGGAGGCGATGCTGCAGACGGTGCTCGACGGTGCGCACGAGGGCGCCCACGAGCTGGAGCTGGTGTTCTTCGAGCCGGGGCCGTGGCCGGCCGAGCTGCGGGAAGCCGGCCTTCGCGTCGAGGTGCTCGAGGCCGGGCGCCTGCGCGATGCCCATCGCTGGATCGCCACCGTCTGGCGGCTAGCGCGGATCTTCAGGCGCCGCCGGCCCGACCTGGTCCTCAACTGGTCGGCGAAGACGCAGCTGTACGGGGCGCCGGCGGCCCTGCTGGCCGGGATGTCCGATCGCGTACTTTGGTGGCAGCACGCGATCCAGGCGCGTCACTGGATCGACCGCTGCGCGACCGCATTGCCGGCGATCGCGATCGGCTGCTCCTCGGAGACGGTCGCCCGCGCGCAGCGACAGCTCCCGCCGTCGCGGCCCACGTTTGTGGTCGCCCCCGGAACACGGTCTCCCAACGGCGCCTCGGCGCAGACCCCGCTCGACCTGCCGACGGACGTGCCGATCGTCGGCCTTGTCGGGCGCATGGAGCCGTGGAAGGGCCACGACCGCATGCTGAGCGCGCAGGCGCTGCTGCGCGAGCGTGGGCAACCCATTCACACGATGATGGTCGGCGGCGACGCTTACGACATCTCGCCCGAGTACGCCCGTTCGCTCCCGGGGCTGGTCGAGCGGCTGGGGCTCGCCGACGCGGTGACGATGACCGGCCAGGTGCCCGATGCTGGTCCCTACATCGAGCGCATGGACATTCTCGTCAACGCCTCCGACTGTGAGCCGTTCGGGATCGTGCTGCTGGAGGGCATGGCGCGCGGCGTGCCGATCGTCGCGGTCGACTCGGGCGGGCCCGCCGAGTTCGTCGAGGACGGCCGTACCGGCGTGCTGGCGCGCTCGGGTGAGCCGCACGCCCTGGCGGATGCGCTGGAGCCGTTGCTGGTTTCACCCGCCCTGCGCCGCGCGCTCGGTGCGGCGGGCCGCGAACGTTACGTCGAAGAGTTCACCGACGCCGCCATGCGCGAGCGGTTCTTTCGCCGTCTGGGGGAGCTGGATCGTGGCCGGCGGGCTGGTGAATGCATGTGAGCGCTTGGGGCGATGCCGGATGAGCTCGCCGGCGACAGTGCGCTCGGGCGAGACCGAGCCCTCGGCCGAGCGGCCTCGCGTGGCCTGTGCTGTGACGATCGTGGCGCACGACATCGGTCCGGTCGGCGGCATGGAGCGCCAGCTGGCTGAGCTCGCGCTGGGGCTGCGGCGCGCCGGCCACGAGGTCCAGGTGATCGCGCGCACCTGCGAGCTGCCCGCCGGCGCGGGCGTCGTCTTTCACCGGGTGCGCGGCCCGAGTCGACCGTTCCTGGTGGCCTACCCGTGGTTTGCTTTGGTCGGTTCGCTGCTGGTGTGGCGCCACCGCCGGGGAGTGGTGCAGGCGACCGGCGCGATCGTGCTCAACCGCGTGGATGCGATCGCCGTGCACTGCTGCCACCAGGTCCATCGCGCGAGCCCCAACCGTCCGCTGCCGCTGCTGCGCTGGTATGTGCGTGCAGTGGGGCTCGTCCAGCGCGTGTGCGAGCGGCTGTGCTTTCGCGCCAACCGCGCGGCAACGTTCGTGTGCGTCTCGGACGGGGTTGCAGGCGAGATGCGCGAGCACTTTCCCGAGCTCTCGGATCGCGTGGTGGCGATCCACAACGGCGTCGACACCAGTGCGTTCGCGCCCGGTACGCGCTCGCCCGAGGCCGACACGCTGCGCGAGCGACTGGGGTTGGCGCCCCGGCGGCTGACGGTGGAAGGGGTGGCGCCGGAGCGACTGGTGGTGGCGTTCGTCGGCGGCGACTGGGGACACAAGGGTCTGCGCACGGTGATCGAAGCGCTAGCCTGTGCGCCCGAATGGAATCTTGTCGTCGCGGGGCGCGGGCACGTGGCGCCCTACCAGCGGCTGGCCGACTCGCTCGGGGTGGGCGGGGCGGTGCACTGGCTGGGTGTGGTGCGCGAGATGCCGGTCGTGTACGAGCTCGCCGACGCGTTCGTGCTGGCATCGGGCTATGAGACCTTCTCGCTGGTGACCTTCGAGGCGGCAGCGAGCGGCTTGCCGATCGTGGCCACGCCCGTCAACGGCGTGCGCGAGCTGATCGAGGATGGGCATAACGGCCTGCTGATCGCGCCCGAGCCCGACGCGATCGCAGAGCGTCTGCGCCGGCTGGCAGGCGACCCCGAGCTGCGCGAGCGCCTAGGCGCCGCTGCCCGCTGCTCGGCGCTCGCCTTCTCCTGGGAGGAGATGGTGGTCAAGCACGACGCGCTGTATGGGCGGCTGGCCGGGGAGGGGCAGGCCGTGGGAGCGTAACCGGCGCGGATCTCCAATTGCGCCGAGCGAGCGCGGGCGCCCGAGAGATACAACAGGGCGGGAGCGGGCGCCTCGGCACCCGCTCCCGCCCTCGGACGAAAGGCCTGAGGCCTATTCGAAGCCCAGGTTGGCTCCGCTGATTTCCTCTTCGAAGGAGCCCTTGTAGAGACCGGTCTTGCCGCTCTCCTGTTTGGCTCCTTCTTCGAATCCACCTTCGCCCACGCACTGGCCTTCTTCGTAAGCCCATTCCATGTTCTTGAATTCGTTCGTGATGACGAGCTTTTCCTGGAAGCCGCCGGGGAATTTTTTCAGCTGTTTTTCTTCGACCGGTACTTTCTCGTCGGAATATGCCGCCGCCGAGTACGGTTCTTCGGGCTTTGTGACGGCCTTGGCCGGGACGGTCTGACGCGGCCATTCGATTTTGCAGACCTTCCCCGCGATCGAGAAGGAGGCGGTACCCGACCCGACTTCCACTTCGGATTCGGTTTCGCCGGCGCCGAGCTGCACGAATCCGTTGACGTGATACACGAACTTGATCGGTTCAGCTTTTTTCGTTTCGGGGTTGACGTTGAATTTCGTCTTCGTGCCCGCGAGGAACCCCTCGAAGTCGGTGCGGGTAAGGCATTTTTCGAACTTGACCTCCGTCGAGAACGTCAGCGACGTGGCCCACGACACCGCGCCTTCGTCGATCGTCTTGCCGGCGGTCTTGGCGGAGCAGACGATGTAGAACTCGCCGAACTTCAATTCCTGATTGCGTTCTGCTCCGCCCAGTTCGGTAGAACCGATGCCATGGCCTTTGGTCTTGCCGGGTTCCGCTTCCGAAAGTGGCTTGGGCAGCCGGCTCGCGGTGAACTGAGTGGTCGCCAGTGCGGGCGCCGTACAGGCGGCCAGCGCGCCGATCGTGGCGACCATCCCGGCCGCCGTTTTGAAGCATCTCATTCCTGGATCTCCGTTCGCTTCGAGGGGGGTGGTTTCACCGTTACTTCACACGACTTTCACACCATGGGAGCATCCCGTCTCCATGGCCCGAGGATTGCGTGGCGCAGCATAACCGATTTGAGTACGGAAAAACGTTGTAAAGAAAATGTTCACACCTTTTGGCGATCAATTCTTTGGACCGGGGCACCCTCGGCGGCAGGGGCTCGCATCGCGCCGGTCCAGCGGCGATCCACTTGTCGAGTGGAACGTCCAGCCGGCGGGCGATCTAGGGCAGCGCACCGACCAACAGACGTTCGAAGGCGTCGCTCGCGGCGGGCACCGAGAACAGCCTTTCGACGGCGGCCCGCCCATTCCTCGTCAGTTGTAGACGCAACTCGGGATCCGCTCGCAGCTTGCTCAGCCGCGCGGCCAGCTGCGCACAGTCGCCCTCGGGGAAGGTGAGTCCCCCGCCGGTCAGCTCGATCAGCCATGGGATCTCGCCTGAGTCCGAGCCGACCACGGGGACGCCGCACCACAGCGCCTCGACGATCACGCGTCCGAACTGCTCCTTCCACGTCGGCGTGGTGTGAGAGGGCAGCGCCAGCACGTCGAGCTGGGCATACGCGCCAGCCATCCCATCGTGGGTGAAGCCATCGAGCACGCGCACGCGCGAGCCGGGGATCGGCTGGCCCTCCAGCTGCGCGCGCAGCTCGCCGTCGCCGATCAGCAGCAGCTCCACCGGGGCCTGCAGCGTGCGCACGGCTGCGAGCAGATCGGTTAGTCCCTTGCTCTCCACCAAGCGCCCCGCGTAGCCGATCGTGAATGGACGTCCGCTCTCCCGGTCGGTTGACGCCGGCTCCCACCCGGGGACCGCGTGTGGCGCGAGCGCGACCTCCCCGCTCGCCCCCCACACGCGCGCCAGGTGTGCGGCGCTGTCCGAGCGGGCAGCCACGAACGCCGCGTGGCGCAGCACCCTGGAGCGCAGTCCGCGCACCGGCAGGGGCAGCGCCCGATCGATGTTCTCGGCGCACTGCACGCCAAACGGGATGCCCTGCCTCGTGAACACCTGCCCCCACTGGGTCGCGGAGATCGAATAGGGCTCGGCCTCGACGAACGCCACATCGGGGCGCGCACCGGCGCACAATGCGCCGCAACGGGCCAGATAGAAGTGCCGCTGCGGACGCCCCGCCAGGGCGACCGGCGTCGGACGCAGCGCGTGCTCCAAGCCCGCAAGCGGTTGCGGGGTCATCGTGCGCTGCGAGTACTCGCTGCGCCAGCGGCTCGGCACGACGATCGTGACCTCCCAGCCTCGCCGCTGCAGCTCGCGGTACACCTCCTGGTTGACGTTCACCATCGCCGGATGGCTGATCGCCAGCAGCAGCCGCCCTCGGCGCTGTGTCGCGGGCGCCGATCGATCGCGGCTCATGCTGCGCGGATCGTGAGGGTTGGAGCCAGCCCACGATGTTTAGTTTTTGTGAAGCTCCGCTCCGCGAGAGTGCCAGACTGCCGTGGCTGTGAGCGGATTTGTGCTGCTTGCGGGATTGCGGGTGATGTGTACTTTTTGTGAAACGCTTTGCTCAAGCCTCGCGAGCCTGTCAATCTGAGCCCTCGCGACGCTCACCGGTCGCTCTTCCACCGCCCCCTCAGGGGCCCTCAGCAGAATGAACGAGACGACCGAACCCACGGCTATCTTCGCGCCGATCTGGAGACGCAAGTGGCTGATCCTGCTTGTGGGGATCCTCGTCGCCGCGGCGACCTACCTCTACTACAAGCGCCAACCCACCGTCTACACCGCCGGCACGCAAATCTACCTCGGCGGGGGGTCCGAAGAACAGGGGCTGTTCAACCCCACCCAGAGCAAAGTCACCCTCAACGACCGCGACGTCACCGACCAGGCGACGCTGATCAACTCCAGCGCGCTTGGCGAACCGGTGCACCAGCGACTGCGATCGGAACATCACCGCGCGGCGGCCCGCGGCAAGGCCCACGCGAGCGCTTCGAGCGGCAGCGACTTCATCACGATCACCGCCGAAGCGCACACCTCCAAGGGCGCCGGGCAGCTCGTGGATGCTTACGCCGTCGCCTACGTCAAGCGCCAGCACACCCACTACCGACGGGAGGTGAGCGCGGCGATCGTCGCCACGCGGCGTCAGCTGAGCCGCATCGAAGCGGGCGCCGCCGCCGCTGCCAAGGCCAAAGCGAAGGGGAAAGGGGCCAGTGCGGCGGCGGGTGCAGCCAGCGGCTCGGCGACGGTACAGGCCGCCAACCTCACCAGCAAGATCAACCAGCTCGAAGGCGACCTGGAGGTCGCGGGCGTGCAGGAGATCAGCTCCGACAAGACCAAAGCCACGCTGGTCTCGCCGACGCCCAAACGGAACGCGATCTTCGGCTTCGTGCTCGGCATCATGCTGGCCGCCGCCGCCGCCTTCCTGCTCAGCCGCTTCGACCGGCGGCTGCGCTCACTGGCGAGCATCGAGGCGGCCTTCGGCACGCCGGTCCTCACCGCACTGCCCGCGGTCCGCAAGCCGGTCGTGCGCACCGGCGGCGAGCCGGCGCCGGCCGAGGGGCTGCTGGAGCCGCTGCGGCGCCTGCACACCACGCTGCAGCTCGGCGACATGCTCGAGCGTGACCGCCAGCGCCCGCCGCGCCTGATCCTGTTCCTCAGCGCCGACGCCGGCGACGGCAAGTCGACGCTGCTTGCCAACCTGGCGCTCGTGCAGCGCGACGCCGGCGCACGCGTGGCGGTGATCGAGGCCGATATGCGCCGACCGGTGTTGGCGGGGCTGCTGGGCGTCAATGCGCCCTACGGGCTGAGCGACGTGCTCGCCGGCGCACTCTCGCTCGGCGAGGCATGGCAGAGCGCGATGCACCTGCAGACCGGGGCCGCGGCGGCCACCGCGCCCGGCGCCGGGCAGGGACTTGCCACCGGCTCTGGGGTGACGCAGGATCTCGTTGCGGCGCCTGGGGCGGGGCAGGGTTTCGTCTCGGCACAGGGACTCGCCACGGCTCCCGGCCCTGGGCAGGGCGTCACAGCGCCGCTCGATCCGCGCGGCTCGGTGTCGGTGCTGCTCAGCGGCGGCCACACCGCCAACCCGCCCGCGCTGCTTGCCGGCGAGCGGATGCGCGGGGTGCTGCGCTCCGCCGCGGAGGAGTTCGATTACGTGCTGATCGACGCGCCCCCGCCGCTGCAGGTGAGCGACGCGCTGCCGCTACTCGGCCTGGTCGATGGGATTGTGCTGGTAGCGCGCGCCGGGCACACGCACGAGGCGGCGGCGGGGCGGTTGATGCAGCTGCTGGCGCGCGTCTCCTCCGCCCCGGTGCTCGGGGTGCTCGCCAACTGCGTCTCGCGTGCCGAAGTGCAGGAGTACGGCTTCGGCGCCCCCTACGGGCAGCCGCGTCGGTTGCGCGATCTGATCGCGCGATGAGCGCCTCCCAGCCGCGCGTGGCCGCTCCGAGCATGGGCGCCCATCCGGCTGTCGTGAGCCGGCGGGTCGCGGAGCTGGCGCTGCTTGGGGGTGCCGGTGCGATCGCGCTCGCCCTGGCGCTCGGCATCGCGCTGGCGGTGCCCGACCCCAACTTCCTGCTGGTGCTCGCGCTGGCGCTCGGCGCGGTGGGGATCGTCGCGCTCGCGATCAACACACGCCTGGAGGTGTCGGTCGCGCTGCTGGCGATCTACCTCGGGGCGCTCGACGGGCCGGTCAAGCTGCTGAGTGCCAACCAGGGGGCCTCGGCCGTGCGCGACGTGCTGATCGCCGCGGTCGCGCTGGGAGCGATCGTGCGCCTGCTCGCCTGCCGCGAGCGCCCGGCGTCGCCACCGATGTCGGGCTGGGTGATCGCGTTCGTCGCGCTCGTGCTGGTAAATGCCTTCAACCCCAACACGTTGGGGACGCTGAAGATCCTCGGCGGCTTTCGCCAGGAGCTCGAGTGGGTGCCGTTCTTCTTCTTCGGCTACGCGCTGATGCGCTCGCGTGCCCGCTTTCGTCAGCTGTTCGTGATCCTCGGCGTGATTGCACTCGTCAACGGGGCGGTCAGCCTGTATCAGACGCGACTCTCGCCGGCCCAGCTCGCCAGCTGGGGCCCCGGCTACGCCGAACTGGAGTACGGCAACGAAACGCTCTCGGCACGCAAGTACCTCAGCGAAGGCGTCGCGCGCGTGCGCCCGCCCGGGCTCGGCTCGGACGCCGGTTTCGGCGGCAGCGTCGGCGTGATCGCGCTGGTGGGCACCGTGGTGCTGCTGGCGACCGTCCGGCGACGGCGACGGTGGTTTGCGGCGCTGCTGTGCGTGGGCGCGCTGCTCGCGGTCGCCACGTCGTTGGCGCGCCTATCGGTGCTCGGCGCGGTGATCTCGCTACTGGCCTTCGGGCTGCTGTGTGCCGGCGCCGGTGTCGGGCGGCGCGTGCGGCGTCCGCTCGGGGCGCTGCTGTCGGTCGCGGTCGTCGCCGTGGTGCTCGGCGTGGCGCTTGTCGCCTTCGAGGGCGGCGGGGTCTTCTCTCGCTACATCAGCATCTCCCCCTCCAACGTCGGCTCCACCTCGACCACCTATAAGGCCGCCAGCCTTGCGCAGATCCCCAACGACATCGCCAACGACCCCTTCGGTTTCGGGTTGGCGACAGCGGGCGCGGCGTCGAACTTCGGCGGGCACACGACGGTGACACTCGAAGGCCACGGCCACAGCGCCGAGACGCAGTACAACTACGTCACCGACGAACTCGGGCTGCCAGGCCTGCTGCTGTGGACGGCGCTCTCGCTGAGCGTGATCTGGATGGCCGTCACCCGGCTGCGGCGCGTTGGCGACGCCGAGATCCGGATCGCCCTCGCGGGCGTGTTCGCGCCCTTCATCGCACTGATCCTGATGGGCACCAACGGTCCGGTGATGGCGAGCGCCGCGGCCGGCCCCTTCTACTGGTTTGCGGTCGGGATCGCGGCCTACTGGCTGGTGGGCGCGGGGCGCGCGAACAGCGCGCCGATGCGTTTCGGCGCGGGAGAGACGGCGCGATGAAGGTGGTGGGATCGGCCGACGCGGGGCGCACGAGAAGTAACGATTTGGTGAGTGGCGCATATGCGGGCGACACGGAGCGTTGATCGGCCATGAGGCGCCGGCGCTCCCGCGAACATCGTGAGCCCGCGCTGCGGTCGAGCGCCCGCGCGCGGCTCAGCCTGCTGCTCGGAGATCGCCGCGGGGCGGTCGCGGCGCTCGCGGGCAGCTCGGTTCTCTCCGGCTTCGCGGAAGCCGGGATGCTCGTGCTGCTCACACAGATCGCCGCCGCGATTGCCACCGGGGCGCGGCGCGTGCACACGCACATGGGCCCGCTGCGCCTCGACACCACGGTCGGCGAGCTGTTGCTCGCCGCGCTTGCGCTCACCACGTTTCGTCTGGTGCTGCAGGTGCCGCTCTCGATCCTGCCGGCACGGATCGGCGCGGAGGTGCAGGCGCGGCTGCGCCGCGACCTGCTGCACGCCTTCACGCGTGCATCGTGGAGCGTGCAGTCCAGCGACCGCGAGGGGCACCTGCAGGAGACGATGACCAGTCAGGTGATCCAGGCGACCGGCGGCGCGGTGCAGGCGACGACGCTGCTCACCTCGCTGATCACGTTCGTCGTGCTGCTGATCTCGGCGATCGTGCTCAACCTGATCGCCGCGGGGATCGTGCTCACCGTGGCGATCGCGTTGTTCGGGCTACTGCGGCCTTTGAGCGCGCTCGGCGCGCGTCGTGCGCGCTCGCTCTCACAGGCGCAGATGGAGTACGCCGGGGGGATCGGCGAGGCGATCAGGGTGGCCGAGGACACGCAAGTGTTCGGCGCGGCCGGCGCCCAGCGCGAGCGGATCGGGCGGCAGATCGAAGCCGCCCGCGTGCTGTTCTTTCGCACCTGGGTGATCGGCCGTCTGGTGCCCAACCTCTACCAGAGCCTGATCTACCTGCTGATCGTGGTGGGCCTCGGCGGCCTCTACCTCGCCGGCGCCGGCCACGCCGCCTCGCTCGGGGCGGTCCTGCTGCTGCTGGTGCGCGCCGGCAACAACGGCCAGCAGGCGCAGACCTCCTACCAGGGCCTGCGCCAGTCGCTGCCTTTCATCGAGCGTCTGCAGGCCGCCGAAGAGCGCTACGCGCAGAGCGCTCCGCTCGACGGTGGGGCGCTGCTGCCGCGGATCGAAAGCCTCGCGTTCGAACGCGTTTCGTTCGCCTACCGTGCCGAGCGCCCGGTGCTCTCGGAGATCAGCTTCGAGGTCGCCGGCGGCGAGGCAATCGGGATCGTCGGTCCCTCCGGTGCCGGCAAGTCGACGCTCGTGCAGATCCTGCTGCGGCTGCGCGCGCAGGACGGCGGCCGCTACCTCGTCAACGGCGTCCCCGCCGAGCAGTTCGCGCGCAGCGAGTGGAACCGACGCGTGGCGTACGTCGCCCAGGAGCCGCGCCTGGTGCACGCCACGGTGGCGGAGAACATCCGCTACTTCCGTGACCTCTCGCGCGACGATGTGGAACGGGCCGGGCGCCTCGCGCGCATCCACGATGAGGTGATCTCCTGGCCGCAGGGGTACGAGACGATCGTCGGCCCGCGCGCCGACGCCGTATCGGGCGGCCAGCAGCAGCGCATCTGTCTGGCCCGCGCGCTCGCGGCGCGGCCGGAGGTGCTCGTGTTGGACGAGCCCACCTCCGCGCTCGATCCCACCTCCGAGCGGCTGATCCAGGAGTCACTGAGCGCGCTCAAGCACGAGCTGACGCTGTTCATCGTCGCCCACCGTCTCTCCACGCTCGATATCTGCGACCGCGTGATGGTGATCCTCGACGGCCGCCTCGCAGGATTCGACACCACGGCGTTCCTGCAGACGCACAGCCCCTACTACCGCACCGCCTCGGGGCTCGCCGCGAGCGCCCCCGCGGGGTTGCTGGGGGTACGGTGAGAGTGCCTCGGGAGGTGGTCAAGCGGGCTGCTGCCGGGGGTGCGGTGGAGGCACCTCCGGACACGATCGCGCGGTGGTCGCGGGGGCATGGAGGCCCCGCGGAAGGTGCGTTGTCAATCAACCAACGCGCGCGGACGATCCCCCCAAACACCCGGTTGCCGGACTTCTTCATCGTCGGCCAGCCGAAGGCCGGCACGACCGCCCTGTATGAGATGTTGCGCCGCCACCCGCAGATCTTCATGCCCGCCGGCAAGGAGCCGTGGTTCTTCGCGCGCGAGCTGCACGAGCGCACGCCGCCGCGCCCGGAAGGGACACCGACGACGCTCGAGCAGTACCTCGCGCTGTTCGCCGCCGCGCGCTCCGGCCAGCGCGTCGGCGAGGCGAGCGCACTGTACCTGTGGTCGCGCACCGCCGCGCGCGGGATTACCGAGGTGGCGCCCGACGCGCGGATCGTCGCGATCCTGCGCGAGCCGGCCTCGCTGCTGCGCTCGCTGCACCTGCAGTTCGTGGAGACCTACGTCGAGACCGAGGCCGACCTGCGTACGGCGCTCTCGCTGGAGGCGGCCCGGCGCGAGGGGCGGCAGGTGCCGCGCCACACCTACTGGCCGCAGGCGCTGCGCTACTCCGAGCACGTGCGCTATGTCGAGCAGCTGCGCCGCTACCACGATTTGTTTGGGCGCGAGCGGGTGTTGGTGCTGATCTACGACGATTTCCGCGCCGAGAACGAGGCGACGGTGCGCCGGGTGCTGCGTTTCCTTGAGGTGGACGACGGGGTGGCGATCGAGCCGGTCGAGGCCAACCCCACGGTCCACGCGCGCTCGCAGCGCTTGCACGAGCTGCTGCACGCGGTCTCCGTCGGGCATGGTCCGTTCTCGCGGGCGGTGAAGGGCACCGTCAAGGCGCTCACACCCACCGGATTGCGCCGTCGGGCGCGCGACGCGGTGCAGCGGCGCATCGTCTTCGCCGAGCCGCCTTCGCCGGATGCGGAGTTGATGGCCGAGCTGCGCCTTCGTTTCAAGGGGGAGGTGGTCGCGTTGAGTGAGTACCTGGGCCGCGATCTGGTGGCGCTTTGGGGTTATGAGGGCGTGGGGTCGTGAGATGTGGTGTGCGAATGCGGGCGATCGCGAATGGCGGGGACCGTGGCCGTTAGGGGCGATGACGGGGTGGAGCGATGAGCGCGTCGGCTGATCCCACCGCGCTCGCGCCGGCCGGCCCGAGGGAGGCGCGGGGCCGGGTGCCCGACTTCTTCATCCTCGGCCACCCCAAGTGCGGCACCACCGCGCTGTACGAGATGCTGCGCCCCCACCCGCAGATCTTCATGCCCGAGCTCAAGGAGCCGATGTTCTTCGCAACGGACCTGCGCTTGCGCTTCCAACCCAAAGCATCCGGTCCGCTGCCCCTCACGCTCGCGGAGTATCTGCCGCTGTTCGACGCGGCGGCCCCCGGGCAGCTGGTGGGTGAGGCCTCCTCGTCATACCTGATCTCCGCCACCGCCGCGCGCGGCATCGCCGAGCTGCGGCCCGAGGCGCGCCTGATCGCGATCCTGCGTGAGCCCGCGAGTTTCCTGCGCTCGCTGCACCTGCAGCTGCTGCAGAACCACATCGAGACCGAGAAGAGCCTGCGCAAGGCGCTTGCGCTGGAGGCCGAGCGGCGTCAAGGCCGGCGGATCCCGCGCCGCTCGCCGCGCCCGCAGGCGTTGCTGTACTCCGAGCGAGTGCGCTACGTCGAGCAGCTGCGCCGCTATCGCGACCTGTTCGCAGACGAGCAACTGCTGGTGCTGATCTATGACGACTTCCGCGCCGAGAACGAGGCGACGGTGCGCCGCGTGCTGCGCTTCCTGGAGGTGGACCCCACCGTTCCGGTGGCAGCCGTCGAGGCCAACCCCACGGTGCGCATGCGCTCGCAGACAATCGACGAGCTGGTGCACACGCTCACGGTCGGGCGCTCCCCGCTTGTGCGCGCCGTGCAGGCACCGGTCAAGGCGCTGGCGCCGCGGCGGCTGCGCCACGCCGCGCTGCGCAGGGTCCGGCGCCGCCTCGTGGTCGGCGCGCCGCCACCGCCCGATGAGGCGCTGATGCTCGAGCTGCGCCGGCGTTTCGCGCCGGAGGTGCTGGCGCTGAGCGAGTACCTGGGTCGCGATCTCGTGAGCCTGTGGGGCTATGACCGCCTCGGTTGAGCAGTCACGGGCTCTGCCCCCGCACGCGCGCGGCGACTCGCTCCCCGCCGGTGCGCCGCCGCGGAGCGCAGCAATGGACCATCTAACCGTTGACGGCGGGGCGGGTAACGATGGCGCTCGGCCCGCGTCGACTGGCAGGGTGCCCGACTTCTTCATCGTCGGCCACCCCAAGTGCGGCACGACCGCGCTCTACCGGATGCTGCGCTCCCACCCACAGCTTTTTCTGCCCGACATCAAGGAGCCATGGTTTCTCTCGCCGGAGCTGCGCTCGCCCTTCCGCGGGGCGGGGGTCGGCAGGCGCCCCGAGACGCTCGATCAGTACCTCGCGCTGTTCGCCCCCGCGCAGCCCGGCCAGCGCGCCGGCGAGGCCTCCTCCTCCTATCTGATGTCGCACTCCGCCGCGGCGCGCATCGCCGAGCTGGCGCCGGCGGCGCGGATCGTCGCGATCCTGCGTGAGCCCGCGGGCTTTCTGCGCTCGCTGCACCTGCAGAACGTGCAGATGCACGTCGAGTCCGAGCGCGACCTGCGCACCGCGCTCGCGCTCGAGCCCGAGCGCTGCCGAGGACGCCACATCCCTCCCCGCTCCTCACGCCCGCAGGCGCTGCTCTATTCAGAGCAGGTGCGCTACGTCGAGCAGCTGCGCCGCTACCACGAGCTGTTCGCGCGGGAGCGGGTGCTGGTGCTGATCTACGACGACTTCCGTGCCGACAACGAGGCGACCGTGCGCCGCGTGCTGCGCTTCCTCGACGTCGACGAGCTGGCGCTGGTCGAGGCGCTCGAGGCCAATCCCACGGTCGCCGTGCGCTCGTTGCGCCTGCACCAGGCCGTACAGGCCGTATCGGTGGGAAGCGGGCCGGTCTCGGCGGCGGTCAAGGCGTCGATGAAGACGATCACCTCGCGGCGCCTGCGACAAGCCGGGCTGCGCGCGGTCAGGCGCGGCGTGGTCTTCGGCGCGCCGCCGCCACCCGACGCGCAGCTGATGCTCGAGCTGCGCCGGCGCTTCGCGCCGGAGGTGGTGGCGCTGAGCGAGTATCTGGGGCGCGATCTGGTGGGGCTGTGGGGCTATGACGGCCTCGCTTGAGCAGGCACCGGCGCCGGGGCAGGATGGGCGCGGGGCATTGGGGGAGAAGGGGGGCTGTGTCGATGTAAGTCCCGCTGCTGCCAATGGCAGGGCCCCAGACTTCTTCATCGTCGGCAACCCCAAGAGCGGCACCACCGCGCTGTACGAGATGCTGCGCCGCCACCCGCAGATCTACATGCCCACGCTCAAGGAGCCGCACTTTCTCGCCGCCGCCGAGCCGCCTCCACCCCCGCTTCCCCGCACGCTCGAGGAGTACCTGGCGCTGTTCGCGCCGGCGCGGCCCGACCAGCGCGCCGGGGAGGCGTCGCCCTCGTATCTGCGCTCGCCCCTTGCGGTCGATCGCATCGCACAGCTTCAGCCCGGTGCGCGGATCGTCGCGATCCTGCGTGAGCCCGCGAGCTTCGTGCGCTCGCTACACCTGCAGTACCTGCAGGATCACGTCGAGAGCGAGCGCGATCTCCGTACGGCGCTCACGCGCGAGCAGATCGTGCGCGACGGCCGCACGGTGCTGCGCTACTCCGAGCGCGTGCGCTACGTCGAGCAGCTGCGCCGCTACCACGAGCGATTTGCGCCCGAGCGGATCCTGGTCCTGATCTACGACGACTTCCGCGCCGACAACGAGGCCACGGTGCGCCGCGTGCTGCGCTTCCTGGAGGTGGACGACACGGTGACGATCGAACTGCTGGACGCCAACCCCACAGTCCGCATGCGCTCCGTACGTCTGGCGCGGTTGACTCATGCGGTGCGCACCGGACGTGGTCCGCTCGGGGCGACGCTGCGTACCCCGATCCGGGTGCTCACCTCCCAGCGGATGCGCGCCGGGGCGATGCGGATCGTGCGTCGGCGACTCCTCTATGGCGCTTCCCAACCGCCGGACGAGGCGCTGATGCTCGATCTGCGGCGGCGCTTCGCGCCGGAGGTGGTAGCGCTGAGCGAGTACCTGGGCCGCGACTTGGTTACGTTGTGGGGCTATGACCGCCTCGGCTGAGCGGCCCGCGGTCGAGCTCGCTCTCGGGGGGTCGGTTGAACGGGGTGCCATCGAGGGCGCTCTCGAGGAGTCGGTTGAGCGGTGCGCCGTCGAGGGAGCTCTCGATGGGGCAGTCCAGTGGCGGGCGGTCGAGGGCGCTCTGCGCGGGCCATTCGATGTGCGGTGGCGGGCTGAGCGCGAGCGCGCCCAGGAGGAGTCGCTGCCGCCGGGCCGGGTCGTGGTGTCGTGCTCCACGCCGCTCGGCGTAGGTGGTCTCGGGCGACATCTTCAGGAGGCGATGGGAGCACTTGAGCGCCGGGGGGCGACGGCGGCCTGCATCTGTGACCCGACCGGCCCGGGAGCTCCCGAGGCTGGAGCGCAGCGGCTCGCCCAGGCGACTGCCCCGCTCACGCGTCGCTCGCCCGCCTTGAGCACATGGGCGGTCAACACTGCTTTCGACTTCGACGCCGCCCGGCGGTTGCCGCCTGGCGAGCATCTTGTTGCCTTCAACGGCTCGGCGCTCCGGCAGCTGCGCGCCGCCAGACGCGCGCGGATGCGATCGGTCTCGCTGATGTCCGCCAATTCGCATCTGCGGCGGGTCGTGCGCATGCACGCGCTGGCCCACCGGCGCTACCCGCTGGAGCGTTCGTGGGCGACGCGGCTGCTGGGACGCAACCTCGCCGAGTACGCGCTTGCCGACCGCATTTACGTCTCCTCCCGGCATGCCTGGGAGTCGTTCGTCGAGGAGGGGGTACCCGAGGCGGCGCTCTCGCTCTTCCCGCTGACACCCGACCCTCGCTTCGTGCCCGACTCGCGTGCGCGCGCTTCCTCGGGAAACTTCGAGATCGTGTACGTCGGCAGCCTCTCCGTCGTCAAGGGCGTGCCGCTGCTAATCGACGCCGTCCGCCGGCTTGCGTGCCCGGATCTGCGGCTGGTGCTCGCCGGCGGCTGGGGGACACGGGGGATGCGGCGCTTCGTGCAGCGTGCCTGCGCCGAGGACCCCCGGATCGTGGTCCACCCGGGCGATCCGCTGCCTCACCTCCAGCGCGCGTCGCTGTGTGTGCACCCGAGCTATGAAGACGGGTTCGGCTACGCGCCGGTCGAGGCGCTCGCCTGCGGCGTCCCCGCGCTCGTCAGCGCCAACACCGGAGTGAAGGAGTTGATCGACCCGGGCCGCAACGGACTGGTTCTGCCGACGGGGGATCTCGACGCGCTCACGCAGGCGATCGAGGCTGCCCACCGCGGGGAGGTCCTCCGTGGGTAGTGCCCCCGTTGGAAGCGCCCCCGGCGGGATCGCCCGAGCGGTGCCCCGGGGGTACGGCGATGCCCCTGGCGGGATTGCCCGAGCGGTGGTGCCCGAGGAATACGGCGACCCTGCACGGCCGGCTCTGCGCGTCGCTGTGGTCGGCATCTCCGCCGGGCCCACCTGCGGCGCGCGCGACCACGCGCTGTTGCTCGCCGAGGGGTTGAGCCGCGAGCAGATGTCGTGCTCGCTGCACTGGCTGCAGCGCCGCGAGGAATCGGTTCGTGGCGGAGGGGCGGAGATCCGCGCGTGGGGGCAAGTGCTCGCCGGCGAGCTGGCGAGTGAGCGTCCGGATGCGATCCTGCTGCACTACTCGGTCTTCGCTTACTCCCACCGTGGGCTGCCGCTGTTCGTCGCCCCGACGCTTGCGGTCCTGCGGCGCTCGGGGATTCCGGTGCTCACCGTGCTGCACGAGTTCGTCTACCCGTGGCGCCACGGCGGCCTGCGGGGCAAGGTGTGGGCGCTCACGCAGCGGGCGCTGCTGATCGACGTGATGCACAGCTCCGCAGCCGTGCTGCTCACCACCGACTTCCGGGCGCGGTGGCTCGAGTTGCGGCCCTGGATTCCGCGGCGGCCTACCGCGGTTGCGCCGGTCTTCTCCAACCTGCCTCCTGCGGTCGCCGGGTCGTCGCCCGCTTCCTCCGATCCGCCCACCGCGCTCCTGGGGTCGCGCCCCATCCCCTCTCACCCGCCTCCCGCATTCGCCGAGCCGTTGGGGCAGCGCACGCAACCGGTGCTCGGACTGTTCGGCTACTCCTACCAAGGGGCCGCGCTCTCGCTGGTGTTGGACGCGATCGCGCAGCTCACCAAGCAGGGTGTCGCGCCGCGGCTCGTGCTGCTCGGGGCGCCGGGGCGCACTTCGGCGGTGGCCGGGACGTGGGTGCGGGAGGCACGGGCGCGCGGGATCGAGCGCGTGCTGGAGTTCTCCGACACGCTCCCCGCGCAGGATCTCTCGAATGCGCTTGCGGCCTGCGATCTGCTGCTGTTCGTTGACGCTGCGGGCCCCTCGTCGCGCAAGGGCACGCTCGCCGCCTCGCTTGCCTCCGGCCGGCCGGTGCTCGCGATCGACGGTCCCCGTCGCTGGCTGGAGCTGGTTTGGGCCGAGGCTGCGGCGGTGGTCGAGCCGACTGCGTCGGCGCTGGCGGATGCGATGCAGGCGCTGCTCGACGACGACGTTGCGCGCGAGGCGCTCGGGGCACGCGGCCGTGCGTTCGCCGAGGCGAGGATGGGCGTTACCCGAACGGCCGAGGCTGTGAGGGGGCTGCTCGACAGGGTGGTCGGTGTCGATGCGCCGAGCCGCCACGAGGGCCTGTATAGCCATTGCAATAGGGCGGGGTGTTGAACAAAAAATTCACAAGCCGTGCGCAATTGCCATCGGGTTCTGAATTTTTTATAACAATCCCAAGGCCTATTTGTATATACTATCGGTATACTCAAAGTCAAGGCTCCCGGTTGGATCCTCCCAGCTCGCGCGTGCGGTGCGATAGGCCTCCAGCAGCGCCTCCACGTGCCGCTCGGGAGAGAACCGCGCAGCCACCACTGCGCTGCCGGCCGATCCCATCTCATTTTGACGCGCAGGGTCGGCGAGCAGCTCATCGAGCGCGCATGCGAGCGCACGCACATCGCCGGGCCGGACGCCGAAACCGGTGACGCCGTCCTCCAGCCAGTCGGGGATCCCCCCGGTGAGGCTGGCGACGACCGGTCGGCCGGCGGCGAGCGCCTCGATCCCAACCAGTCCGAATGGCTCGGGCCACAGCGACGGGATCGCCACGACCGACGCTCCCGCCAGCTCCCGGGCCAGCTGCTGGGCATCGAGCCAACCTTGGAAGCGCACGCGCTGCTCAACCCCCAGCCGCCGCGCAAGCTTGCGCATCGCCGTCAGCTGCATACCGTCGCCGCAGACGACCAGTTCCGCGTCCACTGTGCGCATGGCGCGGATCAGCACACTCAGGCCCTTCGGCTTCACCACCCGGCCGGCAAACACAACGCGCCGCGCAGTGCGGTCGTCCGCGGGTCTCTGTGACTCGTGCGGATGGGGCGCCAACGTGACGAACAGCGGAATCACCGCGCTGCGAGTCACCCCGTTGACCGCGAGATGCCGCTCCACGGCGTTCGAGTACGCCACCGCGAGGTCGGCGCCGCGCAGGGCCTCGAGTGCGCGGGTCGTCTGCCGATATGAGGCGGGCAGCGGCCGCGGATCGCGCACGTGCGCGCAGCCTCGCAGTGCGAGATTCGGTACGCAGCCCGGGCCGTGGGGGCGGGCGCACTCCTGGCCAGGGCGAAAGTAGTGCACGCCGGCGGTGCACGCAGTGTATCCGTGGGCGCTTACCACCACCGGTGCTTTGAGTCGCAAGGCAGCAACCACGTCGGGGTCGTCGAGCTGGTGGAGGTGGATCGCGTCGGGACTGGCCGACGCGGCGGCGCCAAGCCGCGCGTCGATCGGGACGTGCGCCCTGAACAGCTCCGTGCTGCGATGCACCGTCACGCCGGGCACGTGCAGGTCGGGATCCACTTTCGCCGCGACCACCGTCACACGCAGGCCCCGCTCGGCGAGCAGTCGCGCGCTCGCCTGGACGTGCGCCGCGACGCCGCCGTTGCGACCCCACAGCGGGGTGCCCATCAGCACCGAGCTTGGGGAGGCGGACATCGCGGCGGATGATATCCCCGCCCCCGCCCCGACGGGAGACGCAGCAGATGTGTCTTTTATGTGAAACCTCCGGGGTGGGCGGGCGGCGTGCGCGAGAATGCCTGCGCGATGCAGGCTCAATCGACAACCACGGCTGCGCCGGCTGTCACCGTTATCCGCCCGCAGGTCGTCTACGTGATGGGGTCTGGGCGCAGCGGCAGCACGATCCTCGGGGTTGCGCTCGGCAACTGCGACGGCGTCTGCTATGCGGGTGAGCTCGACAACTGGCTGGTGCGCTCGGGCACCCCGGTCCTCGGCGGCTTGGAACGGACGCGGTTCTGGAGCACCGTGCGCGACGATGTTCCGGGGGCCTCCGAGCTATTCGGCAGCACGGCGCAGCGTGACCTGGAACGCTCGTTTGCGCCGTTTCGGATTCACCGCTGGCGCGCCCGGCGGGGACTGCGAGAGGGCTACCGTCGTGTTACCGAGGATCTCTACCGGGCGGTTGCCCGTGCGGCGGGAGTCACACACGTCGTCGACACCTCGCACTTCCCGCTGCGCGCGCGGGAGCTGCAGGCGCTCTCTGGAATCGACCTGTACCTCGTATTCCTGGTCCGTGATCCTCGCAGCGTTGTCGATTCATTCAACATGTACCTGAATCGCAACGACGTGGCCGAGCGGCGGCTGCGGATTCTCAGCACCAATGCCAACCTGTGGTTGACGCACCTGCTGTCGGTGCTGGTCTTCCTGCGCCAGCCGCGCGAGCGGCGGGTGCTGCTGCGCCACGAGGAGTTTCTCGCCGACCCCGAGGGTATGTTGCGTCAGATCATCGAGCGGGTGGGGAGCGACGCGGAGCTCCCCGACCTGACGTCGCTCAGCACCGGCTTTCCTCTGAACGGCAATCGGCTGCTCTCCGCTGACGTCGTCTCGCTCAAAAGGCGGGCGGCGGTACCGCGTCGTGGCTCGCGTATGACGGCGCTGCTGCAACTTCCGTGGACGGCTGTCTTCTCGCGACTGGGGCCGGTGGCGAGTGCGTCGCCCTCGCGCGGGGGCGGGTAGCGGCGGCGGGTAGCGGCGGCGGGTAGCGGCTGGGCTCGGGGGCGCTCGAGCAGCGAAGGTCCTGATCGTCCTACAGCGGGGGCCGCCCCGGCCTTGCCCTTGGCTTTGCGCACGTTGAAGCCCTGCACGACCCCCGCGCCGCCGGGAGTCACCGTGCTGATGTTGGCCGATCGAGTTGCCGGCCACTACGCGCATGAGGATGTGAAAGCTGACGGGGACGGTGAGGCGCACATCCTAGAGATTCGTCTCCTGGCCGGGAGCGAGGATTCGCACCTCGACGCGCGGAGCGATACTTGCGAGAAGCTCGGCAAACAGGCGCGGCGGGTCACCGAGCCGCTCACGGTCGTGACGACCGAGGCCGAGCGGCGAGAGCGTTCCCCAGTGCACGGGAATGGCGATACGCGGTTCGATCAGGCCTGCCGCTCGCGCCGCGTCGAATGGGGCCATATGACCTGTGCCAAGCGTGGGGCCCCAGCCGGCGACCGGCAGCAGGGCAGCGTCGAGCGGTCGCGGCAGGTTGGACATCTCCGCGAAAAGCTCGGTGTCGCCGGCAAAGTAGACGGTGTGCCCGCCGCTCACCAGGTAGCCGAGCGCCTCGGCGCTGGGGCCGCCGAGGCGGCGCCCGTCGTGGCGAGCCCGCACCGCGGTTACAGCGAGCATCCCGGCTTTCGCGACCTCACCGACCCCCAGCTCTGTCACCGCCCCGAATCCCCTGCGCCGCAGCCACCCGCCGGCGCCGGCCGGCACGATCATGTGGGTCTCCTCGCCGAGGAGCCGCAGCGAGGCGAGGTCGAGATGATCGTGGTGAAGGTGTGAGATCAACACCACATCCACGTCGGCGAACAGCTCCCTCGGCACCGGTGGGACCCGGCGGCGCAGGTGGGCGACGCGGCCGCGCAACAGCGGGTCGGTGAGCAGACGCACGCCATCCACTTCGATCAGGACGGTCGCGTGGCCGAGGAAAACGATACGGTCTGCCGTCCTGCCCCTGCGACGGGCAGCGACTGCATCTTCGACCATCACGAGACGGTAGCAACGAGGATGAGCACAGCGATCGACGAGCGCGCAACCCAACGACGCCTGAGCCGCCTGCGTCGGTTGTTGGGGTTCGGCATCAGGACCCTGATCATGCTCGGGGTGCAGGCGCTGGCGCTGATTGCGTTGACGGCGCTGCTGCCGAGCCACGAGTCGCTCTCGCTGGGCGCCGCCGCACTGGTTGCCGCGGCGATGGCGGTTCTCAACGCGGTGCTGTGGCCGCTCGTCACCCGCATCGCGCTGCCGCTCACGATCGTCACATTCGGATTGGGCTCGCTCGCGCTCAGCGCCGGCATGGTCGCGCTCGCGTTCTACGTGGTCGATGGCAAGGCGCCGTCGTTCTGGGCCGACCTGGCGATCGCGTTCGGGTTGGCGCTCGTCTCGATGGTGGTGGCGCCGTTGCTCGACGTCGACGGGGACGCCCGCCATCTGAGCGTGGTCAGGCGCAGGGTGCGCCGCGCGCGCCGCCATAGCCCCACCGACGTCCCTGGGGTGATCCTGTTCGAGATCGACGGGCTGGGCGAGGGGGTGTTGCGCGAGGCGATCCGGGAAGGGCACGTACCGACGATCGCGCGCTGGTTGGGTGACGGCAGTCACCGCATGCTGGGCTGGGAGTGCGACCTCTCCTCGCAGACGGGCGCCAGCCAGGCCGGGCTGCTGCTGGGCAGCAACTGGGACATGCCCGCGTTCCGCTGGTATGAGAAGGAGTCGGGGCGCACGATGGTTTCCAACCATCCCGCCGACGCGGCCGAGATCGAGCGTCGCCGATCGACCGGCGCGGGGCTGCTGGCGGCAGGGGGGACGAGCCGGGGGAACATGTTCTCCGGCGACGCGCCGCGCTGCACGGCGACGATGAGCGTGATTCGCGACCGCGGCCGCTCGAAGGCGGGGGACCTGTTCGCCTACTTCTCCGATCCGTACGGGTTCATGCGCACGATCGTGCTGTCGCTCGCCGACATCGCATACGAGCGCCGGGCGGCGCGCCGTCAGCGCCGCGAGGGCGCCGCGCACGTCGACCGGAAAGGTGCGTACCCGCTGATCCGGGCGGCGATCGCCGTGGTGATGCGCGACCTGGTGACGGCGCTGTTGATGGCCGACATCGTCGAGGGCGTGCCGGTCAGCTACGCCACCTTCGTGGGCTACGACGAGGTCGCGCACCACTCGGGCATTCGCGCGCCCGACGCGCTGGCGGTGCTGGGGCGCCACGATCGCCAGCTGGCCCGCCTGGAGCGCGCGACGGCGCAATCGCCTCGCCCCTACCACCTGGTGGTGCTCTCCGACCACGGCCAGACGCAGGGCAGGCCGTTCCGCCAGCGCTACGGAGAGACGCTCGAAGCGCTCGTGCGCGGGGCGCTCGAGCAGGGGGAGGTGTACGCGCCGGCGGCGGTCGACGAGGCGTGGGGCGACGTGGGCGCCGTGCTGGCCGATGCAAGTCAGGAGCCGAGCGTCGGGGGACGGTTGCTCGCACGCGCGACCAGCGGCAGGTCGGTGGAGGGCACCGTCGCGCTGGGACCGAATCGGGAGGCGCTCGCCGAGCGCGGCGTTCGCCGAGCGGCAGAGGAAAGCAATGGGAAGGAGAAGGAGAAGGGGGAGGGGGAGGGGGCAGTGGTCATGGTGTCCGGCGGCCTCGCGCTTGTCTACCTGCCGTTCAGCGCCGAGCGGCTCACGCTCGAGCAGATCGCCGAGGCGCATCCGCGACTGGTGGACACCCTGACGGCTCACCCCGGGATCGGCTTCGTGATGGTGCGCTCGCAGGCGCACGGCGCACTGGCAATCGGTGGGGCCGGGCAGCGGCGTCTAAGCGACGACGCCGTCGAGGGCGAGGACCCGCTCGCTCACTTCGGCCCCACGGCGGCTGACCATCTGCGTCGCCACGACGCCTTCCCCCACTGCCCTGACATTCTCGTCAACTGCATGTACGACCCGGGCGCCGACGAGGTCGCCCCGTTCGAGGAGTTCATGGGCTCGCACGGCGGTCTCGGCGGGCCGCAGACCAGGCCGTTCGCCGTCGTGCCGGCCGAGTGGAGCGAGCCAGGGGCCCCGATCGTCGGCGTGGAGGCGATGCACGAGGCGCTGCGCGACTGGTTGGCGAAGTCGCGGCTGCACGCGGTGGTGGCCGCAACGACTGCCGAGGGCTCGCTTACGACGGGTATTGGATTGTGAGGATGCGGGGGTAGTCGGTGGTGGCGATTTCGATGGTGGCGGTGTGGTTGGTTTGGGTGATGAGTTTGGCGGGGGTGGTTTCGTTGCGGAGGGGGTCGTAGGCGGTGATGGTGGGGGGTGTGGTGGTTTGGGGGAGGTTGCCGAGGGTGATGCGGAAGGTCTCGTTGGGGAGGTCGAAGCGGTGGATGTCGCTGGTGGGGGCGTTGGGTTCGTAGAGGGTGAGTAGGTCGCGGGTCATGACGTAGATGGGGATCACGAAGCGGGTGGGTGTGGATTGGAAGGGTAGGACGGCGAGTACTTCGCGGTCGTAGAGGTTGGGGTGGGCGGTGGTGCCGTCGCCGGTGAATTGGGCGTGGTTGCCGTTTTGGGTGATTGAGAGGAGTGTGAGTTGTCGGAGGTTGGGGCCGGGGCCGGGGCCTTGGAATTGGGTGAGCATGTTGTGGAAGCCGCTCATCGTTTCGCCGCCGAGTGCGTCGCCGGGGTAGGTTTCGGGGTGGGCTTGGAGGGCGGTGTAGAAGTTTGGGGAGATGAGTGCGAGGGCGTGGCCGGCGGCGGCGTAGAAGTACTCGCGGGTCATGCCCTTGTTGATCATCGCGACGAGGCTGCGCAGCAGTGCCTTGGCTTGGAAGTGGGCCTTGTCGGCGGGTGTGAGGGTTGTTTGGACGGGGGTGCTCTCGTCGGGGGCCACGACTGTCGCGCCGTTCAGCGCGAGGTTGTACTCGGTCATCCACTTCTGCAGCGGGGTGCCCCCGGGCGGGCCGACGTTGCGGCCATGCGGCAGCCCGTACACTTCGGTCGTCATCGGCGCGAGGTCGCGCACGAGCGTCTCGGTCTGTGTCGCCGCGAGGTAGTACTCGGGGAACAGCGACTGGTAGTGGGGCGCGAACAGCGGGGCGAAGCTGTCTTCCAGGGTATCCCGTTCGCCCAAGGCGTTGAGCGGGATCAGCGACCGTTCCTGGTCGGCGGCGGGGAAGGTTTTGGCGCCGTCGTACAGGTGCTTGCTGAGTGCCGTGAGCCCCGGTGGCGCCTGCGCTCCGGAGGGGAACGGCGTCTGGCTGGCGAAGCCGTCGCTGATGCCGACCCCCGGCCCAACCCCGTTGGCGGGGTTACGCAGGTAGGCGACCGTTTCGTCGAGCAGCGCTTTGGTGATTTCCCTGGTGGCCGCGCTCACTCCTTCGGTGCCGGCGGGCGTGTCATAGTATTCGGCGTTCAGGAACTGTGAGCCGAAGCTGAGCTCGTTCCACACCTCGAGGTCATACCCTTCGGGACCGAAGACGCTTGCGGCCTCTTTACAAACGGTCGCCACGTAGCTCAACCAGCCGGTGAGGGTTTCCCGGAAGGCAGGGTTCGGTTCGCCGTTCGCGAGGGTGGGAGCGCCGAAGGGCGCATACAGCAGCGTGGCACCCTTGTGTTCGCCGGCGGGCAGCGCGCCCGGCAGCGGCTTGGAGAGCGTGGCGAGGCCGCCGGTGCCGACCGAGTCGATCAGGATGTCGGGGTCCCCGCCGAAGGAGAGATCGTCGAAGCCGGTCTTGCCGGGCACCACGGCCGCGGCGGCGGTGGGCGTGAGAGTCACCGTCTGGGCGCCTGCCGGCGCTTCGGCAATGGTTTCCAGGTTGACCTGATTCGCAGGGGTGGGGCCCTCGCTGTTGGCGTCGAGCAGGATCAGCGGCCGCAGCCCGTGCTTGTGCAGCGCTTCCAGGCGTGTGCGCACGCCGGCTTCGTCGGCGAACTGGGTGGGATCCTGGTAGGAGAGCGCATCCCAGTTGAGCGCGATGCGCGCCAGCTTGAAGCCGCTGTCCTGCAGCAGCTGTGCGGTGCCTTCCGCCTGCGGTGCGCTCACGTTGAAGTTGATCCCCAGCGATTCCAGGAGGCGCGAGGCCGGCCACGTGTCCATGTAGGCGCGCCATGGCTGGATCCAGAACGAGGTCGTTCCGAACGGCGTCTCTGTCAGGTACTTGGGGTCGATCGGGTCCGTCAGGGTCCCGCCGGCGCCTTCCCCTTCGCTCTGTTCCGTCGAGCCGCCGTCAGGTTCGGAGGAGCCGCTGCCCCGTTCGCCCGACGCTCCGCTGGGCGTGTCTCCCGGCGAGCCGGTGCCCGAGGCATGAGTCTCCCCTGGACCCGTGGTCGCGCCCGTCACGTCCGGCGGCGGCAGTTCGCCGTTCAAAAGATCCGGCGCTACGCCGCCACCCGAGCCCGTGCCCGCGCGTACGGTGGATCTGTGGACCGGTGGATGCTCGCCCTTGGCCGCCCGCTTCCTTGCGCACTTTGCTGAGGAGCGCCCGTGGTCGGAGGACCGACTGTGGCGCTTCATCTCGCACGACTGATGGGCGCTGCTCCGGTGTGCGACCGTGTGTGGATGTAGAGCGGTTCGAGCCGCCGCGGTACCGGGCGTGAGCAGGCCGATTGCGACAGCGAGCACCGCGGCGAGCCTGCTCGCCGCCGGAGCCCGCCGGGCAGGCGGAAGCGTGCGGTGGTATATGACAGTTCGGTACACTCGGCCGACGAGGCCTGCCGGGGATTGGCCTCCCCAATCCGATCGACGGTCTCACTGGCTCGCTTGACGTGGGAGTACTGCGGTGGACGTCTGTGGGACCCGCGGTCTTCTGGCTGGAAGGGCTGCATCAAGGGCCTTCCAACGGGCCGCTTGACGCGGTGGCATGACCCTGGACATATGTGCGAGTCGACGCGTCGCGGGCGGATCGCCGCCGGAAGGGGTAGGGCATCCCGCCGCCGCCCGTCACGGGTATTGGATTGTGAGGATGCGGGGGTAGTCGGTGGTGGCGATTTCGATGGTGGCGGTGTGGTTGGTTTGGGTGATGAGTTTGGCGGGGGTGGTTTCGTTGCGGAGGGGGTCGTAGGCGGTGATGGTGGGGGGTGTGGTGGTTTGGGGGAGGTTGCCGAGGGTGATGCGGAAGGTCTCGTTGGGGAGGTCGAAGCGGTGGATGTCGCTGGTGGGGGCGTTGGGTTCGTAGAGGGTGAGTAGGTCGCGGGTCATGACGTAGATGGGGATCACGAAGCGGGTGGGTGTGGATTGGAAGGGTAGGACGGCGAGTACTTCGCGGTCGTAGAGGTTGGGGTGGGCGGTGGTGCCGTCGCCGGTGAATTGGGCGTGGTTGCCGTTTTGGGTGATTGAGAGGAGTGTGAGTTGTCGGAGGTTGGGGCCGGGGCCGGGGCCTTGGAATTGGGTGAGCATGTTGTGGAAGCCGCTCATCGTTTCGCCGCCGAGTGCGTCGCCGGGGTAGGTTTCGGGGTGGGCTTGGAGGGCGGTGTAGAAGTTTGGGGAGATGAGTGCGAGGGCGTGGCCGGCGGCGGCGTAGAAGTACTCGCGGGTCATGCCCTTGTTGATCATCGCGACGAGGCTGCGCAGCAGTGCCTTGGCTTGGAAGTGGGCCTTGTCGGCGGGTGTGAGGGTTGTTTGGACGGGGGTGCTCTCGTCGGGGGCCACGACTGTCGCGCCGTTCAGCGCGAGGTTGTACTCGGTCATCCACACCTGCGGCGGAGACTGGTGCGGGCGACTGACGTAGCGCCCGTACGGGGTTTTGTATATGTAAGTGGTGAACGGCGCGAGATTGCGGATCACGGTCTCTGGCGAGGTCGCGCTCAGGTAGTACTCGGGGAACAGCGACTGGTAGTGGGGGACGAACAGCGGGGTGAAGGCCCCCGCGGACCGTCGGGCGCCGGCGGTATCGCGTTGGCCGAGCGCGTCGCGGGGCACGTGCCCGGGCCGGGCGCGGAATTCGGCGGGAAAGCTTTTGGCGCCGGCGTACAGGTGCTTGCTGAACGCGGTCAGTCCCGCGGGCGCGAGCGCGCCGGAGGAGAACGGGGTCTGGCTGGCAAAGCCGTTGCTGACTTCCACTTCCGGAGAGATCCCGTTGGCGGGGTTGCGCACATAGGCGAGCGTTTCGCGCAGCAGCGCTTTGGTGACTTCTTTGGTGATCGCGCTCAGCTCGCCGGCGCCGGCTGGGCGCGAGTAGTATTCGGCGTTGAGAAACTGTGAGTCGAAACTGAGCTCGTTCCAGACTTCGAGGTCATACTCGCCCGGGCCGAAGATCTGCCGGGCGATGTTCGACACGGCGGCGACATATCCCAGCCAGCCGTGCAGCGTCGCCTGAAATGCTGGATTGGGAGCGCCACTGGCAAGTGTGGGGGCGGTGAACGGCGCGTACAGCAGCGTCGTACCGTGGTAGGACCCGGCGGCCAGGGCAGCGGGCAGCGGCCGGGAAAGGGTGGCCACGTCATGAGAGAGCTTCGTGATCAGGATCGCCGGGTTGCCCTGCAGCACGATTGGAGTGAAGCCGGCTTTGGAGCGCGCGCGGTGTTCGGCACGATGTTCTTCGCGGCGCCGGCGTCGCTGTTCGGGCGTGAGCGGGCCGGTCGCTTTGCCGGTGCGCGAATGGGCGTGTCCAGGTGTGTGCTGGTGGGGGTTGAACACCAACGAGTCAAATCCAGTCCTGCCGGGCACCACCGCGGCGGCGCTCGCTGGGCTGAGCGTGACGGTGCTCGCGCCGGAGGGGGCGGACGCCACCGTCTGCAGCGTGATCTTCTGCGCCGGAGTCGGAGCGCCGCTATGGCATCCAGCAGGATCAGCGGCCGCAAACCGTATTCGTGCAGCGCGTCCAGCCGCGTGCGTACGCTCGCTTCGTCGGCGAACCTGCTGGGGTCGTTGTAGGAGATCGAGCTCCAATTGAGCTCGATGCGTGCCAGCTTGAAGCCGCTTTTGTGCAACAGCCGCGCGGTGGCGCGCGCCTGCGCGGCGTTCACGTTGAAGTTGATGCCCAGCGAGTCGAGCAGGCGCGAGGCTGGCCATGTGTCGAGGTAGGCGCGCCACGGCTGAATCCAGAACGAGGTGCTTCCGAACGGAACCTCTGTCAGGTACTTGCGATCGATCGGATCGCTCACCGTTTCACTCGCCACGGGACTCGCATGGGTAGAGCCCGACGCGAGCGTCTGCCGCGCGGGGGTCGAGGAGCGCGTGAGGCTCACGGCGAGCAGGGCGATCACGAGCACGAGCGTCGCGGCGAACAGGAGCGGGTAGGTGCGGCGACTACCGCCCCAGGACATCTGCATACACCTGCTCCAGTTGTGCTCCCAAGCGTGCCGGATGGTACGCCTCGATCGAGCGCCGCGCGGCACTCCCCAGCCGCTCTCGCGCCCGCGGATCGGCGGCCAGCGTGCGCATCGCGGCGGCGAGTGCGTCTACGCTGCGGGCCGTGACGAGGTGGCCGGTCTCACCGTCGGCGATCATCTCGGCGGGGCCACCCTCGTCGGGCGCGATCACCGCGAGTCCTGCCGCCATGCCCTCGAGCACCACCTGGCCGAACGGCTCGGGGATCACCGAAGCGTGCACCAGCACGTCGATGCGCGCGAGCTCGCTCCACACGTCCTCGCGGAAGCCGCGCAGCTCCACGCGCTCGGTGAGGCCCAGGCGCGCTATCAGCTCGCGCAGCTGCAGCTCGCACGCCTCCTCGCCGAACAGCGGCGCTCCCACGATCACCGCTCGCTCTGCTCCCGTGTTGTCGTGAAAGGCGGCGGCGAAGGCACGCACGAACAGGTCCTGTCCCTTCCACTGCGCGATCCGCCCGACGATCCCGAACGTCGGTCCGCGCGCGGCGGGTGCCTCGGGCGCGCGGGGGTACGGGGAGGGCTCCACCGAGTCGGGGATCATGTGGTGCACCCGGCGCCGATCTCGGGCACCTGAAGCGAGTCCCTCGAGCGCGCGGGGATGGCTGGAGGGAATCGACAGGTTGGGGATCGTGCGATGACTCCCGTTGGGATCACGAGCGCCGGTGGCGAGTGGGTGGGACGTGTCGTGGGCGTCGAGCGTTGCCAATGTGGCCGCCGAATTGGCGACCACGCCGTCCGCCATGCGGCCCACGAGCCCACGTACGAAGCGCACCGCGGGGCGCGGCAGGTAGTCGGGGGCGATCCGGTCGCGCAGGTGCCACACCACTGGGATGCCCGCGGCCTTCGCGGCGAGGCTTCCATACACGCCGGCCTTCAGCGAGTTGGTGTGTACGAGGTCGGGCCGCAGTTGGCGCAGGCGCAGCGTGAGCCGCGCCACGTACGCGAGCGTGCTCAGCAGCGCGGTGGGCGAGGCACCGCCGAGGCGTACCGTGTCCTTGCGCGCGTCCCGTGCTGCGGCGGCGATCGGCAGCACCTCGACCGAGATCCCCGCCTGTGCCAGCCGTGCGGCGAGCGGGCCCTCCTCGCCGAGGATCACGTGGGCGTTCACGCGGCGCAGATGGGGTAGCAGGCGCAGCAGGGCGATCTCGCCTCCCGACAGCCGGGCGACGTGATCGAGGTACACGACCCGCAACCGCTGCTCGCGGCTGCCGGCCACCAGTCGGCGGTGCAGGGCGCGGTGGCGTTCGGCGACCGCCGGCCAGGCGAAGCGCTCGGCGTAGTTGCGTGTCGCGGCTCGGGTGGGCAGCGCTCCGTGTGCCGCCGTCCGCAGGCGCGCGCCGAGCGCCCCGGTGTCGCCGGCGGCGACCACCAGCGAAGGGTCGAGTGCCGCCGCGGCCTCCGGCAGGCCGCCCACGTCGCTGACGATGCTGGGCGTGCCGCACGCCGCCGCCTCCAGCACCACCAAGCCGAAGCCCTCGACCGCGACGCTCGGCACCGCCGCCACGTCGGCGCAGCGGTAGGCCTCGATCAACTCCTCGTCCGAGAGTCTGCCCATCACGCGCACCCGCCCCGCCAGGGGCGGTTGTGCGGCACGCGCAGCGAACGTCTCGCGCAGCGGCCCATCGCCGATCAGCAGCAGCAGCGAGCCCTCCGGCAACTCGTGCTCGAGCTGGCTCCACGCGTCGAGCAGCAGGTCGATTCCCATGCGCGCCACCAGGCGGCGGGCGCACACGACGACGAACGCCGCGGGGTCGATGCCCAGCCGTGCGCGTGCCCGCGGTCTGTCGCCGGGAGTAAACCGCTCGAGCGCCACGCCCGGCGCCCACACGTCGATCTTCCACGGCGCCACGCGGTGGCGCTCGACCAGCACTCTGCGGAATGCTGACGACAGCACCACATGGGCGTCGGCGCGGCGCAGCACACTGCGTTCCAAGGTGGCACGCAGCGCGCGCTTCACGCGCGAGGAGTCCCCCGCCGCCGCGTTCTCATCCGCCCATGGTCCGTGGAAGTGAAACACCGTCGGTCGCCGCCGCGGCCCGAGCAGGAGCGGTGCCGCCGCGTACAGCGCGAAGTGTGCGTCCACCACCTCGGCCCCGCGCGCCCCGCGCCGCGCGGCCAGCCAGAAAGAGCCGAGGCGCCGCGCGAGCGGGAGGTCGTGGCGCGACGCGGCGGCGATCGCGGCGGGCGCGCCCTCGGCCGGGCCGATCACGACGCCGCTCGCCTCGGGAAGCTGCTCGAACAGCGCGCGGTAGTAGCGGTCCAGGCCGCCCACCGTCGAGGGAAACCAGCCCATCCCGAGCATCAGCACGCGGGGGTGGCCATTGGTTGCCAGCATTGCACGAGCCTGGGCTGCGCCTGCTTGCCGGCTGTGAACATCTAGTGAAGCGTTGGAGTACGGGCGCGTTGGTGGAGTTAGATAGGGCACCCAATGCTCCCAATCAAACCTCAGCTGAGGCGCGGCGCGCCGGCGGTTGCGCTGCTCGCGTTGCTGCTGCTGCTCGGCGCTGCCATCCCCGACGGCCTGGCCAATGGCTCGGCCTCGCTGTTCCAACAGGGCCCGAAGCTCGTCGGCGGTGAAGAAGAGAGCGGGGCGGGTCGCTTTGGGCGCAGCGTGGCGCTCTCCGCCGACGGCAACACCGCCCTGGTTGGCGCGCCGCGCGACAGCGGGGAAGTGGGCGCGGTGTGGGTGTTCACGCGCACCGGCTCGACCTGGACGCGGCAGGCGAAGCTCGTCGGCGGCGATGAAGAGAGCGGGGCGGGTCGCTTTGGGCGCGGCGTGGCGCTCTCCGCCGACGGCAACACCGCGCTGATCGGCGCACCCAACGGTGGCAGTGGGGGCGCCGCGTGGGTGTTCACTCGCTCGGGCTCTACGTGGATGCAGCAGGCGAAGCTGACGGGCGCCGGGGAGAGCGGCAACGGTTGGTTTGGCCAGAGCGTGGCGCTCTCCGCGGATGGCGACACCGCGCTGATCGGCGGCTACGTCGACCACAGCGACACCGGCGCCGCGTGGGTGTTCGAACGCTCGGGCGCCGGCGTGAGCGCCACCTGGGAACAGCAAGGCGCGAAGCTCACAGGAGGGGAAGAGAGCGGCGAAGGCGAGTTCGGCTGGAGCGTGGCGCTCTCCGCCGAAGGCGACACTGCGCTGATCGGCGGGCGCAAAGACGACGGCGGCATCGGCGCGGCGTGGGTGTTCACGCGTACGGGCTCCGGCGCAGGCGCGAGCTGGGCGCAGCAGAGCGCAAAGCTCACCGGCGGTGGGGAAGAGTCAGGCGAAGGCGAGTTCGGCCAGAGCGTGGCGCTCTCCGCCGAAGGCGACACCGCGCTTATCGGCGGCTACCACGACGACTCCGATGACGGCGCGGCGTGGGTGTTCGCGCGCTCCGGTTCCGGTGCGGGCGCGAGTTGGGCGCAGCAGGGCGCGAAGCTCATCGGCGCCGGCGAGGTGGGCCGCGGCTCCTTCGGCGACGCGGTCGCGCTCACCCCTGACGGCGGCACAGCGTTGATCGGCGGCGTCAAGGACGACGAACAGCGGGGCGCGGCGTGGCTGTTCATGCGCTTCGGGTCCGGCGCGGGCGCGAGCTGGGCGCAGCAGGGTGAAAAGCTCGCCGGCGGCGGGGAAGAGAGCGGCAAGGGCGAATTCGGCTGGAGCGTGGCGCTTTCCGGTGACGGCGACACCGCCCTGGTTGGCGGCATCGGCGACGGCAAATGGGTGGGCGCGGCATGGGCGTTCGGAAACGAGCCCCCGGCCCCCGAACCAACGCCCTCCGGGTCGCCGCCGGGCGGCAACCCCACCCCGGGCCCGCAGACGCAGACCGCCGGCGGCGGCTCATCCGGCGCCACCGGCACCCCCAAACAGGGCGTGGCCGCCTACCAGGTCGTGGGCGGCGGCGTGGTGCTGCTCGCCAAACGCCTACCAACTGCCGGCGGGCGCGTTAAGGTAAAGCTGCGCTGCACGGTGGCAACTACCTGCCGCGGGCGTCTCACGCTGACGCTTCCTCCGCAGGCTCGCGCCGCGCGACGCTCTCGCGCGGTTACGCTCGCAAAGAGCGGCTTCTTGATCCTCCACGGCCGGGTTGTCACCATGGTGCTCCGGCTCGACCGCGCCGGCCGCTCGCGTGTGCGCGCCGGCCATGGGTACCTGCACGCGAGCCTTGCCATCCAGGTTCGGGTGCCGGATCCCCCGACGACACATGCCTACGCAGTCAAGCTCGTGCCGTGGCGCGTCGGTCGTTGACAATTCTTTGAAACTCCGCCGGCCCCGGAGGGTTTGCCTCCGGTGCCGGTGCCGTAATGGGTTGTGGTGCCCTCCTCAGGCCCGCCCGGCGGGTCAGGCGAAGGTGGAGCGGAGCGTCGGGCGACGGTGAGCGTGCACGCGGCGCTTTTTGTGCACGACCGGCGCCGCGTGCAACATCACGGTGTGGCTGGAGCCCGACACCTGCTTGCCGTTGCTCACCCTGACGAGCGCGCGGTAGTAGCCGCTGTGGCGAATCCTTACCACCGCGCTGAAGCGCGAGGTGCGGGCGGTGCCCCGCCTCACCACCGTGCTCCCCACCGTCACCGTCTTGCCGGTGGACTTGATCCACTGGAGCTCCACCGGCGCGCCGACCTCCGCGGGTGCCACGGTGCCCGAGAGGCGTACGTAGCCGGTTTTCCCGGCCGGGCGGGCGGTGAGCGTAACGAGTGCCGCGATCTTCACTTTGACGATCTGGCTGTAGATCGGCGGCGCGTCGAGCGTGCGCACGCGCAGCTCGCTCGTCTGCGTGAGGTCGGGGGAGGTGAGGGTGAAGTCGCCGGCGGCATTGGTGCTCACCGGTGTGCCAACATCGCCGAAGCCGGTCAGGTAGGGGAACGTGCTGGCCTGCAGCATCACCTGGTGGCCGGCCCCTCCGGCGCCGGATAGAGTGCCGGTCAGCAAGAACGGGCTCCCGAACGTGCTCGTCTTCGACGCCTTCACGATCACAAACTTCAGCGGAATCCGCTTGGTGACGAAGGTGCGATCGACACCGTCCGAGGTGCCCGCCGAGCTGGTAGCCACGATGCGGAAGTGGTAGGTCGTGCCCCCCTGCAGCCCAGAGATCGCCTGGCTCACCTTCGCCCCGGTGGTGCCGCTGCCGACCACGGCGGTGGGCGTCTGCGCGCCGTAGGCGGTAGTAGTACCGTACTGGAAGTAGCAGGTGGTTTCCATACCGTGAGGGTTGACTGTACCGTCGAGCTGGACGGTGGTTTCGTCCGTGTGCACCGCTCGCTCGGTCGCGGCGTGCGGGGGTTTGAGCTTCGGCGGTTTCGGGGTTTTGGGGGATTTGGAGGTCGCCTGCGAGGAGAGCGGCAGTATCAGCGCAACGCCCGCCAACGCCAGTGCGAGGCTCGCCAGCACTCCGAACGCAGCTGCCCGTTGGCGGATCGATCTCCTCATGTCACGGTCACGCTCCCCTCTCGACTGGTGTGTGTGGTGTGGTTCGGGGATCACGGCTATTGCGCACGCGACGTGCTCGGCACTGTGAACACGCGCGCCGCGGGTGGGTTGCGGTCGAGATCCTCGGCACTCATGCCTGGACGGGTGCTGTCTGTGGTTGTGCCGCGAGCGCAGAGGTCTCGGGCGCGCCCGAGACTGGTTCGGGCGCGAAACGGTAGCCGATCCCGAAGTGTGTGTGGATGTAGGCCCAGCTGGGCGCCGTCGCGGCGAGCTTGGTGCGGACCTTGCGCACGAACACGTCCACCGCGCGGTCGCGGTGCTTCATCTCGCCGCCCCATATCTGCCGGTAGATCTCCGCGCGGCGCATCACGTGATCCTCGCGTCCCGCCAGCGCGGCGAGCACCTGGAACTCGCGTACGGTGAGGCCTACCCGCGTGCCTGCCACCAGCGCCTGCATCTCATCGGGGCGCAGTTCGAGGTTGCCGAAGGTCTGTATCCGCGGCCCCTCATCCTCCGGCTGGGAGCCGGGAAATGGAGATTCGGGGCTATTAGGAGTTGTGAGAGGCTCGAGAAAGCTGGGCATCGGACTACCGATCGTGTGAAAAACTTGTGAACGATGTGTTACGGCACCCGCACGGTGTAGGCGCCAGTCTTTCACGTCACCCCCGTACCGGCACCGATGTTCACCGAATCGTCACCATTTGTCGCCGGGGCGAAACCGTATGATGCGGGACCTATGAAAGCCTGCGCTTACTGCGGCGCTTCGCTTGCCGACGATCAGCGCTACTGCCTGGAGTGCGGGGGGCGCCAGGTGCAGGCGCGCAGCCAGTTTCTGAGCCGCTTCACGCCTGCCACCGCCTCTGGTCCGACCCCATCTAGTGGCGGCGGGGCCGCGGTCGGTGGCGCTGGCGCGGGGGGCGGGCGCTCCTCGGGCGCGACCGCCGTAGCCGGCGTGGGGGTGCTGCTGCTGGCGATGGGTGTCGGTGTGCTGATCGGTCGCGCGGGCGCGGGCAAAACCACCACCACGCCGGCTCAGGTGATCTCGGTCGCCACCCCCGGTGCCGCGTCGTCGGGCACGAGCAACGGCGCCGCTCCGGCGGTCACGACACCCGCGGAAAGCTCCTCCAGCTCATCCACCGGCGCCGGCACCAAAAATGGCGGCGGCTCGGGATCGACCACGAGCGGCGGTGGCAAAGGCTCGTCCTCCACAACCAAATCCAAATCCTCCACCTCCACCAAATCGTCCTCCGGGAGCTCTTCCTCGGGCAGCTCCTCCAATAGCGGTGGCGGCTCGAGCAAAACCAAATCGAGCAACAGCGGCGAAAGTGCGGAGCAGAAGACGCGCAACATTCCCAACGTTGTGACGACGGGCTGACGGGCCTCCTGACGTGGTTAGGACCAGCCGATGGGCGCCTTCGACATAATGAGCACTGGCTGATGGGCATCTTCGACTCGCTGCGCGGGCGCCCCGACGCGGACGCTCCTCGACAAGCTCCCGCCGCGCCCAGCTCCACGGACGGCGGCGACGGGCGCGCCAGCCTGGAACGCCGGCGCGATGAGCTGCTCGCGCAGGTCGCCGAGCTGCACTGGGACCTCGGCGGCCTCGCCTACGAGATGGCGATTCGCGATCACTTCCGCCTCGACGTGCTCGTGCGCCGCGCCGGAGAGCTGCAGGAGCGCGATGCTGAGCTCGGCGAGCTCGAGCGCGTGCTCAGCCTCCGTGAGCACGTGGAGACCGGCACCTGCCCCGATTGCGGCGCGGTGCACGGCCGCGGCGCGCTGTACTGCTGGCAGTGCGGCAAGGTGCTGATGGAGCGCGTTCCGAGCGCGGCCAACGGCTCCTCCTCGGGCGCCCCGGCCGGCGATGGGTCCGCGGGCGCGCCGGCTGCGCCGGCCGCCGGCGAAGAGCGGTCTGAGGAGCAGACACTGGTGCTGCCCCCAAGCACGCCAGTCAGCTGAGAGCGTCGCCCGTGAGTGGGGATTCCCCTGTGCCCGCGCAACCCCCGGACGCCTGCTCGGAGTGCGGCTCGCCGCTGGCCGGCGACCAGCGCTACTGCCTCGGCTGCGGTGCTCGCAACGGACCGCGGCCAGCCGCGCTGGAGCGGATCCTCGAGGGTTTGGGCTCCGGCGGGCAGGCGCCGGTGGCGCCCTCTCCCGTGCCGCGGCGCTCGCGAGGCGGGTGGGCGGATGGGCTGGCTGGCTGGCTAGCGGGCGGACTGGCGGGCGAGCGGGCGAGCGGGCTTCCCAGTCCACTCACGGCCGCCGTGCTCACCCTGGCGATGCTTGGCTTCGGGACGATCACGGGCGCCGCGGCCTCCAACGACCCCTCCGGTGCTCTGGGGGCTCTGCGCCGCGGGCCGCTCACGCTGCTGGTGCCCGCGCCTGCGGCGAGCACCCAGCTCGCCGCCGCGCCTCCGCCGGCCGAAGCAGCGCCCACGCCGGAAGCGTCGCCTTCGAGCTCCACCGCAGAACCGAGTCCCTCCTCGGAAGAAGCGAGCCTACCCTCAGGCGAAAGCCACAAGCACTCGGGCAAAGGCGGCTCGAAAGGCTCCGGCTCCGGGTCGAAAGGGCAAGCGCCAAAGTTGCCGCCGGTGAAGCACGTCTTCCTGATCGTGCTCGCCGACCAGGCCTACGCGCAAACCTTCGGGCCGGAATCGCCCGCGCCCTACATCGCGCACACGCTCGAGCACCAGGGCGAGCTGCTGGTGCGCTTCTACGGCGTCGCCCACGAAGAGCTCGCCAACGAGGTTGCCCTGATCAGCGGGCTCGGGCCGACGCCGCAGACGGCAGCCGACTGCCCGACCTTCAGCGACATCGTCCCGGGGCAGGCCAACAGCAAGGGGCAGTACACGGGGCAGGGCTGCATCTATCCCAAGGAAGCCCAAACCGTCGGCGAACAGCTCACCGCGAAGGGGCTCACCTGGAGGGTGTATGCCGAAGGGCTCGGCGATGTATCAGGTGGCGCCGCCGCGCCTGGGGCGAGCGGGTCCTCCGAAGCCGGCGCGCCCGGGACAAGCGGGGCTTCCGGTGCCGTCGCGCCCAAGGCGATCGCGTGCTGGCACCCCGAATTCGGCGCCGCCGACCCAACCTCGCAGGCGCCACAGGGGGACACGTTCGCCACCTTCCGCGACCCCTTCAGCTACTTCGACGGTGTGCTGCACTCGCCCGAATGCACCCACGACGACGTCGGCATCGAAGGGCTGGCGGGCGATCTGAAGAGTGCCAAGAGCACGCCGGCGCTTTCCTACATCGTGCCCGACCTCTGCCACGACGGGCGCCCCACCCCGTGCGCGCCCGGCGCGCCGAGTGGGCTGCCCGCCGCCGAAACGTTCCTGCGCCGCGTCGTCCCCGAGATCCTCGCCTCTCCCGCCTACCACAAAGGCGGCCTGCTGATCATCACCACCGATCAGGCGCCCACCACCGGGGAGTACGCCGACTCCAGTTCATGCTGCATGCAGCCGCGCTTCCCCGCCCCGGCGGTGGCCACCCCTCCGGCGGGCACCCCGCCGGCGGGCACAACCGACGCGGCCACGACCGACGCGGCCACAACCACACCCACCACGCCAACAACCTCAAGCGCCACGACACCAGCCGCGGGAGCACCTACCACGACCGCACCGGCGACAACAACCACATCGCCAATCTCCCCGGCCACCACGACGCCCGTCGCGACGACACCCGCGGCGAGCACGCCCGCGATCAACCTTCCGCCCAAAGGCGGCGGCCAGGTGGGGGCGCTGTTGATCTCGCCCTTCGTCAAGGCCGCCACCTTCGACCAGGAACCCTTCAACGACTTCTCGCTGCTGCGCACGATCGAGAACCTGTTCGGGCTCCCGCCGCTCGGTTACGCCGCGACGCGGGGCCTCAGCTCGCTGGAAGCCTCGGTGTTCTCCGCCTGGAGCGGCGCCTCCGCCAATTCGTCATAGGTAACGGGCAGCCGGCGGCGGGCGACGCGCGCGAGCGTTCGCTCCAACGCTTGCAACTGGTGGGGATGTTCGAGATGTGTTGGGGAAAGGTCCAGGCGCAGGGTGTCCCCCGCCAGCAAAGCGCCCGCGCGGATCGAGCGCGGGCCCCAGGCGGGGAGCAGTCGGCGGGGTCGGGTGGCGAGGAGTCGGCTGGTGGCGGGGATCGACAGGCCCTCGGCAGGCTCCGCGGCGGTGCCGTGCAGGCTCAGCAGGGAGGCCCACCAACGGAAGCGGGCGCTCGCCGCGCGGCGCAGCGCGGGCGTGTAGGCGTAGGCGGGAGCCACGAACCCGTCGGGCTCGATCCCCGCGAGCTTGAGCAGCCGCCAGCCGGCGTCCACGGCGCGACGGGTCTCCTCGTCGCCGAGCCCGGCGAACTCCGCCGCGCGGCTGCCCCGCGCTGGGGCCGAGACGCGGTGGGACAGGCTCGGGCGGCGCAGCTGCTCGTGTTGGAAGCCGTGCTGGGCGATCGCGTCGCCGAGGCGGCGGCGGGCGGCCAGCCAGTCGACCAGTGCTGGTGAACGCTCGCCTACCGGGTGCAGGTCGCGCGCGGGGATCACCAGCAGCGTCACGCGCTCCACGCCGCGCTCATCGAGCCAGGTCCGGATCTCCATGCAGCGCTCGAACGTGGCCGGCTCGACGTCGTGCAGCGCTACCGCGATCGTACGCTCAGGCAGCACGGCGCGCCCCCGGGCTGCCGGCCGCGCTGCGAGGCGCTCCGTCGAGCACGCGGCGGTAGCCCTCGGCGAGGCGCTCCAGCGCACCCTCCCAAGTGCGCCGGCGCACGCCCGTGAGCGCTACTGCCGCCAACCGCCGGCGCAGCAGCGGCGAGCCGGCCAGCTCCAGCACTCCCTCGGCAAGCGCGTCGGCGCAGGGCTCGCACAGCAGGCCGCTGACCCGGTGCTCGATCAGCGATGCCGGCCCTCCGGCGGCGACCGCGACGACCGGCAGGCCGGAGGCGTGCGCCTCGAGGATCACCTGGCCGAACGTGTCGGTGGCACTGGGGAACAGGAAGATGTCCGCGCTCGCATACACCTTCGCCAGCTCCGCGCCCTCCTGCCAACCGAGGAAGGTGGCGTGCTCGCCGAGGCGTTCGCGCAGACGCCCCTCCTCGGGGCCGCCGCCGGCCAGCACGAGGTGCAGCCGCGGATCGCGCTCGCGCGCGTCGAGGAAGGCGTCGGCGAGCAGGTCGGCGCCCTTCTCGCGCGTGATGCGTCCGCTGTAGAGGACGTTGAGCTCGCCCGGCAGTGGGCGCTCGCCGCGTAAGGAGGGATCGAAACGCGAGCAGTCCACGCCGCGATCCCAGCGGGCAATCCGCGACGCCGGGATCCCGAGCTGCTCGAGCGTCTCGTCGGAGGAGGGAGAGGGGGAGAGCACCAGGTCGCACGCCCCATACAGCGTGCGCACGGCGAGATCCATCGCCTGCGCGAGGTGCGGGTCGCCCGAGCGCAGCGCGGCGTAGGCGGTGAGCTCGGTGTGGTAGCTGCCGATCAGCGGCATCCCGAGACCGCGCGCCACCAGTGCGCCGGCGATGCCCACCGGCCCGGGCGAGCACACGTGGATAGCGTCGAACGCCCCCTCGGTGAGGGTCTCCACGGCGGCGGGCAGCCCCGGCACGCCGATCCGCAAACCCGGGTAGAGCGGCACGTCGAGCTCCGCCACCGCCGATAGTCGCCGGTCCACGCCGGGGTCGGTGCCGATCACCTCGATCTCGTACCCCCGCACGCCGCGCGCGCGGATCTCCTCGATCGTGCGCGACACCCCATGCGTGGAGGCGATTCCGTCGGCCATCACCGCCACCCGCTGTGTCTCGCCCTCGCGCGAGTCGAGCTTCGCCTTCTCCGCCCCGAGGAAGGCGGCGGCGGGCGCGTAGGGGATCGCCGCGATGCAGCCCTCGAACACCGCGGTGGCGGCAGCGGAGAGATCGACGCTGCCGCCCGCTTCGATCGCGTGCGCCACCGATTCCACAGCGCTGCCCAGCTTGCGCTCGTGCGCGCGGCAGGCGCGGCGGTAAAGCGCGGAGTGGCTGAAGCCCTCCGCCTGCATGTGGGCGAGCAGTTCGCTCTCGGACAGGTCGACCGCAGCCAGCCACGCGCGCAGCAGCTGGCGCGCATCGTCCGGTGTGAGGTCGCTGCCGGTCGGCCCGTGGCGGGCGTCGCCCTCGCGCAACAGGCGCTCCGCCATGCGCATCACCATGCGGGGATCTGGTCCCCCTTCTGCGTCAGGCCGATCCCCCGCGGCTCCAAGCGAGCGGGCGGCGAGCGCGATTGCGGCGTGTGCCCACTTGGCGGCGCTGCCCTGCTCGCCGCGCGCATGGGTTCGCCCGGCGTGCAGATGGGCCAGCAGCTCGGCGGGCGAGTCGGCCGGCGGCGTCTCCGTGAACGTTCTGCCGATGTCCACCCCCGCGTGATCGTCGCTGCCGCCGATCCCAATCCCGTCGTGCGTGGCAATGTAGATCGCCGCCGGGTGGTTGAGCTCGCGTGCGCGAGCACCGTTGCGCATCTCCCAGATCGCGAACATCTCCACCAGGCGGCGGCGGTGGCGGGGCAATAGCGGGGCGGCTACGGTGTAGTAGGGATGCGCGAGCGCGCACACGATCTCGCGCTCGCGCATGTACTCGGCGCACGCCTCCACGTCGTGGTTGTGGCCCTGCAGCCACTCGTGATCCTCCGGCGTGATCCCGTAGCAGAGCACGTGCACCGCCTGGCGCTCGCCGCGGAAGTGGGCGGTCAGCTCCTCCGAGACGAACACGTCGGGCCGGTCGGCGATCGCCAGCACCCCATCGATCGTGTCGTGGTCGGTGATCGTCACGAAGTCCATCCCGCGCAGCTTCGCCAGCGTGTAAACCTCCTCCGGCGGCGTGGCGCACTCGGGCAGCCCCATCGCGCGCTGAACCCCCAGCCGCGACACCTCCGAGGCCGATGAGTGACAGTGCAGATCGACGCGACTCACCTGCTCGTCGATGCGCCTCGACCGTACCCCTGCCTGCTCCTCGACGATCGGCGCGTCCATACCAACAAGATTCGGCCGCAAATTGCGGGTTTTTGTAACGAGCCGGGAATCAGGTTGTGACCAGTTGGTGAACGTGCCGTCAGTCCTGCAACGCCATCGCCGCCGGCACGCAGGCGGCGATGTAGCCGGGGAGGGCGAGGATCGCAAGCGCGGTGGCGCTCACCAGCGCGAGACTCTCCAGGCCCGCCAGCGCCGTGACCGAGTGCACCACGGGAAAGTTGATCGCTTCGGCGAGCGCGCGGTCGGCCAACTGCTGGCCGTAGAGGCCGAACAGCGCCCCCGTCAAACAGCCCACCCCCACCAGCAGCAGGCTCTCCAGCAGGATCGTGCGCCACAGTTCGGCGCGCGCCAACCCCTCCAGCTTGAGCTTCGCCAGGCGCGGGCGGCGCTGCCACACCAGTGCGCCCATCGCCGCCGCCATCGCGAGCACCGCGGCGAGCGGGATCAGCGCCGCGATCTGGGTGAGGCGCGCGAGCGCCTGGCGGCTGAGCGAGCTCTGCTCGGCGGCGTGCTGGCGCGCCGTCTGCACCGCCAGCCCGGACCGATTCGGTCCCGGCCCTCCCGCCAGCGCGCGTTCGATCTCGCGGGCTCCCTGGCTGGGCGTGACGCCGGGGTCGAGCGAGACGGCGTAGGCGGTCGCGTCCCCGCTGCCCCAAGCGCGCGCGTAGTCGGAGGCGTTCATCACGATCGCGCCCGGCTCCCAGCTGAGGTTGGTGGAGAGCGCCGCGACGCGGAACGTCTGTGGGTCGGGGCTCGGCAGCGTAAAGGCCTCGCCGATGTGCAGGTGGTGTTCTTCGGCAAGCGCTCGCGACAGCACCACCCAGCCGCCGGCGCGCAGACGTTTGCTCGCCTCCCGGGAGTCGCCCTGCACGAGCTGATCGGCGGGCAGCAGCGGCGTCGCGTCGCGAGGCGGGGCGATCACCAGCACCCGGCGCTCGCCGTAGTCGAGCAGCCCGCTGCGGTAGAGACCCACCGCGCGCACACCCGGCAGGCGCTGCAGCCGGGATTGCAACGTCGGCTTGAACGGCGCGGTCTGCAGGAGGTTGTAAGAGCCTGCCGGCGCCACCCACACGTCGGTGAAGGCGTTCATGTCGCGCGCCGCGCCTTCGAGGCCCCTCAGCAGGTCGCCGTGGGCGCCCTGGATCGCGACGCTGCCGAACACCGCGACCGCGCCGGTCGCCGCGATCGCCATCGCCCGCGCGCGGGCCGCGCGCAGCTCCATCGTCGCGATGTGCGCGACGGGGCTTGTGATCCTGCCCGCCAGCCGCTTGACGACCGCAAGCGTCGCGCTGAGCGCGAGCGGCAGCTCGAGCAGCAGCGCGCCGAACAGCAGCACCATCCCCGGCAGCGCCGCGTCCGGCGCGGCCAGCAGGATCGCGGTGGCGCCCGCGAGGCACGCCAGGCCGGCGAGGGGGAGCAGGGACGCTCGCCGCAAGCCCGCGCGCGCGGTGCCCGGAGCGCCGGCGGGATCGGCGATTGCCGCCAGCGGGTCCTTGGAGAGGATGTCGCGCAAAGGGCTCATCACCGCCACGATCGCGGCCACCATCCCCCCGCCCGCGGCGAGCGCGACGCTCTGCCAGCTCACTTCGCGCGCCGAGCCCAGCGCAAACGCCAGCGAGAGGAACGCGGGATTGGAGTGGAACAGGTGGATCGAGAGCTCCTCGCCGAGCGCCAATCCGAGCGCGCACGCGAACACCCCCAGCACGAGCGCGTCCAGCATCAGCACCGCGATCACCGTGAGCGGGGTGTACCCGTCGCGGCGCAGGTCGGCGATCAGACGCCGCCGCTGCGGCACCGTGAGCAGCATCGCGTTGAACGCGAACAGGAACCCCACGAGCGCGCTGATCGCCGCGAACAGCGCCGTGGACTGGTTGCTCGCCGCCGCGGCCTTTGCGAACAGCGTCTCGTCGTAGCCGATCGGCTCGACGTTCAGCCGGCCCGCGGCGAGCCGCTCGAGGGCCGCTCGCACGCGCGCTTCGGAGCCAGGCGCCGGCTGCACGAGGATGCGGCTCACACGAGCGCCCACGCCGGCGAGTTCCTGCGCGAAGGCCAGCGGTGCCAGTGCCACCGGGGTTTCGATCAGCGCGCCGATCTGGCGTGCGTGCAGCTGCGCGTACAGCGGCGCCGAGGCGGTGTGCCCGGCGAGCTGGAAGGTCGCTTCCTGGCCGAATTGGGTCACGCCGATCGCTTTGGCGAGCGGAGCGGGCAGCACGATCGCGCCGACCCCGCCAAAGGGCGTCAGTTCGGCGTGGCGCACCAGCGTGCCGCCGAGCTTGGCGAGGGTGGAGTCGGCGCCCACCAGCTCCACCGACTCGCTGCCTCTTGGCCCGTAGGTGTTGGCGTTGGCTTCCAGTAGCGGTGCCGCTGTGCGCACACCGGGGATCCCGCGCACTCGCGCCAGCATGCTCTGCGGGAAGCCCTGCGGGTCGCGCGCCAGCAGCTGCAGCGTCGCGTCGCCGGCGATTCCGTGCGTGAGCTCCCCCACCGAGCTCTGCAGGCTGGAGCTCGACACCTGCGAGGCGAACAGCAGCGCCACCCCCGCGGCGATCCCGAGCACCGCCAGGCACTCCTGCGCAAGGCGCGCGCGCAGACGCACGCGGTACAGGCGCAGGACGTTCGCCGGCCTCACACGGCTACCCGCTCGCTCGGATGAGCGCGGGGGCACGGGCGGTGGGGCTGCGTGGCGGGCGGTCTCACACGTACACCTGCTCGGCCGTGTGGGCGCCGAGCCGCCCGTCGCGCAGCGCGAGCACGCGGTCGGCGTACTCGGCGGCCATCGGGTCGTGGCTGACCAGCACGACGGCCACGCCCCGCTCGCGGCACAGCCCCCGCAACAGCTCCAGCACTTCGCGCCCGCGCTGCGTGTCGAGACTGCCCGTCGGCTCGTCGGCGAGCAGCAGGCTGGGCTGGGTCGAGAGCGCCCGGGCGATCATCACCCGCTGGCGCTCGCCCATCGAGAGCGTCTCTGCGCGGTGGCGCAGCCGCTCGCCCAGCCCCAGCTGTTCCAGCAGCGGCGCGACCTCGCGCTGCGCCGCGCTCCAGCGATGGGTCTTCAGCAGCTTCAGCACCGCGTTGTCGATCGCGCTGACGCCCGGCAGCAGGTCGAAGTTCTGGCGGATGAAGCCCAGTTCGGTGAGCCGGAAGCGCGATGCCTCGCGCTCGCTCAGCGAGGAGATGTCGCGCCCGCCGATCAGCACCGTGCCCGACGTGGGGGCGAGCAGCGTGGCGACCATCAGCAGCAGCGTCGTCTTCCCCGACCCGCTCGGCCCGTACAGCGCCACCATCTCGCCGGGCTCCACGCGCAGCGACACGCCGTCCACCGCGCGCACGGTTTCCCCGCCGATCGCGGGGTAGTGCTTGACGAGGTCACGCAGCTCCAGCATCGCCGCTCCTTACACGCGCGGTGGGTGGGGTGGAGCGCTCGCTCGCTGCCTCCGGGGTGTGTTCGTGGTTTCGCACACCACCGCCAATCCACGTCAGTCCGAGATTGGGCCGCTCAGGTGCACGGCGATCGCGTCGTTGGAGTTCTGGATCGTGCCGCCGAAGCTGAGGCCCGAACCGTGGGCGTGCGTGTAGCTGCCGGTACCGCCGCTCACCGACAGCGAGCCGGAGAAGCTCGCGCTCTCGCGGGAGCGGTGATAGCCCGCTATCGCCTCGCCCGAGATCGAGCCGCCGTTGCGGGAGATGCTCACTTCGGCCTTCACGTGGCTGCTGGAGACGATCGTCAGACGCACGTGAATCGTGCCGCTGAGCGTGCCCGTCGCCGAGCCCTGCTCGTTGAGGGTGAAGCCGCGTTTGCTGGTGAGGCGCAGATTGCCGGTCTCGTGCAGGGAGACGGTTCGGGCGTTTCGCGCTCGCGGAGCTGGCGCTCGGGAGCTGGCGGCGGTGGCGGCGCGCGCCTGGTGAGCCTTGGCGCCGGCGGGGTGGCCACCCGCCGCACGCGGCTTGGTTCTGGTGGCGCGACGCTTGATCTTCGCCGGGCAGGGCTCCCTGGTGAGGATGCTGCCACTCGAGCCATTGGCATAGGTGAACGCCGCGGCGAACGGCCACCCGCCGGCCGGGCAACGTGGCACCAGCACCGTGTTGGCGCCGCGTGCCTTGTGCGGCCCGGGCGTGCCGAGCGTGAGGGTGAGGTTGGCCAGCGAGGTTTCCGACACCCCCGGCAGCGAGGGGATCGGGGGGATCGGGATCGTGAGCTCTTCCCCGTACGGAGCGCGACCAGGTGCCACGGTCCCGGTGATCACCACCTGCGCCGGCACCGGGGTGGAGCCTTCGCCGACCAGCTCGAGCGTTGGGGTGTTGCCTTGCGGCGGCCCGATGAAGGCCCACAGTACGGCCTCCTCGGAGATCACTTCCGATCCTGCGAGCGCCTCCGCCAGCGCGTGTCCCCGCCCGATCAGCGACTGCGGCGGGCAGCTGTCGGGGCCGTGGGCCTCCAGTTGCGCCGCACTGCAGCTGCGCAGGCTCGGCACGTTAAGCGTTAGCCCCGGGGGCAGGCTCAGCACCGAGCGGCGCACCGGCGGGGGCACCCCCAGCACCCCGCCCGTGTACTCGACCGCAAGCGTCAGCGCACCGCTGGCGCCCGGTCGGTTTGGCGAGAGCGTGGGTGTGAGGGTGGCGGAGGTTGCTGCCGGCGCGGCTGCGAGAAGGTTGGCGAAGGAAGTTGCTTCCGGCTTGGCGGAGGAAGTTGCTTCCGGCGCCGCTACGAGTCGCGCTGCGCCGGAAGCACTCACCCGCACGGGCGCTACCAACGCCGCGCAGATCGTCAGGATCGCCGCGAGGGTGCACGCGGCCCCCGCCGTGATCGCGGGCCGGAACCCGGGGTTTGGGCTTCGTGCTTCAGTCCCTCTGCGAGTCATCGCGCTCCATACCTCCGCAATGTCCTACTACTCTAGCACAGTATCAAACTTCTTCTTGCGGCCGCCGGTCGTGCGCCCACAAATCTTCAGGTGACCACGGTAACGTGAAGCTCGAGGGTGCAAGCTCGAGGGTGCACGCGCCCCGCCGCTACGCGCCCTAAGCTCTCGCGCGTGCACCATCCGATCTCCTACTTCCAGGCGATCGTTCTCGGCCTCACGCAGGGGATCGCCGAGCCCTTTCCGATCTCCAGCCTCGGGCATGCGGTGGTGCTGCCGCGACTGCTCGGCTGGGACATCCACCAGAACGACAAGTTCTTCCTCACCTTCCTCGTTGCCACGCACTTCGCCACGGCGCTCACGCTGTTGCTGTTCTTCGTGCGCGACTGGATGAAGATCGTCGGCGGCATCCTGCGCTCGCTGCGGGTGCGCAAGATTCGCGACGATGACGTCTACGCACGCCTCGGCTGGCTGCTGATCGTGGGCACAGTGCCCGCCGGCATCCTCGGGCTGGCGCTGCAGGAATCGCTGCGCAAACTGTTCGCCTCTGCGACGATCGCCGCCGCCTTTCTGATCGTCAACGGGATCGCGCTGCTGATCTTCGAGCGGCTGCGCAAACGCCCCCCCAAGTCCGGCGACTACCTCGGCGACGGCGACGCCCGCATCGCCAAGCTCAGCTGGCGCCAGGCGATCGCGATCGGCACCTCACAGGCCGCCGCGCTGATCCCGGGCATCTCGCGCTCGGGCTTCGCGATGGGGGGTGGCCTGGTCGCGGGGCTCTCCAACGAGGACGCCGCTCGCTACTCCTTCCTGCTCGCCACCCCCGTGATCCTCGCTGCCGCCGCGCTGAAGCTGCCCGAACTGCTCGGTTCGCAGGGCAACGGCGTTCGTGGCCCCGCGCTCGTCGCCGGCCTCTGTGCGGCCGCCACGACGTTTCTGGCGGTGAAGTTCCTGCTCAGGTTCTTCGAGACCAATCGGCTGAGCCCGTTCGGGATCTACTGCATCGCCTTCGGCACGATCTGCACGGTCGCGTTCGTGGTTTGAGGAGGAAGGGAAAAGGGGGAGGGGGAGGGGGAGGGGTAGCGCGCTGTGTAAGCGGCGCGCAGAGCTCCTCGGCGCGTTTCGGCCGCACGCGCGGTGGACGGGCTGGCGGTAGCCGCCGACTTCGCGCGTAGCAGCGAGGTGCTGGTAAGGGAGGCAGGCTTGCAGTGGTGCCGATGCCGCTGTGAGCCACGGATACGCTGATGAGACCGATGCCGCGCACCCCACCACTGCCGAAGACCCCGCCGCGCATGTTCGAGACCCGCAGCCAGGCGTGGCGCGAGGCGGGACTCGAGGAACAGGTCGGCCCACACGCGCTCAAACGCGCACGGGTCGAGGGGGTTGTGCTGGCGGTGCTGTTCGTGGCGGTCATCGTGCTCTACGACCATCGCGCTTCCCTATTCGGCCTCAGCAGGGCAAAGACGCCAGGGGCCGACAGCGCGGTGCAGATCGCCACCGTGATCGTGCTGCTGATCCTCGGATGGGGGGTGGCGCGCGACGCCGGCCGCGCGCTTGCCCCGGCGCTTTTCCGGCGGATGGACCCCGCCACCGCGGGAACGGTCGGCTTCCTGATCCGGCTGGTGACGATCGTGGTGGCGCTGATCGTCGGGTTGAGGGTCGCGGGCGTCGAAGAACGTACGCTGGCGCTCGGCGGGGCGTTCACGGCGGTGGTGCTGGGGCTGGCCGCACAGCAGACGCTCGGCAACCTGATCGCGGGAACCGTGTTGCTCAGCGCCGGTCCGTTCCGTGTGGGCGACCACGTGCGCCTGCAGGGCGGCCCGCTCGCGGGGCAGCTGGAGGGGGTCGTCAGCTCGCTCGGGCTGCTCTACACCACGTTTGCCACCGACGAGGGCTCGGTGCTGGTGCCCAACAGCGTGGTGCTCAACGTGGCGCTTCACACTGGCAGGGGCCGCATCGGCGCGCGCCGCTCACGAGCCGCGGGTGTGCGCGGCAATCCGCAGGAGCCGCCGACCGCGGACGCATCTGAGAGGCCGGACGAGAGGCAGAGCGAGAGGCCGGACGAGAGGCAGAGCGAGAGGCCGGACGAGAGGCAGAGCGAGAGGCCGGACGAGAGGCAGAGCGAGAGGCAGGGCGGGAGGCAGGGCGAGAAGCAGGCGAGTGTCGCCGGCTACCGCGCGGGCGCGCGGGCTCCACGATCTCCCCCCACGCCGTAGCGCAGCAGCAGGCACCCCTCGCTCTCGAGCGCCTCGCGCAGCTCGAGCTCCACGGGTGGGTCGAGTTCCGGCCCGCACACGATCCGCAGCGATGCCTGCGGGTCGGAACCTCCGCCGAGCTTGGGTGCCAGCGTGAGAAACAGCTCATCCACCGCACCGGCGGCCAGCAGTGCCCCATTCAGGTGAGGACCCCCCTCGCACATCACGGTACGCACACCCCACCGGGTGTGCAGCTCGGTGAGCGCGGCCCGCAGATCGAGCTGCCCTTCGCGGGCCGTGCGTACGTACTCGACCGGAGCGGCCAGTTCTGCCGGGGGGTCCTGCTGTGGGGCGGTGGCGTGTCCGCCGGGAGTCGCCCGCGCGTCGGGGGCGGCAGCTCCGCTCGCGTCTGCGGCCGGCAGCAAGCCCGCGGCGGAGGGCGTGAGGATCACGACTCGCGCGTCGGGTTCACCGAGCAGCGGGACGCTCTCGGCGGAGAGCGCGAGGTTGGCGGAGACGATGCAGGCGAGCGGTTCCGCCGCCAGCCCTCGCTCCAGGCGCAGGCGCCGCTGCGACTCGGCTTTCACCAGCTGGCGGTAGCGCTCGGTGCGCGCTGTACCGGCGCCGACCAGCACCGCGTCGACAGCGGTGCGCAGCGCGAGGAAGAGCTCTTTGTCGGCGCGGTTGCCGATCGGCCCGGAGCGTCCCTCCAGAGTGGCACGCCCATCCGCGGTGCACGCCATGTTGAGGAACACGCGCGGCTGTCCCCCCACCGGCGCAGCCGAGGAGCTTGGGTCCCACAGTCGCATGCGCTCCACCGCCTGCACGGCGCTCAGGCACCGCTCCGCGGCCTCGCCGATCAGCGACGTGAGCATCGCCGGGGCGGAGGCGCTGCGGTAGGGGCTCATCGACCCACCCTAGCCACGTCAACATTTGGGGAACACATCCGCTTCGCTACCTGCTACCGTCGTGACCGATTGGGCCGGGCAAATAACCGGCGTAAAGCAGTGCAAGCTCTCGCAGGTCGAAGCTCTTCGCAGCATCCTCCGCGCAGCAGCACGCACGAATCGTGGAGGAATGTCACATGCCTACTGGCACAGTGAAGTGGTTTAGCGACGACAAGGGATTCGGATTCATCACCCCGGATGACGGGGACAAGGATCTGTTCGTCCACCACACCGGAATCAACGGCGAGGGCTACCGCTCGCTCCAGGAGGGCGCCAAGGTGTCCTACGACCCGGAGCAGGGCGACAAGGGACCGAAGGCCGTCAACGTCCAGGCTATTTAGTCGCGAGGTCGTCGGTCTGACGGTCGTTCGCGGGCCGCGCCCTGATGGGTGCAGTTCGCGAGACGGGGATCGTCAGATCATCGACATAGAGCAGTAACCTTGGGGGGGTCCGGGTCGTTACCGGGCCCCCCTCTGGTATGTCGACCGACGCGACCACATTTCCCCTGCGGGACTCGCTGCTCCACGAACCCGCCGCCCTGGAGCGCAGGGATGCGTCCGCGGGGAAGCAGAGTGTCGCGCAGGACGGGCGCATCGACGCGCGCGGGCGCACACGCAGAGAGGCGGCGATCGGAGCGTCGGTTCTGATCTGGATCGGCACGTGTGTCCTGCTGATCGTGCTCGCCGCCGCCGACCGCCCCAGCTTCCTCTCCTCGCCTTCCCACTACGGTTTCTTCCCCCACTGGCTGGCCGGGCCGCTAGGCGGTTTGTGGCCTTGGTTCACGCGCAGTCCGCGCGCAACCAAGTCGCTGCTGACCGTGGCGCTGGTGACGATGTACGTGGCCTACGTGGTGGGCCTCAGGTATGTGCCGTTGCTGCGGGCGCGCTGGGCGATCGCGACGATCGTCGGGGTTCACCTGAGCCTGCTGCTCTCGCCGCCGCTGTCCTTGACCGACGTGTTCAACTACATGAACTACGGGCGTATGGGGATGCTGCACGGCCTGAACCCCTACACCACGATCCCCGCCCTCGGCCCCCACAGCGACCCCAGCTACGCGCTCAGCAACTGGCATCAGCTGCTGACCCCCTACGGCCCGCTCTTCACGCTGATCACCTACGCGGTGGTGCCGCTCGGCCTTGCGGGCTCGCTGTGGACCTTCAAGGGCCTGTTGATGGTGCTCAGCCTCGCCACGATCCTGCTGGTGTGGCGGTGCGCGCGCCTGCTCGGCCGCGACCCGGTGGCGGCGATCGTGCTGGTTGGTCTCAACCCGCTGATCCTCGTGTGGGGTCTGGGGGGGGACCACAACGACTTCTTCATGATGTTCTGCATCGTGCTCGCCTTCTACCTGTTGCTGCGCGCGCGTGCTCCGGGAATCTCTCCGGAGTTCCCATCCACGCCGGCCCCGTCCGTGTCGGCCTCGACCGCCGGTGCGCCCGGAGATCCTCTGGCTGCGCTGGCCGCCGGGATCGATCGCTCTGAGACCTTCCCGCCCGCAGGCCGCGTGCTGTGGGGGCGGGTGCGCGCTTGGCTCTGGCCGCCGGCGGCGCCGGAACTGGCGGCCGGGGTGGCGCTGGCGGCGGCGATCGCGCTGAAGGCCTCGGCTGCGATCCTCCTCCCGGTGATCCTGGCGGCCCTGCTCAGAGCGCCCCGCCGGCTGGTGCAGGTGGTGGTGGGGTTGATCGTAGGCGGAATCGTGCTGGGGGTGTGCGCGGTGGTCGCGTTTGGGCTGCACCTACCCGACCTCGGCGCCCAGGGCCGCCTGGTGATCCCGATGGGCCTGCCCAACCTGCTCGGCCTCGTGCTGGGCCAGGGCGGGGAGACGGAAACGCTGCGTAACCTGCTCAGCGTGGTGCTGGTGGCAGCTGTGATCGGCTGCAGCGTGCTGGCATGGCGCCGGCGGGATGCGCTGACGGCGTCCGGCTGGGCGACGATGGCACTGCTGCTGACGTTGAGCTGGGTGCTGCCATGGTACGTGCTGTGGGTGCTGCCGCTGGCGGCGCTGTCGCGCTCGCGCGCGCTGCGCACCACGGCCCTGACGTTCGGGGCCTACCTGCTGCTCACATGGATGCCGCTCGCCACGGGGTTGGACAACGCGCTTGGGATCCGGCCGACGACGACGTTGCTCGGGCAGCAGAACCAGCGCTACGTCCGCGGGCTGCTGGACTGATCGGCCGGTGGGCAATTGGGCGCACATTGAAAATCGGCAAACTGATCGTCATACGCCGTCCAAAAAGGCATATGCATCCCCTGCGCTCGTGGAGCCCGAGGCGAGGCATTGCGGGTGCGTCCAAAGCCCGCTCAACCCTGGTCGATCGGCCCCGCCCCAGCCGCGCCGGGAGGGCCACCGACGGCGCTGACGCGCTCCTCGCCCTCCGGCAGGCGCCCGTCGCGCCCGACGTAGCCATCCTTGCCACCGGCGCACAGGTAGATCGCATCGCCCTCGCCGACGTTGCGCACGCGGCGCACGGTGGGGGCGTCGACGCGCGCGAAGCCCCCCTCGCCGAGACGGTGCACGGTGCCGTCGCCGAACTCCATCTCGATCGTGCCGCGGTGCACGAAGTACAGCTCCTCCTGGGTGTCGTGGTAGTGGCGCCCGGTCTGGTAGCCCGCGGGCATGACGATCGCGTTGATTCCGAACGCGGTCACGCCGAAGCCCTTGCGCACCTTGCGAAAGCCGTGGCCCTCGCCCAGCGCGTCGAGGTCGCCCACGGCGTAGCCCTCGCCGACGGTCACGTTGGGGTACTCGGATGCCTCCATGTTCGGTCTCCTTGATGCTCGGTGGTTGGGTGGTGCTGGATTGGTATGGACGATGCCGGTGAGTCGGTGGGCGGTATCGGCTGGAGCGGGATCTGGGCGGGATCAGTGCTCGGCCACGTGGCCGTCCTCGGGCGAGAGCGGTCGGCCCTCCTGCGCCCAGCGCACGAGGCCGCCACTCATCGAGTGGGCCTGGAAGCCGGCGGCGCGGAACGCCTGGGCGGCCATCAGCGAGCGGGACCCGACACGGCAGTAGAAGACGACGGGCCGGTCGGCCGCGATCGTGGCCGCCTGGGAGGTGAGTTGGTTGAGCTCCACGTGATGGCTGCCCTCGATGTGGCCGGCCTGACGCTCGTGATCCTCGCGTACGTCCACCAACTGCATGCCGGGATCGCCGGCAAGCCATTCGGCGACCCGGGCGGGCTCGACTTCGATCTCAGAGGGCTCGTCGCCGGCGGCCATCGACGGAGCGTAGCGGCCCCGTCGTCGTGTATCCGGGGGACTTTGGGCTGAGGGTTCCGCCCGGCGCGCGGGGGCACTAGCATCCATGTTCGATGGAGGCAATCAGCGACGTTTACACCATTCCCCAGGAGCACCTCGACTTCTGCGCCACGATCGCCCAGATCGCGCAGGAGAAGATCGCGCCGCGCTCGGCGGAGATCGACGAGCGGGCGGAGTACCCGTGGGACATCCGCAAGATCCTGGCCGAGCAGGACATCCTCGGGCTGCCGTTTCCGATCGAGTACGGGGGCATCGGTACCGGCACGCTGATGTTGAACATGGCGGTCGAGGAGATCGCCAAGGTGGACGCGGCGGTCGCGCTGATCCTGATGGTGCAGGAGCTGGGGACGCTGCCGATCCAGCTGTTCGGCAGCGACGAGCTCAAGGAGCGCTTCCTGCCGAAGTGCGCGAGCGGGGAGTGGTCGCCGGCGTTTGCGCTCTCCGAGCCCGAGGCCGGCTCGGACCCCGCCGGGATGAAAACCACGGCGGTGAAAGACGGCGAGGAGTGGGTGATCAACGGCACCAAGAACTGGATCTCCAACCTCGGGGTGGCGGACTTCTACATCTGCTTCGCGGTCACCGACCGCGAGAGCCGGCGGATCACGGCGTTCGTCGTCGAGGCCGATCGCCCGGGGTTCAGCGTCGGCAAGCTCGAGCACAAGCTGGGGATCCGCGCCTCGCCGACGGGGCAGCCGATCTTCGAGGATGTGCGAGTGCCGCAGGAGAACGTGATCGGCGAGGTCGGCAGGGGCCTGCGGGTCGCGCTCGGCACGCTCGAGCGCACGCGCCTGGGGGCGGCGGCGCAGGCTGTGGGGATTGCCCAGGGGGCAACCGACTACGCCGTGGGCTACGCCCGCGAGCGTGTGCAGTTCGGCCAGCCGATCATCGACCACCAGGCGATCCAGTTCAAGCTGGCCGATATGGAAACACGCACGGCGGCCGCGCGGGAGCTGCTGTACAAGGCCTGTGCGATGGCCGATCGCGGCGATCCACAGCGTGCGAAGTACTCCTCGATGGCGAAGGTGTTCTGCTCGGATACGGCGATGGCGGTGACGGTCGAGGCGGTGCAGGTGCTGGGGGGGTACGGTTACGTGAAGGAGTATCCGGTGGAGCGAATGATGCGAGACGCCAAGATCACTCAGATCTACGAGGGCACCAACGAGATCCAGCGGCTCGTGATTGCCCGTACGCTCAAGTAAGGGTGGACGGGGCGGCGGGTGGGGTCGGGCGGGCCCAAATAATTACGATGCGCGCACCCAAGCCACCCGGAACCGGCAGCCAGCTGAGGAAGATCGGGCTGGCGGCGTTGATCGCGTTGTCCCTGGGCTTGGTCGTAATCGTGGTCGGCGAGGGTTTCAGCACGGTCGGCGCGGTACGGGTGGTGGAGGACCTGATCCTGGGGATCGCCGCCGTCGCGCTGTTGACGACGGCGATCGCATTCGTCGCGGTCCGCATGGCCGGCTGGCACGACCCGGAGTCCGAGGAGGAGTTCGAAAAGATCGTGCGCCGCGCAGAGGACCTCGGCCGTGAAGGTTTGGCGGTGGATCCCGACGAAGCGGAGTTCATGGCACTCGACCCGCTCAACGACGAGGACTTCGAAGAGCTGGTGCGCGACGCGCTCGACGAGCTGCCCGACCTGCTGCGCAATGCGCTGCGCCATGTGGCGGTCGTGATCTCCGACAAGGGCCGCGCGGCGGGAGCGTACGGCCTCTACCAGGGCGGGCAGGGCCGCCTCAACGCGCTTGGGCCTCCCGGTCATGACCGCATCGTGATCTTCAGGGACACGCTGCGGCGCGACTTCGGCCACGACCCCGATCTGCTGCGCGAACAGGTCGTGAGAACGGTGCGCCACGAGCTTGCCCATCACGTAGGCTTCGACGAGCTGGGCGTGTCGAGGTTGGATCTCTGAGACCCGCTCCCCAGGAGCCCTCTGGGTGGGGGGGCGTGGGGCGAATGTATTTTTAGGCCCCAAACCCTTCATTTTGTGAAGTGGTAGGGTGCGCGACGGGGGAGGCGGGCCGATGCCGCGCTGCCGGGAGACAAAAACGACAAGGAGAGCTTCGCATGCCTGACGCCGTAATCGTTGACGCCATACGCACGCCGATCGGGCGGGCGGTGAAGGGATCGCTCAAATCGGTGCGCGCCGACGACCTGGCGTCGATCCCGCTGAAGGCGATCCTGGAGCGCAATCCGCAGCTGGAGTCGAGCTCGATCGTGGACGTGATGATGGGCTGCGGCTTCGCCGAGGGCGAGTCGGGCTACAACATCGGGCGCAACGCGTCGCTGCTGGCGGGCATCGACTTCCACGTCCCGGGCACGACGGTCAACCGCTTCTGCGCCTCCTCTCTGCAGACCACGAGGATGGCGTTCCACGCGATCAAGGCAGGCGAGGGCGACACCTACATCGCCTGCGGCGTGGAGGCGGTCTCGCGCGCTACACAGGGCGGCGAGTTCGAATTCCACCCGAAGCTTGACGGGTCGGAGGGGTCGGTGTACAACGTCTACATCCCGATGGGCCTGACCGCGGAGAACGTGGCGGAGGAGAAGAAAGTCAGCCGCGAGGCGCAGGACGAGTGGGCGCTGATCTCCCAGACGCGCGCGGTGACGGCCCAGGAGTCGGGCCACTACGACGTGGAAATCGTCCCGGTGACGGCGCCGGCGCACAAAGACACCGACCGCGAAGGCAACGAGATCGAGATCCCCGAGCAGGTGGTCTCCAAGGACGACGGCCCCCGCCCGGGCACGACACTCGAGAAGCTGGCGTCGCTGAAGCCGGTGTTCAAGCCGGATGGCACCGTGACCGCAGGCAACGCCTGTCCGCTTAACGACGGCGCCGCCGCGCTGCTGGTCACCTCCGAGGAGCGCGCGCGGGAGCTGGGGCTGAAGCCGAAAGTGAAGATCCTCGCCTCCACCGTGGTGGCGATCCGCCCCGAGGTGATGGGCCTCGGTCCAATCCCCGCGATCCAGCAACTGCTGAAGAACACGGGCATGTCGATGAGCGACATCGACGTGGTCGAGATCAACGAGGCGTTCGCCGCGCAGATCGTCCCCTGCAAAGAGGAGCTCGGCATCGACGACGCGAAGCTCAACCCCTTCGGCGGAGCGATCGCCCTTGGGCACCCCTTCGGCATGACCGGCGCGCGAATCATGACGACGCTGATCAACGGCCTGCAGACGCTCGACGGCACCTACGGCATCGAGTCGATGTGCGTCGCCGGCGGGATGGGGATGGCAATGCTGGTGGAGCGCCTCAGCTGAGAGTGACGCCCAGCTCGCGCGCGCCATGTTGTGGCGGGGCGCGCGAGCTGATCAGCGGGGCGGCATCCGCAGCGCCCCATCCAGCCGGATGACCTCGCCGTTGAGCATGGCGTTCTCGACGATGTGGCAGGTGAGGTGGGCGTACTCCTCGGGCCGGCCGAGGCGCTGCGGGTAGGGGATGCCCGCGCCGAGCTTCTGGCGGGCCTCCTCGGGCAGCGCGGCGAGCAGCGGGGTGTCGAACAGGCCGGGGGCGATCGTGCAGACGCGGATCCCATACTGGGCGAGGTCGCGGGCGGCGGGGAGCGTCATGCCGACGATGCCGCCCTTCGAGGCCGAGTAGGCGATCTGGCCGACCTGTCCGTCGTAGGCGGCGATCGAGGCGGTGTTGACGCATACCCCGCGCTCGCCGTCATCCCCGAGCGGCTCGTTGGCGATCATCGCGGCGGTGGCGAGGCGCAGCACATTGAACGTGCCGATCAAGTTGATCTGAAGGATCGTCTCGAAGGGCGTCAGCGGGTGGGGACCCTTGGAGCCCGCGATCTTCTGCGCCCAACCGGTGCCGGCGCAGCAGATGGCGATGCGCAGCCCGCCCTCTGCGGCGGCGGCATGCTCCACGGCGGCCTGCACCTGCGCCTCCTCGCGCACGTCGCAGGCGAGGAACTCCAAGCCCAGCTCGGAGGCGAGTGCCCCGCCCCTCTCGGTGTTGACGTCGGCGATGGTCACGGCGGCGCCGGCGGCGTGCATGCGGCGCACGGTGGCCGCGCCGAGCCCGGAGGCTCCGCCGACCACGATCGCTGAGCTGCCCTCGATCTGCATGTGCGGCGGGAGCCTACATCACCTCGTCGCCCCCGACCTCACCAGTCGATGACCCTCGACGTGGGGGCGTGGTGTGTATGTAACTTTTTAAAGGCCGTGCGCAATGGCTATCGGGCTTTGAATTTTATAACAACAACCCCCGGGCTTTGCGATATATACTATCGCTATCTCGCGCGCGCAACTATGACCTGGCGCGCAACCATGACATGCGCGCGCAACCATGATCTGGCCCCCTCACTGGCTTGGCCGCGACAGTGTCAGCGCGAAGAGGTCCTCCGGATCGGTCAGCCACCGCACCAGCTGGAGACCGGCTGCGTCGAGATCCCCCTCCAAGCGCGGGCGGGTGAACTTGGCGGAGATCTCGGTGCGCATCTCCTCGCCGGCGTCGAAGTGCACGTCGAGCTCGAGGGCACTCACGGTGACCGTGTGGTCGCGCCGCGCGCGCAGGCGCATCTCGACCCACTCGTGGCGGTCGTCGAAGAGCGCCACGTGGTCGAAGTCGCCGGGGTCGAAGTCGGCGTCGAGCTCGCGGTTGAGGACGTGCAGGACGTTGCGGTTGAACTCGGCGGTGACCCCCTGCTGGTCGTCGTAGGCGTCCTTGAGCACACCGGCGTCCTTGACCAGATCGGTGCCCATCAGCAGGTGGTCGCGCGGCCCGAGCAGCCCGGCGATTTGACGCAGGAAGCGGCGGCGGCTGCCGGGGGGGAAGTTGCCGATGGTGCCGCCCAGGAACACCACCAGGCGGGGGCCATGGGCGGGAGGCACGCGATCGAGGTGGCGCTCGAAGTCGCCGATCACCCCGTGCACGCGCAGGCCGGGGTACTCGAGCGTCAGCTCGTCGGCGCAGTCGCGCACCATGCTCTCGGTGACGTCCACCGGCACGTAGCGTTCGAGCGTGCCGGCACGGTGCAGGGCGTCGAGCAGCACGCGCGTCTTGGCGGCGGTGCCCGAGCCCAGCTCGACCAGCTCGACGGCGCCGGTGAGGGTGGCGATCTCCGCGGCGGTGGCGTCGAGGATCCCGCGCTCGGTGCGAGTCGGGTAGTACTCGGGCAGCTCGCAGATTTGGTCGAACAGCTCGGCGCCGCGGGCGTCGTAGAAGTGCTTGGGGGGCAGTTCCTTGAAGGGCCGGGTCAGCCCGTCGAGCACGTCCTCGGCGAGCGTGCGCTGCTCGGGCCCGCCGAGATGGGAGTCGATTCGGATGGCGTCGGAGACTTTGACGGGACCCATCACACATCCCTCGCCAGCCGCACGCCCGCGAAGATCTGGCGTCGCAGCGGATAGTCCCAGTTGCGGAAGGTGGGGCCGGCCACGCGCGGGTGAGTGGCCCACGAGCCGCCGCGCAAGACGAGGTAGTCCTCGCCGAAGAACACCTCGGAGTACTCGCGGTAGGGGTGGGCCACGAAGCCGGGGTAGCCGCCGAAGTGGCTGGCGGTCCACTCCCACACCTGCCCGACCCCCTCCAGTGTGCCGTGTGCGCCGTCCTTGGTGGGGGCCAAATTTTTTATATATGCGTCCTCCCCCGCCTCGGTCTGCCCGCTTGCATCCTTCCGCGCCGGATCGGCCGCGCCTCCGACACGCCCCTGCCGCTCCGAGGTCGCCGCCCGCTCCCACTCCGCCTCGGTGGGGAGCCGCGCATCGTGCGCGCGGGCGAAGGCGTCGGCCTCGAACCAGTTGACGTGGCAGACGGGTGCATGCGCGTGTCCGGCTGCCACGGAGGGATGGTGGGTGATGTCGTACTCCTCCTTCCATGACCAGCCCTCATCCGACCACCACTCGCGCCGCTCGTAGCCGCCGCCCTCGCTGAAGTGCAGCCAGCTGGCGTTGGTGACGGGGCGCCGCGCGATCGCGAAGGCGCCGGTGCGCGCGAGGTGGCGGGGGCGCTCGTTGTCGTAGGCGAAGCCCTCGGCGCCGGTGGCGGGTGGGGCACCCATCAAAAAGGCTCCCGCGGGGAACTCCAGCCATCCCTCCCCGCCGGTGAGCGCCTGCAGCGACGGCTCGCCCGGCGGCAGCAGCCCGGCGAGCGCGAGCGTCTGGCGCATCGTCTCGGAGTGCTGCAGCTCGTGGCGCACCACCAGCTCGGTGAGGACACCGTCGCCGATGCCATCGCGGGAGAGCGCCACCACGACGCGCTCGCGCACCTCCTCCAGGTAGGCGCGCGCCTCGGGGGCGTCGAGCAGCTGCGCTTCGCCCCGCTGGGAGCGGGGGGTCTCGAAGGCGTCGTAGAGCTCGGCGAGGTCGGAACGAAGCAGCTCCAAGCCCGCGTGGCGGTGGGCCAGCCACAGGTCTTCGTAGGCGGCGATGTGCGCGAGGTCCCACACGAGCGGGCTCATGATCGGCGAGTGCGTGCGCTCGAGCTCGTGGTCGTCGAGGTGGGCCACCAGCCGCACCGTGCAGCGGCGAGCCTCGTCCAAGGCCGCGAGCGTCTCGGCAGGTGGGGCAGGGGGCGTGGCGGCCGTGGGTTGGGGAACGGTGCGGGCCATGAGCTCCGGGCGCGTACTCAAGGTAGGACCTTAGCGCGCTCGGGTCATGCGCACGCCCTACCCGGTTTCGGAACTGTCAGAAGAGTCGATTCGTGCTGCCGCGGCGGTGTCGGCCACGACGTGCAGGCGCTCGGAGGCGAGCAGGCTGGCGGGCACGCGCGGATCAGGACCCCGCCCACCCCCGGCGAGCGCTTCGGCCAGCGCCTCGGCCTTGCCCGCGCCGGCGACCAGCAGCAGCGAGTAGCGGGCGGCGCGCAGCACCGGGAGGCTGAGCGTGACCCGCTCCGGCGGGGGCTTGGGGGAGTTGCGCACCGGCAGGCAGAGCGCGCCGCTGGAGTCCTCCACCTCGGGGTGGCCGGGAAACAGCGAGGCGGTGTGCCCATCCTCGCCGATGCCCACCAGCGACACGTCCAGCGCCGGCAGACCGCCCGGCTCGGCGGGGGCCACCGCGACGCGCAGCTCCTCCGCGTACTCCCGCGCGGCCGCCTCGGGGCCGAGCTCGCCGCGCACGCGATGCTCGATGGGCGCCGCCCGCCCGCTGTCGGGGATGTGGGCGAGCAGCGATTCCACCACAAGCCGGTGAGTGCTCTCCGGGTTATCGGGTCCTACGCAGCGCTCGTCCCCGTACCACAACTCGACCGCGCTCCAATCCTCCAGCAGCCCGGCGAGCGCCTGGTAGGCGGCTCGTGGAGTAGTGCCACCCGAAAGCGCGAAATGGGCGACCCCGCGGCGATCGAGCGCCTCCCGCAGCGCGCGCGCGATCTCGCCCGCGGCGTACTCCGCGGCGGCCTGTGGGTCGGGAAGGACGGTGAGGCGGGTCATGGACGACGGAATGGAGAGCTTGTCAGCTGGTAGCGGCTCGGAAAGAACACACCTACATCTTCCGCTACACCGCTCACGGCACGATCTCCTCCGCCGCGGCGAGCGCGGGCGCGTAGGTGGGGTCGCGCAGCAGAGCCTGGCGGATTCCCTCGCCGAGGATTCCCGCCTCGCCGCGTGAGGCCCCGAGGATCGTCCATGCTCGCTCGTTGCCCTTCGCGTCGTGCCGGTAGGCGTGCAGCCCGCCGGGGCCGCGGTCGAGGCGCAGGCGCAGCCCGGAGGCGGTCTCGAGCTCCAACCCCGCGAGCCCGCGGACCTGCTGCTCGGGCGTCGCTTGGAGTCGCAGCGCGATGTCCTGGCGGCGCCCGCTGGCCTGGCCTGCGAGCGCGCCGTCGTGAGCCACCAGTGGGTTGAGCCGCCAGCCCAGGCGGGTGGCCAGCCAGCCGATCAGCAGCATCGCGGCGATCGCCGATTCGGGGTGGTGGCGAATCGTGACCGCGGTGAGCGTGTGCAGCTGGCGGCGCATGTCGGGCGGGTCGAAGGCAGTGGCGAGCCGCTCGCGCCATGGGGTGGTGCGCAGCCACGCGAGATCGACCACGTAAGCATCCTGTGAGAGCGCGCGCGCCTGGGCGATCGCCGCGCGCGGCTCGGGCTCGTCGACCGAGTCGAGCAGCACGGCCTGCACCAGCGGCAGCAGCTCGCGCACGACCTCGGGGTGGCCGTGGGGGGACCACAGCAGCGTGAGCAGGTCGCTGACGACGAGCGGATCGGCGATCGTGAGCAGGTCGTCGAGGTGGCGCTTGCCGATCTCGACGATCACGGTCTCGCGCAGCAGCGTGAGCTCACCGGGTCGCGGATCGCCTTCGGAGGCGACGGTGGCCCGCGCGTCGAGGTGCTCGCGGGAGGGCTCGTAGGAGAGAACGATCAGGCGCGAGGCGTGGTAGCGCCCCACACCGCGCAGGCGGTTGGCGATCTCCCCGCTCCAGGCGCGATCGACGAACGCGATCATGTTCAGCGCGCGCGCGGGGACGTACCCGCCGTTTTCGGTGTGGCGCGCGACCAGCAGTTCGCGCAGGGCGGCTTCGATCGCGTCAGGCGTGGTGTCCTGTGCGCTCCATACGGCGTCGCTGGTGGCGGGCATTTAGTGGCCCCTCCTGGAAATTCGTTGATGGGCCGGCGAGCGAAAATCAAGCCCGTCAAGGACGCAGGGAGCCGCAATAGTGGTGCTATTGCGGCTCCCGAGGACGCCGGCGGGCGCAGATTTGCAGCCGTCAGACCGCAACGAATTTCCAGGACGAACCACTAGATCGCGCGCCAGGTGTGGCCTTCGAAGAGGATCTCGGTGGCCTCGGAAGGCCCGTGCGAGCCGGCCTCGTACTGAGGCAGCGGCCCGGGTGTATCCGGGTGGGTGGGACTCCAATATTTGACGATCGGGTCGCAGATCTCCCACTGCGCCTCGACCTCGTCGTTACGCGTGAACAGCGTGGGGTCGCCACGCATCGCGTCCATGATCAGCCGCTCGTAGGCCTCGGGCGACTGCGAGAGGAACGAGGTGCCATACAGGAACTCCATGTTGACGGGCCTGATGATCATGCGCGTGCCGGGGATCTTGGCCCCGAGTTGCAGCGACACGCCCTCGTTTGGCTGCAACGTGAGGACGAGCTGGTTGGGGCGGATGCCGAGTGAGCCCTCGGCGCTGAAGGCCAGGTGGGGGACGGGCTTCAGGGTGATCGCGATCTCGGTGATCTTGCGCGCGAGGCGCTTGCCCGCGCGCAGGTAGAAGGGCACCCCTGCCCACCGCCAGTTGTCGACCTCTAGGCGCAGTGCCGCGAAGGTCTCGGTGATCGATCCGTCGCGAACCCCCTCCTCCTCCAAATAGCCCGGCACGTCCTCTCCACCCGCATGTCCTGGTCCATACTGGGCACGCACCGCCATCTGCGGCACATCAGCCGCGGAGGGCGCGTGGATCGCCTGCAGCACCTTCACCTTCTCGTTGCGCACCTCTTCGGCGGTGAAGTTCACCGGAGGCTCCATCGCCACGTGGCAGAGCAGCTGCAGCATGTGATTCTGGATCAGGTCGCGCAGCGCCCCGGAGTGGTCGTAGTAGCCGGCGCGGCTGCCGATGCCGATGTCCTCGGCGGCGGTGATCTGGATGTTGTCGATGTAGTTGCGGTTCCACAGCGGCTCGAACATCCCGTTGGCGAAGCGGAACGCCAGCATGTTCTGGACGGTCTCCTTGCCGAGGTAGTGGTCGATGCGGAACACCTGGCTCTCCTCGAACACGTCGAGCACTTTGCGGTTGAGCTCGGCGGCCTCCGCCAGCGAGGTGCCGAACGGCTTCTCGATGATCACCCGCACCTCGGCGCCGGCGCGGCGGTCGAGGGCCTGCGCGCCCAGCGCCTCGACGATCACCGGGAAGAACGCCGGTGCCGTGGAGAGGTAGAAGGCGCGGTTGAGCGGTTCGCCGGCGCGCTCGTCGAAGCGGTCGAGCACGAATGCGAGCTCGCGGTAGACGCGCTCGTCGTCGAACGTGCCGGGCACGTACTTGACATGTTCGAGCAGCCCCGCCAGCACATCCTCATCGGGGGTGCGGCGCGAGAAGGAGCGGATCGCCTGCTCGCACTCGGCGCGGTAGTCATCGCGCTCCTTCTCTTTGCGCGAAACGCCCACGAGGTTGAAGCGCTCGGGCAGGGCGCCCTCGTGGGCGAGGTTGTAGAGCGCGGGCAGCAGCTTGCGCCGAGCGAGGTCGCCGGTGGCGCCGAAGATCACGAGCGTGGTCGGCGCCACGGGGAGCCGCTCGAGCCCTTCGACGAGCGGGTTGTCGGGCTGCTGCTCGATCGTGCTCATCGGCTCTTCTTCACCGCATGTCCGCCGAACTGGTTGCGCAGCGCCGCGAGCACGCGGTTGGCGTAGTCGCCGTTGCCACGCGAGGTGAGCCGCGCGTACAGGGAGGCGGTGATCGCGGGCGTCGGGACGTCGCGCGCCGTGGCCTCCTCGATCGTCCAGCGCCCCTCGCCGGAGTCCTCGGTGTAGCCGGTGAGCGTGTGCAGGTCGTTGCCGTCGGCTTCGAACGCGCGGGCGGCAAGTTCGCACAGCCACGAGCGCACCACCGAGCCCTGTCCCCACAGGTGGGCGATCTTCGCGTTGTCCAGCTCGTACTCGCACTTGTCGAACAGGTCGAAGCCCTCCGCGTAGGCCTGCATCAGGCCGTACTCCACGCCGTTGTGCACCATCTTCACGAAGTGTCCTGCCCCCGCTGGCCCGAAGTGCTGCCATCCGCGCGGGCCGATCGCGGCGATGCTCGTATCGTTGGTTGGCGGTGCCAGCACGTCGAGGAACGGCGCGAGGCGTTTCACCGCGCGGTTCGGGCCTCCCACCATCATGCAGTAGCCGACTTCGAGGCCCCACACCCCGCCGGAAGTGCCCACGTCGACGTAGTGGATACCGCTTTTTTTGAGCTGCCCCGCGCGCAGCTTGTCTTCGGTCCACTTGGTGTTGCCGCCGTCCACGATCGTGTCGTCGCGATCCAGCAGCTTGGTGAGCTTGTCGATCGTCTGCTGCGTGATCTCGCCGGCGGGCAGCATCAGCCACACCGTGCGCGGCGGCTCCAAGCGCTTGACGAGGTCGGCCAGCGCAGTGGCGCCGACGGCCCCCTTGGCTACGGCCTGCCGCACCGCGTCGCGGTCGGCGTCGTACACCACCACCTGATGCTCGGAGTCGCGCAGGATGCGGTGCGACATGCCGCCCCCCATCCTGCCCATGCCGATGAACCCGATCTGGCTCACGATGACTCCTCCTCTGGTGGTGTAGGTTGCAGGCGCACGTGCACTAAAGGTATCCATTTGAGCTCCACCGGACACACCCGCGGCAAGCACACCGGACACGGCCCGGGCGCGCGCCCGGGTGCGGCTGCGGCCAGCCCTTCATCCAGCGACGGCGAGGTGCCCATTTGAGCCCTGATCCCACCCATCAACGTCCCGATCGCAATCTCGCGCTGGAGCTGGTGCGCGTTACCGAGGCGGCTGCTTTGGCGGCGGCGCGGCTGGTGGGCAAAGGCGACAAGGAGGGAGCCGACCAGGCCGCGGTGGACGGGATGCACTACGCGCTGCAATCCGTGCAGATGGATGGCCTCGTCGTGATCGGCGAGGGCGAGAAGGACGAGGCGCCGATGCTCGCCAACGGCGAGCACATCGGCGACGGCTCCCCGCCGGAGGTGGACATCGCGGTGGACCCGCTGGAGGGCACCACGCTCGCCGCCCACGGGATGCCGAGCGCGCTGGCGGTGATCGCACTCTCCAGCCGCGGCACGATGTTCGACCCCGGCCCGTGCGTATACATGGAAAAGATGGTCGGCTCCCCGGAGATCGCCGACCTGCTCGACCTCGACCGCCCCCTGCCGGAGACGGTTGCCCTGATCGCGGAGCGCAAGGGCTGCGAGATCGGGGACGTCGAGGTGGTCGTGCTCGACCGTCCCCGCCACGAGCAGGGCATCAAGGCGATCCGCGAAGCGGGGGCGCGGGTGCGGCTGATTCCCCACGGCGACGTCTCCGCCTCGCTGCTGGCGGTCACCGAGCGCTCGCCCGTGGACCTCCTGTGGGGCATCGGCGGCACCCCCGAGGGAGTGATCTCGGCTGCCGCGATCAAGTGCCTCGGCGGCCGGCTGCTGGGGCGGCTGTGGCCGCGCAACGAGCACGAGCGCTCCGCCGCGCTTGACGCCGGTTATGACTTGCGGCGGATCCTCGACCGTGACGACCTGGTGGCGGGCGATGACGTGTTCTTCTCTGCCACCGGCATCACCGACGGCGACGTGCTGCAGGGTGTGCGCTACCCGAGCGCCGGCGGGGCCAGCACCGAATCGCTCGTGATGCGCACCCGCTCGGGCACCGTGCGGCGCATCAGTGCGCTCCACGACCGCGCGAAGCTGCGGGCGCTGTACGGCGACGCGCGGTTCGGCTGATCAGGTCGTTGCGAGGCGTCCCACGCGCGACTCCGCCAGATCAAGACGGGCGAGCGAGCGCAGGAAGCCGTGGGTGATGAACACGTGGATGCGCGACTGGGTGGCGTTGTAGAGGCGGAGGCTGATCCCCGACGCGATTGCTGGGAAGAAGTTGGCGACCTCCACCTCGATATGCAGGTGGGCCGCCGTCGAATCCTTACTCGAATCCTCCCCAGATCCACCACTTGAACCCTCGCCAGAATTCCCCGGGGAGTCGTCCCCGGCGATGCGTCGCACGTCGATCTGCAGGTGGCCCTTGCTCTCCCGCCCGGCGCGAGCGACCAGCAGCCCCCGCTCGATGCGCCAGCGCACCACTCCATGATCGGCGCCCAGCTCATATTCCGGGGCGCGGAAGGCGAGCAGTGTGAGCGGCCGGAAGAGCAGCACCACGAGGCGCTCCCGCTCGGTGTAGCGAACCCGCACCAGCCCCAGCGTGACACGGGTGAGGAAGCGCCAGTAGGTCCGCGCCAGCCGCTCCAGGTTCTCAGCCGACCACAGCTCGCCGAGCGCGCGCTCGCTGAGCCTCAGGTCGGCGGCCTGCACCGAGCGCATCGCCCCGGTCTCCGCATCCACACTCGTGTGGTCGCACAGGTTGGTGATCGCGGCGTTCGCCGGCACACGTTGAGCCTAGCTTGCGCAGGCCCTTCGGGTGGCTGCAGAGGCTGGTGTCGCGAAGGAAGCGCCGGTGGGCGATTCCGATGACGAGTTCGCTTGCGGGTCTAGCTCGCGGAGGCCCCGCCGGTGGCGGCAGAGGCCGGTGTCGCGAAGGAAGCGCCGGTGGGCGATTCCGATGACGAGTTCGCTTGCGGGTCTAGCTCGCGGAGGCCCCGCCGGTGGCGGCAGAGGCGGCTGTGGCGGAGGATGAGCCCGTGGGCGATTCGGACGATGCGCTCGCGGAGGTGGGGGTGCTCGGCGAAAGCGTGGTCGAGAAAGCGGACTGGCCGAGCGCGGGCGTATTCGGCACGCTTCCGACGATCTGTGTGCCGATCCGCACCGTTTCCTTGATCGCGAGCGCTCGTGCGGCACCCGAGGTGAGGTCCCACACGGCTCCGCTGTGGCCGAAGGGCCCGCGATCGAGCACCGGCGCGATCAGCAGGTGCCCGCCGTATGAGATCCGCACGAGTGTCCCACACGGAAGCGTGCGGCTGGCGAGTCCCACGAGCTTCGGGGTCAGCTTCTGCCCGCACGCGGTGGTGTGGCCGTAGAAGCCGGGGCCATACCAGGTCGCCACGGTCTGCTTGTGGGCAGAGCCGAGCGTGGGCGCCGCTCCGCCGGAAGTGGTACTGCCCGAGGTCGAGCCGCCGGTCGTAGTACTGCCTGTCGTGGCGCTGCCCGTTGTGGAGCCGCCGGCCGTGGTGCTGCTGGATGTGGAGCCGCCGGCCGTGGATGTGGAGCCGCCGGCCGTGATGCTGCTGGTCGTGGAGCCGGCGGTTTCGGCAAGTGCTCGCTCAGTAGGCATTGCAAGAGGCCCGGCCATGCCGAGCAACGCGGCCAACAGGCCAGCCGAAAGGGCGTGCTTGAGCGAAACGGTGTGCATAGTCGTCGTCTTCGTACGCCTACGAGGTGAGCTGACGGGCTCGCGCCTGATGGCGCTACGGCCTCAATGAGGCCGATTCGCCCCCGCGGATCGATCGACTCGTTCCGCAATGGATCCCCCGTCCCCCACGACCTGAGTCGCAGAGGTTCGGCGTGCGCACAGTATACATAGCTCCCTCGGACGTGTGGCCCCGCCCGCCCGAGCGCCCGGGGCGGGTGGAGGTCATGTGACCCTGCGGCATGCATGGCGGTGAGCTCGGCCGCCGGCTGAAGGGCGGCCCTCAGCCGCCGGCAAGCCGTGTGAGCGCGTCCCGCAGCGCGCGCCCACCGGCGGAGAGCCCCGTTTGGGCGAGCTCGCCGACGAGCTCCACCATCGAGGCCGCCAGCTCGCTGCCGCTCGGCGGCTGCACCGGGCGCCCCAGCTCGATCGTCTCCTCCGACTCGAAGCCCTGACGGGGCACCGGCGGCTCGGCGGGTCTGGGCTCAACACGGGGTTTCGGGGTCGGCCTGGGCGTGGTCCGAGCGCTTCGCTTGGGCTTTGCCGGGGCTCGCTCGGCCCGCGCGGCGACGCTCTGCCGCGCGGCGGCTCGGCGTGCGCTGGGGCGCTGGGGGCGGGTGCTGGGCAGGCTCGACAGCACGCTCGGCTCCTCGGTCGCGCCGGCCGGGGATTGCTTTGCGCCGGTCGGAGGCGCCGATGCGCCGGCCGGGGACTGCTTTGCGCCGGCCGGGGACTGCCTTGCGCCGGTCGGAGGCGCCGATGCGCCGGCTCGCCGGCGCCCGCCGGATGGTTTCTCTTTGCTTGGGGGGCTCATCGGAGTGCGCAATCATCGCGCATCGGCGTCGGGCATACGGGATGGGCGCGCGCAGGCGTTGACATCGGGCCACGTTCGGCTGTAACGTGGGGTGGGTCTCGACCGCAGGGGGGGCGGGCAGGGCCTCGTGTCCCGTACGGTCGTCTCGTTTGGCGCACAGCCCGCCGGCACGCAATCGCTGTCTAAGGAAACGGAAACCGATGTCAGTAGTCGAACTGCAGGAGCTCGATGAGATCAAGGGCCTGTTGGCGAAGGGCCAGCAGGTGGGGGTGTTGACGTTTGCGGAGATCTCCACCGCGACATCCGAGTTGGATCTGGACGAGACGGACGTCGAGGAGCTGCACGGCTTCCTGGAGAAATCCGAGATCGAGATCGTCGAGGACATCGATCCGGCGACCGCCGCGGCGTCGCAGGTCGAGCGCGCGCCGGACAAGCGCGGCCGGCGCAAAGCGAAAGCGACGTTGGACCTCAAGCCGGACATGACGACCGACTCGCTGCAGCTGTTCCTCAAGGACATCGGCAAGGTGCGGCTGCTGACCGCCCAGGAGGAGGTCGATCTCGCCAAGCGGATCGAGCGCGGTGACCTCGACGCCAAGCAGAAGATGGTCGAGTCCAACCTGCGCCTGGTGGTGTCGATCGCCAAGAACTACCGCAATCAGGGCCTCCCCTTCCTCGACCTGATCCAGGAGGGCACGCTCGGGCTGGTGCGCGCCGCGGAGAAGTTCGACTACCGCAAGGGCTTCAAGTTCTCCACATACGCCACCTGGTGGATCCGCCAGGCGATCGCCCGCGCGCTTGCCGACAAGGCACGCACGATCCGCATCCCCGTCCATGTCGTGGAGAAGCTCAACAAGATCGGACGCGCCGAGCGCAAGCTGGTGACCGAGCTGGGCCGCGAACCGACCGCCGAGGAGATCGCCGACATCACCGGGATCGACCCCGAAGAGGTCGATTCGATCAAGCGCTCCGCCCAGGCGCCGGTGTCCCTGGAGAAGCCGGTGGGCGATGAGGAGGAGTCGGAGTTCGGCCAGTTCATCGCCGACGAGCGCGCCGAGTCTCCCTACGAGCGAGCCGCCGAAATCCTCACCAAGGAGGCGCTGCGCGAGGCCCTGGAGAACCTCTCCTACCGCGAACGGCGCGTGCTCGAGCTGCGCTACGGCCTCGGCGGGGAGCATCCCCGCACGCTGGACGAGGTCGGCCGCACCTTCAACGTCACGCGCGAGCGCATCCGCCAGATCGAGAACCAGTCGCTGAAGAAGCTGCAGTCGCTCGCGGAGGCTCAGAAGCTCCGCGACGTGGCCTGACCTGACGGCGTCTCGACTCCCCTGCCTGCGTCCTCCCTCGCTCATGTGCGGAGCACATTTCGCTCGGTGTGTCCTTGGCAGGGAAGCCGAGTCGCTCGTCAGGGGCGCTTGGAAGGCTTCGGCGTCGGGCCGGCGCGATCGAGCGTGGGTTGTGTGATGTATTTTTTCGCCCTAGAACACTTCATTTTGTAAAGTGTTCTAGGGCGTTTTTAATTGCGTCGCCACCTGCCCTGATCCCTGGTAGAAGATCGGCCTCCGTCCGCACACCACGGAGGCGCTCAAGCCCCCCGGCGGGGATGCCGATGCGAGAGGCATGTTCGACGTGCAGGCAGCTCTGCGTGAGCTGGTCAACCGCCACGGCTCGGATCTGCACCTGAAGGTGGATGCGCCGCCGCTCTACCGCGTGGACGGAATCCTCATGCACGACGAGCAGGGCGGTGTGCTGAGCGCCGAGGACACCGAGCACGCGCTGCACGACCTGCTGCACGACCCCGTGAAGCTGCAGGAATTCGCCGAGGAGCACGAGGTCGACTTCTCCTTCGAAATCGTCGGGCTCGCGCGCTACCGCATCAACGCCTTCCGCCAGCGCGGCGTGATCTCGCTGGCGTGCCGCGCGATTCCCCACAAGATCTCTTCGATCGAGGAGCTGACGCTACCGCCGGTCGTACGGGAACTGGCCGAGGAGGAGCGTGGGATCGTGCTGCTCACGGGCACCACGGGCTCGGGCAAGTCCACGACGCTGGCGGCAATGATCGACCACATGAACGAGACGATGTCCAAGCACATCGTCACGATCGAGGACCCGATCGAGTTCGTGCACCGCGACAAGCGCTCGGTGATCAACCAGCGGGAGGTGGGGATGGACACTGCCTCCTTCAAGCGCGCCCTGCGGCGCGTGCTGCGCCAGGACCCCGACGTGATCCTGGTGGGGGAGATGCGCGACGACGAGACCGTGCAGACGGCGCTCTCGGCCGCGGAGACCGGCCACCTCGTGCTCTCCACGATCCACACGGTCGACGCGACCGAGTCGATCAACCGGATGCTCGACTTCTTCCCGCCCCACCAGCACGCCCAGGCGCGCTCGATGATCGCCGGCACGGTGAAGGGCGTCATCTCCCAGCGCCTGGTCCCGGGTGCCGACGGTGGCCGGGTGGCGGTGTGCGAGATCCTGCGGATGACCGGCAGGGCGCGCGACATGATCGTCGACCCCGCCCAAACCGGCAAGCTGCACGAGGTCATTACCGCGGGCGGCTACTACGGCATGCAGACCTTCGACCAGGCCCTCTTCGGTCATCTCAAGGCGGGGCGGGTCACCGTGGAGGACGCGTTGCGCGTGGCCTCCAGCCCCCACGACTTCAAGCTGCTGGTGCAGGCCGACGGCCGCCGCGGCACCACGATGGAGGATGTCGCTTCCGCGCAGGAGCAGCGCGGCGAGGCGCCCGCCGGCGCGGCCGCTCCCTCGCCCGCGGCGCCCGGGTCGCCCGGCGGCGCACCCCAGCAGCCGCCCGTGCCCACCCCGGGGAGCCGGCCGCCGTTGACGCTCGCATAGAGCTCCCAAAACTTCATTTGGTAAAGTGGCTGGGTGGCACTTGATGAGACATGTCCGGTGTGCCGCACCGCGGATATCGTGTGCGGCAAGTGGACGCTGCTGTTGATCCGCGAGTTGGCCGGGGGTCGCTCGCGCTTCTGCGAGCTGGAGCGCTCGCTGGAGGGGATCAGCCCGCGCACGCTCTCGCTGCGGCTGCGCGCGCTGGAGGAGGAGGGGATCGTCGAGCGCCAGACCTTCTCCGAGGTGCCTCCGCGCGTGGAGTACGCGCTCACTGAGAAGGGCACCGCGCTGCTGCCGATCATCGACGGCATGCGGGTCTACGGCGAGCGCTGGATCGTGCAGGGCTGCGGCGATGACAGAACGAGCTCCGCGGTGTTCGCGCAGACGCCGGTCGCCGCGGTCGCGTAGGGCCGACCGGGCGAAGCACCGCGCCCGGGATGCTGGACAGGAGGTCCAGCGTCCATGCGCCGGTCGGCGACACCCGTCACGCGGATGATCTCGAGGCGAAACTCGACGATCGCCGACGGCTCGATCCTGCAAGGCCCGCTGCGCATAGCAGGAGCCCTCCGAGCGCCGGCGAAGAGCCACCCGTGCGCTCCCATCAACTCGAGACGGCCATAACCCACTTTGCGCACGACGCCGCGGCACACCTGCAGGCCGAGCTGGACGCCGGCGTGGAGGTGCCGTTCGAGCTCGAGTCGCACTCCCAGCGAGGGCAGGGACGGGGGCGGCAGGGCCGAGGCACCCAGCTGTACTGCTACCGGCCGCTGACCGGGGCGTTCATCGGCGAGCGCTGGCAGGCGCTGGCGAGCCTGGAGAGCTGCGCGGCGGCTGAGCGGCTGCTGGAATGCCTGCAGGGGCTCGACCGCTACCTGCTCCAGCACGACGTGCGGATCGGACGGGGCGATCGACGCTCGCGCGCGACCGTGGTACTCAGGACGCTGCTGGAGGAGGTGTTCGCCGAGCGCACCTCGTTCGAGCTCGACGGGGAGCGGTTGCGCCGCGCGCTCGCGCGGCTGGACGCCACGGCCTTCACGAATGCCGGCGAGGTGGCGCTGATCGAGACGCTCCACGGCATGGGAGTGGTGGCCCCCGAGCTGGCGCACACACGCGCGCCGGCGATCGGCCGCCCCGAGCTGGCGTGGGCGCTGGCCCGCTTCGAGATGGGCTGCGAACGCTCCTCCGAACTGGAGGCGTTGAGCGACCATCTGCTGGCGCTGCGGGCGCTGCTGGAGCCGGAGGGGCCGGCGAGCGGTCTGCTCGCGGGCCGGCTGGCGGCGCTGTGCGCCGTGCCGGAGGAGCGCGCCGGCCTCACGCGGCGGGTGCTGAAGGCGATCGCCCTGGAGCGCGACGTGATCACCGGCGCCGCGGTCGAGCACGCGAGCTGCGACGCGCTGGTGGCGGAGCTCGCCGGCCACCTGCGGGCGATGCTGCGGGATGTTCTGTCCGGCCACCTGCCCCCTGACCTCGTGCGTTGCGCAGACTCGCTGCTCTCCTCGCAGGAACCGACGCGGCAGGGACCACCGGAGCCGACCCACGTGGGACCGATCAAGGCGCGGCGGGGGCCAGGCGCTCAGCCGGCGCATATGCCCGACGATCAGATCAACACTACGATCATGCGCATGCGACGCCTCGCCGCCAGATCAGGCGAAGAGGTGCCGCGTGACGAAGTCGAGACCGGCGAGATCCTGCACGTCACCGTCTAGGTGGGGCACGAGGATCGGCGCGGGGTCCCCCCCCAGCGCCTGAGCGAGCCGCTGCACCGTCGCGCGGTCGCGCTGCGCGAGCACGTCGAAGTCGGCGAGGTTGCCCGCTACGCGCGCGGCGAGGCGCTCGCCCAGCTCGCCGGCCAGCAGCGCCTGCACCTCGGCGGGCGAGTGTCCTTCCAGGCCGTCGCGATGGACGCGGTTGACGATCAGCGCCACCCGCGCCATTCCCGCGGCGCGCAGCTGCTCGGCGAAGAGGATCGCCTCGCGCGCCGGCTCGGGCTCGGGCGAGGTGACGAGCAGGAAGGCGGTGGCGGGGTCGCGCAGCAGCTGGTCGACCACGCGGGCGCGCTCGCGGAAGCCGTCGAGCATCCCGCCGAGCGCGCCGAAGAAGCCCGACAGCTCGCCGATCAGGTCGACGCCGGTGAAGCGCGAGAACATCGACAGCACAAGCCCGCTGCCGCGGCCGACGAGGCGCGCGGCGAGGTTGCCGGGGGCGAGGAACATCCTCACCGAGCGACCTTCCAGGAAGCGGCTCATGCGCATCGGCGCGTCGAGGAAGTCCAGGGCGTTGCGAGCGGGTGGGGTGTCGAGCACGATCGTGTCGAAGCGCCCCTCGCGGTGCAGTTCGTACAGCTTGGCGATCGCGCTGAACTCCTGGGTTCCGGCGACGGCGCCGGAGATCTCCTGGTAGATGCGGTTGGCGAGCACCTCGTCGCGGGCGCGCTCGTCGGGGGCGATGCGGCCGATCAGCGCGTCGAAGGTGCGCTTGGAGTCGAGCATCGTCGCCCACAGCTCCCCCTTGCAGTCGATCCCCTGGGCGGCCAGCAGTGCGGGGTCGATGCGCCGCGGCTCGTTGTCGAGCTCGTCGATGCCGAGCGCGCTGGCCAGCCGGCGGGCGGGGTCGATCGTCACCACCGCCACGCGCTGCCCTTTGCGTGCCAGCCCCAGGGCGAGCGCCGCCGCCGTGGTTGTCTTGCCCACGCCACCCGGGCCCGCGCAGATGCACACGCTCTTGCCGCGCAGCCTCCCTGCCAGGGCGGAGGTCTTCGTGGACGCGCGGGCGCCAGGCGGGCGTTTCGCCGGGCGGCGCCGGCTTGGCTGGGTGTTGGCGGGTGGCACCGGGGGATCCTAACCGTGCAGGAATCCGACCACCGCGTGCGAATACTCACGACGACGAGCTTTAAAGGGCGGCGCAGTCGGCCGGGAGGCCGGTGACCGAGCCCTTCTTCAGACCCACCATCGAGCATCGGAGCCCACCGTGCAACCAAGGGCAAAGGTCATCGCGTTCGCCAACCAGAAGGGCGGGGTGGCCAAGACGACCACCACGCTGAACCTCGCGGCCGCGTTTGCCGAGGAGGGCCACCGCGTGCTGTGCGTGGACATGGACCCCCAGGGCAACCTGACGATGTCGCAGGGGATCGACCCGGACACCCTGGAGAAATCGATGTACGACGTGCTGGTGCACAAAACCTCGATCCGCGAGGTGATCCGCCGGCGCGAGGTGGACATCGCGTGCGCCTCGATCGACCTGGCGGGGGCGGAGATCGCGATGTCGACGATGATCGGCCGCGAGCGCTCGCTGCAGAAGGCGTTCGAGCCGATCCGCGAGGACTACGACTTCATCTGTATCGACACGCCCCCGAGCCTGGGGCTGCTGACGATCAACGCGCTGACCGCGGCCGACAAGGTGATCGTCCCCGTGCAGTGCGAGTATCTGTCGATGCGCGGTTTGATCCAGCTGCAGAACACGCTGGCGATGATCCGCGAGAACCTCAATCCGGACGTTGACATTGAGGGTATCCTTCCCACGTTGGTGGACTCGCGCACGATCCACGCGAAAGAGGCGATCGAGATCCTCGAGGAGAACTTCGGGGACCGCGTGTTTGCCTCGCGCATCCGCAAGACGGTGCGCTTCGCCGAGGCGCCGGTGAAGGGCATGTCGGTGCTCAAGTACGAGCCGGAGGGCGTGGCGGCGCAGTCATACCGCGAACTCGCACACGAGGTGCTCGCCCACGGCTCCCGCGAGATCGCCGCGCGGCGGGGTCCAATCGTCGCCCAGGCCGCGCCGGGGGCCGCCGCCGAGAGCACTCAGGCGCCCGCGGCCGAGAGCAATCCGGCGTCCGCGGCCGAGGGCGTGCCGGCGGCCGCCGCCCAGGACCCCCAGGAGGTTGTGGCTCATGGCTCAAAGTAAACGCGCAAGCATGCGGGAGGGGCCGCTGGCGGCGTTGTTCAGCAAGACCGAGGAGGAACAGGCGAAGGAGGCCGAGCAGCCCACCGCGAAGGAACCTGCCGAGGAGCCGTCTGCGGGGGAGCCCGAACAGCCGCTCGCCGAGGGTCGATCGACGGCAAAAGCGGGAGAGGAGCCGGCCGTCAAGCAGCGGGCCGCCAAGCAGGAGCGGATCGAGGAGGAGGACTCCCCCCCGATCCCCAGCCCGCGCGAGCGTTTGCGCAACGTGTTCTCCGCGGAGATCCCCGCCAATGTGATGGAGCGCTCCGACGCCCCCGCGACCGCGGCCGGCGCTGCCGGGGTGGCCGCGAGCGAGAAGCCCCCGCCGGCGGACGTGTACGCGCGCGAGGAGACCGATCGAAGATCGGCCAGCGCCGCGGGGGGCGCCGCGATGGCCGGCGGGCAGCCGGTGGTCCACCCGGTGATCCGCGTGGTGGGCGTGGGCGGCGCGGGCGTCAACGCCGTCAACCGCATGGTCGAGGCCGAGGTTGCGGGCGTGGAGTTCCTCGCGATCAACACCGACCTGCAGTCGCTGCAGCAGTCCACCGCGGACATCACCCTGCACATCGGCGCCGAGCTGACGCGCGGCCTCGGCTCGGGCTCCGACACCGATCTCGGCAGGGCGGCGGCGATGGAGGACTACGACCGCGCGAAGGCGCTGCTGAAGGGCTCGGACATGATCTTCATCACCGCCGGCGCCGGCGGCGGCACGGGCACCGGCGCGGCGCCGATCATCGCGCGGATCGCGCGCGAAGTGGGGGCGCTGGCGGTGGCAATCGTCACCAAGCCGTTTGGCTTCGAGGGCTCGCGCCGCGCCGAGGCGGCCGAGCAGGGCATCAAGGCGCTGGCGGAAGAGGTCGACACCCTGATCGTGGTGCCCAACAACCGCCTGCTCAGCGTGCTCGACAAGCAGACCTCGATGGTCGATGCCTTCCGCGTCGCCGACGATGTGCTGCGCCAGGGCGTGCAGGGGATCTCCGACCTCGTCACGCTGCCGGGCCTGATCAACCTCGACTTCGCCGACGTGCGCACGATCATGAGCGGCGCCGGCAACGCGCTGCTGGGGATCGGCATGGGCGCCGGCGGCGAGCACCGCGCGGTGGAGGCGGCGATGAAGGCGGTGGAGTCGCCGCTGCTGGAAACCTCGATGGAGGGCGCCCGCTCGATCCTGCTGTCGATCACCGGCAGCCCAGACCTCTCGCTGTGGGAGGTCAACGAGGCCGCCAAGGCAGTCTCCGAGGCGGCGCACCCGGACGCCAACATCATCTTCGGCGCGATGGTCGACGAGAAGCTCGAGGACCAGGTGTGGGTCACCGTGGTGGCCACCGGCTACGAGCAGGAGCGCCCCCGCTTCTCCGGGCGCGGCCGCCTGGAGGAGCCCGAGGGCGAGCCCCGCGTGCAGCGCACCGGCGCCCGGCGCGAGCGCGAGCGCCGCGGCGGCAGCGCTGCCGTGGAGTTGGACGTGCCCGAGTTCATGCCCCGCGGCTGAGCGCCTCTTGGATTCCAATCAAGGCACGGAGCTGGATCGCTGGTTGGATCGGCGACATGCCACCCCTGCCGCGCGCTCAACGGAGGAGGTACTCGCGGCCGCCGCCAAGCTCGGCTCGCCCGACTCCGCGAAGCCGTACGCAGCCTCCGAAGCGCTTCAGAGGCTGCGCGGCGAGCGGCTCTGAAAAGACGGTGGCCGAAGCGCAGCTCGTCTATCTGGACGCCTCGGCGTTCGTGCATGGCCACCGCCGCCGGCGAGGCCGGTCTGCGCGTCTGCGCACCCGTGGCCGAGTCCTCCAACTGAGGAGGCCCACGCTGAGCGCCTCGATCCGCACCTGTGGCAGGGGTATTGACAAGACGTGCACTCTGTGGTTATGATGGCTGAGTCATAGTCAACCGGTGTGGTTGGCGGGCATACATAGAGTCTGGTTGGGTCATCCCCCCCTGTGGTTGACGTAAAGCGCTCGCGGGGGAAATGCGGGTGGGAGAGGGATCGGGTCGTCGATGAGGGAGTTTGTCAGCGTGGTTTCTAGAGGGAGATTCATGATGGGGGTGTGCGCGTCGGGCCTAAAGGCCGATGCTAGATGCGCCAGCTTGGCGCTGTCGCATCTCTCTCTCTCTCTCTCTCTCTTGCGCTAGGGGTCTAACCTCCGACCTTCGTCGTTTGGCGCTTTCGCGCCGCCCCGGTTCTCCTTTTGGAGAGCAGGGATTCTCGATCTCGTGGCGGCTCGCCGGTCGCGAGGAGCGCTTCGCGGATATGGGGCGTTTCGGGCCCCGTTACGGAGTTTTCTTCGCGGGTGACGCGATCTCCCATACGGGCTGGGGGGTGGTGTAGGTGCGCGTGCGGGTTGCGGCGGCTCCTCGGGCGCGCTCGGGATCGCGCGGGGTGTCCTCGCCGGGTGTGTCGCTTGGTGCGCGGCGGCGTTCGCAGGTGCCCGCGCGGTTGGCGGCGCCGGAGGGGCGTCTGGTGGAGATTCAGCGCTCGCGGCTGCTCGCGGGTGCGGTGGCGGCGCTCGAGGAGTTGGGTTACGCGCAGACGACGGTGACGCAGATCACCTCGCGTGCGCGGGTGTCGCGGCGCACGTTCTACGAGTTGTTCGAGAACCGCGAGGAGTGCCTGGGGGCACTGCTCGACGATGTCCTGGGGATGCTCGAGGGGGAGCTCGCCGCGGCGGGTCTTGAGGGCCTTGTGTGGCGTGAGCGGGTGCGTGGCGGTCTTGCGGTGATCCTTGGATTCTTCGATGGTGAGCCGGCGCTCGCGCGGGTGTGTGTGGTGCACTCGCAGCAGGGTGGCCCGTCCATCCTCACGCGCCGCGAGGAGGTCCTTGCGCGTCTGGCCGGGGTGATCGACGAGGCGCGTGGTGAGAGCGCACGGGCGGCGGATTGTTCCCCGTTGACAGCGGAGGGTCTGGTCGGCGCTGCGTTTGGGATCGTGTATGCGCGTGTGGCTCGTGGTAAGCGCCGGCCGCTGAGTGATCTTCTTGGTGAGTTGATGGGGATGATCGTGCTGCCCTATCTCGGGCCTGCGGCGGCGCGGCGTGAGCAGCACCGCTCGGCGCCTGGGCCGACATCAACATCGGGGCGGGGACCGTCGGCGTTCCTGCCGGCGCGGCGTGACCCGTTGGGGGAGGTCCAGATGCGTTTGACGTATCGCACTGCGCAGGTGCTCGAGTGCATCGCGGGGGCGCCGGGGATCAGCAACCGCGTGGTCGCCGACCGCGCGGGGGTCACCGACCAGGGTCAGATCTCAAAGCTGCTCGCGCGTCTGGAGCGCCTCGGCCTCGCGGCCAACAGTGGCAGCGGGCACGCGAAGGGTGAGGCGAACGCGTGGACGCTGACTGCGCTCGGGCATGAGGTCGCGCAGCGCCTGCGAACCGACGGCCATGACCGGAAAGCAGCCGCGTGATGCGCGCTCTCGCTCACCAATCAAATCGTCAGCACCGTTACTCAATCCGCGTGCGCTGCGCTGGGCGCCTGGCACGCTCGACTCCCGAAGGAGGAGAGATAACCAATGCTCTCAGTGATACGCAGACGTCTTACCTACGCGAATGTCGCGGTGTCGCTCGCGCTGGTGTTCGCGATGAGCGGTGGCGCGTATGCCGCTGGCAGGTATGTGATCACCTCGACGAGGCAGATCAGCCCGAAGGTGCTCAAGGCTCTGAAGGGCGCAAACGGCAAGGCGGGCGCGAGCGGCGTGCAGGGCCCGGCCGGCCCCGCGGGGCCCACGGGCCTTCAGGGCGCTGCTGGCGCCAGGGGCGAAAACGGCGCTGCGGGCAAAGAAGGCCCCCCCGGGAAAAACGGGGAAAACGGGAAGAACGGCACGACCAGCTTCACCGAAACGCTGCCTCCCGGGAAGACCCTGAGAGGCGAGTGGAACCTGAGCGAGAATGTCTCTGCGCCCTCGAAGTTCGTGATCAGCAGTGTCAGCTTCGGTATCCCACTCGCGAGCGTGCCAACCGCCGTCTATGTCAGGGCCCACGAAGCTGCACCTGAAGGCTGCATCGGCAACTCCAAGGAACCGGGCGCTGAACCGGGCCACCTCTGCGTCTTCGCCGACAACGAAGAAAACACCGAAACGGAAGCTTTCCCGTCGATCAAGGACCCGGCAATCTGCCCCCTCGGGAAGAGCACGGTCGCGGAATGTCTCTTTGGGGCAGAAGGGCGCGGCGCTGAACCTTCCGGCTTTGGTATTGAGACCCTCTCTCATGAAGCGGGCTACGTGGACCTCTCTGGCACCTGGGTGGTGACCGCTGCCGAAGAATAACCCAAGCCGTCTTCATACGCCCCCAGCTCCCCGGGGCAGGATGGCCCCGGGAGCCCGGAGTCAACTACGTCACGTGACACAACCGGATGCGCATCAGCGGACCACGAATCCGATCCATGTCTCACCACCACGACCAAGGAGAACAGGTGAAAACCACAGAGCACAACGCAAAGCCAGTATCCGCGAAGCCCGGATTCTTTGCCACGCTCTGCAGCTTGCTCCACGTCCGGGGGAGTGGTGCGCCCTCACTCAGCCCGCGCGTCCACCGTCGCGTGGTCCCGGTCTCCTTCGCCGTACTCACCATCGCGACCCTCTTTGCTGCCCTCACCCCGCCTGCCCTGGCCGCAGGGCCTGAACTCAAAGAATTCGAAATAGTCGAAGCTCGCGCTACGCTGGCGACCTTCCATCTTTTCGCCTTGCCGAGAATGGCTAAAGAAGGTCCTATCCAGGTGAAGCTCGAATACGCTACCTCCAAAGGCGGTCCGTGGACGCTCGGGGAAAGTGTCACTGAGAAGGAGCAAGGAGAAGAAAAAGATCTACAATTTGTTGAAATCCACCATCTTGCTCCCGAAAAACACTATTACGCTCGTGTGCTCGCCATCAGCAGCTCCGGCACCACCGAACAGGTGACCGAATTCACCACCACCTCGATTGGCTCCCCGGTGTTCTTCGTGCCACATAATTCTGCAGCATTTGTTATTAGTCGATTTGCGTGTGCCGAAATGGGATTTTTTGCCGGACAGTCGGGTGAAGTCTTCTGCGCCCACAATAATCCTTCTCCGACCTCCTTTGATGTGACGACCCAGCTCTACGCTAACGGTGCCGCTGACACCACCTATCATTTCGAATACGCCACGTCCGAAAGTGGCCCGTGGACCGTCGTGCCTGGCTCCGGCGGCTCCCTCACTGCCGCCGAAGAAGCCAAGCTGGTCGAAGTCCACCTCGAAGGCCTCACCCCGGAAACGCCCTACTACCTCCGCGGCGTCGCGGAAAACGAAATCGCTCTTCCCACCTCCACCCTGGCGAGCTTCAAAACCGCGTCCGCCCACCCAAGACCGGAACTCGTAGCCGCAAATATCGGTAACATCACCGCGACCTCCGCTCACGTTCGTGGAGGCGTCAACCCCAGTGGCTTTGAAACGCACTGGCGCTTGGAATACTCGACCACCTCCGCGTCCGGCCCATGGACCGCTGGACCGGAAGGCACCATTCCCCAGGCCAAGGCCGCTTACCTGGAAGAAAGCGACGGCATCGAAGCCGACCTTACCGGCCTCAGTGCCAACACCACCTATTATGCTCGTCTCTTCGCTGAGAGTGCTGTCGCTGAAGAAACCTCCGAAGTCGCTGTCTTCCGGACCGCTGGGCCGCCGCTCGTTGAAACGTTCGCCGTTCACGCCATCCACGGCGAATCCTTTCGTGCTCTTGGCACCATCGACCCACAGAGCACGCCGACCGATGAGCTGCAGAGCGTCACCGTCGAAGGCGCCGCTACTGGCGGCACGTTCACCCTCAGCTTCGAAGGCCATACCACCGCTCCGATCCCCTACAACGCCAACCCCAAGGAAGTCCAGGAAGCTCTTCGCAGCCTTCCCACCGGAGCTGGCGGCGCCAGCAGCGTGGAAGCGTACGGCCTTCCCGGCGGCCCCTACACGATCCAGTTCGGAGGCGCTCGCGCCGGCGCTGACCAGCCTCAGCTCACCTCCGATGCGTCCGGTCTCACGCCTTCCGGGACGGTGACGGTCGCCACGATCCAGAACGGCGGTGAAGGCTATGACACTCACTACGATCTCCAGTACGTCAGCCAGAAGCAGTTTGAAGAACACGAATGGGCTCAAGCGGCAGACACGCCCGAGGTCGACCTTGGTCTCGGCGAAAGCGAACTGGACGTCGTCGTCACCGAGTTCGTGGGCGCCGACTTGCCCGCGGACCTGCAGGCCGGTGAAACCTACCGCTACCGTCTCACGGCGACCAGTACGGCTCCCGGGAACCCGGTCGTCCGTGGCGCCGAACGGACCCTTGCGGTGCCCGCTGTGGCCGGTCCCGAAGAGCCATGCTCCAACGAGGCTCTACGCGTCGGTCCGTCCGCCAGCCTTCCGGACTGTCGCGGCTATGAACAGCTCACGCCGGTCGACAAGGAAGGCGCCAACGAATTCCTGCGGCCCGATGGGGGTGCCCTCAGTAATCCGGGAGTCGATGTTGGTGAGGATGGAGATCACGCGATGCTCGCTGAACAGTTCACGCACTGGGGATCGGTCAGCGCTACCGGCCAGAGTCCTTACTTCTTCTCCCGCGGCCACGCGGGGGGCTGGCAGATGACTGCTGCCACGCTCCAGCCCGAAGCCGGCGTCGCCCAGTACAAGCCGGAACTCCTCAGCTCCGACCTCACCAGCTTCGCGTTCTCTGACGCCTGGAATACCGGGCAGAACGCGTCGCCCAATGTCGAATTCAAGACCGGGCCTCCTGGCGGCCCCTACATCACGGTGGCGTCCGTGCCTCGCTCGCAGGTGGGGGAAATTGACCGCTCTGGCTGGGTCGCGGCGTCTGGGGACTTCTCCAAGCTGGTCCTCCAGCTCGCAGACCACAAGCTGCTCGGACGCTCCACGGGTACCACGTCGGGCTCGGACCTCTATGAATACTCTGGAGGGCAATTGCGGCAGGCGAACGTCAGCGGTGTCGCGCCGGGCGCCACGATCGGTACCTGCGGCGCCAGGATCGTCTTCGGCCTGGCTGAATCCAAGGATAAGAAAGGGACTGCCAGCACCCCGCATGCCGTCTCTGCCGATGGCTCTCGCGTCTTCTTCGAATCGGTCCCGACCGGCCACGGCTGCTCCGAACCCAAACACCTCTACATGCGTGTCAACGGCGTCGAAACGGTCGATATCGGCGAGTACACCTTCCTTGCCGCCGACCGGGAAGGCAGCGAAGTGCTGCTTGCTTCCCCCAGCGGCGAAGTCGTCCTCTACGACACTGAGACAGCGGCTGGCAGGGTCCTGTTCTCGCTACAGAGCGCGGAACTCGAAGAACTCCAGATTTCCGAAGATTTCAGCACGATCTATTTCTCCTCTGGGAGGCATCTCACTCCCGAAGCGCCGCCCTCCACGAGCCGGCAGGGGGCCTACCTGTACCGCTATGACATTCCCACCGGAGCGCTTCGCTTCGCCGTGGCGGGTTTCGCCCTGGGCGGGGAAGAAGAACCGCAGATCAGCCCCGACGGGCGCTACGTCTACGCAGACGGGACGCTCCCGGGGCTCCCCGCCGGCGGGATCTTCGACAAGGACCCAGCCCACAACATCTACTACGGCGGGCGGACTTCCCAGGTGCTTCTCTACGACAGCGCCCAGAACGTCGTCGAGTGTGTCTCCTGCGCGTCGCCGTTTGACGCTGAACCGAACTGGGACTCCAACATCGCTAATGACATCATATCGGCGTACCCTCATACCTCAAGCGGTGTGCCGGGAAGGACGATGCTTTCCGCCAACGGCGACTTCGCGTTTTTCTCTACCGTCGCTGCGCTTGTCCCCCGCGACGTCGACGGCGAAGTCACTCCTCTCGAGATCAGCCACCAGTCCTCTTCGACCGACGTCTATGAGTGGCGCCGTTACGGCGTCGATGGCTGCTCTCATGTTCAGGGCTGCGTTGCGTTGATCAGTAACGGTCGTGATGGCTACTTGAACGTGCTTCTCGGAACGGCCGACGATGGCCGCGATGTCTTCTTTGCTACCCGTTCGGAGCTGGGACCGAACGACAATGACAACGCGGAGGACATCTACGATGCTCGCATCGGTGGCGGCGAACCGCCCATTCCGCCTCGTCCGGTCGAATGCGAAGGTGACGCCTGCGCGACGCCATTTGCGCCCCTGAGCGATCTTACGCCGTCCAGCTTCACCTTCCAGGGCGCGGGCAACGTGCTGGGCGTCACTCCGCCCGGTAACGGGTCTCGGAAGGGTGAGCCGAAGAAGCCGAAGCAGACGAAGAAGAAAGTCAAGCCGAAGCAAAAGCGCAAGAAGTCCCGCAAGAAGGCCAGGAAGTCAAACCGGAGGGCTGGGTAATATGCACATTTCACAGAAGCTCCCTCTGTCCGTGGCGATCGCGGGTGTCATCGCTCTTGCGGTCGCCGGGTCGGCCGCTGCGAAGGCGACCGAACGCCCGTTCGAAATCGTCCCGGGCTCCTTCCATTTCACACCTGGGACCGACCAGGCCGGCGCCCACGAGAATTTCACGACAACCTTCGACTTCGCCCATAACAGCAGCGGTGAAACCTTCAACGACGTCCGTAACGTGATCGTCAACCTGCCCCCCGGCTTCCTCGGCAGCAACACTGCCCTCCCCACCTGCACCGACGCCCAGCTCCTCGCCAACAGGGATGAAGAACATTATTTTGGAGCTATGCCGCTATGCCCGCTCGCCAGCGAGGTCGGCCAGATCAGCCTCGATCTCGGCGGGATACACTTCACCTTTCCCCTTTTCAACATGGAAGTGACGAGCTTCGGCGTCACCGCCGAGCTCGGCTTCAAGGCCCTCGCCGTCAACGACATATTGCTGGTAACTGTCCGTCCCGGTGATTCCGGGCTCACAATCACCTCGCCTGACATCGAAACACAAGAAATCCGCGATGTCTCGGTCACGATCTGGGGTGTCCCCGGCTCCCACGAACACGACCTCGCCCGCCAGCAGATATGTGGACCCAACGGCTGCAGTAACGAATACGGTGGCCCGCAGCCCGTCAACGTGGCGGTCAAGCCCTACCTCACGAACCCGACCAGCTGTGGTCCGTTCACCGCGACGATGAGGGCCGACTCGTGGGAGCACCCCGAAGAGTGGTCCGAAGCGCAGGCTGAAGTCGGCCCGGTCACCGAATGCGAACGGGTGCCGTTCGAACCTTCGATCGAAGTGCAGCCCACGACACGCTCGGCGGAATCCTCGAGCGGGCTGAATATCTCGCTGGTTGTGCCGCAGAGCTGGGAAGACCCGTTCTCGCTGTCGACAGCGAACCTGGAGGACACCACGGTGGCGTTGCCGGTGGGGTATACGGCCAACCCGTCGTTGGCCTCGGGTCTTGGGACGTGCACCCCGCTGCAGTTCGAATCCGAAACGTCTTCGTCGCTGCCTGGGGCGGGCTGCCCGCCGGAATCGAAGATCGGCGCGGTCGAAGTGGAAACCCCGGTGCTCTCCGAAAAACTGACCGGGTCGATCTATATAGCGACACCGTTCGATAACAAGTTTGGCTCGCTGCTCGGTCTCTATATCGTCGTGAAGGACCCCGCGCGGGGGATCATCGTCAAACTCGCCGGCAAGATCGAGCCGAACCCCGTGACGGGGCAGCTCGTGACGACATTCGATGAAAACCCGCAGGTCCCATTCAGCAGGTTCACGCTGAAACTCCGCCAGGGCGTGACCTCGCCGCTGGTCAGCCCGCCCGCGTGCGGGACCTACACCGCCGAAGCGAACTTCACCCCGTGGTCCGCGCCCCTCACCGCGGTGCCGCTGAGCAACTCTTTCCAGATCGAACAGGGCATCGGCGGCGGCCCCTGCCCCGCGGGCGGCATCCCGCCATTCCACCCCGGGATCGTCGCGGGGACGCTGAACAACAACGCCGGGGCATACAGCCCGATGGACATCCACATCACGCGCAACGACGGCGAACAGGAGATCACCAGGTTCACATCGATCCTCCCCGCGGGGCTGACGGGGAAACTCGCGGGGATCCCGTTCTGCCCAGACGCGGACATCGAAGCCGCCAAGCACGTTACGGGCGCACAGGAGGAAGCCGAACCATCCTGCCCGAAGGACAGCGAAATCGGGCACTCGCTCGTCGGTGCCGGTGTCGGATCGGTGCTGGCGTACACCTCCGGGAAGATCTATATGGCCGGTCCATACAACGGCGCGCCGTTCTCGGTCGTCTCGATCACGAGCGCGAAGGTCGGCCCGTTCGACCTCGGGACCGTCGTGATCCGCTTCGCGCTGAACATCAACCCCGAAACCGCGGTTGTAACCGTGGACGCGAAAGCGTCCGATCCGATCCCGCACATCATCGACGGGATCGTGATCCACGTACGCGACATCCGCGTCTATGTCGATCGCCCAGAATTCATGATCAACCCGACCAACTGCGACCCCGAGAGCTTCACCGCGACCGTCGACGGGGCGGGGGCGGACTTCACGAACCCCGCCGACCAGGACCCGGTGACCGTCACGAACTCCTTCCAGATGGCCAACTGCCAGAACCTGCAGTTCAAACCCACGTTCAAGGTGTCCACCTCGGGCAAGCCCTCACGGCTCGACGGCGAGAGCCTGAGCGTCAAGCTGACCTACCCCAACGCGCCGCAGGGCACGCAGACGAATATCAAGCTCGTCAAAGTGGAGCTCCCCAAACGGCTGCCCTCCAGGCTGCCGACGCTGCAGAAGGCGTGCCCGGAAGCGACGTTCGTGGCGAACCCGGCGCTGTGCCCGCCAGCGTCGGTGATCGGGCACGCGACCGCGGTCACGCCGATCCTGCCGGTGCCGTTGACGGGTCCGGCGTACTTCGTCTCCTACGGCGGCGCGAAGTTCCCCGAACTGATCATCGTGCTCCAGGGTTACGGCGTGACGCTCGACCTGCACGGGGAAACGTACATCAGCAAACAGGGCGTCACGAGCAGCACGTTCAAGACTGTCCCCGACGACCCGATCGGGAGCTTCGAACTGACGCTCCCGCAGGGCCAATACTCGGCGTTGGCGGCGATCGGGAACCCGTGCAAGGGCACCCTGACGATGCCGACGGAATTCCTCGCGCAGAACGGCGACGCGATCCACCAGCAGACGAAGATCGCGGTCACCGGGTGCCCGAAGCACAAGGCCAAAGCGAAGAAGGCCAAGAAGACCGAGCGGCACGAGCACGCCAGGAAAGCCACGAACCGGCGTGGAGGCGGGAAGGAGTAGCACGGGCGGTACCACCCACCGTAAGACCAGGGTGACCAGGTCTCATAAGCTGCGGGATGTCCAGGGCGCGAGCAACCGACTTTCCGGCCTCTGGCCAGAGGTCGCTTGCCGATCTGGATCAGCGAGGATTTCGACGAGCCGGATGAGGAGATTGAGCGTCTGTTCGGTATGCGGGATTGACGGGACTGCTGCTCGACACGCACGCGCTGCTGTGGAGCGTCGGCGATGAGGAGCTTCTGTCGCCTGCCGCGCACGAGGCGGTGAGCGCCGGCGCGGTGTCGGCGTATGTCAGTGCGGCGAGCATCTGGGAGATTGCGATCAAGCGAGCCATGGACAAGCTCGCTGCTCCGGCGGACCTCCTGGACAAGGTCGCTGCGGCGAGATTTATCGAACTGCCAGTCACTTTCGTGCACGCGCTCCGCGCCGGCGCGCTGCCTGCCCACCACCGCGACCCGTTCGATCGCATGCTCGTCGCTCAGGCGCAGAGTGAGGGTTTGACGGTGGTAAGCCGTGACCCGCGGATCGCGGCATACGATGCGCCGGTGCTCTGGTAGGGCGCCGGCTGCCGACGATCGACGCCGCGTGTCTGAGGGGTCCCGGGCGCGAACAACCGACGTCGTCGCGTGTGGTTATACTGCTGGGTATGACTCATAAGGTGGGACCCAAGGGGCAGGTGGTTCTGCCGAAGCCCTTGCGAAGCGAGCTGGGGATTCAACCGGGGGACGAGGTGCTCTTCGAGCGGGAGGGTGTGGGCATCCGCGTGTGGAAGGCACCTGTGGCGGGGGATCTGTGGGGTTCGCTGCCGGCGGCGGAGATCGATCCGCTGCGGACGCTGATGGAGGAGAAACGACGCGAGCGCGAACGTGAGGATCGCGGGCGGCTGGAGCGTGGGCGCTGAAGGGCGTTCTCGACGCGTGGGTCGTGATGGCCGTGCTCAGGGGCGAGCCGGGGGCGGACCGCGCGCGTGCGTTGATGAGCGCGGGGATGGCGATGTCCTCGATCAACCTGGGCGAGGTGTACTACGCGCTTGTGAGGTCTCACGGTCCGGCGGTCGCCGACGATCGGACTGCGGCGGTGCGGCGGGCGATCCGCGTGGAGGCTCCGGACTGGCCGCTCGTCGTGGCTGCCGCACGGTTGAAGGCCGCTGGGGGCATCTCCTACGCCGACGCCTTCTGTGTGGCGAGCGCGGAACGCCATCAGGTCCCGCTCTACACGGGCGACCCCGAGATCCTCGCACTGCAGATCCCGGTGCAAAGGATCGACCTGCGCGGCTCTTGAGACGCTGAGGAGCACGAGAGTAGTCCCGTCGAGGCAGGCACATGCTGTGGAGGCGGCGATGCGGGCTTCGTGTGGCAGGGGTATTGACAAGACGTGCACTCTGTGGTTATGATGGCTGAGTCATAGTCAACCGGTGTGGTTGGCGGGCATACATAGAGTCTGGTTGGGTCATCCCACCCTGTGGTTGACGTCAAAGCGCTCGCAGGGGAGTGCGGGTGGGAGAGGGATCGGGTCGTCGATGAGGGAGTTTGTCAGCGTGGTTTCTAGAGGGAGATTCATGATGGGGGTGTGCGCGTCGGGCCTAAAGGCCGATGCTAGATGCGCCAGCTTGGCGCTGTCGCATCTCTCTCTCTCTCTCTCTCTCTTGCGCTAGGGGTCTAACCTCCGACCCCCCCTGCGGCCCGCTTGCGCGGGTCACCCGGAATCCCCCGAAGGGGGGAAGGGAAGCGGTGGGCTTTTCGCGCCCGGGTTCTCCTTTTGGAGGGCGCGAAAAGTACCCGAGTTCTCCTTTTGGGGAGCGGGGTTTCTCGATGGCGCTGTGGGGGGTGGTGTAGCGGTGCGCGTGCGGGCCGTGACGGCTTCTCGGGCGCGTTCTGAGTTGCGTGGTGCGTCGGTGGCTGGTCGCGATTCCTCGGCGCCTGGCGTAACGCGTGGTGCGGGTTCGCGTGAGGTGTCGGTGTCGGGTGTGTCGCTTGGTGCGCGGCGGCGTGCGCAGGTGCCTGCGCGGTTGGCGGCGCCGGCGGGGCGTTTGGTGGAGATTCAGCGTTCGCGGTTGTTGGCGGGTGCGGTCGCGGCGATCGAGGAGTTGGGTTACGCGCACACGACGGTGACGCAGATCACTTCGCGTGCGCGGGTGTCGCGGCGTACGTTCTACGAGCTGTTCGAGAACCGCGATGAGTGCCTGGGGGCGCTGCTGGACGATGTCCTGGGGATGCTGGAGGGGGAGCTCGCCGGGGCGGGTCTTGAGGGTCTTGTGTGGCGTGAGCGGGTGCGTGGCGGCCTATCGGTGATCCTGGGGTTTTTCGATCGTGAGCCGGCGCTCGCGCGGGTGTGTTTGGTGCATTCGCAGCAGGGCGGCCCGGTGATTCTGGCGCGTCGTGAGGAGGTCTTGGCGCGTTTGGCTGGGGCGATCGACGGGGCGCGTGGTGAGAGTGCGCGGGCGGCGGGTTGTTCGCCGTTGACGGCGGAGGGCCTGGTGGGTGCGGCGTTCGGGATCGTGTATGCGCGTGTGGCGCGTGGTGAGCGTCGACCGCTCACGGATCTTCTTGGGGAGTTGATGGGGATGATCGTGCTGCCGTATTTGGGTCCGGCGGCGGCGCGTCGTGAGCAGCGTCGCCCGGCGCCCGGGCCGAGATCGTCAACGGGGCGCGGACCCTCGGTGTTCCTGCCGGCGCGGCGTGACCCGCTGGGGGAAGTCCGGATGCGCCTCACCTACCGCACCGCGCAGGTGCTCGAGTGCATCGCACGGGAGCCGGGGATCAGCAACCGGGTGGTCGCCGAGCGCGTGGGGATCACCGACCAGGGTCAGATCTCCAAGCTGCTCGCGCGTCTTAAGCGCCTCGGCCTCACGGACAACAGTGGCAACGGGCACGCGAAGGGCGAGGCGAACGCGTGGACGCTCACGGCGCTTGGGCGTGAGGTCGCACAGCGCGTCAGTTCGAGCAGCGACCAGAAAGCTGCGGCGTGATGCGTGCTCTAACTCGTCGACCGGATCTTCAACACCGTAATGCAATCCGCGTGCGCTGCGCTGAGCGCCGGCACGCTCGACTCCCAACAAGGAGGAGCGATAACCAATGCTCTCAGTAATACGCAAACGCATGACTTATGCCAACGTCGCGGTGACACTCGCGCTGGTGTTCGCGATGAGCGGTGGCGCGTACGCCGCAAGCCGGTATGTGATCACCTCGACCAAGCAGATCAGCCCGAAGGTGTTGAAGTCGTTGCAGGGCAAGGCTGGTCCGGCGGGCAAGAACGGAGCGAATGGCGCTAATGGAGCGCAGGGCGCGCAGGGGCCGGCCGGTGCGGCGGGAGCAAAGGGCGAACCCGGCCCCCAGGGCTCTGAAGGCAAAGAAGGAAAGCAGGGTATTCCCGGAACCAATGGTACGACTGGCTTCACCGAAACCCTCCCCGAAGGCAAGACGGAGAAGGGCGATTGGAGCGTCGGCGTGGAGAGCGCCCCAGTCGGTTTGCTATTTGAGGCCGTCAGTTTCGATATTCCACTCGAAAAGGCGCCCGTTCCCATTTACGTCAAGCCTCATGCTACAACCCCGGAACATTGCACCGGCGATGTTCAGGACCCCGGGGCCGAAGCGGGCTACCTCTGCGTCTTCGCGAGCGAAGAACAATCCCTGGTCTCAGAAACGGCATTGGGTGGTATCGCCAATCCCAAGGTCTGCTCTAACACCAACAATGTGTCGCTCACAGTATGCGATCAAAGTCAGAGCAGCGCAAATCCCCCTGCCGCCGACCCCACCGGCTTCGACCTCACGGTTATCGCCGAAGAACAAGGGTATGCCGACGGTACCTGGGCGGTGAGCGCCGAATAGCCACGACCGGATAAAGCGTGCGGGCTCCCCGGGGATGGTCAACGTCCATTCCGGAGAGTCGGCGACACGCATCACGACGGCATTTGTATCCCACCGCACTGAATTGATCTCATGCACGATTCTCACGAGAAAGGCACGACAGTGACCCCCATAGAGCATTCGCAAAAGACGCCGCGTAACCAGACCGGTTTCCTAGCGATGCTCCGTGACGTGCTCTGCGGTCGCGGGCGTGGTGGACGTTCTGCCGGGCGCACTCGTCTGATCTCGCTCGCCCTCCTCGCGATCGGGGCTCTGGTGCTCTTGCTCGCCGTCGTCGCGTTTGCCGGGAATGAAGACTTCAAAATCAAAGAACTCCTCGTGTCGGAAGTAAATGCCACCAGGGCACTTGTGTCGTTCGGGGCCATTCGAGGAGGGTCCGAACCGGCCTGGAGGGTTGAATACGCGACCTCGATGGGTGGTCCCTGGACACCCGCGCAAAGCTTCAAATCTGAAGCGGCAGCTCTGGAGGGTCGTCAGTATGCCGAAATCGACCAGCTTGTCCCGGGGAAACATTATTACGTTCGCGTGGTAGGGAGCACCTCTGGAAGTAGCACCGAAAGCACAACTGAATTGACGACCACCGCAGTCAGTCCGCCGGTCTTTTTTGACCCGCACGAAGCCATATATGGAGCTAACGGAAGTGACGGAAGCGAATTTGTGGCCCCCCCTTGCGCCCGCCAGTATCAGGAGACATGGGGTCAAGCTTTCTGTGTGATTACCGGTTTAGTAACTCAGACGGCCGGCCCAAGTGGACTAGCGACCGAGGTTTACGCCAACGGCTCGGATACCACCTATCATTTCGAAGATTCTTCGTCCTCGCCAAGCGGTCCTTGGACCGTTGTCCCCGGTGCCTCCGGTTCGGTCAGTGCCGCTGAAGAATTCAAGGTGGCTGAAGTGAAACTGGAAGGTTTGACTCCGGAAACAACTTACTATGTGCGTGGTGTAGCTGAAAACGCTGTTGCGCCTGCGACTATCTCCGCGTCCTTGAAGTTCACCACGCACACTGCCCGAGCCCAGGCCTCCTTCGGTGCCGGCGAGGTTCAGCCTGCCGCCAGCTCTGCGCGTTTGCTCGGAAGTGTCAGCCCTAACGGCTTTGAAACTCACTGGCGTTTTGAATACGCTACCTCATCGTCGGGTCCGTGGAGCGATGGTCCCGAAGGCGCGATCCCTCAGTCGGAAGCGGCGTATAGCGAAGAAGGGCAGCGTGTCGAAGCGAGTCTGGCCGGTTTGAGCTCCGCGACCCATTATTATGTGCGTTTGTTCGTCGAAAACGAATCCGAACCGGGCGTGCCGGCGCAGTCGACCACGGAAGCGGTTGGTTTTGAGACTTCCGGTCCGCCCACGCCTCTTACATTCGCTACTCACGCGCTTCACGGCGAAGCACTGCGGTTGCTGGGTTACCTCACGCCGAACAACACCGATCTCGACGAGGTTCAGAAGGTGACGATCGGTGGCGGTCCTACCGGCGGGACGTTCACCCTGACCTCCGCCGGGCAGAGTGTAACCGGGACCGCTACCGCCGCACTCACTGCCGGGTCGACTGCAGCCATCGTCAACCTCGGGCCAGGGGCTGAAGTGCAACTGAGGGAAGCGGACGAAAGGCTCATGCAGGCTTTTAGAGTGGGTAAGCCGATCAGTGGTGTGGGTATTCCTCCTGGCACGACGGTGAGCGTGGGGCCGCCACTCAGAGGTGAACGGCTTGTTACTTTGACGCTTTCTCAGCCCGCGATCGCCTCGGGTAGCGCGGTCACGCTCAGCGCAGGTCTGGCAAAGCTGCCGTTCAATGCCAGCTTCCAGGAAGTCCAAAGTGCTCTTAGGGAACTCTCTGGCTACGAAGGAAATATTGAAGTTAATGGTCCCGATGGCGGTCCTTACACCGTCGAATTCATTCAAGCGAAGGCGGATCTCAATGTGCCGGCGCTTGAAGCCGATGCTTCGGGTTTGACGCCGTCGGGCACGGTCACGGTCGCCACGGTTCAGGAAGGCTCCAGCTACGCCACTCATTATCGTTTCGAATATGTCGACCAGCGGCATTTCGAAAGCGAAGGCGGTTTCGCGAGCGCCGCGACAAAGAGCACCCCGGAAGCCCATTTTGAAGGTGTTGAAGGTGGATATGTGGGCGCAGATCTACCGGAACTGGAGGCTGGTGAAAGCTATCGCTATCGCCTGACGGCGTCGAATGCGACGCCTGGGAATCCCGTCGTGCATGGCGAAGAACAGACTTTGAGTGTGCCGTCGGAACCCGAGGCGACCGCTGAAGGCTCGTGTCCAAACGAGGCGTTGCGTACCGGTCCCTCGGCGAAACTGCCCGACTGCCGTGCATATGAACAGTTGACGCCGCACGACAAGGAAGGCTCCGAAGAAATATTCCATGCCCTCGAATACCGATTGGAAAACTCGGGTGTGGTTATCGGTGAAGATGGCGATCATGTCGCATTCGACGGGCAGTTTGTGCATTGGGGGTCGGCTGGTGGAAGCCCCTATTTCTTCACGCGTACCGCGAATGGCTGGCAGACGACGCCCGGTACCCCGCAGCCCGAAGCGGGGATCGACAGCCATTATCTGCCCGAACTCTATAGCCCAGACCTGACGCAGTTCGCGTTTTCCGCCGGCTGGAATACGGGGACCGCCGAATCGCCCAATCTCGAATTCAAGGCCGGTCCTTCTGGTGGTCCTTACGCGGATGCTGCGTCGGTGTCGCGCGAGCAGCTACGGGTGGAAGACGGACATATCGAAGATGGCTGGGTTGCCGCTTCTGAAGATTTCTCCAACCTGATCTTCGCGACCGAAGACCATACCTTTATCCCCCACCACGCTACCGGTACTGCCTCTGGCTCTGATCTCTACGAATATTCTCAGGGCGAGTTGCGCCAGCTGAATGTCTCTTCTGGTTCTCCGGGCGCCACGATCGGGTCCTGTGGCGCCGAGGTCGCTATGGGCGCGGCCGAAAAGCGGTTCAGTCATAGTCACAGCACCCGTCATTCGGTCTCCAAGGAAGGCCAGCGCGTGTTTTTCTATGCGGTTCCGTCTGGTACCTGCTCGGAACCTCGTCATCTGTATATGCGGACAGACGGTGCGGAAACGACTGATCTTGGCACGGATGAGTTACTTGCCGCGAACGCGGCGGGTACGGAGGCATTGCTTGTGGCACAGAGTGGGGAAACGGAGGAAGTTCTTCTCTATGACACCGAATCACATACAAGCACCCTGCTCTTCGTGATGAGCAGCGAAGAAGTGAGGCCGTGGTCTGGTGGGGCGGCACCGGGGTTTGCGGTCTCTGAAGATCTCGGGACGATCTACATCGCCACGGCCCAGCACCTGACCCTCGAAGCGCCGCCGGCAGGTGGACTCTACCGGTACGATGTTCCCGCGAAAACGCTGCGCTTCGTTCTGGCGGGGGCACGGGTGCAGTACCTCAGCCCCGATGGGCGCTACGTTTACTTCGAAGGCGAGACGCCGACGTTGCCGGCCAAGAGCGAACAGGTGCTTCGCTATGACAGCGTCGAAAAATCGATCGAGTGCGTTTCGTGCGCGTCCCCGTTCGACCCAGAGCCAAAGCATAGTGCGGGTTTCACGGACGATGAAGACAATCCTGAAACGAAGGACGCGACGCCGGGTGAAACCATCGCTTCGGCCAACGGTGACTATGTGTTCTTCACGACGATCTCGGCGCTCGTCCCGAAGGACGTCGACGGCGAAGTGGAATTAAAGAAAGAATACGTCGAAGGAAAAGAAGTAAAGCCTGGGTATTCGCCTTCTACGGATGTGTATGAGTGGCGCAAGCCCGGCGTGAATGGTTGCGCCGCTTTGCAGGGTTGTGTGAGTCTGATCTCCTCCGGCCAGGGTGGCAGATATGTCGCGCTGCTTGGTAGCGCCGCGGAAGGCCGTGACGTGTTCTTCTCAAGCGCTTCTCAGCTCGGTCCCAACGATAACGATAATGCGATCGATATCTACGATGCTCGCATCGACGGTGGTGAACCGCCGGCTGCTGGGCGTCCGGTGGAATGCGAAGGCGACGCGTGCTCAACACCCGCGAGCCCACCGAACGATTCGACGCCGTCGAGCCTGACGTTCATGGGTAGCGGCAACATTCTGCAACCACCCTCGAGCAAAGCGGTGGTCAAGGCAAAGAAACCCAAGCCCAAAAAGAAGAAAGCAAAGAAGAAGAGGAAGGGTAGGGGCAAGGGTGTGGTAAAGGGTCGTGGCAAAGCAAAGAAGTCTTCGAAGAGGAGCAAGCGATGAGCTTCAGCACTATGACTGCCTGTTCGTCTCCTCACAAACAGAGCTACTCTCGATGAGCTTCAGCACTATGACTGCCTGTTCGTCTCCTCACAAACAGAGCTACTCTAGATCGTGTGGTCGCGGCGGTGTGAGTGCCCTCGGTCTCGTGTTTGCCCTGGGCGCTTGTCTTATGCTGGCGGCTGTCCTGCCTGGGCTTGCTGTTGCGTTGCCGAGTACGAATCCAGAAAAGCATTTCGAACTTGTCCCGGGCTCGTTTAGTTTCGCGCCGTCGACAGATCAGGCTGGTGCTCACTCGGACTGGGTCACGAAGTTCGATTTCGCTCATAACAGTAAAGGCCAGACTGTTAATGATGTGCGTAGTACCACGGTGAACCTGCCTGCGGGTTTCAGCGCGAACGATACGGCTGTGCCGACGTGCACGACCAGTGAGCTGATCTCCGCCGCTAGTATCGAACTGGGTTTGCCGTCGTGTCCTCCGGGTAGCACGGTTGGGAAGATCAGCTTCGATTTCGGTGGGCGTCTGATCACTGTCCCGATCTATAACATGGAAGTCACGAGCTTCGGTGTTACCGCCGAGCTCGGGTTTCTCGTGTATACCAGCACGCAGCTGTTGACGGTCAGCGTTCGTCCGGGGGATGAGGGTCTGACGGTCACCGACCCCGAGATCGAAAACCTCGGGGAACCGCATGACATCACGGTCACGATCTGGGGTGTCCCGGCCGCCCGCGAACACAACGTCGAACGGCAGCAGACATGCGAACCACCACAAGCAAACAACAGCGGAGAAGAGATATGCGCAAACAAGGATGGTGGGTCTGAGGCGGCGGATATCCCCGCTAAGCCGTACCTGTCGAATCCGACGAGTTGCGAACCGCACATCGCTTCGATGACGGCGTATCCGTGGGAGGAACCCGCGAACATTCAGGAAACGAGCTTTGAAACGCCGTTGATCGGGGAATGCGAACGGGTCCCGTTCAGCCCGTCTCTGGAAGCGCAGCCGAGCACTCGCTCCGCTGAATCCCCGACCGGTCTCGCGGTGTCGCTGCTCGTGCCGCAGAGCTGGGAAAACCCCTATTCGATCGCGACAGGCAATTTGCGAGACACGACGGTCGTGCTCCCGGAAGGCATGACGATCAACCCGTCCGCCGGCTCGGGGCTGGGGGCCTGCACGCCCGCGCAATACGCGTCGGAAACATCCTCATCGCTGCCGGGCGAAGGCTGTCCCCCTGAATCGAAGATCGGGTCGATCGAAATCGAAACGCCGGTCCTGGCGGAGAAGATCTTGGGCGCGGTGTATGTCGCGACACCGTACGATAACCGCCCCGAATTCGGGACGCCTGAACACCCGGGTGGGTCGCTGCTCGCACTGTATATCGTGGCGAAGGTCCCAGACCGCGGGATCGTCGTGAAGGTCGCGGGGAAGGTCGAACTGAACCCCGTCACCGGCCAACTCACGACCACATTCGATAACACGCCGCAGCAGCCGTTCAACAAGTTCACGCTGAAGTTCCGCCCCGGAGCGACCGCCCCACTGGTGAGCCCTCCCGCGTGCGGGAGCTATGCCGCACAGGGCGCGTTGACGCCCTGGTCGGCAAGCGAACCCGTACTCGTGAGCAGCACCCCGTTCCAGGTCACCCAGGGCGTCCACGAAGGACCGTGCCCCTCGGGCGGTGTCCCCTCGTTCCATCCGCAGGTGATCTCCGGCACCGATAACAACGCCGGGGGCTCCTATAGCCCGTTCTACCTGCGGATCCTCCGCGAAGACGGCGAACAGGAGATCACGCGCTTCTCCACAACCCTCCCCCCGGGCCTGACAGGGAACCTGTCAGGGATCCCGTTCTGCCCCGAAGCGGACATCGAAGCAGCCAGGGGTGTCAGTGGCGCGCAGGAGGAAGCCGAACCGTCGTGCCCCGTCGCCAGCGAAGTCGGGCACACGATCGTCAGCGCCGGCGTTGGGACCGTCCTCGCGCAAACCCCCGGCAAGGTCTATTTGGCGGGCCCCTACCACGGCGCACCGCTCTCGATCGTCTCGATCACGAGCGCGAAGGTCGGCCCATTCGACCTCGGGACCGTTGTGATCCGCTTCGCGCTGAACATCAACCCCACGACCGCGCAGGTCGAAGTGAGCGCCAATGGCTCGGACCCGATCCCGCACATCATCAAGGGAGTCGTCGTGCACGTCCGGGAAATCCGCGTCTACATGGACCGCAACCAGTTCATCCTCAACCCCACCAACTGCAGCCCCCTGTCGATCACGGATACGATCGACGGCGCCGGCGCTAACCCCGCCAACCCCGCAGACCAGGTCCCCGTGCCCGTCAACACACCATTCGAGGCTGCGGACTGCTCGAGCCTTGCGTTCAAACCAGACCTGACCGTCTCCACCAGCGCCAAAACCAGCCGCGCCGACGGCGCGAGCCTCACCGCCAGACTCACCGTCGCGGGTGCGCTCGGCACCCAGGCGAACATCAGCAAGGTCAAAGTCGAACTCCCCAAACAACTACCCTCGCGCCTGACGACGCTGCAGAAAGCGTGTACCGCTGCGCAGTTCGAAGCCAACCCGGCAGGTTGCCCGGCCGCGTCGATCATCGGACACGCCAAGGCGATCACGCCGATCCTCCCCGTCCCGCTGGAAGGCCCGGCGTACTTCGTCAGCCACGGCGGCGAAGCATTCCCCGACCTCGAGATCGTGCTGCAGGGCTACGGGTTCACGATCGACCTCACCGCCTCGACGTTCATCAGCAAAGCCGGCGTCACCAGCAGCACCTTCAAGACCGTGCCCGACCAGCCGGTCACGAGCTTCGAACTAACGCTCCCCGAGGGCCCCTACAGCGCACTCACAGCCCTCGGGAACCTCTGCGCCGCCAAGAAGCTCACGATGCCGACCGAACTCGTCGGCCAGAACGGAGCACAGATAAAGCAGAGCACCAAGATCGCGGTCACCGGCTGCCCGAAGGCCAAGAAGACCACGAAGGCAAAGAGGACCACACACAGGAAGACGCACAAGACCAAGAAGAACGCCCGTCACGGCGGGCACACCCACGGAAGGAGCGCGCGCCGCGGGAGAAGATAATAGGATCTGCCCGTGAGGCGAGAGGGGTCCACGAGCCGACGGGGCGCAGGGCGATGAGACGCGGGCGCACGGTCGCGCTGCTGCTCGCCGCGGTACTCGCGGCGGTCGGCCTCGCGGCGTGCGGAGGTGGCGGTTCCAGCACCTCGACGCCGGTAGCGAGCGCAGTGACGACTCCGACCGCGACGGTCCCGGCGACCGCTCCGGCCACGACGACGCCCCCGGCGACCACTGCGGCCACCACGACGACGGCAACAACGCCGACCGCCACCACCAAGCCGGCTGAAACCGCGCCGCGCCCATCGACCACCTCGGCCTCCCCCTCCAGCGCCTCCGGCGGCGGTGCCGCGAGCTTCCGGGCGTCCAGCGGGGACAACAGCATCCCCGACTACGGCAGCGAAGCGCCCCCCAGCGAACGGGAACGCGCCGCCGCGGCGCTCGCCGCCTTCCTGCACGCCCGCGCCGGCGGCGACTGGGCGACGGCCTGCATGTACCTCGCGGCCGCCACCCGCACCCAGCTCGAACGGCTCCTCGGGGGCGCCAAGGCGAAGGCCGGCGGCTGCGCGCGGGTCCTCGCCGAGCTCTCCAAGAGCACCGCGGCCCACGCCGAAACCATCACCCTCACCGCCGGCGTCGCCGCTCTGCGGGTCAAGGGCACGAGCGCCTTCGCCCTCTTCCACGGGCCAAAGGGCAGCAAGTACGTGATACCGATGCGCAGCGAAGGTGGCGCCTGGAAGATGAGCCAGCTCGCGCCGCTTCCCTACCCGCTCGGGTCAGCCGGCGCCACGCCGTAGGGTGCGCTGCCCGCGGGGGGTGGGGCGGGACGGCGCTTCAACTCCCCACCCAGTCGCTTCAGATCCTCGAGGTCTTGAGGACGGCCCGCCGCACGCTTCATGGTGAGTAGATGCTCGAGCCCGCAGACTCGCACGGGTATGCCGGCGACGCTTCCATCGACCGCGTTTGGATCGAACTCGGCGTAGAGATTGTCGGCCTCGATTCCACTGAGCCACTGCATGACGTCGAGGCGGCCTATGCGGGTCAGCAGGCAGAAGTTGCCGCCCTGGGAGAGATCGGCAGGTACTGTCGGATCCATCGGTAGCTCATGGGCCTCGAAGTCTCCCGTATCCAATACGGTCGCATCGAGATCTCGCAGCACCTTGGCCAGTCTCGTGAGATTTTCACCGGTCGGGCGTGGAACGATGTCTAGATCCTTCGTCACGCGGATGAAGCCGTGCGCGTTGACGGCGAAGCCACCGACGACTATGTGCTCGACTCCCTGCTCGTGCAGATACGTCAGCAGTGGTACCGGGTCAAGGGCGTCGGACATGGCGGAACGCGTCGGCGAAGCGGTTGGCGAACCGGGTCAGTGCAACAGCCTCCTCGAGGTTCGCGCTCACACCACGTGCACGATCGCGTTCGACCTGAGCCCTGTTGGCTCGTTCGTGACGCGCGATCTCCTCCGGCGTCCACGGCCCCCGCGGCCTGGCTTTGGGCTTTGCCTCCATATGGTTCCATTGTAGATCCCGGCGCCCCGGACGCGAGGCAGCGGGGCCGGGAGGTACTCGCCTCCGACGTGGGGCATGGAGGTCCCACGCCCACGCGCCCGTGGACACATGCACCCGCGCGGACGATCCCAACTACAACCCGATCGCGATGCGGCCGCTCTAGTCTTCGCGGATGGGCGCCGGTCAACGAGGGGTGGTAGCGGCCGGTCATCCGCTGACCGCGCAGGCGGGTGCCCGGGTGCTGCGCGAAGGGGGCAACGCCGTGGACGCGGCGGTGGCTGCGATGCTGGTGTCGTTCGTGGCAGAGCCGCTGCTCACGGGCCTGGGCGCGGGTGGTTACCTGATGGTCGCCGGGGGTGGGTGGGAGCCGGCGCTGCTCGACTTCTTCGTGGAGGCCCCCGCGCGCGCCACCGACGGCTCGGCCGCCGAGCTGCGCGCGATCGACGTCTCCTTCGGCGACGCCGCGCAGGTGTTCCACATCGGGGCCGCTTCCTGCGGGGTGTACGGGACGCCGGCGGGCGTGTGCGAGGCCGTCGCACGCTGGGGCACGGTGGCGCTCGCGGAGCTCGCCGCCCCCGCCGCTGCCCTCGCCCGTGCCGGCGTGGAGCTGAACGTGGGGCAGGCCTACGTGGCGGAGATTCTCGCCGAGCTGTTGATCTCCACGCCGGAGTGCGCGGCGCTGTGGGCTCCCGCCGGGCACGTGCTGCGCGAGGGGGAGGTGCTGCGCAACCCGGAGCTCGGGGATGCGCTCGAGCGCCTGGGCCAGGAGGGCGCGGGGCCGTTCTATGCGGGCGACATCGCGGCGGCCGTGAGCGGGTGGCTGGAGGAGCGCGGCGGGTCGCTCACCGCCGAGGCGCTGGCCTCCTACCGGGCACAGCTGCGCGCGCCGGTGCGGGTCGGCTACCGCGACCGTGAGGTGCTCACCAACCCGCCGCCCTCGGCGGGGGGCACGCTGCTGGCCTACGCGCTCGGTCTGCTCGACCGGCGCCCCGGCCCGCCCGCGCTCGGCGACATCGTGGCGGCGATGGCCGCTGCCCAGGGCGAGCGCACTCCGGAGTTCGTCGAGGGTTTGGGCGAGGAGGGCTTCCTGGGGCGGTTTCTTGCGAGCCGTCTGGGGGCTACCACCCACATCTCCGTGCTCGACGGTGAGGGCCGCGCGTGCAGCGTCACCTGCACCAACGGCGAGGGCTCCGGCGTGGTCGTGCCGGGGACGGGCATCCACGTCAACAACATCATGGGCGAGCAGGACCTCAACCCGCTGGGCTTCCACCGCCACCCGGCGGGCCGGCGGATGCCGAGCATGATGGCCCCCTCCATGGTGATTGGGGGCGGCGCGGGCGAGGTGGAGCTGGTGCTCGGCTCCGCGGGCTCCAACCGCATCCGCTCGGCGCTGCTGCAAACGATCGTCGGGGTCGTTGACCACGGCATGAGCGCCGCCGAGGCGGTGGGCGCGCCGCGCGTGCATTACGAGGAGGGGGTCGTCTATGCCGAGCCGGGGATCTCGCCGCGGGCGCTGGCGGCACCGGGCCGCAAGGTGGTCGCCTTCCACGACCTCAACCTCTTCTTCGGCGGCGTCCAGGCCGTCCAGCGCCGCGACGGCGAGCTGCTCGGCGCGGGCGACCCCCGCCGCGGTGGGGTGGCGGTGTGGGCGTGAGGGGCACGGCGGCGATCCTGCTCGTCGCGGCAGTGGTGCTCGCCGGCTGCGGCGAGAGCGTCGAACTCCCCGACCTGTTCGTGGTCACGCGCACGGGCGGCGGGGAAAAGCTGACCGTTCGGATCAACGAAGACGGCACGGTGCACTGTTTCAGGAGTCCCGCCCACCCAGGTGCCACCCATCAGCTGAGCGACCCCCAGCTGATCCAGGCGCGGGGCGTCACCGAAGAACTGCAAACCTCCTCCGCCAAGCACCTCTCGCTGCCGCCGCGCCCGGGATCGGTGTTCCGCTACAACGTGCGCGACGCCGAAGGCACCGTGCGCTTCGCCGACAACTCCGCCGGGCAACCCTCCGCCCTGCACCATCTGCAGTACCTCGTGCTCGAAGTGGCGCAGCGGGTGTGCGGCCTGCCGGGGTGATGGTCTCCGGCAGCGAGGCCTGTGGCGGATGGCCGGCGGCCTCGTGGGAGAGCGCTGGAGGGCTGGCGGTAGGGCCGTGGTCTTTCTCGTGCCTACCCGAAGCGCACCTTCCCATTGGAGCGCGCGTGCGCCTGGGCGCGCTCGACGAGCTCCATCCGCTTGATCGCGGCGCGGAACAGCATCGTCAGCAGGCGCAGGCGGGCGTTCTCCGAGCGCAGCTCCAACAGCTCCTGCTTGGCGTCGGCGCCGAACTCCACGGTGGCGGCCATACGGTAGGCGTTGAGCGCCTCGATCTCTTCCTCGGAGAGGGCATTGTCGGTGGCCTGCTCCACCAACTCGGCATACAGCTGACGGGTGGCGCTCACGACCTCGGGGTCGGCCTGCTCGTCGTGCTCGTCGAGGAACTCCACCACGCCCGCGGGGTAGGGCAGGTCGTCCTGGCGCTCCACGAGGCGAAACGGCCGGGTGCCGCGCGCGAGGATGTTCATGCGCCCGTCCTCCAGGCGCTCCAGCACCGTCTCGACGGTACACGCGCAGCCGACCGGCTTGAGCTCGTCATCCGCCATCCACAGGATCCCGAACTCGCGCTGTTCCTCCAGGCACTGCTCGATCATCGTGCGGTAGCGATCCTCGAAGATGTGCAGCGGCACATTCTCGGTCGGCAGTGCCACGATGCCGAGCGGAAACAGCGGGAAGTCGCGGTGCAGTCGCTCCGTCATAGACAGAGTCTAAGGGGGTGAACCGTCAGCTGCGTGCGAACCGGCGGGTCCGTAACAACCGGTACCACCGGTGCGCTGGGCCGCGCGGACCCTGCTCTCTCAGCGCGCGCGGACCCCGCTCTCTCAGCCCGGAGCTCAGCCCCGCTTGGCGCCTGGAGCTCAGCCGCCCTTGCGCGCGGAGAGCATCAGGTTGTAGAAGATCGCGGCGGGCAGCCGCGGCTCCAGCAGCCGGCGGTCGAGCTCCTGCAGCACGAGGTAGCCGCGGTAGGCGTACTGGCGCCACGCCCACGGCACGTCGGTCGGCTCGGCGGTCGCCTCCAGGGTGCGGTTGGTCCAGCCAAACCAGTTGGCCAGCAGCTCCTCGCCGCTCACGCGCACCCGCTCCAGGCCCGCCTCGCGGGCGAGCTCGCGCAGTTCGCCGGGGACGAACGCGTGCACGTCGACGACGCTCTCCAGCGCCTCATCGGGTGCGCTCCCCGATCCGTTGTCTGCCCACCCGGCGGGACGCGCGCGCAGCGCCGCCCGCCACAGCGGCGCAATGGTGCCGGCGAAGCGCTTGGGCACGCCCGCGAGGCGGTCGCCGGCGCGCGAGGGCTCGCCGGCGAACAGCAGCGTGCCGCCGGGCGCCAGCACGCGCGCGAGCTCGCCGAAGGCAGTGGCGAGGTCGGGGATGTGGTGCAGCACGGCGTGGCCCAGCACGAGATCGAAGCTTCCGTCCTTGAACGGCAGCCGCTCGGCGTCGGCGCTCACGGTCTTCACCTTCAGCCCCAGCCGCTTGGCGTTGGCGTCGAGCGTGGTGAGCATCCCGGGGGAGATGTCGGTGCAGGTGGCCTTCGCGATCAGCCCGGCGCGCATCATGTTGAGCGTGAAGTACCCCGTCCCGGCGCCGATCTCAAGCGAGCGCTCGTAGTGCCCTGGCCGCTCGCCGAGTGCCTTGTGCACCTTTGCAGTGACCTGCTCGAGGCCGATATCCCCGAAGTCGATCCCCCACTTCGCGTCGTAGTGGCCGGCCGCCACGTCGTGGTAGCGCGTGTTGACGTCGCGGATCTCCTCGGCTGTGATTGGGGGTGTCACGACGGGGACCATATACTCGCGCGCGGTGTCGGCGTCCGTCTACGAGCAGCGCAACCAGCCCGAGGGGGTGCCGCCGCTCGCGCTGACGGGGGAGCGCACGCTGCCGGATGTGCCCGAGGAGAACTACTGGTATCGCCGTCATCTGGTCGTCTACCAGTGGATCGCCGAGCGCGTCGGCGGCCTGCGGGCGATCGATATGGCGTGTGGGGAGGGGTATGGCTCGGACGTGCTCGCCGCCAGTGCGGCCAGCGTCGTCGGGGTGGACGCCAATCCCGACGCGCACGAGCACGCGCGCATGCGTTACCGGCGCCCCAACCTGCGCTTCGAGCGCGACCTGATCGAAACGTTCACGGCGCCCGCGGACGCCGTGGTGTTTCTGCAGACGATCGAGCATCTGCAGGACCCTGGGGCGGCGCTCGATCACTTCCGCGAGCTGGTGGGCCGTGGCGGGGTGGTGTACCTCTCGACGCCCAACGTGCTCACGCTCGCGCCGAAGGGGGCGCCGCGCTCGGACAACCCGTGGCACGTGCACGAGTACCGTGCGCACGAGTTCGAGCGGCTGTGCCGCGAGCACTTCGCCTCGGTGGCGCTGTTCGGTCTCTTCCACGCCCGCAAGCTGCGCGCGCACGAGCTGGCCCTGCGCGCCGGCTGGGACAGCGTGCATCCTCGGGTTGGCCTCACCGAGCGCTTCTACAACCGGTTCACCCCGGCGATCTCCACCGCCGACTTTGCGCTGCGTCCCCGCGGCCAGGCCGATCTCGATAAGGCGCTTGACTTCGTGGCGGTGTGCCGGGCGTGATCTATCTCGCGGCTGGTGGCGCGCCTTCGTGAGCGACTCCCACCAACCGTCCGCGGGCCGCGAGCTGGACCCCGTGGATGGGGGGCACCGCCGCCGCGGTGGGGCGCGAGGCGAGCTGGCGATCGTCCTGCACACCCACATGCCCTACGTCGAGGGCTTCGGGACGTGGCCGTTCGGGGAGGAGTGGCTGTGGGAGGCGCTCGCCACCTGTTATCTGCCACTGCTGGAGCTGCTGGAGCGCGGGGCGCCGCTGACGGTGTCGCTCACCCCGGTGCTGTGCGACCAGCTCGAGGCGCCCGGCGTGGGCGAACGCTTCGCGCGGTTTGTGGGCGGCACTCGCCGCCACACCCACGCCGAGGACTCCCGCGGGCTGCGCGCGGGAGGGTACGACACCCTGGCGCGCGAGGTCGAGCGCTCCTGGGGGGACTACGAGCGCGCGCTGGAGAGCTTCGAGCGTCGCGGCGGCGAGATCCTGCGCGCGTTTGCCCCTTACGCGCAGTGGACCTCCGCGGCGACTCACGCGGTGCTCCCGCTGCTGGCCAGCGAGGCCGGGCTGCGGCTGCAGGTGCGCAGCGGTGTGGAATCCCACCGCGCGCGCTTCGGCGCGGGCTGGCGGGGGGGCTTCTGGCTGCCTGAGTGCGCGCACGCCGGTCACCTCGAGCCCGCGCTCGCGGACGCGGGGGTGCACGCCGTGTGCGTGGAGCTGACCGGCCTCCTCGGTCTGGGATCGCCCGCCCACCTGCGACCCATGGTGGGGGAGTCGGGTGTGGTGCTGGTGCCGATCGACCGCGCCACGATCGCGCGCGTGTGGAGCGACGCGGGCTACCCCGCGCACGGCCGCTACCGCGACTACCACCACCACACCATCCACCACCACAACCCGTGGGCCAACGACGGCGACCCCTACGACCACGAGCACGCGATGGGTCTCGCGCGCGCGCACGCGAACGACTTCGTGGGGCGCGTCCGCGAGCGGCTGGAGCGCGACGGGCCGGGACTGCCCGGCGGCGGCCTGCTCGTGTGCGCGCTCGACACCGAGCTGCTCGGCCACTGGTGGTATGAGGGCCTTACCTGGCTGGGGGCGGTGGTCGAGGAGTGCGCGCGTCAGGGCCTCCCGCTGGTGCGCCTCGACGACGCGCTGGAGCGCCACGAGCCGGCGCGGTTGGGGGCCGTTCCGACTGCGGGCGAGCGTAGCGATGTCCCCGCGACCGGCGTGGCGGCGGTGGAATGGGAGGGGGAGGGATGGGGGGTGAGCACCTGGGGCGCGGGCGGTGACCTCTCGACCTGGTCGGGCCCGGCGGTGGCGGAGATCGCGTTCGCCACCCGCGCGGCCGAGCTGGAGGTGTTGCGCGCCGGCCACCGCGCGGGCGCCGCCGCGGTGCGCGAGCTGCTGGCGCTGCAGTCGAGCGACTGGGCCTTCATGGTCGCCCGCGGCCTCGCGGTTCCCTACGCGCGCGAGCGTTTCGAGGCCCACCGCCGCGGCGTCGAGCGGGCGCTCGCGGCCGGTGCGGACGCCGATCCCAGCGCGCTGGGCAACCTGGCGGTGTATGCCGCTCGTGCTGCGCTGCCGGCCTGCTGATCACTCCCAGCGCAGCGACTGCGGCGCCTCGCGCATGCGGATCACGCGCGCGGGAACGCCGCCGACGATCGCATTGGCGGGAACCTCCTTGGTGACCACGGCGCTGGTGCCGATCACGCTGTTGTCGCCGACCGTCGCCCCGCGCAGAATGCAGGCGCCGTAGCCGATCCACACGTTGTGCCCGACACGCACGTCGCGCTTGTAGATGCCCTGCAGGCGGATCGGGCGCTCGACCTCGACCATGCCGTGGTCGAAGTCGATCAGCATCACGCGGTCGGCGACGATGCACTCGCGCCCGATCGAAACGTGCTGGAAGGCGGAGACGGTGCACTCCTGCCCCACCACCGTCTTCGCGCCGATCCGCACTTCGCCCTCGTGCACGCGCAGCTTGGTGCCGTGTCCCACCCACGCCCAGCGGCCGATGTGCAGCTTGGCGTGCTTGCCGATCTCGAACTGCACGCCTGGGCAGATGAAGCAGATGCCGTCGGTTTGCAGGCGCCCACGCCAGCGCAGCTTCAGCCACAGCCACCGTGCCCCGAGCAGCGCGTAATGGCGGCTGAGCATGTTGTTGGCGCGCATCCATCGCCACGTGCGTAGGCACTCCCGGGTCCGTGTCACGAGCGGGCATCCTAGATACTTCCGGGATGTCCTCCACGCTTGCCCAACGCCTGCTCGCCGGCGACCGCCGCGCCCTGGCGCGGGGAATTTCGCTGGTCGAGGACAACCGTGCCGAGGGATGGCAGCTCGTGCGCGAGGTCTACCCCCACACCGGCAGTGCCGCCGTGGTCGGCTTCACCGGGCCTCCCGGCGTCGGCAAGTCCACGCTGATCGGTGCGCTCACGCGCGTGCGCCGCGAGGCCGGGCGCACGGTGGGGGTACTCTCGATCGATCCCTCTTCGCCCTTCACCCACGGTGCGCTACTCGGCGACCGCATCCGCCTCAGCGAGCACTTCCTCGACCCCGGCGTGTTCATCCGCTCGATGGCCAACCGCGGCGCGCTGGGAGGACTCTCCGAGGCGGCGCTGCAGGCCGCGCTGCTGCTCGACGCCGCCGGACGCGAGGACGTGTTCGTGGAGACCGTAGGGGTGGGGCAGGCGGAGGTCGACATCATCGACCACGCCGACACCGTCGTGCTCGTGTTGATGCCTGGCTCGGGCGACTCGATTCAGGCGCTGAAGGCAGGGGTGATGGAGATCCCCGACGTGATCGTGATCAACAAGGCCGACCATCCGCTCATCGACACGATGGTGCGCGAGATCCGCGGCGTGCTGTCGCTCGCCAACCTCGATCGCGGCAGCGAGGATGCCGCCCGCCGCTGGCGGGTGCCGATCGTCAGGACCGAGGCCGCGCTCGGCCGTGGCGTCGAGGAGCTGGTGGAGCGTCTGGAGGAGCATCGTGCGCACATCCTCGACGCCGGCCAGCTAGCTGAGCGCCGCCGGCGCAACCTGCGCGGCGAGGTGCTGGCGCTGGCGAGCGCCCGCATGCGCCGTCGACTGGAAGCCCGCCTGCGCGGCGACGCCGAGCTCGAGCGCCTGCTGGATGAGGTCGTCGAGCGCCGCCTCGACCCGGCAAGCGCGGCGGCGGCGCTGCTGGAGCGGGTCGGCGTGAGCGAGGAAGATCTGGCGCCGGCCGACCCGTCCTGAAATCCGGGCTGGCAAACTTTCACGTCGCGGCAACGTAGGCATCATTTTATTTGAAAGGTTCTTAAGTTCGCTGCACTTGGGAGCGGTTTGGTGTAACGTTCTGGAGGCAAACGGAGTGGTGGTCGGAGGGACGACCGGGAGCCTAGATGTCCGCAGAGAGCTTGAGAGCTGTCGATGACGAGTCCGTGAACGGTGCGGGCGCCGCCGGCGACCGGACCTGGATGCGGGGATCCTCGCCGCTGAAGGGCGCGATCCTCGGTCTCGTGCTGGAGCGTCCCGGCCATGGCTACGACCTGGGTGCTCGGCTGGGTGCTCGCCTGGGCCCCTCGTGGGCGATCGACCCCAAGCGCCTCTACCGAATGCTCGACCAGCTCGAGCGTGCGGGCTTGATCTCGGGCGTGGTCGAGAGCGATCCCGAGAATCCACGTCTGCAGCGCACCGTCTACAGCGCCACCGGGCTGGCCCCCGATGCGCTGCGGATGTGGCTGGAAACGCTCGCCCCGCGCGAGCCCACGCGCGTGGAAATTCAGGCGAAGGTGGCGGCCGCGCGCGAGCAGGACGTACCGCAGCTGCGCCAGGCGCTGCGCCAGTATGAGCGCGAGTGCTTGGAGCTGCTGCGTCAGGGCTCCGGGACGCCGCTGCCGGTGCGCTCGTGGATGGGGTTGGTGATGGACATCGTGCGCGATGCTTCCGATGCCCAACTGCGGGCCGAGATCGAGTGGGCCAAACGCACCCGCAGGCGCATCGAGGAGCATGCCGGGCGGGATCATCGATAAGGGCGCGGGTGGCGTGCCGCTGCTCCGCTTCGATCAGGTCAGCAAGACCTACCCCGACGGATGCCGGCGAATCCCGGTGCTCGAGCAGGTCTCCTTCGAGGTCCATCGGGGCGAGCACGTCGGCATCCTCGGCTCACGACGCACCGGCAAGTCCACGCTGCTGCGGTTGGCGGCAGGCCTCGAGTCTCCCGACGAGGGGAGGATCGTCTTCGAGGGCTACGACTTGGCGCGGATGCCGCTGCTGTGGCGCGAGCGGCTGCTGCGCGACCGCATCGGGCTGCTTGCGGGCGAAGACTGGCATCCAGCCAAGGGCGAGCGGGTCGTGGATCTCGTGGCACTGCCGCTGGTGAGCGACGGGGCCACCATGCACGAGGCGCGGATCAGGGCACGCAAGACCTTGTCCTGGGCGGGCGCCTGCGATTGGGCGGACGACCTCGCCGCGCCGCTCGCGGTGGGCGAGCGCATGCGGGTGATGCTCGCCCGGGCACTCGTGCGCCAACCACATCTGCTGCTGGTCGACGAGCCCTCGGTGGTGCCAAGCCTGGAAGAGCGCAAAGCGCTGTATGAGCTGCTGCGCGCAGGCGCGCGCGAGCACAACGCGGCGCTGCTCGTCGCCTCGGAGGACACCGAGGCCGGGCATGGGACCGATGTGCTGATGTCGCTCGGCGGAGGGGATCTGGTGCGCGTCGGTGACGAGCCGGGGAACGTGGTTCCGTTTCCGCCCCGCCACTCACCGCGCCGGCCCGGCGGGTTGGAGCGCTCGGGGTCGTGAGCGCCGGCCTGGAGCTGCGCGAGCTCGTCAAGCACTACACCAGCGACTCCGAGGTCGTGCGGGCGGTGGACGGAGTCGCGCTGACCGTTGCGCCCGGCGAGCTCGTGGCCCTGTATGGGCCCAGTGGCTCGGGTAAGACCACGCTGCTGCTGTTGACCGCCGGCCTGCTGGTGCCCGATCGCGGCAGCGTGTGGTTCGATCAGCGTGAGGTGAGCAGCCTGCCGGCTGCGGAGAGTGCGCGCTTCCGCCGCCGCGAGGTGGGCTTCGTGTTCCAGTCCTTCCACCTGATGGCCGGCGCCACGGCGCTCGACAACGCCGCGCTAAAGCTGCTGGGCGATGGATGGACGCTGCGCGACGCGCGCCGGGTGGCGCGTCCGTGGCTCGAACGTGTGGGGTTGGGCGAGCGCGTCGAGCATACGCCCGACAAGCTCTCGATGGGCGAGCGCCAGCGGGTGGCGATCGCGCGGGCGCTCGCCGGCGAGCCGCGCCTGTTGCTCACCGACGAGCCAACCGGGAACCTCGACTCCAAGCGCAGTCGCGAGGTGTTGGCGCTGCTGCGCGAACTCTGCCGCGAACGCGGCATACCTGGCCTGCTCGTCACCCACGACCCCCAGGCACGGGCGTTCGTGGATCGGGTACACACGCTGCGCGACGGGCTCCTCCAGGAGGGCCTCGACGCAGAGCTGGCGATGAGCCTCGCGTAATTAGCTGACGATGAGCCGGCCCTCGCTGAATCCGACGATCCTCGGCGTGCGCTCGAGCATGTTGTTTCGCTTCTACGGTTGGCGCCTGCGCCGCCACACCGCGCAGGAGCTGTTGGCCGGAGGCGGCATCGCCGTGGGAGTGGCGCTGGTGTTCGGGGTGCTGGTGGCCAACAGCAGCCTGATGAGCTCCGCGGGGAATCTGTTGCATGGGCTGGTCGGCTCGGCGCGCCTGCAGGTGGTGGCGCGCTCCAGCGACGGTTTCGACGAGAGGCTGGCAACCAAGATCCGCGGGCTGCCGGGAGTGCAGGCGGCGGCCGGGCTGCTGCGCGAGGAGGTGACCGTGATCGGGCCGAGAGGTCGCGAGTCGGTACAGCTGATCGGCATCGATCCCAACATCATCCGGCTTGGGGTTCTGACTCAGCGAGAACCGGTCTCCTCAGAGCTGTTGCTCGTCGGAGGCCTGGGTCTGCCGGCGGAAGTGGCGAGTACGATTGGTGCTGGCCAGGGGGGTCGGGTGATGCTCGATGCCAACGGCGAAGCGCACCCGGTCTCTGTTCGTCTCGTGCTCACTGGCGCGCTCGCCAACGCAACTAGGAACGGGACCGTGGCGATCGCGCTGCTGCCACTCGCACAGACGCTCACGGGCAAGCCCGAACGCGTCACGCAGGTACTCGTCAAGCCGGCGCCCGGTGCCGAAGCCCGCGTTGCCGGCGAGCTTCGGCGGCTGGCCGCCGGGCGCCTCGACGTGGAGCCGGTCGCCGAAGAACTGCGCCAGCTGGGCAGCGCGGAGAAGCCGACCAACCAGTCGACCTCGCTGTTTGCCGCGATCGGGGGGATGGTGGGCTTCCTGCTGGCGCTCAACGCGATGCTGCTCACGGTCCCCGAGCGCCGGCGCTTCATCGCCGATCTGCGGATGCAGGGCTTCGATTCCCACCAGGTATTGTTGATTCTGGGTTTTCAGGCGCTACTGCTCGGGGTCGGCGCCTCGATTGTGGGGGTCGCGCTCGGAGACGTGCTTTCGCACACGCTCTTCCACCGCGTCCCCCTGTACCTGGCGGTCGCCTTCCCGCTCAGCTCCGCGCAGCTGATTCACTCGAGCACGGTGCTGTTCGCGATCGGCGCCGGGGTGCTCGCCACGCTGATCGCCTCGCTGCCTCCGCTGATCGATTTGCGTCCGGGCCGACCGGCCGATGCGGTGTTTCGTGAAATCCGCGATGAGGCCGGCATCTCCAGGGCAGTCGTTATGTGGTTGGCGGTCCTCGGCCTCTTCGTCCTCCTGGCTCTGACGGTGCTCGTGCTGAGCATTCCCCGGCTGACGGTGCTCGGCGGCGTGGCGCTGGCGCTGGTGGCAATCTGCCTGATCCCTGCCGTGTTCGTGACCGTCGTTGGTGTGCTCGCGCGTATCGGCGAGCGCATACCCGGCAGCATGCTGGTTATTGCCGTGACCGAGTTGCGCTCGACCGCCACGCGCTCGATTGCCCTGGCCGGCGTGGCGGCGCTGGCCGTCTACGGCAGTGTGGCGATCGGAGGAGCTCGCGCCGACCTCCTGAATGGCATCGATGGCGCGATCTCCCACTACTTCAGCACCGCGGACATCTGGGTGGTCAACGGCGATGACATCTTCAACACCAACAGCTTCACCGCTGATGGCACCGCCGCGAAGGTCGCGCGCATACCCGATGTGACGGCGGTGCGCACCTACCAGGGGGGGCTGCTCAACGTCGGCGTGCGCAGGCTCTGGGTGCGCGCGAGAGCCCCGAACGATCCGGCGATGCTCGAAGCCGGACAGCTCGTGAGTGGCAACCTCGCGCGGGCCACGGAGCTGCTCCGGCAGGGTGGCTGGGCGGCAATCTCGAGCGAGCTTGCCGGCGAACACCACCTGCGGGTTGGCAGCTACATATCGCTGCCCACACCGTCGGGCCCGGTGCGTTTTGGCGTCGCGGCGATCATGACCAACTCGGGGTGGCCTCCGGGCGCGATCACCATCAGCAGCGACGATTACAGTCGCTACTGGCATACGACGGATCCGTCGGCGCTGGAGGTTGATATCAGGCAGGGTGTTGCTGTTGGGGCGGTCAAAAAAGCGATCGAAGGTGCACTTGGCGATCGCCCGGGCCTGCTGGTACGCACGAGCAGCGAACGTACCGCCGAAAGCGAGGCCAGCGCTCGCCAGGGGCTGCGAACGCTCGAGGAGATCGCGGAGCTACTGCTGATCGCGGCGGCGCTATCGGTCGCGTCGGCGCTTGGCGCGGTCATCTGGCAGCGGCGCGCCAAGCTTGCGTCGCTACGCATCCAGGGCTTCGACTATCGCCAACTGTGGCGCGCGCTGTTGCTCGAGAGCCTGATCCTGCTGAGCATTGGCAGCATCGATGGTGTTCTGCTGGGCATCTACGGTCACGCGCTGGCAAGCCGCTGGTTGGAGCTCACGACGGGTTTCTCCGCTCCGTTCTCACTTGCGGGCTTGCAGATACTGGAGACATTCCTGCTGATCGCCGGGATGGCGCTTGCCGTGATCGCTGTGCCCGGGCTGAAGGCGGCCAAAGTTCCGGCCAACATGGGACTACAGGAGTAAGAAGCTCTCAAGCCGATCGATTCTTCCTGAGCATTTGCTTCGCGCCCGGCCCGCGAAAGCTCACGCGGTTTGGACGAATGTTGTGCGTGCCGTCCCCTCGACGCGTAAAGCTATTCGTATGGGTGCGTTTATCGAGGAGGGTGGATCGCTGGCCGCGTGGCTCCCGGCCGAGTTCTTGAGTGCCGCAAAACGGTATTGGCTGCAGGTCTTCCCCACCGTCCGGCGTGAGGCGACTCGTTGGCGCAGTCGAGCTGAGGAGATTCCCGACCCGGTGCTGCGCCAAGCGGCCTTGGCCAATCTGCGGACGGAGCGCTTGAACCTCGATGGCGCCGCTGCGTTCGCCGCGTTTGTCCCAGATGCTCATCGTCCCGCGGTGGTGCGGGCGCAGGTGGCCCTCCAAGCTGCCTACGACTATGTCGACACGCTCGCCGAGCAACCGTGCCGGGATCCGATTCGCAACGGCGATCAACTGCACAAAGTGCTCGGAGCGGCGCTCGATCCAACTGGTCCGCGGATCGACTACTACGCGCACCATTCCCAAAAGGATGACGCCGGGTATCTGCAGTGCATCGTCGATACCTGCCGCGCCGCTCTGTGCCAGCTTCCCTCCTACGCCTCAGTGGCGGCGCCGATGCGCAGAGCCGCCAGGCGAATGGTGTCCTATCAAAGCTTGAATCTCAATGAAGCACAGGGCGATCACGCGGCGCTGGCGCGTTGGGCAAATGCACAGACACCCGCAAGCACCGATCTGAGATGGTGGGAGACGGCTGCCTCCGCGGGCTCGTCTCTCGGTGTCTACATGCTGATCGCGATGGCGGCCCGGCATGCTGTCCACGCGGAGGATGCGACCGCGATCGAGGAGGCATACTTCCCCTGGGTCGGCTCGCTCCATCTGCTGCTCGACAGCCTGGTCGATCAACAAGAGGACGGTTTATCTGGTCAACCCAGCCTGCTCGCCTACTACTCCTCACCGGAGGAGGCGGCCGCTCGTCTGGGCCTGATTGCGGCCGAGTCGATGCAGCGGATTCAAGCGCTTCCCTACGGCCGCCAGCACGCGCTGTTGCTTGCTGGCATGGCGGGTCATTATCTGTCGATGCCAGAGGCAGTCCAGGCGGAGGCCTGGCCCGCGGCTCGTTCGGTGTTGGCGTCGATCGGTGGGCTGGCGGCTCCAACGATGCTCGTGATGGGTACCCGGCGGGCGCTCTGTCGGCTATGATCGTATGGATCCAGGCTGAGACCATGAATCAGAAACAGTAAAAATGACTTTGTATAGTGGGTAACCGGATCGTACGACGAGCATTAATTACTCGCAACGCGACCATTCTTGTTGCGACTTTTCCTCCGCCGGCGCGTTGTTCATGATGTGATCATCCTCTCAAAGCGTGCTTTGCGGCGGCAGTCGCGACAGACGCCGTGAGTTGGTGTTTGAGCTGTTCGATGCAGTCGAAGTTAGGCATAGGCCTAGCCTGGGAAAAATCGAATCAGCGGCCGAAAGCAGCGTCGCATCAATCGTCCATCCGCTAGATCAAATTGCATCGCCCACATCCCCGATCGACATCTCCAAGTCAGTCCGCACCACCTGTCAGGATAAATCCATATCTCCACTACCATCTGATTCGAACTTCCCAGACCATGCAAACTATCATCAAGCCTACCTCGTCATTCCCGAGTTTCTAGCCATGTCAAAGCCATTGGATCCCGAGCACCCCGGCAGGTTCTCCTCCTCGCTGGTCGCCGGCCTGGCAATGCTGACGTGCTTCACCGCCGAGCACCCCGTGCGCGGGATCGCCGACATGGCTGAGGAACTCGATTTGGGTCGCTCCACCACGCACCGCTACGCGACCACGCTGGTGACGCTTGGCTACCTCGAGCAGGGGCCCTCGCGCAAGTACCGCCTCTCCTCGCGTGTGTCGGACTTCGGACTCTCGCTGCTCGACTCGATGGTGGTGCGTCGGGTCGCGCGCGAGCACCTGCGTGAGCTGCGCGCGCGGACTGGCCGCACCGCAAGCCTGGGGGTTTTGGGGGGCACCGAGATTGCCTATATCGACCGCTGGCAGGGGTCTCGCCAGGGGCAATACGCCGTCGATGCTGGCATCGGGTTGGGTACGCGGTTGCCCATCCACTGCACCGCCGCGGGTAAGGCGCTCCTGGCGCGCTTGCCCGAGGCGGAGCAGCGGAGCTCGATCTCCCAGCTGCGCCTGTCGCGGCGCGGACCCAAGACGATTACCACCAAGACGGCCCTGCGATCCGAGCTCGAGGGGATCCTCGCCGGGCAGGGGGTGGCGGTCGAGGATGAGGAGCTGCTCACGGGTCGGCGCGCTATCGCCGCCGCGGTGCTGGACAAGGACGGCCAGGCGGTCGCTGCCGTCGAGCTGGCGGTGCCCGTGCAGGCCTGCAGCCGCGAGGAGCTGCTCGCCCAGCTCGGCCCCAAAGTCACAGCGACGGCTCAGCGGATCGCAGCGGCGCTGACATGAGCGCCCCCAACCACCTCGCCCGGCGCCTGCGTCAGGCGCGCTGGCATCGTGCCGACGATGAGCTGTCGCGGCGAACGGTCGGCTGCCGTGCCCGTCTGTTGTCGGCCTGCCGGCCGGCCACCCCAGCGCGAGGTCAGGTGCGAGCGCGACCTACGCTCCGAGGGCGCGCGCGATCACCATCTGCTGCACCTCGTCGGTGCCCTCCCCGATTGTGAGGATCTTCGCGTCGCGATAGAAGCGGCACACGGGGTACTCCTCGATGAAGCCGTACCCGCCGTGGATCTGCACCGCCTCCTCGGCGCAGCGCACCGCCAGGCGGCCCGTCTTGAGCTTGGCCTGAGCTGCGGTGAGCGTGAAGTTGCGCCCCGCGTCCTTCTCGCGTGCAGCCTTGTGTACGAGCAGGCGTGCGGCGGCGATCTCGGTTGACATATCCGCGAGCTTGCCCTGAATCGCTTGGAACTTGGCGATCGGCTTGCCGAAGGCGCGGCGCTCCTTGGCGTACGCCAGCGCCTGGTCGAGCGCGCCCTGGGCGAGACCGACGCCCATCGCCGCCACGCCGATGCGGCCGATGTCGAGAATGTGCAGGAACTGCTTGAAGCCCTGCCCCCGGGGTCCCAGCAGGTGGGTCTCGGGGACGCGGCAGTCGGTAAAGCTCAGCGGGCGCGTGTCGGAGGCGTTCCATCCCATCTTGCGGTACGGCTCGCCCTGCTCGTAGCCCGGGGTGCCGTTGGGGACGATGATGTTGGAAATCTCCCTGCTCGCGCTTGCAGTGACCGTTCCCGTGTGGGCTGGGTCGGCTCCCGGGTGGGCGGGATTGGCTCCATCGCCGGTGACGGCCGTGATGCACACCACGCCCGAGATCTCCGTGCCGGCGTTGGTGATGAACTGCTTGGTCCCGTCGATCGTCCACTCGCCGTCCTGCAGCCGCGCGCGGGTGCGCGTGTTGCCGGCGTCTGACCCCGCCTCCGGCTCGGTCAGCCCGAACGCCCCGAGCTTCTCCCCAGAGCACAGCTGCGGCAGCCACTCGCGCTTCTGCTCCTCCGAGCCGAACAGATAGATCGGCTGGGTGCCGAGCGAGGTGTGCGCGCAGAGCGTAATCGCCACGGAGGAGTCCACGCGGGCGAGCTCCTCCACCGCGAGCGCGTACGCCAGCGAGTCACCGCCGCCACCGCCGTACTCCTCGGGGAAGGGAATCCCCATCAGGTTCAGCTTCCCCAGCTGCGCGACGATCTCGTAGGGAAAGGACTTCGTGCGGTCGAGCTCCTCCGCCACGGGCGCGACCTCGCCCTCGGCGAATTCGCGCACGGTCCTGCGGATCAGCTCGTGGTCGGGGGAGAGGTCGAAGTCCACGTGTCGCGGCCGGGGGAGGTTGAGATCCGGGGGGGGGGAAAAGAGAGGGGGAGGGGTGGGGTATTTATTAAAAAAATGAAAGACGTGCGCAATGGCACACACCTTTAAAAAAGACTATAACCGCCCAGCTCTGATTGCCAAGGTATTTACCACACTTGGAAGCTGTCTTGTGTGGTCTCTGTGCTCCGCGTCACGTATACGAGCGCGCCAGCTCGACCAGCAGGCGCACGCCGTACCCCGAGGCGCCTTTGGGCGCGTAGGCGCGGCCGAGGTCCCAGGCGGAGCCGGCGATGTCGAGGTGCGCCCAGGGGGTCTCGCCGACGAAGTTGGAGAGAAACGCGGCGCCCACGATCGTGCCGGCCTTGCGCCCTTCCGGGGCGTTGTCGAGGTCGCCGTAGGTGCCCTTGATCAGCTCGTCGTACTCCTCGTGCAGCGGCAGCCGCCACACGATCTCGCCGGTCTGCCTGCCGGCTGCTGTGATCCGCTCGGCGAGCTCCTCGTCGTTGCCGATCAGCCCTGCGTGGGTCGAGCCGAGCGCGATGATCACCGCGCCGGTGAGCGTCGCCAGGTCGACCACCCGTTCGGCCCCCAGCGACACCGCGTGGTGCAGGCAATCGGCCAGCACGAGCCGGCCCTCGGCGTCGGTGTTGTTGACCTCGATCGTTTTCCCATTCGCCGCCGTCACGATGTCCCCGGGCTTCACCGAGCGGTCGCTCGGCAGGTTCTCGGTTGCGCCGATCACCCCGACGAGCTTCACCGGCAGCTGCAGGCGCGCGATCGCCGCGACCGCCTCGACCACCGCCGCGCCGCCCGACATGTCGAACTTCATCTCCGCCATCTTCGCCCCCGGCTTCAGCGAGATGCCGCCGCTGTCGAACGTCACCGCCTTGCCGACCATTCCCAGCAGCGGGCCGCTTGGATTGGCTGGCGGATTGGATGGTCCGCCCAACCCGGGCGGGCCTTCATACCGCATCACGATCAGCGCCGGCTCCTGCGCCGAGCCCTGCGCCACCGCCGCGAACGCGCCCATGCCCCGCGCGATGATCTCCGCACGGCCCTCCACTTCGACCGTGAGCCCCTCGATCTCCTGAGCACGTGCCAGCGCGTACTCGGCCAGGGCGGTTGGGGTGAGGTCGTTGGCGGGCCGGTTCTGCAGATCCCGCGCGGCGTTGACCGCGGCCGCCACGATCGCCGCCTCGGAGACGGCGAGCTCCAGCTCCTGCGCGGACGATCCGTCCGCCTCGCTCGCTTGTGCATCCTCGGGAGAGCCCTGCCCAGCGCCGTGGTGGGAGCCCTGGCCCGCGTGGGAGACAATCAGCGCCCGCAGGTGCTTCGGCGCGGAATCCTCGCCCTCGGGCGGGGCCGAGCGGTGGCTGTCGAAGCGGTAGTCGGCCAGCGCGGTGCCCTCCACCAGCGCCGCGCACACCGCGAGGTCGTCGCTGGGCACCTGCCAGCAGAGCGTGCGGGTCGAGAGCTCGAGCGCCCGCGCGTGCGCGCCGGCTGCCGCCGAGCGCGCGCGCTCGGGGTTGAAGTCCTTGCGCTTGCCGAGGCCGACCAGCAGCCACCGCTTGCCGTCGGCATGGGCGAGGGCGAGCGCCTTCGGGGTGGGTCTCGCCTCGCCTGCGGCGATCAGCTGCGTCGCCGCGTCGGGCAGCCCGTTCGGGGCATCCTCGCCCTCGAAAATCCCCACCGCAACGGTGTCCGCATTGGTGCTCGCGCCTGGTTGGGTCGTCGCCGAGATGTTCACGCACCGGCACGATATCCGTTGCGCCGTCAGAAGGTTGTGCCGAGCCTCCACTAGCATGGTGCCGGCATTCACCGTTCGTCATCGACCCTAGGAGAGCTTGATCCAATGTCCAAGACCGTGATCCTCGGCGCCGCGCGCACGCCGATCGGCAAGATGGGAGGCGGCCTGTCAACGCTGGATGCCACCGAGCTGGGGGCGATCGCGATCGAGGCCGCGCTGGAGCGCGCCGGGGTCGAGCCCGAGCAGGTCGAGCACGTCGTGATGGGCCAGGTTTTGCAGGCCGGCCAGGGGCAGATCCCCTCGCGCCAGGCGCAGATCAAAGCCGGCATCCCCAAGGAGGTCTCCTCGGAGACGATCAACAAGGTGTGCGCCTCCGGGCTGCGCGCGACGGTGATGCTCGACCAGGCGATCCGCGCCGGCGACGTGCAGGTTGGCGTCGGCGGTGGCATGGAGTCGATGTCCCGCGCTCCCTACCTGCTGCCCGGCGCGCGCTTCGGCTTTCGCATGGGCGATGTGAAGGCACTCGACGCGATGGTCCACGACGGCCTGACCAACCCCTTCTCCGGCAAGCAGATGTTCGTCGAGGCCACGGCCGTCGCCGACGAGCTCGAGCTGACCCGCGCCGACCTCGACCGCTGGGCGCTGCGCTCGCACGAGCTGGCTTTGAAGGCGACCGACGAGGGGCGCCTCTCCGAGGAGATCGTCCCCGTCACCGTCAGGGGCAAGAAGGGCGACACCGTCGTCGAGATCGACGAGGGTCCCCGTCGCGACACGTCGCTCGAGAAGCTCGCTGCGCTGCCGGGCCTGGTCGGCAAGGAGGGCTCGCACACCGCGGGCAACTCCCCCGGCGTCAACGACGCCGCCGGTGCGCTGGTGGTCTCCTCCGAGGAGTGGGCCTCCGCCAACGGCAGGGAGGTGCTTGGCGAGATCGTCACCCACGCGCAGAGTGGCGACGACTTCGCCTACCTCGCCCGCACTCCCGCATCGGCTGCCACCAAGGCTTTGCAGAAAGCCGGTTTGAGCGCGAAGGACATCGACGTGTGGGAGATCAACGAGGCCTTCGCCTCCGTTACGCTCAATTCGATCCGGATGCTCGGCATCGACGAGGAGCGCGTCAACGTCAACGGCGGCGCCGTCGCGCTCGGCCACCCGATCGGCGCCTCCGGTGCGCGCATCCTCGCCTCGCTCGTGCTGGAGCTGCGCCGCCGCGGCGGCGGTCTCGGCTGCGCGGCGATCTGCTCCGGGGGCGGGCAGGGCGACGCGGTGATCATCAAGGTTTAGTGGCCCCTCCTGGAAATTCGTCGCGGTCTGGCGGCTGCAAATCTGCGCCCGCCGGCGTCCTCGGGAGCCGCAATAGCACCACTATTGCGGCTCCCTGCGTCCTGGGCGGGCTTGATTTTCGCTCGCCAGCCCATCAACGAATTTCCAGGACGAACCACTAGATGACCGAGCGCGCCGCGGCGTTCTTCGACCTCGATCGCACTTTGATGGCCGGCTCCTCCGGCATCTTCTTCGCGCGCGCGGCCTACGAGGCGGGGATGATCACGCGCGGGCGGCTGCTGGGCGATCTCTACCAGAACCTCCGCTTTCGCCTGCGCGGCTCGACCGATGATTGGGCTGAGGAGGTGCGTCGGCGGGTCGGCGAGATGCTCGCCGGGGTGGCAGTGCGCGATCTGCAGCGCATGTCCCCGCGCGTGCTCGCCGGAGTGCTGCCGCGCCTGTACCCGCAGATGCTCGAGCGTGCCTACGCCCACCAGGACGCGGGGCGGCCCGTTTACATCGTCACCGCCGCCTCGCAGGAGATGGCCGATCTGCTTGCCCACGTGCTCGTCTTCGACGGCGGCGTCGGCTCGCGTCTGGAGGTGCGCGATGGGCGTTACACCGGTCGCGCCGACGGGCCCTTCAACTACCGCGAGGGCAAGGTGCTCTCGCTGCGCGAGCTCGCCGCACGGGACGGCATCGACCTCGCCGCCTCCTTTGCCTACTCCGACTCCGAGTCCGATCTGCCGATGCTGCGCGCCGTCGGCCATCCGGTGGTCGTCAACCCCGACCCTGACCTCTCCCGCATCGCCGCCGCGGAGGGCTGGGAGGTCCTGCGCCTCGACCGCCTCGGGCGGCGTTTGAAGATCGCTATCGCGCTCTCCGCCGGGGTCTCGCTCGCCGGACTCGGCGGGGTCGTGCGGGGGCGTGCGGGGGATCGCGAACGGGGGCGTGCAGGCGAGCGCGAGCAGGCGCGGGCATAATCCCCCGCATACCTGCCTCGATCACGGGCAGGTGTCGCGCCGTCTTCCGCCTCCAACCGCCACTGACGGCCACCCACGACCACCATGTCCTCCACCCCCACCCACGGCAAGATCCGCGTCGTTGTCGCCAAGCCCGGCCTCGACGGTCACGACCGCGGCGCCAAGATCATCGCCCGGGCGCTGCGCGATGCCGGTATGGAGGTGATCTACACGGGCCTGCACCAAACGCCCGAGCAGATCGTCGAGACCGTGATCCAGGAGGACGCCGACGCCGTCGGGCTCTCGATCCTCTCCGGCGCCCACATGACGCTCGTGCCGCGCGTGGTCGCGCTGCTGCGCGAGCAAGGGGTCGACGACGTGCTGGTGACCGTGGGCGGCACGATTCCCGCGGAAGACATTCCCGAGCTCAAGCGTTTGGGGGTCGCGGAGGTCTTCACGCCCGGTGCGCCCACACAGGCGATCGTCGACTTCATCCGCGCAAGCGTGACCGATGATTGATTGACTCGTCAGTCAACCGCATAAAGCGGTAGGCTTATTGCGTCCAGACACCGAAGGAGATAGGTAGAGAATGAAGATTTGCGTCCTTGTCAAGGAGGTTCCGGACGCCGCCGTCGAGAAGCGCATCGACCCCTCGACGGGGCGCATGGACCGCAGTGGGGAGAAGAACCTCAACCCCTACGACACCCACGCCATCGAGGCCGCCATGCAGATCCGCGAGGGCGGCGTGGCTCCGGTGGAGGAGATCGTCGCCGTCACGATGGGGCCGGAGAGCGCCGTTCGTGCGCTGCACAAGGCCGTCTCGCTCGGTGCCGACCGCTCTGTGCACCTGACCGACCCCGCGGTTGCCGGCTCCGACGTGGCCGCCACCGGTTACGCGCTGGCCAAGACGCTGGAGCGCGAGAGTCCCGACCTGGTGCTGCTCGGCCAACAGTCCGACGACGGCGAGTGCTACACGATCGGCGCCGTCGTCGCCGAGCACCTTGGCATGCCTTCACTCACGCAGGTGATCAAGATGGACGTCGCCGACGGCGCGCTGCGCTGCGAGCGCCAGGCTGAGTACGGCTACGACACCGTGCAGGTCGGCCTGCCCGCGGTGATCTCCGTGGGCGACGCGATCAACGAGCCGCGCTACCCGTCGCTGAAGGCGATCATGGGTGCCAAGAAGAAGCCGCTCGACACCGTCGGCGTCGGCGACGTCGGCATCGACGCCTCGAAAGTCGGGGGCGAGCACTCCGCCGCGCAGTGGGTCGCCGCGAAGGCGCCGCCCGCGAAGGCCGCCGGGGAGATCATCGAGGACGAAGATACCGGCGAGACGGTTGAAAAGATCGTCGCCTGGCTCGACGAGAGGAAGCTGATCTGATGGCAAACATCTTGGTCTACGCGCTGCACTACGAAGGCGCGATCAACAAGAACTCGCTCGGTGCCGTCTCCGAGGGCGCGAAGCTGGCCGCGGAGCTCGGCGGCGAGGCGCACGCGATCCTGCTCGGCGAGAACGTCCCGCACGAGCTGGCGGCCACGCTCGGCAAGTACGGCGCCAAGAAGGTGCTCGTGGCCGAGGGCCCCGAAGGGCTCGCGCAGCCGCTGGTCGACGCGATGGCCGCGGCGATCACGGGCGGTGACTACAAGTACGCGCTGTTCGGCGGCGGCCTGCTCGGCTTCGAGATCGGCGCCGGTCTCGCCGCGCGCCTCGGCGCCGGGGTGGCGATGGAGGTCACCGGCGTGCGCGCCGAGGGCGGCGAGCTGATCGCCGAGCGCCCGATCCTCGGCGACTCCGCGATCTCCGAGATCAAATATCGCTCGCCCGTGGGCATCATCATCGGCCGCCTCAACGCGTTCGAGATCAACGACGCCAGCGGCGCCGACGCGCCAGTCGAGCAGCTGAACTTCGAGCTGTCGGCGCACGCCTCGCAGGCGAAGATGCTCACCCGGGGCGAACAGCGCGGCGCCGACGTCGACATCGAGGGCGCCTCGATCCTCGTCGCCGGCGGGCGCGGTCTCGGCAAGGCCGAGGGCTTTCAGCTCTGCGAAGATCTCGCCGCGGCGTTCGGCGGCAACACCGCTGTTGCCGCCACGCGCGCGGTGGTCGACGCCGGCTGGTACCCCTACGCCGCGCAGATCGGCCAGACCGGCAAGACGGTCGCGCCGAAGCTCTACCTCGCCGCCGGCATCTCTGGGGCGATCCAGCACAAGGTCGGGATGCAGTCCTCGGAGAACATCGTCGCGATCAACAAGGACTCCAACGCCCCGATCTTCGAGTTTTCCGACCTCGGCATCGTCGGCGACCTCAACAAGATCCTGCCGAAGCTGACAGATGCCGTGAAGGCGAAGAAGGCGAGCTAGGGCGGAAGGATTCGAGGGAGCTCGAGGAGATGCGCCACGCCGACCCGAAGGGAGCATCTGAGCGCTATGTCCGGACATAACGGTTCCAGCAACGGCAGGGTCGTCCCCGCGGCCTACCCGCCGCCGGTCGACTCCGAGAAGGAATTCGTCAAGCGCAGCCTCGACGCCGAGGACGAGCTGATCGAGGTCGGCGTGGCGATCGTCGGCGGCGGCACCGCGGGCCTCGCCTGCGCCAACCGCCTGCTGCAGCTGCTCGGCGACGATCCGGAGACGATGGAGCGCCTCGGCGAAGTGCCGGTCGCGGTGATCGAGAAGGCGAAGACTTGCGGCGGGCACAACCTCTCCGGCGCGGTGATGAACCCCGGGCCGCTGCAGGAGCTCTTCCCGGCTCTGACGCGCGAGCAGTGGCGTAGCCAGGAGGGCTTCGCCTTCGGCGAAGTCAAGAAAGAGGCGATCTACGCGCTGCCCAACAGCAAAACCAAGATCCGCATCCCGCCCCCGCCGCCGCTGAACAACCACGGCAACGAGGTGATCTCGGTTTCCGCGCTGGCGCGCTACCAGCAGCGTGTGGCGGAGGAGGCCGGCGCCTACATCCTCACCGAGACCGCCGCCACGCAGCTGATCGTCGAGGACGGCCGCGTCGTCGGCGTGCGCTCCGGCGACAAGGGCCGCGGCAAGGATGGCGAGGAGCTCGGCAACTTCGAGCCCGGCACCGACATCAAGGCGCAGGCGACGGTGCTCGCCGAGGGCTGCTGGGGGCACATCACCGGCGCGGCGATCAAGGAGTTCGACCTCGCCGCCGGCCGCGAGCCGCAGGGGTGGGAGCTCGGGGTCAAGGAGGTGTGGAAGGTCACCAAACCGCTCGACCGCGTGATCCACACGCTCGCGGGGTGGCCGCTGAAGATCTCCGCCAAGTACGGTCAGATCGGGGGATCGTGGATCTACCCGATGAAGAACGAGAAGACGGGCGAGGACCTCGTCTCGATCGGCTTCATCGTCGACCTCGACTACGCCGATGCGACCACCTCCGCGCACGATCTGCTGCAGGAGGTCAAGCTGCACCCGCTGTTCAAAGGGATCCTCGAGGGCGGCGAACGCGTCGCCTGGGGCGCGAAGGCGCTGCCGTCCGGGGGCTACTGGGCGATGCCGAAGCTCTCGATGCCCGGCGCGGTGCTCGTCGGCGACGCCGCGGGGATCATGAACCTCGCCTCGCTGAAGGGCGTCCACTACGCGATCAAGTCGGGGATGCTCGCCGCGGAGTCGATCTACGCGGCGCTCAAGCGGGGCGAGTCCTCGTTCGAGAACTACGAGCAGGTGGTCGAGGATTCGATTATCGGCAAAGACCTGTGGGAACAGCGCAACACGCGCCAGCCCTTCCAGAAAGGCCTGCTCAAGGGCGGCCCGATCGTCAACCTGATGATCGCCACCAAAGGCCGCTTCCCCGGCGGGCGCTGGGCGCTGCACCGCAACGATGCCAAGCCGATGTTCATCGGCAACACCAAGGACTCCTACCCCAAGCCCGACGGCAAGTACACCTTCGACAAGCTCTCCTCAGTGTTCATCACCGGCAACGCCACCCGCGACGATGCCCCCAACCACATCCGCGTGCAGAAACACGTCCCGCGCGAGATCGCCGAGACCTGGCGGTGGATGTGCCCGGCCGGGGTCTACGAGATCCCCGAGGACGCACCTGAGCACGGCATGGTCGATGTGATCGTCAACTACACCAACTGCGTGCAGTGCGGTGCGATCACCGCGAAGGGCGGGCGTTTGACTACGCCCGAGGGGGGCGACGGCCCCTTGTACCAGATACTCTGAGGCCCCTCGACCTGCGCATAGCTGCGTCCTCAGTCGCTCATGTGCAAAGCACATTTCGCTCCTTGCGTCCTTGCTCTGCTTGGTCGATGACCCTCAGAGGTAGTTGTTGTACTGGTTCGTCTAAAAAAGTCAAATCGATGCGTGCGCTGCGCAACCAAGCCGCCCCTTAGAGTGTTAGGGGGGAGCGATGTCGAGATCGAGGTTCTGCACGTCCCTGAGCACGGTTGCCGTGTTGGCGCTCGCCTTTGCGCTCCCGGCGTGGGGTGTGGGCACGACCGGAACGGGTACTACAACCCCGACCCTGAGCGCCGGCGTCGAACAGTGCGTGACCGCGCCCACCCAGGCGGGCCGCTCGGCGACGTTTACGGGGCAGATGGAAACAGTGTCAGGCGCACACAGGATGGCGATCGAGATCGTGGTGCAGGAGCACACCCTCGAAGAAGAAGGCTTCCACACGCTCACCACCGCGGGCCTTGGCTCCTGGCAGCGCTCTGAAACGGGGGTCAAGATCTACAAGGTGCGCCAGGCGGTCACCGACCTCCCCGCGCCCGCCCTCTTCCGCGCGATCGTGCGCTACCGCTGGCTGAACGAAAAGGGTCAGATCATCCGGCATGACGAGCGCCGCACTCCGATCTGCAAGCAGCCCGGCGAACGCACCAAGGCCGCAGCGACCCCGGCCAAAACTGACGCGGGCTGACCCCGGCCAAAACTGGAACGGGCGACCCCGGCCAAAACCTAATGGCGTCCCTCGCTACAATGCACTGAGCATGAAGACCGCGATCCATCCCACCTACGTGCTGGCGCACGTGCGCTGCACTTGCGGCAACGAGTTCACGACGCGCGCCACGCGCGATGAGCTGCACGTCGAGGTGTGCTCCAACTGCCACCCGTTCTACACCGGCCGCCAGAAGCTGGTGGACACCGGCGGGCGCGTCGAGCGCTTCCAGCGCCGGGTGGCGAAGGCACGCGTACGCCAGGCGCAGAGCGCCGCCGCGGCGCCGGGCCAGAAACAGCCGGAGTAGCCGATGGCCACCGCCGTTGCTCCACCGCAGGCGGTGGCCGGTAACGAGAGTGACGGTCAGCTGGTCGCCCAGCGCGATGCCCCGCTCGGCGGCCAGGCGGTGCTCGAGGGGGTGATGATGCGCGGGGTTTCCAACTGGGCGGTCGCGGTGCGCAAGCCCTATCTCCCGCTTGCTCCGCAGGCCGAGGTACCGGTCGACGGTAGCGGGGAGGGCCCGGCGAATGGGTCGGAGATCGCTGCCGGCGGGAATGGACGAGTCGATATGACGATCGGCGCTAACGGCCAGGTCGATATGGCGGCCGGCGAAAACGGCCATGGGCCGGCGGTGTCCGACGAGCCACTGGGCGAGATCGAGGTCACGAGCTTCCGGCTGAGCTCCCCGTTGCGCCGCCACCGCATCCTGCGCCTGCCGATCGTGCGCGGCGTGGTCGCGCTCGGCGAGTCGCTGGCGATCGGCTTTCGCGCGCTGGGCGTCTCCGCCAACGCGCAGATGCCCCCGGCCGAGAGCGCGGACGATGGCGATGGGCAGGATGACGCGGAGGCCGAGTCACAGGAGATTCCCACCGCGGTGTGGGCCGGGACGGTGGTCATCGCGGTGGTGTTCTCGATCGGTCTCTTCTTCCTCGTGCCGGTTGGCATCACGAGCCTGATCAAGGGCCAGCTCGGTAACTCCTCGGTGCTGTTCTGGGTGATCGAGGGGTTGGTGCGCACGGCGATCTTCCTCGGCTACATGCTCTTGCTCTCACGCCTGCGCGACCTGCGCCGCGTGTTCGAGTACCACGGCGCGGAGCACAAGACGATCTCCTGCTACGAGGCGCAGCTGGAGCTGACGCCCACCAACGCGCAGCGCTTCTCGCGCCTGCACCCCCGCTGCGGCACGAGCTTCCTGCTGGTGGTGATGATCGTGGCGATCTTCGTGTTCGCCCCGATCGGCCTGCCCGCGTGGTATTGGCTGGTCGCGACGCGCATCCTCGGCGTGCCGATCATCGCCGGCATCTCCTTCGAGATCATCAAGTTTGCCGGGCGCAACCGCCGCCGCCGCTGGGTGCAGGCGCTGATGTGGCCGGGCCTGAAGCTGCAGCTGCTCACCACCCGCGAGCCCGACCTGCACCAGCTCGCGGTCGCGATCGCCGCGCTGCAGGCCGTGCTCGCCCACGAGACTCCGGGCGAGCTGAGCGCCGCCGACCTGGTGGGTGTGGAGGTTGTGGCGTAGGGAGAGCTTCCCGCGCCGCCGCCTTTTCCGCTGACCGCCGCGCGCAAGCTGGCCCTCGCCGGGCCACATAGACTGAGACGGGATGATCGAGGACCTCGTCGAGCAGATCGAGACGCGCTTTGCCGAGCTCGGCGCACAGCTGACCGACCCCGCGGTGATCGGCGACCGCGCCCGCTATGCAGAGGCGGGGCGCGCCTACAGCCAGCTGGAGCCAGCGGCGAAGCTGGCGGCGCAGTGGCGCCGCGCGCAGGACGACGCCGCGGGGGCGGAGGAGCTGCTCAGCGAGGACGGCGAGGACGCGGAGGTGCGCGAGCTGCTTGCGAGCGCACGCGAGCGCGGGGAGCAGCTCGAAGAGGAGATCCGCCTGGCGATGGTCGAGGAGGACCCCAACGATGAGAAGAACGTGATCGTCGAAATCCAGGGCGGCGCCGGCGGCGAGGAGGCGGGACTGTGGGCGGGTGACCTCTACCGGATGCTGACACGCTACGCCGAGCGGCGCGGCCTGCAGGTGGAACCGCTGGAGGCGGGGGAGGGGAAGTACACCTTTGCGATCAAAGGCGCTTCATCCGGAGCTCGCTCATCCGGAGCCAGCCCACCCGGCGCGGGCGCCTACTCGGTGTTCAAGTTCGAGGGCGGCACCCACCGCGTGCAGCGCGTGCCCGCGACCGAGTCCCAGGGCCGCATCCATACCTCGACGGCCACGGTGGCGGTGCTGCCCGAGGTCGAGGAGGTCGAGGTCGAGATCGACCCTAACGACCTGCAGATCGACGTCTACCGCTCGACCGGCCCGGGCGGGCAATCGGTCAACACGACCGACTCGGCGGTGCGCATCACGCACAAGCCGTCGGGCATCGTCGTGGCGATGCAGGACGAGAAGTCACAGCTGCAAAACCGCGAGAAGGCGCTGCGGGTGTTGCGTGCGCGCCTGTACGAGCGGGCGCTCGCCGAGCAGCAGGCCGAGCTCGCGGCCGACCGCCGCGCGCAGGTCGGCACGGGCGACCGCGCGGAGAAGATCCGCACCTACAACTACGGTGAGCGGCGCGTCACCGACCACCGCATCAAGCTCACCACGCACAACCTCGACGCGGTGCTCGAAGGTGAGCTCGACGAGTTCACCCAGGCGCTGCAGTCCGACGAGAAGCGCCGCAGGCTGGAGGCGCAGACGGCGGCGCCGCAATGAACGGCGCCCACTTCCGGCGCGCCCCCCCGCGGCAAGCGGTGACCGCGCGCGACGCGCTCGACGGAGCGATCACGGCTTTCACCGCGGCCGGCGTGGAAACCCCGCGCCTGGACGCCGAAGTGCTGCTCGCCCACATCCTGGGGGTGGATCGCGCCCATCTGCTCACCGACGGCGAGCTGGCTGTGTCGGGCGCCGCGGTGCGGCCCTACCAGGAGGCGGTGCGCCGCCGCGCGGCGGCGCGCGAGCCGGTCGCCTACATCACCGGCGTGCGTGGCTTTCGCCGCGTGGAGCTGGATGTGGACCCGCGCGCGCTGATCCCGCGCCCGGAGAGTGAGTTGCTGGTGGAGGTGGGCCTCGGCCTGCCCCGGGGCGCCACCGTCCTCGACCTCGGCACCGGCTCGGGCGCAGTGGCGCTGGCACTCAAGGACGAGCGCCCCGACCTGCGGGTGACGGGCAGCGACGTGAGCGAGCCGGCGCTCGGTCTCGCCCGCGCCAACGGCGCCAAGCTGGGGCTGAAGGTCGCATGGATGCACGCCGACCTGCTGGAGGGGATGCCCGACGAGTACGACGCGCTGCTCTGCAACCCCCCCTACGTGGCCGACTCCGAGCGTGCCGCGCTGGCGCCGGAGATCCTCCGCCACGAGCCCCCCGGGGCGCTGTTCGCGGGCGCCGACGGCTTCGCCACGATCCGCGCGCTGCTCGCCCAGCTGGCCTCGCGCGAGCGCGTGCGCCTCGCCGCGCTGGAGGTCGGCGCCGGGCAGGCGCCCGCCGTCGGGGGGCTGATGCGTGGGGCGGGTTTCCACACGGTGCGCGTCGAGCGCGACCTCGCGGGTATCCAGCGCGTGGTGGTGGGTGAGCGGGGCTGACGCCAAGCGCCTGCGGGAGTGCATCGCCGGCGGCGGGGTGGCGGTCTTCCCGGCGGACACGGTGTATGGCCTTGCCTGCGATCCGCAGAACCGCGAGGCGGTGCGGCGGCTGTACGGGTTGAAGGGCCGGCCGCCGAAGCGGCCCGCGGCGGTGATGTTCTTCTCACTCGCCGCCGCGCTGGAGGCGCTCCCGGAGCTCGGTGGGCGCGAGCGCGCGGCGCTGCGGGCGCTGTTGCCGGGCCCGCTGACGCTGTTGCTGCCCAACCGCGAGGATCGATATCCGCTCGCGTGCCGGCCGGCCGCCGCTCTGTCGGCGGTCGTTGCGGAGCAGGCCGCGATGGAGCGCCCGCGGGCGCCGGCCTCGAGGGAGGGCCTGTCGGCGGGCGAGGCCGGCGCGCTCGGCCTGCGCGTGCCGCTGCTGCCCGAGCCGCTCGCGGCGCTGCGCGCGATGGACCTCCCGGTCATGCAGTCGAGCGCCAATCTCTCCGGCGGCCCCGAGGCGCGGCGTCTCGCCGACGTCCCGCCGGCGCTGCTGGCGGGCGCCGAGCTTGTGCTCGACGGTGGCGAGTTGCCTGGTGTCGCCTCCACGGTCCTCGACCTGCGCGAGTACGAGACCCGCGGCGTCTGGCGCATCGCACGTGAGGGGCCGGTGGGTTCGGTGGAGGTGGAGCGGGCGCTGGGTCGGTCCAAAGCGCGCGTATGACGTCCGCGCCTGCGATGCTTTCGCGGGTATGAGCGCTCACCAGCTCGACGCGCTGTACGCCTTCCTCGCCGCCGCGGTCGCGACGGCGCTGCTGACGCCGCTCACGATGCGGCTCGCGGTCGCAGTCGGGGCGATCGACACGCCGCGCGAGCGGGGGCTCTCCGAGCGGACCACTCCCCTGCTCGGCGGGCTTGCGATCTTCGCCGGGACGCTGCTTGCGGGGCTGATCTGGCTGCCCGACGAACGGATCTGGCACGGGATGCTGCTCGCCGCCGCGTTCATCACGGCGGTGGGGGCGCTCGACGACCGCTTCGAGCTACCGCCGCTGGTCAAGCTCGCCGGACAGGTGTTTGCCGCGCTGATCGTCGTGCACTACGGGATCGTCGTCGAACTGATCACGCTGCCGTTCCTCGGCGCGCTGCACTTCCCGCACGCCGGCGGTGCGATCACCCTCGTCGGGCTGGTCGCGCTGATGAACGTCGTCAACTTCTCCGACGGCGTCGACGGTCTCGCCGCGGGGGTGTGCGCGATCATCGCCGCGGCGCTCGCGGTGATCTCCTTCGACCTCGAACGGTGGGCGCCCGGCGTGCTCGCCGCGTTGATCGCGGGCGCCTCGCTCGGTTTTCTGCTTTACAACTTTCCCCCCGCGTCCTCGTTCATGGGCGACTGCGGCGCCAACCTGCTCGGCCTCCTGATGGGCTGCCTGACGGTCGAGGGCGCCGTCAAGACCGAGGTCGTGCTCTCCTTCGTGCTTCCCCTGATTCTGCTCGCGGTGCCGTTTCTCGACACAACCTTCGTGGTTCTGAAGCGTTTGAAGTACCGTCGCCCGATCTATGCCTCCGACTCCGAGCACTTCCACCACCGCATGGCCCGCATCGGCTTCTCCCGCCGGCGCACGATCGCGTATCTGTACGGGTGGACGCTGCTGCTCGCCGGCTTCGCGCTCGCACTGCGCTTCGTCCCCTATTCCGACCACAAAGGCCACCTCTACCTCGGCTGGACGCTCGTGATCGCCGCGCTCGCCCTGTTCGTCGCGGTCGCCTCCGTCTACCTGGTGTACGTGCTGGAGATCCTCAAGTTCCGCCGCCTCGACGCGATCCGCCTGCGCCGGCTGCGCCCCGAAGCCTCGACCGCGCAGATCGAGCAGGACGTCACGCAGGACTTCGAGACCGGCGAGTTTCAGACGATCGCCTCGTGAAGCGTTTGCGGTCCATCCTCGGCGCCTGCGCGCTCGTGGTCGTGCTGGCGCTGCCGGCGGGGGTGGCCGCGTCTGCCGGAGCGGGGGCTTCGGCCGCTGGAGTACCGGCCCCGACTGGCGGCGTGACAGCCGCCTCCGCCGACCGATCGAAGATCGGCCAACGCGCGCTGGTCGTGGGCATCGGCGAGCAGCACCCCGCGATGTTCGGCGACCCCCGCTTCAAGGCCCTCTCGATCCGCTACGCCCGCCTCTCGATCGGCTGGGATGCGCTTGAAAGCCGCTCCGAATCGCGGGCCCTCGCCACCTGGCTGCGCGACGCCCGCGCCGACGGCGTGCACCCGCTGATCTCCTTTGAACACTCCTGGATCGCCGGGCGCCACCGGCGGTTGCCGAGCGCCGCGCAGTTCGCCAAGCAGTTCCGGCTGCTGCACAAGCGCTACCCGTGGGTGACCGACTTCGCGGTGTGGAACGAGGCCAACTACTGCGGGCAGCCGACCTGCCACTCCCCCGGCGTGGTCGCCGCCTACTATCGCCAGGCGCGCCTCGCCTGCCCTTCCTGCAACGTGCTTCCCTCCGAGTTGCTCGACGTGCCGGGGATGGTCACTTGGGTCGCTGACGTGCGCCGTGCGCTCGGCTACGAACCAGGGATTTGGGGCCTGCACAACTACATCGGCGCCAACCGCCTCTCCGCCGCGTCGACCAAGGTGCTGCTGGGCGCCACGCACGCGCAGATCTGGTTCACCGAGACGGGCGGCGTCATCGCCCGCCACAACCACTCCGCCCACGACTTCCCCGAATCTGCCACCCACGCGGCGCAGGTGACCCGCTTCGTCTTTCACCGCCTCGTCCCGCTCTCCCACCGCATTGCGCGCGTTTACCTCTACCAGTGGAACGCCGGCGACAATCGACGCGAACCCTGGGACTCCGGCCTGATCGGTCCCCACGGGACTCCCCGCCCGGCGTTCTGGGTGCTCGTGCAGGAGCTGCACACACTGGGGCAGCTGCCTGCCACGCCCGCCGCGGAAGCGCTGGCCGAAACGGGGATGCTGGCCGAACGGGGAATGTGAGCCGGAGGCGAACGTCTCCCCGCTTCGGTCGAAGGCGAGCGTCTCCCGGCTTCGGTCGCGACGGCCGCACGGGCGGGCGGGTGAGGGAGGGAAAAAGAAAAGGAGGAGGAGGGGGAGGGGGGATGTGGTTGGTGGCTGGCGAGAGGACGTCTGGCCCTGCCGGCGAAGATTGAGATTGTGTTTTGCCTGCGCTCCTTCGCCGGCGCGCCCGCGAGTGCCCCGTTTCTGCCTGTAGGCTTAGCTGCGCGCGCAACGATGGCTACTGGGAGCCTGAGGCGAAATGGGACATCCTGAAGAAACACCCGACCATGGCGGGCCCCGCCGTGTCCTGATCCTCTCGGCCGACGTCGGCGAGGGGCACGCCGCGGCTGCCCGCGCGCTGGCCCAACAGATCGAAAATGGGTCCGAGCCGGCCGAGGTCACGGTGATCGACGGCCTCGCCGCGATGGGGCGCGTCCTGCGCCAGGTCGTCCAGGACGGCTACCGCGTGCAGCTGCGCTTCCTGCCCTGGAGCTACTCGCTGGTGTACTGGATGCTCGAGCACGTGCCCCCCGTGCGCTGGCTGACGCGCTGGCAGCTGCGCCTGTTCGGCGCCCGCCCGCTGGCGCGCCGCATCGCCGAGTACGACCCCGACGTGATCGTCTCGACCTACCCCGCCGTCACGGTCGTGCTCGCGCGGCTGCGCCGCACCGGCGCGGTGCGCTGCCCCACCGTCGCCACGATCACCGACCTGACCGGCCTCTTCTTCTGGGCGCAGCCGGGGATCGACATGCACCTCGTCATGTATGGCGAGTCGATGCCCTCCGTCGAGCGGATCGCGGGGCAGGGCTCCGCGCGCCTGGTTGCGCCGCTGATCTCCGCCGAGTTCCTACAGCCCCGCTGTCCGCTGGAGTCCCGGCGCGCGTTGGGGCTGCCGGAGGAAGGCCGCATGGTCGTGGTCTCCGGCGGCGGCTGGGGCGTCGGCGACGTCGAGGGCGCCGTGCGCGAGCTCTGCCGCGTCGGCGAGGTGTCGAGCATCGTCTGCCTCGCGGGGCGCAACGAGCAGCTGCACAAGCGGCTCTCGAACACGTTCGCGCGCGAGTCGCGCGTGCACGTGTACGGCTTCACCGACGCGATGCCCCAGCTGCTCGCGGCCGCCGACGCGCTCGTTCACTCCACCGGTGGCGTCACCTGCCTGGAGGCGAAGGCCACGGGAACGCCGGTCGTCTCCTACGGGCTTCCGGTCGGCCACGCCCGCCTCAACACCCGCGCGATGGCCGACCTCGAGCTGCTGCGCCTCGCCAACGACACGGGCGAGCTGCGCGAGCACGTGCAGGCCAGCTTCGAGGATGAGTCCCCGGCGCCTGCTGCCCCCACCGTGGTGCAGGCGGACGAGCACCCCCACGCCGTCGACGTCGTGCTGAAAGCCCCCCGCCGCGTGAGCCCGATCCCACTGTGGCGGCTGCGGCTGGCCGCATTCTGCGCGCCGCTGGTGGCGGTGCTCGGAGTCAGCATGTGGACGATGTCCACCGACGAGGTCAGCGCGCTCGCGGACGCGATCCTGCACGTGCACCCGCTCGTGCATGTCGCGACCGATAAGCCCGACGTGAGCGTGATCGTGCGCACCCCGGCGGGCGACGTTACGCGCGTGGCGCACGAGCTCGCCGCGCGGGACATCCACGCCTCGTTTGCCGACGGCGGTGTGCATGCACCCGCCACGATCGCCGCGCTGCGCGCGCTGGGCGACGAACTGCTGCCCGAACTGCCCCCGGGCAGGAGCCTGCTGCGCTGGATGCACACCCCTGGCGCGCTGCATGCGCAGGCTCACGCGCTGGGCCTGCACCACCGCTTCTACTTCCTGCAGCCCGCGGGCGGCCTCACCGTCGGTCAGCTGCTGCTCTCACGCATCACGGGGGCGAGCCCGGTCAAGGGCACGCGGCGGCTCAGCGCCACGCGGCCGATGCCTCAGCGGCGAGCGCGCCCGGGTGACGTGCTCGTGGTGAGCGCCGACGGGTCGGCCGCATCCGTGCGCGGTGTCGAGCGCCTCGTGTCGAGGCTCGGTTCCGAGGGGCTCTCGGCAGAGTCGCTCGCCGCGCTCACCGGCTCGCGCTGAGCGGCGCTGCCTCATCGTGCGGCTCGGCGGCTGCCCCGGGCGGCTGGCCCGCTCCGCCGGCCTGCGACTCCCCGGGCTCGCCGGCCATCAGTGCCAGCAACAGCGGCGAGCGCGCCAGCACCGCCGCGCCGGCGACGACCAGCGCCAGCGAGAAGCCCAGCGGCACCCCGCCGCCCGGGGTCGCGGCGAAGCTCTCGTTGAAGAGGATCGGGGCCAGCGCCACCGGCACCGCCGTCTGGATCACGAACACCACCGGGGCGACCTGGATCGCCGGGCGCGACTGCAGCGAGCTCATCTCGCTGAGCGTCGCGATCGCCGACGCGCCCCCCGTGGCCAGGCCCCACGCGATCGCCGCACCGATGTAGGCGTTCGCGAGGTCATCTGACGCCAGCTTGGTCGCCACGCCGCTCCAGCCGAACGCCAAGCCTGCCCCCAGCATCGTCACGAACGGCAGCGGGCGGCCGAGGCGCAGCAGCAGGTAGGGCAGCAGGCTCGCCAGCGCCAGCGCCCCCAGCACGGTCGCGAGTACGGTCCAGTGCGCGTGCGTGATGCTGCGCGGTGGTGCGAACACGCCCGCGCCGATCACGCCCACCACGATTGCGCCGACCGCCAAGTGCTCGCGCCGGCCGGCGCGCTCGCCCAGCATCCGCTCGCCCATCACCATCAGCACCGGCAGCCCCAGCGCCAGGGCAGGCTGCACCACGACCAGCGGCGCCAGGCTGAGCGCCAGCAGCTGCAGCGGCCAGCCCAGCATCGAGAGTCCCGTGCCGCCGAGCCAGCGCACGCGCCGCAGCAGGCGCAGCGCCAGCGCCGGGCGCAGCTGCTCGCTGCGGGGCGCCTCGCGGGCCTCCATCGCCTGAAAGGAAAACCCTAGGCTGTACAGGATCGCGGCCCCGACGGCCGCCACGATGCCAAGGATCAGTTCGAGCATGCGCGCCCCCGATGATCGCAGCCTTCTTCCTCCGATGACCAGAACCGAGGGGCCAAGCTCGCTCGAGGCCAACGGCCAGGAGGGTCGGGTTGGCCGGCTGTGCCACCCTCTCGCCGGGGCCGCCGCCGGCGCCGTGGCCCTCACCTGCACGGCCGCCTACGCGTTGCCGGCGCTCGCGGGTGCCCGCGCACGCCTGGTGAGCGACGGAGCGGGCGCTCATGCGGGCGGGCCTATGCGGCGGGCTTCGGGGCACGCGGGGGCGGCATTGGGCGGGTGGCTGGGGATCGAGGATCGCACCGCCGGCGGCGAGGGGTACGCATTGACCTTCGACGACGGCCCCCACCGCGAGGGCACCCCGGCGGTGCTCGAGATCCTCGCGCGCGAGCGCGTGCGGGCGACCTTCTTCCTGGTCGGCGAGCAGGTCCTGCGCAACCCCACGCTCGCGGCCGAGCTCGTCGCGGCCGGCCACGAGGTCGGTCTGCACTGCCATCGCCACCGCAACCTGCTGCGCCTGACGCCGCGCCAGGTCCGCGAGGACATCCTGCGGGCGCTCGGGGTCATCGAGGAGACCACCGGTCGCTCGCCGGTGCTCTATCGCCCGCCCTACGGCGTGTCCAACGCCGCGGCGCTGGCCCTGGCTCGGGGCCGTGGCTGGCGCACGCTGCTGTGGAGCCATTGGGGCCGCGACTGGGAGGCGCACGCCACCCCGGAGTCGATCGTCGCGCTGCTCACCGGCGGCGTCGGTCCCGGCGCGGTTCTGCTGCTGCACGACGCCGACGACTACTCGGCCCCCAGCTCGTGGCGGCGCACGGTCGCGGCGCTGCCACGGGTGCTGGAGACGCTCGCCGCGCGGGGGCTGGAGCCGGTGGCGCCCTGACACTGCCGGTCGCGGTGGGCCTCTAGCCGGTGGCGCCCTGACCGCTCGTTAAGCTGCCCGGATGCAAACGCAGCGCACCCGCCTGTGGGTCGAGGCGCTCGTGATCGCCTGGCTCTGCTGGGTCTACGACGCGATCAACAACCTTGCGCCCGTGCGCCTGCATGCCGCGCTCGCGCATGGCTGGGGGGTGCTGCATCTCGAGCGCTCACTCGGTCTCGACCCCGAACTCACGCTCAACCGCTGGCTCACCCACCACCACACGCTCGGTTTGCTGCTCTCCGACTACTACGACAACGCCCACTTCATCGTCACGCTCGGGCTGCTCGCCTGGCTGTGGTACCGGCGCGCCGACATCTACCGGCCGCTGCGTAACACGCTGGTCGCGATCAATGTGATCGGCCTGGCCGTATTCTGGCTCTACCCGACCGCCCCGCCGCGGCTGCTGCCCGGCAGCGGCTTCGCCGATGTGGTCGCCTCCACACACGCGTTCGGCGGCTGGCATTCCGGCCCGCTCGCCACGGTCGCCAACCAGTTCGCGGCGCTGCCCTCGCTGCACATGGCCTGGGCGGTGTGGTGCTCGCTGGTGATGTGGTCGATGTCCCCGCGCCTTTGGGTGCGGTGCCTGGCCGTGCTCTACCCGTGCATCACCTGCCTGGCGGTCCTCGCCACCGGCAACCACTACCTGTTTGACGTGCTCGCGGGCGTCGCCACCACGGCGCTCGCTGTCGTGCTCGTGCGCGCCCTCGAAGCGGCGTGGCGCTCGCGCACGGCGCTGCGACCTGTGCGGGCGTCTGCGTGAGTTGCAGCGACCGCGTGCCGCATGTCACAAACTTGTTACTAAGTCCCAGATAAGGTAGACTCCGCGCGGCTGCCACAGACGGTCAGAGGAGGGTCAAGGTGAGAGTTCGCTGTCGGCGGACGCCCTTGGCTCTTTCGTCTGTAGGGTGCCAGCCAACTTCCATGCGCAATCACGAGCCAGAACCGATGGCCCCTGCCCTGAGTGCCGGCGCGAGTCCGGACGTCACCCGATCCCCGATTCAGCTGCTGCGCTACCTCGATGTGGTGCTCGTGGTGCTCGCCACCCCCGTGGCGCTTGTGCTCGGGGCGCCGGCGTTCGGACTGCTGATCGCGGTGGGCGCCTGGCTCGTGCAGCGCGTCCTCGCGCACACCGATCGGCGCTGGATCGCACAGGCGCGCGAGCCGCGCACGCAGCTCGGCCTCAACCTGGCGGAGGCGTTTGGTCGGATCTGGCTGCTGGCCGGCGCGATCGTCGTCGCGGGCGTCGTCGGCGGGCGAGCCGACGGGCTGACCGCGGCGCTTACGATCTGCGGCGCGTACTCGGTGGCCTTCGCGATCCGGGTTCTCACCGGCCCGCCGCAGAGAAGGGCGGTCGGCGAGCCGCAGCGGGGGACGACCCGATGAGCGCCGTGGCAACGCCCAGCCCGACCAAATCGGCCAGCGCTGTGGCGGCGCGCGGCGCCGTGGGGCCTGGCACCGCGCCGGGAATTGCGGGGCCTGGCGGCTCGGAGAAAGGCGGGATGAGCCAGAAAGCGAAGATCCTGTGGGCGATCCTCGCGGTCTACATCATCGGCCTGATCGTGTTCGGGCTCGTGTTTGGCGTCAAGGCCCACCGCAACGAAAGCTTCGACGTGGTCGGGTCCTTCCACCTCGAAACCTGGTTTCACATCTTCGGGCCGCTGAACTTCGACAAGGGCGTTCTGTACGTGCTGATCGCCGCCACGATCACGGTCGGCATCGTGCTGCGGGCCTCCAGGAACATGGAGACCCGGCCGGGGCGCCTGCAGACGATCGTGGAGTGGATCTACGAGCTGGCGCTGGGGATGACCCGCGACAACATGGACGAGGAGATGGCCAAGCGGTGGTTCCCGCTCGTCTTCACCCTGTTCGTGTTCATCCTCGTGACCAACCTGATCGGCTACATCCCGCTGCCCGTCGACACCGCGGAGACCTTCAAGGTGTTCGGTACCGAAATCCCGTCGTTCCAGATCTACGCGGCCGACACCAACCTCGCGATCCCGTTGTTGCTGGCGCTTGGCGTGTTCATCGCCTACAACGTCGAAGGCATCCGCCACCACGGGTTCTTCGGCTACATCAAAAGCCTGGTCCCCGCGGGCCTCGGCGGCGCGATGCTCGTGTTCATGTATCCGCTCGAGATCATGTCCAACTTCCTGCGCCTGATCTCGCTGACCGTCAGGCTGTGGGCCAACCTGCTCGCCGGCCACCTGCTGATCGAGTTCATGGGCGGCCTGCTCGCCGTGGTCATCGGCCTGCAGATCCTCGGCTGGTTCACGCTGCCGATCGGGATTGCGATCTACATGTTCGAGGCCGTTCTGATCGCGGGCCTGCAGGCCTTCATCTTCGCCATTCTCACCGCCATCTACCTCGGCAGTGCGACCAGAAGCCACTGACAAAGACCGGATAAGGAGACATCAGAGCCATGCCCCAGCGGCATCCCACAAGGAGATCCACGCAATGCTGACTCACGTTCTAGGTTTGATCAACCCGCTGCTGGCGACCGCCAATGCGGAAGTCGCCAAGGAAGGGCTGCGGTCGGTCGCCCTCGGGGTCGGCGCCGCCGGCGGAGCGGCGGGCGCCGGCGCGGGCATCGGCATGCTGTTCGGCAAGGTGATCGAGGCGGTCACCCGTCAGCCGGAGATGCGCGACGAGATCACCTCGATCCAGTGGCTCGGGTTCGCCCTCACCGAGGCCACCTTCTTCTACGGCCTGGTAGGCGGCCTGATCGCCTTCTTCCTGTAGGTCGGAGGGCTCCTCGCGATGAGCATTCCAATCGCATCCGGCAGCAACTCGTGGCTGATCACGCCCAACGTCGGCCTGACGATCTGGACGTTGGTGGTGTTCCTGGTCGCGATGTACACGCTCAACAAGCTGGCCTTCCCGCGCATCCGCGAGGCGCTCGACAAGCGTCGTAGCGGTATCGCCGAGTCGATCGACGCGGCAGAGCGCACGCGCACCGAGGCCGAGGAGGTGCTCGCCGAATACCGCGAGCGGCTGAAGGAGGCGCGGGCCCAGTCCGAAGAGATCGTCCAACGCGCGCGCCAGACGGCGGAGTCGCACGAGGCCGAGGGCAAGGTGCGCGGGCAGGAGCTCGTCGCTGAGGCTGCTCGGAAGGCCGAGCGGGAAATCGAGGCGGCCACCAAACGGGCGCTCGACGACATTCGCCGCGAGGTCGCCGACCTCACGATCATGGCCACCGAGAAGGTTACGCGTAAGTCGCTCACCGATGCCGACCAGAAGCGGTTGGTGGAGGAGGCGCTCGGCGAACTGGACTTCTCGAGCATCTCCGGGAGCCAGAACTGATTGGTATGACGGCCCGCTCGCCACTGATTATCCCGAACCCGATTCGCTGTCCCGGCCAGCATTTGCTTGCCTGGGCCGGAGCGAGCGGGCCGCAAGGATGCCCCTGACATGGAGGAGCTGGCCCAGGTATACGCCCGCTCGCTGTTCGAGGTTGCCCGCGAACAGGGCAAGCTCGACGTACTGCGCGAACAGCTCGCGCAGTTGGCCGACGCGCTGCGCGAGAACCGGGAACTGGAAGTGTTCTTCTTCTCCCCCTACTTCTCGACCAAGGAGAAGCAGGAGGGGGTCGGGAAGCTGCTGGACGGGGCCGATGAGCTGCTGCTGAACTTCCTTAACCTGCTGATCGAAAACCACCGGATGCCGGTGATCTTCCACGTCCGCCGCCAGTACGAGCGGCTGTGGGACGAGGAGAACAAGACGCTGCCCGTGGAGATCACCAGCGCGATCGAGCTCGATCCCGCCACCACCGAGAGCCTCGGCAAGACGATCGGCGAGCGCGCCGGACGCAAGGTGCAGCTTGCCGCGCACGTGGATCCCGACATCCTCGGCGGCATCGTGATCAGGGTCGGCAACTCGATCCTCGACGCCTCGATCCGCAGCCGCCTGGAGCAGCTGCGCAGGCAGGTGGCGCAGGGAGTCGCGTGAGGCCATGCAGATCATTGGGCGCATTGAGCTGCGCCACCACGCTTATGGTGGGACCACGGTATGTGAGGCTTGCAGGCCAAGGCTCTCGCGGCACCACGCCAGTCAAAGTTAGATCGACAAAGGGATAGGCATGCAGATCAATCCAGATGAGATAACCAGCATCCTCAAGAGCCGCATCGCGGGGCTCGACTCGGGCGCGGCGGAGCTGACCGAGGTCGGCACCGTGCTGTCGGTGGCCGACGGCATCGCGCGCCTGCACGGCCTGGAGAACTGCATGTCCTTCGAGATGCTGGAGCTCCCGCATGGGGTCACGGCGCTGGCGCTCAACCTCGAGTCCGACAACGTCGGCGCCGTGCTGTTCGGCGAATGGGAGCACATCTCCGAGGGCGACACCGTCAAGCGCACCGGCAAGCTGCTCGACATCCCCGTCGGCGACGCGCTGCTCGGGCGGATCGTCGACCCGCTGGGGCGCCCGCTGGATGGTAAGGGCGACATCGCGATCACCGAGACCCGTCCGGCCGAGTTCAAGGCGCCCGGCGTGGTGCAGCGCCAGCCGGTGAAGGAACCGATGCAGACCGGCCTGAAGGCGATCGACGCGATGATCCCGATCGGCCGCGGCCAGCGCGAGCTGATCATCGGCGACCGCCAGACGGGCAAGACCGCGATCGCGATCGACGCGATTATCAACAACAGGGACACCGGCATCGTCTCGGTGTACGTGGCGATCGGCCAGCGCATGTCCACCGTCGTGGCGCTCGCGCAGACGCTCGATGAAAACAACGCGCTTGAGAACACGATCATCGTCGCCGCCTCCGCTGACGAGGCGGCGCCGATCAAGTTCATGGCGCCCTACGCCGGCTGCGCGATGGCCGAGCACTTCCTGTACAACGGCCGCCACGCGCTGTGCGTGTACGACGACCTGACCAAGCATGCCTACGCCTACCGGCAGATGTCGCTGCTGCTGCGCCGCCCGCCCGGCCGCGAGGCTTACCCGGGCGACGTCTTCTACCTGCACTCGCGCCTGCTGGAGCGTGCGGTGAAGCTCAACAACGACCTCGGCGGCGGTTCGCTCACGGCGCTGCCGATCATCGAGACCCAGGCGGGGGATGTCTCCGCGTACATCCCCACCAACGTGATCTCGATCACCGACGGGCAGATCTTCCTGGAGTCCAAACTCTTCAACTCGGGCGTGCGCCCCGCGATCAACGTCGGGATCTCCGTCTCGCGCGTGGGCGGCAATGCGCAGATCGGGCCGATGAAGAAGGTCGCCGGGAGGATCAAGCTCGAGCTCTCTCAGTTCCGCGACCTGGAGGCCTTTGCCCAGTTTGGCTCCGACCTCGATGCCGACACGCAGCGCACGCTGGCCCGCGGCGAGCGGCTGGTGATGACGCTCAACCAGCACGAGCGCGCGCCGCTGCCGGTCGAGGACCAGACGCTTCAGATCTACGCGGCCACCGCCGGCTTCCTCGACCGCCTGAATGTCGAGCGGGTGAGCGAGTTCCTGGCCGAGCTGATCGAACGGATGCACTCCGAGCATGCTGACGTCGGCGCCAGGATCGCGGGCGGCGACTGGTCGGAGGAGACGCAGAAGGCCGTCCACGACGCGGTCGAGACGTTTGCGCGGGACTTCGGCTACGACCTCGACGAGGAGGGCCAGCCGCTGGATGAGGATGCCCCGATCCGCGCCCAGGACGCGCCCGCGACGGACTCGTCCGGGCAGGGCGCTGCTACGCAGGAGGAGGCGAAGGCGGCGGCCTAGCGCCGGCCGCTCGCAACCGCCATGGCCTCCCAGCGCGACGTCAAGAACCGGATCTCCTCGGTGAAGAACATCCAGAAGATCACGCGTGCCATGGAGATGGTCGCGGCTGCCCGGCTACGCCGCGCCGAGCAGCGGATCGCGGCGCTGCGCCCTTACGCGGAGGCGCTCGGGCGGATGACCCGCCAGGCCGCACGCGCCGCGGGCGCCAGCGAGATTGCGCGCGTGCCGCTGATGCGCGAGCCCGGCGGCGTCGTGGTCGGTGGCGGCGGCGCCGCGGAGGGTGGCAGTGGCCGTAGCGGTGCGGAGGGCCGTAGCAGCGCGGACGGTGGCGGTAGCGGCGCCGTCGGGCTGCTACTGATCACCGGCGATCGTGGGCTGGCCGGGGGCTTCAACTCGCAGGTGATCCGCGCCGGCGTGCGTCTGCACGGCGAACTCTCCGCCGAGGGGCTGCGCAGCGCGTGGTATGCGACCGGGCGGCGCGGGGTTTCCTCGCTGACGTTCCGCGGATACGAACTGAGCGGCATCTACACCGGCTTCTCCGATCGCCCCGCCTTCGCCGACGCGAGTGCGGTGGCAGCCGATCTGATCGACGCGTATGTGGGCGGCCGGCTGGATCGCGTCGAGCTGATCTTCAACTCCTACGTCTCTCCGCTTACGCAGGTCGTCACGCGCGAGACGCTGCTGCCGCTCTCTCACGCGACGGCCGCGGAGCAGGGGACCGCGGGGGACGGGGCCGGGGTGGAGGGCGCCGTGGGACGGGCTGCAGGAGGGGCCGAACCGCTGGAGGAGAACGGCGGAAAACGTGCGCTGGTCGAATATGAGCCCGACCCCGAGCAGGTGCTCAAGCAGCTGCTGCCCGATTACATCGAGACCTCGATCTATCGGGCGCTCGTGGAGTCGGCCGCCGGCTTCTTCGGCGCGCAGATGACCGCGATGCGCAGCGCCTCCGACAATGCCGGTGACATCATCACCGACCTGACGCTGCAGATGAACCGCGCGCGGCAGGCCGAGATCACGCAGGAGATCATGGAGGTAGTCGCCGGGGCGGAGGGGCTGAGCTGAGATGGAGCGAGCGGGCGTGGATATGGGTGTGGACGATGGCGGGGGCCTTGCCCGAGAGACCTATGATCAATCAAGTATTGCCATAGTATGCACAAAAGGTCCGTGGGAGTTGTTATAAAAAATTAAAAGCCCGATAGCTATTGCGCACGGCTTGAAAAAAGTTACATACACACCGCGCACCCATCCCCACATCGACAATCATCCGCCCAAAGGCGATCGTCGGGGGGCGCGATGCCTTTCAAAAAAGCCCTAGAACCCTTTACAAAATGAAGTGGCATAGGCCGTGAAGTGGCATAGGCCGCAAAAAAGAACAACAACCGAGACTTCAAAGAACAACAACCGAGACTTCGATAGATAGATACTGAGGAGAATCAGAGACCATGGAGGCCAGCATCGCCACAGAGTCAACACCAGCCGCGCCCGGCGCCGCCAACGGCAACGGCGCCAAGCGCAACGTCGGGCGCATCGACGAGATCCAGGGCGTCGTGATCGAGGCGGTCTTCCCCGACCGCCTGCCAGAGATCAACCACGCGATCACCGTGGCTCGCCCGGCGGCCGGCGAGGAGGAGGAGGCGCCTGGCGTCAGCTCGAGCGCGGGCGAGGGGGTGCTGGTGTGCGAGGTGCAGCAGCACCTCGGCGATGACCGCGTGCGCGCGGTGGCGATGGACACCACCGACGGGCTGGCCCGCGGTGTCGAGGTGGTCGATACCGGCGGCCCGATCACCGTCCCGGTGGGCGAGGCGACGCTCGGGCGCATCTTCAACCTGCTCGGCGAGCCGATCGACCTCGGCGCGGAGCTGCCGAAAGACGTCGAGCGCCGCGGCATCCACCAGGACGCCCCGCGCGTGGAGGACCTCACGCCGACGACCGAAATGTTCGAGACGGGCATCAAGGTGATCGACCTGCTCGCTCCCTACGCGAAGGGCGGCAAGACCGGGTTGTTCGGCGGCGCGGGCGTGGGCAAGACGGTGCTGATCCAGGAGCTGATCCACAACCTCGCCAAGGAACACGGCGGCCTGTCCGCCTTCTGCGGCGTGGGCGAGCGCTCGCGCGAGGGCAACGACCTGTGGCTGGAGATGAAGGAGTCGGGCGTGCTCGACAAGACGATGCTCGTCTTTGGGCAGATGAACGAGCCGCCGGGGGCCCGCATGCGAGTCGCGCTGTCGGGGCTGACGATGGCCGAATACTTCCGCGACCAGGGCCAGGACGTACTGCTGTTCATCGACAACATCTTCCGCTTCGTGCAGGCCGGCTCCGAGGTGAGCGCGCTGCTCGGACGGATGCCCTCGCAGGTGGGCTACCAGCCGACGCTGGAGACCGAGATGGGCCAGCTGCAGGAGCGCATCACCTCCACCCGCGAGGGGTCGGTCACCTCGGTGCAGGCGATCTACGTCCCCGCCGACGACCTCACCGATCCCGCGCCGGCCTCCGTGTTCGCGCACCTCAACGCGACCACGGTGCTCTCGCGGGCGATCTCCGAGAAAGGCATCTACCCGGCGGTGGACCCGCTCGACTCGACCTCGACGATCCTCAAGGCCGACATCCTCGGCGAGGAGCACTTCCGCGTGGCCAACCGCGTCAAGGAGATCCTGCAGCGCTACAAGGAGCTGCAGGACATCATCGCGATCCTCGGCATCGACGAGCTCTCCGACGAGGACAAGCTCACCGTCCAGCGCGCGCGCCGGATCGAGCGGTTCCTCTCGCAGCCGTTTTTCGTCGCCGAAGAGTTCACCGGCACCCCGGGGGCGTACGTGAAAATCGACGAGACCATCAGGGGCTTCGACGAGATCATCGAGGGCAAGCACGACGAGGTCCCGGAGTCGGCCTTTTTCCTGAAGGGCACGATCGACGAGGTCGTCGCGGCGGCGAAGAAATAAGGGTGGTGTGGTGGCCGTGCAATCAAATGGAACGGGGCCGCACATGTGCGGCCCCGCCGACGGGCGCATGCGCCCGTCGGGACAGCGGCGCATGCGCCGCTGTCAACAGAAAAGGATGATCTGATGGCGCACACAAAATTCCAGGCCGAAGTGCTCACCCCCGAGGGACCCGTGTTCAGCGAGGAGATCGAGATGCTCTCGACTGTCACCGGCACCGGCTCGATCGGGATCCTCGCCAACCACCAGCCGGTGCTCGCGACGCTGAAGCCCACCGAGCTGCGGCTGTACCGCTCGGACTCGGAGATCGTGCGCTTCAAGCAGTCCGCCGGCTATCTGCAGTTCGCCGAGAACCGCGCGCTCGTGCTGGTCGAGGAGGCCACCCCGGTCGATGGCGGCTGACGGTCTACGTACGAGCATTCGGCGGGTCTGAGATGAGCGTCGAGCGCGAGCCGGTCGGCGTAATCGGCACCGGCTACGTCGGCCTCGTCAGCGCCGCCGGCTTCGCCGAGCTGGGCAGCGAGGTGTGGTGCGTCGACATCGACGCGGAGAAGATCGAGCGTCTGCGGCGGGGGGAAGTTCCGATCTATGAGCCCGGCTTGGAGGAGCTGCTGCGGCGGCACGCCGCGCGCCTGCACTTCACGACCGAGCTGGGGCCCGCGCTCGAGCGCGTGCGTCTGCTGTTCGTCGCCGTCGGCACGCCGCCCACCTACTCCGGCGACGCCGACCTCTCCTCGGTGCACGCCGTCGTCGAGGCGATCCCCGCCTCCGACCGCCACGCGCTGGTGATGAAGTCGACGGTGCCCAGTGGCACCGGCGCCTCGATTCAGCGCGTCTTCGGGGAGCGGGGCAAGGCGGGGCTGCGCTATGTCTCCTGCCCGGAGTTCCTCAAGGAGGGCTCGGCGATTGACGACTTTCTGCGCCCCGACCGGGTGGTCGTCGGCGACATCGGCGACTGGGCCGGCGACGCCGTGGTCGAGCTCTACCGGCCGCTGCTCACGGCCGCGCACGGGGGCGCCGGCGACGGTGAGCTGGTGCGCACCGACATCGCCTCCGCGGAGATGGTGAAGCTCGCCTCCAACGCCTTCCTGGCGACCAAGATCTCGTTCATCAACGAGATCGCCAACGTCTGCGAGGAGACCGGCGCCGACGTCGTCGAGGTGGCGCGCGGCATGGGCCTCGACGCGCGCATCGGGCCGAAGTTCCTGCAGGCCGGGATCGGGTACGGGGGCTCGTGCTTCCCCAAGGACGTCGAGGCGCTCAAACAGCTCGCGGGCAACTCCGGCTACCACTTCCAGCTGCTCACCGCCGTGATCGAGGTCAACGAGCTGCAGAAGCGCCGCGTGATCGGCAAGCTGCACAAGCACCTCGGCAGCCTCGTCGGCAGGCACGTCGCGCTGCTCGGCCTCGCGTTCAAGCCCAACACCGACGACATGCGCGAGGCCTCCTCGCTGGTGCTCGCCGCGCGGCTCGCCGCCGACGGGGCCACGGTTACGGCGTTCGATCCGGTCGCCGAGCACGAGGCGCGCAAGCTGCTCGGGGGGCTGCAGCTGGCGGACTGCGCAATCGATGCGCTGCACGGCGCCGATGCGGCGGTGCTGGTCACCGAGTGGCCGCAGTGCACCGACCTCGATTGGGGGGAGGTCGCCGAGGCGATGCGGGGCAACGTCGTGATCGACGGCCGCAACGCGCTGGACGCCGCCGCCGTACGTGCGGCCGGGCTGCTGTACGAGGGGGTCGGCCGACCGTCCGACCCGCCGACCGGGCGCCGGCTCGAGGACCGTGTCTAGATGCAGGCGATCGGGCGCCGGCCTGAGGACCGGGTCTAGATGCAAGCAGTGATCCTCGTCGGCGGCGAGGGCACGCGCCTGCGCCCGCTCACCTCCACGATCCCCAAGCCGGTGGTGCCGCTGGTGGACCGACCGTTCATCGCGTTCATGATCGAATGGCTGCGCTCCCACGGGATCGAGGACGTGATCATGTCCTGCGGCTTCCTCGCCACGAGCGTGCGTAACGTGCTGGGGGACGGCTCCGCGTTCGGGATCCGTCTGCGCTTCGTCGAGGAGCCCGACCCGCGCGGCACCGCGGGCGCGCTGAAGTTCGCCGAGTCGATGCTGGAGGAGCGCTTCCTGATGCTCAACGGTGACGTGCTCACCGACATCGACCTCACCGCCCAGATCGCCCAGCACGAGCGCACCGGCGCGCGCGCGACGCTGGCGCTGGTCGGGGTCGAGGATCCCACGGCGTACGGGCTAGTACGGCTCACCCCGGAGCACGCGGTGGCGGAGTTCGTCGAGAAGCCCTCCTCCGACCAGCTGGATGGTGCGGGCGACGCTTGGACGGCTGGCCGGGCCGGAGGGGAGCGTCCGCTGCACACCTACACCAACCTGATCAGCGCGGGCGCCTACGTGTTGGAGCGCGACGTGCTCGAGCTGGTGCCGGAGGGGCGCAACGTCTCGATCGAGCGCGAGGTGTGGCCGCGACTGATCGGCAGCGGGCTCTACGGCTTCCCGTCGGAGAGCTACTGGCTGGACATCGGCACCCCCGAGCGCTACTTGAAGGGCACCTTCGACATCATCGAGGGCAACGTGCACACCGCAGTGCGCGAGCGTCTCGGCAGCGACTTCATGGCACTCGCCCCGGACGTGCAGGTCGAGGGGCGTGCGATCCCGCCGGCGGTGCTCGAGCCCGGCGTGCGGGTGGCGGCGGGCGCCCACGTCGGCAGCCTTGTGGTGCTGGGCCAGGGCGTCACGGTCGGCGCCGGCTCGACGGTCGAGCGCGCGGTGATCATGAACGGCACGGAGATCGGCCCGGGCTGCACGCTGCGCGACTGCATCGTCGCCGCCGGCTGTCGCATCGGCGAGGGCACCCAGATCACCGACGGCGCCGTGCTGGGCGAGGGGGTCACCGTCGGGGCGCACAACATCGTGTCCCGCGGAGCGCGTATCTTCCCGGGCGTGACCCTGCCCGACGGAGCGTTGAGGTTCTCGTGAGTGCGCCGCCGGTGCGCTTCGTCAGTCTCGATGCAGCTTGCCGACGTGTGGCAGCTCGCCATCCGCGCGCAATGCCTGAGAGGATATGCCGGTGACCGAGAACGTGATGGCGGCGCTCTCCCGTGAGGCGATCGCCGAGGTAGACAGCACAGGACAGCTGAGCGACGTGCTCACGCTGCCCGAGCATCTGCGCGACGCGCTGTGGCGGGTGGAGTCGGCGATCATGAACGAGTGGGACACGCCCGGCGGGCTGGTGGTGGCAGGCATGGGCGGCTCGGCGATCGGCGGCGCGCTGGCGGCCGCGGCGCTGGGCGACCACGCCTCGCGGCCGATCCTCGTCACGCGCGCCTACGGGCTGCCGCCGTGGACGACGCCCGACACCACTGTGCTATGCGCCAGCTACTCGGGCGACACCGAGGAGACGCTCGCCTGCTACGAGTCCGCGGGTGCGCTCGGCGCCCAGCGCGTGGTCGTCACCACGGGCGGTCGCCTCGCGGAGCTGGCGCGCGCCGACAAGGTGCCGGTGATCCCCCTCCCCGGTGGCTTCCAGCCGCGCGCCGCGGTCGCCTACATGACGGTCGCCTCCCTGGAGGTTGCCGCCCTTTGCGGAGCCGGCCCCCGCCTCACCTCCGAGATCGACGTCGCCGCCTCCCACGCCGAGCAGCTCGTCGCCGAGTGGGGCCCCGACGCACCGGAGGAGTCGCTGGCAAAGACGATCGCGCGCGGCCTGTCGGGCACCACGCCGGTGATCGCCGGCGCCGGGCTGACCTACCCGATCGCCTACCGCTGGAAGACGCAGATCAACGAGAACGCCAAGCAGCTGAGCTTCGCCAGCGACCTGCCCGAGCTCGACCACAACGAGATCGTGGGCTGGGAGGGCACGCGCCAATTGGACCCGCCCGCCCGCTTCTCGGCTGTCTTCCTCGACGACTCCGACGCGCACCCGCGCGTGAAGGAGCGGATGGACCTGACCGAGCGCCTGATCGCCGACAACGCCGCGGCCAGCTTCCGGCTGGAGACACGCGGGCAGACCGCGATCGAGCGGGTCTTCTCGCTGGTGTTGCTAGGCGACCTCGTCTCGATCTATATGGCAACGCTGCGCGGGGTCGATCCCGGGCCCGTCAAGATCCTCGACGAGCTGAAGGCCGCCCTGGCCGGTCGCTGACCGAAGCCGGGAGACGCTCCGTGTCCCCGTTTCGGCTAGCACGCCACGCGGGGGCGGGTGGGCTTTCAATCCTTGCCTCGCTTGCTCAGCGCCCGGCCAGGGGGCCGTTATGCCTATGAGAACGGCGCTAGCTGGGGCGGAGCGTGTGATACCGTCCGGGACGGCCGAGGAGCGCTGCGACGGGCTGTAATCCGCCACGCTCGGCCTGTCTCTGCAGCAAGGGCGCTCACCTGACCGACAGGAGGATTCGTCATGTCAGCAGTGACCCCCACAGCAGCGCTCAGCACCGACTTCAAGGTCGCCGACCTCTCCCTAGCGGAGCTGGGACGCAAGGAAATCACGCTCGCCGAGCACGAGATGCCGGGGCTGATGTCGACTCGTGCCGAATACATGGACGCGCAGCCGCTTAGCGGTGCGCGGATCACGGGCTCGCTGCATATGACCGTGCAGACCGCCGTGCTGATCGAGACGCTGACGGCGCTCGGTGCGGAGGTGCGCTGGTGCAGCTGCAACATCTTCTCCACCCAGGACCCCGCCGCCGCGGCGGTCGCGGTCGGGCCCGATGGCACGCCCGAGGAGCCGCGCGGCATTCCGGTCTACGCCTGGAAGGGCGAGACGCTGGAGGAGTACTGGTGGTGCACCGACCAGGCACTGCGTTGGCCCGGCGAGGACGGAACGCCGGGGGCCTCAGGCCCCAACATGATCCTCGACGACGGGGGCGACGCGACGCTGCTGGTGCACAAGGGCACCGAGTACGAGGCCGCCGGCGTCGTGCCCGATCCGGCGGGGGCGGACTCAGAGGAGTTCCACGTGATCCTCTCCCTCCTGCAACGCTCGCTCGCCGAGGACCCCCAGCGCTGGACGCGGATCGGCGAGGGCATCAAAGGCGTCACCGAGGAGACGACCACCGGCGTGCACCGGCTGTATGAGATGACCGAGGCCGGCACCCTGCTGTTCGGAGCGATCAACGTCAACGACTCGGTGACGAAGTCGAAGTTCGACAACCTCTACGGCTGCCGCCACTCGCTGGTGGACGGCATCAACCGCGCCACCGACGTGATGATCGCCGGCAAGCTCGCGGTGATCTGCGGCTTCGGCGACGTCGGCAAGGGCTGCGCGGAATCGCTGCGCGGCCAGGGCGCGCGCGTGGTCGTCACCGAGATCGACCCGATCTGCGCGCTGCAGGCGGCGATGCAGGGGTACACGATCCGCACCCTGGAGGAAGTGGTGGGGGAGGGCGACATCTTCGTCACCTGCACCGGCAATCGCGACATCATCCGCGCTGAGCACATGGCGCGCATGAAGCACCAGGCGATCGTCGGCAACATCGGGCACTTCGACAACGAGATCGACATCGCCGGCCTCACCAAGGTGCCGGGCGTCGAGCGGATCAACATCAAGCCGCAGGTGGACGAGTGGCGCTTCCCCGACGGCCACGCGATCATCCTGCTCTCCGAGGGGCGCCTGCTGAACCTCGGCAACGCCACGGGCCACCCGAGCTTCGTGATGAGCAACTCCTTCACCAACCAGACGATCGCCCAGATCGAGCTGTTCACGAAGAACGACGAGTACGAGCGGCGCGTGTACGTGCTGCCGAAGCATCTCGACGAGAAGGTCGCGCGCCTGCACCTCGACGCGCTCGGGGTTCGTCTCACGAAGCTCAGTGCCGAGCAGGCCGCCTACATCGGCGTGCCCGTCGAGGGGCCATACAAGCCGGATCACTACCGCTATTAGCACCGATGGCTTGCTCCGGCGCAGCGCCTGCCCGGTGGGGCGGGCGATCCGATAGCGTGCCGGCGCGATGAGAGCCATGGTTCTCGCGGCGGGCCTCGGGACCCGCCTGCGCCCGCTGACGTACGAGATCAACAAGCCGATGGTGCCGGTGCTCGATCGGCCGGTGATGGCGCACATCGTCGACCTGCTCGACCGTCACGGGTTCGACGAGACGATCGCCAACCTCCACTACTTCCCCGACTCGATCCGCGACTACTTCGGCGAGCGCCTGACCTACCGCACCGAGCCCGAGCTGCTGGGCACCGCCGGCGGGGTGCGGGGCTGTGCGGAGTTCTTCGGCGACGAGCCGTTCCTGGTGATCTCCGGGGACGCGCTCACCGACATCGATCTGGGGGCGTTCGCCGCGCGGCACCGCGAGGCGGGGGGCGTGGCGACGCTGGCGGTGAAGCAGGTCGCCGACACGCGCGAGTACGGCGTCGTGCTGCACGACCGCGCGGGGCGGATCACGGGCTTCCAGGAGAAGCCTGAGCCCGATGAGGCGCTGTCGGACCTCGGCAACTGCGGCATCTACATCTTCGAGCCGCGGATCTTCGACTACTTCCCCGACCGCCCGTTCGTGGACTGGGCGCAGGACGTGTTCCCGGCGCTGCTGGCCAACGACGTGCCCTTCCACATCCACGAGGTGCACGACTACTGGAACGACGTGGGCTCGCTGGCAGAGCTGCGCCAGGGCACCTTCGACGCGTTGCGTGGCGAGCTGCGTCTGGAGATGGACGGCGAGGAAGTCGCCCCGGGGGTGATCGTCGCCGGAGAGGCGCCGCTGCCGGCCGACGGGGAGGTCGAAGGGCCGGTCTGGATCGGACGTGACGTGCAGATCGGCGCCGGGGCGCGGCTGACGGGTCCGCTCGTGCTGGGCGACGGCGCGCAGGTTGGAGACGGCGCTCGGCTACGCGAGAGCATCCTCTTCCCCGGCACCGAGGTCGCCCCGGGGGCGATTCTGATCGGGGCGATCGCCGGGCATGCAGGGATCCTGGAGAGCCTGCGGCCGCGACGGGCATAAAGAGAGCCCGCCGAAGCGGGCTCTCAAAGTGCTGCCGCTCTGAACCGTCAGCACTCCAGCATTCGGTCCAGCCCAGCGGGCACGCCTATCGCAGTTACCAACTGTACAGCATGCCCCCGCCGGAATTCGAACCCGGGACCTCGACCTTGCGATAGGCGTGCTCTATCCACTGAGCTACGGGGGCAGCCACTCCTCGGATCGAGAAGCTCGCCGAACTTACCGGCCGCTTGTGATGTTTCAGTCGCGTCATACATCCGCGGAAAGCCGATGGACAACCGCCGCCCAGAGGCGTAGCATCGTAGGAAATAGTCTCCCAACCGCAAAGGAGGCACGACATGCAGATCGAGATCAAGGGCCGCAACGTTCCGGTTCCCGACGATTTGCGCAGGCACGCCGAACGCCGCTTGACGAAGGTCTCGCGGCAGGTATCCGAACTCGCGCGCCTGGAGATCGAGCTGCTGCACGAGCGCAACCCGCGGGTCGCCGACAGTCAGGTGGCCGAGGCGACGCTCTATCTGAAGGGCACCACGCTGCGCGCCCGCGACGCCTCGCCGCAGATGCTGCACTCGCTGAACCTCGTGGTCGACGAGCTCGCCCGCCAGGTCAAGCGCCACCGTGTGCTGCGCCGCCGCCGGCGCAAGACCAGGGCGGCCCTCGCCGGGCTGGCGGAGCACGCATTCGGCGCAAGCGAGTCCCAGCCGGCCGTGGAGTAGGGGCACCGATCGGGGCTTGCCCCGATCGCCGGCACTGCCACGTTTCGTAACGATATGCGTGCACCGCGCACGCCCTCAGGCGCTACCCTGGGGGCGTGTCCATCCTGGATCGCGCCCTCAATGTCGGCGAGGCAAAGAAGTTCAGGCAGTACGAGAAGCGCGTCGCGCTGATCGGCGCGTTTGAGCCCGAGCTCGAACACGACAGCGACGCGGAGCTGCGCGAGCGAATCGAGGCGCTGCGCGAGCGTGCCACCAACGGCGAGGATCTCGACGCGCTGCTCCCCGAGTGCTTCGCGATCGTCCGTGAGACCGGCAAGCGCACAATGGGGATGCGCCACTTCGACGTGCAGCTGATCGGGGCGATGGCGCTGCACGAGGGCTGCATTGCGGAGATGAAGACGGGCGAGGGCAAGACGCTCACGGCCACGCTCGCGGTGGCGCTCAACGCGCTCGCCGGCAGGGGCGTGCACCTCGTCACAGTCAACGACTACCTCGCCCGCCGCGATGCCGAATGGATGAGCCCGATATACGAGGCTTTGGGACTCTCGGTGGGGGTGCTGCAGAACATGCAGCCCTACGAGGAGAAGCACCGCGCGTACGCCTGCGACGTGGTGTACGGCACCAACTCGGAGTTCGGCTTCGATTACCTGCGCGACAACATGGCGAAGGATCTTGCCGAAAAGGTGCAGCGCGGCCACCCCTTCGCGATCGTGGACGAGGTCGACAACATCCTGATCGACGAGGCGCGCACGCCGCTGATCATCTCCGGCGCCCCCGAACAGGCGGCCGACCTGTACGTCAAGTTCGCCCGCCTCGCGCCTCGCCTGACGCCGGGCACGACCCCGGAAGGGATGGATCCGGGCTCCAAGAAGAAATACGTCGCCGACTTCGACTACGAATTCGACGAGAAGCACAAGACGGTGTCGGTGATGGAGCAGGGCGTCGCCAAGGCCGAGCGCTTCCTCGGCATCGACCACCTCTACCGCGCCGAGAACGGCCATCTGGTCAACCACCTCAACCAGTCGCTGCGCGCCGAGTCGCTGTACAAGCGCGACGTCGACTACGCGGTGATTGACGGCGAGGTGAAGATCGTCGACGAGTTCACCGGCCGGATCCTCGAGGGCCGGCGCTGGTCGGAGGGCCTGCACCAGGCGATCGAGGCGAAGGAGGGGGTGCGCATCCAGGAGGAGAACCAGACGCTCGCCACGATCACCTACCAGAACTTCTTCCGCCTCTACGACAAGCTCTCCGGGATGACCGGCACCGCGTTGACGGAGGCGACGGAGTTCATGAAGATCTACGAGCTTCCCGTCGTGCAGATCCCGACCAACGTACCGATGGTACGCGACGACCGCAACGATCAGGTGTACAAGACCAAGGAGGGTAAGTGGAGCGCGGTCGTGAGGGAGATCGCGGCGCGTCATGAGAACGGCCAGCCGGTGCTGGTCGGCACGATCTCCGTCGAGGTCTCTGAGCTGCTGGGCGAGCGCCTGAAGCAGCGCGGGATCAAGCACACCGTGCTGAACGCCAAGCCCGAGCACGCCGCGCGCGAGGCCGACATCGTCGCCGAGGCGGGGCAGCCGGGCGGGGTGACGATCGCCACCAACATGGCCGGCCGCGGCGTGGACATCAAGCTGGGCGGCAACCCCGAGCACCTCTCTCATCAGCAGCTTGCCCGCGAAGGCATCAAGGCGGAGGCTGACGAGGAGGAGTACGAGCGGCGCATGGCCGAGGTGCTGCCGTCGCTGGAGCGCGAGGTGGAGGAAAACCGCGAGCGCGTGATGGCGGCCGGCGGCCTCTTCATCTGCGGCACCGAGCGCCACGAGTCGCGGCGCATCGACAACCAGCTGCGCGGGCGCGCCGGGCGCCAGGGCGACCCGGGCGAGACCCGCTTCTTCCTCTCCGCCGAGGACGACCTCGTGCGGCTGTTCGCGGGCGACCGCATCTACCGCATCCTCGACAAACTGGGCGGGGTCGACGCGGAGGGCAACGAGGAACCGATCGAGGCGGGGATGCTCTCCAAGCAGATCGAAAAAGCGCAGCGCAAGGTCGAGGAACAGAACTTCCTGATCCGCAAGCGCGTGCTCGAATACGACGACGTGATGAACGAGCAGCGGCGCGTGATCTATGCCTACCGCGACGACGTGCTCGAGGGGCGGTCGATGGGCGAGCAGGCGCGCACCGAAATCGCCGGCGTGATCGAGCGCACGATCGAGCAGTACACCGAGGGCGACTACCTCGAGGATTGGGACGTCGAGGGCATGTTCAGGGCGCTCTCGCAGTTCTTCCCGCTGGACATCGGCCCGCAGGAGATGACCCCCGAGGCGATCGACCGCGCCCATCTCGGCGAACGCCTGGTGGAGCAGGCGATGGAGCGCTACAACGCGCGCGAGCAGGAGCTCGGTGAGGAGCTGATGGGCGAGCTCGAGCGCTACCTGCTGCTGCAGATCATCGACGAACGGTGGCGCGAGCACCTGTTCGACGTGGACTACCTGCGCGAGGGCATCCACCTGCGCGGCTTCGTCCAGATCGATCCCCTGGTCGCGTACAAGAACGAGGCGTTCACCCTCTTCGGCGACCTCATCAACAGCATCTGGACCGACTACACCCGTCTGATCTTCAACGTGCAGGTGCAGGTTCAGGGCGAGAATGGAGGCGGTGGCGGTGGCGGGGCCGCGCCGGTGCCGGCGTTTGCGGCGGCCGGCAATCCGACGCGCCCCGCGCGGGTCTCCTACTCGGGCGGCAGCGCCGCGATGGGCGCCGGCGCGATCGCCGCCGCGGCCGCCAATGCCGGTGCTGCCGGTGCGCAGGCGTACGCGACCAACGGGGGCGGCGAAGAGCAGGAGCTCGTGCCGGTGGTCGAGCAGCGCGTAGTGGACTCCGAGCACACGGTGGGGCGCAACGATCCCTGCTGGTGCGGGAGCGGGAAGAAGTTCAAGAAGTGCCACGGCACGTAGGGCGGCCGGGAACGCTGATAGCGTGGAGGAATGCCCACCACCGCTTCCACCGAGTCGGTCCCGCAGAGACTTGCCGCCATCCGCGACCAGCTGAAGCTGCTCGCGGATTATCTTTGACCCGGCTGGGCTGAGCGCGCGTACGAGCGCGCTCGAGGGGGAGATGGAAGCCCCGGGCTTCTGGGATGACTCCGAGCGTGCGGGGAAAGTCTCCGCCGAACACGCGCGGGTGTCCCGGCGCCTGGAGATGTTCCGCGCGCTCGAGCGCGACGTCGAGGACCTCGAGGGCCTGGCCGAGCTCGCGCAGGAGGACGAGTCGCTGGAGGGCGAGGTCGAGGAGCACATCGCCTCCGCCGAGGTACGGCTGCAGGCGCTCGAGGAGCAGCGGCTGTTCTCCGGCCCCTACGACTCCGGCGACGCGCTGGTGAGCGTCAACGCGGGCGCAGGCGGCACCGACGCACAGGATTGGGCGGAGATGGTGCTGCGTATGGAGATGCGCTGGGCTGAATCGCGCGGCTTCGCGGTCGAGCTGCTGGAGGTGAGCGCCGGCGAGGAAGCGGGGATCAAGTCCGCCACCTTCCGTGCTGCCGGGGAGAACGCCTACGGGCTGTTCGGCGCCGAGCGCGGGGTGCACCGTCTTGTGCGTCTCTCCCCGTTTGACTCTGCCCACCGCCGCCAGACGAGCTTCGCGGGTGTCGAGGTCGCCCCGGTCGTGGAGGAGTCGGGCGAGATCGAGATCGTCGACGACGACCTGCAGGTCGATACCTACCGCGCCTCCGGTGCCGGCGGGCAGCACGTCAACAAGACCGACTCCGCGGTACGCATCACGCACCGCCCGAGCGGGATCGTGGTGCAGTGCCAGAACGAGCGCTCCCAGTCATCCAACCGCGCCACCGCGATGGCGATGCTGCGTGCCAAGCTGCTCGAACGCCAGGAGCGCGAACGCCAGGCGGAGATCGCTCGCGAGAAGGGCGAGGCGCAGGACGTCAACTTCGGCTCGCAGATCCGCTCCTACGTGCTGCACCCCTACACGCTCGTCAAGGACCACCGCACCAACCACGAGATGGGCGACGTGCAGCGCGTGCTCGACGGGGACCTCGACGGGTTTGTGCGCGCGTACTTGTTGCACGCGGCGTCGTCACAGGGATAACGTCAGAACGGCTTTCAAAGATCGGGACGCCTGGATGCGTCCCTGGACGCGGCGCCTATTTGAAAGCCGTTCAGCGACCCGCCTGGATCTGCTCCCGCTCGGCCAGCCGGTTGCGGCGGCGCAGCTGGGCCTCGCTCTCGCGCCGGTGCTCCTCGTCGGTGCTGGCGAGCAGCGGTGGCACCGGCATCGGGTTGCCCTGCTCGTCGACGGCCACCATCGTCAGATAAGCGCTGTTGCTGTGCCTCCGCTCGCCAGTGCGCGGGTTCTCCGTATCGACTCGCACTCCCACCTCCATCGAGGTGCGCCAGACGGCGTTGACGCTGGCCTGGAATGTGACGAGTTCGCCGACGTGGATCGGGACCCTGAACGTCATGCGATCCATGCTGGCGGTCACGACCCTGTTGCGACAGTGCTTGACGGCGGCCAGCCCGCCGGCCTCGTCGCACAGCTTCATGACCGTGCCGCCGTGCACGAAGCCGGCGCCGTTGGCGTCCAGTGGGCCCATCCAGTGGGCGAGCGTGGCGTGCGAGTCTGGGGCGGGGCGCGCATCCATCTCGCTGATCCTATGCCTATGCTTGGGGGCAGTGGAGGCCGCTATGGATGTCGACATCGCAGGGCTCGTTCGCACGGCGCTCGACGAGGACGTCGGTGACGGAGACGTGACGACGCTCGCGACGGTCGACGCCGAGGCGCGGGCCGAGGCGCTGATCACGCAGAAGGCCCCCGGCACGATCTACGGCCTGGACGCGGCGGAGGCGGTGTTTGAGCAGCTCGACCCCGGAGCACGCTGCGAGCGGTTGGTGGCGGAGGGGGTGTGGCGCGAGCCGGGCGGGCATGCGCACGGCGGCGAGGGCACCTTGGCGCTACCTGTGCCGCGCGGCGACGATGGCCTCCCGGCTCTGCCGGTGCTCCGCATCGAGGGCTCCGCGCGTGCGCTGCTCACCGGTGAGCGTACCGCGCTCAATTTCCTCGGCCACCTCTCCGGTGTGGCGACGATGGCGGCGCGCGCGGCGCGCGCGGTGGATGGGACTGGCGCGCGGGTGCTCGACACGCGCAAGACCACCCCGGGGCTGCGGGCGCTGGAGAAGGCGGCAGTGGCGGCGGGCGGGGCGCACAACCACCGCGTGGGCTTGTACGACGCGATCCTGATCAAGGAGAACCACATCGCCGCCGCGGGCGGGATCGCGCAGGCGGTCGCGCTCGCGCGCGCGGCTGCCCCCGAGCTCGCGGCGACGCTGGAGGTGGAGGTGCGCAACCCCGAGGAGATCGAACAGGCGCTCGCCGCGGGCGCGCCGCGGCTGCTGCTGGACAACATGGACATCGCACAGCTGCGCGACGCGGTGGCCCTGGTCGCCGGGCGCGCGCAGCTGGAGGCCAGCGGCGGGGTGACGCTGCAAACGCTTCGGGAGCGGGCGGAGACCGGGGTAGAATGGATCTCGATGGGCGCCCTCACGCACTCGGCGCCCGCGCTCGACCTCTCCATGATCCTCTGGAGGTAGCTGCCATGAACCTGCCCATGGCCCCGTCCCCGTCCCCCCCGCTAGCCCCTCAGCCGCCGCCAACTTCCTCACCACCGACTACCGCACGGGCGGCGTTGCCCTCGTTGCCGCTGATCCCAACACAGGTACCCACGCCGACGCTTACCCCCGAGGAGATCGTGCAGATGCAGAGCGAGGTGCGCGCGCTTGCCGCCGAGCGCGGCGCGGTGATCCTCGCCCACAACTACCAGGTGCCCGAGGTGCAGGACGTAGCCGACTACGTCGGCGACTCGCTCGGCCTCTCGCGCCAGGCGGCGGCCGCGGAGGGCGAGGCGATCGTCTTCTGCGGCGTGCACTTCATGGCCGAGACCGCCTCGATCCTCTGTCCCGAGAAGACCGTGCTGATCCCCGACCTAGACGCCGGCTGCTCGTTGGCGGCCTCGATCGATGCCGAGCAGCTCGCGCAGTGGCGGGCGCAGTACCCGCGGGGCGTGGTGGTGATGTACGTGAACACGACCGCCGAAGTGAAGGCGCTCACCGACTACTGCTGCACCTCCGCCAACGCCGTGCAGGTCGTGCGCCACATCTACGACACGCACGGCCCCGACACCGAGATCCTGTTCGGCCCCGACATGTGGCTGGGCGCCTACGTGGAGAAGGAGCTCGGCAAACGTATGCACGTGTGGGACGGCGAGTGCCACGTGCACGCCGGTATCCGCCCCACCGACATCGCCGCCACGCGCGCCGCCCACCCCGGGGCGGACTTCCTGATTCACCCCGAGTGTGGCTGCACCACCTCGGTGATGGAGTTCCTCGCCGCCGGCGACATCGCAGCGGAGGGCGTGCACATGCTCTCCACCGGCGGGATGCTGAAGTACGCCGAGCAGGCCGAGCATCGGGCGGCGGCCGGGGCGATCGAGGGCGCGGGCGTCGAGCGGTGGGTGGACGGCGAGGGGGGCCCCTCGATGCCGGATGGTAATGGCCTCGCTGGCGAGAGGGATCTCGGCGAGCGGCGCGAGGTGGTGGTCGCCACCGAGACGGGGATGCTCTACCCGCTGCGGATGGCCGCCCCCGACATCGACTTCATCCCCGCCAACGCCGAGGCCAGCTGTGTGTACATGAAGATGATCACGCTGCCCAAGCTGCGCGACTCGCTGCGGGAGATGAAGTTCGAGGTGCGTGTGCCGCCGGAGATCGCCGAGCGCGCGCGGGTGCCAATCGACCGCATGGTGGCGATCGGCTGAGGGCTATCTCGCTGGCACCCGCGGGCGTGGCGGCCGGTACCAACACGCAGACGTCGAAGACGCGGGTAGCAGTGTCTCCCCAAAAATGCTGTTCGGACCCGCTCAGAACTCCTCGGCGCTGTGCGGCCCTACGCAGGCGACCGCGAGATTCTCGGTGATGCCCTCGGCGACCTCGCGCACCTCCTCGTAGGTGACCGCGTCCAGCGCGGCGATCACCGCGTCGGGGTCGATCTCCTCGCCGAACACGATCGACTGGCTGGCGGCGTAGCGCGCGACGGCATTGGTGTTCTCGAAGGCGAGCACCAGCCGGCCGGCGGCGTAGGCACGGGCGCGCGCGACCTCCTCCTCGGTGGGGCCGTCGGTGCGCAGCTCCTCGACGATCTCGCGCATGCGGGTGTACGCCTCGATGCACTTGCTGGAGTCGAGGCCCGATCCCAGCTGCAGGATCGGCACGTCGGCGAAGGAGTGGTCGAGCGCGTACACCGAGTAGCAGAGGCCCCGTTTCTCGCGGATCTCGTCGAACAGTCGCGAGCCCATCGAGCCCCCCAGCAGGGTCGAGTAGATCGCGAGCGCCGCGCGCCGCGCGCGATCGGAGACGTCCACCGCCGGGCGGTAGATCATGCGCAGGTGCGACTGGTTGGTGTCGCGCTGCTCGACCGCGATCTGCGGCGCGAACGCGGGCGCCGGCACGTAGGGCTCGGGCTCCCCGAGCGCGGGGAAGCGCGCGAAGCACTCGTGCAGCTCGGCGTCGGGGGGCAGATGGTCGAGGTTGCCCACGAGGAACGCGCCCCCGCGGGCCCCCGCCCAGCGGCGCTCGCGGAAGGCGACGATCGCCGCGCGCGTGAAGCTGCGCAGGTTCTCCTCCGGGCCCAGCACCGTGCGCCCCAGCGGGTGCTCGCCGAAGGCGGCCTTGTCGATCAGGTACTCCGCGACGGTCGAGGGCTGGTCATAGGCGCGGTTGATCTCCTGGATCACCACGCCGCGCTCGCGGTCGAGCTCCTCCGGGTCGATCCGCGGGCGGCCCACGAAGTCGCTCAGCAGGTCGATCGCCGCCGGCGCGGACTCGGCGCGGACGGTGATGTGGAAGGCGACGAGGTCGTGGGAGGTGTACGCGTTCAGCACCCCCCCCAGTCGCTCGGCGGTCTCGTTGACGTCGGTGTACGTCGGGTACTTCTCGCCACCCTTGAACACCAGGTGCTCGAGGAAGTGCGCCATCCCGTTCTCCTCGGGACGCTCGGTGCGCGCCCCGGCGTCGAACGCCACCAGGGCGGTCAGCGCGCGCGTGCCCGGCACCTCCACGCGGTGGACGGGCAGGCCGTTGGCCGGGACCGTGGTGGAGGTGATGCCGGCCATCGCCCTACCTTATTGGACTTGCTCCGCGCTCCGGGGATGCAACCTCGTAGGCTGAGGGGCGATGACCACCCGCCGAGGACCCCTGACGTTCGTGGCCGCGCTCGCCGCGGTGGTAGTGCTGCTGCTGGCCCTGGTCGCCGCGGGCATCTGGTGGGGTGGGCACCCCGAAGACCTGCCCGGGTTTATGCAGCGCGTGTTCGTCGCCAACCGCGGCACGCGCGTGGTGGACGAAGCGCTGGCAAGGATCCACCGCGAGTACTACCGCCCGATCGGCGAAGCGCAGCTCTCGAACGCCTCGATCTCGGGCGCCGTCGCCAGCCTCGACGACCCCTTCTCGCACTACCTCACCGCCAAGGAACTGAGCGAATTCGACCATCCCGGCAGCTTCAGCGGCATCGGCGTCGAGGTCGATCCCAACTCCAGGGGGCTGGAGATCGTGCAGGTCTTCAACTCATCCCCCGCCGCGCGCGCCGGGCTGAAGCCGGAAGATCTGATCGTGGCGGTCAACGGCCGCAGCCTCGCGGGCCTGCCCGAGGATGATGCGACCAGCCTCGTCAAAGGGGCCCCCGACACCGACGTGACGCTGCGCGTGGAAGAATCCGCGCCCTCCTCTGGGGAAGGCACGAGCACAGGAGGGCATGGGAATCGGTCTGCGGAAGGGCATTCGAGCGGGTCTTCGAGTGGGCACGTGAACGGATCTGCGAGCGGACATGCGGCTGGGTATCCCCGCACGCGCACCGTCACCCTCACGCGCGCCACGATCTCCCAGCCGGTGGTGGCCTCGATCACGCGCAAGGTCCATGGCATCCCACTCGGCGTGGTGGCGCTCGCCGAGTTCAGTGCCGGCGCGCACGCGGAAGTGATAGAAGCGGTCGAGCATGAGCTGCAGCAGGAGCACGCGCGCGGGCTGGTGCTCGATCTGCGCTCCAACCCCGGTGGCCTGGTCGAAGAGGCGCAGCTGATCGCCTCCTACTTCCTGCCCCGCGGAGCCGTGGTCGTCACGACGCGCGGGCGCGTGCAACCGAGCCAGGTGCTGCGCGCGGAGGGGGGCGCGATCCCGGCGTCGATCCCGATGGTGGTGCTCGTGGACCGCGACACGGCCTCCGCCGCGGAGATCCTGACGGGCGCGCTGCAGGACCACCACCGCGCCACCGTGGTGGGCACGCACACGTTCGGCAAGGGCGTCTTCCAGGAGGAGCAGTCGCTCGCCAACGGCGGCGCGCTGGACATCACCGTCGGGGAGTACTTCACCCCCAACGGCCACAACCTCGGTGGCGGCGGGGTGCACGAGGGCGCGGGGATCGTCCCCGAAGTGAAGGTGCCGGCAAAGCTCATCGACACCCCCCACGGCCTTGCGGTCGCGCTCGAGACGCTCGCCGCCAAAGTCAAGTGAAGCCTCAAAAGGGCGGTCGGCGCACGCGCGTGGTGTGGCCGCCGCAGCAGCGCGAGAGCGCGCAGGAGGCGATCGAGCAGCTGATGCGCGACCGCGGCCTCGCGCGCTGCTTCGAGCAGGGCGTCGAGCGCGCGGCGCGCGCGGCACGTGAGCGCCCGAGGATCGCAGTGGGCGCCGCGGCACGGCGTGATTTACGCGCGCTGGCGACGTTCACGATCGACCCGATCACCGCGCGCGACTTCGACGACGCGATCTCCGCCGAGCGCCAAGAGGACGGGGCGATCACGGTGTGGGTGCACATCGCCGACGTGAGCGCGTACGTGCGCGAGGGCTCCCCGGTGGACGTGGAGGCAAGGGAGCGCGCCACCAGCGTGTACGTGCCCGGCGCCGTGGAGCCGATGCTCCCCGAGGAGCTCTCCAGCGACGCCTGCTCGCTGCTGCCCGGCAAGGACCGCGCGGCGGTGACCGTGGAGCTGGAGCTGCACGGCGCCGAGGTCAGGCGCACCGCCTTCTACCGCTCGAGCATCCGCTCCGACGAGCGCCTGGACTACGACCGCGTGGACGCGATCTTCGCCGGGCGCGAGGCGGCGCGCGAGCCGTGGGCGCAGCCGCTGGCGGCGGCGCGGGAGGTGTCGGCGGCGCTCGCGCAGGCGCGTTTGCGCCACGGTGGGGCGCTCACGCTGGAGTCGGAGGAGCCCGAGCTCACCTTCGACGAGCACGGCGAAGTGAGCGACATCAAAGGGCGCGTGCAGACTGAGTCGCACCGCCTGATCGAGCACCTGATGATCGCCGCCAACGAGGCCGTCGCGCAGGAGTTGCAGCGCAAGGCAACCCCGTGCCTGTACCGCGTGCACGAGCGTCCGCAGGCGGCGAGCGTGGAGCGCCTCGTCGAGCAGTTGGCGTCGCTGGGCGTGGCGACGCCGGCGGTGGGAGCGCAGATGTCCGCCGCGCAGGCGGCAGAACTGGTGGGCGAGGCCTCGCGCCTGGTGGAGGCCCACGTGCAGCGCACGATCGCCCGCGCGCGCGGCGGCGAGGCGGGGGTGGCGCCCACGGGCGGCAGGCAGGCGCTGACCGGATTGGTGTTGCGCTCGCTGCAGCCGGCCTACTACTCCCCTCGCAACCTCGGCCACGCCGGGTTGGGGTCGGTGTGCTACTGCCACTTCACCTCCCCGATCCGCCGCTACCCCGACCTCGTGTGCCACCGGGCGCTGCTCGCGACGCTGGGCGAGCCCGAGCGCGCCCCACGCGCGGAGACCCTGACGGAGCTGGGCGAGTGGACCTCGCAGCGCGAGCGCCAGGCGATGCAGCTGGAGCGCGACGGCGACGACGTGGCGCGCTGCTTCGCGCTGGAGCGCCAACTGCTGGAGCACGGCCTGGAGCAGACCTTCCAAGGCGAAGTCGTCGGCCTGATCGGCGCGGGCGCGTTCGTCGCGTTCGGCCGCCCCGCGGGGGAGGAGCCGAGCGCAGGCGGCTACCGCTATGAAGGAATGCTGCCGGTGCGACGCCTCGCGGCGACGATGGCGGTGCGAGAGCCCAAAGACAGAGAGGATGGGGCCCCCGCCCCGGAGGGCGGGGCCGGGTTGGGGGCGGTGCGCAGCAGCAACCCGCGCGCAAGGCCCCACCGCTCGTCGCGCCGCAACGGCGGAGCCACCCGCGAGTGGTGGGAGCTCAACGAGCAGGGCACCGTTCTGCGCGGCGAGCGCTCCGGCATGACGCTGCGCCTTACCGACCCGATCGTGGTCAGGGTCGGGCGCGTGGATCCGCGGCGCGGCCGGGTGGATCTCGACCTGGCGCCGACCGACAAGGAGGAGGCAGCCAGCGGCCGCCGGCCAAAGCGGGCCTCGCCCAGGCCGGCAAAGCAAGCATCGCGCGGGCCGGCAAAGCGAGCATCGCGCGGGCGGTAGGCTCGGAGGACGATGGCGAAGACGCGAGGCGGCAAGCGCAAGGTGGGCGCGGGGGATGTGGCGAGCAACCGCTACGCCTCCCACCGCTACCATCTGCTGGAGCGCCTCGAGTGCGGGATCGAGCTGCGCGGCACCGAGGTGAAGGCGCTGCGCGACTCCGGGGCGCAGCTGAAAGAGGGGTATGTGGCGATCCACGACGGGCAGTTGTGGCTGCACAGCGTGCACATCCCCCCGTACGCCCCCGCGGCGCGCGAAAACCACGAGCCCGAGCGCGACCGCCGGCTGCTGGCGCACCGCAGCGAGATCGAACGGTTGGCGGCGAAGGTGAGCGAGCGCGGCCTGACGCTGGTGCCGACCAGGATCTACTTCAAGGAGGGCCGCGCCAAGGTCGAGATCGCGCTGGCGAAGGGCAAGGACCTGTACGACAAGCGCGAGGCGATCAAGGAGCGGGAGATGAAGCGAGATATGGAAAGGGTTACCCGGGCTCGCCGCTGAGGTGGCTACTGGGCATGCCACGCGGGAGGGTGGGCATGCACCTCAATCCTCCGGGATCCGTTGCGGCAACCCACTCGGGCGACGTGGCTACAGTCGACCGAAGGAGTGCCCGGCGCTGGTGAGGACGTGCGTCTCGGCCATCCCGAAGGCGAGCCCGGCGGCGAGGCCGATGTAGACGATGCCCACCAGCAGGCGGTGGTGGGGGGCGACACGGTAATACGCTTCCTGCGCCGGGGAGCGGGTTTTGCGCAGCTTCCAGCGGCGGTAGAGTTCGAAGCCGCCGAACAGCACGATGATCAGCAGCACCGGGTTGGCGGGCAGCGAGAACAGCAGCACGAGCAGCGCGCCGAAGCCGACGAACCACATCCATGGCGCCATCGCCGCCATCGCGCGGCCCCCGTCGAGCGGCACGATCGGCAGCAGGTTGAAGAGGTTGATCAGGAAGCCCACGTAGGCGAGGGCGATCAGCATGTCGGAGTGGAGCAGCTCCCCGGCGACGGCGACGGCAGCGGCGGCGAGGCTGCCGAGGATCGGGCCGGCCAGCCCCACGCGCGCCTCGGCGAGCGCGTTGTCGCCGAGCGAGCGGGAGGTGATGAGGGCGCCCATGAAGGGCACGAACATCGGCGCGCTCGATTTGATCCCCTCGCGGCGCAGCGCGATCACGTGACCCATCTCGTGGATGAACAGCAGTACCACGAAGCCGGCGGCGAACTCCCATCCCCAGAAGAGCGAGTAGGCGGCGACGGAGATCAGCGCGGTGCCCGCGGTGAGGAAGATCTTCGCGTTGGGCAGCGCCACCAGCAGCCCCTTCAGCACGGCGCCGAACTTGGCGAGCAGCGCCGCCAGCCCGGCGAAGGCGCTGCCGATCCGCTTGCGCAGCCCCTGGCGCTGGCGGCCGAACGGCTGACCGCTCTGGTCAACGGCGTGGGCGGGGGCGGTGGCGGGCGTCAAGGGGACGCCGTTCAGCGCGGTGGTGCTGTGCGACGGGTAGGTCGCGGGCACGACGGGGATCTCATCCATGGCACCCCCATTGTCGCAGGCGCGCTAAGGGCCGGGTAAGAGCAGTGCTCGTGACTGTCCGAACCGGTGTCCGAGGTGGCCCGACGCGACAGTGCGGCGCGGTCCGACCCCTGCTGCAAGTCCTTGGGCGGGGCTCGCGAGCGGCCGGCTCAGCGTTTTTTTCGGAGAGTGCGGGAAGAGTTATGAAAAGCTCTTGCATTCTTCGCGAGGCAGGCGTATCTTGGATCTAGACGCGGAACCGAGCCGCCAAAGAGCGAGGCCAACGAGGTGTGAGGCCGCGCCACCCAAGCCGGAGGGCCGCAAGGTCAGCCGAGGCGGGTTCCTCGAAAGGCGGCCCGGAACCGCGTCGCCTTGTTTAAGCCGCCCCGCGCTACACTGGGTGGGCAAGAACATCCCTGGGGACGACAGGCTTCGACGCGGTCGGTTCGTGGGGGTGGTGGCGAGCCGAGGTTCCGGGAGGCCTCGTAAATCACCCGGAAAACCATAAGTGCGGACTCACATGAGTACGCCCTCGCGGCCTGATTAAAAACCAGGCCTGAGGTCTCGGCCCCCGTTAGCCTGCGGCGGGGATAACTGGGATCAGATAGCAGGCTCACCCGGCAAGGCCCGCTCTCGCCGAACCGGGAACACCTTCAGAGAGCTGGTCCCCCGTAACCCCGCCGGCGAGGCGAGCAGGGGACGAGACCAGAGCGCCGGCTACGCTCGTAGAAGCCGCCTTTTCACGCGACTGCGGACGCGGGTTCGACTCCCGCCGTCTCCATTTCGCCGGACATAAGCGTGCTGGTGTAAACCAAGCGCTGAGAGCGTAGGCGGCGCGAGAAGGTCAGCGGTCGGTCGCAGCGAAGTTGACTAGGTCATGGCTGGTCGGGAAGAACTCGAGCGCGCAGAGCGCGTCTTGCATCTGGCTTGGCTCAGTCTGCCGCCGGCTCACCGGGCGCTGCTCGAGTCAATTGGCGCATCTCAATGGCAGGCCGTCGATGAGCGCCTTGGCGTATCGGTCGATGGCTTCCTGCGATCTGCTGGGCATCGTGCGCTCTCGCGCTCAGCCCGTATTGGGCTGGACAACGCCGTCGCCGTTTGGATCCAAGACCTGCGTGTTGTCCTCCTGAACATCAGCCATCCGGCGCTTACGGGTCTGAATCGACCCGCTTATGATGAGTTCGTATCGCGCACCGCGTGGCACGAGTGGGGGCACGCGCTCGGCATGACACGCTGTTCGCCGGAAGACGTGGCCGCCGGAGCCAGGCTGCTCGATCTGGCCCCAGAGGGTGTACGCGAAGGCATCCGCGGCGGCGGCTATCGTGTTACGGAATACACACACGAGTTGGTCGCCGAGACCTACGCGCTGCTGATGGCGCGACGTCACCGAAAGGGATTTGGCAAGCCACCATGGCTGGACGACGAGATATACAGCCTCGTAAAGAGGGTGACGGGGTGGAGCGACTAGCGTCTCCCGTCGGGTACATGCTTGGCGAGGGTCGGCGAGCCGAGGATGTCCTAGCAGTCCAAGCAGAGCTGCTCCGCAGCGAGGGCATCGATCCTGCTTGGCCGGGGTTCGCCGAGTTCCCAGCGGGCGATACGCAGCATCACGAGTAAGGGCGCCTTTCAGCGACCCTACCAACGCCCGCCGTCAAGTCTCGACCCTAGCTTACAGTTTGGTCTTGGTCCCGCCAGCGTCCATCGCACCGGAGGTTCTACGTCTCGTGTACCCGACCGCACCGCTACGCCAATGGCACATTGCGACGACCAGGGACAGATGCCGGGCAAGCGTGTCGGAGGGGCGACAAGAGAGGCGAATCTAGCCTTGCGGACGTGCCTCGCCCTGAACCAACTGAAGCGCATCTCGATATAGGAACGTGAACCGCCCCGGGTTCGTTGGAGGCGGTTCACACTGCCTTCCCGGACCACCCATTTATGAAAGAACTCGTACGGAAATTTGGCAATGAGTCTCTATCGTCACACAGACGATGAGGCCGCGGCATCCAAGCTCGAACGCTTTTTGATTGATGTCTACGCCGCAGAATCAGACCGGCGCGGTCCGCTACGAAGCAAAGTGCAAACACAACTCCGACGCAGCCGACAGCGGCTAAAACTTAATCAAGTCAACTTGGATGACGACGAGCTTGAGACTCTTCCAGTAGGCGGTGCGGTCGGTACACCGGACTAGGACCTTTGATCTCGCCATATTCCGAAAAGACTTGTCGTTGAGAAAGCAAATGCCGATAGTAACTACCAGGAGTTCTTGCGCCATTCTCTGAGAAGCGCTAGTCAAAAAACGGTCAAACCGTAGAGATCGGCGATGCGGAGTAGTGCGGCGGATAGGTCGTCTCTCCTGCTCGGCGAGCGCTACGTTCTCGAAGAGCGCCCAGCACTCCCACTCCGTCGAGAGCCGGGATAGGTAACGGATACCGGCGAACTTCATTCGCCCGTTTGCGTCGCGTTGCTCGTGTGCCCAACGTCCGATCCAGCGCGTGATGCGACGATCACCTCCCCGAGCGCCATGAAACCCTGCTCGTCGGCGATCGCTCGGAGGCCGGGATCGGGCCGGAAGCGGGCGAGCGTCTCTCCGAAGCATCCGTCGAGCGTCGTGGCGAAGTAGCAGACCCGATAGTCGCCGGTCGGGCTGTCGAAGCGGTTGCCAGCGGTGGGGTTTTCGAGCAGGCTGGGATTGAGCGGGTCGGGGAAGCGGAGAGGGTCGGGGGAGCGACCGACCCGCCAGAGGCCGTGTGCGGGAGCTTCCATGACCTTCGGGTTCGGCGGCACTCAGCCTCCGGCGAGGAACGCCTTGGCCGCCACGAGCACATCGCGGAAGTTTCCCTCACGGATGCTTTGCGCAGGGGACTCGTCGTCCAGTTGCGGGTTCAGGCCGAGGAACCAGGCGCGGACGGTGTGTGGGGACTCCTCGGCGAGCAGGAGCTGGAATGTTTGGTAGGCGCAGCGCAGCCGCTGCTCGTGCTCCGCTCGCGGTGTCCGCTCGCCGGCGGCCCAGCGGCCAGCCGTCCGCGGGTCGGCTACCCCGGCGATGTGGGCGACCAGCTTCTGGCCCAGAACCTCCTGCATGTATCCGACCACATCCTTGATCGTTGACTCGACCGCTTTCCTGTGCGCGTCCTGTGGTGTGGAGCGAAGCTTCGGCATGGGTTCCCCTTGCTTGCTTGGCGGCCCGCAGGGCTGCCTATCTTCTGGTCAGCAGCTTCCCGCGCGTGCGGCAAGCTATTTTGCCGTGATTTTGGCCGCCTATTTGGCGGTGTGGTTGGACATTATATCGGCCGCAAGGACGGCGCATCTGCAGTAGCTCGCAGAATCCATGAGGGCCGGGTCCGGTACCGGTGCCGGAGCATGACCACCGCCGCTGAACAATGGGCGTGCCGGCCGCCGACTCCGTGGACCGTACGGCTTATGGGCAGCCCGCTCAGGCGTCGGGTCGAGCAGCCCGGCGCGCTCGCCGACAGTGTCGGCAGAACTCTCGGGTACCAGCGTCGGCTCGCCGCCGGCGCGCTGGCAGGTCACGATGCTCGGCCCTCACCGTTCGTCCTCTGGCCACGGAGCTGGAATCCACCCGAGTAGGTCGAGGGCATCTCGGATGGGTGCGGAAACTACGCCCTCGTTGCCGGAGCAGTAGTAGTCGAGGTAGCAGCCTCCCTTGCAGGCGAGGTGGGAGACGACGCCGCCTGCGTAGCGCCAGCTCATCGAAACGGGCTCGCTGTCGGCATCTCGGCGGTGCCAGCGCATGTTGCAAAGCGCGCCATACAGGTCATGTGCGAAGGCGTCGTCCGTCCGCACGCGCTCGGACAGCTTTCGAAGCGCCATTTCGAACGCCTCGAAATCGTCCGTTGGCGCCATGTCGGTGCTCGTTTCGTCATTGCATCGGTGGCTCTGCACCAAACAGAATGTAGCGTGTTGTCAGCCATTTCCGTCGTACGCCGCGCCGTGGTGTCCCGCGGACAGAGCCTCAACGCTCCTCACGGCGGGAACGTTACGCGGGTTCGACTCCCGCCGTCTCCATTGCTCCAGAGTCTAGGTTCGTCGTGTAAACCCCTCAGCCTCGGGTTGACGAGCTGAGATGGTCCGCGAGGCGGCGAGGCGTCCACACCGACAATTTCGTCAGCTCAGCGGCATGTAGGTCCGCGTCACCGCTCACGATCACGTCGGCCTCGGCTGCGTGCGCGAGCGCCACGAGATAGTCGTCCTTGGGGTCGCGCGTGGCGCCCTCGCGCTGCGGAGGATCGGCGTGAACGGCCGCGTGGCGCTCGATGCGAGCGACGAGCTGTCGCGCGCTCGCCTCGTCAAACCACCGGCGGAACCTTGGTCGCAACACCACTCCGCGCAACTCGGCGATCAGCTGCGGGCTGGCGATGATCTCAAGCCGATCATCGACCCAGGCACTGAAGATCCGATCAGGCGGCGAGCCGCGAGGGCCGATCAGGACGGAGACGAAGACGCCCGGATCGACGACGACGCGGATCACACGCTGCCGCGCCGCTCCTGGCGCGAGGCAGCAAGCTCCTCATAGGCCACGCGCTCAGCCTCCTCCTCGCTGAGCCCGGCGGCGGCCTGTGTTGCGTCAACTATGCGTCGCAGCAGGTAGGCATTGACCGCTCGCTCGATGACCGCGCCGTCGGCGAGTCCGGCGGCGGGCTCACCGAGTTGCTCGCGCGCCTGCTCGATGATTGAGGCGTCGAGGGAGACCGTGACCTTGTCCGTGGATGCAGCCATCGCCACACGGTAGCGCCTGGATCCGCTTGCATGCCAAGCTGTAGGCACGTTGGAGTCCACCCGGTAGCCGCGGTCCGGGATACGCTGCGCGCATGAAGGTCTTCATCAGCTGGTCGGGCGAGAAGAGCCGGGAAGTCGCGTTGGCGCTGCGCGAGTGGCTGCCCGATGTCATCAACAGGGTGGAGCCTTTCGTGTCCTCAAAGGACATCGACCCTGGCAGAAGATGGCAATCCGAGGTCGCCGGTGAGTTGGCGACGACGAGCTACGGAATCGTTTGCGTGACCCGCGACAACCAGCACGCCCGTTGGCTCAACTTCGAGGCGGGCGCACTGGCCAAGGCGGTCGAGTCGAGCCGTGTAGTTCCACTCGCGATCGACCTCAAGCCGTCCGACATCGAGCCTCCGCTCGGTCGCTTTCAGGCCCAACCTGCGTCAGAGGATGGAATCTGCGAGATCGTGCGATCCGTCAACGCGGCCTGCGAGCCGCAGCTGGACGATGCCCGGCTAGGGAAGTGATGACTGGGAGCTGCTGCCTGCACTGCGTCACCGTCGCTGCCTGATCTGGCGTCTGCTGCACGGCGACTGCGCCAAAGACAGGCACGGAGCGTGCACCACGGGGTTTGCGCAACGTACGGTCCTCTATTGCGGCGCCCGTCAGGCCGCGGGATGTGGTGCTTGCGCTCGTCTGGCCGCGTGCCGCAGTATGCGGGGCACGATCTGGCGGTGGAGGATCGACACGGGTGGCCAGATGATCGCGGCGATCCGCCGGTCGTAGCGGACGTATGTGGATTGGGTGATGCGTGTGGTCTCGGTCCGGAAGACGAGGCGGGAGGTGAGGAACCACGAGCGCGACTCGATCGTGACGGACTCGGGTGACCTGTCGATGATCGCCCAGCCGAGGACATGCTCGGGCGAGGGCCGGGGGCCGAATCTGAGGCCCAGTCCGTAGCGGAAGCCGCTCACAAGGAACCAGCGCACCGGCCGCGGCGCGTCCTCAAAGACCGCGCGTGCCCACTGCTCGGGGGTGCGGTCGTGCCCACTGTTCGGGGATGCGGTCGTTGGCCGCGGCGCTGCGAAAGAGTCGTCGTAGTCGTAGTGGTATCCGGCGAGGCTGCTTGGCATCTGCGTGTGGCAGGCTACCTGCTTGTTAGACACGTGTCAAGTAGAGTGTGGGAATGGCATCGTCGAGCGCGGGACGAGCATCGAGCGTGGGGCGCAGGCTGGCGCCGGCGGCGCGGCGCGATCAGATCCTCGACGTTGGCGCGGAGCAGTTCGCCGCACGGCCCTACGAGCAGGTGCACATTGCGGACGTTGCCGCGATCGCGGGTATCTCACGGGCGCTCGTATACCGGTACTTCCCGACCAAGCGCGATCTGTTCGCCGCGGTCTATCGCCGCGCGAGCGAACGGCTGCTGGCGGCCAGCGAGCTCGTGCCCGGCCTGACGCTCGCCGAGCAGGTCCTGGCGGGGCTGGACGCGCATTTCGACTTCTTCGTCGAGAACGAGCGGACCGTGCTCGTCGCCAACCGCGGCGCGCTCGCGGGCGATCCCGCGATCGAGGGCATCATCTCCGAGGAGCTGGCAGAGCTGCGCCGGCGGATGCTCGACGCCGGCGGGCTGCACGGCCGTGAGCGGGTGCGCGCCTCGATCGCGCTGTCAGGCTGGCTCGCGTTCGTGCGCGCGGTCTGCGTCGAATGGCTCGCCGACCCCGACCAGACCCTCACGCGCGAGGACGTGCGCGACATGTGCCTGAGCGCGCTGCTCAGCGCGCTCAGCGGCGAGGCGACCCAGACCACGACCCCGGAATTGGAGTGAACACGATGAGCCAACCGTTGACATCGACACCGAGACTGGAGCGACCAAGATGAGCCAACCAATGACACCGCCCGCCACCCGCGAGGCCACCTCGGCCGCCACGAACGGCGTCCCCTCGTCGACCGGGAGTCCGGAGGAGCGCTACGTCGCTCGCTGGCGCGAGGGATGGTCCTACGGCGCCAGCCAGCGTTGCCTGGACGAACACGCGACAACGATCTTCGACGAACACGCCCTCTACATCCAGCCATTGTTTGACGCGGTCACCGGCGAGCGGGGCATGCGAGAACTGTTCGAGGGCATCTTCGCGCTGATTCCCGACCTGCGCGCCGAGCTTGATCACTGGGCCGTCAATGAGGGTGTCGCGCTGATCGAGTTCACGCTAACGGGAACGATCGGCGGCAAGCCGATTCGTGTGCGCGGCGTCGACCGCATGCAGCTCGACGGGGAGAAGCTAGTGCTGCGGGAGACCTACTTCGACCCGCTGCCGCTGCTAATCGCGCTGTTGACTCGGCCACGAGCCTGGCCACGCGCGCTGTGCAACATGCGCGCGCACCCGCTACCCCGCCTGCGCCCCAGCCGGACCCCACGAGCCCCTCGAACCCACGAGCATCCAACCGAAAGGTAGAGGGGCAGTCGAGTAACGACGTCAGTCACGGCGCCGCGCTTAAATGGGCAGGCGCAACAGCGAGGTCACGATCGCCGCGTTCTCCATTGGGAGGCCGGAAAATCGCTCTCGGTCAACCAGGGCTCGCCGCAGGGACTTCGATCCGGCCCTCGAGGTTTTTCTTTGTGCCCAATCTCCATCACGCGCTGGCCGGCGGTTAAGTCAACCGCACGGCAGGGACCAGAGCTGGCCGCCAGAGCTTGTCGCAGGTCTCGACCCGGCGAGGCTACAAGCATCAATAGTGATGTATTATGCGGAAAAACGCGTATAAAGCATCACTGATGATTGATTAGAGTTCTCTCTGCTATGCTCTGCATCGGATTTGATGTTTATTGGCTCTTTTCGCGTCTACCACATCAAAATTGATGTATCTAGATGAGCTCATGACTGACGCCGCCGTTCTCGCCGAGCTCGGCCGTCGGTTGACGCGTCACCGCCTCGAGCGCAATTTGACCCAGGCTGGGCTGGCGGTCGAGGCTGGGGTCGGGCAGGCGACCGTGCAGCGCGCGGAGCGGGGCGAGTCGGTGCAGATGACCTCGATGATTAAGCTGTTGCGCACACTGGGACTGCTCGGAGGGCTCGACGCCGCGATCCCCGAGTCGATCGACCTCCCGATCGCCCAGTTGGAACGCGAGCAACGCAAGCGCCGCCGGCGCGCGAGTGGCAGGCCGCGACGTGCCGGCGGTCGGGACGAGTCATCGGCTGGCGAGAAGGGGAAGCCGCCTGCCGGCGGTCGGGGCCACTTGCCAGTCGACGGCGCTGGAAATTCGCCTGCTGGCAACCGCGACCATCCGCCTGCCGGCGGTCGCGGCAATCCATCCGGTGAGCCACCCGACCAGCCGTGGGCGTGGGGCGACGAGCCGGGCGGCGCCGCCGCATGACCGTCGCGGCGGTGACGCTCTGGGGGACAAGGATTGCGGCGGTGTCGATCGCCGAAGGTGCGCTCTACGCGACGTTTCAGTACGACCCGGCGTTCGTGCGCAGCGGCATCGAGATGGCGCCCGTCCGTATGCCTTTGCGCACGCAGCCTTACAGCTTCCCCGGTCTGCCGGCCGACGCGTTCAGTGGTCTCCCTGGCCTGTTGGCGGATTCCCTGCCCGACCGTTGGGGTACGGCGCTGGTCAACGCCTGGTTGGCCTCGCAGGGGCGCGACCAGTCGAGCTTCGACGTCGTTCAACGGCTCTGCTATGTGGGCACCCGCGGTGTGGGTGCGTTGGAGTTCCAGCCCTCCCACCAGCCCGACGTCCCCGGCGGCACGGATCTCCAGGTCGAGGCACTCGTGCGTCTCGCCAGCGAGGTGCTTGCTGAGCGCGCGGAGTTCGTGGCCGAGCTGAGCGCGCACCCCGACGAGGAGGCGATGAAGGCGATCCTTGCCGTTGGCAGCTCCGCCGGTGGCGCACGCCCGAAGGCGTTCATCGCCTACAACGACACCACCGGTCAGGTTCGCTCGGGACAGGTTGAGGTTGGCGAGGGATTTCGGCATTGGCTGCTGAAGTTCGACGGCGTCTCGCGCGCCGGTGACCACGGTCTCGCCGACCCCCAGGGCTGGGGCGCGGTCGAGTACGCCTACTCCAAAATGGCGCGTTCGGCGGGAATCGAGATGGCCGAGTGCCGCCTGTTGGAGGAGAGCGGTCGCCGCCACTTCATGACCCGCCGCTTCGACCGCCCCGACGGAGGGGGCAAGCTGCACATGCAGACGGTGGGCGCACTGGAGCACGTCAGTTACAACGAGCCTGGCACCTACAGCTACGAGCAGGTGCTGTTGCTGATCCGCCGCCTCGGCCTCGGGACGCCCATCGTCGAGCAGCAGTTCCGGCGCATGGTGTTCAACGTCGTCGCGCGCAACCAGGACGACCATGTCAAGAACATTGCCTTCCTCATGGATCGCACAGGCGCGTGGTCGCTGGCTCCCGCCTACGACGTGATCTGGGCCTGGCAGCCCGGCAACCCCTGGCTGGACCGTCACCAAATGTCGGTCAACGGCAAGCGCGACTGGTTCACCGTCGCCGACCTGCGCGCGGTTGCCGGGGTGGCGGGACTCAAGCGTGGCCGTGCCGAGGCGATCCTCGCGGAGGTCAGCGCCGTCGTCGCGGGCTGGCGGGAGGTCGCTGAGGAAGTCCGAGTCGACGAGCAGATGGCCGAGCAGATTGCCCGCTCGCACCGCCTCGAGCTGCCGGTGATCTGAGCCGCTGGGCCGCCGACGTACCCACCCGGCGGCAGGCATGCTCCGGGTTGTCCTGCTGCGACGTGCAGACTACGGTGCGCCTGGCGGGTTGGAGTGGTGGCCTGCGGTGGACACTGTGTTGCTTTGACGGCTGAGGTGAGTGCGTACATGCGATAGCGTTTCTGTTGATGGAGGTCGAGCGCCCACCCAGCTCACCGGTGCTCGCGTGATGTACATGAGCGGGGCACCCTCCTCGCCGGCCGGGCCAGCCGAGGCAGAGGATGTGATCCGCTTGCCGCCAGCGATCGCGCTTGCCGGCAGGGCACAGATCCTGCGCTTCAGCCAGCGCCAGATCGAGTTCGTGTTCCGCGCACGGCGCGAGTACGGCGAGGTCTTCCAGATGCAGGCGGCGATTGCGGGAGGGACGGTCGTCAGCTGCCATCCCGATCACGCCCGCTCGTTGTTCACCGCCAAGCCCGAGCACGTGCCGTCGCTGACGGCGGAGTCCCCGCTGCGACCGATCGTCGGATCGGGATCGGTGCTGACCGCCAACGGTCCGCGCCATCTGCGCCAGCGCAGGCTGCTGCTCCCGCCGTTCCACGGCGATGCGATCGAGCGCTACCGACAGATGATTGGGGAGGCGACCAGCCGCGAGCTCGAGCGTTGGCCGATCGGTCGTCCGTTCGCGCTGGCGCCGCGGATGCAGGCGATCACGCTCGACGTGATCATGTCCGGCATCTTCGGCATCGGGGAGCGGCCCGCTCGTGGCACCGCCGAGCATCGTCTGCGCTCCACGATCAAGTATCTCACCCGGCTCTCCACGTCCCCACTCGCCAAGTTCGGCGAACTGACGAACATGCGCAGCGAGGAGCCCGACGGGCTGATGCGCTGCGCCATCGCGCTGCTCGATCGTGCCACCTACCCGATCATTGTCGCCCGCCGGCGCGCCGAGAACCTCGCCGAGCGCGGGGACATCCTCTCGCTGCTGCTTGCCGCCCGAACCGAGGATGGCGAGCTCCTATCCGACCAGGAGCTGCGCGATGAGCTGCTCACGCTCGTGCTTGCGGGCTTTGAGACCACCGCGAACTCGTTGGCGTGGACGTGTGAGCGCCTGGTGCGCACTCCCGCGGCGTATGAGCGCTTGCGGAGCGCCGTGCGCCGCGACGAGCGTGCGGCGGAGCACGTCGAGGCGGCGATCCTCGAGGGCATGCGCTGCCGTCCGGTGATCCCGATCATCGGCCGCCGTGTCGCCGTGCCGTGGCGGCTCGGGGAGTACGTCCTGCCCGCGGGCACAGCGGTCAGCATCAGCATCCTGCTACTCCACCACCGCGAGGATCTCTATCCCGACCCCTTCGCGTTCCGCCCCGAACGCTGGCTTGATCAAAAGCCGGGTACGTATGAGTGGCTGCCCTTCGGCGGCGGCATCCGCCGTTGCCTAGGCGCTGCGCTGGCGATGGCCGAGCAGCGGATCGTGCTCCACGCCATCGCCCGGCACCTCGATCTCGAAGCTGAGCGACCCGAGCCCGAGCACGCCCAGCACCGCAACGTCACGATGATCCCGGCGCACGGCACACGCGTCATCGTTCGCGGACACGTCCCGTAGGAGGCGCTCATAGCGAGCCCGAGCGCAGACTCTGGAGGCCGGGGCTGCGCAGGGACGCGAGGGCCTGGACGGTCGCTTATGGCCAGGGATCGGTGGGCCGCGCTTCTCGCCATCAGGCTGAGCGCTCGGGTGCCGGATTGTCGAGCGCCCGCACCATCAGTCCCACCCAGGTGTCGACAAGCGTCTCGTCATCGACCTGGGCTGGGATGCCGAGGACATCACGCAGTAGGCGGGAAGAGAGGAGAGCCCCGAGTCCGAGGGCGGCGATTGCCGTCGCCTCCTCGTCCGGGATCGGACGTTCCATGTGTGCGGCGATCCATGTGGCAAAACCGCTGAATGTGGAGCTCACCAACTGGTCGACGGCGGTCCTCAGCAGCTGTGGCCGGTTGCGTGCGTCGGAGGCGAGAATGCGCAGCAGCTCAGACTCGCTGTCCAGCTCGGCGAGGATGTAACGAGCGGTCAGGATCAGTTCGGCTTTGAGGTCGCCCAGTGGAGTGAGCACGTGCCGGATCTCACGGAGTGCGTCCAGTCGGGCGAGCTGGCGCTCGATACCGGCGGCGAGGACCGCTTCCTTGCTGTCGAAGTGGTGGTAGAGCCCGCCGGCGCCGGGTGTGAGCCCGGCCGCGGCCTCGATCTTGGCGATGCTGGTGGCGGTGTAGCCGTGCTCGCTGAACAGGCGCATCGCTTCGTCCACGATGCGGTCACGGGTCGTACTTGACATTGGCCCGACTAAGTATACACTTAGTTGAAGTCAGTAACTAGAGAGATGAAGGAGATGTGCGGTGTCCGACCCAGGGCCCACTCCAGAGACAGGTGACGCGACGCGATCCGGCGATGGCATCAGCCGGGGTCGGTTGCGGCGCACCGTTCCGCTTGCGGCTCTGGGGGCGCGCACTGCAGGCGAGGCGGTCGTGGTTGGGTTGCGCAGCAAGCTGACGGGTGCCGACAGCACCGAGTTTCACGTGCGTACGGCAGAGCGTTACGCAGAGCTGCTCGGCCGTTCCAAGGGCGCCCTGATGAAGGCCGGCCAGATGCTCTCGTTCGTCTCGGCCAGCCCCGCGGTGCCGGCGGAGTTCCAGTCGATCTACCAGGCGGCGCTGACGCGCCTGCGCAACGAGGCGCCGCCGATGGCGCCCGAGCTCGCGCGCTCCACGTTGGAGCGGGAGCTCGGTCAGCGGGCCGAGCGCGTGTTCGCGGAGTTCGAGTGGGAGCCACTGGCGGCGGCCTCGATCGGCCAGGTCCACGCGGCTCGGTTGCACGACGGTCGCGCCGTCGCGGTCAAGATTCAGTATCCGGGGGTGGCGGCCGCGATCCGCGCCGACCTGAAGAACACCGAGTTGCTATCCACGTTTCTCAGTTTGATCTTCGGCTTGTCCCCGAGGAAAGTGAGTTTCGACCTGCGTGGCGCGGCACAGGAGATCGGTGTCCGTATCACCGAGGAGCTCGATTATCGGTTGGAGGCAGCCAACCAGGCCGAGTTTGCCGAGTACTACTGTGGGCATCCGTTCATCCATGTCCCGGCTGTGATCGACGAGTTGTGCACCGGTTGCGTATTGACCCAAGAGTTCGTGCAAGGCAAAGCCTGGAGCGATGCCTTGGCCTCTGAGCGCCAGCTGCTCGACCAGTGGGCGGAGGCAATCTACCGCTTCGTCTATGGCTCCAACCATCGCTTCTGCCTGTTCAACGCCGACCCGCATCCGGGCAACTATCTGTTTCACGACGACGGGAGCGTGAGCATCCTGGATTTCGGTTGCATAAAGCGCTTCGATCGTGCGCGAGTCGACATGATGCAAGCGATTGGGCGCACGTGTTTCAGGGCTGACGTGCTTGGGACCTGGCAGGCAAGTGTGGAGGGAGGGTTCTGGCGATCTTCAGATCCCGTCACCCCCGAGGAAGTCTTCGCATACTGGCGTGAACCCTGGGAAATGTGGTGGGCCGAGCAGCCGTTCACGGTCACCCCGGAGTACGTCACCAGGTGGATCGAACGCAAGTTTTCGCCGACTGGCCCGTCGGCCAACGCTTTCCGCCATCTCACCGCGTCCCCTGAGTACACGATCATGAGCCGAATCGAGATGGGCGCCGCCTCCCTGCTCGCCGAGCTGCGCGCCACCAACCATTGGGGGTCGATCGCGGCCGAGTACTTCGAAGGCGCGGCCCCACTCACCGAGATGGGCAAGCTCGACCACGCGTTCTTCGAGGAGCGTCAGGCGGCGAACAGCAATGCCTGATTGGGCAGCGTGGCCGTTTCCGACCGAGGACCCTTATCCGGTATACCACGCCGCGCGTGCGCAGGCAGCGGTCCAGTGGAACGAGCAACTCGGCGCGCATCTCGTCCTCTCCCACGACCATGCGACGGCCGTTCTGCGTGGCCCTGAGTGGAGCTCCGACCCGCGTAACAGCCCGCAGCTGCTTGCCTCCCTTGGGGGAGGGCCGGGCCCAGAGCTGTGGGGCAGGTCGCTGCTGATGAGCGACCCGCCGACCCACACGCGGCTGAGGAGTGCCGTGAACCGTTTCTTCACCCCACGCGCGGTTCAGCGGATCCGCGAGCGCGTTGCCGCGATCGTCGACAGTGCATTCGCACCGCTGGCTGAGGGCGAGCCGGTCGAGCTGATGAGCGAGCTCGCCTATCCGATCCCGCTCGCGGTGATCGCCGAGCTGTTCGACGTCGGCCTCGAGGGTGCGGAACTGCTCGGCTCCGAGACTCCGACGCTCGCTCGGATGCTGGAGCTCGACCCGACGCCCGACGAGCTGAAGGCGATCAGCACGGCGGCGATGACGGTGATGCTGTTCCTCGTTCCGATCGTCGCGCAGCGGCGTGTGGATCCAGGCGAAGACCTCTTGAGCGCGCTGATCCATCCGCCCGCAGGTGGCGTCACGCTCGAGACTGACGAGATCATCACGATGTGCCTGCTGCTGCTCGCCGCCGGCCACGAGACGACTGCCAACCTGATCGGCAACGGCACGCTTGCGCTGTTCGAGCACCCCGAGGAGTTCGAGTGGCTTGCTCGGCATCCCGACCTCTGCGCTCAAGCTGTCGAGGAGCTCCTGCGCTACGACAGCCCCGCCCAGGTTGCCTCGCGCGTCGCTCGGGACGATCTTATGCTCGGCGGAGTCAATGTGCGCAAGGGCCAGCAGGCGCTTGTGGTGCTTGGCGCGGCCAACCGCGATCCCGCGCGCCACCCCGACCCAGACCGTCTGGACCTGACACGCAAAGGATCGCTTCACCTTGCTTTCGGCAACGGCCCGCACTTTTGCGTCGGCGCCGGTCTTGCCCGATTGGAGGCGCAGGAGACGTTCACCCGCCTCGCGCAATCCGGTTTGACACCGACAGCCGGTGGCTGGTCGTATTCCCGGGATCGCTCTCGCACCTTCAGGAGGCTGCAGAGCCTGCACATCGGAGACAGCCCGCCTCTCCATTCACCGCACACCCTTGACGCGGTGCCGATTCCGTAGGCGGGCTGGGAGTCCATGTAGGAGGGTCAATCCTCGACCGAGCCGCGCAACCCATGTGCCGGCCCGTTCGGCGTGGTGTACGACTACTACATCGATGTGGCGGCTACCGGTCTCAACTCCCCGCGACCTGCCCCCTGACGGGCGCCGAGCGTTACGGACCTATGCGTGACGCGCTCGGCTCATGGCTCGATGCCTGCCCAGAAGCGGATGGACTCCCGCTCGTGACCGATTCCCGCTTCCAGCGCGAGGCGCCAACCGCGTGGCCAGTCGGCGACCTCAGTGTGCAACTGCTCGTATTCGCGCAGCTTGCGCTGGTGGGCGTCGAGTTGAGTGACTGCGAGCCTCGCCGGGTCTCCGCCGAAGAAGAGCTTGAGCGTGGCGGGGTCGCGTAGTTCTTCAAGCTCCTCGGTGGGCTCCGCCAGCCACTCGGCGAGCGCCTCGCGCCCGCGTTTTGTCAGGCTGTAGATTCGCCGGCGCCGTCCGTTCTGCTCGCGCCGCTCGGAGAGCAAACCCTCGCTGGCGAGCCGTCCGCACTCGGTGTAGAGCTGGGTATGGGGAACCGCCCAGAAATTGAACGTGCTGACCTGGGCCATCCGCTTCAGGTCATATGGCGTGGCGGGGCCGATCTGCTCGATCAGGCCGAGCACGATGTAGGAGGTCTCGGTCAGGCGCTTGGTCTTGAGGGGCGTGGTCGTAAGGGGCGTGCTTGACATCGCCCGCAGATTAGCGTACGGTGTGTATGGTTCGAGTGGAACCATACGGAAGGAAATGTTCTCGTGTCCATCAGTGCAGCTCCATCGACAGCACCAAAGCTCAGCCCGCCCACGCTTGGCTTCTCGACACTGGAGCACGAGGTGGTGGTGGACGCGCTGCCGCTGAGCGGCGAGCTGCCGGCTTGGCTGAGTGGCTCGCTGCTGCGGACGGGCCCGGCCAAATTCGAGATCGGCGAGCAGCGCATGAGGCACTGGTTCGACGGGCTGGCGATGCTGCACCGGTTCACGATCGACGGCGGGCGGGTCTCCTATGGCAACCGCTTCCTGGAAAGCCGCTCCTACAAGGCCGCACGCGAGCGGGGCCGGATGGTCTACGGGGAGTTCGCGACCGATCCCTGCCGCTCGCTGTTCAAGCGCGTGCAGACCCTGTTCTCGCCGGGAAGCGTCCTGCCGGACAATGCGAACGTCAACATCGCGAAGCTGGGTGAGCGGTTCGTCGCGATGACCGAGACCCCGCTGCCCGTGCAGTTCGACCCATACACGCTGCAGGCGGCGGGGGTGCGCCCGTATGAGGTCCCCGGGCAGATCTCGACCGCGCACCCGCATATGGATCGCGCGAGCGGCGGGATGCTCAACTACGCGGCCAAGCTGGGCGCCCGCAGCAGCTACCGCTTCTTCGCGGTCGGGCCGCATGAGCGCAAGCCCCGTGTGATCGCCTCGCTGTCAGTGAAGGAGCCTGCGTACATGCACTCCTTCGGGCTCACCGAGCGCTGGCTGGTGCTCGCCGAGTTCCCCTACGTCGTCAACCCGCTGGCGCTGGCGCTGTCCGGGCGCCCCTACATCGAGAACTACCGCTGGAAGCCCGAGCTCGGCACGCGCTTCACGCTGGTGGACCGCGCCACCGGCAAGGCGAGGAGCGGCTTTCAGGCCGATGCCTGTTTCGCCTTCCATCACGTCAACGCCTACGAAGACGACGGCGAGGTCATCGTCGACCTGTGTACCACCCCAGACGCCGGCATCGTCGAGGATCTCTACCTCGACCGTCTGCGCGCCGGCAAGCCGATCACACCCGCTGGTCTGACCCGCTTTCGCCTGCGCCTCGCCGACCGGTCGGTGCGCCGCGAGCAACTGGCCGAGCAGGGGATAGAGCTGCCGCGCATCAACTACGGGCGCTGCAACGAGCGCCCCTATCGCTACGTCTGGGGTAACGGCAACGGCGCGAACGGATGGCTCGAACAGGTCCTTAAGATAGACACCGCAGACGGCGCCACGCTCTCATGGGCGCAGCCGGGGTGTTATCCGGGCGAGCCGGTGTTTGTGGCGCGCCCCGAAGGCGAGCACGAGGACGACGGGGTGCTGCTCTCGGTCGTGCTCGACGCTCGATCTGAAACTCGCCCACCCCGGTCCTTCCTGCTCGTGCTTGACGCCGCCGATCTGAGCGAGCTGGCACGCGCGCACGCCCCCCATCACATCCCCTTCGGCTTCCATGGCCAGTTCGTACGGGGATAAGCAGCAACAGCTCATCCAACACTGGAAGAGCTGACAGCGAGCAAAAGGAGTCTCCGATGACAAGCGCCACCGCACTGCCTACCTCGGATCAGGCTACCGGCACCTCCGCACTGCCTACCTCGGATCAGGCTACCGGCACCGCCGCACTGCCTACCTCGGATCAGGCTACCGGCACCGCCGCACTGCCTACCTCGGATCAGGCCACCGGCACCGCCGCACTGCCCACCTCCGACCAGGCCGAACCCGATCAGCCCGCCGACTTGTTGGAGCAGCTCAGAGGCGGCCTGCAGGGTTTCTCTGAGCGTTGGCTCCCCCGCGCCAACGAGCTGAACGACTTTTTTGAGTGTTGGGACACGGCCTGGAACGACCACAACCTCGACCAGCTCGCGACCCTCGTGACCGAGGATATTGTGTGCGAGGACCCGGCGATGTTCGGTGAGACCGCCCACGGCCGCAGCGAGTTCAGGGCCTTCGTAGAGCTCTTCTTCCGCGCCTTTCCCGACGTGCGCCTCGAGAGTACCGGCATGCTCTACCCTGCGCTGGAGGGCACCGGACTCGTGCTGCCATGGCGAATGACCGGGACATTCACCGGCGAGCTGGCATTCTGGGGCAAGCGTTACGGCTCCAAGCCATCCACGTGGGCACCCACCGGACGGCCGATCGACATCGAGGGCATCGACCTCTACGAGTTCCGCGACGGTCTGATCTCCCGCCAGACGCTGATCTACGACCTCTACGACTTTTCACAGCAGATCGGGCTGCTCCCACCACGAGACCGCAAGGTGCCTGCGGCCATGCTGTTCGCCCAGCGACTCATCGCCTACCGCTCCAGGCGGCGCATACGCGCGTAGTCTCAGCCTGCTGGTCGAATGCTCGGAGGCGGCTCGCTCGGGACGTAGACCGACTACACCGAGCGCGCGTCGATCGCCGTGTGGAGCCTGCGCGCCTCGGCGAACGTCACAAGGCGCCTGCGATCCTCGTCCCATAGCTTGAGCGCGACGGCCCGTACGGCGTCCCAGAAGTGGAGCGTTGGTACCGCGTGGAAGATTACGTTCTCATCGTGCGCCCGTCGCAGATTGTAATTGGGTATGCGCGCATTCAAGTGATGGACGTGGTGATAGCCGATGCTTCCCGTGCAGAAGCGAAGCGGAGCTGAGAGCTTCAGATACGAGCTTCCCCGCAGCGCCGCATCCCGGTAGTTCCAGTCCTCGCCGCTCTCCCAGTAAGCATCCTCGAACTGGTGCTGGACGTAAAACAGCCAGATGCCGATCGAGCCCGCGAGCAGCGCGGGTGGCCCGCATACGAGCAAGTAGTCACGCCAGCCGATCGCCACACATAGGAGGCCCACGATCGCTGCGAGCGCCACATCGGTGGCGAGCACGCTGCGGCGCATGCGCGGGCGAGCATTGCGCGCGACGATGCGTGGCCCGATGATCATCGCGACGATCGGTCCGAGGCCGAACATGATGAGCGGGTTGCGCAGCAGGCGGTAGCCGAGCCGGCCACGCCACGGCAGCGCTTGGTATTCCGTGACGGTCAACGTGCGGACGTCCCCGGTGCCGCGGCGATCGAGGTCCCCGGCGCTCGCGTGGTGAACCGCATGGTCGTGGCGCCAGCGGACGAAGGGCGAGTACAGCAACAGGCCCGTGGCGATGCCCAGCCACGCGTTGGCGCGCCTTGACTGCAGAAATGACCCGTGTGTGCAGTCGTGGAAGACGATGAACGTGCGCACGAGAAAGATCGCCGTGGGGGCCACGAGGGCCAGCGTCAACAGGTAGGACACTCCGAGGAGCAGATACATCGCCACCGATAGGCCGAGATACGGCGCGACCGATGTAACGAGGCACAGCAGAGCCCGCGGTCGGTTGGCCTTGGCGTAGGGGGCGAGCTGCTCGCGCCATTGGCGCGAGTCGCTCGGCGGCTCTTGGCCTGCGGAGTGATCCGCGGGTGCCATCGGGTGGGCCGGGAGAGCCACAGCCCAACGGTACTGCATACGGCCCCGGGAAAACTACGTGTGCTTTATCTCAGACGGTGGGAGGGTGCCGGTGGTCAGTCCCGCCCGTATGTCCGCCTGCGGCTGAAGTGCCCCATGATCATCTGCGACGTTCAGTTGCGGGGTCGCGCTGCCCGGGGAGTGTGCGCTACGCTCGCGCGCTTGCTTGTGGGTCGAGGCGCGACATGCTCACCGCGACGTTCAGCTGCGAGGTCGCGCCGCCGAGGTAAAGGCCCTTCACCGGGGGCACGTCGGCGTAGAAGCGCCCGTGCCCGATCTTCACGTGGGTCTCGTCCGCGAGACGGCGGTTAGTGGGGTCGGCCCCGACCCACACCGGCTCGCCGCGAGCGGTTGGGCTCGCATCTCCCGGCAGTAGCACCTCCAGCCAGGCGTGGGTATCCACCTCTACCGAGTCGCTGCTCCCGTCCGCCGACGCCGCCCACAGGTAGCCCGACACGTATCGCGCCGCGAGCCCGCGCCGGCGCAGCAACACCAGCGAGAGGTGCACGAAGTCCTGGCACACCCCCGCGCCGGCCTGCAGCAGGTCGTCGATGGTCGAGCCCACATAGGTGACCCCCGGCCGGTACTCGAAGCGGTCGGGCACCAGCTGGCACAGCTGTTCCACGGCCTCCAGTGGGCTGGGGGCGTCGAGCTGCTCGTTCAGCTCCCGCAAGCCCTCGATCGCGGGCTGGTCGTGCCATGGCAGCGCGAACTCACCCGCTGCGTCCTGGTAGGAGCTGCTCGCCAGGCTCGCCCACGAGCCCGCGGGTGGTGTGGATGGCGCGGAGGTCACAACCCGCGCACGCACGTCGATCGTCAACCGGTCGTGGTCGGTGGGGACGCCGAACTCCAACACCTCGGTGCCGAAGTAGTCGAGGTGGCGGCTGACACGGGCCTCGGGATCTATGCGCGTGTGAAACTCGTCGCAGCGTTGCGAGGAGGTCGTCGCCGGGCGCACCCGCAGCGCGTTGAGGTTGTCGGTGACGGGCGCGCCGTAGCGGTACTCGGTGAGGTAGCGGATCGCGAAGTGCATAGTGCGGTCACGCGAGGGGGGAGGGTAAGTGGGAAGGAGAGGTCATTTCAAACAGTCCCCAACCCTTTACAAAATGAAGTGGTGGGGCTCAAAAATATACATCCCACCGCGCCTACCACTTCACAAAATAAAGGGTTAGGGTCCCAAAAAAATGCATACAACCGGCCCTACTCACTTCACAAAATGAAGGGTTGGGGCCGAAAAATAAACATCACATCCCGCCCGCCCGCCCGCCCGGCGACGGCGTGCAGTTCCGGCTCATCGCCGCTCTCCCGCCGGGGCCGCCCCGGCGAAGTAGCGCTCCGCGACGTCCTGGTCGAGGCGGGCGAGCTCCTGCTGGGTGCGCTCGCAGATCCCGGTCAGCTCAGCTCCTTCGGGCAGCGCGCGGCGCTGGAAGTCCAGATCGGCCGCCAGACGGCTGACGCGCAGCACCGGCTTTGAGTTGCGCGGGCCGGCGTCGGCGGCTGTGAACACCTCGTGCAGCGTGTCCACGCACGCCGCCACGCTGTCGGGGTAGGCGCGCTCGAACAGCAGAAAGCGGGCGACCGGCTGGGCGTTGGGCGGCGCGGTCACCGCGCGCAGATACGCGTGGAAGCCTCCCACCGCCTGCAGCAGGATCAGTGCGTGCCCATCGGCGGGGGGCGCATCGCGGGCACCACCGCCGGAGGCGGTGGTCGGCAGCGCGATCCGCAACATCCGCAGCACCATGTCCGCGACCTCGATCATGCCCCCCGCGTCGAGGAAGCACTTTGCTTCGTCGCGCAGCATCGAACGATCGGCCACGCCCCAGATCAGCGCGGTGCGCTGCTTGACGTACTGCGAGGCGAGGTACGGGCCGGCCGGTGCAGAGGTCTCGAATCCCGCCCGGGTGGGTGGGCTCCAATTTGTCCCGCCGCGCAACCCAAGCGCCGTGGTGTTGATCGCCTCCCACATCTCCGCGCTGATCACGTCGCGCACGGTGCGCGCCCCCTCGCGCGCGCGCTCGACGCTCGCCAGCATCGAGCCCGGCCGCCGTGCGTCGAGCGTCAGGCCGCCGAGCGCCCGGCCATTGCCGCCCACCTCGCCCTCGAGCTCAGTGTCCCCGAGCATCGCCAGCAGCCCGTGCGAGCCGAAGCTGACGCCCGGCACGCGGTCGGAGGTGCCCTGCAGCTCGGCCTGGAACACCGCCTCCACGGCGCGCGCGGTGAACTCGGCGCGCGCCAGGTTGCGGCCCAGCCAGTACAGCTCGTGGGCGATCCGCGCCAGCATCGGCTATGCCCGCTCCGGCGGGAGGTGGTCCCACGTGGTCGGTGTTGGTGGGTGGCCCGGCTGGGAGCGGCCATGGTTGGGCGGCGTTGCAGCATGGCGGTCCGGCCACTCGCCCACGGGGTTGCGTTCAGAGGGGAGGAGGGGGGAGGGGAAGGGGGAGGGGCGCGGGCCGTGCTCCTGCTCCTGCTGCTGCTGTTGCTGCTGGCCGGTCCACGCGCCGTAGCGCAGGTCGGGCAGCGCCGGCGGCTGCGTGTCGGCGATCGTCGGCCCCGCCTGGTCGGCGTCGTCGCCGTCCTGCAGCACCCACGTGTCCTTCGAGCCGCCGCCGCGCGAGGAGTTGACGATCATCGACCCCTCCTCCAGCGCCACGCGCGTGAGGCCGCCGGGGACGATGTCGATGTGCTCGCCGAACACGGCGAACGGCCGCAGATCCACGTGGCAGGGCCGCAGCCCTCCCTCGCCGTCCACAGTTGGGACGGTCGAGAGGCGCACCAGGTCCTGGGCGATCCACCGTTCGGGGTGCGCGCGGATCACCCCCTTCATCCGCTCCAGCTCGTGCTCCTCGGCATGTGGACCGATCAGCACGCCCCGGCCCCCCGACTCGCCGGTCGGCTTCACCACCAGCTGCTCGATGCGGCCGAGTGCGTGCTCCAGTACTTCCGGGTCCGACAGCAGGTAGGTGCGCACGTTCTCGAGGATCGGCTCCTCCGCCAGGTAGAAGCGGATCATCTCGGGGACGAAGCAGTAGATCGCCTTGTCGTCCGCGACCCCGGTGCCGAACGCGTTGGCGATCGCCACGCTACCGGCGCGGTAGGCCCGCACCAGCCCGGGCACCCCCAGCAGCGAGTCGGGGCGGAACTCCAGCGGATCGACGAAGTCGTCATCCAGGCGCCGGTACACGGCGTGCACGCGCTCGAGCCCGCGGGTGGTGCGCATGTACAGCACGTCGTCGCGCACCACCAAATCGGAGGCCTCCACCAGCTCGACGCCCATCTGCCGGGCGAGGAAGGCGTGCTCGAAGTAGGCGGGGTTGGCCGGACCCGGCGTCCACACGACGACCGTCGCCTCGCTCTCTGCCGACGGCGCCACCGAGCGCAGCGCGCTCAGCAGCAGCTGCGGGTAGTGGTCGACCGGGCGTACGCGGTAAGAGGCGAACAGCTCGGGCACCAGCTGCGCCATCGCGGCGCGGTTCTCCAGCACGTAGGAGATGCCCGAGGGGATTCGCACGTTGTCCTCGATCACCTTCCAAGCGCCGTCGCTGTGGCGCACCAGGTCGCAGCCGGCCACGTGCGTGTACACGCCGCCCGGCGGCCTGATGCCGTGCACTGCGCGGGCGAAGTGCGGGCATCCTGCCACCAGCCGCCACGGCACGAGGCCCTCGCGCACGATCTCGCGGGCGTGGTAGACGTCGTCCACGAAGTGGTTGAGCGCGCGGATGCGCTGCGCGAGTCCGCGCTTGATCTCGCGCCATTCCTCGCCGCTCAACACGCGTGGCACGAGATCCAGCGGAAACGGCCGTTCTTTGCCTGGGTGGGCGGGGTCGTATCCGCCGCCCTCGCCGCCGGTCTCAAACGTGATCCCCTGCTGCATGAACACCGCGTCGCGGCGACGGCCCGCCTCCAGCAGGCCGTCGGGCCCGAGGCGCTGCAGCTCGCGCACCAGCGCGGCCGCCGCCGGGCGCGGCGTCCCGTCGACCTCGTACAGCTCGTCGAGGAACGGCGCGCGTGGGAGGTAGCCGGCGGCAGCGGGCGTGCTCAGCGCAGAGGACGTGTCTGGAAATAGGCGTGCTGGCCGATCGGAGAGCCCGTTGCTCTCCGATCGGTGGGGCGTTCCTGGACCAAGCTGGGCGACATGGGACGGTGAAGCCCGTGCTACCGATCGAAGATCGGCCAGCACGGGCAAGCCGGCACGTGGCGATCCAGCGCCGTGTTTTGAAGCCCACCCACCCGCGTCCGGGCGTGCCGATCTTTTCCAGACACGTCCTTGGCTCACCACGGGATTCTCCCGCGTGCCCGTGGCTGCCACCTTCGACGGATGGAGCAATCGGCGGGCCTGTGGCTGCCCACCTGTCACAACCTTCTTTGTCCTGGCCTTTTGAACCGACCGCATCACCGCCATACGCGACTCCGCCGGCGGCCCCGGAGGGGGGCCGCCCATCCAAGCAAAAATCCTTGCCACCACTGGCTGGACACACGCAAACATCGCTCAAGCGCAGGGCTTTTACGGCCGATGCGTCAGGCGATGCCGAAGCTCTCCGTAGAAACCCGTGAGCGGCCCTCCTCCGGCGCTGCCGGCACGCGCGAGCGCCAGCGCCGCGCCGAGGCGCTGCGTCGCCAGCGAGCCGACGAGCGCGTGCAAAAGCTCGCCGGCGCCGGCGAGCTCGCATACCTGCGCGCGCAGCTGCGGGTCGCCTCCCAACTAACCGCGCGACTGGCTGCCACCCAGGAGATCGAGGAGATGGCGCACCTGGTGGTGGACGAGCTGCACTGCACGTTTTCCTTCTATCTCGCCGCGATCCAGCGTCTCGACCGCGACGGGATGCTGCGGCTGATCGCCGCCGCCGGGCCGCTCGCGGAGGTGATGACGGAGTTCCTGCTCGTCGAGCAGTCGGTGCACGAGGGCGTCAACGGGCGCGTCGCCCGCTCCGGCAGCACTGCGGTCGTGCACGACACCGGCATGGATCCCGACTACATTGCGCGCGATCCCTCCACCGATCCGCGCTCGGAGCTGAGCGCCCCGATCTTCGTCGATGGGAACGTGTGGGGAGTGCTCAACATCGAGGCCGTGGCCCCCTCCGCCTTCGGCCAGGCCGATGCGGTGCTCGTGGAGGCGGTCGCCGCATCCTTTGGCGCGGCCGTGCACCGTGCCGCGCTGGTGGCCGACCTTGAGCGCACTTTCACAACCACCTTGGCGGCGCTCACCTCGACGGTGGAAGCGAAGGACGACTACACCGCCTGCCACGGCGAGGACGTCGCCGAGCTCGCCGAGCGCGTTGCGTTACGCATCGGGCTCTCGCGCGCACAGGCGCGCGACGTGCGCTACGCGGCGATGCTGCACGACATCGGCAAGATCGCCGTGCCCTCCGAGATCCTGTTGAAGCCCGGCCCGCTCGCCGACGATGAGTGGGTGGTGATGCGCGGCCACGCCGCCGTCGGCGGCGAACTGGTGGGGCGCATCCCGGCCTTCGCGCACCTCGCCCCCGCCGTGCGCGCCTCCCACGAGCGCTGGGACGGGTGTGGCTACCCCGACGGTCTGGCCGGCGATGCAATTCCGCTCGCAGCGCGCATCATCGCGGCGTGCGACACCTACGACGCGATTGTGACCACGCGCCCCTACCGCCCCGCGCGCACGCCTGAGGAGGCCGGCGAGGAGCTGCGCCTGGTCGCGGGCGCCCAGCTCGACGAGGGCGCGGTTGGCGCGCTGCTGGCCGAGCTTGCCGTGGGCTGAGGCGATCCTGCCGCGCCGTGGCGGCCGTTGGCGTTTGTTGGCTGATGGGTAGGTGTTGGTGAGTCGAGTGGGTCCGCTCAATACCCGTGCTTGACGACGTTCGCCAAAGGCTCTCCGCGTAGATAGCGACGCACCTGCTCACCAACCAGTGCAAACGCGCGCCGATCCGCGGCGAGCGTGTCCCCGGCCAGGTGGGGAGTGATAAGCACCCCCGGCGCGTCCCACATGGGATCGCCGGGCGGCAGCGGTTCCGGGTCGGTCACATCCAGCGCGGCTCTGATGCGTTTGGCACGCAGCAGTCGCAGGAGCGCCTGCATGTCGATGATCGGCCCGCGCGCCGCGTTCACCAGCAGCGCGCCGGGGCGCAGGCAAGCGAGCAGGTCGGCGTCCAGCAGCCCGGTGGTGTCGGGCGTCAGCGGCAGCAGCACCACCACCACGTCGGCGCGCGGCAGCAACCCGCCGAGATCCTCCACCGCGTGCACGCCCGCACGCGCGCGCCGTGCCACACGAATCAGCTCGACGTCGAACGGCTCCAGCCGCCGCTCGGTGGCTGCGCCGATCGCGCCATACCCGAGGATCAACACGGTGCTGCCCGCCAGCTCGTGGGATCCCTGCCACTCCCAGCGATGCTCGCGCTGGCTGTCGCGCAGCTCGGGCAGGCGCTTCGTCGATGCGAGGATCACCGCCACCGCCCACTCTGCAACGGCTGCGTTACGGGTACCGGCGGCGTCGCACAGCGTCACGCCGGCGGGGAGGATCGGCAGCAGCCAGTCCACGCCCGCCGACAGCGTCTGGATCACGCGCAGTGCCCTCATCTTGGGCAGCAGCTTGGGGATGCGTGTGTCGCGCGCGCCGGGCACCAAGAACTCCGCGTCGATTGCCTCGTGTGGCACCTCGCCCGCGCGGGGGATGAGGTTGAGCGATAGGCCCTCTGGCAGCTCGCCGACGGCCTCGCTACCCGGACGATCCGGAACCCACACGTTCACGCGCTTTGGAGTGTATGGGGTCTCGGCTGCCGCGCCGGCACCGGGGTCGCCACGAACGCTGCATTACAGGCGCCCGGTCGTGGAGACCGCAACCGAGCCCTGCACCACTTCAACCTTCCCTTGGAGTTTGTGATGGCGGCGCAATAAGGCTTTGCCGGTCTTGTTGTACTTGACCGCGATCGTCTTCGTTGTGCTGCTAGGTATGTCGAATGAGGCTTTACCGATGACCACCCTCTTGGACCTCGCCCCCCGTCGCTTTGCGGTGAAGGCCACCACCTGGCTGGCGACGAGCTTCTCCGTGATGGACAGGGTCACGGTTCCCGCGCATCCACCGGTGCCCGAGCTGCAGTAGATCACGACCTGCGCGCCGTGGATCGTCGCTGTGAGACGCGAGATGGAAGGCTCTGCGGCCGGCGCGGGCGGAGGCGGAGGAGACGCTACCGCTGGAGCGACAGGCGCTATCACCGCGCGGCTGTTGAATGGGGCTATCCCGTACTGGATGTCGCCGCCCTCGTCGGTGATGACACACTCGGTTGTGGTCGGGCAGGAGATGCCGGTGATCCCGCCTTCGGGGTTCAGACTGGACACGACCGTCCAGCCCCCTTGAGCGGTAGCGGTGGGCGATTCGGTGTACAGGATGTTGCCGGAGCCGTCGACCGCCACGCAAAGCGTGGTGCTCGGGCAGGAGATGCCCCTGACACCAGGAGAGCCGTTGAGGCTGCCGGCACCTGCGTCCACCGAGTTCAACACGGTCCATTGTTCGTCGTTCTGCGCTTGTGCCACCGGGTTCGTCGACTCGATGATGTTGCCCAGCTTGTCGGTGCCGAGACATAGGCTTGCGGACGGACAGGAGAGGGAGGTGATGGCCGTCGGTTCGTATTCATCCCAGGAGGGATCGGCCGAGTAGGGCGGGCTCCACGTCAGACCTCCGAATTCATTGCGCGCGCTCGTGATTTCCGTCGTGTAGGCCAGGTTGCCGTGCATGTCCGCCACCAAGCAGAAGGCCGGCGCCAGCTGGCCCGGGTCGGGCGGGGCGCACGCCAGGGCGTCGGCCTCGTCGGTGTTCTCTCCGGTTTCGGTGTTGCCGCCAAAGATTTCGTTGAGGGCCGCATAGGTCTTCCACGTGGGGGACTGGCTCAGTGGGTCGCTCGAGTAGAAGATGTTTCCGTTGCTGTCGAAAGCGGCACAGAAGGTCAACCCGCCCGGGCATGAGATCGCCGTGAACGTGCCTCCGTTCCCGGTGAACCCGATCGGAGTGGGTGTCGTCCACGCCGAAGGGGCCGCCGGGCCCAGCCCGTTCGCGTCCGACGCGATCAGGTTGCCGGCGCTGTCGAGCGCAAGGCAGGTCGTTGCGCTCGTGCAGGTGACGGCTTCAAGGGAGTTGCCCGGATCGACCGGGATCGGAGTGGTCCAGTCCGCCGCGGCCGACGCCGCATGCACGGACGCGGCGATCGTCGTCGCCAGGAGGGCGAGCGCCGATGCGTGCAGGACCAACACAGCCAAGCGGCTCCAGCTGCTGTCTCCTGGCAATTGCTGGGAACGGTGGAGTCTCGTAAGAAAGTCGTGTCGATACGCGGTTGCCATGATGTCTCCCCCTTGGAGTTCGGATTCCAAGAGATCTTCTGAGCTGCGCAAAGGCTCGACAACCCACCCTTGGGTGATGTTCAGCAACCCCTGTCCTGTCGGTAACGCGGATGGGCCATCCTGGGCAGGGCCTCCCTGCTCGCTCGTGCGTGGGGATCGCAACGGCAACCGATCCGTACAATGGCCCGGCGCCCAACCATGTCCGAGCTGTTCTCTCAATCAGGAAGAGCCGATCCCCTCGCGCCCCACACGGCCTCTGCGGGAGAGCTCAAGGAGCTGCTGGCTGCGGAGAGGGCGGGCGTGCCATTTCTCGCGTTCCGCGACCAACAGCAGAACTTGCGGCTGTATGCGCTCGCCGATGGAGCCGAGAGTCACACGCTGGGACGCCGTGCGGAGATGGATCTGTCGCTCTCCTGGGACAGCGAGGTCTCCGGCGTGCACGCCGAGCTCCAATGCCTGGGCGGAGAGTGGACGATCGTCGATGACAACCTGTCGAGGAACGGAACCTATGTGAACGGGGAGCGGGTCAGCGGGCGCCGGCGCCTGCGCGGCGGCGATCGCATCCGCGTCGGGCGTACGCTCATCGCGTACAACGCGGCCGACGCTCCCACGGTCGCGGAGACGATGGCTGCCGGCGATCGCCCCGCCCTACGGGAGCTCAGCGGCACGCAGCGGCGGGTTCTGATCGCGCTGTGCCGCCCCTATCGCGATGGCGGCGCCTTCGCCACCCCGGCAACCAACCAGCAGATCGCCGACGAGGTGTTTCTCAGCGTCGACGCCGTCAAGACGAACCTGCGGGCGCTGTTCGGCAAGTTCGAGCTGGGCGATCTCGGTCAGAACCAGAAGCGCGCCAGGCTCGCAGAGTGCGCCTTCCAGCTCGGTCTGCTCTCTCAGCGCGATCTCGACTGACGTTTGCCCGCTCACGGGTTTTCCGAGACCGTGGTGACCGCCCCTGGCGCGGGACGCTCACTCGTCGCCCGCTCTCGCGTGCCGGGTCGCGTGAGCCGGGATGCGAATCCTAGCGCGAGCGCTGCCGCTTGCGCCAGCTCGCCCGCGTCCGCGTAGCGCTCTGCCGGATCCTTCGCCATGCCGCGCGCGATCACCTCGTCGATCTCCTCCGGGAGATCGGGCCGCATGCGGCTGGGGCAGGGAGGTGGAGCGCTGAGGTGCGCCCACATAGCCGCCGCGTCGCTGTCGCGAGGGAAGGGAGTCTCACCGGTCAGGCAGTGGCAGAGGACACAGGTGAGTGCGTAGATGTCGGCGCGCGCGTCCACCGCCTCGCCGCGAATCTGCTCCGGCGCCAGGTAGTCGAGCGTGCCGACCCTTTGGTCGGCCCGGGTGATGCGGGTGAGCGCGCCCACATACCTCGCGACCCCAAAGTCCGTGAGGTAGGCGTGCTCCGGCTGGTCGGCGGTGAGCAGGACGTTGGCGGGCTTGATGTCCCTGTGCACGAGGCCGCGGGCGTGAGCCGCGTCGAGCGCTCCGCCGACCTGGATCGTGACGCGCGCTGTCCGCTCCGTCGTGAGCGGGCCCAGGCGCGCGAGCAGCTGCCCAAGATTGAGCCCCTCCACGAGGCGCATCGCGATGAACAGCAGCCCATCGTCCTCGCCCGCCTCGTACACCGGGATGACGTTGGCGTGCTCGATCGAGGCGGCGATGCGCGACTCGGCGGAAAAGCGCTCGCGGAACACGGGATCTCCGGCGCGTTCGGAGGCGATCAGCTTGATCGCGACGGCCCGCCCGAGCGCCAGCTGGGTGGCGCGGTAGACGACCCCCATGCCGCCGCGCCCAATGACCTCCTCGATTTGGTACCCGGCGATGATCGCCGTCGGCTCGAGTGGACACGCGCCCGGCCGGTGCAGCACCTGCTCGACGATCCCGCCAGCGCCGGTCGCAAACAGCTTGCGCAGGCGCCGGCGCTCGCGGCTGTCGGTCCACATGCCGAGCATCACGGTCCCGGCGGCTCCCACCAGCAGCGCAGCGAGCGGGTCGCTGTAGTCGAGCACCGCATCGGAGTCGAACGCCAGCTGCGTCGCCACCGACCACAGGCAGAGGACGGTAAAACCGGCTAGGCAGGCGCCGAGCGTGCCGAGCCGCACTCCGGTGAGCGGCACGAGTAGAGCGAGGAGCATGATCAGGAGCACCGTGACGATTCCCGCAGGACTGCGCAGCGGAAAGCCAGCCAGCGCCGTGGAAATCGTGTCTGCCTGCACTTCGGGCCCCGACATCGGGCTGCCTGCGGCGGTGCTGTGCATGTCCTGCAGCACCGGCGCGGTGGCGCCTACCACCACCACCTTGCCGCGCACCTCCGCACGGTCGAAATGGTCGCCCAGCACCCGCGCGAATGACAAGCCGCCAACCGTTCCCGGCGGTCCGGGGAAGTCGATCCAGCCTCCGCGAAGCTGCCTTCGATCTGCGCTGCGTCCGGTCAGCCTCTGCGCGACGGCCGCCGCGATCGTCGGCAGCCCGTTGACATCGGCGAGCGTGTGACGCAGCACACCGTCGGGGTCGGGGGCGAGGTCTGCCGCCGCGGCCTGGTCGCCGATGGGGGCCAGGTTGGCGTTCCCTCCGAGCACCTGTGTGGCGCCCGCGGGTGAGATGAGCGAGGTCCCGAACACGACCGGGGCTGCCCTGCGCGCCGCTTCGTAGAGCGCTTCGTCAGCGGCCGGGGTCGTGGGGCGATCGAAAGAGATGTCGTACACGACCAGGCGAGCACCGGCCGCGTGCAGGTTTTCGAGCACCCTCGCCTCCAGTGTGCGCGAGAACGGAAAGCGCGGTAGCACGCCGAGGCTGTCGTTGTCGATGCCCACAACCACCACATCGGAAGGCGGGCGCTGCGCGCCGCGCAGCGAGAACCGGGCGTCCACAGAGTCGCGCTCGAGCCAGTTGAGCAGGCCAGTGGCGCGTATGGCCAGTCCGGCAGTCGCCGCGAGCAGTCCGACGGCGAGCAGGCCCAGGACTCTTCGCCTCGTGGCGCCCCCCAGCATTGTCGGCAAAGCGTACTGATGCTGGCGTTTTGGTGCTGTCTTCGTCCAAATCTCGGACTTCGTCCCGGGCGCGCTCCTATAGGGTGGGTCATTCGACACCTTGGGTATCTGGGCCGGGGGGCATGCCGGAGCAGGATTCTCGGCGACGGGAACCTCCGGGAAGGGACGACAATGAGGCCAAAACTGATCGTGGCTGTGAGCGGGCTCACCCTGTGCTTTGCCTGCCCTGCGATGACCCGGGCAGACCCGATCGTTGACTTTCCGACTGACGCGCCGCCCGGAACCGCGGTCTACGGACTGGCTCCGGGGGCAAACGGTGCGATGTGGTTTGCCGAGTCGCCAACCGGCGAGGGAAATCAGTTCGAGGTCGCCGAGATGAGTGAATCAGGCAACATTTTAACCCTGGCCCAGCTCACCACCGGTGGCAGTACCCAAAGCGACACCGGCATATTCGCGACACTGGTTCCGGCGAGCGACGGCGGCGTTTGGGTTGCCGGTGGGGGCAGCGAGCAACTCGCGCATGTCAGCCCCGATGGGAGCGTACAGCCGGTCTCCATGCCCCCGGGACGTCTGCTGGTCGACGGTGTGACGGCAGGGCAGGATGGCAATGCGTGGGGAATGACCTGCAACGACGTCTACAGCGGGCAGCAGGTTACGGAATCGTGCGAGGTGCTCGAGGTGGACGATGCGGGGACTCCCACGAGCTATCCGCTGCCCTCTTTTGAACATACATTCCCCGAGGCCGATCTGTCCTCGGAGGGCTATAGCACTCCGCCGGCACTGGTGTTTGCGGTCGCGGATGGCGTGTGGGTTGACAAGCCGACCGTCAGTGAAGACGGATCGCCCATCTGGGAGGCCGCGTTCGTGAGCTACGGCGGCCAGGTGTCGGCAGAGCCCATACCGTCGGGCGCACGACTGGTCGCCGCTGCCGCCGGGGATGCCGCGTGGTGGCAAGAACCCGCCGACGGCTCGGCGGCGCAGCCTCCAGCCGTAAGGTTTGGGCAGATAACCCCGGAAGGACTCTCCGCGCCGGTGGTGATTCACGATCAGGTAGCGGGGGAACCATCGGCGTTCACCACCTTCGACGCCGGCAACGACGGAAGCCTGCTCTGGGCGGAGGGCACGCCGGGGTCCCAGACCCAAACCGGTTTCATGGGCACCATCACATTGCAGGGAGAAACGAGGTTTACGGTCGCAGAGAACGCGACCACGATTCCGCTTCCAAGACCCGAAGGGCAAGAGGTTTGGTCGGGAACCTCCTCGTTTGGAGACTCTCTGTATCAAGCCGCCAACGGCAACATCTGGGTGATCTCCGGTGGCTCTCCGCCGCGACTGAGCGTGCTCACGTCATCCGGAAGCTTCTCGACGTTCCTGCCGGGGCTATCGGGGGCCGAAGAAGTCCAGATGTGGCAGATGGCGCCGTCTTCCACCGGTGCACTGTGGTTCTCGATCGATCAGCCGAACGTCAGCGCCGCTTCGGCCAGCGGTCTCCTTGCGCGTGCGAATCCCCTGAGCCCACCGCCGGGAGAGCCGCCCTTCCCGACCTCCGAGCCAAGCATGGCGAACGAACTGCAGCCGACGCACCCCACACCTGCCAGCTCCCCACCCCGTCCGATCCTTGGTCGTCGCGGGATCGCGACGGTGGTCGCCGGAATCGTGAAGATCCGCCTCAAGGGCAAGACCAAGTTCGCGTCGCTCTCGGGTTCGACCGGCGTCCCCAACGGAAGCGAAGTCGACGCCACCAACGGCCGCGTGCGGATCACCGTGGCGACCGGCAGTGCCGGGCGAATCGCGAGCGCCGAAGCGTACGGGGGGGTCTTCGTGTTCCATCAGGCTCGCGAGGCTCATGGGCTGGCACGTTTTACGTTGTCTCTGCCGCTCACCGGCTGTCCGCGCAGCTTGCCGATGGGACGCCCTTACGCCAGGTCGTCCGCGAGCGCCGAGCATCACTCGGGAGCCAAGTCGCGTCACCTCTGGGTCTCCGAGGGCGGCGGCAGCTGGGGCACCAGCGGGCGCTACGTAAGCACGACGGTCGAGGGCACCCACTGGCTCACGCTCGACGAATGCGACCGATCCAAGGTGACCGTCGCAGCCGGCAAGGTGCGCGTGCACGACCTCGTCAACGACACAACCAAGGTTCTCACCGCCGGGATGAGCTACGTAGCTGTCCGACGGCCATCTCCGGGCGGCCGCTGAGGCATCGAATGTCCGGCGGTGGGAGGAGCTCCGGTAGTGGCGTCGAGGGTTTGGTCGTAGCGCTCGCGCAGTTGCTCGTAGCTTCTCCTGGGTCTATGCGATTCCCGCTCTACACGTCCGCAACCCGCCAGGCCGCCGGCGCACGCGGCCCACACGGCTCCAAGGCCGGCGAGGTGCCAGGTCCAGTCGATCAGATTGGAGGACATGAACGCCACTGCGGTTGCGCCGAGGAGTATCAGCGCCGTGCGGTCGCTCGCCGTCGCGATCATCCACCCGCAGGCGACATATAAAGCCACGCCCAGCAGCAGCCCCGGCACGCCGAGCTCGGCGGCCAATTCCAACGGGAGATCGTGCGCGTAGAGCGTGGCGCCGGAGCCCTGATATGGCAGCGATGCCGCGTAGTATGTGCCAGCGCCGGCGCCGAACAGGGGTCGGTCAAGCCAGGTCCGCAGCGCGGCTTCCCACTCATGCGCGCGACCGTGAAGGAGGTCGGATTGCGGCCGGCTGGGATCATGCCGGACATCGGATATGTGCTGGGTGTGTGGGCTCGCGTGAACCCCCGCGGTCGCGCCCGGGGCGAGGTGTTCGTCCAGCAGGGCACGGCCGGCCAGTGCTCCCACGATCAGCAGCGCGGCCGTCCCCGCCGCCGCGATGCGGAGCCCGCCGACTCGGGGGGTCAGAATCAGGATCGCCAGGAAGACCACCGCGAGCCCAACGGCCACTCGACTTCCGGCGAGGCCGAGAATCGCGCCGGCAGGCACCGTGGCGACGGCGGACGCGCCAGCGACGAGTCTCGATTTGCGCGCCATCCCATAGCTCAGGATCGGAATCGCGCCGACCTCGAGGATCGCGAGCGCGGGGGGGTACTCAAACGTGCCCCCAGGCCGCCAGACACCGCCGATCGGTTCAGCATCGGACAACGTGTGCAGGGCCAGCGCGCGCACACCCAGGACGGCCTCGATCACCGCAAGAACCGCGATGCCGGCGCCTAGCGGCGATGGGCCGAGCACTCGTGTGAATGTCGCGGCGGCGATGAACACCGCGCCGTAGCTCATGATCGTAAGCCCCCAACGCACAGATGCCACGGGCTCTCCGATCGTCCACGCCGCGCTCGCAATACACAGGGCGCCGAGAGCCCAGAGAGTCAATGCCAAGGGGGTTCGCATCGCCGTGATCGTGGCGCTGCCGTTGAAGCTCGCCGTGAGCAGCAGTGTGACGCCGGAGAGCGCGATGAAAGTTGACTGCGACGCATCGCTGAAGCCGCCGCCTGAGAACATGGTCACACCGACGGTGATGGCCAGAGCAACACCGCCCGCGGCGGCGCCTGCCAAATGTCCACGTGGCGGATGATGGCTACGCGCCCGACGCAACTGCGGGACTTGGTCGACTCGCGGTCTGATCGTCATTTGCCGGACGCAATCCTACCCGGCGCGGTCGGGCCGATCGCGGACTCCCGGTCGATCGAGCGCAAGCCGCCCGACTGCCGGGCAAGTCCGTCCGTCGAATCTTGCTATTGTCCCGATCCCGATTGGTGGATTTGGTGAGGATCTGGTGAAACCGAGCAATGGACGTTCGGCGCGCAGGCGCCAAATTCACGCGGCGATCATCGCATGCGCCGTCACGCTGATGGTGTCCGGCGTCGCGCTGGCCTCGCTCACGCAAACACATTCATCCTCGCCTCCCCCACCACCGCCGGTGGTTGTAGTTCTGGCCTCTCCACGACACCTTACGCCGAAGGTTGCCAAGAAGGCTGTCCCTCCAGTGCGTCCCGCGACGAATCGCGCCGCTGTGTATAGCCCCCCAGCGAGCCCCCCGCCACCAGCGGTGCAGACAGCGACGGCGCCGCTTGTCTCGCCGACGGTCCCAGCGACGCCACCGCCGCCGATCCTTGGCCAACGGGGAACCGCGACGGTAATCGCCGGGACTGTGAGAATCCGGCTCAAGGGCACGAGCGCGTTCATATCGCTCTCGGGCACGGCCGGCATACCCAACGGAAGCGAAGTCGACGCCACCGACGGCCACGTGCTGATAACCGCGGCGACCAGCCACACTGGACAGACCGCAAGCGCTGAAGTGTACGGAGGGGTCTTCGTGTTCGGTCAGGCCAGCGGGGCTCATGCACTGGCGCGTTTGGCGTTGTCTCTGCCGCTCACCGGCTGTCCGCCCAGCGTGCCGGTGGGACACCCCTACGCCAACAAGTCGCTCGCGAGCGGCGCCGAGCATCGCCCGGGAGCCAAGTCGCGCCACCTGTGGGTCTCCGAGGGCGGCGGCAGTTGGGGAACCAGCGGGCGTTACGTGAGCACGACGGTCGAGGGCACCCGCTGGCTCACGCTTGACGAATGCGACCGGTCAGTGGTCGAGGTCGCAGCCGGCAGGGTGCGGGTGCGCGACCTCGTCAACGATAGAACCAAGCTTCTGATCGCGGGGGAGACCTACATCGCCGCCGCTCGGCCTTCGAAGAGACACCGCTGACGACATCCGTACTTGCGCTGGCACTTGACGGCGTCCATGCTCGCGCCGGCACCTGACGGCGCTGATGGTGAGGAGATCTACACCTTGGGTGGGTGGCCGAGGGCGTTCCCAGGCGAGATGCTGCTTCCAAGTCAACTCGAAGGGAACTCGAAAGGTGCGCTCATGACAGCTAAACGCTCAGATCTTCTGCTACCCGCCCTCGCCGGCCTTGGGCTGGCGCTGATCGTCTTTGTCGTGTCGGTGGTCGGAAAGAATCACTTTGGACCGCTTGACGGACTGTGCAACGGCTCGCTCGAGATCGAACCGCACCAGGGTGTCGGGACGATCGCAAACTGCACACTGGACACCACAATCTACTCGGTGTCCGTATATGCGTACTGGGCCGCGATCGTTGTCGGGGTGCTCAGCGTCATTGTGCTCGTCCTTGGGTTCGTGGCCACGCCGGAGAAGTTGGCAACGTCAGCGACCGCCACTTCCAGCTCGACGAGTGCGAGCACATCGGCCACTACAGCGTGGGGCACTGAAACGTCACCTGCTCGTCCGGGGCGCCCACCTGTCGCTCCCACGCAGAACGGCTGAGTGACTGCACACTCAGGACGAGGCTGTTCGAGTCAGTCGCCTGAATTGCATCGGTAGAAGTGCAACTTGCAAATGTAGGTTAATCGCGACACTAGCCCAGGGCGTGCAGTAATGGCCGCGCCCCCGGGTTGAGCGGGGGCGCGGATTACGTCCGGTGGAGCAGGGATTCTTGGGTTGTTCAGATCCTGAATCCCGAGTTTTGGAGGTCACCTTGAAGGTGATGCGTGATGGACGCCCGGTAACCGTAGAAGTCACGTCGGACGGAGCCGGTTTGGTTTCGCATGCGGGCAGCGCGCTGGTCGCCCAGGTGGCCGATAAGGTCGGTCTTACGAGGGCGCTCTCGCGGGGGCTGGCCGGAATCAAGCAGCGGCGTCGTGGTCATGATCCGGGCAGGGTATTCCGCGATCTCGCGGTGATGCTCGTCGACGGTGGCGAGTGCGTGTCGGATCTCGGCGTGGTCCGCGAGCAGGACGCGTTGTTCGGGGCGGTGGCGTCTGACTCGACAGCGTTTCGGATGATCGACCGGGTCGCGTCTGAGCCGGGGTTGCTGGATGCCCTGCGTGTCGCGCACGCCCGCGCCCGGGAGCGGTTCTGGGAGCTGCATGGTGCGCCTGAGCGGCTGACGCTCGATGTCGACGCGACACTGATCACCACGCATTCGGAGAAGGAGAAGGCGGCCGGAACCTACAAGGGCGGCTACGGGTTTCACCCGCTGCAGGTCTACCTGGACGAGACCAGGGAGGCACTCGGTGGCCTCTTGCGCCCCGGGAACGCCGGCTCGAACACCGCCGCGGATCATGTGGCGGCGCTGGACTTGGCGCTGACGCAGATCCCCGCCCGGTACGTGGCGTCTCTGGAGATCTTGGTGCGCGCGGACACAGCCGGCGCTACGCATGGCCTCGTTGACTATTGCCGCGAGGCACGGATGCGCTACTCGATTGGCTACGAGCTGACCGAGAAGGTTCGCGGCGCGATCCTCACAATCCCCACGGACGCGTGGATAGGAGCGCTCGACCAGGACGGGTCGGCCCGCAAGAACGGCGAGGTCTGCGAGATCACCGGCATGGTCGATCTGTCCGGCTGGCCCGAGGACTCCAGGCTGATCGTGCGCAGGGAGCGTCCACACCCCGGAGCACAAATGTCGTTCATCGACCACGACGGGTACCGCTTCCAAGCGATCCTCACCGACCAGGCCGACCCCGACATCGCCGTCCTGGAGTGCCGCCACCGCCAGCACGCGCACGTCGAGGACCGCATCCGTGACGACAAGGACACCGGCCTTTCCAAGTTCCCGTTCAAAGAGTTTCAGCTCAACGAGGTATGGCTGGAGATCGTGATGCTCGCGCACGACCTGATCGTCTGGACCCAAGCACTCCTGCTCGACGGAGAGCTCGCCAAGGCCGAGCCCAAGCGGCTGCGCTACCGGCTACTACACGTCGCTGGGCGCCTCGCGTTCTCCGGCCGCCGCTGCAAGCTCCACCTCCAAGACACATGGCCGTGGACGGCCGAGCTCCTCGCCGCGTTCCAGAAACTCAAAACGCTTCACGCCGCGAGCAGCTGAGACCAGCCACCAGCGACCCCGCCACCACCCAGAAGACCACCCGGTCACCCGGCCGTAATCACCGCTGCCCCGAAACAAGCCAAGCACACGCCCCGCTCCCGCGGGAACGCACCACAAACAACGCCACCCAACCAGATCACCGATCAACAAGTGACCGACCCACCAAAACAGCCACTCGCAGTCCCCCTCACGCGCCTAGTGCACGTTCCGGGCTAGGGGGCAATATGATTTCTCGGACCACAATCATCGGTATGGCCGTGGCTGGAGTCCTCGCGAGCTTAGGTCTCACCGCCTGTGGTGGTGGCGCCCTATCGGCCTCGAGTAGCTGCCAGAATTTCATGGAGGCGTCTGCATCGGAACAGCATGAAGTCGTCGATCAGCTCGCCAGCCAATACCGGAAGGCCGCCTACACCACGCCGCTAGGCGAACCCGAGGTTCCTTACTACTGCTCCGCCAACCCTTCGATAACGCTCGGGCAGTTTTTTCAGAAAGCCGAAGAATGACATCCGTGCCACGCCGGGATGCGCGGGGCCAGCCCCCGCGCTGCGCCGTCTCCGGTTCGTGGCCAACACGTGCTCGAGCGACGTTAGGTATCCGCCACTGGCTGGTAATTATATAACCACGTGGTGGGGGATTTATGAGTCGCTTGGGGGCGTTGGGCGTTGGGCGTTGGGCGTTGGGCGTTGGGCGTTGGGCGTTGGGCGTTGGGCGTTGGGCGTTGGGCGGTCGGCGACGGAGCGCTTCGCTACGGTGTCTCCATGTACCCGAGCGAGGCGCCCAGCGAGCAGGCAGCCCGCCAGATCGCGCTCCTGCGCGGCGTGAACGTCGGGGGCAACAACAGGGTGCCGATGGCACACCTGCGCGAGCTGATGGTGGAGCTCGGCTACGAGGACGTGCGCACCCACCTGCAGAGTGGCAACGCGGTCTTCACCGCCGCCGGCGCGCCACCGGAGCAGGCGGCGCGGGAGATCGAAGGCGTGCTTGCGCGCTCGCTCGGGCTGGGCATACGTGTGCTGGTGCGCACCGCCGAGGAGCTCGAGCGGGTGGTCAGCGCCAACCCGCTGCCCGAGGCGGTCGCCGAGCCCTCGCGGCTGCTCGTCACCTTCCTCTCCGCCCCGCCCGACCCCGAGCGGTTGCGGGAGCTCGACCCGGTGGACTTCGAACCCGACCTGTTTGGTTTCGGCGAGCGTGAGATCTACGTGTGGTGCCCCGAAGGGGTGCGCACGATCAAGCTCTCCTACGCCTTCTTCGAGAAACGCTTCGGGGTGATTGCGACCGCGCGCAACTGGAACACGGTCACCAAGCTGTTGGAGCTGGCGCGGGAGTAACGGCCCGGGCTGGGCACTGGAGTGGCGTGGGGAGTAGACAGAAGGTTTGGCTGTGGGGTGCTGGCGCGGGGAGTAGACAGAAGGTTTGGCTGTGGGGTGCTGGCGCGGGGAGTAGACAGAAGGTTTGGCTGTGGGGTACTGGCGCGGGGAGTAGCCAGAAGGTTTGGCCGTAGGGGTGCCGCCGAGGGCGTCGGCCCGGGGTGCCATGGACTTGGGCGCCGGGCGCCCTCCCGCGGGGCCTGTGGGACACTGCCGCGCATGAACGCACGCGCGCCGCGGGTGGCGGTGGTGGGACACGTCGAGTGGGTGCGCTTTGCGCGTGTGTCGCACATCCCTCGTGCCGGCGAGGTCGTGCACGCTCGCGATCCCTTCGAGGAGCCCGCGGGCGGTGGGGCGGTGGCCGCCGTGCAATTGGCGCGTTTGGCCGGCGCCTCGACGCTCTGCACCGCCCTCGCCGAGGATGACCACGGCCGTCGCTCGGCTGCGCGTCTGAGTGAGTTCGGCGTGCACGTGCTGGCTGCCTCGCGTGACGAGCCCACCAGGAGCGCCGTGACGCTGGTGGACGACTCCCGGGAGCGCACGATCACCACCTTCGGGACACGCCTCGAGCCGGTGGGTACAGACACGCAGGTTCCTTGGAGTGCGCTCGCCGAGATGGACGCGGTGTACTTCACCGCCGGCGACCTCGCCGCGTTACGAGCTGCCCGCGCCGCGCGGGTGCTGGTTGCCAGCCCGCGCGCGCTGCACGCTCTCGGCCACGGCGTCCCACTCGACGCGCTGGTGCTCAGCGTCGAGGATGCGATCGAGCGCGAGGAGGCCACTCGCGTGCAGGCGGACGCCGAGCTGGTCGTGCTCACCGACGGCACGCGCGGTGGCTCCTACACCGCGCGCTCTGGCGGGTCGGGCAGGTGGAACGCTGCCCCGTTGCCCGGCGCGCCGGTGGACTCCTACGGCTGTGGCGACTCCTTCGCCGCGGGGCTCACCTACGGGTTGGGTGTGGGTATGGCGCTGCCCGACGCGCTTGCACTGGCGGCGCGCTGCGGGGCGGTGTGCCTCACCGGCCGGGGGCCTTACGAGCGGCAGCTGACACTCTGATCGCCGGCGCTGCGCGGTATGGACCGGAACCGGCGTCTTGGGGGTATGGACCGGGACCGGCGCTGCGCGGTATGGACCGGAACTGGCGTCGTGGGGCATGGAGGCCCCACGTCCGTGCGCTCGGGCAGCGAAGCACGCCGCGCGGACGATCCCCTCCCCAGCTAGCTGTTGGGCCATTCGATCTGCTCCGCCAGCTCACGCGGGCCGAGGTCGATCAGCCCGCTGCGCTCGACCGGGCGGTACTCGCCGTCGGTCAGCGCCAGCCAGTCGACGGAGCGCTTGGCGGGGTCAACGATCAGCACCTCGTCCACGTCGTGGGCGGCGTAGAACGGGAGCTTGTCCCACGACTCGTCGTGGGGGGACACGATCTCGATCGCGAGCGCCGCCGTGTCCAACCAAGTTCCGCCGACGCCGGGGCGGTGCAGTCCCCCGTCCGGTATGCGAAAGTCTTTTTCGGACTCGCCAAGGTTGAACTCCGCCATCGCCGGGATCAGTCGCGCGTCGCGGGCCGGTCGGTCGAGCGCGACACCCACCTGGTGCGTGACGCTTGCGTGAGCGAAGTTTGCGGCCGGGACCATGTGCAGCACACCGTCCCACACCTCGTCGCGTCGATCGAGCCCCGAGCGGCGCCGGCGTGCGAGCATCTCCTTGAGCCCCGACGTGTCAGGATCCAGCACCAGTGCGCGCATTCTCTGCATCGTAGCGCTCCGACGGCCGTCTCGTTGCGCCGCGAAGTTGGCGCGAACGGGGTTCATCGCCCGACCTGCCTGGGGTGTGACGTTGCGAGCTGGTGGCCTCGGGCCGGCGGGGCTCACCGCTCCGACCGACGGTCACTCACCGCCCTGGCCGGTGCGAGATCCACACGTACACCGTGTTCACCTTCGCCCCTTCGCGGAAGCCGACGTCGAACGCCAGCGGCACCTGCTTCACCGGCGAGTGGGGGACGTCGCCGAGGTAGACCGCTTCGCGGTAGGGCCGTTTGTAGAGCTCGTACCAGGTGCCCAGCCGCAGCGACGACCCGGGGGCCAGCACGCGGGTTCCGCGGGCGACGAGGAAGTACCGCAGCGAAGGTTTGATGGGTTCGGTGGCTCCGTCCAGCAGGCCCTCCAGCACCACGCTGCCGCCACGGGGCACCAGCCGCGCGAGGCGCGCGTCGATCGTTTTGATCGGGCGGTACAGGGTGGCGTGTTCGTCGGGCGTGGCCTGCGCGGCGACTGCGTTGCCCACTGCCGCGGCCCCGCCGATCCCAACGAGCGTGAGGAGTACCGGGCCGAGCGCCGCTAGGCGGCCAGTGGGGTGGGGCATACGGCGCACCGCTTTGCGCACCGCCCACGTGAGCACCAGCGCCAGCACCCATGCGAGCGCCAGCCACACCACCATCCCCGCCTGCGAGCCCCACCACATCGTGTAGCCGAGCGTTGCCGACAACCGCCTTGGCGTGGGGGTGGAGGCGGCTACGGATCCCAATGCGGGGCACAACACGAGCGCCGTCAACGCCAGCGTCGCCACGTCGCGGCGGCGTCTCACCAGTGCGATCAGCGCCACCCCCACGAGCGCGGCGAGCATCGCGATCGTCGAGTTGGTCGCGAGCGTGGAGGGGATGGAGCGGACTTCGTACTTGCGCTGCCACCGGCTCTTGGGGGTTTGCAACCACCAGGGGACGATTCCCACCGCGTGTACGATGGCGTGCCACCCCACTTCGTCGCCGAGCGTGGCCTTGGGCTTGGTCGCGCTTTCGGCCACCAGCGTGAGGTTGCCGGGGTGTTCGGTGAGCTGCCCGTCGATCGTCGCGCTCCAGCAGAACGCGGCGACCGCCACTGTCGCGATGCCCCACCCGACCAGCGCACGGCGGCTCGGACCCGGCGTCGGCACTGCCTTCGTGGCCCTGCTTCCGGCTCCTGGCGGCGCCGCTGGTCTCGCCGGGCCGGCATCGGTCACCGGACGGCCGTCCACTCCCAGGGCGCCGGGCGGGGGAGGCTGGGTTGCGGCACGCCGTCGCCGCTGTCCCGCGATCGCTCCCACCGCGAGACCTCCGAACCCGACGGCGAGCAGTCCGAGGGTGGGGGGGAGGTAGGTGAGGTGCGTCTGCACGGTGAAGCTTGCCACCAGCACCGTCAGTGGCGCCAGCCGGTAGTCGCCGCAGGCGAGCGACCAGCAGAGGAAGATCAGCAGCGTGAACGGGGCCAGCCCGGCGGATGGGTTCCACACGTCGTGGAAGGTCTCCGCCGCCAGCGACTGGCACATCAGCGCGATCGCCACGGCGCTCATCACCATCAGCGCCGGCCCCCCGCGCCGGCGGGCGAGCGCGACGGCGCCGACGATGCAGAGTGTGTTGAACGCGCCCATCGTCACCGTCATGCCCACGTCGCTGCCGTTGTAGGCGCTGGGGGCGAGCAGCCAAAACAGCATTGGCCCGAGCGAGTGGGTCACGCGGCCGGTCACTTCGCCGGCGAGCGAGTACTGGCCGACGAGCGGTGCGTGCGAGGTGAACACGTCGTGGGCGCGGGTGGCGATGATCCCGCGGTCGGCGACCGGTACCCAGCCGGCCTGCACCGCCTTCACGGTCGCGCTGATCACGGGGATCGCGGCGGCCAGCCCGGCGGCGAGCGTAAGTAGCGGCTCTACCAGCCGCCCGGCAATCCGCTCGAAGCGGCCCCTCACCCCTGTGGCAGGTGGGGGGCGAGCTCGCGGCGGGCGATCGTGCGCTTGTGGACCTCGTCGGGGCCGTCGGCGAGGCGCAGCGTACGCAGGTGGGCGTACATCCAGGCGAACGGGAAGTCGTCGCTGACGCCGCCACCGCCATGCACCTGGATCGCGCGGTCGATCACCTTCAGCGCGATATTGGGCGCGGCGACCTTGATCGCGGCGATCTCCGTGCGCGCCTGGCGGTTGCCGGCGGTGTCCATCAGCCAGGCTGCCTTGAGCGTGAGCAGGCGCGCCATCTCGATCTCGATGCGCGACTCGGCGATCCAATCCTGAATGTTGGCGCGCGCGGCGAGCGGCTCCCCGAAGGTGACACGCGCCACCGCGCGGGCGCACATCGCCTCCAGCGCCCGCTCGGCCGCGCCCAGTGAGCGCATGCAGTGGTGGATGCGCCCCGGCCCGAGGCGCGCTTGAGCGATCATGAAGCCCTCGCCCTCGCCGGCGATCAGGTTGGCGGCGGGGACGCGCACGTCCTCGAAGAGGATTTCGGCGTGGCCCTCGTGGTCCTGGTAGCCGAACACCGGCAGCCCGCGCACCACGCGCACACCGGGGGTGTCGAGCGGCACGAGCACCATGCTCTGCTGGGCGTGCCGCGGGCCGTCGACTCGCGTCTTGCCCATCACGATCATCACCCTGCAGTGGGGGTGCAGCACGCCGGAGATCCACCACTTGCGCCCGTTGAGCACATATTGATCGCCGTCGCGCTCGATCCGCAGCGCGATGTTGGTCGCGTCCGAGGAGGCCACGTCGGGCTCGGTCATCGCGAACGCCGAGCGGATCTCCCCGGCCAGCAGCGGCTCCAGCCACTGCTCGCGCTGCTCCTCGCTCGCGAACAGGTGCAACACCTCCATGTTGCCGGTGTCGGGTGCCGAGCAGTTGCACGCCTCCGAGGCGATGTGGCTGCGCCCGAGGATCTCGGCGAGCGGGGCGTAGTCGCCGTTGGAGAGGCCGGCGCCGTGCTCGGGGTCCGGCAGGAACATGTTCCACAGCCCCCGTTCGCGCGCGCGGCTCTTGAGCTCCTCCATGATCGGCGGCTGACTGTGCGCGTCGCCGGAGTCGCGCAGTTGGCGCTCGTACGCGGGCTCAGCCGGAAGGACGTGCTCATCCATGAACGCGCTGAGGCGCTCTTTGAAGTCGAGGCAGCGGGCAGTGGGCTGGAAGTCCATCGGTCTCCTCCTCGGGGTGGGACGTGTATCAAACCAGTCTGACGCCCCGGTCTCGCCGCGAGATCCCCGGCAAGGCTCGATTCGGGAGCTTGCGGCGCGTGATTGACCCACAACCCGCCCGCATGGGCCTGGTCCAGCGTCGAGCGGGGAGCTTATGGGGTGGGTTTTTATGGATTGCGATGGGTCGCGCGTTGGCAAACCCAACCCTGAGTCTATACCTAAGCCTCAGTCTTTGTAGGTTGGGAGCTAGAGTTCGGACTGTGGGGACGCGTATCGCTCCAAGGCAGATTTTCGAAGGTGACCAAAAAACGGGGCCAGAGTCCTATACGTTCGCTTCGAACTTGAAGCCATCGGCCGCGATAGGTAGAGTTGCAGTAAGAATCGCTACGTTCTCCGAGTCGCCAGGCTCCGAGGATCTCGATATCGCCGAACCGCAATGGCTCGGAGCTACCCGGATCGAGGCGACCTGTCTACATAAACGTACAGAGGAGAGAGAAGCTGATGATGCGCATGGCATCCACCCGCAGGGCGCTGCTCGGCCTTGCCGTCGCTGTCGTCGGAGTACTGGCCATCTCGCCAGCCTTCGCCTCAGCGGCACCCACAGTCACGCTCAAAGCCGTGCCGGTCCCACTCAAGGGCGTTCCGGGTAGCGGGGACATCCTTGGCGCCCCCGCGGCGGTCGAATTCGAATTCACGATCCGGGGCACCGAAGTGACCGGCGATGCACCCTCGCAGCTGCGGGGCGTCAACGTCTGGTCTCCCGCCGGCGTGAAACTGCACAGCGCCGGGTTCGTGACCTGCACGCTGAGCACGCTCGAACTGAAGGGCCCCGAAGCCTGCCCGAAGAAGTCGCAGGCCAGCGCCCTCGGATCGGTCGAAGCCTCGGACACGATCGCCGGGGAACCGATCAAAGAGAAGGGAACCTTGCAGGCCTTCTTCGCGCCCAAAGGCGAACTGATCTTCTACGCCAACGCCCCCTCGCCGATCTCGGCGCAGGTCTACGTCGGCGGGACGATCCATCCGGCGAGCGGGCTGTACGACTATGAGTTCGAGTCCGAAGTCCCCCTGGTCGAATCGGTGCCCGGCGCGGCGGCCGTCTCGACCGAAGCGGTCGATCTCAAGGTCGGCTCTTCTTACAAAAAGCACGGCAAGACCGTCTCCTACCTCACGCTGCCCAACAAGTGCCCGAAGGGCGGCTTCCCGCTGAAGGCCGAAATGAAGTTCGAGAGCGGGGAAACGGTCGTCTCCGAATACAAGGCGCCCTGCCCGAAAAAGAAAAAGTAGAGCAAAAGTAGAGCGGTAGGTCCACGGGGAAGAGATGGCGAACAGGTAGATCGCAAGCGATGGGAGCGCCCGCCCGCGGGCGGGCGCTCTATGGGAGCTGCGGCGAGCGGACGACCCATCGGGCGGGGCGCCTGCTCGCTGTTTGGACAAGGAGATTGGGGCAGCTGTGAGGAAGCGGGCTGTTGGGGCAAGCAGGAGCGGAGCGGCAGCGGCGATCGCCGGCGGCCTGTGCTTCGCCGCGGCGATCGCCGCGGTGCTGCTCGCCACCGCGGCGGGAGGCTCCGGCGGCGGCTACACGGTGCGCGCGATCTTCGACGACGGCGGCAACCTCGTCAACAGCGAGAACGTCAAGATCGACGGCGTCAAGGTCGGCGTCGTGGGAACGGTCGTCCCCACCCCGAACGGCAGGGCGGCCGTCACGCTGAACATTGAAAACCCCGGCTTCCAGGACTTCCGCGCTGACGCCAGCTGCACGATCGAACCGCAGGCGCTGATCGGCGAGAAGTACGTCAACTGCCTGCCCACCCAGGCGCGCGCGGAAGGGGCGCCGCTGCCGCCGCCGCTGCATCGGATCCCGTCCGGGCGGGAAGGCGCGGGCGAGTATCTGCTGCCGGTGACCAACACCTCCAGCCCGGTCGGCGTGGATCTCCTCAGCGACATCGGCCACGTCTCCGAGACCCAGCGCCTGACGATCATCCTCAACGAACTCGGCACCGGTTTCGCGGGTCGCGGCAGCGACCTCAACGCGGTCCTGCACCGCTCCAACCCGGCGCTGCGGGAACTGGAAAAGGTGCTCGGGATCCTCGCCTCGGAGAACAAGGTGCTCGGCAATCTCGCCGAAGAAGGCAACCGAGCGCTCGTGCCGATCGCGCGCGAACGCCACGCGGTCTCCGAATTCTTCGCCCAGAGCGGCACCGTCGCGGAAGCGAGCGTGCGCCACCGCGCCGAACTTGCAACCAATCTGCACGAATTCCCGACCTTTCTGCGGGTGCTTCGCCCCTACCTCAAACACTTGGAAACGTTCGCCGAACAGGCGACCCCGACCTTCACCGCCCTCGGGGTCGCGGCGCCGGGCATCAACCGCACGTTCAAGAGCATCGGGCCGTTCACGGCGAGCACGACGCAGTTCTTCAAAAGCCTCGGCGCCTCCTCGGGAAAGATCGGCAAAGCGCTGGTCGGCACCCAGCCGCTGCTCACACGGCTCGAGTCGCTGGGCAGCGCGACGAAGCCGTTTGCAAAGAACTTCTCCGAACTCTTCTCCAGTCTGCGCGCGACCGGCGGCATCGAGCGCCTACTCGACTTCATCTTCATGGGCGCCGGATCGGTCAACGGCTACGACTCGCTTGGTCACTTCGCCCGCGCGGTCGCCGTGGCGAAGGCCTGCAGCGGCTACAAAATCGCGCTCGTCCCCGAATGCCGCTCGAACTTTGTCCCCGGCGCCAGTACGGGCGCGCCGGAAAGCACTGCTGCGCAGGCGGCGAGCGCAAAGGCGAGCGACACGACGCTCGCGATGGCGCGCGTCGAAGCGATGCTCAAGGGCGCCACGCTGTCGCAGGCGATGGGCGAGTACCCCGGCTCGGAAGCGGCCACGAGGGCCACAGGCGCCGGCAGCGGAGCGAGCCTCCCGTCCGCCGTAGCGCAGCCGGTCGGAGGAGCGAGCGCCGGCACCACCTACTACACGCCGCCGAGCGAAGGCACCGAAGCCGGCGGACTGCTGCTCAACTACCTGCTCGGCAACTGATCGATGACCCCGACACGCCACAGCCACCGTCTGCCGTCCCGTCCGTGGCCGGTGCGTGGGCGGCTTGCACGGCGGGGCGCGCTCGCCGGAGTGCTCGCCCTGGCGCTGCTCGCCCTGAGTGGCGCAGCCGCACAGGGAGAAACACCGAGTGGATCCCCCTCATCGGGCGAAGTCTCGACATCGGCTCCCAACACCACGACTACCACGACCGTGCCGGCTCCCGAAGCGCCGGTGGGCGTCCACGGTCAGGTTGGGGAATCGCCGTCGGAAACCGACAGCGCCCCAGGCGAAGATGGGAGCCCATCCACCTCGGCGCCCGGCGCCGCGGAAACGACCTCCACGACCGCAGCACCCGAAGTGAAGAGCCAAAGCCCCCAGACGCAGAGCGCGCCAGGCGTGGCGGGAGGGCATTCCGAACATGTCAGCGGCCATACCCATCGGCAGGCCGGCACAAGGGGGGTGGCCGGCAAAAGCAAGTCGGCCGCGGGGCACACCTCCGCCGGGAAGCTCGCAAACGCGCCCGCGCCGCCGCCCTCGACGCTCACCCCGCCGCTGCCGGGGGCGCTCGGCGAGGCGATCGGGGGGATCCCCGACTTCTTCATCGAAAGCTTCCGCGTCCCCCCGTTCCTGCTGCCGATCTACCAGGCGGCCGGCACCGCGTACGACATCCCCTGGCAGGTGCTGGCAGCGATCAACGAGGTCGAGACCGACTACGGTCGCGACCTCAACGTCTCAAGCGCCGGAGCGGAGGGCTGGATGCAGTTCCTGCCCTCCTCATGGGCGCTCTACGGGGTGGACGCCACCGGCTCGGGCTACGAGGATCCCTACAACCCGGCCGACGCGATCTTCGCCGCGGCTCGCTACCTCGCGGCCGCCGGTGGGGCGCAGCACATTCGCGCGGCCGTGTACTCATACAACCACTCGGCCGCGTACGTAGAAGCGGTGATGCTGCGCGCACAGCTGCTTGGCGGCACACCCCCGGAACTGCTGAGCGCGATCACCGGCCTCACCGAATCGCGTTTCCCCGTGCATGCCGAAGCGCACTTCAGCGACGGCTTCCCTGCCGCCCCTGGCGGATCTGGATCCCGCCAACCCCAGACGCTTGCGGGGACCGTGATCTACGCGCAGGCCGGGGCGCCCGTGATTGCCGTGCAGGACGGCGAAGTCACCGCCGTCGGCGAATCGCCGACGCTCGGGCGCTACGTCTCGCTGCGCGATGCCTTCGGCAACACCTACACCTACGCGCAGCTGAGCAGCGTCGCACCGCTCTACCCGGTGCTGGAACCGCGCGTGGACACGGCCGTCAGCACGCGGATCGCCCATCGTGCCGCCGGCGGCGGCGCCGGTCCTCAGCCCAGTGCTCCCGCGAGTGCGGGCGTACAGCCACACTCACCGCTCTCGCAGGCCGCGGTCACCACCGGCCTGGCGATGGGGGCGGCGAACGCGCTGGAAACGCCTCCGGCCCCCAAGCCGGCAGCGCCACCCCCGGTGCTCCCAACTCCGCCCGGGGCGGGTGAAGTGGCCTCGACGCCACATGTGTTCCGCTCCGGTCCCAACGAGGTCTACCTCAACCCGCTGCATCCCGGCGTGCAGGTGCTGGCGGGCACCGTGCTCGGGCACGTCGGTGCGGCGGGCGAAGACGAAGGCGCGGCGCCGTCCTCCGCGGCGGGACAGGCTGGGGCTGTGGTGGCGCCACAGCCCACGACGGGGCAGAGCGCGGCGACGGCGACCGAAGGGCACATGCTCTTCCAGATCCGCCCCGCGGGCGCGGGGGCGCCGCTGATTGATCCCAAGCCGATCCTCGACGGCTGGGTGCGCCTGGAAGAGACGTCGGTGTTCAGGGCCAAGGGCGAGAACCCCTTCCTGGCGACCTCGCCCACCGTCGGACAGGTGCTGCTGGCGTCCAAGCCGCAGCTGGAGCAGCTGCTGCTGCGCGACCCCGGCATCCACCTGCCGGCGTGCGAGCGCGGGGCGGTGCGCGCCGGCGAGGTCGATCGGCGCGTGCTGGCGGCGCTCGAGTTCCTCTCCGTATCCGGCTTGAGCCCGACGGTCTCCGCGGCGGGCTGCGGACACGCATCAGGTGGTCCCGGCGCCGGCAACACGATTGGCGCAGCGGGGGAGGCGGTGGATATCTCCGCCATCAACGGCACCCCGATCGCCGGGCACGAAGGGCAGGGCTCGGTCACGGACATCGCGGTGCGCCGGCTGCTGCGGCTGCAGGGCACGATGAAGCCGGCGCAGATCGTCAGCGCGATCAGCTACCCGGGTACCGACAACACGGTGACGCTGCCCGGCGACCGTGGCCTGATCCACCTCGCGTTCGCCTCGCCGGGCTCGGCGCACACTTCGCACGGCGCTCGCCTCGCCGCCGTTTCCGGCTCGCCGCTCACCCCCAGCCAGTGGCTGCAGCTGATCTCCCAGCTTGGCGAGATCCCCGAGCCGAACGTCTCCAGCAAGCCCTCCGCTGCGGCGATCCCCGATCCCAAGGGCGGTGAATGAGAGTGGCGACGACCACGCCTCCACCTCCTCCCGTGCGCCCCCCGCTGCCGCCTCCGGACGGGGCGGGCGGACGCGCTCCCGGTTCCCCTCGGCCGGTCTCTCCGCCGCCGCGGAGTGTAGGTCGCTGGGTGGCGGGCGGTGCGCTGGCTGTGGTGGTCGCGGCCGTCGTCTACATCGTGTTCCTGAGTGGCGGCGGGGCCAGCTACAAGTTCGAACTGGAAAACGGCAGCCAGCTCGTGCTCGGCGACCAGGTGCAGGTGGGTGGCGTGCCGGTGGGGACCGTCACCGGCATCGCGCTCACGCATAACTACAAAGCCCTGATCACGATCCACATCGAAGGCTCGCTGGTGCCGTTGCACCGGGGCACGACCGCACAGGTGCGGGTGCCCTCGCTGACGACGGTCGCGGGGCGCTATGTGGCGCTCTCCCCGGGCCCCAACAACGAGCCGGCGCTGCCCGCCGGCTCGACGCTGCCGTCGGGCTCCGCTCAGGGCACCAGCGACCTCGATCAGCTCTTCGACTCGCTCAACCCGCGCACCCGCAAAGGCCTGCAGGGGTTCATCGTGGGCCAGGCCGAAGAGTACGCCGGCGTTAGCGAAGCGCTTGGTCAGGACACCGAATACTTTGGTCCCTTCCTCGCCGCCGCGGACCACATCTTCGCCGAGCTTGCCCGAGACCAGCCGACATTGAGCAACCTCCTCGTGTACTCCGCCAAGGCGCTCACCACGCTCGCCGCCCACCGCGAAGAAGTGACGAACCTGGTGAGCAACGGCGATCGGGGCCTGGAAGCGCTCGGCGCCGAACAGGCCAACCTGCAGAAGGGGGTCGCGCAGCTGCCGGCCACGCTGGCGCAGGCCAACCGTACGTTCGCGCAGCTGCCCTCCACGTTCGCGGCGCTGCGCAAGTTGGCCACGGTCGCGGGCCCCGACACCAAGACGCTCGCGCCGCTACTCACCAAGCTGACGCCGCTGGTGAGGGAAGCGGGGCCGGTGCTGCACAACCTCAGCGTCGCGCTCAGCCAGCCGGGGCCGAGCAACGACCTCACCGACAGCGCGCTCGCCATGCCGACGCTCGCGCAGGAGCTCGCCAGCGGCTCGCCAAGCGACGTCAAAGCGCTGCAGGAAGCGGTGCCGGTGACCGCATTCTTCGGGCCCTACGCCCCCGACCTGGAGGGTTTCGTACGCACCTTCGGGACGAGTGCCGGCTACTACGATGCCAACGGCCAGTACGCGCGCCTCAGCCCCGTGTTCGACAACTTCAAGCTCGGCGCCAACAACACGCTGACGCCGACCACCGCGCAGGAAGGCCTGCAGGGACTGCACACCCGCGAACTGCGTCGCTGTCCCGGCTCCGCCGCGACCCCCCCGCCGGCCGATGGCTCGGCACCCTTCACCGACGAAGGCAAGCTCGACTGCGACCCCTCGCAGGTGCCGTGATGAACCCCCGCCGTCGCAACTCCCTCGCCGCGAGTCCGCTGCTGATCGGGGCGCTCACCGTGCTGATCGCGGTCGTGGCGGTGTACGTCTCCTACGGTGCCAACAACGGACTGCCGTTCACCCCGACCTACGACATCAAGGCCGAACTGCCGGAAGCGTCGGGCCTTGAAAAGGGAAATCAGGTGCGGCTGTTCGGCCGGCGCATCGGAATCGTCAGCGGGATCGTCCCCCACCAGAACCCCACCACCGGCAAGGTGACCGCGATCGTCAGTCTCCAGCTTGAAAAGCACGCTGGGCCGCTGCCCACCGACACCACGACGGAGGTCCAATCTGTGTCGACGATCGGCCTGAAGTACTTGGAACTGCAGCGGGGGCGCTCTCCGCGGACGATCCCCGCGGGCGCGACGATTCCCGTCTCGCACGCCAGCGAACCGGTGGAGATTCAGGATTTCTTCAACATGTTCGACAAGCACACGCGGATCGCAATTCAGCAGAACACCAACGCCTTCGGCGACGGCTACGCGGGACGCGGAGTGGGCATCAACAACACGTTCCACACGCTACGTCCGCTTGTCGAACACGCCGTGCCGGTGCTGCACAACCTCGCCTCGCCCCAGACCGGCCTCGGCCAGCTGTTCGTGGCGCTCGACAAATCGGCTCGGCAGATCTCCCCGGTGGCTGAGACGCAGGCGGCGTTGTTCCGAGAGCTCGACATCTTTTTCACGGCTTTCGCGGGCGCCTCGTCCTCGCTGGAACGTACGCTCGAAGGCGGCCCGGCGGCGCTACACCAGGCGATCCACTCGCTCCAGTACGAGCAGCCGTTCTTCGCAAAGGTGACCGAGTTCACACGCCTGCTGCGTCCGAGCGCGAAGATCCTGGCGAAGATCGGGGCGCCGCTCGGCCACGCCTTCGCGGTCGGCGCCGTCAACGTGCGCGCCGCCGCCGCCCTGAACGCGCAGCTGGCCAGCTCCCTGCAAGCGCTCGAACTGTTCTCCAAAAACCCGTTGGTGCTGCTCGGCTTCGAAGAAATCACCCGCACGGCCGAAGTCGGCACGCCGCTGTTCGCGGGCCTGGCCCCCGCACAGACCAACTGCAACTACATCACGCTGGCGTTTCGCAACCTCGCCAACCTCCTCTCCGAGAGCGTCGGCAACGGCACGCTGGCGCGCGTGGTGCCAATCCTCAGCCCCTCCGGGGAAAACAACGAGGGGCTGCCGGCCTCCGCGCCCGCCAACGGGACATCCAACGATCTGAACGTCAATACTGGCAAAATCATCGAAGACAACCATCTTGCCTACAACCCCTACCCCTACGTTGGCGGCCCCGGCCAGCCGCAGGAGTGCGAAGCGGGCAACATCCAGTTCATCCCTGAAAAGACTGTGATCGGCAACACATCGACCACGCTGGGCTTCAACCACGAAGTAACCAAGCGCAGCGAAAGCCTTTACGGGGAAAAATATCCCGCCTCCCAGCTCAAGGCCTTCCCCAAGGAAGCCTCCACCACAGGCAACGGGCAGAGCAAGGACAACTCGAGCAAGAGCAAGGGGAAGCAGTCATGAGCGGAACGCGCTGGTGGCGCCGGCGTCGCGAGACCGCGGTCTCCGAGCTCGAGAAGCGTTCCAACCCGGTACGCACCGGGATCATCTTCCTGGTCATTCTGATCGTGGGCGTTTACTTCGGCTTCACCAAACACATCCCGTTCAAACACGGCTACCGCCTCAATGCGGTGTTCAGCTCCTCGGTCAACGTTCGCCCCAAGTCTCCCGTGCGGATCGCGGGCGTCAGCGTCGGCACCGTCACCTCCACGCGTCTGGAGGGCGGCCACGCGGCGCTCGTGACGATGGAAATCGAAGGCAAGGGGCTGCCGATCCACTCCGACGCGACGCTCAAGGTCCGCGCGAAGATCTTCGTGGAAGGCAACTGGTTCGTCGAACTGCAGCCCGGCAGCCCCTCCGCGCCGGCGCTCTCCTCGGGAGCCACGATTCCGGTGACCCAGACATCCGACCCGGTGCAACTCGATCAGTTGCTCGACGCGCTCAACACCAACACGCGAGCCAACCTGCAGACCGTCCTTGTCGAACTCGGCGCCGGATTTACCGCCAAGCCGACGCCCGCGGAGGACGCCGAACAGGCTCCCGAAGTGCGCGGCCTGAACTCTGCGCAGGCGCTAAACAAAGCCTTCGTGCGCGGGCCGGAAGCGCTGCGCGAGGGCACGATCGTCAACCAGGCGTTCGCCGGCACCGAAACCAACGACCTCTCCAAGCTGTTTGCGAGCATCGAAAGAGTCAGCGCCGAACTCGACGTGCACGAGCAGGCGCTCGGCGAACTGGTCGGGCACTTCAACACCTTCCTGCACATCTTCGCCGCGCAGGGGTCGAGCGTGCGCACGGCGGTCGCCGAACTGCCGGGCGCGCTGCGCGGCCTCGAACACGGCTTCGTCGAACTGCGGGGCGCCGCGCCATCGATCAGGACCTTCGCGCTGGATCTGATCCCCGGGGTGGAACAGATCCCCGCCACCGACGCCGCCGCCTTCCCCTGGATCGAACAGCTGCGGGCCACGCTGAAGCCGAACGAGCTCGGTGGCGTCGCCGCCGCGCTGCGCACCGCGGCGCCCGAGATAGCCTCTCTCACCGCCGGACAGGTCGCTTTCCAGCCGCAGTTCACCGACTTCAACAAGTGCCTTAGCAAGGTGCTCTACCCGGCCGGCTCCACCAAGCTTCAGGATGGAGCCAACACCTCCGGGTCCACCGCCGAACGGGAATTCTGGTACGCGATGGCGGGTGTGGCGGGCCTCAGCCAGAACTTCGACGGCAACGGCGCGGCTCCGCGCTTCATCGCGGGCGGCGCCGGCACCACGCTGCTCTCGCCACCGGCGACAGTCGTGAAGCCAGGTGCTCCCACCAACGGCAGCGCCCTGATCGCCCAGACGCGACTGGCCCCCGAAGGCACCAGCCCGCGCTTCACCGGCAACGAGCCCCCATACAAGCCGCTCGTGCCCTGCTACACACAGAAGCCGCCCGAATTCAACGGGCCGCTGTCGCATGGCCCGGCCGACGGAGGTGGCGGATGACGCCCGAGGTGCAGGACGGTGGGCGCGGGATCCGCGACCAGATCGAGCGCTACCGCACGGCGTCAATCGCGGTCGTGACGATGATCGTGCTCGCGGTGGCCACCGCCGGCTACATCCTCGCCCATGAGCGCATCGCGGTGCCCGCGTGGGTGCCGATCATCGGCCACGAATCGTTCGTGCTGAAGGGCGAATTCTCAACCGCCCAGGCGGTCGCGCCTGGCCAGGGCCAGTCGGTCACGATCGCGGGTGCGAAAATCGGAGAAATCTCAAGCGTGGAACTGCGCGACAACAGGGCGCTGGTGAGCATGAACGTGACGCCCAAGTACGCCCACTACATCTACCGCGACGCCACGGCGCTGCTGCGCCCCAAAACCGGGCTGAAGGACGAGACGGTCGAGGTCTCACCCGGCAACCCCTCCTCCGGGCGCGTGCCCGGCGGGTACATGCTTCCGATCACGCAGACCTCTCCCGACGGCAATCTTGACGAATTCCTCTCATCGTTCGACGGTGAAACGCGCGCCCTTTTGCAGGAGCTGCTCGCGGGGGCCGGCCAAGGCTTGAAAGGCAACGCCGCCAATTTCTCGGCGACGTTCAAGCGCTTCGACCCGCTCGCCCGCGAGTTCCAGGAAATCGGGCGCGAAGTCGCCAAGCGCCAGTACTACGTCGAACACGGGATCCACAACTTCCGTCTTCTGTTGGAAGCGCTCGGCAGCAAGGACACAAAGCTCGCGCAGGTGGTCGAGTCCTCCAACGGGCTCTACGCGACCTTCGCGCAGGAGGACCGCCAGGTGCAGGAAACCCTGCATGAGCTGCCAGGTGTGCTCAAACAGGCCAACCACGGCTTCGGCAAGCTCGCCACGGCGGTGCGTGTGACGGGCCATACGCTGCACTCGCTCGAGCCCTTCGCCACCGAGCTCGCGCCGGCGCAGAAGGCGTTGCGAGCCAGCTTCAAGACGACCGCGCCGATCCTCAAGAACGAAGTGCGGCCGCTCTTGCGCCAGATCCTGCCGGTGCTCGAACAGCTGCACCCCTCGCTGAAGGACTTCACGCAGTCCGCTCCGCAGCTGACGACCGCGTTCACGGTGCTCAACGAACTCTTCAACGAGCTCGCCTACAACCCCGGTCCCAATCAGGGTGGCTTCCTGTTCTATCTCGATTGGGCCAACCACGACCTCAACAGCGTCGTCGCGCAGGGCGATGCGCACGGGGCGGAGGGCCAGGCGCTGCTGTACTTCAACTGCGCTCAGGTGCCTGTCTTGCACGCCGCGGCGGGAGCCGATCCGACGGCGAATCTGATCCTGGGCCTGCTCAACCCGCCGACCGCGGCACAGTGCCAAGCGGCGCTGAAAGCCAGCTCGGCAGCAGCCAAAGCGGCGAGCCTGCGCACCGGGGTCAGCCCTGATGCGCTGACGGCCGATCGCGTCTTCGGCCAGGGCCCCGACGACACCGCGCTGGCGCCGGCTGCGGCTCTCGGAGGGGGTCACTGATGCAGAAGCGTGCGCCGACGCTCGCCAACATCCTCGTGATCGTGCTGTTCGCGCTGAGCTGCTTCGGTCTGCTGCTGTTTCTGTGGGACTCCTTCGGTGGCCCGGTACCGTTGAAGCCGAAGGGCTACCGCTTCACGGTTCAGCTCTCACGCACGCTGGCGCTGGCCGAACAATCCGATGTGCGCATCGCCGGCGTCGACGTCGGTCACGTGGTCGGCCTGGCGACGCACACCAACGGGACGACGGACGTGACCGTCGAAATGGACCACCAGTATGCCCCAGTTTCCTCCGCGGACCGCCTGATCCTGCGCCAGAAGACGCTGCTGGGGGAGACCTACATCGAACTGTTCCCGCCGGGCGCACCCGGCTGGCAGAGCGGCAGCGGGGGGCAGGGTCAGCCGCAGGGGAGTGGAGGGCCTGGTCGTGAGGATGCGGCTGTGGAAACGGGTCACTCACTCCCTGACGGCGGGCAGCTGGGATCGAGCCAGGTCGACCCCGCGGTGACCCTCGACGACATCCTCTCCGCGCTCAACCCTCAGGTGCGAACTGCCTTCAAAATCTGGCAGCAATCTTTGGCGGCGGGTGTCAACGGGCGCGGCGAACAGCTCAACAGGGATTTCGCAGGGTTCGAACCGCTCGCGGAAGAAGCCAACAAGGTGGTCGCGGTCCTGGCCTCCCAGGAAGGCGCCCTGCGCGCGTTCGTGCACAACACCGGCGTGGTGTTCGACGCGCTCAGCGAACGCGACAACCAGCTCCGCGGGTTCATCGTCAACAGCGAGCGTACCTTCCACGCCCTCGGCGCGAGCAGCGCCCAGTGGGCCACGGCCTTCCGCCTGCTACCGGCTTTCGAGCGCGGCGGGACGGCGACGCTGCGCGAAGCCGACAACCTCGCCACCGTGGGGGGCCCCGTGCTCGAACAGTCCTACGCGTGGGAGCGCGCGCTGACGCCACTGCTGGAAGGCGTGCAGGCGTTCACGCCCGACCTCAACAACCTGCTCACCAACCTCGGCCCGTTCACGAGCGCCTCCAAGAAGGGCCTGCCCGCTTTCGAACACGTGCTCAGCTCACTCACCCCGCTGCTCGGCAACGTCACCCCGCCGCTGCGCAACTTCGAGCCCTTCCTGAAGTTCACCGGCGAGTACGTCCCCGAGCTGCAGGCGCTGTTCGCCAACGCCACGGCGGCGACGCAGGCGCACGACAAAAATGCCGACATCAGCAATGGCCAGATCCAGCATTATCTGCGCGCCCTGCAGACGATCAATCCTGAAGGTCTCGCTGTCTACAGCCAGCGGATCGGCACCAACCGCGCCAACCCCTACTTCCAGCCCGAAGCCTTCCGCCTGCTGGGCAAAGGCGGGCTGCAGGTCTTCAGCACAGCGGCCTGCGCGGGCTCGGCGCCGTCGGCCAATCCGGAAACCGCCAACGAAACGGTGTCCAAGAGCATCATCGAACAGATGATCGCCGACCACGTCGTCAACGGACCCGGTAGCACGACCAACAAGGTCGGCGCGCCCGCCTGCACCCAGTCGCCCCCCTTCTCATGGGAAGGCGCCACCAGCCAGTTCCCGCACGTGACGAGGGCGAAATAGCATCAGGCTCAGCCGCGCTGCGGAGCCGGCTCCTTCGCGAATGCCGCCACGATCGCGCGGTGGTGGCCTAGGTAGGGGAGCATCGCGAAGTAGGCGAGGTCGCCGCGCAGGCGGGGCAGTTCGCCGACCCGGTCCTCCAACGCCCGGCGGTGCAGGATCGAGGCAATCCCGCCGACCATCGCTTCCGACGTGTAGGGGGGCAGCAGGTCGGGGTTGGCGCAATGGAAACGGCCCTCCTCCAGCAGCGGCGGGAAGAGTTTCAGCAGCGCGTGGTGGCGCTCGCCCGCGGCGGGACACGCGCAGAGGCTCTCGACCAGCACCACGCGTGCTCCGTCGGGATCCTCGGCGAGCGCGCTCAGCAGGGCATCCAGGGCCCCGCGGACGCGCTCGGGCCACGGCAGGGTACGCTCCACGTGCTCCCGTACCCTGCCCTCGATTCGTGTGATCAGCGCATCGAGCGCCTGCAGGAAGCACTCTTCCTTGTGCGCGAAATGCTCGTCGAAAACGGCCGGTGCGACCTTCGCTGTGTGCAGGACCCGCTCCACCGTGGTGCGGTCGTAGCCGCGGTAGGAGGCGGTGGCGATCATCGCGTCGAGCATGCGCACGCGCGGGTCGCGAGCCTGGTGCGTGGGGCAGACACGAAGGCCGGCAGGTTGTTGCCGGGCGCCGGTGTGGCTGCTGTGCAACATCTTTCCTCCCTCCCTGCCCGGCGAAGGAGCGGGTGGAGGAGCGCGACGGACGCGCCGCGTTTCCAGGCGCTGAATCCCGGACTGTGGGTTTCCCTCTCCTACTCTCCTCTAAAGAGTAGACCCGTGGATATGGCGTTGTCAAGGGCCAGTTGCACTTGTCAAGGGACGGGCCGTCGAGCGCCGGGGCCTATCTTGGTGGGCCGTTCTGGCGGATCGCCCGGTAGGGGCTCTGCTCCCATTCAGGCCCGAGACCGGTCTGCGTGTCAGAGCGGGATCGACGATCAGAAGATGATCAGGCGATCCCGCTGCTGATGGTCGCCCGGCGGGCGATCGGCCTGCCTTCGCCACTCGGCGCTTGGTCGACGTGCTCTCCGGGCACGCTGAGGAAGCGCAGCCGGTAGCGTCCGACCACGATCTCATCGCCGTCCTTGAGCATCCCCCACTCGATCCGCTCACCGTTGACGAACACGCCGTTGAGGCTGCGATCGTCGAGCACCCGAACTCCGTCGGGCTGGCGCACCAGCAGAGCGTGCCGCCGGGAGACGGTGGGATCGTCGAAGCGGACGTCCGCCGCCAGGCTGCGTCCCACCCGTGTCCACTCCTGGGTCAGCGCCACGAGCACTGTCTCCCCGTCCTCCTCGTAGGCGAGGTACTCGCCGGGATGCTCGATCTGCTCCTTCGCCTGCGCCAGCCACTCCAGCTCGCCCTCGACTGTGCCCTCGGGCGAGTAGGCTCCCGCGCCGGCAAGGTCCGGCGCACTGCTCTGCGCGAGGCGCCCCACGCTGAATAGCGATGCGCGCACAAAGCTCGCGCCCCCGCAGCCGGGGCAGTCGCGCAGGGTGTCGGAGGCGGCCAGCGTCAGTACATAGCCGCAGCGCTCGCAACGAAAGGATCCCGCTCCCGCCATCGTGCCCGAGGTCAGTGACTCCACCATCTCACAGCTCCTCTTCTCCTATTGGGATACGTCCCGACGCCCGTCTGCCGGCAGACCCTGGGTGAATCATAACCGCACTTTCCTGTTGGGGTCTAAAAGGCTTGTAATTTTCTGGAGACTCGTCAAGAGCCCGAGAGGTCTGCTGGCCTAAGAGGGGGTTGGGACTGGGGTAGCTGGGTTTTTCTACCCAGGCGCCGCGGCCTCCAAACGGGCGCCGAGGGCGGGAGGAGATGGCCGCCGGACGGCGAAATCCCGTGGCATGTCCCCCGCGACAGTCACGGACATCGAGCGGTTCGAGCGCATGCTTCTACGCCGCGGCGTGGGCGTGCTGACGTCCGATCGCAATCGCTGCGCCGACTGCGGGCGCACTCCGCTGGTTGGCGAGCGTGTGCACCTCTACGAGGGGCGGGGCGGGGGAATCGTGTGCGAGCTCTGCCGGTCGCTGCGCCGCGACCACCCCGCGGCCACCGAGACGGTGCGCCACTCCCCGCCCGGCAACGGCGTGCGCCTGATGGCTCGCGCGGCATAGCCCGTGCGGCCGCCCCTGCCGACCACCGAGCGCCTCACGACTCGCTCCTCAGCTCGCCCCTCAGCTCGCGCGGCGTAGCTTTCGTCCGGAGTGGCCCGATAAACTGCCGGGCGCGATGGACCCGCTTACCGTATCGATCGTGATCGACGCCCCCCGCGAGCGAGTGTTCGACTACCTGCAGGACATCGCCAACCACTCCGAGTTCACCGACCACTATCTGCGCGACTGGCACCTCACGCGCGAGAACTCCGTCGGCCGGGGGGCCGGCGCGCGCTTTCGCGTGGCCGCCCCGGGGAACCGCTTCAGCTGGGGCGACGTGACCTTTGTCGAGGTGGAGGCTCCGCACCGCATCGTCGAGATGGGGCGCGGCGGCAAGACCAACCGCATCCGCACTCTCGGGGTCTACGAGCTCGCGCCGGGCGCCGGCAACACGACGCGCGTGCGGTACACGCTGGAGACTCGGCCCTCCACGCTCTCCGACCGCCTGATGGAGTCCTTCGGGGCGCGTGGGTGGCTGCGACGCAAGAACGTCAAGGCGATGCGCCGCCTGCGCTCGATCATCGAGAGCGGCGAGGGGCGCGGCCAGCGCGTCACGGTTGCCGGTGGGTGAATTGATGTCCCCCCGCCCGGCGCCGCTGGCCCAAAAGCACCCAATAGGGTGGAGCGAGTTGTCGGAGGTCGCCAAGAGGGTGGCGCAGCCGGCCGAAGGCCGGCCAGCCGGGCCCCTCTTTATGGGACACCGGGCCCCTCGCTTTTCTGACAAACTGCCGCGTCGCATGCACCGCCTCCCTCGCAAAACGCTGCTCCGAGTGCCCGCCCAAAGAGATGGCGGTGGGGTCGTATGGAGCCTGGCCCTGTTCGCCGTACTTGCGGCGCTTGCGCTCGGGGCCTGCGGGGAATCGCATACGCGGGTCACGACCGGCACCTACGCGGGCGGCGGCGGCAAGAACGCGCCCTACCTCAACGTCGGGCCGCTCGTCTACCAGGTGCAGATCTCACGTCAGCTCAACCCCTACAACACCGAAGACTCCTCCTACCTGCTCGGGCTCACGCGCGCGCAGAGCAGGCTGAACCCCGGCGAAGAGTGGTTTGGGGTGTTCATGCAGGTCTACAACGAAAGCACCGTTCCGCATCCCGCCGCCACCGACTTCACGGTCAGCGACACCCAGGGCAACGTCTACCGCCCAATCATCCCCGGCCCCGCCAACCTGTTTGCCTACCGCGGCGGGATCGTGCCGGCCAACAACCAGATCCCGGCCCTCAACACCGTCGCCGCGAACGGGCCCACGCAGGGCGAGCTGCTGCTGTACAAGATCAAAGTCGAATCGCTCGACAACCGACCGTTTACGTTTAAGATCGTCGACCCACGCGATCCCACGCAGACGGCTTCCGCGGAACTGGATGTTTAGAAAATAAAAGGTGTGCGCAATGGCGCACGTCTTTTGAAAAGAATACATACACCTCCACCCTCGGCCAGTGGCCAGCGGTGCCGGCTTCCTCGGCCCGGCACGCAGAGTAGGTGTCGGCTCGCCGGCTTCCTCGGCCAGTGGCCCGCAGAGTAGGTCGTCGGCTCGCAGCCTCAACCGCCCGCCCGCGGCGTCAGCCACCCGCCTGCAGCGCCGCTTCGATCACCTGCCGCGCCACCGGCGCCGCGCTTTCCCCGCCCGCGCCGTCGCGCACCATCAGCACCCCGACCGCGATCTTCGGGTGCAGTGCTGGGGCGAACGCCGCAAACCACGCGTCGGTGTTCTTCGGGTTGTTCTGTTCGGCCGCGCAGCTGCTCGATTCGGAGGCGCGTTCGGAGGAGGATGAGTGTGCTTCGCCTTCGGTGGGCTTCTGTTCGGAGCTGGCGTTGCAGGCGGCGGGGGTGCTCAGTTCGGCGGTGCCGGTCTTGCCGGCCACTTCCACGCCGGGGATCGCCGCGGCGGTGCCGGTACCGAAGCGCACAACGTCGAGCATCATGTCCCGCACCATGCGGGCAGTGGCGGCGCTGATCGCGCGCGTGGGAGGGCTGTGGGTGGGCGAGGGCGAGAGGGCCAGGCTCGGGGTCGGGTGGCGCCCGCCATCGGCGATCGTCGCTGCCACCGTCGCCATCTCCAGGGGGCTGGCGAGCACCTGGTCCTGGCCGATCGCGGTCGAGCCGACCGCCAGTTCGCCCTGGATCTGGCTGGCCGGTGGGAGCGTGCTTTCGGCGGCGCCTTCGATCCCGGGGGGGTGATTGAAGCCATACCGTTCCGCCATCGCCACCAGCCGCGCTGCCCCCAGCTTCACGCCCAGCGGGGAGAACACGGAGTTGCACGACACCGCAAACGCCTCCACCAGCGTGCCGCCGCATTCCTCGCCGTTGGCGTTGTGCAGCAGCACCCCGTCGAGCGTCGCCGCCGTTGCGTAGGGGAAGCTGCTGGTGGGGCGTGCGATGCCCGCTTCCAGCACGCCGCTCACCGTAATCATCTTGAACGTCGACCCGGGCGGTTGCAGTGCGTCGAGCCCGATCCCCGCCACGCCCAGCACCTGGCCGCTGGCCGGTTCCATCGCGATCACCCCGCCATACGTGCCGCCCAGTGCAGTCACCGCCGCTGTTTGCAGCGCTGGGGAGATCGTGGTGCGCACTGCGCTCCCGGCGTGGGCGCTCGCGCGCGCCAGCACCCGGCTGCTGCTCGTGGCCCCCGTGCCGCTGCTTGTGGCCCCCGTGCCGCTGCTTGTGGCCACTGTGCCGCTGCTTGTGGCCACTGTGCTGCTGCCGCCACTCGTAGCGCTGGCGCTACGCACCGCGAGCAATTCGCCCCCCGGGGTGCCGCGCAGGCGCGCGTCGGCTGCCAGCTCCAGCCCGCTCACGCCCACGATCGCGTTGGGCGGCACACCTTCGTCCTGGAGCGCCTGCAGGCTTCCCGAGGGGATCGGCCCCACTTCGCCCACGATCGCGCTCGCCGCCGCCCCCAGCGGTGAGGAGCGCGTCCCAGCGGCGGTGGCAGGCCCCTGCGCCAGCACCGAACCTTCACGCGCCAGCAGCGCCGCGCGCGGGGGCAGCGCCGTGCGCCTGCTCAGCAGCTCCCCTTCGTGCAGGCCGGGGAAGGCGAGCGAGCGCGACCACCGCACGCGCGCTTCGCCTTCGCGCGGGCCTGGCACGATCGGCAGGCGGAAGCGCTCCGCGAGGGTACCGAACAGGTGCGTGCGCACCCTCGTCGCCACCACCTCCACACCGCCGGCCGCGCCCTGCGGCGATCCCACCACACGCTCGCCCTCGGCGGTGGAGGTCATCAGCGCTTCCCTGTACACCTGGGCGAATTCGCTTGGCGACGCCACCCGCCGCGAAGCGGGGGCGAGCTCGCTGTACATGCTCGCGTAGTCGCCCTTCGCCCACGCGGCCGCGAAGCGCTCCGCCACGTTCGGCGCGGGCGATGCGGAGGAGTGCGCGGCTCCCACGATCGCCCCCACCACGAACGCCACCGCCGCCAGGATGATCAGAACCCACCCGCCCCGCGCTCGCCGCACGCGGTTGGAGACCGTTGTGGCAGTCAATGCCGGTCTCCGGTGCGGATTCCCACGACGCAGAACGGTAGAACATGGGAATGACGACACTCGACTGGCTGATCCTGCTGTTCGTGCTGATCCTCGGCCTGTTCGGCCTGCGCCAGGGCTTCATCGTAGGCGTGCTGTCGTTCGGGGGGTTTGCGATCGGGGCGTTCGTCGGCACCCGCCTCGGTCCGCTGCTGCTGCCGCAGGGCTCCGCCTCGCCCTACGCCCCCGCGTTCGGGCTCGTGGGGGCGCTGCTCGCCGGGGCGATCCTCGCCACCGGCCTGGAGGGGGTTGGCTGGCGGCTGCGCCGTACCACCCTGTTGGTGCCCGGCGCCGGCCTGCTCGACCGGATGCTCGGCGCGCTGCTCAGCGCTGCCGTCGGCCTCGGGGTGGTGTGGATCGTTGCCGCCGTGGCCGCCCAGATCCCCACCGCCACGCAGCTGCGCGCCGACATCCAGCGCTCGGCGATCCTCAGCGAGCTCAACGCCCTGCTGCCGCCCTCGGGCCCGATTCTCAACGCGCTCGCGCGTTTGGATCCGATCCCCTCGCTGCCCGGCCCGCTGCCGGCGCTCACCGCGCCCCCGCCCCAGGTCGCCCACGACCCCGCGGTGCTGGCCGCGTCGCGTAGCGTGGTGCGCGTGGTGGGCACCGCCTGCGGGTTGGCGATCGAGGGGTCGGGGTGGGTGGCGCGGCCCGAAGAGGTGCTCACCAACGCGCACGTCGTCGCGGGGGAGAGCGACACCACGGTCGAGGTCGAAGGCCGCCCGCCCGGGCTGCCCGCGCAGGCAATCGCGTTCGACCCGACCTACGACCTCGCGGTGCTGCGCGTGCCGGGTCTTGACCTACCCACGCTGAGCCTTGCGCCCAGCCCCACCTCCGGCACGGCCGGGGCGATCCTCGGGTATCCCGAAAACGGGCCGTTCGACGTGCAGGCGGGGCGCATCGGCGCCACCGAGCAGGTGCTCACCCAGAACGCCTACGGTCAGGGGTCGGTGTCGCGCTTGCTCACGCCGCTGCGCGGGCTGGTGCGCCCCGGCAACTCCGGGGGGCCGGTGGTGGACGATCAGGGCACGGTGCTCACCACGGTCTTCGCGGGCACCACGGGGGGCGGGCCGGCCGGGGGGTACGGCGTCGCCAACGCCACCGCCGCGCGCGAGCTCGAACACGCCGGCGCGCCGGTCGGCACCGGGCAGTGCGACTCCGATTGAGCCCGCCCGGTGCAGCGGCCGGTCTCGCCAGCGCAGCGGGATCGATGGCTGCGTGGCTCTGCGACTCCCTGTGACCCGCCCCACAACGCGTGTTCGCGGGGCATGGAGGTCCCCGCGCCGGCGCGCTTGGCGCCCGCACAGCGACCGAAGCCGGGGGACGCTCGCCGATGGCGAGCATCCCCGTTTCGGCCAGCGGATGATCCCCGATCGATACCCCCCGATTCCCACCCGCTACTCTGAGCCACCATGCCAAAGACCCTCGTGATCGCTGAGAAGCCCTCCGTCGGGCGCGACCTTGCGCGCGTGCTGCCCGGCACCTTCAAGAAGGAGGAGGGCTGGTTGGAGGCCGAGGAGTACATCGTGACGTGGGCCGTGGGCCACCTCGTGCAGCTCGCCGAACCCGACGAATACGACGCCAAATACAAGCGCTGGCGGATCGAGGACCTGCCGATCGTGCCCGATCGGTTCAAGCTGGTGGTACGCGACGAGCGCTCGCGCAAGCAGATGTCGGTCGTCACCCGCCAGCTCTCCCGCGATGACGTCGGCGAGGTCATCAACGCCTGCGACGCCGGCCGCGAGGGCGAGCTGATCTTTGCCTACATCTACGAGAAGGCCGGCTCGACGCTGCCGGTGCGGCGGCTGTGGCTGAACTCGATGACGACCTCCGCGATGAAAGCGGCGTTCGCCTCGCTGCGCCCCGCCTCGGAGGTGGCGCTGCTCGAGCAGGCCGCCCGCTCGCGCTCGGAGTCCGACTGGATCGTCGGCATGAACGCCACGCGTGCTGCCACGATCCGCCTGCGCACCTCCTTCGACGGGGCCGTCTCGCTGGGGCGCGTGCAGACTCCGACGCTGGCGATCGTCACCCGCCGCGAGGAGGAGATCAAAGCGTTCGTGCCCGAGCCCTACTGGCTGGTCGATGCGATCTTCGCCGCTGCTCCGCTGGAGGGGGAGGGGAAGGGGGATGGGGAGGTTGAGGACAGTGTGACCGCGGAGGACGGCGAGGTCGGCCTCCCCGGTGAGCGCGTCTATACAGGCCGCTTCCACGCGGGCGCCAAACCGCGGCTGGCGACCGAGGAGGAAGCCGTCGCGATCGTCGAGGCGTGCGAGGGCAAGCAGGCGACGATCACCAAGATCGACGTCAAAGAACAGCGCGAGCGCGCGCCGATGCTGTACGACCTCACCTCGCTGCAGCGCGACGCCAACACCCGCTTCGGCTTCTCCGCGCGGCGCACGCTCGGCGCCGCCCAGCGGCTGTATGAGGAGCACAAGGCGCTCACCTACCCGCGCACCAACTCGCGCTACCTCACCAAAGACATGATTCCCGAGATCAAGCCCACCGCCGAACTGGTTGGTGCCAACAAGGATTACGCCGCCGGCGCTGCCTACGTGGCCTCGCTCGACGTGCTGCCGTTGGGGCGCGTGGTCAACGACGCCAAGGTGACCGACCACCACGCGATCATCCCCACCCGCACCGAGCACAAAGTCGATCGCATGTCCGACGACGACCGCCGCGTGTACGACCTCGCGGTGCGCCGCTTCCTCGCCGTCTTCCACCCCGAGGCGGTGTTCGAGAACACCCGCGTGGAGACGACGATCCCCGCCGCCGGTGGCGAGCGCGCCGGCAAGTACGTGTTCCGCACCCGCGGCAAGCTGCTGATCGTGCCCGGCTGGCGCGGCGTCTACGGCCAGGGCGTCGTCGGCGGCGAGCAGCGTATGGGAGAGGAAGACGAGGGCACCGACCAGCTGCTCCCCCGCCTGATCGAGGACGAGCACGTACAGACGCGCGAGATCAAGAGCCTCGCCAAGGAGACCAAGCCCCCCCGCCGCTACTCCGACGCCTCGCTGCTCGGCGCGATGGAGACCGCCGGCAAGCTGGTCGACGACGACGAGCTGCGCGAGGCGATGAAGGAGTCCGGGATCGGCACCCCCGCCACGCGTGCCGCGATCATCGAGCGGCTGATCACAGTCGGCTACATCGAGCGCGACGGGCGCTCGCTGGTCGCCACCGAGAAGGGCCTCAACGTCGTGCGCCTGCTCGGCCGCCACCCCCTCACCTCACCCGAACTGACGGGCCGGTGGGAGCACCGCCTGGACGCGATCGAGCGCGGCGAGGACTCGCGCGAGCACTTCATGAAGGACATCGCCGGCTTCGCCGGGGAGACGGTGAAAATGCTCGACGAGGCGCTCAAAGACGTTCGCATCCCCAAAGCCACCCTCGGCCCCTGCCCGATCTGCGGGCACCCGATCGTCGAAAACCGCAAGGGCTACTCCTGCTGGGCGCGCAACGACCCCGGCTGCGGCTTCGTGATCTGGAAGTCCAAAGCGGGCAAGACCCTGCCGCTCGCGGTCGCCCGCGAGCTGATCCGCACCGGCTACACCGCCCGTCCCGTCAGCGGCTTCAAGGGGCGCTCCGGGCGCTCCTTCCGCTCCCATCTCGCGCTCCAGCAGATGCCCGACGGCAAATGGCGCGTGGAGTTCAACGAGGCCTGGGCCAAGGCCGGGGCCAAGCCGCCCGACCACGAGACGGTCGCCGGCGAGCCCGCCGCGGAGGCGCCGGAGCCTGTGGCGGCCGAGGCCGAGGCCGTCGCCGCGGTGGCTGAGAGCTGATCGGTCGCGGCGTCTGTGGTGTCGGGCAGGTGCGCCACTATGGGCGACCATGCCCATCACGCTGATTACGGGGCCCGCCAACGCGGGGAAGGCCGGGGTGGTGATGGATGCGTTGCGTGCCCACCGCGCACGCGGGAAGCCGCCGATGTTGGTCGTGCCCACCCTCGCCGACGTGGAGCGCTATCGGCTGGAGCTCGCCCGGGCCGAGCCTGCGTTTGAGCGACGCGCCGAGCACCCCCTCGGGGGGAGCGGGGCGGGGGCCCGCGTGGAGCACTTCCAGGGTCTTCTCGCCGAGGTGCTCCGTCGAGTCGGCTCCGCCAAGCGCCCGCTCGGCCGGCTGGCTCGCGAACGGGCGCTTGCTGCGGTGCTGCACAAAGCGGGCGAAGAGCGCGCCATCGCCGGTGGGCGTCCCCGCGCAGGTGAGCGCATCACCCGGCAAGCGCCCCCCACCGCGGGTGTGGTGCGTTCCCTGGCGGCGCTGGTGGAGGAGCTGGAGGTGGAGCGGGTGACGCCCGCGCGCCTGCGCAGTGCGCTCGCTGCATGGGCCGAGACGGATCCAGGGTACGCCCCCCACGCACGCCGGCTGGGAGAGCTGTTCGAGAGGTACCGCCGCGGCCTGGAGCGGCTGCGACCCGCCCGCGTCAGTCTCGAGCGGCAGGCAACCCGTGCGCTCGATGCGCTGCGCCGCACCCCCGCGCTGTGGGGTACCACGCCGGTGCTGCTGTACGGCTTCGACGACTTCGCGCGGCTGCAACTGGACGCGATCGAGACGCTGGGCGCCGTGGTGGGGGCGCCGGTGACGGTCTCGCTCACCTACGAGCCCGGCCGCGCGGCGTTCGCCAGCCGCGGCGACACCTTCCAGCGCCTGCTGCCGCTCGCCGCCGAGCATCTCTCTCTTCCGTCCCGCGCCGATCACTACGCGCCCGGCGCCCGTGCGGCGCTGCACCACCTGGAGCGCCACATCTTCGAGCCCGACGCCCCCGCGCCCGTGCCCGCGGGAGAGGCGCTGCGGCTGCTGGAAGGGGGCGGGGAACGCGCCGAGCTGGAGCTGGTCGCGGAGGAGGTCTGCGGGCTTCTGGAGCGCGGGGTGCCGCCCGGGGAGATTGCCGTCGCGCACCGTTCTCCGGAGACGATCGCGGAGCTGCTGGGGGAGGTCTTCCGCGCTCGCCGCATCCCCTTTGCGCTGCGGCGGCGGCTCTCCTTCGCGAGCACCGCCACGGGCCGCGCGCTGCTGGGTCTGTTGAAAGCTGCCTTCCCTGAGATGGCCGACGATGGCGACGGCTTGCGCGACCTGCTGGCCTGGCTGCGTGCCCCAGGGGTGCTGTGCAGCTCGGAGCTCGTGGACGAGCTGGAGTGGCGAGCGCGGCGCGCCGGAGTGACCGAAGCCGGGAGACACGGGCCTTCGGCCCGAATCCCCGTTTCGGCCAGCGCGGCGTGGGCGCGTGCGCTGTGGGAGGCCGAGCACTGGCCGCTGGAGACGCTCGACCGGTTGCGAGAAGCGGCGCAGCGCAATCCCGCGGCGCTGATCGAGTGCACGGCCGCGGAGCTCGGGCGGCTGGGCTACGCGCCGCAGGTGCCCACCACGGGCGATGGGGTCGGATCGCCGGCGCCCAGTGAGGCGCATGCAGCGCAGGCATCGGTCGCCTCCGAGCAGCACGAGGCGCGCGCGCTGGCCGTCGGATTGGAGGCCCTGGAGGAGCTGGGCGAGCTGGCCCGCTCGGCCCCCCAGCTGGCGCCGGACGCGCACGAGCTGATCGCGCTGCTGCGGGGGCTGGAGGTGGTCGTGGGGGAGGAGCCCTCCGGGATCCCGGAGGCGGTGGCGGTGCTCGATCCGCTTGCCCTGCGCGCGCGTCGGGTGCGCGCACTGTTCCTGTGCGGCCTGCAAGAGGGCGTCTTCCCCGCCCCCGCGCGACCCGAGCCCTACCTCTCCGAGGAGGAGCGCCGCGGGCTCGCGGAAGCCTCGGGGTTGCGCCTCGGGGTGGGTGGGGATTCCAGACAAACGCTGGCGGCGGAGCGCTACCTGTTGTACGCGGCGATCTCACGCCCGTGGGAGCTGTTGGTGCTGAGCTGGCACACGGCCGACGACGATGGCGTGCCAGCCGCCCGCTCGCTGTTCGTGGACGACATCCGCGACCTCATCGCGGGAGATCCACACCAGACGCATGCGCGGCGGGCGCTGGGCGAGGTCTCTTCGTGCGCCCCCACCGAGCCCGCTGCCCGGCCGGAGGAGGGGATCGGGCCTTTGCGCGATCCGCGCGTGCTGGCCGATCTGGGGGAGCAGCGATTGTGGTCGGCGTCCGGCTTGCAATCGTGGACGGGCTGCCCGGTTCAGTGGTTCGTGGAGCGGATGTTGGGGGCGCGCGACCTCGAGCCCGAGGCCGAGCCGCTCGCGCGCGGGGGCCTCGCGCACGCGGCGCTGCGCCAGACGCTTGAGCGTCTGCGGGAGGCCACCGGCTCCGCGCGTCTCACCACCGAGCGGCTGCCCCGCGCGCGTGAGCTGCTTCATGCTGCGCTGCAAGAGCACGAGCGCGAGCATCCGCTCTCCACGGTGCCCGAGCGCGTACCCGGGGTCCGCCGGCGCCTGGAGGCCGACCTGGAGCGCTACCTTGAGTACGCCGCGGAGTGCGGCGATCGTGCGGATGTCGGCCAGCTCGACCTGGCCCAGCAAGACTCCCCGAGCCAGTTGGAGCCGACCTATCTCGAGCTGCCTTTCGGCTTTCTCAACCAGGCGTCCGAGTCTCCGGTGGTGGAGTCACTGACGAATCAAAGGAGCCGCCCGGACCTCGCCGAGGGAGTGTCGACCCCACGGGAGCCCGGGGTGGGGGGGCGGTCGCCAGATGAGTCCCCTGGGGTGCTGCCACCGCTGGACCTCGGCGAGGGTGTGCTGGTGCGGGGCTTCATCGACCGCGTGGACCTCGCACCGGGGGGAGAGGCCGTGGTGTACGACTACAAGAGCGGCTCCCCCGCTCCGCCCGACCGCTGGCTCGGCGAGCGCAGCTTCCAGATCGCCCTATACATGCGCGCGGTGGAGCAGTTGTTGGGCGCGCGCGTGGCGGGAGGCTTCTACCAACCGCTCTCCGGCCGCGACCTGCGCGCGCGGGGGGTGCTCGCCGGCGGGGAGGGCGTGGCGCTCGAGTGCGTGCGGGGCGACGCCCGCCCGGCCGCGGAGGTGCGGGAGATGGTGGAGGCGATCCTCGCTGCAGCCCGCACCGCTGCCGCCGAGGCGCGCGCGGGGCAGCTGGAGTCGCGCCCCGCCACCTGCGGGTTCGGCGGCCGCGGATGTATGTACCCGTCGATCTGCCGGTGCGACCGTTGAGGGCTCACGTCCCTACCACTCCGGATCCGCCATCCATTGCGAGGAGAACCCCGAGCGTCGAGATTCCTGCAGCCTCGACTTTCACGGCCGAGCAGGAGCAGGCGGCGGCGCGCCGCCGCGGTCCGCTGTTGCTTGCCGCGGGGGCCGGCAGCGGCAAGACCTCGGTGCTGGTCGAGCGTTTCGTGCGGGCGGTGCGCGAGGACGGCATCGCCCCGGCGCGGATCCTGGCGATCACCTTCACCGAGCGCGCCGCCGCGGAGCTGCGCGAGCGGGTGCGCGCGCGCCTGTTGGAGCTGGGCGAGCGCGAGGCCGCGCGTGACACCGAGGGTGCCCCGATCGGCACCTTCCACGGCTTCTGCGCACGACTGCTGCGCATCCACGCCCTCACCGCCGGCCTCGACCCCGAGTTCGCGATCCTCGACGAGGCCGGCGCGGGGCGGCTGCGCCAGCTGGCCTTTCGCCGTGCCCTCGCCACGCTCCTGGCCGAAGCGGGGAGACACTCGCCTTCGGCTCTCATTCCCCGTTCGGCCAGCATCCCCGTTTCGGCCAGCGAGCGTCGTCAGGGCACAGTCGAGTTGCTAGCTGCCTACGGCGCCGACCGCGTACAGCGAATGGTGCTGGGCGTGTACGCCGAACAGCGCAGCCGCGGGGTGAGCAGGCCGGCGCTGCCCGACTGGCTGATGTCGGAGCACTCGGAGCCCGCTCCACCTCCGATGCAGCCCTCGCTGTTCGATGTCGAGTTGCTGCCCCACCGGGACACGGTGGCCGAGGACCCGCTGGAGCTGGAGGCGTTCCAAGCATGTGCGCTGTTGGGCGAGATCCTGGTCGAGTTCGGCGACGGCTATGCGGCGCTCAAGCATGCCCGACCCAGCCCTTCGGGCTGTGTGCCCGCCCTGGACTTCGACGACCTCGAGCTGTGCGCTCGCGATCTGCTGGAGCGCCACAAGGGGGTGCGCGGCGCGTGGTCGGAGCGCATCGAGTTGTTGATGGTGGACGAGTTCCAGGACACCAACCGCCGCCAGCTCGCGCTGCTGGAGCTGCTGGAGCGCGACAACCTCTTCACGGTCGGCGACGAGCTGCAATCGATCTACGGCTTCCGCCACGCCGAGGTGGAGATCTTCCGTGAGCGTCGCCGCGCGTTGCACGCCAAGGGGGCCGCGATCGCGTTGGCCCACAACTTCCGCAGCCGACCACCGCTGATTGCGGCGGTCAACGGCATCTTCGGCGAGCGCTTCGGGGATGCCTACACGCCGCTGATCGCCGCGCGCGACGAAGGTCACGAAGACACGCCGTCGATCGAGCTGCTGCTCACCGAGAGGAACGGCTGGGCGGAGTCGCCTCACGCCCAGCGCATCGCCGGGGCGCTGCCGCCGGCGACCCTCTGGCGTCAGGCCGAAGCGCGCCTGCTGGCGCAACGGGTCGCCGAGCTCGTCGCAGGCGGGCAGGCGGTGGCCGGGGATGTGGCGGTGCTGCTGCGCGCTGCCACCGATCTGCCTGTGTATGAGCGGGCGCTGGAGGAGTGTGGCCTGCGCACGCTCGCGGCCGTCGGCAGCTTTTGGGGCCACCAGCAGGTCGGCGACCTGCTGGCGTGGTTGCGCGTACTCGCCAACCCCCTCGACGAGCTGGCGCTCTACTCCGCGCTTGCCTCCCCGCTGGTGGGCATCTCGAGCGACGGTCTCGCGCTGGTGGCGCTGCAGGCCCGGGCGGAAGGGGCCGGGGTGTGGGCGACGATCGCGCGTGCGGCGGGCCGAGCCGAGGGCACGCAGGGTGGGGGCATGGTGGAGCAAGACTCGGCGGGCTCGACCACACAGATTCGAGGCGTGGAGGGTGTTGGTATGGACGAGGGCGAGGTGGTCGCCGAGGACGGGCTCTACGCCCACCTCTCCGCCCCAGACCGCGAGCGCCTGTGGCGCTTCGCCGAGCGCTTCGCGGCCGAGCGTAGTGCGGCCCCGACGCGCAGCCCCGCCGAGCTGTTGCTGCGCGCGATCGCCCACAGTGGCTATGAACAGCATGTGCTCTCCCTCCCGTGGGGCGAGCGACGGTTGGCCAACATCCATAAGCTGCTGCGTCTCGCTCGCCGCTTCGAGGCCGCGGAGGGGCGCGACCTGCGGGGCTTTCTCGACCACGTTGCGCAGCGCCGCGCGTACGCCGAGAGCTCCGAGCCTCACGCTCCCACCGCCTCCGAGCCCGACGCGGTGCGCCTGATGACGATTCACGCCGCCAAGGGCCTCGAGTTCCCGGTCGTGTGTCTCGCCGACCTCGGCCGCGTCGGCAACGGCACGCCTCCCGACCTGCTGGTCGACGGCGAGCGCGTCGGTCTTCGCTTGGCGCGCCTCGATGGGTCTGCGTCGGTGGCCTGCCTGCGCTACGAGGAGCTCTGCGAGGAGCGCCGGCGTGCCGAGTCGGCCGAGGAGGAGCGGATTCTCTACGTCGGGATTACCCGAGCCCGCGAGCGCCTGCTGCTGAGCGGCTCGTGCGATTTCGAGCGCTGGTCCGGTGGGGCGCCGATCAATTGGCTGGCCCCCGCGCTGGTGCCCGAGCTGCCCGCGCTCGCCGGTACGCTCGAGCGTCCCGTGGCCGATCTCCCCTTCGCCGGCGGGGACGGCGCGAGAGCTCGCTGCTGGCTGAACAGCCCGGCGACGCTCGGGAGCGTCCTGCATGACGGATTCCTACGTACGGCTATGCTCGTGGAATGAGGCCGACACCCTCCGTGAGCGGTCAGGGAACGGCGGCTGGCCGATCCGCGACCGCCGAGGGTACACATGCGAACGCCTCTGACGCTGAGCTGTTCGCACGTGCGCGTCAGCACGGCGATAGGCACGCCCGTGAGCTGCTGATCGAACGCTACCTGCCGCTCGTCCGTCGCCTCGCCCGCCGCTACCAGCACGGCGAGGAGCCGCTGGAAGACCTCGTGCAGGTGGCGTCGCTAGGCCTCATCAAGGCGATCGACCGCTTCGACGTGAAGCGGGAGGTCGTCTTCTCCAGTTACGCCGTCCCCACCATCCTCGGCGAGCTCAAGCGCCACTTCCGTGACCGCACCTGGTCGGTGCGCGTCCCCCGCGACCTGCAGGAGCTCGCGCTGCGCGTCGACCGCGCGATCACAGGTCTCTCAGTAGGTCAGCGCCGCTCGCCCTCGGTGAGCGAGATCGCACGCGCCGTCGATGCCTCCGAGGAGCAGGTGCTCGATGCGCTGGAGGCCGCAGCCGCCTACCGTGCCACTTCGCTTGACGCGCCGCGCGCGGCGCTCGGAGGGGAGGAAGCGGGGGAAAGCATCGCCGACACACTTGGCACGGAGGAGGATGGCTTCCGGCGTGCGGAGGAGCACGCCATCCTCGAGCCGCTGCTGGCGCGGATCACGCCCCGCGAGCGACTCGTGCTGCAGCTGCGCTTCGCCGAGGATCTCACGCAGGCCGAGATCGGGGAACGCATCGGTGTCTCGCAGATGCAGGTCTCCCGCCTCATCCGCCAAGCGCTCGGGCGCATGCGCGCCGGGGCCGGTGGCGAGTAGGACGGGTGGCGCAGGATCGCTGACACCGCTTGACATCGCTTGCGTAAGGGGGTCACACTGTGAAGATGGCCCGTTCGATGTGGAAAGGGACGTTGACCTTCGGCTTGGTGAGCGTGCCGGTCAAGCTCTACACCGCCGTGAGCGAGCGCAGCGTGCGCTTCCACCAGCTGCACGCCACCGACCACGCGCGCATCGTGCAAAAGCGCTTCTGCGCCGCCGAGGAGGAGGAGGTCCCCTTCAGCGAGGTCGTCAAAGGCTACGAGATCGCCCCGGGGCGCCATGTGGTGATCGAGGCCGAGGAGTTCGCCGCGCTCGAACCGGCGTTCACGCGCACCATCGAGATCGAGGATTTCGTGCAGATGGAGGAGATCGACCCGATCCTCTTCGATCGCCCCTACTACCTCGTGCCCAATCGCGGCGGCGCGCGCTCCTATCGGCTGCTGCTGCAGGCAATGCGCGACACCGACAAGGTCGCAATCGGGCGCGTTGTGTTGCGCTCCCGCCAGCAGCTCGTCGCGATCCACCCGCGCGAGGACGCCCTGGTGATGACCACGATGAACTTTGGCGACGAAGTGGTGCCCACCTCCGAACTGCACGAGCTGCACGAAGACCACGTCGAGCTCAGCGACAATGAGCTGGAGATCGCCCACCGGCTGGTCGATTCGATCGCCCGGCCCTTCGACCCGGCCAACTATCGTGACACCTACCGTGAGGCACTACTCGACCTGATCGATCGCAAGGCCAGCGGCGAGCAGGTGGTGCTCGAACCGCCCGCGCGCGATCTACCCCTGGAGGCGCCCGATCTGATGAGCGCGTTGGAGGCCAGCATCGAACAGGTGCGCGCCCGCCGCGCGCGGGAAGAGGAGGTGCTTTCCGTGGACGGCGCACCTCCCGCCAAAGCCGCCAAGGCCCCGGCGAAACGCAAGGCGAAGCAACCCCCGCGCGGCACGAAGCAGCCTCAGCGCAGCACGAAGTAGCAACCCCCGCGCGGCACGAAGCCTCAGCGCAGCACGAGTAGCCCGAGCGCAACGGCTAAAAAAACAGTCCCAGAACCAGCTCCTCGCCGGTGCCGTCCGGGGCGGGCTCGATGCGTAGCTCGTCGGTCATCCGCTCCAACACACTGCCCACTCCGGGCAACACCGCATCTCCGACCAGCTTGCTCGCGGACCGCTCTTCGAGTTCCCCGACACGCAGCTCGAACTGCCTTCCCCGTGCGCTCACCGCGAATGCGAGATGACCGTCAGCGGCGTGTGTGGGGGCGTGAGCGCTGAGCGCATCGCAGATCAGCATCACGTCATCCATGCGATCCATCGGGCAGTTCGCCCGTGCAAGCACGATCGATACCACCCTGCAGAGCACCGGCCCCACCAGCGGGCCCTTGGCCAAACGCAGCGACGCCGAGCTCTCGTATGCAGGCTCCTCGCGTTCCAGCTGCACGATGTCGACCGTGTCGTCGCGTTCCAGCTGCATGCTGTCGCGTGCGCCGCGCTCGGGGCTGTGCGGCTCCTCGCTCACGACGAGGCCCCCGAGGAGTCGGCCGCGCCGAAGATGGCCTCAGAGGGTGGGTCGTCGTAGTGGTGGGGGGTGCCGGAGAGAGAGAACGTCATACGCACCTCGGTGCGCTCCTCATCGTCGCGCCCCAATTGCACGCTCTCGGTGAGTGAGGCGATCAATGGCAGGCCGAGTCCCAGGCCGGGGCTGTCCGGCCGCGGGCCGATGCCGGTGCCTTCGTCTCTGACCACCACCGTCAATTCATCCCCGAGCAGCGTGGCGAACACCTCCATCGGACCCTCGCTGCCGTCCGGGTAGGCGTGGACGACAACGTTCGTGCATGCCTCCGTCACGGCCAGGCGGATGTCCGAAAGGGTTTGGGCGTCGAGCGCGTAGGCATCCTCCAGCGCTCCGAAGGCGTGGCGCACAATCGCGATGTTCTCCGCGCGCGCCGGCAGGGCGATCTGCATATCGGGGGTCATCATCTGTGGGGCGTCTCCCAGTGTGGCGCGTGCGCGGATCCTCGTCTTGGGTGATGGTGCCCTGCCAGCGCGGTTTTCACACATCGACCACCTCTCGGCCACGGCCCATGCCGCGCTTGAAGTAACTGATGTACGCTGCCTCCGGTGAGGATACGCGAGCCGCCGGGCGAACGCGTGGAGGGCTGGACGCACGACCGGTAGGCGCCCTCCCCGAACGCTACGCCAATGCGTAGGTCCTGCTGAGCCTGGCTTGTGGGCGGTCGGGAGGAATGAGTGCCTTCCGGCCGGATCTCCGAGGCGGATCCGCGAGGGGGGTGGACGCATACACGGGCGGGTGCGTGACTCCTCTGAGAGCCCACTCGCCCCCCAATCCACTGCTACGCTTCAGCCTCCGCCTCAGGTGCCCTCACCGCCTGCACGGGCAGACCCGTCTGTGCGGGAGGCACGGCCCTCCCAGGAGCACTGCCATGACTTCGCACACCAAGCAGCCGCCCACGGCCGTTGGCCTCTACGACCCTCGCTTCGAGCACGATGCGTGCGGCGTGGGAATGGTGGCGCGCCTGGACAACACGCCCTCTCACGAGGTGATCGCGCAGGCGATCGAGGCGCTCGAGAACCTCGAGCATCGCGGCGCCTCCGGAGCCGACCCCACGACCGGCGACGGCGCGGGGATCCTCATGCAGATGCCAGACGAGCTGCTGCGGGCCGTCGTGGACTTCGACCTGCCGCCGCCCGGCCGCTACGGGGTGCTGATGTGCTTCTTCCCGCTCGAGGAGGACGAGCGCGAGCGCCTTCGGGAGCTGCTCGAGAGCACCACCCGCGCTGAGGGCCAGCGGGTGCTCGGCTGGCGTGAGGTGCCGGTGGACACCGCCTGCACGGGACGCACAGCGGGCGTCTGCCGCCCCGCGATCTGGCAGCTGTTCGTGGGGGCGGGCCAGCTGCCTGTGGGTCCACCTGCGTCGGTTCCCGCCGGAGCGTCCGACGCACCTCTTGCCGTGGCCGGGTTGGGAACCGGTGGGGTACACGCCGGTGGGGAGGACGGACATCCCGACGGGGCCTTCGACCAGGACGCGTTCGAGCGCAAGCTCTTTGTGATCCGCCGCGTCTGCGAGCTGTCTGATGCGGATGCCCGTCCGCCCGGCATGTACGTGACCTCGAGCTCCTCGCGCACGATCAACTACAAGGGCATGCTGGTCTCCAACCAGCTCGCCGGCTTCTACCCCGACCTGCGCGACCCGCGCGCCAAGAGTGCGATGGCGCTGGTGCACTCGCGCTTCTCCACCAACACCTTCCCGAGCTGGGAGCTAGCCCATCCCTACCGCGTGATCTGCCACAACGGCGAGATCAACACGGTGATGGGCAACGTCAGCTGGATGCGCGCCCGCGAGTCGGAGCTGCAGAGCGAGCTGTTCGGCGAGGACCTGCACAAGATCCTGCCGATCGCCAAGGCCGGCGACTCGGACTCCGCGACCTTCGACCGCGTGCTCGAGCTGCTGATGCTCGCCGGGCGCTCGCTGCCGCACGCGGTGATGATGATGATCCCCGAGGCCTACCGCGAACGCGAGGACCTGCCGCAGGAGCTGAAGGGCTTCTACGCCTTCCACTCCTGCCTGATGGAGCCGTGGGACGGGCCGGCGTCGGTGGCGTTCACCGACGGGCGCGTGATCGGCGCCACGCTCGACCGCAACGGCCTGCGGCCGGGGCGCTGGGTGGAGACCGTCGACGGCCTCGTCGTGCTCGGCTCGGAGATCGGTCTGCTCGACATTCCGCCGGAGCGCGTCAGGCGCCTAGGGCGGCTGCAGCCCGGCAAGCTGTTCCTCGTCGACCTCGAGCGGGGCTGCATCGTCGAGGATGGCGAGGTCAAGCGGGAGATCTCTACGCGCCGGCCCTACGGCGAGTGGTTTGTGCGCAACTCGGTGCACTTCGACGACCTCCCCCCGTCGGAGGCGGTGACGATCTCCGACCAGCCGCTGCACGCCCGCCAACGCGCCTTCGGCTACACCCAGGAGGACCTGCGCGTGCTGCTCACGCCGATGGCGCGCGACGGGGCCGAGCCGGTTGGCTCGATGGGCAACGACCTCGCGCTCGCGGTGCTCTCTGACCAGGCGCCGCCGCTGTTCTCCTACTTCAAGCAGCTGTTCGCGCAGGTCACCAACCCGCCGATCGACCCGATCCGCGAGGAGATCGTGATGAGTCTCGCGACCTCACTCGGCACCGAGCGCAACCTCTTCGACGAGACGCCCGAGCACGCCCACAAGCTGATCCTGCGCCAACCGATCCTGCTCAACCGCGAGCTGGAGACGTTGCGCCACGTCGCCCACGACGAGTTCTCCGCGCGCACGCTCGACATCACCTGGCCGATCGCCGAGGGCGCCGCGGGCATGGAGCGGGCGCTCGATCGCCTCTGCGCGCACTCGCAGGAGGCGATCGCCGAGGGCGTCAACATCCTGATCCTCTCCGACCGCTCGCTCGGGCCGCTGCGTGCGCCGATCCCCTCGCTGCTGGCGGTCTCCACCGTGCACCACCACCTCGTGCGCGAGGGCACCCGCCTGCGTGCCGGGATCGTGCTGGAGTCGGGCGAGCCCCGCGAGGTGCACCACTTCGCCACGCTGATCGGCTACGGGGTGAGCGCGGTCAACCCCTATCTGATGCTGGAGACGCTCGACGAGCTCGCCTACCGAGGGTTGATCGAGCGCCCGGCGAACGGCTCCGCCGCGACCACGCTCACCTCCGAGGAAGCGTCGCAGAACGTCGTCAAGGCGATCGGCAAAGGGCTGCTAAAGACGATCTCGAAGATGGGGATCTCCACGATCCAGTCCTACCGAAGCGCGCAGATCTTCGAGGCGGTGGGCCTCTCCCGCGAGCTGATCGACCGCCACTTCACCGGCACCGCTTCCCGCATCGGCGGCATCGGCCTGCCCGAGCTCGCCCAGGAGGCACTGGAGCGCCACGCCCGTGCCTGGGTGGGTGGGACCCAATCGTCCGATGACATCCTCCCTGTGGGCGGGGTGTATGCGTGGCGGCGCGACGGCGAGCGCCACATCTGGAACCCCGAGACGATCGCGCTTGTGCAGCACGCCGTGCGTGCCACCGACGACGCGCAGGTGGGCGCCGCGCTCGCCGGGGACGAGCAGGCGCACGCGTCGGTGCGTGAGAGTCCCGCCTTCGCCAGATACCGCGAGTACGCGCGCGCGGTCAACGACGACGCTGCGCGCCGGGCGACCCTGCGGGGCTTGCTGGAGTTGGGGAGAGCCGGCCGTGAGCCGATCGCGCTGGAGGAGGTCGAGCCGGCGAAGGAGATCGTCAGGCGCTTCTGCACCGGCGCGATGAGCCTCGGGTCGATCTCGCGCGAGGCGCACGAGACGCTGGCGATTGCGATGAACCGCCTCGGGGGGCGCTCCAACACCGGCGAGGGCGGCGAGGACCCGGTGCGCTTCCTGCCCGACCCCAACGGCGACCGGCGCCGCTCGGCGATCAAGCAGGTCGCCTCGGGGCGTTTCGGGGTGACGATCCACTACCTCGTCAACGCCGACGAGCTGCAGATCAAGATGGCACAGGGCGCGAAGCCCGGCGAGGGCGGCCAGCTGCCGGGTCACAAGGTGGACAAGTACATCGGCTCGATCCGCCACACCACCCCCGGCGTAGGGCTCATCTCACCGCCGCCCCACCACGACATCTACTCGATCGAGGATCTCAAGCAGCTGATCTACGACCTGCGCTGCGCCAACCCGCAGGCGCAGGTGTCGGTGAAGCTTGTCTCCGAGGTCGGGGTCGGCACGGTGGCGGCGGGCGTCTCCAAGGCCAACGCCGACCGCGTGCTGATAGCAGGACACGACGGCGGCACCGGCGCCTCGCCGCTCTCCTCGATCCAATCCGCCGGCGTGCCGTGGGAGATCGGCCTCGCCGAGACCCAACAGACGCTGCTGCTCAACGAGCTGCGTTCGCGGATCGTGGTGCAGACCGACGGGCAGCTGAAGACCGGCCGCGATGTGCTGATTGCGGCGCTGCTGGGGGCCGACGAGATGGGCTTCTCGACCGCCCCGCTGATCGCGACCGGCTGCATCATGATGCGCGCCTGTCACCTCAACACGTGCCCGGTGGGGATCGCCACCCAGGACCCCGAGCTGCGCAAGCGCTTCCAGGGGACGCCCGAGCAGGTCGTCAACTTCTTCTTCTACGTCGCCGAGGAAGTTCGGGAGCTCCTCGCCTCGCTGGGGCTGCGCTCGCTCGATGAGGCGATCGGCCGGGTGGACCTGCTGGAAGCCGGCCCCGCGATCGACCACTGGAAGGCCCGTGGCGTGGACCTCACACACATTCTCACCTACGTGGATTTGGACCCCGCCCACCTGGAGAACCTCGAGGGGGATGGCTCCGAATCCAAGCCCCGCCGCCGCGTGCAGCCGCCTCCGCCGGTGCTCGAGGACGCGCTGGATTGGCAGCTGGTGGAGCGCGCCGGGCCGGCGATCGAACGTGGAGAGCGAGTGTCGATGCAGCTGCCGATCCGCAACGTCAACCGCTGCGTGGGCGGGATCCTCTCCAGCCACATTGCGCGCGCGCATGGCGCCGAGGGGCTTCCGGCGGACTCGATCATGGTCGACTTCGAGGGCTCCGCCGGCCAGAGCTTTGGCGGCTGGCTGGCGCCGGGGGTGGCTTTCACACTGCATGGTGACGCCAACGACTACGCCGGCAAGGGCCTTTCCGGCGGGGTGATCGCGGTGCGTCCACGCGAGAGCATGAGTGGGGATTTCGTCGCCGAGCGCAACGTGATCGTGGGCAATACGGTGCTCTACGGGGCGACCGCCGGCAGGGCCTTCTTCCGTGGCCTCGCCGGGGAGCGCTTCGCGGTACGCAACTCCGGCGCGTGGACGGTGGTGGAGGGCGTGGGCGACCACGGATGCGAGTACATGACCGGCGGTCGCGTCGTGGTGCTGGGCCCTACGGGACGCAACTTCGCCGCCGGCATGAGCGGTGGGGTCGCGTATGTGCTCGACGAGGAGAGCGCCTTCGCGAAGCGCTGCAACATGGGCATGGTGGACTTCGAAGCGCTGGGTGGGGCGGGATCTAATTCCGCGGTCGAGCTGCGCGCGATGGTCGCCGAGCACGAGCAACGCACTGACTCCCCGGTGGCACGGCGCGTGCTCGCCGAGTGGGAGGAGCTGCTCGCGCGGGGGGCGTTCGTGAAGGTGATGCCCCGCGACTACAAGCGGGTGCTGGCGGAGCTCGCCGCGGAAGAGGAGCAGGCCGAGGGAGTCGCGGCGGCGTAGTGGTCCGTCCTGCAAACCCCATGTCGCCTGGATCGGCTGCAAACCTTCGCCTGCCTTTGTCCTCGGTCGGGTCCGTGGTGGTACCACTGTCCCCTCCCTGCGTCCGCGGCAGGCTCGGTTTTCGCTCGCCCAAGCGCCAAGTGGTTCACAGGACGAACCACTGATGGGCAAGCTAGGCGGCTTCCTGCAGATCGAGCGTCGCGGCGTGCCCTATCGCGACGCTCACGAGCGCGCCCGCGACTACCGCGAGTTCATGGTGGTGCGCCCCGAGCCGGAGCTGCGCGAGCAGGGCGCCCGCTGCATGGACTGCGGGGTGCCCTTCTGCCACAACGGCTGTCCGCTGGGCAACCTGATCCCCGACTGGAACGACCTCGTCTACCGCGACCGCTGGCGTGAGGCGATCGCGCAATTGCATGCGACCAACAACTTCCCCGACTTCACCGGGCGTCTCTGTCCCGCTCCGTGCGAGGCGGCGTGCGTGCTGGAGATTCGCGAGGGCGACGCCGTGACGATCAAACAGATCGAGCACGCCATCGTTGAGCGTGCTTTCGCGGAGGGTTGGATCAAAGCCGAGCCGCCCTCGCCGCGGCGTCTCACCGGCCAAAGCGTCGCTGTCGTCGGCAGCGGCCCCGCCGGCATGGCGGCCGCCCAGCAACTGCGCCGCGCGGGGCACGACGTGACGCTGTTCGAGCGCGATGAGGCCGCCGGCGGGCTGGTGCGCTTCGGCGTGCCCGACTTCAAGATCGAGAAGCGCGTCGTGGAGCGTCGCGTGCAGCAACTGGTGGAGGAGGGCGTGGAGCTGCGTTGCGGAGTGGACGTCGGGCGCGACCTCACCGTGGGAGAGCTGCATGCAAGCTTCGACGCGGTGGTGCTCGCCACCGGCTCGCGCGTGCCCCGCGACCTGCCCGTCCCGGGGCGCGAGCTGCGGGGGATCCACTTCGCGATGGACTACCTCTACCAGCGCAACCGCCTCATCGCGCGGGAGCTCGCATCCGTCGGTGGGGGAGGAGTCACCGCGGATGGAGCGCTGTCCTCCGCGACTGCCACCCGTCCAGCCCCGGTTGCCGACTCCAGCTCGGCCCTGGTCACCGACCCCACCGCCACTCACCTGGCCGACGGGGCGGAGTCCATTACCGCCGCCGGCAAGCACGTGGTGGTGATCGGCGGCGGGGACACCGGCGCGGACTGCGTCGGCAACGCACTGCGCGAGGGAGCCGTATCGATCGTGCAGCTGGAGCTGCTGCCCGAGCCCCCGCCGCGCCGCCCCGACGATCGCACCCCGTGGCCGGAGTGGCCGCTGAAGTACCGCCTCAGCTACGCGATGGAGGAGGCGCGCGAGGAGGGGGTGGGGGAGCAGGACTACGCGGTGACGACCACGCGCTTCAGCGGCGACGCGGACGGCGGCGTGGCCGCTCTGCACATCGCCCGAGCCCAACCCGCGCCGCCGTTCGCGCCGGTGGAGGGCACCGAGCGCGAGCTGCCCGCCCAGCTGGTGCTGCTCGCGATGGGCTTCCTGCACCCCGAACAGGAGCTGCTCGATCAGCTTGGCGTGGAGAAGGACCCGCGCGGCAACGTGAAGGCCGTGGCGCCCTATACCACCTCCGTCGAGGGGGTCTTCGCCGCTGGCGACGCGCGCCGCGGGCAGTCGCTGGTCGTGTGGGCGATCAACGAGGGTCGCCAGTGCGCCCGCATGGTGGACCGCTTCCTCGCGGGCAAGCGTAATGGCAGGGCTGGCGCGACCGGCGCGCTTCCAGAAGACGGTGCGCTCCTGGGCCATGCGGATGCCGACGAAGGGCCCGAGGGGCCGCCCTCGCACGTCAGCGGTGCGGCGAGCGTGGAGTGAGGGCCGCCCGCGCCCGCACGCTCCGTACGTCCCGGCTCAAGAACACGCCCGTGACGTCGCGCTACGCTTCAGAGGATGGCCACATTCGTCCGCGATCCCGAGCCCGTCGAGCTTCAAGAGCTGCGCGAATATCGCGAACGGCACGACCTCGACCACTGGGACGAGGTGTGGGAGGGTGTGCTGCACATGAACCCAATACCCACCGGCGAACACCAGTACATCCTTCAGCAACTTGCCGAGTTGCTGAGTCCACTGGCGCGCCGCGCCGGTCTCGTGCTGCTCACCAACGAGTTCGGGCTCGGGCGGCAGGGCAAAAGCAACTTCCGGGTGCCCGACGGCGGCCTTCACCGCGCGTTTCCTCGCGGCGTCTATCAAAGCACCGCTGCGCTCGTGATCGAGGTCGTCTCCCCGGGGGATGAGTCATGGAAGAAGTTCGACTTCTATGCCGCCCACGACGTCGACGAGGTGTTGATCATCGATCACAAAGAGCGCCAGGTGCACTGGTTTGCGCTCCGGGACGGAAAGTACGAGCCGGTGGAGCGGAGCGCGCTGATCGAGCTGGGCGCCGCGGAGCTGGCCGGGCAGCTCACCTGGCCGTAGGACGCGCCCGGAGGAGAGTGAAACCGCGGTGATACAGCCGGAGCCCAACGGGGGTCAGCCGATGGAGAGCCAGCCAAGGCTCGTCTCCACGCCCGCCCCATCCCGCGTGTGCATCATCGGCGCGGGCTCCTCGGGGATCACCGCGGCGAAGGCGCTGGCTGATCGGGGCATCCCCTTCGACTGCTTCGAGAAGTCCGACAAGGTGGGCGGCAACTGGGTGTTCGGCAACCGCAACGGGATGTCCTCGTCGTACTCGACGTTGCACATCAACACCTCGCGCGAGCGCATGGAGTACGCCGACTACCCGATGCCACCCTCCTATCCCGACTTCCCCCGCCACGACCAGATCGCGCGCTACTTCGACGACTACGTCGAGCACTTCGGCCTGCGCGAGCGGATCGCCTTCAACACCGGCGTCGAGCATGCCCGACCGCTGGAGGGCGGCGGGTGGGAGGTGACGATCTCTGGGGAGGGGGCGAAGGAGGGCGAGAGTGGGGCCGCAGGAAATGGTGGGGGCGGAAATGACGATTGGGGTCGAGGCGATGAAAGGGGCGCCGGAGGGAGCACGGGGGTCACGGGTGGACGGGAGGTCCGCCGCTACGCCGCGCTGCTTGTCGCCAACGGCCACCACTGGAACCCGCGCTGGCCGGAACCGCCGATCCCTGGAAACTTCGACGGAGAGCAGATCCATGCGCACGAATACAAGGAACCGAGCCAGTTCGCCGGCCGGCGGGTGGTCGTGGTGGGGATGGGCAACTCCGCGATGGACATCGCCGTGGATGCCTCCTACCACGCGCCGTCGACCACGCTTGTCGCCCGCCGCGGCGTGCACGTGGTACCCAAGTACATCCTCGGCCGGCCGCTGGACGCCGGGGTGAGGCCCAGCCGCGTGCCGTTCACGTGGCTGCTCCGCGGGATGCAGGTTGTGACACGCCTAACGGTGGGCCCGATGGATCGCTACGGGCTGCCGCGGCCCGACCACCGCCTGGGGCAGGCGCACCCGACCGTCTCCTCGCGCATCCTCGACCGCCTCGCTCACGGTGCGATTGGGGTGAAGCCGGAGATCGCCGAACTGGCGGGCGAGCGCGTGCGCTATGCCGACGGCAGCGAAGAGCGGGCCGACCTGATCGTGTACTGCACCGGCTACCAGATCAGCTTCCCATTCCTCGATGAGCAGCTGGTCTCCGCGCCCGAGAACCGCCTCGTGCTGTACAAACGGGTCTTCTCGCCCGAGCACCCGGGGCTGTACTTCATCGGCTTCGTCCAGCCGTGGGGAGCGATCATGCCGATCGCCGAGGTGCAGAGCCGGCTGGTGGCGGAGCACCTGATGGGTGACTACGCGCTGCCCTCGCCGGCGCAGATGCGGCGGGATATGGAGGCGATGATGCGTCGTCAGAGTCGTCGCTACCAGGCCTCCAAGCGACACACGATCCAGGTGGACTTCTCCAACTACGTGGTCGAGCTCGACGACGAGCGCCGCGCGGGTCTCGCACGAGCGCGCACAGGGCTTCGCACCGCCGCTGCCCGCGCACGCAGCGGTGGCGTGATATTGGCTGGACAGTCCTAAACTGCCTGGTATGCCGAGGTTTTGCCGTCACAACCGTTTCGTCGAGCGCTGCCCGATCTGCCGCGAGACCGTATTGAACCCCGCCCACCCCGCGCCGGCGGAGGGGCAGGGGCGCCGCTCGCGTGCGCGCACTGCCGAGGGGACGAAGAATGGCCGTGGGCATGTAGGTGCGGGGGCGCGAGGAGCCGCACCGCATGGCCGTCGCCGCGCGGGGGTGCACGTGATCCACGAACAGCGCGCCGAGGACGACGGCTACCGCTCGCCGCTGGCGACCGGCCTACGCGCCTCCGCAGACGCGGAGCGCCTGGCGCAGGAGATCGGGTTCGCGGAGGGGCGGCTGCTGGCGCTCAGAACCGCGCCGCCGGATCTGTACGGGGAGATACGCGAACAGGAGGAGCCCGAGCAGGCGATGTGGATGTGTTTCCTGAGCGCCTACCTCTCACCGCTGGAGGATGCCGACCCGTTTGCCGGGATCAGGAAGGCGCTCCAGGCCGACTGGCGCGCCGGCGAGCTGCCGGACCTCGATGAGATCCCACTCGGCCCCCGCACCTCCCACGAATCCGCCAGAGGCGACGTTACGCTGCGCGCCTATCTGCAGTGGGCCGAGCATGCGGGCTCGCAAGCGCTGGGGTTCGCGGGCGACCCGGCGTGGACTCCGGCGAGGCGTTTCGAGCGGATCTTCGAACGGCTGACGCTGCCGGGTCTGGGGCGGATGGGCCGCTACGAGCTGCTGGTGACGCTGGGCCGCATCGGGCTGGCGGAGCTGCGCGCCGAGACGCTGTGCTTCACCAACGCCGGCGTCGCCCACGACGACCTCGCCACGCTGGCCGCCAAGCGCGTGTTTGGGATCGGCGATCAGATGCACCTGGAGCACCGCGCGCACGAGCTGGCGAAAGCGATGACGGTGCCGATGGAAGCGTTCGACCTGGCGCTCGCCAACTGGGGTGTGGGGGAGCGTGCGACGCTGGGCGTGGCGCCCGAGGTGCTCGACCAGCACTCGCTGGAGCGTGCGCGCGAGGCGTTGGATCTCTGAGGGCGAAAATGCCGTCCACACCGGTGCTTACAGTCTGCGTCGATGCCGCTCTGTTTCATCGAGCCTCAAGACGCGATCCGGGTGATCGCCGAGTCGATCGGCCGCGAGGCGCGCCGGCAGCTCGTCGGCGAGGTCGTGAGGGCGTGGGTCGACGACATCCCCGACCAGGAGCTCTCGGTGCACTACGCCAAAACAATCGCCGACCTCGACGACGAGGATCTGCAGCTGCTGGCGGCGTGGCACGCCTCGCTGGAGGTGGGACAGCCGATCGCGAACACCGCGTTCCTGCAGGGCGTGTTCCACAGCCTCGGCGAGAACCGCCGCGAGGCGCTGAAGATCGCGGCGGGCTTCCGCGGCGAGGAGGCCCTCCAGGAGGGCGTGGCCGAGGATCAGGCGCTGGACGCGGTGCTCCCCCGTCTCTCCCGCGGGCGCGCCGAGGAGCTCGCCAACGAGTGCATCCAGCTGTACATGTGGGACCGCTTAGGCTGCGATAACTAGTCCCGAGGCCGAGCAGTCCGTATGGTGTGGCATTGCGATCGTCCGCCGCCGCGGCGTGCAGGCGTGGATAAGCTCGCAGGCCAATGCGCGCTCCCGTAGACACGATCCTCGCCCCCGCCTTCCTGACGCATTTGCGCTGGGTGAACGTGAAGTCGCTGCGCATGGGCCAGCAGCATGGAAAACCGGTGCTGATCGAGTTCTGGGACTTCTGCCGCCCCAACTCGATGCGCACCCGTCCCTACATGAACGCCTGGCACGAGCGCTACTCTGGGTGCCGGGTGCCGGCGTCTGGCGGCGTCCTCGGTCGCTCGCGTGCAAAGCACGCCACGCTCCCTGCGTCCTTGCCAGACTTGGCCCCCGGCACCCAGAGGGGCGAAGTTGGTGACCGGGCAGATGGGCTGGTCGTGATAGGGATCCACTCGCCGGGCTTCGAGCCCGGGCGGGAGCGCAGCGCCGTCGAAGCGGCCGTGGAGCGCCTCGGGATCGCGTACCCGGTGCTGCTCGACCCCGACCTGGAGATGTGGCGGGAGTATGAGAACGAAGGGTGGCCGGCGCGCTACCTGTTCGACGGCAGGGGAGTGCTGTTCGACTACCACTACGGCGAGGGCGCCTACGAAGAGACGGAGCTCGCGATCCAGGAGCTGCTGGGGATCGAGCGCGAGCCGCTCGCGCCGCTGCGCCCCGAGGACGCGCCGGACGCGCGCCTCCAGCCGCAGAGCGAGGATCGGGAGGGTGCCTACAGCGGCCCCTACGAGGCCGGCGGCGTGTGGGCGGTGCTCGACGGGGAGGGCATGGTGCGCGTCAACGGCGCCGAGCTTGCCGTCACGCACCCCGGGGCGTACCCGTTGATCGAGCACGAGCGCCACACCGCGGGGGTGCTGCAGCTCGAGGTGGGGGCCGGCGTGGAGTGCCTGGCGACCTGCTTCACGCCGGGGCTGGCGCCCGAGCAGTGAGGACCGCCGCCTACCCGTCGTACCCGCCGGCGGAAGGTTGCTCGCCGTCCGGGCGAGGTCGCCCGCGTCCGGGCGAGGTCGCCCGCGGCGGCGCCTCAGGCCGGCGCCAGCTCCGCGTGCGTGCGCGCCTCGAGCAGGCGTCGCAGCACGGGGGGGCCATGGTCCTCGACCAGCACGCAGCTGCCCGGCCAGTAGGGGCTCTCGCCAGCGGTGGCGGTGAGGAAGTAGGCGTCGTAGGTCCAGCAGCCGGTGTTGATCAGTCGCGCTCCGCGGGGGCTGCGCCACTCGGCCGGGTTATCGCCGGGCCGTGGCCCGGCGCGGTGGGTGTGACCGAACACGACATGTGCGTCGGCCAGCCCCAAGCGTGCGGCCACCTCGCCCATCGCGTGTAGGCCGGCGCGGCGCAGCTCGCCGCTGGAGAGGTCGGCGTTGAAGGGGCCGAGCCCGGCGCGGTTGAGCGCGGCCACGCCGAGCGGGAAGGCGCCCGCCAGCGCGCGGTTGCGCAGTGTGCGGGCCAGCTCCCGGCTGCGTGTGCGGGCCAGATGCCGGCTGCGTGTGCGGGTCAGATTCTGGATGCCGTCGCGCGCGCCATCGCGATGCGTCCACCCGTCGTGATCGTGATCATTTGGTGCGCGCCCGTTGGTGGCCGCCGAGTTGGAGGCTGGCTGTTGAGCGCCCCCCAGCGCACGCCACGCGCGCACCGTCATGCCGCCGTTGAGCGCGTCTCCGGTGGGGGCCTGGCGGGCGACCGCGTCGATCCAGGCGAACACCGGCACCGTCACCGCCTCGTAGTCGTCGGGCTCGACGGAGGCGGGGGCGGGGCGGCGCATGAGGCGGCCCATCACACCGATCCCCAGGCGCTCCAGAGTGGGGATCGTGAGGTGGCAGTCGAGGTAGTGGCCGTGGGTGGCGTACACGTCGGGGCGCACCCACAGACCTGGGTAGGCCACCGTGAGCCGTGCGGGGGTCGACCACTCGGCGAGCAGCGCCATCATCGAGGAGGCGGCGCTCGCTTCGATCCGCTGCTCGACGCCGAGCGGGGCCGGCGCCGGCAATTCGCTGCGATGCTCCAGCCACGGCTCGATCAGGGCATGGTCGTGGTTGCCCGCGACGGCCACGATCTCGCGCCCGGCAAACGCCCGGCCGAGCGCCTCGAAGAAGGGGCGCGCAGCGGCCAGCGCCTCGCGGCGGGGGCCGTGGCGCAGCTCCAGCAGGTCGCCGAGCAGCACCAGGCGATCGACGTCTGCCAGAGCCTCCAGCAGCTGGGCGCGCAGCTCCGGACGCCGCAACAGGTCCACGCCCGCCGCGCCGCCGAGGTGGAGGTCTGAGACGATCAGCGTGCGCAAAACGCGCTAGGAGGCTCCGCCCGCCGCGATGGCCTCGCGGATCGGCTTGGGGAGCATGAAGCGGACATCCTCGCGCACCACGTGGAATTCGGAGATGTCCTCGTCGCGCACCCCCCGCGCACGGAACAGGTCGAGCAGGTCCTGCACGAGCTCGTCGGGGGCGCTGGCACCCGAGGAGATCCCTACCACCCGCTTGCCCTCAAGCCACTCCTCGCGCACCTCGTGGCGGTTGTCGATCAGGTGGGCCTCGGCGCCGCAGTCGTGTGCCACCTCCACGAGGCGCACCGAGTTGGAGGAGTTGCGCGAACCGATCACCAACACCAGGTCGCACTCGCCCGCCATCTGCTTGACGGCCGCCTGACGGTTGGTGGTCGCGTAGCAGATGTCATCCGTGCGCGGCCCGGCGATGCTCGGGAAGCGCTCGTGCAGGCGCGCCACGATCACCGCGGTCTCGTCGATCGAAAGCGTGGTTTGGGTGATGTATGCGACTCGCTCGGGGTCCTCCACCTGGAGCTCGTCGACGTCGTGCTCGTTCTCCACCAGCACGATCCGCTCGGGCGCCTCGCCCATCGTGCCTTCGACCTCCTCGTGGTCGGCGTGGCCGACCAGCACGATCGTGTAGCCCTGCTCGGCGAAGCGCCGCGCCTCGACGTGCACCTTCGTCACCAGCGGGCAGGTGGCGTCGATCGTCTGCAGGTGGCGGGCCAGGGCGTTGGCGCGCACGCTGGGCGCCACGCCGTGCGCGGAGAACACCGTGACGGCCCCCTCGGGCACCTCGGTCTCCTGGTCGACGAAGATCGCCCCCCGCGCGCGCAGCTGCGCCACGACGTGCTTGTTGTGGACGATCTCCTTGCGCACATACACCGGAGCCCCATGCAGCTCGAGCGCGCGTTCGACGGTCTGCACGGCGCGATCGACGCCCGCACAGTACCCGCGCGGCGCCGCCAGCAGGATCTTCTCGACAGTGTTGGCCACATCCCCAATTGTAAGGGCCTCTCCGATCGGACGGCCCCAAGGGGTGGAGCGTGGTGCCCGCGCAGTAACCTGAGCGTTCAGCATGCCTCAGCGTCATCTGGACAGGCTCACCGCGGTGGACGCCTCCTTCCTGCACCAGGAGGGGCCGAGCTCGCACATGCACGTGGGCGGGCTGACGCTGCTTGAGGGTCCGCCGCCGCCGCTTGAGGATTTCCTCGAACAGATTCGCAAGCGCCTGCACCTGGTGCCGCGCTACCGCCACAAGCTGGCCCACACGCACACGGCGCTCGACTCCGGGCGGCCCGTGTGGGTGGACGATCCGAGCTTCAATCTCGAGTACCACGTGCGCCACACCGCGCTGCCGGCGCCGGGGGATTGGGAGCAGCTGTGCGGCCTCACCGCGCGCATCTTCTCCCAGCAGCTCGACCGCTCCAAGCCGCTGTGGGAGATGTGGCTGATCGAGGGTTTGAAGGACGATCGTTGCGCGCTGATCTCGAAGACCCACCACTCGCTGATTGACGGGATCGCCGGGGTGGACCTGGCGACGGTGCTGTTCGACCTCTCGCCCGAGCCGCCACCGGTGCGCCACTCCGGCAGGGCGTGGCGGCCGCACCGCGAACCGGGCACGCTGGAGCTGCTGGCGGCCGGCGCGAAGGCGGCGCTGCGCGCGGGGGTGGAGCTGGCGGCTGGCGCGGCCGACGCGCTGGCGCACCCCGACCGCGCGCTCGCCACGGCGCGCGAGGCGGCGGAGGGCGTGGGAGAGATCGTGTGGGCGGTGCTCAACCCCGCGCCGGCGACTCCGCTGAACGTGGACATCGGGCCGCACCGGCGCTTCGCCGGGGTGGGCTGTGCGCTGGAGGACTTCAAGATCGTCAAGAACGCGTTCGGGTGCACCGTCAACGACGTCGTACTGGCGGTGGTGGCGGGCGCGCTGCGCGACCTCATGATCGCGCGCGGGGTTCGCACCGAGGGTCTGGAGCTGCGGGCGCTGGTGCCCGTGTCGGTGCGCGCCGAAGACGAGCACCAGCAGCTGGGCAATCGCATCGTGGCGATGCGCGGGCCGCTGCCGGTCTACATTCCCGACCCGGTGCAGCGACTGCTGTTCGTCAAACGCGAGATGGACGGCCTCAAGGAGTCAAAGCAGGCGCTCGGCGCGGAGGTGATCGCAGGCGTGCAGAACTTCGCGCCGCCCACGATCCTCGCGCAGGCCTCGCGCCTGAATTTCTCCACGCGCCTGTTCAACCTGATCGTCACCAACGTCCCCGGCCCGCAGTTCCCGCTGTACGTGCTGGGCCGCAAGATGCTGGAGGCCTACCCGGTGGCGTTCCTGCCCCAGCACCACGCGCTGGCGATCGCGATCATGTCCTACAACGGCCAGATGAACTTCGGCCTGCTGGGGGACCTCGACGCGATGGACGACATCGACGAGTTCGCAGAGAGCATCGCCACCGAACTCGGCACGCTGGTGTCGCTTGCACGCAAGGTCACCGCGCTACAAGCGGTGTGAGCCTAGAACCCGAGCGCGAACTTCGCGTCCTCGCTCATCCGCTCGGGTGACCACGGTGGGACGAAGATCATCTCGCACTCGACCGACGTGACGCCTTCGAGTTCGCCCACGAACTCTTCCATTTGTTCGGTCACCTGGGGGCCGATCGGGCAGGCGGGGGTGGTGAGCGTGAACGTGATGTGCACATCCCCGGCATTCACCTCCACCCCGTAGACCAGGCCCAGTTCGACGAAGTCGAGGCCCAGCTCGGGGTCGATCACGTTGGAGAGCGCGTCCATCACGTCCTCCATCTCGACGGTGGGGGAGGCGCCGTTGTCGGGTTCGGCGGGGGCAGCGATGGTCGGCTCCATGGCGGGAGCCCCGGTCGGCTCCATGGCGGGAGCCCCGGTCGGCTCTATGACGGGAGCGCCCGCGGCGGGACCGGTGGTGGCGGGGGGAGCGGTGAGGTGGTCGGCAGCGGGCTCGGACATAGCCTCAGCCGATCGAGCCGACCATCTCCAGCTGGATGAGGCGGTTGAGCTCAACGGCGTACTCCATCGGCAGCTCCTTCGTCACCGGCTCGATGAAGCCGTTGACGATCATCGCCGCGGCCTCGTCCTCGGTGAAGCCGCGCGAGCCCATGTAGAAGAGCTGGTCGTCGGAGATGCGACCGACGGTGGCCTCGTGGGCGACGGCGACGTTGGGGTTCTGGATCTGGATGTCCGGCCAGGTGTCCGAGCGGGAGATCCCGTCCATCATCAGCCCGTCGCACTGCACGCGCGCTTTGGATCCCGCCGAGTGGGGCCCCATGCGCACGAGGCCGCGGTAGCCCATGATGCCGCCGTCCTTGGAGATCGACTTGGCGAGGATGTTGGAGGTGGTGTTGGGCGCGAGGTGGACGACCTTCGCGCCGGTGTCCTTGTGCACGCCGCCGGAGGCCACGCCGACGTTGAGGTGGTCGGCGCGGGCGCCCTCGCCCATCAGGTAGGAGCCGGGGTAGAGCATCACGTACTTGGCGCCCATCGAGCCGCCGACCCACTCGACGGTGCCGCCGGCGTCGACGACGGCGCGCTTGGTGTTGAGGTTGTAGACGTCCTTGGACCAGTTCTGCACGGTGGTGTAGCGGGCCTTGGCGCCTTCGTGCACGAAGATCTCAACGACGGCGGAGTGCATCGAGTTGACGCTGTAGGTCTGCGCGGTGCAGCCCTCGATGTAGTTGACCTCCGAGCCCTCGTCGGCGACGATCAGGGTGTGCTCGAAGGTGCCCTCTCCGGCACCCTCCATGCGGAAGTAGGACTGCAGCGGCAGGTCGCACTTGACGCCCTTGGGGATGTAACAGAAGGCCCCGCCCGACCACACGGCGCCGTGGAGCGCCGAGAACTTGTTGTCCTGGGCGGGGACGCATTTGTTCATGAAGTATTTCTGCACCAACTCGGGGTACTCGGTGATCGCGGTGTCCATCGAGCAGAACAGGATGCCCTGCTTGGAGTACTCCTCCTTGAGCCCCTCGTACACGGGCTCCTGGCGCCACACCCCGACGACGCCGGCGAGGTGCTCGCGCTCAGCCTGGGGGATGCCGAGGTCCTCGTAGGTCTGCTTCATCTCGGCGGGGACGTCGTCCCAGCTGTTGAAGCGCCCGGCGGTGGGGGGCGAGTAGAGCACGAGGTCGTCGAGGTTGAGCCCCGAGAGGTCGATGCTCCACGTGGGCATCGGCTTGCGTTCGAAGATTTCCAGCGCCTTGATCCGTTTGTCGGCCATCCAATCGGGCTCGCCCTTGATCTTCGAGAGCTCGGTGACGACCTCGCGGGAGATCCCCTGGCGCGCGCGCAACTGCCCCTGCTCGTCCTCGACGATCGGGCTGGGCTTGGCGATTCTGACTGTGTCGGTGGCGGCCATGATGCTCCTTCGCTTGAATCCCGTGCTCTGAAGTAGGGATTCTATCGCGTTCGCCGAGGACCCGGAATTGCGAACGAGCCGAGTTCAGACAGGCCAGTCGTGATCGCCGCTCACCGCCCCGCGCACGACCTTGAGGTTCAGGAGCGCGCACTTGCGCCGGGTGGCGGAGACGGGGATGCCGAGCAGGTCGAGCATCCAGTCGGCGCCGAGCTTGCCGACCTCCTCCAGCTCCATGCCCATCAGCTCCTCGGAGGCGATCGAGGCGGATGCCTGGGAGATCGCGCAGCCGTGGCCGTCGAAGCGCAGGTCCTCGATGCGGCCGTCCTTGACGCGGATCTGCACGCTGAGCTCATCCCCGCACAGCGGGTTGTGCTCTTCGCCCTCCAGGTCGTGGGGCTCGAGCACGCCGAAGTTGCGGGGGCGCTTGTAGTGGTCGAGGATGTAGTCGCGGTAGAGGTCGTCCATCAGCGTGTCGTTCCTTCCCCATCACTTGGAAGACCGCGCCGCATGCGGCGCGGTCCCGGGCCGCGCATGCGCGGCCCGGCCGGTGGGCGCATGCGCCCACCGGAACAGCAGCAGGGGCACGGGCGGCGCATGTGCCCACCGGAGCGGCGGTGCGAGCACGAGCGATGCGTGCACCCACCGGAGCGGCATATGCGGTCCCTCACAGCCCGAACACCTCGCGTCCGGCCAGCAGCGTGTCGAGCAGTGTGTCGATCTCCGCCGGGGTGTTGTAGATCCCCACACTCGCCCGGGCGGTGGCCGCCACGTGCAGGCAGCGCATCAGCGGCTGTGCGCAGTGGTGGCCGGCACGGATGCACACGCCGCCGCGGTTGGCGATCTCGGCGATGTCGTGGGGGTGCATCCCCTCGATCGTGAACGACGCGATGCCGCCCCGCTGCGCCGCGCGCGGGGGGCCGGCGATGCGCAGGCCGGGCACTTCCGCCAGGCGTGTGAGCAGGTGCGCGGTCAGCGCTTCCTCGTGCTCGCGCACGCGCTCCATCCCGAGGGCGCGCAGGTACTCGACCGCCACGCCCAGCCCGACCGCCTCGGCGATCGGCGGGGTGCCGGCCTCGAACTTGTATGGCAGCTCGTTCCACGTGGCGCCGTCGAGGTCCACGGAGGCGATCATGTCGCCGCCGGTGAGGAACGGCGGCATCTGCTCCAGCAGCTCGGCGCGGCCGTGCAGCACGCCGATCCCGGTCGGCCCCATCGCCTTGTGGCCGGTCCACGCGTAGAAGTCGGCTCCCACCGCGGCCACGTCCACTGGCATGTGCGGCACCGCCTGCGCGCCGTCGACGAGCGACACCGCGCCGGCGGCGCGGATGCGTGCGGTCATCTGCGCCACGGGGTTGATCGTCCCCAGCACGTTGGACACGTGGGTGAATGCCACGAGCTTGACGTCGCCCCGTTCGAGCTCTGCGTCGAGCTGCGCGGGGTCGAGCTGGCCAGTGTCGTCCACCTCCAGGTAGCGCAGCTGCGCGCCGCGCTCTTTGCACAGCTGCTGCCACGGCACGATGTTGGCGTGGTGCTCCATCTGGGTGATGAGCACCGCGTCGCCCGGGTGGGTGGGGCTCGGGTGGGTGGGGCGGGTGGGGCGGGTGGGGCGGGTGGGACCCAAATCACTGCGGCCCCACGCGTACGCGACGAGGTTGATCGCCTCGGTGACGTTCTTCGTGAAGATCGTGGTATATGGTCCCGCCCCCCCGGCGCCGGTGAACGCGGCGACCCGTGCGCGTGCCTGCTCATAAGCGGCGTCGGCCTCCTGCGCGAGTGTGTACACGCCGCGGTGCACGTTGGCGTTGTGCGCGCGCAGGTGCTCGGCGAGCGCGTCGATCACCACCTGCGGCTTCTGCGCGGTCGACGCCGAGTCGAGGTACACCAGCGGGTTGCCGTCGAACTGGCGCGTCAGGATCGGGAAGTCCGCGCGCACGTTCAGCTCAGCCATTTCGCCGGTGGGTGCGCCCGGCGAGAGCGCGTCGATTGCCGCTCGCGTCGAGATGCCCACCTATCGTTCGCCTCCCACAACGTGATCCATCTCCAGACCCCCCTTGTGGGGGTCCTTATCCAAAAATGCAGTTCCCGCGCCCGTCATTCCCGTTCACCTACTCGCCGCGTACGCCTCGATGTCATCGCGCGCCGCCGCCAGCTTCGCGGCGATCTTCGTGCGCACGACCTCTTCCAGCGGCTCGTCATCCAGTTGGCTGATCAGCGGCTCGAAGAAGCCCTCGATGATTACCCTGACGGCGCTCGCGCGGTCGAGGCCGCGGGTTTGCATGTAGAAGATCGCGTCCTCATCCAGCTCTCCCACCGTGCCGCCGTGCGAGGCCGACACGTCGTCGGCGCTCACCAGCACCGAGGGGATCGCGTCCAGGCGCGCCTTGTGCGAGAGCATCATCGTGTGGATCTGCAGGTAGGTGTGGGTCTGCTGCGCGCCGGGGTCGATCTGGATCAGGCCCTCGAAGCTCGCGCGGCTCTCGCCGGTCGCGGCCCCCCGCCAGTGCACGTCTCCGCCGGAGGGGCCCGTCTCGTGCAGGTCCACCGCGAACACGTCGAGCAGCTCCTGCTCCTGCGCGAAGAACACCCCACGGAACGCCATGTCGCCGCCCGGCTCGCTCACCGCCAGCTCGAGGTGCTGGCGCACGAGGTGGCCGCCGAGCAGCGCCGGCAGCCAGTGGCAGTAGGCGTCCCTGCCGACGCCCACGAAGCGCGTGGAGGCGTCGAACACTTCGCCACTACCCCAATCCTGCACCTGCGCCAGGCGGCAGCGCGCGCCGTCGTTCAGGTACAGCTCGAACGCTCCGGCGTGCAGCGCCTGGCCCTCGAAGTCGCCCGCAAGGTCGTACTCGTGCACGCGGAACTCCGCTCCACGCTCGCCGACGATCAGCGTGCGCCCGTACTGCGCCGTGCCCGGCCCGTCGATCGCGTACACGATCTCGAACGGTTGCTCGATCTGCAGGCCGGCGGGGATGTGCAGGAAGGCGCCGCCCGTCCACAGCGCGGCGTTGGCGGCCTCCAGCTTGTGGCGGTCGTACGTCAGGCGCTTGGAGTACCACTGGGCGAACAGCTCCGTGTGCTCGCGCGCGGCCTGCTCCAGCGAGCAGAGGATCACCCCGCGCCGCTCCAGCTCGGGGTCGAGCTCGACGCTCACGACGGTTCCGTCGCGCTGCACGATCCTGCCGGCGCGGGCACGCTCGGGGAGCGTGTCGCTCACGATTGCGGGGAGGGGGTCGGCGGGTGTGTTGTTGTTCTTTGAAGCCACCCCACGCGCGCGCGCACGAAGGGCGTCGTCATCGTTGTATGTCGTGGAGGTGCCCTCGGGCGCGTGCGGGCTGTGGTGGCGCACCTGCAGCCTGTCGAGGTGGAGTCCCTCGAAGCTCGTCGTCCAGAAGCCCGAGCGCCGCCACACCGGTAGCTCCTGCGACTCGTACACCTTCAGCGCTGCTTCGCGCAGCTGCTCGAGTGTGCGTCCGTCGCCCGCGCCGGCGCCGTGCAGCGCGTGGTAGAGCGTGGACTCGCGGTGGCGTCCCGGCTTGACCGCGATCGTCCCGCCGCCCGGGTTCGCGTCGCCGCCCATGCTCCCCTCAGCCATTCCCGTCCCCGTTCACGTGCCCGCTTCCGTTCGCCCCGCCGAACTGCTGGCGGATTTGGTCGTACCCCTCGCGCTCCAAGCGCTCCACGAGCTCGACGCCGCCCTCCAGCACGATCTTGCCGTCCAGCATGATGTGCACGAAGCGCGGCTTGATGTAGTGCAGGATGCGCTGGTAGTGGGTGATGATCAGCGCGCCGAGGCCCTGCTCGGAGTGGAGCTTCTCGACGCCCTCCGCCACCGTGCGCAGCGCGTCGATGTCGAGGCCCGAGTCGGTCTCGTCGAGGATCGCCACGTCCGGTTTGAGCATCGCCATCTGCAGGATCTCCGCGCGCTTCTTCTCGCCGCCTGAGAAGCCGTCGTTGAGATGGCGCGAGGTGAACGAGCGGTCCACGTCGAGCAGCTCGATTGCGTGCTGGAGCTCGGTGCGGAACTCTTTGACGTTGATCGGCTCCTCGCGCTTGGCGTTGATCGCCATCCGCAGGAAGTTCGCCACCGACACCCCCGGGATCGCCACCGGGTACTGGAAGGCGAGGAACAGCCCCGCCTTCGCCCGCTCGTGCGGCTCGGCCTCGCTCAACTCCTCTCCCTTGAAGCGGATCGAGCCCTCCGTCACCTCGTAGGCGGGGTGCCCCAACAGGGTGTTGGCGAGCGTCGACTTGCCCGAGCCGTTCGGGCCCATCAGCGCGTGCACCTCCCCACGGTCGATCGTCAGGTCGACGCCTTTGAGGATCTCGCGCTCCTCGATGCGCACGTGCAGGTTGCGTATCTCCAGGTCAGCCATATTCTCCTTCGGTTCAGGCGATTGTCGGTGTGGGCAGATGCTGCTTGGCCGCGCCGCCGGCGCCCGCCGGAAAGCGCTTCGCCGAAGGGGCCAGCGGGAGCGCGGTTGCCGGTAAGGGCGCCGGTAGCAGGTCGGCGAGCGTGGTGTTCATCAGCGTGCTGACGATCGAGAAGCGCACGCGCGTCCACAGCAGCTTGGTGGGGCACACGTGGTCGGGCTCCTGCTCGCGCGAGCACACGACGCTCCCGTCGGCGTTCTCGGAGATGCACTCGATCGGGGCGATCGACCCCTCCAGCGCCTCCACCACCTCGGCCATCGTGATCTCCTGCGGCGCCCGCGCGAGCATGTACCCGCCCCGCGAGCCTCGGCGGCTCTCGATCAGCCCGGCCTTGCGCAGGCGCGCCACGAGGTGCTCGAGGTACGCCAGCGGCAGGCCGTCGTGCTCGGCGATCTCCGCCAACGAAACCAGGGAGGGGTTCTGATGGCCCGCCCGCCCGGGCCTGCCCTCCCCCTGCCCCACCACGGGCTCCTCCGCATCGGGGCTCGCCTGCGCGCGCTGCGCGAGTGCGACCATCACGCGCACGCCGTACTCCGCCTTGGTTGAGAACATCATCTTGAATGCCTACCCATTTTTTGGGGGGTGGTGGGAAAAAGGCCGGGAGGGGGGCCTGCCCTCTCCCGCTCAGATCGTCATCGCTCGAATACCTACCTGGCGGGTAGGATATCAGGCAGGTGCCAGTGGCTCGGGCGGTGGGGCCACTGCCACGCCTCTATTCGCGCTCCAGCTTGCGCACGTCGTGCGCGAGCGCTTCCGGGGTGAGTTCTTCGACTGGGAACTCCACGCGCGGAGCGCCCTCCCTGTCGAGCAGCAGCACAAACGCACCGTGTTCGTACGCTACTGCGCCCGCGCTCGCCGGCGCCGCCGAGTAGGCACGCCACACCGGACGCAGTTGCGCGACGCTCCCAGTCAGGTAGTCCATCCGCCCCGTCAGCGACGCGGCGTGCAGGAACGCTCGCACGCGAGCCGGTGTGTCGGCCGCCGGATCGAGACTGATCGCGAGTGCTGGGGTGGGAGGGTGGTGTTCCGATTCAAGTTCTTCCAGCGCCCCACGGATCTGCTGGGCGATCAGCGGCGCGGTCGTTTTCGAGGTGGTGTACAGGAACGTGAGGATCGCCACCCTCCCTTTGAAGTCGCGCAGCGACACGCGCCTACCTTCCTGGTCGGTGAGAGTGAACTCGCGTGGGCGCAGGTTCCCCGGCAGCAGCGCCCCGTCATACCCGGTCGCCGACGGTGCTCCTGCCACGGCGGCCGCTTCGGTGGATGTTGTTCCCGCGCTGCCCCCAGACCCGCTGGAGCATCCTGGCAGGGACACCAGCGCGAGCACCGCGATCGCGAGAGCGGGGGTGAAGGGCGAGGCGAGGCGGATGTGGGCTGGGCTGGGCATCTTGACAAGGGTGCTTTGACGGAGAGGCGTACGTGCGCTGGGCTGGGCATCTTGGCAAAGGGGCTTTGACGGAGAGGTGTACGTGCGCTGGGCTGGGCATCTTGGCAAAGGGGCTTTGACGGAGACGCGTACGTGCGCTGAGCTGGGCATCTTGGCAAAGGGGCTTTGACGGAGAGGCGTACGTGCGCTGAGCTGGGCATCTTGGCAAAGCGTGAGGCATCGCGGTGGCGGCGTCCCGGGGGCGGGGGCACGTTGGTACGGGAATGTAAGAGCAACGTATGAGACCACGGGTCACCCTCAAAAGTGAGGTTGTGTAATCCGTTGTGCGGTATTGTTCTCAGTCCCTGGCAGACTGGGCTCACGGAAGAGGTGCTCCACCGATGTGCGTTGCAAGCTGCCCTGGTATCGCTGCGCTTGCGCGGGGGGTGCTGGGGAATCTCACTCTCCCCGCATTCGCGCCGACGGCGGCTTCACCCGGCAGCGTGTGGCAGGAGGATCCCGAGCCCGAGCGCGCGACAATTCTGCGAGGCGGGCCGATTCTTACGATGGACGATCCCCATCCGGTCGGGGAGGCGCTCGCGATTCGCGGCTCCACGATCCTCGGCGTTGGCTCTCTCACGGAGGTCAAACGTCACTACACCCCCGGCACCGAAATCATCGACCTCGCAGGCCACGCCGTGTTGCCGGGCTTCGTCGAGCCTCACGTGCACGTGCTGGCGAGCGCGCTCGCCACCGCGGGGATTGCCGCGGATGCGGCGGCCGAGTTGTGCGAACGGGAGCCCGAGCGTGTCGCGGAGCTCGGGGCGTGCGCGTTGCGCGAACTCGCGATGCGGGGCTGCACCACTGTGTACGACGCCGGCATCGGGCAGCTCGCGGGCGCGGCCGAACATCGGCTGCTGGGTGCGCTCGCCCGTGCGCCCGGCGCGCCGGTGCGGGTGCGCGGAGCCTTCACGCCCGAGCTTGCCACCGCGCTCGGCGTGGCGCCCGGCGCCGGCGATGAGCACTACGACGTGGTCGGGATCTCCTACGAGGCGGACGGCTCGATTGAGGACTTCGCCGCCGCGCTGGGAGAGCCCTACTTGAACGGTCGCCCCGGCGGCATGCTCGCGCACGAGGAGGCCGAGCTGCGCGAGGCGCTGCGGGTCTGGCTCGATGCGGGGTGGCAGCTGGTCGTGCATTCTGAGGGCGACCTCGCCACCGAGCAGGTGCTGCGCTGCTTCGAGGAGCTGCTCGCCGAGGAGGGGCCGGTCGTGCTCGGAGTGCCCCACCGCATCGAGCGCTTCACCGTCGTCCGCGACGAGCAGATCGCCAGAACCGCGGCGCTCGGGCTGTCGGTCAGCCATGCGATCAACCAGGTCTACTACATGGGGGAAAGCTTCCGCGACCAGGTGCTCGGGCGCGAGCGCGCCGCGCACATCCACTCGCTGCGGCGCGACCTCGAGCACGGTCTCCTCAGCTCTTGCCACAGCGATGCCCCTGCCGCGCCGGTCGATCCCTGCCTGGCGCTGCGCACTGCCACCACCCGCCTGATGCGCGACAGCGACGATGTGCTCGGGCCCTTCCAGCAGCTGACGCTCGAGGAGGCGCTGCGCACGCTCACCGTCAACCCCGCGCGCCAGGTCCTGCTCGGCGATCGCGTCGGCATGCTGCGGCCGGGGATGCTCGCCGACCTGGTCGTGCTCGATCGCGACCCCCGCGATGTTGCGCCCGAACGGCTGCACGAGCTGCGGGTGATCGAGACCTGGTTGGGAGGACGCCGGCAGCGGTGGGGGTAGCCTCGGCGGCGGGGTTGGCGCGCTCTCAGAGGCGCGCTACACTTTCTGAAGTCCATGAAATCCGACCGCCGTTCGGGAGTTTTCAGATGAGCGTTTCCTCGGCGGAGCTGCTCCGCCAGATCAAGAGCAAAATCGATGAGGTCGATCCCTCCGAGGTCAAGGAGCTGATCGGGGAGGGTGTGGCGATCGTCGACGTGCGTGGCAGCGAAGAGTTCGCCACCGGTCACCTCCCGGGCGCCAAGAGCATTCCCCGCGGCCACCTGGAGTCGCGGATCGAGAGCGCCGTGCCGGACCGCTCCGCCGAGGTGATCCTCTACTGCGCCTCCGGCATCCGCTCGGCGTATGCCGCGCGCACGATGATCGAGGACATGGGCTACGAGCACGTGCGCTCGATGATTGGGGGGATCACGTTGTGGAAGGACCGCGGCTACGAGGTCGAGATCCCGCGCACGCTCACCGCCGAGCAGCGCGATCGCTACTCGCGCCACCTGCTGATCCCGGAGATCGGCGCGGAGGGCCAGCAGCGGCTGCTCGACGCCAAGGTGCTGCTGCTCGGCGCTGGGGGCCTTGGCTCCCCGACCGCGCTCTACCTGGCGGCCGCCGGTGTCGGCACGCTCGGGATCGTCGACGACGACGTCGTCGACCTGTCGAACCTTCAGCGCCAGGTGATCCACTCCACCCAGCGCGTGGGCATCCCCAAGGTGGACTCCGCCGAGGAGTCGATCCATGCGCTCAACCCCGACGTGAACGTCGTCAAGTACCAGACGCGCATCGACGCGTCGAACATCATGGAGATCATCGACGGCTACGACGTGATCGTGGACGGGGTCGACAACTTCCCCACCCGCTACCTGCTCAACGACGCCACCGTGCGCCTGCGGATCCCCGTCGTCTCCGCCTCGATCCTCGGCTTCGATGGGCAACTGTCGGTGTTCAAACCCTACGACGGCCCCTGCTACCGCTGCCTCTTCCGCGAGCCGCCGCCCGCTGAGCTCGCGCCCTCCTGCGGCGCCAATGGCGTGCTCGGGGTGCTGCCGGGCACGATGGGTCTGCTGCAGGCCACGGAGGTCGTGAAGCTGATCCTCAACATCGGCGATCCCGCGATCGGGCGCCTCTTGCTCTACGACGCGCTCGGGGCGACGCTCACCGAGGTCAAAGTCCACCGCGACCCCGAGTGCCCGATCTGCTCGCGCGACCCCGACGAGATCCGCGATGAGGAGATGGGCGTGTTCCCCGACTACGAGGCATTCTGCGCGGCCGCAGGCTAGCGGGCCTTCTGGCGCGGCGCCAGGCGGCGTCCTCGGTCGCTCATGTGCAAAGCACATTTCGCTCCCTGCGTCCTTGCCTGGCTTGGCCAGAAGGCCCGCTAGCAGCGAGATCACACACACGAAAACGCGCTTGACACCTCCTACCTGCTAATCATTCCGCATGGCCACGATCAAGATTCCACCCGTGCTACGGGCCTCCGTGGGCGGCGAGAAGGAGGTGAGCGCTTCCGGCGAGAACGTCGGCGACGTTCTCCGCGGCCTTGCTGCCACGCATCCCGCCACGCAGAGCCAGCTCTTCTCGGCCGACGGCGAGCTCAACCGCTACGTCAACGTCTACCTCAACGACGAGGACGTGCGGGTGCTGGATGGGCTTGACACCGCGGTCGGCGGCGGGGACACGTTGGTGATCCTGCCGGCGATGGCCGGCGGCCGGTAGCCAGGCACGGCTCCGACTTCCTCCGCTCGAGCGCTGCCGTGGGTCGCCTGCCGGTCGCGTAGTACTGGCTCAGGTTGGCGCTCGCGCGTAGGTTTTTCTGCCGCGGTCGCCTCTACGTTCCGTCCAAGATTTCTTTCAAGACTCAATCGTCTCGGCCTCGCGCACGATTCGTCTTGTGTCTTGAGACCCTTCGACGTCCCCACCCCTGGAGTGAGTGCCTGCAAGCGTGTGCTTGGACGTGCGTCGTGCGCGGGCCTGCTGGTGCTTGGCGTCGGCGTGGCCCTCCCAGGCGTCGCCGGCGCGTGGAACGAACCCAAAGCACCCGAATACTCGATCTCGATCGTCGAGGGTGAGACCACGGTGCCCTCACACTCGATCCTCTCCACCAGCGGTTCTGTCAATCTTCCGCACACCAGCAAAGTCCAGGTCACGCTGCGTGTCGCCGAACCCAGCGGTGTCACCGTGGCGGAAAACACCGGTTCGGAAGGTGGTGTCTGGCTTGGCCAGGTGGTACCCCAGGTCGGGGACTACGTCTATCTGGAAGCCCCAACCGGGCACATGTTGGAGTCGGTCAAATATGACGGGCTGCCCTCGATGGATCCCACCGTCTGTGCGGGTTCGACCGACTTCTCTGGCCAGCGCTCGGAAAACGAGGAAGTGGAAGGGAGCGCCTTTACGCTTGTCGTTCATCCCTCCTACGTCGCCGAACGTCTGGGGGGAATCGCACAGATCACCTCGCTCTCGGGATCGTCCTTTGCGGGTGATTTCCTCAAGCCCCTGCAGCTCGGGGAAACGGTCGCGGTCAGAGAGCACCTGACGACCGCGCTGGAAGGTGGAGCGACCTTCACGTACAGCAGCGAAACCGAGCGTCCCGTCGGTGCCTGCCCGCCGGCGCCGGCACCCCCGCCGCCTCCGCCCCCGCCGCCGGCACTGCACGGCTCGATCTTCAAACTCGTGGGCGCCACCATCCATAAACTGCTGAAGTCCGGCTGGACCGATCAGGTGACGATCAATCAGGCCGGCACGGTCACGCAGGACCTCTTCCAGGTGGGAGGTGTAGTACCGGCGTCCGCGGCGGCGCACAGGAAGGGCCATGGACACAAGCGCAAGCCGCCGGCGCTGCTGCTCGCCACTGGGTCGGTGTCGGCAGTCACCGCCGGCACCGTAAAGGTGGTATTGCACACCACCGCCAAGGGCCGGCACGACCTCAGCCACAGCCACCGCGTGCGGGCCGAGCTGGTCACCACGCTGACCACCGGCTCGGGCGCCAAGCTCAACCTGCCGACGCGCGCAGTCACGTTCAATCGTTAGATCGGCGCTGGCACTTGCTCTGACCGCGGCCGCGTGGCTGCAACCGCCGGCGGTCCTGCCGACCCCTTCGGCGTATGGCCCCGAAGGTCCGCCCCGGCCGTACGGCGCCGCGCCGCCGCCCGGCGTCTCCCCTCAGGCGACCAGCCCTCGCTTCCTGCAAGCGCAGAACCACGAGCTGCTCTACGGTCCCTTCCCACGCGGGGGGCTCACCAGGGGCATCTCCGACGCGACGCTGATCATGAGCCCCGACGCGGCCGTGCGCGAACAGGCGCTGACGCGGATCCGTGCCGCCGGCGCGAGCGTGGTGCGGATCCCGGTCGAATGGCGCTACATCGTCAGCGGCGACCCGCCCGCCGGGTTCGACGCGGCCGACCCCGCCAGCCCCGCCTACGACTTCACCACGGTCGATTCCGCCGTGCGAGACGCGGTTGCCACCGGGCTGGCGCCGCTGCTGGTCGTGACCAGCGCGCCTGACTTCGCCGAGGCTCCCCACCGCTGGCCCTACGCCTATCCGGGCACCTGGGCGCCGAACCCAGCGGCCTTCGGGGAATTCGCGACCGCCGTGGCACGCCGCTACGACGGCTCCTTCCCCGATCCGCTGGAGCTGGGTCGGGCACTCCCGCGGGTGCGGCTGCTGGAAGCGTGGAACGAGCCCAACCTCGCCCGCTACCTCGAGCCGCAATGGGTCGCCGAGGGTGGGCACTGGCGAGCCTTCTCGCCGCTGCTCTACCGGCAGTTGCTGAACGCGTTCTACGCCGCCGTCAAGGCGGTCGAGCCCAGCGACACCGTGATCGCCACCGGCGTGGCGCCCAACGGGGAACCGGCCGGCGTGGGTCGGATGACCCCGGTGCGGTTCCTGCGCGAAATGCTCTGTCTGGAAGGGGGAGGGGGGCAGGAGCGGTGGGCGCGGTGAAGAGGGGGGTGCCGACATTGGTGGGCGGTCGTCGTGCGGTGAATGGTGGATCGCCAAGAGTGCGTGGTCTTGCGCATGCCTCGCCGACGGAGCCAGGCGGAGCGCGTACGGCCTGCCCCGACCCCCCGCACTTCGATGTGCTGGCCTTCCACCCGCTCTCCTTCGAAAGCCCCGACCGCCCGGCGGCCTCTTCGCAGGACGTGGCGATCGCGGACATCGCCAAGGTGACCGATCTGCTCGCGCAGGCCGAACGCGCCGGCACCGCGCTGCCGCGAGCGCACAAGCCGGTGTGGGTGACCGAGCTCAACTGGGAAAGCGCGCCCCAAGCCGCGCACGGCGTGCCGCCCCGCCTGCAGGCACTGTGGATCTCGCGCGCCCTTCACCGGCTGTGGATCGCGGGTGTCGGCATGGCGGAGTGGCAGTTCTTGGTCGACCCCTACCCGGGAACGCCGCTCGCGACTTCGACGGGCGGCGTCGTCTACGTCCCGCGCCCGGCGGGCCTCTACAGCGCCGGGGTGTTGGATGGCCGCGCCGAACCGGCGGCTGCGCGCCCCAAGCCGTTCCTGCGTGGTTTTACCGTCCCGTTCGACCCACTGCGGGTGGACCGTGGGCACGTGCGCGTGTGGGCGCTGCTGATGCGCCCCGGTCAGCCGGTCCTGCTGCAACGTCTCACGCGGGACGGTAGCTGGCGGACGGTCATCGGCCTGCGTGCCAACCGCAGCTCCGTGCTCGATGCGCTGGTTCCGCTGCACGGTGCCATGGCGCTGCGGCTCGCCAGTGGAGCGCGGGTGAGCGCGCCGGAGCGGGTACCGCGGAGCCGCAGCCGTCTGTAGCGTCGGCAGCGCTAACGGAACCTCAACCTCAGCTAACGGTACGGAAGGTCGCCACTCGGTTTACTGCATCTGCCTGATGACGCATGTCTTCCACGACCGCCTGCTGCGCGTCGGCCCTACCAGCATCGGCGCTGGTGCCACGCTGGGCCCCACCTCTGCCGTGCTCCCCGACACGCGGCTAGGAGCAAACACCTGCATCGGCGGGCACTCTGTGGTGCTGAGCGGCGAGCAGCTGCCGGCCGCCAGCCGCTGGCGGGGCGCGCCTGTCACCGTGTGGGAGGAGGCGGTTCCTGTTTGTGAGGAGGGTGAAGGGGGCTGTGCTCGCGCCGACACGGTGGGCGCCGGAGAGCCGACTTCAGGCTGCGGCCTGAGTCTGAGCATCGCGTGACGGCCTCGCGGCTGTGTCACGCGCGGCGCCGTCCTCAGCAACCTCGCCCGCCGTGGGCACGAAGCTCATCGCGCGCTCGGCGAGCGCGGTGATCGTGAGCGAGGGGTTGACGCCGACGTTGGCGGGGATCGCGGAGCCGTCGCAAACCAGCAGGTTCTCGTAGCCGAACACGCGCTGGCGGGCATCGATCACGCCGCGCTCGGAGTCGGGGGCGATCACGGCGCCGCCCAAGATGTGGGCGGTGGTGGGGACGTTGAAGAGGGCCTCCATCACCGAGCTCTGTGCGATCCCGCCGGTGCGCCGCGCGATCCATTCGGCGGCCTGGTTGGCAACCGGGATGAAGGTGGGGTTGGGGCGCTCGGGGTCCTGTTCGGTGCGCAGCCACAGCGTGCCGAAGGGGCCTTTGCGGGGGCGCAGCGCGATCGCGTTGTCGAGCGTTTGCATCACCAGCAGGATGATCGTGCGTCGCGACCAGCGCTTGGCGAGCAGCAGCTTGGCGAAGCGTCCCGGATGGAGCAGGATCTGCCCGAGCAGCTTCAAGGGGCGCGTCAGGCGCGTGCCGTCGCCGACGAGCAGCGTGTAGAACATCCGCATCGAGTCGCCGTCCTCGCCGTAGGAGACGGTCTCGATGTGCGTGTGGGGGTCGGGGTAGATGCTCGAGGTGATCGCCACGCGCTTGGTGAAGCCGGCGGCCTGCTCCTCGGGAATCGTCACGGTGAGGATCGCCTCGCTGTTGGTGCGCACCAGCTCCCCCAGGCGGGAGGAGATGCGGGGCAGCGAGCCGCCCGTGCGGCAGCGTTGCAGCAGCGTGTTGGTACCCAGCGGCCCGGCCGCGACGACCACGCCGCGAGCACGGTACACCCTGCGTTCCCTACGTACCCAGGCACCGGAGCGCACGCTTTCGACCTCATACCCCTCGCTGCCGTCGCCGGGGCCGAGCGGGCGGATGTCGATCACGGTCCGTTCGGGCAGCACCTGCGCGCCCCGGCGTTCGGCGAGGTGGAGGTAGTTCTTGACGAGCGTGTTCTTGGCGCCGTGAGGACAACCCACCATGCAGCGCCCGCACAGCTTGCAGGCCGTCCGTTCGGGTCCCTCCCCGCCGAAGAAGGGGTCCGGCACGGTCTTGCCGGCCTGGCCCTCCTCGCCGAAGAAGATCCCGACTGGTGTCTTTTTGTAGGTGTCGGATACGCCGAGGTGCTCGCCGAGCTCGCGCAGCAGCTGGTCGGCGGGGTCGTCGTGGGGGTTCTGCACGACCCCCAGCATCCGCTGTGCCTCGGCGTAGTGGGGGGCCAGCTCGCGCTCCCAGTCGGCCATCTCGGCCCACTGGCGGTCCGCGAAGAACTGCGTGGGGGGGACGTACAGGGTGTTGGCGTAGCCGAGACTGCCGCCGCCCACGCCGCAGCCGGAGACGACGGCGACGTCGCGGAAGAGCGTCAGGCGGAAGATCCCCTTCATCCCCAGGTGGGGGCGCCAGGAGTAGCGGCGCAAGTCGGCGGTGCTCTTGGGGAACTCGTGGTCGGCGAAGCGCCGACCGCACTCCAGCACGCCCACGCGGTGGCCCTTCTCTGAGAGGCGCAGCGCGCTGACGCTGCCGCCGAAGCCCGAGCCGATCACCAGCCAGTCGTAGTCGTACCCGCGCCCCATCACGCGTCATCCTACTTGTTGCCCAGTCGGCGGGCGAGGTAATCGGGCAGTTTGAGCGCGTACTGTCCTGCTTCTCTGAAGGCTTGGGTTGGGTATCGCGATAGTAGGTATGGGTAGGTGCTGGGGTTGTTATAAAAAATTCAGAACCCGATAGCCATTGCGCACGGCTTTTGAATTTTTTGTTCGACACCCTGCCCTATTGCAATAGCTATACGGCTCTCCACTTCCAGGCCGACCCACTACCGCGGGTGAGTGTCGCTATATTCCGTGAAGTAATGGCGGCTGAGGGATTGCGCAACAAGCCCTGCGGGGGTCGCTACGGCGACATCGTCCAGTCGATCGGCAACACGCCGCTGATCGAGCTGCCCCGCCTTTCCCCCAAGCCGGGAGTAAGGATCTGGGCGAAGCTCGAGTCGCGCAACCCTACCGGCTCGGTGAAGGACCGCGTGGCGCGGGCGCTGATCGAGGACGCAGAGAGCCGCGGTGCGCTCGGCCCCGGCCAGACGATTCTCGAGCCGACCTCCGGCAACACGGGTATCTCGCTGGCGATGATCTGCTCGCGCAAGGGCTACCGGCTGAAGGTTGTGATGCCCGAGAACGTGACTCCCGAGCGCACCCAGCTGTTGAAGATGTACGGCGCGCAGATCGTCTACTCGGAGGGCTCCAAGGGCTCCAACGGGGCGGTCGAGAAGGCCCTCGACATGGCGCAGGCGGACGCCTCGTATTACATGCCCTACCAGTACGGCAATCCCGCAAACCCGAACGCCCACTACAACGGTACGGCCCTCGAGATCCTGGAGGAGCTCGACGAGGTCGCGGCGTTCGTGGCGGGGCTCGGCACGGGCGGCACGCTGATGGGCAACGGCAGGCGCCTGAAGGAGACCTTCGGGGACGCCGTGAAGATCGTCGCCGCCGAGCCGATGCAAGGCGAGCCGGTGCAGGGTTTGCGCTCGCTCGACGACGGCTTCATCCCGCCGATCATCGACCTCTCGCTGCTGGATCGCAAGATCTTCGTCACCAACCGTGACGCGATCCTGTGGACACGCAAGCTGCTCGACGAGGAGAGCGTGTTCGCGGGGGTCTCCTCCGGCGCGATCGCGCGCGTAGCGGTGCGGATCGCGGGCGAGCTGGACGAGGGCAACGTCGTGTTCATCGTCGCCGACGACGGCTGGAAGTACCTCTCCAGCGGCATCTATACGCTGCCGGTCGACGAGATCGAGAACCTCGATTCCACCGTGTGGTGGTAGCCGCGCACACGGGGGGCCGGCTGATCGGCATCGGCACCCGTCCTGCGACTGCCGTCCGTCTCACGACTGCCGTCCGACTTGCGACCGCCGTCCGTCTCACGACTGCCGTCCGACTTGCGACCGCCGTCCGTCTCACGACCGCCGTACGTCTTGCGACTACCGTGCGTCTCACGACCGCCGTCCGCCTTGCGACTGTCGTGCGTCTCGCGACTGTCGTCCGCGATCTCCGCTCACAACGATGGTCATAGCTTCCGCCCTCCTCGACGACGTGATCGCGCACGCGCGCGAGGAGTACGACGCGGAGTGCTGCGGGATGATCGCCTACGAGCAAAACGGGTCGGCGGGCTCGCCGCGTGCGGTGAAGGTCAATCGGGCCAAGAACGTCTACGCCGCCATGCCCGGGGGACACTCGCCTTCGGCTCGCATCCCCGGTATGGCCAGCAAGCGCTTCGAGATCGACGGCAAGGATGTTCTGCGCGCGATCAACGAGTTCGACGACGCGGGCTGGGAGATGGGCGCGATCTACCACTCGCACACGCACACTGCCCCCTATCCGTCCCAGACCGACATCAATTTCGCCCGCAACTGGCCGGGTGTGGAGTGGCTGATCGTCGGGCTCGCCGGGGAGGCGACGGAGGTACGCTGCTACCTGATCGAGGACGGCGAGGTCAGGGAGGTGCCGATCGAGGTGGGGTGATGGCAGAGGAGCTTCTTGTCTGCCCATCATGCGGGGACACCCATCCTCCGAGCGAGCGCTTCTGCCCGCGCTGTGGAATGCCGCTGGTTCACAGTGGCGGCAGCGAGTACCAGGCAAGCGAGCGTCAGCGCTGGGCGCGGAAGATCAAGCCCCAGTACTCCGAAGGAGACCTGATGCAGGTGGTGGGCGCTCGCAATCAGGTCGAGGCGGACTTCATCCAGAACCTGCTGCTGGAGGAGGGCATCCCCTCGATGCAGCGCCGCGCGCGCGGCTTCGACGTACCCGACTTCCTGGCGGCCGGTCCGCGCGAGATCCTCGTCCCCGCCTCGGGTGTCCCCGCGGCGCGCGACGTGCTGCTGCAGAGCGAACTGCTGCCCACGGGGCAGGCGGGACTGCCCTGGGGCCCGACCGCGTGGCGGGTGGTGGCGTTCCTGCTGGCCGGCCTGGCGCTGCTGGCAATCCTCGCGTACCTGCACCCCTGAGGGCTACGCCAAAACAGGTTGCGGGGCGCCGACCTCGCGGGTGATCGTCTCGATTTCCTCGGAGGCGCGCTCGAACTCGTCATCGGAGAGCACGGGGGTGCCCTCGAAGGGCAGTTCGCGCTGGAGCTCTAGCCACGAGTGGCATCCGAGGTACTCCTCACGGACCTTCACCGTGACCGGTCTGGGGATGCGGTAAGTGCGCAGCAGCAGCACATGCAGCGGGTGGCGCGGCTTCCAGGCGAGGCGCTTGGCGGCATAGTCGGTCCGCCACACGTAGAAGGGGGAGAGCGCGTCCACGCAGCGGGGGTCGGTGATCGTGAAGTGCCCGGCGACTTCGGCCCACGCGCGGATGCGCACGCGGTCGGGCTGCTGCACGCCGCCGTCAACGGCGAGCGCCTGCAGAGAGGGCTCGCCCTCGCTCCACACGCCCTCCTCGAGCGCACGGCGCAGCTCCGGCTGGTGGGACTCGCGCACGAGGTCGTTGCGCTGGTGGTCGAAAGTGGGGTAGAGGAAGAAACGCTCGTGCTCGAGCTGGAAGTGCCGGTCGGCCTCCCGGATGCCGCCCTTACGCAGCGTGACAAGCTGCTCGCCTTCGGCGAGCGCGCGGACGGTGACCGCCCATTCCTTCAAAGCAATTGGCATGGCGAATGTCAGGGGACGAGGTTCTCTGGAGAATGATTCCGGCTTCGTGCTGCTCGCAAACGGCGCTCCGGGAGCGGGTAGCCGTCGTGCGACTGGACTTCTTAAGATACGAAATCCTAGCGGAAATCCCAAATCGCCTGGAAATCTTCGCCTTTTTTGCGGGATTTTTCGTGTGCGAGTTGGTTGACGGGGTCGTCTGAGCCCCTCTGCGAGGTGGATCGGGGTCGGTTGCGGGGAGTCTGAGCTGGCCAGCGAGGTCGGTTGTGGATCGGTCGAGAGGGGACGGCTTCGTTCTGTGGGTCAGGGCCGTCCATCGCCCCCTCCGCCGGGCGTTTCGATGCGCAACCGTTGTCCAGGGCGCAGCACGCCGGTGACCTTCCCCGGCAGCTCACGGTCGTCGATGGTGTTGCGCCCGCGCGACCCCGGCTGCCCACCGTGCGCGCCGGGGGGTGGGTGGCGACGGCGGTCGGTGATCAGCGAGAACGTCATCTCGCGCAGCGCCTCTAGCTCGCGCACCACCCCGTCGCCCCCGCGGTGGGCGCCCGCCCCGCCGGAGCCGCGCCGTAGGGCGTAGCGCGTGACCCGCAGGGGCAGCTCGCGCTCGAGCGCCTCGACGGGGGTGTTGAGCGTGTTGCTCATCGCCACGTGCACCCCGGAGGGCCCGTCGGCGTCGGGGCAGGCACCCTGGCCGCCGCCCAGGGTCTCGTAGTAGCTGAAGCGCTCGTCACCGAGCGTGAGGTTGTTCATGGTGCCCTGCCCCAGCGCCCTGCCGAAGGCGCCCAGCACGAGGTCGGCGACGCGCGAGGAAGTCTCGACGTTGCCGGCGGCCACCGCCGGGGCCTCGGTCGCGCCCTGGCCCTCGTCCTTGCCGCGAGCGCCGGAAGCACCGTGGGGGGCGCTCGAGGGATTGCCACTGGAAGGCGGCGGGGACGAGGATTGGAGCCTGCCCGCACCGCCCGCGCGTGCATTCAGCAAACATCCTTCCGGGACGCGGATCTCCACGGGACGGTAGGCCCCGGCGGAGGGCGGGATATCGGGGTCGGTGAGCACCCGCACCGCGAAGTAGCACGCCGACTGCGTCACCGCGAGTGGGCAGTTGAGGTTGCCGGCGTGCTGGGGGGCGCTGCCTGAGAAGTCGAGCAGCAGCCGCTCGCCCTCCACGGTGGCGCGCAGGCGCAGAACGAGGTCGCCCTCGATCGCCTCCAGCACGTCCTCCGCCATATGCACCCCGTCGGGGAGCGCCGCCAGGCAGGCGCGGGTGCGCCGCTCGGCGTAGTCGAGCACGGCGTCGCACCCCTCGCGCAGCCGCGCGACCCCGACCCGCTGCGCGAGCTCGCACAGGCGCTGTGCGCCGATCCGGTTGGCGGCCAGCTGGGCGCGCAGGTCGGCGCGGCGCTCGTGCGGCTGACGCATGCGCGCGACGAACCGCTCAATCTCCTCCGGCGTGGCAGGGCGGGGGGAGATCACGACCCCCTCCTCCGCAAGCGTACGGGAATCGGCGGGCATCGACCCGGGCACGCGCCCGCCCACGTCGGCGTGATGGGCGCGCGAGACGGCGAACCCGATCAGCTGATGCCCTTCGCCGGCACCACCACCGGCGCGATTTCGGCGCTCCCCGTGGGTGTGATCCGGGCGTTCCCCCTCGGCGCGATCTCGGCGCTCCCCGCCTGCCGAACGGTCCTCCGACGGGCGTTCCCCCTCGGCGCGATCCCGGCGCTCCCCGCCTGCCGAACGGTCGTCCTCCGCGGCGGGGCCGTCGACAAGCACGGGGGTGATGAGTGTGATGTCCGGCAGGTGGGTGCCCCCGGCGAAGGGGTCGTTGAGCACCCACGAGCGGCCCTCCGAGTGATCCTCGCCGAGCACGGCGGCGACGGCGGCGGGCATCGAGCCGAGGTGCACCGGGATGTGCTCGGCCTGCATCACCATCTGCCCGCGCGCGTCGAACAGCGCCGTGGAGCAGTCGCGGCGCTCCTTGATGTTGGGCGAGTGCGCGGAGCGGATCAGCGCGGCGCCCATCTCCTCGCAGGCGGCACGCAGCGCGCCGGTAAGAACCTGGAGCTCGATCGGGTCGAGGCTCATGCGCCAGCTCCTTCGTCATACAGGTGCACGGTGCCGTAGTCATCGACCGCGCCCCGCCAACCGTCGGGCACGTACAGGGTGGAGCCCGGCAGCGTGCACACCGTCGGCCCCTCGATCGCCGTACCCGGCGCAGGCTCGCCCCCTGCGGATGCCAGCCGCAGGCGGGGCGCGGCACCCCACGCGGAGACGCGGATCGTCACCAGCTCGACCTCGACGCCGTCGTCGCGGTAGCCGTAGCGCTGCTCGTGTGTGCGGGCGAACGCCTCGCGCAGCGCATCGGGGGCGGGCGGGGGACCGTCGTCGGCGGGCGTGAAGGCTTCGCGCATGGCGGCCACGGTGGGCGGCCCGCCGCCCGGCGGCTGTGCTGGCGCTGCGGGCGCCCGAGCACTCGACGAGCCCGCCATGCCTGCCCGCACATCCTCCTCCTCCACCGCCAGCTCGAACGACTGCCCGCGGTAGCGCAGCTCGTAGCGGACGGCCACGCGCGCGGTCGGCTCGCCGAGTTCCGCGCACGCCCGTGCCACGAGCGTCGCGCGCTCCGCGGCAAGGCGCTCGGCGTCGAGGGATTCCCCGGCGAGCATCACCGTGCGCGCCGCGTCGCGCCGGGGTGCCGCGGCGGCGAGGCCGAGCGCGCACAGCACCCCCGAGGCGCGGGGGACGAGGATCCGCCGCATCCCCAGCTCACGTGCGAGCGCCGCCGCGTGCAGGGGCCCGGCGCCGCCGAACGGCATCAGCGCGAAGCCGCGGGGGTCGATCCCGCGCTCGACGGTGATCGCTCGCAGCGCCCCCGTCATCGCCGCCTCGGCGACGCGCACGATCCCCTCTGCGCAGCGCAGCGTGGCCGGTGTCGGCGAGTGCGGCGGGTGGCCAGAGGCCGGAGAATCGATTCCGCCCGCACCGGCGGGATCGACTTCCTCGGCGAGCCCCAGCGTGGCGGCGAGAGCGGCGACCGCGCGTTCGGCGGCGTCGCGGTCGAGCTGCAGGCCGCCCGCGAGTAGGGCGTTTGCCGGCAGGCGCCCGAGCAGCAGGTTGGCGTCGGTCACCGTCGGGTGCTCGCCGCCGCGCCCGTAGCACGCCGGCCCGGGGTCGGCGCCCGCCGAGCGCGGGCCCACCCGCAGCGCGCCGCCCGGGTCGCGCCACGCGATCGAGCCGCCGCCGGCGCCCACGGTGTGGATGTCGAGCATCGCCAACGCCAGCGGCCTGCCCGCCACGACGCCCTCGGCGGTCTCCGCGACGCGGCCGCCTGCGATCAAGCACACATCGCAGGAGGTGCCGCCCATGTCGAAGCACACCACGTCGCGCTCACCCGCCAGCTCGGCCAGTGTCACTGCGCCACGCACTCCGCCGGCGGGACCGGAGAGCGCCGTCCGCGCCGCGTGCGCGGCGGCCCCCTCCGCGTCGGTGAGTCCGCCCGAGGACTGCATGATCGCGGGCCGTGTCAATCCCAGCGCGTCGGCCTGCTCGCCGAGGCGGCGCAGGTACGCCCCGAGCAGGGGGGAGAGAGCAGCGTCGACCTCCGTGGTTGCGGCTCGCTCGTACTCGCGGAAGGTGCCCACGAGCTCGTGTGAGAGCGACACGTGCACGTTTGGCAGGCGCACGGCGAGCAGCTCCCCCAGCCGGCGCTCGTGCTCGGGGTGTGCATAGGAGTGCAGCAGCGCCACCGCCACGGATTCGATCGTGTCCCGCCTGGTTTGTGGCGCCGGTTCAGCCTGGCCCATATGCCCGGCGTGCCCCGGCTGTCCGTCCTGCCCCGGCTGTCGGTCCTGCCCCACCCGCGCGATCCGCTCGACCAACGCTTCGGCCTCGCGCGAGTCGAGCGCCCGCAGGGGACCGTCGGGAGTCATCCGCTCGGAGGCCTCGAAGCGCAGCTCTGCCGGTGCCAGCGGGGCGGGGGCGGCCGCGCACAGCCGGTACAGGTGCGCCCGCGCTTGGCGTCCCAGCTCGACGATGTCGGCGAAGCCCTCGGTTGCGATCAACGCCGTACGGGCGCCTCTGCCCTCGAGCAGGGCGTTGGTTGCCACGGTCATCCCGTGCGCGAAGCGCTCCACTTGGGTTGGCTCTACGCTCGCCTGGTCAAGCACCGCGCGCACCGCCTCCATCACTCCGTTTGACTGCTCCTCGGGGGTGGTTGGCACCTTCGCGGTGTACATCCCCGAGCCCTCCGGGGCGATCAGCACCGCGTCTGTGAAGGTCCCTCCGACGTCCACTCCAAGAAGCACACCGCCAGCCTACGGCGAGTCGGCGGAGAGTGTTTACGCGGCTCCTTCTGCGATCGCCGGCGCGTCAGCCACCACCGATGCAGGCGACGTCGCCACGGCGAGTTGCGCGTGTGCGGGCCGGCCGAGCGCCGCGAGCGCGATCCCGGCGCCGAGCGCACCGGCGGCGGTGATCAGCCAGGCCGCCTGGAAGTCCGCGGCGGTGGCGGTCGCAGTGCCGAGCACCGCCACGAGCACCGCCACACCGAGCGCCGCGCCGATCTGGCGACCCATCGTGAGCACCGCGGCGCCCGTCGCGAAGCGCTCGGGGGGTAGCGAGGAGGCACCGGCGCCCGTCAGCGTCGGAATCACCAAGCCCACGCCCGCCCCTCCGATCACCATTCCGGGCAGGAACTCGGAGACGTAGGCGGGCGTGTTGCCGATCTGGGTAATCCACCACAGCGCTCCACCGACGAACAGCGCTGCGCCGAGCACGCCAGGGATCCGGTAACCCACGCGCGCGCCGAGCCTCGCCGAGGGCACGCTGAACACGGTTGCCATCGCCGGGCCGGGGAACAGCATCAGGCCGGCGTGCAGCACGCTCTCGTGCCATACGCCCGTGAGGAACAGCACGCCCGCGAGCAGCATCGCCGCGAAGCCGGCGAAGAACAGCAGCGATGCCCCCACCGCGAGGCCGAAGCTGCGCACGCGCAGCATCGCCGGATCGACGACCGGCGCGGGCTGGTGCTCCGAGCGCACCCAGATCGCCGGCAGCAACACCGCGGTGGTGGCGAGCAGGGCGAGGATCGCCGGCGAGGTCCAGCCCCATTCCTGACCCTTGACGATCGCCACCACGAGCGAGCCAATCGCGACGATCAGCATGACGGCGCCCAGCACGTCCGGGCGCTGCCCGCCGCGCTCGCGCCGCTCGGTCAACGTGCGCAAGCCGAACGCCAAACCGGCCACTCCGATCGGGACATTCACCAGGAACACCCAGCGCCAGTCGGCCTGCACGAGCACGCCCCCGAGGGGCGGTCCCGCCGCGGCGGCGATTCCGCCGGTGGCGGCCCACACGCCGATCGCCATGTGGCGCTCGTGCGGGCCGAACTCCGGCAGCATCAAGCCGAGCGAGGTCGGCAGCATCAGGGCGCCGCCCACCGCTTGCACCACGCGGGCCGCGATCAGCGCGTCCACCGACGGCGCCAGCGCGCAGGCGGTGCTGGCGAGCACGAACACCCCGAGCCCGAGCAGGAACGTGCGCTTGCGTCCGAACGCGTCCGCCCAGCGGCCGGCCGGCACGAGCAGCGCGGCGAACACGATCGAGTACGCGCTCAGAATCCACGACAGCGAGCTGAGCGACGCGCCGCCAAAGTGCTTGGCGATTGCGGGGAACGCGATGTTGACTATGAACAAGTCGAGGCTCGACATGAACACCCCGACGCACACCACAAGTGAGATCCGCCATTTGCGTTGCATGATGAAACGCACCCTAGCACATCAGTTGCGTCATGCAACTAAACGGCTAAGCTGGGTGGAGGACGTTCGAAAAGGGCGGGACGCCGCGCTCGGGTGGACTGCTTTGAAAGGGCGGGACGCCGCGCTCGGGTGGACTGCTTTGAAAGGGCGGGACGCCGCGCTCGGGTGGACTGCTTTGAAAGGGCGGGACGCCGCGTCGCGGACTATTTTGAAAGAAGCTCTCTGCATGCTGGGAAACTCCTACGACAGCCAGGTTTGCAGCATCGCGGCGGCGCTCGAGGTCGTCGGCGAGCGTTGGTCGCTGCTGATCGTGCGCGACATCTTCATTGGCCTGTGCCGCTTCGACGAGATCCAGGCCGACCTCGGCATCGCGCGCAACGTGCTGCACACACGCCTCACCAAGTTGGTCGAGCAGGGTGTGCTGGAGAAGCGTCCCTACCAGGAGCGCCCGGTACGCTGGGAATACCGGCTCACCCCGAAGGGCCTCGACCTGTGGCCCACGGTGGTGTCCCTGATGTACTGGGGCGATCGCCACGCCGCGCCCGGCGGCCCTCCGGTGCTGCTCGAACACCGCGGCTGCGGCGGCGCGGTCGACTCGCACCGCATCTGCGAGGCGTGCGGTGCGCGGCTGACGGCCGTAGACGTGCGTGCACGTCGTGGCCCTGGCGCGCGCGACGATCGCCGCCTGCCGGCCGCTCGTTAGCGCGAGAACCGATTAGGCGGCCAGCTGCTCGCTGTTCTCGGTGTCAGCGAGGTGTTGATGCGAGGGGCAGTACCCGTTGTGCGGCAGCGGCGTCCGTTGGCATGCGGCGCCCTTGCGGGTCGTTGCCCGGCACTGCAGTGGCTCGTCGCTCACCGACGCGTGCGCCGCCCGTGGGTTCTCCGCCAGGTAGCGCTGCGCGAGGCCCATATAGCGGACGACCACGCGGTGCACCCTCGCCTGCTGGCTCATCGGGAAATGCATCCGGATGTCCCAGAACAAGGTCCTTTCCGGCCGTGCGAAGTAGTGGCGGTCGGTGGCCAGCCGCTCGATCGCCGACTCGCACGCGCGCAGCACCTGCTCGTGGTTGCTCTTACCCCCCGCCGCGGCGGCGGGATTGGATCCCGCCCGCCCGGGAGCGGCAATGTATGGGGCCAGCTCCCTGTATATCGCTCGACTGAACTGATACATGGCGAGTCCCCTCGCTCCTTCTCTCTCTCCGTATCGACCAGGCTCTTCTGTGCGACCTTCGCCGCGCACCTCCGCCGATCTCTAGGACTCCCTTAGCTCCTGAGACCTTTCACCCTGATTCAACACGTCTCCTACCCCAAAGGATCGAAGATCTTCGTAAATCTTCACGTCTCTTTAGGAAAGGAGGAGTATCTGACGCTCACATAAAGCTGGGCAGAAGAGGGGGTTAAGGGATGGTTAATACGTCACTCCCACGTCTCCCATGCGAGCTCCCCCTTCGCTTCCACTGCGATGTGACGGTGCTCGAGCGCCGGATCGGCCTCAGGGTACTCCACGCGCCGATGCGCCCCCCTGCTCTCTGTTCGCTCCAACGCGCACGCCGCGATCGTGCGCGCCAGCGGGTGTGGATCTTCCGCCAGGCGTGCCAACCCTTCGGTGGAGCGCTCGATGCCGGCGTACCGCCACAGCGCCTCGCGCGTGGCGGTGCTCACCTGTAACGGCGCCTGCTGGCCCGCCAACGCCTCCAGCTCCTCTGCGCTTGCCTGCCCGGCAGCTGCTGCGGCTGGCTCCTGCAGGGCGCTGTGGGCGGCGCGGCGCCCAAACACGAAGCACTCGCTCAGCGAGTTCGACGCCAGCCGGTTGGCGCCGTGCAGGCCCGTGCACGAGGTCTCCCCGACCGCGTATAACCCGGCGACGGTGGAGCGCGCGTGTAGGTCGGTCACGATTCCGCCCATCGTGTAGTGCGCCGCCGGTGCCACCGGCACCAGCTCCTGCGCCGGGTCCACACCTGCCTCGCGCAGCGCCCCCACCACGTTGGGGAACAGCGCGGGGTCGATCGCGCGCATGTCTAGGCCCACCGACTCCGCTCCTGTCTCCTTCATCCGTGCCCAGATCGCGCGCGCCACCTCGTCGCGGGGGGCCAGCTCGTCGACGAAGCGCTCTCCGTGAGCGTCGTGCAGCGTCGCTCCCTCGCCCCTGATCGCCTCGGTGATCAGGAACGCCTCGCGTCCGCCCACCCCCTTCACCGCGGTGGGGTGGAACTGCACGAACTCCAGGTCTGCCAACTTTGCGCCGAGCGCCTGCGCCAGCAGGAGTCCCACCCCCTGCGAGCCCGGGGGGTTGGTCGTGCGGGCCCACAACGCCGCCGCGCCGCCGGTGCTTAGCACGACCGCGCGTGCGGCAATCGTGCGTCCGTCCTCGCACACCAGCCCGCCGCAACGGTTTCCCCGCGGCCACAGCGCCCGCGCACGTACGTTCTCGAGCACCGCGATCCGTGGCTCCTCCACCGCCAGCGCCGCCAACGCGCGCAGCAGTCGCCTGCCGGTCGCGCTGCCGCCGGCGTGCACCACCCGACGCACCGAGTGTCCACCCTCGAGCCCCAACGCCAGGCGTCCGAAGCGGTCCGCATCGAAGCGCACCCCCAGCGCCTGCAGGTCGGCCACGCACTCCGGCGCTTCTTTGACGAGCACCTCCGCCGCCGCCGTGCGCATCGCGCCACGTCCCGCGCGCTCGGTGTCTCGCAGGTGCAGCTCTTGGCTGTCGTCCTCCGCGAGCGCTGCCGCCAGCCCGCCCTGCGCCCAGTAGCTCGCGGTCTGCGCCAGCGGGGCGGCCGACACCAGCGCCACCCGCGCGCTCTCCCGTGCCGCACACAGCGCCGCGTACAGCCCCGCGGCGCCGGCGCCCACCACCGCGACGTCCACCTCCAGGTCCACGCCCCCCCGCGTTGCCTGCACGCTAGCCTGCCGGCGTCTTACCCGGGGGCGCGGTCGTGATGGCCCCCGTTTTCGCCGGCACGCCCGCGGTGCTCGCCCCGGGGGCCGTCGTCCTCGTGGTGCTCGCCCCGGGCAAGCCAGTCGTTGTACCCACGGCTCCCGTCGCTGCGCCTGGTGTTGTGGTTGCGCTTGGCGTTGTGGTTGTGTCTGGTGTTGTGGTTGCGCCTAGCGTCGTGGTTGTGCCTGGTGTTGTGTTTGCGCCTGGTGTCGTCGCTGTCCCCGCCGCCGGCGCCGTCACGGTCCGTGTCACCGCGACCGTGCCTCCCGTGCCGCTCGAACCCGCCAGCGACACCAGCGCCGCGGTGAGCGCCCCCAGCGAGAGCACGATCACCGTTGTCAGCGCGATCACCGGTGGGCGCCACCGTGGCGTCGCCGCCAGGCGCGTGCGTGCCGCGGCGCCACACCGCAGGCACCACTCCTGTTCGGTGCACAGCGGTCCACCACATACTGGGCAGCGCTCCTCCACCGGCTCCTGCGGGGCGGATCCAGGTGGTGGAGGCGTTGCGACGCTCACCCCGAACCGTCCCGCGGGCGGATGATCTCCGTGGGGCGATCCTCTTCTTGGGGTTTCGGCGGCGGCGTGGGAGCGCGTGGAACCGGTGCGCCTGTTGGAGCCTCGGTGGTGGGATGCGCCGGCACCGGCGCGCTGGTGCCCAGTGGCGGCACTGCCGGCGGGGGTGCGGGCTTCGGCGGGCTCGCGGGGGGTGTCGATGCCGGTGGGTTCGTGGTCGCCTGACCCGTAGCCGGCGGAGCCTGCTCGGCGGCAGCGCTCAGCGGCAGCTGGCCGGGGGTGACACTGGCCGCGGCGGCCACCGAGGCCGCGGCAAGCGGTGGAGAAGTGCCGGGGGCGACCACGGGGGTTCCCGCGATCGGACTCTCCGACGGGCGGCCCATCGGCATCCCGCACATCGGGCAGAAGCGGTCCTCGCTGCCGTGGATCGCAGCGCACCGCGGGCATGCCCCGATGCCGGCCTCGCGCAGCACCGTCACCGGGCGGCGCTCGTGGAGGGCACCCTCCAGCGCGTGCAGCTCCGTCTCGAAGGTTGCCAACACGCCAAGCTTTGCCGCCACCAGCTCGTCGTTGCGCTGCCCCAGACGCTGCATCTCGAACACCAACCCCCCGAGGTCGCGGTAGGCGAGCTCCCGCGCCTTGCGCAAAAACCGCACCCGCCTGCGCATACGCCCGCGCTCGCGAAAGCCCGGGGGACGCGGCTGCGGGGGAGGCAGCTCCATCCCCGCGGGCGGCTGCGCGCCGGCGGGAACGTCGCCGCCTGGAGCCGTCGCCGAACCGCTCGGCTCAGTAGGCGTGGCGAGCTCCTCGGTCGGCGTCCGGTGCTCACGATCGATCGCCGGTTGGTCGGACGGACTCGTGGTCTGAGCGTTCATCGACCACCTCATCCTACCCATTGTGGGCTGTTGCTCTCACGCGGCACCCCGCTCAAGCAGCTCCCGCCACGCGTCCGCCAGGCGCGCCGCCATCTGTGTCGCGGAGTACGGCTCGGCGTGGGCTCGGCCCGCGATCCGGGGGTCGGGGGCATCCAGGTGTGGCATCGCCGCCGCTCCCCAACGCTCCACGTCGAAGGGCGCGCACAGCGTTCCCGCCACGCCCTCCAGTGCCTGCTGGTGCACTCCCACTGGTGTCGCAAGCACTGGCACGTCGCACGCCAGCGCCTCCAGGACCGCCAGCCCGAAGCCCTCCGCCTCCGAGGGCACCACCACGGCGTTGGCTGCGTTCACCCACAGTGGCACCTGCTCGGGGGGGATGCCGCCGAGGGTGTGCAGTTGCATCGGCCCGCGATGCGACAACTGTGCCTCTGCTCTAGGCGAGTCCCCGGCCGGGGGATGCGCATGCGCGGAGCTCAGCGCCCGGGCGAGCGCCGCCGCACGGTCGTGGCGCTTGCAGGGGCGTGCGGGATCCGCGGGGAACAGCAGGCAGGGGGTGTGCGGGTCTAGGCCGAGCTCGGCGCGGGCGCTTGCGCGCGGGATCGGGTGGAAGCGCTCCATGTCCACGCCGCACGGCAGCACCCGCGTGCGTCGTGCCGCGTGCCCCGGAAGCTCGTATGCGAGCTCTGCCGTGGGGGCGGCCACCAGATCCATCCGCGGGAGCAACGCGCGCGTGGCAAGGCGCGTGCGGGGGTGGCGAACGTCGGTGCCGTGCACTGTCAGCCCCCGGACGCGTGCGCGCGTCGCGAGCGCCGGCCAAGCGGTGAGGCCGAAGTGGGCGTGCACCACGTCGAGGTGTGTTGCGTGCCGGCCTCGCCTGCCGTGATGGCGGTGCAGCCAGCGGACGGCCTCGATCAGCGCGGCGCCGCCGGGCGGGAACTCATACAGCTCGACCTCCACACCGGGCAGCCGGCGCAGCGCATCCACCTGGTCGCGCACGAAACGGCCCCGCTCGGGATGGCGGGCGTCGGGAAGCATGTTGGACACGACCAGCGCCTGCACGCCCGCGACGGTAGCGCTCTCGCCGGATCGGCTGCGCAACCGGAAGTGTGCGCCGGTGGGTGGGTTACGCGCAGGCTGGTCGGCCTGGCGCTTACCAGGGCGCTCTGGACTCCAACGCCGTGAACCAGAGCGCTCCCGACCACGGCGCTCTGAGATGATGAACCGCGTGGGCATGGCCAACCTCTCGGCAGGCAACCGCGCGCGCCCCATCGGGGTGTTCGACTCCGGCATCGGCGGTCTCACCGTGCTGCACGAGTTGCTGGTGGCGCTGCCGCGCGAGGACTTCCTCTACCTCGGCGACACCGCGCGCTTCCCCTACGGCGAACGCTCCCGCGAGGAGCTCGAGCGCTTCTCGGTGGAGATCGCCGAGGAGCTCTTGAGTCGCCGGGTGAAGCTGCTCGTGGTGGCCTGCAACTCGGCGACCTCGGCCGCGCTGGAGGCGCTCCAGCAGCGGATGATGGACACGACCCTGGGCGTGGACGTGCTGGGAGTGGTGCGCCCCGAGGCTGTGCAGGCGGTGGCGGCGACCCGCACCGGGCGGATCGGCCTGTTGGCGACGCCCACCACGGTCGCCAGCCGCGCGTATGAGCACGCGGTGCAGGCGGTGGACCCGCACGTCACGCTCACGGCGGTGCCGTGCCCGACGCTCGCGCCGATCATCCAGGCCGGCGATCAGTTCGACGAGCGCGTGGTGCGCAGCGTGCGCGCGGCCTGCGCCCCGTTGAAGGCTGCCGAGGTGGACACCGTGATCCTCGGCTGCACCCACTACCCGCTGATCGCGCCGATGCTGCAGCGGATGCTCGGGCCGGCGGTGACACTGATCACATCCGGCGGGGCGCTCGCGCGCCAGGTCGAGCACGCGCTCTCCACGCGCGATCTGCTCAATATCCGCGGCGCCGACGATGAGGGCGACTACAACTTCCTCTGCACAGGCGATGTGGAGGCTTTCAGGGAGCAGAGCACGCGCTTCCTGCAGATGCCGCTCGGCCCGGTCGAGCAGGTGCGCTTGGTGGCGGCGGAGGCGATCGCGTGAGCCGCGCGGGCCGCTGCGTTTGTGCGCCTGATGGCTTGTGCCCAGGGGCGATCGCGTGAGCCGCGCGCGCAGCTATGACCGCGCGCCCGACGGCCTGCGCCCGGTGACGATTGAGCCTGGCTTCATGCGCACCGCCACGGGCTCGGCGCTGATCTCCGTGGGGGAGACGCGCGTGATCTGCACTGCCTCCGCGCAGGAGAGCGTGCCGCGCTGGATGGCCGGCAAGGGCCGGGGGTGGGTGACGGCGGAGTATGGGATGCTGCCCGCCTCCACCGGTGAGCGCAAGCAGCGCGACGCCACCCGTGGGCGCCTGGACGGGCGCTCGGTCGAGATTCAGCGGCTGATCGGGCGCGCGCTGCGTGGCGTGATCGACTTCAAGGCGCTGGGGGAACGCACGATCTACCTCGATTGCGACGTGCTGCAGGCCGACGGGGGCACGCGCTGTGCCTCGATCACCGGTGCCTACGTTGCGCTCTCGCTGGCGTGCGCGCGCCTCGCCGAGAAGCAAGCATTCGAGCGCCCCCCGCTCACCGGCTCGGTGGCCGCGGTCTCCTGCGGGATGGTCGATGGGGTCGCGCTGCTCGACCTCGACTACTCCGAGGATTCGAACGCCGAGGTCGACGCCAACGTGGTGATGACCGGCGAGGGCGACCTCCTGGAGGTGCAAGCCACCGCCGAGCGCACCCCGCTCTCGCGTGCCTCCCTGGATGAGTTGCTGGCCTTGGCGGCGGGCGGGATCGAGCAGTTGCGCGCGGCACAGGAGCGGGCGATCGCCTCCCCATCGAGTTGATGCTCTTCGTGGTCGTCCCGCGGAGCGTTGTGCCGGCGGGGAGCCGCGCCAGAGCCCCGGCGGCTGGAGCGCTCCTCCCATGAGGCTGCTGCTGGCGACCCACAACGAGCACAAGCGCCGCGAGTTTGGACGCTTGCTGCCCGACCATGAGATCGCGCTGCTGCCCGACGCGGTGGAGCTCCCTCCCGAGGATGGGGAGACGTTCGCCGAGAATGCGTTCGGCAAGGCGCGCGCCGCGGCCGCGGCCACCGGCGAGGTGGCGATCGCCGACGACTCCGGAATCGAAGCGACGGCGCTCGGCGGCGCCCCGGGGGTGCGCTCCGCGCGCTACGCCGGAGAGCACGCCACCGACCGGCAGAATCTCGACAAGCTGCTGCGAGAGGCGCCCGCGGGCAGCGGGCTGGCCTACGTGTGCGCGCTCGTCTACGTGGACCCCGCGGCGGGGATCGAGCGGCTGTTCGAGGAGCGCTGTACCGGGCGTCTCGCTGCCGCGCCGCGGGGGGCGGGGGGCTTCGGCTACGACCCCGCGTTCCTGCCCGACGATGGCCCCTCAACCGAGGCTGGCGACATTGAGATGACGATGGCGGAGCTCACAGCCGAGCAGAAGGACGCGATCAGTCACCGCGGCCGCGCGGCACGGGCGCTCGAAGAGTGGCTCAAAACAGGTTGATCGCCGCCGACGCGCCCACGGCGACCGACAGCACGGCGTAGCCGGTGTAGCCGGCGAGCAGCAGCAGCGCCGCGGTCAGCAGGGCGATCAGCACGGTTACGACCCAGGCGACGTGGGGGAGATCCATCGGCGAAGGTATTCTCGCACGGAGATGGGATCCGGCTTTGGTGACATCCTGGCGGCGCGCGTGGCGGAGCGCGAATCGCAGATCGTGCTCGGCCTCGATCCCGATCCCGAGGCCCTGTGGCCCGGGGTGCACGAGGCCGCGGCCGACCGCTCGCCGACGTGGCGCACGGCAGTGGCGATACGCGTGCACTGCTGCGCGCTGATCGACGCGACGGGGCCGGCGTGCGTTGCGGTGAAGCCCCAGCTTGCCTGCTTCGAGCGGCTGGGGGCGCCCGGGTGGGACGCGCTGGAAGCGGTAATCGAGCACGCGCACCAGCGCGGCCTGCTGGTGATCGCGGACGGCAAGCGCGGCGACATCGCGCTCAGCGCGCGCGCCTATGCCCAGGCGCTGTTCGAGCGCCTGCGGGTCGACCTGGCGACGGTCAATCCGCTGCTGGGTGGGGACGCGATCGAGCCGTTCGTGACGGGCGCCCGCGCGGCGGGGGCCGGCGTGCTGTTGCTGGTGCGTACCTCCAACCCCGGCGCCGCCGACGTGCAGGATCTGGAGTTGGCGTCCGGCGGCCCGGTGTGGGAGCGCCTGGCGGCGTTCGTGGCCGAGCAGGGGGCGGTAGGGGTGGGGGAGTCGGGGCTCAGCGACGTCGGCGCGGTGGTGGGGGCCACGCAGCCGCAACATCTCGAGCGGGCACGCGAGTTGATGCCCCACGCGGTGCTGCTGCTGCCGGGCGTGGGCGCGCAGGGGGGCCGCGTCGAGGATCTCGCTCCGGCCTTCCTCCCCGGCCGGGCGGGCGGCCTGATCACCGCCTCACGCAGCATTGCCGGCGCGCATCTCGCCACGGGTGGCGACCCCGCCGAAGCGGCCCGTGCGGAGGCGGAGCGTCTGCGCGAGGTGGCGTGGACGCTGGGTGGCCGATGAGCGGTGGCGACCCCGCGGAAGCGGCCCGCGCCGAAACTGAGCGTTTGCGCGAAGTGGCTTGGAACTTGGGTACCTAGCCGATCTCGCGAATTTTTAAGCCACGTTGTGGAGCGGTCCGATACGCTAGGCGTGCGCGAGGCGGAGCCACCCGGCGCCGCACGGCGCAGACGCGGATGAGGCACTCGGGATGATCATCACGGTCACGCTCAACGCGGCTATCGATAAGTCGCTATCGGTGCCCAATTTCCGCTTGGGGCGGCGGCACCGCACCGTCGAACAACGCACGATGGCGGGCGGCAAGGGCGTCAACATCGCCCGCGCCCTGAAGGCACTGGGCCAGCCGGTGATCGCGACCGGGATGGCTGGTGGCCCCACGGGGACGCACATCGTCGAGCAGCTCACCGAGGAGGCGATCCTCAACGACTTCGTGCGGATCCGCGAGGAGTCGCGCACCAACACCTCCGTGCTCGACCCGACCAGCGGCGAGCAGACCGAGATCAACGAGCGCGGGCCGAAGGTGAGCGAGTCCGAGGTGGAGCTGTTTCGCGACAAGCTGCTCTACCTCGCGCGCGGCGCGGCGATCGTGGTGTTCGCGGGCTCGATTCCGCGTGGCGTGGAGAGCGACGTGTACGCGGGCCTGATCCGCGAGCTGCAGCGAACCGGCGTCACGACCGTGATCGACACCGACGGCGATCCGCTGCGCCACGCGGTGCGCGCCGAGCCAGACGTCGTGTCGCCCAACGTGCTGGAGGCCGAGGAGCTGGTGGGCCACGAGTTTGCCGACGAGCAGGAGCGCTCGCTGGCGGTGGGCGAGCTGGTCGCGCTGGGCGCCCGCGAGGCGATCATGACGCTGCCCGACGGCTGCTTCGCACAGGTGCAGATCGACGGCCAGCCAGTGCTGCTGCGCGCGCGCATCGACCTGCGCGAGCCGGTCGCCAAACGCGGCTCTGGCGACGCCTTTCTTGCCGGTTATGTGGCGGCGCGCTACGAAGGCAAACCGCCCGCCGAGTGCTTGCGCTTCGGCGTTGCCTGTGGCGCCGAGTCCACCGGACGCCTCGGCGCCGGCCTGATCGAGCGCCGCGAGGTGTACCGTTTGGAGCACGAAGTGGAGCTGGAGCCGGTCGAGCTGCCAGCCGCGGCGAAGGGGTGATGGAATGCGCACCCCCGGCGAAGGGTGATGGAATGCGCACCCCGTATAGCAATAGCTATCGGCTTTTAAAAAGTTGATACATACACCCGAGCCCATCGGCGATCGATCTCATGCGGATCCGTGCTAACCGCTCGCCAGAATGGACACCGGCGCTACCTCAACCGCTCACCCCCCGGCGACGTCGCGCCGTAGGAACACCAGGTAGGCGGCGAACAACGCCGGCACCGCGTACAGAGCGCAGATCCACGCGGAGTGCCCGATCGGCGCCCAGTCGGTGGGGGTGCGCAGCAGGCCGTGCCAGTTCTCGTACTGTTCGGTGAGCAGGTAGGGCTTGAGACCTTCCAGGCCGGGGATCTGACCGACGATGAACAGCAGAATCGTGAACCCCACGGTGCCGACGACGGCCCCGGCGCTGTTGCGAGTGGCGGTGGACAGCAGCACGCCGATGCACACCACGGTCAGCAGCGGGATCAGGTACACCGCGTTCGATGCGAACACCAGCAGCAACCCTTCGGGCGCGGACACCACGCTGCCCGAGAACGTGACCACGTGGTTGAAGCCCCACGAGGCCACGCCGGCGACCGTTGCCACCACGGCTGACAGGAAGACGGCGAGCGCCCCGTAGGTCATCGCCGCGAGCGCCTTGGCGGCGAACACCTGGCCACGATCGACCGAGCGCGTGAGGATCGTCTTGAGCGTGCCGTTGCCGTCCTCGGCGGCGACGATGTCCCCGGCGACCAGCGAGGCGATCAGCGGCAGCATGAACACCGACAGGAACAGCAGCATCAGCACGGGCGTGGCCAGCCCTGATTGGGTGATGTGCGAGGCGAAGATATTGCCTTGGTCGTGGCCGTGATCGTTGCGCAGGCTCTGAGCGATCACGAAGATGATCGGCAGGATCGCCGCGAGCCCGAGCCCAAGGTAGGTGCGCTTCTGCGAGACGAGCTTGCGCAGCTCCCAGCGGTAGGCGGTCAGCGTGGAGGGGCGCCTGAGGTGCGCCGCGCCGGCGGAAGCGAGCGGCGGGGAGGCCTCAAGCGTGCTCATGTACCTCGCTCCTTGCGAGCTGCGCGCTGCCTCTGGGAGTCTCACTACCAGCCGCGTCACCAACGCCACTCGCCAAGTCTTCGTGGCGGCCCGCTGGACCGCCATTGCCCGCCGCGATCGCGTCGCTCGCCGCTGCCCCCGCGCCCTCGGTGAGCCGGAAGAAGAGATCCTCCAGCGTCGCCAGCTCCGGCGTCAGCGCGAGGATCCCGACGCCGGCCGCCCCAAGCGCGATGGAGAGAGTGCCCACGTCTTGCTCTTGCGCCTGGAAGGAGAGGCCATCGTGCTCGGGTGGGTGGGTATTGGCGACGTGCTCGATGCCGGGTTGGGCGCGCAGCACCGCTAAGGCGCGGGCGTCATCGGTGGTGTGCATCCGATAGCCGGCTCCACCCTGGCGACGCAGGTCGGCGAGCGCGCCCTCGTACACCACGCGGCCACGGTCCACGATCGCCACGCGGTCGCAAAGTTCCTGAACCTCCGGCAACTGGTGGCTGGAGAGCAGCACGGTGATCCCCTGGTCGGCCAGCCGGCGGATCAGCTCGCGCATGTCGCGCATCCCCGCCGGGTCGAGGCCGGTGGCGGGCTCGTCGAGGATCAGCAGGCGTGGGCGGCGCAGCAGCGCGGCGGCGATGCCGAGGCGCTGGCGCATCCCGTGGGAGTAGCCACCCACGCGGTGCTCCGCGCGCGGGCTCAGCTCGACGATCTCGAGCACCTCGGGGATCCGCTCCCGCGCACCGCCGCCATCCAGGGCGCCGAGCAGTTCGAGGTTCTTGCGCGCGCTGAGGTAGGGGTAGAACTTGGGTGCCTCCACAAACCCTGCGACGCCCTCGAGCGCTCGCGCGCCCTCGCGGCTCGGGTCGCGGCCGAACAGCTCCACGGTGCCCTCCGTGGGCATGATCAGGCCGAGCGCCATCCGCAGCGTCGTGGTCTTGCCCGCGCCATTGGGCCCCAGGAACCCGTACACGTCGCCGGCGTGGACGTTCAGGTCGATGTGGTCGACCGCCAAAACCTCCTTGTAGCGCTTGACCAGCCCCCTGGCGCGAACCGGCGGCGCCTCGCTGCCCCTGGCTGCGTCCTCACCGATCGGAGATCGGCCGGCACGTGTGCTCATCTGCACCACGCTCCTTGGGTCCTTGCCAGAAACGCCGAGTCGCTCGCCGGAGCCGGCGGAGCCTCGCTCACGACTACAAGCCCTTGGCCACCGCTTCGACGGCGGCGGGGGGGACCGCGCCGGCGACCAGGTAGCGCACGCCGGAGCGCTCGAAGCTGAGCAGCGTGCCGAGCTCGGTCGGCAGCTCGCTGGCGACGGTCCCGTCGATCTTGACCTGCTGCAGCCCTTCGGGCAACGACGAAGTCTGCGACGAGCCGGCCTTGGTCTTGCCTTCGAGCACGGCGATCGTCCCGGGCCCGCTGCCGTGCTTGGTGACGTGGGGGTGTTCGTGTTCGCCGCCCTGCGAGGAGCCGCCCTGTTCGCCGGGCTTGGGCAGCACGACTTCTTCGACCTTGGCGTTGGCCGGAGGCGTGAATTCGAACACGGACGGTTCGACGGGCCCGTAGGAGATCGAGGTGGCGGCCAGTTCGAGCACCGGCGCGGCGCTCTCAGTGGAGTAGACGGCCGCGCGCAGCGGCACGCCGTTGGTGGCGTCCCACGAGAGCTCGGCGCCGGCCAGCAGACTGCCGCCTTCCCTGGGCGACACGCGTACGGTGTAGGCGGCCTGGCCGCCCACGTCGGTGGGGGTCGCGCCGGACACGTCGGCGTGCTTTTCGAGGTGGGTGATCCCTTCTTCGATCTTGGCCACGCTGGGGACTTCGTGGTGGGCGTCCGAGCCGGCGGAGCCGCCGGATGAGCCAGGCCAGCCTTCGCCCGAACCTCCTTCGCCGCCGCCCGAGGAGCCCGGCCAGCCTTCGCTGCCTGCGCCTTCCTTCGGCGGCGTGTAGCGGTAGAGCGTGTTGGTCGAGGCGTCGTACATCGACAGGGTGTGCCCGTCGAAGTAGACCTGGGTGTCTCCCTTTTCGGACTGCAGCTCCAGGCGCACGTGTCCTTCCTTTGAGATCCACAGCCGCCCGGAGGCGCCGGAGAGCAGCGGGCTCGATGTCAGCTGGCTGGCTTCGCCGCCACCGCTGGCAAGGTTGGCGCCTTCGAGCAGATGGTTGGTGAGCTGGATCTGAGCGCTCACGCCTTGGATTTGATTCCCACCCGCCCCCGCGGTGAGCGCGTCGTGGACCGCCTCAGCCAACGGCTTGGGCGGGGGCGTGGGCCCCACGCCGAGCGCGGTGGCGAGCGCCGTCGCACCGACGCCCACGCCGATCAGCACACTGCACAGGAGCAGCAGGCGGGAGAGCGGTAGGCGGCGCAGGAAGTAGCTCATGGCTGGTGCCTCGGTCGGACGATCACGTTGAAGATCGCTTTTAGCGTCCTCTTGAGAGGCTAGCGCGATAGATCAAGAGATCCTGAAGGACTCGATGGGGAAGCTCTCATCTTTCGCCGCCGTCCGTGGGCGCGCACTCCGACGCCGCCAACGTATATCGTGCCGGCCGATATGGGACTGGTACTGCTCGTTGTCGTCCTGCTGGTGGCCATTGGCGTGGGCGTGTTCCTGCTGGCGATGCGCCGCCCCCGCGGCGCTCACGGTGCGACGCCCGATGGGTCGGCGCCGGGAGACCGATCGGAGATCGGCCAGCAGGCCGCCCAGCGGGGGCTGACCGTAGGCCTCGTGCTCGTGTGCGCCTTCGGCCTGGTCGTGCCCGCCTTTGTGCTGGCCTTCAACAGCGCGCACAAGGCCAGCGTGGGCGTCGGCGGCGTGCACCTGGACGCCCGGCAGCAGAAGGGCCGGGAACTGTTCTCGCACTCCTGCAACCTCTGCCACACGCTCGCCGGTGCCGCCGCGGTGGGCCGCACCGGCCCCGACCTCGACGTGCTGATCCCGACGGTGGGCGCAACGCTGCCGGAAAAGGCGCAGTACGCCGCCCGCGAGGCGTTCATCCTGAGCGCGATCCTCGAAGGGCGCGCACGCGGCAAAGGCCAGATGCCGAGGCTGCTCTTCCAGGGCGCCGAAGCCGAAGACGTGGCCGGCTTCGTGGCGGCGATCGCCGGGCATTGATACGTCCGAACGCGCTGTAAGCATTCGCGTATGGTCGAGAAGACCATACGTCACAGGCGCCGGCCGCGCCGTAAGCCGGCCGAGTGGGTGGGTCCACATCCCGATCGAATCGCCGGGTGGGCGGTGGTGATGGGCTTTGCGCTGGTGCTCGCGGCGATCTTGAGCGCCCACGGTTAGGCGCCGGGGCGGTGGCCGGGTTTGGCCATTCGTCGATACCCGCCCCGCCGACCATCGACTAAGGTCCGGCGGGTGGCAGAGCAGCCGGACATGCCGAAGACCGCCGCGGACGTCAGCGCGTTCGTGGAGGAGCGAGAGATCCGCTTCATCCGCTTCTGGTTCACCGACGTGCTCGGCCAGCTGAAGTCGTTCTCGATCAACGCCGCCGAGCTGCAGGACGCGTTCGAGGCGGGGATGGGCTTCGACGGCAGTTCGATCACCGGCTTCAACGCGATCGAGGAGTCGGACATGATCGCGCTGCCCGACCCCACGACGTTCGCGGTGCTGCCGTGGCGCCCGGAGGAGCAGGGGGTGGGGAGGATGTTCTGCGACATCATCACCCCCGAGCGAACCCCCTACGAGGGCGACCCCCGCCACGTGCTGCGCCGCGCGGTGGAGCGCGCCAAGGGGATGGGCTTCGACACGTTCAACGTGGGGCCGGAGCTCGAGTATTTCCTGTTCCGCGACTCGCGCACCACCGAGCCGCTCGACCGCGGCGGGTACTTCGACCTGACGACGCTCGACGCCGGCAGCGACGTGCGCCGCGAGACGGTGCTGGCGCTGGAGCAGTTGGGGATCCACGTGGAGTACACCCACCACGAGGTGGGGCCCTCCCAGCACGAGATCGACATGCGCTACGCCGACGCGCTGAAGATGGCCGACGACTGCATGACCTACCGCATCACGGTGAAGGAGTACGCGATGAAGTACGGCTGGCACGCGACGTTCATGCCGAAGCCGCTGTTCGGCGAGAACGGCTCGGGGATGCACACCCACCAGTCGCTCTTCAGAGAGGGCCGCAACGCCTTCTTCGACGCCGATGACCCCTACTTCCTCTCCGACGTGGGTAAGGCGTTCATCGCCGGCCAGCTGCGCCACGCGCGCGAGATCTGCTCGATCTTCGCGCAGTGGGTCAACTCCTACAAGCGCCTCGTGCCCGGCTTCGAGGCGCCCACGTACGTCGCATGGTCGCGGCGCAACCGCTCGGCGCTGGTGCGGGTCCCCCTCTACCACCCCGGCAGCGAGCGAGCGACCCGGATGGAGCTGCGCTGCCCCGACCCGGCGTGCAACCCCTACCTGACGTTCGCGGTGCTGTTGCAGGCGGGGCTGGAGGGGATCGAGAAGGGGTACGAGCTGCCCGAGCCGATGGAGCAGAACCTCTACCACCTGTCGGGCGCGGAGCGCGCGCGGCTGGGCGTGGAGCAGTTGCCGGAGACGCTCGGCGACGCGATCGAGCTGACGGCGGAGTCGGAGCTGGTGCTGCGCACGCTGGGCGAGCACATGTTCAACCGCTACGTGGAGATCAAGCGCCAGGAGTGGGAGGACTACCGCATCCAGGTATCCCAGTGGGAGCTCGACCGCTACCTGTCGATCTTGTAGGAGGGGAAGGGGCCTCCGCCGCTAAAGCGGCTGCGGCGGGCGGAGTAGCGCATCGAAGACCCGCTGCAGCCTGCTGGCGACGGGTCAGGCCGGGGGTGTCTGCGGGGAGCCGCCGGCCGCGGAGCGGGCGGGCGGCACGGCGCACGAGAGACCCGCGGCCGGTGAGAGATGCAGCTCAAGCGCCTGCAACAGGTGCCCGAACGAGGAGGGGTGCTGTGGGGCGATCTCGTGCAGCAGGCGCAGCACGCCGAGCGCGTGGCGTTCATATGACTCCTCGCCGGTGATCTGCGCCAACCGCAGCAGCCCGAGCGCGGCCGAGGAGGCGCCGGAGGGGATCGGGCTGTCGTCGAGCTCCTTGCGCCTGGCGATCAGCTCCTCACCGTCGGCGGGGGTCGAGAAGAAGCCACCGCGCTCGGGGTCGGCGAAGCGGGCGATCGTCTGCTCGGCGAGTGCGCGCGCCTCGGTCAGCCAGCAGGTCTCGCAGGTCGCTTCGAAGAGCACGACGAGCGCCTCCAGCAGGAAGGCGTGGTCCTCCAGGTAGCCACCGATGTGCGCGCGGCCCTCGGAGTAGGTACGCAGCAGCCGCCTCGGCTCGGCCTCGTGGGTGGCTGGGAGCTCGTGTCCCGGGGCCGGCTCGGCGCGGCCCGCCGGAGCGGGCTCGCGAAGATCGCGCAGGATGAACTTCGCGCACTGCTGCGCGGCGTCGAGGTAGCGCGGCTCGTCGAGCACCGACCCCGCGTCGGCGAGCGCGGCGATCATCAGCGCGTTCCAGCTGGTCAGGCGCTTGTCGTCGAGGCCCGGCCGTGTACGGCCCGCGCGGGCCTCCAGCAGCCGCGCGCAGATGCGCTCACGGGTGGTGGCGTCGGGCCGGCCCGTCTCCTCGGGATGACCCCTCTCGTCGGGATGACCCGTCCCGTCGGGCTCCGTGCCCTCGCCCCGATCGGTGAGCACGTTCAGCCCCGGTTCGGGATGGTGCGGGTCGACGAAGTTGCCCTGCTCGGTGACGCCCAACCAGCCGATCGCCGCGTCGGCGTCCTCGCCGAGAAGGTCCCGCAGTTCCTGAATACGCCACACATAGAAGCGGCCCTCCACGCCCTCGGAGTCGGCGTCCAGCGCGGAGTAGAACCCGCCCTCCGGGCCACGCATCTCGCGCAGCGCCCAGTCGAGCGTCGCGCGGCACACGCGGCCGAACTCTGCGTCACTCGCCTGGTGCGCTCCGCCCAACTCCGCGTCGCGCGCGGGGGCGTGAGCGGCGCTGGCTTCGCGACCGCCATCCACGCCCCCCTCCCCATCCCCACCCACCAACCGGTGCGCATGCAGATAGGCCCGCGCCAGCAGCGCGTTGTCGTAGAGCATCTTCTCGAAGTGCGGCACCGTCCACGAGGCGTCGACGGAGTAGCGGTGAAAGCCCCCGCCGAGCTGGTCGTGGATGCCCCCGCGCGCCATCGCGCGCAGGGTCGCGAGCGACATCTCGCGCTCTCCGTGGCGCAGCAGGAACTCGATCACCGGGGTCTGCGGGAACTTCGGGGCGCCACCGAACCCGCCGTGTGTAGCGTCGAACGATCCCCGCAGCGTCGCCACCGCGGTGTCGAGCGCCGCCGTGTCGAAGGGCTCGGTGGAGGGCTCCATCCGCGCCGCGCGGGTCAGCTGCTCGCGGATCCGCTCGCCACCGGCGCGGATCTCCGCGGCGTTCTCGCGCCACGTCTCTGCGATCGCCTGCAGCACCTGGCTCCACGAGGGCATCCCGTGGCGGGGCTCGGGCGGGAAGTAGGTGCCGCCGTAGAACGGCGTCTGCTCGGGCGTGAGGAACACGTTCAGCGGCCACCCGCCGTGGCCGGTCATGCTCTGGACGGCCTCCATGTAGAGCGCGTCGACGTCGGGTCGCTCCTCGCGATCGACCTTCACGCACACGAACTCCTCGTTCATCAGCACCGCCACGGCGGGGTCTTCGAAGGACTCGTGCTCCATCACGTGGCACCAGTGGCACGAGGAGTAGCCGATCGACACGATCAGCGGCACGTCGCGCTCGCGCGCTGCCGCCAGCGCCTCGGGGCCCCACGGCAGCCAGTCCACGGGGTTCTCGGCGTGCTGGCGCAGGTAGGGCGAGGTCTGGCTCGCGAGTGCGTTGGACATCGGCTTCAGGGTAGTTGCCTTGAAGCGGCCGTCGGGCGGGGCGGGGCGGGGTGTTGTGTTAACTTTTCGGGCCCCTACACTTCATTTTGTGAAGTGTTATGGGTGTGTTTGGATGACATCTGCACCAGCGCCGGCAGCGGGAAGTGCAGCGAGAGTGCCAGCCCGCCCGCCAGCGATTCGAGCGGGGTCGCCCCCACCCGTGAGAGCTGGGCCTTGGCAGTGCTCACGCTGAAGCGCTCCCCGGCGAGGGTGCCAGTCGCCCGCTCGCCGGAGCCGAGCGTGACCGTGCCGTGTGTGGCGGCCGAGCCGCTGACATGGATCGTGATGCCCTTCAGCTTGCCTTCCTTGGCGGGGAGCGTGCCGCTGAGCGCCACTCCAGGCACGAACGTGAAGTCGTGCAGTCCCACCGCGGAGGCGCTCAGCTTGGCGTAGCCGCCGTGCAGCCCGCCGAAGCTTGATCCATTGGGCAGCTTCTGCTCGACCTGCAGGGTGGCTCCGATCACCTGGCGCTCGAGGTCCACGATCGTGTCGAGCACCGCGGTGAGGGTGCGCCCGCGGTTGCCGCCGAGACCGGGGACGGGCTGCACGTGGGCGAGCTTCGTGGGGGTGACCGGCGTGGGGCCGAAGGGGTCGGGTTCGGGCTTGCACGGCTGCACCGCCGTGCCCCCGAAGAAGGCTTCCACCGCCAGCGCGGCGCAGTCGTTGAAGTCGCTGCCGATGACCGAGTGGCCGGTGTAGGGGACGACGAGCAGCTGCGCGTCGGGGATCTCCGCGGCGACGCGCCGGGCGCCCGAGGTCGGGGTGCGCAGGTCCTGCTCCCCGGAGAGGATCAGCGTCGGCACGTTCGGCAGCGGGCCCGCGGCGGGCGGGGCGGGGGAGGCGTTGGGCCAGTCCAGGCACACGGGTACGAGGCTGTCCGCCCACACGGTGGCGGCGTCGAACGGATAGATGTCGGTGCTCGGCAGCGCGTGCAGCGCGGCGCGCGCTTCGGCTTCGCGGGTGGCGGGCGCGGCGGAGCGCTGCCACGGGAAGGGCTTCTCTTCGCATGAGGTGGCGAGGAACAGCGCGTTGTTTTCTTCTTCGTCGGCTTCCCGTTCGGCCTGCGAGCCCCGCGGCTGCAGCGGCACGTTGGGGATCAGCCCTTCCGAGAGCGCCTTCAGGCGCAGCAGTGGGTCGGGGTCGCCGTGCAGCGCCGACTGCGCCGCGGCGGGCAGCAGCGCGCGCAGCGTCGGGTTGAGATCGCCGGCCAGCAGGACGTTGAAGAGGTCGGCCTCCCCCATCGTGGCGGAATGGCGGTGCCCGGCGCCGTCGTACACCGAACCGCTGAGCGCGTGCCCGTGCAGCCGTGTCGCCAGGGTGGCGATGTCGCCGAGCGGGTTGGCGGTGATGTGCGCGCACGCCCCTTCCGAGCAGAGCTCTTCGAGCACCGGCCGCAGCGCCTGGATCGAGGTGAGCGAGAACGGTTCGGGGCCTTCGGGGGGCACCACGGAGTCGAGCACCAGCGCTTCGACGTGTTCGGGGTAGCGTTCGGCGTACTCGAGCGCCACCTTGGTGCCGTAGGAGGTGCCGTACAGCACGAGCTTTTCGTAGCCCATCGCTTCGCGGATCGCCTCGATGTCCGCCACCGATTCCTCGCTGGTGAACGCGCCGCGGGCCGGCCCGAGCTGTAGCGCGCACTGTTCGGCCTCCTGCGCTTCGCTGCGCGCCTTTTCCAGCGCAGGCGAGTTGTGGCAGCTGAGCGGGTCCGAGCGCCCTGTCCCGCGCTGGTCATAGACGATCAGATCGCGGGTCCGCAGCGCGGGCGCGATCGCCTTTGCCATGAAGCCGGCGAGCGGGTCGGCCGCCTGCCCCGGCCCGCCGGCGAGCGCGAGCACGGCGCTCGAGCTCGGGGTGAGCCCTGCCTGCATGCGCTCCACGCTGAGGCCGATCGCTCCGGGGACCGTGCCGGCGCGGTCGAGCGGCACGGTGACGGTCGTGCAGGCGATGCTCGCTTCGTGGGGACAGGGCGTGAAGCTGAGGCCAGTCACTGGGGAGCCGGCGGAGGAGGCCGGCAGGCCGGTGAGCAGCAGCGCAGAGAGCAGCGCCGCGAAAACCGTGAGCGGGGCTCGTCTGCGCATCGGAACCGACAATAGCGGCCGTGGCGGTTGGGCCCGTTGGGGTTGGGGCGACGCGCCCGTCCCCTGCGTGGGTGCATCGGGGGCCTGACATTTGTTTCGGGCTGCGTTACCGTAGGTCATCACGGCGGTGCTCCCGGGTGGGGCGCCGGCCTTACATAGGGTCTGGTTGGGGTCATACCGCTTTGTGGTTGACGTCAAGCGCTCGCAGGGTTTTGCAGTTATGGGAGAGGTCTGGATCAGAGCGATGAGGGAGTTGTTTGAGCGTGGTTTCTAGAGGGAGATTCATGATGGGGATGTGCGCCGTCGGCCTGCGGGCTGATGCTAGATGCGCCAGCTTGGCGCTGTCGCATCTCTCTCTCTCTCTCTCTCTCTTCGACTAGTGCTCTAGCCTCGGAGCTCCCCTGCGTCCCGCTTTCGCGGGCCGCCCGGAACCCCCCGGAGGGGGGAAGGGAAGTGGTGGGGCGTTTTCGCCGCCTTTGCCTCGCTCCCGCGGGAGTTGGGCTTTCGGTGCCTCGGGTTGGGGTGGTGTGCTGATGGCGATCTCGGCGCGTGGCGCTGCGAGGTCGGCGGGGCGTGCACGTGCGGCTGAGGGGTGTGCCGGGCGAGCGGCGCGTGCGGCGTCGTGGGTCGAAGCTGCCGGTGGCGTCGAATGGCGCCCCGCGGGTGCAGCTGGAGGAGATTCAGCGCTCGCGGCTGCTCGTGGCGGCGGCGGCGATCGACGAGCTGGGCTATGAGCTATCGACCCGGGGAACTTGACGGCGACGATCACGACCGATGAAACGGGCCCGTATGCGGTGCCGCAGATCGTCTTCGGGGTGCCGCTGCGCCTGCAGCGCATCACGGTCGATATCGACCGGCCCGGGTTCATGTTCAACCCGACCAGTTGCGCCTCCCAGCAGGTCACGGCGGTGATCTCGGGCTCCGAAGAGGCGAAGGCGAGCGTGGCGAGCCCGTTTGCGGCCGCGGGCTGCAGACCCTCGCGTTCAAACCCGCGTTCAAGGTCAGCACCAGCGCGCATACCAGCCGCACCGACGGCGCGAGCCTCGACGTGAAGCTCTCTTACCCCGCGGGCTCTCTGGGGAAGGAGGCGAATATCGCGAGCGTCAAAGTGGAACTTCCCGGGCAGTTGCCGTCGCGGTTGACGACGCTTCAGAAAGCGTGCAGCGCCGCGACGTTCGAAGCGAACCCCGCGGATTGCCCGCAGGTGTCTGTTGTGGGTGTCGTGAAGGCCACGACACCGCTGCTGCCGGTGGGACTCACCGGCCCGGCTTATTTCGTCTCTCACGGTGGGGAAGCGTTTCCGTCGCTGATCGTTGTCCTTGAGGGCGACGGAGTCCGCGTTGACTTGACCGGCTCGACGCATATCAGTAAAGGGGTCACGAGCAGCACGTTCAAGACTGTGCCCGACGTTCCCGTCGGCACGTTTGAGCTGTTTCTGCCTGAGGGCCGGTATTCCGCGCTGACCGCGAACGGGAATCTGTGCAAGGCGCAGGGGAGGTTGAAGATGCCGACCGAATTCGTCGCGCAGAACGGGATGGTCCTGAAACAGAACACCAGTATCACCGTCGGCGGATGCGCCAGAACACGAGCGCGAACAGCACGCCACCACGCGAGAGGGCGTAGAGCACATCAGGGCAGGGCCGGCCACGGGAGGGCACACCGATGAGTAACCACCACATCTCAAAGTTCATCCTGATCGCCACGATCGCCACGATCGCCGCGGTCGCGGTGCTTGCGGTGGGTGCGGGTGGCGCGTGGGCTGTCGCCCCGGTGAAGGTGACGTTGAATAGTCAATTTGGACGTGAAGTAGATCTCACGCACGTGGGTAACGGGCCCGAATTGGAAGACCTCTGTACTGTGGCATCCAAAGACGAATGCCGGCCGGGGGCAGCGAGCGGTGCTCCGGGTGGCTTTTATGATGTTTATGGTGTTGCGGGTACACCCGGTGGGAACGTGTATGTCGTCGACGGGCGCAATCACCGTGTGCAGGAGCTCACGGCGGGTGGTCAGTTCGTGTTGATGTTCGGCCGTGAAGTCAACGAAACGACGGGGGGCAGCGTCTGCACCCATGAAGAAGAAATGACCGAAGCGGTGAAATGTAAGGCTGTGGTGCAGGGCGGCGCACCCGGAGAACTCGATAGTCCGTACAGTGTTGCGGTAGACCCCGTCAGCGGCGATGTGTATGTGGCCGAATTCATTTTTGGGGCGGGGGGCTTTGGTGAGCGTGTGCAGAAGTTCACCGCCCAGGGTCAGTTCCTGCTGGAGATCGGCAGGGAAGTCAACGAAAAGACCCACGGAAACCTCTGCACCCACGAAGAAGAAGTCAAGGAAGCGGTGAAATGCACGGCGCCCGCGTCCTACGCTCCCGAACCGGGCTCGTTCAACTTCGAATCAAACCTAGTGTCCTGCGCCTGAAGTTCGTGTGAGAAGTGTGGTATGCTTGGGTATGCCAAGAACTGGACGTCCCAAGGCTGTGTTGGAGTTGACCGAGCGGGAGTGTGAGCAGCTCGTTCGGTGGGAGCGTCGTAGGAAGTCTTCTCAGGCGTTGGCGTTGCGCTCGCGGATCGTGCTGGGGTGCGCGGAGGGCCGGTCTAACAAGGATGTCGCTGAGGCTGTTGGGGTGACTGCGACGACGGTCGGTAAGTGGCGCCAGCGGTTTTGTGAGCTGCGGCTGGATGGTTTGTCGGATGATCCGCGGCCGGGGCGCCCGGCGTCGATTACCGCCGGGCAGGTCGAGGAGGTGGTGGTCGCGACTTTGGAGAGCACGCCGGAGAACGCGACGCACTGGTCGCGCGCGAAGATGGCCGAGCGCTCTGGTCTATCGGCGTCGACGATCGGGCGGATCTGGCGGGCGTTTGATCTGAAGCCTCACCGGGCTGACACGTTCAAGCTCTCCAACGACCCGCTGTTTGTGGAGAAGGTTTATGACATCTGCGGCCTGTATCTGAACCCGCCCGAGGCCGCGGTGGTCTTGAGCGTGGATGAGAAGAGCCAGGTGCAAGCCTTGGCGCGCTCCCAACCGGCGTTCCCGATGATGCCCGGGATGCCGGAGAAGCGCACTCATGACTATCTGCGCCATGGCACTACCAGCCTGTTCGCCGCGTTCAATACCACTGACGGGACCGTGATCAGCTCAACGCATCGCCGCCACCGCGCGATCGAGTTCAAGAAGTTCTTGACCAAGATCGATAGCCAGGTCCCCGAGTATCTCGACGTGCATCTCGTCTGCGATAACTACGGCACTCACAAGAGCCCCGCGATCCAGCACTGGCTGACCGCGCACCCGCGGTTTCACATGCACTACACCCCGACCTATTCGAGCTGGATCAACCAAGTCGAGCGGTGGTTCGCCTATCTCACCGACGATCTGCTCAGGCGTTCTGATCACCGCAGCGTCCAGGCACTGGAGAAAGACATCCGCGACTGGGTCAACGCGTGGAACGAGAACCCCAAACCATTCATCTGGGTCAAGACCGCAGAGCAGATCCTGGAGTCCATATCACGACTTCTACGACGAATTAACGGCGCACCACACTAGGTGATCTGCTGGCGGTTGGCCCTGAAGGCAAGCTGTATGTCGGGGACGAAGGACGGGTGCAGGAGTTCACCGAAGCCGGAGAGCCCGATGGGGAAATCCCCATCGAAGCGGGTAATCGCGTGGACGCGCTCGCGGTCGATGACACAGGCGATGTATACCTCACGGACGATACGCCGGGTCGCTCGGGTGATATCGTCAGGGAGTTCGGTGTGAGCGGCGAAGAAGTCGATCATTTCGTTGTGAGCCCGGAAGAATCCGGTGCCGAAGTGACCGAAGTCAAAATCTATGGGATCGCGCTCGACGGGGAAGGCCACCTCGCTGTTGTGGCGGAGCAGTACCTACCCTCTCGTGGCGCCGGTAGTGACTTCGTATGGTTTGGGTCGTTGTATGAAGCGAGCAGCGGGCGTGCGCTCACAATGTTCAAGATCCCCCCGGGCCGCAGCACCACAGGGATCGCGTTCGACGGCAACAGCGACCTGTACGTCGCCACCGATACCAGCCAGGAGGTTCTTCGGTACGCCCCCGAGCCCGTCGGTGAACTGACGACGCAGCCGGCGGTGTGCGTGCCCGGCAGCGAACGCGAAACGGACGCGACGTTCGACTGCACGCTGGGCGGCGAAGTCGACCCGTGGGGTGTGCCGGGCAGCGAAGCGTGGTTTGAATGGGGCACCAGCGAAGCGCTCGGCGAACAGACACCCAGGCAGAACGTTCAGGGCACCGAACCGGTACCCGCGGTGATCGCGCTGGCGCCGAACACGACGGTCCACTACCGGCTCTTGGGGGAAGACGCCAACGCGAAGGCCCCCGAACAGCTCACCGGCGAACGCAGCGAGCTCACGACGCCGCTCATCGCCGCGAAGATCGCGGGCACGGGCAGCGCGTCGTTCGTGACGGCCTCCTCCGCGGTCCTCGAAGGCGAACTGAACCCGGAGAACGCCGGCACGGAATACTTCTTCGAATACGCCCTGAGCGCGGAAGCGCTCGCGAAATGCGCCGGTGTACGAGCCGGCAGCTGCCCCGGCGTGCAGAGCACCGTCGCCAAGCAGTCCGCGCGTACGGCACGATCGGCGCGGCCCTTGAAATCACGGGGTTGCGGCCCAGCACGACCTACAGCTACCGGTTGGCCGCCGAAAACGAAAACACCGGTGGGACCGAAAAGCTTGCCAGCGTGGGCCCGGTCGCGACCTTCACGACGGCCCCCGCGCCGTCCCCGGCCGCGAGCACGGGTGGGCACAGCACCCCCACGGCGACGGGCGCGACGGTCTCCGCGACGATCGAACCGGACGGCGCGCCCGTCACGTACTCCTTCGAACTCGGTGTCTACGAAGGCGCTGCGACACGCTACGGGGTCGTCTCCTCCGCGAGCGTCGAACCGGGCAGCGGCCCCGTCGAAGTCTCGCTCGCGCTCACCGGCCTGCAACCCGGCACCACCTACGCCTACCGGATCGCGATCTCAAGCGGCTACATCGACAACGAAACACACACCCTGGAAGGCCAGCCCCTGACGTTCACGACGGGTGGGCTGCCGGCGGTGCTGCAGGCGCCCACGGAGCTCGCGCAGCTGCCGACGCCGGGCATCGCGTTCCCGGTGGCTACAGGCGAACCGAAGGCGAAGAAGCCGGCGGGCGGGACTGGCAGGAAGCACAAGAACGCCAAGCGCAGGAAGGCCAAGGCGAAGAAGGCTCACGAGACAGGCGGGCGCAAGCGTGACAGGCGACGGGCGCGCGGCTAACCAAGTAACAGGTAGGGCACATTGAGCGCGCGGTAGGTGCGCTCGGCTCGCTTGTCGCGGGTGAAGAGCTCGAGGTCGTGTTCCAGGGCGGTTAGGGCGATCAGGCCGTCGTAGGTCGCTCCGCCGCTGACGCCGGCGCTGGCGAGCCGGCTGGGTGCTTTCGCGTATGCGCTTGCGTCCAGTGTCGCGTAGGTGGCTGTCAGGCGTTTGTCGAGCACGGCGGCGGCGGTTTTTGCGTCCACGCGATGTGGCGCGGGCAGCCGTGTGAGGACGCTGTAGGTCTCTGCCGCGGCGTGCGCGATCGTGGTTTTGCAGTGGGCCAGCGCGTCAGCGGCGGTTGCGTGTGCCGGATGATCGCTCAGCAGCGCGGCGATCGTGACGCTGCTGTCGGCGGCCTTTCTCACCGGCGCTCGCGCACGGCTTCGAGCGTGCGCCGCACATCCTCATCGGCGATCGGCGTGCCGGTGGCCGCGATCGAGGGCCCGTGGGGTCCGGTGACGAGCTCGGTCGGCTTGTGGGGCACCGAGAGCTCGAGGTGCCCGTCGACCACTTCGATCTCGAGTGCCAGGTCGGGCGAGAGCCCCAGCTCCTCGCGCAGCGGCTTGGGCACCACCACCCGTCCCGCACCGTCGATTGACACCTGCATGGCAGGAACATACCATAGCAATGGCAGCCGCATGTCCTACTTGCGCGCGGCATCTGGGCGGTGCCGGCCGAGACGCTGTCGGTGTGAGGTCCTCGGGGCGACCGAACTGAACCCGGAGAACGCCGACACCGAATACTTCTTCGAATACGCCACCAGCCAGGAAGCGGTGGCCCCGAGCGGCGGCCCGGTCGGAAGCGGGCGAGCGCGAGGAAGGCCGGCCGGTCAAGGCGTGAGGCCCTGGCAGCCGAGGCTAATCCCAGGGGAGCTGGCCGAGGAGGCCGGCAAGCCTGCGAGCGGCAGCGCGGACCGCGGAGCCACGCAGAGCGAACAGGCTACCCGTCTGCGCATCGGAACCGACAGCGGCGGCAGTCGCGGTGGGGCTTGTGGCGGTGCTGACCCGTTGACCCCCAAGCTCACCCACCAGCGCCTTGTGCGGCCCGAGGTGCAGCGTGCCGCGGGCGGCCGCGGCGCCGCTGACGCGCAGCGCGACCTTTTCGGACTTGACCGTGCCGGAGATGCTCACGCCGGGCACGTAGGAGTAGCCGTGGAAGCTCATTCCACTCTTGGAGAGCTGTGCCCAGCCGGAGCGCAGGCCGCCGCTGCTCAGTGAGGTGAGGTTGGCTGCGTTGCTCACGGCAAGCAGCTGGATCGTGAGCTGACGGTCGAAGTCGGCGATCGTCAGCGCCACCGCCTGCAGCGTCCGCCCGGCGCGGCCGTGGTAGCCGTGCGCGGGGGTCACGTCGGCGAGTCGCGCCGGCGCCAGGGGCGTGGGTATCAGCAGCGGCGAAGCGGGCGGCTCGGGGGAGCAGGGTTTTATTGGAGCCCCGCCCACCTGCACGCCCACCCCACCCGCGAACATCGCCTGCAGCGCCTTGCGCGCGCAGGAGGTGGGCTCGTCCTCCAGCACGGCGTGCCCGGTGTTGGGCACCACGAGCAGGTGCGCGTCGGGGATCTGCGCGGCCACGGCACGTGCGTTGGCGGTGGGAGTGCGCAGGTCGTCGGCGCCGCTGAGGATCAGCGTGGGTACGTTGGGCATCGCTTCCGTGACGGCCGGCGGCGCGGGTGCCGCGTTGGGCCAGTAGGCGCACGAGCGGAGCTCGTCGAAGTCGAGCACGTTCGTGGCGGTGAAGGGCGCGAACGCGCTCGTTGGGAGCGCACCGATCTGCGTCCTAGCCTGCGCCAGTCGTTCTCCGGGGCCGGCGCTGCGGCTCCACGGGAAGTCCTCCTCTTCGCAGGTCGTCGTGTAGTAGAGCGGCGTGTCGATCCCTTCGCCTTCTTCGCCTTCGCCGCTGACGGCGTGCACCAGCAGCCGCGCCAGCGGGGCGTCGTCGCCGCCGGCGGCGGCCCTCACCGCGGCCGGGAATTCTGCCCGCAGGAGCGGGTCGAAGTCGCCTGCCAGCAGGATGTCGAGCAGCTCGTTGGCGGACACGCCGACCGGGTGGGGACGGCCGTGAGGACCGACGTAGCTCCCGAGCACCACCCCGCCGCCCATGCGCTTCACGAGCCGCGCGAGGTCGCCGACGGGATTGGACGTGATGTGGGTGCACTGGCCGTAAGCGCACAGCTGGCGCAGGATCCGCGGGATCGCTTCGAAGGTGCTGCGGTCGAGCGGGTCGGGGCCGGTCGGCGGCACGACCGAGTCGAGCACCAGCGCTTCGACGTGCTGGGGATACTCCTGGGCGTACTCCTCTGCCACCTTGGTGCCGTAGGAGGTGCCCCACAGCACGAGCTTTTCGTAGCCCATCGCCTTGCGCAGCGCCTCGATGTCGGCGACGGAGTCGAGGCTCGTGTAGAAGGCGCGTTCGGAGCCGATCTGTTCGGCGCACGATTTGATCAGCTGCCCGCCGGTGTGGTAGGCGCCGGGCTGTTCGAAGCCGTGGCAGGCCAGCGGGTGCGAGTAGCCGGTGCCGCGCTGGTCGAACACGATCAAGTCGCGCGTGTCGAGGATCGGCCCGAGCAGTTCGGTGAAGGTTTCGGTGAACGGGATCGCCGATTGCCCCGGCCCGCCGGCGAGCGCGATCACTGCCGAATGGGCTTCGCCGACGGGCGCCAGGCGGCGGCGGATCGCCAGCGTGATCGTCCCGGGCACCGCCCCGCTGGGGTCGAGCGGCACCGTCAGGTGTGCGCACGCCAGCGTGTTGCTTTCCTTGCACGGCACGAACGGGATGCTCGACACGGCCGCTCCCGCGGGCGCGGCCGGCGCGCCCGCGACGACGCACGCGGTGGCGAGCGGGGCCGCCAGGAATGCGACGGCGAGCTTCCTGACGGTTAGTCGCATCAGTTGGAATCTACCGTATCGGACAGGGCGGTGCGCCGGTAGCGGCGCAGGACAAGTGGTGTGCGTGGCCGGAGCCCGGCCGGTCATTCCTGTGCCACGTGGTCCTTTGCGCTCGGACTGTCGACGGCGCCTGCGCGCTCGCTTAGATCGGTGGATGTAGGGTCTGCAGGGTATGGATCACGCTCGCCAAACCGTGACGGCTCCGGGAGCGCCCGCCGCGATCGGGCCTTACAGCCACGCGGTGCGAGCGGCCGGGGAGCTGCTGTTCTGCTCCGGGCAGATCCCGCTGGACCCGGCGAGCGGCGAGCTGGTGGGAGTGAGCGCCGGCGAACAGGCGCGCCGCTGCCTGGAGAACCTGCGCGCGGTGTGCGCCGTGGCCGGCACCACGCTCGACCAGGCGGTGCGGGTCACGATCTACATGACCAACCTGGGGCAGTTCGCCGAAGTCAACGAGGTGTGCGCCGAGTTCTTCCCGGCCGACCCCCCGGCGCGGGTGACGATCGGCGTAGCGGGACTGCCGCGCGGCGCGCAGGTGGAGATCGACGCGGTGGTGGCGCTGGGATCGGGCCCGTCGGGGGGCATGGGGCCAGAGAGGGTGTCGAGCGAACCGCCTTCGCCGGTCACGCCGTCAACGGACCCCGCGCACGTCTACCACGTGGAGCTGCGCCACTTCCCGCGCAACCTCTGCCACTTCAACATGGGCGCCGAGGAGCTGCAGAGCGCGATCCTCGAGCCGTGGGCAGCCGACCGCATGTTCGACCTGGGAGACCTCCGCTGGGACCCACGCCAGGCTCGCCTCACGATCCTCGAGGGCCCACGGATCCCACCGGATCAGCTCACGATGGGCCGTGGCTGGAGTACCGCCAAGCGTCAGGGCACCGACGTGACGGCGCAACTGCTGGCAGCGGCCGGGGCGCCGCGCGGGGCGTAGGCCCTGCCGGGGGGTCGGTGGCTGGGGCACTTCGGGCCGGCGCAGATCCACCGCTACACTTCGTCCCCGGCTTGGTGGGCGTAGCTCAGCTGGTAGAGCTCCGGGTTGTGGTCCCGGCGGCCGCGGGTTCGAATCCCGTCGCTCACCCTTCAATCACCTGCAAATAGGCACCTTTTCAAGAGTCCACTGAACGGGTCCAATTTGGGGGCCAATCTTCTCGATTTCTGTGCTCGACGGTGGGTGTGCGGCTGCGCGCGGTGAGATGCGCTGGCCTCTCTCGTGAGGCTGTTATGCAAGGATCAGGGCTGTGTTTCGTCCTTGGCGGTGACGTGTCGAGGGGACTGCTGAGGCGCTTGCATCTCGCCAGGTGTGTCGGGCAAGCTTGGGTCGGATCCCGGCGGTTGGAGGTTGGGCGGAGCACGGCATGCACCGTGATATTCCGATACATCCCAACTTGAAAAACGCCGCTCTGGCCGTCGTTTCTATAGCTACTTCCCGCGGAAAAAGTCTCTGAGATGACGAACGGCCGCGCTTGTTGAGGGCGCGGCCGTTCGTGAATGAGTGGTGCTCTGGTCAGGAGCGTGTGGAGTGTTTCACCGGGCTCGGACGGCGAGTGTGTCGGCGTTATAGGCGAGGATTCCCCACTCGGTCCAGATCTGCTGGCCTTCTTCGCCCTTCAGGCGGCTACGGCCCATCCCGTAGCGGCGCTTGAGGTGGCTGATCCGGCCCTCTTTCCCGGTGCGGTAGCGCTGTAGCCGGCGGTTGGTGCGTTTGGAGCCGTGTTCTTGGCGACCGGAGATGAAGACTCGCTCTGGTGTGAGATCTTCGAGCGCCTCGTTCGTCGGGCCGGGCATGAACCCGCCGTCGAGTGCGAGTTCGCGCGGGGAGATCTGAAGCCGTTTGAGCTCGGCGACTGTGTCCGGGAGTAGCGTGTTCTCGGTCGGGTTGCCTGGCGCGGTCGATGCCGGCAGGATCAGCCCGCGTGCGCCGCGTTTGGTGTTCTCGGTCACCTCCGCGAGCTGGGTCACATAGCCGAACTCGGTTGGCTTGCCCAGCTTGCCCTTGATGATCGGGCGGGCATCCGGGTCTGACAGCGACACGATCCGCTCGCGGATTGGTTCGCCCTTCACCCGCTTCGTGATCTGCGAGGCGACCTTCTCGCAACGATCCGCGAGCTGCTCGAGTTTGGCCGCCGCTTTCAGCTTGCCCTTCGCGCCCCGGCCACGCGCCTTGGAGCGCGCGAGCTTCGCCAGCCGTCTGGCCTCGCGCACCGAGCGCCGCAACAGCTCGCCGGTCTGTGCTGTGAGCTTGAGCACCTCGGCCTTCGCCTCCCCTGAGCGCCGACGGATCGTGCGCGTGATCCCCCGCAGCCGGCGGCCCATCGCTCGCGAGCGATCCCGCACCCGCCGCTTGTTCTCGCCGATCCGCTGCGCCAGCTTGCGACCCTCCCGCGCCAGCGCCCTGGCCCCATGCGCGGCCAACCCCGCATCGGTTGGATACTTCACGTCCGCCTCGATCACGGTCGAGTCGACCCTCACCGCACGAGCACGAAAGCGCTTCTCCCGCGTCGCGCTCGCGATCAACGTGCGCGTCAACTCCGACACCGTCTCTGAGCCCAGTCGCCTGGTCAGCTTGCGGACCGTCGACTCGTCCGGCACCCGCTCGCTCAACGAAATCCGGCAGAACCGCCGCAAATGAATCGAGTCCGAGACCTCCGCCACAAGCGTCCGATACCCCCACCGGTAGCGCGTCTTGAGCACCATCAAGCGAATGAACGTCTCCATCGCGATCGTCGGGCGACCATCCGTCAACACCGCCCGAGACGATTCCGACACCTCCAGCCGGAAACGCTCCGCGATCGGGCCAAGCAACCCAGGGTCTGAGAGCAGCAGATCCAGCGCCGCCAGATCCCGCGGCAACTCCCTGACCTCGACCGGCAACGCCTCGTCCCACAAACACTCCGCCTGCCCCGCAGACAACCTCAACATACCGACCCCTTTCGACCAGAAACCCGCTCATTTACAGGACATTCTGGCGATCAGACCGGACGGAACCAGCCCCCCAAACACCCTACTTTTTCCGCGGGAAGTAGCTACAATATGCCCATGATGGCTGTAGCCGGCCTTGGGTGTTCAAGGGCGGTACCTGCCTGAAGAAGTGCTTCGTGGAGACGTACAGGTTCTCCGAGGATCTCGACTTCACCGCGCTCGAAGACGGTCCGCTGAAGCCCGAGAAATCAGAGCCTACCGCGTCGACTGCATTGAAGGCGTACACATCACCGACACGGCCTTCACGCCCCGCTACGCAATCGAACTGTCGGTAGCGCTTCCCGTAAGCACCGGCCGGCGTGGTCCCCGGTCGACGGCTCGGCGCCACGCGCGGCGCCGTCTATAGCTCCTCCCAACGCCGGGAGAGCGGTCACGGTGAGGAGCACATACCGCCGAGTCATCAGCGCCTCACGCTGCGAGGTCGGCGAGCAGTTCCTCGAGCACGAGCTCCTCCTCGATACGCTGTCCAACACGGCGCATGGTCTCGCCGAGGCGCGGATCCCAGCTCGTCGGCGCCGGGGCGCCGACGAGTGGCTGAGGCGATGTCACGGTGTCCGCTGCGCGTAGATATGCCTCGGTGTCGAATTGCCACGGGACGAGCGGCAAGCGGGCGTGCAGCACGTTGGCGATGCGCACACCGCCCCAGTCGAAGTCCCCGTGGTGGGTCAGCCGTGCCCCGGCTGCAGCGAGCGCGCGCAGCAGCAGCATGGTGGCGGCGCCGGGCTGACCGTTGGTGCACACAAGTGGTGGGCACTCCGCCCCGAGACGGTCGCCGGCGAGTGCCATGATGACGGGGTTCTCGCAGATGTGCACCGTCAGCTCCGAGAGGCCGCCACTGGATGCCGGCCGCTTCGAGAGGCTGCCGCTGTAGGTTGTCCGCCCCGAGGCGCCGCCCCTGGCTGCCATCCATCCGGGTGGATCGCGTACGAGCTGACGCAGTGTCAGCCACACAGGCTGCCCGGTTTCCCGCGCGATCTGCAGGATCCGGCCCGATCCCGTCTCCTCATCGCCGGGCAGCCCCAGCGTGAGCACAACGCTGGAGAGCTCGTCGCACAGCAGTCCGGCAGCGGCCCATGCCTCGCGAAGCGACTCCGCCGGCGACTCGTCGGGATTCGGATCCTGGAGACCACCGAGCGCCCGGGCGGCTCCGAGGGCGAGCGTGGCGAGCGGCTCGCCGTCGTCGAGCGCGTGGGCGCCACCCGCGAGGCGCGCGGCGAAACTGCCCAGTGGCTCGCCGCCGGCGGGTAGTGCGGCGAGGATCGTGGCGAGTTGCTCGAGCAGCGTTCGAGCCTCTGCGGGGTCAGGCTCCAGGCGCTTGACCACACCCGAGCGACGCAGCCGCGCGAGCCAGCTCGCCAACTCCTCACATCTGTCGGTCTTCGTCTGCGCACGCCGGGCAACCAGATCCTCCAGCGGCGCGAACGCCCGCGCCCACGCAAGCCGCTCAGCCGCACTCGCCTCGGCGCGCACGACCACTGGCCCAGTGAGCGCGACGACCGCGGGCGCAAGTCCCTCCGGACCGGCCCGGGAGCGGCGCACCAACTCGTCCACCGCGCCCAGCGACACGTTGAGCGCCCGCCCCGCGCGTGGGCGGCGGCCGAGCAGCCGCTGTGCCGCACGGCGTTGGGCGGCAGAGGCATCTGCGAGCGTGACGGTACCTTCGAGCGGCTGGCCGAGCTCGAGCCGCCGGCGCACCCGCGCGAGCAGCCACTGGAGCTCAGGGTCTCCGAGCAGCCGGCGGAGTCGCTCGACATCGGCTGCGGAGTTGCTCAGCCGCTCGTGCTCGGTGTCTCCCACGTACCCTCCCCACCGTGGGGCTGGCCGTTGCCCGACGATCCCACGTCATCCACACCAGACTGGTTCTCGCCTGACCCGACCAGGCCATTCCCGCCAGAGGACTGCACATCACCTGCCTCCCACAGGCCACCTCCCCCTGGGGTCTGGTCCTCCCCCGACCCGGCTGACACAGACGCGAGGGCAGCCACGGGGCGCTCGACGCGCGTACGTGTCGCCCCGTCCCACTCCCAATGGCTGACGAGCACCGCTTGAACATCATCGACCCGCGTAAGTTGCGCGATGGCCAACCCGGGGACCTCGCGATAGCAGCCCCACTCGCGCTCGCTGGTCATGACGACGTCGAGATCGAACGCCGTGAGCAGGCCGAGGCACTTGGCGCGCGCGTCGTCGTCGACGCCCGCAAACGCCTCGTCGAGCATCATCAGGCGCGGCGCATGGGGATTGCCCGCCGAGGCGTAGTAGGAGGACGCGGCGGCGAACAACGGCACGCTCGCCGTCAGGACCCGCTCTCCACCCGAGGCCGGGCCGGTCGCGGTGCGCCAGCGGCCGCCGTGGTGGCGCTCGATCGCGAAACGGTGCCAGGCGCGATAGTCGAGCGCCTCGGTGAGCTGCTCGATCCAGGTTCCCGCCGCGTCGCGCGAGCGCACCTCCTGGATTTGCGCTTGCAGGAATGCTCCGACCGCCGTGCGGTCCTCCTCCGACCACGCGTCCGCGGCCTGGCGCAGGAGTCGCTCGCGCGCCTCGGGGAGTCCCTGCGGGCCGTCCTCGACGACCCGCCAGCGCAGCCGCAGCTGCATGCCGGTGCTCGTCGGGCGCTCGGCCAGCTCGGTGTTGGTGGCGGCGACATGATGCTCGGCGTCGGAGATCAGTTCCTGCAGCGAGCTGGCGACCTCATTGACCAGGTGGTTCTCGAGGATCTCGCGCTCGCGCTCGTCGAGCAGCCGCCGGCGGTCTGCGACCTCCTCGGTGAGCGCGCTCACCAGATCCGGCACCGTCGTCGCACGACCACGGAAGACGACCTCGACGGTTATCCCCTCCTCTCGCATGGTCGCCGAGGCGTTGTTGCCGTGGCGGCGCAGCGCGTCGCCCAAAGTGCTCAGCTCGTCTGTCACGCGCTGCTGAGCGCGCTGCCAGGCGGGTTGGTCCTCGGCGGCATCGACGAGCGCCTGCTCGATCTGGCGCGCGAGGCGCAACGCGGCCGTCACCCCCCACTCCTCCTCGCCTTCGGGGAGCTCGACCTCGCCGAGCGCGACCGTGATCAGACCGGTGCCCGCAAAGCGTCGCAGGGAATCTACGTCGGCCCGGCGCCGCTCGGTCGCCTGCTCGAGCTCCACTGCTAGCCGCCGGCGCTGGCCGTCCTGGCTGCCCTCCTCGCGCTGGGCCTGCGAGCGTCGGGCGTCGGCCTCGCGCCGCCCGTGCTCGTTCTCGCGCAGCGCGCGCGCCACGTCGGCCAGCCGTCGCTGTAGCTCCGCGACAGCTGCGCCCACCGTCTGAGCGAGCGTCTCGTGACGCTCTGAGCGCTCGGCCGCCTCGCGGGTGGCTGTCTCGAGGCGCTCGGCCTGGTCGGCGAGTTCTCGCACCGCGGTCTCGACATCCCTGCTGACCTCCGTGGCCGCATCCCGCGCACGATCGAGCGCAAGGCAGGCCGGCCACAAGGCGGCGAGCGCGACACGGAACGCCTGCAGGCCGGTGCGCATCGCGTCGAGCTTTGTGTCCTCGTAAGGCAGGCCCAGCTCCTCGGCGCTCACGCGCGCGGCACTCTCGGCTTGCGTGCTCTCCTCCTCGGCCTGCGCCAGCCGCGCCGTCGCGGCCGCGACGCGCTCGGTGAGCCGCGCCCGCTCGGTGTCCAGGCCGGCGAGGGTGTGGTAGGAGCCTCGCAGGGCCTCGTCGGTGGGCACGCCCCGCAGCTGCTCCTCCAGTTCCGCGCGGCGCTCGCCGAGACGCTCGCGGGCGCCCGCCAACTCCTGGAGGCGCCGCTGCGCCTGCTCACGACGCTCGTGCAGCTCGACCAGCCGCGCGCGGCGCGCAACCTCACGGGCGCCGCGACCGATGAACGCCGCCGCCGGCTTGCGCCAGGCGCCGCGCAGCACTCCGTTGCGAAACTCGCCCTCCGGCGTGACCCACACCGTGCCCTCATCCTGTGCCAAGGCGACCGCGGCGAGCACGCGGCGCACCGCCTCCGCCTGCACCCGACCAGCGCGCGGGTCGTCACGGTCGATCGCGGGCTCGAGCACGTCGTGCAGGCGCGCGCCGCCTGCTGGATCTCCCGCGTCGGGAGTCAGCAGCACGTCCTGGGTGCCGGGCGCGAGCAGCTCGCCGGCGGGGCTCACCCATGCGTCGAGGATCCCGGACGCCTCCAGGGCGGCCTCGATCCCGGCCCGCTGGGTCTCCGGCACGCTGGAGCGGAAGTCGACCAACAGCCACAGCGGCGCTCCGGCGCGCTCCTCGCGGGCGGAGTGCTTGCGGGTGTGTGGGATGGGCGGCATCTCGTGCTCGCCGGCCTGCAGCCGCTCAATCGAGGAGTCGAGCTCGCCGGCGAGCCGGCGGACCTCGCGCTCCTGCACGTCGAGCTCGGCCTCCTGGTGCGCGAGCGCGGCGCTTGCGGCACGGCCCGCGGCGGCGGTTGCTGTGGCGAGCGGATTGGGGCCGTCGAGGGTCTCGACCCACAGCTCGAGCGCCGCGAGCATCTCCGCAGGATCGGCGAGCGTCAGCGCGGCGGCCGCCTCCACGTACGCGCGGGCCGCGCGGACCAGATCGCGGCCCGTCTCGGCCAGCAGCTTCGCCGCCTGCTCACGCTGCTCGGCGAGCATCGCGGCCTCGCTCGCAAGCTCCTCGTGGCGCTCCCGCGCGACGATCAACGCACGCCGGCGATCGGCGGCCGCCGCGAGCAGCGCCCCCAGGTGGTCGATCGCGCGCTCCTGGCGATCGGCGAGCTCCTCGGCGCGACTGCGATCCACGCGCTCGGCGAACGGGTCGGCGATGCCCGCCGCCTGCGCCTGCTCGGAGGCCACGCCCCGGGCCTGCGCCAGCTCCTCCTCGGCCTGGGCTCTGAGTACGTCCGCATCGGCGAGCCGCCCTCGCTGCTGATCAAGTCGCTCGGCGCCGCGGTCGTGGGCCGATTGGGCCTCAGCGGCGTGTTCAGCGGCCCGGCGAGCCTCTTCGGCGGCGCGCTCGAGCTCGCGGGCGCTGCGGGCCTCAGGGCTTTCGCGCAGCGCTCGTTCGCGTGTACGCAGGCGTTCCTCCTCGGTGCGCAGCTCGACGAGCGCCGCCTCAGCGCTTTGGAGCTTGGCCTGCGCCTTCTGATGAGCGGTCTCGGCGTCGGCGAGTTCACGGCTGACGCGGTCGAAGTGGGTCTGTGCCTGGCGTGGCAGCGCGGCGCGACGGCGGCAGGCGATCCGCGCGTAGTGGCGGTAGGTGTCGAGATATCTGCCGGCGGCATCGCGCGCCTCGACCATCGCAGTGAGCGCGTCGCGGTCCTCTTCCAGCCCCCGGAAGGCCTCCGCGACGTCGGCGATCAGTGCCTGGTCGAGCGGCGCCAGCGCCCCGGTGAGCGCATCGGAGAGCGCGCGCTCGTTCGGGCGCTTGGAGAGCTGCGGCGCGCGAACCTTGATCAGCAGGTCGAGCAGCGCGCCGTAGCGCTGCTCGCCGAGGCCGAACAGCGTCTCGTCGACCGCGCGCCGGTAGGAGCGGGCGGTGCGGTGCACCACGCCGCGGGTGCCTAGGGCCTCCTCCAGCCGCTCGCGGGTCAGCGCGATGCGGGCCCCGTCGACAAGAGCGAGCTCCTCGCCGACGCGCTGGTCGGTGAGGAAGAACCAGTGCGAGGCGATGCCGCGGCCGCTGACCGCCTTCAGGCCACATCCAAGCGTGCAGAACAGCGCGTTCCCGTCCGCGTCGCGGCGCCCGAGCTCCAGCCACGTGTATCCGAGCCGCTCGGGGTTGGGGTGCTCGCCGCCGAGCAGCAGGTTCCACTCCATGCGCTTCTTCGGGTCGGCGTCCGGCTCGACGCGGTGCGGGGAGAGCTCGCCGTCGAGCAGGAACGGGAGCGTGAGGGCGAGCACCTTGGACTTGCCGGTGCCGTTGTTGCCGCGCAGCAGCAGCCGGCCGTCGCGGAAGCGAAACTCCTCCTGGTCGTAGTAGAAGACGTCCACCAGCCCCGCGCGCAGCGGTTGCCAGCGCTCGCGCTCGGGCTGCGGGAGCGGCCGGGGGCTCACGCCTGGAGCTCCAGCTGCGAGAGCTCCCCGGCGATCGTCGGGGCGGCGAGCGCGTAGCGCGCGAGTGCGGGCAGCGGCCCGACGCCTTCCGGCCCGCGCCGTATGAGCCGCAGGGCCGCGAGCCGCTCGAGCGCCGTGTCGACGAGCACAATCTCGGCGCCGGGCTCGCGCGCGCTGCGACGCCAGTACGCCCGGTGCTCCTTCGCGAGCTGCCGTACGAGCTCGTGCAGGGCGGCCTCGGGGATCGACACCGAGAGGTCGGGATCCTCGACACCCTCGCACCCATGCGCGTCAGCGCTATCCAAACCTCCACCGATCGAGCTCCGGGCAGCCGGGGTACCCGCGGTCTCGCCCGCCCGCCGCGCAAGGTGTTCGGCCAGTAGCAGCGTGACGTGGCCGTCGGTGCCCGTGTCCGGCATTCGCACATCCGTGAGGTCGTCGTCTGGGTCGACCATCGCGATCCCCTCGGCGCGCACCTCGGCCACGAGCCCCGTCAGCTCGGAGATGCGCCGCGTGAGCGCCGCCCGCTGACCCGTCAGGTAGGCGGCCTGGGCGGGGTCGAGCTCGTCGCTGTAGAGCACGGGATCGTCGAGCAGGCGCCGCGTGAGGTGATGGCGCAGCGCGCGGTTGCGCAGCTCCTCGGCTTCGGGCAGCGGGTCGGCGGCAAGCTGGGCGAGTCGCTCGGCAAAATCCTGAGCGGGGATCGTCGAGGGCCCGCGTGGCGCGGCGAGCACCACCGCGAGCACCCGTCGCTGTACGTCGTAGAGCGCGTCGCCGGTGTCGCGCACGAACGCCTCCTCCTCGCCGGCCACGCGGGCGAGCACTCCGAGTTCGAGCAGCAGCCGCACGACGGCCACGAGGTCCGCGCGCTCCTCGCGTCCTTCGAGGCTGAACGCAACGCCCGCCTGTGCGAGGCGCTCGTCGGCGGCTGCCAGGATCACGCCTTCGGCGAGGCGCCCGAGGGTGATCTGCGCATCGGAGCGCTCGAGCACCGACAGGGCGAGGCACGTGAGCACGTAACGCCGGCGGCTGAATGGCAGGCGCGAGCGCGCCTCGCGCGCAGGGTGGGTCGGATCGTCGATCGTGGGCGCGAGCTTGACCAGTCTCGCGACCTCGCTGTCGACGATCAGCCGCCAGCCCGTGTTCGCGTCAAACCACGAGCGCAGCTCGCCGGCGTGGCGCCGGACGAGGCGGAAGTCCTCCGCCTCGGCACCGCCGGCGCGGAGCAGCGGCCGGCGCAGCAGCGCGCGGGCTGCCCTCCGCAGCTCCGCTGACCGCGCATGGTCGAGCGCGCTCTCGAGCGCGTGGCTCACGTCAGGACCGTCGCAGTACTCGCCGGCTGCTCGGCGTCCAGGGCGGGAGACGGGTCCAGGGCCGGCGATGGATCCAGACCAACCGCCCCTGCGTCGTTCAGACGGGGAGCGAGGTCGGCGATCTCGACCACGTGATCGGGCCCGCGAAAGACGCCGGCGGGCGTGCGGATCTCGACCAGTTCGGCGTCCGCAAGCGTGAGGAGTCGGATGTGGAGGGTGCCGTCGGTGGTCGTGGTGGCGACCTCGCGCTGGCCCGCGCGGCGGGCGGCGAGGGCGTCACCCAGCAGCGCGAGGAACAGGCCGAAGGCATCGCGGTCGAGCTCGCCCAGCTCACCGAGATTGGTCGGCCGGCCCGTGGCGAGGCGGGCTCGCGCGGCGGCCGTCTGCTCGGCCTGCCGCGCGGCGAGCTCCGCCAGCAGACGGCGGCCGTCCTCGCGATCGGCGATGCGGTTGGGGTGGCCGCGGCGCTCGTAGCTGCCGGTGCGCCGCAGCCGTGGGCTGATGTGCAGAGGCGGCGCCTGCCTCCAGGACGTGGACGCCGGCACGGGCTGCTCCTCGCGCGCACGGAGCGTCTCGTCGTCGAGGACGAGGTGCCGCGACCCGTACACGCCGAACGCGCTGCGCCACAACCGGTGCAGGGCGTCCTCGTCGGGCGCCTCGGCGAACCACAGCGCGAGTGCACGGAAGTCGGCCGAGCGGTCGGAGCGTCCGGAGCGGCGCTCGTTGAGCGTTGCCACCACCGCGAGCAGATCGGGGATCGCCTGGCGCGCGCGGCTGCGCAGCAGCTTGGCCTGGCTCGGGTGGCCGGGTTCTGAGACGAACCACTGCCGCAGCCCCCGCCAGCGCTCCTCCCAGGCCGCCAGGCCGGCGAGATAGGCGGCCTCGCGGGGGTCCTCGCCGTCGATCTCGCGCTCGGAGCCGCCCGGTGCGGCGTCCTCAGCGTCGCGGCGTGCGGCGATTCCCAGCAGACGCGACACCTCGGCGTCCTCGAGCTCGCCGAGCAGCCCTGAGATCTCCCCGCCCACGGTGACGAGGTCCTTGATGAACCGCTCGAGGTAGTCCACAAGGTGGTCCTTGTAGGCGCGGAAGGCTTCCACGTCGGCGTCGTAGAGGTCGATCGTGCGCTGCAGCGATCCCATGAACGCCTGGGCGTTGTCGGCGAGGTCGGTGAAGCGCGCGACGAGGTCGCGCAGCAGCAGCCCCACACGCCCGGGATCGGGCTGAGACTGGACGGCGAGCTCGCGCAGCGCCCGCAGCTGGGTTGCGATGTCCGCCAGCGCGACCGCCTGCAGCGCGCCGCGCCGCCCGAGCTGCTCGTCGTAGACGGTGAGCGCCCGCTCTGCGGCCTCGCCGGGGCTGGTCAGTTGATAAAGAAAGCGGGCGCGATGGAAGTCCTCGACCGTCGTGACCCGGCTCGTGTCGGGGTCGGCGCGCAGATTGCCCCACTCCACGAGCTGCCCGAGCGCGTCGGCGAGGGCCTCCACAGGCGCCTGCCCATCCGGCTCGGAGCGGGCGAGGGCCTCGCGGAGATCCTCGGTGCGCAGATGCACCACGAAGCGCCGCTTCGCGGCGACGAACTCTCCCATCACCCGCCTGTACAACACCACGTTTGGTGTCGCGAGGTGGGCGAACGGTCTGAATCCGGACGATTCCACACTCGGGCACGTTAGCCCCCGAAGGGGACCGATGAGCGCAGCGCCGTCTATAGCCCCAGCGAACGATTCCCTTCTCGGCGCGGCTCACGGTCCCGGTGGCCAGCCCAACAACGACTGCTACTTGCGGCGGATCGAGCGGTTACGGCGACGAGCCTGCTTGGCGGCGGTGCGCTTCACGCGAGTGGCACTGGCAGCACGTCGTCTGGCTGGTGGGGTGTGTCCGCGGGGATCGTCACCCGCGGCAAGCTGTCTCATGTCATACGCCGCGATCCACGCTTCGCCGGTAACCGGATCGGCTGGGTCCACGCCGTCGGCGATCATCTGCATCGCGATCGACTTCGCCATGCCCCAATGCGAGGGGTCCTGGCAGGCTGTGATGCTCTTGCTACGAAGGCGCTCACAGGTTTTCCTCAGCGCATCGACGCTGTCGCCTTCGAGCTTGCCTTCTCGATCGAGGAAGCCCACGAATGCGGCGAGGCAGTCGGGCAGTGTGTGGATCGCCTCGTCGTCCATCGTCATCTTGCGTGGCGCGAAGTCGAGCATGAACTCTTCGACGTGGGCTGTTGTCCAGTGGGCCGGGTGACCGTCGTGGTAGTCGCGCTTCCAGTCGAGCAGCGCGCACGAGACGAACTCTCCGTGGCGCCACACCGCGCTGTCCTCGCCGTGCTCGTCGCGTACGTAGCGCCCGTAGTCTCGAACCAGCGCGTCGAGCAGGGCCTCCTCGACCACGTCGTCGACCGGAAAAGCCTCCTCGTCTTCCTCTTCCAACTCTGGGTAGGTGATCACCTCAAGCAAAGCGCCATCGCGTCTGGCTGAACTGCTCACCCTTGCCGAAGCCGAGAATCGTCGTGGGCGCGACTCGATAGACGAGCGCCTCACCGCGCCGGATCGCGTCGCTGAGACCGAACCATGTGCCCTCGGGTGCTGTGAAGTGCGCCCCGTACTTCGACTCGTAAGCATTGGCGATGAGTCCGAGCTCCGCTCCGTCAGCAACCTCGACGGCGTGTCCTTCGACCACGACATCGAGACCATCGAGTCCGTTCTGGCCCGTGGTGAGAATGCAGTATGGGTTCTGCCGAAGGTTCTTTGCCTTGCGCTCCTCCGGACCCGTGCAAAAGTACATCGCGTCGTCGTGCCACACGGCCAACAGCGGCGTGACGTGCGGGCGTCCATCGGGACGCACCGTCGAGATCCAGAACACCTCCGCCTCATCGATGTGCCGGCGGCCCTCCGCCCAACCTGTCGGGGTCGCCCCCTCGCTGCTGAAACCAGCGTGTAGCTCCGTCACCGGCATCTTCACCGCCGTATCATCTCCCTTTAGCGGCCAGGCGAGCGCTTCCGCTTCGCTCGGCGCAAGCAGACATGGGCTGATCCTCAATCGCTGCGCTCGAATGTCGTCCCTTCCAGTCGCGTGTGTACGACCGGGAGACTGTCCCGCTTTCACGCGGGACCTACTCTCCTGATTTCGCTTCGGGCGCCCGGCGCCAGCCGATACTGCTTACCGATTGCCGCGTGCTCGCTTTAGCCGATCAGCCCTTGATCTCGTTATGAATCCGAGCCACCATCGGCTCGTTCATCTCGACGCCCGCCGCCGCGAGGATCGGCAAAAGGGTTACCCCGAATGCCTCGAATGCCTCCCGCGACTCCCAAATGTCGAAGACCTGGATCTCGCCGTCCGTCTCAAGGGCGACGTGGGAGATGCGTCCGTCGGGAGCTCCGGCACCCGCTTCCTCAAGCTGGACGGTTGTCGTGTCGTACCGCTCCTGCGTAAAGCCCTTGGCAGTGATATAGAACCCGAGCGCCATTCGATCCCGATCCCCCTTCGCGCGGTCTGCGCGGTGGTTTGCCCAGCGATGCCGTGGACTGTACTCCACGGACCGACGATCGTGCGTGCCAACTGAATCGTGGGCCGCCTGCCGCGGGCGCAGCCGAGGGTGTGAATGGGGCAATAGCGGCGGGGGACGTGCTCGCTTGTTGCGCGGGAAGCAGGAGCGACTTCGAGGTCACGGTGTGCCGAACGGAGATCCACATTCCAATCAGGTTCTCGGGGCCCTTCGGTCTAAGCCTGGATCCACCGATTCTGTCCGGCGCTGAACGAAGAATGACCTCCTGAAAGGGCTTGATTAGCGGCTGTTGGGCCAGCCGCGGCCCGAGTTCAGGAGGTCACCTTCATGGTGCATGATGACGAGCCGGTCGGATTGGACGGTCTGCGGGTCGAGTTCGATGACGAGCGTGCTATCTCGGACGCCGGGGTGATGCTCGTTGGGACGCTCGCCGGGCGGCTGGGGATCGAAGTGTTGGCTGGGCGGCTGGTGCGGTTGCGGCGCGACCGGGCGGGCGCCGCGAACGCGGGCAGGAAGGTGATGGCGCTTTTGTTCGCGATGGTGCTCGGCGCGGACAGCATCGATGATTGCGAGGTATTGCGGGCGGGCCGCACGCGGCGGCTGCTTGGCGGCTGGATACCGGCACCTTCGACGCTGGGGACGTTCCTGCGCGCGTTCACATTCGGGCATGTGCGCCAGCTCGATGCGCTGCTCGGCGAGACACTGGTGCGCGCGTGGCGGGCGGGTGCTGGTCCCGGCGAGGAGCGGCTGGTGATCGATGTGGACAGTTTCGTTGGCGAGGTGTGCGGGCGCTTGAAGCAGGGAGCCGCCTATGGGTACACCAAGGTGCTCGGCTACCACCCACTCCTGGCGACCCGGGCGGACACCAGGGAGGTGTTGCACATCCGCTTGCGTAAAGGGTCGGCGAACACGCAGAAGGGGATGCTGCGCTTCACAGACGAGCTGATCGCCCGCGTCAAGCGCGCTGATGCTACCGGCGTAAAGCTACTGCGGGCCGACTCGGGGTTCTGGAATACCAAGGTGTTCAAGCGGCTCGAGAACGCCGGGTGGCAGTACTCGATCGGGGTGCGTATGCAGAAAGGGATTCGCGAGGCCGTTGAGGCGATCAACGAGGAGGCGTGGCAGACGATCGAATACCCCGAGCAAGGCGAAGCGCAGATCGCCGAGACCACCTACGGCGAGCGCAGGCTGATCGTCCGGCGCACCCGGCTCCGCGGCCCGCAAGCCAAGCTATGGCCCGACTGGCGGCACTTCTGCTTCATCACCAACCGCACCGAGGACATCGCCCTGGTCGAGGCTGAGCATCGCGATCACGCCGTAGTCGAGCAGGTCATCGCCGACCTCAAAGACCAAGCGCTCGTGCACTTCCCATCCGGCGAGTTCAACGCCAACGGCGCCTGGACCGTGCTCGGCGCGCTCGCGCACAACCTGCTCAGATGGACACAACTGATCGGCCTGCCCAACACCACCATCCGCGCCGGGCGAACCCTGCGCCGCCGGCTGCTCACGATCGCTGGTCGCCTGACCCGCCACGGTCGATCCTGGACCCTTCACCTGCCAGCCCGCTGGCCCTGGCAGGGCGACTACATCGCGGCACTGGCCCGCATCCGCGCGCTCCCCGCCGACTGACCGCCGCCAGCGCCGGCCACACCACAGACCAGCGAACAACTCACCGACCGGCCGCGCTCACGGCTGCCCACCAGCCCGCCCAACCAGCCCGCAAAACCACCAAAACCGGGGCACAGCGCCAACTCACGGGCTCTTCACCACCGAACAACGCCATCAACGCGCCGCCGCCCGGATTCCCCTACCCCGATCAACCCCATCGGTGGATCCGGGCTAAGCGGTCGACGCCAGATGTGGGGCAACGCGCGATTCAGCCCTTCCTGGCATGCAACGCGATGTCGGCTGCGTGGAGGAGATCATCGGGCGTCTCGCGAGGTTGCCATTTGCACAGAGGTAACGCTGGTCGTCGGCCGCAGATCCGTGCTTGATGCGACAGCGTGTGCGGGCGATCGCGCCGGTGATCTGCTGCACAAGCGCATCCGGATACTCCGTGCCACTCCGCGATGCTGCGGCGGCCGGCCTCCTGTTCGTTGCGGGTGAGCTGCGGTCAGGTCGATGCGCCGACGGGCTGAGCTGCGTTGCGCAGCATTTGCCCGGCGATGACGAGTTGCTGGATCTGGCTGGTTCCCTCGTAGATGCGAAACAGGCGCGCGTCGCGATAGAGGCGCTCGACGGGGACGCCCCGCATGTAGCCTGCGCCGCCGTGTATCTGTACGGCGCGATCGGCGATGCGACCAACCGCCTCGCTGGCGAAGTACTTGCTGGCGGCGGGTGCCATGCGCCGGTCCGCGCCGCTGTCGTAGGCGCGGGCACTCTCCAGCACGAGCGCGCGGGCGGCCAGGTATTCGGTCTGTGAGTCGGCGAGCATCCCCTGAATGAGCTGGTGCTCTGCGATCGGCTTGCCGCCCTGCCTGCGCTCGAGCGCGAAGTTCAGTGACTCGTCGACGAGCCGCTCGGACAGCCCTACGCACAGGGCCGCGATGTGCAGCCGCCCGTGCGCGAGGCACCGCATCGCGGTTAGGTATCCGGTGCCCTCGCTCGCGCCCACGAGCGCGGACTCGGGCACACGGACCCCGTCGAGGTACACGTCGGCGGTCCAGGCACCGGCCTGACCCATCTTCCTGTCTTTGGGAGCGACGCTGAGTCCGGCGGCGTCGCGCGGGACCATGAACACAGAGATCCCCTGGCTGGGCTTCTCGGCCTTGCTGGTGCGGGCGAAGACCATGAACAGGTCGGCGATGGGCGCGTTCGTGATGTAGCGCTTGGCGCCGTCGATGACCCATTCGACGCCGTCGCGTCGTGCGCGCGTCACGAGCCCGGCCGGGTCAGAGCCAGCCTCCGCCTCGGTCAGCGCGAACGCGGCCGTCACCGCCCCGGAGGCGAGTCCGGGCAGCAGCTGGCGCTTCTGCTCGTCGGTGCCGCCCTCGATCAGCACATGGCCGGCGATGCCGTTGTTGGTCCCGAACATCGACCGGAACGCCGGTGTCGTGTAGCCCAGCTCGAACACGAGCTGGACCTCCTCGGTCATGGTCATGCCAAGCCCACCGTGCTCGATGGGAAGCGCGAACCCGTAGAGGCCCATGTCGATGGCGTGCTGACGGATGCGATCGGGGATCGCGTCGCTCTCGTCGATCGTCGTCTCTTCCGGGACTACCTCGGAGCGCACGAATTGCCTTACCGCGCGCACCATTTCCTGCAAGTCCTCGTGCTCCATCGTTCATCTCCTGGCCAAGTGCTCTACACGCCCGCCGCTGCAACATTCTCGAAGATTGCGGTCATTCCCTGGCCACCCCCGATGCACATGCTCTCAAGCCCGTAGCGCCCACCGCGACGGCGCAACTCCCGCAGCAAAGTGGCCAGGATCCTCCCGCCCGTCGCTCCGACGGGATGACCGAGTGAGATGCCCGACCCGTGTACGTTGACGCGCTCGAGGCCGTCGGGCAGATCCCACTCGTGTAGGACCGCGAGCACCTGTGCCGCAAACGCCTCGTTGAGCTCAATGAGGTCCATGTCCTGCATCCTCAACCCGGCTCGCTCAAGCGCCCGTCGAGTCGACGGGACGGGACCGATGCCCATGCTCGCCGGCGCCACACCTGCGACTGCCCACGTCACGAGGCGGGCGAACGGCTGCAAGCCGAGCTCCGCCGCCTTGTCCGGGTGGGTGACGATGCACACGGCCGCGGCGTCGTTCTGAGAGCTCGCGTTCCCGGCGGTCACCGTCGCCTCGGGATCGGCGCGCGCCATCAGTGCCCGCAGGTTGCCGAGCCGCTCGATCGTTGTGTCCGAACGCGGGTGCTCGTCACGCTCGATCAGCCTCTCATCCCCCCGGCTCTTGACGGACACAGGAACGATCTCCTCAGCGAATACGCCGCTCTCTTGAGCGGCAACCGCGCGCTGGTGCGAGCGCAGTGCGAGCTCGTCCTGCTCCGTGCGCGAGATCCCGTACTGGCGGCGCAGGTTCTCAGCCGTCTCGATCATGCCGCCGGGCACCGGAAAGTGGAGCCCGCCGGCGGTCACTCGCGGCCGCGCCAGCCGGTCCTCCAACGTCACGCTGGCGCCCTTGATGCCCCAGCGCAGACCCATCGCATAGAACTCGGCCTGACTCATACTCTCGGCACCCCCCGCGAGAACGAGATCCGCAACACCGGTCTGGACCTCCATACAGCCGAGCATGATCGCCTGAAGGCCAGAGCCGCAGCGCCGGTCGAGCTGAAGCCCCGGAACCTCGATCGGCAGACCCGCGTCGAGCGCGGCCACCCGACCGATCGCCGGCGCCTCGCCATTCGGATAGCACTGGCCGAGGAGCACATCGTCGATCTCCAGGGGCGGCAGCGATGTCCGCCGGAGAAGCTCCCGGATGACCGTCGCGGCCAACTCTGTGGGCGGCACGTCGCGGAAAACGCCGCCGAAACCGCCGACGGCTGTTCTCAGCGGCTCGCAGATCACAGCCTCGCGCACGGTCGGAGAGCTTGCCATAAATCGGCTCGACTCTCCGCCCCGGTAGTCCTCCGTAGTGAGCACTGAGCGCTCCAGGTGGGAACTTCGGATGCTGCGGTGTGGCAGGTGGGCGAAGATGATGCTCAGATCAAGACACCAGCCGGAAGGATCAAGACAGTGCCAGCAGCAAACGCCGTCCCATCCGCCCCGAGCGAGCCGCCAGTGAGTGCCGTTGGATTGCTGAGCGGCCGGCGTGTCACCGCTGCGGGGGTTGCGCGCGAGCAGCTTCTGGACCGGCTGGCGCAGCTGCGCGCGATCCTCCCGGCGTTCGCCGAGGAGTTGGACATGCACGGTCCAACGCAAGGAGGCTGGTCATGAGTCCGGTGATGCTGGGGGTCGTGTTCAACCTGAACCATCCGGCGCACACGGTGGACTGGCACTTCATCCACCTGTCGGTTGCGAACGTGGTGGTCATCGCGCTGATGCTGGTGGTGTTCGTGGCGGCGATCGTGCTGCCGTTCCCCGGCGCCGCGCGCAGACGCGGTGATGCCTCGTGAGCGTCACGCACACCGATCCCGCGGTGCCGGCGCGGCCGTCGTCGTGGACTGCTCGGGTTCGTCAGGCAGGGGTCGCGGCGCTGCCGCCTGAGAAGCTGCTGCCGGACGGCCAGCCCACCTATGTCGCCTCGTGGATCTATGTGTTCGGGGTCGCCTCGATCGCGTCACTGATCGTGCTCATCGCCTCCGGCTGCATCCTTGCGCTGAAGGGTCCCGCCTGGTGGCACGACACAGGCGTCGGGCACTTCTTCAACAGCATCCATATGTGGAGCGTCGAGCTGTTCTTCTTCGTGATGGTCGTCCACTTGTGGGGCAAGTTCTGGATGGCCGCGTGGCGCGGCGGCCGTGCGCGCGTGTGGATGACCGGCGCGGTCACGTTCTTGGTCGCGGTGCCCTGCGCACTGACCGGCTACGTCTCCCAGCAGAACTTTGACGCGCAGTGGATTTCCACGCAGGCCAAGGACGGGTTGAACTCGGTCGGCGTCGGCGCGTTCTTCAACGTCACGAACTTCGGGCAGATGTATAGCTATCACGTGCTGCTGCTGCCCGTGGCGGTGGTCGCGCTCGTCAGCGCCCACGTGCTGCTAGTGCGCCGCCACGGTGTCGTGCCGCCGTTCGAGCTCGACAAGCGGAGGGTCGCGCTCGCTACGAGCGGACGCGACGAAGCCGACGGCTCGCCCGAACCGTCAACCGGAGCGCGGACGTGAGCCTCCTGCGTCCCAAGGACGACACCCAGCCTTGGAAAGGCGGCTATGCGCCGTATGACCTGATCAAGGAGCTGTGCATCGCGGTTGGCGTGATCGGCCTGCTGGCGGTGGTGCTTACCGTGCTGTTCTCCTCACCGGATGACAAGCCGAGCACGATCGCGCAGTGGTCGCGCGAACAGCCTGTGAACTTCATCGCCACGGCCGCGAAGGAGCTCGACGGCACGAGCGCCACGGCTGAATACGGCCCCCCGTATAACCACAACAGCGGGAGCGTGCAGCACTTCCTGTTCCTTCACCCGCAGCGCTGGCTCGGCGTCAGTCACCCGATCAATACCGCTGACGATTACGTGATTGATCCGCTGCGGACGATCCCCGGCGACCCGGCCCTGGCGAGCGCCGTCTCGGAATATCAGGCCGCACCCGAAAAGACCAAAAAGAAATGGGGCGAAGCCTACTCGAAGCCATTGGAAGCGTATGAAACGGCCATTGAAGAAAAGAAGGCGCTGCCCAAGACGGTGGCGCTCGACCCGAGCACCGGCGCGGTGACGGTGCAGGCGAGCGGGACGGGTCCCGTGCCGTCGATGATGGCCGGGCTGCTCGGCCTGGCAAAGAGCGGTGGGCTTGACGGGAGTCTCTTGACGAGCAACCAGTTCTTCCAGACCGACTACACCAAGCCGCTGCTGTTCATGGCTGACGGTGGCCTGCTCGGCGAACGCGCGGAAGCTCAGCACCTGCTCGGTGAGCAGTGGGGCATGATGAACGAGACCGGGAGCTACCCCGGCCAGGCTTGGCTGTGGCTGTATGCGCTGTGGTATCAGGTGGAACCGATCAAGCCTTCACCCAACGCGGACATCCAGGTGATGCTCATTATGGGCCTGCTGAGCCTCGCCTTCGTGTGCATCCCCTTCCTACCGGGCATCCGCAGCCTTCCCCGCAAGATCCCGATCTACAAGCTGATCTGGAAAGAGCACTACGACGCGCAGCAAAGCGTGTAGGTCAGCTGCTTGGCTCGCGCTCGGTGCTGATCAGGCCGCGGTCGATCGCGTAGGCGACGAGATCGGCGCGGCTTTGGAGCCTGAGCTTCTGCTGGATGTGCGAGCGGTGCGTCTCCACCGTTCGCACCGACAGGTAGAGCTGTTCGCCGATCTCGGTGTTGGTATGCCCGAGCGCGATCAGGCGCAGCACGTCGACCTCGCGCGGGGAGAGATCGTCGGGCGGGCCGGGCGGCGGCTCTGAGGCCATGCGGGCGCCGAGCCTTGGGTTCAGGTAGCTCTCGCCGACGGCGGCGCGCCTGACCGCTTCGACCAGCTCCGCGTGGGCGGCCTCCTTGAGCACATAGCCGAGCGCTCCGGCGCTGAGCGCCTCGCGTGCGAACGCGGGCTCCTTCTGCATCGTCAGCACGACGATCTGCGTGTCGGGGAACTCCTCACGCATCGCGGGGATCGCCTCAAGGCTTGAGCCGCCGGGCATGTTGAGATCGAGCACGAGCACCTTGGGATGATGGCCGAGCACGTAACAGCGGGCGCTGTCGGTGTCGCTGGCCTCGGCGACGACCTCGAAGTCGGGCTCCTTGTCGAGGAGCATCCGCAGGCCGGTGCGCACGACCTCGTGGTCGTCTGCGAGCCCGATGCGGATCAGCTCGACGGGCTGGGTCTGCTCGGCGTCCTCGCCGCCGGCCGGCATGGTGTCCTGGCTGCTCATCGGGCGTCACGATACCGAGGGGATGCTCCGCGAGCCTCCCCTCCGGTCGTTGTGCTGCGAGGGTGAGTAAAAAGCCCGTAGTTCTGGCAGGAGCCAACCCGGATGCCGCACCAGCTACACCGGATCTAGCTTGTAGAGTAACCCCAACAAGGAGACCAGCAATGTTCAAGAACGTGCTCGACGATGCGACCGTGACAGATCCGCCGGCTGTCCTGTCGGACGCTGAGCTGCGCGTGTTGGACGGCTGGTGGCGCGCGGCGAATTATCTGTCGGTCGGCCAGATATATCTGCTCGACAATCCGCTGCTGCGCGAGCCACTTGCGATCGAGCATGTAAAGCCGCGTCTGCTCGGGCATTGGGGCACGACCCCTGGCTTGAACTTCCTCTACGCGCACATGAACCGGGTGATTCGCGAGCGCGACCTGAACGCCCTCTATGTCGTGGGCCCTGGCCACGGTGGTCCGGGGGTTCTCGCGAACGTGTATCTCGAGGGCACCTACAGCGAGGTGTATCCGCACATCGGCCGCGACGAGGAGGGCCTGCGCCGCCTGTTTCGCCAGTTCTCCTTTCCTGGCGGCATCCCCAGCCACGTGGCGCCGGAGACTCCTGGGTCGATCCATGAGGGCGGCGAGCTCGGCTACTCGCTCGCGCACGCCTACGGCGCCGCGTTTGACAACCCCGACCTTATGGTGTGCTGCGTGGTGGGTGATGGCGAGGCGGAGACGGGACCGCTGGCGACCAGCTGGCACTCCAACAAGTTCCTGAATCCGGCCCGCGACGGTGCGGTGCTCCCGGTGCTGCACCTCAACGGCTACAAGATCGCCAACCCGACGGTGCTGGCGCGCATCCCGCAGACGGAGTTGCGGTCTCTGATGGCGGGCTACGGGTACGCGCCGCGCTTCGTTGAGGGACACGACCCCGAGACGATGCACCAACTGATGGCCGCCACCTTGGATGAGGTCACTGCGGAGATCGCGGAGATCCAGCGTCGCGCCCGCGAGGATGGCGACTCGGAGCGTCCGCGCTGGCCGATGATCGTGTTGCGCACCCCCAAGGGTTGGACCGGCCCAAAGGTGGTCGATGGGCTGCCGGCGGAGGGGTCGTTTCGCTCCCATCAGGTTCCGCTCGCCGACCTGGTTGGGAATCCCGAGCACCTGCGTCAGCTCGATGAGTGGCTTCGCTCCTACCGTCCCGAGGAGCTGTTTGACGAGGATGGTGCGCTACGGGCGGAGTTGGCGGCGCTCGCGCCCGAGGGCGATCGGCGCATGGGCGCAAACCCGCACGCCAATGGCGGTGCGCTGCTGCGCGATCTCGAGCTGCCCGACTTCCGTGACTACGCCGTCGCGGTGCCGGCGCCGACGGCGAGCATCAGCGAGCCCACGCGAGTGCTCGGCGCGCTGCTGCGCGATGCGATCAGCGCCAACCCGGCGAACCTCCGCATCATGGGTCCTGACGAGACGGCATCCAACCGCTTGGGCGCCGTGTTCGAGGTCACGAACCGCGCGTGGGACGCCGAGCGCTTGGACAGCGACGATCACCTCGCGCCCGACGGACGGGTGATGGAGGTCTTGAGCGAGCACCTCTGCCAGGGCTGGCTGGAGGGCTACTTGTTGACGGGTCGGCATGGTCTGCTGAACAGTTACGAGGCGTTCATCCACATCGTGGACTCGATGTTCAACCAGCACGCGAAGTGGTTGAAGGTCACGCGCGGCATCCCGTGGCGCGCGCCGGTGGCATCGCTGAACTACCTGCTCTCCTCACACGTTTGGCGCCAGGACCACAACGGGTTCTCCCACCAGGACCCAGGGTTCATCGACCATGTGATCAACAAGAAGGCAGAGGTCGTGCGCGTTTACCTGCCGCCGGATACGAACTGTCTGCTGTCGGTTGCCGATCACTGCCTGCGCAGCCGCGACTATGTGAATGTGATCGTCGCCGGCAAGCAGCCGGCGCTCAACTACCTGACGATGGACGAGGCGGTCGCGCACTGCACACGCGGGCTCGGCATGTGGGATTGGGCCTGCAGCGACGGCGAGCAGGAGCCCGATGTGGTGCTCGGCTGCGCCGGGGACATCCCGACATTGGAGAGTGTCGCCGCAGTGGCGATCCTGCGCGAGCGTCTGCCCGAGTTGAAGGTGAGGCTCGTGAATGTTGTTGATCTGATGCGACTGGAGCCCGACACCGAGCATCCCCACGGGCTGCCCGATGCGGAGTTCGACGCGCTGTTCACAACGAGCCGGCCGGTGATCTTTGCCTACCACGGCTACCCGTGGCTGATTCACCGTCTCACCTACCGGCGCGCCAACCACGCCAACTTCCATGTTCGCGGCTACAAGGAGGAGGGCACAACCACGACGCCGTTTGACATGGTGATGCTCAACGACCTGGACCGCTTCCATCTCGTGATGGATGTGATCGACCGGGTTCCCGACCTGGCTGAGCACGCGGCGCACATACGTCAGGAGATGGTCGACGAGCGGCTGCGCCACAGAGCCTACACACGCGAGCACGGGCAGGACCCGCCCGATGTCACAGACTGGTGCTGGCCCGGCGCAAACGAGGCTCGATCAACATAGGAGCAGCGATGCGGGTCCTGGTCGTCAACGCGGGCTCCAGCAGCCTGAAGCTGACGCTACTCGACGGCGATGACACAGTGATTGCCGCGCGGGAGCTCGATGCTCCTCGCGCGCAAGTGGACCCGGACCAGCTCCGAGCCGCGCTCGACACGGTGCTGTGCGAAGCGGACGCTGTTGGGCACCGCATCGTCCATGGAGGTGAGCGCTTCCGCGAGGCGGTGAGGATCGACGCCGATGCGGAGGCGGCGATGCGCGAGCTGAGCGACCTCGCTCCGCTTCATCAGGCCAAGTCGCTCGCCGCGCTTGATGGCGTCACCGCGGAGCTGTCGAAGCTGCCGGCGGTCGCTTGTTTTGACACGGCTTTCCATGCGACGCTGCCGCCGGCCGCTTCGACCTACGCCTTGCCCGCGGAGTGGCGGGAGCGCTGGGGGCTGCGCCGCTACGGCTTTCATGGCCTCTCGCACTCGTGGGTCGCGCGGCGCACGCCGGAGCTGCTCGAACGGGACGCTTCGGGCCTGCGGATCGTCAGCTGCCACCTCGGTGCCGGAGCGTCGCTGTGCGCGATCGAGGACGGCCGCTCGCTCGACACGACGATGGGTTTCACCCCGCTTGAGGGCCTGGTGATGGCGACTCGCTCGGGCAGCGTCGATCCGGGGATGCTGTTGTGGCTGGCAGAGCACGAGCGGCTGTCTGCCGCGGAGCTGGCCGACGCGCTGGAGCACCGCTCGGGGATGCTCGGCCTTGCGGGCAGCGCCGACATGCGTGAGATCGTCGCCGGCGTTTGTGCTGGTGAGCCCGCGCCGCGCCTGGCCTTGGATGTGTATGTCCATCGGCTGCGCGCTCAGATCGCAGCGATGGCGGCTGCGCTCGGCGGCCTTGACGCGCTCGTATTCACGGGCGGCGTCGGCGAGCATTCAAGCGAGGTCCGCGCCCAAGCCGCGGCGGGGCTCGGGTTCCTCGGTGTGGAAGTCGATGGCGCCCGCAACGATGAGACACGAGCCGACGGGGAGATTGGAACCAAGGGCGCGGCTGTACGCACGCTGGTCCTCACCGCCCGCGAGGACATCGAGATCGCCCGGCAGGTCAGGCAGGTCCTTGAAGACCAGTCCCAGCAGGCGTGAGGTGGCTTTCGCGGGCCAGCATCCGCTCGACGCCTATGGTGCAGACGCCGAGGCTGACCACTGCCGCCGCGACGATCGCGGTCGCCACACGGGCTCACCTTTCTCACGAGCCTGTCAGGTCGCGTCGGGCGAAAATCCACGCCGCCGCGAACGCCGAGGCCGTGGCGATGGCGAGCATGATCGCGGCATCGCCAGCGCGAAAGGGCTGCGCGGGGACGAGCCCGATGTGCGTGAACGGAGTCAGTTCGACTAGCCATTTGGGGACGCTGAGCAGCGAGCCGACGAGGTTCCACAGGAACGCGACGGTCAGCAGCCCGTATGCGATCGCGGCGCTCGCTCGTGGCACGATCGCGTAGGCGAGCGCTGCGAGGCCAAGGAACAGCAACGCGACGGGCAGGCAGTTCGCTCCGGCCTCGATCATCTTGGCGAGCGAGAGGCTGACGCCACCGGACTCGGCGCCGACCCATGCGAGCAGCCCAGCCGTCAGGGAGATCGCGGTGGCGCCACAGGCGGCGAGCGCTAGGCGGAAGTTTTTGAGGGCTTGAGGCCCGATCGCCCGTGGTTATGGGGATTGGGCCTTTTTTGGGTGGTTTGGTGTAGACACTAACGATGTGTTTTTCCGTCCGGTGGGTGTGGCATCATGCGTTTATGCCAAAGAGAACTGGTGCGGTGCATGTCGCGACTACTCGTCGCCACTACAAGGGCAAGGTGTACGAGAGCACGCTGTTGCGGCGCTCCTACCGCGTGGACGGCAAGGTCCGTAACGAAACGGTCGGCAATCTCTCGCATCTGCCGCCAGAGGTGATCGACGGGATCCGCGCGATGCTCGCCGGGAAGACGCTCGTGGATCTCGACCGGGAGTTCGAGATCGAGCGTTCGCTGCCTCATGGTCACGTCGCCGGGGTGCTCGGTATGCTGCGCGCGCTTGACGTGGAGCGACTGATAGGCCGTGAGCGTTGCCGCGAGCGTGACCTGGTGGTAGCGATGATCGTCCAGCGTGTGATCGGCCCGGGCTCAAAGCTCTCGGCGACACGGTGTTTTGGTGTGAGCACGCTCTCTGAGGAAATGGATCTCGGTGAGGTGAAGGAGGCCGAGCTGCTGGCGGCGATGGACTGGCTTTTGGTGCGCCAGGAGCGGATCGAGAAGGCATTCGCCGACCGGCACCTGGCCGGGGAGGGGTTCGTGCTCTATGACCTGTCATCGAGCTACGTGGAGGGGCGCTGCTGTCCGCTGGCGAAGCTCGGCCACAGCCGTGACGGGCGTAAAGGCAAGCTGCAGGTCAACTACGGTCTGATCTGCTCCCCGGAGGGCCGGCCTGTCGCCGTGCACTGCTTCGACGGTTCAACGACCGACTCAAAGACGCTGCCCGACGCGGTAGCGACAGTCACCGAGCGCTTTGGGGTGAAGGATGCTGTGCTTGTCGGTGACCGTGGGATGATCACCCAGGCGCACGCGCAGACGCTCAAGGAGAACGGTGTCGGTTTCATCAGCGCGCTGAAGGCGGTACAGATCCGCTCGCTCGTGAATGCCGGTGACATCCAACTCTCTTTGTTCGATGAAACAAGCCTCGCGGAGATCTCATCAGAGAAGTTCCCAGGAGAGCGCCTCGTCGTCTGCCGCAACCCTGCGGTCGCCACAGAGCGAGCCAGAAAGCGTTTGGAGCTGCTCGACGCGACCGAATCAGAGCTCCAGAAGGTCAAACGGATGGTCGAGGGGCCACGCGGCTCTCTACGCAAAGCCCACGCCGGGGAGATCGGGACCCGCGCCGGCAAGATCATCAACAAGTACAAGGTTTCAAAGCACTTCGAGCTCAACGCCCAGGACGGCGCGTTCTCCTTCGAGCGCAAGCAGGCACAGATCGAGGCGGAGGCTGCGCTGGACGGGCTCTACGTGATCCGTACCACTTGCTCGGCCGAGCAGCTCTCAAGCCAGGCCGCGGTCCGTGCCTACAAGCAGCTGAAGATGGCCGAGCGCGCGTTCCGAACGATGAAGGACACCCTCGAGATCCGTCCCATCCACCACCACCTCGAGACCAGGGTCCACGCGCACATCTTCCTCTGCATGCTCGCCTACTACGTCACCTTCGAGCTCGCCCAACGCCTGACCCCCCTCCTCTTCACCGACCAGACACCGCTCGCTCCCGCCGACCCCGTCGCGCCCGCGACCCGCTCAAAAGCCGCCAAGGCCAAGGCCGCCAGCGCCGCGACCGAGGACGGGTACCCCGCCTCCAGCCTGCCCGACCTCCTCGCCGAACTCGCCACCATCACCCGCAACACGATCCGTATCGGCCAAGCCAAGCACACCTACACGCGCCTGACCAAACCCACGCCGCTACAGGCCAGAGCACTCGACCTGCTCGACATCAAGCTCACGGCGTAGACAGAACCCGCAGCCCCCAGCACACCCCAAACCCGGCCAGCTCACGGGATTCGGCACCCCAGCAAAAAACTTCCGGCTAGCCCAGGGCGTGCAGTAATGGCCGCGCCCCCGGGTTGAGCGGGGGCGCGGATTACGTCCGGTGGAGCAGGGATTCTTGGGTTGTTCAGATCCTGAATCCCGAGTTTTGGAGGTCACCTTGAAGGTGATGCGTGATGGACGCCCGGTAACCGTAGAAGTCACGTCGGACGGAGCCGGTTTGGTTTCGCATGCGGGCAGCGCGCTGGTCGCCCAGGTGGCCGATAAGGTCGGTCTTACGAGGGCGCTCTCGCGGGGGCTGGCCGGAATCAAGCAGCGGCGTCGTGGTCATGATCCGGGCAGGGTATTCCGCGATCTCGCGGTGATGCTCGTCGACGGTGGCGAGTGCGTGTCGGATCTCGGCGTGGTCCGCGAGCAGGACGCGTTGTTCGGGGCGGTGGCGTCTGACTCGACAGCGTTTCGGATGATCGACCGGGTCGCGTCTGAGCCGGGGTTGCTGGATGCCCTGCGTGTCGCGCACGCCCGCGCCCGGGAGCGGTTCTGGGAGCTGCATGGTGCGCCTGAGCGGCTGACGCTCGATGTCGACGCGACACTGATCACCACGCATTCGGAGAAGGAGAAGGCGGCCGGAACCTACAAGGGCGGCTACGGGTTTCACCCGCTGCAGGTCTACCTGGACGAGACCAGGGAGGCACTCGGTGGCCTCTTGCGCCCCGGGAACGCCGGCTCGAACACCGCCGCGGATCATGTGGCGGCGCTGGACTTGGCGCTGACGCAGATCCCCGCCCGGTACGTGGCGTCTCTGGAGATCTTGGTGCGCGCGGACACAGCCGGCGCTACGCATGGCCTCGTTGACTATTGCCGCGAGGCACGGATGCGCTACTCGATTGGCTACGAGCTGACCGAGAAGGTTCGCGGCGCGATCCTCACAATCCCCACGGACGCGTGGATAGGAGCGCTCGACCAGGACGGGTCGGCCCGCAAGAACGGCGAGGTCTGCGAGATCACCGGCATGGTCGATCTGTCCGGCTGGCCCGAGGACTCCAGGCTGATCGTGCGCAGGGAGCGTCCACACCCCGGAGCACAAATGTCGTTCATCGACCACGACGGGTACCGCTTCCAAGCGATCCTCACCGACCAGGCCGACCCCGACATCGCCGTCCTGGAGTGCCGCCACCGCCAGCACGCGCACGTCGAGGACCGCATCCGTGACGACAAGGACACCGGCCTTTCCAAGTTCCCGTTCAAAGAGTTTCAGCTCAACGAGGTATGGCTGGAGATCGTGATGCTCGCGCACGACCTGATCGTCTGGACCCAAGCACTCCTGCTCGACGGAGAGCTCGCCAAGGCCGAGCCCAAGCGGCTGCGCTACCGGCTACTACACGTCGCTGGGCGCCTCGCGTTCTCCGGCCGCCGCTGCAAGCTCCACCTCCAAGACACATGGCCGTGGACGGCCGAGCTCCTCGCCGCGTTCCAGAAACTCAAAACGCTTCACGCCGCGAGCAGCTGAGACCAGCCACCAGCGACCCCGCCACCACCCAGAAGACCACCCGGTCACCCGGCCGTAATCACCGCTGCCCCGAAACAAGCCAAGCACACGCCCCGCTCCCGCGGGAACGCACCACAAACAACGCCACCCAACCAGATCACCGATCAACAAGTGACCGACCCACCAAAACAGCCACTCGCAGTCCCCCTCACGCGCCTAGTGCACGTTCCGGGCTAGGCATCCGGGGTTTTCCCTGACGTGTCGGCGGGAGCGCCGCACCACCACGGATGCCCTGGCCGGGTCCGGTGAGCGGCAAGTCGACACTGGCCGATCACCTTGCTCGTCGCTCACGGATGCCGGTTGTCTCCTCCGACGTGCTGCGAAAGCGTCTAGCGGGGGTGGATGTCAGCGCGCGTGCAAGACCTGAGCACTACACCAAGGACTTCACCCGCGCCGTCTACCTGTCGTTGGCCCGCGAGGCGCTCGCGCGCCTGGAGAGCGAGAAGAACATCGAGGTGATCGCCGAAGCCGACGATCTGACGGGCGCCGCTCACCATGTTCATGGCCACCGGCCGCACGTGCTGGTGCTCGACCTGGGCATGTGCGGCATGTCGAGCCTGCAGAAGATCGGCCAGCTGCGAGAGCGAGTACCGGACACGCAGATCGTGATCGTCGCGATGGAGGAGAACCCTGCCTTCGCGCAGCGTGCGCTTGCAGCCGGCGCAATCGGGTTCGTCTGGAAGGATCTATGCGCTACGACGCGGCCTGCTGAGTGCGTGAGATTTCGGCGGGAACCGTGGGGCGCAGCGGCAGGCGCGCGGCCACGAGCGTGCCGTTGGCATCCGAGCTGATGCTGAGCGTCCCACCGGCCAAGGCGACCCGCTCGTTCATGCCGACCAGCCCAAAGCCGCTGCTCTGAGCGCTGGTGTCGAATCCCTGGCCGTCGTCCTGCACTTCGATCGACAGCTCGCCGTCGTTCTGTCTGACCAGTACACGGACGGTGTTGGCGCGGGCGTGCTTGGTGATGTTCGTGAGCGCCTCCTGCAGCAGCCGGTAGACGGTGGTCTGCATCTCCCCGTCCACGTCCTGTGGGTCTGCGGAGCGAGCGGGCAGGTCGAGCTCGCTGTTGATCGTGGCTCCGCTCTGTTCGCGATGGCGGTCCAGCAGCGCCTCGATCGCGGCGTGCAGGCCGAGGTCATCCAGCGCCGCGGGGCGTAGCTCGGTGATGATCGCCCGCAGGTTTTCGATCTCACGTTCGATGTGCTCCGCCGCCTCCTCCAGCGCGCCGCGCGCCGGGTTGAGGTCGCCCTGGACGAGCACCGAGGCGAGCAGCAGCCGCAGCCCGCCGAGGCCCTGCAGCGTCTCATCGTGCAGCTCCCTGGCCCAGCGACTCCGCTCGGCGTCGGCGGCGGCCACCGAGCTGCGCAGCCGGTCGGCCTGCACGCTCTGCGCGAGCGCCACGGCCGTCGCGGCACTGACCGCGAAGGTCCGCAGCATCTGCTCGTCGTCCTCGCTGAACACGGCACGGTCGGCTCCGTGGTCAAACGCAGCGAGCAGACCGACCGCGTGGCCGCGGTAGATCATCGGCACGAGCAGCGCGGTCTGAGCGTCGGGCACGCCGAACTCTCGCGGAGCGATCCGCAGACGAGTGGCGACATCGGTGATCCGTTCCGGGCGCCCGCGTTCGACACCTGCCCGGAGGTCGAACCGGCGACCGGCAGGCGCACACCTTGGGTGTCCTGCGCGTGCCCGGCGCTGGCCTGCACGACCAGCTCATCCCTGTCGCGCAACATGATCACGAGGCTACGGGCGCCCACGAGCGCACGGCCGCGCTTGACGATCAGCTCAAGCACGTGCTCAAGCGATATCTCCCCGCCGATCGCAACGGCCACGTCGCGCGTGGCCTCAAGGCCACGGAAGGCTTTCTCAAGCTCGCGGCGGCGCAGCTCGCTGACCTGGTAGAGCCGCGCGTTCTCAATGGCGACAGCTGCCCATCGCGCGAGCATCACAACGGCCTCCTCATCGGCCTGCGTGAACTCACCGTCCTGCTTGTCGGTGAGATACAGGTTGCCCCACGCCTGGCAGCGGACGAGGACGGGCACCCCAAGGAAGCTGCGCATCGCCGGGTGCCCGGTCGGGAACCCGTAGCTGCTCGGGTGCTGGCCGATCGCGGCGGACGCCGGCGCGCCGGTCACACCCGAGCCGTTTCACCCTGTGGTCCACGGGATGCTGCTCACCGGCGATAAGCCGTTGTATCTGACCGCGAAGATCACGGGCGGGCACGGGTTCAGCTCGGAACTGACCGATACGCCGAGCTGGTCTCCGCCGAGCAAGATCGCCACCAAGTACCTGGCGCCCTACCTGGACGCCCAGGACCGCGAGAAGACACCGACATGACACACCCACGCGGCGATGTTGGCGGGGCCGCCGGACCCTGCATGGTGCTCGGCTATGACCGCACCGAGGCGATGCGGCCCCAGAAGCGAGCGGCCGAGGCTCGCAGCGATGAGGAGAGGATCGCCGCGTGGCTGAGTCGCCAGCACCGGTGCGATAGATCCTGAGCGTGAGGCGCTGCTTGGGATGCTCGCGCGTCATCGCGTGGCGTTCGTGCTGATCGGCGGCGCGGCGATTCAGTCTCACGGCCACCGCTACGACACCTTGGATATCGACTTGGCCCCGGACTCCGAGCCGGACAATCTGGCCAGGCTCGCCGCTGCGCTCAACGAACTCGACAGGCCACGTCACATCGGCCCATGTGAGAGTCGCGTATCTAACTTCGTTGTCGTGCACGAGCGTTGAGCCTATGGGCTTGACATCTGCGACGCGAAACGTTACCCTGCGCTGACAGGTCGGTTTTCCCGCTGTGGTGGGGGGCCGATGTACATAGGGTCTGGTTGGGGTCATCCCGTCTTGTGGTTGACGTCAAGCGCTCGCAGGGTCTTGTAGGAATGGGAGAGGGGCTGGATCGGAGCGATGAGGGAGTTGTTTCAGCGTGGTTTCTAGAGAGAGATACGTAGCGGGGATGTGCGCCGCCGTCGGGCGGAGGGATGCTAGATGCGCCAGCTTGGCGCTGTCGCATCTCTCTCTCTCTCTCTCTCTCTTCGGCTAGCGGTCTAACCGAAGAGTTTCCTCGTCGGGCGGGTTCGCGCCGTGTTGTCTTTGCCCTCGCGGGGGTAGGGCCCTCGGCGCCTCTGAGCGGAGCCATTGGGGCCACTGCCACTGCCACTGGTTCCCGGGCGCACGTGGGGGGTGGTCGCTGATGGCGGCGACGGTGCGCGGCGGTGCGAGGACGGCGGCGCGTCTGCGTGCGGGTGAGCGTGGGTTGGCGCTGGAGCGGCGGGGGCGTTGGGCGAAGCGGCTGGCGTTGCCGCGAAATACGCCGCGGGTGCGGGTGGAGGAGATCCAGCGCTCGCGTTTGCTGGCGGCGGCGGCGGTGACGTTCGACGAGTTGGGTTATGAGCGTACTTCGGTGCAGCGGATCGCCGACCGTGCGCGGGTGTCGCGGCGGACGTTCTACGAGCTGTTCGATAACCGCGAGGAGTGCTTGGTTGCGCTGATCGATGAGGTGGCCGAGCGGGTCGAGCAGGAGCTTGCGGCGGCGGGCCTTGAGGGTCTTGTGTGGCGTGAGCGGGTTCGTAGTGGGCTGTGGGCGATCCTTTCGTTCCTGGATGCGGAGCCGGTGTTGGCGCGGATTTGTGTGGTGCAGGCGCTGCACGGAGGTCCGGAGGCGTTGGAGCGTCGCGGGCAGATCCTCGCGCGCCTAACGGCGGTCCTCGACGAGGGTCGCCGGGAGGGCCCGCGCGGGAAGGAGTGCACGTTGGTGACCGCTGAAGGCCTGGTGGGTGGCGCGCTGGGTGTCGTCTACGCACGATTGCGGGGCGGCGACTGGGGGCCGTTGACGGGCCTTTTGGACGAGTTGATGGGGATGATCGCGCTGCAGTACCTGGGGGCCAGGGCGGCGCGTCGCGAACAGCGGCGTCCCGCACCGGTGCCGCGCCCGGTAGCGCACAGCCGGCCGGCTTCCGTGGGCGCGGAGAAAGATCCGCTGGATGAGGTTGACATGCGCCTCACCTACCGCACCGCAAGGGTGCTGGAATGCATCGCCGAGCTGAGTACGAGCGGATCCGGGCCCAGCAACCGGAAGGTCGCGCAGAGCGCCGGTGTAAGCGACCCGGGCCAGATTTCCAAGCTGTTGCGGCGCCTGGAAGGTCTCGGTCTCGCGGTGAACACCGGTGGGGGCCACCAGAGCGGCGAGCCGAACGCGTGGAAGCTAACGCCGCTGGGCGGTCAGGTCGCTCGGCGCCTCAGCGTTCTCACCCGCGACCGGACCGAGGCGGCATCGGCGCGTCTGCGCACTGGCGATCACAGGAGCGCCGCCTGATGTCGGGTCTTCAACAGCGGTTCGCTCCCGAGCGCAGGCCGCGAGAGCGAACGCTTATCCGCAAGCCGTCCGGCTGCCTCGAAGGCGGCGCGATGACAAACCAAATCAGCCGCCAAGGAGGCAATCCAATGATCCGTCAATCGCCGTCCTCGCGCGCGTTCACGTTCGCGCTGTGTGTCGTGGCCGCGCTGAGCACACTGCTGGTGTGTGTCGTCTTTGCGCCCGCTCGTGCGTCAGCTGCTGAAGCCTGCCCCAACGAATCGCTCCGTACCGGGCTCTCTGCCCAGCTTCCGGAATGTCGTGTATACGAGATGGTCAGCCCTGTCTACAAGGGCGGATATAGCGCGGCCGGCATTAGAGCCGTGGCGCCCGACGGTGAAAGCTTGGCTTTCCAGTCATTTGGCGCGTTCGCGGGGCTTCCCTGGATCGGCGTCAGCAACGCATATGTAGCGCGTCGCGGTGCGACGGGCTGGTCAACCACGGGGCTGGAGTCGCCGCCGGAAGGTTCGGGCCCGGTTGATTTCTCATCGACCTTGGAATACGAGCTTTCAAACAGCGAACAGACGAAGCCTGGTGAACTCGACCACTATTTGTTGCACCGTACCGATACGCCGGACACGGCGGCTAACTTCGAAGTATTTGGCTTCGGCCTAAAAGCCTTAGAAGGCTTGACCCAGGCCGTTGAGGAGGGCGCGAGCACTGATCTCTGTCACCTCGTGTTGGAGGATGGCATTGGCCCTCTACTGCCCGAAAGTGGAACAGAACGTGTCGAAAAGCTTTATGATTTCGCGCGAGGTTGTGGCGGCGGTGAACCGTCGCTGCGTCCGATCGCGGTAAAGAACACGCTGGGGGAACACGGCGAACCTGAACTGATCAGCCAGCGATGCGGGCCCAACCTTGGTGTCGGCAGCAAGCAGGTAGGCTCCCCTCCAGAAGGGGAAGAGACAGATGCCTTCAACTCGGTGTCTGCGGGCGGTCGGGAGCTGTTCTTTTCGACGAGCGTGGATGGGACAAGGACGTCGTGTCCCAACGAAAGCCAGCCTCAGCTGTTCGTGCGTTTAGATGGGGCAAGGACGCTTGAAGTGTCCAAACCTGTATCGGAAGCGTCGGTCTGTGGCGAAGCAATACCATGTCCGGGAGCCGCGACGCGTGCGCCGGCGTTCTTCAAGGGCGCCTCCGAAGAGGGCTCGCGCGTGTTCTTCACGACGCGAGCGCCGCTCGTCGGCGAAGACAAGGACAGCGGCAACGATCTGTATATGGCGACAATCGGCTGCCCCGTCGGCGAACCTGAATGCGAAGTGGCAAAGCGCGAAGTAACTTCGCTCACGCAGATCTCACATGACCGGGCGGCGGGTGAAGCCGCCGAAGTGCAGGGTGTCGTGAAGCTCGCGCAGGACGGTTCGCGGATCTATTTCGTCGCGCACGGCGTGCTTGGCGAAGGGGCGAACCCCGAAGGACAGGCGCCGGCTGCGGGTGCGGATAACCTGTACGTGTACGAGCCCGACCCCGAACACGAAGGTCAGGACAGGACCGTCTTCGTCGCGGATCTGTGTTCGGGGCCGGGTGTGTCAGGCAAGGCTCAAGACGTACGCTGCCCTGCCAATCTCGAATCTGTAGCCGAAAGGAACGACGACGCACTGTGGACGGTAGGTAGTAAGGCGCAGTCCACGGCGGACGGCGGGTTTCTCGTGTTCTCGACCTACGGTCAGCTCTCCAGGGGAGATACCGACACGGCCAGAGATATCTACCGCTACGATGCGGAAACGGGTTTGCTGAATCGTGTCTCGATCGGTGAAGATGGCGCTGACGCGAACGGTAACAACAGCGCCTTTGACGCGACGCTTGGAGACAACGGCAGTACGAGCGCTTTTGTAATTGATCAGTATGAAATGAATGATCGGGCGATCAGCAAAGATGGCTCGCGGATCGCGTTTACGACCGCCGAGCCATTGTCGGAACGAGCAACCAATGGTTTGGGGAACGTGTATGAGTGGTACGAGGAGCCGGGGGAAACTGAAGGGAAGGTGGCGTTGATCTCCTCGGGCAGCTCGCCTACGGCTGACGATAGGATAAGTCCCGTGATTACACCGTCGGGGCGGGATATCTTCTTCACCACCGCAGCGGGTCTTGTGCCGCAGGACACCGATGGTGAGACCGATGTGTATGACGCGCGTGTCGATGGTGGCTTCCCGCCCGCGCCGGCGGAACCTCGGGAATGCTCGGGCGACGCCTGCCAGGGCCCGCTGACGAATCCCGCGCCGTTGCTCGTGCCGGGAAGCGTCTCGCAGACGTCCGGAGACAACTTTTCGCCAATTGTGTCCCCGCCTGCATCCAAAACGAGATCGAAGGCCACGAAATGCGGGAAGGGCTACGTGAAAAGGAAGAATAAATGTGTCAAGAAGCTCAAGGCCGGCAAGGTCAAGCGGAGGGCTGGGCGATGAGGCCCCCTAAATTTCTCTCGGCAGCGCTCCTCGTGGTGCTTGCCTCACTCCCGGCGACGTTCGCCTTCGGCGTCGTGCCCGCGCAGGCAAGCGAACTCGGCGAACCGCTCGCGATCGCCAAGTTCGAATGGCAGGCGACCGAAAAAACGAACGAAGTGCGGCTCGGCGTCGGCACACATGAATCGATCCCGTATGAATTCATCAACGAACCGTACAAGGTCCCCTTTACGCAGGCCGGTGGCCATCCCTGGGGGCTGACGACGACGATCGAATTCGCGTCCGTGTTTACACCGTCACCCGGTGGAAACGGTGTAAACGGTGTAAACGGGCAGACCAATCCGACACAAGAACCAAAGGACATCGTCGTGGGGTTGCCGCCGGGCTTGCTGGGCGATCCGCTGGCGATGCCGAGCTGCTCGTTGACTTTGGTTACGGGTGCCGGTGGCTGTCCCGCTTCGACGCAGATCGGGATGTACAAATTGCGCTGGCTCGGGGGGCGCGAATATTTGGGGCCGATCGTCAACGTCACGCCCGAACGCGGCCAGTCCGCAGAGTTCGCGTTCATCAACGAAGCAAACGTCTCGTTTTTGCTGACAGGGCACTTGGTGCGGACCGCGCGCGGCTACGGGTTCACGGTTGTCAGCAACGAGATTCCGCTCGTCCAACTGGGCCGTGTCGAAACGACGTTCTGGGGGGTGCCCGCCGATCCTAGCCACGACGCGATGCGCGGGCGGGAATGCAGTAACCTATATTATAAGACAACTCTGCTGTGCCACGAAAACGGCGGTAAGCCGGCTGGGGTGACACCGGTGCCGTTCTTGGATTGGCCGACCGATTGTTCGGCGGGCACAGAGCTCGCGACGGTGCGTGCGGACTCGTGGGAGCAACCGGGGCGCGTCGGCCCGAACCAGGGTTATGAAGGGTATGCGGAAAAGCAGATCGCGCTGCCCGGTGTCACTGGCTGCAACCTGCTCGCGTTCGCCCCGGAAATCGAAGTGCAGTCGAATAGCCTGATGGCCGATACACCCGTCGAATTGGGCGTGAACATCAAGGTTCCCCAGCCCGAGGCGCCGGGTGTGAACGCGACGCCGCATTTGCGTGACGCGGCGGTGACGTTGCCCGAGGGAATGTCGATCAGCCCGGGGATCGTCGACGGCGTCCAGGCGTGCAACGCCTCGGGGCCGGAAGGGATCAATTTCACCGGCCCGGAATCCGAACGGCTCGGTCCGTCCGGTGAAGAATTGCAGCTCGCGCCGGGGCATTGTCCGGGCGCTTCGACGGTCGGCGAAGCAGAAGCGATCACCCCCTTGCTCCCCGAACCGGTGAAGGGGCACGTGTATCTGGCGCGGCCGGGTTGCGGCGGCGCGGGCCAGGCGCCGTGCACCGAACAGGACGCGCTCGACGGCAACCTCTACCAGCTCTACCTCGAACTCGGCGGGACGGGGCGGCTCGGGAATACGGGCATCGAGATCAAGGTCCCGGGTTTTGTGGAGGCGAACCCGGCGACCGGGCAGCTGACGTCGAAGTTCCTGGAAAATCCGCAGACGCCGTTCAGCGAACTGAAGATCCGTTTGAACGGGGGTCCGCGGGCCCCGATCGATAATCCCGCCGCGTGCGGGCCGGCGACGACGACGACGGACTTCACGCCGTGGAGCACGCCGGGGATCACGCCTGAAGGATTGTCGATGCCGGGCACGCCCGATGCGACGCCCTCCTCGTCCTTCAACGTCGATCTGGCGGGCGACGGTCTTGCGACCCCGTGCCCCAACCTTCCGTTGAACCCCGAGCTCACCGCGGGGACGGTCAGCCCGCAGGCGGGCCAGTTCAGCGCGTTCACGTTGAACTTCAGCCGCCAGGACCGTGAACAGTTCGTCAAGGGCATCCAGGTCCACACCCCACCGGGCCTGCTGGGGATGCTATCCAGCGTCCAGCTGTGTGGGGAACCGGAAGCAAACGAGGGTCACTGCCCGGAATCCTCGAAGATCGGGACGACGCGCGTAGCGTCCGGCGCGGGCTCGCACCCGTTTGAAATCGAAGGGACGGTGTATCTGACCGGCCCCCACGACGGCGCCCCGTTCGGGCTGAGCGTCGTCACGCCCGCGGTGGCGGGACCGTTCAACCTCGGCCTGGTCGTGGTGCGGGCGCGGATCGACGTGAATCCCGAAAACAGCACGTTGACGGTCACGACCGACGAAACGGGACCGTACGCGCTGCCGCAGATCCTCGACGGTGTCCCGTTGCGCCTGAAACGCATCACGGTCGATATCGATCGTCCGAACTTCATGTTCAACCCCACGAACTGCGATGCGCAGCAAGTCACCGCGGTGGTATCGGGCTCGGGGAACGCCAAGGCTACGGTCGGCAGTCCGTTCGCGGCAGCCGGTTGTAAGAGCCTTGAATTCAAACCGAAATTCGCGGTCTCGACGAGCGCGAAGACGAGTCGGGCGGACGGTGCGGATCTCGACGTGAAGCTCTCCTACCCCGCGGGGTCGGTCGGAAGCGAGGCCAATATCGCACGGGTCAAAGTCGAACTGCCCGGGCAGCTTCCGGCGCGCCTGACGACGTTGCAGAAAGCGTGCACGGCGGCGCAGTTTGAAGCGAACCCGGCGGGGTGCCCTGCGGCGTCGATCGTTGGGACCGTGCGGGCGAGCACCCCGGTGCTGCCGGTCGGCCTGTCCGGCCCGGTGTATTTCGTCTCCCACGGCGGGGAAGCGTTCCCCAGCCTGATTGTCGTGTTGCAGGGCGACGGTGTCAGGGTCGACCTGACGGGCAGCACGTTCATCAGCAAAGCGGGGATCACCTCCAGCACGTTCAAGACCGTGCCCGACGTTCCCGTCAGCACGTTTGAGCTCTATCTCCCCGAGGGCAAGTACTCCGCGCTCGCGGCGAACGGGAACCTCTGCACGTCGGCGGGCAAGCTGTCGATGCCGACCGCGTTCGTCGCCCAAAACGGCGCCGAAATCCACGAGACGACGAAGATCGGTGTCACCGGATGCGCAAAGGCCAAGAAAGTGAAGAAGAAAAAACCGAAGCAGCAGAGCAAGGCGAAGAAGGCCGCTGACGCCATGGCCCACGGGAGGACACACCGATGACCGCCAACTGCATGACCAGGATCTTCCGGCTCGCAGCCGTTGCTACCACCGCCACGATCGCGCTCCTTATTGTCGCCGGTGGCGCGCAGGGCGCGACGGCACCAGTCAAGGAGGTCATCGCGGCCCATTTTGGCGCCGAAGTCGACACGGTCACAAAAGGCTCCGTCTGCACGGTCGCTTCCCAGCACGAATGCCAGCCGGGTAGGGACAGCTCAGTCGCGGGGGGGGGCTTCGAGGCCAATGGCGTCGCGGTGAATGAAACGACAGGCGATGTGTACGTCGCCGACACCGGTAATCATCGCGTGCAGCAGCTCACCGCGACGGGCGCGTTCGTGAGCATGTTCGGCAGGGAAGTCAACACGAACGGAGGCGATGTCTGCACCGCCGCGGAAATCGCGCAATGCAAGGCCGGAGTCGAAGGTGCGGCGCCCGGACAGTTCGTCTACCCGAACAGCATCGCGGTCGATCCGGCCAGCGGTGATGTCTGGGTCGCTGAAGAGGTCTACGTCGATGGAAAGTTCGGGCAGCGTGTGCAGAAGTTCACGCCCGAAGGCCAGTTTTTGCTCGAGATCGGCAAGGAAGTCAACTCGACGACCAAGGGCAATCTCTGCACGCATGAAGAAACATGTGGGCCACCTGCGCTGAGCGGTGGCCTAATGCCGAGCGAAGCGGGTGGTGCGTTCAACTTCGAACAGGGCGACGGGAATCTGCTCGCGGTGGGTTCCGCAGGCGTGCTCTACGTCGGTGACGAACACCGCGTCCAAGAGTTCGAAGCGAGCGGCAAATACAAGGGCGAGATCTCGCTCACTTCGATCTCGGCCGAACCCGAAAACGACGTGGTCGCGCTCGCGGTCGACCAGGCGGGCGATACGTACCTCGTCTACGACGTTCTCTGCAAAGGAGGAGCAACCTGCAGAATTGAAGGAGGAGAAGGAGTGCACCACCAAACCGCGATCCGTGAGTTCTCCCCGAGCGGCACCCAGATCAAGGAACTCGACACTGCCCACAATGTCTATAATCTCGCGATCGATTCGGCGGGTAATCTCGCCGTGATCCAGGAGCACAATGGTGCCTTGCAGGATGGCCTGTATGAAGTCGGGACGGCCGGACTGCGCTTGATCACCGAATTCCCGGTACCACGGCGTGTAGGAAGTTTGACATTCAACGCGACGAAGCTCTATGTGACGGGCACAGAACCCGGGAGCGAAGTCATCGCATATTCTCCGCTGCCGGTTGGAGAACTCGTGACGGGATCGGCCCCGTGCGTTCCTGGCGTGGAACACGAATCGGACGTCACACTGACATGCACGCCACAGGGCGAAGTCGATCCCTGGGGTGTCAAGGAAACGCTCGTCTCGTTTCAGTGGGGCACGACCCCTGCGCTCGGTGACCAGACCAAGCCGCCCTCGCCGGTGGCGAGCTCGAAGAGCGAAGGCGAAGAAGAACCGTTGGCGCAGGTCAGCGCCCCGCTGGAAGGGCTGCGCCCAAACGAAACGTTCTACTACCGGCTCGTCGGCGAAGATCAGAACATCAAGGCGCCCGAACTGTTGACGAGCGAAGCCACCTCGATCAGGACGCCCGTCGTGGCGCCCGAGGTCGTGGGCACGCCGAGCGTGTCGTTCGTCAGCTCCTCCTCCGCGGTGATGTTCGACGAACTGAACCCTGAGAACGCGAACACGACCTACGAGTTTCAGTACGCGCAGGCGTGCGCGGGCGCCGGGGAAAACTGTCCCGATATCGCACAGGCCCCCGACCTCGCCGAAACGGGAGCTCAGGAATCCGCGGTGTACGGTGCAATCGCGACGGCGACGCAGGCCACGAGGCTGCAGCCTGCCACGACCTATCGCTACCGGCTGCTCGCCAGTGACGAACGGGAAATCGCGGGTAAACGAGTGGGCGGTGAGACGGCCGGCGTGGAAGGCATGTTCACCACGGCTCGAGCGCCTGCGCCGTCGGCGGTGACCGGCGCGCCGAGCGTGGTCGGCGCGAGCACCGCGGCGGTCTCCGGAGCGGTTAACCCTGACGGGGCGGCCGCAACATACGCCTTCGAACTCGGTGTATACAACGGGTCTGCGACAAAGTATGGGATCGTGTTCTCCGGGCCCGCGGGCGCCGGCACCATCCCCGTGGAAGAGACCCTTCCACTCACCGGCCTGCAGCCGGGGACGACATACGCCTACAGGATCACGGTCAAAAGCGGCTACGGCACACAGACAGGTAGCCCCGTGCTGTTCACGACCGCGGGACTGCCGGCGGTTCTCGAAGTCCCCAGCACTCTCCCGTTCCTGGCGGTACCGAGCATCGCGTTCCCCACACAAACGACGGGGAGCACGACAACCAAGAAAGCCACTCCCAAGTGCAAGCAGGGAAAGAAGCTCAGCCACGGCCGGTGCGTGAAGGCGAAAGCGAAGCCGAAGAAGGCCAAGAAGAGCAGGGCGCACAAGACAAGCAAACAGAGATGACCAGCCGCTAGTGAGAGGAACAATGATGATGTTTTCCAGCATACGCAAACACCTTAACCCAACCACCGTCCTGGCCTGCGCCGCCCTGGTCTTCGCGATGACGGGCGGCGCCTTCGCGGCGACCGGCGGGAGCGGCGGCAGGGGCAGCAGCAGCGGTCCGTCACATGCGACGCTGACGGCCACCGCGGCCAAGAGCAAGGCCAAGAGTAAAACCAAGGCCGGCCCCAAGGGCCCGGCGGGCCCGGCGGGTAAAAACGGTACGAACGGCACCAATGGAGCGCCAGGAGCAACCGGCCCCGCGGGTCCGCAGGGTACCGCGGGCGACAATGGATCCAATGGATCCAACGGCGAACCCGGCACCAGTGTGACAAGCAAGCAACTCACGAATAAAGAAGCCGCGTGCAACAAAGAAGGCGGCTCCGAATTCACGGCAGGCACCACCAAAACCACCGCCTGTAACGGCAAAGAAGGATCGCCGTGGACGGCTGGCGGAACGCTGCCCAAAGGCTCATCTGAGAAGGGGGAGTGGGGAACCGTCTACTATCCGCCCGCGGTCTTGGAGGGGGGGTTAACTCTTGTACCGATCTCGTTCGGTATCCCGCTGACGGAAGCCCCTGCAGTTCACGTCATCAAGGCGGGCGAAAAAGGAGAAGGCAACGGGACGGGTTGTCCGGCAACCAGCGAAGCCGCAAAACCGGAAGCGGAACCCGGTAGCCTCTGCATATTTATCGAAACTGAAGCGAACGTGGCCCAGCTCGTCGGTGGCAGCCCGACAACAGTAGGAACCCGGGTATTCATCGCTCCCGCAAAAGCGGAACAAACAATTGCGGATGGTACCTGGGCGGTGACCGCCGAATAAGGACATTCGCACGGCCATGAAAGGAGTCAAAGTGCCGAGAATGAACCGCAAGAAGTGATGAAAGGGGCACCCCGACCACGGTCGGGGTGCGCTATCCCGGACGGCATCACAGCCGTCTGGGCCGAAATCCGAGCCCGCTTGACCATGACTTAGCCTGGATCCACCGGGTCTGTCCGGTGGTGGGCGTTGAATGACCTCCTGAATTGGGCTTGGTAGCGACAGATTGCGGCTGTCGCGGCCCGGGATCAGGAGGTCACTCGTATGGTGCAGGATGACGAGCGGGTCGGACTGGAGGGGGTGCGGGTCGTTTTTGACGATGATCGCGTGGTCTCGGATGCGGGGATCGCGCTCGTCGCGACGCTCGCGGGGCGGCTCGGGGTCGAGGCTCTCGTGGGCCGGTTTGTGACGCTTCGTCGTGACCGGCCAGGGGCGGCGAATCCGGGTAGGAAGGTGATGGCGCTCGTGTTCGCGATGTTGCTCGGCGCTGACTCGATCGATGATTGTGATGTGCTGCGCGCTGGTCGCACGCGTCGATTGCTGGGTGGCTGGCTGCCGGCGCCCTCGACCCTCGGGACGTTTCTGCGGGCATTCACTTTCGGGCATGTGCGCCAGCTCGACCGGGTCCTCGGGGACTCGTTGACGCGTGCATGGCGGGCGGGCGCTGGCCCGGGCGCCGAGCGGCTAATCGTTGACGTGGACAGCTTTATCGGCCAGGCCTATGGCTATAAGAAGGAGGGCGTCGGTTTCGGATACACCAAACAGCGTGGCTACCATCCGCTGCTCGCCTCCAGGGCCGCGACGGGTGAGGTCCTGCACGTTCGTTTGCGCAAGGGTCAGGCGAACACCCAGCGCGGTGTCGTGCGCTTCGCTGAGGAGCTGATCGCCCGCGTGACGCGGGCAGGCGCGAGCGGCGAGAAGCTTCTGCGAGCGGACTCGGGGTTCTGGAACCGCAAGCTGATCGCGAGGCTCGAGAGCGCTGGGTGGCTCTACTCGATCAGTGTGCGCCTGCAATTCTGGGTTCCCGACGCGATCAAGCAGATCCCTGAGCAGGCATGGCAGCCCCTGGAGGACTACCCCAAGGACGGTGAAGCGCAGATCGCCGAGACGGCCACTCACGGACGACGGCTGATCGTGCGCCGCACCCGGCTCATCGGCCCGCAAGCCGAGCTGTGGCCAGACTGGCGGTATTTCCCGTTCATCACCAACCGCACCGACCCCTTGGAGGTCGTGGAGGCCGAGCACCGCCAGCACGCCGTCGTCGAGCTCACGATCCGCGACCTGAAGAACCAAGCCTTAGCGCACTTCCCCTCCGGCCAGTTCAACGCGAACAGCGCCTGGACAGTAATCGCCGCCATCGCGCACAACCTGCTGCGCTGGACCAGCGCGATCGGGCTCTCCGGCGAGACCGTCCGCGCTGCGCGCACCATCCGCCGCCGGCTGCTGCGGATCCCCGGCCGGCTGACGCGCACCGGGCGCCAATGGACACTTCACCTTCCTGCCCGCTGGCCCTGGCAGGGCGACTTCACCCGTGCGCTCACACGCATACGAGCACTACCCACAGTGGCCTGACCCACAGCCGCCAGCAACAGCCACCACGCAGACCCGTCGCCGACACCGGCGATCTAACCACGCCAAAAACACACCCGCGGACACCCCCCAAGGAACATCAACCGCCATCACGCCCCCGACCAGACCCGCCAAGCACCAAACAACCCCACCAACACCACAAACCCAGCCCCCTGCGCCCCTACCCGGTGGATCCAGGCTTAGCAATACCCCATCAGGTATGAACCTCCAGGCGATCGCAGGTATGAGCCTCCAGGCGGATCGCGGGTCGATGGAGTTCTCATCGCGTACGCTCCGCTGGATGAGACGCTCTGTCCTCCTCGCGGCCCTCGCGCTGGTGGCCCTGCCGGCGGCCGCCGTGGCCTCCTCACACGCGGTCAACTTCCAGACAAAGACCGCGGACGTGGTGTGCGGCATCGCCGCCTCGGTTCCCGGGACGGAGCTCGACCCCGGCACAGGCACTCTGCTCAACGGCGACTACCGGGGCCTGCAGTGCTCGGCGGCGGGCATTCCCAAACCCAAGCACGGCATCGGCGATCCCTTCGTGCAGCTCGGACAGGGCCGCGTCGGTCGCGCGCGGCTCGTCGACGAGAGCCAGGATGATCTCATCTCATCGGCGAACCCCGTGACCCTCGCACCGGGCTCGACCTGGAAGCGCTACGGCATCACCTGCAGTCTGAGCGCTTCGGCAGCTCGCTGCGTGAATGGTATGGGCCACGGCTTCAAGATCTCCACCGGCCACCTCACTCTGTTCTGATGAGAAGCGTGCTGATCGCGCTCCTGGCCGCTGGCGCCCTTCATGCCGCCGTGCCCGCGACCGCCTCGACGGCCACTGCCTGCGGCAGCGTGAGCTACACGTTCCCGGGCACCCACGGTCAGGGCCACGCGGCGCTGAACAACCTCACCGCCTCAGGCGTCTCGTGCTCGACCGCCCGCGCTGTGGCGAGGGCGTTCCTCGCCGGCCACAAGCCCCCCAAGGGCCGGCATGCGATGTCGAAGACGGTCGTGAGCCGTGGCAACACGCTTGGCGAGGAGATCCTCACACGTGGCTCCGCGCGCATTGTCGGCGACGTCGCCAATTGACGTCGGCGGATAACGATCCGAGGTCCGACTGAAGCGCCTCATCCTGCGCATCGGAGCGCTTGATCCGTGGTGGTGTCGAAACGTTCCCGCCCACGGCTCACTCGGGGGCGAGCTCCTGCGCGTCGACGATCTGACAGCCGGGGTCTGCGGCGAGGGCGGCGATCGCCCTCATGCCGGGGCTGCTCGCCCGTGCGATGAAGTCCCAGTCGCCGATCAGGTACAGGTTCGCCTTGGTTCTGGTCAGCGCCACGTTCAGGAGCTTCGCGGCGGCCACCTGGCGCTCGCTGCCGTGGAGGTCTGCCACACCCGCCCAGCGGGGACGCCGATCCTGCATCAGGTCCACGATGACGGTGTCGAACTCCCTGCCTTGGAAGCGGTGCGCTGTGCCGCAGTGGACGCTCAAGCGCTCGCGATCGCTGAGGCGCTGCGCGTGGCTTGCCTGGGGGGCGTACGGGCACACGTAACCGATGTCGGCGGTGCGGGGCGCCGCTCCGCGAGCGATCGCCTGCAGGAGGTCGAGGCCCAGCTGCCACCACCATGAGCTTCGCTCGCGCACGAGCTCGTTGCCCTGGTGCTTAGCGGTGTCGATCAGGGTCACACCCGCACTTGTGGTTGGGCCGCGCCCGTTCTTGTGGGTTTCCAGCAGGCCGTCGTAGCAGAAGGCGTTCACGGTGTCCGCGATCGCCTTCGGATAGCGGTACTGGGTTCTGAGCGCCACGCACCGCGGGTGGCGCTCGGCGCTGGCGCGGTCGGTGATGCCCACCAGGTGGAAGATGTCGCGCTTCTGCCATTCCGCGCGTGAGCGCTCCTGCTCGTCTGCGATGTCGTCCGCCTCCGCGATCGGCGCGTTCTGCAGGAAGTCCCCCACCAGTGCCAGCGTGCGGTCTGCGCGGCTGCCCGCCCACGCGACGTATGGCGCCTCGATGCTCGCGGCCTCGTCGAGGATCACAACGTCGAAGCGGCGTTTCAGCAGCGCCTGGTTCATCGTCAGCGTCGCCAGCGTGCTCGCAATCACGGGGGCCTCCGCCAACAGGCGCGCTCGTTCTTGCCGTACCTCTTCGTCCAGCCGTTCCTGCTCGCGCTGCAGCAGCTTCAGCTCCTCCTCCAGCTTCTCCACCGCTTCATTCAGCCGCTCGCGCTGCTCGAGCATCGCCGGCACTCCGCGCTTCCGCGCGGCGGCGAGCACATTTCGCGCCGTTTGCGCTGGCACCGCCGCGGCGCGGGTCTGCGCCTCCCGCAGTTGCTCCGCATGGTCCTCGTGTTTGGGTCGCAGTCGTTCGAGCTGTCCCTCCAACTCATCTGCCGCGCGCTCCCGCTCACGCGCCTGCTCGGCCTGCTCGCACAGGGTCTCCCAGCGCTGTTCGGCACCTTGCAGCACACGCTCGGAATCGCCCACCACTGTGCTCCAGCGGGCCTGCGAGGCCTCGGCCTCCGCGAGTGCGCTCTCGGTTTCCCGGGCGCGAGTCGTGCGGTCCGCCGCGAGGCGCTCTCGGCGGGCGCGCAGAGGAGGCAGCCTACCGCCGACGCCGCGGTCGATCGCCGCCCTTGCCTCGCGCGCACGGTCCGCCGCTTCCGCATGCGCGCGTCGGATGGTCTGCGCCGCCGCCTCGGACTCCGTCAACGCCCGCATGTCGCTTGCGTGTGTCCTGCGCACTTGGTCCAGCTCGGTTCGCGCGTCGCTTTCCCTCCCGGTGCTCACCGCCAGCGTCTGCGCCGCCTTGCGCTGCGCTTGGGCGTGCGCGTCGACGTCCGCGAGCTGCCGTCTCAGGGCGGCGACTCGCGGCTCGAGGTCCTCTGCCTCGGCGCGGGCGTGCTCCGCCGCTTGAGCCTGCGCGATTGCGTCAACGTCCACGTCGGCGAGCTCCTCGATCGCGCGCTGCAGGCGCTCGCGGTCTTGGGCCATGCGGTTTCGCTCGCGCTGCTCGTCGATGCTCCGCTGGCGCTCTGTCCTGCCGGTCAGGCTCGCGACCGCCTTCTCCAGCAGCAGGTACTCGTGCTCGCGCACCGCCGCCGCGACGCGCTCCTCGACCCCGGGGCTCGCGATGCGCAGCGCCTCGCCCGGCTCGGGGTGCGAGCTCGGGTCCCCGGGGTCGAACACTCCTTCCAGCACGTTGTCCACCGCCACGTGCGTGTGCGAGGCGATCAGCACCGTTCGCCCGTGCTCCAGCGCATCCCTCACCGCCTGTGCGATGACCGTCGTCTTGCCCGTCCCCGGCGGGCCCCACACCAGCCATGCACCTTTGCTTGTTATCGCCGCCAGCGCCTGTTGCTGGCTGGAGTTCAGCTGTCTGGCGCCGGCGTGGTTGCTGGGTCGAGCTTGCGAGGGCTGAGGCTTGCGGCTCCACAACTCCGCGACCAGTCGGCCTCTGGTCGCATCCTTGAGCGCGCGCAGCAGCGCCTGCTTGAGGCGGATCTCCACATCGCTCACGCAGAAGGCCCGTACCTCCACCGCCTCGCCGAGGGCCTTGCGCGTCGCGCTCGGCAGCGTCAGATAAAGACGCCTGCCTTCGAAGCGCTTCAGCTTCGCCTTGTGGCGGTGCGCCGGCCTGCTCGCGTCCAGGTCCGCGTCGACCACGAAGAACTGCTGGTCAACCCACCTGTGGGTGCTCGTCGCCCACAGCTCCAGGTCGCTGCCGCGCGCCGGCAGCTTGACGGGGGATTTCGTGAGCTCCTGCGCCGGCGCGACGCGCGCGAGACGCTCCAGCGTTGCCTCCAGCGCTTCGCTGGCGTGGGCGCGCGCCTGTGTCCAGGTGAGTTGAACAGGATCGGTCATGTGGAACGCAGGGTAGATCGTCAGCCCCGACCGCGGTCCCTTGGTTCTGGCGCGCGGGTTGCATCCCCCGCGGCCGGGCTTTCCTAACGTGGGCTTTCCACGGCGTGTCGAGGCGTGTGGCCCATCGCGCGTGTACCCAGCCAGTGTTCCGCGGCCGGCGCGTCTCACGCGACGGGCGGAGGCGTCCCGTCGATCGAGGCGGGAAGCGCCGGATCCCATTCGCACACCAGGCACGCGTGGCGGAACGCCGAGCGCGCGAAGTCGAGCGCCAGGGCGTGCGGGTCGGGGCTGGAGCGCAGCGAGTCGCAGTCGAGGATGTACTCGCCGAGCGTCGCATCCCAGCGCGCGGCCGCGGGCGAGAGCACGGCGGAGGCGAACCCCTCCGGCGCGGGGTGCGCGTAGGCGTAGAAGGCCGCGTTGGCGTAGCGCGCATCGCCCGGCCACCAGCCGAGGGCAACCTCCTGGGCGTTCATCGCGTTGCGCATGATGAAGTCCTCCGATGGGGGGTCGGCGGGCAGGCCGGAGAAGAGGTTGACCGCCAGGTCGAACGAGCCCCACCACGCGTTGACCGGCGTCGAGCGTCCGCGGTAGGGCGCGCGGAACGCCGCGAGCACCAGCGCGGCTTGAGTTGCGGCGGCGAAGTAGGAGGCGATCTGGGCAGGGTCGTAGCTGCGGTGCTCCTCATCCTCGTCGAGCGGCACACTCCACGCCACCTCCTGCGGGGTCGGATCGATCCTGACGTCACCCGCCAGCTCGCGCACTGCCTGCAGCACCTCGCGCGTGACCTCGCCCACCGGCCGGTGCGGAGTGAGCGGGACGCGTCGCACACCTCCCCCGGTGTGCTCGACGAGTGCCTCGTGCGTTCGTAGGTCGAGCACCGCCACGAGCGCCCCCGAGCCGTCGGGCGCCCGCAGTGGAGCGGTTTCCCAGCCGCGCGCACTCAAACGCAGGGCCGCGTGCTGGAGCTGTGGCTCGGGCGGGGCCAGCGCCACCGCGAGCTTGCCGAGGACCTGGGTGTGCGCATGCAGCGTGTCGCAGGTCGCGCTCCACTCCTCGTAGGAAACCGTCGACCATCCATACGACATCGCCCTACGGTACCAATCGCCCCCGGTGCGGGTGCAAGGGGGGCCGAATAGACGGCGCACTGTTCAGCCGGGCTAGCGCTTTGGCGCGCTCACCCCGCTCAGCGGTCGGGTCGCCGCGGCCGGCGTGTCACCCAGCGCCCGCGGCGGGCGCCCAGCAGCCGCATCGCTCGGCCGCGGCGGCGCTCCTCATCGCGCGCGAGCTCGCGGTCTTCGCTGAAGCCGACTTCGAGGAACACGAGCAGCATCGCTCCGGCCACGCCGGCGGCGATCAGCACGATCGTGAGCACCTGGCCGGTCACTCCGCCGATGAGGGCGGCGCACGCGCCGCCGGCGAGTACGAGCGCCAGGGCGAGCCCAAACGCGAAGAGGCGTTCGCGGGGAGTCACGATCCAAAGGTACTCCGAAGGCGGTGCCTCCGAGCGAGCCTCCCGTCCCAAGCGCTGAGTACTTTCGATGCCGATCCGAAAATCAAGTGGCCCCAACAGCGGCAGGCCGCGGGCGACGTGACAGACGAGGAGGTGAGTCCTATGCCGGGACCGACAGAGGAACGGCGGCGCAGCGATCTGTGGATGGTCGAGCGAGCGATCGTTCTGCAGATTCTCCGGGACGATCACGAGCAGTGCTGGGCGCGCACGGAGTTGGCGCGGGAGATCCCCGACTTCGAGCCGGCGGTGCTCGATGAGGCGCTCGCGCACCTAGAGCGCGACGGCATCCTGCACCGTGAGAAGAGCTCGGTGTGGGCATCCCACGCGGCGCGGCGGCTGGACGAGCTCGAGCTGATCAGCATCTGAGCCCGAGTGGGCTACCCCTTGCCGCCGCGGCGGTGCTCGATGCCGTCGTTGTTCGCGATCAGGATGTCGCTCACGAGGCTCGGCGCGAACAGCCCGTGCTCAACGACGCCGGGGGTGGCGGACAGCCGGGCGGCGAGCCGTGCCGGATCCTCGATCGCGCCGAGGTAGTCGGCGATCAGGTTGCCGTCTGGGCTGAGGGGCACTTTGCGCAGCCTCGCCGGTGCGATCGCCTCGAGCGTGGTGTGCGGGGCGAAATGCAGGATCTCGACGGGCACCGGTGAGCTGAGCTCGGGGACGGCCTTCTCGGTGGAGGCGATCACCACGAAGCGTCGTGCCGCGGCGGCGACGATCTTCTCGCGCGTGTGCGCCGCGCCCCCGCCCTTGATCAGCCAGCCCCGCGGATCGATCTGGTCGGCGCCGTCGATCGCGATGTCGAGCTCGCCCAGCTCGTCGAGCTCCACGATCTCCAGGCCGAGCGCGCGGGCGGCCCGGGCGGTCGCGGGGGAGGTGGCGACGCAGCGCAACCCCGCCATTCCACCCGCGGCGAGTGCCGGCAGCAGGTGGGCGACGGTCGATCCCGTCCCCAACCCGACGCGCGAACCGGGAAGCACCAACTTCGCTGCGGCTTCGGCGACGGCGTGCTTGTGGCGCCTGGTGGCGCTTTGCTCGATGGTGCCCTGCACGACGGGCTCGGCTGGCGGATTGCGCGGCGGTGTCATGCTGGGCGACCTTACAACGCTGGGCTGGTGCACCGCTTTCGGCCGGCTGCGGTCTGTGCAACCCGCTGCGAGCGTGCGTCGAACATTGATGATCGACCGGGTGGGCGGCTCTGATTCGACGTCTATCGTGCAAGGTTCCCAGCGGTGGCGTGTTGGAGCGCCTCGGATCTAAGAACCCGCGGCGAGCGCCCCTGCGTCGGGCTCAGGCGCCGTGGCCGAGGTGGCGCTCGTCGGAGGTGCCTCACCGCGCAGGAAGCGCCACACAGCCAGACCGGCGAGCACCGTCATGATGGCCGCGCTCGACAGGCACCACTCGCAGTACTCGTGCAGCGAGAACGCCTCCCGTGAGGTGAGGTAGGCGGAGAAGCCGAAGCCGACCAGCACGAACGCCATCGTGGCGAAGCGCGTCCCTTCGCGCTGCGGCACCAGCAGCGAGCCGAGGATCGTCACGTAGCCGATCAGGCCGATCAGCGCGACCGGCACGCCGGCGAGCTTCGAGTAGATCGAGCTCTGCACTTTCAGGCAGGTGTTGTGCGTGGTGCTGCACAGCGGCGGGATGCCGGAGTAGTGGACGTAGGTCAGGTAGATCGCGACCCCCAGCCCGATCGTGGCGAGCACGATCATCGTGATGCGGATCGCGCGATCGCTCATGGCCGATCGGCAGGACCGGGGGCCAGGGGAGGAGGGAGGGGCCGTGTCATCGCCATCGCCGCACTGGTTCTATGCAAGCAGCTTGTTGATCGCCGCTTCGAAGCTCGAGGGTTCTTCGAGGTTGGGGTTTTCGAGCTTTTCCATGTGTCCGCCACTCTTGCCGATCAGGAAGGACGGCGTGCCCGTGAAGCCTTCAGCGTTCCCGACCTGAGCGTCGTGCGTCACCTGTTCGCCGTACGCCGGGTCATTACGCGCCGCGCTCCAGTCGGGAAGATCGAGGCCCGGCACCTGTTCGGCCAGGCCTTGGATGTATTTTTCGGTGACGTAGCCGCTGTCCTCCTGACCCTGCTCGTGGTAGAAGAGCTCGATGAAGTACCACGCGAGGTTCTGCTTGCCGGCGGCATAGGCGGCGATCTGCTGGGTGCGGAACGTTTCCTGTTCGTGGGTGGCGGTCTCCAGCGAGTTGTATTCGACCTTGACCTTCCCGTTGCGCACGTACTTTTTGATCACGGCGGGCAGCGCGCCGAGCGTGAACTCCCTGCAAATCGGGCACTCCAGGTCGCCGAAGTACTGCAGTGTCACGGGCGCGTTGGGGTTGCCAAGGACGTTCCCCGACTGGGGGATGCCGCCGATGATCGATTTGACCGTGGCGACGGTCGAGTTCTTCTTGCTGCCGGTCACCAGCCCACTGCCGCCGCTGCTCCCGCCGCTGGTTGCCACCACGATCACGATGATGATCACCGCCACGACGCCGATCACGCCGCCGAGCTGGATCATGCGTTTGCGCTGCGCCGACTGGGCGGCGGCGGCCTCCATCGCTTTGCGTTCGGCGCGCGCCTGCTCGCGGCGCTCCTTGCGGGTGGGGTCGGGATCGCTGCCCGAGGCGGGAGTCATGGGTCAACTTTTACCGGTTCTGGATCAAGTTTGCTTAAGGCGTTGCCCATGCCCTGGCTAAAGCCGTCTCGCGGACGGGCGCGACTGGAGATCGCGTGCGGCTGTCAACGGCCCCTCGGTTGCTCCCCGGGGCGGGCGGCGGGCTCTCATCGGTGGCGGCTCGCCGGGGGATCGGGTGCGGCTCTGGCGCAAGGACCGGCCCCAGCCGGCGCATCGCGGCGCGGATCGCCACACTATGGAGTTGGAAACACCCCGCCTCCGTAGCTCAGCTGGATAGAGCATCGGACTTCTAATCCGAGGGTCGCAGGTTCGAGTCCTGCCGGGGGCTTGCGGGAAAAGCTTGTACATGCGGATTTCTGGTGCCCAGAGATCTCGCGCTGGACCGCTGGGAGCCAGTCTGGTAACAGAAGCAGTAGCTCGCGTGCGATTGGACGGGCCAACTCTCGCAGTGGACCGAAGGACCCGATCGCGCCAGCTTCCGCCAGTTGCCTTGACATCCGGCCCCCCGCGTGCATAGCGAAGCCGCGAACAGCCGGGGGGCCGGCCCATCGCCGGGGCGCTCGGGGTCGGGCTCGCTGAGTTCGCCCGCGCCACCGAAGCCGAGGGCGTCCGCCACCCGGAGCGCAGGCTGACCCCCGGAGGAGTTCGAGCGGCACTTCGGCCATCGGCTCACGGATGGCTTCATCGAACCGGGTGCGGCTCAGATACGATGTGCTTGCATGAGCGTTCTGCTCCTCATCCTGTTAGGGGTCGCAGCGCTTGCCCGCACGATCGTAGGACAGTTGGCCGGTGGTGAGATAGTTGGCTGTCTGCGGCAGCACACCGCCGCAAAAGTTGAGGCGATGATCGCTCCACTTCCGAAGGAGATCCAGGCCGAATGGCTCCATGAATTTGCCGCGGTGACCGAGAGGCCGATCAGTGCGGCCCTTTGGGCGCAACGCCGACGCAAGAGGGCCAGAAAGCTCATCATTGCCCCAGCGCCGCTGCCCTCGATCCCCGTCAAGATCGTGTCCAACGGGATTTTCGTGTTCGTCGCTGTCGGCGTCGCTGTTGTGGTCACAACCGTCGCCGTCATCGTCGTTGTCGTTGGCTTCGTCGGCGTCGGCGCCGTGATCGCTACGGGCAGCGCCCTCAGCAACGCTGTCGGCGGCATCGTCGGCAGCGCAGCGGACAGCGTTTTCAGCAGTGCCGTAGGCAGCATCGTCGGCAGTGTTGTCGGCAACGCAGCCGTCGTCTACGCGGTCGTCGTGGTCTATTGTTTCGCCCAACTCCTAGTCGTCAGTGTCGTCCCACTAGTCCTCACCGTCCAGCGGCTCCGCGTAGGTAGCAGGTAACAGCCACTACTGGAAGGGCAAGCGAACGGGATCGCACTTGTCGCAGGGGTGACGACAGTCGAGGCACCGCGCAACGTGGGCCGCAGTCGAGCCCGAAGCGCTCGTCCTGCGTTGGGGCCTGTCGTAGAAGGCTATTGCGAGTGGTAGAGCGACCCCGCCGGCGTGCGAGCAGGCCGTCGCCGAATGGGCGAGTGCGGCCGCCACGGCGGGGCAGGCGCAGGTTGTGATGATCGCCGGGGGCAACGAGACCTGCGAGCGGTTGAACCAGGGTGCGCGCGAGCTGCGTCGCGGTCTCGCGACCCGATGGCACTGCGTGGGTGTGGCGATCTTGAAGCTGAAGCCGATGGTCGTTCCGTGACCGAGCCGCTCGGGTGTGAGGGTCGCGTAGAGCGTCACCGACTGTGCGCGAAGGCGGTGGGTGGCAGACAGGCGCAGGAGAGGATGGCTGCCGAGAGGGCGAGGGCTCGGCCTACGGCTGGGTTTGCGATTAGCACCGCACCAGGCGGTTAGTAGGAGAGCTGGCCGGTGGTTTGTACGGTCAGGTCGTAGGTTCGGCGGTTGAAGGTGCCGGAGAGGCCTGCGTGTCCGTGGGCGTGGGCGTATTGGCCGGTGCCGCTGATGACTTGGAAGGAGCCAGTGAAGCTTTCATAGATGCCGGAGCCGTGCGGAGTCGCTGTCCCGTGGCCAGTGATGGTCCCGTTGTGGGTGTCGATCGTGAAAGTGGCGGTCACGGTTGAGCTGATGTCGCAGTGGGCTCGCATGTTGCCGGGGAGCGTCCCGGAGGCCGCGCCTTCCTCGTAGAGCAGCGCGCCGGTGTGAGATATGTAGCGCAGGTGAGCGGTGTCGGTGACGTTCAGCGTGCGTGCCGCGTGGGCTAAACGGCTGCGTTTGGTGTTGTGGATGGTGCCGGGAAAGGCCGTCCTGGCGAGAGCTTGGGGGGTAAGGACCATGAGGAGCGCAAGGCTTACGGCAGTCAAGACCTTCGTCGCCGCACGTCGGCGTGTACTTGCTGTAGCTGGCTTGTTCATTGCAGGAGCCCGTGTCTTGTGTTCTCTGCGGAATCGTTCGGGAAGGTAGTATATCCGGGGGGCTTGGCTGTTGGCTGCCCATCATTTGCTTCTCGACGTCCGCCGAAGCGCCGCTGTGTCGTGCGCTGAGCCCAGCGAGGGATTGCTCGCATTAGGTGCCCACTCTGTTTGCGATCGCGGTTCGAGCGCGTTTGGCGATGCGCCAGGCGCGCATTACCGCGAGCGTTGGGGTGATAATCGGCCTGAGTTCTCGGCTGATCTGCTCGGTTACGGGTCGCGCGAATTCGCTGGAGGCGGTCGGGGCTGAGGAGTAGTAGGCCACGACGCCGACTAGCGTCATGAGATGATGTGCGCCGTTGGGGGTGTCGCGCGCACGGGCTGCCGCGCGGTGCATCACGCTTCTGAGCCCTTGGGCGAGAGCGTCGCGGTCCTCGTAGTAGCGGATGTACCCGGGCTGACCGATGCTGCGGTCCTGTTGGTAGTCGATGAGGCTGTCGAGCAGAGTAGTCAGGGCGCAGACGGATAGGTAGGCCTCATCGATGGCGAGGGCTTGCGCGCGGGTGGTGCGAGGGTCGGCGGCGGCGGCGATGAGAGCGTGTAGGGCGAGCCCTGAGGAGACTGCGCCAGCGAGGAACTCTCGCCATTGAAGTCCGGTGGGGGCCGCGTTGCGCTTTGCCCATTGCGTGAGTTGCGTGCCGCCGAGTGCAGGGGCTGCGTGGGCGCGAACCTGGGCTTCCGCGCAGCGCTCGGCGGCGCGCTCAGCGGACTCTGCGATGGCGGCTCGGCGCGGCAGCTGCATCAGCGCTGTGCGCACGACGCTTACGAGCTCCTGAAGATAGCTACCGTCATCTGGCTGAGGGGTGTGGGCGTAGTAATCGCTCCTGGGCTCGGTGCGCAGGACGACTGCGTCGACGAGCGCGTGGTAGGGCGGACGGCCTTCCCCCAGCGGGTCAGCTAGTGGTCGCTCCACCAGGCTGTCCAGATAGTCGTAGATGACCTGGAGGCCAACAATCGCTTCCACGACGGATTTGCGGTGCTCGCGGGGCGCGAGCGTCGCGAGTGTGGCCGTTGCCTGCGCGTTGAATCCCTCCTCGTTGAGGTTTATAAGCGCCACTTCTTGTAGGCATGGGTCGGGGATCTCTTCCGCGCGCGAGGTCCAGTAGTCGAGTTGTGTGCGGACGACCGGCGCGACCGTGCTCCAATAGCGGGCGTTCGCGAGCACGAGCGCCAAGCCCATTCGTGCCATGAGCAGACGATCGCGAAATGCGAACATTGCCGATGAGCCTAAGCCGTTTCAAGCTCCATGGCGGGCGCGGTGGCGTCGTGAGCGGCTATTCGCTCAGCCCGAGCGCGGGGCGGACCTGCGAAGCGCGCCACCCCGGGAGCGACACCAGCACGAGGACTGAGGCGATCACAAGCGCGAACGTCTCGATTGGGCGAGCCAGGGTGGCGATGCTGGCGACTGGGAAGCCTGTGACGTGCTTGAGATAGCTGTCGATCACGAACTGGCCGTACACGCCGGCTATAGCGCCCGTCAGGCACCCCGCGCAGAGCATGAGCAAGGCTTCTGTCAGGAGGACGAGCCTCAGTAGCCCGCGGCGTGCGCCATCGAGGAGTAGTTCGGCCAGCGAGGCCCGCCGTTGCCAGATGCTCGACCCGAGCGCGGCGGCCATCGCGAGGATGGCGGCGAGTACGAGTAGCGTTGATATGTCTGCGAGCTGCCCAAGCCCTTCGCCCGCGAGGGTATCGAACCGCTCGCTCCATGTCGCCGCGGTGATCGCTTCCAGGCCACTGCTGGCGCCCAATGACATGGCGATTGCGTATCGCGCGTGCGCGATGTTCGTACCTGGTGTGAAATCGACAGCGAAAGCGCTCGGCGCGAGTGTCGCCCATCGACGACTGTAGTCGACGGTGTTCATGAGGATGGCCCCTCCTGGCCACCCAAAGTTTGTCGTCAGTGCGGCGACGCGGAACGAGGACGGGCCCGTGGGGGTTGGCAGCTTCAGCGTCTGCCCGATATGGACGTGTTGTTCTTCGGCGATCTGTTTGGAGACGGCTACCCATCTTCCTTCGCGCAAATGTTCGCGTGCGCTCGAGAAGTTACCGGCGAGTATCTGGGTGCGTAGTACTTCTTGGCCGGTTCCGGGTGGGCGCGCAACAATCACCACACGCCGGTTTGTCATATTCATGAACTCACTTTGGAGTACGTGGATACCGGTGACTCCGGGTATCCGGGCGATCCGCGACTCATATTTGTCTGGCAAGAAGCTGGTTGTCTCTGGGATATATCCCGGGTTCACTATCCAGACCTGTCCATCGGTGGCGTACGCTCGCGCGAAGTTGTGAAGTCCTCGCAGGAGGTCATGCTGAGCGCCGCTCAGCGCGACGCTGCCGAAGAGGGCGACCGCGCCGGTGGCGGTGAGCGCGAGCGATCGAAACGTTCGCGCCCGCAGCGACCCAATTGCCAGTGGGAGGGTTGTGAGCCTGTCGTTGCGCATGGCCAGTATCTCGGCGGTTCGTAGTACGGCTGAGAGGACCAGTGGGACCGAGAGGATGGTCGCCAGTGCGAGGAGCACGCATGCGACGATTGCGGCTGAGGGCACGAACACGAACAGTGCGCTCGCTATCGCGACCAAGCCCGCGGCGATTACGAACAGCCGTCGTTGGGTGTTCTGTCCTGGCCCTTGGTCGCGTTCGCCGGTCTCGGCGTAGACGGCGTCCAAACGTCTTCCGCGGCGCAAGTCTCCCAGCGGAACAGCCGAGGCAAGGCATGTTGCTAGGATCCCGCCCGCCAGTGAGAGCACCACTGGTTTAGTCCCGATCACTGTGTTCCCCCCGAGTGTGAATGCCTGGGAGAGATATCCGGGGCTTGTTTGGAAGACCCCGAGTGCGAGTGCATAGCCGGCGAGCAGTCCGAGTAGAGACGCGGCGACTCCGAGGCAGAATGCTTGAAAGAGGACCATTTGGATGATTGCTATGCGTTTGGTGCCGTCCAGGCGTAGGTCGGCGATCGCGGCGCGTCGCTCCGGGGTGGTGAGCAGTATCGCGTTGAACGCGAACAGGAATCCGAGGAGTCCGGCTAGCCCCGCGAACAGCGCGCTTGCCTGGTTGCTTGGTCGCAGGGCCTGGCTCAGGAGTGAGACTTCGTGATCGGCGGTAGCGACCGTGAGGCGTCCGCCTGCGAGTGTTTCCAGCTCGGAGCGCACGGCAGCTTCGTGGCCCGGCTGGCTTTGGATAAGGATGCGGGTGACGCGGTGCGGTAGCCCGGCGAGTCGCTGCAGGGTGATGAGGGGCATGACTGCGACCTGGGCCAGGGATAGCGCTCCCGCGGCTTCGTGGCCCAGGACCGCAGACACTTTGAGTCGGGTTGCTCGTCCGCGTAGATCCAACGTCACCTCAGGAGGGGCTTGTGAGTTCAGGTTGGTGATCCCCAGCTGATTGGCGCTTGCTCTGCTGAGGCCGATGCCACCTGCTGAGAGTACGCCGCCGGGCAGGGTGTGGGCGAGCCCGTCCATCAGTGCGAGGCCGCCGCCGGCGCCCGCGATCGTGACCGTGACACGGTGACCGGGGGAGCCGATGACGGTCGCAGTCTGTTCGAGGAGCTGGGCGGCCTGCTCGACCCCGGGAAGATGTTCGACCTGGGCGAGCAGGTGTTCATCGAATCCTTCCGGGCCGCGCGCGTGCAGCTGGAGGTCTGCCGGCCCCGCGACCGTGTGAACTACGCCGGCGGCCGACCCGGTGAGGCTGCCCGCCGCGACAGTGACGGCGAAAACCAGGGCGACGGCCACGGCCACGCCAAGCCCGGCGAGCAGCTCCTGTACGCCGTGCACCCGTAGGCGCCTACCGTAGAAGTACAGAAGGGCATAGGGCGGCATCAGAAGAGCAACTCACTGCTGTGTGGTCGCGGCGCGCGGGTGTGCCGGGATAGGGTCAGGCGAGCGAGCGTCGGTGTGTTCGTCGGTGAGCCGCCCGTCGCGCAGCGAGCAAGACCGGTCCGCTATGACTGCCGCGTCCTGGTCGTGGGTGACGAGTAGGACCGCCGCGTTGCGCTCGTGCGCGATCGAGCTGAGCAGTTCAACGATTTCTCGGCTGTGGCTGCTGTCGAGGTTCCCGGTCGGCTCATCGGCGAGAATCAAGCCCGGCTCGCACGCGAGAGCCCGCGCAATCGCGACTCTCTGGCGCTCGCCGCCAGAGAGCTTCTCTGGGGTGTGGCGCAGACGGTCACCGAGACCGACGCGCTCGAGCCACGGTACCGCCCGCTCCCGCGCCGCGCGCATCCCGATGCCCTGGAGGAGCAGCTTACGGGCCGCGTTCTCGGTCGCCGAGACCCGAGGCATGAGATGAAAGTTCTGAAAGACGAACCCGACCTCCCTGAGCAGGTACTCGCTGGCCTGGCTTTCGGAGATCGAGGTTATGTCATGGCCCTGGTAGCGGATCGTGCCTGTCTCGGGTCGCAGTAGAGCCGCGATCAGCAGCAGCAGGGTGGTCTTGCCGGAGCCGCTGGGGCCGAGCAGCGCGAGCATTTCACCGGGCGCGATCGTAAGGCTCACGCCATCGACCGCGCGGACCTCCTCCCCCTCGCCGTGGTAGTGCTTGACCACGCTTTCGAGTTCAAGCAACGCCTCCCCCTCCTGCTCCTCGTGCCAGCCGGTGGCGCGTGAGGTCACTCACAGGCGCAAGATCGGGGGTGAGCTCGCCGTTCAGCCTGCCGTTGCCGAGCACCAGCGTACGGTCGGCGCCGAGCAGTCCGGTTCCGTCCCCGGTGCTCTCAAGGATCGCGATGCCCTCGTCGGCGAGGGAGCGCAGCAGCTTCAGGATGTCGTCTCGCCTCCTAGAGTCAACGCCGATCGTTGGCTCATCGATCACCAGCACACGTGGGTCGGAGGTCAACGCGCGAGCGACCGCTACACGCACCGCTTCCTCGGCCTTCAAGTCGGTCGCGACCAGCGGGGCGCACGGCACAGCGTCCACGCGCTCCAACGCCCGCCACGCACGGGCCTGAGCCGCCGAACGCGCAACCCGGTGAGCCAACTGGCTCGCCACGAGCTGATCGAGGACAGTCAAACCCCAATCCAGCCGGAACGCCCTGCGGCAGTAGCTGATCCCGCCACCAAGCGGCTCGCCGCGCCACTCGGTCAGGTCGCGTCCCTCGAAACGCACCACGCCGGGGTCCGGCCGCTCTATCCCGGCCGCGATCCGCATGAGCGTTGAGCGCCCTGACTGGCGCTCGCCCCACACGACGATCATTTCCCCCGGGTCGATCGCCAGCGACACATCCACGAGCACGACACGCGAGCCGCGGCCGTAGCCCTTGGCTACATGCTCAAGCTCGAGGAGAGTCATCGCGCGCAGCGCTCTTGGCGCGAGCTTCGAATGTATCGTGGGCGTCGCGAAGCAATGCGAGCATCCCCCCTGCAGCGATACGCTGCTGCTTGGCGACGAGCTCGTCGATCAGCTCATCGCGCGAGCCGGTCGCGCCCTCGGCCGGCTGGCGCCCGATCTGCCCCGCCCCCTTGAGATACTGGTGCTGGAAGCGGCCGAGAACATCCAGCGCCACCATCGGATTATGTGCGAAAACCGCCAGCTGGCGCACCCACAGCTCCTGGCGTCTACGCTCGGCATCAACCTGCTGCACGAGCCACTCCACATAGCTCTCGATCCCTGACTGCGTGGCCTGGTAGTTTGGCTTGGGCTGGCGCGCGAGGGCGTCGACCCCGACAATCGGTGTGATCAGCCCACGCCTCTGAAGAACGTCGAGTCCCCCGTAGATGTGCGACTGGCTGCTGATCGGAAGCACACCTCCATACACTCGCTGGAAGCGCTGATAAAGCTCGTTACCGTAGCTCGGACGCGCGATCACGAGACCGAGAAGCGCCCAGTACACCGGAGAGGTCATCTCCCTGCCAGTAGCCGTATTCGCCGAGGCCGCAGCCATTGAATGGTGCAGCATACTGGAAGTTCGCGCACTTCGACAAGCCCCATTTCTGACTTTGCGGGGATCTACAAACATTAGAACCCTCAAGGCTTGTCTACACAAATCCTCCCGAAAGCTCGATCATGGCCGTCGTGGCGTCTAGGGACACGCGATGGACAGCACAGCATGCCGAGGGGCACCCTGGCCCCCGCCGGCTGCGCTCAGCGGCAACAAGCGGCGTGAGCAACAGGCAGGGCGCTGCAGATAGCCGCCGACGGGAGCCATCCGCCCGGTCCACACCGGCCCCTCCTCGTCTCCAGGGAGGAGCGGCGGCCCAAAGTCGGTGCCAACGGTACCGCGCTTACCTGGGTCGGTGTCGCATCCCGCGGCGGGTCGAGCATCAATCGGGAGCTGCCCTGGTCCAGATGTTCGGCCCGCCAAGGCGCCACCAGCAACCACTTCTGGATCGGCGCATTCGATCCGCCAATGCGTCACACGCCAAACGCTCACTGCCAAGGAGGGAGGCATCGATGGCTAAGCGGACCGACCCCGAGATATGGGTACCCATATCACTCGAGCAGGCCGAGCGCGTCGTTCAGCAGATCGTCGGTAGCAAAGGCCCAGGCGTCTCGCTAGTGCGGGTGCTCTTGGCGCTCTGCGGACACGACCGAGTTGTGATGGCCGACCTGCTCAACGATCCATCGTTCGACCACAGCATCAGTCAGAGTGTTGTCACGAGCCTCCTGCTGCTTTCGGCCTTCCAGGGCAACGAGGAACGAAGCATCGCTGACGTCGCCGCCGAACTCGGCATCAGCAAAACAACCACTTACCGCTACATGAAGACCTGGGTCGTAGTCGGCGTCCTCGAGCAGGATCGAACCCGCAAATACCGTCTCGCGGCCCGATGGCAAGACGAGCTAACAACAGGCACCACCCCGCAAGTTGCGCCCATCACAGTGGGCCGCTCATAAGCGATGTCCAAGCCACTTGATCCTGAGCGCCCCGGCAGGTTCTCCTCCTCGTTGGTGAGCGGCCTGGCGATACTTACCTGCTTCACCGCCGAGCACCCGGTGCTCGGGGCACCCACCCACCGCAACGCCACGACGCTGCTAACGCTCGGTTATCTCGAGCAGGGGCCTTCGCGTAAGTACAGGCTGGCCTCGCTCGTCTCGGATGTCGGCTTCTCGCTACTGGACTCAATGAAGATCCGCCGAGTCGCTCGCGAGCCCCTGAGCGAACTGAGGGCGCCGACCGGGCGTACCGCGAGCCTGGCTGTGCCGTGGGGTACTGAGATCGTCTACGTCGACCGTTGGCAGGGGTCGCGCCAAGGGCAGTACGCGGTAGATGTGGTCATCGGGCTGGGCGCTCGCCTGCCCGTGCACTGCACCGCCGCGGGTAAGGCGCTCCTGGCGCGCTTGCCCGTGGCGGAGCAGCAGGATTTGATCGCGAGGCTGCCCCTTACCCGGCGTACACCCAAGACGATCGCGAACAAGACGGACTTACGCGCCGAGCTCGAGCGAATTGCTGCGAACGGTGGTGTGACGGTCGAGGACGAGGAATTGTCTGCCGACCGGCGCGCTATCGCCGCTGTGGTTGTGGACGCGGAGGGGCGGCGGGTCGCGGCGGTCGAGTTGGCGGTACCGGTGGAGGCGTGCACTCGCGAGGAGCTGCTGGGGAATTTGGCTCCAGAGTTATCGCGACGGCTCGGGGCATCGACTTGGATCAGGTAGGCGCGGATGGCGTGTGAGCGGCACCCAGCTATTTGGGGTACTTCGGATGAGTCAAAGGAGTTTGGGAGTGAGAACGTCTATTGCGTTCCGCGATCGAGTGCGGTTAGGCTGCGTCAGATATTTACAGCGCGGTGTTTCTTGACCGTGCGGCGCGCGTCGCGACGGGTGAGTTGGCAACCAACGGAGGAGGCGGGAATGAGTGGCGTGCGGAGCTTGGGCTTAACCCGGAACGTGCACTAGTGGTTCGTCCGTGAAGTTCTTGGGTTATGCCTCGAGGACCTTGCCGGTGTAGGTCCACTTGAATGGTTTGGCGGTTTGGTTGTAGGTCTCGATGAATGCGAGCATCTGCTCGGCGAGGTCTTCCTCGCTGAAGAACATTCCGTGCTTCAGGAGCCGGCGGTAGAGGATCGAGAAGAAGATCTCGATCTGGTTCAGCCACGAGGCGTGCGTTGGGGTGAACTGAAAGCTCCAGCGCGGATGCTGCTCCAGCCAGTCGGTGACCTCTTGCGTGCCGCGAGTGGAGAGGTTGTCACTGACCGCGACGATCTTCTGGCCCTTCACAACCGGGATCTCGGAGTCGAGCTGGTCCAGGAAGCGGATCAGGTCAAAGCGGTTGCGTGTCTTTGACGCCATCGCGAGCACGTCACCCTCGTGAACTTTCAGGCACGCGAATAGGCACTGCGTGCCGTTGCGGGTGTATTCGTGCTCGCGCCGGATCGGGCGCCCATAGGCTGGCTGGATGTCCGGCTTGGTGGGAGCCTTGGCCTGGATTCCCGTCTTCTCGTCCAAGGAGACGACGAGCACGTTCTCTGGCGGATCTACGTAAAGACCACAGATCTCGCCCAGGCGCTCCTCGAACTCCGGTTGGGAGAAGTCGCTCATGATCCAGTAGTCAGTCAGGTGCGGCTTGACCTCCGCGCGCGAGAGGATCACATGCGCCTGGGAGCCCGACATCCCGACCGCCTCGCCGAGTTGCTCATAGGTCCAGCGTTCCTGCTGCGCTCCCTCGGGCGTCTCAGGCGGGCGGGTGCACGCCTTCGCAATCAGCCGCGCCCTGTCCTGCTGTGAATAGATCAGCGGTTTGCCGGATCTCGGCAAATCCCCGAGCCCGGCGATCCCGTCCCGCTCATAGCGTGCACGCCACTTCTGCGCCGTGTTCACCGAGCACCCCACCAACCGGCCGATCTCAGCCGCCGAGCGGCCCTCCGCAGCCCCGAGCACGATCTGGGCGCGCTCGAGCATCCGCACCTCCGCGGTGCTAGAGCGAACGATCCGATCGAGCTCCGCTCGATCCCCATCGTCGATCTCGATGCGCTTCGCCAAAGCAGGCATACCGAACCCCCATCATCGCTGGACACACCAGCAACCGGTTCGGCAAAGACTACGAGACCCCTCCAACCACACCCAAACTAAAAGGATGCACCACTAGGCGCGTGAGGGGGACTGCGAGTGGCTGTTTTGGTGGGTCGGTCACTTGTTGATCGGTGATCTGGTTGGGTGGCGTTGTTTGTGGTGCGTTCCCGCGGGAGCGGGGCGTGTGCTTGGCTTGTTTCGGGGCAGCGGTGATTACGGCCGGGTGACCGGGTGGTCTTCTGGGTGGTGGCGGGGTCGCTGGTGGCTGGTCTCAGCTGCTCGCGGCGTGAAGCGTTTTGAGTTTCTGGAACGCGGCGAGGAGCTCGGTCGCCCACGGCCATGTGTCTTGGAGGTGGAGCTTGCAGCGGCGGCCGGAGAACGCGAGGCGCCCAGCGACGTGTAGTAGCCGGTAGCGCAGCCGCTTGGGCTCGGCCTTGGCGAGCTCTCCGTCGAGCAGGAGTGCTTGGGTCCAGACGATCAGGTCGTGCGCGAGCATCACGATCTCCAGCCATACCTCGTTGAGCTGAAACTCTTTGAACGGGAACTTGGAAAGGCCGGTGTCCTTGTCGTCACGGATGCGGTCCTCGACGTGCGCGTGCTGGCGGTGGCGGCACTCCAGGACGGCGATGTCGGGGTCGGCCTGGTCGGTGAGGATCGCTTGGAAGCGGTACCCGTCGTGGTCGATGAACGACATTTGTGCTCCGGGGTGTGGACGCTCCCTGCGCACGATCAGCCTGGAGTCCTCGGGCCAGCCGGACAGATCGACCATGCCGGTGATCTCGCAGACCTCGCCGTTCTTGCGGGCCGACCCGTCCTGGTCGAGCGCTCCTATCCACGCGTCCGTGGGGATTGTGAGGATCGCGCCGCGAACCTTCTCGGTCAGCTCGTAGCCAATCGAGTAGCGCATCCGTGCCTCGCGGCAATAGTCAACGAGGCCATGCGTAGCGCCGGCTGTGTCCGCGCGCACCAAGATCTCCAGAGACGCCACGTACCGGGCGGGGATCTGCGTCAGCGCCAAGTCCAGCGCCGCCACATGATCCGCGGCGGTGTTCGAGCCGGCGTTCCCGGGGCGCAAGAGGCCACCGAGTGCCTCCCTGGTCTCGTCCAGGTAGACCTGCAGCGGGTGAAACCCGTAGCCGCCCTTGTAGGTTCCGGCCGCCTTCTCCTTCTCCGAATGCGTGGTGATCAGTGTCGCGTCGACATCGAGCGTCAGCCGCTCAGGCGCACCATGCAGCTCCCAGAACCGCTCCCGGGCGCGGGCGTGCGCGACACGCAGGGCATCCAGCAACCCCGGCTCAGACGCGACCCGGTCGATCATCCGAAACGCTGTCGAGTCAGACGCCACCGCCCCGAACAACGCGTCCTGCTCGCGGACCACGCCGAGATCCGACACGCACTCGCCACCGTCGACGAGCATCACCGCGAGATCGCGGAATACCCTGCCCGGATCATGACCACGACGCCGCTGCTTGATTCCGGCCAGCCCCCGCGAGAGCGCCCTCGTAAGACCGACCTTATCGGCCACCTGGGCGACCAGCGCGCTGCCCGCATGCGAAACCAAACCGGCTCCGTCCGACGTGACTTCTACGGTTACCGGGCGTCCATCACGCATCACCTTCAAGGTGACCTCCAAAACTCGGGATTCAGGATCTGAACAACCCAAGAATCCCTGCTCCACCGGACGTAATCCGCGCCCCCGCTCAACCCGGGGGCGCGGCCATTACTGCACGCCCTGGGTTAACGTGTCTGGCGTGTGCAGTGGTGGGTCTTGCGTTAGGCGCCGGGTCGGCATCTGCGGATGGGTCCGCGGTGTTTGGTGGGACCGGGTCTGCAAGCTCGCTGGTTGTTCCCGGGACGCATTCGCTGTTTGCTGGTGAAGCGGTGTGCTGCGTGGCGGGGCGGGGTCCCTCACGGGCGCCTGGGTTGAAGGCGGAACGCTCGGGAGATGGTCGCCGGGCCTCGGAGCATGGGGTGTCGCTGCGAGGCCGTGCTTCTCGTCGTCAACGGTCGCGCGGGCGCATCTCGGATGGGGTTGTGGCTACTGGTAGCTCGGGGTCTTTGTCAGGTAGTCCGCTGGTTGTGCCCGATGCCGAACCGTTGGTGGGTGGCCAGCTGGCGGCGGCCGAAGAAGCGAGGCTCGCGAATCCTGAAGCGATCGCGGTTCGCGAAGCCTCGCGGACGAAGTACGAGAGCTTGAACGCTGAACAGGCGGCCAGGGTGGACTCTGAAGCGTTCCCGCGGGTGATCGAAGGACCGGTGGGTGGCCCGCCTGAGCTGTCGGGGGGGGAGAGCATTACGGGCTATCTGAGCGATAGCGCTGCTCAGGTGGATTTCGGTGAAGGCCAGCACGGGGTGATTGAATCGCTGGAACCGCTCGCGGTGGAAACCTCGCCGGGTCATCGCGAACCGGTCGATCTCAGCTTGGATGAAGCGGGCGGTGTTTTTCAGCCGGTGCGCTCTGTCGTGGCGTTGCGGATTCCGAAGCAGCTGGTGGATGGTGTGCAGTTGGGGAGTACGGGTGTTTCGCTTACGCCGGTCGATGCGAGCGGTTCGCCGTTGGGTGGCTCGGAAGGCGTGGTCGATGGGGCGACGGTGCTGTATGCGAACACGCAGACGGATGCGGATGCGATCGTTAAGCCGCTTGCGTTGGGGTTTGAGGAGGACACGTTGTTGCGGTCGGTCGAAAGCCCGGACCGGCTGTATTTTCGTGTTGGGCTGCCGGAAGGCGCGAGTGTTGTGCAGGCGTCGGGTGTCTCGGGCGCGGTGAAGGTCGTGCAGGATGGGCAGACGATTGGGGTGATTCGGGCGCCGAGTGCCGTAGATGCGGCAGGGACGCAGGTGCCGACTCAGATGACGGTTTCTGGGGACATGTTGGCGTTGTCTGTTGAGGATAGTTCGGGGGGCTATCAGTTTCCGATCATGGTCGATCCTGAAGTTGTCGATGAACATTTTACCGCCGAAGAAACACACAACTGGCGCTTTGTCAGCGAAGGGCTAGGTTTTGATGGTGATGTACTGGAAGAGGGTTGGACCTACTATCTAAATGATGATTTTAACGCTAGCGCGTGGGGGTCTGTTGAGTATCCGACGCAGGGCAAGTCGCATATCACAAAGTTTCAGTCAGAAACGTCCGCTACGGACCCCTCCAAGATTGAAAACCGGGTAGGAATCATCAACTCTTCAAAGACCTGGGAAGGCGTAGAACCGCTGCCCTCCAGTTACGGCACCAAACCGGTAACCGTGAATGCCACTGGCTCCGCGAATGAAGATCTCGCCGAGGTCTATTCGAACGCAACCTTGGCCGAAACCGAAGGAAAAGGTTCCGGAGTGAACCATTTTTATCACGGTGCGGTGACGATCTCTCAGACCGAAGGGCCGTCGGTGAGCTTCAATACCACCAGCTCGACCACCCGGTATGGGCAGCCGAACGTGTTGCATACAGGCGGGTGGATGAATGCGCATTGGGGCGAAGTTGAAATTAATGCAAGCGATCCTGGCCTCGGGATCAGTAGGTGGGGCTTTGGGGTGCCTGGGTCGCTGGGGGAACTGAACCGGATTGAAGGGGGAGCGTGCGCCGGGGTCCAGTGTCCCGAGTCGTTCGGTGAAGGGATTGGCTATAGTCGTCCTAATCTCGAAGGTAAGGTGCTTCCCAATGGGGAAGATACGGTGGAAGCAAAGGTATGGGACGCCGCAGGTTTAAGCGCGACGGCGGTAGCGCCCGTCAAGGTCAAAGTGGACACGACTCCGCCTTACGCTCTGGCGCTTCTTGGTCTGCCAGCGAGTGGTGTGATCGACGAAGAGCAGTATCACCTGAAGGGCGAAGCGACAGACGGCAAAGCGCCGACTCCGAGTTCGGGTATCAAATCAATCGATCTTTTTCTCGATGAACGCGAAATCGCGGGGAAATCGGGGTCGTGTCCGCTTGGCCAGTGTACTGCGGATGGGGAATGGACACTCAACGTCGAAGGGGTCGGCGCCGGCAAGCACACGTTGACTTTGCAGGCGGCCGATAATGCGGGGAACGTGGAAACCAAGACGTACTCGATCATCGTCCGTCATGCAAGCGCTCTGGGTGTTGGGCCGGGTTCAGTGAACCCGATCACGGGCGCTTTTCATCTGAGCGCCAGCGACGTATCGATTGGTGGTGGTCAGGGTTCGCTTGGTGTTTCGCGTGGCTATGATTCGCGTCAGTTCACGGCCGGTGAAGACGGGCCGTTGGGTCCGCAGTGGAGCATGAACATCGGTGATTCGCAAGGCCTTGAACGGGAGTCGTCCGGAAGCATGGTGCTGATTGGCGCCGATGACAACCTCACGACCTTTGAAACCAACGGCAAAGGTGGCTTCATCTCGCCCAAGGGCGATGAAAATCTCACGCTGGAAACCGAAAAAGAAGGCGAAACGATCAAGGCTTATCTGCTGAAGGATCCCACGGCGGGCACGACCGTCAAGTATGTTCAGCCTGGTGGTTCTACCTGGTGGGTGATAGCCAGCAGCGAAGGCCCTCTATCGAAAACGACCGGGAAGAAGGAGACGTTCGAATGGGAAACAATTGGAGGCGTCACCCGGCCCAAGGAGGCGCTCGCACCAGCTCCCGTGGGAGTTACCTGCTCGCAGGGCCTGAAAGAACCGCTAGAACTGAGTAAAGGGTGTCATGCGCTCACGTTTGTCTACGCGGAAAAAACCACGGAAAATATAGGCGAAGCCCAAACTGAATGGGGCGAATACAAAGGGCGGCTGAAGAAGATCATCTTCACCGCGTATAACCCGGCTGTGGGCGTCGAAAAAATGGAAGACAAGCCCGTCGCTGAATACCTGTATGACAAACAAGGACGGCTGCGAGCCGAGTGGAATCCACAGATCTCGCCGTCCTTGGTGACAACCTATGGTTATGACGCCGAAGGGCAGGTCGCGGCGTTGACGGAACCTGGGCACCAACCATGGGCGTTTACCTACGGGACGATCGCGGGCGACACAAACACCGGGAGGCTCCTGAAGGTCACGCAGGCTCGGCCGCAGTCGGGGGCCACCGAAGAACAGGTGAAGACCAAGCTCAAAGAACAACAGCTTCAGGAGAAAGGCACCGAAGCGCCGCAGCTCTCCGGGTCGCCGGTCGTCGGAGCAAGGATGGCAGTCAGCGAAGGCAAATGGAGCAACAGCCCCGTCGTGTATGGCTACCAGTGGGAGGACTGTAACGCCTCCGGGGAAACTTGCACCCTCATCCCTGGCGCGGATAACGCAAACTACACACCCGTCGAAGGAGATGTCGGGCACAAGCTGGTGGCGCTGGTGGCGGCGACCAACGGCGCAGGCTCCGTGGTCGCGGCGAGTGCGGCCAGCAGCGAAGTGCAGAACCAGATCACTGAATATCCCGCCGGAGAAGCTTACTATGGCATTGCCGCTGGCGCCGACGGGAATCTTTGGCTCACGCATGAGTATGCGGATGCGATCGGTAAGGAGACGCCGCACGGAGAAGTCACGACATACAAACTCCCGAGCCCCTTTTGTGGCCCCAACTACATTACGCCCGGGCCGGCGAGCGAAAACGCGCTTTGGTTCACAGATGTTTGCGGCGAGGCGATAGGAAAGATTACGACATCGGGAAGCACAACTGCGTACAGTGTTCCATCGGGAGCCACTCTGCGCGAGATCACCGCGGGACCAGACGGCAACCTGTGGTTCGCGATGGAAACGGCAGGCAAGATCGGGAAGATCACGACCTCGGGTACAATCACCGAATATTCACTGCCGGCAGGCAGCGACCCGTACGGGATCACCCCAGGTCCCTCCAAAGAAAACGCGCTATGGTTCACAGACCGCGCCACCAGCAAGGTGGGAAAGGTCACCACGTCGGGGACGATCACCGAATACGCACTGCCCAAAGGCAGCGAACCGGCGGGGATCACCACTGGCCCGGACGGCAACCTCTGGTTTGCCGAGGAAGACGGCAAGATCGGGAAGATCACCACCTCGGGAACAGTCAGTGAATACGCGGTGTCCGGCAGCAGCCCACTAAACATCGCCGCCGGCCCGGACGGAAACCTTTGGTTCACCGCAGGCAGGAACAAGATCGATAGGATCACCACCTTGGGGGCGGTCAGCGAAAACGCTCTGCCGATGGAAAGTGGCCTAGCAGGAATCACTGCTGGCCCCGAAGACGCGATGTGGTTCACCGAGATGGGGTCCGGCAAGCTCGGAAAGCTTTCGATCAAGAGCGAAGGCGAAGTACAACCCGTGCAGCCCGGCACGACGATCGACTACAACGTACCCATCTCGGGCACCGGCGCCCCACACGAAATGACTAAAACCGAACTGGAAAAATGGGGTCAAACCGACGACCCGACCGAAGCAACCGCGATCTTCCCGCCGGACGAACCCATGGGATGGCCCGCCAAAGACTACACACGAGCCACAATCACCTACCTGGACGAATTCGGCCACACCGTGAACGTCGCCACACCAAACGGCGCGATCTCAACCACCGAATACAACGCAACGGGGGACGTGTCGCGCATGCTCACCCCGGACAACCGCGCTACCGCGCTCAAAGAAGGCAGCAAATCAGCCGAAGTATCAAAACTGCTCGACACCGAGAACACCTATAACAAAGAAGGCACCGAGCTCGAAAAGACACTCGGCCCCCAACATACAATCAAGCTGGCAAATGGCAGCCAGGTCACGGGGCGTAACGACTCCCAGTACTTCTACGATGAAGGCGACCCCTCCGAAGGCGGACCCTACCTCCTGGCGACCAAGACGACCGAAAGCGCTCTCGTCAGCGGCAAAGAAGAAGAAACACGCACGACGACGACCTCCTACTCCGGTCAGGAAAACCTTGGCTGGCTACTGCACAAGCCGACATCGATCACGACCGACCCCAGCGGCCTGAAACTCACGCACACAATCGAGTACGAAGCGAACACCGGTGAAGTGAGCGAAACACGGATGCCGGCCAGTCCCGGCGCCAACAGTCCACACGACTCCCAGACGATCTACTACACCGCCGCGGCAAACTCCAAATACCCCAGCTGCGGCGAACACGCCGAATGGGCCAACCTGCCATGCCAGACCCAGCCCGCGAAACAGCCCGAAACAAGCGGACTGCCGAACCTACCAGTCACCACCACCACTTACAACATATGGGACGAGCCGGTAAAAACCACCGAAACCGTCGGCTCCACCACTCGCACAAAGACAGCGACCTACGAAGCCTCTGGGCGGCTAGAAAAAAACGCAGTCAGCTCGACAGTCGGCACTGCCCTGCCGACGGTTACCAATGAATACAACAAAGAAACCGGAGCGCTTGAAAAGCAGAGCACAACGAGCGAAAGCAAAACCAAAACAATCACGAGCATCCACAACACGCTCGGCGAGCTCACCTCCTACACCGACGCGGACGAAGCCACGACCACATATGAATATGACATCGACGGGCGCATCAAGAAGACCAACGACGGCAAAGGCACAGAAACCTATACGTATAACACCACCAGCGGCCTCCTTACCGAACTACTCACTGAATACGGGACGAGTAAACTCGCCTTCGCAGCGACCTATGACAGCGAAGGAAAGCTGCTCACCGAGGGCTACCCCAACGGCATGAATGCCAACTACACATACAACGCGACCAGCGAACCAACAAGCCTCGAATACATCAAGACGACGCACTGCACCGAAAAATGCACGTGGTTCAGCGACGCTGTCGTTCCTTCAATCCACAGCCAATGGCGCGAACAGACCAGCACTCTCTCTCATCAAGCCTACACCTTTGACGCCGCGGGACGCCTGACCCAGGTCCAGAACACCCCCGTCGGCAAAGGCTGCACTACTCGCATTTACGCCTACGAAGAAGACACGAACCGCACAAGCCTGACAACCCGCGAACCAAACGCCAAAAACGAATGCGCGATCGAAGGCGGGACCGTCGAATCGCATACCTACGAAGCTGCCGACCGCCTCACCGACACGGGGGTCAAATACAGCGAATTCGGGAACATCACCAACCTTCCAGCGTCCGACGCGGGTGGCTCAGAACTTACGAGCACCTTCTACACCGACAACCAGCTCGCGAGTCAGACACAAAACGGAGAGACTTTCGGCTACAGCCTCGACCCCGATGAGCGTACCCTCGAAACCGTCGCCACTGGCAAAAAAAACTCAGACATCACCAACCACTACGCCGGTCCAGGCAGTTCCCCCGCGTGGACCATGAACACTTCCGCCGAATGGACACGCAACATCACCGGGATCAATGGTAGTCTTGCGGCCATCCAAAACAACGGCGAAACCCCAGTACTGCAGCTCACCAACCTGCACGGCGACATCATCGCCACGGCATCCCCAAGCGAAACCGAAACGAAACTTCTCTCCACCACCGACACCAGCGAGTTCGGCGTGCCGACGACCAGCACTCCAGCCAAATACGCCTGGCTCGGATCCGAACAGCGACCAACCGAACTTCCCAGCGGCGAGATTGCGATGGGAGCACGCTCCTACATCCCCCAGCTCGGGCGCTTCCTGCAACCCGACCCTCGACCAAGCGGCTCCGCCAATGCCTACGCCTACACCTTCGGCGACCCCGTCAACACGTTCGACCCCAGCGGCGAATTCACCGTCGCGACACCAACTTGGGCCATCGAATTCAACGACCAGCAAGCCCAACAAGCAACAGAAGCAGCAGAAGCCGCAATCCGCAAAGCCGCAGAAGAAGCCGCAGCCAGAACAGCAGCCGAAGCCGCGGCCGAGGCCGCAGAAGCCGCCGCCAAAATGGCCGGCCCCCAATATGCAGGCCCGCAAGAACCACTCGGAGGCTCTGCCGGCTGGGCGTGCGAATACGCGGCAGAGACAGGGCAAGAAGACGCGGGATGCGGGGTCAATGTAGAATGGCTAGGGACTACTGGTAGCGGTGCGACCGCTGCTAGCAACATATTTAGCGAAGGTTTGAATTGGGTCGAGAAGCACGCTAAGAAAATTGTTGCGACTGCGGTGCTCGGCGTAGCAACGGCAGTCATAGCCGGCGTCACACTGGTGTCGACGCTTGGATGCGAGGCAGCTTCCGAGGGTATGGACAGTCTTGAGTGCTTTAAGATTGCCGCATTCGGTACTGCCTTTACATTGTTGGCCGGCTACACCACCATTAGAGCCTGGGACGAGACCAAGTGAAAGGTTGGGCAAAATACGAGACAATGCCGGGCGACAATACGCATAGTGCTAGGGGAGCAACATGGCTACTGGTGCCTTGCTCATTGGAGTAGGCTTTATAACCATATTTTGGGGCCGCTGGTTGGCGCCTCGATGGCTCAGAAAGGTGAGAGAGAGGGCCACACCTGGGGGCAGGGGACGTTACGACAGTTTTATGGAACGCCCCGCTGTTGGCCGTCTATTTAGAGCGGCGGCATCGTTGGGGGGTGTGATTATGCTCATCGGAGTCGTATATCTGGTAACTGAAGTCTTACCGTGAGTCATGTGTGCGGCGCGTATGAAGCCGGAAAATGGATTGGCGAACACGCGGGGTGAATGTCAATGACTAAGTCACGGATCGCGCGAGCCGTAGCCGTGGTCACCAGTCGTCAGGCGCGACTCGTGTCCATCCTAACGCTAGGCCTGGGGGATCTTGGTGATCCAGAGTCACCACCACACTGGGATCATTAGTACTCTAGGTTTTGGGCTCATTGTGCTGTCGCTTCCAACGCGCGGGTACGCTCTATATCTGCGGTCTCAGCGCGGCAAGCGGCGACATGGCATAGGCGTACCCAAACAGCCGCGATAACCCGCTCTGCGGTGTTCCGGTCAGCCATACGATCGGCGATCATCGGTACTTGCGAGTCGGCGTTGCTAGGACTGTGCAAGCTGCCATGATGCAACGAACTGCATGAGTCATTGAGGCTATGCGCGCACAGCTCATAGTCCAGGTGCGTGCCGCACAACATAGCTGGCGCCGTCGTTGAGATTGGCGAGTGGTTCTGGGCGCCAGCGTGGTCCTGACCCGGCGGGGATGGGTGGCCCGCCGTAGTCGGCGGTGTCGAGCGCAATGCCTGCGACGACGATCCAGGCGTGGGCGCTGTTGGCGTAGATGGTGATCCAGTGTCCGGGGCCGGGCTGCCCGTAGGACTCGAGCCCGCTGGAGTCCAGGGCGGTGGGGTCGAGGAGTCCGGCGGCGTACAGCACGAACGAGGTGGCGCCTCAGCAGTCGTAGGCGGGCCAGAGTTGGGTCAGGGCGCAGTAGTGCTGGTCGGGTTCGGGGTAGGGACGGGTGTGGATGAGGTTGCCGGCGGCGATCGCGAGCTTGACCGGGTCGGTGCTTCGCGAGGTGCGGTGGCGCTGCCGTCGGGTCGGATGTGCGCGGTTTGGCCTGCGGTGAGCGCGAGGGCGCCAGTGACCTGGCATCTCGCGTCTTCGCCGGAGGTGGGTGTGGGTGCGACGCCGTCGAGGAGGTCGCCGGCGCCGGGGTTGGGTGCGGGTGTGACGGTGACGGTGCGGGTGCCCCAGGCATTTTGGCTTGCGCGTCCCTGCCAATCGTAGATGTCGATATGTCAGCCGGTGATCGCGCTGCCGGTGTCGCCGCGGTGGCGGTCCAGGCCCGGCCGGGGGGCCGTGGGCACTTCTAATCCGAGGGTCGCAGGTTCGAGTCCTGCCGGGGGCTTGCGAGAAAGCTTGTACATGCGGTTTCTGGTGCCCAAAGATCTAGCGCCCGGCCTTCCTTATGGCCGGCCTGAGGGTCCCGCCGCGACAGTTCGCTCTCGGGTATCTTCACAAGCGCTCACATGGTGCTCCCGCACGTGCTACCCAAGGCCCTGCCGGCCCGCGCCTGCGCGGCTTTCTTCGCGTGCATCGCGTGCTCGCTCGTGAGCGCCGCCGCCGCGCACGCCACCGCGGGCGAGACGATCAGCTACACCGCTCCGACCCTGGACTCGGCCGCGACCCGTGGCGGCACGAGCAGCTTCCAGGGCCACAACGGCGAATTCGAGGATGCGGTCGTCCAGTTTCAGGCCGGGCCGCAGGTCGTGGGCTCGCTGGACTGCACGCAGGCCGAACCCTGTGACAGCTACAACATCTATCCGGCCGAAGACGCTTACGAAGTGGCTGTCGCGCCGTGCCAGAACTTCGAGTCCTCTTCCGTGTACTGCCCCGACGCCGAATACTTCGTCGCCAACCTCGGTTCGGGCACGAACAATCGCTACGAACTGCTGGCTCCGCTGCAGTACCAGAGCGCGACCGTCAATGCGGGCAACGGCGGCTCGAAAATCTTCGGCACGAACCCGAGCGCAGAAGAATTCGAACCCGCGCTGTACCCGGACCACGACATCTTCACCGGCGGCGCCGGCGACGACATCCTCGTCGGCGGCCCTGGTGACGACACCCTGCGCGGCGGCCCCGGCAACGACGTGCTCGACGGCCGTGGCGGCGATGACCAGCTCTACGGCGAAGGCGGCAACGACGAAATCACCGGCGGGAAGAGCGGCAAAAGCCTCGAGGCCGGCGGCGAAGGAACCAACAAACTCGGGCTCACGTTCAACCTCGAAGCCCCCGACGTCGACAGCTACGACGGCGGCAACGAGACCTTCGACGGCGAAGGCGGGATCTCGACCGTGTCCTTCTTCGGCGCTCCGGGGCCGGTGACCGCGAAAGTCGACGGGCTGCCCGACAGCGGCGTCGCCGGTCAACTCGACACGATCGAGCCGAACGTGACCGAGGTCGATGGCAGCGAAGGCAACGACACGCTGATCGCCGGCACCGGACCGATCATCCTCGACGGCGAGGGCGGCAACGACCTGATCGAAGGCGGCCCCGGCGGCGACACGCTGCGCGGCGGCGCCGGCGACAACACGATCAAGACCGACGGTCCCGAGGGCGCGGGTCCCGACAGCATCTACGCGGCCGAGTCCTTCTGCAACCTCGAAGTCTCCTGTCCGGGCGGCAACACGACAATCTACGCCGCCGACGGCATCCAGGACCAGATCACCTGCGGGCCGGGCGCCGACATTGTCTACGCAGACGCGCTCGACGTCGTCTCCACCACGGGGGTCTTCGCCTGCCCGACCGTGTACCGCAGCGCGGCGACGGGCAACCCCGGCGGTGGGGCGGGCAATCCCGGCGGCGGGGCCGGCAATCCCGGCGGGGCGGGCAACGCGGGCGCAAGCGCAGGCACTTCGAGCTTCGCGCACGTGAAGACCAAGGGGGACGTCGCCTCGTTCACGTTCGCCTGCGCGGGTGCGGCCACGGCCACGTGTGCGGACTCGCTCGCGCTTTCGGTGTTCGAGACGCTCCGCTCGGGCAAGGTCGTTGCGGTGGCGGCAAAGACGAGGAAGCGGACCCTCACGCTCGGGCACGTATCGGCATCGCTTCCGGGGGGGACGTCGAAGACGCTGAGCGTGTCTCTCGACAGCACCGGGCGCGCGCTGCTCGCGCACTATCGATCCCTGCACGTCAAGCTCGTCGCCACGGAGACGATCGGCGGCAACCAAGTCGTCACGGCGACGCTCACGCTGACGTTCACCGCGCCCAAGCGCCACCGCTAAGACAGCGTCCCGTGAGTGGGCGTGGGCGCCGCTGTCGCCCGAGCGACGTCACTGTCGCCAGCTATAGCGGTCCCGTCGCGCAGTTGCGTGTCGATCGCTTCAGGCGCGGCCTGGCGTGAAGCAGGTGGTCAGACGGCTGGCGCCCGCGCCGATCTCCAGCTCGTACGCCGACGCCAAAGAAGTTTTGCGTTAGGCTACTGGACAAAGTTGGCGTGGTCTGTAAACTAGGCTGACAATCTTGGCTAGCCCGACCACGAAGGAGACAGGCTACATGTCCGCTGTACCAGCACCGCTGAACGAAGGTCCTGCCACAACGAAGGCTCCGGTCGGTGTCGGGGCGAGTGCAGGTCCTGGCGCGGTTGGCGGTCCCGCCGCCACGGAGACCGGAGCGGAGACCGAGGCCCTGAGCCGGGCGCGGTGGCACGACCCCAAGCGCTATGCGTGGCTGCTGGGCCTGATCGTGCCGACCCTGCCGTTCCTGGCGTACGGCTTGGTGCAGGCCACAGGGCTGGGCGTCTTCTGGTTCTACGGCCCGTTCTTGGTGTTCGTGATCTTCCCCATGCTCGACCTGGCGATCGGGATGGACGCGACCAGCCCGCCCGACAGCGTGATCAAGTGGCTGGAACAGGATCGCTACTACCGCTGGTGCACATACGCGTTCCTGCCGATCCAGTACGCGGGGCTGGTGTTCGCATGCTGGCTGTGGTCGAGCGGCAAGCTCTCGACGCTCGACGACGTCGGGCTGATGCTGACCGTGGCGATGGTGAGCGGGATCGCGATCAACACCGCGCACGAGCTCGGCCACAAGCGCGCGAGCTCGGAGCGGTGGTTGAGCAAGGTAGCGCTGGCACAGAGTGGGTACGGGCACTTCTTCATCGAGCACAACCGCGGCCACCACGTGCGCGTGGCCACCCCCGAGGACCCGGCGAGCGCGCGGCTGGGGGAGAGCTTCTACGCCTTCCTGCCCCGCACCGTGGTTGGCAGCCTGCGCTCGGCTTGGGAGCTCGAGCGCACTCGCCTGGCGCGCGGGGGTCGCTCGCCGTGGACGCCGCGCAACGACATCCTCGGCGCATGGGCGATGACCGTCGTGCTGTTCGCCGCGCTCACCGCGATCTTCGGCGTGGTGGTGTTGCCCTACCTGATTGGGCAGGCGGTGCTCGGCTTCTGCATCCTGGAGGTGGTCAACTACCTCGAGCACTATGGCCTGCGCCGCCAACGGCGTGAGGATGGCCGCTACGAGCGCACCCGCCCGGAGCACAGCTGGAACAGCAACAACGTGGCCTCCAACGTGCTGCTCTACCACCTGCAGCGCCACTCCGACCATCACGCCAACCCGATCCGCCGCTACCAGGCGCTGCGCCACATCGAGGAGGCACCGCAGCTGCCGACCGGGTATGCGGGGATGATCGTGCTCGCCGCCTTTCCCCCGCTGTGGCGGCGGGTGATGGACCGGCGGCTGTTGGCGCACTACGGGGGCGATGTCTCACTCGCCAACATCGCCCCGCGCAAGCGCCCGCGCATCCTCGCGCGGTACGGTGCGACGCCATGAGCCGCTGGCGCTGCTCGAGCTGCGGGTATACCTACGACGAGCAGCACGGCCACCCGCGCGAGGGCTTTCCGGCGGGCACGCCATGGAGCGAGGTGCCCGACGAGTGGGCCTGCCCGGACTGCGGCGTGCGCGACAAGGTGGACTTCGAGCTCCAGGATGCGGCGGAGGGCCAGGAGGCGCCACGGTGAGCGCACGCACGCCATACGCGGTCGCCGCCCGCGAGCTGCTGCGCGACACGCTCTTCGACGCTGCCCGCCACGAGCTCGAGCAGCGCGCTTGGAGCGAGGTCACGATGGCGGACGTGGCCGCCGCGGCGGGCGTCAGCCGGCAGACGCTGTACAAGGAGTTTGGCTCGCGCGACGAGTTCGCGCAGGCGTTCGTACTGCGCGAGGCCGACGGCTTCATCGGTGCGGTGGAGGGCGCGCTGGACGCGCATCTGGAGGACCCGCGGGCGGCGCTCACGGCGGCGTTCGGACTGTTCCTCACGGCCGCCGCCGGCGACCCGCTGATCCGCGCCGCGATCCGTGGCGGTGGGGAGATGCTCCCGTTCGTCACCACCCAGGGCCAGACCTTGGTCGAGGGCGCCGCGGAGCGTCTGCGCTGGGCGATCGCCACGCGCTGGCCGCAGGCGCAAGAGCACGACGTGGCGCTGCTGGCGGAGTGCGTGGTGCGTCTGGCGATCTCCTACGCCACGCTGCCGGTCGCCCCGGCGGGGATGACCGCCTCCTCGATCGGCGAGCTGCTCGGGCCGTTCATCGATCGCGCGCTCCACCTGGATGCGATGGACGTCACCCCCGCAGCTGCGCCCGCTTGACCTTGCCGCTGGCGGTCTTCGGCAGCTCCGCGGCGAAGTCGACGATGCGGGGGTACTTGTAGGGGGCGGTGAGGCGCTTGACGTGATCCTGCAGCTCGCGCGCCAGCTGCGGCGATGGGGTGTGGCCGTCGCGCAGCACCACCACCGCGCGCACGACGGCGCCGCGCTCCTCGTCGGCGGCCGAAACGGCGGCGGCCTCCGCGACCGCGGGGTGGGCGACGAGCGCCGACTCCACCTCGAAGGGCCCGATGCGGTAGCCGGCGGAGACGATCACGTCGTCGGTGCGCCCCTCGAAGTAGAGGTAGCCCTCCTTGTCTTGGCGCACGCGGTCTCCGGTGTGCCACGGTTCGCCGGCGCTCCGGTCCTCGACCTTCCATTTGTTATCCGCGCCGCGCCGGACGTGCTCGCCGAGGTAGCCGAGGAAGAACGTCGGCACGCTCTCGGGATAGGCGACCAACTCGCCGTCGACCACGTCGAGCCGCACACCGGGCAGCGCGCGGCCCATCGACCCGGGACGAGGCTCCTCCGTCAGCGGCATCCCGGTGAGCTGCCCGGTCTCGGTCTGTCCATACCCGTCACGGATATAGAGGCCGGTGGTCTCCTGCCATGCGTGCAGCACCGCGGGGTTGAGCGCCTCCCCGGCTGCCACCATCCCGCGCAGGTCGGGAAGCGGCGCGAGCGTGGCGCGCTTGGCGATCACGCGGTACTCCGTGGGCGCCATGCACAGCACGGCGACGCGCTCCCGCGCCAGCAGCTCCAAGCGCTCTGCCGGGTCGAAGCGGGCGTCGTGCAGCAGCGCGGCGGCGCCCGACAGCCAGGGGGCGATGAACACGTTGCGCGCCGACTTCGACCACCCCGAGGCGGCGGTGCACCACACGAGCTCACCGGCGCGCGCCCCCAGCCAGTGGGCGGCCTGCAGGCGCTGGCCGAGCAGGTAGCGCTGGCCGTGCAGCACCGCCTTGGGCTCGCCGGCGGTGCCGCTGGTGAACGTGATCAAGCAGGGGTCCTCGGGTGCCAGCTCGGCGACGGCGGCCGATGGGGCTTCGAAAAGAGACTCGTCAGGCACGAGCGCCACCTCGATATCGCTGTTCTCTCCCAGCGCAGCCTCCAGCTCGGACCGGTTGCGCTCGTCGGCAACGACCAGCCGCGGCCGGGCGACGGCGAGGCGCAGACGCAGATCCTTGGCGCGCAGCTGCTCGGTGCAGGGCAGTACGACGGCGCCGAGGCGAAAGCAGGCGAGCATGCTCAGCACCCACTCGGGGCGGTTGCCGATCAGCGTCATCACGATGTCACCGCGTCCAACCCCGCGGCGAGCGAGCGCCCCGGCGAGGCGGGCGGCGCGCTCGGAGACCTCGCCGAAGCTCCACTCGCGGCGCCCACCATCGCGGGTGAGCTCCACCAGCGCCGGCTGGTCGGGGGGCAGGCGGTCGAGCACGTCCCTGACGAAGTTCACGAGGCGCCCCAGTCTGCCAGGCTCGCTCGCGCCGGTATCCTCCAAGTCCCCGCCGACCCCCGACACCTGGAGCGCCCGAGACATGGCTGTAGCCCCGTCGCCGTACACGGAGAAGACCGACGAGCAGAAGGCGATCACCGAGATGGTGCGCCAGTTCGCCGACGAGCAGATCATCCCCAACGCCGAGCACTTCGACCACGAGGACTCTTTCCCGGAGCCGATCGTGGAGCAGATGAAGGAGCTGGGGCTGTTCGGGGTGACGATCCCCGAGGAGTACGGGGGGATGGGGCTGGACTTGACTACGTACGCGATGATCGTCGAGGAGCTCTCGCGCGGATGGATCTCGATCTCGGGGGTCGTCAACACGCACTTCATCGGCAGCTACCTGCTGATGAAGTTCGGCAGCGAGGAGCAGCGCCAGAAGTACCTGCCGCGGATGGCCACGGGCGAGATCCGGGCGGCGTTCTCGCTCTCGGAGCCGGAGCTCGGCAGCGATGTGCAGGCGATCAAGACCTCCGCCAAGAAGGGCGAAGACGGGAAGTACGAGATCAACGGCCAGAAGATGTGGGTCACCAACGGGCTGCTCTCCTCGCTGGTGTTTGTGCTGGTGAAGACCGACCCCGAGGCGCAGCCGCGCCACAAGGGCTTCACGTGCTTCATCGCCGAAAAAGAGCCCGGCGCCGGCGAGAACTCAGGCGAGTACGCCGGCCTGACGGTGCCGCCGAAGATCAAGAAGATGGGCTACAAGGGCGTGGAGTCGACGGAGCTGGTGTTCGATGGGTATCGCTGCCCGGCGGAGAACGTCCTGGGGGGCGAGGAGGCGGGCCTGAACAAGGGCTTCCCGCAGATGATGGACGCGCTGGAGGTCGGCCGCGTCAACGTGGCCGCGCGCGGCGTGGGGATCGCGCAGCGGGCGCTGGAGCTGGCGCTGAAATACTCCCAGGAGCGCAAGACGTTTGGCAAGCCGATCGCCGAGCACCAGGCGATCCAGTTCAAGCTCGCCGACATGGCCACGCAGGTGGACGCGGCACGCCTGCTCACGCTGCGTGCGGCGCGGCTGAAGGACGCGGGCGAGCGCTCGGACCTGGAGGCGGGGATGGCGAAGCTGTTCGCCTCCGAGGCGGGGCGCTTCTGCGTAGAGGAGTCCCTGCGCATCCACGGCGGGTACGGGTACTCCAAGGAGTACGAGATCGAGCGCCTCTACCGCGACGCCCCGCTGCTGCTGATCGGCGAGGGCACCTCGGAGATCCAGCGGATGGTGATCGGCCGCAAGCTGCTGCAGCGCCACAAGCTGTAGGAGAGCGGATATTTGGTCTTCTGTAGGCTATCCCGTAAGCGGGAGCGGCGGACAGGAGGGTATGCATGGCAGAAGACGCCAAGGAGTTGATCGAGCTCGCGGTGCGCCGGTTCATCCGTGAGGTGCCCGCGCTCGAGCCGATCAAGCTGGTGGTAGGGGTAGAACTGCGAGGGCGCGGCGACGTGCAGCACTTCCGGCTGGAGATGCCCGAGGTCAAGGTGACGAAGGGCCCCGCCGGCGACGCGCGCCTGCGCGTGGACATGCGCCGCGAGTTCTTCAACGTGATGGCCCGCGAAGCGAAGGTGGCGGACTGGGTTGAGGCGTTCACCTACGGCCAGGCGAAGGCGTCCGGCCCAGAGCAGTTCCTGAAGCTGATCGTCAACGTGGTTGAGCGCCAGCAGGAGCGCCTACGCACCCGCCGCGCGCGCAGCTAGCACACCGTGAATACCAGTACTCCTCTAGACGGCCTACCGAATAGGGGGACGCTCGCTACGCGAGCATCCCCGATTCGGCCAGCAAGCGAGGCAAGGACGCAAGGAGCGAAGTGTGCTGGCCGATCAGTCGATCGCATCTGATCGACGATCGGTACACGAGCGACTGAGGACGCAGCCTCGCGCAGCCTATCGGCCGTCTAGTGGTACGACAGGATCTGATCGGCCAGGAACAGGATCGTGGCGATCAGGAAGATGGACATCACGATCAGGGAGAAGTTCTCGTTCATGACGCTGCCTACACAATAGTGGATGCCGCGGTCAGGCGAGCAGCGCGTCGCCGTCGTATAGCTTGATGATCCTCACGGTGCCGTCCGGAGCGGCGTCGAGGCAGAGGCGGCAGAGGACACACTCGTCGAGGTTGCGCTCCGCGATCTCCAAACTGCCGTCGGGTTTCTGGGCAAAGATGTCAACCGGGCAGGCTTCGGTCAATCGGCGTGCCAGCTCGGCGTCGGCGGCCGCCTGGTCATCGACATCGACCGCGATGAAGAGGGCGTCCTTTCTCATGGCGCGCTACTCCGTTCGGCGATCTTGGTCTTGACCAGATCGGGGATCTCGTCGATCCGCTGCACCACGGGGATGCCGGCCGCCTCCAGGCGGGCGATCTTCTCCGTCGCGCTGTCCTCCTTGCCCTCGACGATCGTGCCTGCGTGTCCGAAGGACATGCCCTGCATCTCCTCGTCGTCCATGAACTTGCCGGCCATGAACGCGATGATCGGCAGGCGCGAGCTGTGCTCCTTGACCCACTGCGCCAGCTGTGCCTCCATACGGCCGCCGGGCTCGGTGTAGATCACGATCGCCTCGGTTTGCTCGTCGGCCTCGAAGTAGGGCATCAGCTCGGCGTAGGTCGAGCCGATGATCGCATCGCCGCCGATCGACACCGCCGTGGAGACCCCGAGTCCCGCGGCAGTCAGCGTGGAGGAGATCTCAGTGGTCATGCCACCGGAGCGACTCATCACGCCGACCGCGCCGGGCTGGTAGGCGACGGCGGCGTTGCGTGCCGGGCCGCCGATGCCGCCCATCTTGGCGACACCCGGGACGATCACGCCGAGGCAGTTGGGGCCGATGATCCGCGCACCCTTGGCGTCGGCCAGCTCGACCATCATCGCGACGTCGCGGCGCGGGATCCGCTCGGTGACGATCACGATCGTCTTGATGCCGGCGTGCAGCGCCTCGAACACGGCGTCGCGCGTGCCCGCGGGGGGGACGGTGACGACCGAGCCGTCGGGTACGACGCCCCCGTTGTGCTCGACGAGTTGCTCGACGGTATCGAACACCGGCACACCGTGGACCTCGCGACCCTTGCGCCCGGGGGTCACGCCGCCGACGATCTTCGAACCGTAGTCCAGGCACTCGCGTGTGAGGTTGACGGCCTCGCGGCCGGTGATGCCCTGGATGATGAACGTCGTGTCCTGGTTGATCAGGATGCTCATGGCAGTGAGGGGAGGGGGAAGGGGGGATCATCCGCGCGGCGGGTTGGGGTAACAGGCGCGTGGGGGCGGGGCATCCTACCCCGCCACGGAGGTGGGGCCGGATGCCCCACGCCTGCACGTCCGAGGGATATGCGGGCTGCGCGGATGCGCCCCAAACGATCCCTGCTCATGCGGCCGCCCCTTGGATCTTCGCAACCGCGCGACCGGCGGCCTCCCACAGCGAAACCGAGCGGTCGCAGTACTCGATCCCGTACTTGTCGAGGATTTTGAAGCCCTCCTCCTCCCACGCGCCGGGGATGCGGAAGATCGCGATCGTCTCGCCGGGGTCCCGGCCGAGCTCCAGGCAGGCCTTGATCACGCCGCGCGCGACGATGTCCACGCGCGTGTTGGAGACGATCGACATCATCACGGCGATCTTCTCCACGCCATCTTTCTGGAGCACCTCCTTGGCCAGGCCGCAGGCCTTGGCGACGGACGGATTGCCGCCGATCTCCGAGTAGTTGGCAGGCTTGCCGCCCTGCTGGCGCACGGCGTCGGTGAGCGTCAGCGAGCCGCCCCCCGCGCCGATCACGAGGCCGATGTTGCCGCTGAAGCCGGTGTCCTTGCCCTGGATGACGCCACGATGATCGGCGGCGTCGATTGCCTTGACGGCCTCTTCGAAGGCGGTCGGCGTGTGGTCCTCGCGGGTGCCCTCGTCCGCGCCGATGCCGAGCGCCTTGAGCAGGCCCTTCTGGCGCGGCATGCCCTCGTTCTCCATCTCCATGTGCGCGTCGAGCGCGACGAACGAGCCGTCCTTCAGCTGCGCCAGCGGGTTGATCTCCGCGAGCGTCATGTCGGCATCGAGGAACAGCTGCGCCAAACGAGCGAGCACCGGCGTGGCACGCTGCAGGGCCTTGCCGGTGACGCCGGCGGCGGCGATCACCTGCTTGGCCTGGAAGTCGGAGAATGGCGCGAGCGTGGAGAAGTGGCCGCGGCCGACATGATCGGGGTGCTCTTCGGCGACCTGCTCGATGTCGATGCCGCCCATGTCGCTGAACAGCATCAGCGGCTGCTTGGCGGTGCCGTCCCACACGACGCCGGCGTAGTACTCCTGCTCGACCTCCGCCTTGGGGTCGACCAGCACCCCTCGCGGCATGTGCCCGTTGATCTCCAGGGCGAGGATGTCGCGCGTGTGAGCTTCGGCCTCAGCGGGCGTGTCGGCGAACTTCACGCCGCCGGCCTTCATCCGCCCCCCGGTCAGCACCTGCGACTTGATCACCGTCGAGCCCCCGATCCGCTCGGCGATCTGGCGCGCCTGCGCGGGGTCGGTCGTGAAGCCGTAGTCGGTGACGGGGATGCCGGCGCGCTTGACGATCTCGCGCGCCTCGAACTCGAAGAACCTCATGCGGCGCGGAAGCCTACACGCTCAGCGCGTCATGCTCACCATGGCTCTTCCTCGATCATGGCTTTCGTTATCTCCTCCGCGCCTTCGAGCTCTTCGTCCGTCTGCGGCTGGCGTAGGTAGGCGACAACGTCGATCGAGGGCTTTGCCGGCTCTATCTGTTGGTCGTCGGGCGGCATGGAGAGGCGTCTAAACCCCGGCCGGCTGCGGCTCATCGGCAGGCGCGAACCCGTACGCCTCCGCCAGCTCCGGATCCTTGCGCGCGAGCATTTCGGCGAGCTTGACCATCACCTGGCACTGCTTCCAGGTGGCGTCGTCCTGCATCTTGCCGTCGATCATGTGCACGCCGCGGCCGTCGGGGATCGCCTCGATCACCTTTTTGGCGAAGGCGACCTCTACTGGGTCGGGCGAGTAGACCTTCTTGGCGATCGCGATCTGCACGGGGTGCAGCGACCAGGCGCCGACGCAGCCGAGCAGGAAGGAGGCGCGGAACTGCGTTTCGCAGCCCTCCACGTCCTTGATGTCGCCGTAGGGGCCGTAGAAGGGCAGTGCGCCCACGGCTGTGCAGGCGTCGACCATGCGCGCGATCGAGTAGTGCCAGGGGTCCTGCTGGTAGCTGGGGCGCGGGGCGTCGGGGTTCTCGGGGTCGGGGTCGGCGATCGTGCGGTAGCCGGGGTGCCCGCCGCCGACGCGGGTGGTCTTCATGCGCCGCGACGCGGCCAGGTCGGCAGGGCCGAAGGACATCCCCTGGATGCGCGGGGAGGCGGATGCAATCTCCTCCAGGTTGGCGACGCCGAGGTGGGTCTCCAGCACGCAGTGCACGAGGATCGGACGCGTGAGGCCCGCTTTGGCCTCCAGCTGGGCGAGCAGGCGGTCGACGTAGTGGATGTCCCACGGGCCCTCGACCTTCGGGACCATCACGACCTCGATCTTCTCGCCGATCTCGCCGACGATCCGCGTGATGTCGTCGAGGAAGTAAGGGGAGGCGAGCTCGTTGACACGCGTCCACAGGGCGGTGTCGCCGAGGTCCATCTCCCTGCCGACCTTGATCAGCCCCTCGCGGGCGGCCTCCTTGCGATCCAGCGGCACCGCGTCCTCGAGGTTGCCGAGCAGGATGTCCACCGTGGGGGCGATGTCGGGCACCTTCGCCACCATCTTCTCGTTCGAGAAGTCCAGGAAGTGGATCATCCGGGAGGGCTTGAAGGGGATCTCGCGCGCCGGCTCGGGCGCGTCGATCGCGAGGGGCTTGAAGAAGTCGCGGGGGTTGCGCAAGTGGGTTCTCCTGATTTTCGTTCTCTCGATTGTCCTACCCTGAACGGTACCTGCTCGGCCTTGCTCAATAGAGTTTCGGGGCCGCACAACACCGAGAAAGCGTCCAAGGGAGACCACCGACACCCATGAGCGAGACCGCCACCGCACCCAGCGAGACTTCCACCTTCGAGACCGACCAGGCCGCCCGCGAGGCGAGCGGTGCCCACCCCTACGGCCGCTACCTGGAGGAGTTCGAGGTCGGCGCCGTGTACAAGCACTGGCCGGCGAAGACCGTGACCGAGGCCGACGACCACCTCTTCTGCCTGATCACGATGAACCACCACCCGCTGCACATCAACGACGTGTACGCGCACCAATCCCAGCAGGGGCGCAACGTGGTTGTGGGCCCCCTGGTGTACTCGCTGGCGCTGGGGATGTCGGTCAGCGACGTGAGCGGCAAGGCGATCGCCAACCTTGCCACCGAAGAGCTCAAGCACCCCGCGCCGGTCTTCCATGGAGACACGCTCTACTGCGAGTCGGAGGTGCTGGAGAAGCGCGAGTCGCAGTCCAAGCCCGACCGCGGCACGGTCAGGGTCCACACCCGCGTGCTCAACCAAGATGGGGTGCTGGTGGCGGAGTTCAAGCGCTTGGTGCTCGTGCCGCGGCGGCCCGGGGCACGATAGGCTGCCGTGATGGAAACCACAGCCATTTCAGACGCCCCCACCGAAAACAAGCGCCTGCTGGAGTGGGTCGAGGAGGTCGCCTCGCTCACCGAACCGCAGGCGATCCACTGGTGCGACGGCTCCGCCGAGGAGTACAACGCCCTCTGTGCCCAGCTCGTTCAGGCCGGCACCTTCCGCCGCCTCTCCGACGCCAAGCGCCCGAGCTCCTACCTGGCCTTCTCCGACCCCGGCGACGTGGCGCGCGTGGAGGATCGCACCTTCATCTGCTCCGCCACCGAGGAGGAGGCCGGTCCTACCAACAACTGGCGCGACCCGGAGGAGATGCGCGAAGAGCTCGCCGAGCTGTTCGCGGGCTCGATGCGGGGCCGCACGATGTATGTGGTGCCCTTCTCGATGGGACCGTTGGGCTCGGACAAGAGCCACATCGGCGTGCAGCTCACCGACTCCGCCTACGTGGCGGTGAGCATGCGGGTCATGACGCGCATGGGCCAGCGGGCGCTCGATGTGCTCGGCGACGACGGGCGCTTCGTGCCCTGCCTGCACTCCGTCGGCATGCCGCTCGGCGAGGGCGACGCGGATGTGTCGTGGCCGTGCAACGCCGAGAACAAGTACATCGTGCACTACCCCGAGACGCGCGAAATCTGGTCGTACGGCTCCGGCTACGGCGGCAACGCGCTGCTCGGCAAGAAGTGCTTCGCGCTGCGGATCGCCTCCGTGATGGCGCGCGATGAGGGCTGGATGGCCGAGCACATGCTGATCCTCAAGCTGACCTCGCCCGAGGGCGAGGTCAAGTACATTGCCGCCGCGTTCCCCTCGGCCTGCGGCAAGACCAACCTGGCGATGTTGATTCCGACGCTCGAGGGTTGGACGGTGCAGACGATCGGCGACGACATCGCCTGGATGAAGTTCGGCGAGGATGGCCGCCTGTATGCGATCAACCCGGAGGCCGGCTTCTTCGGCGTGGCGCCCGGCACGGGCGAGCACACCAACCCCAACGCGATCAAGATGGTGGCGCACGACACGGTCTTCACCAACTGTGCGCTCACCGACGACGGCGACGTGTGGTGGGAGGGGATGACGCCCGATCCGCCCGCGCACCTCACCGACTGGCACGGCAACGAGTGGACGCCCGCGAGCGGCACGCCCGCGGCGCATCCCAACGCGCGCTTCACCGTCAAGGCCAACCAGACCCCGGCGATCGCGCCCGAGTGGGAGGATCCCGCCGGCGTGCCGATCGACGCGATGCTGTTCGGCGGGCGGCGCTCGACGGTGGTACCGCTGGTGACCGAGGCGCTCGGCTGGGAGCACGGTGTGTTCCTCGGCGCGACGATGAGCTCGGAGAAGACGGCCGCGGCGGCCGGCACGGTCGGCGAACTGCGCTTCGACCCGTTCGCGATGCTGCCGTTTTGTGGTTACAACATGGCCGACTACTTCGCGCACTGGCTGGAGGTTGGCCGCACCCCAGGGGCGAAGCTGCCGAAGATCTTCTACGTCAACTGGTTCCGCAAGGACGAGTCGGGCCGCTTCCTGTGGCCGGGCTTCGGCGAGAACTCGCGCGTGCTCTCGTGGGTGTTCGCGCGCTGCGCCGGCCACGGCGCCGCGCGACAGACTCCGATTGGGCTGGTTCCGCCGGTGGGAGTGGAGGGCCTCGACACGCGCGGCGTGGACGTCTCCGAAGCGGACATCGCCGAGCTGCTGCGCGTGGACGTCGCGGAGTGGCGCGCTCAGCTGCCCCACTTCCACGAGCACTTCGGCAAGTTCGAGCGGCTCCCGGCGGAGCTGCGTGAGCAGCTGAAGGCGCTCGAAGAGCGTCTTGCCTGAGCCTGGCGACGGTCGGACCGGGCTCGGGCGACGATCCGCCTGAGCTTGGGCGACGGTCCGGCCAGGGCTTGAGAACGATCAAGCTGGGCCTGGGCGACGATCCAACCGCGTTTGGACAACAATCCGAGTTTCAAGAGGGGCCTGGCACTTCGCCTCAATCGGATTCGCTTGCTGGCCGATACTCCATGAGTGAGCTATCTGAGGCAGGTGCTGCCGCGCCCTGACACGCCGGCTTGGATAAGGGGCGCCCTTGCCGTGCTCGCCTTCATGGTGCTCGTGCATCTTGCGCACAGCGCGCTCGTGCTCGGCTGGGGAGCGACCGACCGGCTGTTCGACGATTGGCTGTACGACGCGGTGATGGTGGGCTGCGCGGCGGTCTGCCTCGCGCGCGGGCTGACGGTCGCCACGGCGAGGGTCGCCTGGCTGGCGCTCGGATTCAGCCTCTCCTGCGATGCGGCCGGGGAAGTGATGTCCTCGATCAGCGAAACGCTTGAGCCGAACGTTCAGCGCGGGCTCTACCTCTGCTTCTATCTGGGCGCGTACGTGGCGATCGTGCTGCTCGGGCGCCGGCGCCTCGGCCATCCGCGGGCGAGCCTGTGGCTCGACGGGCTCGGCGGCATGCTCGCGGTGGGCGCGCTCGGCTGCAGCGCGCTGTTCGCCCCGGTGCTGGCGGCGACACACGGCGGCTCGGTTGAGGCGGCGTTCAACCTCGCCTATCCGCTCGCCGACGTGCTGCTGGTCGCGGTCGTCGTCGGGATCTTAACTGTCGCCGGCTGGCAGGTGGACCGCCCGTTCGCCCTGATCGCCCTCGGGTTTGCGGTGACGGCGGTCGCCGACGGCTTCTTCCTCTACATGGAAGCGCATGGAGGCTATACGGCGGGCACCCCGTTGGACACGCTGTGGCTGCTGGGAGCCCTGATCCTGGCCTGCGCCGCCTGGCAGCCCGACGGCGGGAGGGTGCGCGAGCGCTACACCATTGTGGCCGTGATGGCCGCGCCGGTAGTGGCCGGGGCGATCGCGATCGGGGTGTTGGCGGAGGAAGGCGTGGAGGGGGGCGCGGGCGCGTCGATCTGGCTGGCCGTGGCGGCGCTGGTGGCGGTTCTGCTGCGGTTGCTGGTCACCTCGGCCGAGAACATCCGCCTGATCGCCTCCACCAGTGAGCTGGCCAACCGCGACGCGCTCACTGGCCTCGGTAACCGCCGGGCGCTGTTCGAGGATCTCCGGTTGGCTGTGACTGAGGCCACGGCGTCGAACCCGAGGCTGTTCCTGCTGTTCGATCTGAACGGCTTCAAGCATTACAACGACACGTTCGGGCACCCGGCCGGGGATGCCCTGCTGCAGCGCCTCGGCTGCAAGCTCGAGCAGCGGGCCGGCACCGGCGGGCTCACCTACCGGCTCGGCGGCGACGAGTTCTGCGCGTTGCTATGGGTGACGGGCGATCCGGCGGCGCTCGCCGCCGACCTCGCCGGCGCGCTGCTGGAGAGTGGCGAGCACTTCACGATCGGTGCCTGCTATGGGGAGGTGTTGCTTGGGCAGGAGGCGCAGAGCGCCGAGGAGGCCCTGCGCATCGCTGATCAGCGTCTCTACGCGCAGAAGCTGCTCTCCCTCCGGCCACCCGTAAGCCGCGAGTGGCGCGACGTGCTGCTCGGACTGCTGCGCGAACGCGACCCCGAGCTCGACACCCACGTGCACGAGGTCGCCGCGCTCGCTCGGGGCCTTGGCGAGCGACTCGGCCTGGCGGCCGGGGACCTCGCAGACCTGGTGGCCGCGGCGGAGCTGCACGACATCGGCAAGGCGGCGATCCCCGACGCGATCCTCGACAAGCCGGAGGCGCTAGACCGCGAGGAGCGGGCGTTCATCGAGCGCCACACGATCATCGGCGAGCGGATCATCGCGTCGGCGTCCTCACTGCGACCGATTGCCACGATCGTACGCGCCACGCACGAGCGCTACGACGGGAGCGGCTATCCCGACGGGCTGGCCGGCGAGCAGATCCCCCTCGCGGCCCGGATCATCGCGATCTGCGACGCCTACCAGGCGATGACGAGCAACCGCGGTTACTGGGATCCGCTGACCGAGCGCCAGGCCCGCGCGGAGCTGCAGCGGTGTGCCGGCAGCCAGTTCGACCCGCGCCTCACGCACGCGTTTCTGGATTTCGTGCAGTCGGGGCGAGTCGCAGCCGGGGCCGCAACGAAGCGCCCTTACTAGACGGTCGAGAGGCAAGCGAGGCAAGGATCAGATAGCCCACCCACCCCGCATGGCGTGCTTAAGCACGCGAGCGACCGAGGACGCAGACCGATCGTCGATCGATGAGATCGACGATCGGCCAGCGCCGCCTATCGGCCGTCTAGTCGTGCGAGTGGGACTCGCCTTCCGTCGATGCCGGAGGGCGGGACTCCTCGGCCAGCGAGGTGATCGTCAGCGTGCCGCGGGCGGCCTGCTCGAGCACTTCGGTGGCCTCCTCCAGCGAGCGCGCGTACAGCTCGACGAGCAGGTGCACGATGATGCGCGCGTCGTCTTCGTGCTTGTGGAAGCGGACGTGCGTGAAGAACTCCCGCACGCCGTGGTCGCCGAAGGCGGCGTAGGAGAGGGCATCGCCCGCCTCCGGCCCAGAGCAGGTCTCGACGTCTTCGGCGTCCACCGTCACGGTGCACGAAGCAACCCAGGGGGTGCCCGCGATCATCCGTTCCCAGCGGTCCTCGATCGGCTCCACGCGGCCGTTGTTGAACCCGAGGTGGGGCTGGTCGTGCATGCAGTCCAGGCACTGCACCACCGCCTCCTGCAGCTCGTCCACGACTTCCGAGCGCTCGCCGGTGTCGGGGTCGATCTTGTGGATCCCCTCGTAGTGGACCTGCACCTCCAGCTCCTGCGACCAGCAGCGGTAGCAGCGCAGCCAACTGCGTGCGGTCGTCTCCGAGGCAGAGCTCTCCATGGACCCATTGTATGCATGCCACCTACCCGAAGGTGAATGCGTACCCTGTGACCCCCGGTTCGAAGCGCAGCGTCAGGTGGTGGCGTTCGTCGTGCGGTAGCGAGACGAGCGTGTAGAGGCGTTCGCCCTGCACCGTCACGATGCCGTCGTGAACGTCCGCGCCGGCGTCGGCGGCGGGGATGCGGTGGCCTTCGAGCAGCACTTCGACGTGGCGCGGCACTTTGCCGGCGGAGCTCAACACGAGGTAGACATGCCTGCCCTCCACGTTCGCTTCGATGCCCGCGTTCGCGACCGCGACGGCGGGCTGTTCGGAGATGTTCCAGGTGCCGCTGTAGGCGAAGGTGTCCAGTTCGAGGTTGGGGTGCGTGCCCGAGCCGTAGTCGTGTTCGCCTGCGACCGGGCCGTTCACCCAACCCTGCGCGCGGGCGGTGCCGAGGTAGGTCTCGGGCGATGCTTCGTCGCTCGGCACGATCACGCCGGCCGGGTGGCCCTTCCCGCCCACCTGGTGGCCGGCTTCGGCGAGCAGCGCGCGGATCGCCGATTCGGTCTTGTCGTAGTCGCCCTCGCCGAAGGCCACGTAGCGCACGTGGCCGTGCGCGTCGATCAGGTAGTCGGCCGGCCAGTACTCGTTGTTGTAGGCGTCCCACGTGCCGTATTCGTTGTCTTGCACCACCGGGTATTTGATCCCGAACGTGGAGATCGCGCTCGCAACGTTGGCGGCGTCGTGCTCGAAGGAGAACTCGGGCGTCTCGACGCCGACGATCGTCAGGCCATCCCGTCGGTAGGCCGCGTCCCACGCCTTCAGGTAGGGGAGCGTGCGGATGCAGTTGATGCAGGTGTAGGTCCAGAAGTCGACCAGCACCACCCGCCCACGCAGCCCCGCGAGCGTCAGCGGCCGATCGCCCGGCGTATTGAACCAATCCTCTGTTTCTTTGAATTCCGGCGCGGTGGCCACCACGGGCAGCTGCCGGGCGTCGGCCAGCAGCGTCGCCTGGCTGGCGCCGTGCACGGCGACGGGGGTGCCCACGCTCGCGGTGAAGTGCGACTTGCGCCCGGTGATCTCGTGCAGGCGGCTTTCGACGGCGTGCGATTTCTCAAGCGACGCGGTGAGGTTGACTTCGGGGATGTGCTGGGCGATGTACTGGTCGAAGCGCACGTCCTCGCCGGTGATGATCAGGAGCGCTGTCAGCACCATGATCGCCCCGAGCGTGCGCTGCAGCGCGGGGCCGCGACCGGCGGCGCGCACCCGCTCGAACAGTGTGCGCCCACCGAGCGTCAGCGCGAGCAGCACCGCGGCGGAGCCGAGCGTGTAGGCGATCCCCACGGCGACGGTTCGCCCGGTGGCGGCCCCCACGGAGATCACCGCCGCGAGGATCGGCCCCGCGCAGGGGGTGTAGACGAACCCGAGTGCGGCCCCCACCAGCAGGCCCGAGCGAAAGCCATCCCCGCGCGAGCGCGGCCCGAACGCCGCCAGGCGCGACATGCGTGCCTCCACGCGCTCGCCGAGGCGCGGCACCAGCAGCACCGCGCCGGCGCCGAGAAGTACCACCACGGCAACCGCGCGCAGCGGGTCCGAGCCGAGGCCGACGCCGTCGGCGACCTTCGCGATCCCGACGATCGTGATCGCGAAGGTCAGGCTTAGTCCCAGCACCACGCCCAGCGGCCGGCGCCGCCCGCCCGCACCACCGGACGCGAGCAGCGCGGGCAGCACCGGCAGCACGCAGGGGGAGAGCGCGGTGCCGGCGCCCGCGAGCAGGGCGAAGCCAAGCAGGATGACCATACCTTGCAGTCTGGCGAACCCGGATTACGTTACGCGGCGCTTGCCCTCGGCATGCGTCCGCATTCACCGCGCTATTTGTGGTGGTGGTGCGACTTCTTGCCTTTGATCGTGATGGTGTAGGTGTTCACGGTGGGGGTTCCACCGAGCGATGAGGTGTAGGTCAGGGTCGCGACGAGATGGGCCGTCTTGCCCTTTTTCAGCAGCGCCTTGATCTTGCTGGAGAGGGTGACCGTCAGCTTCAGCGGCACCCCTGCCGTCCCGCTGGCAGTGGTTGTTCCGGCCACGGTTGTGGAGGGGCGGCACTTGCCTTTGATCTTGACCTGACCCTTCGTGCACTTCTTCGGCTTCTTCGCCTTGGCGGCCACCGCGGAGGTGCTGGCGATCGACGCCGTGGGCACCGTCACCACGAGCGTCCCGGTACCCGGCTGGACGGGGACGAACGTGATCGTGACTGTTCCGTTCGAGTTCGAGACGATGCTCTGGATCGTGAAGCCGCTATTGGGGACCGGCGGCGGTGGGGGAGGAGGCGGCGGCGGGGTAACCGTAGCCGGCTTCTTTTTGCACGGCGTCGCGCCTACGCGTTCGGTGCCGGGAGGGCAGGGCGGGATACCTTCCGAGCTTTCCTTGATGATCTCGGTCAGCTTGGCGTCGAGCGTTTTGGTGCCTTCTTCGGCGGTGATCGCCTGCCCACCCGTGTCGGCTGCCCAGTATTCCCAGTAGTGGATGTAGTTTTCGCTTTCCGACTCGCCTCTAGTCGTGTGGAAGTAGTCCACCATCGCCAGCGGCTTTTCTTCGGCGGCAAGTTTTTCGAGGGTTTTATGGAACTCCAGCGATTCCCCTTCTTTCCACTGGGTGTCCGGGATGCCAAATTTGCCTTGCGATTCTTCGCCGGTATCGAACGGGTTCTCTAGCCACAATTCCGCCGGTATGCCTTCGTTGACGTTAGACGTGTGCGGAACTTGGTCAGCGATCAGGATGATCTCGTGCCTGGCGCCAGGGCGCCATTTGACCTGTGGGTTGGTCGCGGTCTCATACAGGGCACGACCATAGGCTTCCGGCCCATCGCCGCCACCGTGCTCCACCTCGTCAGTGGACAGGTTATTGATCGCTTCTTCAACCTTGGGCTCTTCATTGGTAAGCGATTGCTCCAGGCGCCACGGTTTTTCGAGGTTTTCTTCGTATTCTTTTTCTGTCAGGGGAGATTCCAGCGGCGCGCCTTCGTACCCGGGGATATCTTCGACGTTAGCGACGCCGAACTCGACGTTGGGAAGGCTGGCCTCGGTGTTGGCGACAAGGGTCTTGATTTCTTCTTTCGCTTCTTCGAGCACCCCTTCCATCGACCCGCTCGTGTCGAAGATGATCATGATGTCGGTTTCTTTGGGCGCCGCCGCGCCCGCGCGCGCAACCGACGCCACCAGCGAGATCGCCAGTGCCAACACCGACACCCCAATCAGGGCGAGGATCCTTCCTCGCCAGCCGATCCCCCAAATCTGTTCGCCTGCACTCATCATCGATGCCTCCAGTCGACGCCTGCGCTCGGAGCCCGCAATGCTACGGCATCCGGTTGACAAGACGCGTTCGCCGCTACGTGAGCCCGGCCCGCGCTCCTCTGCTTCCCTACGCGAGCCCGGGTCCGCGCTCGTCTGCTCCCGCTACGCGATTCCTACCCGCAGCGTGGCCTCGAAATCGCTGCCGGGGATCGGGCCAACGCATGGCGTGGTGGCACCCGCGTCGCGGTAGCGGTTCAGGCCCGCGCTCACCGCTGACTCGTCGCCGACCGCGGTGAGCTGCGTCAGGAAGCGCTCGGAGATCGCGGCCTGCATCTGCGTCACGTCGCCCGCGGCGGCGTCGAACGCCTCGATCTCCGCGCCGAAGCCGGAGCGCTCGAGCATCGCGCGGTAGAAGGGCAGGCCGAAGTATGGGAGTAGGTCGCGGCGCATCGCCGCGTAGGGGGCGGCGGTGTCCTCCACGAGCGCGGTGGGCACCGCCGGCACCACGTCGAAGCCCTCCAGGGTCTTGCCGGCCCGTTCGCGCCCCGCGGTCACCTCGGGGATCACCACGTCGCGGATGTAGTCGGGGCAGCACAGCCACAGCAGCACGCCGTCGGCCACCTCGCCGGCGAGACGCAGCATCGCCGGGGAGAGGGCGGCCACGTAGATCGGCAGCTGCGGGCGCGTGTCGAGGCCGTAGAGGTGGAAGCCGGTCTGCCACTTCTCGCCGGCCGGAGGGTCCTCGCCGCACAGGATCGCGCGCACGATCGCCAGGTATTCGCGCATCTCACGCACGGGGTGGTCGATGCTCTGGCCATGCCAGCCCTCCACCACCGGGCGGTGGGAGACGCCTAGGCCGAGCGTCAGGCGCCCGCCGGAGATCTCGTCGATCGTCGCCGCCGTCTGCGCCATCGTGGCGGGCGTGCGCGTGTAGATCGGCACGACGCCCGTGCCCACCCGGATCTTGCTGGACGCGGTCGCGTACGCGGTCAGCACCGTCAGCGACTCCCAGCCCGCGATGTGCGTCACATACACCGACTCGTACCCGAGCGACTCGGCGAGCTTCACGCGCTCGATCGCGCCCTCGATCGTCTTGCCCGGCGAGATGAAGCAGCCCGTTCCCACGCGGGGGAGCATACCCTCAGCGTCGCTTGAGCAGCACGTACACAAGCGCAATCGCAAACCCGATCTGCCCGAACGCCAGCGCTGTGCCGAGGTTGACCGCGCCGAGTGCCCCCGCCAGCGCGCTGGCGGCCACGAACGCTCCAAGCATCGTTGCCAGATCGCGTGCCATCAGCCTCACATCTTGCCTTCGCGTGCCATCAGCCCGACATCTTGCCTTCCAAGCGCTGCCGCGAGCGCCGCCTCGTCGAGCGCGGGGTCCTGCTCGGCCAGCCACCGCTCCGCCGCGCGCCGTCCGCCGAGCGCGCGCAGGCCGCGCTGGCCCTGCTCCACGGCGAAGTCGGTGAGCGCTCCCGCCCGGCGCGCGCGCAGACGACGGGCCGCGAGCTCGCCGCCCCCGTTGGCGGTGAGGAGTGACCAACGCTCGTCGAGGAGGCCGCGCAGCTCGTCGATCCCGGTAGGCGGGGCGAGCGAGGAGACCGCCGTGACCGCGGTGTGACGCCTGCCCAGCGAGCGCAGCGCCGCTGACAGGTCGCGCCGGGCGCTGAGCGCCACCTGGCCGAGGTCGGCCTTGGTCACGACCAGCACGTCGGGGATCTCCATGATCCCCGACTTCAGGAACTGCAGCGTGTCGCCGCTGCCCGGCTGCACGACCACGGCGACGGTGTCGGCGACCTCCGCCACCTCGGTCTCGGCCTGGCCCACGCCCACCGTCTCGACGACGACCACGTCGAAGGCCGCCGCCAGCGCCTGCGCCGCCGCGCGGGTGCCCCACGCGAGGCCGCCCAGCCGCTCGCCGGCGGCGGTCGAGCGGATGAACACGCCGCGGTCGGCCGGGTCGAACTCGATCCGCGCGCGGTCGCCCAGCAGCGAGCCGCCGGAGCGGCGCGAGGAGGGGTCCACCGCGAGCATCGCCACGGTGCGCCCTCGCCCGTCCTCACGGGGGGCCGTCGGGGAGAAAACGGGAGCGGTACCCGGGGAGGCGGCGGCGCCCCGCCACTCGTGCAGCAGGGCCGACAAAAGCGTCGACTTCCCCGCGCCTGGGGGGCCCGTGACACCGATTATGTGTCCCTGCGCCTCGCCTCCGAGCGCCGCGGGGGAGACCTCGCGCAGCAGCGCCGCGGCCTGCTCGCGGTCGGCGGCCGTGGTGCTCTCGAGCAGGTTGAGGGTCGCCGGCGCCGCGCTCAGGTCGCGCTCGCGCAGCCGAATCCCGAGTTGCGCACCGTCGGTCATTGCGTTCTATCGCTTCGATCGAGATGCGCTTGGGGGTGGGTGAACCGGCGAGGAGGGCGAGTGGACGGATGTGGATGGTGGATGGGTCGGCGAGGGCGGCGGATCACGGCTTGGCCGGCCTACACCGCGGCGGCGACGCCGCCCCGCTCGCCGACCAGCTCCACGATGTCGCCGATGATGCGCGTGAGGTCGAAATCCTTCGGCGTGTACACCGCCGCGACGCCCGCCTGCTTCAGCGCGGCCACGTCCTGCTCGGGGATGATCCCGCCGACGACGACCGGGGCGCTGACGCCCGCCTCGCGCAGTGCGTCGAGCACGGCGGGGATCAGCTCGCGGTGGGAGCCGGAGAGGATCGAGAGGCCGATCACGTGCACGCCCTCCTGCAGCGCCGAGGCGGCGATCTGCGCGGGGGTGAGGCGGATCCCCTCGTACACCACGTCCATGCCGGCGTCGCGCGCGCGCACCGCGATCTGCTCGGCGCCGTTGGAGTGCCCGTCGAGGCCGGGCTTGCCGACGAGGATCTTCGGGCGGCGGCCGAGACGCTCGGCGAGCGTGGCGACCTGCTCGCGCACCCGCGCCAGCTCCTGCGCCGCCTCGCCGCCATCGGCGCCAGGGGCGTCGAGGTCCTGGTCCTCCGCGGGGGCGCTCGCCTCGCCCACGCCCGTGGGGGCGCGGTAGCTGCCGAACACTTCGCGCAGCGTCGCCGACCACTCGCCGGTGGTGGCGCCCGCCCGCGCCGCGGCGATCGTCGGCTCCATCAGGTTCTCGTCAGGATCGCTCGCGGCGCGCGCCAGCTCGGCGAGCGCGGCATCCACCGCGACCTGGTCGCGCTGGGAGCGCCAGCGACGTACCGCCTCGATCTGCTCGGCCTCGACGGCGGGGTCCACGACCAGGATGCCGCCCTCGGCGTCGGCCGTCAGCGGCGACTCCTCGCTCCCGGTGAAGCGGTTCTGGCCGACCACGGTCTGCTCGAGCGCCTCGATCCGGCGCAGGCGCTCGCGGTGGGAGTCGACCAGTGCGGCCTTCATGTAGGGGACGGCCTCCACCGCGCCGCCGTGCTCGGCGACGACGGCCATCTCCGCACGGGCGCCCTCCAGCAGCTCCTCCACCAGGCCCTCCATCACCTTCGAGCCCTCGAAGATGTCGGGGTACTCGAGGATGTCGGTCTCGTACGCCAAGACTTGCTGGATGCGCAGCGACCACTGCTGATCCCACGGGCGCGGCAGCCCCAGCGCCTCGTTCCACGCCGGCAGCTGAATCGCCCGCGCGCGGGCGTCGCGGCCGATCGTCACCGCCAGCGCCTCCAGCACGATCCGCTGCACGTTGTTCTCCGGCTGTGCCTCGGTGAGGCCGAGCGAGTTGACCTGCACGCCGTAGCGCAGCCGCAGCAGACGCGGGTCGGTGACGCCGTAGCGCTCGCGTCCCAGCTCCTCCCACAGGATCCCCATCGCGCGCAGCTTCGCGTGCTCCTCGACGAAGCGCACGCCGGCGTTGACGAAGAACGAGATTCGGCCGAACACCTGCGCGATGCGCGCGGGATCGTCGGTGGACGTCCCGGCCGAATCCTCGGCGGTGCGCTCGGGCTCGCCGGGGGCCATCCCAGCGGAATCCTTTGCGATCCGCGCGGGATCGCCGGGCGTGATCCCGCCAGCGCCCGCCCCCCGGGGCGGGGCGCTCATAATCCTCTCCCGCACAGCGTCCAGCACCGCGATCGCGTTGGACATTGCATACGCGATCTCCTGCACGGGGGTGGCGCCGGCCTCCTGCAGGTGGTAGGAGCAGATGTTGATCGGGTTCCACTTCGGCACGTGCTCGACGGTGTAGGCGATCGTGTCGGCGATCAACCGCATCGAGGGCGCGGGCGGGAAGGCGTAGGTGCCGCGCGCGAGGAACTCCTTGATGATGTCGTTCTGGGTGGTGCCCTGCAGCCGCTCGTGGGGCACGCCCTGGGCCTCGGCGGCGACGATGTACAGCGCCAGCAGCCACGCCGCGGTGGCGTTGATCGTCATCGAGGTGTTCATCTCGCCGAGCGGGATGCCCTCCATCAGCGCTTCCATGTCACCGCGGTGAGCGATCGGCACCCCGACCTTGCCGACCTCGCCCCGCGCCAACTCGTCGTCCGGGTCATACCCGGTCTGCGTCGGCAGGTCGAACGCCACCGACAGCCCCGTCTGGCCCTTCTCGAGGTTGCGCCGGTACAGCTCGTTCGACGCCTTCGCCGTGGAGTGCCCCGCGTAGGTGCGCATCATCCAGGGGCGGTCACGCTCGGGCAGGCGGTGGGGGGGATCTTTGTCCATGTCTTGATTGTAAGGCCGTGCCCCTGGCTCTATGCTGCCGGCCATGACAGAGACCATCGAGCTACCGAAGGCGGCCGGCCCGCAGACCGGCATGGACGGTGCCTGGCGGGTGATCGTGCGCAACGACGACCACAACACCTTCGATCACGTCGCCCGTACGCTGGCTCGCTTCATCCCCGGCGTGACGCTGGAGCAGGGCCACCAATACGCCAATCAAATCCACAACTCGGGGCAGGCCGTGGTCTACAACGGCCACCGCGAGCCCGCCGAGCACTACTGGGAGCAGCTGAAGGGCGCGGGGCTCACAATGGCCCCCCTCGAGAAATGCTGAGACGGCCGTGGACACGGCGCAGGGCGTTGTCCTCGGTCGCTCGTGTGCAAGAGCACACTTCGCTCCCTGCGTTCTAGCCCTGCTTGGTCCACGACCGTCTCAGACGCGAATTTCAGACGTGCTGCACGCGCGGGGCGCCTGAGCTGCTGCCCGCGCCGTTGCCGTCTGGATCGGGCTCGGGCGGCGGCGGGATGACCCACTCCGTCTCCTCGGAGATTTGCCCCGCGGCGGTGAGATCCCACCAGCCGTACAGCACTGGCACCTGATACCAGGAGGAGTGGCTGGCCCGGAAGTCGATCATCTCGGGACCTTCCCAGTAGCGCTCCCAGTCGGAGTAGCGCTCGAAGTGCGCCAGCTGCTGGTAGCGGTAGCGGTCGTCGCGCTGGCGGTACACGGCGTAGGACTCCGCGCCGTAGCGCAGCGCGATCGCCGCGGCCTGCTCGAGCGCGGCGCCGAAGTCCTCCTTGCGGAAGCCCGTGGCGTACCAGGGGACGATCACGGTGCCGTTGCCCTGACCTGCCATCAGCCCCCCACCTCCGCATGGATCGCGCCTGGCCCCTCGGCGGTCTTGCCCTGCCCCTCGGAGTCGGCGCCGACGAGGATCGAGATCTTCCCGAGGTGCTTGTTTTCGAGCATCAGCTGGTGCGCTTCGGCGACGCCCTCGAAGCCGAGTGTGCGCCACAGCACGGGGCGGATCTGACCGGAGTCGATCAGCTCATTGGCCTTCGTGCACTCGTAGGCGTTGGCAAAATGCGAGCCGAGGATCTCCTTCTGCTTCATCCACAGGTAGCGCACGTCGAAGTCGAGGTTGAAGCCGGTGGTGCCGGCGCAGATCACGACCTTGCCGAACGTCTTGACGGTGAACACCGAGGTCGGGAACGTCGCCTGACCTACATGCTCGAAGACGATGTCGGGCGCGTCGCCCAGGATCCCCTTGACGCGCTTGGCGAATTCGCGCGAGACACCGAAGCGGGCCTTCTCCTCCTCGGGGGACTCCCCGCCTTTGCGCATCATCCCGGCGAACTCGGCGCGGTCGATGAAGTCCACGGCGCCCAGGCGCTTGACGAGCGCGCCCTTCTCCGCGGAGGAGACGACGCCCACGCTGTGCGCGCCGGCGGCGGCGCACAGCTGGGTGGCGAACACGCCAAGGCCCCCGGCGGCCCCCCAGATCAGCACCTTCTGGCCCGCCTGCAGGTTGCAGCGGGTGATCAGCATGCGGTACGCCGTGAAGTACACGAGGCCATAGGAGGCGGCCTCCTCCCAGGTGAGCGCGGCCGGCTTGGGCAGCAGCTGCTGGGCCTGCACTTTCGTGAACTGGGCGAACGAGCCCCACGTGGTCTCATACCCCCAGATCTTCTGCGAGGGCGCCGCCATCGGATCGAGGCCGTGCACCTCGGGGTCCTCGTAGGAGGCCTGGTTGCAGTGCACCACGACCTCGTCGCCGGGCTTCCAGCGGGTCACGCCGGGGCCGACCTTCCACACGACGCCCGACGCGTCGCTGCCGCCGATGTGGTGGCCGAACTCGGGGTGGTCGCCGTAGCGCCACACACCCACCGGCTTGCCGAGCGCGGCCCACACGTTGTTGTAGTTGACGCCGGCGGCCATCACGCGCACGATCACCTCGAACGCGCCCGGCTCGGGCACCTCGATCTCCTCGAGCTGGAAGGCGTCCTTCGGTTCGCCCTCGCGCTCCTGGCGAATCACCCACGCGGCCATCGTCTTGGGCAGCTCGCCCGGCTCGGCGTCCACCTCGGAGATTTGCTGCAAGTCGATTGCCACGGGTGCGACCTCGCATGTCGGGAACGGGACTAGAGGAATCCTACAACCGGGCGCCAAGGGGAGACGTGAGCGGGTCATTGGGGAGCGTCCGCGCGGGTGGTTGGGGGCGCGGGAGGGGTGGGGGCAGGCCCTCCATGGCCTGCCGCGGGGCGCTACGCTCCACCATGTGGACGAGCAGAACCCTCCGGAGGAGTCCCAGCAGGGCCCCAACATCATCATGCCCCCGGAGGAGTTCGCCGGCAAATGGGCCAACGCCGCGTCGATTGCGCGCACGCCGCACGAGTTCACGCTCGACTTCCTGCGCATCGGGCCCCAGGGGCAGCAGGGGATCGTCGTCTCGCGCGTCTCCTTCTCGCCGCTGCTCGCCAGTCAGCTCGTGGACCTTTTGAATGAGCAGTGGCAAGCGTACACTCAGGAATCGGGAGTTCCGACCGAAGACAATGGCGATGACTGAACGCAATCCCTTCGAGGATCCGCGCAGGAAGCTAGAGCGCACGAAAGTCAACCTGCGGGGCCCCAATGTCTCCAGCACCTTCGACACGCCGCCGCGCCCCGACGCGCTGAAGGTGCTGAAAGCGGCGATTCGCAAGCATCTGCACGAGCGCCGGCCGGGCGACGGGCAGTCCAGCGCCTCCTGAGAACGCCGCCCCCTTCGCCCGTGATGGGCGGTCCCGCGACTCATCGAGATCGCTCGCCCCACCCTGACGGGCGAGCCAGCGTCGCTCGATGCTCAGGCAGAGAAGGGCAGCTCGACCAGCTCTGCGGTGGCGCCGTGCTCGCCGACGGCGAGCGTGTCGCCCGGGGAGGCCTCACGGCGCACCAGCGCCAGACCGATTGTGCCCAGCCGCGGGGACTCGACGACGCTGCTCAGGTGGCCCACGGGACGCTCGCCCAGTCGCAACTCCTCGCCGGGCACCGCCGAGGGGGCGGAATCGGAGGGCTCAGAAAACCGCAGGCCGCGCAGATGGCGGTTGGGCTTGCCCCGGTAGTACAGCCGTGCCACGGTCTCCTGACCGACGTAGCAGCCCTTCGTGAAGCTCACCGCGCGCTCGTTGAGGCCCGCCTCCTGGGGGATCGTGCCCTCGTCGATGTCCACGCCGTAGCGGGGCCGGCCGCGCTCGACGCGCACGATCTCCGCCACCGCCTCGCCGGCGGGGGTCGCGCCGGCATCGACGAGAGCCTCCCGCACCCTCTCCAGGTCGGTGGCCTCGCACAGCGCGTCGATTCCGTCGGCGGTCGCGATCAGTCGTACGGTCGCACCGCCGATCTCCGCGAGCGTGTGGTCGTTTTCCGTCGGGGGGAGTTGGGAGAGAGGGTGGGGTAGGGGGTCGGAACCCGGCGCGCCGCAGGGGGGAGGCTCGGTGTGGAATGTATTTTTTTCGGCCCCTACCAGACGCTCGACGCACGCCTGCGCGTCGGGGCCGATCAGCGAGAGCAGCCCACACTCCAGCGTGCGCTTGTGCAGCTCCACCTCGTAGCCGATCTTGTAGCGGCGGATCATGTCGAACAGCGCTTGCAGCGCCACACGCTCGGTGTCGAGCAGCAGCTCGCTCGGCGGGTCGTTCGAAGCTGCGCCCGCTTCGCTTGTGGCACCCATCACGCTGGCCCCGACCGCGAGGATCCGCAGATCGCCGAGCATCTTGCCCTTGTTGGTGAGGAAGGCCGCATAGCGGCCCTCGCCGGGGTGCAGGTCGGTCAGCTCGTTGGTGACCTGCCCGTTGAGGAACTCCACGGCGCCCGCGCCCGTCAACGCGAGCTTGCCGCGCTCGGAGCGGTCCACCAGCCCGCAGCCCACAGTCAGCGCCTCGTATTCGGCCTGCAAGGTGTCGGTGGTGGCCATAGGCTGAGGATACGAGCCCCGAGGGCGCGTCCACCGTTCCAGGGCCAGGTCGCCCCGGCCGCGTCGCCCGGTAGGCTTCGTGGCGATGGGTTTGGCAGACACCTTCCAAGGGATCGTCGACTCGCTCCCCGACGACTGGACCGATCTGGAGCTCGACCTGCGGCTCGCCGACGAGTCGCGCTACGTCGAAGCGGCGGTGTACCTCGTGACGTGCAACGCCAGCCCCTACTCCAAGCACGACTGGCACTGGCGCCTGCTCGTCGCCCACCGCTTCGGCCACGCGGCGTCGGCGCCGGCGGTGCACTGCGCGCTCGGCCTGCTCGACGACGCGGGCATCGAGGGGGAGCTCGCGGTGCGTGAGGTGCGGGAGGGTCGCGCGGAGGTCACGCAGATGTGGGGCCGCCCGCAGTCCGCGCGCGACGAGTTCCGCCGCCTGCGCGCGCTGTAGACACTCCGCGGACGATTCGCGGGGGAGGCGGCTTGGCGGGGGAGGCGGCGTGTGGCAGGCTCTCTCGGCAGGACTGGCGCCGCGAGAGTGATCAGATCGGCGTGCCGACCTCATCGCCGCGATGCAGCCGCCGTGACCCGCGCGGGTCGAGTGGGACGATCGTCGCGTTGGGGACGCGGTCGCCCAGCGCCTCCGGGTCTTTGGTGCGCTGAAACAGCGCGATCCGGATCACCCCGCCGTGGCACACCACGAGCGCGGGCGCCTCGGCGCGCTTGATGTCGTGGAAGGCGCCCGCCACCCGCACGCCCTGCTGGGCGAACGACTCGCCGCCGGGGAAGGCGAACGTCGGGTCGCCGCCGGCGAAGCGCGCAAACCCCTCGGGGTCTTCGGCCTGCACGTCGGCGAACGAGCGATCCGTCCAATCGCCTGAGTCGGTCTCCATCAGGCGTGGATCCTCCCGCGGTTCGAGGCCGATGCGCGCGGCGAGGAGGTCGGCTGTTTCGCGGGCGCGCAGCAACGGGCTGCACCACAGCACGGCAAACTCGTACGCCGCGGCCTGCTCGGCCAGCTCGCGCGCCTGGCCGCGGCCGGTCGCGTCGAGCGGCACCGCGCCCTGGCCCTGGAAGCGGCCCTCGGCGTTGTAGGCGGTCTGGCCGTGGCGTGCGAGGTAGATGCGGGGGGGTTGGGCCACACGCCCAGGATAGGTCTCGTCGCCCCTAGCTGCGTCCTCAGTCGCTCGTGTGCTGAAGCACACCACGCTCCTTGCGTCCTTGCTAGGGACGACGAGAAGGCTCTTTTTCTACCCCTCAGTCCCGTGCATGGCGGGTCTTGTTAGGACTGTGCTGCCTGCGCCCCCGCGGGAGCCGGTGGCTCGGGCTTGGGCTCGGTCTTGCGTAGGTATAGGAATTGGTAGACCAGCGCCGCGACCGACGCGCCGAGGACCGGTCCGACGTACCACACCCAGCCGTTGGACCAGTGGTCGCCGACCAGCTGCGGCCCAAACGCGCGCGAGGGGTTCATCGCGGCCCCGGTGAAGGGGCCTCCGAAGAGCACGTCGATCGAAATCGTGAGGCCGATCGCCAGCCCGGCGACGGCGTTGAAGGGTCCGCGTGTGTCCACCGCGGCGCCGAACACGACGAACACGAGGAAGAAGGTGAGGACGGCCTCGAGCAGGAAGCCGGAGCTCGCGTCGACACCGTGGCCCAGGGCGGGCACACCGAGCTTGACCGCTTCGGTAGTCGCCCGCGGCAGCAACTCCTTGACGAACAGAGCCGCCAGCGCCGCGCCGCCGAACTGCGCCACCCAGTAGACGCCGGCGAGCGCGGGCTTGATTTTGCGCGTGATCAGGAAGCCGAAGGTGATCGCCGGGTTGAAGTGCCCGCCTGAGATGTGCCCGAGCGCGCACACCATCACGCCGATCGCCAGGCCGTTGGCGATCGCCACGCCGATCAGCGTCGGATCGGCGACCACTCCCGAAGCCGCCGCGGCGCCGGCGCCGATGAAGGTGAGCGTGAAAGCGCCGATCATCTCGGCCACGGCGCGACGAACGGTATCTTCGGACATGCAGAAACCCTAAGAGCCGGATCGGACGGATCGACGCCGCCCCCTTCGGGCGGATCGGTGGCCGACCTCTCGAACCGATGGGCGAGTGCATACACTCGGAGGATGCGCCGGAGAGTCACGTACTCGCGCAACCTGACGCTGTCGCTTTCGCGCACGTGCCGGTGCTACTGCAAGTACTGCGCGTTCGCGACGCACACGGCGCACCTGTACGCGCCCGACGAGGTGCTGGCGATCATCGACGGGGCGGCGCGGCGCGGAGTCAAGGAGCTGCTGGTGTTGACCGGCGAGCGGCCCGAGGTCAACGCCGAGGTGGCACGGCGCCTGGAGGAGTACGGGCATGATGACTTCACCGGTTACGTCGTCTGGGCGTGCGAGCGGGCGCTCGAGCGGGGGATCCTGCCGCACACCAACCTCGGGGTTCTCTCGCGAGAGGATCTGGCGCGGCTGCGCGAGGTGACGGCCTCGCAGGGGCTGATGCTGGAGTCGATCTCCGAGCGGTTGATGGACACCGTGCATGCCGGGTCGCCGACCAAGCACCCCGCCCGGCGCTTGGCGACGATTCGCGCGGCGGGCGAGTTGCGGATCCCGTTCACCTCGGGGATCCTGGTGGGGATCGGCGAGAGCGAGGAGGAGCGCGTCGCCTCACTGGAGGCGCTCGCGGCGGTGCACGCCGAGCACGGGCACATCCAGGAGGTGATCCTGCAGAACTTCGTCCCCCACCAGCGCTACTACGGCCAGGAGCCGGCACAGATCGCGGAGGAGGCCGCGCGGCTGTACTGGCGTACGGGAGTGGGGGGCGTTCCCGCGGATGGGGGCTCTGCCCACGCGAAAGGGGGCTCCGCTCGTGTGGATGAGGACCCCGTTCTCGTGGATGGGGGCGCAGCGAGCTCTGCTGCAGAGCACCTCGGGGGCGACCCCACCGACGTGCGCCTGCACCCCCAGTTGCCGCTGCCCGAGTGGGCCTGTCCGGTGAGCATCGACGATATGAAGCGGCTGATCGGGGAGACACGGAGGCTGATGCCGGACATCGGCATCCAGGTGCCGCCGAACCTCGCGGACTGGTGGCCGGAGCTGGTGGCCGCGGGGGCGACCGACCTCGGCGGGCTGTCGGCCAACGGGGACCACATCTCTCCCGAGCATCCCTTTCCCTCGCCGCATCAGGTGCGCAAGCAGCTGCAGAAGGACGGGGTGGCGCTGACCGAGCGGCTGTGCGTGTACCCGCGCTACATCGACCCCGAGTGGGTGGCGCCGGCCGTGATGGACACGATCAAGGTCAAGTACTGGAGCTTCATCCCGCGGCGTGGCTCCGGCCGCACCGACCCGACCGCAAGCGGCGCTCCGCCGATCCGCCCGGACCTGGTCGTGGGGGCGACCGAGCGCGCCCGCGACGGGCTGGCATTGACGCCCGAGGAGCTGACGGCGATGTTCGCCGAGACGCGGCCGGAGGCGATCGAGGAGCTGCGCGTGGCCGCCGACGAGCTGCGCGCGGAGCTCGCGAGCGAGACGGTCACGTTCGTCGTCAACCGCAACATCAACGTCTCGAACGTCTGCACCGTGGGGTGCGCCTTCTGCGGCTTCGGCCAGGGCAAGCGATCGCCCGACGCCTACGAACACGACGAGCAGGAGTTCGCGCGCCGGGTGCGCGAGGCGATGGAGTTCGGCGCGACGGAGCTGTGCATCCAGTCGGGCATCCATCCCGATTGGAGCCTCGATGACTACCTGGGGTGGTTGCGGCTCGCCAAGCGCACCGCGGCGGCGGAGGGTGTGGACATCCACCTGCACGCCTACAGCCCGATGGAGATCGCGCACATGTGTGACATCTCGGGGGAGCAGCCGGCCGAGGTGTTCGCGCGCCTGCGCGACGCGGGCCTCGGCTCAACGCCGGGCACCGCCGCGGAGGTGCTGCACGACGGCGTGCGCGAACGGATCTCGCCGAACAAGCTGCCGGTCAGTCGCTGGGTGCAGATCATCGAAGCCTCGCACGCGGCCGGGCTGCGCTCGACGGCGACGGTGATGTTCGGGCACATCGAGGAGCCGTGGGAGCTCGCCGAGCACATGCGCGTGGTACGCGAGCTGCAGGAGCGCACGGGGGGGATCACCGAGTTCGTGCCGCTCTCCTTCATTCCCTTCCAGACGCTGCTCGGGCGCACGCACGGCGTGGAGGAGATCTCGCGCGAGGAGAACCTCAAGCACACCGCCGTCTTCCGCCTGGCGCTGGGTCGCAGCGTGCGCAGCGTGCAGGCCTCATGGGTGAAGATGGGTCTCGACGCGGCCACGGAGTCGCTGCGCTGGGGCGTCAACGACCTGGGGGGGACGCTGATGGAGGAGTCGATCAGCCGCCTCGCCGGCTCCTACCACGGCACGCGCCTGGAGCCCGAGCAGCTGATCGCCGCCGCGCATGCCGCGGGGAGGCCTGCGGCCGAGCGCACGACGCTGTACGACATCCGGCGGCGCTACGAGCTGCCGGATGACGCCACCCGGTGTTCGTCCACGTGCAACCAGCACGCGGACGCCCACCGTGCGGCGTCAGGAACGGATACGCCCCACCCGGTCGCCGTCTAACGGAAGAGATCCTCGTCGAGCGGGCGCAGCAGCGTGACCGCCCCGAGGCCGTCCTCCTCGGTGACGAACCGCTCCAGCCCGCCGAGGATCACCACGGGCTCGCGCGAGTCCTTGGCACGCGCGAGGTCGGCGGTTGCAGCGATAGCGTCAGCTACGGCCAGCCAGGTGGCGCGCAGCGCCATGCCGGCGGTGTCGGTGCGCCCGCGCCAATCGTCGAGCGGCGCCAAGCCGGCGCAGCCGATCGCGACGTCGCACTGTCCGTGGCGCCAAGCGCGGCCGAAGCTGTCGGTGATCAGCACGGCTGGGTGAGCGCCGGTCAGCTCTTGCAGACGAGCGCGCAGGCGCCGCGCGGAGGCGTCAGGGTCCCGCGGCAGCACGATCAGCGTGTCGGCACTGGCGGCGTTGGAGGCGTCCACGCCGGCGTTGGCGCAGACGAAGCCGTGGTGGGTGCGGCAGATCAGCACTCCATTCGCGGTACGGAGCACTTCGCTGGACTGGTCGAGCACGACCTGCACGGCCCGCGGATCCTTGCCCTGTTCGGAGGCGATCTCGTGAGCTCGCCCAGACGGAGTAACCCCGGCGAGTGCAACCACAGCGCCCTCGGCCTTCGAGACGACCTTATGGGCGATCGCCAACACCTGCCCGTCGTCGCTCAGTTCGGTGTCGAGGGCCTCGACGATCAGCGCCGCCAGATCGTCCCCGGCGCTCACCTCGGGTATGTCGCTAAGCGCGCGAGCGGATATCACCACTGCAGCAGCATCAGCCCGACGGTCACGCCGGGGCCGATCGTCACCGCCAGGCCACGCTCCCCCGGTTGGGGCCGGCAGCGCTCGATCGTGTCTGCGAGCACGTAGAAGATCGAGGGGGTGCCGACGTTGCCGTGGTTGGCGAGCGCCTCCCAGCTGGTCGCGGTCTGCTCGTCGGAGAGCTCAAGGGCGCGCTGGATGTTCTCGATGATCCGCCGCCCGCCCGGGTGCACCATCCAGTGGTCGATCTCCGCGTGCTCCACGCGGTGCTGGCGCAGGAATTTCTCCGCCACCCCCGGCAGCCCTGCGCCGGCGAGGTCGGGCAGCTCGCGCACGAGGTGCAGGTAGGTGTCCTGCTCGGATAACGCGAGGCTCACGGCGTCGAGCGTGCCGCCGATCTGGTGGACCTGGGTGGCGAGAACCATCGGCCCGCTCGCGTCGGGATCGGCGGAGAGCACCGCCGCGGCGCAACCGTCGCCGAAGATCGAGGAGCCGACGGTCTTGGCGCGCGGGTCGCCGGGGGTGGCACGCGTGAGAATGCTGCTCATGCTCTCGGCCCCCACGACCAGGCAGTCGCGCCCGGGATGCTGCTGCAGCATCCCGGTGGCCATCCGCATCAGCGGCACCGCGCTCGCGCAGGCCACGCCGGTGATGTGGTACTTGTCGGTGGTGGGCTCCATCTCGTAGCGGTCCACCAGCCGGTGGGCGATCGTGGGCAGGCCGAGCGAGTAGAGGCTGGAGCTGAGGACGGTGCCGATCTTCGTGGGGTCGATCCCAAGCGCGTCCACCGCGCGGATCGAGTGGCGCATCAGCTGCGCCTCGACCGCGGCTGCACGTCCCTGCAGGTCGCGCCTCAGGAAGTCGTCGTCCAGCTCCAGGTGGCGCCGCCTGACGCCGCAGCGGGCGAAGATGCCCTCGGCGAACTCGTCGCCGCGCAGGCCCAGCCGGTCGAGGACCTGATCCTGGGAGAGGACATGCTCGCCGTCGGAGACCGCCAGCCCGGCAATGCGTGGGCCGGTCTTGACTGGAAGCTCTCCCGCCCCGCCCATCGGGCGTGCGACCGCCGGCGGGCGTAGGGTGCTGGTGTCGATTGCGCTCAAGCTCTACCTTGGTTTGCGAGTGGACGTTAGTGTTGTGTTAGGCCACGTTGGGAATCACAACACGACAACAGAATATCGTGAGAACCGGCGTGCCATGCGGCAGTTGCGCTGTGCACGCCATGATGCAGCGCCACCGACGACGACCCCACAAAGGAGCGGATGAGTATATGAAGCTGATCGGAGCGGGCCTGCCCCGGACGGGCACCCTCACGCAGAAACTGGCGTTCGAGCAGCTCGGACTCGCCCCGTGCTACCACTGGGTCAACGTGCTCGCCGACCTCGACCAGGTCGAGCTGTGGAACCGCGCGATGGACGGCGAGGGGCCGTGGGACGAGGTGTTCGACGGCTACGAGGCGACCGCCGACTGGCCCGGCGGCTACTTCTACAAGGAGCTGATCGACGTCTACCCCGACGCCAAGGTGCTGCTGAGCACGCGCAAGCCCGAGTCCTGGGAGCCCAGCTTCCGCGAAACGATCGTCGGGCTGAGCCACGGCGAGGAGCTGATGCGCCTGCTCGCCAGCGCCCGCGGCGAGATCGACCCTCGCTGGCGGCGTTACCTCGATCTCGTCGAGCGGATGTTCTGGGGCCCGGAAGGCACGTTCGCCGACGGCTGGCAGGAGCCGGCGCAGCTGATCGAGCAGTTCGAGCGCCACAACGAGGAGGTCAAGCGCACGGTGCCGCCGGAGCGGTTGCTCGTCTGGCACGTCGGCGAAGGGTGGGAGCCGCTGTGCGAGTTCCTCGAAGTCGACGTCCCGTCCGAGCCGCTGCCGCACGAGAACGACCGCGAGACCTTCTTCGACCGCGTGATCGGCGGCGCGATCGGCGCGCTACATGAGTGGTATGAGAGCAAGGCTGCCGTGAAGGGCTGAGGCGCTGACCGCCCGGGCGACCATCAACTGCCAGGCCGAGACTGCTACGAAGGGGAAGGCAATCGGCCGCATCCAGTGTGCGGGCTCGCCGGGATACGCCCTTAATCCACTGAGCCGGCTGGCACGACCCACTCGCACGGTTGTCCGGTGGCCGCCGCGATCAGGTCGAAGTCGGCGTCGTAGTGCAGGACCGTCAGTCCGCGAGCCTCGGCAGCGGCGGCGACGAGCAGGTCGGGCAGCTTGCGCCCGCGCTGGTGCCGGGAGGCGAGCAGCCGCTGCGTCTGCCTTGCGCGACGGACGTGCTCAGCCGCGGTCTCGAGGAGCTCGAAGGCTTCGACGGCGTCGGTCAGGCGATCCCACTCCGCGGTGTTGCGGGCAGAGAAGCCGATCTCCAGATCGCTGATCCCCGCGCGCGCGAGCTCGCCCCTGCGCGCGCGGGGCTCGATCGCCTTGCGGACCGCCGGCTCGCGCAGCCGGGTGAGGACGCTGGTGTCCAGCAGATGCGTCAGCGCCATGCCTGCTCGCGGGGCAGCAGATCGGCGTGGGCGAGTGCGTCGAGACGCCTTTTCACCGCGTCCTCACGATCGCCGCCGGCCAACCGCAGCGCGCGGTTGACCGTTTCCTTGATCGTGTCGGCGCCCAGCCGGATCCGTGCATTCCGCAGAGCCTGCTCATCTATGTCCACCAGGTGCTTGGCCATATTAAAGCAGTATATACCATCAGGCGGAGGTATATATGCGCTTGGCTTGGGCCCAGGCGTCGGTGGCCTCGTTGGAGGCGGTGCGGTGTCGGGTGTCAAGTACATGCCCAACAACGTACGCCGCGCTTGGGACGGTACGCTCGCTCGTCATCCAGTACGGCGGGGTGCGTGCGCTTCTCTACTCCCAGAGTTTCTCGGGCAACCCTGTGAGGTGGATCCCCGCGTGCGCCTTGTAGCGGGCGTTGACGGCGATCAGCAGCGCCGTGAGCGACTCGGTGATGCGGGCCATCTCCAGGCGCCCGCAGTCCACGCAGCGCAGCCCCTCGATCCGCTCGATCAGCACGGCAGCCTCGCGCTTGTCGGCGCGTGCGTCGCCGCAGAGTAGGACGTCCTCGGCGAGCTCGTGGTCGAGGTCGCTGAGCGAGGCCGCACTGACGGTGTGTAGGGCAGAGACGACGCGCACGCCCTCGGGCGCCATCTCCTTGGCCTGCTGAGCGGCGGAGCCCTGCCACACGCCGAGCATGCGCGTGGCCTTGCCGCTGTGGGCGGCCGCGAGCGGCACGGTGGCGTCGATCAGCAGCTGGCCGGGGTGCAGCGCGCCCTTCAGGTTGGTGAGCATCTCCGACTGGTTGCGGAACGGCACGCTCAGGATCACGGTCTCCGCGTGGGACACCGCGTCGGCGTTCTCGTAGCCTGTGAACGAGCCATCTGGGACCGCGGCCCGCGCGCGCTCCACGGTCTCGGCGGCGCGATCGGCGCTGCGCGAGCCGATCGCGATCGGCACGCCCGCGCGGCCGAGGCGGAGCGCCAGCCCGAAGCCGAGCGCGCCGGAGGCGCCGATGATGCAGACGGGGGCAGGTGGATCGGTCACGCCGCAACCATAGTGATCGGCGGTCGGGAGGATGGACAAGCGAGGGCGAGGAGGCTGCCCGCCCGCGTGCTCAACTCGGGAGGAGCGGTGGGGGTAATGTCATCCAAAACGCCCCTAGCCACTTTACAAAATGAAGGATAGGGGTCCAAAAAAACATGTGCAACCCCACGCTCACCCCGCCAGCGAGTCGGCGAACGCGAGCGTCTGCTCGGCTACGCGCGCGCGGGTGGCGGCGTCGTCCATGCGGGTGTCGATATCGAGCGTCGCGAAACCCTCCACCGGCTCGTCGGCGACGATCCCGTCGAGCAGCTCGCCGTAGAAGTCGGCCACGCCCCGGGCGCTGCACTCCAGCGCAGCGAACGCCATGAACGACGCCGTGGGGCCCTTCAGCACCTCCCCGCCGACGATCGGGCTGACGGCAAGCAGGGGAGCGTCGGCAGCGAGCAGCGCCTCGCGGATGCCGGGGATCGCGAGAATCGGGGCGATCGAGGCGAGCGGGTTGGAGGGGCCGATCACGATCGCGCGTGCACCAGCGATCGCCTCCAGTACCGCGGGGCTCGGCGCGGCCTCCTCGGCGCCGCGGAACTCGAGGCCCTCCACGAGGCTCGCGGCTCCCATGCGAATCATGAAGTCCTGAAAGGAGCGCCAGCCCTCGGTCGTGAGCACCCACGTGCGAACCGGATCGTCGCTAGCGGGCAGCACCCGCGCGCGTACGCCGATCGCCTCGTTCAGCCGCCCAAGCACCGCGGTGGGAGAGAGGCCCTGGGCGAGTAGCCGCGTGCGCTCCACACACCATGCGAGGTCGCGGTCGCCGAGGTTGAACCACACATCGACCCCGAGCGCCCGCAGGCCGTCCATCACGTTGAACGTGTCGCCCTCCAGGCCCCACCCGCGCGCGTCGATCAGGTCGGCCAGCCAGAAGGAGATCAGGTCCGGATCCGGGGAGACGTACGTGCCGTAGATCTCGATGTCGTCGCCGGGATTGGCCACCACCGCCAGCCGCTCGGCCCCCACGACGTCCTGCATCCCACGTGCGAGCTTCGCGCCGCCGGTGCCGCCGGCGAGGATGACGATCTCTACCTGCGGGGGCATGCGGGGGAGCGGTTGGGGGACACGGCGATCGAGTATATGAGTGCCAAATTCTCTCTCTCATATCTGTTCAGCGGATAGGTTCATATCCGCCGAGCGGATGGGCACCACCCACACGACCCGGCGTCAGGCAGCCCGCGACGGCCGCAGCGGCACCCCGAGAACCTTACGGGTTCGCCGTGCCCTGGCCCGTGGTTCGCCGGCCAGCCGCTCGCGCAACGCGGCGAGGTCCGCGCCGGTGTCGATGTCGAGCAGCAGCGAGGGTACCCGCTCGACCCGGCAGGCCACCCCGGCCTCCCGCGCAAGCCCGATGTGGCGTTCGCAGCTGTCCGGCCCGAAGCTCGGGGAGATCGCGCTCGGCGGGGTGAGCAGCAGCCCGTTGGTGCCGGTGCCGTGGCGGTCGGGGACGACCACGACCTCGACCGGGCCGGCAGGCGGCGCCTCCAGCAGCGCGGCGACCTCGCTCGGGTCGAGCGCCGGACAGTCTCCGGGGATGCACAGCCCCCGGGCGAAGCCCTCCGCCACGGCGCGCTCGATCCCTGCTGCCACGGCGGCGCTCTGCCCCGCTTCGGCGGCGTCCGGCACGACGATCACCCCGAGGTAGCGTGCTGCGGCGGCGACCGACTCCTCGCACGTCACCACGATCGTGCGCTCGAGCGCGGCGCAGTCGCGCAGCGCGCTCAACACATCCCCGACCATCGCGCGGGCGAGATCCCGCCGCAACGGGTCGGCCACGCTCTGTCCGAGGCGCTGCTTGGCTTCCGAGAAGCGCTTGACGGGCAGGATCGCGGCGGTTCGCATCGTGGCTCAGGAGGGCTCGCGAGGTGTCTGCTCGCCGGTCGGCTCGAGCGAAACCACCGCGACGTCAGTGCGCGCGAAGTCTTGGCCCTTGAAGAGCAGAGCCTCTCCGGTGCTCGCCGACAGCGCATAGGCGAAGCAATCGCCGAAGTTGAGCGCAGCCGGATGACGGCCCTTGCCGAAGCGCCGCCATGCCGATCGTGCCAGCTCCACGTGATCGGCGTCCACGGCGATGGTTTGCACCGCCGCGCGATGCAGCAGGAGATCGAGCTCTCGGCCGGCTGCCTCTCCTCGTCGGGCCTCGGTGAGAAGGGCGCACTCCAGCAGGTTTCCGGCCGAGATCAACCTGCGTGGATCGCGCTCAATCGCCTGCGTGAACGCGCTGCGCTCGGGCTCGTCGAAGAGGATGGCGATGACCGCCGAGCTGTCGAGCACCATCAGCTCGGCAGGCCGTGCTCGTCGTAGCCGAGGATCTCATCGTCGGCGCGCGTGTCCAACAGCGGCAGGGCGGCACAGCGCAGAGCGATCCGGTCGAGCTCGTCGGCCAGATGTCGGGATGGGTGACCCGCGCGCAGCCGATCCAGCCGTTCGGTCACGGCCACCTCCACGGCTTGCGTAATCGTCTCGCCTGTGGACTGCGCGAGCTCGCGCACGAGGCCGTCGGTCTGAGGGTCCTTGATGTTCAGTGGCATTGGAAGAATAAAGATAGCAGGAAAGATTCTTCCCGAATAGGGCGGGGCGCCCGGTCCACCGAACTATGAGGGCTCGATCGGAGTTGGGCAGTGCCGCCTCCCATGGTCCAGGGCAAAACTGGCGGAGGAGATCGGGTTGACCCCTCAGTCGACCGGATCTATTCCGGATTGGTCGACACACCAATCCGATTGGGTGGGCACGTTATTCCGGTGGTGGGTACCCTTAGCCGATCGACATGAGGCTGGAGGGCAAGATCGCACTGATTACCGGCGGCGCGTCGGGCATCGGCGCCGCCACCGCGCGGCGGCTGGCGGCCGAGGGCGCGCGCGTGGCCGTGGGCGACCTCAATGAGGAGGGCGCGAAGGCGATCGCCGGCGAGCTCGACGGCGTGGGCCTCGCGATGGACGTGACCGATCTCGACTCGATCGCCGCCGCCGTGGCCGCCACCGAGGAGCAGCTCGGGCCGATCGACGTGCTCGTCAACAACGCCGGCACCGACCTCTTCTCGTTCTTCGTCAAGACCGACCCCGGCCTGTGGGACTTCGTGTTGGGCGTCAACCTGCGCGGCGTGATCGCGGTCACCCACGCGGTGCTGCCGGGGATGCAGGAGCGCCGGGCGGGGGCGATCGTCAACGTCTCCTCGGAGGCCGGGCGCGTCGGCTCGCAGGGCTCGGCGATCTACAGCGCCGCGAAGGCGGGTGTGATCGGCTTCACCAAGGCGATCGCGCGCGAGGCGGCGCGTTACCGCGTGCGCGTCAACGCCGTCGCCCCCGGCCCGATCGAGACGCCGCTGCTGAACGCCGCGCCGAAGGTGTACGGGGAGATCGGCGAGCGGCTCAAGCAGGGGATGGTCGATACCACTCAGCTGAAGCGCGCCGGGGAGCCCGAGGAGGTCGCCGCGGCGATCGCGTTCCTCGCGTGTGACGACGCCTCGTACGTGACCGGCCAAACGCTCGGCGTGAGCGGCGGCCTGTCGATGTGGTGATGTTGCACTCGCCGCATGCGGCGAGTGCCCGGACGGCGCATGCGCCGTCCGGCCGACCGAAGCCGGGGGACACACGCCTTTGGCGTGAATCCCCGTTTCGGGCAGTGCATGCACTGCCCGGGAAATAAGGATCAGGGATGGGGGACTCGATCCGCATCAGGGAGGTCGGCCCGCGCGATGGCTTTCAGAATGAGCCCGAGGCGATCCCCACCGAGCTGAAGATCGAGCTGATCGACGCGCTTGCGCGCACCGGGCTGCGGCGGCTGGAGGTGACGAGCTTCGTACGGGCTGACGTGATCCCGCAGCTGGCCGACGCCGAGGAGGTGCTCCAGCGCGTGAACATTCCCGAGGGGGTCGCGGTCAGCGTGCTGATCCCCAACGAGCGGGGCCTCGAGCGGGCGCTGGCGCTGCGGGAGCTGGCCGAAACGGGGATGCTCGCCAAAGGCGAGCGTCACCCGGCTTCGGCCGGTGGCGTGGGCGTTCCCGCCACGCCCGGTGCCGACGCCCCCCGCGTGCGGCCGGCGTTTGACGAGATCAACGTGTTCCTCTCCGCCTCCGAGACGCACAACCGCCGCAACGTCAACCGCTCGATCGCCGAGTCGCTCGCCGGCCTCGAGGTCGTGCTGACGCGCGCCCGCGCGGAGGGGTTGCGCTGCGAGGGTGTGATCTCGACCTCGTTCGGCTGTCCCTACGAGGGGCACGTGCCGCCCGAGCGCGTGCTGGACATCGCGGCCCGTCTGCGCGACGCCGGCGCGCAGGAGATCGGGTTTGGCGACACCACGGGGATGGCGAATCCTCGCCAGGTGGGCGAGTTTTTCGCGCTGGCCTTCGAGCGTCTTGGGGGCCGAGCCCGAGCCGTCGGCGACGCCGCGGCTGGCGGCATGGGCGGCGGGGGCGGCGCGGGCGGCGAGGGGGTCGCGAGTGGTAGCGGCGGTGTGGGCCACGACGGCGTTGAGCTGACCGCGCATTTCCACAACACGCGCGGCGCGGGCCTGGCCAATGCGCTCGCCGCACTGCAGGCCGGGGTCACGAGCTTTGAGGCGAGCTTTGGTGAGCTGGGCGGCTGCCCGGTCCCGGCCGGTGCCACGGGCAACATCGCCACCGAGGACCTCGTCTCGATGCTGCACGAGATGGGCCATGCGACCGGCATCGACCTCCCCGCGCTGATCGAGTGCGCGCGGCGAGCTCAGGAGATTCTCGGCCGGCCGCTGGGCAGCCACACGCTGGTGGCGGGGCCGGTGGCGTGGGGCGAGCCGTGAGCATTCAGAGCGTCGACTTCGACGAGACGCTCGAAGGCCACGCCCCGGCCCGGGCCGGCCGGGGCGTGGGTTGCCAATACGCACGATCCGGGTTAAATGAACTTGGCTTCTTCTTCGAATTGTATCGCTAGGGTCGTCGCCACGCCTGCCTGAACGAAGCCTTCGCCGAACGCCGCTTCGAGCGTTACTTTGATTTTTTCGAGTTTCGTGTTTACATATTCTGTCGGTATCTGTATGCCTTCTTTCTGTGCCGCCGTAAATTTGTATTCAGTTTTGAGATGATCTTCCTGCGAGCTGCCGACCGGTATCAGGAAGCTGCCTTCGGTCTTGACTTCCGTGAGGCCACAGGCAATGCTGGCTTTCAGCTTCTCGGATAAGACCATTAATTCATGGGCTTCTAACATGACTAAGTCAGCGTCGGCGGCTTCGACTTCCCCTTCTTTGCTTCCCGCGGTATGACACGACGCCCCGCCCGACGAGCACCCAGTGAGCGTCAGGGTTGCTTCGATCGTTTTTGTACCGGTGACGACCCCTTTGGTGCTCCCCCCTTTGCAGGTCATTTTTGATTTGTGGACGGTTTCCAAGACCGATTCCCCGACCGTCCCGGTGAAGCCCTTTTTCACAAGAGCTTTGCCTTCTTTGTTGACAATTTCGTTGGAGTTGGCGGATGCGCTGGAGACTGCTATTGCGCATAGGCAGAGCACCGCTAGGAATGACAACGCAAATCGTTTGAGCAACATGATGTATGACTCCCGGTAGTGACCGATATGAACACGCTGTCACAGCGCATGCCTGTGCTGTACGCAGCGCTCGAGTCTTGTACCAGGGATCTCTCGCGCATGCAATCGCACCGCAGGAGTCTTCTGCTTTTTGGACTTGGCGTACAGCCTTTGTCCAGCAGATCTTTCGACTGCTGTTTCTGTCTGAGGCACCTCTGCTAGGTCCGATCCTCCTAGGGATAGGTCCTTAGCCTGGATCCACCGATCCCGGGGTCGCACCGGCACCGGATGACGCATCGCCAGGACCAATTGCCCTCGCTCCGAGGGGTCACCCTACGGATGCTCGGTCAATTGCCCCTGGCTCGGTCACCGGCACCGGATGCTCAACCCGTTATCGGTGGATCCAGGCTTAGGCCAACGCCGCCTGCGCCTCGCTCTGCGCCCGGGCGCTCTCGCGCATCGCCGCCGCGCAGTACTCCTGCACCGCGACCTCCATCTCCAGCGTCGCGGCGAGCGCCGGGCGGGCCGAGGCGTCGATCACGCGCTTGGCGCGGCCGACCGCCACGTGCGAGTTGGCGAGCAGCTCTTCGGTCAGCGCCTCAACGGCCTGCTCCAGCTCCTCGGGTGCGACGACGCGGTTGATCAGGCCGATCCGCTCGGCCTCGGTGGCGTCGATCGTACGCGCGGTCATGATCAGCTCCTTGGCGCGGCCGAGGCCGACCACCGCCGGCAGCCGGCTGGAGCCGCCGACGTCGGGGATGATTCCGAACTTCACCTCGGGCAGGCTGAACTGGGAGTCCTCGGAGGCGATCCGCAGGTCGCAGCCGAGTGCGACCTCCAGGGCGCCGCCGACACAGGTGTGGTGGATCTGGCAGATCACCGGCTTGGCCATCTCTTCGCAGAGGTTGGCGCACTCCAGGAAGGTCTCGCGGAAGGGGCGCAGCTTGCCCGGCGTCTGCGCGGAGGCGATCAGCTCGACGAGGTCGACGCCGGCCGAGAACACCTTGCCCTCGCCGCGCAGCACCACGCAGTGGACCGACTCCTCGGCGGCGGCCTCGCGCAGCGCCTGCGCGAGCGCGCGCAGCAGCTGCTGGCTCATCGCGTTGCGCTTCTCGGGGCGGTTTAGGATCACGTGCCGGACCGCGTCGCGGTCTTCGGTGAGGACGATGCTCATGTTGGCTCCGTTCAGTGTGCTTTCGGCATGGCGGTGGATCGATTGAATAGAGAGGCTGTATAGCTATTGCAATAGGGCGAGGTGTCTAACAAAAATTTCGAAAGCCGTGCGCAATTGCTATCGGGTTCTGAATTTTTTATAACAACCCACCCCCCTTTTCCATATATACTATCGCTATACAAAATTAAGCCTAGCTCAGGTCGAGCACCGGCGTTGGCGGCTCGATCGCCTCGTCGTGGCCCTCGCGCGGCACGATCGCGGTGCCGAGCGCGAAGAACTCGATCGTGTGGCTGCCCCACCCGTGGCTGGTCTCGTTCAGTTTCACGCCGACGATCCCCTCCGCGGTGAGCGCCTGTGCCTCGGTCTGCATCCGCTCCATCGCCAGCTCGCGCGCGTCGTACAGCGCCTGGGTGAAGTTGGGCAACTCGACGTTGCGCCCGGTTTGGGCCATCGACTGGAGCATGCCGCGGTGGGCGACGTGGTAGACGCAGCTGCCCATCACCATCCCGACGGGGCGGTGCCCGGTGCGCAGCAGCGTCCAGAAGTCCTGGCCGGAGAGGTCGCTGGTGAAGGGGCGGCCGTTGGGGGCGCGGTGCATCTCGCCCTCGCGGTGCTTGACGGCGGTGCCGATCGCGATGAACTCGGCCATGTCCTGGCCCCACTCATAGCGCCCGATGTCCAGGCGCACGCCGACGACGCCGTCGGCGCCGAGCTGGTCGGCCTCCTCCTCCATGCGCGTCATCGCGAGCTGGCGCGCCCCGTACATCGCCTCGGAGAGGACTTTCAGCTCCTGGCTTTTCTTCCAGCCCGCCATCTGGATGCCGATGTGGTAGATCGAGCTGCCGACCACGAGGCCGACGGGGTCGAAGCCGGCCTGCTTGATCAGCAGGAACTCGTTGACGCTGAGGTCGGAGGTGAATAGGCCCGCGCGGTTCTGCTGCAGGCGTGCGCGGCCGGCCTCGGGGACACCCTCCAGTGAGGAGGGATCGTAGGTCTCTGTCTGCTGCTCGCTGTCGCTCATACGTTGTGGGCTCCCGGGCTCATGTTCAGGATGTCAGGTCGATCGTGGTGGGGAGGGGGAAAGGAGATAAGGAGGAGGGGGGAGGGGTTGGGGTTGGCGCTTCGAGGTCTGCTCAGCCTGTCGGGTCGATTGTGGTGGGGAGGGGGAAAGGAGCAAGGGAGGAGGGGGGAGGGGTTGGGGTTGGCGCTTCGAGGTCTGCTCAGCCTGTCGGGTCGATTGTGGTGGGGAGGGGGAAAGGAGCAAGGGAGGAGGGGGGAGGGGTTGGGGTTGGCGCTTCGAGGTCTGCTCAGCCTGTCGGGTCGATTGTGGTGGGGAGGGGGAAAGGAGCAAGGGAGGAGGGGGGAGGGGTTGGGGTTGGCGCTTCGAGGTCTGCTCAGGCTGTCAAGTCGATTGTCGTCTCGGGCGGGTACAGGGTGGTTTCTGCGGTCTGGAGGATTGCGGTGCCGATCGCGTTGAACGTCACCATCAGACCGCTGCGCTCGCGGGCGCCCATCCCTCCCCCCAGCGTGTGGGGCACCGCACGGTGGCCGATCCGCACGCCGACGATTCCCGACGCGCCGATCGCCGAGGCCTGCGCGTTCAGCTCACCCATCACGCTCTCGCGCGCGTTGTAAAAGGCCCGTGTGAACTCGCGCAGCTCGAAGTTCTGCATCCCTCCCACCGACATCATCCCCCCGCCGACCATCCCCGGGCCGAAGTTGTAGCTGGCGAAGAACACCGAGCTCCACGCGACGATCCCGAGCGGCTCGAAGCCGCCCCGCACCAGCTTGGAGAAGTCGGCGACCGACAGCTCGGTGAGCACCGGCCGCCCGTCTGCGTGTTTCCCGCTTCCGTGCTGCCTGCTCCCCTGCTCCGCGCCGTTGCCCTTGCGCGCGTCGGCTTTGGATGGCCCAACCTCGCGACGGACCGCGGTGCCGAAGACCGTGTGTTCGAGTGAGACCGACCCTGTTTCCAAGCTGCTTTCGCCGGCGCGCGTGTCCACTTCCACGACTGCGTCGGCGCCAACGTGCTTCGCCTCCTCGGCCAGTCGCCCGAGCGCGCGTGTGCGCACCTCATTGAGCGCTCGCGAGAGTGTGGTGAGCTCGACCATGTAGGTCTGGGCGAGACCCATACCGCCCCATTCGCCCTGACCCCATGCGCCCTGGTAGCCCATTTGGTAGATCGAGCTGCCCATCACCTGCGAGAGCGGGCGCAGCCCCAGTTGGTGGGCGAGCGCCCAGCCGTTGACCGAGAGATCGGAGGTGAACAGGCCGCCCTTCTCGCGCAGCTCGCTCAGGCGTCGCTCGGCCGCGACCGTGATCCCGCCCCGTTCGATCCGCTCCAGCGACTCCTGTTGCTCGGCGGCCGTGGCTCCGGGGTCCGCCATTTCGGCGCCGGCGGCCTCGTCCACTTCCTGGCCTTCGGCCCCTTCCGATTCAGCGCCCGCCGGCCCTTCCGGCTCCCTGCCCCGTCGCCGCGCCATCTCAGCCCGCCGGCCTCTCGTGCGCCACGCCCGCCCCGGTGCCACGCCGCCGCGCCATCAGCCCAGCAGCCTCTTCGAGCGCCGCGCGCGCCTGCGTGCTGCGCTCTGCCTCCGCTTGCAGATCGCTCGTCAATGCAGTCACCCATGAACTGGGGTCGAGTGCCTCGCGCTTGATCGAGATGCCTCCCACCTGACGTTCGCGGAAGCCCTCGACGCGGTCGCCCTCGACCGTCAGCTGGTAGCAGTTGCCGCCGAGCTCGACCCGTACGAGGCGCACGTGCTTCTCGCCGCGGCCGAGTAGGCCCCCGCCACGACGCTCGACGTGGATGCGGCCAGGCAGCGACTCCTCCAGCTTGCTGGCCAGCACCTCGACGGAGATCCGAAGGTCGGTACCGTCCGCGCGCAGACCGGCGGCGGAGAGGTCGAAGTCCTGCTCGGTGGGCATGCTGGAAGGGTACTCCGAGCAGGTGGGGTGCGTGGCAAGCATCTCGCGACAAGCATCTTTCAAAATGTCCTGCCGCGCGGGCGCGCACACGCGCACCTCGCGCGCGCACGTGTCGGGCTCAAAAAGAAGACACAGCCCACAACAGCTGGACGGGCCAAGGCAATGGCCCGTCCAGCTGCGAGGCCCTGCGCTCAGTGCAGCAGTTCGAGCGTGTTATTGGTGTCGTTGACGAACAGCACGCCCTGGTTGCGGGGTGCGACGGTGAGTCCGAACAGCCCGCCCCCGCCGGCGCCGGTGTCGAAGGGCTGGAACTCGGCCCCCACCGGGGTGGTCTCGACGAAGTTGCCGTCCCCGCCGTTGGCGGTGAGGATGTCGTCGTTGGGGGTGATCGTCAGTCCCAGCGGGCTGTTCAGGTAGCCGCCGGTGGCCACCGTGATCCCGCCTTCGCCCTGTGGCGTCTGGCGGTACAGGGCGCCGGGGACCGCCGCGATCCGGCTGTCCTGGGTGTCGGCGACGTACAGCGTGCCTTCCTCGCCCAGCCCCACGCCGGTGGGGCCGACCACGAGCGCCGCGGGGTCGGTGCGCTCGGGGAAGCCTTCGGCGATCACTTCCTCGCTGGTCACCCGCAGTCCGCGGCCAAAGCGGGGCTGTACGCGGATGCGCACCACTGTGCCTTGGTCGGTGGGGGTTTCGCCCGAGGCGACGGTGCCGTTGAGCACGTTGGTGACGAACAGCGTGGCGCCAAAGCCCTGGTCGACCGCCGTCATGTCCCAGGGACCGTTGATCGGCGGGCCGGAGATCGTCTGCACCACGTGACCCCAGCTGTCGAGCACGATCAGACAGCCCGCTTCCGCGGTGGCCGCCTGGCCGTTGCTCGTGGGCAGGCTGCCGACGACCACATACCCACCCGGCAGGATCGCGAGCGCGGTCGTCAGGCCCACCCCGCCGGGGCAGGGGCCGGGGAGCTTTGAGGGGTTGATCTTGGCGAAGACGGAGAGCGCTCCAGCGGGTGTGATCTGCACGATCGTCGTGCCGGTCCCCTGGAGGTTTTCTTCGTTGTTGAAGTTGCTGACGAGCGTATTCCCGCGCACCAGCGCGCCAGTGCTGTAGGGGACCGTGACGATCCCATAGGGATTCACGTCCCCGTTGGGGGGTACGGTGCTGGCGATCGAGGTGATCGAGTGGAACTGTCCGATGAAGGGGTGGTCGAACGCTGCGGCCGCCCCCGGAGTGAGCGCCACGCACGCAAGCGCAGTGGCGATCGTGGTTGAGAAGTGCCTTCGGCTGGGCATAAAGATGCCTCCTCTGGTCGGGGCTTTATCCGAAGGGGACTCCAAAGATGGCCAAATCTTCCCAACGTTTGGCAAAGATCTTGCCCTTGCCGCGTGTCTGTGGGAGACCCAGGCCGCGTGCGGTTTCCTGAGTCTCTACTCAGCACCAAAGCCGGTTCGCCAGGAGATACCCACAGCGCGCCGGGTCGCCGGGTGCTCGGCTCGCACCCGACTTCCCGGTGGGCTCCCGCCGCGCAGCGCAGCTGGAAAGCCTGGCGCCCCGGTAGGCTCCTCTCGCGCAACAGCGAAAATTTCGAGCGGAGGTTGAAAGATGGCGCAGCAGATCGAGAAGGTGGGTGTGCTCGGGGCGGGGCTGATGGGTCACGGCATCGCCCAGGTGGCCGCGCAGGCCGGCTACGAGGTGGTGCTGCGCGAGGTGGACGAGGCGACGCTCGCGAAGGGCGTCGGCAAGATCGAGAAGCAGCTGGCGCGCGCGGTCGAGAAGGGCAAGAGCTCCCAGGAGGAGGCCGACGCGGTAAGGGCCCGCATCACGGGCACTGTGCATTACCGCGACCTTGGCGACTGCGACCTGGTGATCGAGGCGATCACCGAGAGCCTGCCGCTGAAGCTCGAGATGTGGCGCGAGGTCGATGCGATCGTCAAGCCACAGGCGATCTTCGCGACCAATACCTCCTCGCTGGCCGTGATCGACCAGGCGGCGACGACCTCGCGCGCAGAGCAGTTCGTGGGGCTGCACTACTTCAATCCGGCGCAGGTGATGCAGCTGGTCGAGGTCGTGCGCTGCGTGACCACCTCCCAGGCGACGCTCGACACCGCCCTGGAGTTCATCGGCTCCGAGGGCAAGCTGGCGATCCCGACTCGCGACAAAGCGGGGTTCATCGTCAACCGCCTGCTGGTGCCGTACATGCTCGACGCGATCCGCGCGCTGGAAGAGCAGGTCGGCTCGGTGGTCGAGATCGACGCCGCGATGAAGGCCGGCGCCGGCCACCCGATGGGGCCGCTGCTGCTCTCCGACTTCGTCGGGCTGGACACGCTGGGGGCGATCTGCGACGTGCTGCTTCAGGAGTTCAGCGAACGGCGCTTCGCCTGCCCGCCGACGCTGCGCAAGATGCTCTCCGCCGGCTGGTTGGGGCGCAAGTCGGGGACGGGCTTCTACACCTACGCCGGCGCGGAGCCTGAGCCCAACCCAGCGCTGTGACCGATACGATTGCTATACAGGATTTTTACTCTAGTAACGAATTTTGTTATCCCCATAACGAATTGCGGGCAATTTCGTCCGTACAGGCGCTCGGTGGATTACATTCAAGGCATGACCGACATCTCTCATTTGCGTGTAGCCGACGACGAGCGTGAGCAGCTGGTCGACGAGCTGCGCGAGCACGCGGGCGCGGGCCGGCTGACATCGGAGGAGCTGGAGGATCGTGTCGGCGGGGCGTACAAGGCATCTACGCGCGCCGACCTCGACGCGCTGCGCGCCGACCTGCCGGTCAGCTCGACCTCGGTGAAGCGCGCGCTGGTCAAGCGCAAGTCGCACCTGCGCCGCCGCCTTGCACAGGAGGCGGGTGGCTCGCTGGGCGTGTCGGCGTTGAGCGTCGGCATCTGGCTGGCCAGCGGCCCGCCGGCGGAGTTCTGGCCGGGGTGGGTGATCGGCTTCACGCTGCTGCCCGTGGTGCGCGACGCCTGGCGGCTGTTCGGGCCGGCCTCCGACCTCGAGCTGGTGCAGGCGCGCCAGCAGGCACGCCACGAACGCAACCTTCGATTGAGTGGCCCGCCCACCCGCCGCCGCCACCGGAAGAATTGGTGGCCCACCCTCCCGCCGCGTCCGTGAGCGCGGTGCTACCCCGTCGTGGAGGGTCCTGGCTCGGAGGGCTCCGTCGTCTCGCGGTGCTCCCCCGTCGTGGAGGGCGCATCCGCCTGTGAGCGCCCTCAGCGGCGCCGCCGAGCGCGCCCTGCGGGGCGGCCCCGAGCGCCACCACGAGAAGGCGAAGGAGCAGGGCAAGCTGCCGGTGCGCGAGCGCGTGGCGCGGCTGCTCGACCCCGGTTCGTTCGCCGAGGAGGCGCTGCTGGCCAACTGGCAGGAGGATGGGTTGGGGGCCGATGGCGTGGTGAGCGGCCTCGGGCGGATCGGCGGGCGCCCCGTCGCGTTGATGGCCAACGATCCCACCGTCAAGGCCGGCTCATGGGGCCCGAAGACCGTCGAGAAGATCCTGCGGGTGCAGGAGCGCGCGCTGGAGCTGCGGGTGCCGATGGTGTACCTGGTGGACTCCGCGGGGGCGCGGATCACCCAGCAGGTGCAGATGTTCCCCGGGCGCCGGGGGGCGGGGAGGATCTTCCACAACCAGGTGAAGCTCTCGGGGTTGGTGCCGCAGGTGTGCGTGCTGTTCGGCCCCTCCGCCGCCGGTGGCGCCTACATCCCCGCGTTCTGCGACGTCGTGATCATGCGCGACGGCAACGCCTCGATGTACCTCGGCTCGCCGCGGATGGCGCAGATGGTGATCGGCGAGGACGTCACCCTCGAGGAGATGGGCGGCGCGCGGATGCACACCGGCGTGAGCGGCTGCGGGCACGTGCTGGTGGCAAGCGACGAGGAGGGCATCGACGCCGCGGTGCGCTATCTCTCCTACCTGCCGGGCAACTTTGAGCAGGCCCCACCCTTGCACGGGCGTAGCGGGCAGCTCTCACCCTCGCCCATGGCCGGCGAGCAGGCCCCACCCTTGCACGGGCGTAGCGGGCAGCTCTCACCCTCGCCCATGGCCGGCGAGCAGGCCCCACTCTTGCACGGGCGTAGCGGGCAGCTCTCACCCTCGCCCACGGCCGGCGAGCAGGCCTCACCCTCGCTCGACCCCGCCGGATCTGCTGCAAACGGCCCCTCCTCCACTCCCAACAGCGATAGCGCCGCCGGGCTCACCGCCTCACCGCTCGCCCCGGCCTCCCGAACTCCGATCGGCGAGCTGATCCCCGCCGATGAGAACAAGCCGTTCGACATGCGGCTGCTGCTCGACGCGTTGGTGGACGCCGACTCGTTCATGGAGATCCACGCGCGCTGGGCGAAGGAGCTGATCGTCGGTTTCGCGCGCCTGGAGGGCCGGCCCCTGGGGATCGTCGCCAACCAGCCGAAGGTGAAGGGCGGCGTGCTGTTCGTCGACTCCGCCGACAAGGCCGCCCGCTTCATCTGGACGTGCAACGCCTTCAACGTGCCGCTGCTGTTCCTCGCCGACGTCCCCGGCTTCATGATCGGCACGCAGGTCGAGCGCCAGGGGATCATCCGCCACGGCGCGAAGATGATCAGCGCCGTGAGCGAAGCGACCGTCCCAAAGATCTCGGTGATCGTGCGCAAGGCCTACGGCGCCGGGCTGTATGCGATGGCGGGGCCGGCCTTCGACCCCGACTGCTGCCTGGCGCTGCCCTCCGCCTCGATCGCGGTGATGGGGCCGCAGGCGGCGATCAACGCCGTCTACTACAACCAGCTGCAGGCGATCGCCGACGAGGCCGAGCGCGCCGCCGAGACCGAGCGCCTGCGCGCGCAGTACGCCGCCGACATCGACATCCTGCACCTCGCCTCCGAACTGGTCATCGACGCCGTGATCGAGCCCGATGACCTGCGCGCCGAGCTGATCGCCCGCTTCGCGCTGGCGGCTCCTCGCCGTCGCGAGTGGCCGGCGCGGCACAACCCGATCACCCCCGTCTGACGATTATTCGTGGCGGTACGCGCGGCGGCCGGTACCGGTGCGCGTCGTCCGTAAAGCCGTAGACGTGTCTCCCAAAAGCGGTATCCGCTAGCTTTGTGCCCATGGACGCCGTCGACCTCGCCTTCGCCGGGATCGCTCGCCAGGCAGAGCTGATCGCCGCCGGGGAGGTCTCCTCGCGCGAGCTCGTACAGCTCTACCTCGATCGGATCGAGCGCTACGACGGCCGGCTGAACGCCTACAAGACGGTGTTCGCCGAACGCGCGCTGCTCGAAGCCGACCAGGCCGACGCGCGTCGCGGGGCCGGTGGGCAGCGCCCGCTGCTGGGGGTGCCGATCGCGATCAAGGACGACACCGACGTCGCCGGCGAGATCACCTCCTACGGCACGCGCGCGGCCGAGCTCCTCGCGAGCGCCGACCAGGAGGTCGTGCGCCGCCTGCGCGAGGCCGGCGCGATCGTGCTCGGCAAGACCAACGTGCCCGAGCTCACGCTGTGGCCGTTCACCGAGACCCCGACGTTTGGCATCACCCGCAACCCCTGGAACCTCGAGCACACGCCCGGCGGCTCCTCGGGCGGCTCCGGCGCCGCCGTCGCCGCCGGACTGGTCGGCGCCGCGCTCGGCTCCGACGGTCTCGGCTCGATCCGCATCCCCGCGAGCTTCTGCGGCCTGTTCGGGATCAAGCCCTCGCGCCACCGCATCTCGCTCGCCCCTCACACCGAGAAGCTGTACGGGTGGCACGGCCTCGCGGTGTACGGGCCGATCGCGCGCAGTGTCCGCGACGCCGCGCTGTTCCTCGACCTCTGCGCGCAATCCCCGCCCGCGCAGGGCACCTTCGCCGAGGCCGCCGCGCGGGGTGGGGGGGCGGGTGGGCGGGCACCTGATCCTCTGCGGATCGCCTACTCGACCAAGCCGATCCTGCCGCAGCCGATCGATGCGCGGGTGCTGCGCGCGCATGAGCAGGCCGTCGAGCTGCTGCGCTCGCTCGGCCACGAGCTGCTGGAGCGCGACCCCGACTACCCGCCGTGGCTTGGCCCCCACCTGATCGCGCGCTACCTGCGCGGCGCCTACGAGTCGGCTGTGGACATCGGCCACGTCGAGCGGATGGAGCGCCGCTCGCGTCACATCGTGCGCGGCGGCGAACTGGTGGGGGAAAAAGGCATCGCGCGTGCGCTCGCCTCCGAAGCGACGCTGAACGCGCGCGTGGGGCGGGTGCTCGCCGACTGCGACGCGCTGCTGCTCCCCTGCACCGCCCGCCCCGCCCTGCGGATCGGCGAGTTCGAGGGGCGCGGGATGGTGGCCACGATGTTTGGCGGCACGCGGCTGATCCCCTTCCTCGGCACCTGGAACGCGACGGGTCAGCCGGCGGTCTCGATCCCCGCGGGCTTCACCGACGACGCCGACCGTCTCCCGCTCGCCGTGCAGCTGGTCGGCCGGCCCGACGACGAGGCGACGCTGCTCTCGCTCGCCGGCCAGGTCGAGGCCGAGCGCCCGTGGGAGCAGCACCGCCCGCCCGGGTTCGCGTGAGCGAGCACAACGGCTGTGTCCCGGACACAGGCGCGCGCACCGACGGCGATCTCCCGGCCGACGTCTCCGTGGCGGAGCTGCTGGAGCTGGCGGCTCGCACCGCGGAAACGGCCGGGAGCCTGCTGCTCGATCGCTCCCTCGACAGCGAAGCCGGTGACGAGGGGATCCAGAGCAAGAGCACGCCCACCGACCTAGTGAGCGACGCCGACCGCGAGTCCCAGCGCTGCATCCGCGAAAGTCTCGCGGAACACCGTCCGCAGGACGGCTTCCTGGGGGAGGAGGACGGCGACGACACGCCGGGAGTGAGCGGGCTGCAGTGGGTGGTGGATCCGCTCGACGGCACCGTCAACTTCCTGTTCGGGCTCCCGCAGTGGTGCGTGAGCGTGGCCGTGCGCGACGCGCGCGGCGTGATCGCGGGCGCGATCTACGACCCCACCCGCGAGCAGCTGTTCATCGCCACCAGGGAGGGTCGCGCGACGCTCGTGGGGGAGGAAGGGAAGATCGCGCTGGGGGATGCGCACGCGGCGCGCCCCCGCGCGAGCGACCTGGCGAGTGCGATGGTCGCGACCGGCTTCGCCTACGACGCGCGCGTGCGCGCCGCCCAAGCGCGGGTGCTCGAGCGGGTGCTCCCGCGCGTACGCGACATCCGCCGCTTCGGCAGCGCCGCCCTGGACCTCGCGTGGACCGCGGCGGGTCGCTACGACGCCTACTTCGAGCGCACCGTAAAGCCGTGGGACATCGCCGCGGGGACGCTGCTGTGCGAAGCGGTGGGCCTGCGCGTGGTCGACCTGCCCCCGCACGAGGACCTCCCCTGGGGGATCCTCGTGGCGCCGCCAGCGCTGTGCGAGCCGCTGCTGGAGCTGGTGGGGTAGGGCACGTGACGCTTGCCCGCGCGCAGGTGCCGCGGCCACCGGTCGTTCGGCGCTCGTCGCCGGCAGCTGAGAGCCTGGCTCTTTCTTACCGGTGCGCCGCAGCTGAGGTCGCGAGCGGCTGGCCGGCCGCATTGAGCGCGGCGACGGCGAAGTAGGGCTGTGCGCTGGTGAGTGCGATCGCGGTCTCGAACCCGGCGCTCGGCGCCGTCGCAAGCGGCGCCAGCTGTGTCGGGCTGGGTCCGGCGAGCACCTGCCAGGCGCTCACGCCGGTGGCGCCGTTCCAGCTGGCGTAGGCGGTGAGCGCTTCCGTGCCGCTGCTCCGCAGCGCGAGCGCCGGGGGTGCGGCCGGGGTACCGGTCCACGGGTAGGTGTACGCGCGGTAGGAGGACCCCGGAGCGGCGATCCGCGCGTCGAACACCAGCTTGCCGGCGGGGCTGAATTCGCTCATGTATGGCAGGGCGCCCCAGCCGACGAACGAATTGCCGTCCGCCAGTAGCTGGTCGTTGCCCTGGCTGTTGGCCAGCAGCGAGGGTGTGTGCACCGCTTGGGAGATCAGCTGCACGGTGCGGTCGCTCCAGTCGATGTGCTCATGGACGATGCGGGTCTGTTTGTGCTCCTGCGGGGAGTCGCCGTTGTCGAACAGCGTCAGGCTGTGGTCGGGCTGCCAGCTGATGTCGTGCTGCCACGCCGTCTGTGTGCCGGAGTCCATCTTGAAGCTGGAGTAGCGCCCGCCGAGCCGCCACAGGACCTGGCCGGTGTCGTGGTCGATCTCATACCCCGCCCACGTGTTGCGCGCCGAGATCAAGAAGTTGCCGTCGCCCCACGGGTCGAGCGAGATCGAGTTGACGTGGAAGTAGTCCCACGGGGTCGCGGGCGAGGCGGGGCGCGGCCAGTAAGAGTCATCGAGCGCCACGTGCCCGTAGGCGTGCCACTCGAACATCACCAGCCCGGTCTTGATGTCGATCTCCTGCACGATCGCGTCCTGCAGCGCGCCCCGCTCGGCGCCCCCGACGGAGGAGAGGTTGGCATCGACGATCGAGTAGGCGGTGATGAAGGCCGTACCCGACGGCGTGATCTGGATGTCGTGGAGGTCGGCCTGGTAACCGTTGCCGGCGTTCACCGTGGCGATTCGCCGATAGTTCTGGCCGTAGATTTCGTCGCTGCCGAAGCCGACGCCGAGCCCGATGTAGCCCTGCCACCACACCAGCACCGGTGTGCCGTCGTAGCGCTCGACCTGGAGGTCCATCGCCGCTTTGCCGGCGGGGATCGGCTTGAACCACACCAGCTGGCCGGCCCGGTCGAAGATCATCGGGCCCCGCTGCGGATAGCTGCCGTTGGCGGCGATGAACACATCGTCCGGTGAGGTGGGCGGGGTGTCGGTGCTGACCGACACCGTCGGCGGCTTCAGGTTGGGCTGGGAGACGAAGCTCTGCACCATCCCCGGCTTCGCCGGCGGCGCCGTGGTGGACATCGGCGTGAAGTGGTAGTGCGCGAGCTGCGCGATCGTGAAGCTGCTGCCGACGCGCTGTTGGTGCCCGGTGGGGCCCACGAGCGCGCTCACGCGGACGCTCTCGCCTTCGTCGAACCCCCGGTCGGGGATGAAGCTCGCCCCGGGCGCGCTGTCGTAGCCGCGTAGCTGCCCGCGGTGGGAGCCGCTGCGTGAGCCCACAACCGAGATCTGGTGAATCTCGCTGGGGGGGACCCCGAGGAAGCTGATCTGGGTGCGTGGGGATGCGTCCGGAGTCCCGGGGAGGGGCGAGATCGTCATGGCGTGGGCGCTCGGCGCCAGTACGCAAGCGACCAGCAGTGCGACCGCACCGCTCCACCCTCGCAGGTATCGACCGACCTCTCCCATCGCTCGAGGTGATTATCCACCCGCGATCGGCCGGGACGTCGCGGTCGCCGGATACCCTGTGCGACTGGCGCACACACAAAAACCGAGTGGAGGGGCACCATGGAGTTCGAGACCATCGGCTATGAGGTGGCAGAGGGCGTGCTGACGATCACGCTCAACCGGCCCGAGCGCCTGAACGCTTTCACCGAAGCGATGGGCGCCGAACTGATCGAGGCGTTCGAGCGCGCCGACCGCGACGACGAGGTTCGCGCAGTTATCGTCACGGGTGCGGGTCGCGGCTTCTGTGCCGGTATGGACCTTGGTGAGGGCGGCGCCACCTTCGACTACGGCGAGCGCCCGGAGGGTGAGATCCCACGCGACGGCGGCGGCCGGGTGGTGCTGCGGATCTTCGAGCTGACCAAGCCCGTGATCGCGGCGATCAACGGCCCCGCCGTAGGGGTGGGGATCACGATGACGCTGCCGATGGACATTCGCCTGGTGGCCGAGGGGGCGCGCATCGGCTTCGTCTTCACCCGCCGGGGGATCGTGCCCGAGGCGTGTTCGAGCTGGTTCCTGCCACGCATCGTGGGGATCAGCCAGGCGATGGAGTGGGTTGCCAGCGGGCGGGTGTTCACTGCGCAGGAGGCGCTCGCCGGCGGCCTGGTGCGCAGCGTGCACCCGGAGGGCGAGCTGCTCGGCGTGGCACGCGAGCTGGCGCGGGAGATCGCGCAGAACACGGCGCCGGTGTCGGTGGCGCTTGCGCGGCGGCTGCTGTGGAGCGGGCTGGGCGCCGCCCACCCGATGGAGGCCCACCGTGCCGACTCGCGCGCGATGTTAGCCCGCGGCCGCTCCGCTGACGCGCGCGAGGGGATCGCCTCGTTCCTCGAGAAGCGCCCGCCGAACTTCCCCGACCGGGTGAGCGACGGCCTGCCCGAGCTGTTCCCCGGGCGCGAGGAGCCGCGGTTCGCATGAGCGGGGCAGCGTCCGAGCGGAGTGTGGTGGGTCCCGGGCGAAGTGTGACCGACGTGGAGTTGGGGCCATGAGCGCGGTCGAATCCTTGGCGGTGACGCTGCGCGACGAACAGGCGCAGCTGGAGGCGACGTTCCAGCCCGGTGCGGGGATGCTGTGCAGTTCGCTGCGCCACCGTGGCGAGGAGCTGCTGGCGCAGAACCGCGGCGTGGAGGCGTATGTAGAGCGCGGCAAGACGATGGGCATCCCGCTGCTCTACCCGTGGGCCAACCGGCTGGCGGCCTTCGACTACACGGTCGCCGAGCACCGCGTTGCGGTGCCACACGACACCACGCGCGTGGCGCTCGACAACCGCGGTCTGCCGATCCATGGGGTGATTGGCGGGCGGATGGCGTGGGAGCCGGCCGGCGGGCCCGGCAGCGAAGCTCAGATGCCGCCCAGCGCGTCCGGCGATCCTGAGGCACGAGTGCCGGCGAGGGTGCCCGGCGGCTCTGGAGCTCAAACGCTCACGGCGATGCTGAGCTGGAGCGAGTCACGCGGGGAGCTGTTCGAGGTCTTCCCATTCCGCCACGACCTCCGCTACGAGGCAAATCTCGACGGCGGACGCCTGGAGATCACGGTGACGGTGCACGCGTGTGGGCAGGACATGGTGCCGGTGGCGTTTGGCTTTCACCCCTACCTCTCTCTACCGGGCACCCCGCGCGAGCGCTGGCGGGTGGAGCTGCCGGCGATGCGCACCCTCATGCTCGACGACCACCAGATCCCCCTGGCCCCCGGAGAGGAGCTGTCCAGCCAGATGTTCGAGCTCGCCGAGCGCGAGTTCGACGACGGCTTCGACGCGGTGCCCGCCCACGCCCGCTTTGCCGTCGAGGCCGGCGACCGGCGGCTCGAACTCGAGCTGCTCGAGGGCTACCCCTGCGCGCAGGTCTACGCCCCACGCCCCGGTGAGTTCATCTGCTTCGAGCCGATGACCGCGCCCGCCAACGCGCTGCGCAGCGGCGATCACCTGCGCCTGCTCGCGCCCGGCGAGAGCTGCCGCGCCCGGTTTGCGGTCAGCTGCGTCGCCGTCGGCTGAGCGGTGGTGCTCGGTCCCGCCGCGCGGGCATCATCAGGAGGACCGTGGGGCGGCGAGGGTCGCGACAGGAGGTGGGTCAGCGGTGGTTGTAAGCGTGGGGGCTCGGCGCAGCGTGCAGCCGGTATCGCTGCAGCTGCGCTGCAGGCGGCTGGCGGAGATCGTCTGGATCAGCCCGGCGATCCAGCAGGTGGGGCAGCCGCGCAACGCGACCATGCCAGGTGGTGCGAGCAGCAGCGCAACGGGACCCGCGCTCGGCGTCAGCGCCAACCCCAAGCCGATCAGCCCAAATCCGATCGCTCCGCGCGCGAGGTGACGAGCGATCGAGGTACTTGCCAGAGCGCCGCGATCATGGTTGGGCATTGCCGGTGCCTCCTTGGCCTGCGATCTGCTCGGGCCTGCCGAGTTGCGAGCGGAGCGTCTCGCGCCCGCGGTGCAGACGTGACTTCATCGCGGCGCGGCTGAGCCCCAGCACGTGAGCCGTCGCCGCGCCCGATAGCCCTTGGATGTCGCGCAGAACCAGGACGGCGCGCTGGTCGGGGGGGAGCTCCGCGATCGAGCTGACGATCCGCTCCAGCTCCAGGCGGGCGAAAGCGGCGTCTTCGGCGGAGGATTCGGTCACAGCAGGGGACGCCGGGCCGCGAAATGCGATCCGCGATCTGCGGATGCACTCGTGACGCACGATCTGAAAGATCCACGACGCCAGCGCCGCGGTGGCACGCAGCGTTCCGATCCTCCGGTAGAGGACGATCAACGCCTCCTGCGCGGCGTCCTCCGCATCCTCGGGCGTCGAGCAGAGTGTGTGCGCAAACCGCTGCACATGCGCGTGCGAGCCGCTCACCAGTGAGGCGATCGCACGCGGATTCCCCTGCTGGGCGGCGCTGACAACCCGCTCGGTGGGCCAGGTGGGCGTCTCAGTCACGCGAGCGCGCTCGCCTGAAGAAGAAGAGGCAACCGCAGATGGCGACCGCTGCGATGGCGAGATAGACGAGTGTGGGCACGGTGGCATTCTCCTGTTCGATCGGCGTGAACGTACGCAGATAAGAGGTCTGCCGCCGCGAAAAGGATTCAGGCCCTACGACACGGCTGAAGCTGCCCGCCTTCTCCGGCGCGAGCGCTCTTGGCGGGAGGCCGAGCCAGCTGGCCGGGCCGCGTGCTCGTGGTTGCCCCCGAGTCCGTGCGTGAGACCGAGCCGGCGTGCGAGCTCGCGCATCTCGTGCTGCTCGCCCGCGCCGACCAGCGTAATGCCGATGCCCTGGCGCCCCGCGCGCCCGGTGCGCCCGATCCGGTGGACGTAGGTGTCGTGGTTGTCCGGCGGGTCGAAGTTGATCACGTGCGAGATGCCGTCGACATCGATGCCCCGGGCGGCGACGTCGGTGGCCACCAGCGTGTCGACGCGGCCCGACCTGAAGCTGGCGAGTGCCCGCTCGCGCTGGCCCTGAGACTTGTTGCCGTGGATCGCGAGCGCCTCCACGCCACTGTCGCCGAGCCGTTTGACGAGCCGGTCTGCCCCCCGCTTGGTGCGCACGAACACCAGCGCGCGGTCGCGCTCGCAGCCGAGCTCGTCCACGAGCGTCTGCAGGCGGGCGTTCTCGCGGATCGCGACGAAGCGGTGCTCGATGTCGGCTGTCTCGTAGCGGCCCGGCTCGCCCTGCTCGTGGGTGATCGGGCGCTTCGTGTAGCGCGCCGCGACGCGGCCGGCGATGCCGTCGAGGGTTGCCGAGAAGAACAGCGTCTGGCGCTCCGCGGGGCAGGCGGCAACGATGCGATCGATCGCCGGGCGAAAGCCCATGTCGAGCATCCGGTCGGCCTCGTCGAGCACGAGAATCCGGATCGCGTCGAGCGTGAAGGCGCGGCGCTGCAGCAGGTCCTCGAGGCGACCGGGTGTGGCGACCAGGATGTGCGACTTAGCGGCCAGCGCCGCCTGCTTGGCGAGGCCCACGCCGCCGTAGACGGCCGTGACACGGAGGTTGCACGCGCGGACGATGTCGCCGAGCTCCTCGACGATCTGGCTGGCGAGCTCGCGGGTGGGCGCCAGCACGAGGGCGGCAGGATGCGCGGGCACGTGTTCACCGGCTCCGATGCGCTCGGCGAGCGGGACCCCGAAGGCGAGCGTCTTGCCCGAGCCGGTAGGTGACTTGACGAGCACGTCGTGCCCGGCGAGGACGTCGGCAAGGACCAGTCGCTGGACGGGGAATGGCTCGTGGATGCCGCGGCGCGCGAGCGCGGCGGTGACCGTGTTTGAGACGCCGAGATCGGCGAATGACTGCTTTTCCATGAATGACTCCTTTGGCGGCGCTTGTGCCGCGTACAGTTCGGAGGCTATGGCCTACCCGAACCGCACTCTTAGAACGTGTTCTAGCGGGACTCAAGCGAGCTGCCTCGCGGCCAAAAGGCTCGGCCGCTGTGGCCAAGCTAGCAGACGCGGGCCGCCGGCCCGGGTGGTGCAGCCGGGGAGTCATCCGACCAGCCCGCCGGAATGTGCGTATGGTTGCGCTAACCTGTAAATGCAGATTCACACTTACTGATGCCTGCGCGAACCCACGTCGTACAGGCCCTCAGGAGCGATCAGGTGCCAGGTCCCCAGCAGATCCGCCAACAGGAAAAGCACGAAGAAAAGCTCGAGGACATTCGCGAGCAGGTCGCGCAGGGCAAGCTCGTGATCAGGCAGATGACCGCCGACGAGCGCAAGCGCTATCCGCCGCGCGAGGCCGGCAGCCGTCCTCGCGCCGGCTCCAAGCGACGCTGAGGGTTCGTGGGCTTAAGGGGCATCGCGGTTATCCAACTTCCGGGCTCGGCGACATCGTTCGGGCAGTTCCTCCAGCAGACATGCTCCCTCCGTCCGATCGCGGTCGCGCAGGACGGCGTGAACCCTGCGCCCCGCCGTGTCCAGATGCATGCTCGAGAGGCGCAGGCGGCGCTGGATGGGGCCCTCGACGAGGCGAATGCTCTGCACCTTGGCCAGCGGCACCCAGTCGGTAACTCGCCGCAGCCGACCGCTGGTCGTGACGGCGTAGCGGTCGTTGCCCCCCCACGATAGGAGGCGGAAGCGCAGCGGGGACTTCCAGCGGGCGCGGGCCGGTGGCGGGAGCCGCTCCTCGGGCAGGCCGGGGAAGACCCTGGCGAGGAGGAGGGCGGCCTGCTCGTGGCTGCCCACGGGGAGCAGGGCCCGAGCGGATTTGGCCTGGTTGCGATCCTGGCGTCCCTTGGACTTCTGACTGGCGACGTCCACCTCCAGCCGGCACCATCCGAACGGCCTCCACGCCAACGGCTCGATCATCCGGATCGCCTGGATCCGTCCCCGCGGGATCGTCTCGGCCGAGGTTTCCACCAAGCCCGAACGGAGTCGCACCCCGTCGGCGGCGTCGGCCACGGTCAGGCGGTAGTCGCCGTTGAAGCGCCGGAACAGGCCTACCACCAGCGAGAGCAGGCCCACCACACCGATGCTGAGCGCCGCTGCTGCCGCTCCTGGCGCGAGGATTGCGAGCGCGAGGAGCGCCACGATCGCCAACTCCAGCACCAGGCCCGTGCCGCTCAGCAGAATGGAGGCGAACAGCCGCCCCGGCGACACGGTCAGGAGCGCCTGCTCGGGAGGTGGCGGCGTCTCCTCGGCCAGGCCATGACTCAGGGCCAGCAGACGGGCTCGCAACGTTTCGGCCTCCGCGTTGGTCAGATACGCCAGGCGGCCGGCCTTGCCGCTCCCGCTGGCCAGCCGGATCCGCAACTCGGCAAGGCCGAAGAATCGCGCCAGGCCCGGGCGGACAGTGTCGATCGCCTGGATCTGGCTCAGTGGGAAGCGCCCAGAGGTCCGCCGGATCAGACCGCTCTCGACCCGCAGAACCCCTCCCTCCAGCCGCCATCGGGTGACCAGCCAGGAGATCAGCCCGAGCGCGAATACCACCGCGAGCACCCCGATGTGGGCAAGATCGCCGCTGAGCGTTCCCTGCTGGCTGCCGCGAGCTGTCGGAATCAACAGAACCAGGACGATCGCGATCACGCCTCGCCCGGTTCTCACAAGTGGTGAGAGGGGATGCAGCCGCTGCCACTCCCCTCCCAAGCCGGCTGCCACATGCGGGTCGGGCGAGGGGAGCCCATCCGCCGGAGGTGCAGAGCCGGCCGGCGCGCTCACAGCCCCATCGCGTGCGACTCGCCCAGGGAGGTCAGCTGGTCGCGCAGGCGTGCCGCCTCGGCCGCGGGAAGCCCGGGGATCCGCGCGTCGCTGGCGGCCGCGGCGGTGTGCATCTGCACGGTGGCGAGGCCGAACGCGCGCTCGAAGGGGCCGGCGGTGACCTCGACGTACTGCATCCGCCCGTACGGGATCACCGACATCCGCCGGAACATCACGCCGCGCCTGACCAGCAGGTCCTCGGCCCGCTCGGCGTAGCCCCAGGCCCGTACCCGCCGTCCGGCGACGACGTCGGCGATCGATCCGGCGAGGATCACGCAGATGACTGCCACCACAGCGGACGTGGTGGCACCGGCGGCGATCGCGATGCCGGCGGCGAGGATCAAGGTAGCCAGGGTTGTGCCAGCCACCTCGTAGCGCCGCAGCACCCGCAGCCGGGGGGAGGGGGCGTTCCAATCCAGCGCGCGCTCGTTGAGATCAATATCGGACTCCATCCCCGCGACGATACTGCGGGTTGGTGCTGGCCGGCAATCACAGGGTGCTGAGTTGAGCAAGCTACTCCCGCCTTCGACCGCCGTGCGACCGGCGAGTTGACATGCAACCGGCCAGCTGCGTATAGTATAGGCAGCCTTACGGCTGCATATCAGGAGTAGCGAGGATGGCAATGAACGAGATCTTCAAGGCGCTGGCCGACCCTGGTCGTCGCCGGCTGTTGGACAGCTTGAACGCGTGCGACGGGCAGAGCCTGCGGAACCTGTGCGGCGAGCTCGACATGACCCGGCAGTCGGTCAGCAAGCACTTGGCGGTCCTTGAAGACGCCGGGTTGGTGACCACGGTGTGGAGGGGCCGGGAGAAGCTCCACTACCTCAACGCCGAGCCGATCAACGCCATCAGCGAGCGCTGGATCAATCAATACAACCGCGAGCGCGTGCGCGCGCTGGCCGACCTCAAGAGAGCGCTGGAGGAAACCCCGATGCAGAAGACCGAGTTCGTCTACACGACCTACATCAAGACCACGCCCGAGCAGCTCTGGCAGGCGTTGACCGATCCCACATTCACACGACGCTACTGGGGGGCGACCCTTACATCGGATTGGGAGGCCGGTTCGCCGATGACGTGGGAGTACGGGGGCGTCACGATCGCCGATCCCGCGCAGGTGGTACTTGAGTCCGAGCCCTACCGCAGATTGGCGTACACCTGGCAGACGGTCACGCCGGAGTTCGCAAAGGTGGTGGGGTTCAGCGAGGAGTATTTCGAGAGGGTCGCCGCTGAGCGCCGATCCAAGGTGAGCTTCGACATCGAGCCGATCGGGGAGGGCGTCAAGCTGACCGTCATCCACGACGACTTCGATGCGGGAAGCGCGATGCTGGAGAGCGTCAGCAACGGCTGGCCCCTAATCCTTGCGAGCCTCAAGACGCTGCTGGAGACCGGCGAAACCCTGTCCGGCCGACCCGAGGTTCCGCGTCGCCGGAGCGCCGCGAGGAGGCCTAGCTGACGGCGGTGGAAAGGGCCGTTACCCACTCCTCTCCACCTCCAATTTATACCACACACGAGGCCTTCATGAAGGCCCGGGTAGTGCTGTATAACCGCCGGCTGGAAGCTGGCTCAGGTGGTCAACGGGACCTCCCCGGAGAGCCTCCTGGATACCTACCAGGACGAGCGTCACCCGGTCGCTGCCCGAGCGCTTCAGTACACGATGGCTCAGACCACGCTCCAACGCCAGGACGCGCGGATGAAGGCCCTGGTCGATGTGGTGTCGGAGCTGGCGAGCATGGACGAGCCTCGCAAGCGGCTCGCCGGGATCGTCTCCGGGCTGGACATCCATTACGACCTTGGCGAGGGACATCCGCTGCTCGGACGCCGCATGCCCGATCTGGATCTCGGACTCAATGCGAACCGCTGCACGGCTACCCAGCGGACGAATGTCGCTTGAGAAGGGGAACAGTCGGTAGGTACGACGTGTCCTCGGCTCGATGGCTGTCGATTCCCAGCACCCCTGCAACGGCGCATGCGGCCAGAAGCTCGTCGTGAGGCGTATGTCCGGCGAGTGCGATCACGGCTCCCTCTAGCGCGCCCAGCAATGCCGGCGCCACCGCTCGGGCTGGCGGTCCCGGTGGGATCGAGCCGGCTTTGCGTCCGGCGTTGATGAGCCTGACGCAGCGCTTGACGCCGGCCTCCCAGATCCGCTCGGTCTGGCGCCCCACCGGATGGTCCTGGCTGGCGAACTCCAAGCGCAGCGCCATCACGACGCGGGCGATGTCGCGCCGGCAGAAGACGGCGTGGCCGCGTGCCAGCGCAAGCAGCTCGGCGACCGGGTCGGCCTGCTGTGCGGCAGGCTCGCCGACCTCGCGCATCCAGTTCTCGTTGACCCACTCGATCACAGCCAGCGCCAGGGCTTCCTTGTCCTCGAATTGGTGGTATAGAGCGCCCCGCGTATAGCCGGCCTCGCGCGCCACCTCCTCGAGCACCAGGTTGCCGTAGCCGTAGCGCGAGAGACCGCGCGCGGCGGATTCGAGCAACGCGCTGCGCGAGCGGGCGCGACGTTCAGCTTGAGTAGGGCGCTCGTGCACTGACAGTGTCGGCGCACTCGCGGACCTCATCGACATTGCCGCGTTTCCGTATTAGTACATACATGCACGTATGTATGGTAACATGCTTGCGAGCAGACGATGAGATTCCCGAACAGTGCCCACACCTCCCGCCCCTGGCGGATCCACGAGATCGTCCCCGACTTTCGGCTCGAGGACGTCTGGCAGTTTCCCGGCGTCGGCGGCCCCGACGACTTTCCCCGACTGGTGGCGCTGGTCGCGTCGCTGGACCCGTCACAGGGCTCCTCCCGCGCCGCCCGCGCTCTGTGGGCGTTGCGCTGGAAGCTCGGCGACCTGTTCGGCTGGGATCGGCTGGACGCAGGGCTCGGCGCGCGCGTACCGACGCTTCGCGATCGCCTGCCGTCCGATCTGCGCGACGCGCCCGCCGGGCCGACCTTCGACGCCCTGCCCTTCACGTCGCTGTACCTGCTGGAGGACGAGTGGGCCGCCGAGATCGCCAACGGCACGATGCACGGGGTCATGCACATCGGGCGTGTGCCGAACGAGTCCGGCGGCTTTGGTGCACGCATGGCGGTCCTGGTGAAGCCCAACGGCCTGCTCGGACACGCCTACATGGCAGCCATCAGGCCCTTCCGGCATCTGATCGTCTACCCGCCGATGATGCGCGACGCCGAACGCGCGTGGGCACGATCAGATCGAACCGGTCTCGGGGCGCGTACCCGCGGTTCGCATTGAGTCGGCCTCATGGAGCATCCAACAGCACCTGCTGGAGGCGGTTCGCATCGTCGCGGTCCGCCGGCTCGGCGCGCTGCTGCGCAAGCAGCGCTCGCCGAGAACGGGAGCGCGCGCTGGCGCCCGGTGTGAACCCGTCAGGCGACTAGCCGCACAATCGCGGCTATGCCCACCACTACGATCAGGCCCCGCAGCGCTGACGGTGGCAGTTTCCGTCCATAGCGCGCCCCCAGCTGCGCTCCTACGATCGAGCCGCACGCGATCAGCGCGGCTGGGCCCCACTCGATGTGTGCCGCCGCGATGAAGAGCACGCTCGCCACGCCGTTTACGAGGCCCGCGAGCACGTTCTTCAGCGCGTTGGTGCGGTGCAGATCCTGCCTCAGTGCCAGGCCAAGGATCCCTAGCAGCAGGATCCCCTGGGCGGCGCCGAAGTAGCCGCCGTAAATGCCCACCGCGTAGAGCGCCAGCGGTGTGAGCACCCCGCCGCGGCGCTCCGGGTCGATGGCGCGCTTGGCAAGCAGCGCGCTCACGCGAGGCTGCGCTACCACCAGCAGCAGCGCGATGGCGATGAACGTCGGCACGATTGCCTTGAACGCCGCGGCCGGCAGCACCAGCAACAGAGCCGCCCCGGTGATGCCGCCCAGCGCCGACGCTGTACCGAGCCGCACGACTCGCCCGCGCTGTCCCGCGAGCTCCCGCCGGTAGCCGAACGCACCCGACAGCGATCCCGGAACGAGGCCCACCGTGTTCGAGACGTTCGCTGTCACAGGGGCATAGCCGAAGGCCAGCAGCACCGGAAACGTGATCAGCGTCCCGCTTCCCACCACCGTGTTGATCGCTCCCGCCAGCAATCCCGCCATCGCGATGGCTAGCACCTCACTGAGGCTCATCCGCGGCTCAGGCGAGGAACTGGACGATCGATTGCGTGAAGGCGGGGTCGACGAGCGTGCCGATATGGTCGCCGGCGAGCATCCGCAGCCTCGCGCCCGGGATCGCTGCGCAGAGCACCTCCGGTCTGATCGCGAGTGGATCGGCCTCCCCTGCCAGCACGAGCGTACGCGCTGCGATCCGATCGAGCGCGATGTCGCCTCTGAAGATCGCCGAGGCCTGCGCCACGAGCGCCTCCCGGTCGGCGCCGAGCGCATCCGCCAGCGCGCGGAAGGCAGCCGCCTGAGGCACCTCGACGTTCGCGCCATTCTCGGCGCTCAGCGCCTCGATGATCGCCTCGTTGGGAACTGCGCGTCTGTCCACGCCCCCGCACTCGATCACGCCCGAGCCGACGCCACCCACCACCAGCCGCCGCACACACCGATGCTCGCTTGCGAACAACAACGACACCACCGCCCCCATCGAGTAGCCGACGAGATCGATCTCGGACTCACCCACCACCTCGAGCAGCGCTGCGAGATCGCGCGCCATCCGCTGCTCCCCGTAACGACCGGGATCGTGCGGCTTCTCCGAGGCGCCGTGGCCTCGGGCGTCCGGCGCGATCACCCGATGCCCGGCGGCGAGCAGCGCATCCACCACCCCCGTGGCAACCCAGTTGGCGTTCGCGTTCGCCACGAAGCCGTGGTGAAGGAACACCGGCAGCGAGTCGGCCGGTGCGCCCCATTCCTGGTAGGCGATTTCGATCCCATCCCAGCTCTCGAAGTGCTCCATCGCGGCCTGGATCATGACACGACGGCACGCACAGAAAGCCCCGGTCTGTTCGGCACCGGCCTGCAAGCATGTCGGCAATGAGAAAGCACGCGCGCGTCATCGCGCTGGCCCTGTCGCTGGCGCTGGCGGCCTGCGGAAAGGGCAGCCCGGCGCGCTCGGAACACCTGAGCGTCTCAGCCGGGCGCGTCCCGGCCGAGCGCTCCGCGAGCAGCGCAGCGCCAGCTCGCAGGGGTCTGCGTCTGGTCAAGGTCGGCAGCTTCCGCGAACCCGTGTACGTGACGGGCGCGCCCGGCGACGCCAGCCGGCTGTTCGTGGCACAGCGCAGCGGCCAAATAATGCTCGTGCAGGGCGGGCGCATCCAGGCGCGACCGTTCCTGGACATCGGCAGCTTCGTCAACGCCGGAGGTCAAGAGCAGGGCCTACTGGGGCTTGCCTTCGCGCCCGACTACGCCCGCAGCGGGCGTTTCTTCGTCGATTACACGCTGCCCTCCAACGACATCCGCGTGGTCCAGTACGACCGCTCCGCGAGCAACCCTGACCTCGCCGACCCTGCGAGTGCGCGCACGCTGCTGACGATCGATCACCACAAGTACACCAACCACAATGGCGGCCAGCTCGCGTTCGGCCCCGAAGGCGACCTGTACATCGGCGTCGGCGACGGCGGCTCCGAGGACGATCCCGAAGATAACGGCCAGAACACGGACACGCTGCTGGGCAAGATCCTGCGCATCAGCCCCTCCGCGAACGGCGGCTACACAATTCCCGACAGCAACCCATTCGCTGGTCAGACCAGCCGGCTCGGCGAGATCTGGGCATACGGTCTGCGCAATCCGTGGCGCTTCTCGTTCGACCGCGCGACCGGCGATCTGGTCATCGGCGATGTCGGCCAGGACCTCCAGGAGGAGATCGACTTCGTGCCCGCGCACACCGGAGCGGGAGCCAACTACGGCTGGAGCGTGTGGGAGGGCGATCGGCGCAACAAGCCCGGTACAGCTCCCCACGCGGTGTTCCCGGTCTTGATAGCCCGCCACAGCGAAGGCTACTGCGCGATCATCGGCGGCTTCGTCGTGCGCGACCGCTCGCTACCGAGCCTGTACGGACGCTACCTGTTCGCAGACAACTGCCGCTCGCCGATTGAGTCCGTCAAGCTCAGCCGCGGTCGTGCCCTCGGCCTGCGTGCCACCGGTCTCAGCGTGCCATCCACCTCCTCCTTTGGGGAAGACGCGCGTGGGCACATCTACGTCTGCTCGCTGCGAGGCCCGGTCTACCGACTGGCCGGCGGCTGAGTCCGCTCGCGGGCGATGTCGCGTCGGCAGGAGACGGCGTGTCCGCGCGCCAGCGACGCCAGAAGCGGGGAGCGCGATCACGACGTACACAGGTAAACAGTCCGAGCCCAGGCTCGCCTATCCCGCGGAGTCGACGAGGAGGGCGAAACGCTCGCCCCGAGCGCATGTAGCGGGTGGCCGGGGAGAGCCGATGCGGGCTCGGGAGATCCACGCGGCGGTTGAAGCGATGCTGGGGGAGGCGGTGGCGTGGAGTTCTGTCAAGGGTGCATTGGCTTCCAACGTTTTGGGCTCCTCGCCGCGATTCGTGCGGGTGGCGAGGGGGCGGTACGTACTGGCGGGTAGCTGAATCGGCCGAGGGACCCGAGAAGAAACAAGGCAGCTTCCGGTGGCGTGTCGCAGACGACCGTTTTACGACGTAATCACGATTGCTTGCTAGGCTGTGGAGCCATGAGCCCCCTGCTCGAAGAGGCCCAACGCGTTCACGACGTCGCTGGCCTATCGGACCGGGCGATCGCCGCCGCCACGGGGGCGAAGCCGAGCACCGTGCGGGGGTGGCTTGCTGGTCGTAGCGAGCCGACGGGCGCACGCGCCGAGCGGTTGATCGAGCTCGGCGAGATGATCCGACGCCTCGCGCGTGTCGTGCGGCCCGAGTCGATCGCGGTCTGGTTGAACCGGCCGATCCTCGCGTTGGGCGACGAGAAGCCGATCGAGTTGATCGCCCGCGGCGAGTACCGGCGGGTCGCCAAGCTGATCGCTGAGATCGAGTACCCCGGCGTCTCCTGACGGTGAGCCTTCTCCCCGTCCGTCCTCGCGCCATCGAGGGCACGTGGATCAGACACGTACCACACCGAGCCAGCCTGCTCGGACGCTCCAGCACACCATCGGATGGCCGCTGGCAGCGCGGTGAGGTCGTACCCGCGCTCTACCTGGCGGACACCGCGGACACCGCGACCGCAGAGTGGTACCGCTCTCTGGCCGAGTGGGGATTCTCGCCGCAGGATCACGTGCCCTACGACCACCATCACTGGTGCGTGGAGCTCGAACTCGCCGACCTCAGCGATACCGAACGACTGCACGACGTCATGCTGCAGGCGCCTCGACCGAGCCGGCTTACCTGGCCTGCCTATCAGCGCGTCGGTGAGCAACTATGGCGCGAGGGGTGGGCCGGTCTGATAGCTCCCAGCGCCGCGCGTCCCGGGTCGCTGATCGTGTGCGTATTCGCGAGCGCCTGGCCGCCAGCCGGATGCACCCCACTGGACGCCAGCACCATCGAGACGGTCCCACCACCCCACGCGGCATGACAACGTGAACATCGCCCCTCAGGTTCTCCCTATATGGCGGGCGAAACCCTGGGGCCAGCCACAACCTTGCCCGCGCCACCGCCAGCGGTCGGCATCGGTTGACGCTCTGGCTACGATCCAGCAGCGATGCCAGAAGGCGGTGTTGAGGGTGGTTGGACGATGCGGTTGATGGTGCGGACGATGCCTGGTATCCGGCTGGTGCGGCTGGGCGCAGTCGAGTGGTGAAAGCGCGGCCCGTAGTCGCGGTCGGGCAGCTCGGGGTGCGCAAGCGATGGCGTCTGTGCGTGGCTGCGGCGCATGTTCTGAGCGAGCCGCTGGATGCGGTCGGTGTCGTGTCCTTCGACGCCGAGGTCCTCGCGCGAGACGAACCAGTCGGTGCCCTGGCGGGCGCGGACGCCTCGACGTAGGCGGACTCCTTGCTCGCCTGCCAGCCACCCGAGACGACCAGTGTGCGGGTGACGGTCGCGCCCTGCGCACGGTGGATGTGCTGCGCGTATCCCAGGCGAACGCGGGCGAGGTTCTCGCCGGCCAATGTTCGCTGCCGGCCGGTCACGTCGAACTCGATCAGCACTTCCCCCGGCGGGGGTCACGTCGAGGACTTCCCCTTGGCTGCCGTTCTCGATGCGCGCCACGCCCGGCTCGTGGTGCTGGTCGATCATCGCCACCCGATCGCCTTGGCGGACGCCGTAGTGGACGCCGGGCACCTGGACCTCCAGCTCCCCGAGTTCCCCGCGCTCGGCGCGGTAGTGCTGTGCGCGGGCGTTCAGACGGGCGATCTCCTTGTTGGAGGCATCTGAGATCAGCGCCACCTCACTCGGGTCGTAGGTCTCGGTCAACTGCGCCCAGTTCTCTACGGCCTGCTCGACAGCCTCATCGCGGGTGTCCGCCATGTGCAACTGCCCGCGGGCGTAGTAGTGAGCCATCGCGCGATCGGAGCGCCCGGCGCGCAGATCCACCCACGCGCGTTGTTCCTCGGGGTCCAGGGTCGGTATCGGGGATGCTCATGCGAGCGTTCCGCAGTTCGCGAGAAGCGAGGTGCAATGCGGAGACCTCCCCGCGAGGTACGCCGCACGCGTCGTGTAGCAGCGCCTCATCGACGTCCTTAAGCACACCAGTCCACAGGCCGTTGGACAGCGCTCGGTCAAGCCGCGCCCATTCGGGCTTCAGCCGCCGCCATGCAGCCTGCAGGAACTCCGGTCGCGGGACCGGAAGAATCCCCGCCTCGCGGGGCTCCATCTTCAGCAGCCCGCCGCCGTAGCCACGGCCGTGCAGCTCGGCACCGAGCATCGTCGCGGAGTTGAGCATCAGGATCGGCAGCGCCGCCCTGACCTCGCGCGGCAGCCCGTGCGCGAGGCGGATGCCGTGCATCGAGTTTACGAACGAGACTCGTGCACTGTTGTTGATCAGGCGCGGGTAACGGTGAGACATGTAAGTGAAAAACAGGTCCGGGGGCGAGACCAGCGGCGGTCGATACCACGGGGTTCGCACCCGGCACTTGTACCGACCGGGCACACCCAGCTGCTCGCCCTCACGCAGGTAACGGCGCAGACCCGCCTCGAATTGCCCGTTAGAGTCGGGCATGAGCATCCACACTCTCTCACCGGCGTCCCGCAGACGCTCCCAGTCACGTTTGGAGAACGAGAGACCCCGGAGGTGCTTGGATCCGGGCGGGCAGATCCGTGCGAGATGACGCTCGGCGATGTCGTATTCGCGTCGGGTCTGCTCGGTAATGCAGAAGAACCCGTTTGCGCCCGTGACGGTCCCGAGCGACGGCGCGCCGTACTCGCGCAGCTCGATGAAATGGTCATCGATGATCCGATCATATAGCTGACGGTGCTCGACCGAAAGCAGTAGGTCAGTCCACTTGCCCTCGTGGGGCGGGGCGACGCTCAGGTGCATCGGACCGAACATCCGTATCTCGCGCAGGTGTTCGGCGTCTTCGACCGGTACGAGCGTGAACGCCTTGCATCCTCCGGTCCCACGGGCGAGCACGAGGATCACCTTCTCGGAGGCATCCGCGAACTGCAACCGCTCGAACATGACGAGATGAACGGCCTTGAAGCGGCGCTTTAGCCATAGCCTGATGTGCTCGGCATAGCCGGTCGTCAGCAACTCCATCGGCAGCACCATCGCCAAGCGTCCTTCGGGCTTCAAGAACGCGCACGCGTGAACTACCAGCGCCGCCCAAGAGGATGCAACTCCGGGCAGACGGACGCCCTGCTCTAGGGCACAGCGCTGAGCGCGCTTGCGTTCCATGCCGGCGTGGTTCTGGAAGCGGATAAACGGCGGGTTTCCGATCACCGCATCGACATACGGCAGCCGCGCATCCAGACGGTTCGGGGGGGAGAGCTCAAAGAAGTCCTCGACGAGCAGCGACGCGTCCAGACCGCGGGCGGCGAGCTCGGAGATCGACTGCTGCACGGACTGCTCGTGAAGGTCAACGCCGAGGACCTGGCTTCGCAGCTGCGCACGGTCAGCACCGAGCGCCCTGAGCTGTTCCCCGGTGGCCTGGAGGAACACCGACTCGCCGCAAGTGGGGTCAAGGACGCTCGCCCGCGGGTCCCCTTCGATTGCCCACTCCGCCAGGTACTCTGCTATCGGCTGCGGGGTGAAGAACGCGCCCCGCGCCTTACGCTGGAGCTGGGTGTCCTCAAGAAGTCTCAGGGCGCTCATGACCAGCGGATGCTACGACCAGGAACGGACGACTCCCCCGCCCGCCCGAGGTCCAATCATTCTGAACATCTAGCCTGATGCCGCTATTTGCGGAAGTATTGTTCGGGGCGTTCGCAGCGGGATCGTCGTTTCCCGACGCGCCACATAGCCATGAAGCCCGCATCTGCCCTACAGAGGAGCCGCGCCCGCGCGGCCCGCGACCCGGACGCCTGGGAGCAAGGGTGCACCACGGACAAGGTGCGGAACGAGGTCGTGATCCCGCACCTAGCAGACGTTCTGTGCTCTTTGCGAGCGCGATCGGTGCTCGACCTCGGTTCAGGCACCGGCTACATCACACGTATGCTCGCGCAGGCGCCGTGGGCAACCGGGGTCTCCTGGACGCTCGTCGACATCGACGAGCAGCTGCTGCGCTACGCGCTCGGGTCAATGGCGCCCAACTGGACGGTCGCGACGCGAGCCTACGACCTCACCGGCGCCTCGCCACCGGGAGGTATCCACGGTGATGCCGTCTTCGCGGTGTTCACGACCCTTGAGCTCCAGATCACCCCTCAACTCGCGCAGAACCTGCGAGCGATGCTGAGCCCTTCTGGCACGTTGCTGCTTTACCTCCCCGACGTGCTGGCCGACATCCACGCGGCGCCCGATCCTCATGAGACGCTCACGGCGTTCCTGACCGGCCACACCGTGCTGGAGAAGCTCGACCATTTCACGAAGGCGCCCGAATCCTTCCACGCCACGCGCCTTGAGCGGCTGCTCAGCGTGCTGCTCGCAGGAGGCCTCACGCTTACTGCGCTCGAGATTCTCCCGCGTAGCGACCGGGAGGAGAACATCTACTGCCTCGCGTTCAAATGCTCCTCCCCGATACCGGCAGGCTGAGCGCGCCGTCGGCCGCGCCACGAGGAGACAGCAGCTCCATGTCGCGCATCTACCTGCACTTCCTAGACCTCTACCACTATCGTCGTGCGCAGCGGGGTGGACGCGCCAGCGAGGTAAGGCTCGCCGCTGAGGCACGACGTGCGTTTCGTCTCGCGGCGCTCGTCGCCGACCAACTCTACATGCCGGCCTCCTCGTACTTCGAGGGGGAGCTCGCCCAGCTCGTGCTCGCCGACCACCGCGAGCTGGTGGAACTCGGAGCAATCTATATCTCGGCTTCGCAAGGGTCGCTGGAGGAGCACCGCGAGGGGAAGCTGCCTCAGTATCCACGCGGGCTGCCGGGCGGCATCCCCGGTGCCTACACCGCGATGCCCGAGATCCCTCCTCCTCCGTACCAGCAGAGGGCCGGATCCTCTCGAGCGGCGATCCGCGCCCGCTGGATGAGCGTGCTCGAGGACGGAGCGCTGGAGCGGATCATCGGCCAGAGAGCCAACGACGCACCTCTCAGGCGGATCGAGCGTGCCTGGGAGAACATCCCTGACATGCTGGAGGAGACCGCGTTCGTCTCCGAGCACGTTCGCGAGCTGCTGGCCAAATGTCGTGCGGAGGTTTCGGCAAACACGATCAGCACGATCATCGAGCCGGCGTACATCGACGGTTACGCCCAGGCGCTGAACGCGAAGATCGTCGGCGAGCTGGTGCTACTCGGCAGCCCGTACTCCGTCGACGCCGCGATCGCGCTCTCGTACCGCCGGACGGTCACTGATTTCGAAGCGCTCGGCCTGATGACGCTGCTTGACCACGCGAATATCGGGGAGCTGCTGCGCTTTAAGAAATCGCCACAGTGGCCGCGGTTGTGGCGGGTCCTTCGAGGCGGACAGCCGCTCACCCAGGCCCACTACGAGCTCGCGATGCAGGCCGCCGCAGTCGCTGCCGGAAGCCACGAAATCCCGAACATGGGCTACATGGACTGCACGATCGGGATCGTCACCGTCCTACCGGAGGAGTTCGCGGCGATGCGAGCCATGCTCAACTCGTCTGGGACCCGCAGGGCTCCCGCTGACCCGAACACCTATGTCGTCGGCAGCATCCCGGTGCTCCGCGACGGCAAGCCGCACGGCGCGCACAAGGTCGCGCTCACAGAGCTCAAGCGGGCAGGCACCGAGAACGCCGCTACCGCCGCAGCAAACCTGCTGCGGAGCTTCCCCGGAGTGCGTCTCGTGCTGATGGTCGGCGTCGCCTGTGGCGTGCCATGCCCCAGCGACCCCTCAAGGCACGTTCGTTTCGGCGACATCGTCGTCTCTGATCGCCAGGGAGTTATTGGCTTCACAACGGGCGTAGCGAGAGAGCAAGGTCTGGAACACCGTGACGCGCTGGCGCCCCCCAGCCCGACACTGCTCGACGCGATCAATGCACTGGAAGCCGATGAGCTGGAGTTCCGGGCGCGCCCCTGGGAGCCCCATCTCGACCACCTCACGGCGAAAGAAGCATTTGCGAGGCCCGCAGCCCAAAGAGACATCCTGTATGACAAGGACGTGAAGAAGATCCGCCATCCCCGCGACCCCAACCGCCGAGGCGGTAGGCCCAGGGTGTTCCGCGGTGTGATCGGCTCCTCGAACATCCTGTTCCGGGACGGAACCCTTCGCGACCAGATCGCCGCTGTCCACGGACTACGCGCGATCGAGATGGAGGCCACCGGCATCGCCAACGCCACTTGGGACCACGTGAAGTCGTACGGGATCATCCGAGGCGTGTGCGACTACGGAGACCAGAACAAGAACGACTACTGGCACAACTATGCCGCCGCCGCCGCAGCCGCATACACGCGGAGCCTGATCGAACGGATCGACCCGGAGAAGCTAACTGGGCTCGGACGCTCGAGAGGGTAGGCTAGACCCGACTCCCGAGGTCACCGGTATGCATCAGCACCAGAACCGCAGCCTACGACGCGACACCGAACTGCTGTATGAGCTCGGGACGCTGCGTCAGGTCGCAAGGGCCTGGGTGCAGTTCGGAAACGACCAGCGCCTCGCAAACGTCGCCGAGCACAGCCTCCGGGTGATCTGGCTGGCGCTCACGCTCGCCAAGCACGAGGCCGCCGACACCGCGAAGGTCGTTCAGCTCGCGCTTGTGCATGACCTCGCCGAGACCCGCACCGGCGACGTCAACTACGTGACCCGCATGTACGTCGACCGTGACGAGACCCAGGCGATGCAGGACGCCGTGCGCGACACCGCCATCGAGAGGGACGTGGCAGCCCTGTGGGAGGAGTATCGTGCGCAGCTCACGCTCGAGTCCCAGATCGTCAAGGACGCCGACAACCTCGACTGCGACCTAGAGCTGATGGAGTGCACCTCGCGCGGACTCGCCTTCGAGACGACGCTGCGCGAGACACGCAAGCGCGTCCGGGCGCAGCTACGAACCGAGACCGCCCGTAGGATCTTTGATCAGATCTACAAAACCGACCCACACAGCTGGCACCTGGGCGCCAAGAACCGACTAACCGCCGGTGACTGGAGGGATCCCGCGCTGCACGCAACCTCCGGCTGAACTCCTGCGATGGCCGAGGGTTTCGCCGCCGTGAAGAGTTCGACGCTTTGCCCATACGCACGGGGTGCTCGCGTCCGCTACGGCCCACTTTGGGAGCCTGCAGACCCTGATGAGGCGAACTGGGCGCGAAACGGCACGGCCCTTACCGACTGGGCACGCACCGCACACCGGGAGCGCTCACACGGCTTCGTAATCGAGATCGCCGAGCGCGAGGCCACCAGCTTTCATTGCGTAAAGGCATCCTTGAAGGACGCGCTTCACCGCCTCAACGCGCAGGACCCGGCCGCTAGCGACTGCATGAGCGGGCCATTCGACACCGTCGAGTGGCAGTTCGAGTTCGCAAGCCTGCGCCTGTTCGTGAACGTGTTCGCCCCCTGCTATCCGACCGGCCATAGCAAGCACACCAAGGACCCCGGTCGCATCTTTCTGTTCCTGCAACCCGAGTACGCGTTTGACCTGTGCGGCGTGAACCCGGCCAACCAAGCGGCCAAGGAGGTGATCCGCGCGCGCTTCCGCGAGGCCGGCATGCCCTACGACGGCGAGCTGATCGACCAGCGGATCGAGGCGCAGATCTACATGTTCGCACTGCGACCCGGCGACCGACCCGTTCGCTGGTGGGAATGAGACGCGTTGGAATGAGCTCGTGAGAGCCTTGCGGGTCGCGGTGCTCGGTCCTCCCGCCGCTGGGAAGAGCACGCTCGCCCGAGCCATCTGCGAGACCATGTCGCTCGCCTATATCGGGATAGGGGAGCGCCTCAGAGCCGCTGGCGATAAGGACCCGCAGATCGCCGCGACATTGGCCGCCGGCGGCTTCGTCTCAGACCAGACGGCATGGCAGTTCGTGGCAGACGACATTCGAGCCGCCGACCAGGCCACCGGTTTCGTGCTCGACGGGTTCCCCCGCACCATCGGTCAGGTTGCGATGCTCGATGGGCTTCTCGCCAACGCCTGCCCAGGGGTGGTGCTCAACATCGCCGTCGCGCCCGAGCTGACCCGGACACGAATCGATGTGCGCGCCGGACAACAGCCACGCCCACGCCTGGACGACGCCTCTCGTGACGCGATCACCGCACGCCAACGTCTACACCATGATGCCGGCCGCGCCGTGCTCGAGGCCTATCAGCAACGCGGGATCGTGCACACCCTGTCCGGGAGCGCACCTGTCGAGCAGGTCACGGCCGCCGCGCTGACGCTCCTGCGCCACCTAATCTGAGAACCCGCCACCCAATCTGTGTCCGATCGCTCAGCCGTTTATGGCTCAACCAAGCCGAAAACGACCAAAAACCGTGGTGCAATGGAGCTAGTCGGGATCGAACCGACGACCTCCGCCATGCCATGGCGGCGCTCTCCCAGCTGAGCTATAGCCCCAAGCTGCCTTATCTTATCGCCCCGAGATGCTCGCTAAGAGTGGCTTTGATGGCGATGATCTCGGCTCGGCATGACGCCCACGGTTGGCTGATCGCAGTCTCGAGTAGATAGTCGCTCGCCCAGCGTACGTTGAGGGCCTGGTTGTTCCGTGTCGGCCCCAGCCGTAGGCTGATCGTCGCGCAGCCACAGCCTTTGACCTCGTGGACAGGAAGCAGGTAGCACCTGTCCGTGTCCGGGGAATAGACGGCGATCGCGTTAACCTCGTCGGCTGAGTAGGTCGTGCGGCGGTAGCCGCTCGGCGTATGTCGACCGGTTATGCAGCGAGCCACGATCACGGTCAAACATGGGTCGACGTTAGTCCCTCCAATGTTGCAGGAGGCATGTCAATGCAACAACTCTGTGCCATTCGGGTGAACGGGTGGTGACCCTGGCCGAAGCAGATTGCTGCTTGAAAAGAATGGCAGGAATCGTGGGAAATCCGTCCTTGCGGACAGCCGCGCAATAGGTCACGATCCCGAGCAATGACCCGCCCGCGTCCTCCGCGCAACGTCGTGATCCTCGTGTACCCGGATGTGCAGAGCCTCGACGTGACCGGGCCACTTGAGGTGTTCAGCGGGGCGCAACTGCTGCTGGAAGCTGGGCATCGCCGCGTACCGGCCGACGGGAAGCCACTCGCCGAGGCAAAACGTGGTGGGGTCATCGACCGCGGTTACACCACCACCGTCGTCAGCTCAGACGGCGCCCCGGTGGCAACCTCCAGCGGCCTGACGATCGTCCCCCACGCAGACCTCGACCACGCGCCCGCGAAGATCGACACGCTGCTTGTGGCCGGCGGCGCCGGGGCGGAGCAGGCGTGCGCGGACCCCGTGCTGATCGAGTGGATCGCCGCCCGTGCGCGCACGACGCGCCGCGTCGCCTCGGTGTGCACCGGTGCGTTCGTGCTCGCCGCGGCCGGCCTGTTGGACGGGCGGCGCGCGACCACGCACTGGGCGGCGGCGGCGGAGCTCGCGCGGCGCCACCCGCTGGTGGGGGTCGATCCCGAGCCGATCTTCGTACGCGACGGGCCGGTGTGGACCTCGGCGGGCGTCACCGCCGGCATGGACCTGGCGCTGGCGATGGTCGAGGAGGATCTCGACCGCCACGCGGCGCTCACGATCGCGCGCCACCTCGTGCTGTTCCTGCGCCGGCCAGGCAACCAGTCGCAATTCAGCGCCACGCTCGCCACGCACGCGCCCGCGCGCCAGGGCCTGCGCGAGGTGCAGCGCCACGCGGTGGAGAACCTCGCGGCCGACCTCACGGTCGAGACGCTCGCCCAGTTCGCCCACATGAGCCCGCGCCACTTCGCGCGCAGCTTCCGCGCCGAGGTGGGGCTCACGCCCGCCCGCTACGTGGAGCGCCTGCGCCTGGAGGCCGCCCGGCGGCGACTGGAGGAGAGTGAGGAGCCGGTGGCCGCCGTTGCCCTTGCCTGCGGCTTCGGTACCGCCGAGACGATGCGCCGGGCGTTCCTACGTGCGCTCGGAGTCGGACCCGCCGAGTACCGCCGCCGTTTTCACACTGCCGCGACAGTGCAGACCAGCGGGACCCCGACCGCTGCCGTTGCGCGTACTGCTGCCATCGCGCCCCCCGCTGCCGCCTGAGGCGGCGCAGTCGGGTGGGCTCCACACCGGAACCCAACCACGAGATCCACCACCTCCCACCCTCTCGACCACCAAGGAGCGCACATGCAGATCGCCATCCTCATCTACGACCGACTCACCGCGCTCGACGCGGTGGGGCCCTACGAGGTCCTCAGCCGCCTGCCCGGCGCCGAGCTGACGTTCGTGGCGCAGGAGCCGGGGCCGAAGCGGACCGACACCGGCCGCCTCGCATTGCTCGCGGACGCCTCGCTGGCGGAGGTTCCCCACCCGGACATCGTGCTGGTGCCCGGCGGACCCGCGCAGGCGGAACTGATGGAAGACGGCCCCATACACGAGTGGCTGCGCACGGCGCACGAGACCTCGACGTGGACCACCTCGGTGTGCACCGGGTCGCTGATCCTCGCCGCCGCGGGCGTGCTCGAAGGCCGGCGCGCCACCACCCACTGGCAGGCGCTGGAGGAGCTGCGCCGGCTGGGAGTGGAGGCGGTGGAGGAGCGCGTGGTGTTCGACGGCAAGCTCGTCACCGCCGCCGGGGTGTCGGCGGGGATCGACATGGCGCTGGCGCTCGCGGCGAAGATCGCCGGCGAGCAGGTTGCGCAGGCGATTCAGCTGGGCATCGAGTACGACCCGCTACCGCCGTTCGACGCGGGGTCGCCACACAAGGCGCCCGCGGCGATCGTCGAGGCGGTGCGCGCCCACTCGCGGTTCGAATCGGCGCCGGCATAGCCGGGCGCGCGATAACGGCGGGGTACGTGGTTGGCTGGCGCCGCTCCCGCGGACGGTGGGCTAGCGGCTCCGTCGCCAGACACGATTGCGCTGGTCGGAGTAGTCTCGATGAACCCAACACGAGGAGGACGGAGATATGGCTGGTGAGGCGCTGTTCCTGGGTTGGGGCCCCGTTGTGAGGGGCCGCGAGCAGACGGCTTTCAAGGTCTTCCAGGAGACCATCGAATACTACGGCCGGCTGCAGCAGGAAGGAAAGATCGACAGCTTCGAGCCGGTGCTGATCGCGCCGCACGGGGGCGACCTCGGCGGCTTCGTGCTGCTGCGCGGCGAGCGCGGCAAGCTGGATGAGGTTCGCACGAGCGAAGAGTTCGAACGGGCCGTGGTGCGCGCCGCGACCGTGGTCGACAACGTGGGCGTGATCAACGCCTTCACGGGCCAGGCGCTCGGCGAAGCGATGGGCCGCTTCCAGTCGGTATCGGAGGAGCTGGTTTGAACGCATAGACGATGATCTGAGAGCTCGCGCGAGCGTTCCGTCGGGGGGCGCTCGATAACCTCCGGCGGAGATGACCGAGCAACGGTATGACCCGAAGCAGATCGAGCCCCGCTGGCAGGCGGTGTGGGCGCAGGAGCGCACGTGGGAGGTGTCCAACGAGCCGGCGGCCGCGAACGGCGCGCCGGGCAACGGCGCCCGCCACCCACCGCCCGGGAACGGCGCGCACACGCCGCACCCGAAGTCGTATGTGCTCGAGATGCTGCCCTACCCCAGCGGCGAGCCCCACATCGGGCACCTGAAGGTGTACTCGGTGGGGGACGCGCTCGCCCACTTCCACCGCCGCCTCGGCCACCGCGTGCTGCACCCGATGGGCTACGACGCGTTCGGGCTGCCGGCAGAGAACCACGCGATCAACACCGGCGTCAACCCGCGCGAGTCGACCGCCGCGTCGATCGCCTCCTTCCAGCGCCAGTTCCGCGAATGGGGGATCTCGATCGACTGGTCGCGCGAGCTGGCCACGTGCGAACCGAGCTACTACCGCTGGACGCAGTGGATCTTCCTGCAGCTGCTGCACGCCGGCCTTGCCTACCGCAAGGAGGCGGCGGTGAAGTGGTGCCCCAACGACCAGACCGTGCTCGCCAACGAGCAGGTCGTCGACGGCTGCTGCGAGCGCTGTGGCGCGGAGGTCGAAGTCCGCCAGCTGGAGCAGTGGTTCCTGCGCATCACCGACTACGCCGAGCGCCTGCTGGGCGACCTCGACGGGATCGAGTGGCCGGAGCACGTGAAGACGATGCAGCGCAACTGGATCGGACGCTCGGAGGGCGCGGAAGTGATGTTCCGCTGCGAGGACTTGGGTCCCGCCCACCCCGCCCACCCCGCCCGCCCCGCCCGGGTGGGCGGGACCCCGATCGACTACCCCGTGTTCACGACCCGCCCCGACACGCTGTTCGGCGCGACCTTCTTCGTGATGGCCCCCGAGCACCCCGACGTGGCGCGCCTCGCGGAGGGCACCGAGCACGAGCGGGCGGTGCGCGAGTACGTGAACCACGCGCTGACCGAGTCCAACGAGGAGCGGGGCGCCGCCGACAAACCGAAGACGGGTGTGGCGCTGGGTCGCACCGTCACCAACCCCGTCAACGGCGAGCAGATCCCGATGTACGTGGCCGACTACGTGCTGATGGAGTACGGCACCGGCGCGATCATGGCGGTGCCGGGGCACGACGAGCGCGACTACGCCTTCGCGCGCGCGAAGGGGCTGCCGATCCGCCGGGTGATCGCGGGGGCCTCGGAGCCCCCGCCGGCGGACTTCTCGTTGACGGAGCCAAGCCCCGAGTCGGGTTCCGGTTCGAGTCCTCAGCCCGGCGCTGAGTCAAGTGCCGAGCCCGGCGATCCTGGCTCTGTCCAGCACGCCTGGGAACGCTCCGAGCGCAGCCTCCCCTACACCGGCGACGGCCCGCTGGTTAACTCCCACCCCGACTTCGACGGCATGGGCAACCGCGAGGCGACGGCGGCGATCGTGCAGTGGCTGGACCGCGAGGGCAAGGGCCACGCCTCGGTCAACTACCGCCTGCGCGACTGGCTGGTCTCCCGCCAGCGTTACTGGGGCTGCCCGATCCCGGTGGTGTACTGCGAACGCTGCGGGATGGTGCCGGTACCGGAGGAGCAGCTCCCGGTGGAGTTGCCGGAGATCGAGGACTACGCCCCGCGCGGGCGCTCGCCGTTGGCGGCCGCCACCGAGTGGGTCACGACGCGCTGTCCCAGCTGCGACGGGGAGGCCCGCCGCGAGACCGACACGATGGACACGTTCGTGGACTCCTCGTGGTACTTCCTGCGCTACTGCGACGCCGCCAACGACGAGGCCGCGTGGGACCCGGCGGTGCTGCGCAAATGGATGCCGGTGGACCAGTACATCGGCGGCGTGGAGCACGCGATCCTGCACCTGATGTACGCGCGCTTCTTCACGAAGGCGTTGGCCGACCTCGGCCACCTCGACTTCCAGGAGCCCTTCCAAGCGCTGTTCACGCAGGGGATGGTCACCAAGGACGGCGCCAAGATGAGCAAGTCGCGGGGTAACGTCGTCTCGCCGGCCGCGATCGTCGAGCGCTACGGCGCCGACACGGCGCGCTGCTACATCCTCTTCATCGCGCCCCCCGACCAGGACGCCGACTGGTCGGACGACGGCATCGAGGGGGTGCACCGCTTCCTCAGCCGGCTGTGGCGGCTGGCCGCCGAGGTGCAGGAGATGGGATCGGGCGCGGGGGAGAGGGACTCGCCGCATGCGGCGAGTCCGGCAGGGCCGCATGCGGCCCTGCCCGGGACGGCGCATGCGCCGTCCCCTCGGCGGGCGCATGCGCCCGCCGACCAGTTGGCGCATGCGCCAACTGGAACAGATCTCGAAGGGGATGACCTGGAGCTGCTGCGCAAGACGCATTGGGCGATCGACAAGGTCTCGACCGACCTGCGCCGCTTCGCCTTCAACACCGCGATCGCCGCGGTGATGGAGTTGCTGAACGAGTGCTCGCGGCTGCGCGAGCGGGCAGCGACGGAGACCCTGCGCTTCGCGCTTTCCACCGCCGCCTCGCTGATCTTCCCGTTCGCCCCGCACCTGGGCGCCGACGTCTACGAGCGCCTGACGGGAGAGCGCGTGTGGGAGCAGCCGTGGCCGCAGGCAGACCCCGCGCTGCTCGAGCGCGAGCAGTACGAGCTGGTGTGCCAGGTCAACGGCAAGCTGCGCGACCGCGTGTCCGCCCCCGCCGACGCCGGCCCCGAGCAGCTCAAGGAGCTGTGCCGCGCCGCGCCCAACGTGCGGGCGCACCTCGACGGCAAAGAGATCGTCAAGGAGATAGTGGTGCCAGGCAAGCTCGTCAACCTAGTCGTCCGATAGGCGGCGCGAGGCGGCCGTGCAAAGCACGCCACGCGGGTGGGTGGGTTCTGATCCTGGCCTCGCTTGCCTCTCGAACGACTAGGGCGCCGCGTACACTCGGGGGCTGATGCCCGAGCTGAAGCCTGCCTACCTGATCCACGGCGACGACCACGGCGCGGTCGCCGAGCGCCGCGCGGGGCTGCAGTCGCTGGCGCTGAAGCAGGGGGACGCGAGCAGCGTCGAAGCGCTCGCCGGCGACGCCGCCACGCCCGCTGGCGTGGCGCAGGCGCTGGCGGCGCTGACGTTCGCGATCGGCCGGCGGGTGATCGTCGTCGACGGGGTGGAGCGCTGGAAGCAGGCGGAGGTCGAGCAGCATCTGCTGCCGGCGCTGAAGGAGATGCCGCCCGACACGACCGTCGCGCTGTTCGCACGCGAGGAGGGGCGTGCGAAGGCGCCCGCCGGGGTGCACGCGGCCGTGAAGGCGGCGAAGGGCCAGATCGTCGCGCAGGGCACCGTCAAGCCGTGGGAGCTGCCGAAGTGGGCGCGCGAGCAGGCGGCGCGCCTCGGTTTGACGCTCGACCAGGCGGCGGCGAAGGCGCTGGTTGCGCAGGTGGGGGAGCGCCAGCAGCGGATCCTGCGCGAGCTGGAGAAGCTCGCGCTCGAACTTGCGGGCACAGCCGATGCCACCGACGCAGCGGCTGCCACCGGGGCAACGACCGTCATGGCCGCCATAGGCACAGCGGCCGGGACAGGCACAGCGACCGCGACGGCCGCCAAAGACACTGCGGCCGCCAAGCCGATCCGCGTGAGCGCGCAGCTGATCGAGGAGCGCGCGGCGCACTCCGCTGAGCGGCGCGTGTTCGTGCTCGCCGACGCGCTCGTCGGCGGCGACGCCCGCGAGGCGACGCTCACCTACCTGCGCCTGCGCCGCCAGGGCGAGCGCCTCGGCGGCCTCGGCTACCTGATGGCCTCGCGCATGCGCGAGGCGCTCACGGTTGCGCTGCGCCTGCAGGCGGGGGAGTCGGCGGCCGAGGTGAAGCGCACCCTGCGGATGCCCTCGCGCGCTGCCGAGCGTTTCGTCGCCGACGTCGCCCGCATAGCGGATCCGGAGCGGCTGCGCGCCGCGCTCGGCGTGCTGGCGGATCTCGAGCTCGACACGCGCGGAGGGGCGGAGCTGCGCGCCGGGCGCTCACGGCTCTCCGGGCTGCACGAAGACACGCTCGCACTGCGCGCGATCGCGATGATCGCAAGTTAGACGCCCGCGAAGATCGCCGGTTTGACGCCTGGGCGATTGTGACGATCGCCGGTTAGGACTTGCCGGCAAGCACGCGCGCGGCGCGGCTCTTCTTGCGATCGCCGGTGTTGCGATGCAGCGCGCCGCGCTTGACGGCGGTGTCGATGCGGCTCATCAGCGCGCGGTGCTCGGTCTCGGCGGTCTGTGCGTCGCCGCCCTGCACCGCCGCCTCCAGGCGCCGGAAGAGCGTCTTGATCGTGGAGGTGTGGAGGCGGTTCTCGAGGCGCTCGCGCTCAGAGCGCAGGATCCGCTTCTTCTGTGAATGAATGTTTGCCATCGCGGGAGCGCCGTACTATAGCGGCCTTGTCCGCCACCGATGAGCCCCCCACCGAGTCGCTGAGCATCGAGGGTGCGGGCAGCCAGGCCGTGGGTGGTGTAGATCGGGAGGGGGTTGAGGATCGAAGGGCCGCCGCGGCAGGGCGAGAGGGTGCAGGAGATCGGCTGGGAGCAACCGTGGCGGGGAGAGGGCGTGCGGGGGAGGGCCACGAGGCCGCTGCGGCGGGACGAGGTCGTGCGGGGGAGGGTCAAGAGGCCGCTGCGGCGGGACGAGGTCGTGCGGGGGAGGGCCACGAGGCCGCTGCGGCGGGACGAGGTCGTGCGGGGGAGGGTCAAGAGGCCACCGCGGCGGGCGGGGATCCGGCCGGCGCCGGCCCCCGAGGGGGCAGCGAACGCGTGGCGCGCAACACCGCGATCTTCTCGATCCTCACGATGTTCTCGCGCGTGGCGGGCCTCGGGCGGGAAATCCTGGCGGCCAGCTTCTTCGGCACCTCCGGCCCCGCATCGGCGTTCACGCTCGCCAACCTCGTCCCCAACCTCGTCGCCAACCTGTTCGCCCAGGCGGCGTTGTCGGCCGCGTTCGTGCCGGTCTTCACCGACCTGCTCCAGCAGGGCCGCCGCCGCGAGGCCTTCCGCCTGGCCTCCACACTGTTCTGGATCATGCTGATCGCGCTCGCCGCGATCACAGCCTTCTTCGAGCTCACCGCCGGGGTGATCATGCCGCTGTTCACCGGCCCCACCTTCGGCGCGGCGCTCGACACCCTCACCGTGGGGCTCTCGCAGGTGCTGTTCCCCGTCGTGCTGCTGCTCGGGCTGACCGGCCTGCTGGTGGGGATCTTGCAGTCCTACGAACACTTCACGATCCCCGCGCTCGCGCCCGCGGTGTGGAACATCGTGATCATCGTCGCGCTCGTGCTGCTGCGCCACGACTTCCACGGCGAAGACGAGATCTACGCCTACGCGATCGGCATCGTGATCGCCACGGCCGTGCAGTTCGCGATGGCGCTCGGGGCGCTCGCGCGGATCGACTTCCGCCTGCAGTTCTCGATCGACTGGCACGACCCGCGCATCCGCCAGGTGTTCATCCTGATGCTGCCCGTCACGATCGGCCTGGGGATCGTCAACCTCGACCAGTTCATCAACGCGGCCTTCGGCACGCTCGTCAGCAAAGAAGCGCCGCGCGCGATCGAAAACGCGTTCCGCGTGTACATGCTGCCCCAGGGGATCTTCAGCGTGGCGGTCGCCACCGTGCTGTTCCCCACGCTCAGTCGCATGGCCTCGCGCCGCGACCCCGGCGGGATGCGCCGTGCGGTGGGGGTGGGGATGCGCCAGATCAACCTGCTGCTGATCCCCGCCGCCGCGTTCATGATCGTGCTCACGACCCCGATCGTGCGGCTGCTCTACGAACGCGGGCACTTCGACGCCTCATCGACCCACCTCGTCTCGATCGCGCTCTTCTGGTTTGCGTTCTCGCTGCCCTTCGGGGGGTTGAATCTGCTGCTGACGCGCACCTTCTTCGCGGTGCAGCGCCCCTGGATCCCCACCAGCCTGGCGGCGCTCAACATGGTCGTGGACATCATCGTCTCGCTATCGCTCTACCGGCCGCTGGGGATCGCGGGGCTGATCATCGGCACGGTATCGGCCAACGTCGTGATGACCGCGCTGCAGGTGCACCGCCTGCGGATCGGCTTCAACGGACGCCTGGAAGGCGCGCAGACGACGATGATCACCGCCCGCATCCTGCTCGCTTCGGCCCTTCTCGGGGGTGTGGCGTGGGTGGTGTGGTATGCGCTCAACTCGCTGCTCGGCGGCTCGCTGCCGGCACAGATCGTGAGCGTCGGCGGCGCCGGCGTGGCGGGGACGCTGGTGTACATGCGCGCGGTGCTCGCGATGCGCGTCCCCGAGGCCCACCAGGTCAGCCGCCTGATCCGCACCCAGCTTGGGAGGGCGTGACGCGAGCCTCGCGTTTCAATTCACGGCGGGCGCCCGCTCACGCCGCGGCGTGAGCGACGTTCGGCACAGAAATGCGACCGGGCGGGCCGTGAGGCCCGCCCGGAGGCACCCGGTCATAGATCGCCGCTGAACTACTACGTCCCAGGACTTGCGTGTCTTATTGCCTGGGCGGCATGACACTCTCGGCCACCAGGACTGGCCGCCGGCCCGAAGGCCGGCGCGTTGCCCAGCTTGAGTCTTGCGACCCTGGTCGAGTAGGCAATCCGCCGGGCCTCCAAGGATAGGGCACATCCGGGGGCCTGCCAATCTAGAGTCTGATCCACATGGACCAACAGCACCTCGAAAACCCTCCGCCCCCTCCCGGGGGCGGGTTCCCGTAGGAAGCAAGATGGACCAACAGCACATCCGCACTTAGGCTGGGGGACGGCAGGCCCTCCCCCAGTACCCCCTCCCAGTAGGACCGCAAGTGGACCAACAGCACATCCGCAACTTCTCGATCATCGCGCACATCGACCATGGCAAGTCCACGCTCGCGGACAGGATCCTCGAGCTGACGCACACCGTGGACCAACGCGAGATGCGCGCGCAGGTGCTCGATTCGATGGACCTCGAGCGCGAGCGCGGCATCACGATCAAGGCGCAGGCGGTGAGGGTCTTCTACGAGAGCGCCTCCGGGCAGACCTACCAGCTGCACCTGATCGACACGCCCGGCCACGTGGACTTCACCTACGAGGTGTCGCGCTCGCTGGCCGCCTGCGAGGGCGCGCTGCTGGTGGTGGACGCCTCCCAGGGCGTGGAGGCGCAGACCGTCGCCAACACCTACCTCGCGGTGGACGCGGGCCTCGAGTTGATCCCCTGCCTGAACAAGCTCGACCTCCCCGGCGCCGAGCCCGAGCGGGTGGCGGGCGAAGTGGCGGAGCTGATCGGCGAGCCCCCAGAAGCGATCCTGCGCATCTCTGGCAAGACCGGCGCCGGTGTCGTGGAGGTGCTGGAGCAGCTGGTCGCCCGCGTGCCCCCGCCCGCCGGCGACCCCGAGGCGCCGCCGCGCGCGCTGATCTTCGACTCCGAGTTCGACCAGTACCGCGGCGTGATCGCCTACATCCGCGTGGTCGACGGGGTGTTCCGCAAGGGCGCGCCGATCCGCGCGATGGCGAGCGGGCTGCACGCCGACATCGACGACATCGGCTGCTTCTCCCCGCAGATGATGCCCACCGACCAGCTCGCCGCGGGCGAGGTGGGGTACCTGATCACGGGTGTGAAGGATGTCACGCAGCTGCGGGTCGGAGACACGCTCACCACGCGCGGGCGGGCCGGCGGCTCAGCTACCCGCTCCACAGGCGCCGGCGGGACATCGTCGAGCGCGGAGTTGACACGCACGCACGCGCACGCAAGCGCCGGCGAAGCGACTGAGGCGCTGCCGGGGTATCGCGAGGTGAAGCCGATGGTGTTCTGCGGCCTGTTCCCGATCGACTCCGACGCCTACGCGGACCTGCGCGACGCGCTGGAAAAGCTGACGCTGAACGACGCCGCGCTGTCGTGGGTGCCGGAGACCTCGGACGCGCTTGGCTTCGGCTTCCGCTGCGGCTTCCTGGGGCTGCTGCACATGGACATCGTGAAAGAGCGCTTGGAACGCGAGTACGACCTCGAGCTGATGGCGACGATGCCCTCCGTGGAGTTCGACCTGACGCTGACCAACGGCGAGGAGCTGGAGGTGCACAACCCCTCCGACATGCCCGACCCCGGCACGATCGCGGAGATCAGAGAGCCGTTCATCAAGGCGCAGATCATCGCCCCGCGCGAGCACGTGGGGGCGATCATGGAGCTCTGCCAGGAACGGCGCGGGGTGCACGCGGGGATGCACTACCTCTCGCCCGAGCGGGTGCAGATGACCTACGACCTGCCGCTCGTGGAAATCGTGCTTGACTTCTTCGACCAGCTGAAGTCGCGCACGCGCGGGTACGCCTCGCTTGACTACGAGCTCGATGGGATGAAGCCCTCGAACCTCGTCAAGCTCGACGTGTTGCTCGCCGGCGACGCGGTGGACGCGCTCTCGATGGTCGTCCACCGCGACAAGGCATACGAGGTCGGCCGCGCGCTGGCAGAGCGCCTGCGCAAGCGCATCCCCCGCCAGCAGTACGACGTGCCGATCCAGGCCGCGGTGGGCTCGCACATCATCGCCCGCGAGACCGTGAAGGCGTTCCGCAAGGACGTGATCGCGAAGTGCTACGGGGGCGACATAACGCGCAAGAAAAAGCTGCTGGAGAAGCAGAAGGAGGGCAAGAAGCGGATGAAGCAGGTCGGCCGCGTGGAGGTGCCCCAGGAGGCGTTCCTGGCGGTGTTGGAGCTCGGCGAGGAGTCGAAGTAGTAATGGGGGAGGGGAATAAGGGGGAGGGGATGAATGACGTGACTCCCACCGCGGCCGGTGGAGTGCGCTGGGAGGGCTCCATGAGCGACGACGCGCGTGTGAGTGTGTTGTTCGTGTGCCTGGGCAACATCTGCCGCTCGCCGACGGCCGAGGGCGTGATGCGCGCGCTCGTGCGCAAAGCCGGTTTGCAGGAGCGCATCGCGCTGGACAGCGCCGGGACGGGAGGATGGCATGTGGGAGAATCGCCCGACGCTCGTGCCACGGAGGCCGCCGGGCGGCGTGGCATCGCGCTGGAGGGAGCCGCCAGGAAGGTGCGGCCTCGCGACTTCGAGGAGTTCGACCTGATCCTCGCGATGGACGCCAGCAACCTGCGCGACCTCAAGCGTTTGGCCCCCGACAAGCAGGCGCGGGAGAAGGTGAGGCTGCTACGCGAGTGGGGGCGGGCGGGATCCCAATCCGACGGCGACCTCGACGTGCCGGACCCCTACTACGGCGGGCCGGGCGGCTTCGACGAGGTGCTCGACCTTGTGCAGGCATCCTGCGCCTCGCTGCTCCAGCAGCTGCAATCCCCGTGAGCCTTCCACCCGGAGCCACCAACGCCCGGCGCGTGGGCGGCGGCGACATCAACGAGGCATGGCGCGTCACCCTCGCCGACGGGCGCGAGGCGTTCGTCAAGACGCGTCCCGACGCCGGCCCGGAGGAGTACGCCGCGGAGGCGCGTGGCCTGCAATGGCTGGCCGAGCCGGGGGCGCTGCGCACGCCGCTGGTGCTGGAGGTGGCAGAGGACTACCTCGTGCTCGAATGGGTGCAGCAGGGCAGCCTGAGCGCGGATGGTGCCGAGGAGCTCGGCCGTGGCTTGGCGCTCACGCACGCCGCCGGTGCGCCTGCGTTCGGCGGCCCGCGCGCCGCCGCAGCATCGAGCTTCGGCTCGCTGCGACTCCCCAACGACCCCACCCCCGACTGGTCGACCTTCTACGCCCAGCGGCGTCTGTTCCCACTGGCGGTGATCGCCCGCGAGCGCGGGGCCCTCTCAGAGCGGGGAGCGCAGGCGGTGGAGGCGGTGTGCGAGCGCCTGCCCGCCCTTGCCGGCCCGCCCGAGCTGCCCGCGCGGCTGCACGGGGATCTGTGGAGCGGCAACGTGATGGCCGACGCCGACGGCCGCCCGTGGCTGATTGACCCCTCCGCGTACGGCGGCCATCGCGAGGTGGATCTTGCGATGCTGCGCTTGTTCGGCGCCCCCTCGCCGCGCATCTTCGCCGCCTATGAGGAGAGTGCGCCGCTCGCCGAGGGCTGGGAGGAGCGCGTGGAGCTGTGGCAGCTGCTGCCGCTGCTGGTGCACGCGGTGCTGTTTGGCAGCTCCTACGTCGCCGCGGCCGAACAGGTCGCCCACCGCTACGCCAGCTGAGGTCCCACCCTGGACGGTGTGTCGGAGTAGAGAGGTGTGCGGGCTGACACCTACAGCGAACGCCACCGGCTGTACCTGCTGGCGCGCGTGCTCGTCAAGCGCCATTACCGCCGGCCGCTGACGCTGAACGCGGTCGCACGCGCGCTCTCCTGCTCGCCGCGCCAGCTGCAGCGCGCATACGCGCAGTTCGGGGACACCACCTTCCAGGAGGATCTCACCGAGCGTCGGATGACCGCGGCGGCTGAACTGCTGGCCGAGCAGCCGCTGTCGGTGCGCGACGTGGCGCGGCTGGTCGGCTACAGCGGCGGCTCGCACTTCGCGCGCGCCTTCCATCGCCGCTACGGGCTTGCACCGGCGCGCTTCCGCGAGCGTGCGCGCCGTCGCAGGACGGTGAGCCGTGAGTGAGACTGCCTATCGCGATTGGCTTGACGAGGACGGGGAGGCGGAGATCGCGGTGCGCTTTCTGACGCGCCGAGGGGAGGTCACCGGTTACACGGTCGTGTTGCTGAGCGTCGAACGCGGGGAGCGCCGGGCTGTACGCGTCTACGACAATGCCCACCGAAATCACGACATGCACAGGTACAATCGGGAGGGCGTCAAGCAGGCCGCGCATACGTCCCACCAGGGTTCCGCGGGCGAGGCCATGCGAAGCGCGATCGAGGCGATACGCAGCGGCTATGAGGAGATGATCGAAGCATGGAGACGGTGAGACGCAAGACACGGACTCCGGGCAGCGTGCTCGCCTCACAGCGGTTCGACGCCGCGATCGAGGATGGGATCGCCGAACGGCCCGCGCGGTATCCATTGGGCGCCACCTTCGTTGGGGCGGATCTTCCCGGCCTCGGCGCGATTCTCGCGAAAAAGGCGCGCGAGGGGGGGGCGGTGGTGCTGGTTTACCCCGACGGCGAAGAGCGGGTCATCGAGCCGCGTAGGCCGGCGTCTGCTCCTCGGTGACGGCCTCGGCGTGCGGTAGGAGCACCCGCATCGACGTGCCCCCGCCCGGGGCGGCCTCGGCGAGGATGCTGCCGCCGTGCTGCTCCACCACCTGGCGCACGATCGCCAGCCCCAGCCCCGACCCCGGCCGCCCGCGCGCCTCCGCGCCGCGGTAGAAGCGGTCGAAGATGTGCGGGAGATCCTCCGTGGCGATCCCCGGCCCGTGGTCGCGCACGGTGAGCTGCGCTCCCTCCGCGGGCCGGCGCGCCTGCTCCATCGATCGGTCGGTGCTCTGCACCGGCCGGCTCGCCGCCCGGCCGGCCTCGACGGGCCGCTTCGCACCCACCAGGCGGATCTCCACAGGCGCGCCGGGCGGGCTGTACTTGACGGCGTTGTCGATCAGGTTGTTGACCGCGCGCCCCAACCGCGCGGGGACGCCGGGGAGCACCACTGGCTCGAGCTCGACGCTCAGTGGCGTGTCGGAGCCAGCCCACCCCGCGAGACGACGGGCGCGCTCGGCGGCCTCGCGCACAACCTGGTCGAGGCGCACGTCCTCGGTCTCCGTCGGGGGCTCCTCGCCGCGCGCGAGATCGATCAGGTCGCCGACCAGCAGCGTGAGCTCCTCGATCTGCTCGATCACCTCCGCGAACAGCTGCTCGCGATCGGCGGGGTCGATGTTGGGGGACTGTTGGAGGATCTCGATGTTGGTGCGCAGGCTGGTGATTGGCGTGCGTAGCTCGTGCGAGGCGTCGGCGACCAGCTGGCGCTGGGCGTGCACGGAGGCATCGAGCGCGCTCATCGAGCGCTCCAGCGCGTCGAGCATCGCGTTGAAGCTCACCGCGAGGCGCCCGATCTCATCGGCGTGAGCGACCTGCTCGGCGCCGGGGGTGTCGATCCGCTCGGAGAGGTCCTGCGTGCGCGCGACGTGCTCGGCGGCGCGCGTGAGGCGCCCGACGGGGGCCACGACGGCGTCGGCGACCAGCCGCCCGAGCAGTGCCGCGAGCGCGATCCCGCCCAGCGCGATCAGTAGCAGGATCAGTCGCAACCGGCGCAGCAGATGGTCGTCTTCGGTGAGCGGCTGGGCGAACTGCACCGCCAGTCCGGGCTTGCCCGCTGTGGCCGGGCGCACCCCCTCGGTGAGGATCCGCAGGTGGGTGCCTTCCACGCTCGCGCTCCGCAACGACGAGCCTTGACCCTTCGCGGCGAGCGCGCGTGTGGCGGCGCTCACTGGCAGCGTCACGCCCCCCCGCTTGAACAGCACGCTCCCGCTGGAGCTGACCAGCTGCTGGTAGCCCTGCACCTGGTTGGGGCGCGGGGGGAGGTTGCCGAAGGGATTCTGGCGCTGCGCTTCGCCTCCTTCCAGGAAGGGCACGAGTCCTGCGCCGGCCTCGTGTTGGATCCGGAACAGCGCGTTGTGCGAGCGGTCGCGCAGCTGCGTGTCGACCTGCCCGCGCAGCTGGTGGGCGACCAGCAGGTAGGTGAGCGCGGAGGCCAGCACGACCGCGATCGCGACCGCGGCGGCGGCGAGCAGTGCGATCCGCCGGCGGAAGCTCACCGCTTCGCCTCCCCTTGGCCCCGCAACGTGCGCGAGCGGGGTGTTCGACCGGACTGGCGGGTGCGTCGCGCGACGATCATGGCCCTCGCAGGATGTAGCCGACGCCGCGCACGGTGTGCAGCAGCCGCGGCTCACCCTCGGCCTCGGTCTTGCGGCGCAGGTAGCCCATGTAGACGCCCAGCGAGTTGGAGGTAGCGCCGAAGTCGTATCCCCACACGTGCTCGAAGATCACCGAGCGCGTCAATACCTGGCGGGGGTGGCGCAGAAACAGCTCCAGCAGCAGGAACTCGGTGCGGGTCAGGTAGAGCGGGCGCTCGCCGCGGAAGGCCTCGTGAGCGAGGCGGTCGAGGCGCAGGTCGGCGAACGCGAGCGCCTGCTCCTGCTCATCCTCGCCCGTGCGGCGCAGCAGCGCGCGCAGGCGGGCCATCAGCTCGCGCAGCGCAAACGGCTTCACGAGGTAGTCGTCGGCGCCCGCGTCCAGTCCCGCGACGCGGTCGTCGATCTCCCCGCGCGCGGTGAGCATCAGCACCGGCGTACGGTCGCCGCCGCTGCGCATCCGGCGGCAGACCTCCAAGCCGTCGATGCGGGGCATCGAGACGTCGAGCACCACGGCGTCGTAGGGATCGGCGCCGATACGCTCCAGCGCGCGTGCGCCATCTGCCGCCTGCTCGACCTCGTAGCGTTCGAGCGTGAGCGCCCGCGCGAGCGCCTGCTGGACGGCTGGCTCGTCGTCGACGACGAGGATGCGCGCATGTTCGGCCATGATGGGTGGTGAGCGGTTGAGGGTTGGGCGGTCAGGCGTGCCCAACGGGGCCTCCCAACCATTGCGAACTACCAGGCTAATACTGTTGTGAAAAGAGATCGAAGAATCGACGAAGAGAGAGCCATCGTTGCCGCTGAGGGGAGCTCCACTAGGGAGCATGGGCCGGTGGACTTGGTGAGCGGCAGTGTCGAGGAGGAGCGTGGGTCTGTGGACGTGGTGAACGAGAGCGCGGGCAAAGAGGCCGTGGGGGTTGACGGACCGGCGGGCGCCGGCGTGGAGGACGCCCAGGCGCGCGAAGAGACGACCGCGCAGGGTCTGGCGGCGCAGTCGCGCAGGCTGCGCAACAGCATCATCAGCTTGGCGGTGTTCTTCGCGATCGTCGCCGGCCTGCTGCTGGCGGTGCCAGGCCTCAGGGCGGCGGGGGAGAAGATCACCGACGCGAAGTGGGGCTGGGTGGCGGTCGGCATTGGGCTGGAGGTGCTCTCATGCATCTCCTACGTGGTGCTGTTCGGGCTGGTGTTCGGGCGGCTGAGCCGCAGCCTCAGCCGCCGCCTCTCGCTGGCGGAGCTGGCCGTCAACTCGGTCGTGTCCGCGAGTGGGCTGGGGGGGATCGCGCTGGGCGCGTGGGTGCTGAGCACCAAGGGGGTGTCGGTGGAGCGGATCGCCAAGCGCTCGGTTCTGCTGTTCGTGATGACCAGCGCGGTGAACGTGTCCGCCGTCGTCGTGATCGGGCTGCCGATGTGGCTGGGGCTGTTGCCGGGCTCGCGCAATCCGCTGCTGACGCTGCTGCCCGCCGCGGCGGCACTGGCGACGATCGTCGGCACCCTGGTGGCCGCACGCTGGGCGCGCCGGACGGCGGCGCGCCGCAGCGACAAGCACAGCCGCGCGGTGGTGGCGCTGGTCGCGATCGGCGGCGGGGTGGAGGATGCTGTGGGCCTCATCCGTGCCCACGACTGGCGCCTCATGGGAGCGGTGGGCTACTGCGTGTGGGACATCGTGTGTCTGCTCGCCTGCCTCGCCGCGTACGGCTCCACGCCGACGTTCTGGGCGGTGGCGATGGCCTACCTCGTGGGGATGCTCGCCAACTCGATCCCGATCCCCGGGGGCTTCTTCGCGGTGGAAGGGGGCATCGTGGGGATGCTGCTGCTGTTCGGCGTGCGCCCCGGCTCGACGGTGCTGGCGGCGGTCGTCACCTACCGTGCGATCTCGCTGTGGGTGCCGGCGCTGATCGGCACGGTGGCGTTCCTGAGCCTGCGCGGGGAGATCGGTAAGCCGTTGCGCCCGCGTCCGGCTGGCACGTCTTAGCCTGGATCCACCGATCCCGGGGTCGCACCGCCGCCGGATGACGCTTCGCCAGAGTCAATCGCCCTCGCTCCGAGGGGTCACCCTACGGATGCTCGGTCAATTGCCTCTGGCTCGGTCACCGACGCCGGAGGCTCAGCCCGTTATCGGTGGATCCAGGCTTAGGGCCTATCCCGGTAGGCCCGCACACTGGATGCGGCCGGTGGCCTTCGCGAGGCTTTGTCCTCGGGCTCGACGTGGCCCACCACGCCTTCGCCCTTGCGTCCGCGCCTCGCTCGACCATCGACCGCCCCAGAAGCACGTCCCTACCGGGATTAGGCCCTTAGCCTTTGCCGAACAGAGCCCGGTCGATCTTCAACGTGGCGGCGACCTTCTGGCAGGCGTGCCCTGGCAGGTTGAGCAGCGCCGCCCGCACGGCTGCCGGCCGCGGCCCGGAGAGGCCCGGGCAGTAGACGGGGGGTGGCAGGGCGCCCCCGGCGCTGCCGGGTGCGTTGATTGGGCGCAGCTCCCCGATCGCGTGCAGCGCTTCGGAGAGGTCGTCGGAGAAGACCTCGATCGCGACGCGCCCGCTGTACAGCTCGACCGTGTCACCACCGTTGTAGATGACCGCGGGGACGCCGCGCAGGATCGTGTTGCGCTGGGCACCCAGCGACAAGTTGGCCTGGCGCGTGTAGATCAGCGTGGTGACCCGCAGCGGCAGTGCGCAGCCGCCGCCGTCCAGCGCGGAGGTCTTGCCGGGCAGGCAGTTGCCGTAGTACACGCTGTCGCCCACGCTGCTGGCGTAGTTCTGGCGGCCGTCGGCGGCCACCAGGCTGTAGGAGCCGAAGCGAGGGCCGACCCAGTAGACGCGGTAGAAGGGGAAGGTTTGGGCTTCGGCGAGCTCGCGCACGGTCAGCGGTGCGGGCTGGCTGGTGGCACAGCCGCCGGCGAGGAGAGCGGCAGCGAGCAGGATGGCGACGGGCGCAAAGATGCGGGCGATGTTCACGCGACTTTCGGGCTGGTGGGCTGTTTGAGAGGTATAGATCCCGCGGGACAGGCAGAGGTTCAACTCGTGGGAGACTGGGGTCCGGTGGGGTAGCGCACCGGACCCCAGTCGATCTTCCCACACGCGCCCACCCGGGAGTCGCATCGCGTGGTCCTCGGGGCTCGCTTCGTGTGGACCCACCGCGGACTCGAGTTGCGTTGGTGCGCTGGGGCTCGCATCGTGGGCACGCCATACTCGGATCTCCGATGGGCACCTACGTTGCCACGCCGCCCGGCCCACGCACCGCAGGGCACTTGTCCCACGCCGAGCACCCAGGCGATGAGAGTAGGTGGGCGCGGGCTCCAATGGGGATCCTGACGGGGGCGGTGGGCGTGGCGGTGTGGCTGATCATGAATCCCCGCACCCCCGACCTGGCGGCGCAGGTGTACCGCGCCAACCTCTTCCACGAATCGGGCTTCCTGGTGTGGGACAGCCGCTGGTATGGGGGGCACGACATCCCGGGGTACAGCCTCGTGTTCCCGCCGCTGGGGGCGCTCGTGGGGGTGCGTGCGGTGGGCGCCGCGGCCGTGCTGGCCTCGGCGACCCTGTTCGAACGGATCGCCGTGCGCGTGTACGGGCGCGCCGCACGGTGGGGAACGGTGTGGTTTGCGCTGGCGGCGCTCGGGGATGCGTGGAGTGGCCGGATCACGTTCGCTCTGGGGGTGAGCTTCGCGCTGGGGGCGGTGCTGGCGTTGATGCACCGCCGTCGGCCGGCGGCGGCGATCCTCGCGGCGGTGTGCGCGGCGTGCAGCCCGGTGGCGGGTGTTTTGCTGGCGTTGGCGGGGCTCACGCACACGCTCGTCGTGCGCTCGCCGCGCAGCGTGCTGGTGCTCGGCGTGCCGCCCGTCGTGGTCGCAGGGGCGTTGGCGGGCCTGTTTGGCGAGGGGGGATGGGAGCCCTACCCGCTGCTCTCGTTCCTGGCGACCGTCGCGGCGATCGTGGCGTTCCTGGTGGCACTCCCGGACGGGCAGCGGCTGCTGTGGGTCGGCGGCGTTGTGTACCTCGTAGCGTGCGTGGCATGCGTGGCGGTGCACTCCCCGATGGGCGCCAACGTGGAGCGCTACGGGGTTCTGCTGGCGGGGCCGCTGCTGCTGTGCGCGCTGCACAACTCCGGCGGGCGGCTCTCGGCGGTGGCGGTGGTGGCGCTGCTCGGCATCGGCGTGTGGACGGTATGGGGGCCGGTGCGCGAAACGGAGGCGGTGGCGGGCAACCTCTCGACGAACGCCTCCTACTACCTGCCGGTCGAGCGCTTCGTGGCGACGCACGGGGGCAGCACCGTAAGGGTGGAGGTGCCGTTCACGCGAGGCCACTGGGAGGCGGCGTGGCTGGCGCCGAAGGTGTCGCTGGCGAGGGGTTGGGAGAAGCAGCTGGATGAGCGCTACGACGGTGTACTGCTCGGCAGAGATCTGACGGCGGCTGACTACCACCGGTGGTTGGACGCGGAGGCGGTGCGTTATGTGGCCCTGCCGGACGCTGCGCTGGATCCCTCCAGTGCCGGCGAGGGCCGTCTGATCGAGGCGGGGTTGCCCTACCTGCGCGAGGTGGAGCGCACGTGGCATTGGCGGATCTTCGAAGTCCGCCACGCCATCCCGCTCGCGCAGGGGCCGGGCGCACTCACCGCGGTGGGCCACGACTGGTTCTCGTTGCACGCTCGCGCGGCGGGGCGCTTCACGGTGCGGGTGCGCTACACCCGCTACTTCACTGTGGCTGCCGGAGCGGCGTGCGTGGCGCAGGCGCCGGGCGGCTGGACCGAGGTGCGCGCCTCGCGAGCAGGCGCTCTGACCGTCGCGGCGCGCTTCTCCTTCGACCGCGCGCTCGGGCTGGCGGGGAGCTCCTGCCGGTCGTGAGATGCTCGGCCAGTCCGGCCTGACCGCGGCGCCTCCCGCCCGCCTTGGGTGCGCGCGGCCCTGATCTGCCGACTCTCGACCTCAGCCCGTGGGCGCGAGGTCGTAGAGGGCGGAGTAGCCGGTCAGGTAGACGCGCCGCCCGTCGCTGATCACGGGATCGAAGGCGCCAGTGTCGATCTGGAAGACGACGTGGCCAGTCGAGATCCCGAGGCCGTAGGTGGTGTGGGTGCCGAGGTCGGTGAAGTACACGACGTTGCCGAGGATCGTGGCCGAGCCGGAGATCTTGCCGCCGGCGTCATAGCTCCAGTCGACATGCCCGGTGTGGGCGTTGATCGCGTAGAAGTTGCCGTCGTAGGAGCCCAGGTAGATCGTAGGGCCGAGGCCGGGCGCGTTGGTGACGGCAGGGGAGGCGTACACGTAGGCGCCGGTTTGGTAGGCCCAGTCGAGCGCCCCGGTGTTCGCATCGTAGGCGTAGATCCGGCCGTCGGTGTTGCCGAGGAACACGCGGCCGTAGACGACGGCGGCGGTCGAATAGAAGGTGCCGCTGCCAAACAGCGCGCCTTCGGAGCTCGCCAGCCACAGCCGCTGCCCCGTACGCTCGCTGATCGCCTGCACGTGCCCGGAGTAGTCGCCGAAGTAGAGTACCCCGTTCACGAGCGTTGGGCTGGCCTTGACCGCGCCGCCAGCGTGGTAGGTCCACACGGTGCTCCCACTTTTAGCTTCGAGCGCGTACACGGTGCCATCTTCGGAGCCGAAGTACAGCCGGCCGTGGTTGAGCAGCGGCGAGGACTCGCTGCGCGAGGGCAGGTTGCGCGACCAGCGGATCGCGCCGTCAGTGACGTCGAGCGCAACGATCCGCCCTTCTTCCGATCCGGGCGCGCGGGCGAGCACCGTCGTATACACCGTGTTGCCCCCTACAGCGGGGGAGGAGGCGGAGAGTGCGCCTAAGCCGCGACTCCAGAGGGTCTGCCCGTCCCACTTGTCCACGGCGGTGAGGACGCCGTTGTCGGTGAGCTGGAAGATCCGGTTTTCGGAAAGCACCGGGGGGAACTCGCGCAGCGAGCTGCCGCCCACGGCCCACACTTTCCTGAACGGCGGGCGCAGGCTGGCGGGAGCCGGGTAGTAGCGGGCGTGGTTGGCGGTGTACCCGTACAGCGGCCACGAAAACCGTTCAGGCCCGCGCTTGGGCAGCGTGGGGTTGGCTTGGGGCACGAAGCGGGCGTGCGGGTGGTAGATCGAGCCGGTGCGGTCGCGCGCATACACATAACCGCCGAGCGCCATACCGGCGAGAAGGAGCAGGGCGGTGAGCGCGATCCAGCGGCGCTTCACGCGGCGAGCTTCGACGACGGGGAGGCTGCAGTGGCGGCGGGGTCGCCAAGCGCCGGGTGGGGCTCGGCGGCGGAGGTCGTCTGGGCGCCGGGGGGGGCAACCGCACGTGCGCCGCTGGTGCTCGTGGCCGAGACCCCCACGCGCGATCCGCGGGAGCGCGCATCGGCGCGGGTCTCTCGACCGGCTGCACCCCCACGCGCACCGGCCCGGCTAGTTTTCGGGCGCTGCGCCGCGTGGGCGAGGAGTCGCGCGACCGCGACCACGACCAGCCACGTGAGCGCGATCAGCAGCGGGATCAGGGTCATACCGGCCACCAAAGCGACGACATCGTGGTTGGCGCCGACCGACCAGTTCCACAGCACGTAGTCGCTCAGGGCGAGCACGCCGACGACGGCCAGGGACCATATGGGCCGTTGAGGCACGCGTTCAAACCCTAGCGGGGTGTCGGGACGGATGGGGCGTGGGGGTTGGGAGGGCGTGGGCAAGCGACTGGAGGGAGCACCACGTAGCCTTCCGTGGGTTGGAGCAGCGCCCTGCGAGACGACGGCAGTGGATGGGGCGCTGGCGAGACCACCGGTGGCTCGCTCGACGCAATGCAGGCCGTTATCATCCACGGCAGCCTGCGGGCGAAGTGTTGTGGTTGCACGGAAGCCTTCCAAGCTTCAAGGGCGGGTTCAATTCCCGTCGCCCGCTTGGAGCCGTCTCGCGCTAGGCTTGGATCTGAAGCCGCGGGGAGTGGCGCAGTCTGGTAGCGCACCCGGCTGGGGGCCGGGCGGTCGCAGGTTCAAATCCTGTCTCCCCGATTAGAAAATCCCTGCAAATTGGCTGGTTTTGGGAATTTGGCTAGGCGGCCAGTTTTGGGGTTGGGGTCCAATTTGGGGTCCAAAGTCCGCTCAGCGCTGGAAATTTGCTTGTAGGACCGGGTGGTCACAGGTTCCAAATTCGGCATGTTGGTGTTAAAGACGCCCGCTTGCGTCTCGTGGCTGTATTCATCCGATCCCGCCAGGCCCTCTAAACTCGTCGCCGCGCTCTCAGCCGAACCTGATCTCAACCGCCGCCCGCATCTCCACAAGCCTCGGCTACCGCCGCGCCGACGAGACAGCACGCGGCAAGTGAGGGCTACGCCACGCACAGGCAGTAGCTATGCTCGCATCTTCGCTCAATTCCACTCGTTCGATAAGGGGTCCTTGTGGTCGTTGCTTCTTTGCCGCTGAGCCTGCGGCCTGGGTACGCGTATAGGCGGAGCCAATGAAGCATCCCCAGCCGACGAAGTCGGAGTTGCTCGATCGAATCGACGAGCTCCTCGAGGCGCGCTATCGGTCGGGTGACCTCGGCAACGTGGACGATCCGCTCGCGGAGACGGTTTACATCCTCCTGAGCAAGCAGACGCAGGAGCCCGTTTATCAGCGCATCTTCCGCGACCTGCGGCACCGCTACCCGCTTTGGCTAGACGTTCTCGCTGCCCCCGAGAACGACCTCATCGATCTGCTTCGACCCGCAGGGTTTCAAGAGCAGCGCGCTCGACAGCTCCGCGGTCTTCTCGCCGCAGTCGACACTGCGAATCGCAACCGTGGTATCGGCCCCGCTGCCCCAGCCCTGGGCGACCTGACTCTAAGCTTCCTTGAGGAACTCGATGACGCTGCAGCCGAGGCATTTCTGACCTCACTTCCCGGCATCGGCCCCAAGAGCGCCCGCTGCGTACTTGCCTACGCCCTAGAGCGCCCAGCATTCGCAGTTGATACTCATGTGCACCGAATCTTCGTGCGCCTCGGCCTGGTGAAGTCCAACGGCCGCAAGAAGGACCACGACCCGTTTCAAGACACAGTCCCAACCAAAATGCGCAAGCGGTTGCATATCAATTTGATCCACCATGGCCGTGCCATATGCCGGAGTCAGAACGCTACATGTGGAGACTGTGTCCTTGTCTCTTTCTGTGGTCGTGGGCGCAAGGCGATCGTCGACGATCAGCGGCCCGTCGCAGTTGATCTGTTTGCCGGCGCGGGGGGCCTCGGATCTGGTTTCCGTAGGGCCGGATACCGGGTGGCTCTTGCGGTCGAGCCTGACCGGAACGCCGCGCAGACTTATCGCCTTAACAACCCCGGTGTCCCTGTCATTGAGGCTGAGATCAACGACACGACCACTTCCCGGGAGCTGCGCCGCTACATGCCCGGACTGAAGAAGGTCACAACGCTACTCGCCGGACCGCCATGTCAGGGATATTCGTGGGCCGGTACGCGCGACCCGCAAGCAGAGGTCAATCTCCTCTACCGACACGTCGCCCGGCTTGGTAGGGCGTTGAACGCTCAGACGATCTGCTTGGAGAACGTTCCTGGTGTGCAGCGTGTGAACGGGCACGGCTTTCTTACTTCGATCTCCGACGCACTCCGTGATGCCGGCTTCGCGACCGAAGCCCATCTCCTCCATGCCTGCGAATTCGGCGTTCCCCAGCACCGGGCGCGTTACTTCTTCCTTGGCCGGCGCGGCAAGTTCGCTGTAGCACCAACCAAGCCCAGCGCGACTCACCGGCCCCGACATGCGGACAGCGGCGTCAACCTCCCGACGACAGCGCGATTGATCGACTTGTTCGCGGGGCTTCCCAAGCTCGGGCCTGGTGTGGTGCGCGAGTATCACCGCGAGGCTGACGGTCGCGAGCACTTCAACCTGTCTACGATGCGCCACGGCAGGTCTGTGATCAACAAGATCCGCCAGATCGGTCCAGGCGAGGGCCCCATCTCTTACCGCCGTTTGGAGCGCGACGAGGCTCGGACCCTGATTGCGGGGCATCGTGCGCTGCCAGTCCATCCCACGCAGCACAGATCCATCTCAGCGCGAGAGGCAGCTGTGATCCAGGGGTTTCCAAACAACTACATCTTCTGTGGACCGCGAGCCTGGCAGCCGCTCCAGGTCGCGAATGCAGTGCCTCCGCCCCTCGCTGAGGCCGTAGCTCGCCATCTCCTCGAGCATCTGCGAGCCGGGAATGACTACAACCGCTACTCGTGACCAGATCTTGCACGAGATCCAGACACCAAACGTCGGCAGCCAGGCAAGGCCCGCTGAGCCCCCACGAACTTATATCGAGTGGAACGATGCGCTCGCCGCCAGCATCTTCCGCCAGGACATGGCTGGACGCGAGGTATTCCTCTATGTCAATGACGATCTCATCGAGGAGCTGGGCGGTACCGGTAGTGTCCCCGACTTCGTCGCGGCTGTCCAAGAGGGGCCACCAGGCGTTAGTCCGAATGTGGGCTTGTGTCAAAAGGCCCTGCGGACCTTCGACCGTTGGCGGGAACGCGAGCTTCACTATCCGCCTTACATCGGCTATCTAGGACTTTTTGTTCTGGCAGTAGGGCTTGAGGGTGACTTCGAAGCTCACGCGTACTACAAGCGCCTCAGGACTCTCCTCGACTTGACACCCGTCGATGCCGGCGCACTGCCCTCGTTTGATCAGATGCTGCGTCTTTGGGAGGACCTTGAGGTCTGGTCAAACCGGGATATGGAAGGCGCCGTCGGGATTTTTAGTATCAGGATCGCCGGTGAGTGGATTCATGTGGGACTGCCAAAGGCGCAGGCGATTCTTACTGAGCATGAGCGAAAAGGACTCTCCGATATTTTCACGGTCGCGGCATTGGATCCAACCGCACCCGTATCTGACACGGAGCTTGCTCGCGTCGTTCGCAAATATGGCGCTGACAATCTGAGACCAGCTACGCTCGCACTGCTTGGTAGTCGTACATCAGAACCTGCGCTCTTTTCAGTCCTTCTCGACGCAATTCGTCGAGAGCTAGACGATTGGGACGGGGAGGCGCCCGGTGTCGACACCGGGTACGACGGAGGCACTGGTGGTGGGTATGCCGTCACCGCCACGGCCCGCGTATGCATACACGTAGATGAGATTGCAAGTCGGGCATCGACGACGCTTCGTCTAGCAGCGAGACCAGCTTTCCCCGAAGACGGCCTGATGCTCGAGTCTCCGGATGAGTTGATCCGCCTGACTTGCCACGAATACCTACCAGGCTGGTCGTCGCCGCTATGTGATGCTGCTACTAACAACGTTCTGTCCGCCTCCGCGTTTGACTGGCGGGAGCCACCGATACTGGCGGATCGCGGAGCGGGGTGGCGCGTACGCCTCCCAAGCAGGCGCGCACGTATATTTGTCTCTGGCCGTGCCTCCGATCTACCGGGCTATGTTGAAGTGCGCCGGCTGCCTCTCAAGTCTCCCTTTCTGTTGGCGGCACAGAATCCGATCATCCCAGCCCTCGACCGCTGGATGGAAAGCGGGCAAGCCGACCTGAAACGGATCGACATCCTCGAAGGGCTACCGGCCGGATGGACACTGTTTCGATCAGACGGAGCCACACAAGACAGCGCTATCCGGCAAACGCTCCCGGAGCTCTCGTTGCCCTCCGCCATCACTATCCGGCTGGTGGGCGGGATTCGCAGCGGAATGGGAAACACCTACTTCAAGTTCGCCCCTCCGATGATCGTGGTAGAGGGGGCGTCAGGAGATGACATTGTGGCCTGCAACGGTCACACTCTTGCCCAAGCTGCCGACAACGCCGAGGCGTACTCGCTCCCCGCTCACCTGGAAACGGGAGCACCGATCACCGTCGAGGTGGTCGCCAACGGTGAAGTGGTCCGTCGGCAATCCTTGTTCCTAGCAGACCGCTTTGACTGGAACCGCACCGCTCCCTTGTTCAGCTCAGATCCGTCTGGGGCGGTCCATAAACACGGAGACTTGGCTGGTGACGGCATAGCTGGAGCGCTTATAACTTCAACCTCGCCGCATGGGTTTCCAGTACGTCCGACGATTCCCTCGACTCAGCGCGTATTCCTTGTGGGCCGCCGTCCGGGTGAGATCACAAACTCTACGACTCAAGCTCGACCGGATGCATGGGAGCCCATCTGGTTAGTGGAGCTCACCCGTCGCGGTCGTGCTGAGTATTGCGGTCTCGACCTCGCGTGTTCTAGCCCGATGCCAGACATCGCTAGCAGCGCGGAGGACCAAGCGCTTTGGCGCGACGTTCTCTGGCATCGCCGCAAGCGGATCGAGCCGCCGGCCCACCCCAGGCTGCGCGCACTCTGGCGCGATTACGTGGAGGCCGCTCGTGTCCCGACCAGGTGATGAGATGCTCGCTGTCATCTCAGCACGTCAGCGGTTGCCATGGCGCGCTTATCGCGACGCGTTCGACATATTGCACATGCGAGCCGTCGCTTCACGGTCGGGCCTCACTGAGCCTCTCGGACCCCTGAGGTCCAGATCCCTGCGTCTACTCTCTGAACTGGCTCACGCTGAGCTCCCGCCCTATGACTCGCCGACGACCGTCGCCGCTGCGCCAACGGTGCTCGCGAGAGTGCCGCGACCAGGGCTACCCCGCGCTGTACTGTGCGGCGCACGCGATATTAGTACCGCTTCCCTCTTGCGCAGCGTATGCTCAACGTTTAGCGCGTCAGCAAAGGTTGTTATTGCCACACACCCGTACAGTGGGGGTTATGCGCCTTCAGCTGTTCTTGTTGAAGCCGACGATGAGTCAACCCTACACCTGGTCTCCGAACAAGCGGGGGTCCACTTTGCTTCGCACCCGCCAGCGTGGAGTATACTCAGTGCTACAGCATCACTAGCGAGCTGCGAGGAGTCCCTCGAATGGACGTCCGAGCCAGACCCGACATGGCCCAGGCGGGATCTTGATACATCCAGGCTAGCCTTCGCAGCGTCCTGGGATGATCACGACATCCGGTTCAGCGAGTTTAAGGATCCTGTCACGCGCCGGCAGGTTCATAGGCTCTGGCGCGGCACGTCTGCCACGCTCATTGACAGGTACTGGGGGCGCTGGCTTCTTCTTCGAGATCGAGACATCCCTGTTGTGTTGTTCGATAGTGACGCGCAGATGCTGGCAATTCCCGCGACCGTGCCTCTTCCTCCTTTGCATGCGCGTGCGCTCACATTGTTTTCCGGCCTGGCTGCGTCCCGCCAGTCACACCTTGACAACCCCTCAAGCCAGATCGACGTCTACACAGGCATCCCACAGGAGGCGGCGGCATTGCTTGCATCCAAGATAGACCAGCCACTTACTGCCTGCCACCTCGAGAGATAACCAGCGTCATGCGTGATCCCATCGGCAGCTTTGAAACTATTCGCGACAATTTCCTGCTCTATGTAAAGACTGCGTTCGGCACGCAGTTCCCCGGCCTGGAGCGCGAACGGCTGTCGCTGCTCCAGCGGCCCGGCGCCTTTGCTCAGGAGCCGTGGATCGAGCCGATGCCTCAATACGAGTCATCCGGTACGACTATTGACGCCCTCACCGGAGAGAGCTTGCCCGGGTTCGATGCCGCAGCAGTGGAAGACTTCAAGGGCCTGGCTAAGTGCGGATTGGTGGGTAGCTTTCCGCTCCACAGACATCAGATGGCGATGCTTACCCGCGTGCTTTCCGGAGCTAACTGCATCGTGACTTCCGGCACGGGATCGGGTAAGACCGAGGCGTTTCTACTCCCGTTGTTCGCCTATCTCGCGCGTGAGTCCAAAGGCTGGAGCGCGCCAGAACCCCAGCCGCGTCACTGGAGCGACTGGTGGAAGAGCGACCAGTGGAGAGATCACTGCATCCCGCAGCAGGCCAACGGAAACCGGCGCATTAACCGCTCGCTTCGGGTACCGCAGCGTGCTCACGACACACGAGCCCCTGGCATGCGCGCTCTCATCCTTTACCCGATGAACGCACTGGTCGAGGATCAGATGAGCCGTTTGCGCCGCGCACTCGATTCGGATGCCGCCCGTGCATGGCTTGATGAGAACCGCCAGGGAAACCGCATCTACCTCGGGCGATACAACGGAGCCACGCCCATCCCTGGGCATGAGTTGAATGCGGGCAGCAGGCCGGATCGTTCCCGCATCGAACGACTTGCAACAGAGATGGTCAAGGCCGACCGAGCAGCACAACAAGCCGCACAGTATGTACAGGGCATGGACGAAGACGACCCACGACGGGATGTGCAGTACTTCTTTCCCCGACTCGACGGCGCGGAGATGCGGTCGCGCTGGGACATGCAGGATGCACCGCCAGACATCCTGATCAGCAACTACAGCATGCTCAGCATCATGTTGATGCGCGAGGCAGACCAACCAATCTTTGAGCGGACTAAGGAGTGGCTACAACAGGATGGCAGCGTCTTCCACCTCATCGTCGACGAGCTCCATCTTTACCGCGGAACTGCGGGTACCGAGGTTGCATACCTGATCCGGATGCTTCTCCACAGGCTCGGCCTGACTCCGGACAGCCCGAAGCTCCGGATCATCGGGTCAAGTGCCTCGCTTGAGCCTCGTGATGACAAGAGTTACGCGTACCTTTCAGAGTTCTTTGGGGCAGACTGGGAGCCGGCTAGCATCGTGCCTGGATATCCAGACCCGGCACCGGATGCACCTGCCGCGCCTCTATCAGCATACGATTCACTAAAGAAAATCGCCGCGTCGGTGAATTCTGGCGATGTGGTCGACGAGGATGCTCTTGCTCAGCTCGCTCGGGACTTTGGTGCCACCACTACCGACGGCGATCCAGGGGATCAGATCCGCGCGGCGGTACAGCTCCGGGAACCCGAGCTCAGGGCACAGCTTCTAGCAGCAGCGAGTGTCAATGGGGAAGTCCGTGCAGTCTCCTTTAGCGACTTCTGCAGCAACCTGTTCGGGCCTGCCGTCGCATCCGATGACGCATGGGCTGCCGGGCGTGGTCTGCTAATCACCCGTAGCTATTGTGAGCAAGGCCAGACAACTTCACTGCCCTCTTTTAGATTCCACCTCTTCTTTCGAAACATCGAGGGGCTGTGGGCCTGTGCGGCACCGAACTGTGGGGTGCAGAACGCCGATGCGGAACCAGCTCGCCCGTGTGGGAGTCTAAGCACCGATCCTTCGGTGCTCTGCGAGAACTCCCACAGGATGCTCGAGCTCCTGTACTGCGAGCAATGCGGGACGGCCTTTCTGGCCGGAAACCGTCTCTCGCTACCAAATGGCGGTTGGGAACTACTCCGTACAGATGCAGACATTGAGGGTATTCCCGACAGGCAGGCAGCACGATTTGTTGAGCGCCGTACATACGACCAGTATGCGGTTTTCTGGCCCCGGGGACAGGCGGATCTCGATGCCGGAGCGCGCACGTGGAAACAAGCCCTCCTAGATGGCTCGACGGAGGCGCGATGGAGTCCGGCAGCGCTGAACGTCGAGAGCGCAAATGTGGAACTCGCAGAGGGCGGGACAGCATATCCCGACGGGCCTTGGGTTCCGGGATACCTGTTTGTGCTGCCGGAAGCATCGCTCGACGAGCAGCGACAGGCGCGTGCTCTTCCCTCGGTATGTCCACGTTGCGCGGTCAGCTACACGCGTCGCCTAATCCGTAAGTCGCCGGTTCGAGGATTTCGTACCGGTTTCTCAAAGGTCACTCAGTTGTTGTCGAAGGAGCTATTTTATTTCTTGGACGAGGCGAACAGGAAGCTAGTCGTCTTTTCTGATAGCCGCGAGGACGCTGCGTCTCTCGCGAACGGTGTCGAGCGCTCGCACTACAAGGATCTGGTACGTGAAGTCCTATACGACGAGCTAGCGCTCGAAGCTCTTGGCCGGCCGCGACTTCTCGAGGATCTCGAACGGACCGGAGAACCTCTCGCGGCAGAGGCTACCCGGCTAGCTCAAATAGCCCCTTCGGCTGTAGCAGAATTGCGTCAAGCGCTTGGTGATGCAACACGCGACATCAACGACGACTATCCGCAAGACGTTCGAGATATCCTCGAGTCCAAGAAGCGCGTCGGCGCTGCGATAATCGATGATGTCCGGAGCGCGGCTACCACAAGAACCGTTCCGCTTCGCACGGTGTTTGAGGGTCGCCCGGACCCGGTCGACCCAGGATCACTCATAACCAGGCTAAAGCGTCTAGGCATAAATCCAGCGGGAAACGACGTCTTCTACCAGGATTTCCGGATCGACGGTCGATATCAGCGCTGGACCAAGCTCCTCGACTTCGAGCATCAGGATGGTGGTTGGCATGATGGCCTCTCAGCGGAAGGTGCTGAGGCAAGAGAGCGGCTGAGGCGGAAGGTTATGGGGGAGGCATGTGGTGTCCTTTTCAACCGTCTCTACTTTGGGTTCGAGTCGGCCGGACTCGGATATGCACGCTGCGGCCTGAGTCAAGCTAGCCTGGAAACAGTTGCTCACGAGGTAGGCGCAGACCCAGATCTCTTTGCGCACGTGTGCGACAGCGTGATCAGGATCCTCGGCGACCTCTATCGATACCAGCAAGAGACGCAGGACTTTCCGCCTCCTTCTCCATGGCCAAACTGGCAAGCGGCGCGCGCGAAGGTTCGGAAATTTGTGAGCCAGTGTTCCACTGAGCTGCAGGTCGGCGAACAAGCCCTGCATAATGCCGTTTGGCGCGCCATAGCGCGAGAAGCCCACCACGAAGGAATGATCATCAACCCACGGCATCTGACAGTTCGCATAGCCATGCCAGACGATCCCGTCTGGACTTGCGAGACTTGCAGGCGCGATCATCTCCACTCTGCCGGCGTCTGTACGAGCTGTCTACGGCGACTGCCAGCCGTGCCGACAACGACGTGCGCCGCTCTCCAGCGCAACAATTACTATTCCACCCAAGCGGTAGAGCTAAGGCGTCCCATCCGCCTTCACACCGAAGAGATGACAGCGCAGACGGACGACCAAGCGGAGCGTCAGCGCCTATTTCGCAACATCGTGGTCAACGTCGACGAGGATCAAGGTACCCACTTGATCCCCTCGGTCGATGAGATTGACGTTCTGAGTGTGACGACCACAATGGAGGTTGGGGTCGATATCGGCAATCTTCAATCCGTAATCCTCGCAAACATGCCGCCAATGCGTTTCAATTACCAGCAGCGTGCAGGGCGAGCGGGGCGTCGAGGACAGGCATTTGCGATCGTTCTTACACTCTGCCGGGGCCGGAGTCACGACGAGTTCTACTACCGCCACCCTGGGCGTATTACTGGGGACTCACCGCCTGTGCCGTTCCTGTCTCTAAGCCGTCTCGAGATCGCCCAGCGGCTCATAGCCAAGGAGGTGTTGTACCAGGCATTCCGTGCCGCTGGGGTGATGTGGTATCAAGGCCCGACACCACCCGACAGCCACGGCGAGTTTGGACTGGTCGCACGATGGCGCGACGACCCAGATCTCCGTGACACCATCGCGACGTGGCTCCGGACCTCGCCAGAAGTCCGTGACATAGCCGAGACACTGGTAACCCAAAACCCAGCGCTGACCGCCCTCGAGCTCGAGACATTTGCTAGAGACCAGCTCTTCGATCGGATCGACGCGGCCGCGCGGAATACTGAACTGAGCGGAGACGGACTCGCCGAGAGGCTCGCCGAGGGGGCAGTGCTCCCCATGTACGGGATGCCATCGCGTGTGCGCCTTCTCTACCACGGAATACGAACCAACGAGCTGTTCTCGATCGACCGCGATCTCGATCTAGCGATCAGCGAGTTCGCTCCTGGCTCAGAAAAGACGAAGGATAAGGAAATACATCAGGCGATTGGATTCACCGCACCCCTGCTGTATCGCGGCGACCGATTTGCTCCCACCGAGAACGACCCCCTTGGGAGCCGCCGCTGGATGGCTCGCTGCGAGAACTGTCACTTCACCCAGACACACGACGATGAGCCCGGCGACCAATTCTGCCCCAACTGTGGAGCACTCCCAGACGAACCGCGTGGCTTTGGTATTTATCGATTCGCAGTTCCCCTGGGGTTCCGAACTGCGCTCGGTCGTGGGACAGACGCTCGAGACGAAGACGAGCTGATGATCACAGGCGCGACGGTCATAGCAGAGTCCGATGGACTACCGTGTGACCCTATCGGGCAAACGAATTCAGCGATTGCCCTGTCGCGCGGTGGAAGAATCTTTCGTATCAACCATCGGCGGGGCTTGCTATTCCGGGGTCAGCTCGGCACCGCACGCCGGGGACGTAGTCCTGCCCTTGACAATCAGTGGATCGACGAGCGGTTTCAAAACACAGATGACGGTGTCACCTTTACACCCACTGGAGACGTCGAGGAGTTAGCGCTTGCAGCCCCGAAGACGACCGACGTGCTTCGGCTACGTCCGGCTGTCATACCCGACGGTCTGACACTTGACCCCGGCGCCCCGCGCACGGGCGTTAAGGGCGCTTATTACTCCGCAGCATTTATTTTGCGCTCAATTGCGGCCGAGCGCCTTGACGTCGATCCGGACGAGATCGAGATAAGCAATGTCCGGCAGACCGCTATCGGCCCTGAACTAGCAGCCGGCGAAATCGTACTTAACGACTACCTTCCAAATGGTGCAGGTTTCGTGCAATGGTTTCATGCGAACTGGCGTGAGCTTCTGGAGTACGCAACGGATCTCGAAGCGCCGGCAGACACATTTGTCGGAGAGCTTATCTCCGAGGGCCACAGGCACTCATGTGATTCGGCAGGCTATGACTGCCTTCGTCAGTATCGGAATATGATCTACCACGGACTTCTCGACTGGCGTCTTGGGATTTCGCTACTCCGCTGCCTAGCATCGCCCGACTATGTCTGCGGTCTTGACGGCAACTTTGCGACGCCTGAGCTCATCGAGTGGCCGGATCTCGCACTCCGACTGCGAGATTCGTTCAGTAGCTCATTTTCTGCGCAGCCACACGACTTCGGGCGGCTTCCCGGGCTACGGGTTGGTCGCCACGACGTCATCGTAGTTCACCCGCTATGGGACACAGGAGCACCACAAGGGGTCCTCGCTGAAGCCATAGCGGCGGCCGGAGAGCAGCCTCGCTTTCTTGACACTTTCAATCTTCTGCGGCGTGAGAGTTGGGCCTACCAGTCACTCAGCCAGCAAAACGCCTAACAAAGGCGCTTTGCGTCGCGGACCCCGTTGCGCGGCTAGCACCGACGTCACTGCCGTCGTTCGCGGAGTGCCGGCTACGTGGCATCTGGCAAGCGGTACGCCAGCCGCCGCTCTTGCCTTCAAGTGCGGCGGCGCGGCTCGGTACGATTGTCCACCGGCTACTTGAGGAGGCAGGTGGCGGCTCGTTCTCACCGGTTACGGATCCCGATGTCATCGAACTGCGGTGGTGTGAGCTCGTCGCAAACGCCGAGCGGGCTATGGCGACCAATCCGCTGGAGCGACGGTCCGTGCCATTGGAAGCGAACGTCAAGAAGTTTGAGGTTCTTCGTCTCCGTGCTGTAGCACGAGCGCTAGAGCTGGCTCGAAATATCACAGACCCTTCCGGACCAGCGGGGGACGCGGCTGTTACACCGTACGGCTATGAGCTTCGCGTGGCGTCGGCCGACGGTCTGATCGCAGGTAGGATTGACCGGGTAATACCAGCGCCTGGTGGGCCTGTGCTCCAGGACTACAAGTCGGGTGCGATATTTAGTCTTCGTCCGGACGGTGAGACTGAACTTGAGCCCGCGTATACGTTTCAGCTTCGCCTCTACGCCGTGCTTTACTACGAGGCGACCGGCACCTGGCCCAGCAAGCTACAACTGGTTCCGCTCACAGGCGCGCCTCACGACGTTTCATTCTCGCCTGCGGACAGCTTGCGTCTGCTTGAGGACTCTCGTAGCCTTCTAGCCCAAGTCAATGATGATATTGCGCGTGGTCGCGAAGACTGGGTAGCATCCGAACGGCTTCTGGCCTCACCATCGCCTTCGGCATGCCGCTTCTGTGCCTATCGCCCCGCTTGCCTGCCATACCTGGCGCGCGACGCGCATGACACCGATCATGAGTGGCCGGCGGACGTCTGGGGAGAACCGGCGGGTCTAACGCAGCTTGGGAACGGGCGCCTGATGCTTTCGATCGTACTGCCCGACGGCTCGCTCTTTTTTGTCCGGAACGTCACTGAGGATGTCGCCGAGCCCGCGATGCTCGAACCTCATCACGAGGGCCAGCTAGTTGGTGTATTTAACGCACGACGAACCGCCTCCCTGCAGGCTTTCGAGCAGGGTCAGATCACCGCGATTCATGTAGCTGCGGGCACGCAGGAATAACTGCAGGACAGTTCCGCACCGTCTACGTCGCCGAGCTTGCCGAGACCTGTCTGCGGGAGGTTCTTGCTGACTTCCGCCCGAAGCTCTCCGCGATTCGCCGCTTCCAGCAGGAGATGGGAGTCGAGGCTGCGCAGGAACTTGCCGGTATGTCAGGCCTTGGAGGCGGATCACGCTCGCGGCCTGCGCCAGCGCGAGCGGAAGATCGTCAAGCTCCACCGCGACGGCGTCGGCGCCCTCTTCGTCGTCGAGTTCGGTGCGCTCGGTCAGATATGCGGTGGACTGTGCGCGTGAACAGACCGACGGGGACCTTCTTCCCGAGTGAGGCGAACGCGTCGTCGGTGCTGGTGATCACGACCCGTGTCCCGCCGGCCACCGGGAGGTATGGGCGCAGCAGCTTGGGGTCTTCGGCGTTGTCGAAGACCACGACCGCAGGGGTGCTTCTTGTCGTCAACGTGTCGCGCAGTCGCTTGGCGGAGCGTTCGGAGTCACCGTCGGGTCGGCGACGCCGAGTCGTTCCGCGACCTCGGTGAGTCCGCCGAGCAGGCTGCTCGGGCTCTCGGCCGATACCCACGCGACCAGCTCGACCCCGTCGGCGACGGCTTGGCGCGCGTACCATGCGGCGACCTGGGTCTAACTCACTGCGAGCCAGCGGTCTACGTCCGTAACCCCGTGGGTGGGGGCGGCGGCTCATCGACGCGGCGCGGTGGAGAAAGCGCCTTGGCGCCGCGCAAACCGCGCTTGTCGCGGAAGAGACATAGGATCTTGCCTTCGGGGCGGGCGGCGCTGGGTGCGAGCAATCCCGCCCAGCCATCTTTTGAGAGCTGCTCGCCGATGCTTTGATAGGCGGGCCAATTGCGACGGCCCGGCGCGGGCGTACTGAGTCCGACGGCGGCGAGGCTCTCTCGTGTGGAGAGGTCGGCGACCACGATGTCTACCTGCCAGGTCCACAGCTCGCGGGGCATCTGCGCGAGTGGAGGGATCATGCGCTCAGCCAGGTGGCGGTACCACTCGGCCCATGCGGTCGCCTCGCTGTCGGCGAGGTAGAGCGCATCGACGACGTCGCCGCGTTGCCAGCGGTTGTCTGGCGGCGGTTCGCGGTCGGGCAGCGGCGCCGAGCCGGGGTAGGTGTGCTTGATCCAGCGTCCGCGCACGGCGAGCGCGTTGACGCTGAGCGGCACGTCAGCTTGCGCCCGGGTCCTCGATGCCGGAGATGAGCCGGGCGACTGCGCGGTAGTCGCCGGCGGCGATGCGGTCGATGGGCTTGTCGTCGTCGAGCGCGGGGACGGGCTTGTTCAACCAGACTGGGATGTAGGTCGGTCGGATCACTCGCCCGAGGCGTTCGACGAGCGATGAGAGCTCGACCAGGCGCTCTGCGCGCGGGCCGCTTGGGGAGCTGCGACGTGCGAGCCATTCGCGCACGGTGCTCGGGGCCGCGCCGGTTGCGCGTGCGATCTCGCGGTCGGAGAGATAGCCGCTGTCGTGGACGTGGATTGCCTCTTCGGCGTATGCAAGGGTCATGTCGCCAAGCTTAGCATTCCGGCGCTATTTCGACAAGTTATCGGCAAGTGGCGGGTCCGACTGCTGTCTACTCTCGTAGCTTCGCCTCGGTGTCATCGTACGCCGTTGGTGCAACTTGGCCGATCGGACGGGGAACAATCCGGGGAACAAATTGAGCGAAAGCGAGAGCAACTGAGCTACACTCGGGGCCAGTAATCACGGGGGTTTAGGACCCAGCCGCACGGTATCGCTCGGGCTGGGGGCCGGGCGGTCGCAGGTTCAAATCCTGTCTCCCCGACTAGAGGAAGGGCCTGCTAATTGGCGGGTTTTGGTAAGCGTTCAGTTGGTTGGGGGATATAACCCCGCGGTGTCGAATCACTGGACGTGGAGCGCACCGAGGCGCAGGCGGTTTATGACGCGGGGCGTGAGGCTGTAGTTGAGGTGCTGCTGGCGATGGATCGCCGGATCGTGCAGCTCGAGGCGCGGGTGGAGAAGCTCGAGCGCCAGTTGGCCAAGAACTCCGGGAACTCTTCGCGGCCACCGAGCTCAGACCTGTCGCGGCGTGAGCCCGGGCGCGGCAAGGATCGCTCAGGGCGCAGGGCTGGCGCCCAACCAGGTCATGAGGGTCACGGGCGACCGCTGCTGCCGGCATGGGCGATTGACGAGCTGATCGACCACTGGCCAGCGAGCTGCGACTGCGGTCACGTGTTTGGGCAGGCCGAGCTGATCCCTATGGGTGAGCCCGCGCGCCACCAGGTCGAAGAGCTGCCCGTGATCGCAGTCAAAGTCAGCGAGCATCGCTGCCAGCGCGTGCGCTGCCCCGGCTGCGGTGCGCGCGTCAGCGGCGAGCTTCCACCCGAGCTCGCCGGCAGTCATCTCGGGCCCCGGCTGCAAGCGGCGATCGCGACGCTCTCGGTTCGCAACCGTCTCTCGCGCCGGGACGCCGTCGAGCTCGGCGAAGAGCTCTTTCAAGCTCGCCTCTCAACGGGCACCGTCGAGAAGGTGCTCTCCCGTGTCGGGGACGCGCTCGCCCAGCCCCACCAGGATCTGCTGGAGGCCGTGCGCTCAAGCAGACATCTGAACATGGATGAGACCGGCTGGCGCCTGCGCGGATCCCAGCGTGCCCTCTGGGGCGCGTTCACCGGCGAGCACGCCTATTTCCAGATCGCGCCCGATCGCCACGAGGATCACGCCAAGGCCCTGCTCGCCGACACCAAGGCGATCGTCACCTCAGACCGCTGGTGGGCCTATAGCCATCTGCCCCTCTCGCGACGGCAGATCTGCTGGGCACACCTGCGACGGGACTTCACCGCGCACGCCGAAGGTCTCGCCCTGGAGAAAGAGTTCGGTGAGCTGGGCCTGCACGTCTGTGAGCGGCTGTTCTGGGCATGGGAGGTCTTTCAGCACACTGGCGAGCGACGCGAGCTCAAACGTCAGGCCACCATTCTCAGGCGCGAGCTGAAGCCCGCCCTGCGGCGCTTCTCAGGCAAGTCACCGCGCAACAAGTATTGCCGCGGCATGGCGCGCAACCTGCTGAAGCTCTGGCCGTCACTATGGACGTTCGCCGCCATCCCGGGCGTAGCGCCGACCAACAACCACGCCGAGCGCTCCCTGCGCGGAGCCGTCATCTACCGCAAGCTCTCCCTCGGCAGCCAATCCGAAGAAGGCGAGCGACGCATCGCTCGGCTGCTCTCGGCATCGATCACTTGTCGCCTGCAACGCCGCAGCCTGCACGCCTACCTCGTCGAGCTGCTCAGCGCCAGCGCGCGTGGGGATCCGGCACCGCTACTCGGCTAAACACCTCGAGGGACTGAACGCTTACGGGTTTTGAGATTCGGGCCAGCCGATGAGTGGCGTGGCTGGGGAACAGTTGGGGGAACAAAGCTGGTTGCGCCGCGGTTCAGATACGTTCGCACCGATTGGTTAGCTGTTAGATGCGGAAGGAAGCTGGGGGCCTCCTGAGAGGGAGGATTTGGCTCCCACCTGGCGGCTGCCTTGCACTGAAGCCCCATCTAGATCAGCATGGTGCGCCGTGAACGTTGCTCGCACCTTGGTGCTGCCAGACCTGACGCTTCCATCGGCGGCGCTGCTTTCGACGCTGGCGCTCTATTGGGACACAATTGACCTCGTTGTCGATCCGGAAGGCACGCCGAATCCCTCCGCGGCGGAGCAGGAGGCAATCTTCGCGCTCCACGACGCTGGTGTCCTTCGAGTCAGCCTGATCCGCACGCTGCCCGAAGCGCGCGCGGCACGCGAGGAGGAGGCGCGGCAGATCGCTTCCGTGTGGGCGCAGACTTCGCCCGACACAACTGCTGCCACGCTTCCTCGGGAGTTGGCGGAGCAGATCGTAGTGGCACGCGCTCGACGGGTCGCACAAACGGTGGGAGCGCGAGTCGAGTTCGGTATGGACCTTGCCCGCGAGCGTTGGACGGCGCCCACGGCTCCGTCCCCGTTTTCGCTGATGGCGTCGGCCCTTCCCAACGTGCAAGCGCAACTGCCCATTGCTGAGGCGACGCTTATCAACATTGCGATCCGGGGGGCGGCCGTCGATCCGTCAACACCGCTCGAGGCCGTGCTGGAGTTCCGCGAGAAGAACACCGAGCTTGCCGGGCGACTGCGCGCCGCCTTGGGTGAAGTTGCGGACAGCATTCGAGTGGACCTGCCAATGAGCGCCGTCGTTGGGCAGGCCGAGGCGGCGATCAAGAACCGCGTGGAGCCAGCGCTGGGTGCGCTTGAGACTGAGTTGCAGAGAGCCCGGATCTCCTTCGTGTGGAGCAACGTTCTCGGCCTCGGTGGGATCGCTGCAACCGCGATGCACCCGACTGCTGCGACCTTGGGCACGGGTGCCCAGCTTGTCGGGCGAGGGCTCCGCTACGCCTTCGACCGTGACGCGCTGGTCCGCGACCATCCTTTCGGCTACCTGCACCGGGTCCGGACCACCTTCGGCGAGGATGGGGCGACGGGTCCGGGCCTGGACTCCGTTGCGGCACCGATGACCGCGCCTCGGATGGAGCTTGAGACGCTGCTCGGCAAGATGTACCTGGCCGCGTTCGGCGCAGGGGATGGCAGCTTCAACCGGGTGATGATCGGGGAGCGGGGGACCGATCCGGGTGAGGTCTTTGAATCGTGGGATCGAGCAACCCAGGGCTATCACGAGGACGATCCGCCCAACTGGTGGATGCAGACGCAGCGTGAAGACCTGCGCGCGCGATTGAAGCCCGAATGAACTTTGGGGGCGATCGCGGGCGGGTCTGAGCGGGTTTGGCGGTCCGCGATTTCCCACAAACGCTAGGATTTGGCGGCGGGGGAATCCCGGTAGCGAGCCACCGCGCGTAGGCGGTTTGGCGCGTTGGACCGCTGGGCTCGGGAACACAAGGGGAGCAGGTCGACTGCAAGAGACCGGAAACGTGGACGTTTGCAGATGTATTAATCCTGTCTCCCCGATAGAAATGCTGGTGGATGCTGGAAGGGGCTGGGGGCGTCTTGACGGGGCAGGATTTGGCTCTGCGGGTGGGATCGCGGGGCGAGGTGGCCGACGAATGTTGGCGGCTGAGTCAGGCTGTCATCTGGGCGTTCCGCCCACGAAACGCCCACGCGAGGACGATCCGACCGCCCACGGTCGCATCGAGAACGTTCAGGTGAGAAGCGCCGAAAAAGACGCGCTCGCGCCGGAACGTCGGCGAAGCCTGGTGCTCAGCGCTCCGGCGAGTTCGGGCGTGTCCGTCTGGCCGGGGCGCATAGCGCGCATCCGCTGCAGAACGGGCGCGAGGGCGTGGTCCGTATAGACCGCTAGGCGGCGTCCACCACGCGCTCCCCACCAGGATCGGTTCTCGACCCACCATCCACGGAAGCCCAGCCTGCGGGTGCTCGGCAATGGGTCGAGGCGAAACATGCCGATTGCTACTGGGGTTGCGAGGCGCGAGGCGGCCGCGCGCGCGGCCGGCTCGAACGTCACGCCAGCCGAGTTTGCTACACCGATCACCGCCCGCGCGAGTTCAGCGGCGGATTTTGGCTCGTCGAGGCAATTGAGCAGCCGATCTGGGATCAGCAATCGTGACGCGAACTGGTTGCAAAGGTTCTCACCCAACCAATAGTCGGCCTGGCGCTGTGGGGAGAAGGCCATCTGTCGCATGAGCATGTAGTGGCCGAGCTCGTGAGCGATCGTGAAGCGCTCTTGCGGGGACGCCAACCCTGATCTGCAGTTCCTCACCGTCGATGAGCTTGAGGCGGTGCTGCGGGCGATCCCCGACGAAGTTGTCGTCCGCGCTCCGGCGCCGACTCGCCGGGGGCGCCATGGCCCTGCGCCGCCACCCCCGCCGGACGTGCTCGGGCCGGTCCTGCGGGTTCTCATCCTGACCGCCGCGATGACCGGCCTGCGGCAGTCGGAGCTGCTCGGGCTGCGCTGGCGCGACATCGATTGGGCCGCTCAGCGCATCCGTGTCCGCAACACGTTCGTGCGGGGCGAGCATTCCACGGACGGCAAGTCCGACCTCTCCACGCGCCGTTCGGTGCCGATGGCCGACCGTCTCGCCGGCGAGCTGGACCGCTGGTCCCAGCGCAGCGAGTACCGCGGCGACGGCGAGCTCGTGTTCGCCCATCCGCAGACCGGCTCGCCGCTTGACCGCTCGAAGGTCACCAAGCGCTTCAAGGCGGCCTGCCGGGCGGCCGGTGTCCGGGAAGTCAAGTTCCACGACCTCCGCCATAGCTTTGCCACTCGCCTCGCGGCTTCGGGGCAACCGCTGCGCACGATCCAAGAGTTCCTTGGGCACGCCGACAGCAAGACGACGCAGATCTACGCCCACTACGCGCCGTCCGAGCGCGAGGTCCAGATGGTCAACGAAGCGTTTGCGTCGGAGTTGGCGGATGAGGGCGAGAAAGGGCTTGATCGGCTCAGCGGGGAGCGGAGTTCAGCGCCCGATTAGATGGTATGTCTTGATGACGCCTAGTGTAATTATGCGATACCATGCTCAGCATGAACGATGTGCTGTACAGACCGCGTACGCTCGGGCCTCGTGAGGCGCAGGTGCTCGCCTGGCTGGAGACCGACCGCCCGGCGGTCATCGACGTAGCGGCCGTCGCCGATGCGGTGGGCGTCTCGCGCGAACATGCCCGCACGCTGGTCTGGCGGCTGGAGCGCAAGGGCTGGCTGCAGCGGCTGACACGCGGGCGCTATGAGCCGCTGTTGGGCGAGTCGGGGGGATGGTCTGCTCCCAACCCCTGGGCGGCGCTCGATGGCTGGGTCCGCCCGCATTACGTCTCGTTTGCGTCCGCGGCGCACGAGCTCGGGCTGACACCCGATCGGCCCGGCGAGGTGCTGGTGGCGACCGTGCACGGTGTGGCCCTCTCGCCGCGTATGGCGCAGGCCGGGGTGCGCCTGGTGCGCTTGCGTCGCTTCACCCTGGTGGGCTCGGATGAGCGTGAGCTGCACGGGCACAAGGTTCGCGTCGCCGGGGTCGAGCGCTGCGTCCTCGATAGCGCAAGCCATCTGGATCTCGCGGGAGGCGCACTCGGGCTGTCGCGGATACTCGCGCGTGCGCATGGGAATATGGATTGGGCGCTGTGTGTCGGCATGGCCGGCGAGCTGCCGCGCGGACCTCGCGCGATGCGCCGTGTAGGGGCTCTGCTCGAGATCCTCGGCGTGGATGCTCCACCTGCGCTGCGACACGCCGCGGGTGGCACTCATCGCACCCTCATACAGCTGGACGATGGTCCCGCCCTCGGGGGGGACGCCCCGGTGCTTGACGCTTGGGGCGTGATGCTCAACGTTTCGCCCGAGGCGATCCGTGAGGAGGTCAGCCGCTGATGGTGAGCAGCGCGTTGATCCGCCAGTACGCGAACAGCGCTCGAGTCTCTCCCGAGGTGGCCGGCCAGGACATCGTCTTGCACTACGCGCTTGCCTTGCTCAACGAGCGGGGGCTGGTCGGCCGCCCGGACGGCGGCGGCGCAGCCGGGCCTCTGCTGTTCAAGGGTGGAACGGCTCTGCGCAAGTGCGTGTTCGGGTCGTTGGGGCGCTTCTCGGAAGATATCGACCTGGACGCCGAGCACAAGAACGGTTTCGAGGCCGACATCGAGGAGCTTTTCCAGGAGGAGTACCACGGCCTGCGCTTCCGCTTCGCCGGTGTGCGCTACTCAAACGAGGACAATTTCAGCGGCACGGTCGAGTTCACGCACGAGCATGGCCAGGGCGCGTTCGAGCTGCAGATCTCCTATCGCATGAGCACGATTCTCCCGACGGTTGATTTGCCTCTCGTCCCGACGCCCTACCAGACGCGGGTTGAGTGTGGAGTCCCAATCCTGCACGGGCTCGACCCATACGAGATGATCGCCGAGAAGATCATGGCTTGCAGCCGGAGGATGAAGGGCTCGGGCAAGGACGTCTACGACCTCGACCTCTGGGCTGGCAGGCCCTTTGACGACGCGCTTGTCCGCCGTCTTGCCGTCCTGAAGGCATGGATCGACCAGCGCAGCCACGCTCGCTATGCCCCGGCCTCGATGCTGGCCGCGATCACGCCGGGAAGCTTTCGCTGGATTGACCTCAAGGGCCTCGTACCACGCAACGAAACCGACAGGACGGCGGAGCAAGAGAGGATCTGCGCAGCGGTCCGCACCCGCTTCGCGAGCGTCGCGCAACTGGACGCCGACGAGGAGGTGCTGCTCGCCGACCAGACGTCTCACCGAGAGGTCTCTCTGTTCGCGCGGCTCGCCGACGAGGCACGCGAGATGCGAATGCGGATGGGGTGAGAGCCGCCAGTCGAGCCGACGATCCACCTTCGCGGGGCCGCAGGCGCGGCCGACATCGGTAGCGTGGTCCTCGACATGAGTTCTGAGTCCGTCCAACTCGATCTTCGCGAGCTGCGTGCCCGGCGACAGGAGATCCTTTGGTGCGCCGCCGAGCACGGCGCCCGCAACGTCCGGGTGTTCGGGTCGATGGCGCGCGGCGAAACCGGCGCGACGAGCGACGTCGATCTGCTGGTCGAGATGGAACCTGGCCGCAGTCTGCTCGACCTCGTCGGTCTATGGCAGGATCTCGAAGATATGCTCGGCACTCACGTCGATGTGCTCAGCGAGGGCGGCGTTAGCCCGCTTCTGCGCGAGCGCATCTACGCGGACACCGTCGCCCTGTGAAGAAACATCTCGGGCGGGCGGCTGGGGAACAAATTGGGGAACAAACTGAGCGAAACTCAGAAGTACTCAGAGGCAGAAACCCCAGCAAACACGGGCTCCATCAACCGAGCGACACCCTATCCCTCCGGCTGGGGGCCGGGCGGTCGCTGGTTCGAATCCAGTCTCCCCGATTACTGAGAGTAGTGGCTTCTCGGGCGGATGGTAGAAATTTGGGCTCGGTCCGACGGGGTAGCAATACTGAGCGTCATGGAAGCCCGAGGGGCATATACCGCAGAGCGCGCCGTTGCGCTTTCGGGCGTGCCGAAGTCGACCGTCCACTACTGGGCCAGACAGGGCATCCTCGTTCCTAGCGTATCGCCGGTGTGCGTGAGGCTCTGGTCGTACGGCGATCTGCTGGCTCTGCGGACGATCTACTGGCTGCGCCAGACCAAGCACGACCCGAGCGGGCGGGAGGTGCCCCGCACCGCGATGAGGGCGGTGCGGCGCGCCCTGCGCGAGATCGCGGCGCTCAAACTCGACCTCTGGAGCGAGGACAGCGCTCCGCGCGTAGCGGTCGACCGTGCAGGCGGTATCGTGATCGAGTACAACGGCGGGGCGCAGCGTCTCGGCGGCCAGAGCATCCTTGACGCCGACATGCTCGATCTGCTCGCACCCTTCGCGTCGAGAGAGGGGCTCCACGGCCCTGACCTGAGCGCTCCTCGCCCCCGACTGCGGATTGTGCCGGGCAAGCTCGGCGGCTCCCCGCACATCGTCCACACCCGCCTTGAGTCCCAGGCCCTCGGCGCCCTCGCTGAGGGCGGGCTTGGGCATGCGAAGATCTACCGGCTGTACCCCGATGTGGAGCCGGCGGCGATCGAGGACGCTCTTGACCTTGAGCGTCAGCTCACGCAAAACCTGCGACCTGCCCTTGCAGCATGAGAGGGCGCGCAGATGCCGCGCCTATTTGCTCTTGACAAGAACTTCCCGCAGCCCATCGTCAGCGTCCTGTCCGATTTCCAGGCGGATGCACGGCTCGTGCCGCTCGACCGCATCGACCCGCGCATGTCAACACTCGACGATTGGGAGCTGCTGCTCGCGCTGCACCACCATGCCGAGCCGTGGGACGGCCTGATCACGACGGACAGCAGCATGCTCGCCCAGGGACGCGAGCTTGCGACGCTCATCCAAAACGAAGCTCACCCTCGTCGTTGCAGTGGCCTCCGGCCACAATCCCGTCAAGGCATCCGGCCTTCTCTTCGCCTACCTTGCCGGCATCTGCCAGCGCACAAGCCTCGAACGGGCTCAGGTATGGCGACTCAACGCCGCCAACCGCGCCCACGAAGATCCCTGGGAGTTCCTCAAGCGTTTCGCGACGCACAACGACCGCTCGACCGACAGCGCCTGGGCACAGTTCAAACTATCGGCCGCCGATCTGGCGCGCGACCCGCTACGCCAAGACGTATCGTCCTGGCGCCACGCGGACCAGTCGCCGTGAGGAGCCCGTGGCGTTGGCGACCAGTGCGGTCTTGATCGAGGACGCCGCCACCGGCTCGCCTTGCGCTGCCTCGACGGCTGCGTGGATGTCCTTGGCTCGCATCGGCTCGTCCTGGTCGGCCAGGACGCGGACGATGGCCTTCAGCACCCAGCCCGGCCGGCGTGGGCGCTGCCGGCAGGTTGTGGGTCGGCGCCGTGGCCCACCGTCGGTCCGTACGGCGGCAAGCTTCCTGGCCAGACGGGCCAGGGACCCCTGGAGATCCTGGTTCGAATAGTGTCCAAGTAGGCCGATACCGAATAGCAGAACATCGCTGATCGAACCATGCCTCGATTCGGTCGCTCGCGTGCGACGATCAGCAACAGAGGCCGTGACCGTCCTGGAGTACGCGACCCAGCACGGTGCACGCAACGTTCGCGATCTCGGCGAGCAGCGTCGGGTCGGTGATCGGTGCGCCCGGGGCGTCCTCCTCGCGGTGCGGAAAGCCTCGCGGGCAGTCTGGTGTAGCGTGCTACCCGGGAGCCACACGGTGCTACCAGCGAGTGCTACCATCGTCTCATGGCTGCACGTCATCCTCGCCTTGGCGTTGAGCGCGACCCGGAGATGGAGCGCGCGCTCGCGCTCACGCGACCATTGCTGGATCCGGCTGAGATTCGGTCGGCTGCCGCCCAGATCAGGGCGCTGACGCTGCGCGGCGCACGGTCGGTACTGGCTACCGCCGACGAGTCCTCGCGGCTACAGGCTCGACTCGTCGAGCGCTACGGAGCGACACTCGCCCAAGGCGATCTGCTGGACCTGGACACACCGGCGGCGGACTCGCATGGGGCAAGCGCGACGCCGGCGAGCGACGCCTTGCAGTGGGTTCGCGGCGAGTGAGCGCTGCCTACCTCGACGCATCCGCTCTGGTCAAGCTGTTCAAGGACGAGCCGGAGACCCAGGCTCTGCGCCAAGCACTCGCGCGCTGGCCAGTTCGGGTCGCAAGCGAGCTGATCCGCGTCGAGGCGATCTGCACGGCAAGACGACTCGGCGACCCGGCAATGCTCGAGCGCGCGAAGACGGCGCTCACCCGCCTGACCTTGCTGCCCCTGACCGCTGAGATCATCGATCTTGCCACTGGCGAGCATCGGCCGGCGCTCCGTGCGATGGACGCACTCCACCTGGCGAGCGCGCTGTCCGTCCGCGAGGAGCTCGGCGCGATGTTCGTCTACGACACGGACCTGAACACTGCAGCGAGTCACCACGACCTGAACCCGCTCGCACCAGACTGAGCCGCTCTCTAAAGCCGGGGGTCGATCATGCGAAGCAGTTTGCTTCCTGCATCGACGGTGGCCGAGTCGGTATTGGTTGGGGTCTTGCGGAGCTTCCGACTGGTACATCGCTGGCTGAGGTCCTACCCTCGCCAGCGCGGGTCACCCACTGTCACTACGGCCGGAAGCTAACCCCGCGACTCTCACCCCGAAATCCCCACCCGCTTGCTGAACGGGCTGTCGAATACCCCGCTGGCGTTGAGCTCGGCGTGGATCGTCTGCCAGTCCTGGTAGCGGGGGTACATCGCTTCCACCAAGCCGTGGCTGCCGGTGAGCGTATTCACCTGACCCCAGTGCGGGCGCCCCTCCAACGCGTGGAGCGCGCTTTCGTGTGCGGCCAGCAGCTCCATCCCCCCGACGGTGTGGGTGGCCATGATCAGCTCGATCATCATCGTGTCCTGGCCCTGCATCATCGACAGGTAGGCGTCGCTGGCCTTCACGAAGCGCAGCGAGATCGGGGCGCTGTGGTAGATGTTGCCGAGGCGCCGGCGCTGGGCGGCGACCTCGACGATCCGTTCGACCGCGGCGAGGTGAAACTGGCGCTCGTCGATCGGGATACCGATCTCGCACGAGTAGGCGGGCAGGTAGTTGGCCGCGCCGATGTTGAACACCCGGTAGCTGATATTGACGTAATCGTCGTTGACCAGCGCTTTGAGCGCCTGCGTGAGCAGGAACGGGGAGATCTGCGGGCGCAGGCCGACGGCGAGGTTGATCAGCAGCGGGGTGAGTGGAAAGCGCGCGGCCAGTTCCATCAACAGGCTGCGGCTGCGGCGGTGGTCGTGACGGTATTCGGAGGGAGGGATCGGGTTGCGCGTGGTGACGAGGCATTCGATCTCGCCATCGCCGCCCAGGTAGGGGCTGAAGACCAGCTCATAGTGGGCGTTCTGCGCGAGTACCTCGCCGCGTGAGAGCTCCTCGCGCACCTGCGACCAGGTGCTCATCGCGCGCACCTCGCGCAGGTAGAACAGCGGCCCCACCTCGAGGATCACGGAGTGGATCAGTCCCATGCAGCCCATGCCCACCACCGCGGCGTCGAACCAGCGGTCATCCTGGTGGAGCTGATGGTCGGGGTAGCGGGCCCGGTAGGCGTCGGGGTCGCTCGGCCCGTCGCTCGGCTCGATCCGGTGGACGGTGCCGCCGGCGGCGACGATGTCGAGCGAGCGGACGAAGTCGGACAGCGGCCCGAAGTCGATCCCCGATCCGTGGGTCGAAGTCGATATCACCCCCGCGACGGTCTGCCCGTCGAAGCCCCCCATGTTCGGTAGCGCGAGCTTGCGCTCTTGCAGGTAGGCATTGAGCTCGGCGATTGTCATCCCGGCTTGCACTCGCACGAGGGTGCGCTCCTCCGAGAAGCCGGGGCGCAACAGATCTACTTCCAGATCGAGTGGCCTGTTCATCCCGGTCGGATGGATGAGAATGCCGTCGGTCAACGCCACGTCGGACCAGGAGTGCCCCGACCCGACGGCGCGCACGGCACAGCCGTCGCGTTCGGCTTCGCGGACGATCGCGCAGAGCTCCTCGAGCGTCGTCGGGGTCACCTGGCGCAGCGGGTCGATGCCCTCGTTGCCGGTGTTGTTGCGCCAACGCTTGCGCAGGGTGACGCGCTCGCGCAGCCCCATCGCTCAGGCTCCCAGCTCGCCGATCAGCCGCTCGATGCCCCGCTCGGCGAGCGCGGCGATCGTCTTCGACGGATTCACTCCCAACGCGGTCGGCACGATCGACCCGTCGAGCACGTGCAACCCCTGGTAGCCGTACACCTTCCCGCCGTCGTCGACGACGCCCAATGAGGGATCGTCGGCCATCGGGCAGCCGCCCAGCGGGTGCACGGTGATGTAGCCGCTGAGCGGCCACGTGTCGAGCGCGAAGAAAGGCTCGGCGCCCACGCTGCGGGCGAGGTCGTAGGTGACCTGCTTCATCGCCGCGAACAGGGTTTCGCTGCCGCGCCGGCTCCAGCGAATGTCAAAGCATTTCAGTAGCGGCGTCAGGCGCATCTGCCCGTCGGCGGCGTCGCGGCCGATCATCAGGAACACCAGCGAGTCGTCGATCGGTCGCTCGGGAGGGAGTGGGCGCAGATGGCGGTGGGTGATGTGCTGGTCGCTGAAGCCCAGGTGTGCCGCCAGGCGCTTGGCGCGCAGCAGCAGCGTGCGCCAGCCGTGGATCCGGTCCACGGCGCGCACGATCTCCAACAGCCCGCCGAACGTCGAGGGCAACCCGCCGTCGGCGAGCAGGAACCCGTGCTCCGCGGTGTAGTCGAGCACGCTCGTCATCGACGGACCGAAGTCGGTACGCGGGCTGCCGACATCGCTCGCGCGCGGGTCGAACGCCGCGCCGAGCGCGTCCCCGTTGCCCGAGAAATGGCTGCCAAGAGCAGGAGAGAGGGAAGGGAGGCGCGCGCGGTTCTTCAGCAGCAGCCGGGTCGTCCCGAGCGTACCGGCGGCGAGCACGACCACGGCCGCGCGCACGGTGCCACCGCTGCGATGCTCCAGGTCGCGGAAGTCGATCCCCCACAGCCCGCCGGGATGCTTGGGTGGTAGGAGCCGCTGCACTTCGTGGAGCGGATACACCTGCGCACTCCGCTGCTCGGCGCGCGCAATGTAGGTGATGTCGACCGTGTTCTTCGCGTGGATCGGGCAACCGCTGTCACAGCGGCCCAGGTTTTCACACGGCTTCTGGTGAACACCGCTGAACGGATGCTCGCGCTCCTCTTCGAAGTTGACGGCCAGCGGCAGGCGCTCGGCCTGCTTGCCGACGTGCTCCCCGGCGACGGCGAACGCATTCATCTTGGGCAGTCCCGCGGGCGTCTGCATCGGCAGCAGCGCCTCCTCGGTGCGGTCGTAGTAGGGGTCGAGCACATCGCGGTCGATCGCTTGTGGCCACCCCGTCTGGAACACGTCGGCTGGCGTGCGCAGCTGCACGTTGGCGTACACGAGCGAGCCGCCGCCGACGCCCGCGGCGGTCAGCACCGAGAGATCGCGCATCAGCCGCAGGTCGAACAGGCCGTGCGGATTGAGCGTCGGATGCCACAGCGCCGCGGGCGCCTGTGCGGGTGTGGCCGGGAAGTCAGCCGGCGCGAAGCGCCGCCCCCGCTCGAGCACCGCCACGCGGAGCCCGGCTTCGGCCAGCCGGCAGGCGGCGATCCCGCCGCCAAAGCCCGATCCGACCACGATTGCGTCGTAGGTCGCATCCATGTGCGCGACCCTACACTATCTTCCAAAGGTTGGCAAAAAAAGGAGGACCGGATGTTCGAGGAGATCGAGGAGCGCTTTCGCGAGGTGCTTGCGTGGTTGCGACATCGCGATGCGCCCGCCGGCGGGTCTGCGGCCGGCGCGCCGGGTGGCGGGCGGGTCATCCGCGACGTGATGGACCCCGCCTTCCTCAAGCGCCAGCTCGATGGCATCCAGGCGGCCGGCGCGCAAAGTCCGGGTGGCAACAAGCTCTCGAAGGCTGCCTACGACGAGGCGTACGAAGAGCTCGAGGAAGCCAAAGCGGGCGATCAGGCGACGCCCTTCATGCCGCGCACCGCCACCAACAGCAACCTGCAGTCGGTGCTCACAACCTGCGTCGAGTCGAGGCTGGAGAACCTGCTGAAAGCTCTACCTGAGGGACTCGATCGGCTGGCCCACGCGATCATCGGCGATATCGAGATCTTCCGCAAGTTCGGTCCCTGCGACCCGCTGTGGATGGAGACGAAGCTCGCCGAAGAGCTCGCCAAGATCGATGGCCGACCCGACTTCCCGGACACCCCCGCAGGCCCGGTGGCGCTCGCCCCCAACGCGCGGGTGATCCTGGTAGGGGATTGGGCCACCGGTCTGCCCGGCGCGGTCGCGGTCGCTGCGCAGATCCGCCAACGGCTCGACGAAGGGCGGGGTCGCGAGCAGCACCTGATTCACCTGGGTGACACCTATTACTCGGGGTGGCAGGAGGAGTATGAAACGCGCTTCCTGCGCTACTGGCCCGTGGACCGCAACGAGCAGGACGTGCTCAGCTGGTCGCTCAACGGCAACCACGACATGTACTCGGGTGGCCACGGCTACTTCGGCTACCTGCTGCACGATCCGCGCTTCCGCGGGCACTGGCTTGCGGGACATCCGAAGCAGACGCCTTCGAGCCACTTCAGCCTGGAGAACGGGGATTGGCAGATCCTCGGGCTCGACAGCGCCTACGCCGACCACGACCTCGCCGGCTCGCAGGCCGGGTGGGTCGCGGGCAAGCTCGGGGGCACGCGCAAAACGATGCTCCTCACCCACCATCAGCCGTTCAGCGCCTACGAAAAGGTCACGCAGAAGATGACCAAGCAGATCGAGGCGCTGTTCAGCGAGGCCAAACGGCTGGACGCGTGGTTTTGGGGCCATGAGCATCGCTGCACCGTGTACGGCCCCGACCAGGAACACCCCGATGGCCCGGTGCCGTGGTTGCGCTTCGGCTCGTGCGTGGGCAACGGCGGCGTGCCGCAGATCCTGCCCGACCCCCCGCTCACGGGCGACGCGCGCGACGTCGAAGGCTACGCGCCGCTGAGCTGGGCCTACGACGGGGAGGAGCCGGCCGACGGCAACGAGTGGCTGCGCTTCGGCTTCGCCGTGCTCGACTTCGATGGTTCCCAGGTCAAAGTGGAATACGTGGACGAGCACGGCAACATGGCCCACCAGCTCGTGCTCAACTGACTCGCTGTCTTGTGCGCTTTGCCGCCCGCGCCGCTTCGAGAGGTGCTTCCCGCTACGCGCGCAGCGATGCGTCGTCGAGCTCGATTGCGATGACTCTCGCGACGCGGTCCATGTCGGCGTTGTGGGCGAGCAGGGTTGCGCCTCGGCGCCACGCCACAGCGGCGATCATGCAATCGAGCATCCCTCGCGGGGTGACACCGACGGCGCGGCAGCGACGATAGATCCTGACGGCGCCGTCGAAGTCGCTTGCGGCGTCGAAGCTCAGCAGCTCGAAGCGTCTGAGCAGGCGGCGCAGGTCGGCCTCTCTGCGATCGTCGCGTGCGCCCGCCAAGACCTCCATGATCACGGGCTCGGTGACCGCAACGAGACCACCGGCTTCGATCAATCCCTTGAGGCGAAGGTGGGAGGGACTGCCGGTCGCACGGTCGTACTCGACCCATGCGGAGCTGTCGACGAGGATCACGCTGCCGCGGGTGGTGGTGCGTCGACGGGCAGCTCGGCAATGGCGTGGGCTCCTTGCATGGCCAGCGCTTCCTCGCGTGTCATCGGTTGCCCCGCCAGGTGGCGCAGCGCGAGATCGACGGCGGCTGTCTTGGTGCGCACGCCGTAACGATCCATGATTGCGTGGACATAGGTGTCCTCGATCTCGATGTTCGTCCGCACTGCGCTCATACACCAATCGTACACCATGTGTCTGACGCGGATTTATCTCCTCACCGACGGGTACCCCTGCGGCGCGACTGCGACACCGACCGGCAGAGGCGCGGCTCCTGCGGCATGTATAACCCAGCCCATGCACGTGCAGGGAATAGCCACTGTGAGGTCGCGCCGATGGACTTCGCCCTGAACGACGAGCAGCGCGCCTTTCGCGAGGCCGTCGCCGCCTTCGCCCACGACCGGCTGGTCGGCGACTACGCCGGCGCTGACCGCCGCGGGGCGTTCCGTGAGGGGCTCGTGCGCGAGATGACGGAGCTGGGTCTGGTGGGGCTGCGCATCCCGCAGGAGTACGGCGGCCAGGGCGCGGACGCGCTCAGCGCCGGGATCGCCGTCGAGGAGGTGGCGCGCGCGGACCTGAACGCCTCCTACCTCGTCTTCCTGCCCGCTCTAGTGGCGGAGGTGCTGGTGGGTGCGGCCGACGCTCGCCAGCGCGAGCGCTGGCTGCCGGCGATCGCCGCGGGGGAGACGCTCCCGTGCTTCTGCCTCACCGAGCCCGAGCATGGCTCCGACGCGGCGCGCCTCGGGCTGCGCGCCGAGCGCGACGGCACCGGCTGGCGACTGACGGGGGAGAAGACCTCGATCTCGCTCGGGATGGGCGCGCACACGGCGCTCGTGTTCGCCCGCACCGGCGGCGAGGGCGCGCGCGGCATCAGTGCGTTCTATGTGGAGCTCGACGATCGCCACGTCCAGCGCTCCCCGTTCGAGGATCTCGGCGAGCGGGCGATCGGCCGGGCGTCGCTGGCGTTCGACGGTCACCCGGTCGGCGAGGAGTGCCTAGTCGGCCGCGAAGGCGAGGGGTTCGTGCGCTGCATGCAGGGCTTCGACTATTCGCGCGCGCTGATCGCGCTGATGTGCCTGGCCTGCGCTCGGCAGTCTCTCGACGAGGCGATCGCCTACACGCGCGAGCGCCGCGCCTTCGGCCAGCCGATCTCCCGCCAGCAGGCCGTCGCCTTCCCGCTGGTCGAGCTCGCAGCCCAGCTGCGCGGCGCGCGGCTGCTCTCCTACGAGGCGCTGTGGCGCAAGGACCAGGGGCTGCCGCACGCGCTGGAGGCCAACATGGTGAAGTGGTGGGGCCCAAAGCTGGCGGCCGAGGTCTGCCACCAGGCGCTGCTCGCCTTCGGGCACGCCGCCTACAGCGAGGAGCTGCCGCAGGCCCAACGCCTGCGCGACGTGATCGGCCTGGAGATCGGAGACGGCACCGCCCAGATCGCCAAGCTCGTGGCCGCGCGTCACCTCTTTGGGCGCGAGTTCGCGCCGTAGAGAGGCGATGGCGGCGAGGGGGTGCCCCAGCGCGGCGTTCTCGAATCGTTGGGAGGCCTGAGCCTAGAGGCTTGACATCTGCGCCGCGAAGCGTTACGGTCTGTTTACAAGCCGGTCCTCTCATGGTTGGGAGCCGGGTACATAGGGTCTGGTTGGGGTCATTCCGCTTTGTGGTTGACGTCAAGCGCTCGCAGGGTTTGCGTAGGAAATGGGAGAGGGGCTGGATCGGATCGATGAGGGAGTTGTTTGAGCGTGGTTTCTAGAGGGAGATTCATGATGGGGATGTGCGCCTCGGCCCGTAGGGCTGATGCTAGATGCGCCAGCTTGGCGCTGTCGCATCTCTCTCTCTCTCTCTCTCTCTTCGTCTAGTGGTCTAGTCGAAGAGGCTCCTCGTCGGGCGCATTTGCGCCGCTTTTGCTTTGTCCCCGCGGGGGTTGGGCTCTGGGCGGCTCTGAGCGGGAGCCCGGTTTCGCACGCGCGTGTGGGGGGTGGTCGCTGATGGCGGCGCCGGCGCGTGATGGTGTGAGAACGGCGGGGCGTCTGCGGGTGGGCGAGCGGGTGCTGCCGGGGGAGCGGCGCGCGCGGCGCCGCTCGGAGAGGTTGGCGGCGCCGCACGGTACGCCGCGGGTGCAGGTGGAGGAGATCCAGCGCTCGCGGTTGTTGAGCGCGGCTGCCGCGGTGATCGACGAGCTTGGCTATGAGCAGGCCTCGGTGGCGCGGATCGCCGCGCGTGGGCGGGTGTCGCGGCGGACGTTCTATGAGCTGTTCGGTAACCGCGAGGAGTGCCTGGTCGCGCTGCTGGACGAGGTCGCCGGGCGGGTTGGGGGGGAGCTTGTGGCGGCGGGCCTTGAGGGTCTTGTGTGGCGTGAGCGGGTGCGTGGAGGGCTGTGGAGGATCCTTTCGTTCTTGGATGCTGAGCCGGTGTTGGCGCGGATCTGTGTGGTGCAGGCACTGCACGGAGGGCCGCAGGCGCTTGAGCGTCGCGAGCAGCTGATGGCGCGTTTGGCTGGGGTGCTTGATGAGGGGCGCCGCGAGGGTCCACGCGCGAGTGAGTGCACGTTGGTAACGGCGGAAGGTCTGGTCGGTGGGGCGTTCGGTGTGGTGTATGCGCGGCTGCGCAGCGGCGACCGTCAGCCATTGACGGGGCTGTTGGATGAGTTGATGGGAATGATCGCGCTGCAGTATTTGGGGGCGAGGGCGGCGCGGCGTGAACAGCGGCGTCCCGCGCCCGCGCCGCGTCCGGTGCCGTGTGGCGGGCGGGCTTCCGCGCAAATGGAGAAGGACCCGCTTGATGAGGTGAACATGCGGCTCACATATCGCACCGCGCGGGTGCTGGCATGCATCGCCGCGCGACCGGGTGCCAGCAACCGAGCGGTGGCGGAGAGCGCCGGGGTCACCGACCTGGGGCAGATCTCCAAGCTCTTGCGGCGCTTGGAGCGCCTTGGGCTCGCCATCAACACCGGCGGTGGCCACCAGAGCGGGGCGCCCAACGCGTGGGAGCTCACACCGCTCGGCGACCAGGTCGCGCAGCGCCTCAGCATCCTCGCCGTCGACCGGACGGAGGCTGCGTGATGCGCCTCTGTAATCAAAACAGCCGCTGGGAAGCCAGGCGGCAGGGGAAGAGAGTTGAACCGATGTTCTCAGCGCCGTTGGCGACTCCCACGCATGTGCTCACACCCGCGATCCAGCCGTTTGCGATCACCAGCGCGTTCGACGGTGGGGCGTGCCCGGCAGGCGGCGTGCCACTGTTCGGACCGGGGGTAGCCGCGGGCACGCTTAATAACAGCACGGGCTCTTACAGCCATCTGGACCTGGAAGTCCATCAGAGCGCGAAGATTGCCGTCCGGGGCTGCCCCAAGAGGAAGAAGGCAAAGGCTGGGAAGCATCGGAAGACGTCAACCCATCGCAACGGGAGCAAGTAGACAATGCATATTTCACAGAACCCTCACTTGGTTCGCTGGATCGCGATCCCTGGAACGTTGATAGCGCTGCCAAGTCTTCTGTGGCTCGCGCTCGCGTTCGTGCCTGCGCCCGCCCTGGCGCTCTCCGAAGGCCGCGTCTACGAGCAGGTGACGCCTCACTACAAGCAGGGCTATGGCGGTGTCATCGAGGATGTCGCGCCGAATGGGGAAAGCGTCGCTTTTACTTCGTCGGGTGCGTTCGCGGGCCTCCCGCTTTCGAGCACGGGTAATGCGTATGTCGCTGATCGTGTCGAAGGGGTCGGCTGGCAGACCCAAGCGTTGCAGCCGCCTTTCTTCTCGGCCCAAGCCAGCGAATTTTCGAGCGATCTGGGATTGACATTGACAGAGTTGGTCATCGGTGCGGGCGTGGGTGAATATGAATACAGGCTGCATGATGTCGGCGCGCCGGATACCGTGGAAGAATGGAGGCCTTTTGATGGGGCGGTCATACATGGTGACCCTAACGAGGTGGGTGCGAGTGGTGATTTGTGTCATGTGATGTTGAATAGCCCAGCACCTTTGTTGCCGGAAAGTCCGACGAATGTAAACGACGAGTTGTATGATTTGTCCGAGGTTTCGCAGGGTTGTGGGGGTGGAGCGGTTCCGTTGCGGCTGGTGGGTGTGAAGAACGAGCTGGCTGGTGGCGGTGCGCATCAGGTGATTGGTGGGTGTGGTACGCATTTGGGCGGAGCGGGGGGGCCGGTCACCACGACTTTTAATGCGGTGTCTGGTGATGGTGGGGAGGTGTTTTTCAATACCGATGTGTCGGCGGGTGGTTGTACGGATGGTGTGGGTCAGGTGTTTGTTCGGTTGGGTGGTGTGAGGACGGTTGAAGTGTCGCGTCCGTTGGATGTCGGTGAGGCGTTTGGTGGGTGTGGCGATGGTGGTCATGTTGGTGAAGTGCCTGGTGAAGTGCCGTGTCCGGGTGCGGCGGTGAGGCCTGGCGCGTTCTTTGCGGGCGCCTCTGAAGATGGCTCGATCGTGTTTTTCACCTCGACGGCCGGTCTGGTTGCTGGTGGTGTGTCCGGGCAGAATGATTTGTATATGGCGCGGATTGGTTGTCCTGAAGGTGGATCGTCGTGTGAAGTGGGTGCTCGGGAAGTAACCTCGCTGGTGCGTGTCTCTGAAGATCCGACGCCGGGGCAGGCCGCGGAAGTGGGTCGCGTTGTCGATGTCGCTCCCGATGGGGGAGTGGTGTATTTCACCGCGCGTGGCGTGTTGACGAGCGTGGCTGACGGCGAAGGGGAAGTTGCGGTGGATGGCGCGGAAAATCTGTATGGGTATGACACGCAAAGCGGCGGGCTGGAGTTTGTCGCGGATCTGTGCTCGGGGGCGGCGCTTTCTGGAACGGTCGAAGACTCCCATTGTCCGCGGAGTCTGGGTAAAGATCGCAACGATATGGGTAGCGATGAAACGCAGGTCACCGAAGACGGGGAGTTTCTGGTGTTTTCGAGTTATGGTCAGCTCGTCAGGCGTGGCCCCGATGTAGATACGGACGCGGCCAGGGATGTCTATCGCTTTGACATGGCGTCTGATGAGTTGGTGCGCGTGTCGCTGGGTGAAGACGGCATTGACGCGAACGGCAACGGCGAATCCGACGCGTCTATCGATCTGGGTGGGTATTCATATGGAATCGAAGCGGGAAGCAATGTGTTGATCGAGCATGAGATGAGTTCGCGGGCGGTCAGTGAAGATGGTTCGCGGATCGTCTTTACGAGCGCCGAGCCGCTTTCTCCGGAGGCGATCAATGGTCTCGAGAACGTGTACGAATGGCATATGCAACCAAGTGGGAGTGAAGGTCGTGTGTCGTTGATCTCCAGTGGGAGCTCGACGACGAACGATTTCGAACCGGTGATCACGCCGTCTGGACGTGACGTGTTCTTCATGACGACAGCCGGCCTGGTGCCGAGCGATACGGAAAACGATTTGGATGTTTACGATGCGCGTCTGGAGGAAGGCAGCGGGTTTCCGACCGAAGTGGCTGAACGCGAACCGTGCTCCAGCGACGCGTGTCAGGGGCCGTTGACGAATCCCGCGCCGTTGCTCGTGCCGGGCAGCGTCTCCCAGGCGCCGGGTGGGAACTTCACTTCCCCTGCGCCTGCCGCAGCTGCTACGTCGAAGAAGAAGGCATCCCTGAAGTGCACGAAAGCTAAGAAGCTCAGCCATGGGCACTGCGTCAAGGCCAAGGCGAGAAAACCCAAGAAGGCAAAGAAATCCAGCCGCGACCGGAGGACAAAGTCATGAGGGTTCCCATTCGTTTGAAGGAGCGGGTACTGACAGGCGGCGCTTGCGGTCATGCGTGTCGCGCGATGCTGATTCTGGGCGTGCTGGTCTCGGCCGTCGCGCCGGCGAGCGCGTGGGCGGCGGAAGGCGAACCGCTGCGGATCACGAAGTTCTCGATGCAGACGACCAAGGCCACGGTCGAGAGCCTCGTGCCAAATGGTCGTCGTGGTAGCCTGGAGTCGGAATTTACGAATGAACCATATGTGCCGGAATTTACGCAGGCGGGGGGCCATCCGTGGGGGTTGACGACGAAGATTGATTTCGCGACCCAGAGCGAATTTCATGGGTTGAAGGGTGAATACCCGACGCGTGCGCTGAAGGATATCGTTGTTGGTTTGCCGCCTGGGTTGTTGGGTAATCCGCTGGCGGTGCCGCGGTGCTCAGCGGTCGACGCGGTGTCGTTGGGGGCATGTCCTGCCGCGAGCCAGATCGGCGTGTATAGGTTGAAATGGTTAGGCGGAGACGGCCATGAATTTATCGGCCCGATCGTGGATGTGGTTCCGGAACGTGGCCAGTCCGCTGAGTTTGTGTTCGAGAACGAATTCCATATTTCGTTCATATTGACGGCGCATCTGGTGCGGATCCCCGCGGCGGGCGGCAAGCCGGCGTCTTATGGCTTTACGGTCTCCAGCGACGGGATACCGTCGGTGAATTTGTATAGCGTGGAAACGACGTTCTGGGGGGTTCCGTCCGATCCCAGCCATGACGCGATGCGTGGCCTTTTCTGCGGCAGGGTGCAGGAAGGTTTGAATCTGGTATGTACCCAGCGTCAGAATGGTCGTGAAAGTGAAGAAAGTGGTGCGCCGCCCGTTCCGTTTTTGACGATGGCCACCGACTGTGCGGCCGGTCCGCAGACTGCGACTGTGCGTGCGGATTCGTGGGAAGAACCGGGTAGCGTACGGGAAGGGCGCTATGAAGGGTTCGCTGAAGAACCGGTTGTGATGCCGGGGGTGACTGGTTGTAACGTGCTGGCGTTTGAACCGTCGATCGTATCGAGGCCGGATACGTTGCTGGCGGATGAACCGGTGGGTATGGACGTGCGGGTGGGTGTGCCGTTGAACGAAGATCCGGAATCACGTGCTACGCCGCAGTTGCGTAACGCGGTCGTGACGTTGCCTGAGGGTGTGTCTGTCAGTCCGGGTGTGGTGGACGGTATCGAGGCTTGTAATGAATTTGGTCCCGAAGGTATCGATATGACCGGTCCGGAATCGGAAACTGTGAATGTGGCCGGCGAACTGGCGTTGGCGTCGGGGCATTGTCCCGACGCGTCGGCGGTCGGTACCGCGGAAGCGGTGACGCCGTTGTTGCCGGAACCGGTGAGGGGCCATGTGTATCTGGCGCGTCCCGGTTGTGGCGGTGCGGCGCAGAGTCCATGCACCGAGCAGGACGTTCGTGACGGCAATCTTTATAAATTGTATTTGGAACTCGGTGGTGAAGGAGAACTTTCGTATAGTGGTGTGCATATCAAGGTCGAAGGTCGTACCGAGGTCAATCCCGCGACGGGACAGTTGACGACGATCTTTGAAGAAAATCCGCAGGCGCCGTTTACTGAATTGAAGGTCCATTTGAATGGTGGTCCGCGAGCGCCGTTGGCGAATCCCGCGGTGTGCGGTCCTGCCGTCACGACGGCTGATTTCACGCCGTGGAGTGCGCCCGGGGTCACGCCTGAAGGCTTGTTCGAGGCTGGTACGCCCGATGCGACGCCGTCGTCCTTCTTCTATGTGGGAGGGCCAAAAGAAGAATACGACTGTCCCCACCCAACGCCGTTCGCTCCCGGTTTCGTGGCGGGCATGGTCACGCCGCAGGCGGGCCAGTACAGCGCGTTTACGTTGAATCTGTCGCGTGAAGATCGCGAACAGTACGTGAAGGGCATCCAGGTTCACACCCCGCCGGGGTTGCTGGGTATGCTTTCCAGTGTCCCGTTGTGCGGTGAACCGCAGGCCGATCAGGGGACGTGTCCTGAATCGGCGAAGATCGGTACTACACGGGTGGCGACCGGTGCCGGTTCGCATCCCTTCGAAATAGAAGGTGGCGTATATTTGACGGGACCGTACGATGGCAGCCCGTTCGGGTTGAGCATCGTCGTGCACGTGATCGCGGGACCGTTCAATCTCGGCGACGTCGTCGTCCGGGCGCGAATAGCCGTCGATCCGGAAAACTCGACGCTGACGATCACGACCGATGAAACGGGCCCGTACGCGATCCCGCAGATCGTGTTCGGGGTGCCCGTTCGCCTGAAACGGATCACTGTCGACATCGACCGTTCGGATTTCATGTTCAACCCCACGAACTGCGCGGCGCATAACATCACGGCGAAGATCGCTGGCTCCCAGGAAGCAACATCGACGGTATCGAGCCCGTTCGCTGTCGGTGGTTGCAAGAGCCTTGAATTCAAACCGTCGTTTGTTGTCTCCACGAGCGCTCATACCAGTAGAACCGACGGTGCGAGCCTCGACGCGAAGGTCTCCTATCCCGCGGGATCGGTCGGTGATGAGGCCAATATCGCCAGCGTCAAAGTGGAACTTCCCAAACAGCTCCCGGCGCGCTTGACGACGTTGCAGAAAGCCTGCACCGCCCAGACCTTTGAAGCGAACCCGGCGGACTGTCCGGCGGCATCGGTGGTGGGTATCGTGAAGGCATCCACGCCATTGTTGCCGGTGGGGCTCTCCGGTCCGGTGTATTTCGTCTCCCACGGTGGCGAAGCGTTCCCATCGCTGATCATGGTGTTGCAGGGCGATGGTGTGCGAGTGGATCTTACCGGCAGCACGTTCATCAGCAAAGCTGGTATCACGAGCAGCACGTTCAAGACCGTTCCCGATGTTCCCGTTAACAGCTTTGAGCTGTACCTGCCCGAGGGTCCCTACTCGGCGCTGGGAGCAAATAGGAACCTGTGCGCGTCGACCAGCATCGGCGCGGTGAAGCGCAAGCTCGCCGAGAGGGTGCACGGACATATCGTGCACAGGACCATCACAACGTCCACGACCAAGCCCACGAGTCTCCTGATGCCAAGCGAATTCGTCGCGCAGAACGGAACGGTGCTCAAGCGGAACACGACGATCGCGGTCACCGGTTGCGCCGCAAGCAAGACGAAAGCCAAAAAGAAGAAGCCGACCAAAGCGAAGAAGGCCGATAACACCGTTCACGGGAGGACACGCTGATGATCGTCAAGCACTCAAAGAAGATTGTCCTGGTGTTCCTGATCGCTGTCATCGCTATGCTTCTCGGCGCGAGTGGAGCATGGGCGGCGACCCCGCCGATCAAGGAGATCGTGACGAGCCATTTCGGCCGTGAAGTCAACCTCACCGAGGTCACCGCCAAAGGCGGCCCCGGCCTGGAAGACATCTGCACCGTGGAATCCAAAGACGAATGCCAGCTCGGCAAGCCGGGAAGCGAACCCGGCGAGTTTAAAGACCCCAATGGCATGGCGGGAGCGCCAAACGGTAACGTGTATGTCGCAGAGGACAGCAATTATCGTGTGCAGGAGCTCAACGCGAAAGGGGAATTCGTGTTGATGTTCGGTAAGGACGTCAACGAAACCACCGCCGGCGATGTCTGCACCGAGGAAGAAGTCAAGACCAAAGGCGTGAAATGCAAGGCCGGCCTCCCCGGTACAGAAGCGGGCGCCCTCAGCGACCCGCGCGACGTTGCGCTCGACCCGGTCAGCGGGAACGTATACGTCGCCGAGCCGCAGGCCGCGCGTGTGGATGAGTACACCGCGAGCGGACAGTTCGTGTTGATGATCGGCACGGAAGTCAACCAGACGACAAAAGCAAACCTCTGCACCGAGACGGAAGTCGAAAAAGGTGCTAAATGCCAAGCCGGCGTGTTCACCGGCTTCGGCGTCATCGAACACGGCGCGTTTGTGCTGCCCTTAGTCGTGGCCGTCGGACCGGCAAATGGCCTGCTGTACGTCGGTGATGAACACCGCGTGCAGGAGTTCAACAAAGAAGGCGCATGGGTAGCGGAAATCCGCGAACCGCTCGAAAAGGTCTCCTCCGGAAGATTCAGCAGAGTCGTGCAGCTCGCGGTAGACCAAGCCGGTGACGTATATCTCGTATACGAAGCGGGTGAGCCGGGAACGATCCGCGAGTTTGACTCCACCGGCACGCAGATAAACGAATTCAGTCCGGGCGGTTATATAGATGGGATCGCGCTCGATCCGACAGATGAAAGCCGGCTTGCTGTGATAGAAGACGTTGAAGGGGTGGGCTTTCGGGGCCGGCTCTATGAAGTGGAAGGGGCCAAGAAGAATCTGCGTCTGATCACCGAATTCCCGGTAGAACACAAAGAAGACAGGGTTACGTTCAATGGCGATGGCGAACTATATGCCGACAATTCGTCGTCGGCGGAAGAAATTGTTGCGTATAAGCCCGTGCCGGTCGGGGAATTCCTCGTCAGCGCCGGGGAATGTGTGCCTGGTGCTGAACATGAAACAGACGTCACGCTCAATTGTAGCCTGAAGGGCGAAGTCGACCCTTGGGGAGTGAAAGAAACACAGGTGTGGTTCCAGTGGGGCAGAACACAGTCGCTGGGTGAAAAAACCGAACCGCCGGTACCGGTCGCGAGCGTCAAGAGCGAAGGCGAAGAAGAAACACCGGTGAAGGTGAGCGCTCCGATCGACGGTGTGCGTCCCAACGAAACGTTCTATGATAGGGTCGCCGGAGAAGACCGCTATGTCAAGACACCAGAATTACTGACCAGCGCGACCGAATCGTTCACGACACGGAGCGTCCCACCGCGGATCGTCGGCGAACTCTCGGCTGCGTTTCTGAAACCCACCTCAGCCGTTCTCTACAGCACTCTGAACCCGGAGAACGCAACCACTCACTATGAGTTTCAATACGCTCCCGCGGAAACGTGCCCTGACCTGGAAGGACAATGTTCCGGCCTCGCGGAAACGAACATCCTCGAGGCCTCCGAATACGGGACGATCGGCGTAGCGCTCGAAGCGATCGGGCTGCGGCCCGCCACGATCTACCGTTACCGTCTGCTCGCCGTCAACGAAGTTAACGGCAAACACCAAACGGGGGTCAACGAAACAGGCGGCCAAGACTTGCCCGAAGCACAGTTCGAAACGGCCCCCTCGCCGGTCGTTCTGGCCGAAACCGGCGGCGTCAGCACGATCACGACGACCGGCGCGATCGTGTCGGGGACCGTGAACCCCGACGGGCAATCCTCGGCGTACACGTTCGAAATGGGCGTGTACGACGGCGCGGGCACGCAGTACGCGACCGTGTTCTCGGGATCCGCCGGTGCGGGCATACAACCAGTCCAAGAGCAGCTCCAACTGACCGGCCTGCAGCCCGGCACCACCTACGCCTACCGCATCGGCGCGCATTTCGGTGACGGCAGCACCGCCGGGTCCTCCGCGACAGGCGCCACGCAGACATTCACGACCACGGGACTGTCCGCGGTGCTGTTCTCACCCGCGTCGCTTGGGATGTTGAGCATCCCCAGCATCGCGTTCCCCGTGGAGACAAAGGTGACCACGACCGTCAAGAAAACTACCCCCAAGTGTGCCAAAGGCAGGAAGTTGAGCCACGGCGGATGCGCCAAAGCCAAAACAAAGAAGGCCAAGAGAGCCAAGAAATCCTCGGGGCGCAGGAAGTAATGAGCTTATAGAGATTCGCCCCACCCAGCTTCCATCCAGAGCCTTAATGGCGTTGACGATAGAAAGGTATATAGATGTTTAGGACATTGCGATCCCATATAACCCCCAGCGCGGTGATTGCCGTCATCGCCTTGGTCTTTGCGGCCACGGGCGGAGCTTTCGCGGCCGCGGGCGGCGGTGGTAGTGGTGGTGTTTCGCACGCGACGACGGGCGCCACCGCTGCCAAGAGCAAGGCTAAGACCAAGGCGGGCCCGCGAGGCCCCGCCGGCCCCAAGGGCGCAACCGGGGCTACGGGCCCGGCGGGAGCTACCGGCCCAGCGGGAGCCACAGGACCCGCGGGCGCGACCGGTGCGACCGGTGCCACTGGCAACACGGGTCCCGCCGGCAACAACGGCTCCAACGGCGCGAGCGTGACCGTCAAGGAATTGAAAGCCGGGGAATGCACCAACAAAGAAGGCGGCAGCGAATTCACCGTCGGCACCACTAAAACCCTCGCCTGCAACGGGGAAAAGGGCGCGATCCACCCAGGCGAGACGCTGCCCTCCGGCGCTAGTGAGACCGGGGTGTGGGCAGAGCCCCTGGGAGTGGAGTATCCAACACACGAAATTCAGTTCGTCTTTGCCGAGATCGGATTCCCGATCCCGCTCAGCGGAGAACTGGAAGCAAGCAAGGTGCACTTCATCAAGCCGAACGAAACGACACCACCGGGCTGCAACAACGGCAGCGTCACAAAACCAGAAGCGGAATCAGGAAACCTTTGCGTATATGCCTCCACCGACGAAGGCGTCAACGCTCAATCCTTCGTCAACCCCGAACAGGCCAACGGGCCCGCAACGGCGGGCAAAACAGGCACACTCATCTCATTCGAGCTAACCGAAACTGAAGAAACGATCGCGAGCGCCCGCGGAACCTGGGCCGTCACCGGGTAGAAGGCTCACTCCGGGCAAACACCAGACCAAGTCCCCGGCGCGCCACACGCACGCTTCGGTGCGCCGGGGATAACGCAGCGCGCCTTTCGCGTGGCGGGTGACTGGCCCGTCGCGCCACGCCGCGCGCCATCTGCACATCGTCTACCGTGCCCCCGTGATCGCCTCGCTCACCGCGGCCAACTACAGCGGCCGCGAACGGGCGCTCGCGTATGGGCTGCTCGGCGGGATTGCCGGCGCTCACGATCGCCGGCAGGCGGATCACCCCGTTCGGCTTCTCGGTCGTCCCTTCCTGATCCTTGCCGGCCTCGTGATCTTAGGCCTCTTTGCCCGCTGGGAGCAGTGCGTGGCCGCGGCGGGGCGCGCGCTGCTGTTGGCCCCTGAACCTGCGAGAGTGCCCCAGCGTCGCGTTGCCGGTGGCGTTGTCGGTCGTTGGGAGGCCTGAGCCTAGAGGCTTGACATCTGCGCCGCGAAGCGTTACGGTCTGTTTACAAGCCGGTCCTCTCATGGTTGGGAGCCGGGTACATAGGGTCTGGTTGGGGTCATTCCGCTTTGTGGTTGACGTCAAGCGCTCGCAGGGTGTTTGGTTTGGGAGAGGGTCTGGATCGGAGCGATGAGGGAGTTGTTTGAGCGTGGTTTCTAGAGGGAGATTCATGATGGGGATGTGCGCCTCGGCCCGTAGGGCTGATGCTAGATGCGCCAGCTTGGCGCTGTCGCATCTCTCTCTCTCTCTCTCTCTCTTCGTCTAGTGGTCTAGTCGAAGAGGCTCCTCGTCGGGCGCATTTGCGCCGCTTTTGCTTCGTCCCCGCGGGGGCTGGGCTCCGGGCGGCTCTGAGCGGGGGCCTGGTTTCGCACGCGCGTGTGGGGGGTGGTCGCTGATGGCGGCGCCGGCGCGTGATGGTGTGAGAACGGCGGGGCGTCTGCGGGTGGGCGAGCGGGTGCTGCCGGGGGAGCGGCGCGCGCGGCGCCGGTCGGAGAGGTTGGCGGCGCCGCACGGTACGCCGCGGGTGCAGGTGGAGGAGATCCAGCGCTCGCGGTTGTTGAGCGCGGCTGCCGCGGTGATCGACGAGCTTGGCTATGAGCAGGCCTCGGTGGCGCGGATCGCCGCGCGTGGGCGGGTGTCGCGGCGGACGTTCTATGAGCTGTTCGGTAACCGCGAGGAGTGCCTGGTCGCGCTGCTGGACGAGGTCGCCGGGCGGGTTGGGGGGGAGCTTGTGGCGGCGGGCCTTGAGGGTCTTGTGTGGCGTGAGCGGGTGCGTGGAGGGCTGTGGAGGATCCTTTCGTTCTTGGATGCTGAGCCGGTGTTGGCGCGGATCTGTGTGGTGCAGGCGCTGCACGGCGGGCCGCGGGCGCTTGAGCGTCGCGAGCAGCTGATGGCGCGTTTGGCTGGGGTGCTTGATGAGGGGCGCCGCGAGGGTCCACGCGCGAGTGAGTGCACGTTGGTAACGGCGGAAGGTCTGGTCGGTGGGGCGTTCGGTGTGGTGTATGCGCGGCTGCGCAGCGGCGACCGTCAGCCATTGACGGGGCTGTTGGATGAGTTGATGGGAATGATCGCGCTGCAGTATTTGGGGGCGAGGGCGGCGCGGCGTGAACAGCGGCGTCCCGCGCCCGCGCCGCGTCCGGTGCCGTGTGGCGGGCGGGCTTCCGCGCAAATGGAGAAGGACCCGCTTGATGAGGTGAACATGCGGCTCACATATCGCACCGCGCGGGTGCTGGCATGCATCGCCGCGCGACCGGGTGCCAGCAACCGAGCGGTGGCGGAGAGCGCCGGGGTCACCGACCTGGGGCAGATCTCAAAGCTCTTGCGGCGCTTGGAGCGCCTTGGGCTCGCCATCAACACCGGCGGTGGCCACCAGAGCGGCGGGCCGAACGCGTGGAAGTTGACGCCCCTGGGCGACCAGATCGCGCAGCGGCTCAGCGTGCTCACTCTCGACCGGAACCAGGCCGCGTGAATGTGCCATCAAGACACAGATATGTCTGCATGGCTGGCAGCGGCAGAAAAGACGTCAACCGACCGTAAGGGGAGTAGGTAGAAAATGTATATCTCACGTGAGTCCAATCTCGCTCTCCGAACCGCGGTGTCGGTGGCGTTGGTCGTGCTGAGCACGCTGTTGTTCTGCGTCGTCCTGGCGCCTGCCCCCGCTCTGGCGCTCCCCGAAGGGCGTGTGTATGAGATGGTCAGCCCGCCTTATAAGGGTGGTTTCGACGCCGGTCTTGTGGCGGTCTCGCCGGATGGCGAAAGCGTCGCGTTTCAGTCGTACGGCGTGTTTGCGCATTTGCTGTGGGCAAACACAGCCATAAGCTCGTATGTGGCGCATCGTGGCCCGACTGGCTGGGCGACGACGGCGCTCTCTCCACCGCCGACGTTCGAAGGAATCGCGGATTTCTCGGCGAACCTCGGTTACACGCTTACCGCCGGGTCACTGGAAAGTAGGAGGGCGTATGATCTTGGGGGTACGATCGGCGATGAGTTTGTGTTGCATCGTACGGATGCGCCGGATATGCCGCAGGCGTGGGGTTTGGCGAGCTGGGAAGTGGCGGGCAACCATTCGCTGACGTTGCTGCACGACGAACCCTTTGGCAAGGGAGGCCTTGAAGGCGAGAGCGCCGATCTCTGCCATATTTTTCTTGGGCATGCCGAAGGGCCGTTGTTGCCGGAAGCGGAAGGCACCAGCTTGCAGGTATACGATTTTTCGACGGCGCCGGCGGCTGGTTGTCCTGCTGCTGGTGCGCGGTCATTGCGGTTGGTATCGGTGAAGAACACTCCAGGCCCGCAGGGGGAACCCGAACCAATCGACGGGAAATGCTTGGTGGAAGCGGGCGTGGGTGGCGGGTATAGTCACGAAGGCAAGTCGGCTAGCTTCAACCGCTTTCCCGATGGAGGCGAAGAGATCTTCTTTACGGCGGGTTTCGGGGCGTCTTGCTCGCAGCACCAGTTGTTTGTGCGTCTCGGTGGGGAGAAGACAATCGAAGTTTCGCGGCCATCGGGCGAAGAATGCGATGAAGCGAGAGAATTGCCGTGTCCTGCTGCGGGTGCGCGCGCGAACGCTGATTTCGTGGGAGCGTCTGAAGATGGCTCACGGGTGTTCTTCACGACGGAAGCGTCGAGTAGCGAACTGTATATGGATACGATCGGGTGCCCGGTAGGAGAACAGGACTGCGCCGTGTCCGAGCGGCAGGTCACCTCGCAGGTGCAGGTCTCGCATGCCCCGACGCCTGGCGAAGCTGGGGATGTTCAGGGTGTCGTGAGGATAGCTGCGGACGGGTCGCGTGTCTATTTCGTCGCGCGTGGTGTTCTGAGCGAGGGCGCGAATGTCGAAGGTGAGGATCCGGTGAAGGGGGCCGATAACCTGTACGTGTACGACGCAATCGATGGCAAGACCACGTTTATCGCCGATCTTAGCGGCGCCGACAGCGGCCTGTGGGGCTTCGGCCAGGAAGCGCAGTCGAACACTTGTGAGCGCTCGTCGCCGGCGGAATGCGTCGGATCGCGGGAACCGGGTCGTTACCTCGTCTTCTCCACCTATGCGCAGTTGGTCAGGAGTGACACTGATAACGCAAAGGACATTTATCGTTATGACGCGCAGACCGGAGCGTTAGAACGGGTGTCTGTCGGCGAAGGCGGCTATGACGCGAACGGCAACGGCAGTGACGGTACCGAACCACCTGAAAGAATCGTAAGCGGCGGTGGTTCATTGGAAGGGGGTAATGAAACGGTCGCCAATGCGACGATTCCGACTGGCGGTGTTAGTCCGGGCGCCAACGTCTTGCAGGAACGGGAACTGGGGTCGCGCGCGATCAGCGAAGACGGTTCACGGATCGTGTTCTCTACCGCGGAGCCGTTGTCGCCGGATGCGGTCAATGGGCTTGTGAACGTGTATGAATGGCACGAAGGGAGCGGCGTATCGCTGATCTCCAGTGGCAGCTCGCTCACGGGTGACGCTGATGCTGTGATCTCTCCGTCGGGGCGCGATGTGTTCTTTCAGACCGCTGCGCAGCTCGTGCCACAGGACACCGATGAAGACGTCGATGTCTATGACGCGCGGTTGGAGGGTCCGGGTGAAGGGTTCCCGGTGGCGGCGGCGGAACCGGAGCCGTGTTCGGGCGATGCGTGTCAGGGTCCGTTGACGAACCCGGCGCCGTTGCTGGTCCCGGGTAGCGTCTCCCAGGCGCCTGGTGGGAACTTCGCGGCGCCTGTGCCCGCTACGACGGTGAAGCCGAAGGCAAAGCCCGTGAAGTGCAAGAAGGGCTTTGTCAAGGAGCACGACAAGTGTGTCAGAAGGCCCAGAGCCAAAAAGTCAACCCACCGTAAGGGGAGCAAGTAAAATGTGTATTTCACTAAAACGCTCCCTTGCTCGGTTAGTCCCCGGGCACTCGCACGGCGGGGCGGCGATCATGCTGATGGCTTTTCTGGGTTTCCTGCTCTCGGCGTCGTCGGCAAGTGCGCGTGAAGCTTTGCCGTTTGGGATTGCGAGCTTCTCGATGCAGACGACGGCAGCGACCACGATCGTGCCTTTGGGCACAGGAGTCGGACAGAACGAACAGGAAATCGTCAACGAGCCGTACGTGTTTACGCAGGCCGGCGGGCACCCGTGGGCGCTGACGACGACAGTCGAATTCGACACGCAAGAAGAAGAAAGTAGGATTGCCCAGGGACAACATTCCATCGTCCTCTCGCCGACGCGTGACCCGAAGGATGTCGTCGTCGGTTTGCCGACCGGGTTGCTGGGCAATCCGATGGCGGTGCCGCGCTGTCCCTTGACGGTTGCTCTCGATTCGTTTGAATGTCCCGCGTCGTCGCAGATCGGCGTGTACAGGATACGTCTGTTCGGTGGGCATGAAGAGCTTGGTCCGATCGTCAACGTTACGCCTGAAGCGGGCCAGTCGGCTGAGTTCGCGCTGGAGAACAACTTCCATGTCACGGTTCTGTTGACTGCGCATCTCGTGCGCACCGCACAGGGCTACGGGTTCACGGTTACCGACAACGGGATACCGTCAGTCGAGCTGTCGCGTGTGGAAACGACGTTCTGGGGTGTCCCGGCCGACCCGAGCCACGACCCGATGCGGGGCTTATACTGTAAGAAAATCGAACGGGCCGCTCCGGGATTCACCTGCACCACCGACGAATTCCATGGAGGGGAAAGCGGTGTGGCGCCGGTCCCGTTCCTGTCGTTGGGTTCTGATTGTGCGGCGGGTCCGCAGACGGCGACGTTGCGCGCGGATTCGTGGGAGGAACCGGGCCGGGTGGGTGCGAACCAGCGGTATGAAGGGTATGCCGAAAGGTCGGTGGTGATGCCTGGCGTGACGGGTTGTAACGTGTTGGCGTTTGATCCGTCGGTGGAAGTGCAGCCGGATACGTTGCTCGCGGATGAGCCGGCGGGGCTGGGTGTGAACATCAAGGTTCCTCAGCCGGAGACGCCGGAACGGCTCGCGACGCCGCATTTGCGTGATGCGGTCGTGACGTTGCCGGAGGGTATGTCGGTCAGCCCGGGTGTTGTGGATGGTATCCAGGCGTGTAATGAATCGGGTCCGGAAGGGATTGATTTCACGGGTCCTGAATCTGAAGAAGTGGGGTTGAACGGGGAATTGCAGTTGGCGGCGGGTCATTGCCCGGGTGCCTCGACGGTCGGCACCGCGGAAGCGATCACGCCGCTGCTGGGTGAACCGGTGAAGGGTCACGTGTATCTGGCGCGCCCGTTGTGTGGCGGCGCGGGCCAGGCTGCCTGTACCGATCAGGATGCGCTTGATGGTCATCTCTACCAGCTCTATCTGGAACTTGGTGGCAAGGGTCCGTTGGCGAACACCGGGATCAATATCAAGGTCCCTGGTTATGTGGAGGCGAATCCCGCGACGGGGCAGCTGACGACGAAGTTCTTGGAAAACCCGCAGACGCCGTTCAGTGAACTGAAGGTCGATTTGAATGGTGGCCCGCGGGCGTCGGTCGCGAATCCCGCGGTGTGCGGCCCGGCGGTCACGACGAGCGATTTCACGCCGTGGAGTGCACCCGGGATCACCCTCGAAGGATTCTCGACGTCGGGCACTCCCGATGCGACACCGTCCTCGTTCTTCGAAGTCAAAGGCTGCGCGGGTGGACCATCACCGTTCAGCCCGGGGTTCGTCGCGGGGACGGTGACGCCGCAGGCGGGGCAGTTCACGGCGTTTACGCTGAACTTCGCCCGTCAGGATCGTGAACAGTTCGTCAAGGGTGTGCAGGTGCATACCCCGCCGGGGTTGTTGGGGATGCTTTCCAGTGTTCAGCTGTGCGGTGAACCGGAAGCGGATGACGGTCATTGTCCCGAAGCGTCCAGGATTGGGACCACGCGCGTGGCGACCGGCGCCGGCTCGCATCCCTTCGAAGTCGAAGGGAAGGTGTATCTCACCGGTCCTCACGATGGCGCGCCGTTCGGGTTGTCGATTGTCACTGATGCCGTGGCGGGCCCCTACAACCTCGGTCTCGTGGTCGTCAGGGCCAGGATCGACGTGAACCCGGAAAACAGCACGTTGACGGTCACGACCGACGAAACCGGACCATACGCGCTACCGCAGATCATCTTCGGCATCCCACTACGCCTAAAACGCATCACCGTCGACATCGACCGGCCCAACTTCATGTTCAACCCCACAAGCTGCGGCGCGCCGGGACAGCCGGGAGAACAGCACGTCAGCGCCGTGCTGTCGGGGTCTGAAAACGCGAGATCGGAAGTGCAGAGTGCGTTCGCCGTCGGTGGTTGCAAGAGCCTTGAATTTAAACCCAAATTCGTGGTCACGACCAGTGCTCACACGAGCAGAGCGGACGGTGCGAGCCTCGACGCGAAGCTGTCCTATCCCGCGGGATCGGTCGGCGCCGAGGCGAACATCGCGCGCGTCAAGGTGGACCTGCCAGAGCAATTGCCGTCACGGTTGACGACACTGCAGAAAGCGTGCCCCGCCGCGACGTTTGAAGCGAATCCCGCGGACTGTCCATCAGCGTCGATCGTGGGTATCGTAAGAGCGTCGACACCGTTGTTACCGGTAGGTCTCTCGGGGCCGGTGTACTTCGTCTCCCACGGTGGTGAAGCGTTCCCCAACCTGATCGTTGTGTTGCAGGGCGATGGTGTGAGGGTCGATCTGACGGGCAGCACGTTCATCAGCAAAGCGGGGATCACGAGCAGCACGTTCAAGACGGTGCCCGACGTTCCCGTCAACACCTTTGAGATCTACCTGCCGGAGGGCAAGTACTCCGCGCTGACCGCCAACGGAAACCTCTGCGCCTCGAAACTGGTGATGCCGACGGCGTTCGTGGCACAGAACGGCGCCGAAATACACCAGAACACAAAGATTGCGGTCACGGGATGCGCGAACACAAAGAAAACGAAGAAGAAGCCCAGGCAACCTAGGAAAACGGCGAAGGGGAGGAAGTAAACAAATGCGCGAGCACACCACACCCCGCTCCATCCCCAGCCACCCATTCACGGTCATAACGATCGCGATCACGATGCTCGTCGGCGCGACGGCCGCGCAGGCCGCGACGGCTCCGGTCAAGGAGATCCTCTCGAGCCGCATCGGTGGACAGGTCAACCAGACCACCGGCGGGAACATCTGCACAACCGCGTCGAAAAACACCTGCCGGCCTGCCACGCCCGGCAGCCAACCCGGAGGCTTCGAATATCCAGAAGCCGTCGCTGTCGATAGCGACCTTGGTAGTCTCAACTATGGTGACGTGTACGTTGCCGATCGCGGTAATAACCGTGTGCAGGAGCTCACCGCTAGCGGGGAATTCGTGAGTATGTTCGGCGCTGACGTCGACAAGAAAGGCGGTGATGTCTGCACCAAGGCCGAAGAAAACGAATGCCAGGCAGGCAAAGACAGCGAAGCGCCGGGACAGATCGAGGAAGGTATCCCCGGTATCGCGGTCGACCCGGCCAGCGGCGACATCTACGTAGACGAAGACCAGGCCGGTGCCCGGGTCCAGAAGTTCACCGCGGCTGGCGGGTTCGTGCTGGAGATCGGCAAGAAAGTCAACGAAAAGACCAAAGGCAACCTCTGCACCCAGGAAGAAGTAGAAAACGTGCCGGGCGTAAAATGCAAGGCGCCCGCCCCCACCGACACACCTGAACCCGGCGCGTTTATGCATGCACCAGAAGCTCTCGCGGTCGGTGGTCCGGAAGACCTATTGTATGTCGGTGAAGAACACCGCGTGCAGGAGTTCGAAGCGGACGGGAAATACAAGGGCGAAACCCCGCTCACATCGATCTCAGCGACACCAGCCAGCCAGGTGCAGTCGATCGCAGTCGACAAAACCGGCGACGTGTACCTCACCTATGCCATTGGCGGAAGCGATGGTGTCGCTGAAACCACCAATGTGATCCACGAGTTCGACCCGGACGGCAGTGAAATCAATACGTTCACCCTCCCGAGAAACATAGGAGGTATTGCGATAGACCCCGCTGGACGGCTCGCCGTGATTGAACATGTTCCCGATGAGTATGAAACTATCGGTTCGCTGTATGGGGTTGGTGCGGGGGCATTGCACCTGATAACCCAGTTCCAGCTACCCAAGGGTGGAGTTAAGGGCATCGGTTTCAGCAGCAGTGACGGTCTGTATGTCGTCGGTGCCGAAACCGCGGGCAGCAATGCAGCTGGCGAAATATGGGCTTACGACCCTGCGCCGGTCGGGGAATTGTTGGGTGCGCCGGGGGCGTGCGCGCCGGGGGTCGAACATGAATCGGATGTGACGCTCGATTGCCTGCTGAATGGTGATGTGGATGCGTGGGGTGTGAAAGACACGCGGGCCTGGTTTCAGTGGGGTAGAACCCCGTCGTTGGGGGAAAAGACCGAACCCTCGGTAGGGGTCGCGAATGTAAAGAACATTGGTGAAGAAGAACCCTTCGTCAAAGTAGCTGCCCCAATCGACGGGTTGCGCCCCAACGAAACATTCTATGATCGCGTGGCGGGCGAAGACGAAAACGTGCTCGCCCCAGAATTGTTGACGAGCGAACCGGTGTCGTTCACGACGCCGGTCGTCGCGCCAAAAGCTGTGGGTGAACCGAGCGCGTCGTTTGAGACGAACTCCCGCGCGGTGTTGTTCGGGGAACTGAACCCCGAGAACACGGACACGACGTACGAGTTTCAGTATGGCGCGTGCGAAAGCCTCGAAAACTGCCCCGGGATGCTCACTACGCCCGTCGCGGAATCGGCGGTGTACGGGCCGGTCGCGACGACGATGGAAGCGGCCGGGCTGCAGCCCGCCACGACCTACCGCTTCCGTCTGCTGGCGAGCAACCGGAACGAAGTGGCGGGCAAACAGGTCGGTGGTGAAACGACGGGCGCGGAAGGCACGTTCAGGACCGCGCCGGCGCCGGTGCCGGTCGCCGTGAGCGGGGTCGCGAGCGCGGTCGGTGTGACCTCGGCGACGGTCTCGGGGACGGTCAACCCCGATGGTCAACCCGCGACGTACGCGTTCGAACTGGGCGTCTACGCGGGCTCTAAAACGCGGTATGGGGTCGTGTTCTTGGGATCTGCGGGGACGGGCACCGTCCCCGTCACAGAGACGCTAGGGCTCTCGGGTCTGCAGCCGGGCACGACGTATGCCTACCGGATCGTGGTCGCGAGCGGCTATGGGACCGAGACGGGCGCGCCGGTGCTGTTCACGACCACGGGGCTGCCGTCGGTCCTGGCGCTGCCGGCTCCGCTCGCGCAGCTGGCGATCCCGGCGATCGCTTTTCCCGTGGAAGCGAAGGCGGCGACGACGGTCAAGAAGAGCGCCCCGAAGTGCAAGCGGGGCGAGAAGCTTGCCCACGGTAAGTGTGTGAATGGGAAAACCAGGCATCACAGGCAAGCAAAGATGTCCAGCGCGTCGCGGAAGGCCAAGCGATGAACCTTGTTGTTTTCATTCACCGAAGGAGAGAGAGCGATGTTTAGAAGAGTCCGTATCACCCCGAGTATGATGATCGCGGTCCTCGCGCTGGTCTTCGCGGCCACGGGAGGAGCTTTCGCGGCCACCGGCGGCAGTGGCGCAGCCGGCCGATCGTCCGGGATCGGCCGGCACGCGACGGCCAACGCCACTAAGAGCAAGCCCAAGGCCAAGGCGGGCCCCAGAGGCCCCGCCGGCCCCGCCGGTAAGAACGGCGCCCCCGGCGCCACCGGACCCGCGGGAGCCACGGGTCCAGCGGGACCGGCGGGCACAAACGGTGAACCCGGTACGCCGGGTACGGCTGGAGCGAACGGCACAGCCGGCGCCCCTGGCGCCCCTGGTCCTAAAGGCGAACCCTGGACCGTAGGCGGCACACTACCCAAAAATGCTACAGAGACCGGTGTATGGGCCGAGCCACAGGGAGCCGAATACGAAACGCACAGGCCGAACTTCATCTATGTGCCGATCTCGTTCACCATCCAGCTCGCCACGGAACTAGAAGCGAGTAACGTGCATTTCATCGAACCAAACGCAACAACACTGCCCACGGGCTGCAAAGGCAGTGTCGCTAAACCAGAAGCGGCATCTGGGAACCTCTGCGTATTCGCTTCAGTCGATGAACACCAAAGCGGCGTCTTTACAGTGGGCTTCATCAACCCGGCGGGTACCACGGCGACAGTTGCCAAAACAGGTACCTTAATGTCCTTCGAGTTGGGCGAAGGAGCCGAAGTACCCGCAAGCGCCCGTGGCACCTGGGCGGTGACCGGGTAAGACAGTGACACACCGCTTCATCTCCTGACACCCTGAGCCCCATGGCCCGGACGGCAAGCTGCCGGCCGGGCCGATGCTCGGGGGCGCTCCGACGACTGTGCCGGCGCCGACCGCGGCGCAGGGTCCGCGAGGGGCTGGTGCACGAGGTGACGGAGCAGCGGGCTCGCGCCACGCCGCGCGCCATCCGCGCATCGTCTACCGTGCCCTGAGGATGAGGGCAGCCCGACGCAGATCGGCACGTTGAGGTGCGCAGCCGCACGACGATCCTGATCCTCGGCACGGCGCAGTTCGTGATGGTGCTCGACAGCACCGTCATGAACGTCTCGATCTCCCAGGTCGTGGCGGACCTGCACACGACCGTGTCGGGGGTGCAGCTGGCGATCACCGCCTACACGCTGGTGATGGCGGCGTTCATGCTCACCGGCGCGAAGCTCGGGGACATCTGGGGGCGCCTGGCGGGCCTTCTCGATCGGCCTTGCGATCTACGGGGTTGGGTCGCTGACGACCGCGCTCAGCCCCAATCTCGGTGTGTTGCTGATCGGCTGGTCGGGGATCGAGGGGCTCGGCGCGGTGCTGGTGATCCCCGCGATCGCCTCGCTCACCGCGGCCAACTACAGCGGACGTGAACGGGCGCTCGCGTACGGGCTGCTCGGCGGGATCGCCGGGGCCGGCGCGGCCGCCGGGCCGCTGATCGGGGGCTTCATCACCACCGAGTTCAGCTGGCGCGTGGTGTTCGCCGCGGAGACCGTGATCGTGCTGGTGCTGCTCACGTTGGTGCGCCGGATCGGCGATCGGCCGACCGGCGAGCGGGTCAAGCTCGACGTCGTCGGCGCCGCGCTGTCGGCGCTCGGCCTCGGTCTCACGGTCTTCTCGATCCTCAAGATCAGCACGTGGGGCCTGTTCAAACCGATCGGGGCGCTCACGATCGGCGGCACGGAGATCACCCCGTTCGGCTTCTCGGTCGTCCCCTTCCTGATCCTCGCCGGCCTCGTGATCCTCGGCCTCTTCGCCCGCTGGGAGCAGCGCGTGGCCGCCGCCGGGCGCACGCCGCTCTTGGCGCCCGACCTGCTGCACATCCCGCAGCTGCGCGCCGGCCTCTCGACGCTCGTCTCGCAGTACCTGATCCTCGCCGGCACCTTCTTCGTGCTGCCGCTCTACCTGCAGCTGGTGCTTGGCTACAACGCCCTTGAAACCGGCGTGAAGATCCTGCCGATCTCGGTGACGATGATGCTCGCCGCGGTGCTCGGGCCGCGCCTGGCGACGCGCACCTCACCCCGCAAAGTCGTGCAGATCGGGCTCGGCTTCCTGTTCGTCTCGATCGGCTGCCTGATGGCGAGCATCACCCCGTCGCTCTCCTCCGTCGCGTTTGCGATTTCGCTGGCGGGCTTCGGCGTCGGGATCGGCCTGGCGTTCTCGCAGCTCGGCAACGTCGTGATGTCCTCCGTCGGAGAATCGCGCTCCAGCGAGGCCGGCGGTGTGCAGGGCGCCGCGCAGAACCTCGGCCAGTCGCTCGGCACGGCGCTGATCGGCGCCGTGCTGCTCACCGGTTTGACCACCGGCTTCCACCAGCGCGTGCTCTCCGACCCCGCGATCCCCTCGCAGGTGCAGCAGCAGGTTGTGCATGGCACCGAGAATGGTCTGCCGATGGTCTCCAAAGCGCAGTTCAAGGCCGAGGTCGAGCAGGCCGGGCTGGCGCCCGAGCAGGCCGCCAAGCTGGTCGGCTTCTACAACGACGCGCAGATCGAAGCGCTCAAGCGCTCGCTGCTCGTGGCCTGCGCGTTCGCGCTCGTGGGGCTGTGGTTCGCTCGCTCCCTGCCTGGCGAGGCGCTTGCCACGGCGGAGGACCAGCCGGTGGCCTCGACATCTCGCCCGCAACCGGCGGTGTAGGGTGCGCCGAATGCCCTACCACCCTTGGCGGGCGAGGCCGGATCACCTTCGCGGCGGGGAGGCTGCAAGCGGATGACGAGCGCGGGACCCACCGGATCGAGCCCGTCCCCGGAGGCGGGAGGCCCTGCCGCGACCGGAGCCCCTGCCGCGTCCGCTGGCGGTGGGGTCGCCGGTGGCGCGGTCGCGACGCGGCGGCACCCGCCGGGATTCTGGCGCGCGCGGACACTGGTGATCGTGGCCAGCATCCTGATCGTCTTCTCGATCATGGCGACCTGGATCCGCGCGCAGATCATCGACACCGAAGGCTGGACGCAGACCAGCGTGCGGCTGCTGCAGAACGAAAAGGTCCGCGGGGTCGTCGCCGGCGATCTCTCCGAACGCCTGCTCACCGTCGTGGACGTACAGAATCTGGCCGCCGAAAAGCTGCCGAAGGTGCTGCGCCCGCTGGCGCCGGCGCTCTCCACCGCCGCGGCGCAGGTCGTGCCCCAGGCGATCGAAAAGGCGCTCGAAGTGCCCGCGATCCAGGAACTGTGGGGGCGCGCCAACCACATCACGCACGAACAGGTGACGAGGATCCTCAACGGGGGCAGCGGTGCGCTCTCGACCTCGGGAGGTGTGGTGAGCATCAACCTCGAACTGCTGGTCGACCGGATCGGCGAACGGTTGGGGGTGGGCAGCGACGTCGGCTCGAAACTGCCGGCCAACCGGCGCAAGCTCGTGCTGCTGCGCTCCAACCAGCTGAAGCTCGCGCAGGACGGCGTCAAAGCGATGCGCGGACTCAGCTTCATCCTGCCGCTGCTGGTCGTGCTGATGTACATTGGCGCGCTCGCGCTCGCTGCCGGCTACCGCCGGCGGGTGCTGCTGGAGATCGGCGTGGGGATCATCGCCGGTGCGCTCATCTCGCTCGTGCTGCGCCGCTGGATCGAGTCTTACGTCGTGAGCAGCCTCGTGCACAACGAAGGCTTGCGCCCGGCGATGCGTGAAGTCATGGAGATCTTCACCGCCGGCTGGCGCAGCCGCGCGCTGTGGCTGCTGATCACCGGGGTCGTGGTGATCTTCGCCGGCTGGCTGGCCGGCCCGATGCGCTGGGCCAGGCGCCTGCGCGACCTGATCGCCGAGCCGCTCGAGCACCACCCGGGGTGGTTCGCCACAGGGGCGGCCGCAATCGTGCTGTTGATCGCGACGCTCGGCCCGACGCGCACGCCCGGTCAAGCGCTGCCGCTGCTGATCGAGCTCGTGCTGGTAGTCATCGGCGTGCTCGCGCTGCGTCGCCAGATCGAGCAGGAGCGCGGGGAGGCGTCGGCCGGTCCTTCGACGCTCGTGCATCCACCGCCGCCCCAGGCGAGGTAGGAGCCCTTGCCCCCGCCCCGAGGGGGGTGGGAGTGGCGCGTAGGAGTCCTTGTACGCCTGGATAAGGCTGGGGATGCCATGCGCCTTGAGGCGGGGTAGGATGCCCCGCCCCCGAGTGGCTGGTTGAGTCATCACCCACGCGGACGATCCCATCCCCAACCAAGGTGGTTTCGCTAGCCCGGGCTCAGCATTCGACCGGCGCGAACGCCGTCTTGTAGCTCGCGGCGAGCTTTTCGCCAGCGGTCACCACACTCGTCAGCGCCTGCGGGAGGGTGAGGCTGGTCAGTTCGTGCGCGATGCTGCTCACTTCCGCGGACAGCTGGGCGTTGGCCTTTTCGGCCGCTGCCCGTCTCGAACTGCTCAACTGGCCCTGGGCCCCTTTGACCTTCTGCAGCCCCGCTTCGATCCCTTTGATGTCGTTCTGCACCGTGCTCGCGCTGGCGGTGGTGAGAGTCATGCTCTGCAGGCTGTCCACGCTCGTGCCGATTTCCTTCTTGCCTTCGCACACGGTCTTTTCGGCCTTCGCCTGTGCGGATTCGCCGCACCCGGTCGCGAATGCGAGCGGCAGCAGCAGGCCGAGAAGGGCGACGCGGTAGCGCACGCCGTCACGCTACGCGGGCGGCGGGTGAGCGACCCTCACTCGCCCCGGGTGATCCGGACCTATCCCGATGGCCCCAAGCGGTTCGCGATAGTCCTAAGCAGTTCGTTCTCGTGGGGTGAGGACCGCTCACCCCACGCGGCGTGAGGATCGTGCGGTCCGTTCCCCGCCCAACTTGGAGGCCGTCCGCGGATGACCAACGACCTCGCGCGCTGGCAGTTCGCGACGACGAGCATCTACCACTTCCTGTTCGTCCCCGTGACGATCGGGCTGGCTTTCCTCGTCGCGATCCTGCAGACGGCTTGGCACCGGAATGGGAACGACGACTACCGGCGCCTGACGCGCTTCTTCGGGACGCTGCTGCTGATCAACGTCGCGGTGGGAGTCGTCACCGGCCTCGTGCAGGAGTTCGAGTTCGGGATGAACTGGTCGACCTACTCGCGCTACGTGGGCGACGTGTTCGGCGGGCCGCTGGCGATGGAGGGGCTGGCGGCCTTCTTCCTGGAGTCCACCTTCCTCGGGCTGTGGCTGTTCGGCTGGGGGCGGCTGCCCAAGCGCATCCATCTGGCGTGCATCTGGCTGGTCGCGGCCGGCGCGATGCTCTCGGCGATGTTCATCATGGTCGCCAACTCGTGGATGCAGCACCCCGTCGGCTACACGATGAACAGCCACGGCGAACCGCAGCTCAACAACGTCGGGGCACTGTTCACCAACCCGACCTTCCTGTGGGGGTACGTGCACGTGATCCTCGCCTCGCTGATCACCGGTGCGCTCGTGATGCTCGCGGTGGCGGCCTGGTATCTGCGCAGGCAGCGCGAGGTCGCCGCCTTTCACAAAGCGGCGCAGCTGTCGGTGGCGGTGCTGCTCCCCTCGATCCTGGTGACGATGTTCGTGGGCAGCGAGCTGGGGGTGGTCGAGACCAAATACCAGCCGATGAAGATCGCGGCCGCGGAGGCGCAGTGGGAAAACTGCAAACCGTGCTCGTTCTCGCTGTTTCAGATCGGCGGCGGCAACAACGACAAGACGCCCACGCAGATCATCGAGGTGCCATACCTGCTGTCGCTGCTGGCGACCAACTCCTTCAGCGGCGGCGTAACCGGCCTCAACCAGCTGCAGCGCGAATACGAAAAGAAATACGGGCCCGGCAACTACGTGCCCGACGTGTTCATCCAGTACTGGTCGATGCGGGTGATGGCCTATCTGGCGTCGTTGATCGTGCTGCTGGCGCTGTGGGGCGGGTGGCTGCTGCATCGCGGGCGCTTCGATCGTTCAAAGTGGTTTCTGCGATTGTCGATCTGGGCGGTGGTCACGCCCTTCCTGATGAACACCGCCGGCTGGCTGCTCACCGAGAGCGGACGCCAGCCGTGGATCGTGCAGGGCCTGATGAAGACCGCCAACGCCAACTCGCCTTCGGTGAGCGCCACCGAGATCGGGATCAGCCTGGCGGCGTTCGTGCTGGTGTACATCGCGCTCGGGGCAGTGGAGGTCGTGCTGATGACGCGCTACGCGCGCAAAGGCCTCGAGCCCGAGGGGGCAGGCGGCGGCGAGTCGGGCTCCGCGCCCAGCGGTCCGACGGCGGGTGCGGCCGATGTGGGCGGGACCTCGATTCCGGCGCTGACCTACTGAGGTGGATGTGTCACCCAAACGCACCCCTACCACTTCACAAAATGAAGTATATGGGTCCGAAAAAATACATCTACAACCCCTACGCCGCTGCGACTGAGGCCGCATGCACCTGCACACGCTCTGGTTTGTGATCCTCGCGATCCTGTGGGTGGGGTTCTTCGTGCTGGAGGGCTTCGACTTCGGCGTCGGCGCGCTGCACGCGCTGCTCGGCCGCACCGACGCCGAGCGACGCGTGGCGATCAACACGATCGGTCCCTGGTGGGACGGCAACGAGGTGTGGCTGGTCGTCGCCGGCGCGGGTACGTTCGCGGCCTTCCCGGCGTGGTATGCGACGATGTTCTCCGCCCTCTACCTGGCGCTGCTGCTGGTGCTCCTGGCGCTGATGGCGCGCGGGGTGGCGTTCGAGTTCCGGGGCAAGAGCGACGATCCCCGCTGGCGGACGACATGGACGTGGTGCCTGACGCTCGGCAGCCTCTTGATCCCGCTGCTGATCGGCGTCGGCCTCGGTGACCTGCTGAACGGCCTGCCGATCGACTCCCACCACGATTTCACCGGCGACTTCTTCGACCTGCTCACCCCCTACGGCCTGTGGACGGGCGTGACGCTGCTGGGGCTGTGCCTGCTGCACGGCGCCACGTTCCTGAAGCTGCGCACCACGGGCGAGCTGCGCGAGCGTGCGCGCGCCGCCGCGCGGCCGCTGGGCTGGGCGGCGATCGCGCTGGTGGTGGGCTTCGTGGCCTGGACGCTCTCTGTCGCCGACCACACCCAGGTCCCGGGACCCGTGCAGGTGCTGGCGGTGATCGCCGTGGTGTTCGCCGCGCGGCTGGCCAGCAGCGACCACGATGGCTGGGCCTTCACCGCCTCGGCGGTCGCGATCGCCGCGACGGTGGGTTCGATCTTCATCGACCTGTATCCGCGCGTGATGGTGTCGAGCACCAACGCCGCTTACAACCTGACGGTGAACAACGCGGCCTCCGGCCATTATGCGCTGGTGGTGATGTCGATCGTGACGGTGCTCTTCCTGCCGCTGGTGCTGCTGTATCAGGGCTGGTCGTTCTACGTCTTCCGTGCGCGCGTGTCGGCGCCCGCGGCGAGCGCCGAACGTCCCACCGCGATCGGCCCGGCGGCGGCGCCGCAGGCGTGAGGCGTCAGCGGATCTCCGGCAGTACCCCCTCGATCACCTGACTCTGCGGGCGCCCCAGCCGTGCGGTGATCCAGTCGATCGCCACCTTCACTCGCTGCCCGGGGACGCCGCCGAGGTAGTACATGTGCACAGTCAGATAGGTGAAGAAGGCGGGGCGCCCCCACAGCTCCACGCCGCGGATCGCGCAGACCGCGCGGCCTCGGCCCACCACCGCCAGGGCGCCCTTGTCGAGGTAGCGAAACGGGGTGGTGGCGCTTGGAGCCCCCGCGCGGATCGCCTTTCCCACGTGGCGGGCCTGCTGTATCGCGACCGTGGCAAGGCCGGGCAGTGGCTTGCCGTCCGGGTCGTCAAGCGAGATGGCGTCGCCGACCATCGAGATCTCGCGGTGCCCGGGGATCGTCAGATCCTGTTCGACACGCACGCGCCCGGCACGATCGGTCTCGGCGCCGGTCGCCTGCGCCACGGTCGCCGCGAACGGCACGGCCTGTACGCCGGCCGCCCACACCACGGTGCGTGCGGCGATCCGCTCCACCGCGATCGTCACGCCCTCGGCGTCGATCGCGGTAACCGGTGAGTTGACGCGAACGCTCACCCCCAGCGAAGCCAGCTGCGACGCGGTCTTGCGCGACAGCCGCTCGCTAAACGAGGGCACCACGCGCTCGCCGGCGTCCAACAGGATCACGCGCACGTCGCCCGGGCCGATGCGCGTGTACTGGCGCGACAGCGTGTCTTTGCAAACGATCGCGATCTCGCCCGCCACCTCCACCCCGGTGGGACCCGCGCCGATCACCGCGAACGTCAGCAGCTCCTGGCGCTCGCGTGCGTCCTCGCAGCGCTCGGCTCGCTCCAGCGCGCTGTATAGCCGGCCGCGCAGCGCCAGCGCGTCGGCGAGCGTCTTCAGCCCACACGTGGTCTCCCGCCACTCGTCGTGACCGAAGTAGGAGGTGCGCGCGCCGCACGCCACGATCAGGCTGTCGTACTCCAGCTGCTCGCCCCCGTCGAGCTCCAGCAGCCGCCGCTCGGGGTCCAGGCCGGTGGCCTGCGCCATCAGCACCTTCACGTTTGCGTGGCGGCGGCGCAGCACGGCGCGGATCGGCGGCGCGATCTCACCGGCCGCCAAACCGCCGCAGGCGACCTGGTAGAGCAGCGGCTGGAAGAGGTGGTGATGGACGCGATCGACGACCGTCACCTCGACGTCACCGCCGCGCAGCTCGCGCGCGGCGGTGAGCCCGCCGAAGCCGCCGCCGCCGACGATCACCACCCGGCGGCGGCCTGCTCTCTGCTCGCCCCCGCTTGCCGCGGCAGCGCTCGGCTCGGCCACGTTCGCCTCACCGGCCATTGGCCCCGAGGCGCTCCAGCAGGTGCTCGCCGACGCGCACGGCGTTGGCGATCGCGGTGAGCGCGGGGTTTACGGCGGAGATAGACGGGAAGAAGCTGGTGTCGACGACGTACAGGTTGTCGAGCTCGTGCGCGCGGCAGTCGGTGTTGAGCGCCGAGGTGGCGGGGTCCGAGCCGAAGCGGCAGGTGCCGGCCTGGTGGGCGACGCCGGCGACGGGGATCCTGTTCTCGAGGTAGGCCCAGCGCGGGATCAGGTGGTGCTCGTGCATCCCGAGGTGCCCCAGCAGCGAGCGCAGCTGCTCGAGCAGGCGGTCGCGGGCGACGTCGTTGGAGGGGGAGTAGGCGAGCGTCAGCTTGCCGTCGCGATCGACGGTGACGCGGTTCTCGGCCCGCGGGAGGTCCTCGGTGGAGAGCCAGAAGTCGACGGCGTGCTCGGCGACCTCCTTGAGGGAGAGCCCAAAGGGGGCGAGTTTGGTGATCACGGGCTTCTCGCCGCGGTACATGTCGGGCACCGACTTGCCGACCATCTGGATGTTGCCCATCGGGAACGCCCAGGCGTCGGAGGCGAAGTAGTAGTCGTTGACGCCGAGCGTCTTCTGGAAAACGGTGGGGTTGGGCTCTTTGGAGATCGCCAGCACCGCCTGGCTGTCGTGGAACATGTAGTTGCGCCCGACCTGGTCGGAGCCGTTGGCGAGGCCGGCGGGGTGCTTGTCGGTGGCGGAGCTCAGCAGCAGCTTGGCGGTGTTGGCCGCGCCGCAGGAGACGACGACGATGTCGGCGGCGTATGACTCCCGCGCACCTGCGCCCGCACGCGTGCCTGTGCCACCCCCGTTGCCCGTACCGCTCCCGCCGCCCGCGGCGCGGGTGAGTGGGCTTTCATTCCCGTCACGTTCGACCACGACCTCGGTGACGGCGCTCCCGGAGGGGTTGGTGCGCAGCTCCACGACGGTGGCTCCGGTGAGCAGCGTGACGTTGGGGTGCTCCAGGGCGGGCCGCACCCCCAGCACCTCGGCGTCGGACTTGGCGTGCACGAGGCAGGGGAAGCCATCGCAGGTCGAGCAGCGCACGCAGGAGCTGTAGGGCATGTTGTCCTCGCGCAGCATCACCCCGCACGGGGCGTGAAAGGGGTGCAGGCCGGCCGCGGCGAAGTCCTCGGCGAGCTGGGCGATGCGCGGCTCGTGCGAGACGGCGGGGTGAGGGTAGGGCGCGCTCGCGGGCGGTTCGGTGGGGTCCTCGCCGCGCGCGCCGTGCACTTCGTAGAGCTGCTCGGCCTTCGTGTAATAGGGCTCCATCTCCTCGTAGGGGATCGGCCAGGCGGGGGAGATGCCGCCCTGGTGGCGCAGCTCGCCGAAGTCCTCTTTGCGCATCCGGTAGAGCGCGGCGCCGTACAGCTTGGTTGCGCCCCCGACGTAGTAGTGGACCTGCGGCTGGAAGGGCTTGCCGCCGGCGTCATACCAGGTGTCCGGCGAGACGTAGAGGTTGTCGACGAACACGTCGGCGGCCGACCAGTTGGAGGGCTCGCGCGGCAGCCAGTCGCCGCGCTCGAGCAACAGGATGCGCTTGCCCGACGGCGCGAGGTGACGCGCGAGCGTGCCCCCGCCGGCGCCGGAGCCGATGATGATGACGTCGTAGGAGTCCACTCTTATGTGACCTCCGCGAGATGGCTTGTGTGGCAGTCGAGACCGCGAGGGAGGATGTGTGGGATGTGGGGGCTCATCACGAGATCTCCGCGATGCGCTCGGCGATGATGATGCGCGAGGCGGCCTCGATCAGGGCGAGATGCGAGAAGGCCTGGGGGAAGTTGCCGAGATGCCGGCCGGTGGAGGTGTCGAACTCCTCGGCGTACAGCCCGAGCGGCGAGGCGACGCGCAAAAGCCGTTCCATCAGGTCGCGGGCGCGCTGTTCTTCGCCGACGATCGCCAGCGCCGACACCAGCCAGAACGAGCAGATCAGGAAGGAGCCCTCCTTGCCGGACATGCCGTCGTCGGTCTCGCCGGTGCGGTAGCGCAGGACGAAGCCGTCCTCGGTCAGATCGTCGGCGATCGCGAGCACGGAGGCCTTCAGGCGCTCGTCGCCGGGGGGGAGAAAACCGAAGATCGCAGCCAGCAGCGTGGAGGCATCGAGCGCGTCGGTGTCGTAGTGCTGGCGCAGGACGCCGTCCTTGGTGAGCCCGTGGGCGAGGATGTCGGCATGGATCTCCCCCGCAGTGGCGCCCCATGACTCCTGGCGCTTGGCGTCGCCGCGCATCGCGGCGAGCTTGGCGGCGCGATCCATCGCGACCCAGCACATGAGCTTCGAGGAGACGTACTGCTGGGGCGCGCCGCGGGCCTCCCAGATGCCCTGATCGGGTTCGCCCCAGACGCGGGTGGCGCATTCGGCCTGGGCCTCGACGATCGGCCACAGCCGCCGGGGCAGGCGCTGTGAGCGACGGCTGTGCAGGAAGATCGAATCGAGGGCGGACCCGAAGACGTCGTTCTGGCGCTGGTCGAAGGCGCCGTTGCCGATCCGCACGGGACTGGCGCCGGCGTAGCCGGAGAGATCGTCGCGGGTGGACTCCGTCAAATCGCGCCGCCCGTCGATCCCGTACATGATCTGCAGCGCCCCGTCCTCGTTGCACTCCAGGTCGGCGACGAACTGCATGAACTCCTGGGCCTCCCAGTCGAGGTTGAGGTAGTGCAGTGCCTGCAGCGTGAAGGTGGAGTCGCGCAGCCAGGTGTAGCGGTAGTCCCAGTTGCGCTCGCCGCCGGGGGTCTCGGGCAGCGAGGTGGTGAGCGCCGCGACGGTCGCGCCGGTGGGCATGTAGGTGAGGCCCTTGATCGCCAGCGCCGAGCGCTGGATCGGCTCGCGCCAGCGGTGGTCGGGCAGCCGGGCGCGCCCGAGCCAGTCGCGCCAGTAGCGACCGGTGGTGGCGAGGCGGGCGTTGGCGTCGTCGACATCGGCAGGCCCTTCCAGGTGCCCGCCCCAGGAGAGGGAGCAGAAGATCTGCTCGCCCTGTTTGAGCACGTGGCGGGCCCTGACCCAGTCGCCCTCGACGCCGAGCGCCATGTCGGTGTGCAGGCGGATCGTCAGCCCGGCGCCGGAGGCATCGGCCTGGTGGCCGTCCTCGGCGACGGTCCACTCGGCGGGGACGCGCCCGTAGTCGAAGACCGGTTCGCAGGTGAGCTCGACCTCGACTTCGCCCTCGATGCAGAACGCAACTCGCACGAGCAGGTGCTCGGCGTCTTCGTCGGTGGGGGGCCGGGTGTGGGGAGTGACGATGTCGACGCCGCGGCGCGGTCCGAGGGTGAGGGCGTCACGCACGGCGGCCCAGCCGCTGGAGGTGGTCCAGGTGGTCAGCAGCGTGTTGGTGCCGGGCTCGTAGACGCGCGCCGTGGGCACGTTGATCCCGAACGGCCCGAACCGGAACGCACCGGCCTCGCGGTCGAGCAGCGTGCCGAACACCGATGGCGCGTCGAAGCGCGGCACGCACAGCCAGTCGATCGCCCCGTCGGGGGCCACGAGCGCACCGGTGTGGCAGTCCGACAGGAACGCGTAGTCGGCGATCGGCGGGAACGGGGAGGGCGCGGCGGCGCTCTGGGGGGCGGGGGGTGTCATCTGGGGATCATCCGCGCGGGTGGGCTCTCTCCCGAGCGGCTGGGCGCGGGCCTCCATGCCCCGCGACGACGCGTGGCAGGTCGCAGGGCGGCTTCACTTCGCCACCCAGGGTCCGTGCCAAGCGCCATACCCCGCGACCAGGCGATCGTCCTCCTTCGGCCCCCACGTGCCGGGCTTGTAGGGGTGCACCGGCGGCGGGGCGTTCAGCAGCGGTTCGAAGATGCGCCACGCCTCTTCGACGCTGTCCTGGCGGGTGAAGCGCGTGGAGTCGCCGTTCATCGCGTCCAGCAGCAGCACCTCGTACGGCGTCGGCGCCTCGCCGCCCTCCTCGGCGAACTCCATGTCGAGCGTGATCGCCTGGGGTCCGCCGCGGTCGGCGCGGTGGGCGTCGAGGATCACCTGGGTGCCGGTGGTGGGGTCGAGCTTGATCACGAGCTGGTTGGGTTCGGGGCGGCGGTGTCCGTGCTCCATGAACCCCAGGCGCGGGGGGTGGCGAAACACGACCCGCAGCTCGGTCTGGGTGACGGGCAGCTTCTTGCCCGTGCGGATGAACCACGGGACTCCCGACCAGCGCCAGTTGTCGATCTGCAGGCGCATCGCCGCGTAGGTCTCGGTTGCGGAGTCCTTGGCGACGCCGTCGATGTCGAGGTAGCCGTCGTACTGCCCGCGGACATAGTGGGCTGGGTCGGCGTCGGCGGTCGAGCGGAAGACGGCGTACTTGGCGTCCTTGAAGGTGTCGGCGTCGTTGCCCGCCGGAGCCTCCATCGCCGCGACGGCGACGACCTGCATGAGGTGATTGACGACCACGTCGCGGACGGCGCCAACGGGGTCGTAGAAATGCCCGCGGTCCTCGACGCCGAAGCTCTCGGCCATCGTGATCTGCACGCAGGCGATGTGGTTGCGGTTCCAGATCGGCTCGATCATGGTGTTGGCGAAGCGCAGGTAGAGGAACTCGTCGGTACCCATCTTGCCCAGGAAGTGGTCGATGCGGTAGAGCTGGGACTCATCGATGTACTGGTGGATTTCCGCAGCAAGCGCGCGCGCGGAGACTCGATCGTGGCCGAAGGGCTTCTCGACGACGACGCGCCCGCTCTTGGTGAGGCCGACGGCGGCGAGCTGCCCGATCACCGGCCCGAACAGGAAGGGGGGGATCTCCAGGTAGAAGACGGGGCTGCGCGCATCGCCCACCGCGGCGGTCAGGCGCTCGTAGGTGGCGGCGTTGGTGAAGTCGCCGCTGACGTAGGAGAGACGCGCGGCGAAGCGCTCGAAGATGGCGTCGTCGAGGGGCTCGCCGGTCCCTGCGATGCACTCGCGGGCGTGGGTGCGCAGATGCTCGAGCGTCCAGTCGTCACCGGCGACCCCGACGATCGGGCAGTTCAAGAGCCCCCGCCTCTCCAGGCGGTAGAGCGAGCGGAAGGTCATCACCTTGGCGAGGTCGCCGGTGATCCCGAAGACGACGAGCACGTCCGCGGGCGGAACCTCGCTGGAGCTCCGTACGCGTGTGGCGGTGTGCTTAGCGGTTTTTACAGCTGTGCTCATGATGTTTGCTCCCCAGCCCTTATGGTCGATTACGGTTGTGCGCGGTCTGCGGGCCGATCGGGCGCTGCCGGGACCTATATGTCTCCCGCCGCGGTGGGTGGTCCCACATCGCCCGATCGGGGTGAATCTCAGTTTGATCCATGCAGGGTCACGATGCTGTGTAATGTCGGCGTGGTGCACGACCTGAGCGGAGGGGAAGCTTGCCGGGCGGGTGGCCGGTCCAGCACTCCTAGCCGGCGCGCGAGTCACGGGGCCAGGCGCGATGCCCGAGCCTGAGGTCTCGCCCGAGCAGGTCGAAGCGACGATCCGGAGTAGGAGTTTCGTCGTTCTGCTGTTTGTCGCGGCGGTCGCCGGGGTCTTCATATCGCTCGCGGCGTGGTGCTTGCTCGAGCTCATCAACCAGATCCAGAGGGGCGTGTACGTCCATCTGCCGAGCGACCTCGGCTACCACCACGGTCCACCACTCTGGTGGTCGCTACCGATACTCGCGCTTGCCGGGCTGATCACCGCGTTTGCGATCGAGCGCCTACCCGGCGAGGGAGGACACCTACCCGCAAACGGGCTCTCCACAGCCGGCGGCCCGACTTTGCCGGGCTATCTGCCCGGGATCATCCTCGCGGCGCTCGCGTCAATCGGGCTCGGGGTCGTGATTGGCCCGGAGGCCCCGCTGATCGCCCTGGGCTCCGGCCTGGGGACGCTGACGATCCGCCTTGCGCGCAGGGATGCGCCGCCCCCCGTGGTTACCGTGCTCGCCGCCGCCGGCTCCTTCGCTGCGGCATCGTTCCTGTTCCAGTCGCCGCTGCTCGCGGCGTTGATCATGATCGAGGTGATCGGTCTGGGTGGCCCGAAGCTGACGCTCGTGCTGCTTCCCGGCCTGCTTGCCTCGGGCATCGGCGCGCTCGTCTCCATTGGCATGGGCTCATGGACCGGGTTGAGCACGAGCGCCTACGCGCTTGGCTCGGTGGAAGGGCTCGCCAAGTTCCCACGCCCCGACATCGCCGACTTCGGCTGGACGATCGCGCTGGCGCTCGCGGTCGCGGTGGCCTGCGTGCTCATGGTTCGCGGCGGCAAGCGCACCGCGGGCATCGTCGCGGCGAGGCGGTTCGTGCTGCTGCCCGCGGCCGGGCTGATCGTCGCTGGGCTGGCGATCGCCTTTCAGCAGGCCACCGGCAAGCCCTTCCAGGAAGTGCTCTTCTCCGGTCAGGGCTCCATCCCGCAACTGCTCAGCAAAGCGGGCACGTGGTCGATCGGGGTACTTGCGCTGTTGATTCTCTTCAAGGGCATCGCCTACTCGCTCTCGCTCGGCAGCTTTCGCGGCGGCCCGACCTTCCCCGGGCTGTTCCTCGGAGCCGTGGCGGGGCTGATGGCCGGACAGCTGCCTGGGTACTCCATCACCCCGGCCATCGCCGTGGGCATGGCCGCCGCGGTCGCGGCCGTGTTGCGCCTGCCGCTCTCAGCGATCGTGATCGCCGCGGTCCTGACGGTGGGAGCCGGCTCCGGAAGCACGCCACTGGTGATCGTCGGCTCGGTCGTGGCTTACCTGGCCGCAAGCAGGCTTCTGCCACCAGCTGCCACCACGACGCCCGCCGCGGCGTCTGCCCCGACGCCCGCCGCGGCGCAGCCCCAACCAGGCTGAGCGACAAGGTCATCCCGAAGGGGTGATGAGCCCTCACCCGCCGCGCGGCAATGCTCACTGACGGAGGCGGGCAACGGCGCCCGAGAACGAACCGGAGTGAGCAATGCCGCCCGGCCGGGCGGCGTCAAACATCTTTGTAAGGAGGATCGCCAATGTCCAGCACGATTCCCGAGCCAGGCGCCGGTACGCGCTACGACCGCGAACCCGCCGGGGTGGGTGGCTGGATCGTCTTCGCCGGTGTGATCATGCTGATCATGGGTTTCCTCGATGCGATGTGGGGCTTGGCGGCCGTGATCAACAACGAAGTGATCACGGTCGGCGGCCACGGGGTGGTCGTGTGGGACATCTCGGCGTGGGGTTGGGGCCACCTGATCCTCGGAACGTTGGTCGCGTGCACAGGTCTCGGCCTGCTGGCGGGGGCGACGTGGGCGCGCGTGCTGGGGATCATCTTCGTGTCGCTCGACCTGCTCGTGCAGTTCGGCACCTTCACACTGTTCCCGCTGTGGTCGATCATGATCATCGCGATCAACATCGTGATTCTCTACCAGCTCACCGCGCGCTGGCCGGAAGGAGCAGCGCGATGATGCGCCGGCGCAGGCCCCTGTTGCGAGGCGCGATGGTCGGGGGGATGGGCTACATGGCCGGCAAGGCGGGCGCCAACCGCGCCTCACAGGAGTCCTCGCAAGAGCAACGACTCGCCGGACTGGAAAGCCAACAGGCGCCGCCGAGCGCCCCCCCGGCGGCCGCGGCGCCGGCGGCTGGAGGGAGTGTCGTCGAACAGCTCAAGCAACTCGGGGAACTGCGCGACAGCGGCGTATTGACGCCTGATGAGTTCGAGCGCGAGAAGCAGAAGATCCTCACCGCGGGTTGAGCGGTGAAGCAGAGGTGGCTGACGTGGTGACGGCTGCGATCGAGGGAGCCGAGGTAGAGGGGGATTGGATCGATAGGTGGGTCGCGACAGCGGGGGCGGCTCACATCACACAACAGGAGGTGACGCAATGATCGGCCCCGTGCAGTTGCTTGTGGTGGGCTTCGACCAGCCCAACTTTCAAGGCGAGGTGCTCGCCCACCTGGAGAGCCTGAGGGAGCATGACGTCGCTCGTGTGATCGACGTGCTGGTGGTGAACAAGGATGCCGACGGCGTCGTCACCACGGCCCAGATCAGCGACCTCTCAGAGGAGGAGGCGCAGGAGTTCGGCGCGGTCGTTAAGGCGCTGGTCGGCCTCGGCGAGGTGGCGGGCGGCGATGCCGAGGGTGCGGCCCGGCTGTGGTCGCAGGAGGGTGGTGGCCTCGGGGAGGAGGACCTGCTCGACGTGCTCGAGGAGATCCCACCCGACACGGCGGTCGCGATCGCGCTGCTGGAGCACCGCTGGGCGATCCCCCTGCGCGAGGCGATCGTGCGCGCCGGGGGCTTCCCGATCCTCGACACGTGGGTACACCCCCGCGACCTCGTCGAGGTCGGTCTGCTCGCCGCCGAGGAGGCCGAGTCGCTCAGTTGAGAGCGGGCGGCGCGACGGATCCTCGAGCGAGTCGACACCCCAGGGCTTGCGAAGGTTGAGTCGGTCGTTGCGGGCAATCGTCGGAACTCATCCCCCGCGGGTGAGGCCGGCTCACCCAGATCGCGCGGAGTCTGCTCACAGCGATGTCAAGCCAAGCATTCATCAGTCGCGATGGCACACCGGGCGCCGAGGAGGCGCCAAGCTGGACGTGGTGGATACTGCTGCTCGTCGCCCTGTGCACGCTGGCCGTGGGCGTCCTGCTGCTCGTCGCTCCACACCGCACGCTGAGCACGCTGGCGGTGATCCTCGGGATCTACCTGCTGGTGGTGGGGGCGCTGTGGATCTGCGTGGGGATCGCCGTCAAGGAGGTGCGCGGCACCGGTCTGTGGCGGGGGGTGATCGCGTTGATCGTCGGCGCGATCCTGATCAGGCACCCATCCGACAGCATCAACGTGCTGGCGCTCGCCTTCGGGATCTTCCTGATGGTCGCCGGGGTGTTCGAGCTCGTGGCCGCGGTCGAGTACCGTGAGCGACGCGGCTGGAGAATCCTCGAGGGCGTGGTCGATCTGGCCGTCGGCATCCTGATTATCTCCTGGCCCCAATTCGGCATTTACACCTTTGCGATCGTGCTCGGTATCGCGCTGATCGTACGCGGCATCGTCGAGGCGTGGCTGGCGCTCGCGGGGATCACGCTCTCGCGGCGCGATCGCCACGGCAGCTCGACGCTCTCGCCGGCATAGGCGAGCTCGTCCCGGGCGCGATCGACCTCCTTTGGCGATCCTCATCCCCGTTGGGTGACGACCGTTCATCCCCCGTGGTCCTAGGTTGGAAGACCCCGGTCAAAGGAGAGAGGCTCAGCGTGGTTGGCGTGAGACGCACGAGCTATGAGATCCACATCAAGGGGCGCGTGAGCGAACAGCTACTGGGCGTCTTCGAGGGCATGGACGCGACTGTCCAGTCGGTGGAGACGGTGCTGCGCGGTCCGGTGCTCGACCAGGCCGCGCTGCACGGCCTGCTCGACAGGATTCAGGCGCTCGGCCTGGAGCTGGTCGAAGTGAGGCGCATACCCGAGGGCGACGACTCACGGTGAAGCGCCTAGACCCGCTGCACGACGCGCGGGCGCTTGATCCCCGCGGGGAGCAGTCCCAGCCGGCGTGCCCGCTCCACGGCGTCGGCGCGCCCGTTGGCGTCGAGCTTGCGGTAGATGCTGCGCAGGTGGGTCTTGACGGTGTTCAGCGACACGAACACCTCGGCGCCGATCTCGGCGTTGGTGAGCATCGTCGGCAGGTAGCGCAGGATCCGCTGCTCGCGCTCGGTCAGCGGCTCGGCCAGCGCGGCCCCGCTCGCGGGACCCTGGCCGACGCCGTCGAGCAGCACCTCCAGCAGCGCGGGATGGGCGGTGCCGTCCTGCGCCTGGCGCTCCAGCAGCTCGCGCACCGCCGGCCCGTTCAGCAGGAAGGCGTCGCGGAAGGGCTCGCGCTCGGCAAGTGCCAGCGCGCGATCGAGCGCTTCAGAGGCGGCCCGGGGCTCGCCGGCCGCCCGATCCGCGAGCGCCTGCAGCAGCCATTGTTCGAGCACGATCGCCGGATGCGGGTGCGGCTTTTGCCGCTGCCCCGCGTGCGCCTGCGCGAGCGATGCGCGGGCCAGCTCGGGCTCGCCATCGTGCAGCTCGAAGCTCGCCTGACGTACCAGCAGCGCGACGCTGTCGGGCGCCTTCTCGAGTGCGCCCGCAAGGGTCGCGCGCGCCTGCTCGACCTCTCCGGCGGCCATCAGCACGCGCGGCTCGGCGTCGTCGAGCACGACGCGCACAAAGTCAGGGGCCGGCGCGCCATCCGCCAGCTCGGAGCGGATCGCGCTCAGCGTCAGCACGCCGCGAGCGGCGGAGCGCTGCCCGGCGGCGGCGAGCGTGAGCGCATGCAGCAGGCCGACCGTCAGTCTCACGGGCGTCTCGGCGGTGTCGGCCGCGGCCGCGGCCCGCGCCAGCAGGCCCTCGGCGCGCTCAAATTCTCCGCGTTGGTAGGCACAGGTCGCCGCCGCCAACTGCGCGCACGCCGCCGCGGGGCCCTCGCACCAGCCGCGCTGGCCGAAATGGGGACTCGCGCCGGAGGCGCGTGTCACCCAGATTCGGTCGGCCAGCTCCACCGCGCGAGTGCTGCGTTCCTCGGCCTGCGTCAGCTCGCCACGCAGCACGTCCACCACCGCCAGCTGTGCAAGGCAGTCGAGCGCGATCTGCTCGTGTTGGTGCTCGGTCGCGAGCGCGAGCGCCTCGTGCAGGTGGGCGATCGCCGTCTCCCGCTCGCCGCCACTCCACAGCAGCGTGGCGCCGAGGTCACAGAGGGCGAGGCTGCGCAGCGCTGTCCAGCAGTGGCGGGTGCCGTCGTGCGCGGCGGCGCTGAGCTCGTCCGCGAAGCGCTCGGCGTCGGCGGGGTGCACACGCAAGCGCGCGGCGCGCAGCGCGACGGCGGCGATGATCGCATCGGTCTGGCTGGTGTCGGTGTGGCTCTCGCTCTGGCTTCCCTGTCCCGCGTCGGCCTGGCTAGCCTCGGCCTCGCTCTGGCTCGCGTCGGCGTCGGCCCGTCTCGCTTTGCTCTGGGCCGCCTCGTCCTGCCGGCTCGCTTCCTCGACCGCGGCGCGCGCGATCGCCAGGTGGCGCTCGGCATCCTGGAGGTCGCCGTCCTGCAGACGGCTGCCGGCGACGGCCGCCGCCAGACGTGGGTCGGACGCGACGACCTCGGGAGGCAGCTGCGCCATCGGGCCGCGCATCGCCGCCGAGCCGCCGCGCAGGAACAGCTCCAGCCAGTGTTCGGCGATCAGCCTGCCGGCCTGCCGCCAATCCTCGCCCGCGAGCGCGTGGCGGATCGCGGGCATCGCCTGCCCCTGCTCCGCATACCAGCACGCCGCGCGGCGGTGCAGCGCGGGGATCTGCCGCGGGTGGGCGTGGTGCAGGTGCGCGCGCAGCAGCTCCCTGAACAGCGGGTGGTAGCGATACCAGCGGCCGTCGGCGGCGGTCGGCTGCACCGGTGCGCCGAGGCGCTCGAGTTCCGCGAGCGGCAGCGTGCCGCCCTCACCGCCAGTGAGGGCGTCCGCCAGCTCCGGGCTGACCGTGTCGACCAGGCAGGTGTGCAGCATGAACTCGCGGTTGTCCTGCGGCAGGCGGGCCAGCACCTCGGCGATCAGATAGTCCGCCACTGCCCTGTCGGTGCCCGCGAACTCGGCCAGGAAGCGCGCCGGCTCGGGGTGCCCGCGCAGCGACAACGCCGCCAGCCGCACCGCCGCGGGCCAGCCCTCGGTGCGCGCCCACAGCGAGTCGATCTCCGTCTCGGAGAGCGCCAGCTCCAGCCGCCCGCACAGCTCGGCGGTCTCCGCGCGGTCGAACGCGAGCTCGGCGATGCGCAGCTCCGTGAGCGCGCCGCTCGCGCGCAGGCGCTCGGTCGGCAGCGGCGGGTCGGCGCGGCCGGCCAGCATGAGGCGCAACTGCTCGGGGGCGTGGCGGACGAGGAAGTCGATCGCGGCCGCTGCCCGGGGGCTGGTGAGCTCGTGAATCTCATCGAGCACCAGCACGATCGGCGAGTGCAGCTCGGCGAGGCCGTTGACGAGCAGCGCGAGGAAGCGCTCAGCGCCTGCTCCCGCCGGCGCGACGAGGTCGCCGAGAGCACTGCCGGGTTCGAGCGCGCCCGTGCTGCGCAGCGCGCCCAGGAGGTTCTCCAGCAGCCGATTGGCGTCATTGTCCTCGCCGTCCAGCGACAGCCAGCAGGCGGGGCCGGGCAGCCGGCGTGCGGCAAGCCACGCGGAGAGCAGCACGGTCTTGCCGGCGCCGGCTGGCGCCGAGAGCAGCACGATGCCGCCTCTGACACCCTCGTCGAGGGCGTCGTACAGGCGCCCGCGCTCGATCAGGTGGCGCGAGGGAGGAGGGATCAGCAGCTTCGTGGAGACCGTCGGGATCGGTGCGGCGGGGATTGGTGGGAGGGGTGCGGCGGCGAGGGGTGCGGCCGAGATCGGCGCGGCGGCGAGGGGTGGGGCCTCGAGCGGAGATCGCGGCCATCGCGCGGTCCCCGGCGGTTGATCCGGTTCAGACGATGGGCTTGACATCACGCTGGACCTCCTCATGCGGGTGTCTGATCGGCCGACTCGGCTCGCACGGGTCCATCCGGCGACGGCGAGGTTCGCTGAAACACACTCTTTCAGCTCGCTCCTGGCTCCCTATCCGTGAAGCACCGCAGTTTAAGGCAGTATAAACGTGCGCATCGGAACTTGCCTTTTGTCAGAATTGACAGTTTGGTTCTGGGTATGAATTTTTCCCCTGGGGGATGGATCGACCGTCGCCGACCACGCAAGAGTCGTGCCGTGCACAAGGGCGCGCGTGTCCCACGTCAAATGCCGCGCGAGAGCCGCCTTGCGGAGGCGCGTATCGACCGCCGCCTGCTGCGCGAGAGCAGCGCCGCGCGTGCGCAACTGTGGCTGGCGGCGGGGCTGGGCGTGGCGATGGCCGCCGCGGTGGTCGCGCAGGCGGCGCTGCTGGCGCACGTGATCGCGAGCGCCGCCGTGCACCACACGGCGCTGGCGCTGCTGACCGGCTCGCTGGCGGCGCTGGCGGCGGTGATCGTGGCCCGGGCGCTGCTCGCCGGCGCGTTCGAGACCTCGGGGCGGATCGGCGCGACGCGCGTGATGTCGGAGTTGCGCGGGCGCTTGGCCGAGCAGCTGCTGGTCCGTTCGCCCGTCGGCCGCGTCGATGACCGTACCGGCGAGCTCGCCGCCGCGGCGGTGCAGGGGGTGGATGCGCTGGAGGCCTACTTCGCCGGCTACCTGCCCCAGCTGGTGCTGGCCGCGGCGGTGCCCGCGGCGATCCTGCTGTGGGTGGCGCCGGTGGATCCGATCGCCGCCGGTGTGCTGGCGCTGACGATCCCGCTGCTGATCGTGTTCATGGTCCTCGTCGGCGGCGGCGCGCGCGGGCGGGCGCGCTCGCGCTGGCGCGCTCTGGCCCTGCTGAGCGGCCACTTCCTCGACGTCGTGCGTGGCCTGGCGACGCTGCGCGCGTTCCGCCGCGAGGCCGCGCAGGCTGAGACGATCGAGCGCGTCAGCGAGCGCTACCGCGTGGAGACGATGGGGACGCTGCGGGTGGCCTTCCTCTCCGCGCTGGTGCTGGAGCTGTGCGCGATGATCGGCACCGCGCTGGTGGCGGTGACGATCGGTCTGCAGCTCGACGGCGGTCACCTCAGCCTGCAGGCCGGCCTCACCGTGTTGCTGCTGGCGCCTGAGCTGTACGGGCCGCTGCGCGCCGTCGGTCAGCAGTTCCACGCCAGCACCGACGGGATGGCGGCGGCGGAGCGGATCTTCGCGGTGCTGGACGCGCCGCCGGCGCTTGCGGTGACTCCTCGCGTCGCGGTGTCCACGACCGTGGCGCTGCCCACGATCGCGGCGCTGCCGGCGACCGGGGCGCTGCCCACGACCGCGGCGCTGCTGTCGACGGGGGCGCCCGTCGACGTGCCACCCACCAATGTGGCGTCCACGAGTGGCAGCCGCGTGCCCGACCCGGCGTGCGAGCCGCTGCGCTTCGAGACGGTGTCGTTCGCCTACCCCGATCGCCCCGCGCCGGTGCTGAGCGGGCTGGAGTTGGAGCTCGCACCCGGCCGCACCACCGCGCTGGTGGGCCCGAGTGGCGTGGGCAAGAGCACGGTGGCCGCGCTCGCGCTGCGGCTGGCCGACCCGAGCGCAGGGCGTGTCAGCTGCGGTGGGCGCGACCTGCGCGAGATCGCCCCGGAGGCGTGGCGCAAGCGCGTCGCCTGGGTGCCGCAGCGCACGCGTCTGTTCGCGGGCACGATCGCGCAGAACATCGCGCTCGCCGTCCCCGATGCTGCGCACGAACGGATCCTCGCCGCGGCTTACGCCGCGGGGCTTGAGGAGCTCCTGGGTCAGCTCCCCGAGGGCTTGGAGACGCGCGTCGGGGAGGGCGGCCGTGGCGTCTCCGCCGGCCAAGCGCAGCGAGTGGGGCTGGCGCGCGCGTTCCTGCGCGACGCCTCGCTGGTGGTGCTGGACGAGCCCACTGCCCACCTCGACGCCGACACCGCCGCCGCGGTGGGCGACGCGATCGCGCGACTCACCGAGGGTCGCACCACGCTGCTGATCGCCCACGACGCCGCTCTGGCAGCACGCGCCGAGTGCGCGGTGACTCTCCAGCACGGCCGCGCGCTGGTCGCTCCGTTGGAGGTGCTCGCGTGAGCGGCAGCTACGCCAGCCTGGTGGCCGCCGCGCGTGCCGGGCGCACCGAGCGCCGCCGGTTGGGGCTGGCGATCGCGTTGGGCTTCGGCGCGGTCGTTGCCTCCGGCGGCCTGCTGGCCACCTCCGGCTATTTGATCTCGCGCGCCGCCCAACGCCCACCGGTGCTCGCGTTGAGCGTGGCGATCGTGTGCGTGCGCGCGTTCGCGATCTCCCGCGCGCTGCTGCGCTATAGCGAACGGCTGGCCTCACACGACGCCGCGCTGCGGCTGCTGGGGCGCGTGCGCGCACGCTTCTACCGCCGTCTTGCGCCGCTGGTGCCCGGCGATGTGGGCGACCGATCGGGGATCGGCCAGGGCGGCGGCGATCTGCTGTCGCGCTTCGTGGGAGACGTGGATGCGCTGCAGGATCTCTACCTGCGCGCGCTGGCGCCGCCGGTGGTGGCGGCGTTGACGATCTGCGCCGCCTCGCTGACCGCATGGGCGATCCTGCCGGCGGCCGGGCCGGTCGTGTTCGTGTGCCTGCTGCTGGCCGCCACGGTGGTGCCGGCGCTCGCGGCGCTGCTCGCCTCGGCTGCGGGCCAGCGCCAGGCGCCGGCGCGCGCGGCGTTGACGGCGGAGCTGGTGGAGACGATCGAAGGCGCCGCCGAGCTCGCGGTGGCTGGACGCGCGCGGGAGCGGATCGCGCGGCTGCGCGCTGCCGACGGGCGCCTGGCAATGCTCGCCCGTCGCGATGGGATGGCGGCGGGTGCCGCGACGGCGCTCGGGTCGGCGGCGGCCGGGGGGAGCGTGGTGGCGGTGCTGGCGGTGGCGATCCCCGCGGTGCACGGCGGCGCGCTCGCGGGCGTGTTGCTGGCGGCGATCGCGCTGCTGGTGCTCGCCGCGTTCGAAGGCCTCGCGCCGCTGCCGCTCGCGGCGCGGCGCCTGCGCGCCTGCGCGGAGGCGGCCGGCCGATTGGAGGAGCTGTGCGCGCGCGAGCCCTCGGTGCGCGACCCGGCGCGCCCGCGGGCGCTGCCCGGCGAGGGCGAGCTGGCGGTGGAGGACCTCAGCGCGCGGTACGCACCCGCGGAGCCGTGGGTGCTGGAGCACGTGAGCCTGCGCCTGGCGCCGGGACGCCGGGTGGCGCTGGGGGGGCCGAGTGGCGCCGGCAAGAGCACGCTCGCGCAGCTGCTGGTGCGCTTCCGCGACCCCGACGCCGGCAGCGTGCGAATCGGCGGCGTCGATTTGCGCGAGCTCTCCCAGGACGATGTCCGCCGCGCGGTGACGATCGGCGCGCAGGATGCACACCTGTTCAACACCACGCTGCGCGAAAACGTGCAGCTCGCGCGGCGCGAGGCGAGCGAGGAGGAGTTGTGGGCGGCGCTGGAGGCAGCCGGTGCCGCCGAGTGGGTGCGCACTCTTCCGGATGGCCTCGACACGCTCGTCGGCGAGGACGGCGGCGCGCTCTCCGGCGGCCAGCGCCAGCGGATTGCGCTCGCGCGGGCGCTGCTCAGCGACGCGCGCTTCCTCGTGCTGGACGAGCCCACCGCGCACCTCGATGCCGCCACGGCGGAGTCGGTGATGCGCGCGATCGTCACCGGCGCCGGCGAGCGCGGTGTGCTCGTGATCACCCACAGCGCGCTCGGCGTCGAGCTGTTCGACGAAGTGTTGGAGCTGCGCGGTGGTATACTTTACAAAGTGAAGTAATGGGATCTTGTAGGCTGGACGCGACGGGCAGACCACTCGCGAAAGGGATGAGCATGGCGGACATCGAGAACACGATCATCGTCGGCAGCGGCCCCGCGGGGTATACCGCCGCGCTGTACACCGCGCGCGCCAACCTCGCGCCGCTGGTGATCGAGGGGTTTGCGTGGGGCGGGCTGTTGCAGCAGACGACCGACGTCGAGAACTACCCCGGCTTCCCCGAGGGGATGATGGGGCCGGAGCTGATGGGCAAGATGCGCGCGCAGGCCGAGCGCTTCGGCGCGCGGCTGGAGACAGACCAGGCCGAGCGCGTGCTGCTGGCGAGTGGATCGGATCCCACCCACCCCGGCGTGCACTCTGTGTGGGTGGGCGACACCGAGCACCGCGCGCGCACCGTGATCCTCGCGATGGGCGCCGAGCACAAGCGGCTCGGGGTGCCCGGCGAGCAGGAGTTGGGCGGTCGGGGCGTGAGCTACTGCGCCACCTGCGACGCGGCCTTCTTCAAGGACGCCCCGGCGATGATCGTCGGCGGGGGGGACTCGGCGATGGAGGAGGCGATCTTCCTCTCCAAGTTTGCTTCCAAGGTTGCCGTCGTGCATCGCCGCCCGGAGTTTCGCGCCTCCAAGATCATGCTGGAGCGGGCGCGCGCTCAGCAGAACATCGAGTTCCTCACCCCCTACACGATCAAGGCGTTCCTGCCCGGCGAGAGCGGCGCGCTCGACCGCGCGCTGTTGGCGGACACCGGCAGCGGCGAGGAGCGGGAGCTCGAGATCCGCGGTGCGTTCATCGCGATCGGGCACGAGCCACAGTCGGAACTGGTGCGCGGGCAGGTGGACGTGGACGAGAACGGCTACGTCCTCACCGATGGCCGCTCCACCCGCACCAACCGCCCGGGCGTGTTCGCCGCGGGTGACCTCGTCGACCACACCTACCGCCAGGCGGTCACTGCCGCGGGGTCGGGCTGCCAGGCGGCGCTGGACGCCGAGTGGTATCTGCGCGACACGCCGGGCGTGCCCACGCCCGAGGGCATCCCGATCGGCGACCTCGCCGAAGAGGCCTGGGCACCGCCCGCCGCCGTGCAGACGGCTGGCGGGGAGTAGCGGCTGGCCGCGCGCCGCCGTGGGGACGGCTGGGGCGGGGAGAGGGTGCCGCGTGCCACCGTGCGGACGGCTGGCGGGGAGGAGCGGTGGCGGGGGTAGCGCTCTACAACGCCGATCTGCGCAGCGCGGGCGCCATGCGGTAGCGCTCCTCGCGGTACTCCCGCCACAGCGCATCCAGCGTCGCCGTCACGTGCTCCACGCCGATCGCGTGCGCCCACGCAAGCGGGCCGCGGGGGTAGTTCATGCCGAGCGTCATCCCCGCGTCGATGTCCTGCGCGCTGCCGACCCCTTCCCCCAGCGCGAATGCGCACTCGTTGATCACTTGGCAGACGATCCGGGGGAGCACCCCGACGGCGGAGGGCCGCACGCGCGCGGTGTGCAGGCCGAGCCCCGTGAACGCCCGCTCGCCGGCCTCGCCGGTGACCTCGACGAGCCCTTGGAGTGTCTGCCCGTCTGCTGCGCCGGGGCCCTCTGCTCCCTTCGGTGACACCCCGGCACTCGACCGCCCAGTCGTGCCGACCAGCCCGAGGGGCACGAGCGCGTAGAAGGCCTCGCCGTCCACGGTCCCGCCAAGTCCCTCAACGACGATCTCCGGCCCGGAGTCACCGGGTGCGAGCTCGCGTAGCGCGTCGGCAACGGGGCCGCTGCCACGTACCCGGGCGTCGCCGTCGCGCGGGGGGGGCTCGGGATCGGGGGGACGGTGGGCATCGCCGGAGTAGTCGTAGTAGCCGCGCCCGGTCTTGCGCCCGTGCAGCCCGGCGGCGACGCGCTGGGCCTGGATCGGGGAGGGCCGCCAGCGGGGCTCGCCGAAGGAGAGCTCGTAGAAGGAGCGGGCGACGTCGAAGCCGGTGTCGACCCCCACGAGGTCGGAGAGCTCGAACGGACCCATGCGAAAGCCGCCGCCGAGACGCACGATGCGATCGATCGTCTCGATGCCGGCAACCTGCTCGCCCAGCAGCCGCAGAGCCTCCAGGCCGAACGGGCGGTTGCAGCGGTTGACGAGGAACCCGGGGCCGTCGGTGGCGCGGATCACGGTCTTGCCCATCGCGCGGCCCGTCGCATCGGCCAAGGCCAGTGCACCTTCGCTCGAGCGCAGCCCGGCGATCACCTCGACAAGCGCCATCAGCGGGGCCGGGTTGAAGAAGTGCATCCCCACCACGCGCTCGGGGTGCGTGGCGCCGGCGGCGATCCCAGTGACCGGCAGCGAGGAGGTGTTGGTCGCGAGCACGCACTCGCCGCTGACGATCTCCGACAGCCGCCCGTAGATCTCGCGCTTGAGCTCTGGGAGCTCCGGCGCTGCCTCGATCACCAGCTCGCATGGGGCCAGCGCCTCGATGTCCGCGACGACCTCCAGCCGCGCGGCGGCTGCCTGCGCCTCCGCGGCGGTGATCCGTCCCTTGGCGGCTTCTTTCTCCAGGCCCCCGTGCGCCTTTTCGGCGCCGCGCCGGAGTGCCTCGGGAATCGGGTCGTGCAGCAGCGTGCGCGCCCCGGCGCGGCAGGCGAGTTGCGCGATGCCGGCGCCCATCGTGCCGGCTCCCAGCACCCCGATTACACGTGCGGGCTCCATCAGGAGGGCACCAGCGCATTGATGCCGGTGAGCGCGCGGCCGATGATCAGTTTCTGGATCTGCGAGGTTCCCTCGTACAGGGTCGTGACGCGCGCGTCGCGGAAGTAGCGCTCGACCGGATGGTCGTCGACGTAGCCGGCGCCGCCGTGGATCTGGATTGCGAGGTTTGCGCACTCGAGCGAGGCCTCGGTCGCGTGGAGCTTGGCGATCGAGGTCTCCAGGGTGTTCGGCCGGCCCTGGTCCTTCAGCCACCCCGCGCGCCAGACGAGCATCCGCGAGGCGTCGGTCTTCAGGACCATGTCGGCGATCATCGCCTGCACGAGCTGGAAGGAGGCGATCGGTTTGCCGAACTGCTCGCGCTCCTTGGCGTAGGAGACCGACTCCTCGACGCAGCCCCGGCAGATCCCCACGCAGCCGGCGGCGACCGAGTAGCGCCCGGAGTCGAGGTTCGACATCGCGATTTTGAAGCCGTCGCCGACCTCGCCGAGCATGTCCTCGTCCGCGACCTCGACATCTTCCAGCGAGATCGAGGCGGTGTCGGAGGCGTGCAGCCCCATCTTGTGCTCGATCGTCTGCGCCGTGTATCCGGGCTGGTCGGTGTCGAGGAGGAAGCACGCGATGCCCTTGTGCCCGAGCGCCGGGTCGGTCTGGGCGAAGATCATCGCCACCTTCGCGTAGTTGCCCATCGAGATCCACATCTTGGCCCCGTTGAGCACCCAGCCGGAGTCGGTCTTGCGCGCGCGCGTCTTCTGGTTGGCCGCGTCGGAGCCCGTGTCCGGCTCGGTCAGCCCAAAGCAGCCGAGCCACTCACCAGAGCAGAGCTTCGGCAGGTACTTGTGCTTCTGCTCCTCGGTGCCGAACTTGACGATCCCCGAGCACACGAGCGACGTCTGGACCGAGATCACCGTGCGGATCGCGGAGTCGCCGCGGCCGATCTCCTCGACGACGAGGCCGTAGCTGAAGTAGTCGAGGCCGGCGCCGCCGTACTCCTGGGGGACGATCGCGCCGAGGTAGCCCTGCGCGGCGACCTTCTTGACCAGCTCCAGGTCGAAGTGGTGGTTGCGCGCGTTTTCGCGTGTGCGCTCGACGATCTCGTTGTCGGTGAACTCCCGCGCGGTGTCGCGGATCAGGCGTTGCTCGTCGGTCAAATCGAAGTCCATGTCGCTCCTATCTTCCGCCGGCGGCGAAGGTCGTGGCGGTGGGAGGGTGCCGGTATATACAAGGTGGGGTGGGCGGTGGAGGCTTAGATATAAGCAAGGTAGGCAGGTGGGGGTTTAGTAGGCAGGTGGACGGTTGGGGTATATACAAAGGTATGGTTGAGGTGTATACAAAGATATACAATGTGGTCTAGGTATATACAAAGGTCGCTGGGGCCGAGGGTGCAGGTGTATATGTACTTTTTAAAAGGCGTGTGCCATTGCGCACACCTTTTAAATTTTTCAATACTTCCCCCGCCTCTTTCACAGTCGTCTCCGCCTGCCTCATGCAAGCTTTGGTGTTGTCCACGGCGCCTGCACGCGCCGTTGCAGCTCCTGCGCCAGTCCCTCGATCGGTAGGCGCTCCTGGGTGAGCGAGTCGCGGTCGCGCACGGTCACGGTGCCCTCCGTGACGCTGTCGTGGTCGACGGTCACGCAGAAGGGCGTCCCGATCTCGTCCTGGCGGCGGTAGCGCTTGCCGATCGCACCGCCGTCGTCGTACTCGGCCTGCATCAGACCGCGCACCGCGCGATACATCTCCCGCGCGAGCTCGGGCTGACCGTCCTTCTTGACGAGCGGCAGCACCGCCGCCTTCACGGGCGCGAGGCGTGGATGCAGGCGCAGCACAGTGCGGCGCTCGCCCTCGCCCGCGCCCTCGCGCTCGACGACTTCCTCGTCGTAGGCATCCACCATGAACGCTAGCGTCGCCCGGTCCGCCCCCGCCGCCGGCTCGATCACGTGCGGCACGTAGCGCTCCCCGGTGGCCTGGTCGAAGTACTCGAGCTTCTCCCCCGAGAACTTGGCGTGCTGGGTGAGGTCGAAGTTGCCGCGGTTGGCGATCCCCTCGAGCTCCGACCAGCCGATGGGGAACAGGTACTCGACATCCGAGGTGCCGGAGGAGTAGTGGGAGAGCTCGTCGGGGTCGTGGGCGCGCAAGCGCATGTGGTCGGGGCGCAGGCCGAGCTCGGTGTACCACCGCATCCGCTCGGCCAGCCAGTGCTCAAACCACTTCGGGGCCTCGGCGGGGGGGACGAAGTACTCCATCTCCATCTGCTCGAACTCGCGCGTGCGGAAGATGAAGTTGCCCGGGGTGATCTCGTTGCGGAAGGACTTGCCGATCTGGGCGATCCCGAAGGGGGGCTTCTTGCGCGAGAACTGCAGCACGTTCTTGAAGTTGATGAAGATCCCCTGCGCGGTCTCGGGGCGCAGGTAGGCGGTCGCGCCGGACTCCTTGACGGGCCCGATCGTCGTCTCGAACATCAGGTTGAAGTCGCGCGCCTCGGTCAGATCGCACTCCTCGGTCTCGCCGGGGTGCTTGGAGGGTTTGCGCCCGCACGCGAGGTCCCCGAGGTGGTCGGCACGGAAGCGCTGCCCGCAGGTACGGCAGTCCACCAGCGGGTCGGTGAAGCCCGCGAGGTGGCCGGAGGCCTCCCACACACGCGGGTGCTGCAGGATCGCCGAGTCGAGCGCCACGATGTCGTCGCGCTCCTGCAGCATCGCGCGCCACCACTCGGCCTTGACGTTGCCCTTCAGCAGTACCCCGTAGTGGCCGAAGTCATACGTCGAGCCCACCCCTCCGTAGATCTCCGAGGAGGGGAAGATGAAGCCGCGGCGCTTGCACAGCGCCACGACCTTGTCCATGCTCACGATCTCCGCGGCGCGCGCGGTCTCGCCAGCCTCGCCCGCGCCGTTGGGCTCGGGCTGAGGGGGATGGCTGCTCATCGTGTTCTGCTGGGACGGTCGGTCATCGGTGCCGGATGGTATTGGAGGCTGGCGAGACTTTGTGCCCATCCCTTGCTCGAGCTTGCGCATCTGACTCTTAGGCCGCTATAGGCCGTAATGGCCAACTCAAAAAAACTGCCTTTGACATATCCCTCTTGACAAGACTCTCGTTTTATGTTTTCATTTGCGTGGATGGCAGGGATCTACCCGAGGGACAGGCAGGGGAGGGCCAGACAAGGCTGAACGTCTTGCTGCCGGAGCTTGCTCGAGCGCCGCTACCCATACCTCTCCGGTGGCGCTCGAGTGAGCCTCGGCATGAAGGCCAAAGCTCAGTGCCGGTCTCCTCACAGGGGCGCCGTGGCCACGATGGCCGCGGCGCTCGTTTTTTTCAAGGGCAGGCGGCCTGCCCTCAGGTTCGTTGTCCATCGGCCCACCGTCCTCCGCCGCCGGCACGCTCGACGGTCGCGCAGATAGGCCGCGCAGATAGGCTGCGGCGGTGGCGCGAGTGCTGATCGTCGGGGGTGGCTGCCGGGGCCTGCGGCTTGCCGAGGAGGCTGGGCGGGAGGGGCACGCCGTGCGCGTCGTCACCCGCACCGAGGATCGCCGTGCCCAGATCGAGGCGGCCGGCGCGGAGTGCTGGATCGGCGACCCCAACCGCCTCGGGACGCTGCGCGGGGTGCTCGACGGAGTCACGATCGCCTGCTGGCTGCTGGGCGGTGCCACCGGCCCCGAAGAGCAGCTGCTGGCACTGCACAGCGACCGCCTGCGCGCCTTCTTGGAGAGCGCGATCGACTCCACGGTGCGCGGCCTCCTCTACGAGGCTGCCGGGTCCTCGATGGCTGCCGGCGCCCTGGCCGAGGGTGAGCGGATCGCGCAGAAGATCGCCCAGCGGAATTCGATCCCGCTGGCCATCCTGCACGCTGACCCTGCCGACATTCCCCTCTGGCTGGAGCAAGCGAGCGGGAAGTTGTCCATGATGTTGGCCCCTTAAGGAGGCATCGCCCCGGCGGGCATGATCGCGTCGATGTGCTCGTAGAGGTCGTCGAGAATCCGCGCTGTGGCGCCCCAGATGAGGTGCTCGGCGACGATGTAAGCGTCGGTTTCGAAGGAGATCCCGCGGCGTTCCATCGGCGTGCGCGTCCTGCTCTCGCGCAGCGTGCGCAACGGCAGCTCCAGCACCGCGTCCACCTCGTGCGGGGAGGGGCGCCAGCGCTGGCCGATCGAAGATTGGCCTGCGGGGATCAGCCCGACGAAGGGGTGGATCAGATAGCCGGTCACAAACGTGGAGACGGGGGGAAGCTCCCCGAGCATCCTCACCTCCGTGCGCGCCAGACCGATCTCCTCCTCGGCCTCGCGCAGCGCCGTCTCGCGCAGGTCGCGATCCTCGGGGTCGCGCCGCCCGCCGGGGAAAGAAATCTCGCCGGCGTGGCGGCGCAGGTCGGCGCGGCGGCGGGTGAGCACCGCGTGGGGCTCGCCGTCCACGGCGAGGAACAGCGGCACCAGCACCGCCGCCGAAATCTGATCCGCCGGCGTGGCCAGGGCGCTAGGCCGCCGCGCTCGACGCGGGCTGGAGGGGAGCGATCAGCTCGAGGCGTTCCTCGAACATCACCTCCCCGTCGAGCGTGCGGTGCACGGGGCACTTAGCCGCGATCACCCGCAGACGCTCCAACTGCTCGGGGGGGAGATCCTCGGGCAGCCCCACCACGAGCTCGAACCTCGTCGGGCAGCCCCGCTCGGCGGGGGTGTACTCCACCGCCACCTCCACCGCTCCGATCTCCCAACCCTTGCGGGCCGCGTACATCTCCAGCGTGATCGCCGTGCACGACGCGAGGCTCGCCGCCAGCAGCTCCTGAGGATCGGGACCGGTGTCGCCGCCCCCCGCCTCGGTGCCCTCGTCGATCGTGAGCTCATGGTTGCGTACCCGCACGCTGTGCCTGAACATCCCATCGTTGCGCTTCGCTGTTGCCTTCATGGTCGTGCGCCTTTCCGATCCGTTCGTCAACCTGCCGGCACCCCACTACCGATGGTAGTTATGTAAGGACCTTTTCCAAAGGTGTCGATAGCGGTCAAAGAGGGTTGAACAACAACCCTGTCAACAGCTTGGGAAAGAAGAAGGTGGACTTCGGTGGCATGTTCTCGCCGGCGCCCGCAACGTCTCTGACCTGCCCCACCGGGGTTGGTCGCATCAGGAAGGCGACGTCGTACTCGCCGCTGCGCACCAGCTCGATCGCCTCGCCGGCCTCGCGGGCGTAGCGAAAGTCGTGCAGGTGGGAGATGTCCTCGTCGGAGAGCCCCAGCGCGCCCTTCAACAGCAGCGCCTCCAGCACGCCCGTGTCCAGGCGCCGGTAGGCATCGGAGAAGCCGGGCAGGGCAGTGTCGGCGATCGCCTGGCTCTTCAGCGTCAGCCGCAGTGGGCGCTGCGATTGAGAGTCGATGTAGCCGAGCTGCAGCAAGCCCCCGCCGGGCCTCGGCGCGAGCTGGTCGAGCGGCACCTCCGTGACCTCGAAGTCGCGGCGCAGCGCCTCCGCCAGCGCCGCGTGGCGTGCGGCGTCGAGGCCCCTCACGAGGCGGTGGGTGGGGAACACCGTGAGCCCCGGATCCTCGAGCGCCACCAGGCACATCAGCACGTAGCGGTGATCCCCCTCTCCGTCCACTTCCTCGGCGTAGGCGCGCGCGGTCTCATAGCGGTGGTGGCCGTCGGCGATCAGCAACTCGGAGTCGCGTGCCGCGGCCTGCACCGCGGCGATAGCCGTCTCGTCGGCGACCCGCCACAGGCGGTGGATGGTGCCCTCCGCGTCGGTGGCCTCGCCCCACGGCGTCTGCGCGGTGGCGGCCTCGAGCGCCCCCCACGCCGCGCCGACGGGGTCGGAGTAGAGCGAGAAGATCGGCGACATGTTGGCGCGCGTGGCGCGCGTCAGGCGCAGCCGGTCCTCCTTCGGGCCTGGGTGGGTGCGCTCGTGTGGGCGGATTCGCCCCGCCCCGTACTCCTCGACCCGCACCCTGCAGAAGAAGCCGCGCCGGGTCTGCGCCACCCCGTCGGGGCCGGTGTACCGCTGCGTGTGCGCCCAGATCGCGGGTTGCGAATCGCGCACCACGGCGCCCTGCAGCTGCCAGCTCTCGAACAGCTCTCCTGCCACCCGGTAGGGATCGGCGCGCTCGCTTGCAACGCGCTCCTGCCCGTCGGCGCCGCCCTTGCCGGCGGTAGGCGCCCGGGGGAGATCGACCGCGACCACATTGAACGGGGAGCGCGCGATCAGCGCGGCTCGCTGCGCGGCGTCGATCACGTCGTAGGGAGGGGCCACGACATCGCCGAGGGCTCCGACCACGGAGAGGTCGTAATGCAGCGCTCGCAAGGGTTGCACGTCAGCCATCGCGAGGCGGGACCCTAGCAGCGACCGGGCGGGCGTGGGTGCTCTGCCTCCGGGCTCGCTGCCGAGTAGAATCGCCACCCGGAGCTGATCGAGGCGTCTCGCCAGAGCGTTCTGCTGCCTCGCCGCGCGAGCGTGCGCGAATACCGTCTCGGCGGTGGCCGAGGGTGGTGGGCCGCTCGGTCTTGGGGCAAGGCTGCGCGAGGTCCACCGTGCCCCCGGAGGCAAGCGGCTCGCCTCTCTCATAGAGGTTTTACATCGGTTGAGATCCCGATAGTGTGTTGCTCGGCGCTTGCAGCTCCGAGTGCGTATCCGTCCGGGAGGAGGATGCATGAAGGGGAAGGACTCATGACCGAGAGCGCGGGTCAAGCTCCCGCGCAGGGCGCGCCGAGCGCGGGCGCTCGATCGGATCTCGCGGCAGGGATCCTGCCGCTCGTGCCTCGCACGCATCACCTGTTGATGCTGGAGTTCGGCAACCGCAAGGACTTTGACGATCCGCGCTTGGAGTGGCGCAGGCTCTTTTCCGAGCTGCTGGGCACGTTCATGCTGGTGCTGGTCGCCGCGGGCGGGGGCATCCTGCACGGCAAGGGTCAGATAAGCCTTTCGGCAGCGGTGGTCGCGCCGGGGCTGATGGTCCTGGGGATCATCCTCTTCATGGGTGCGATCTCCGGCGCCCACCTGAACCCTGCGGTCTCGCTCGCGTTCGCGCTGCGCGGAGACTTCCCGTGGAAGCGCGTCCCGGGCTACATCATCATCCAGTTGGTCGGTGCGACGCTGGCCTGCCTGTTTCTCTACGCGGTGTTCGGCAATGTCCAGCACCTCGGCGCGACGCTGCCTGGTCCGGGGTATGCGAACTGGCAGGCGCTGCTGATGGAGATCGTCCTCACAGCGGTACTGGTCAGCGTCATTCTCGGAACTGCCTCGGCCGCACAGAACGTCGGGGCCATCGCCGCGCTTGGAGTCGGCGGGTACATAGCCCTCGCCGGCCTCTGGGCAGCCCCCGTGAGTGGCACCTCGATGAACCCGGCCAGATCCTTCGGCCCAGCCTTGGTGAGCGGTGACTTCTCGAGCTATTGGGTGTATGTCGCGGGTCCGATCGCTGGTGCGCTGATCGCGGTCGGCTGTGCGTCTGTGCTGCGCGGTAGGGGCGGTGATGCGATCGCCCGCGCAGCCGGCTCGGGTGTTCTCGACGAGGGGAGCCTCGCCGCTAAAGAGCGCCTCTCACAGGCCATCGACAGCGGCGAGATCGCGCCCCCCGGCATCGCCGACACCAACACGCGATGGAGCGACCCGTGAGTCGGCGTATAGAGCGTGACGCTGTGCCCGAGTCGTTCGAGCTGCGCGACCAGGCGCGCGCCCGTGGCGTCCACCGGCAAGTCGGAGACATGAGCCGCCAGTGGAAGCGCCGCGCGATGCTGTGGCCTCGATGTCAAAGCCGCAAGACACTCGCGAAACTCGCCTTTCGCGCAACCATCCCTGGCCATGAGCCGACGCCCCTACACGTCCGCGCGCGGTGCCTCGGCGGCTCGAGCCGGCGCGCGCCGTTTACGCAGAACAACCGGGGGAGAGGCGACTAGGCCAGAGGTGAGCATCGCCCGACGGCTCTCGCCCGCGTTGAGGCGTCTGCGGGACGCCCGCCGGCTGAGGTGGGCAGCTCCGATCGTGGTCGCAGGCGCCCTGATCCTGTTGCTCGCCCTGCTGACGTGGCCACTCGTGTTCTCCGACGCCACGTTCAACGAAGACTGGCTCAACCACCTCTGGTACGTCTGGCACCAGAGCGAGTTCATCCGAGCGAACCTCCATCCGAGCTTCTTTGTCGACTACTCAGGGGGAGTGTTTTACCCCCTGTTCGCCTTCTACGGCGGCACGCTGTACGCGCTCACGGGGATCTTGTCGCTGGTCCTGGGCAATGCGCCGCTCGACGCGTACGTGCTCACCTACCTGCTCGGCTTCGCCGCCGCCTACGCGGGCTGGTACTGGATCGCGCGACTCTTCGGCGTCGGGCGCTGGCTGGCGGCGGCTCCGGGCACTCTGTTCGTGACCTCGGCCGGCTATCTGACGACGGTGTATGGCCTCGGAGACTGGCCCGAGTTCTTGGCGGTGTCGATCATGCCAGCGTTGATCGCCTCTACCCTGGCGGTGCTGCGGGCGGAACGGGTCGCGCTTGCGCCGGCGATTGCGCTCGCGGCAAGCAGCTTCCTGTTCTTCGGGAGCCACCTGCTGACGGTGATCTGGGGCTCGACGGCACTCGTGCTCACGAGCCTCGCACTCGTCGCGCTAGTACCGGACGTGCGCAGCGCTCTGCGATGGCGCAACGCACTTTGCGTGCTCGCGCTCGTCGCGCCGGCGGCGCTCGTGAGTGCCTGGTTTTTGCTGCCGGCTGCTGCATACGAGTCGAAGACCGTGATCGCCCACTCCTACCCGATCTTCCGCAACCTGCTCAGGCACGACATGTATACGGTTGCGGCTCACAACCTGTTCACGTTCTCGCGATCGCCGGCGCCCGGATCGCGCGTGACGACCGCGCTGCCGATCCTCGCGATCGTTTGGGTCGTCGTCGGAGTTGCCCTGCACTGGCGCGAGCACCGGCGCGACGCCTGGATGCGCATCGTGCTCGTCCTCGGCGGGGCCACACTCGCGATGGCGATCGTGATGACGCACGCCGAGATCATCCTCGCGCTGCCCCGTCTATACGCGACTGTGCAGTTCAGCCTGCGACTCGAGAGCTACGTGCTGCTCGGGATCAGCGGCGCGGTGATGGCGACCCTCGTTCTCAATCGCAACGGCGGGCGGGCGAGCAGAGCGCTGACAGTCGCGCTCGTGCCCGTGCTCGCCGTCTCGATAGTCGGCGCTGCCCAGCAGGTCTCCGCGCATCCCGCCGGTCGCAGCCGCAGCATCGCGCTGAGCTCATACCTGCAACCGATCTACGAGCAGGAAGGTCTGATCGACTATGTAGACGACTATCTCCCATACATCAAGCGCCGGCTGCCGAAGCTTTCGATCCCAGCGACGGCGATACGCGACGACCGTGTGTCGGTGCACGTCGGGCGGCCTGCCGGCACACGGTTGGACACGAACCTGCGCGCGGGGCCCGAACTGGTCGACATCGCGGGCGCGCGGATCGTCGGAGGCGACCCCGAAGCCGATGACGTCGTGGAACTGCTGCCGGGGGGTGGCTCGCACAGAGGCGCCAACGGGAGAGCCCGAGGGTACGTGTCGCATATCGAGATCAGCTCCGCCGGGGGCGGAGCGATCTCGGCCGGCAGGACGCTGTCGCTGCTGGCGCTGGCTGTGCTCGCGCTCGAGCTGGCCGTGCTGGCGATGCCAAGTCGCCTGCGCACGCGTATCGCCGACGCGACTGTAGCGCTCGCTCCGCGCGCGGGGCACGGACGGGACGACGAAGAGCGGTGAGTGCGTCCGAGCACAGCGCGCGCTACCTCGCGGCGGCCGGCGCGCTCGCGCAGGCGATCGATCCTGCCGCGATCGATGCGATCGCTGAGCGCTTGGCCGCGTTGCGCGCAGACGCCGGACGGCTGTTCATCCTCGGCGTCGGTGGCGGCGCCGGCCATGCCTCCCACGCCGTCAACGATTTCCGCAAGCTCTGCGCGATCGAGAGCTACGCCCCCAGCGACAACGTATCGGAGCTCACGGCTCGCACCAACGACGACGGCTGGGAGACCTCGTTCAGTGGCTGGCTCGAAGTGTCGCGCCTGTCGACTGCCGACGCACTGCTCGTGTTCTCGGTTGGAGGCGGCTCGCGCGCGCATGGCGTGTCGGTCAACCTCGTGTGCGCGATGGAGGCGGCCGCGGCCGCGGGGGCGGCGATCTACGGCGTCGTGGGAGCGCCCGGGGGGACGCTCGTCGAGCTCGCCGATGTCGCGATCGTCATCGATCCTCCCAGCGCCCTGCGCACTCCACTCGTCGAGTCGCTGCAGGCGCTCGCCTGGCACGCGGTCGTCTCACATCCCGCGTTGGCGGCTCGCGAGGCCCACTGGGAGTCGTTGAGCGCCGGGAGCTGACGTGACCACGGGCTGGCGGCAGACCTCGGTGCCGGGCCTACTCGCCTTCGGTGCCTGCCACGCATTGCGAGCACGCGGCAAGAGACCGGCGATCTTCCTCGACCGCGACGGAGTGCTCAACGAACTCGTCCGCGAGCCGGCGACGTGCACCGCCGAGTCTCCGCTCGAGCCGGCGTCCGTACGGCTAGCCGCGGGCGCGCCAGAAGCCGTCGCCGAGCTCGAGCGCGCTGGCTTTGCGCTCGTGTGCGTCACCAATCAGCCCGCTGCGGCGAAGGGCAAGACCACCATCGACCAACTCTGTGCCGTGCACGAGCGCGTGCTCGAGTTGCTCCACGACCACGGGGCGCGAGTCGACGCGTCTCTACTTTGCCCGCACCATCCGGCCGGGTGTGTGCCGCCGCTCGCGCGGTCGTGTTGCTGTCGCAAGCCTCGACCGGGGATGCTGCTGCACGCGGCGGCGGCGCTGGGGCTGGACCTGCGAGCCTCCTGGATGATCGGAGATACCGACGCCGATCTCGGCGCGGGGCGAAGCGCGGGTTGCAAGACCGCTCTGGTGGTCTCGCCTGGCGGCGCGCACAAGCGCTCCGCCGCGCACAACCCCGATCTATGCGCCCCCGACCTCGCGCACGCGGTCAGGACGCTGCTCGATGTGAGCGGCCCGCGTTTGTGAGCTCAGCCCGCGCTCGTCGCACCCGCATGGCCTGAGCGCCCGACCACACGAGGATCAGGAGAATCGCGGCGCACGCAACCACGCTCAGGATCCACCCAGAGTGGAGCGCAAGGCTTCGCGTCGTGCCCAGAACGACATGCACGCGACCGCTGCCGTTCGTTTCCCTGCGCACGACCGCGTAGCCTTCGCGGTTGCGTCCGAGCAAGCGCAAGCCGGAGATATGAACGAGGTAGCTTCCACCAGCGATGTTCGTCTGAATCGGTGCCAGCCCGGCTGGCGCTTGCACCCACGCGGACAGCTCGTCGCCTTTCACCTGCGCGGGGTCGAAGTCAAGCGAACGACCCGACGGCACCTTGACGATCGGCGCGGCGTTGTCGTTGTAGCTGCCCGGGTCATACCACGTTCGCGGAGTCTCATCAATGCCCGCGAGCGCTTCACCGCGGTCCCTGTACGACCACATTTCACCTGACGGAGCCTTGAACAACGTGTTCGGCACCCACTCCTGCCAAATGCAGAGACCGAGGCTGATCGCGCAAACCGCCGCGAGACAGGCGCGCAGGAGCCTTGCCGTCTGTGCCGCGTTGCTCTGTCGCGACCGCCTCCTGGTCGCGGGGGACTTCATCTGTGCGGGCATCCGCTGCAGCGCCAGGGCAGCCACGAGCACGAGTCCAGCGATCGCGTAGCAGATGTAGCTGCCGAGCCTGTAGGGGAACTGGATCTCGTTAAAGGGAAACGGCATGAAGCTCCACAGTGGCGTGATCATCAGCATGCCCAGCAGCACGCACAGGAGAATCGCCGTGCCGAGCCACGCTCGACGCAGATCTCGCTTCGCCGGGCGCCGCCAGAGGACGACGACGCCGGCTATGACACTCCACGCCAAGAACCAGACCGGAATCTGAACGTACAAGGCCGGCGTGGTCGATTCGGATGGCACGCTGCGCAGCGGGTTGAAAAGCACGCCGGGCGTGTCAAAGAAGCTTGCTCCCGCCACCGAACGAGCAAAGGTGTGCGCGCTGATGTCAGACGCATAGCCGACGTCCGGGACGAGATACCAGCTGTTAACGAGTACCCCGATCGAGGCGAGCGCGGCCAGCGCTCCGAGCCCGCGGATCGGCAACGGCCGGCCGCGGCCGATCGCGAGCCACAGGATTGCGGCCGCGAGGACCCCCACCGTGGTTCCCCACAGCAGCGTGATGTTGTGCGAGCCGCTGAAGATGACTACCGAAGCGAGGAACACGAGGATCACCCCGGGACGCCATCTGGGCGCACGCACGAGCGACGCTCCGCTCGCCACCAGCGGTGGGATCGCCGCGGTCGCGATGAACTCGGTCCACGCGCCCCGGCCATAGAGGTTCGTTATGTAGTAGGCACTCGTTACAACCGTCAGCGCCGGCGCGTGGCTCATCCAGCCGCGCAGTCCCAGCTGGCGCCCGATCGATACAACCCCCAGATAGCTGGCGGCGATCGCGAGCGTCGTGATGCCGACATACGCCAAGATAGGATGACCGCCCAGCAATTCGGAGATGCCGCCCACGATCATGTAGAGGGTGCCCCCGTAGAAGGCGAACCACGGGTAGAAGACGCCGACACTTTTGGCGTTCAGGAAGTACGTGGGGTGTCCCGCCTGCACGAGCAGATGGCCCGCCACCCAGGTGAGCCACAGGTGGTTGGTGAAGTCGACAGCAAAGCCGGAGCTCGTGAAGAGCATCGGTGCGGCAACCACGACGACAATCGCAAGCGCACCAATGATGTGACTCGTCCGTGGGTAGCTCACGAGCACCGCGCGCATCCGGGGCGCCCAGCTCGCCGGTCGGCCGACACGTCCCACCCACGCCGCCGAGCGGTCTCTCAGCAGGCCGTCTTCGGAGGGCATCGGAGCGACGACCGCGGCCGCCGCGCGTCGCGCCTCTTTTTTCTTCGCTCGCGTGCTCATCTCATCAACGCCTTCCGCGGGCGTAAGCATGACGATCGACCCGCGCCGTTCGGAGGTGGCGGCCTCGCGTGCCCACCGCAAGCCTCGACCCACAGCTCGGACCGTGGATTCACGGCACCTGCGCCCTCGGTAAAGATCGACGGATCGTTTCCCACTTCTTGCGCGAGAGTAAGAGACAACCCATCTGATCTGCCCTCCGCTACTGAGCCGTCGATTGGCGATTGCTCGACAAGGATGAGCCTATGAACGCGCGACGGATCGAGGAGGCCTTAGGCTGAAAGGTTTTTCAGTACACGCCTCGGCGCGTACGCTCTGCGAGAAGCGGAGCCGACCCGGAAACTCTGCGCTAGCTTGGCCGTTCACGCGAGGAATATATGATCAAGCTACGCACCACCCGTATCTTTGCCGATGGCGCCGACCTCGAGGGCATCCTCGCGCTCTGCGCTGACGAGCGTATTGCGGGCTTCACGACGAATCCAACGCTGATGCGCCGAGCCGGCCTCACCAATTACAGGGAGTTCGCCCGCCGGCTGTTGGCTCACATCACGTCCCGACCCGTTTCGTTCGAGGTGCTCGCCGACGAAGCTGAGGAGATACGCCGCCAGGCGCAGATCATCGCCTCGTGGGGGGAGAACGTGTATGTCAAGGTGCCGGTGACCACCACCAAGGGCGAGGCCCTCGCGCCCGTGGCTCGTCAACTGTCAGAGGACGGAGTTAAAGTTAATGTGACCGCGGTGCTGACAGTTGCCCACGTCAGCGCGCTGGCCGACGCCTTGAAGAACGGTGCGCCGTCGTGCATATCGGTGTTCGCCGGTCGCATCGCCGACGCCGGCATTGACCCGATGCCAATCATGAAGCAGGCAGTCGAGATCACACACGCCGTGCCTTGCACGGAGTTGATCTGGGCGTCGCCCCGCGAGATCCTCAACGTTGTGCAGGCCAATGAGATTGGTTGCGACATCATCACGATCACGCACGATCTGATCAAGAAGCTGGACACGCTGGGCAAGAGTCTCGAGCAGTATTCGCTGGAGACCGTGCAGATGTTCCACCGCGACGCGACGGCTGCAGGTCTGGTGCTGTAGATGGTCGGCTCCGGCGCGTTCGATTATCGACACACTGGCGCAGGTCGCGCTTTTCAGCGCGCCTGCATCACCGGCGGCGCAGGGTTCGTCGGCAGCCATCTCGCGGAGCTGCTCAGCGACGAAGGGGTGAACGTGGTGATCGTCGATGACTTCAGGCACGGGCGCCACGAGTTCCTCGCGCGGTTCCTGGAGCATCCACGGGTCGCGCTGATCGAGGGCGACGTGCTCGACGACAGCGTGCTCGCGCGCGCGTTCGCCGGCTGTGACTGGGTGTTTCACCTCCAGGCCAACGCCGACGTTCGTCGCGGCTTCGAGCACCCCTCACGCGACCTCGAGCAGAACACGATCGCCACCTGGCGCGTGCTCGAGACGATGCGGCGGGTGGGCGTGAAGCAAATCGTGTTCGCCTCGACCGGCTCGGTGTATGGCGAGCCAGCCGTTTTTCCGACACCTGAGTGTGCTCCGTTTCCGCTGCAGACGTCGTTGTACGGCGCCTCGAAGCTCGCGGGCGAGGGGCTCGTGAGCGCATATGCGAGTGGCTACGGGTTCACGAGCGTGATCTGCCGCTACGTATCGCTGCTCGGAGAGCGCTATACGCATGGGCACCTGTTCGACTTCTATCGAGCGCTGCGACGCGACCCCGAGCTCCTGCTCGTGCACGGCGACGGGCATCAGGCGAAGTCCTATCTGTACGTCCGCGACTGCGCGCGAGCAACCGCGATGGCCGCGCGATGCCACCACGGCGAGCCTGGCGCGTACGTCTACAACGTCGGCGCCGACGAAACCTCCACGGTCGACGATTCGATCGCCGCGATCACCGAGCACCTCTCGATATCACCCCGGATCCAGTACACGGGCGGGCGGCGGGGGTGGGTCGGCGACAGCCCCGTCGTGCACCTCGACATCGCTCGCATCTTGACGCTCGGCTGGCGCCCGACGCTGACGATCGGCGAGGCCGTCGTGCGCACGCTTCGGTGGCTCGACGCAAACGAGTACGCGTGGCGCGACGACGCAGCCGAGGTCGCGGACGACCACGCACTCCCGTCGGTGGCGGAGTCGCGCGCATGAGCGTCATCTTCAGCCGCGCGCCTCTGCGCATCTCGCTGGGTGGAGGCGGCACAGACCTGCCCTCCTACTACACGCAGAACGGCGGGTTCTTGGTGGCCGCGGCGATCGACAAGTACGTGTACATGCTCAGCCACACCGTCTTCCAGCGACGCTTTCGCATGAAGTACTCGCAGCTGGAGGAGGTCGACAAGGCGTGCGAAATCCGCCATCCGATCCTGCGCGAGAGCCTCCTGCGCCACTGGCACGGCAGCCCGCTCGAGATCGCCTCGATCGCCGACGTGCCCGCGGGCACCGGCATGGGCTCCTCGGGAGCCTACACCGTGTGCCTGCTCAAGAATCTGATCCTCGCACGCCACACCTCGATCGCGCCGACAGAGCTCGCGGAGGCCGCGTGCGAGATCGAGATGGAGGTCCTCGGCGAGCCTGTCGGCAAGCAGGACCCATACGTGGCGGCGCATGGCGGCATCTGTGGCTACACGCTGCAGCGGGACGGCAAGGTGCAGGTTCGCCCGCTAGAGCTTGCGCCGCAGGTGCTCGGGCGCATGCGCGAGCGGTTGCTGCTCTTCTACACGGGCGAGGCACGGGCGGCCTCCCAGATGCTCGCCGACCAGGATCGCCGCTCGCGGGCCGGCGAGCCGGCGATGACGGAAAGCCTCGACCACATCAAGGAGCTCGGCCGCCGCGTCGAGAGCCTGCTCGAAGGCGGCGACCTCGAGGGCTTCGCGGAGCTCATGCACGAGCACTGGCAGAACAAGCGCCGCCGCTCACCGGGCATGAGTGACGAGCGCATCGACGGTCTCTACGAGCAGGCGCGCAAGCACGGAGCGATTGGCGGCAAGCTGGTCGGCGCCGGCGGCGGCGGGTTCCTGCTGATGTACACGACAAGGCCGGAGGACACCAGGCGCGCGATGGCCGAGCAAACCGCCCCGGAGCTGCCCTTCGACTTCGAGTTCGCCGGCGCGTACGCGAGCGAGTACGCATGAGCGGACTGCGGGTCGCGGTCGTCGGATGCGGGCTGATCGGCGGCAAGCGTGCGGACGCTCTCGCGCCGCACGACACGTTGATCGGCTGCTACGACATCGACGAGCGCGCGGCCTCGAGCTTCGCAACCCGCCACACGTGCGTCGTGTGCGCGAGCATGCAGGAGCTGCTCGCGCTCGCGCCGGAGGTCGTTGTCGTGGCAACAGTGCACAGCCATCTTGCCGGCTATGCCGAGCAGGCGCTGGCGGCCGGCGCACACGTGCTCGTGGAGAAGCCCGCGGGCATCAGCACCGAGCAGATAAGCCGCCTGATCGAGATCCAGCGCGACTGCGGTCTGCTCGTGAAGGTCGGCTTCAACCACCGTTTCCATCCGGCGCTCGAACGCTTGGCGGCGGAGCTGCGCTCGGGCACGCACGGTCAGCTCATGCACCTGCGCGCCCGCTACGGCCACGGCGGGCGTCTGGACTACGAGCGGGAGTGGCGCGCCGACCCCGGCATGGCAGGCGGCGGCGAGCTGGTCGACCAGGGCATGCACCTGCTCGACCTCACGCACTGGCTCGCCGGTCCCCTGCCGCTTCACTGCGCGCTGTTGCGCACGCAGTTCTGGCGCACGTCGGTGGAGGACAATGCCGCGCTGATCCTCGGCGACGACGGCGTCCGGACCGGCCCGTGGGCACTGCTGCACGTGAGCTGGACGGAGTGGAAGAACACGTTCTCGCTGGAAGTCTTCTGTCGCCGCGCGAAGCTCGCCGTCGAGGGCCTCGCACGCTCCTACGGACCTCAGCGGCTGACGATCCACCGCATGGCCCCAAAGCTCGGGCCACCCGAGCTCGAGGAGCTCTCCTACCCGCCCGAGGACGTGTCGTGGCGCAGGGAGTGGCGTAACCTCGCGGACGCGATCCTCGCGGGCGACGAGCGCCGTCTGCGCGGCGACCTGCACGACGCCCACTACGCATGGGTGCAGGTCGAGTCGGCCTACGCGCGCTCCCCATATGCGGCGATGCGCGCTTCGCTCGAGGCGGGGGTGGCCTCATGAGCCCGGGCCAGGCGCTGAAGCCGCCGCCGGGCAGCGATCGCCTGCCCGCGTTCAACGACGGGTGGCTGCGCGCGGACGCGGGCGCAGACGCCGAGGCCTTCCTCGCATACCTGGACGTGCGCGCGGTCAACTGGTCGGAGGAGCTCGAGGAGCTCCACAAGGAGAGCAGCCGCGAGCATTTCCTCGACGTGTGGACGCGCCGAGCGATGATCGCGCAGCTCGGCGTGCTCCCCGAGCGCCCGGTGCTTGCCGACGTCGGTTGCTCCTCGGGCTACCTGCTCGAGGAGCTCGCCACCCTCCATCCGCGCGCGGCGCTGATCGGCGTCGACATGGTCGCCTCCGGCCTGCGCCGCGCGCACGAGCGCACGCCGCAAGCTCGGCTGGTGCAGGCGGACGCGTGTGCGCTGCCACTGCACGACGCCAGCCTCGACGCGGCGCTGAGCGCCAACGTGCTCGAGCACATGGCCGACGATCTCGGCGCGCTCGCCGAGCTGCGCCGCGTCCTGCGGCCCGGCGCACGCGCCGTCGTCGTCGTGCCGCACGGGCCGCGTCTCTACGACTTCTACGACCGTCTGCTCGACCACGAGCGACGCTACGCGCGCGGGGAGCTCGCCGACAAGGCGCGCGCGGTCGGCTTGCGCGTGCTGCTCGACACCCACCTCGGGGCGTTGCTGTACCCGCCGTTCTGGCTCGTCAAGAAGCGCAACCGGCGTGCCGCGCCCCTCGATTCAGAGCAGCTGAGGACTCGCGTCGCACGCGAGATCGCGAGCACGCAAAGCTCACGCGTCGGCAGGCTCGCGTGTGCGCTGGAGGAGCGGCTCGCCCGAGCAGGGATGAAGCCACCCTTCGGCATTCGCGGGCTGACCGTGCTGCAACGCGCGCGGGAGGACCAGTGAGCGACTCGCTGCAGCGCGCACCCACGGCGCGGGTCGAGGAGCTCGCGCGCGGCAAGACCTCCTCGCCGGAGCTCACGGAACGGCGCATGCGCCCCGGACGCGTGCCGATCCTCGCCACCAGACAGCACCCGCGGCCGGCGAGCGGGAGCGAGATGCTCAGCGTCGTCGTGCCCGCCTACAACGAGGAGGTGAACGTGCAGCGCGTCTACGAGCGGCTCAAGCGAACGCTCGAGGAGCTCGGCGTCAGATGGGAGATCATCTTCAGCGTCGACCCATCGACGGACCGCACCGAACAGCTCATCTTGACGCTGCGCGGCGGCGACCGTCGCGTGAAGATGCTGCGCTTTTCGCGGCGCTTTGGACAGCCGATGGCCACGATCGCCGGCCTGCAGGCCGCCGGCGGCGATGCCGTGGTGGTGATCGACTGCGACCTGCAGGATCCGCCCGAGCTGATCCCCGAGCTCGTCTCCCGCTGGCGCGAGGGCTACGACGTCGTCTACGCGCAGCGGCGCACGCGCGCCGGCGAGACGCTCTCCAAGCGCATCGTCGCGGCCGTGGGCTACCGCGTGATCGCACGCATCGCCGAAGTCCAGATCCCGCCGAACACGGGAGACTTCCGCCTGCTCAGCCGACGCGTCGTGGACAACGTCGTAGCGCTGCGGGAGCATCATGGCTTCCTGCGCGGCCTTGTCGCGCTCGTCGGCTTCCCTCAGACGAGCGTGCCGTACGACCGCGACGAGCGGGCGGCCGGCGCGAGCAAGTACAACCGCTTCTTCGGCTCGCTGTTGATCGGCCTGAACGGGGTCATCGGCTTCTCCCGCTATCCCCTGCAGCTGATCTCGCTGATAGGAGTGCTGCTCTCAGGGGTCGCGTTCCTGGTGGCGCTCGCGTACCTCGGCTTGAAGCTGGGCGGGCTCGCCTTCCCGGTCGGCAACCCGACGGTCGTGATCGCGGTCGCGTTCTTCAGCGGCATCCAGCTGCTCTCGCTCGGCGTGATCGGCGAGTACGTCGGGCGCATCTACGACGAGTCGCGCGGACGGCCCAAGTACATCCTCGAGTCGAGCTACGGATGGGATGACGAGGACGCCGAGTGAGCAGCTGCCGACGGTTTGCATCCTCGCCGGCGGGCTTGGCACCCGCCTGGGCGAGCGTGTTCACAAGCAGCCGAAGCCACTGCTCGAGGTCGCCGGCCAGCCGTTCCTGTGGCACCAGTTGCGCCTGCTCTCAGGCTGCGGCGCGCGTGAGATCGTCCTCTGCGTCGGCTATCTGGGCGAGCAGGTGCGCGAGCGCATCGGTGCCGAGCTGTTTGGGCTGAGCATCTCCTACAGTTTCGACACGGCTGGCCTCTCGGGCACGCTCGGAGCGATCCGTCGCGCCGCCGACATGCTCGGTGAGCGCTTCCTCGTGCTCTACGGCGACACCTACCTGCGCATCGACTACGTCGCCGCGGCGAACGCGTGGCAGACGAGCCGCCTGCCGGCGATGATGAGCGTGTTGCGCAACGAAGGGCGCTGGGGGACGTCCAACGCGACGTATGCGGACGGACTGGTGCTCGCATATGACAAGTGGGCCCCGCTCGCGCAGATGCGCTGGATCGACTATGGCCTCGGCGGGCTCGAGCGCTCTGCGCTGGAGCGCGCTCCTGCACAGATGACCGATCTCGCCGAGTTTTACCGGCTGCTCGCGGCACAGCGGCTGCTGTGCGGCTATGAGGCTCACACGCGCTTCTTCGAGATCGGGACCCCCGAGACGCTCGCCGAGACCGACGCCTTCCTGCAGGCGCAGGCCCACCGCACAGCACCGGCAGGGAACACAGGTCGAGCGCGGCGTCCCGAGGTGATCGACCAGGGCTCGCGCTTCGTGCTCGCGGGCGCAACAGTCGCGCTCGTGTACCTGCTCGCCACCACGCTGCTCTCGAGCGCCGCGCACCTGCGCTTCCAGCTCGCGCTGCTGATCGGCTTCTGCGCCGGCCTGGTGGTGCACTTCACGCTGCAGCGCACGTTCGTATGGGCGGGGCAGGGAGAGTTCGCGCTCCCTGTCCGCTGGCAGGCCGCTCGCTACCTGACGATGGCGGGCGTGCAGTACGGGCTGACGGCCGCCGCCACGTCGCTGCTGCCGGCGCTGCTCGGGGCGCCCGTGGAGGGGGTGTACCTCGCGACGGCGTTCGTGCTCACGGCGATCAACTTCGTCGTCTTCCGCCACGTGATCTTCCATCCACGCGAGCAGCCGTCGGGCGTCACCTCTCCGTGGCGACGGGCGCGAAGCGCATCCCGTCGATCCTCCTCAGCGTAGCGAGGTCAGGCTCGCGACGAAGTCGCTCACGGAACGCCTCCTCCCGCCAAGGGTCCCACTGAGCGCTTATCAGGCGGCCCGTGATCCCGGCCGCCGACTCGTCGAGCAAGAATGCGGCGAGCTCCGCAGCCAAACGCGCAGGCACAGCGCCCGACCGCAGCTGACGCTCGGTGCGCGCGAGATACTCCTCGCCGGCCAGCCGCGGTCCTGCTTGCAGCGTCGCATCGTGGATATCCGTGGCGACAAAGCCGGGGGATATGGTGTTCGCGCGCACGCCGTATTGGCTCAGCTCGAGTGCGAGGTTCTCGGTCAGGCGCACGACGGCGGCCTTGGACGTCGCGTATGCGTCATAGCGCACCAGCGGCGAGGTCGCGCCGCCACCGGCCACAGTGACGACGGCGCCGCGACGGGATCTCAGCGACCCCAGGCAAGCGTGCACGGCGAGCATCGTGCCGAGCACGTTCACGCTCATCGTCCGCCAAAACTCGGCCGGTGGATAGGTGCCGATCGGGCCGATCGGCACCAGCACCGCCGCCGCGGTGATGACGCCGTCGACGTCCTGCAGCGCGGCGCGAGCCGACGGCGCCGCCCACGCCCGCTCGTCGCTGACATCGAGCACCAGCGCACGATGCCCGTCCCCGTTCAACGCGCCGACCGCCTGCTCGAGCGCCACCGCGTCGCGTGCGACGGCTATGACCGTAGCGCCCACGCTCGCCAGTAGCGACGCCATCTCGAACCCGATCCCACGGCTCGCGCCCGTGACGAGAATGCGCCGTCCGCCAAGGTCCAGGTGCTCGGACACCGCGTCCAACCTTAGGCGATCGCGCGTGTCCGGCGAGCGACCGATCTGACGCCACACTATCGGCACTCCCTCATGCCATTGCTCCTCTCAGACGCTCAGGGTCGGGCACCCCGAGACATGCGGCGGCCTCGGCATCCTCACCAGATAGCCACCCGCGCCGCGCACCGGAGCTCGTCGGTAGGGGCGAGCACGGCGCTTGGGAAACAGCCCGAGCAGGAGATCGCAAGTGGCGCTCGCCGGAGGCAACCGATCGCGTCCCCTCCCATATGGTGAATCGGCGACCCCGAACGGGAGTCAGGCCGAAGTCGGCAAGTGCCCGAGACGAGCGCCTTCACGGCGATGCGTGCGGTTCGCCGGACCTACGTCTGGCTTCCGTTCCGGACGACTCAGGCGTGTCATGGGAAGCTGGTCGCGCTGGTGTTCGTCCGGGCGATGCAGACGGCGGGTCAGGGTCCCGGAAGCTCGACCTTCTCGAACGTCAGGACTTCGGCGAGCTTGTCGAAGTGCGCGTCGCGATGGAGCACCGCGACGCCGCCGTGCTCGGCGGCGGCAGCAGCGATCAGTGCATCAGTCAGCGGCACGCGGTGATACCCGTCGCTGTGTTCGGCCAGCTCGCCGATCGCGCTCATCGCGGCGTCGGCTACGGCGCGATCGTTGCGCAGGATTCGCAACGCGTCGAGTTCTGTCTCGAGCGCGATGTACTCGGAGGTGCTTCGAGCGGAGTACAGGATCTCCATACGCACGATCGGCGTGGTCCACAGCCGCTCGTCGGTTACCGCTGCCTTGATCAATCCAGCGAACTCGTCAGGAAGCAAGGAGAACCGCCACCACGCTGAGGTGTCGGCAATGAACGGTGCCTCGCCTTGCAGCAGCTCGACAACGTCCACTGCTGTCGCTTACGACTCGTTGCCCGTCAGCCGCTCGATGTGCTTGAGCGTGTCCCGATCCAACCCGTCCGGGCTGAACATGCGCTCCGCAAGCCGCCGCAAGCGCTCAGCGCGCTCCTTGTCGTTCAGCGCCGGCTTCTCGGCGGTCGGGGTGGTGGTCAGAACCGAATGCTTCACGGTTCCAGGGTAGCGCCTGAGCACGACAAGGAGCTGGCCGGCGGACGCATGCGTTGATCGTCGTGCTCTGGCGCGGTGGACTGCGTGTCCAAGAGGCGCTCGCGCTCGCGGAGCGCGACCTTGACCCGAGGCGTGGGTCTGTGCTCGTACGCAAGGGCAAGGGCGGCCGGCGGCGTGAGATCGGGATGGACGCCTGGGGCTGGGAGCAGCTGCAGCCCTGGCTTACCGCTCGCCTCGATCTGCCTGTCGGGCCATTGTTCTGCATCATCGACGGTCCGACCCGCGGACGCCCCTGGTCAAGTGCCGCCGTACGCGTAGAGCTTCGTCGGCTCGCCACCCAGGCAGGGGTACGACGCCGGTTCGCGCCTCACCAGCTGTGCAGGCTCGCGTTATCCGCAAGAACTTGGTGGTCGTGGCGGTGCGGCCCGGGCGAGCCGGTTTGTACGGCAATCAAGTTTGCTCAAGCTCACACTCGGATGCTCGCTGACCGTGACAGCAGGGCTGTCGGGGCGCTCTTCGGCGCGGTCCGCCAAGCCGCGACCATCGACATCGTCTCTGCGTCCTCGCTCGCCTTTGGCCCCCGTTTTCGACAAGCGAGTCGTGACTTTATGTAGCTTGGCTTCGCGTAGTGACATTGGTCAGTTGGCGAGGCGATTCGCTTCGGAGCGAATGACCTTCAGCTTCGCGCCTGGGGTTGCGGGCCTCTCGAGTTCCTCCACGAGGGTCACCGTGATAGGGGGTGGGTCGGCGCCGAGCGTATGCAGCCGGGTGATGAGGGCACTGGCTAGCTCGCCTGTCCAGCGGGAGTCATGGCCGTTGCGCGCGACCACGGAGACGGTGATCTGCTGCGGCGTGTGGAGCACCTGGTAGCGGGCGACCTCGGGGCGCTCCTCGATCGTCTCCTGGAAGTGGTTGGGGTGGATGGCGATCCGGGCGCCGTCGAGCCCGGGGAGCTCGAGAGTCTCCTCTTGGCGGCCGCTGAGCTTTAGGATGCGCTTGCTCGCCCGGCCGCACGGGCACGGCTCGGAGGTGATGAGTACGGGGTCCTCGATCCGGTATCGGATGAGCGGCAGGGTGCTGTTCAGCCAGCTGGTCACGAGCAGCGCGGCGGCGTGCTCACCGTCGGGGACGAGCCGATCCTCCTCGTCGACGGCCTCGACGAGGCAGGTCTCCTCGCGAATATGCATCCCTTCGTGGGCCGTGCACTCGAACGCCAGCGCGCCGCCCGTCTCGGTCGTGGCGTAGATGTCAAACGGATCGACCCACGCGTCGCGGATCGCCCGACGCGCAGATGCCCGCAACTGCTCGGAGCTGCACAGCACCCAGCGCGGGGAGATGTCAAGGCGTCCGGCGTGCTGCTCCTCGGCGAGCGCGGCAAGGACGCTTGGGTAGCCGCCCAGGACGTCTGGGCGGAACTCGCCCAGGGCGCGAGCGAGCTCGCTCACCGGTGTCGTCACGTCAAGGCGCAGGTACCGGTAGACGCTCGAGCGGCTGGATGTGGCCGTCCGGTGGGTCATGTGAAGCGGCCCACCTGCGGTCACCGTGGCGGCCCGGCCGGCGCCGTGGGAAGCGCGGTCCGTAGCCGTGGGTCAGGGCGACTCGCAAAAACGGGGCGAGGACCGACAGCCACGAGGAGCGGTCGAACGGGAGGTAGGCGGTCATTCCCGTGCTGCCTCCGGTCGCGAGGACTCGATACTCGCCGAACAGCAGTGGGTCCTCGTCGCTCATACTGGCCGCGTGGCGCTCGACGCTCGCGCTGGTCAGCCGCCGATCCGTGGTGATCTCATCGAAGGATCCGACCAGGTCCTCCTTGCTCATGACCGGGAGCTCTGAGAGCACGGCCGCCGCTCGCAGGTCGTGTCCTTGCAGTCTGTGTGCATGGAATGGGCAGCGCGCCGCCGCGTCGCGTAGCAGCGCGGATACGTGTGCGGCTTGGCGGGCCTCGATCTGCGCCCGCGCGAGTCGCTCGGCGGCTAGTTCCGAGCGTGCGCGGCGGACGACCTCGATTGTCTCACTCGGCTTCATCTGACTCCAATCCCAAGATCCAGATACACTATGTATGCCAGAATATCCAGATACAACACGTATGTCAAGTCGCCCGACCCGTCGAGAGTCTCAAGCCCACACCCGCCGCCGCCTGATCGAGGCGGCGAAATCAGCGTTTCGCGAGTACGGCTTTCACCGGGCCTCCGCGGAGAGCCTGGCTGCCAGTGCCGGCTACACCAGGGGCGCTCTGTATGCGAACTTCGACGGCAAGGAGGGCCTGTTCCTCGCCGTACTCGACCAGGAAGTCGCCGTGCGGCGCACCGTGCTCGTGCAATCACGCGACCTCGAGACCGCCGCGCGCCGCTACCGCGCCCTCCTAGACGAAGACCCCGGCTGGACACTGGCCCTGCTCGAGTTCACTATCCACGCCGCACGCCATCCCGAGCTAGCCGAGCAACTCATAGTCCGCAACGTCAAGCTGCGCGCGAGCATCACCGAGATCCTGCTAGAGCGAGCCCCCGAGCTCTCCCCCCAAAACGCCGAGACCGCAGCAAAGCTCGCCATGGCAATCAACACAGGCGTAGCACTCGAGCGAGCCCTCGACACCAACGCGGCCGGCGAGAAGGAGCTCACCCGCGCATACAGAGCCGCACTAAACGACGACTGAGGACGCCCGATCCCATGCCCACGCGCTGAGCGCTCCTGACACATGTGACGGCACCCGCCCTCCCACCTACCTACAGCCAGCGGCAGCCGAGGCGAGGGCGTCAGATTAACTGTGTAGGCTGGGTTCTTGGTTAATTGTAACAGTGACTCCGTGCGTGTCAACTAGTGATGGTTAGTTTGCAGTGTCGGGGACGCGGTCGCCGAAGTGGATCTTGAATGCGAGCAGTGCGGCTGTCCAGTTGCGGGTTTTTGTCCATTGTGGGACGGCGTTTTGCAGAGCGAGGTAGACGAGCTTGCGCGCGGCGTCCTCGGTCGGGAAGCTGCCCTTGGTCTTGATCGCCTTGCGCAGCTGGCGGTTGAGCGCCTCGATCGCGTTCGTCGTGTAGATCACGCGGCGGACCTCGTCGGGGAACGCGAGGAACGGTGTCACGTGCTCCCAGGCGTTCAGCCAGGTTTGGGTGATCACCGGGAACCGTTTGCCCCACTTCTCGTCGAAGGCCTCGAGCTCGGCTTGCGCCTGGTCGGCGTCCTTGGCGGTGTAGATCGGCTTCAGGGCGCGGGCGACCTGCTCGCGATCGCGGCGTGGCACGTAGCGCAGGCTCGCCCTGATGAGGTGAACGATGCATGTTTGGACGGTCGTCTTGGGGAAGATCGCCTCGATCGCCTCTGGGAACCCCTTGAGCCCGTCGACACACGCGATCAGGATGTCCTGCACGCCGCGGGTCTTCAGATCGTTGAGGACCTGCATCCAGAACTTCGCGCCCTCGGTCTCCTGGAACCACATGCCCAGCACGTCACGGTCCCCGTCGAGCGTGACGCCCAAGGCGAGGTAGAGCGCGCGGCGCTGCACCGTGCCGCCCTCGCGGATCTTCAGCACCATGCAGTCCAGGAACACGATCGGGTAGATGTCCTCCAGCGGCCGCTTGGCCCAGTCACGCACGTCGTCCATAACCGCGTCGGTCACGCGGCTGATCAGGTCACGGCCAACCCTCACGCCGTAGATCTCGGCCAGGTGCGCCTCAATGTCGCGCACCGACATCCCGCGGCTGTAGAGCGCGAGGATCTTCTCGTCGAACCCGACGAACCGGCGCTGACGCTTGCGCACGATCTTCGGCTCAAAGCTCCCGTCCCGATCGCGGGGAGCGTCGAGCTCGACCTTCCCATGCTCGGTGATCAGCGTCTTCGGAGTCGTGCCGTTGCGCTGGTTCTCCGCGCCGCCGGGCGGCTCGCAGTGCGGCTCGTAGCCCACATGGTCGGTCAGCTCGACCTCCATCGCCCGCTCCACCAGCCGCTTGGTCAGCTGCGCCAGCAGCCCGCCGGGCCCAGCGATCTCCTCCTCGGTACTCGCGCCAGCGAGCAGCTCATCGACCAGCTCATCGCTGATCCGCTCCGACGGCATCCCCAGAGCTTGCCGCAGACGGCGGCGGCCACCGGCACGCTCGACGGCCTCATCGACCAGCTCCAGAGAGAGTTCCCGCCCCCGGCCCGCGGCCGGGGCCCCCGCGGCGGACGCGCCGCGGTCGGTACCGGTCCGCTGCGCTCGCCCTCCGGGCTCCCTGCACTCCACGGTACCGACCGCGGGAAACACCAGCTCCTGCGACTCCATGTGATCCTGCGTAGTAGTAGGCATAGCGATCTCTTTCGCTCGTGCCTACACAGATCCTCGGACACTCCCGCCGAGGCGGGGGAGTGTCATAGGAACTGTGTAGGGAAAGCGCCGGGATAAGCCGGTCTGGAGAAAGGAATGAGAGAGTCCAACATCGAAGGGTTAGCGGTCCACGATGGCCTCGAGCCGTGCGTCGGCTGTCCGTGAGGGCGGCGGCGAAGCGTTGGTAGGGGTACGTGCAGGCTGGGCTATTGAGCCTCGTAATCTTCTTGTCCGGGGTGCCGACGCTGTCCTACAGTGCGGAAGGCAACACCGTTGGCGGCGCTTTCGCGAGCCGTTGGCGGACCCGCGGGGTCGAGGAACCTGTGCATGCACGGAATCTTCAGATGCGAGAACCGGGAGGTCCCACGGTCATCCGCTTGTGGTGATGGTAGGGCGGGTCGTGCGGGGAAGGCTCAGGCCGTAATCCCGTGATGCACGATCGTGGGAAGTCAGACGATCTCGTAGTACCTGCGAAGCTGCCGAACAAGGCCCCGGGCGGGGTCGCGGAGGTGGTGGAGGGAAGGGGGTCGCCCGACCGGGATTCTGCGGAAGCGGGTGAACTGGGTGCTCGACGCGGATTTCCGCGACTACTTCTCCAGCCTTGACCATCGCTGGCTGGAGCGGTTTGTGGAGCACCGGATCGCGGACAAACGGGTCTTGCGCTTGATCCGGAAGTGGTTGAGCGGGGGGGTCATCGAGAACAGGTCGTGGACGGCGTGCGAGGAAGGCGTTCCGCAAGGGGGCTTCAGTTTCACCGCTCCTGGCGAACATCTACTTGCACTACGTCTTCGACTTGTGGACTTACCAATGGAGGCAACGGCACGCGCGCGGCGGCATGGTCATCACGCGCTTCGCTGACGATTTCGTGGTGGGTTTCGAGTATCGGGAGGACGCTGATCGGTTCTGGGCTGATCTTCGCGAGCGACTCGCGAAGTTCTCGCTGGAGCTGAACGCCGAGAAGACCCGGCTGATCCGGTTTGGGCGGTTCGCTGCCCAGCAACGGAAAGAGCGGGGTCTCGGCAAGCCTGAGACGTTCCAGTTTCTTGGCTTCACGCATATCTGCGGGAAGACCCGGAAGGGGCGGTTCGTGCTGAGGCGCATCACCGACTCGAAGCGGTCGCGGGCCAAGCTGCACGCCCTGCGGGGCGAGTTGCTACGACGCCGCGATCAGCCCATCCCAGAGCAGGGACGCTGGCTCGCCAGTGTCCTGCGCGGGCACGCCAACTATTACGGCGTGCCGGGTAATCAGCGGGCGTTGCACGCCTTCCGCTCCGAGGCCGTCCGGCGCTGGTTCATGGCGCTACGGCGTCGCAGCCAGCGCACACGGTTGACCTGGGCACGGATGCGACGTCTGCGAGCACGATGGCTTCCGTTCCTCCAAGTCACCCATCCCTGGCCTGTCGCCCGATTCGACGCTCGCACCCAAGGGAGGAGCCCAGTGCGTTAGCAGCGCACGCTGGGATCTGCGCGGGGGGCCGCCGGCAACGGCGGTCCCTACCGCGATCATGAGCGAAAGAGAGTCGTCATGCCTACTACTACGCAGGATCACATGGAGTCGCAGGAGCTGGTGTTCCCCGCGGTTGGTACCGGGGAGTGGAGGGAGCCCGAAGGGCGAGCGCAGCGGACCGGTACCGACCGCGGCGCGTCCGCGGCGGGGGGCCCGTCCGCGGGTCGGCGGGGGCGTGAGCTCTCGTCGGAACTGGTCGATGAGGCCGTCGATCGTGCGGCTGACCGCCGTAACGTGCGTCAAGCTCTCGGTATGCCGTCTGATCGGCGGATCAGTGATGAGGTGATCGACGAGCTGCTCGGCGGTGCGAGCAGCGAGGAGGAGATCGCTGGGCCTGGCGGGCTGTTGGCGCAGTTGACTAAGCGGCTGGTCGAGCGGGCGATGGAGGTCGAGCTGACCGAGTATGTGGGCTACGAGCCGCACTGCGAGCCGCTGGGCGGGGCTCCGAACCAGCGCAACGGCACGACGGCGAAGACGCTGATCACCGAGCACGGGAAGGTCGAGATCGACGCTCCGCGCGATCGGGACGGGAGCTTTGAGCCGAAGATCGTGCGCGAGCGCCAGCGGCGGTTTCAGGGGTTTGACGAGAAGATCCTGGCGCTCTATAGCCGTGGGCTGTCCACGAGGGACATCTCTGCGCACCTGCAGGAGATTTATGGTGTGAACGTTAGCCGTGGCTTGATCAGCCGTGTGACCGATGGCGTGATGGACGATGTGCGCGACTGGGCCAAGCGGCCGTTGGAGGACATCTACCCGGTCGTGTTCCTCGACTGCATGGTGCTGAAGATCCGCGACGGTGGCAGCGTGCAGCGCCGCGCGCTCTACCTCGCGCTCGGGGTCACGCTCGACGGGGACCGTGACGTGCTCGGCATGTGGTTTCAAGAGACCGAGGGCGCGAAGTTCTGGATGCAGGTCCTAAACGACCTCAAACAGCGTGGCGTGCGGGACATCCTGATCGCATGCGTCGACGGGCTGAGCGGGTTCCCCGACGCGATCGAGGCGATCTTCCCGAAGACGACAGTCCAAACATGCATCGTTCACCTCATCAGGGCGAGCCTCAAGTACGTGCCCCGGCGTGATCGCGAGCAAGTCGCCCGCGCCCTGAAGCCGATCTACACCGCCAAGGACGCTGACCAGGCCCAAGCCGAGCTCGAGGCCTTCGACGAGAAGTAGGGCAAGCGGTTCCCCGTGATCTAGGAATAATTGTGGTGGTGGATATATCAACTATGGCTACAACGCGGTCCGAATCGAGCCCCAGCCTAAGAATCCAACGCTTACGACTAAGTCTTTGATCGCAAGCGCAAACGGTACGCTTGACGCCTATGTGACATGCCCGCGCTCCGCGAAGAAATGCACAGGCAGCGTGGTCCTGCAGACATCAACAGCCGTGAGTGCTCGCGCATCTGCCCATGAGGCCAAGAACAGCAAGGGGGCGCTACTGACGCTCGCCGCAAGATCGTTCAAGATTCCTGGCGGTCACGCGGCGGCGGTCAAGCTACAGCTCAGCAGCAAGGCACGAAAGCTCCTAGCGCGCGTCCACCTAATCCACGCCCGAGCGACCCTTACAGTTCACGACCCAGCGACCCACACAACCCACGCGACGGTCACGATCCGAGCAGCCAAGTCGATACCCAGCCACAAAGCCTGAGCAGGCGCTCGCAGACCGTCCAGATCAACTCGCGTGAAGCTCCCCAGTTTTCAATGACCGACAGCAGCCTGCGTGGTGCCTGTGCCTCACGGCATGGGTCAACACCCGGGTGGCTACTGCTTTCCGGGGAGGCTGTCGCACAAAGTCGCCCGCGAAATCGGGCGCGACAACGACGAAGATGCATCTCAGAGCCATTGTCTGCCCCCACGGCGGTCTACATGGTCGGCAGGCGACCAACGACTTTCGGCGTTCAAGACCAGGGGCGCAGAGTGGCTTCAGCGAGGCCGGCGGGGGTTTATGCGACAGCCTCCGGGCCGAGCGAGCGTCCGAGCACCGGCCGCGCTCACGCTCGCTAGGGACGAGTTCGGAGCGTATCGTCCGGTGCTCGCAGGACGCCTGCTTCCGCATCGGGGAACGGGAGCACGGGTTCGACGCCAGTTCGCAGCTGGAGTTCGTCCGAAGGAGGCGCGCGGCGGCCCGGGACGCAGGCGCTCGCATATGGGCGAAAGCGCAAGTCGCTGCAGCACCCCGAACCAGCCAGCAGAGTGTACGTGGCGCTGAATGCAACACGGTTGCGATCAGACGTCCATGTGCCGGCGAGTGGAGGCGCGGCACTGCGTCACTCAGCTCCTTTTGCCGTGTTTGGCGTTCGCGGCGCGGATCGTGAGGATGGTCTGCGTGGTGTGCATGGCACCCGCGGGGTCCCGAGCAACGATGGTTGCTCGTACGCGCAACACCATGCGTGCAAGCAGTGCGCGTGCCTTTGGCGACAGGCGCAGCTTGACCGTCGTCATGTGACCGCCAGTAACTTTGAATGAGCCGGTGGCGAGGGTCAGGATCGTCGCCTTGCCCTTCTTGGCTTGATGCGCTGTCGCCGCGCTGACGACGTTGAGTGTCTTCAGTGTGATCGTGCCGGTGCAGCTGATCGTTCCGCCCGGGCAGCTCACCTCGACGCTGAGCGTGCCTTCCGAGCCGGCCGTCAGGGATGTCTTCGTCAGGGTGGCGTCGGGCAAGGTTTCTTTGGCGCCGAGCACGCCCGTTCTTCCCGCGGCTTCTGCTTCATGTTTCTTGACAGCGGCCATTTCTTCTTCCGGGCTCGATCGCGTCGTTAGCCCGGAACGTGCACTAGGCGCGTGAGGGGGACTGCGAGTGGCTGTTTTGGTGGGTCGGTCACTTGTTGATCGGTGATCTGGTTGGGTGGCGTTGTTTGTGGTGCGTTCCCGCGGGAGCGGGGCGTGTGCTTGGCTTGTTTCGGGGCAGCGGTGATTACGGCCGGGTGACCGGGTGGTCTTCTGGGTGGTGGCGGGGTCGCTGGTGGCTGGTCTCAGCTGCTCGCGGCGTGAAGCGTTTTGAGTTTCTGGAACGCGGCGAGGAGCTCGGCCGTCCACGGCCATGTGTCTTGGAGGTGGAGCTTGCAGCGGCGGCCGGAGAACGCGAGGCGCCCAGCGACGTGTAGTAGCCGGTAGCGCAGCCGCTTGGGCTCGGCCTTGGCGAGCTCTCCGTCGAGCAGGAGTGCTTGGGTCCAGACGATCAGGTCGTGCGCGAGCATCACGATCTCCAGCCATACCTCGTTGAGCTGAAACTCTTTGAACGGGAACTTGGAAAGGCCGGTGTCCTTGTCGTCACGGATGCGGTCCTCGACGTGCGCGTGCTGGCGGTGGCGGCACTCCAGGACGGCGATGTCGGGGTCGGCCTGGTCGGTGAGGATCGCTTGGAAGCGGTACCCGTCGTGGTCGATGAACGACATTTGTGCTCCGGGGTGTGGACGCTCCCTGCGCACGATCAGCCTGGAGTCCTCGGGCCAGCCGGACAGATCGACCATGCCGGTGATCTCGCAGACCTCGCCGTTCTTGCGGGCCGACCCGTCCTGGTCGAGCGCTCCTATCCACGCGTCCGTGGGGATTGTGAGGATCGCGCCGCGAACCTTCTCGGTCAGCTCGTAGCCAATCGAGTAGCGCATCCGTGCCTCGCGGCAATAGTCAACGAGGCCATGCGTAGCGCCGGCTGTGTCCGCGCGCACCAAGATCTCCAGAGACGCCACGTACCGGGCGGGGATCTGCGTCAGCGCCAAGTCCAGCGCCGCCACATGATCCGCGGCGGTGTTCGAGCCGGCGTTCCCGGGGCGCAAGAGGCCACCGAGTGCCTCCCTGGTCTCGTCCAGGTAGACCTGCAGCGGGTGAAACCCGTAGCCGCCCTTGTAGGTTCCGGCCGCCTTCTCCTTCTCCGAATGCGTGGTGATCAGTGTCGCGTCGACATCGAGCGTCAGCCGCTCAGGCGCACCATGCAGCTCCCAGAACCGCTCCCGGGCGCGGGCGTGCGCGACACGCAGGGCATCCAGCAACCCCGGCTCAGACGCGACCCGGTCGATCATCCGAAACGCTGTCGAGTCAGACGCCACCGCCCCGAACAACGCGTCCTGCTCGCGGACCACGCCGAGATCCGACACGCACTCGCCACCGTCGACGAGCATCACCGCGAGATCGCGGAATACCCTGCCCGGATCATGACCACGACGCCGCTGCTTGATTCCGGCCAGCCCCCGCGAGAGCGCCCTCGTAAGACCGACCTTATCGGCCACCTGGGCGACCAGCGCGCTGCCCGCATGCGAAACCAAACCGGCTCCGTCCGACGTGACTTCTACGGTTACCGGGCGTCCATCACGCATCACCTTCAAGGTGACCTCCAAAACTCGGGATTCAGGATCTGAACAACCCAAGAATCCCTGCTCCACCGGACGTAATCCGCGCCCCCGCTCAACCCGGGGGCGCGGCCATTACTGCACGCCCTGGGTTAGCTGCTCGCCGGTTTCACCCGTCGGTGGATTTGACGACGTCGTGAACGTTTCGCCGGTGCCATCGCTTGTTCCCGCCGAGTTGGTCGCGAGAATGCGGAAGTAATAGGTCGTGCTCGCGGCGAGGCCCGTGATTGCCGCGGACACCGCGACAGCGCTGTCGCCCGAGCCCGGCAGAGCGGCGCACGGAGCGCGTTTCGTATAGCTTTCCGTTGGGCCGTAGTCGAATTCGCATTTCGTGACGTCTCCCCCGTTGGGATTCACGGTTGCGTTCACCGTCACCGTGGTCTGGGTGACCGACGATGGAGTCCCCGGTGCGACTGTGGGAGGGTTTGGTTGCACCTCGATCGAAGCGCTGGTTGCTTTCGTAGACCCGTAGGTTCCGGAGACGGTGACCAGGCACGCGATCTGGCTTTCGGTGTCGCTTGGCATGATCGTGTATGAGGTAGTCTGATCGCCGGTCGGCTCTCCGTTGCGGAGCCAGTCGTAGCTGTAGGTGAGGGTGCCTTCGCCGGTCCAGGCGCCAGGCGTGCAGGTGAGCGTCTTCCCGGCTTCCGCGGTGCCGCTGATTTGCGGCAGGGTGGCAGCGAACGGGGGCTCGGTCTGAAACGCGCCGATGTCGCAGTGGCCGTTGCGAGGCATGCCGCGCTGGTCAACATCAAGGGGCACCGTCGCAGTCGCCCAGCCCGAGCTGCCGCGTTCACCTGAGATCCCTTCGCAGCCCCCACCGGCTTCGATCACAGGGCTTCCGGGCTCTGGCGCGAGCGTTTCGGTGGGCCCGCCGTTGTCTGCCAAAGGCATAAGCTGTGGGCTGACGTCCAGCAGCGAACCGTATTCCGGCAAGAACCCGCATCCGCGGCTGGGACCGTCCTCGAGGTCATCGCGGTTGTCTTCCGAGTTCGACCCGAAGTTATTGAACAGGCAGTTGGGACCTTCGGATGCGCTGCCATCAGCGACGATGGAGTTATTGATCCAGGTGCCGCCTCCGTTCTGCGGCTCGTAGATGTTGCCGCCCCATGACTCCGACGCGTTGACTGGGCTTGCGGTGTTGCCGTACAGGGTCACATGGTTGAGGGTGCCCCCGTCGATGGCAACCCCGCCGCCATACACGAACGGCGGGTTCACGGTGGTGCCGGCACTGGCGATGTTTCCGGTGATCGTCGTGTTCGCGATCGCAGCCGTGGCTTCGTTGCTAAAGGCTTCGACGCCGCTATTCACACCACCACCCACAGCCTTACTTTTAAAGCCGCCCGCTTCCGCCGTGTTGTCGGCGATCGTCGAGCCTGCGATGAGCAGATGACCATCGTTGAAAATGCCCCCGCCGAACGCTACTCCAGTTTCGGTGTACGTGTCGGCGCCCTCGGAGAGCGCGGTGTTATGCGCGACGGTGGAGTCGATCACGTTGAGTGTGCGCATGTTGAAGATCGCGCCACCCATGGCGCTTTCGGCGTGCGCGAGGTTGCCCGTGAGATCGTCGTTGGTGAGCGTGACCGAGGAGGCTGCTGTTCCGCTGCCTAGGATCCTAAGCGCACCGCCACCTTGTTCCCAGCCTGCCCCTACGCCTCCGGTGAGCTTTACGCCTTCTATTTCGATCTGCGAGAAACCCGCACTGTAGGGAATGACGATCACCGGATCGCGGCCGTCCGTCTGTTCGATTGTCGTCTCTCCAGGTCCTGCGCCCTGGATCGTCACGCTCGCTGTGATTTCGAGAAAGGCACGCGCCCCAGACGGATACCCGTGCGCTTCACCAAGCCGATAGACACCGTGTTCGAGCTTAACCGTCGAGCCTGGAGCGGCATTCGCATGCACCACAGCCGCGCGCAGGTCCGAGCAGACAAAGACGGCAACCCGAGATTCTACACAAGTGCCGCTGTTCGAGTCTGCCGTTCCCGCGGGCGCTTCGTAGACCGGCGCCAATGCCACAGCCACCCTGTTGGACGTCTTGGTGCCGGTTACTTGGTCGCCTTCGATCGACGCTTCGTTGCTGTATTTGACGAAGGCCGTGAGTTTGTGCGTGCAGGTGAAGGTCTCTTCGGTGCTGGCTTCGAGCTCCGTGAGCCCGGCAGGACTGATGCTTTCGCATGCGCTGTCTTTCAGTGCTCCGAATTTCAAGCTCGTGCTGCCGGTGTTCTTGACGATGATCTCGTAGTCCACGGTGTCAGCGACCTTGGCGTTCAGTTCGGTCTTGATGTAGGTGGGTTCATTCGAGAGCTTCTGCAGCGTTTCGATCGTGAACGCGCTGGAGGGGGAGAACTGCGCCGCCTGGACGATGTAGTTATCGAGGCCGAGGCCAGGGCCGATCTGGCTTGTCCACACCGCGGTCGCGTCGCCCGCGGCGTTCATCGCAACCTGGGGGTTGGATTCCGCGTTTGCTTCTGAGAGCTTGGCCGCTATTCCCCAAGACTCGCCCGCCGGCTTGAGTGCCGCTCGCACGATGTCGCCGGGGCCGGAGTATTCGCCCCAGACGTCCATCGCGTCTCCGGCGGCGTCAATTCCAACTCGAGGGTGGTGGCCGACCGCGAGCCAGTCTGTTCCTCCCCATGGTTCGCCCGTCGGCTTGACCGCCGTCTGCACACAGTAACAATCGCCGTAGTCGAAGCTATCCCATACCGAGGCCGCGTCGCCCGCGGCGTCCACCGCAAGCTGGGGTTCAGATACTTCCTGGCCTGCTTCGGAGAGGATGGCCGGTTCGCCCCATGGTCCGCCCGCCGGCTTGACCGCCGCCTGCACGAATGAGTCGAGATATTCCTTGTAGTACCCCCAGACAGCGGTCGCGTTGCCCGCGCCGTCCACGGCGACCTGGGGTTCATATGTTTCATGGCCCGCTTCGGAGAGGGTGGCTGGTTTGCTCCACGGTTCGCCAGCCGGCTCCTCCGCCGCCTGGATGACGTGGTCGCTGCCGTTGTAGCGCCGCCACACGGCGGTCGCTTCTCCGGCGGCGTCCACTGCGACCTGGGGTTCGGATGCTTCCTGGCCTGCTTCGGAGAGGGTGGCTGGTTTGCCCCAGGGTTCGCTCGCTGGCTTGACGGCCGCTTGCACGATGTAGTCGCTGCCGTTGAAGCGCCGCCATACCACGACCGCGTCGCCTGCGGGATCCACTGCGACCTGGGGTTCGGATGTTTCCTCGCCTGCTTCAGAGAGGGTGACCGGTTTGCCCCAGGGTTCGCTCGCTGGCTTGACGGCCGCTTGCACGATGTAGTCGCTGCCGTTGAACTGCCGCCACACGACGACCGCGTCGCCCGCGGGATCCATTGCGACCTGGGGTTCGGATGTTTCCTCGCCTGCTTCAGAGAGGGTGACCGGTTTGCCCCATGGTTCGCCAGCGGGCTTGAGCGCCGCTTGCACGACGTCCTTGCTGCCGTTGTAGCGCGTCCACACGACGATCGCGCCGCCCGCGCCGTCAACCGCGACCTTGGGTGAGTACGCGTTCTGGCCTTCTTCTGAGAGGTTGGTCGCTGTTGTCCACGGGCTGGCAGCAGCCGGCGACGCCGCGGCCAGCCCGAGCGCCAGCGCAACTCCAAAGACGGCGGCCCCCCGCCCCGTAGCGCGCGAGAACCTAGCAACCACTCGGCTAAGACCGCATACCGGCCCCATCAGAACGCCATGTGCGTCTGTCGAGGGCGAGAACTGGAATGGGTACGGAGCCCGGCCTTCCCGTTGCTTGTCGATGTCATCTGCCCAGCCTCGCTCGTCGATGGCGATTACTGAATCCTAGCCAACGGGACCGGCTCAAGGACGCCTGAGCACCGCGTCCTTTGCGCAAGCACCGATCCTGACCACCTGCGCATGTGCTGGCGTAGCGAAGCACAAGCGCTTGCCATACGTCCGCGTGAGGGGGGAGGCTGCCCATTCGCGATCCGACGGTTAGGATTTGCGCATGCGCTGCTCATTGATGGTTCGGCTTGTTGGTGCGTTCGCGGTCTCGCTACTAGTGGCGATAGGGTGCTCGACGGCTACCGCCGCGGATTGGTCGGCGCCTGAACCGGTCGACCCGGCCATCTACGCGCCTTCGGTGTCGTGTGCGTCTGGATCCTTTTGCGCGGCGGTGGGCTGGACGTCTGGGTATGGTTCGGTCGCGGTCTACAGCGATGGGAGCTGGAGCGAAGCGACCCTGATCGACCCCGATGGTCAGCTGTTCTCGGTGTCCTGCCCGTCGTCCTCGTTCTGTATGGCTATGGATGGCTCGGGGCACGCGTTCGTCTACGACGGCAGCGGTTGGGGTTCGGCGGTATCGCCTTCCACCGATCTGACGTCGGTGTCGTGCGTCTCGGCTTCGTTTTGTGTCGCGGTCGGCGGGTCAGGCGATGCGTCGATATACAACGGCAGCGAGTGGGGCACGGTAACGGATCTTGGCAAGGAAGCCGATTCGGTCTCGTGCACCTCTGAATCGTTCTGCATGGCGGTGGGGGACCCGAACGGTGGACCGGCCTACGCAGTCACATACAACGACTCGATGTGGAGCGCGCCGAGCGAGATCGACACCGAATATGAGAACGCGTTGCACGCGGTGTCCTGTGGTTCTCCGTCTTTCTGCGTCGCGGTGGGAAACTTCGGCGATGAGGTGACCTACAACGGCAGCGGGTGGAGCGCGCCCAATCGTGTCGGCGACGAAGGCACGATCGCGACAGTGGACTGCCGTTCTGAATCGTTCTGCATGGGTATGTCGGCCGGCGGAGAGACGATCAGATACAACGGTGTGGCATGGAGTTCCGCCGGGCAGGTGAGCGAACGCTCGGCGTCGGGCGGTTTGTCGTGTGCGACCGAATCCTTCTGTATGGCGGTTGGCGGTTACGCCTCGACGTATAACGGGAGCAGCTGGAGTGGCCCTGTGCCGGTGGGCGGTGGCGGTTTGAGTTCGGTGTCGTGTTCGAGCTCGTCGTTCTGTGAGGCGGTGGACGGCCACGGCCGGGCACTGCACTACAACGGGTCGACGTGGACCGCGCCGACTCAGATCGACGCGGAAGGCGGCCTTGAGTCGGTGTCGTGCCCGACCGAAGCGTTCTGCATGGCGACCGGTGGTCGCCAGCACGGTTACGCGTTGAGCTATGACGGCTCAGGATGGAGCGCACCGAGCACGATAGACCCCGAAGGCGACGTGAACGCCGTCTCCTGCCCCACCGTGTCCTTCTGTGTGGCGCTCACAGAACACTTCGTGGAAAAACACGAAGTAGGGTATGCCATCACATACAAAGGCGGTGCCTGGGGCGCGCCGAGCGAGATCGACACCGAACTCGCCCTGCGGTCGGTCTCGTGCGCGTCTGAAAGCTTTTGCGTCGCCGTAGGCCGTCACGACGCCCTGATCTACAGCAATGGTTCGTGGGGCTCGCCGCAGCAGATCTACACCGAAGGCAATCTGTGGTCGGTGTCATGCGTCTCATCGTCGTTTTGTGTCGCGGTCACCGAACACTTCGAAGGGATCGGGCCACCGGCCTACGGGGAGGCGCTTGTCTATGACGGCTCGGGGTGGAGTGCGCCCACCGAAATCCCCCGGCTACCGGACCGTGGATGGATCGACGCCGGCTCGGTGTCCTGCGCGTCAACCTCTTTCTGTATGGCTATCCCGAGATTCGACGGTGCCGCCGCGATCTTCGAAAACGGCGTCTGGGGCGCGTGGGACGAACTGGAGATCAACGGCGGCTTCTCGTCGGTGTCGTGTGTGTCTGGACCCTTCTGCATGGTGGTCAACGGCGCGGGGCAAGCGTTCACATACTTCACGCCCTCCTCCCCCGAGCAGCAGCCCACGGGCAGTTCTCCAGGAGGCGGCTCTCCCCGGGGTAGCGGGCCTGCGAAGTACCCACCGCGCGAGAAGGGAAAGGCCCATATCAATCCCACGACTGGCGGGATCACCGTCGAATATGACTTCCCTGAGGCCGGCGAAGGCGAAGCATACGGGGAAGTAGGGGCCCGGGCGGTGACCGCGAGCCGCAACGCAGCACACGCCGCCGCGTTCAAGCGAGGCGAGAGATGTACACCAAGCCGAAGCGACGGGAACAGGCGTGGACATCGGGCGAAGACGTGCAAAGGCAATAGCCAGGTGCGCTACGGGCGCACGAAAGTCACGATTCCTGCCGCCGGCCTCTACAAGATTCACGTCAGGCCGAGCGCAAAGGTACTCGCGGCGCTCGAGCGAGGGGAGACGCTCGATGTGCGCGTCGTGCTCGTGTTCACGCCTATCGGAACAAGCGTCCACATTCACAAGGCGAGCACCGTTCGGGTAAGGTTGGCGCGGAGGCGCACGAGAAGCCTCTAGTCGGGCTACTGTTCGTACGAGAACAGGAGCATCGACTGAACCGCCCCGAGTTCGTTGGAGGCTGGTCGTTTGAGTAACTGTGTCAGTTATACCATAAATATGAGTGTCGGGAGTGGCTGGGCCTGTGGTCATGTGGGCAACCCGGGAGGGGTTGTCCAAGGGCTGTGGTCAGCTTGCTGTCCACAGCCCGGCATGTCCACAGGCCTACGTTTGAGCTGCCAGGTGGTTAGCCTCGAACTCGGCCGGGGGGAGCCGTTCGCACGCTCCATGCAGCCGAGCGTTGTTGTACCAGTCGACCCACTCCAGCGTCGCGAACTCGACCTCATCAAGCGCCTTCCACGGCCGCTGAGGGTTGATCAGCTCGGTCTTGTAGAGTCCGATAGTTGTCTCGGCCAGCGCGTTGTCGTACCCATCTCCGACAGACCCGATCGAGGGGTCCACGCCAGTGTCGACGAGTCTCTGGGTGAACGCAAAACTGGTATACTGGGCGGATTCAACTGGTCCTCGCAACACCTTGATTGTGGAGGTGTTTATGGGCAGGCCAGCGGGGTGGATGAAGGAGTTGACGGGCAGGGCGCTGTTGAAGTCGCCGGGGGCGCCGTCGCTGCGTCGCGATGTGGAGCGGTTGTTCTGGCGTGAGATCGCGAGGGGTTTGAGCAGTGAGGACGCTGCGCTGGCCGTCGGAGCGTCGCAGGCGGCTGGCGGCCGGTGGTTCAGGGATCGTGGCGGGATGCCAACGTTCATGCTTGACCCAATCTCAGGCCGGTATCTGTCGTTTGCGGAGCGGGAGGAGATCGCGCTGTTGAAGGCCCAAGGTACCGGGGTTCGGGAGATCGCCCGCCGGTTGGGGCGTGCTCCATCAACGATCTCCAGGGAGCTGCGCCGCAACGCTGCCACTCGCGGTGGGAAGCTCGACTACCGTGCCTCGGTCGCGCAGTGGAAGGCAGAGCTGATGGCGCGCCGCCCGAAGACCGCGAAGCTTGCCACCAACGCCCAGCTGCGCGAGTACGTGCAGGAGCGGCTCTCCGGCCAGGTCCGCCGACCCAACGGCACAGCGGTGCCAGGGCCCGCGACGGCGCCTTGGAAGGGTCGCAACAAGCCGCATCGCCAAGACCGCAAGTGGGCGAGGGCGTGGAGCCCGGAGCAGATCTCCAACCGGCTGCGCCTAGATTTCCCGCATGATGAGTCGATGCGAATCTCGCACGAGGCGATCTACCAAGCGCTCTACGTGCAGGGCCGCGGCGCGCTGCGGCGCGAGCTCACCGCCTGCTTGCGCAGTGGCAGGGCGCTCAGGGTCCCCAGAGCCCGCGTCCGCGGGAAAGGCAAGAGCTTCATCACCGAGCAGATCATGATCAGCGAGCGTCCCGCAGAGGCCGAGGACCGAGCTATACCTGGCCATTGGGAGGGCGACCTCATCCTCGGTGCAGACCGGACTGCGATCGGAACGCTCGTGGAGCGCACCACCCGGTTCACAATGCTGCTTCACCTACCACCGATGCCCGGCCACGGCGGCCAAAGAGTCAAGAACGGGCCACCGCTCGCTGGCCGCGGCGCCGAGGCGGTGCGCGACGCTATCACCAATCAGATCACCACGCTGCCCGAGCAGCTGCGCCGATCGCTGACCTGGGACCAAGGTGCTGAGATGACACAACACGCACAGCTCACAATCGACAGCGGGCTTCAAGTGTATTTCTGTGATCCTCAAAGCCCCTGGCAGCGAGGGACCAACGAGAACACCAACGGCCTGCTCCGCCAATACTTCCCGAAGGGCACAGACCTCGCAAGACACACCGTCGAGGACCTCGCCGCGGTCGCTGCCACGCTCAATAGCCGGCCTCGCAAGACACTCGACTGGAGAACCCCCGCCGAAGCCCTCGACGAGTACCTTTCCTCAACAGCAGCAACGCCGAGCTGACCCACAGCAGCGCGCACTCGCAAGCATCCAGCCCGCTCACCTCCGTTCAATACGCCACAGCACTACGCGAACGCGACGAGCGCACAAGCGTTACCAGTCCTTCGGAGTACGGCCCCTTCGGGGTCGTCTCTGCCTCCCAAGAAGAGGGTAACCACACCACCTGATAAAAATGGGCATCAATCACAGACAACCGTGGCTGTTGCGACGACCGGTTGAGCCCAAGCTGACTGCCGGCATCGGAGTGATGAATTATTCCCTCACCGACAGGGAGGCCAGCGTGGTCACGCGCCCAGAGCGCCATCTCCAGCGTGTCGAGCACAAGACTCGTCTGCATCGTCGCGTCAGCCTTCCAGCCAACAATCCGCCGGGAGAAAGCGTCGATCACGAACGCGACATAGCACACACCCGACCAGGTGCTGACATAGGTGTAGGGGTCGGGCCGAGGCGCGGTGCCGGGGTTTCGCCCGGTCCGTTTCCTCGGCCCGCCCTCCGAACCGGACTTGCACGTCTCCGCGCATCCGGCTCTCCACGGGTTCATGCCGTTGGTGGGAGTGTTTCTCCCTCCTTGCTCGTCCAGGGGGTGGGGATTCGGGTGCCCCGGTAGCGGTAGCGGCTGACCGCGACCCTTTGTGGCCGGAACATCTCGATACCGCCGTCGCGTATCTCCCATCCGGGGAGGTAGCGGCGGCTGAGCGTCCCCCAGTTCAGCCCGTGGTGGCGCTTGCGCAGCCAGCCAACGACTCTCCACCACGCAAAGTGGTCGAGGTAGTTGAACGTGCGCGAGGACACCCCGTGTCTGAAGTAGCTGCACCATCCCCGCAGAATGCGGTTGAGCTGGCGCAGCAGCTCGGCGAGCGTTCGATGACGCTTGCGGCGAGTGGCCCTGCGAACCCTTTCCATCACGGAGGCCAAGGCCTTCTTGGATGGGTAGGTGTAGACCGCTCGCTTGCCGGCCCGGCCTCTCCAGGCTCTCCGCTGGATGCGGAACCCGAGGAAGTCGAACCCCTCGTCGATGTGGCAGACCCTCGTCTTCTCTTCCGACAGGCGCAAGCCGATCGGAGCGAGCACCGTGCTCACCTCATCCCAGAGCGCTTCAGCGTTCGTGCGGGTACCGCCGACCATGACCACGAAGTCGTCCGCGTAGCGAACGAGGCGGTAGGCCGGCACACCAGCGCGGCGGCGCTTGGCGCGTGTCCAGCTTGGCCCGAGTTCTTCCCACTTGCGCGTGAAGTGCTCGTCCAAGACAGACAGGGCGATGTTGGCAAGCAATGGTGAGAGCAGCCCGCCTTGTGGGGTGCCGGTGATCGTGTCCCGGCTCAACCCAGCCTCCGTGAGGATGCCGGCCCGCAGGAACGCCTTCACCAGTCCGAGGATGCGCTTATCCTCGATTCGTGCCCGCACGCGGCCCAATAGCGCCGAGTGGGAGATCTCATCGAAGCACGCCGTGATGTCTGCCTCGAACACCCACTCGTAGTTCCGTGTGGGCGAAGCGAGGTAGTGAATCTCAGCGATCGCGTCCTTGGCGCGGCGCTTCGGACGGAAACCGTAGCTGCACGGCTTAAAATCCGCCTCGAAGATCGGC